>NZ_JBPZGZ010000002.1:0-2002442 GCF_051857475.1 Roseateles sp. NT4 | reverse complement strand
GTCGATCCTGCGTGCCGCCGCTCTGACCCATCATCTGCTTGCCCTCCGCCGCCGCGATGCAAGAACTTAGGTCAGCAGACGCAGATTGCCATCGGGTTTTTCAACAGAATCGGCTGTGAGCTGTCATTCCTGGCGCCTAGGCACCAGGACAGTGTCCACAAACTTTCTGCTTATGTCGTTCTTCACTCCGCTCACATTGGGGCAATCGCCGCTGCCCGATGTAGATGCGTAACTCCACGGCCAACGGCCTGTAGAACTGCCGCCAAAGCCGCTATCCCAAACGAAGCGTGTCAACTTGGCAATGACTTCACCGCTTGCTTTGTCAATCACTTTCAGCTTGGTCCCCGCAATCCAAAGTTCTCGATCTGCCGAGTCAACAATGTCTTCGTAGTCCAGTGCGTATCGCGCGCTGGAACTGGCAACAGGGGCACATTGATGCTGGCCGGTTGTCCAGTTCGACTCCCCGTCTTTCCAGGTCGCTTCACATCGAAATCGAGTCCCTGCGTCGTTGACGTACTCGACGAATCGATAGCCGCGCACGGGCGGCAGGAGTTGTTGGACGTTGTGCGTTAGATGGGGTGCCAGCTGTCCACGCTGCTCTGGATGAAGGGCGTCTCGAAATTCGCTCATCAAGAACTGCTTGATGTAGTCGTCGCCTCGGTGTTCAGCCGCCATGGCTGCCTCGGGATACATCGGGTCGAAGTACTCTTTACCGCCCCAAGGAATCTCTCCGCGAAGCTTAGTCAACTCGATGCCGTCGACATCCTTAACGACTCCCTTGACCAGCACGCCTGATGTTTTGCAGCGCTCCTCAAATACCGCCTTAGCAATGGCGTACCTCTCGCCACGAAGCCGAGCTTCTTTGTCGGCTTGACGTTCGCCACAAGCAGCTAGGCCCATCGTCAGCGGGAGCAGCGCGAGCGCTAGCGTTGCCCAACGTCTTCTTGGGATTCGGCGGCGGGAACGGTCATGGAATCTCGACATGACATTAAGTCTATAGGTGCGCATGCTGCTACCGCTGCAAAGCGGTCACCTGGCAAGGCATCAAGCAGCGCCTCCCAACAGACGCTCCTCGCCCGTGTGCCAGGGCCGCCGCAGTCACCGCAGTCACATCCTCAAGACTTGCTCTTCACCCCCAGCGCGTTGATGTTGTTGCCCGCATCGGTATCCACGCCCTCAGTGCCTTCGATCTGGACCTGGATGGTCATCTCGTCGCCGACGAGATCGAGATAGGCGTCTAGGCCGTAGTCCGAGCGCTTGATGGTCGTGCGGGCCGAGAAGCCGACCGAGGGCTTTTCGCTGACCTGGTTCAGGCCCAGCTTGTTGAAGCGCAGGTCCAGCACCACCGGCTTCGTGACGCCGGCCAGCGTCAGATCGCCGTAGAGCTTGCCCTGCATGCCGTCGATCTTCTCCAGCTTGGTGCTGCGAAAGCTGATCTGGCGTGGGCCCATGAAGAGCTTGGCCCAGGAGTCGTCGCCGCGCACCTGGTTGTTCCACTTCGCGTCGCCCAGGTCGATGGACGCGATCGGCATGCTGACCTGGATGGACGAGCGCGACCAGTCGTCGGCGTCGAAGACGAAGCGGCCCGGCGTCATGCGCACCGTGCCGATCAGGTCGATGAAGCCCTGGTGCAGCAGGCTGAAGTTGACGCGCGAGATCTTGCTGACGATGTTGTAGGTCGTCGGCACGGCGTTCGCGGTCACGGTGGAACAGGCCAGGGCGGCGGCCAGCAGGACGTTATGAAGGCGGGACATGGGAGCTTCCTTGCTCGGTTGAAAAGGTCGCTCGTTGTAGTCAGCCACCCCCTGAATGACCTGAATACGCGCTGAAATCTTCTGAACGGGCCTGATTTCGTGCGGAAAATGCGTCCGGCATGGACAGCCGCATCACCACCGCCGCCCCGTTTCGCCTGCTCGACTGGCGCGTCGACCCTGCGCGCGGCCTGTTGACGCCGCTGGGCGGCGGCGAGCCGTTGCGCCCGGACGCGCGCGCCCTGCAGTTGCTGCTGCACCTGGCGGCACGGCCGGGCGTCGTCGTCAGCATTGACGAACTGCTGGACGAGGTCTGGACCGGCGTGGTCGTCAGCCCCGACTCGGTCTATCAGGCCATCGCCGGCCTGCGTCGCGCCCTGGGCGACGACACCCGGGAGCCGCGCTATATCGCCACCGTGACGCGCCAGGGCTATCGCCTGGTGGCGACGCCGCAACCCGATGTGGAGACCGCCGCGGCGCCGCCTGCGCCTGAGGTTCCGCCAGAGCCGGTCGCAACACCGCCTCGCAGACGCCAATGGCTCGCCGCCCTCGGGCTGACAGCCGTGGCTGCTGCCGGCACCGCCGCCTGGCTGCTGCCCTGGCCGCGCCCGGCGGCCGACGCGCACTCGGTGGCCGTCATGCCCTTCCTGGACCTGACCGACGCGATGGACCAGGAGCCTTTCGCCGACGGCATGACCGAGCAGATCATCGACACGCTGAGCCATCGGTCCGGCTGGAAGATCCCCGCGCTGTCGCGCGTCTTTTCCTACAAGGGCAAGGAGACGACCTTGACCCAGCTCGGCCGCGAGCTGCGCGTGCAGCATGTGCTGGAAGGCAGCGTGCGCCGCTCCGACAACACGCTGCGGGTCAGCGCCCGCCTGGTGCGCGTGGACGACGGCTACGTCGTCTGGTCGTCTAGCTATGACCGGCCGGCGGCCGATCGACTGGGCGTGCAGGCCGAGGTCGCCGAAGAGATAGGCAAGGCCCTGGACAAGAGTTTCAGCGGCTGACCATCGAGAAATAGCGCTCGAAGGACGCATCCACCGCGGCACGCCCGCCGCCGATGATGTTCAGGCCCCAGGTGAAGCCGTAGACGTCGTCGAAAGCCAGGCCGCGCAGGCGCGCCTGCGTCTCGCGCACATGCTCGGGCTTGGCCGGGATGTGGTTGGGCACGCTGTACATGAAGCTGACATGGCGCCGGTCCTGGGCCACGTGCAGCGAATCGCCGGCCAGCAGCAGCGACCTGCCCTTGGGGCCGTCGCGCCAGTGCAGCACCGAGCTGCCGGGGAAATGGCCCGGGCAGCGCAGCAGCGTGGCGCCGCGGCCCAGGTCCAGCGTGTCGCCACGCCAGAACTCCAGCCAGCGCGAGGGCCGGCTGACCCACAGCCTGTCGTTCTCGTGCACGAAGATGGGCACGCCACCCAGGGCCTCGCTCCAGCGCACCATGGCCGAATAGAAATGCGGATGCGAGATGGCGATGCGCTCCACGCCGCCGCGGCGCTTGATCTCGGCCACCGCCTCGTCGGTCACCAGGGCCGTGGTCTCCCACAGCAGGCGCGCCTCGGGCAGGTGCAGGGCGCGCTGCGGAATGGCGAAGGCCGGCGCGATGCCGATCCCGAACAGGTCCTGATCCATCTCCAGCCGGTTGCGGTGGGTGGCGGCCAGTTCCTCGTGCGTCGTCCAGGCCTGGCCCTGCCAGCCCACGTACTGGCGCTCGTCGCTGCAAATGCGGCACAGCCCCGGTGGCTGCAGGCTGTCGGCGTGCTCGGTTCCGCAGGTGCGGCACATGAAATGGGCCATGGGGTGCTCCGTGATGTCCAAGGCCTGCAGCCTAGGCAGTCCGATGGATCCATCACAGAGCCAAGTTCAGCGATTCACAGGGTGCCAAGTGCCTTGGCCAACCGTTTCACGGCCTCAGGAATGCGCGCCGCCGTGATGCTGCCGTAGCCCAGCACCAAGCCCTGCAGGCCGCCCTCGCCCCACCAGTAGCGGCTGAGCGGCTCGACGCCCACGCCGGCCGCCCAGGCGCGCCTCGTCAGCTCGTCCGCATCGACGTCCCGCAACGCCACGGCCAGGTGCAGGCCGGCGATGGCCGGATAGATGGCCGCCCGGTCGCCCAGGTGGCGCCGGATCATCTGCTCCAGCACGCGCCGGCGCTCGGCGTACTCGGCCCGCATGCGGCGCACATGGCGCAGCAGATGGCCCTCGAGGATGAAGTCGGCCACTGCGGCCTGCGTCAGCGCCGGAGTGCCGAAGCCCGCCGCATGCTTCGCCGCCAGCAGGGCCTCCCGCGCCCAGGCTGGCGTGACGACATAGCCCAGGCGCAGGGCCGGCAGCATGCTCTTGGATAGGGTGCCGACGTAGAAGACGCGACCGTCGCGGTCCAGGGTCTTGAGCGCATCCAGAGGCCGCGACGTGAAGCGGAACTCGCCGTCGTAGTCGTCCTCGATGACGATGGCCTGGCGCGCGGCGGCCCAGTTCAGCAGCTCGCGCCGGCGCGCCAGCGACATGGCCATGCCCAGCGGCGACTGGTGGGACGGCGTCACGCAGACGATGCGGGCTTCGGCCGGCAGGGCCTCGACGACCAGCCCTTCGGCGTCCACCGGCACCGGTGCCAGCTTCGCCCCCGCGCCCAGCAGAGCCGCGCGCAGCGGCGGGTAGCCGGGGTTCTCGACGGCGGCGACGGTGCGGCCCGGCGTGACCAGCACGCGGGCGATCAGATCGAAGGCCTGCTGGGCCCCGGCCGTGACGACCACATCGTCGACCGTGCAGGCCACCGCGCGCGACGACGACACATGGCCGGCGATGGCCTCGCGCAGCGCGGCCAGGCCCTGGGCGGCGGGATAGCGCGCCGGCTCGCGCGCGGCGACCTGCAGGGCCCGCGTCTGCAGGCGGCGCAGCACGTCGAAGGGAAAGCTGGCCGTCTCCGGCATGCCGGTCTTGAATTGATAGGCCGGCGCCGGGCCGCTGGTCAGCAGGGCCGGCCAGCCGCCGCCCTCGCCGCGCAGCCAGCGGCTGTCGGCCCAGGGGGCCACGCTGGCGCGGTCCGACACCGTCACAGCCGCCTGGGGCAGCTCGGCAACAAAGCTGCCGCCCGCGCCGCGCGACTCCAGCCAGCCCTCCGACGCCAGCAGCTCGTAGGCCGCCACCGCCGTGTTGCGCGACACGCCCACCCGGGCCGCCAGTTCGCGCGACGACGGCAGGCGCAGACCCGGCGCCAAGCGGCCGCTGGCGATGGCCTCGCGCAGGGCCGCGTGCAGGCTGGCCAGGCGCGAGCCGCGGCCCCCAAGTTGCAGATCGAGTTCCAGGCTTGGATCCATAGCTTCTCTTCGTTTTGGCTCTTTTTGGGAGCCATGCCGACGGGCACTCTAAGGCCTGCAACAACGGCTTCCAAGGCAACCCACCATGAACAACACCCTGACCCACCCGCTGGACGGCCTGCAGGCCCACGTCGTCCCCCATGTCACCGCCGCCCTGCAGCGCGCCGGCCTGGATGCCTGGATTCCCGAGGGCCCGGGCAAGTGGTCGCTGCCACTGCAGTTCCTGGAAGGCGGAGGCTGGGTGGAGCTGATGCGGCTGGAACCCGGCACCAAGCTCAGCTTGCATCGCCATCACGGCGAGGTGCATGGCCTCAACCTGCAAGGCCAGCGCCGCCTGGACGATGGCCGCATCGTCAGCACGGGCGACTACATCTACGAGCCGCTCGGGAATCTCGACAGCTGGGAGGCCGTCGGCGACGAGGTGCTGGTGCTGCATGTCGTCGTGCGCGGCGACGTGGACTATGTGGCCGCGGACGGCAGCGTGCAGCGCCACATCGCGACGGCCGACGTCGTGGCCGGCTACCGAGCCTTCTGCGCCGAACGCGGCCTGCAACCCCGGCTCTGCTGACAAGGCGCTGCATCGGGTCGCGCAAACTCGCCGCATGACAACGCATTGCAGTGATTTGCTGGTGGACTGGGGCCGCGGCTGGGCCGCGTCGCGGGGCACCTCGGAACCCATGCCCGTGAGCGACGGCGCCTGGCGTATCGAGGTGGGCTTGCCAGGCCATCGCCGGCGCGACCTGCTGCCGGCCTGGCCGGCCGAGCGCGTGCAGGCCTGGGCGGAAGGCATTGCCGCGCCGGGCGTGTGGATCAAGGCCTTGGTCGCCCCCGCCGAGCTGCATCTGCCCGCCGTCTGGGAACGGCATGCCACCGAATACCTGATGAGCGCGCCGCTGGTCGACGAGAGCCCGCCCGCATTGGCAGCGGGCTACAGCGCGGAACTCACGCAGCGGGGCGATGTGCTGGCCTGCCAGTTGCTCGCCGCCGACGGCCAGTTGGCCGCGCGTGCCCAGGTCGGCCTGGCGGGCCGGCATGCCATCTTCGACCAGGTCGTCACCGAGCCCGCGCACCGCCGCCTCGGACTGGGCCGTTACGCCATGGTCCGCCTGGCTGAGGCTGCGCGGGCGCGGGGCGCCGACACCGGCCTGCTGGTCGCGACCGAAGACGGCCGCGCCCTCTACACGGCCCTGGGCTGGCGCGTCGAATCGCTGATGGCCGCGGCCAGCATCGGCGAGCCCTGATCAGCCCATCAGCGCCAGCGCATCGGCCCCCGCGGCCAGTCGCATCGGGCATTGCGGATCGGTGGCCGCACGCCAGACCGCCTCGGCCACATCCTGCGCCTGCGTGACCTGATCGGCCGGCTGCTGCGCCCATTCGGCGAACACGCGCCCCGCCAGTTCGGCATAGGCCTCGGGAATGCTGCCGTCCATGCGCGAGCGCGCGTTCTCGCCGAAGCGGGTGGTGGGCGCGCGGCCCGGCAGCACGAGGGAGGCTCGCACGCCAAACGGCGCCAGCTCCAGCGCCAGCACCTCGGTGAAGGCATTCACCGCCGCCTTGCTCGCCGTGTAGACGGCCAGCAGGGGCAGGGCCTTCAGCGTCACGCTGGACGTCACATTGACGATGACGCCGGCCCGGCGCTCGCGCATCTGCGGCAGCACGGCCTGCGCCATGGCCATGGTGCCGAAAGTGTTGGTCTCGAAGAGCTCGCGCATGCGCTCGACGGGAATGCCTTCCAGCGCGCCCAGCAGGCCGATGCCGGCGTTGTTGACCAGGGCATCGATGGGCCCGGCGGCGTCGAGGCAGGCGCGGATGCTGGCCGCGTCGGTCACATCCAACGCCAGCACGCGCAGACGCTCGCTGCAGGGCAGCACGTCATCGTTCGGCTGGCGCATCGTCGCGACGACCTGCCAGCCGCGGTCCAGGAAGAGGCGGGCGGTTTCCAGCCCGAAGCCGGACGAGCAGCCGGTGATCAAGACGGTTTTCATGGGAGAACTCCAAGGGGGTTGCGAATGTCCTCAGGTTAGGCCGCCAGCGCAGGACTGAATACAATTCAAAGTCCATAAAACATTCGCAATCGTCCTGCCGTGGTCGATCCCCTCAGCGAGGTCGTCGAGCTGCTCCAGCCCGGCGCACGCTTCTCCAAGGTCGTGGCCGGTGCCGGCGCCTGGCGCGTGCGGCGCGCCGAAGCCGGCCTGCCCTTCTATGCCGTCGTGCTGGCAGGCGGCTGCCGGCTGGCCGTCGACGGGCAGGCGCCGCTGGAGCTGCAGGCAGGCGACTTCGTGCTCGTGCCGGCCGCCCAGCCCTTCACGAACAGCAGCCTCGAGCCGCCCGCGGCCGACCTGCCCGACACCCAGCCCACCCAGTTGCCCGACGGCAGCTATCGCGTGGGAGATCCGCAAGGCCCGCCCGACGTGCGCCTGCTCGTGGGCCATTGCCAGTTCGGCTCGCCGGATGCAGCCCTGCTGGTGTCGCTGCTGCCTCAGCTCGTGCACGTGCGCGGCGAGCCGCGCCTGGCGGCCCTGGTGCAACTGCTCATCGACGAGACCCGCGCCGAGCGCCCGGCGCGGCAGGAGGTGCTGGCGCGGCTGCTGGAGGTGCTGCTGATCGAGGCACTGCGCTGCGCACCCAGCCTCGCCGCCTCACCGGGCCTCGTGCGCGGCTTGGCCGACATCCGCCTGGCCGCGGCCCTGCGCGGCCTGCACGCCCAGCCGGCGCGGGCCTGGACGGTGGAGTCGCTGGCGAAGGAGGCGGCGCTGTCTCGCTCGGCCTTCTTCGAGCGCTTCAGCCGCGCCGTGGGCGTGGCACCCATGGCCTATCTGATGGCCTGGCGCATGGCGCTGGCGCGCAAGCTGCTGCGCGACGACAACCTCGGCGTGGCTGCCGTCGCCGAGCGCGTCGGCTACAGCTCGGCCAGCACCTTCAGCGTGGCCTTCACGCGCCATGTCGGGCAGCCGCCAGCGCGGTACGCCAAGGCCGCCTAGAAAACGACCTCGGCCCGCAAGCCCCCCTCGGGCCGGTTGGCCAGCACCAGCAGCGCGCCCTGACGCCGCACCAGTTGCTGGGCGATGTAGAGGCCCAGGCCGGTGCCCCCCGTAGCGCGGTTGCGCGAGCCCTCGACGCGGCGGAAAGGTTGGCGCACACGCTCCAGCTCGGCCTCGGGAATGCCGGGGCCGTCGTCCTCCACCACCAGCCGCGTTTCGCCGGCTGCGAGGTCGACGCGCACGCGGGCATTGCCGGCATAGCGCAGCGCATTGCCGACGAGGTTGTCGACCACACGGCGCAGCGCGACCGGGTCGGCGCTGACGACGGCGGATGGGCCTTCGAAGCTGACCTGCGCACCGGTCTCGGCCAGGTCGTCGACGGCCGACTGGGCCAGGGCCGACAGGTCGACGCGTTGCGGCTCGGCCGTATCAGCGGGGCGGAAGACCTCGATGACGCTCTCCACCAGCCGGTTCATCTCGCGGATGTCCTCCACGCAGCGTTCGCGCACGCCGGGCTCGACCTCGCCCGTCTCCAGCCTCAGCCGCATGCGCGTCAGCGGTGTGCGCAGGTCGTGGGAGATGGCCGCGATCATCAGGCCGCGTTCCTCGAACTGACCGCTCAGCTCGGCCGCCATGCGGTTGAAGACGGCCGCGGCATCGCGCACCTCGCGCGTGCCCTCGTCCTCGTTCAACTCGGGCGCCGGCCGCCCCTGGGCCAGGGCCGGCGTCAGCCCTTGGGCGGCGGCGACGAGTCGGCGCACCGGCCGGGCCAGCCAGCGCGAGCCCCACCAGGCTGCCAACGCGATGACGAGCAGGCGCACGCCGTAGTCGACAAGGCCGGTGCGCCAGGGCAGTGAGGCCGGTGGCAGCGACGGGAAGGTGGGCAGACGGCCCGGCATCTGGGCGCCGGGCTCGCGGCGCGGCGGCGGGCCATTGCCAAACCCCTCGTCGCGAGGCGGTGGCATGGCGGGCCGGCCTTCGGAGCGCATCGGCGGTGGGCCGGGCATGTCACCGAAGCCGCGCACGGCCTGGGTGACCAGGCTCCAGGCGGCCAGGTGGCTGACGGTCAGGGCCACCCACATCAGCAGGAACAGCCGCAGGCCCAGGCGGTCCCAGTTCTTCAGGGCTTTCAGCAAGGGCTCACCTCGGCGTCGAACAGATAGCCTTCACCGCGCACGGTGCGGATGGTGCTGGGCTCGCGGGCCGTGTCGCCCAGCTTGGCGCGCAGCCGCGACACGGCCAGGTCGATGCTGCGGTCGTTGACCTCGACGCCCGGCGCCCGGGTCAGCTCGATGAGCTGGTCACGGCTGAGCACCCGCCCGGGTCGCTGCACAAAGGCCGCCAACAGCCGGAACTCGGCGCTGGACAGCGCGATGCCGACGTCTTCCTCGTTGATGAGCTGTCGCGTCATGCGGTCGAAGCGCCAGCGGCCGAAGCGCAGCAGGCGCGCATCGTCTTCCAAACCGGTGGCCTGGCCTTTGCTGGCGCGCCTGACCAGGGCCTGCAGGCGGGCCACGAGTTCACGCGGCTCGAAGGGCTTGGCCAGGTAGTCGTCGGCGCCCAGCTCCAGGCCTATGACGCGGCTCATGGTGTCGCCACGTGCCGTCAGCATCAGCACCGGTGGCGCGTCCGCCTGGGTGGACAGCCAGCGCAGCAGGGACAGGCCGTCTTCACCGGGCAGCATCAGGTCCAGCACGATGGCATCGACCTTGACCGCCGACAGGACCTGCCGCATCACCTGGCCATCGGCCGCCGCACTGACCTGCCAGCCAAAGCCCTGCAGATAGGCAGTCAGGCTGGTGCAGATCTCGGCGTCGTCATCGACGACCAGGCAGTGTCCATTCATACCGAAATGCCTACTTTCAAACGCGCCACATAGCCGGCCGCGGCCGAGCCGGTCATGGTGGCCATCTGTGTCGAATAGCCGTCGCTGAAGATGCCATCGGTCGACAGGCTGATGGCATTGTTGTTGGCGGCGCTGTTGCCGTAGCCGCTGGTGGCGTAGACGGCGCTGTTGGTGTCGGACGGGAAGCACAGCTGCGAGGTGCGCAGCTTGTTGTTCCAGTTGGTGGCCGTTGTCGTGCTGCGGTAGACCTCGAAGTGGATGTGGGGCACGCGGCCCGAATAGCAGCCCGGGTAGATGGTCTGGAAGCTCGCAGTGCCGTCACTGGCCGTGGCCTGCACACCGCGCAGATAGTTCTCGCCGGTCACGCCGCTGGAGTACATGGAGTAGCGGCCCAGCGCGTCGCAATGCCACAGGTAGATGGCATAGCCCGACAGGTCGGCGCAGGAGGCGTTGGTGTTCACAAGCTCGATGATGACCTGAAGCGGCACGCCCGTGGCAATGCCGCTGGCGCCACCGATGCTGGAGCGGATGTCGCTGCGCACGATGCCCGACAGGGCCAGCACATTGGCGACGCTGCCGTTGGCGCTGTTGGAGCCATCGCCCGGGTAGGGGCCCTCGGTCTCGCTCGGGATGACGGAGCAGGTTGTCGTCGTGGTCGAGCCGCCCGTGCTGCCGCCGCTGCTGGAGCCGGAAGAGCCCGAGGACGAATCGCTGCTTGTCGACGTCGTCTCGCTGCTGCCGCCACCGCCGCAGCCGGCCAGCGTCATCGCGCCTGCGCCCGTCAGCGACATGGCGCCTGCGCCCAGCAGCCAGCGCAGCGCCACGCGGCGCTCGAAAGCCTGTTCGTGCAGGCGGCTGATGTCATGGGCCAGGCCCTGGTCGTGATCGTGTTGCATTGCATTTCTCCATCGAGGTGGGATGGAGTGCATTGCATCGCTCGGATGTATCGGGGGGATCGGCAGATTGTGTCGGGGTTGACATACGCGGGTTGGATGCTTTGGCGCTTGTCCTTTCGACTCGGTGCAGTGAGCCGGGAGTCCGCCCCGGCAGGGCGGGTAACTTTTCTCTGACGCGCCAGAGAAAAGTCACCAAAAGAGGAGCGCTGAATGCAATCCGCACTCGAGTGGGATTAGGCGCTCGCGATGCTCGAAGTTGGGCCGTGCCTACACGCGACCCGCTGCGCTCTCGCTGCTGTCCCTGTGACGAGCATCATTGACCGCCGCTTCACCACCGTTAACGCCGGCTGCACGCCGGGCTCATCAGGAAATACAGAACAGCCGCGTCGCCCGAGCGACGCTGCATTTGGCATTTCTCGTGAGCCCGGCGTGCAGCCGCGCGTTCAGCGGCCTGGTAGTCCGATCTTTGGTGCTGTCCATAGGGTCAGCAGCGAGAGCGCAGCGGGTCGCTTCTTCCCGCTCTACAAGCGGCTGTTGCCATGCGCAGTGATGGCCTGTGGTGCTGGTGTGAACTCAGGGCCTCTTCTTTGGTGACTTTCTTCTGGCCCCGCAGAAGAAAGTTACCCGGCCGCCGGGACGGACTCCCGGCAATGCATCGATCAGCAGCGCTCTTCGCAAAAGCAACCCAACCCCATCTCACCCCAAGATCAACTGCAACGACCCCTGCAACGCCTGAATCAACGCCTCCAGCGCCTGCAGCAGCCTCTCGCTGCCCTGGTGCATGCGCTGCACCGCATCGCCCTGCTCCACCCGCAGGCCACGCAGCAGCAGCAGCCAGGCTTCATCGACCGCCGCAAATGCCGGCTGCAACGCAGGCCCCGCCAAAGGCGCGGCGCGCACCTCGTCGTAGGCCTTGATGAACTCGTCCAAGCCAGCCGCCAGCCCGCTGGTGTCATGCCCCGGTATGACCTGGGCCAACAGCCCTTCCTTGGCCAGGCGCTGGCTGAGCAGCCGCAGGCGCGTGACCTGGGCCAGCAGCCCCACCGGCCGCTGCCCCGCACGCTCGGACAACTTGGCCACCAGGGCCTCGCTGCTCTCCAGCAAGCGCTGCGCCGCACGATCGCTGCGCGCCAGGTCAGGCTGGCGGTTGGCCAGGGCGGCATCCAGCTGCGCCCATGCCACCGACACCGCCGACAACTCTTCCACCAGATCGTTGCGCAGCAGCTCACCCAACCGCGCCAGATTGCCGGCCACGCGCTCAGCCGACGCATCCAGCAGAGCTTGCGCTTCGCGCCGCTCCGGCGGCGACAGCTTCGGCCACTGGCGCAGGGCCTGCAGCTTGACGAGGCGCTGGCTCAGCATGCGCTGGGCGCCGGCGCGCTCCAGGGCTTCGGCCAGCTCGCTGGTGTGCACGACGCCACGCGCCACCTCGGGCAGCTTGGACTGGGTTTGCATCGCCGTGTTGCGCAGCAGGGCGAAGGCGGCGGCCTCGTCGATGCCGCGGGCCTGCATCAGCAGACCCTTGGCCCGCTCCGTCCATTTGCGTTCATCGAGCCGGGCCTGGACAGCCTGCTCGCGTGCCTGCTGCTGGGCCACCAGGTCACGGGCCCACAGCAGGACCTCGGCCAGCACGCCGGCGTCGACATCGACAGGCAGCCATTGCACGGCGCCGCGGGCCAGCACGGCACGGCGTTCGGCCTCGTCCGGCGCCGGCGACAGCAGCACCACCGGCAGGCCGAAGGCCCGATCGGAGTGCAGCAACTGCGCCAAGGCGGTGCGATCCGGGCACCAGAGCAGGCCCAGAGCCGGCCCGTCGACCGGGTCAGCAAGCTCGGAAACGGTGCACAGCGACCAGTCCTGGGCCTGCAAGGCGGCGGCTTGCGGGGGCAGTTCAGGGCTGCAAAACAGCCTGGGCGACAGAGAGGCGGCGACGGTATCGGACATGGTTTCGGGAGTCACGCCCCAAAACGGCGCAAGAAACAGGCCAGCAGCCTTGCCGGCCTGCACGAAATGCTGTGGCATGGCGCTTGCGAGTATCGGCGCATGGTGCTCGCAATGGTGCGTGCGCCCTCCCGCCGTGACGTCCTGCCGCCCAGGCACGACCGGTGGGCGGCTATGGGCGCTTGCGGTCAGCAAGATCGAGCCCCAGATGTCCGCACTGCAAAACTTCAAAAACGCCGGCCACAGCCCCACGCTGTTTGCCGCCTTTCTGTATTTCGCGTTTTCCTGCTGCATCTGGGTGCTCAATGGCGCGCTCGCTCCCTTCATCAGCGAGACCTACCAGCTGACGCCGGCCCAGAAGGGGTTGATGCTGTCGATTCCCATCATGGCCGGCGCGCTGATGCGCTTTCCGCTTGGCCTGCTGTCGCAATACATCGGCCGAAAGAACGCGACGCTGGTCGAGATGGGCATGATCGCCATCGCCATGCTCTACGGCTTCTTCATGGTGAAGAGCTATGACGACCTGCTGGCCATGGGCGTGCTGCTGGGCATTGCCGGCGCCAGCTTCGGCGTGGCCCTGAGCCTGGGTTCGGGCTGGTTCCCGCCGCAATACAAGGGCCTGGCCATGGGCCTGGTGGGCGCTGGCAATGTCGGCACCGCCGTGTCGGTGCTGGTGGCGCCCCCGCTGGCCCAGGCCTATGGCTGGCAGACGGTCTATGCCTTCGCGGCCGCGGCCATCCTGGTGCCCATGGTCGTCATGGTCGTCTTCGCCAAGGAGCCGCCCGATGTCGACTCGCACGCCTCGCTGCGCGAGCATGTGGCCTGCCTGTTCGAGAAGGACGGCTGGGCCTTCAGCCTGATCTATGGTGTGACCTTCGGCGGCTTCATCGGCCTGACGACCTTTCTGCCCACCTACTACTACGACCAGTTCGGCGTCTCCAAGGTGCAGGCCGGCCAGCTGACCATGCTGGCGGCCTTCATGGGCGCGGCGGTGCGCGTCGTCGGCGGTGCGCTGTCGGACCGCTTCGGCGGCGTCAATGTGCTGACGCTGGTGCTGGTCGTCGTCGCCATCAGCCTGGCCGGCGTGGGCCTGGCCAGCGGCTCACTGGTGCTGACGACGCTGCTGCTCATCGTCTGCTTCGCCGCACTGGGCGCAGGCAATGGCGCCCTCTTCCAGCTGGTGCCGCTGCGCTGGCCCGCGGCGACGGCTGTGGCCGGTTCGATGATCGGCGAGATCGGCGCCCTGGGTGGCGGCCTTGTGCCCAACTTGATGGGCACGTCCAAGCAGCATGCCGGCACCTATATGTGGGGCTTTGTCGTCTTCGCCGTGCTGGCTGTGGCGATGCTCTTCGTCATGCGCATCATGCAGATCCGCTGGACGCGGACCTGGGCGGAGAAGGGTGGGCGGGCCCGTCGCGCGGCCGCCATGGCCGCGGATGCGGAGCCGGTGAACTACCAGCGCGTCTGAGCGGCCCTTGCCCCTCGGGCGAGGGACAGCCGGGCGCGGATCGCCCGGCACACTGGGGCGCATGAGAATCTTCATCGCGACCACCCTCCTCGCCCTCGCGGCCAGCGCCCAGGCCGGCGTCAGCTGCAAGTTCGGCAGCGCCGCCATCAATGTCTCCGACAGTCTGGCCGATTTGAGCCACTCGCCCGCGGGCAGGCGCGACGCCAACGGCAAGCTGTCGCTGTTCCGCCTGCTGACGCTGGACGACAGCGAGGGCGACACCAACAGCATCGAGTTGAAGACCGCCGACGTGACCAAGCCCGGCGACTACGCACTGTCGCTGGAGCCGGGTTGGCGCTCCCTCGTGAACGTACGCGGCCAGCGCGAAAAGGTGAGCGGCGGCAAGTTCCACATCACCCAGTTCGAGGTGCGGGACACGGTCGCTCACGCGGTCGGAACTGTGGAGTTCACGAGCGAGACGACGCGCGGCATCTGCAGCTTCGACGTCCAGGTCCAGGCCATCAACCGCGACCGGCTCGGCCTCTGATTCGCTAGCGCGGCAGAAAAGCCAGCCAGGCGATCAACAGCAGGTTGAGGATCACGGAGAGGCCGAAGGCGATCTGCCAGCCCGACACGGCGGTCTCGCGCGGACGCGCAGAGCGGGCGGACACAGGCTGATCCCGCGCCGCCAATCGCTCCAGCGCCAGCAGCAATTCATCCGCCGTCTCGAAGCGGGACTTGGCCTCGCGGGCGATGGCGCGCATGACGAGACGATCGAGCGGCATGGGCACGCTGGGCTGCAGCCGGCTGACGCTGGCCGGCTCGCGCTTGTAGCGCGCCAGCTGATAGGGCTCGATCTCGCCATAGGGCAGCTTGGCCGTCAGGGCCTGGTAGAGCGTCACGCCCAGCGCAAACAGGTCGGAGCCGGCATCGGCCGGCCGCGGCGGGTCCTGCCATTGCTCGGGGTTGATATAGCTGGGCGTGCCGGCATGCAGCTCATGCGAGGCCGCGGGGGCGCGCGCACTCAGGGCCACGCCCAGGTCCAGCACCCGCCATTGGCCGTCGTCACCGAGGTGAAGGTTGGCCGGCTTGATGTCGCGGTGAACAACGCCGGCCGCATGCAGCAGGCTCAAGGAACGCGCCACGGCGCTCGCCAGGGCCATGGCCTGCGCGACGTCCAGCGGCCCCTTGGCCAGCAGCTGCTCCAGCGTGTGGCCGCCATGCCAGTCGAAGACAGCATAGAAATGGGTGGCGCCATCGGCCGGCGGATGCACGCGCACGAAGCCGCTCTCGCCGCCACGGCGGCGCTGTCGTGGCGCCTCGGCCAGGCGCAGGCCCAGCCAGATCTCGTGGGCCAGCATGGCACGCTCTTCGGGGTCGTCGGCGCGGCCGGGGCGCAGCATCTTCAAGGCCACCAACCGACCCGATGCCAGCTCGCGCGCCTGCAGCAGGCGATGCACGCCGTTGTCGGCAACAACGGCGGTGACCTGGTAGCCGTCCAGCATCGCGCCCACGCCGAGCGGTCCGGGGCTGGGCAGGGTGCGACCGAGAGCGGCCAAATCGTTCAGGCCGGGGTCGGCCAGATCCTTGATGTCCAGCACCAGCGCCGTCGCGTTGTCGCTGCTGCCGGCGGCCAGTGCCGATGCGGTCAAGGCGTCGGCCGCGGCCTGGGCGCCCTCCGTCGTGCGCAGCACATCGGCAATCTGGCGGCTGCGCAGCGCGCCATGCACGCCATCGCTGGTCAACAGCAGGCGGTCGCCCACCTTCAGCTCACCGGCGCTGTGGTCCAGGCGCAGCGCATCGTCCAGGCCCAGGGCGCGCGTCAGGCCGGCGAAGTCGCGTCTCTCCATGCGGTGGTCCTGGGTCAGCAGCAGGCACTGGCCGTCACGCAGCAGCCAGGCGCGGCTGTCGCCGACATGGGCCAGCGCATAGCGGCGCCCACGCAGCGCGACGGCGGTCAGTGTCGTCAGCGCTTCGCGCGGCTGGCCATCGGCGCCAGGGCGTCGGTTGTGGGCGACCAGCCAGGCGTTCTGGTGGCCAAGCAGGCGATCCAGGGCCACGCTGCTGTCCCAGTCGGCCGGCACGCCATGGAAGTCGCGCAGCAGGCTCATCACCGAGGTCTGGGCGGCCATCAGCCCCTCGCCACCACCGCTGACGCCATCCGCCAGCGCCGCCACCCAGCCGCGTTCGGCCTCGTGGGGCGCTGGCGCCTGCACACCGGCAAAGTCCTCGTTGCGAGGACGTTTGCCCTGCAGGCTGGACAGGCCGGTATCGAGTTCAAAGCGCATGCGTGGGAGTCGTATCAGTGATTTGCGGGCCGAGCGCCGGGCCGCTCCCTAGCCGGCCCGCCTGTGGCGATGTGCTTGCGGTTCAACGCCGCAAGCATCGCCGTCCCCACGGGGGACCGGCCAAGGTACTCCTTGGACGAGGGGCTGCATGTTGGTGCAATTTAAGGATGAGTGCACCCGCACCGTGCTAGCGAGCGCTTCGGCGTGGGGCGCCGCCAGTCGTTTTTCACGCTGCGGCCGGGCTGGAGGCCAGCTTCTTCGCTGGCACATGCCTTGCAAAGCAAAGGGCAGACCAGCTTTGCGGTACGAGGTCGAGATGAAGAAGATGAAGCTTGTGATGGTGGGCAACGGCATGGCCGGCGTGCGCACGCTGGAAGAGCTGCTGAAGATCACGCCCGATCTCTACGACATCACCGTCTTCGGCGCCGAGCCCCATCCCAACTACAACCGCATCCTGTTGTCGCCGGTGCTGGCCGGCGAGCAGACGATCGACGAGATCATCCTCAACCCGCTCTCCTGGTACGCGGAGAACGGCATCACCCTGCATCTGGGCAAGACGGTCACCGAGATCGACCGCGTGCGCCGCCGCGTCATCGCGGCCGACGGCAAGGGCGAAGAGATTGGGGCCGAATACGACCGCCTGCTGATCGCTACCGGCTCCAACCCCTTCGTGCTGCCGGTGCCGGGCAAGGAGTTGGAAGGCGTCATCGCCTACCGCGACATCGCCGACACCAACACGATGATCGAGGCAGCCACGCAATACAAACATGCCGTCGTCATCGGCGGCGGCCTGCTCGGCCTGGAAGCCGCCAACGGCCTGATGCTGCGTGGCATGCAGGTGACGGTCATTCATCTGGTGGACACGCTGATGGAGCGCCAGCTCGACCCGGTCGCCGGCGACCTGCTGCGCAAGTCCCTGGTGGACCGCGGCCTGAAGTTCGCGCTGGGCACCCAGACCCAGGCTTTGCTGGGCAACGAGGCCGGGCGCGTACGCGCCGTGCAATTGAAGGACGGCACGGAACTGCCCGCCGACCTCGTCGTCATGGCCGCCGGCATCCGCCCCAACACGGCCTTGGCCGAGAAGGCCGGCCTGCATTGCAGCCGCGGCATCGTCGTGACCGACACCATGCAGACGGTCACCGACCCCCGCGTCTACTCGGTCGGCGAATGTGCGGCCCATCGCGGCATCGCCTATGGCCTGGTGGCGCCGCTGTTCGAGCAGGGCAAGGTCTGCGCCACCCACCTGGCCCAGTTCGGCATCGGCCGCTACCTGGGCTCCTCGGTCAGCACCAAGCTCAAGGTGACGGGCATCGATCTCTTCAGCGCCGGCAACTTCACCGGCGGCGAGGGCACGGAAGAGATCGTCATGAGCGACCCCTTCGCCGGCGTCTACAAGAAGCTCGTCATCCAGAACGACCAGCTCGTCGGCGCCTGCCTGTACGGCGACACAGTGGACGGCGGCTGGTATTTCAAGCTGCTGCGCGAGGGCCGCAAGATCGCTGACATCCGCGACAAGCTGATGTTCGGCGAGGCCGGCGCCAATATCGGCGACGTCGGCCATCAGGGCGTCAACCGTGCCGCCGCCATGGCCGACACCGACGAAGTCTGCGGCTGCAATGGCGTGGCCAAGGGCAGCATCTGCAAGGCCATCCGCGACAAGGGCCTGTTCACGCTGGACGAGGTGCGCAAGCACACCAAGGCCTCGGCTTCCTGCGGGTCCTGCACCGGCCTGGTCGAGCAGCTCATCATGTTCACGGCCGGCGGCGACTACTCGGCCACGCCGAAGAAGAAGGCGATCTGCGCCTGCACTGAGGCCAGCCACCAGGACGCCCGCGACGCGATTGCCAAGGCCCACCTGCTGACCAAGGAAGAGGTCTTTCGCGCCCTGGACTGGAAGGCGCCCGACGGCTGCGCCACCTGCCGACCGGCCATCAACTACTACCTGATCTCGACGTGGCCCAAGGAGGCCGTCGACGATCCGCAGAGCCGCTTCATCAACGAGCGCTCGCACGCCAACATCCAGAAGGACGGCCGCTACTCGGTCATCCCGCGCATGTGGGGCGGCGAGACGACGAGCGCGGAACTGCGCCGCATTGCCGACGCGGTGGACAAGTACAACATCCCCACCGTCAAGGTCACCGGCGGCCAGCGCATCGACCTGCTGGGCGTCAGGAAGGAAGACCTGGTCAACGTCTGGAAGGACATAGCCATGCCCTCGGGCCATGCCTATGCCAAGGCCCTGCGCACGGTGAAGACCTGCGTCGGCAGCGAGTGGTGCCGCTTCGGCACCCAGGACAGCACGCAGATGGGCAAGGACCTGGAGCGGGCGCTGTGGCGCATGTACGCGCCTCACAAGGTCAAGATTGCCGTGTCGGGCTGCCCGCGCAACTGCGCCGAGGCCGGCATCAAGGACGTCGGCGTCATCGGCGTGGATTCGGGCTGGGAAATCTACGTCGCCGGCAACGGCGGCATCAAGACCGAGGTGGCCGAGTTCCTGTGCAAGGTCAAGACGCCGGAGGAGGTCCTGGAGGTCAGCGGTGCCTTTTTGCAGCTTTACCGGCTGGAGGGCTGGTACCTGGAACGAACCGTGCATTACGTAGGGCGGGTCGGTCTCGATCACGTCAAACGCAAGGTCCTGGAGGACGCCGACAGCCGCAAGGCGCTGTGGGCCCAGCTCCAGTTCAGCCTCGACGGCGAACCCGACCCCTGGTTCGACTTCGACAAGGCCCACGTCGATCTGCGCCAGTTCGAAAAAGTGCCGGCCTGATCCGTTGTCCGCTGAAAGCCCGAATGCAGTACTCGCGCCGTTTCTTTGTCGCCGCCCTGGGCACCGCCCCATTTGCCAGCAAGGCCCAACCCATTCCGGCTTGCTCGACGCCCAGCCTTGGTGCATTGAGCCAGCGCATGGGCAAGGCCTGGCTGTGCCTGGCCAACGCCGAACTGGCCGCACCGGCCCGCGATGTGCTGGCCGCCAGCCAGACCGCCTTCGAGCAACAGCTGGTGCAGATGAGCCGCACCCCGACGGGCCCCGAGCAGGCCGGCAGCCTGCGCGCCCTGGCCCGCCGCTATGAGGACTACCAGGGGCTGCTGGGCGGCACGCCGGGCCTCGAAGGCCAGCGCGTGCTGCTGTCGACCGCCAACGAGATGCTGACGCTGGCCCAGCTCGCCAACACGGCCCGCGCCGCACTGCCCTGGCAGGCGCGCCTGGCCTCGCGCCAGCGCCTGCTGTCGCAGCGCGTCGCCCTGCTGGGTCTGGCCAGCCCCGGCGTCGAGTCGGTCCGGCGTGAGCGCCAGGCCGCCGTCTACGAATTCGAAGCCGGCCAGCAGGCACTGCGCAACGCCGGCGACGCCGCACTGCGCGAGCAGCTGGCGCTGGCCGACGCGGCCTGGGCGCCGCTGAAGGACGGCGTCGGCAGCGGCCGCCCCGTGCCCGTCTTTGTCGCCAGCGAGCGCCTGCTCGCCGTCATGGACGCAGTCACCGAGCACTGCGCCCGCATGAACGCCTGAGAGCCACCCATGAGCTGGACCCACGTCTGTGATCTGCAGGACATCCCCGTGCTGGGCTCGCGCCGCGTGCGGCGAGCCGCCGGCGTGGACGTGGCCCTGTTCCGCAATGCCGACGACGAGGTCTTTGCGCTGCTGGACCGCTGCCCACACAAGGGCGGCCCGCTGAGCCAGGGCATCGTCTTCGGCAGGAACGTGGCCTGCCCGCTGCACAACTGGACGATCGGCCTCGCCGATGGCGCGGCCCGCGAGCCCGACGAGGGCTGCACGCCGGCCTTCCAGGTGAAGCTGGAAGGCGGCAGCGTCTTTCTGCTGCAGGCCGAACTCGACACCCTGGCCTTGGACCTGGCTGCACCCGTCGCCGGTCCCCGAATTCCGATTGCCGTGGCCTGAGCACTCGAATGCCGGCCCGCACACAACAAGATCATGAGCGAGACAAAGTCCACCTGTCCCTACTGCGGTGTCGGCTGCGGTGTCGTCATCGAGCATGACGGCACCCAGATTACCGGCGTCCGCGGCGACCCCGACCACCCGGCCAACTTCGGCCGCCTGTGCACCAAGGGCACCAATCTGCACCTGACGGCCACGCCGGTCGTCATCCAGCACCAGCGCCTGCGCGAGCCGCAGAAGCGTGCCGCTCGCGGCGGCCAGCCCGAGGTCATCAGCTGGGACAGCGCCAATCGCGAGATCGCCGACAAGCTCCTGGCCATCCGCGCCGAACACGGCCCCGAAGCCATCGGCGTCTACATCTCCGGCCAGCTGCTGACCGAGGACTATCACGCCTTCAACAAGCTGGCCCGCGCCGTCATCGGCACACCCCATATCGACTCCAACTCGCGGCTGTGCATGAGCTCGGCCGTCGTCGGCTACAAACAGGCGCTCGGTGCCGACGCGCCGCCCTGCAGCTATGAGGACATCGAGCTGGCCGACTGCGTGCTGATCAGCGGCGCCAACCCGGCCTGGGCCCATCCCATCCTGTTCCGTCGACTCGAAGCCGCACGTGGCAACAAGCCCGGGCACAAGCTCATCGTCATCGACCCACGCAAGACCGAGACGGCCGAGCTGGCCGATCTGCATTTGCAGATCCGCCCCGGCACCGACGTGGCCCTGTGCCATGGTCTGCTGCATGCCGTCATCTGGCAGGGCTGGACGGCGGGCGGCTTTATCGAGCAATCGACCGAGGGCTTCGACGCGCTGAAGGAACTGGTGCGCGACTGGGCGCCGTCGCGCGCGGCCCAGGTCTGCGGCGTGAACGAGGCCGACATCTGGCAGGCCGCCGAGTGGTTCGCGACCTCGCCCTCCGCACTCAGCCTCTACTGCCAAGGCCTGAACCAGAGCAGCAGCGGCACGGCCAAGAACACGGCCCTCATCAATCTGCACCTGGCCACCGGCCAGATCGGCAAGCCCGGCGCCGGCCCCTTCTCGCTGACCGGCCAGCCCAATGCCATGGGTGGCCGCGAGAGCGGCGGCATGGCCACACTCTTGCCCGGCCACCGCGACCCGGGCAAGGCCGAGGACTGGGGCGAGATCGAATCGCTGTGGGGCGTCCCGGACCTGCCGGGCAAGCGCGGCCACACCGCCGTCGAGATGTTCGAGGCCGCGGCGCGCGGCGACATCAAGGCGCTGTGGATTGTCTGCACCAACCCCGCCCAGTCCATGCCCGACCAGGCCATGGTGCGCCAGGCCCTGGAGCGCTGCGAGCTGGTCATCCTGCAGGAAGCCTTTGCCCACACCGCCACGGCCCGCTATGCCGACTATCTGCTGCCCGCCGCCACCTGGGGCGAGAAGGAAGGCACGGTCACCAACAGCGAGCGCCGCATCAGCCGCGTGCGGCCTGCCGTGCCCGCCGCCGGTGAGTCACGCGCCGACTGGCGCATCGCTCGCGACGTTGCGGCCCTCATCGACACCGCCCTGGGCCGCGCGCCTCGCCTCGCTGCCGACGGCCCCGAAGACCTGTGGAAGGAGCACCGCGAAGCCACGCGCGGCCGCGACCTCGACATCACCGGCCTGTCCTGGCTGAAGCTGGACACCGAAGGCCCTCAGCAGTGGCCCTATGTCACCGGCTCGACGCCCCGCCTCTACACCGATGGCCGCTTCGCCACCGCCGACGGTCGTGCCCGTTTCATCACCAAACCCTATGTCGCCACGGCCGAGACGGCTTCGCCCAAACGTCCTTTCTCGCTGACCACGGGCCGCCTACGCGACCAATGGCATGGCATGAGCCGCAGCGGCAGCGTGCCGCGGCTGTTCGCCCACGAGGGCCGGCCCGTCGTGCGCGTGAACCCCGTCGACGCAGCACGCCGCAAGCTGGCCGAGGGCGAGCTGGTGCATGTGCGCTCCCAGCGCGGCGAGGTCGTGCTGCCCTTGAAGCTCGACGTCAATGTGTCGCCGGCCGGTGCCGACATCGCCATGCACTGGGGCGACGAATTCATCGGCGCCCAGCTCGGCGTCAACGCCGTCACGCAGGGCGCCTTCTGCCCCGATTCCAAGCAGCCCGAGCTGAAGTTCAGCGCCGTGGCCATCGAGCCGGCCTCCCTGCCCTGGCGCCTCAGCGCCTGCGCCTGGGTCGCCCCCGAAGACGGCCCACGCCTGCGCGAACAGCTGCGCGCGCTGATGCCGCGCTTCGGCTATGGGCACTGCCTGCCCGAACCGGCCAAGGGAGAACAGGTGGGCTGGGCTTTCGAGGCCGCCTGCGCCGAGGCACCCGCGCCCGAGCTGGTCGAAGAACTCGCCGCCGTGCTCGGCCTGAACAGCCCGGCCGTGCTGCGCTATGCCGACGCCCAGCGCGGCCGGCTGCGCCTGCTGACGCTGGAGGGCGACGACATGCAGGCGGCGCCGCTGCAGGCCCTGCTGCGCGTCGGCCAGCACGAGGAAGGCGCCTGGCTGGTCGACCTGTGGCGCGAGCGCACGGCGGCCTCCACCGTTGGCCGCTGGTTGCTGTCGCCCGGCGCGCCGCCCACCAACACCGCGGCCGCCAGCCCCCAGGTCTGCAACTGCTTCGACGTGCGCGAGGACGTCATCCGCCTGACGCTGGCCCACTGCAGCGGCAGCCCCACCGAGCGCTTGGCCCAGCTGCAGGCGGAGAAGCGCTGCGGCACGCAATGCGGCTCCTGTTTGCCGACGCTGCGCCGCCTGGTAGCCACCACACGTGAAGAGGTCACCGCATGAGCACCCAAGTTGTCTCGCTCGTCGGCGCCGGTCCCGGCGATCCAGAACTGCTGACCGTCCGCGCCCTGAAGCGCATCGAGTCCGCCGATGTCGTGCTGGCCGACGACCTCATCGACCCGCGCGTGCTGGCCCTCGTGAAAGGCCGCCTGCTGCGCGTCGGCAAGCGCGGCGGTTGCATCAGCACTGACCAGCATTTCATCCACGCACTGATGATCCGCGAGGCCAGGGCCGGCCATCGCGTCGTGCGCCTCAAGGGCGGCGACCCCTTCGTCTTCGGCCGCGGCGGCGAGGAGGTCGATGCGCTGCGCGATGCCGGCCTCGATGTGGAAGTGGTGTCGGGTCTGACCAGCGGCATCGCCGGCCCGGCCGCCGTCGGCATCCCCGTGACCGACCGCCGCGCCTCGCCCGGCGTCATCCTCGTCACCGGCCACCCCGGTGAAGGCCGGGCCGAGCCCGATTGGGCGGCCCTGGCCCGCACGGGACTGACCCTGGTCATCTACATGGGTGTGGCCCGCGCGGCGGACATCACGGCCAAGCTGCTGGACGCCGGCCTCAAGGCCGATCTGCCGGCGGCAATCGTCAGCGCGGCGCACACGGCGCAGCAGCGCCATGCGGTGACGACGCTGGCCGGCCTGCCCGACTGCATCGCCCGCGAGGGGCTCAAGAGCCCCGCCCTGCTGGTGATTGGCGAGGTCGCCGCACACGCGGCGCTCGAAGCGGTGCAGCGAGACCGGCGCAACGTGGGCTGAAACGTAGGCTTAAATAGAAGTCATCTGTCTCAAGAGGGCGACCGCTTCAGGTTGATCGCAGCCGCTCGCGGCAGGCCACCCCGACACAGGCCCTTGACGACGACCCGCCGGACCTCCAGGCAAAATCCAGATGAGCTGGGCGAGCCAGGCGTCACGCCTGCCGGGAAGCCCACGTTGAAGAATGGAGCAGCGTCAATGGCACTGACGAAGAAGGGCGAGTTCTGGTACGGGACGACGTCCGGTGACACCCAAGCCGAGCTGCGCAGCTACAGCGTTGCCAATCGCCATGAGGCCGTCCGATTTGCCGCGTCCAAATGCGATTGCGGGTGCCGGATCTTCGCGCTCCAGACCGATGAAGAAGCCGGCGTGGCGATCCGCACCTGCACCGACTGCGGGCAGGAACACCTGATGGGCGACAGCGCGGACTACGTTGAAGAAGCCGCGCCCGAGGCGCACGAGTGCGTGTGCGAGAACGAGGTGTTCGAGCTGATGTCCGGCGTCTCCGTGTACGAGGGCACACATGACGTGCGCTGGTACTACATCGCTTGCCGCTGCGTGGAATGCAATCTGGTCGGGGTCTTCGCAGACTGGAAGTGTGAAGCGGGTGATGCGGCCGCCTTCCTCGCCAAGGTATGAGCGGCCGAGGCTTGTCATGAGTGGTCGGCGGACTTGGCCGTATCAATGACAGCCAGCGCTGCAAAGCTGCTTTCCCGGCGCCCTGCATCTCTCATGGCGGTCCATTGAAGCCCGCGACAGCGTGCTCCTTCAGCGAATGAGGAGCGTGCTCGTCGCCGCGCATCAAGGCGACGGCGCGGCAAGGGCGCGCGAGCGGCTGCGGCGCCGGTAGGCGCTGTAGCCGACATGGCCCAGCCAATAGAGCAGCAAACCCAGGATCAGCAGGGCCGGCAGAAACAACCAGCCCCGCAGCGCCTCCGGGAACAGCTGTTGCTGGCCCAGGAACAGGGAGTTGGCTGCGATGAAGAACGCCACCGTCATGCGCCACAGATGGCGCGCCAGGCGCATCGCGCCGGTGACGCCGCGCCTCAGGATCAGCCGCAAATCCCCCACCGCCGCCAGGCTGCCGATGATCATGAACATCACGAAGGCAGCGGCCGGCTGGCCGTCCAGCTTTCCCGCCGGGCTTTGCGCCGCCAGGCTCATCAACCAGGCGCTGGCCGCCACCACCGTCAATGAGGTCAGCAGCAGGCCGTAGTCGAAGGCGCCGATCTCGCCCGGCTGGCGCTTGACGGCCGCCCAGCCGCTGAGCACCAGGTAGAAGGTCAGCATCCCGGCCACCACCGAGCCCCGTTCGGGCGTGGGCAGAAACGGCGCCACCGTGGCTCCGATGGCGGACATGATGAGCATGGCGATGACGAAGGCGTTGCCGACCTGGCGGTGCAGGCGCGAGCCCTTGCGAAAAACAAAGGCAGCCGTGCCGGCCAGCACAGCCGCGGTGCCGGCACCGATGTGCAGATAGAGCACCACCGCGGCGGCGGCATGCACCAGCACATGGCTGTCGGGGGCGACGTGCAGGACGCTCATTTCGATTGCCTTTCAAAGAAGGCCCAGATCAGGGCCGGCCCGTTGGGCTCCATCGGGGAAGGACCCAGCAGGCGGGGGCGACGCGCCCAGGGCTGGGGCAGTCCGTGGCCGGCGCCGTGCAGGGTCACCAGCTCGACCTCGGTGCGGCCGTCGGCCGCCTGCCAGCGGGCGTGTTCAACACGGCTGCCCTGCGCCGTTGGCGTCAGGCTGACCTGGGGCTGGCCGGCGATGGCATTGCGATCCGCAAAGTACTGGGCCGACGCGGTGGAGGAGATGACCTGCCCGCCCTTGTAGAACAGCCCCAGCAGGTTGATCTCGCCGCCGGCATAGGGCACCAGCGGGTCCGCGGTGCCGTTCAGGATCATGACCGAAGGGGTGCGCGCAGCCGGCTGGCACTGGAAGTTCTGCGATGCCGGCACGTTGGCCGCCGAGGCGGCCACGGCGCGGTAGCGCTGCGGCTGCTCCAGCGCCAGGCGCAGGGCCATCGAGCCGCCGTTCGAGACGCCGGTCGCGAACACGCGCCGGGGATCGATACCGATCTCGCCGACCAGCTTGTCCACCAGCGCCGCCAGGAAGGCGGCATCGTCGGCGCGCACGCCGTCCACTGCCGTGTTGCCGATGGAGCTGCAATCGTTCCAGTCAAAGCCAAAGGACTTGGGGTAGACCACGGCAAAGCCATGCTGGTCGGCCAGGCGCTCGAAGCCATAGCCCGTGCCCACGCGAATGGCCTGCGGGCCTTCGCCCGAGCCGTGCATCACCAGCACCAGGGGCGCCCCCTTGGGCAGGTCCTTGGGCACATAGCTTCGGTAGCTGCGCTGGAGGCCGGCCACTTCGATGGTGGCCTTGCTGATCGTGCCTGAGAGCTGCGGCAGCTCGGGCTCGGGGGTGTAGAGGAAATAGGCAAACACGGCGGCCAACAGCACCGCTATGGCGAGCAGACCGAGGAGGCCGATCAACAGAAAGCGCGCGATTCTTTTCATGGCAGGGCAGTGGGTGCGGTGAGGTCGCCACTGTGACTCAGGCCCCGCCCGCGGCCACACGCCACCCGACCAGGCACGACGCAGCCTTGACGAGCGACGCCTGGCACGGACGAACGACGCCGGCGCTGGCCCAGCCGTCCGCTGCGTCGTTCGTCCCAGCCTGCCGTGCTTGAGAACCGGCACAGCGTGGCTGGTCTGAACGGCGGTGCGCGCAGGCCAGCGGCTCAAAACAATGGCCCCGTCACTTCGAAATTCGAGCCGCAACCCTCTCTTGGAAAGCCCGCCGACCATGAAAACACCCACCACCCGCCGCATCCCTTGGATCACCGTCCTCCTGGCCGCCCTCGCTAGCTTGGCACTAGGCAGCGCCCAGGCTGCGGTCTTCAAGGACGGCCAGCTGGAGTCGCTGCACGAGGCCGGCAAGTTCGCCGAACTCGAACAGCAGGCCCAAACCCGATTGAAGGCCAACGCCGCCGATGCCGAGGCGCGCGCTGCCTTGGCCCTGGCCTTGAGCCTGGCAGATCCCACAGACGCCCAGCGCCTGGCGGCCGGTGCCCAGCAGGCCAGGCTCTGCATCGAACAGCACCCGAACGCGGCCGTCTGCCATCTGGCGGCGGCGCAGAATCTCGGCCTGCAGATGCTCAACATGGGCATGGCCAAGGCCATGCGCAGCGTGGGCAGCTTGAAAGACCTCTGGATTCGCACCCTGGAGCTGGAGCCGAGCAGCTTCACGGCGCGGGTGCAGCTGGCTAAGCTCTATGTGATGCTGCCCGGCATCATGGGCGGCAGCACCTCCAAGGCCCGGGAGCTGGAGGCGGCCGTGCGCAGCAGCCAACCCGAGACGGCGCGCATCATTCGCGTGCATATCGCCGCCGAGGCCAAGAATTGGGCCGACATGGAAGCCGAGTTGCTGGCACTCAAGCCCACCCAGGACTCCGCCATGCGCGAAGAAGTGCGCGAGGCCACCATGCAGCTCGCCCTCTTCTTCCTGAAGGACGGCAAGGACCTGGCCAAGGCCAGGAGCCTGTACGAGACCCTGCAACGCGATCAACCCGGCCGGGCCGCTGGCTTCTATGGCGCAGCGCGCGTCCAGGCCGCCCTGGGTCAGCCGGATGAGGCCATTCGCCTGTTAGAGCGCGCCAGGACCCTCGCCGGTGCCGACGACTTTCCGCTTGACCAGCGCCTGGGCGACGTCCTGCTGGCCAAGGGCGACAAGGCGCAGGCCAAGGCGGCCTACGAGCGCTTCATCGCCAACAAGCGCGCCAAGCCGGCGAATGTCGAGGAAGTGCGCAAGAGCCTGGCCAGGCTCGGCTGAACCGCGTCCCTCACGCTTTTTACTGAGAACACTCTGATGAACGATGTTCCCCTTTGGCGCCTGAATCTGCTGCGCGCCTTCTACCTGCTGGTCACCGTGGGCCTGGCGCTCAGCTTCGGCCCGGCCATGTTTCAACACAGCGACCAGTGGGCCCAGCGCAAGGGCGAAACGGCGGCGCTGCTGAGCGGCCTGGCCATCCTCTGCGCCTGGGGCCTGCGCTACCCGCTGCAGATGCTGCCGCTGCTGATCTTCGAGCTGATCTGGAAGACCGTCTGGCTCGCGGCGATTGCCTGGCCGCTCTGGCGGGCCGGAGCCATCACGCCCGCCGTGCAAGGGACCTCCGAAGCCTGCCTGATGGGGCTGGTGCTGACGCCCCTGGTGCTGCCCTGGCGCTATATCGCGCACCACTACCTCCGCAAACCCGCCGAGCGCTTCCGCTAGACACGAACCCGTTTACCCTGACCCCATGACCTCCAGCTCCGTCCCCCAACTCGGCGCACCGAACCCGCCCTCGCATTGGCGCGCCGCGTTCGCCTGGCGGCGCGTGCGCACCGTCGCCGTCATCTGCGCGCTGTTCGTTCTGCTGTTCAGCTTTGGCTGGAAGGCGGGCTGGGGGGTGCTCTTCGCGCGGGTGTTCGGCGTCGGCTTGGCCCTGCTGCTGGTCTTCGGCCTGTTCGAGCAATGGCCGCGCAGGCTGCCGAAGTGGCTGGCGCGCTGGGCCTTGCAAGTGGGCGCGGTCGGCGTCACGGTACCGGCCGCCCTGTTTGTCGCCTTTCTATCCAACACAGCCCCGGGTGCGCCGATGTTCTGGACCCAGCCTGCCCGCCTGGAAGGCTTCATGACCTTCACCTTCCTGGGCATGCTGGTGGCGCCCTGGACGGCGCTGGCGGCCCTGCTGCGCCAACGTGAGGCCAAGGTGGAAAAGCAAGCGATCGATTTCGAACTGGAGCGCAGCGAGATGGCCCGCCAGGCCCTCGACGCGCGCATGCGGCTGCTCACCGCGCAGGCCCAGCCGCATTTCCTCTTCAACACCCTGGCCAATGTGCAGGCCCTGGTGGAAGCCGGCTCGCCGCGGGCACCCCGGCTGCTGCAAAGCCTGACCGACTATTTGCGCGCCGCCGTGCCGCGCCTGGATGGTTCGGCCAACACCCTGCGCCAGGAGCTGGAGCTGGTGCGCGCCTACCTGGACCTGATGCAGATGCGCATGCCCGACCGGCTGGCCTTCGCGCTGCATGTCGATTCCGCCGTTCACCTGCTGAACTGCCCGCCCATGACCCTGCTGACCCTGGTCGAGAATGCCGTCCAGCACGGCATCGACCCCAGCGAAGAGGGCGGCCGCATCGACGTCCACGCGGAAGCGTTGGCCGGTGGGCGCTGCCGGCTGCGCGTGGTCGATACCGGTGTGGGCCTGCAGGCCAGCGGTGGGGGCCTGGGCACCGGCCTGGCGGCGCTGCGCGAGCGCCTGCTGTGGGCCTACGGTGGCAGCGCGACGCTGGCGCTGAACGAGGTCACGCCGCACGGCGTGGAAGCCAGCATCGAGTTTTCCGAGAAGCCATGAACCCCACTGCCCTGATCGCCGACGACGAGCCGCTGCTGAGGGAGATCCTGGAAGCACGCCTGGCCGCCGCCTGGCCGGAGCTGCAGATCGTGGCCCAGGCCCGCAACGGCCGCCAGGCCATCGAACTGTTCGAGCAGCATCAGCCCGCCATCTGTTTTCTGGACGTGCACATGCCGGGCGTCAGTGGCGTGGAAGTGGCGCGGCATGTGGGCAAGCGCGCGCACCTGGTGTTCGTCACCGCGTTTGACCAGTACGCGCTCGAAGCCTTCGAGCACGGCGTGCTGGACTATCTGGTCAAGCCCGTCACGGCGGCGCGCCTGGCCGAAACGGTGGAGCGCCTGAAGGCGCGCCTGCAGCAGGCGCAGCCGGCCGTGCACAGCGAGCTGCTGCTGACCCAGCTGGCCGCGCGGCTCAAGCTCGACCAGCCCAAGCCGCTGGACTGGATACGTGCCACCGTGGGGTCATCCCTGCGCATGATCCCGATAGCCGACATCGACTACCTCAAGAGCGACACCAAATACACCCTGGTGGCCTACCGCGACGAAGGGCAGCCGGCCGAGGCGCTGATCCGCACGCCGCTCAAGGACCTGCTGGCCCAGTTGGACCCCGCGCACTTCGCCCAGGTGCACCGCTCGGTGGTGATCAATCTGCGCTCAATCCGGCGCGTCACGCGCGGCGAGAACGAGACCGCCGACATCGAGCTCAAGGGCCGCACGGAGCTGCTGCCGGTGAGCCGCAGCTATCTGCATCTGTTCAAGGAGATGTAGGCGCAGCCGTGGCGGCACCCACTGGCCGGCCGTCGCTTCAGCTCAGCTTGAAGCTGCTCACCAGCCCTGCCAGACGCACGGCCTGCTCCTTCAGCGACTGAGCCGCCGCCGCGGATTCCTCCACCAGCGCAGCGTTCTGTTGCGTCATCTGGTCCAGCTCCGTCACGGTGCCGTTGACCTGGGCGATGCCCTGGCTCTGCTCGACGGCCGCGGCGCTGATCTCGCCAATGATGTCGGTGACGCGCTGCACCGAGCCGACGATGTCGGTCATGGTGGCGCCGGCGTCGTTGACGAGATGGGTGCCGGCCTCGACGCGCTCGACGCTGGCGCCGATCAGGGCCTTGATCTCGCGGGCCGCCTCGGCACTGCGCTGGGCGAGAGAGCGGACTTCGCCGGCCACGACGGCGAAGCCGCGGCCCTGCTCACCGGCGCGCGCCGCTTCCACGGCAGCGTTCAGCGCCAGGATGTTGGTCTGGAAGGCGATGCCGTCGATGGTGCCGATGATGTCGGCGATCTTGCGGCTGGCGTTGTTGATCTCGCCCATGGTGCTGACGACGCGCGACACCACGTCGCCGCCGCGGCCGGCCGTCTCGGCGGCGGCGCCGGCGAGCTGCTTGGCCGTCTGCGCCGAGTCGGCGCTCTGGCTGACGGTGCCGGTCAGCTGGGTCATGGAGCTGGAGGCCTGCTGCAGGTTGGAGGCCGTCTGCTCGGTGCGCTGCGACAGGTCCATATTGCCGGTGGCCACCTCGGCCGAAGCGACCTGGATGCTCTCGGCCGACTCGCGCACCTGGCCGACGATCTCGGACAGCGACTTCTGCATGGCGGCCAGGGCTTGCATCATCTCGGCGGATTCATCCGTGCCGCGGGCCTCGGGCGCGCGCGACAGATCGCCATCGGCCATGCGCTCGGCAAAGCGCTTGGCCGTCACCAGCGGGCCGATGATGGAGCGCGAAATCAGCACGGCCAGCGCGCCGCCCACGATGACGCAGATGGCAAAGGCGACCAGGAAGCCGACAAAGATGCCACTGATGGTGCTGTCCACCTTGGTGAAGACCTCGTCGCCGCGCTTCTTCAGGTCGCCCTCGATGCCATTGAGCATGGCCAGGGCCGGGTCGTAGGCCGCGTCGGCGGTCTTGATGTCCTCGAAGGCAGCCTGGGCGTCGGGATAGCTGTCGGCCAGGATCTTCTCGGCCACCGGTTTGACGGCCTTGCGGTAATCGGCCATCAGGACGCGGAACTTGGCCAGGGCTTCCTTGCCCTTCTCTTCGGTGGAGATGGCGCCGAAATCGTCCATGGCCTTGTCCAGGCCCGCCTGGGCGGCATCCCACTCCTTCTTGGCGCGGGCCATGCCTTCCTTGTTGAAGATGGAGGCCACCAGCGTGGACGTGGCCGCCTTGCTCTGCAGCAGCTGGCTGCGCGCCGACATGGTGATGTTGGAGGCCGGGATCAGCTTCTGCGTGATGCCCTGGATGGCCTTCTGCGACACGTTCAGGCCAAAACCGCCCACCGCCACCAGCAGCGCCGTCATCGCCAGGATGAGGCCGAAGGCCAGCCAGAGGCGGGCTTGGATGCGCAGACGTCGCAGCATGGAGGTTCTCCCGGATGGAAAGGGCGATCAGAAGTAGCCTCTGATTGAAGCAGAAACCCGCACAGCCAGATACAAATGCGCTGGTAGGCTCGCGCCATTAGTCACGTCTTTGGTCACGCCACGACCCACCATGAGCTTTCTGGCTATCGACATTGGCAACACAAGACTGAAATGGGCCGTCTATGAGGACGACGCCCCGCCCGGCAGCCAGCCGCTGCAGCACGGTGCCGTCTTCCTGGAGAACATTGACCGACTGGCCGACGAGGACTGGCAAGGCCTGGCCCCGCCGACGCGCATCCTGGGCAGCAATGTCGCCGGCGATGCCGTGCGCCGTCGCGTCGAGGAGCAGATGGAGAACTGGGACCTCAGCGCGCGCTGGGTCGTCCCGGCGCCCGAGACGGCCGGCGTCAGGAACGGCTACGACCACCCGACGCGGCTGGGCGCCGACCGCTGGGTCGCCGTCATCGGCGCCCACGCCCATGCACGCATGCGGGGTTTCATCGGCCCGGTGCTGACCGTCATGGTGGGCACGGCGGTGACGGTGGATTCCCTGTCCACCGACGGCCAGTTCCTGGGCGGCCTCATCCTGCCCGGCCACGGCATCATGCTGCGCGCGCTGGAAGGCGGCACGGCCGGCCTGCGCGTGCCGACCGGCGAGGTGCGCAATTTCCCGACCAACACCAGTGACGCGCTGACGACCGGCGGCACCTTCGCCATCACCGGCGCCATCGAGCGCATGCACCGGCTGCTGACCAAGCGCGAGGGCCGCGAGCCCCTGCTGCTGATGACGGGCGGCGCCGGCTGGAAGGTGGCCCCGGCGCTGGACGCGCCTCACGAGCTCATCGAGGGACTGATCTTCGACGGCCTGCTGGCCATCAATTCGGCTCGGACCTGAGCTTCTCGACCAGCTCGCGAGCCGAGCGCACGCCCAGACGCTGGTAGAGCTTGCGGGTGTGGTCGACGACGGTGCTGGGCGCCACGTTCAGCCGCTGCGCGACCTCGCTCTGGGCCAGTCCCTGCAGCAGCAGCCGCGCCACGGCGGCCTGGCCGCTGGACAGCTCGAAGCCCTGCAGCCGGCGCTCATCGGCCAGTTCGCGGGGCTCGAGACGGCGCAACTGGACCTGGGTCCAACTGGGCACGGCGGCATCGACAGCGTTCAGGCGCCGGGCGCTGAACTCGAAGCGGCCCCAGGGGCTGTCGATGAGACGCGTGACCGGCCCCTCGCGCGCCGACTCATGCAGGCTGGCCAGCATCTCCTCGGTGGGTGGCTGGGCCGGCTGCAAACCCGGCCCTGACCTCGCCAGCAGCAGCAAGCGCTGGGCACCGGCGCTGGCGTGGCCGAGACGGCCGGCCTCGTCCAGCAGCAGCACCTCGGCCGGCTCGGGCGCGGGCTGCCAGTGCTCGGGAGGGCAGCGCGCCGCGGCGTCGCGCGACAGGGCCTGGGCCAGGTGGGGCAGCAGCGGCAGCAGGCGCTCCTCCTCCGCCGCGGTGAAACAAGGCTCACCGGGGCCGCGATAGAGCACCAGAGACCCCAACGGACGGCCATCCCGCGAGCGCACGATGAGTTCGACGCGGTAGCGAAAGCCCTGCGGCCGCCAGATCTCGGCATAAAGGGCCGAGCCGAGGAAACGCGCCGTGTCCAGCTGCGCCGCGCTGTTCAGCACCGCCCCCGAGCGCAAGGCCTGCGCAAACGACGGCATGGCCTCGGCCTCGCGCTTGTTATGGAACTCGTCGAAGTAGAGCCTGGCAACGGCCTCGTCCACCGGCCCTTCGATGCAATAGCGCGTCAGCGCCCCGTCTCCATCGCACCAATCGAACAGATTGCGGCTGGAAGGCACCAGGGCATGCAGCTCGGCCAACAGGCTGGGCATGACGAGGGGCGTGGGCAGGTCCAGCGAACACAGCTCGCGCAGGCGGCTGAGTTTGCGGGACTTTTTGAGCGGCATGGGGGGATTCTGGTCTTCGGCTCAGCCCGCGAATCAGCTGTCTTGGGGATGACAGCAGATGCTGGGATATATGCGGCGGAGCGCGGGGTTTACACCGCTCGCCCCTACTCAAGCGAAGTACGCAATCAAGGTGCACGCCATGGCACCCTTGGACCAATCATCGCCTGGCTGACTTCTCAGCCAATTGAGCGCAGCAGCCCGATCCGTACCGGCCGGCATGGGATGCATGCTGAAGTAGACCTCGGGCGGATGGTCGTAGTTCTCGGCCACGGGACCGCATTCCAGCATCCAACCAGCGCCGGGCACCGGTGAGGCTGAGCTGGGGGGCGGGGGTGGCGCGTCCAGAAACCGCGCGCCAGCCTTGTGCGGCGTCGCGGGACAAGGCGCGCAGGCGGCCATGATGAGAGAGGCATCCCCGGTCACGGACGGAAAGTTCCAGGGCTTGCGAGGTTGGCCCGGGTCATTGGTGGAGGTCAGTGGCGTGAGGAAGGCCGCGTTTGGGGCAGCAGCCGGCTGCGGCCACAGGCCGACATCTGAAATCGGCGGCTGCGGACTCAAATTTTCGACGTCAGCTGTCCTCAAGACCTTGATCCAGCAATACTGTGTGCTCATGATTTCTCCGGGTTTGATGGAGTGCCAACCGGGTTAGCCAGCGCAAATAGGATAGACACACTTGAAGACGCTGCGTATTGGTCGTTTGGCCCATGCCTGTGGCCTGTTGCTGGCCATCAGTGCGTTGCTGACTCTGACGGGTAGCGCTCGCTTCGTGCGAGAACCAAATCTGCGGGTGGTTTTTTTGGCGCACGGCAGTCCGCAGGCCGATGGCTCCTACCAGCGCTTCCGCGCGGCGCTGACCAGCCGCCACCCGGCGCTTTATGCCCAGACAAGCATCGAGGCCCTGAGCGTCGTGGACGACGAAGCGACCCTGGTACCTCTTGTGCAACAGGCAGCCGCGAGCGGACCAACCCTGTTCGTGGCTCAGAACGGTACGCAGGCACGTCTTGTACGACTGGCTACTGCGACGGCTCCGCTGATCTTTTCCAGTCATGCCGATCCCCGCGACCTTGGCTTGGTTGCGGATTTGCTCAGGCACTCGCAGCCGAGTACGGGGCTATGGATCAACGACAGCTTGGATGCCAAGCGTCTGGAACTGCTGATGCAGGCCTACCCCAGCGTGCGCCGCGTGGCCATGCTGGGGGATGACGAGTGGTACCTCGCAGCATCTGCTGAAATGTCGGCGATGCAAGCCCAGGCGCACGCACGCGGGGTCAGACTGAGCTTGTTTCAGGCGCATGACGTGGACGCTGCCCTCGCTCTCGTAGACGGCCCCGAGGGGCTCGACATCCGCGCCTGGTGCCTACCCAGAACCACCTTGACCCTGGACGGAAGGCTGGGCAAGCACCTGGCGGCGAGTGGACGCGCGGTGATGGCCGCACACACGCCCGACGTCTATGAAGCGGCACACCTGTCTTATGCCCACGACAAGAGCTTCGTCGCGCCAGCGATGGCCGACCTCGTGGCTCGCGTACTCAACGGCGAATCGCCAAGTCAGATTCCGGTTCAGCTGCCGCAACGCTACCAGCTGGCGGTGCGTGTGGTCGATGACCCACGGCTTCCGGCGCTCAATTCAGAAGTCGTGCGGCGTGCAGATCTCGTGCTGCGATGAGTGCGCAGGCAACAGACGAACTCTCGCCATTGGCACGCCAGTATGCGCTGCGCCTGTGCAGCCTCACTCTGGTGGTGTTGCTGGTGTCCGGTGTGGTTCAAATGGTCTTCGGCTACAGGGAGACGCTACGCCAGACCGAGAGACTGCAGGCCACGCTGGCTGAAAGCGCTGCGCGGGAAATCGACACCTATTTGACGGGCCTTGAAAACGCCTTGGGCGACGTTGCCAAATTGCCTTGGGGACGCCCCGGCTTCGGAGACGAACTGCGGCGAGAAGAGTTTTATCGCCTGATGCGCACGGTGCCCGCAGTGATCGAGATGGCGGCGCTGAGCCCCTCTGGCGAGGTGCAAATGCGCTTGTCGCGTGATCTGGTGGAAGGCAAGGCCATGCCGTTGCCGGTCCTGCCTGAAGAGCTGGTGCAACGCGCCGCAATTGATGGGATCGCCTACGGCTCGACATTCTTTCGGCAGGGCGAGTTGCCGACTCTGTATCTGGCCGCGCACGATGGTCGCGGAGCGGTGGTTGCAACGGTGGATCTGCGGTTGTTGGGGGAAATCGTCGAGCGCATGCGCGCCGGCGAGCAGGGGGTCGCTTACATCGTAGACGCCGAGGGCACGCTGGTGGCCCACACAAGGGCGACAGAGGTCCTGGCGCACGTCAACCTGATGGGCTCGGACGCTTTGACGTTGGCTCGTGACGCCACCGGTGGCGCTGTGCGGCTGAGTGCCCATGCTGGCCAAGATTGGCGGGGACGCCCCGTGATTGCCACGGCGGTGAACGTGAAGCGAACCGACTGGATGGTGTTCGTCGAACAGCCGCGCAGCTCGGCCCTGCAACCCGTCTTCGCGACACTCAGCCGCACCGTAGTGCTGATGGTTGTTGGTGGCCTTGCAGCATTGGTCCTGGGCGTGTGGATGGCGCGGCGCATGGCCGCCCCCATCGTCGCGCTGCGGAACCTGACGGAGCGGATCGTTTCAGGGCAGTTGGAGTCACAGCATCTCATAACGCGGCCCTTGATGCGGCACAACGAGGTCACGGATGTGGCCGACGATGTCGCGCTGCTGGCGCAGCGACTGCGCGAGTTCTACGCTGGCCTGGAGGCCAAGGTGGTGGAGCGGACCGCCGAGCTGGCGCTGCGCAAGGACGAAGCCGAACGTGCAAATACCGCCAAGACGCGTTTCCTGGCGGCGGCCAGCCACGATCTGCGCCAGCCCATGCACTCCATCAGCCTGCTCATCGGTGTGCTGCGCACCCGGCTGAACGATCCGGCGCAGATCGACATCGCCGACAAGGTCCAGTCTTCAGTCACGACGATGGAGAACCTGTTCGGCAATCTGCTGGACATCTCCAAGCTCGACGCAGGCGCCGTGCATCCCCACATCGAGGACGTCGATCTGGGCTGGCTGCTGGATCGTGCGGCCCAGACCTGGCTGCCGCAGGCTCAGGAAAAGGGCTTGACCCTGCGCGTGCGACCCGGGCGCTGGGTCGTGCGCGGCGACGCGACGCTGCTGGAGCGCATCGTCGGCAACCTGCTCGCCAATGCCATCCGCTACACGCGCAGCGGCGGTGTACTGGTCGGCTGCCGCCGTCGCGGCGAACACTGCGAGCTGCAGATCTGGGACACGGGTCCGGGCATCGCCGAGGAATATCGCGAGGCCATCTTCGAGGAGTTCTTCCGCATCGGCGCTCCTGGTACGAGCCAGGAGAAAGGCCTGGGTCTCGGCCTGTCCATCGTGCGGCGCTGCGTGTACATCCTCGGTTATTCGATCAGCGTGCAAAGCCGCGAGGGCCGGGGCTCGGTGTTCAAGGTGACGTTGCCGCTGGCGGCGGGCAGCGTGGTGCCGCATGCCATCAGCAGCACGATGGACCCGCCACCCCAGGCCCTCGAAGGCAATTTCATCGTGGTTGTCGATGACGAGGCCACCAACCGCGAAGCGGTGCGTGACGCCCTGCTGGCAGCGGGCTGTCACGTCGTGATCGCCTACAGCGGTGATGAAGCCCTGGCTCAGCTGCAGGCCCATCTGCGCACTCCCGACCTCATCCTCACGGACTTCCAGCTAGGCAGCTCGGGCGATGGCCTGGACGTGATCCGACGACTGCGCGCCCACTATGACGAGGAGATTCCCGCCCTGGTGGTCACCGCCAACACGGATACCCGCCTGGTGGCCGAAGCCGGAACTCTGGGCGCCGGCCTGCTGCACAAGCCCGTCGGATTGCAGCGCCTGCTGCTGGCCCTCAAGGAATCGTTGGAAACCACCTAGACGTCGTCGAAGCGCAGGCCTATGCGACCGGCCGCCACGATGGCCTGGGTGCGTGTGGTGACGTTCAAGGCCCGCAATACGGCCGAAGTGTGGGCCTTCACGGTGCTCAACGACAGATCGAGCTCACGCCCGATCAGCTTGGCCGGCTTGCCCTGCAGCAGCAGATGCAGCACTTCGGCCTGCCGGGACGTGAGGCCCAGGTCGGCAGGTCGCCGCGGCGGGCTGCCCGCCGCAGCATCCGCCCCCGCCGGAGCGGTGGCCAGCATGGGAGTCACGGCTGCAGAAGGTGTCATCGCGGCTGGCGGCGTGGCCGGCGCCGGATTGCGCGCCGCCAGAAACACGCTGGGCGGCAGGTAGATGCCCTTGGCCAGGATGAGCTTGAGCGCACCGATCATGACGGCTGACGTCGAACTCTTGGGGATGAAACCCATGGCACCAGCGTCCAGCGCCGCGAGCACCGTGTCCTTGTCATCTGCCGACGACATGACGACGACGGGCATCTCGGGGTGAGCCTCGCGCAATTGGCGCACGCCTTCCAGGCCAGAGGCCCCCGGCAGGCCAAGATCGATGAGGACGAGATCGGCCGCCCCGCGCGCTTCGATGACGGCAACGGCCTCCTCGCAACTGCCAGCCTCCCAGGTCTCCAAGGGCTGTACGAGGGGGCGCAGCAGCAGGGCAATGCCCTCCCTGAACAAGGTGTGGTCGTCGACGAGCAGGACTCTCATGGGGCGCAAAAGGTACGAGTCGATATTAGCGAGCAAAGACCGTATCAGGTCTCATGCGGCATTGGGCTTTTGGATAGGCCTCTGTGGCAAGCCATGCTGACAAACCGTCACAACCAGGGTCGGCGTGAGCGCCGGTCTGCGAGTCATCTGGGCGTCTACGCAACGGACGGTGTCAATGCGTTGGCTGGGCCATACGGCCGGGCCGTGCGGACGATGCGCGGACGAGCTCCGCCCACCAAACTTGCCAGCAAATCAACCGCTGTCATCGCTGTCGCTTGGGGAGATATTCATGTTGAACGTGCTCCAGACCCATACAACAGGTCACCGTGTCCAACCGGGCTTCACGCCATTCGGAAGCGCCTGCCAGGTGCTGGCCGCCCTGCCCCAGCCCATGCTGGTCGTGCGACCGGACCGTCGCTTGCTGTTCAGCAATCGCGGGGTCGACGGCCTGCTGCATGATCGCCGCGTTGGTGTCACAGCCGAGCATCTGATGCAGATTGGCCAGCTCGACGCCGCGCGGCTGGAATCGCCGCTGCGCCTGGCCCAAGCTGGATCGACGTCCTATGTCGGCCTGTGGTTCACACCGCAGATCAGTACCGGCTGGCTGCATATCATGCCGGTGCCCGCCGACCTCGCGGCCAGCGCCGGCTGGCCGGAAGACGCCGTGCTGCTGGTCATCCACCTCGACCAGCCCGCATTGACGCAGGCGGCCCGCATCGACGCACTGGCGCGGCACAGCCGGCTTAGCGCCACCGAACGCCACGTACTGATGCTGCTGGGCGACGGCATGACAGTCGAGGTCGCCGCGACTCATCTCGGCCTGTGCATGTCCACGCTGCGCAGCCATGTGCGCAACCTCCTCGGCAAGACCCAGGCGTCCACGCTGATGCAACTGCTGCGCTGGACCGGCTCGGCCCAGGCGCTGCCCCACTGAGCATGACGCTGATCCCCGGGGGATCGGCCGAATGGCCTATGGCGGGGCCGCGCGGGCTTGGCCACACTGGCTGCAACAGACGGCGCCATCGCGCCGCAAAGGCTCAGGGGGCCCCATGTTGCAGTCCACTTCTTCCCAGGCGCCCGCGCGGGCCGGCCATGCGACGCGTCCGCGCGAGGTGCTGGGCGCGCTGCCCCAGCCCCTGTTGGTGCTGCAACCGAATTGCCGGCTGGTGTTTTCCAACGCCAGCGCCGAGCCGCTGCTGACCAGCGGGGTGAAGTCCGGACGGCTGGCGGGGTTGGGGCAGCTGAACGCCGCCCAACTGTCTGAGCTGCTGGCGCGGGCCTGCGCCGGCTCGTCATCGCGCACGGGGTTGTGGTTCACGCCCAGCCTGGCCACCGGATGGCTGCATGCAGCCTCCCTCGCACCCGCCATCGCCGACGCCTCGGGCTGGCCCGAGGACAGCGTGCTGGTGACCGTCCACCTGGACCAGCCGGCACTGACCCAAGCGGCCCGTATCGACGTGCTGACCCTCAAGTGCCGGCTCAGCCGCGCCGAGCGCCAGGTCTTGCTGCTGCTGGCCGACGGCGAGCCGGTGGAGTCCGTGGCCCGTCATCTGAGCCTGCGCGTGTGCACGGTGCGCAGCCATGTACGCAACCTGCTGGGCAAGACGCGGGCGCCCTCGCTGATGCAGATGCTGCGCTGGACCGGCTCGGCCCAGGCGCTGCCTCACTAGCCAACCCCCTACCCGCAGCGCCGGCCCTCAAGGGGCGCCGCCAGTGGCCCAGCGAAGCCGGTTCCACGGCAGCCGCTTGGGAAGGCACGACTACAGAATGAAGCGGCTGAGATCCTCGTTCGCCGCCAGCGCGCCCAGCTTGGCATCCACCGCCGCTGCATCCAGCGACACGGTCTGACCCGCGTTGCGCGGCGCGTCGAAACTGATCTCGTCGAGCAGCCTCTCCATCACCGTCGCCAGGCGCCGCGCGCCGATGTTCTCGGTGCGCTCGTTGACCTCGAAAGCGATCTCCGCCAGGCGGCGGATGGCGCCGGGCTGCAGGTCCAGCGTGACGCCCTCGGTGGCCAGCAAGGCCTGGTATTGCTTGACCAGGCTGGCGTGGGTGCTGGTCAGGATGGCTTCGAAGTCGGCCACCGACAGCGAGTCCAGCTCGACGCGGATGGGCAGGCGGCCCTGCAGCTCGGGGATGAGATCGCTGGGCTTGGCGAGGTGAAAGGCCCCGCTGGCGATGAAGAGGACATGGTCGGTCTTGACCAGGCCGTACTTGGTCGACACCGTCGTGCCTTCCACCAGCGGCAGCAGGTCGCGCTGCACACCCTGGCGCGACACCTCCGCGCCGCCGTGCTCATTGCGCGAGGCCACCTTGTCGATCTCGTCGATGAAGACGATGCCCATCTCCTGGGCATTCGTCAGTGCCGTGGTGCGGATCTCTTCCTCGTTGACGAGCTTGGCGGCTTCCTCGTCGATCAGCAGCTTCATCGCCTCGGCAATCTTGAGCTTGCGCGTCTTCTTCTGGTTGCCGCCGAACTGGCTGAACATGCCCTTGAGCTGCTCGGCCATGTCTTCCATGCCGGGCTGGTTGCCGAAGGGGCCCAGCAACTCCATCGTCGGCTTGGGCGCCAGCAGGTCGAGTTCGATGTCCTTGTCGTCGAGCTGGCCCTCGCGCAGGCGCTTGCGCATGGTCTGGCGGGTGGCGTTGTCGGGCTCGCTGCCCGGCAGCAGCACGGCCAGGATGCGCTCCTCGGCGGCGTCTTCGGCACGGGTCTGGCAGCGGCGCATGGCCACCTCGCGCTCCTGCTTGACGGCCACCTCCACAAGGTCGCGCACGATGGAGTCCACATCCTTGCCGACATAGCCCACCTCGGTGAACTTGGTCGCCTCGACCTTGACGAAGGGGGCGCCGGCCAGCCGGGCCAGGCGGCGTGCGATCTCGGTCTTGCCGACGCCGGTCGGACCGATCATCAGGATGTTCTTGGGTGTGATCTCGCCGCGCAGCTTCTCGTCGACCTGCTGGCGCCGCCAGCGGTTGCGCATGGCGATGGCGACGGCGCGCTTGGCGGCCTGCTGGCCGACGATGTGGCGGTCCAGCTCAGAGACGATTTCCTGAGGGGTCATGCTGCTCATTCCAGAACCTCCAGCGTGTGGTTCTGGTTGGTGTAGATGCAGATCTCGCCGGCGATGACGAGGGACTGCTTGACGATGTCGGCCGCGCTCAGCTCGGTGTGGGCCAGCAGGGCCTTGGCAGCGGCCTGGGCGTAGGCGCCGCCCGAGCCGATGGCGACGATGCCCTGCTCGGGCTCCAGCACGTCGCCGTTGCCGGTGATGATGAGGGAGGCCGTCTTGTCGGCCACGGCCAGCATGGCTTCCAGGCGGCGCAGCACGCGGTCGGTGCGCCAGTCGCGCGTCAGCTCGACGGCGGCGCGCACCAGATGCCCCTGGTGCTTTTCCAGCTTGGCTTCGAAGCGCTCGAACAGCGTGAAGGCGTCGGCCGTCGCACCGGCAAAGCCGGCCAGCACCTGGTCGCGGTAGAGCTTGCGCACCTTGCGTGCACTGGCCTTGACGATGGTGTTGCCCAGCGTGACCTGGCCGTCGCCGCCGATGGCGACCTGCCAGCCGGCGGGCGTCTGGCGCCGCACGGAAACGATGGTGGTGCCGTGATAGACGGCGGAAGATTCTGAGGAGGACATAGGCCGTACCAGTTGAGGTTCAGCCGGAGTTTCGCAAGGTCGGCCCAGGGCCGCCGGATCAATTGATACGGACCTTGACCTTGGCGTGCTCGTTGATGCCCATCGCGCCGAAGAACAGCGCCACCAGACGGTGGGCGTCGTTGAAGACGACCATGCGGTTTTCGCTGCGGCGCTGCAGCACCCAGTTCAACAGGTCGCCGGCGGCCATGAAGTCCAGGCGGATCAGCTTGGTGCAGGAGATGTTGATGAGGCTGGCCTCGCCGACCTCGGTGGACAGGATGCGCAGGTTCTCGGAGATGTCGCCGCTCAGTTGGCCCATCAGTTCGAGCTGGGCCAGGCTGACCTCGACGCTGGTGTCGAGGAAGGTCGACTGGGCCTCGGCCTGCATGCTGGTGGTAGGCGGGTTGTGGGTCGACGACCCTTCACCGCCGATACGCACGCGGCACTTGGCGCGCTCCCACGACGGCGGCGAGACCTCGTAGGTCACGCAGTAGTCGATGGCGGCCTCGTCGAACTGGTCGGGCCGGTTGGCCAGGCGCAGCGCCTCCAGGCGCAGCATCCACATCGCCGGGTCGGTATCGCGTTCGCCGACCGGGGCCAGTTCCTTGAGCTGGTTCAGGAAGCGGTCGCCACCCACCCAGCGCTGGTCGACCTGCTGGTTCGCCCAGTGGCGGAACAGCTGGCGCATCTGGATGGCGGCCTCGATCTCGATCTGGTCCAGCGCGCCCCAGTCGAAGACCCAGGGCATGGGCAGGGTCTCGCTGCGCTTTTGCAGGATGCCCACGTCCTCGGCCCTCACGGTGCCAGGCGCCGTCCAGCTGACCTGGCTGGCCTTGGCCATGGGGGAGCGGTTGGACTGGCGCGTCGATTCGGCCACCAGCTTGGGCATGGAGAACCACTGCGGCGCCGACAGGCCGAACTGCTGGGCGTACTCGACCGCCAGCGCCTCGAACTTGCCCTGGGCACCGGTGGCCCGGTAGTGGTCGAACAGCACCAGCCAGGTCTCGCCGTGCAGGTTGCGGCTGCCCCCCGGGCGCACCAGTTCGGTCAGGGCGTGCTCGCTGGTGTCGTAGTCGGCGTTGGCGAAGGCGATGACGGCCTCGTCGAGCTCCGGGTCGTGCACGACCTCCTGCACCTCGACCTCGGGCGTGGACTCGGCCAGCGTGAAGGACAGCGACAGGTCCAGCGGCGGCAGATCGGGCAGGCGGCTGGCCGGAGAATCGGACAGCGGCGGAATGGCGGCACCCATGGTCACCGAGGCCGGCGGCGTCGGGGCCTGCAGGCGCTCCACCTCGCTGGGCGTGGAGAACTCGCTGACGCGACCGCCATCGGGCGGCGGCGGCGACGCGACCGTGGCCGCAAAGGCCACCGGCCGGGTGCTGGTGTCGAAGAAACCGGGCTGCTGCTTGGGCACGGCCTGCGTCGTCGCAAAGCTCTCGCCCACCATCTGCTGCTCGATCTCGTCGATCTTGGCCTTCACGCCGAGATCGATCTTGGAATTGGGCTCGCTGATGCGCTCATCGTCACCCAGGCGGGACGGCGACGAGGCCAGGGCGGCCAGTTGCTCGGGTGTCAGGCCCTCACGGCGGATGCGGCGCAGCATGTCGAGCTCGCGCTTGCGCACAAAGTCGTTGCGGCGCTTGCGCTCCACCATGGCGCGCAACTCGGCCTTGGCCAGGTCGCCCTCGGGGTCATCCTGGCGCGAGTTGATCTCGGACCAGTCCGTCGTGGGGTTGGCCACGAAGCGCGCAACCTTGCGGAAGAAGCTGTCACCTTCCTTCGGGTCTGCGGGCTTGGAGTCGGACATGGTCACGTGGCTAGGGTATCAGTCCCCGAACATCTTCTGCTTGAGCTCGCGGCGCTGTTGCGCTTCGAGCGACAGCGTCGCCGTCGGGCGGGCAATCAAACGGCCCAGACCGATAGGTTCGCCGGTTTCGTCGCAATAGCCATAGTCGCCGCTGTCCAAACGTGCGATGGATTGCACGATCTTCTTGAGCAGTTTGCGTTCGCGGTCCCGCGTGCGCAGCTCCAGGGCGTGTTCTTCCTCGATGGTGGCGCGGTCGGCCGGGTCGGGGACGATGGTCGTGTCCTCGCGCAGATGCTCGGTCGTCTCACCCGCGTTGGACAGCACGCCGTCCTTCAGCTCGGTCAGCTTGGCGCGGAAGAACTCGATCTGCTTGGCATTCATGTATTCCGAGTCCGGCATGGCCAGGACCTCGGCATCACTCAGCTCGGCACCCGATTTGCTTTTCCAGGCGTTGGCCAGCTTGGGATCCCCCTTGGCGGCAATGCGCGGCGTCTCCTCCGCCTGGTTGGCACCACGCACGGGTGGTTTGGGCGGGGCGAAGCGGTCGGCAAAGCGATTCGCGGGCGCGGGCGCTTCCAACGTGGCGACGTCAGCGCCGGCATCGGTTTTCTTCGCACCCTTGGATGCGGCGGTGGTTTTTGAGGCCGGGGTCTTGCTCACAGTCTTCTCCTCGCTCAGGGCTTGCATCGGCGCGGTGTCAGACCTTGATCCCACTGCTTTTGAGCCGGCAGCCCAATTTTGAGCGCGGCGGATTGTAGCCATGCGGAACCAACAGTCTGTAGCCCCCCGGAAACGGTGTCTCCGGAGGTCAAAACATCACGCCAAGCAGCCTTCCAAGCCTTGCATCAACACCTCTTTGGGAAGGTCGATGCCAATGAACACCATCTTGCTCTGCTTTTTCTCTCCAGGCATCCATTTCGGGCCCAGATCGGACCCCATCATCTGATGCACGCCCTGGAAGATGACCTTCTTGTCCGTGCCTTTCATGTGTAGGACACCCTTGTATCTGAGCATCTTGGGACCGTAGACCTGCACGATGGCGCCCAGGAAGTCCTCCAGCTTGGCCGGGTTGAAGGGCTTGTCGGCGCGGAAGACGAAGCTCTTCACGTCGTCGTCGTGCGCGTGGTGATGGGGGTGGTCGCAATGCTCGCCATGCTCATGATCGTGGTGGTCGTGATCATGATGATGATGGTCATGTGAATCGGCCTTCAGGAAATCGGGGTCGATCTCCAGCTTGGCGTTCAGATTGAAGCCGCGCAGGTCAAAGATCTTGGCCAGCGGCACCTCGCCGAAATGGGCGGTCTGGATGGGTGCGCGCGGGTTCATGTGCTTGACGCGGTGCACCAGGGCCTCGACGGCCGCCGGCTCGACCAGGTCGGCCTTGCTGACGAAGATCTGGTCGGCAAACCCCACCTGCATGCGCGCTTCCTGGCGGGTGTTCAGCTGCTCCTCGGCGTGCTTGGCGTCCACCAGGGTCAGCACGGAGTCCAGCAGATAGCTCTCGGCGATCTCGTCGTCCATGAAGAAGGTCTGGGCCACGGGGCCGGGGTCGGCCAGGCCGGTGGTCTCGATGACGACGCGGTCGAAGTCCAGTTCACCCTTGCGGCGCTTGGCGGCCAGATCGCTCAGCGTCGTGCGCAGGTCCTCGCGGATGGTGCAGCAGACGCAGCCATTGCTCATCTGGATGATCTGCTCGTTGGTGTCCGACACCAGGATGTCGGTGTCAATGTTCTCTTCGCCGAACTCGTTTTCGATGACGGCGATCTTCTGGCCATGGGCCTCGGTCAACACCCGCTTGAGCAGCGTGGTTTTTCCGGCGCCGAGGAAGCCGGTCAGGATGGTGGCGGGGATGAGGCCTTGGGGCTTGGACATGATGGGGGACCGTTTTCTCGAAGGCAACAGATATGGGGGCGGGGCGCCCCGGATCAAGTTTTGTCAAACCAATCGGCTATTCTGTCCCTTCCGCAATACCCTGACAGCGCCCCTTGAGCGAACCGCATTCAGGCAGGCCCCCAGTTCGCGGGGCCGCCAAACACCCGCCCGAGGCCCGCGGCCTGCTGGAGCGCATGCTGGAGTTCCTGCACCCCGGCCCCGACTCCAAGACCGAACTGATCGAGACCCTGGCCGAGGCCGAGCAGCGCGAGCTGATCGAGCCCGAATCGCGCCAGATGCTGGAAGGCGTGCTGCGCATGGCCGAGCTGTCGGCCGGCGACGCCATGGTGGCCGCACCACGCATGGACCTGCTGGACATCGACGCCCCCTACGACGAGCTGCTGGGCCTGGTCATCGACAGCGGCCATTCGCGCTTCCCGGTCTATGAAGGCAGGCGCGACAACATCATCGGCATCCTGCTCGCAAAGGACCTGCTGAAGATGCAGCGCGCCCCCGAGCTGAACCTGCGCGCCCTGCTGCGACCCACCGTCTTCGTGCCCGAGAGCAAGGGGCTCAACGAGCTGCTGCGCGACTTCCGCTCCAACCGCAACCACCTCGCCATCGTCATCGACGAATTCGGCAACACGGCCGGCCTCATCACGATCGAGGACGTGCTGGAGGAGATCGTCGGCGAGATCGAGGACGAGTTCGACGAGAAGGACGGCGAATCCGGCCTCTACACCCTGGCCGACGGCAGCCAGCGCGTCGCCGGCGACGCGACCATCGCCGCCGTCAACGGTGCCTTCGGCCTGTCCCTGCCCGACAACGACTTCGACACCATCGGCGGCCTGGTCGCCCACGAGCACGGCCGCGTACCGCGCCGCGGCGAGGTCGTCACGGTTGAAGGGCTGAACTTCGCCGTCATGCTGACCCGCGGCGGCGCCGTGCGCTGGTTCAAGGTGACTCGCGCGCCCGAAGAAGAGTCCGAAGCGTGAAGGGCGCGAGGGCGGCGGCCGTCGCGCTGGTCGCCGGCCTGCTGCACACCGGCGCCTTTGCCCCGACGGGGGCCTGGTATCTGCAGCTCATCTCGCTGGCCTTGCTGTTCGCCGTCGTCGAGCAGGCCACGCCCCGGGCGGCGGCCGTTGGCGGCGCATTGTTTGGCTTCAGCTGGCTGGCCTCGGGCCTGTGGTGGCTGCACATCAGCATGCACCAGTTCGGCGGCATCCCCTGGCTGCTGGCCGCCCTCGCAGTGGCCCTGCTGGCGGCCTTTCTCAGCGGCTACTACGCGCTGGCCCTGGGCCTGACGGCGCGCTGGATCGCCCCCGGCCGCTGGCGGGTGCTGGCCCTGGTGCCGGCCTGGCTGCTGGCCGAACTGGCGCGGGCCACCTGGCTGAGCGGCTTCCCCTGGATTGCGTCGGGCTATGCCCATACCGTCGGCCCGCTGGCGGGCTGGGCGCCCTGGGTAGGTGTCTATGGCATCTGCGCGCTGGCGGCGCTGGCGGCGGCCGGGCTGGTGTGGCTGAAGCGCGGCGCCCTCGCCTGGGCCGCGCCGGCGCTGGCCATCCCGCTGGCCGGCTTCGTGCTGCCGCAGGACTTCACGACCTCCACCGGCAAGCTGGCCCTCTCCCTGGTGCAGCCCAGCATCCCGCAGGACCAGAAGTTCGACCCGGCCCGCTTCGCGGCCAACCTCGACCTGCTGGCGACGCAGATCGAGTCGGCGCGCGGCCAGGTCGTCATCACGCCCGAGTCCGTCGTGCCCCTGCCGCTGGCCGAGCTGGACCGCACGACGCTGGCCCGCCTGTCCAGGCCCGATCACCCGGCCCTGCTCGGCAGCTTCCTGGGCAATGCCGACGAGGGCTTCGTCAATTCCGTCGTCGCCCTCGGCAACGACTACCACTACGGCAAGCGCCACCTGCTGCCCTTCGGCGAATTCATCCCGCCCGGCCTGGGCTGGTTCGTGCACGCCATGAACATCCCGCTGGACGACCAGGCCCGCGGCGACCACCAGCGTCCCTGGGCCGTCGCCGGCCAGCGCCTGCGACCGCTGATCTGCTACGAGGACTTGTTCGGCGAGGACGTCGTGCAGAGCGCCGTCGGGCCGGACGCCGCGACGATGTTCATCAACGTCAGCAACCTGGCCTGGTTCGGCACCGTCATGATCCAGGACCAGCATCTGCAGTTCTCGCAGATGCGGGCCCTGGAGTTCCAGCGCCCGGTCGCCCGCTCGACCAACACCGGCGCCACGGCCGTCGTCGACCACCACGGCCGCGTCACGATGCGCCTGCCGCCGCTGGTGCGCGGCGTGCTCGAGGCCGAAGTCGAAGGCCGCGCCGGCGCCACGCCCTATGCGCGCTGGCTGGCCACCGTCGGCCTGTGGCCGCTGTGGATCTTGTCCCTGTTGGCCCTGACGGCGCTGCGCAGGGCCGCCCAATAGAATCGACCACCCCTCACCTGCCCGATCCCATGCTGACCTTCCAGCAAATCATCCTGACCCTGCAGGACTATTGGTCCAAGCAAGGCTGCGCGCTCCTCCAGCCCTACGACATGGAAGTCGGTGCCGGCACCAGCCACACCGCCACCTTCCTGCGCGCCTTGGGCCCCGAGCCCTGGAAGGCCGCCTATGTGCAGCCCAGCCGCCGCCCCAAGGACGGCCGCTACGGCGAGAACCCGAACCGCCTGCAGCACTACTACCAATACCAGGTGGTGCTCAAGCCGGCACCGGCCAATATCCTGGAGCTGTATCTCGGCTCGCTGGAGGCCCTCGGTTTCGATCTGAAGAAGAACGACGTGCGCTTCGTCGAGGACGATTGGGAGAACCCGACCCTCGGCTGCTGGGGCCTGGGCTGGGAGGTCTGGCTCAACGGCATGGAAGTGACGCAGTTCACCTACTTCCAGCAGGTCGGCGGCATCGACTGCAAGCCCATCACCGGCGAGATCACCTACGGCCTGGAACGCCTGGCCATGTATCTGCAGGGCAAGGAATCGGTCTACGACCTGGTCTACACCGACGGCCTGACCTATGGCGATGTCTTCCACCAGAACGAGGTCGAGCAGTCGACCTACAACTTCGAGCACAGCGACGTCGACTTCCTGCTCGGCGCCTTCGCCGCGCATGAGAAGCAGTCCAAGAGCCTGATGGAACACCAGTTGGCCCTGCCCGCCTACGAGCAGTTGCTGAAGGCCGGCCACAGCTTCAACCTGCTGGACGCCCGCGGTGCCATCTCGGTGACCGAGCGCGCCGCCTACATCGGCCGCATCCGCAACCTGGCCCGTGCCGTCGCGCAGAGCTATGTCGACAGCCGCGCGCGCCTGGGCTTCCCGATGGCGCCCAAGGCCTGGGCCGATGAAGTCGTCGCGCAGATCGAACTGAAGAACAACAAGAAGGCGGCCGCGTGATGACCAACCTGCTCGTTGAACTGTTTGTCGAAGAACTGCCGCCCAAGGCGCTGAAGAAGCTGGGCGAGTCGTTTGCCGCTTCGATCACCGAACACCTGCATCTCAACGATTTCTTGGAAGCTGAGTCGGCGACCACGTCGTTCGCTTCGCCACGGCGACTTGGCGTACACATCTCCAAAGTAAGAGCCATTTCAGAGCCGAAGCCGAGGCCGCCGGAAACGCTGATGCCTGAAGCCGTGGGGCTCAAAGAAGGTACCCCGACACCGGCACTATTGAAGCGGCTTCAGAAGGCCGGTTATCACGAAGGCGTTGATGTTGGCTCTTTCTTCTCCGAGGGCCGACTCTTCGTCGCCGAGGAGGGTGGCAAGCGGGTTATCAAGCACGACCCAGGTCAAGCTGCAGGCAGCCATTTGTCGATAGCCTTGCAGGGCGCCATCGATCTGGCGCTGCATCGGCTGCCCATCCCCAAGGTGATGACTTACCAGTTGGCCGATGGCTGGACGGACGTGAAGTTTGTGCGTCCCGCGCATCGACTGATCGCACTGCATGGCGAAACGGTCATTGGCGTCAAGGCGTTGGGTCTTGAAGCAAGCAACATGACCGAAGGCCATCGCTTCGAATCGCCTGTACAAGCTTTTGCGATTCGCTCGGCCGACAGCTACGCCCAGCAGCTGTTCGAGCAGGGCGCCGTCATCGCCAGCTTTGCCGAGCGCCGCGCCGAGATCTCGCGCCAGCTCAAGGGTGCGGCCGATGCCCTCAGCCTCAAGCCCATCGACGACGAAGCCCTGCTGGATGAAGTGACGGCCCTGGTCGAGCGCCCTAATGTGCTGACCTGCGCCTTCGAAGCCGAGTTCCTCGCCGTGCCGCAGGAATGCCTCATCCTGACGATGAAGGCCAACCAGAAGTACTTCCCGCTGCTGGATTCCCACGGCAAGCTGACCCGCCATTTCCTGGTCGTCAGCAACATCGCCCCAGCCGACGCCAGCGCCGTCACGCAGGGCAACGAGCGTGTCGTGCGCCCGCGCCTGGCCGACGCCAAGTTCTTCTTCGACCAGGACCGCAAGAAGAAGCTGGCCGACCGCCTGCCCGGCCTGGCCAAGGTGGTCTATCACGGCAAGCTGGGCTCGCAAGGCGAGCGCGCCGAGCGCGTCACGGCAATAGCTCACGCCATCGTCAACCAGCTCAGCATGGCCACCCTGCCCTACACGGTGGACGCCGACGACGAGTTCAAGGTGCTGGACAGCAAGGTCAAGCAGGCCGCCCAGCTCGCCAAGTGCGACCTGCTGACCGACATGGTCGGCGAGTTCCCCGAGCTGCAGGGCATCATGGGCGGCTACTACGCTCGCCACGAGGGCCTGCGCGACGGCGTCGCCATCGCCATCGAGGACCACTACAAGCCGCGCTTCGCCGGCGACGCGCTGCCGCGCAACCACACCGGCACCGTCGTGGCCCTGGCCGACAAGCTCGAGACCCTGGTCGGCCTGTTCGGCATCGGCCAGTTGCCCACCGGCGACAAGGACCCCTTCGCGCTGCGCCGCCATGCCCTGGGCATCATCCGCATCCTGGTCGAGAAGAACCTGCCGCTGGACCTGCCCGCCATGATCGAGGCGGCCCTGCCGCCCTTCGGCGAGCTGATCGAGAACCCGCAAGCCACTCGCGAGGCCCTGCTGAGCTTCTTCGCCGACCGCCTGGCCGTGAGCCTGCGCGACCAAGGCTACAGCGCCCAGGAAGTCGACGCCGTGCTGGCGCTGGCTCCCACGCGACTCGGCGACGTGCCCAAGCGCCTGGAGGCCGTGCGCGCCTTCGCGGCCCTGGCCGAGGCCGCTTCGCTGGCCGCCGCCAACAAGCGCGTCGGCAACATCCTGAAGAAGGTCGAGGGTGAGCTGCCCACCGAGGTCAAGGCCGAGCTGCTGAAGGAGTCTGCCGAGCAGGCCCTGGCCGCCGCCATTGCCGAGGTGCAGCCGCAAGCTGACACCCTGTTCGAGCAGCATGACTACACCGGCTCGCTGAAAGCCCTGGCCGCGCTGAAGGCACCGGTCGACGCCTTCTTCGACGATGTGATGGTCAACGCCGAAGACGCAGCCCTGCGTGCCAACCGCCTGGCCCTGCTGGGTCGCCTGCACGCCGCCATGAACCGGGTCGCCGACCTGTCACGCCTTGCCTAAAAACCAGATGCGTGCCGACCACGCCCACGGCATGAAGCTCGTCATCCTCGGGCGGGACGGCACCCTCAACCGCTACCGCGACGACCACGTCAAGGCGCCAGAGGAGCTCGACCCGCTGCCGGGCGCGATGGAGGCCGTCGCGCGGCTCAACCACGCCGGCTGGCACACGGTGCTGGCCACCAACCAGGCCGGCATCGGCCGCGGCCTGCTCGACATGGCCTCGCTGAATGCCGTGCATCTGCGCCTGAACCAGCTGCTGGCCGAGAAAGGCGGGCGCCTGGATGCCGCCTTCTTCTGCCCGCACACGCCTGAGGAAGGCTGCGACTGCCGCAAGCCCCTGCCGGGGCTGATCCAGCAGATCGGCGAGCGCTTCGACGTCGAGCTCAAGGACGTCCACATGGTGGGCGCCTCGCTGACCGACCTGCTGACGGCCCAGAACGCCGGCTGCATCCCGCATCTGGTGCTGACCGGGCCCTTCGGCAACCTCGGCACCGACGAACTGGCCAATCTGCTGGCGCAGGTGCCGCATGCCAGGGTGCACGACGACCTGACGAGCTTTGCCGAAACCATCGTCCAGGAAGAGCGCCGCCGCGTGGCCGAAGCACGCGGCCAGGCCTTGACCCCCGACACCCAGGCCGGAGACCTGCACTGAAGTGATGAGCCCACCCCCTACCGGCTACGCCGGCCCCCTCAAGGGGGCGACGCCTGCAGCCCGGCCAAGCCGGTTCTGCGGCATCTGCTCGGTCATGCATCCAGGTGCCGCCATGAGCGCACCGCAACTCGTTTGGAAATCCTGATGGCAACTGTGTTGAGCGCCATCCGCTCGCTGATCTTCGTCATCGTCCTCATCGTCACCGTCATCCCCTGGGGGACGGGCGTCTGCATCCTGTCCATCTTCCGTCGGGGTGATCCCATCTACTGGGCCTGCGCCAATTGGCTGAAGATCGCGATCTGGAGCGCGCGCATCATCTGCGGCATCAAATGGCGGGTGCAGGGCATGGAGAACCTGCCGCCGGCCGAAGACCGCACCGCGGGCGTCATCCTGCTGTCCAAGCACCAGAGCACCTGGGAGACCTTTGCCTATCCGACGCTGTTCAGCCACCCGCTGGCCTATGTGTTCAAGAAGGAGCTGCTGTATGTGCCCTTCTTCGGCTGGGCCATGGGCCGCATCGACATGATCCACATCGACCGCAGCCGCCGCACCGAGGCCTGGAACAAGGTGCTGGCCCAGGGCAAGCGGCTGGGCGCGCAGGGCAACTGGATCATCATGTTCCCCGAGGGCACGCGCATCGCGCGCGGCCAGGTCGGGGAGTACAAGACCGGCGGCACCCGCCTGGCCGTCGAGGCCGGCCTGCCCGTCGTCCCCATCGCTGCCACCGCCGCACGCTGCTGGCCGCGCAAGAGCTTCCTGCTGCGCCCCGGCATCGTCGACATCTCCATCGGCAAGCAGATCAGCCCCGTTGGCCGCGAACCCGCCGAGCTGATGAAAGAGGTCAAGGACTGGATCGAGAGCGAAATGCATCGCCTCGACCCGCAGGCTTACGCCAACCCTCCGCAAGCCGGCGTCGCCGGCACCGCCAACCAACACTGAGCAACATGCCCGCCAAGCGTCCGGCCCCACTCCTGCAGGACAGCCAGCTGTCGCTGTTCGACGTGGAGCCGGAGATCACGCCCGCCGAACCCGGCGCGCCGCGCGCGCGGCGTGAGCTGCTGCTGGGCCAGCACCGCATCGGCTACGAGCTCAAGCGCGCGCGCCGGCGCAGCATCGGCTTTGTCGTCGGGCCGCAGGGCCTGCGCGTCAGCGCGCCGCGCTGGGTGCCCATCAACGAGATCGAGCGCGCCCTGCACCACAAGGGCGACTGGATCCTGCGCAAGCTGGTCGAGCAGCGCGAGCGCCAGCAGCGCATCCAGGCCTCGCGCATCGAATGGCTGGACGGCGGCCGCCTGCCCTATCTGGGCGAGGCCCTGACCCTGGCACTGGCGCCGTCCGAACGCGAGGTCGTGTGGGACGCTGAAACGCGTCAGCTGCGCCTGCCCCTGCCCGGCGGCGCCTCGGCCGAGCAGATCCGCGACCTGGCCCAGTCCTGGCTGCAGGCCCGCGCCAAGGAAGACTTCCTGCCGCGCTGCCACCATTTCGCCGACATGCTGGGCGTGTCGATGAAGACGCTGCGCCTGTCCTCGGCCCAGACCCGCTGGGGCAGCGCCAGCGCCGACGGCAGCATCCGCCTGAACTGGCGCCTCATCCACTTCGCGCCGGCCATCATCGACTACGTCGTTGCGCACGAACTGGCCCATCTGCGCGAGATGAACCACAGCCCCGCCTTCTGGGACACGGTGCGCTCCGTGCTGCCCGATTTCGAGCGCTCGCGAGACGCGCTGCGCGAGGAATCGATCGTCGTTCAGTGAGTCGGCAAGCCGGGAGATCTCACTGCAATGGATTGCATGTGAATACTACCCAGGCATTGCCATCCCGGCGTCTTCACAAAGAGCAACACTCCGTCCGACGCTGTCACACAAGGTACCCGGGACCGGCCCAGCCGGAGGGAGTGAAGGTACCAAGCTAAGCAAGACCGCCGCCGCACGATGCAAATCGTCGGCGGCGTTTCTCTTTGGACCGGTCAGCCGGGCAGGAAGCGATACACGCCGTCGGCGCCGAGCTCGCGCTTGAGCTCACCCTTCAGCCACAGTGCGTGCAGATGGGCGATGGCCTCGCCCATGGCGAAGGTGGTCTGGTGCAGGTCGAGCTTGCGCTTGAACAGCACGGGCAGCAGGCCAGCCGCATGCGTGGCCTCGGCGCGGCAGGCGGCCATGACCTCGGCCAGGCGTTCGTCGTGGTGCTCCTGCAGCTGGTCGATGCGCTCGTGCAGGCCGGTGAAGGGCTTGCCGTGCGACGGCAGCACCAGGGTGTCGGCCGGCAGCTCCAGATAGCGCTTCAGCGAGTCCAGATACAGCGTCAGCGGATCGGCCTCGGGCTCGACGTCGACGACGGAGACATTGGTCGAGATGCGCGGCAGCACCATGTCGCCACTGATCAGCAGCTTCGCCTCTTCACAGAACAGGCTGATGTGCTCGGGCGCATGGCCGTAGCCGGCGATGCAGCGCCACGAGCGGCCGCCGATGTCGATGACGCTGCCGTCCATCAGCCGGCGGTAGCTGGCCGGCACGACCGGGACCATCTTGGGGTAGTAGTCAGCGCGGGCGCGGATCTTGTCCAGCGACTCCGGGTCGGTCAGCCCGTGGCTGCCGAAGAAGGCCGCGGCCGACGCGCCGCCCATGCCGACCGTGGAGCTGCTGGCCAGGCGTGCCAGGTTGAAGTCGGTCGCGCTCATCCACAGCCGGCAGCCCCAGCGCTCGGTCAGCCAGTGGGCCAGGCCAAGGTGGTCGGGGTGGAAGTGGGTGGCGATGACGCGCAGCACCGGCAAATCGTCCAGGTGAGCGGCAAAGACCTGGTCCCAGTTGGCCTTGGTGTCGTCGCTGGCGATGCCGCAGTCGACGATGGTCCAGCCCTCGCGGCCCTCGATGCGGTCGCGCAGCAGCCACAGGTTGATGTGGTCCAGCGCAAAGGGCAGGCCCATGCGCACCCAGCGCACGCCCGGCGCCAGGTCCAGGGCCTCGCCGGGCTGGGGCAGGGTATCGCCCAAGGGGTAATGGAGTTCGGATTCGCGTGGATTGCCCATGTTGCTGCCCTGCTGGACTTAGACTGACGTTAACGTCAATCGAGTGTAGCGATGCCCCCCCGCAAGTCTGTCTCCGCCGCGACCGAAGCCCCTCAGCCGACCTTCACGATCACCGAGCTGGCTGCCGAGTTCGACATCACGCCGCGCGCCATTCGCTTCTACGAAGAGGCCGGCCTGCTGGAGCCCGGCCGCAAGGGCCGCAACCGCGTCTACACGCCACGCGACCGCACGCGGCTGAAGCTGACGCTGCGCGGCAAGCGCCTGGGCCTGGCCCTGCAGGAGATCAAGCAGCTGGTCGACATGTACGACAGCCAGGCCAGCGCGGCGCCCCAATTGCGGGCCTTCCTCACCATCCTGGCGCAGCACCGCGAGCAGCTCGAGCAGCAGCGCCACGACATCGAGGTCACGCTGGCCGAGATCCAGCAACACGAGAAGCGCTGCCGCGCCCTGCTCGGCACGACCTGAGCCCGGGTCAAGTGTGACGCTTTGCCGGGAGCGGCCTCTAATCGCGTTGCTTGAGGGGCAAACCCCGCTGACGGCTTTCAAAAGCCTGTCTAGAGTCCGCCGCTCGGACCACCGGCCGACACCGTCTTTGTGGAGTTGTCATGACACTCGGACCGCGCCCTGCCCTGGCGCTCGCCCTGCCCGCCATCGCGGGCGCCCTGATGATGCTGGCTCAAACGGCCAGCGCCCAACAAGAAGCGCCCAAGGCTGAGAGCCTGGAGCGTGCGCAGAAGGCTGCCGATGCCGTCTTCCATTGGATCAAGCTCAACGCCGACAAGGGTGCGAACCGCGACAAGCCCGCCGCTGCACCGGCGCCCGCTCCGGCCCCTGCACCGGTAGCCCGCAAGGCGGCACCCGCGCCAACACCGGTGGCGGCCGCCCCCAAGCCCGCCCCCGCGGCGACCCCAAGCGCTGCGCCTCAGCCGACCGCCACTGCGGTGGCAGCCGCCCCTGAACCTGCTCCGGTCGCCGTCGCCGCGGCGCCCGAACCCGAACCCGACCGCACCCCTGTCGTGCTCGCCTCCGCGGCGCCCACACCCGCTCCCGCAGCCCCGCTGGCCGCGGCCGCCCGGGCCGCAGAGCCGCCGCCCAAGGCGCAAGAAGAAGAGATCGAAGAGCCGCTGCGGCTGCTGGCCAAGGTCGACCCGACCCTGCCGCGCAACATGCAGCAGAGCAGCAGTGCCCGCGATGGCTACGCCCAGGTGCAGTTCACCGTGGGCCCGGACGGCAAGGTCCAGCAGGCCTCCGTCATCAAGGCCAGCCACTCACGCCTGGGCACGGCCGCCGTCGAGGCCGTCAAGCAATGGCGCTTCGCGCCCATCCGTAAAGCACGAGAAGCCGCCGTCGAAGTCGCCTTCAAAGGCGACAGCGACTGATATCAGTCTCGGGCGTCTACGGGTTGACGCTGAGCCAAGGGTTGGGAATGCTGTTGTCGAGCCGTTAGAAGTCCTGCGGCCACAATCAGGGAGTTCCCATGTCCATCCGTTTGCTCGCCCGCATGCTCGCGGGCATTGGTCTTTGTGCCGCCGCATTTGCGGCATCGGCCACCGGCCCCTACTCCAACCTCGTCGTCTTCGGCGACAGCCTCTCCGACAGCGGCAACAACGCCATCCTGCTGACCCAGGCCCTGGGCGGACTGCCGCCGGTGGACATCCAGGGCGACGGTTACTACAGCAAGATCCCGTCGGTGGCCGGCACCTACTCCAACGGCGCCGTCTGGACCCAGTACTTCGCCCAATCCCTGGGCTTGCCGCTGGCGCCTTCGCTGGCCGGCGGCACCAACTTCGCCTTCGGCGGTGCCCAGACCGGCATTGACGGCACGGAGACGCCGCAAGGCTTCCCGTTCAGCATGAAGACCCAGCTGGGCATGTACTTCAACGCCACCCACGGCGCCGCCGACCCCAACGCCCTTTATGTCGTGGCGGGTGGTGGCAACAACATCCGCGAGGCTCTCGAGGCCATCGGCCGCGGCGCTGACCCCAACGCCACGGCGGCCGCCACGGTGGCCGGGTATGCCGCCGACATGGCAGGCATCGTCGGCAACCTCAAGCTCGCCGGTGCCCAGCACGTGCTGGTGCTGAACACGCCCAATTTCGGCCTGACGCCGCTGGCCAATGCCATGGGTGTCAGCACCCAGGCCTCGGGGCTCAGCTTCGCGATGGATGCCGTCCTGAACGGCGCGCTGGCCGGCAGCGGCGCCACCGTCTTCGACATGTACGGCTTCATGACGAATGCCGTGAACAACGCCGCACAGCTGGGCTTCAGCAACTGGACCAACGCCTGCGCCGCCAACGGCAGCAGCTGCGATGTCAGCACCTCGCTGTTCTGGGACGGCATCCACCCGACCACGGCGGCTCACCAGCAGCTGGCTGCCGCCGTGTTCGCGGTGGCCGTGCCCGAGCCCGACACGGTTGCGCTGCTGGCCGCTGGCCTCGTCGTCGTGGCACTGGCCCGTTCAAGGGCTCGGCGTCGGGCAGGTCTCCAGCAGGGCTGACATCGCCTCCAGAAACACCCGGGTGCGCAGCGGCATCAGCCGGCGCTCCGGGAATACCGCCCAGGCCGTCGAGCCGGGCAGGTGCCAGTCGGGCAGCAGGCGCTGCAGCCGGCCCACGGCCAGCGCATCCCTGACGATGAGGCGGTCGATGCCGGCGATGCCGACACCGCTCTCCGCCAGCTGGGCCAGCAGGCTGGGCGCATTCGCCGAGCTGCGCTGGGTCGGCCGGGCCAGATAGGGCTCGGCCCCTTCCTTCTGCAGCCGCCAAGGCACCGGCTCACCGGTGCGGCTCAGCAGCATCAGCCCATGCATGCTGTCCAGGGCTTGGGGCAGCAGCGGCTCGCCGACCCGCTCCACATAGGCCGGCGACGCGTACAGCCCCCAGTGCGTCGTCGCCAGCTTGCGCGCGGCCAGCTGGCTCTCCTGATCGAGCGCCCCCATGCGGATGGCGAGATCGAAACCCTCGCCGACGATGTCCACGCGCCGCGGCGTCAGGTCCAGCTCCAGTTGTACCTCCGGATAGGCCAGCGCGAACTCGGCCAGCATTCCCGCCGCCACCTGCTGGGCGAAATCCGCCGGCATGCTGACGCGCAGCCGGCCGCTGGGTTTCTGCTGGCGGTGCAAGGCCAGGGCCAGCGCCCCATCCACTTCCGCCGCCACCACCCGCGCATGCTCCAGCACGCCGGCGCCGAAGTCGGTCAACGCCAGCTTGCGCGTCGTGCGCTGCAGCAGCTTCTCACCCAGCCTGGCCTCCAGCGCCGCCATGCGCCGCGACACCGTGCTCTTGGGCCAGTGCACCCGCTCGGCCGCCCGGCTGAAGCTGCCGGCCTCCATGACGCGGGCAAACAGCAGCAGGTCGTCGGCATCGGATTCCATGGTTTTGCCCTCATCGTTCCATCAGTAGAACAATCTTATGCAAATCGGCGACTTCCGATGCTGCATCAGCAATCCTAGAGTTCATCCCATCGCAACCGACCCTTAACGGAGCCCCAGATGAACATCCTGCAAATCAACGCCAGCGCCCGCCGTGCCACCGATAACCAAGGCTCGGTCTCCACCCGCCTGGCCAACGAACTGACCGCCGGCCTGCGCGCTGCCACCCCGACCGCGACCGTCACCGTGCGCGACCTGACGCTGACGCCCCAGCCCGTGCTGGACGAAGTCGCCCTGGGTGCCCTCTTCACGCCGGCCGACAAGCGCACGCCTGAACAAGCCGCCCGCGTCGCCCTGGACGACGCCCTGATCGCCGAACTGCAGGCCGCCGACACTGTCGTCATCGGCGTGCCCATGTACAACTTCAACGTCACCGCCCAGTTCAAGAACTGGATCGACGCGGTGGCCCGTGCCGGTGTCACCTTCAAGTACACCGAGAAGGGCCCCGTCGGCCTGCTGACCGGCAAGAAGGTCTTCATCGTCACCAGCCGCGGCGGTATCCACCGCGACCAGCCCAGCGACCAGATGACACCGTATCTGCGCACCGTGCTGGCCTTCCTGGGCATGACCGATGTCGAGTTCGTCTACGCCGAAGGCATGGCCTTCGCCGCCGAGCAAGGCCTGGCCAACGCCCGTTCGCAAATCACCCAACTCCTCGCAGCCTGAACCAGAAAGAAAGCCATGAGCACCGTCGCTACCTCCCAACTCACCCAACCGCGCGAGGTCGAACGCCTCGTCGCCGGTCAGCCGACCAGCGACGGTGCGGGCGTCAAGTTGAACCGCGTGCTGACGCAGAACCTGCAGAAGCGCCTGGACCCCTTCCTAATGCTGGACGCATTCGGCACGGACAACCCCGACGACTACATCGCCGGCTTCCCCGACCATCCGCACCGCGGCTTCGAGACCATCACCTACATGCTCAAGGGCCGCATGCGCCACCGCGATTCGGCCGGCAATGAAGGCTTGATCAGCGACGGCGGCGTGCAATGGATGACGGCCGGCCGCGGCGTCATCCACAGCGAGACGCCCGAGCAGAACGCGGGCCGCATGGCCGGCTTCCAGCTCTGGCTCAACCTGGCCGCCAAGGACAAGATGCGCGAGCCCTGGTACCGCGACGTCACCAGCCCGGAGGTGCCGGAATTCGAGCGCGACGGCGTGAAGGCTCGCGTCATCGCCGGCGCCAGCCATGGCGTGGCCGGTGCGGTGCAGCGCGACAACACCGAGCCGCTGTACCTGGACCTGCACTTCGAGCCCGGCGCCCGCTTTGAGCAACTGCTGCCGGCCGACTTCAATGCCTTCGTCTACGTCTACGAGGGCGGACTGAAGTTCCAGACCGGCTGCCAGGTGCTGTCGGGCCGCATGGCCATCCTGGCCAACACGGCGGGCAGCGATGGCGTGCGCCTGCAGGCCGGCGACGAGCCGACCAAGGCCTTGTTGATCGCCGGCAAGCCGCTGGGGGAACCCATCGCCCAGTACGGCCCGTTTGTCATGAACACCGAGGCCGAGCTGGTGCAGGCGGTGCGCGACTTCCAGTCTGGCCGCCTGGCTTGATGAGCCCCTCGTCCGACCGCGCCCCGCTGCACGCGGGCGCGCCCAGCCGGTCCCCCGAGGGGACGGCGACGCTTGCGGCATCGAGCCGCAAGCACATCGCCAACCGGGCCGGCTAGGGAGCGGCCCGTCGCTCGGCCCGAATGCTCCAATTCGTGCGGCATAGTCCGCGGGCATGGATCGCCTGCAAGCCATGGAAGTCTTCGTCGCCGTCGTCGACAGCGGCGGCTTTGCCAGCGCAGCGCGCAAGCTGGACCTGTCGGCCCCCGTCGTCACGCGGGCCGTGGCGGAGCTGGAAGAACGGCTCGGCCTGCGCCTGCTGACGCGCACCACCCGCAGCGTGCGCGTGACCGAGGCCGGCGCCCGCTATGCCGAAGACTGCCGGCGCATCCTGGCCGACGTGAGCGACTCCGAGAGCGCGACCCGTGGCGCCAGCCGGCAGATCCAGGGCCTTCTCAGCGTCACGGCGCCGGTGCTGTTCGGCAACCTGCATGTGACGCCCATCGTCACCGACTACCTGCGCCGCTACCCCGACGTCGACGCGCAGTGCCTCTTCGTCGACCGCGTCGTCAACCTCGTCGATGAAGGATTGGACGTGGCCGTGCGCATCGGCGAATTGCCGGACTCCTCGCTGAAGGCCGTGGCCGTCGGCCGCGTGCGCCGCATGCTGGTCGCCTCACCCGCCTATCTGGCCGCGCACGGCCGCCCGCAGCGCCCGGAGGACCTGGCCCGTCATGTGCTGATCCAGCCCACCCAGGTCGCGCCCTACCCGGAGTGGCGCTTCGCCGAAGGTGGCCGGCCGCTCGTGCAACGCATCCGGCCACGATTGCGCACCACGACCAATGATGCGGCCCGCTCCTTCGCGGTGGCGGGACTGGGCATCACCCGCCTCATCAGCTACCAAGCCGCCGACGCACTGGCCAGTGGCGCCCTGCTGCCGCTGCTGGAAGACTTCGAGCTGCCCCCTGTGCCCGTGCATGTGGTGCACCACGAAGGCCGGCACGCCACGCAGAAGGTGCGCGCCTTTGTCGACCTCGCGGTGGAGATGCTGCGCGCCAACCCTGCGTTGCGCTAACGGTTCTGCGGCGCCCAGTCGCGGAAGCGCCAGCGCAAGGGCAGCGCATCACGCAGCCACCAGCCCTCGTCGAGATGGAAGCGCCAGGCGCGCTCGGCGTTGTCGAGTGCCGTCAGTGCTGGTCCGTCCCAGACGATGTCGGCGCGGCCCGTCAGCGTCAGCAGGTCGCCGCGCTCGAAGTCGATGAAGAGCAGGCCCGCGCGGCCATCGAGCTGCAGATTGCCCAGGGTCATGTACATGCGGTTGCCCGAGTAGTCGGGGATCAGCAGCGTGCGCTCGTCCTCCTGCACGACAAAGCCCGCCGGACCGCCGCGATGCGACACATCCGCCCCCGCCGCGCCGGCATGCGTGGCGACAAACAAGGTGTCGGCGGCAGCGATCAACCAGGCCGCATCGCCGTCCAGGTCATCAATGCGCTCGATGGCGCGCGGCCGCGTGTCCGCCGCATCGCGCACCCATTCGACCTCGCGCCCCTGGATGTACTGCGGGCAATTGCCCACCGTCTGGCTCACATGCAGGCGCAACCCCTCCGGGCCGACCACCTCCAGCTCGCCATTGACGCGGTTGCGCCGCCGCGTGTGCAGCTCGATGCCCAGCAGGCCCAGCGGTGCACCCGGCGTCATGCCGGCCGCCGCCGGGTCGCCCGGGATGGGCTGAGCGGCGAAGGTCAGATGCCAGGCGTCCGGCGCCTGCACAAAGCCCGGCTGGCCCACCAGCATCGTGGCCCAGGGCCGGCCCGTCGGGTCGACGCTGCCGGCCAGCATCAGCGGCAGTTGCTCGTAGAAGCGCTGGTGCTGCTCGGGCATGTGGTCGCGCACGACGCGACGGCCAATCTCGTCCATGCGCTCGGCGACACCCAGGCGCGCCTGCACGGCGACCTCACCGGCGTGGAAAGGGGCGGCGTCCATGGTGGTCAGGCCGCGGCACGCAGACCGGCAGGGGTGGTCTTGAACGGCACGAAGCCGGGCAGCGCTTCGATGCGCGCCAGCCAGGCTCGCAAGGCCGGATACGGCGCCAGATCCACATTGCCCTCCGGTGCGTTGACGATATAGCTGTAGCCGGCGATGTCCGCCAGCGTGGCATGGTCGCCGACCAGGAAGGGCCGTTGCGACAGCTCGCTCTGCATGACCTTGAACAGACCGTGAGCGCGATTGATCACCTCGTCGGCATTGAAGGGGGCTCCGAACACCGTGACCATGCGGGCCGCGGCGGGGCCGTAGGCGATCAGGCTGGAAGCCACCGACAGCCAGGCCTGCACCGCCGCGCGGCCGGCGGGGTCCTGGGGCAACCAGCGGCCGGTGCTGTCGTACTTGCTGGCCAGATAGACCAGGATGGCCGTGCTGTCCCAGACGTGATGGCCATCGTCTTCCAGCAGCGGCAGCTGGCCGAAGGGGTGGCGGGCGATGAACTCGGGCGTCTTGTGCGCCCGGGTCGCGAAGTCCACATCGATCAGCTCGTGCGGCAGGCCCAGCAGGGACAGGGCGAGTTCGGCGCGGTGGGCGTGGCCGGACAGGGCGTGGCGGTACAGCTTGAGGGTCATGCGAGGCTCCTTGAAAACAATGACGCCACTTTGCCGAGCCGGCGACGAGCGAGAAACGGCGCGCGCCGCAAGTCATTCTTTCCACGGCTGGCAAGATTGGAGCGATGAACGAACGCCGCCACAGCCCCGCCGCCGAACGCAACGGCCCGCCCATCCTCGCGGCGCTGCAGCGCCTGCTGCCCGCCTCGGGCCAGTTGCTGGAAATCGCCAGCGGTACCGGCCAGCATGCGGCCTTCTGCAGCGAGGGCCTGCCCGGTTGGCAATGGCAGCCCAGCGACTACGAGCCCGGCGCGCTGCCGTCGATCGCGGCCTGGTGCGAGGGCCTAACCCGCGTGAACCCGCCGATCACGCTGAACGTGCTGGACACCATCTGGGCTGGCGTACCCGCGCAGCTCGATGCCATCTACTGCGCCAACATGATCCACATTGCGCCCTGGGCCTGCACGACCGGGCTGATGCAGGGGGCCGCGCGGCATCTGGCGCCCGAGGGTCTGCTGATCACCTACGGCCCCTATCTGCTCGACGACATGCCCACGGCGCCCAGCAATCTCGCCTTCGATGCCGACCTGCGGCAGCGCAACCCGGCCTGGGGCATCCGCCGCCTGGCCGATGTGGCGACCGAGGCCGGCCAGGCGGGTCTTTGCCTGCGCGAAAAACTGGCCATGCCCGCCAACAATATGCTGCTGGTCTGGGCGCGCGACCGCGGCGCCTGATCTGCTTTTCTCGACATGCTTCTTGGACTTCTGGTGCTCGCCGGCCTCTGGGCCGGCCTGCAGAACTCGCTCGCCGGTGGCGGCTCCTTCGTCACGCTGCCGGCCCTGATCCTGTCGGGCATGTCGCCGCTGGCCGCCAACATCACCTCGACCGTGGCCCTGTTCCCGGGCCAGCTCAGCTCGGGCTGGGCGGGGCGGCGCCTCGTCGTCGGCACGCCGACGCTGTCCTTCCGCGCCCTCGTCATCATCAGCCTGCTCGGCGGCGCGGTCGGCGCCTGGCTGCTGCTGAACACGCCACCGTCGGTGTTCGCGCACCTGGTGCCCTGGCTGGTGCTGTTCGCCACCAGCGTGTTCGCCTGGGGCAGCTTTTTGCGCAAGCCGGTGGCGGAAGGCCATCACCTGAGCGCCCGCACCACCGCCGTCATGCAGTTCTGCATCGCCATCTACGGCGGCTATTTCGGCGGCGGCATCGGCTTCCTGATGCTGGCGGCGCTGACCATCGCGGGCATGTCCACGCGCAATGCCGGCGCAACCAAGAACGTGCTGGCCGGCATCATGAATGCGTCGGCCGTGGCCCTGTTCGTGACGTCGCCCGAAGTGCATTGGCTGCAGGCCGCCGTCCTCGGGGCCAGCGCCATCGTGGGCGGCCTGGCCGGCGCCTGGGCTCTGCATCACGTCAACGAGAAGGCCTTGCGCATCGCCATCGTCGGCCTCGGCGTGGCACTGACGATCGGCCTCTTCCTGCGGCCGATCTAACCCTCAGCGAGGCCGGCGGCCAGGTGGTCGCCAAAGGCCTTGACCTTGCCCGACAGCCGCCGCTGCGGCGGGCTGACCAGCTGCATGGGCAAGGCCTGGCCCTGCCAATGCGGCATGGCCAGCACCATCTCGCCGCTGGCCAGTTCCTTCTCCACCAGCCAGTGCGGTGCATAGGCCAGGCCCATGCCGGCCAGCACCGCCTCGCGCACCGCCTCGCCGCTGTTGGTGCGCAGACTGCCCGACACACGCACGCTGACGAGGCTGCCCGGCGGCGCATCGGCGTCGGGCCCAGCCTCGAAGGTCCAGGTCGGCCCGGTGCGCAGCTCGCTGTAGACGATGCAGTCATGCTGCTGCAGGGCCGCCGGGCTGGCCGGCGGCGGTTGGTCGATCTGCTCGAAATAGCCGCGCCGCGCGACGACGGCCCGGCGCACGGTACCGATGCGGCGCGCCACCAGGCTGGAGTCCGGCTGCTCGCCGATGCGCACTGCGAGGTCGATGCCCTGCTCGACAAGGTCGATGAAGCCGTCGTTCAGGCGCAGGTCGATCTTCACGCCCGGATGGGCGACCATGAAGCTCTGCACCAGCGGCATCAGCTTGAGCCGCCCGAAACTGCCCGAGGCCGCCACGCGCAGCCAGCCCTGCAGCCGGTGTTCGCCCGCGCGCAACTCGCTCTCCGCCTCGGCAATCTCGGCCACCAGCCGCCGCGCCTGTTCCACATAGCGCTCGCCCGCTTCGGTGAGCTTGAGGGCCCGCGTGCTGCGCGCCAGCAGCTGGGCGCCGAGAAGCTTCTCCAGCGCTGCCACCTGCTTGCTGACGGCGCTCTGGGTGCTGCCCAGCTCGCGCGCCGCGGCCGAGAAGCTGCCCAGTTCGACAACCCGCACCAGGGTCTGCATGGACTGCAAACGGTCTGCCATCGCCACACTTTCAGTCTTGGATGGAATAAATCTTAGGCAGACAGACCGTCTTCTGCATCGGGGAGGCAGCAATCACAGTGAGTTCACTCAACCACTGGAGCTTTTGCTCATGTGTTCCTCTTCTTCTCCCATCGTCCTCATCACCGGCGCCCTGACCGGCATCGGCCGCGCCACCGCCCTCGCCTTTGCCAAGGAAGGCGCCACCGTCGTCGTCAGTGGCCGCCGCGAGTCTGAGGGCCAGGCTCTGGCAACCGAGCTGCAAGGCCTGGGCGTGCAAGCCGCCTTCATCCGCGCCGACGTTCGCCACGAGGCCGAGGTGCGCTCACTCATCGAGCAGACCGTCGAACGCTTCGGCCGACTCGATGTGGCCGTCAACAACGCCGGCACGGAGGGCGCCACAGGCCCTCTCACCGAGCAGAGCGCCGAGAACTACGAGGCCATCTTCGACACCAATGTGCGCGGCGTGCTGTTCTCGCTGAAGCACCAGATGCGCACCATGCTGGCCCAGGGCCGTGGTGCCATCGTCAATGTGTCGTCGGTCGCCGGCCAGGTCGGCTTTGCAGGCGCATCGGTCTATGTGGCCAGCAAGCACGCGGTCGAAGGCCTGACCAAGAGCGCGGCGTTGGAAGGCGCCTCAGCCGGCGTGCGCGTGAACGCCGTGGCGCCCGGACCCGTGCAGACCGACATGCTGGAACGCTTCGTCGGCCGCAGCGAGGATGCCAAGGCCGGCATGCGCGCCGGCAACCCGACGCAGCGCTTCGGCACCGTCGACGAGATCGCCCAGACCATCGTTTTCCTGGCCGGCGACAAGGCCCGCTATCTGACGGGGCAGTCGCTGGCGGTGGATGGGGGGATGACGGCGCAGTGAGCGACCGGGCGTCGGTGACACGGTTCAAGCCAGTATGGGAGGCCCGGCTGAGCTCGCGCCTCATCGCTGCATTGCCGGGAGTCCGTCCCGGCGGCCGGGTAACTTTCTTCTGCGGGGCCAGAAGAAAGTCACCAAAGAAGAGGCCCTGAATCGCACACCAGCGCCAAGACGCCGTGAACGGCGCGCGAAAACACCCGCTGGCGTTGCGGGAAGAAGCGACCCGCTTCGCTCTCGCTGCTGTCCCTATGCAGAGCACCACGCATCGCAACAGCGGGCCGGTGAACGCGCGGCTGCACGCCGGGCTCACGAGAAATACCAAATGCAGCGTCGCTCGGGCGACGCGGTTGTTCGGTATTTCCTGATGAGCCCGGCGTGCAGCCGGCGTTAACGGTGGTGAAGCGGCGGTCAATGATGCTCGTCACAGGGACAGCAGCGAGAGCGCAGCGGGTCGCGTGTAGGCACGGGCCAGTCCGAGCATCGCGAGCGCTTCATCCCGCTCGAGTGCGGATTGCATTGAGCGCTCCTCTTTTGGTGACTTTTCTCTGGTGCGTCAGAGAAAGCCGAAGGCTTCGCCAAAAGTTACCCGCCCTCGCGGGGCTGAGCCCGGACACAAGACAGTCCACTGCGGACTGTCTTGTGCCTGGCGAAGGACTTGCCGCTTGCAAGCGGCAAGGCAGGACTCCCGCGGCACTGCACGCGAGTCATGAAGACAACGGCAAAAGGGGGCATGACGGCGCAGTGAGCGTCGCAGTCGTGCGGTGCGGGTGTTAGCCTGCACCGCAGGGCCTGAACTCAGATGCAGCGGCAGACGGGCTGGCAGGCGCAGTCCGGTCCGCAGGCACAGCCAACGGCGGCTGCCGCGGCAGCCAGTTGAGTCGCAAGCGACTGACAGCCGCAGGTGCAGGAGGCGCCGGGACAGTTGGTGCAGTTGCAGGCGGGGGTCGTGGGGTTTTGCATGGTTAACTCCGTGAGGTGACAGGGATGCGGACCGGTCGGCCCGTGAAGAGAATTCTGTTCATCGCAGGCGTTGCCGGCTTGAACGAAACGGCTGATCTGCAAGGACGGAGAACGCCTTGAGCAACAAGCCCATCGTTGGCATTGGCCGCGTGCTGCTGTGGAGCGGCGGCAGTCTCTGGATAGGCCGCGCCACGGGCCATGCACAGGCTCACGCCCATCACGCCATCCAGATCTCGATGGGTCTGACGGGGCGGCTGCGGCTGTGCGGCGAAGACGATCAGCCGTGGCGGGAACACGCCGTCGCCATGGTCCAGCCCCATCAGCGCCACCAGTTCGATGGCAGCGGCGAAACCGTGGCGCAAATCTTTGTGGAGCCCGAGACGGCGCAAGGCCACACCCTGCTGCAGTCGTATGGCGCTGAGCCCATCACCGACCTGCCCGTCGAATCCATTGAAGGCCAGCTGGACGATTTGCTCCAGGCTTTCAACGAGGACGCGTCGGACGAAGCCCTCGTGGCCATCAGTCGCCAAATCGTCGACACGCTGTGCGGCCAGACACCACCGGCATTGAGCGTTGATCCGCGCATCAGCCGCGCCATCGAGTTCATGCGCGCTCGCCTGGGCGAGCCCGTGACGCTGGCGCAAGCCGCCGCCGCTGCGCATCTGTCACCCAGCCGCTTCCGCCACCTTTTCGTCGCGCAGACCGGCATGTCCCTGCGGACCTATCTGCTGTGGGCCCGCGTCGAAGCCGCCGTCGGCGCGGCCATGGGCGGGCAGTCGTGGACGGACGCGGCCCAGGATTGGGGCTTTGCGGATTCGGCCCATCTCAGCCGGACGTGTCGGCGGATGTTCGGCATTGCGCCGACGATGCTGGTCAGGCCTTAGCCGCTCAGCGAGGGCTAGCGGGCACCTACCTGCGCACGATGAAGCACCGACGAATAGCAGGTATCGCTGAAACCAGGATGCAAGGTTCGAATCACTTCGGACGCAATCTGGCCTTGGCCGCCATAGAAAAGCTCAGCGAAGTGTGCACCGGAAGACTCCAAGCGCTCCGCCGCCCGCAACGCGTGAGTGAGCTGCGCGTCGCTAGCTTCCGGGTACAACTCACTGAGATCTATTGGCGGTGGGGGACAAGCGAAACCCGAACGCAATCGGTTCTGATTGAAGACCAGCGAATGAAATGCGCCATCCAGCAGTGAGGCTTTGCACATCTCAACGATACGCCCACGCCATTCCATGCCTTCCGGTTCTCGGGTCATTCGATGAGTTAGTCCTTGTGCGCCGCACCCAGATACGTCTCAATCACCCGCGGATCCGCCGCCAGCTGATCCGCCGGCCCGCTGAGCCCGAATTCACCCGTCTCCAGCACATGCCCGTGATCCGCCACGCGTAGCGCAGCGCGAGCGTTTTGTTCGACGAGCAGGATGCTGACGCCGGTGGCGCGCAGGTCTTCGACGATGGTGAAGATCTCGCGAACGATCAGCGGCGCCAGGCCCAGGCTGGGCTCGTCCAGCATCAGCAGCTTGGGCTGGCCCATCAGCGCGCGGCCCAGGGCCAGCATCTGGCGCTCGCCGCCGGACAGCGTGCCGGCCGCCTGCCTGCTGCGTTCCTTCAGGCGCGGGAAACGAGCATAGACGCTGTCCAGCCCATCGCGCCAGCGCCGGTCGCCCAGTTTCCTGGGCCGCCAGCCACCGAGCAGCAGGTTGTCCTCGACCGTCATGGTGCCGAAGAGCTCCCGTTTCTCGGGCACCAGGGCGAGGCCGGCGAGCACGCGCTCTTCCAGCGTCAGCTTGGCAATGTCTTCGCCCGCAAAGCGCAGAACCGCGCTGCGCGACGGGATCAAGCCCATCAGTGTGCCGAGCAGCGTCGACTTGCCGGCGCCGTTGGGGCCGATGACGGTGACGACGCTCTTCTCTTCGGCCGTGAAGCTCAAGCCGTGCAGCACCTCGGCGCGGCCATAGCCGGCGTGCAGATCAGCAACTTCGAGGAGAGCGCTCATTCGTCCGCTCCCAGATAGGCCGCACGCACCGCCGGGCTGGCCTGCACTTCGGCGGGCGTGCCGTCCATCAGATAGCGGCCGAACTCCATGACGACGATGCGGTCGGTCAGCTTCATGACGAAGTCCATGTCGTGCTCGACCAGCAGCAGCGACAGGCCCTCAGCCTTCAGCTGCTTCAGCACCTCGGCCAGGGCTTGCTTTTCCTTGTGGCGCAGGCCGGCGGCGGGTTCGTCCAGCAGCAGCAGCGAAGGGTCGCTGGCCAGGGCACGCGCAATCTCGACGAGACGCTGCGGACCGAGGGCCAGGTTGCCGGCCAGCTCATGGGCTTGGTCGCCCAAGCCGATGCGGCGCAGCTGGCGCAGGGCCTCGGCGCGGGCCTGCGCCTCTTCGGCGCGATCCAGGCCCAGCATGGCGGCCACGGTGCCGCTTCGGGTGCGCAGATAGCAGCCCAGCGCGACGTTCTCCAGCACCGTCATGTCGGGCACCAGCTTCACATGCTGGAAGGTGCGGGAGAGGCCAGCGCGGGCGATGTCGCGGCTTTCGCGGCGGTCGACGCGCTGGCCCAGCAGCTCGACCTCGCCGCTTGTGAGCGGCAGTACGCCGGAGACGAGGTTGAAGGTCGTGCTCTTGCCAGCGCCGTTGGGGCCGATGAGGCCGACGATGTCGCCGGCGCGGATGGTGAAGCTGATGTCGTTGACGGCGACCAGGCCGCCGAAGGTCTTCCTGATCCTGCGCACGTCCAGCAGCGCCGCACCGGGCTGCGGGTGGCTGCGAGCGCTCAGGCATGGTGCGTTTTCGTCCACGGCCTTGCTACCGCGAGCCGGCAGCCAGCGCGCGATCAGCGGCCACAGGCCATCCGGCGCAAAGCGCAACACGAGCACCAGCACGATGCCGAAGACGATGATTTCGTAATTGCCCGAGCCGCCGAAGATCATCGGCAGCCAGACCTTGAGCTGGTCTTCTGCGAGCTTCACGAGGGCCGCCCCCGTGAATGCACCACCCACCGTGCCGATGCCGCCGATGACGGCCATGAAGAGGTATTCGATGCCGAACTTGATGCCGAAGGGCGAGGGGTTCACGCTGCGCTGCATATGGGCATACAGCCAGCCCGACACCGAGGCCAGCAGGGCCGCGACGACGAACATGATGAGCTTGTAGCGGAAGGTGCTCGCGCCCATGGCCTCGGGCATGGTCGCGCCGCCGCCGCGGTTGGTGTTCAGCGCCCGCATGATGCGACCGGGCCGCGAGTCCAGCAGGCGCGTGACACCTAGTGCCGCGAGCAGGGCCGCCAGCCAGATCAGCAGATAGATGCGACGCTCGCTCTGGAAGCTGAAATCGCCGAGGTGAATAGCCGGCAGGCCCAGCAGGCCGTCGTACTTGCCCAGCACCTCCAGGTTGCCGATCAGGTAGTACAGGGCCAGACACCAGCAGATGGTGGCCAGCGGCAGGTAGTGGCCCGACATGCGCAACGTCAGCAGGCCGATGACAAGGGCTAGCACCAACGTGATGGCCAGCCCCGCCACCAGGCCCAGCCACGGCGACAGGCCCATGGCATTGCACAGATAGCCGGTGGCATAGGCGCCGACGCCGGCAAAGGCCGCCTGGCCGAAGGACGTGAGGCCGCCGACGCCGGTCAGCAGCACCAGGCCGAGCACGACGAGGGAGAACAGGCCGATGTAGTTGAGCTGGGTGATCCAGAAGTCGGGCACGGGTGCGAAGGGCAGCACCAGCAGCACGACGGTGGCGGCAAGCGAAAGATGCGTGCGGTTCATGCGCTTCGCCCCGATCGGAACTTGGCCACAGAGGCCCAGAGGCACAGAGGGTCATCGGTCATAGCACGACGCGTTTCAGGCCCTGCTTGAGCTGGGCGTGGTTGAAATTGATGAGCAATCCAGCCGGCACCTTCAGGAGGCGCAAGTAGGTGAGCAGTTGCGCGGTATGGACCGGCGCCAAGCTGTCAACCGCCTTGAGCTCGACCACCAATTGCCGCTCCACCAGTAGATCCACTCGATAGGCTGCGCCCAATGGCTCGCCTTTGTAGACGATCGGCACCTCAATCTGCCGCTCAACGCGCAAGCCGCGCGACGCCAGTTCGACGTCCATCGCAGCTTCATAGATGCTTTCCAGCAGCCCCGGCCCCAGTTCCCGATGCACTTCGATAGCTGCAGCTATCACCGCTTGACTGACGTCAAAACTCTGTGCCTCTGTGCCTCTGTGGCTGTGTTCCATTTCCGCCATCAATGCTCCTCGTGATGCGGGTCCACGAAGGACCGCCAGAGGAGGATGGGCAGGATCACCGTGAAGACGATGACCTCCTTGAAGGCGCTGGCCCAGAAGGAGCCGAAGCTCTCGATCAGCCCGACACCGAGGGCACCGGCCAGGGCCATGGGGAAGCTGGCCAGGCCGCCGAAGACGGCGGCGACGAAGCCCTTGAGGCCGATCAGGAAGCCGGTGTCGTAATAGATGGTGGTCGACGGCGAGATCAGCAGCCCCGACAGCGCGCCGATGAAAGCAGCCATCGTGAAGGTCTGGCTGCCGGCGGCGTCGCCCGAGATGCCCATCAGCCGTGCGCCGGTGCGGTTGACGGATGTGGCGCGCAAGGCCTTGCCGGTCAGCGTGCGCTCGAAGAAGACGAACAGCGCCACGATGAGTGCGATGGACGCGGCGAAGATGATCAGCGTCTGGCCCGTCAGGCTCAGCGGACCGACATCAAAACGCACCTCCCAGAAGGCCGGCGTGCGATAGCCTTCCGCGCCGAAGAAGACCAGGCCCACGCCGGTCAGCGCGAAGTGCACGCCGACGGAGACGATGAGCAGGGTCAGCACGCTGGCGCCGGACAGGGCGCGGTAGGCCAGGCGGTAGAGCAGCGGGCCCATGGCGGTGACGATGGCGAGCGCCAAGATGACCTGCAGCCACAGCCCGGGCTGGCGCTGCAGCAGCCAGGGCACGGCGATCGCGAGCGCCACGGGCAGGCCCAACGTCATGACCAGGGCATTCTTGAAGCGCGCCACCGGCCAGCGCTCCCGCAGGCCCTGCACCACATCCAGCACCGCCACCGCGACGGCCATCATCAGCAGCAGCCACAAGGTGCCAGGCACCTTGCCCATCTGCATGGCCGCCAGCGTCAGCGCGCCAAAGGCGACGAATTCGCCCTGCGGAATGAAGATGACGCGGGTGACCGAGAACACCAGCACCAGGGCCAGGGCGACGAGGGCGTAGATGGCCCCGTTGGTCAGGCCGTCGAGGCCGAGGATGGCGGCAATGGTGAAGTCCATGGCGGCTGGGTCGTGAAGGCCTGCCCATGGTATCGGTGATTTACCGACCGAACGGTCGGGAAATCACTCAGAGCGCGTCAATCGCCCGGCTTGTCGGCGCTCTCCTTGGGCGTCTTGGCCAGGGTCCAGCGGCCACCGCCGGTCAGCTTCAGCACATGTCGGTGGAAGCCGGCCACGGCGGCGCGGTGGGCGATGCTGATCATCGTCGTGCCGCGCTGGGCCAGCCGCTGGTAGAGGCGCTTCTGGTTGGCGTCGTCCAGGGCGCTGGTGGCCTCGTCCAGGATGGCCACGCGCGGCGCATGCACCAGCAGGCGGGCAAAGGCCAGGCGCTGCTGCTCGCCGCCGCTGAGCAGCTTCTCCCAATCCTCATTGCGGTCCAGGCCGCTGTCGCCTTCGGCCAGATGGCGCAGCTGCACCTCGTCGAGGATCTTGAACAAGGCCTCGTCCTCCAGCTCGGTCTGGGTGCTGGGGTAGATGAGCTGGCTGCGCAAGGTGCCGACCTGCAGATAAGGCCGCTGCGGCAGGAAGAAGACGTCCTCGCGCGGCGGATGCGAGACCTGGCCGCTGCCCTGCGTCCACAGGCCGGCGATGGCGCGCAGCAGGGAACTCTTGCCCGTGCCGCTGGCGCCCGTGATCAGCAGCGAACCGCCCTCGGGCACGCGCAGATTGAGCTTTTCGACCAGCACGCGCTCGCTGCCCGGCGCGTGCACGGTCAGGTCCTTGATGTCCAGTTCGCTGCCCTCCTCGCGGGCGATGCCCGCTTCTGGCGGTGCGGCGTCCAGCACCGCAGCCATGGCATGCAGGCGGTCGATGCCGGCGACGAAGCGCGACAGGCTTTCGAAGTTGTCGATGATCAGCGACACCGCGCCCAGCACGGCCGCAAAGGCGCCGCCGGCCTGCACCGCCTGGCCCACCTCGAGCCGCCCGGCCAGCACATCGCCGGCCAGCACGACACAGGGCACCAAGAGGCTGACCTGACTGAAGCCGCGCTGGAAAAGGTTGAGGCCGAACTGCGCCCGGATCAGCTTGCGGGTGTTCAGCAACGCGGCGCGCAGGCGCTGATCCAACTGGTGCCGTTCCTGCTTTTCGCCGCCGTAGAAGGCGATGGACTCGGCGTTCTCGCGCACCCGCATCAGTCGGAAGCGGAAGTCCGCCTCGCGCTTGAGCTGCCAGTAGTTGAGGCGGATCAGCGGCCGACCGAAAAGGCCCAGCGACAGCAGCGTGCCGGCCAGCGCATAGACGACGAGAAAGCCCACCAGCATGTGCGACAGCGACCACAGCACCGCGCTGAAGGCCACCAGCTGCATCAGCGATCCCAGCATGATGAGCAGGAAGTTCAGCGAGCGGCCGGTGAAGGTGTTGACGTCCTCGGTGATGCGCTGGTCGGGGTTGTCGATGTCGTCGCCGGCCAGGTGGAAATAGCGGCGCTCGCGCAGATAGCCGTCCAGGAAGCGGTGCGTCAACCAGCGCCGCCAATCGTTGGCATAGGCGTCGCGGGCGTAGTAGTAGGTGGCGAAGACCGGCACTGCGAAGGCGATGACCCACAGCATGGCGCGCACGGCGGCCCAGAAGCGATCTTCATTGCGCGCGGCCAGCGCCGAAGTCAGCTCGCCGGTCTGGTTGTTCAGCAGCACGGCGAGCTGGGTGTCGGCCAGCATCAGCACGATGATGCCGGCCAGGAAGGTCCAGGCCCAGACCTTGCGATCGCCCTTCCAGTAGGGCTTGGCCACGGTCAGGAAACGTTGCAGCGCTGAGGCTTGAGCGGCGGCCATGAGAGAAGCTGTGAGTTATGTATCAAGGCTAGCGAGCGCCCGACGGCGGGCCTGTCGGACGGCATGCCGCGGCAGGCAAAGCAAAGGCGCCCTCGTGAGGGCGCCTTTGCGCTAGAAGAAGACGACGGTCAGCCGTTGCGCGTGACGGTCAGCTGGTTGTTCACCTGCTTCACGCCGTCGACCGCCTGGGCCAGCGTCGTGGCACGTTCGCGGGCCTTCGCATCGGGCGCCTGGCCGGACAGCGTCACCTGGCCGTCGCGGGTGTCGACGTTGATCTGCGTTGCCTTGAGCTGGTCATCAGCCACCAGGGCCGCATTGACCTTGGCGGTGATGCCCATGTCCGACGTCACCTGGGCCGTCTTGTCGGCGGCCTCGTGAGCAGACATGCGGGCGTCGGCCATCAGCTCGCGGCTTTCGCGCTTGGCGTCGGCGGTCGCGTTCTCGACGCGCTGGCCGGCGCTCAATTCATCGTCGGGCTGCTGCTTGCTGCAAGCGGCCAGAGCGGTGACCAGCGCAAGCGAGGCCAGCAGAGGCATTCGGCTAAAGGTAAGCATGGGGAATCCTTTCGGTGCAAGGCCTTGAAGACCGGTCCACCAACTTTGGGCGCTGCCGAGCGATGTGGGCTTCGGTCCACGCGCCGATCGCGTGTGGGACCGGACCGACAGGGCCGGCGTCCTACAGGCACGGGGGCCGCAGTCCCACGCGGAGCAGCGCCGTTGGCCGCGAGCATGTCCGCATGAGAGTCGCCGTCACCATTGCCGGCGCCGTCGTGCTGGTCATCGTTGCCGCTGTGGGCATGGACCTGGCCGGTTGGCCCGGGCTTGCGCCCTGGCTGGCTGCCCGGGCCGATCGCGGCCTCGACATGGACGGCAACGCCCGGCTGCACCTGCTGTTCAAGCCGCGCCTGCAGGCCGACCGGCTGCGCGTCACCGGTACCGGCGGGCAGGCCCTGGCCGAGGCGCAGGGCGTGTTGCTGAACTGGCAATGGGGCGACATCTGGGAATGGCGCCATGGTGCGCCGCTGCGGCTGCGCCTCGTGCAGGCCGAGTCGCTGTCGCTGAACTGGCAGCGCGATGCCGCGGGGCACACCGCCTGGCCCGTGCAATCGTCGGGCGCCAAGGACGAGCCGGCCGAGCTGCCGCAGATCGACCACCTCATCATCCGCCACGGCACCGCCAGCCTGGACGACGCCCCCATGCTGCTGAAGGGCGACGCCCGTTTCGCCACCCAGGCGGACGGCCACTGGACCGCGGACCTGAAGGGCCAGCTGCGCGGCCAGGCGCTCGCACTGAAGGCCGAGGCCGGCGCCGGCCTGGCGCTGCTGGCACCCGCTGAATCCGGCCTGCCGCCCGTCAAGCTGCGCGCCGAGCTGACCCAGCGCGACGGCCGCATCGCCTTCGACGGCACGGCCGCCTCATTGCTGGACGCGCGGGCCCTGGACGGCCAGCTGCAGGTGCGCGGCAACTCCCTGGCCGACGTCGGCCGCCCCTTCGGCATCGCCCTGCCCAGTACACCGCCGCTGGAGCTGTCGGGCCGGCTGCAGCACGCCTCGGGCGTCTGGCAGCTGGGCAACGCCAAGGCCCGGGTGGGCCAAAGCCATCTGGCCGGCGACTTCAGCTACGACATGCGCCAGAAGCGCCCCCAGCTGAGCGGCATGCTGCGCGGCGGCCCGCTGCGCCTGGCCGATCTGGGCCCGGCCGTCGGCACCGACGCAGCGCCCAGCCGCTCTGGCCGTGTGCTGCCCGACCGCCCGCTGGACATGCCATCGCTGAACACCATGGACGCCCGCGTGGCCGTGGCGCTGAACCAGCTCGACCTCGGCACGCCCAAGCTCGCGCCGCTGGCGCCGGTCAACACCAGCATCGTGCTGGAGAACGGCGTGCTGAGACTGGAAAACTTCAACGCCGGCGTGGCCGGCGGCGAGATCGCCGGCTCGCTGAATCTGGACACCCATCCCAGCCCACCGCAATGGAAGGTGCATGCCGACGTCCGCGGCGTCGCCATCGAGCAGTGGTTCAAGTTCGAGGCCAAGAGCCTGAGCGCCCACCCGGTGACGGGCCGGGTGCGTGCCGACGTCGACGTGCAGGGCCAGGGCCGCAGCACGGCCGAGCTGCTGGGCAGCCTGAACGGGCCGGTGCACCTGCAACTGGACAAGGGCAGCATCTCGCATCTGCTGACCGAAGCCACCGGCCTGGACGTGGCCCAGGGCCTGGGCATCCTGCTGCGCGGCGACAAGAACCTGGAGCTGAACTGTGCACGCGTGGACGGCAGCTTCAAGGCCGGCGTGCTGAGGCCGCGCTCGGCCGTCATCGACAACCGCGACAGCCGCATCGACATCGACGGCCGCGTCAGCCTGAGCGATGAAACCCTGGACGTGCGCCTCGTCGCCAAGCCCAAGGACTTCTCGCTGCTGACCTTGCGCTCACCAGTGCGCGTGCAGGGCACGCTGGGCGACCCGCGCATCGCGCTGGAGGGCAAGGCCCTGGGCGGCAAGGCCATCGCGGCGATTGCGCTGGGTGCACTGGCGCCACCGGCTGCGCTGCTGGCCTTCATCGACCCGGGCGAGGACCTGCCGCCGGTCAGCTGCGACGGCCCGGCGCCCAGCCCACGTGCCGAGGCAGCCAAGCCGCCTGTAACCGCGTCGGCGGCTTCCTACCCCGGCGCGCGGCGGGGGCCGGCACCCCGGCTTCAAGGCCAGCAATAGATTAGCGATGCCAACAGCCCAAGGAGAAATCTCATGCTGCGTTACGCGATCATCTTTTTCGTTGTCGCCCTCGTGGCGGCCCTGTTCGGCTTTGGCGGCATTGCCGCCAGCGCCGCAGGCATTGCCCAACTGCTGTTCTACGGCTTCATCATCCTGGCTGTCGTCAGCCTGGTGGTCGGCCTGATCCGCAGGTAGACGTAGAAAAAGGCGCGGCCCTCATCGGGCCGCGCCTTTTTTTTTGGTCTGTACCGATCAGCGGCCGCGATGCGGCTGCTCTTGCACCGCATCCAGGAACTCGCGCAGCGTGCCATTGCAAGGGCCCTGCGGGCAGATGAAGAGGCCCTCGGCTTCTGCCGGCACATCGGCCGGGAAACCCAGGGTCCGCAGCGAATTCACGGCATCGCCGCACAGGGCCACCGTGCGGCCACAGCGCCAGGCCATCTTCAGCAGGGCCTGCAGCTTGGCGCAACCCGTGGGTGCGGCCCAGGCGTCGGAGTTCAGCACGATGAGGCCGTCGGCCCAGTCGGCCTCGACCGGTGGCTCGCCGAACTCGTCGTCCAGGCGCCAATCCAGGCGGTGCACGCGCCGGTCGGTGGCCAGCACGGCGAGATCGTCCTCGCTGGCCTGCACCACGTCGGCCGTGCCGACGACGCAGATCAGCACATCGGACGCCTGGGAGGTGGTCTTTTGGAGTTCGGGCGGGCAGTCGCTGATGGCGTTCATGGTGCGGCTCCGGATTGAGGGATGCTGCAACTCTCGCGCCGACGCCGCCGGCGCGGCGTGAGCCCCCGGCGCGATGCCTTGTAGGACAGCGCCTAGGGCCCCAGGCGCCTCTCCACCATGTCGTCGACGTTGTCCGCCAGACGCGCCAGCAGGTCGGCCAGCAGCTGCACCTCCTCGGTGCTGAAACCCTGCAGGGCCTCGGTGCCCAGGGCCTGCATGACACCCTTGGCCTTGGGCATGCGCTCCACGCAGGCCGCCGTCAACGAAATGAGGCGGCTGCGGCCGTCCTCGGGGTCGGGCAGGCGTTCAACCAGGCCGTCCCTCTCCATGCGGTTGAGCAGCTGGGCCATGCTGGGCTGCTCGACATTGGCCAGGCGAGCCAGTTCGGCCTGGGAGCGCGGCCGGCCGTCCTTCAGCGCCATCAGCACGGGCAGCTGTCCGAGGGCAAAACCCTGGTCGCGCAGCAACTGGTCGGCCATGCGCTGGAAGCCGCGGTGCACATGGCCGATCAGCTTCAGCGGCGGCATGGAAGGACGGGACTCGGGCATGGCGGTTGCTGTTGAACGCTCGGAAAGGACCGATGAACAGCCCTTGACTTTACATAGGCCCCTATCTTAATATCAATAGGAACCTATTCATCTACGCCCGCCCTGCTGTCACGTCTGGGCCGGTGCCTTGAGGACACTGCAGCCGCCCTTCCCGCCGCTGCCCACCGAGCCCACCCATGCCCCAAGCCAGTACCACCGCCCCCGGCGCCGCCGCGCCGCCCAGTTTCACGCCCTATCAGCGTTTCGCCACCGGCCTGCTGACGCTGCTGCAGTTCGCCGTCATCCTGGACTTCATGATCATGTCGCCGCTGGGCGCCATGATCATGCCGGCCATGTCGATGTCGGCCCAGCAGTTCGGCCTTGTCGTGTCGGCCTATGCCTTCAGCGCCGGCATCTCCGGCATCCTGACCGCCGGCTTTGCCGACCGCTTCGACCGCAAGAAGCTGTTGCTGTTCTTCTTCGGCGGCTTCCTGCTCGGCACGCTGTGGTGCGGCCTCGCGGGCAGCTTCGAATCGCTGCTGCTGGCGCGCATCGTCACCGGCCTGTTCGGCGGCGTCATCGGCTCCATCGTCATGGCCATCGCGGCCGACCTGTTCGAGCCGGCCTTGCGCGGCCGCGTCATGGGCCTGCTGCAAGGCGGCTTCGCGGCCAGCCAGGTGCTGGGCCTGCCCTTCGGCCTGTATCTCGCCACCCACTGGAGCTGGCATGCGCCCTTCCTGGCCCTGGTGGCCTTCGGCGCCGTCGGAGGCCTGCTGATCGCCTGGCGCATGCAACCGGTCGACGCACACCTGAAGCTGCAAAACGACCGCAGCGCCTTCGCCCACCTCTGGCACACCGTGGCCGTCAAACGCCATCTGCATGCCTTCCTGATCACGGCCCTGCTGACGACGGGCGGCTTCATGATCATGCCCTTCGCCAGCGCCTTCTCGGTGAACAACGTCGGCATCGACCTGGCCCACCTGCCCATCGTCTACCTCGTCACCGGCATCAGCACGATGTTCGTCGCGCCGCTGGTGGGGCGCCTTGTCGACCGCCTCGGCCCCCTGCCCGTCTTCTTCACGGGCAGCGCCGTCACCATCGCCATGGTGGCCATCTACACGCGGCTGGGCCCCTCGTCGCTGACGACGCTGGTCATCGTCAACGTCGTGCTGTTCGCCGGCATCTTCTCGCGCATGGTGCCCTGGCAGGTCGTCGTCACCGGCATCCCGGCGCCCGAGCAGCGCGGCGCCTTCACGGCCATCAACGCTGCGCTTCAGCAGCTGGCCGGCGGCCTCGCGGCCCTGGTGTCAGGCCATATCGTGACCATTGGCACCGACGGCAAGCTGGCGCATTTCCCCTGGGTGGGCAATGTGCTCATCGGCACCACGCTGATCGTCTGCGTGCTGCTGTGGCTGCTGCAAAAAAACAGCCCTAAGCAAACTCCACGGTGACCAGCAGGCCGCGGCCTTCGGGCCCGGCGTCCAGGCGGATGCCGGCGCCGTTGCGCGCCGCCGCCCGTTCCGCAATCGCCAGCCCCAGGCCGCTGCCGCTCTGTTCCTGGCCAGGGATGCGGTAGAAGCGCTCGAACACGCGCTGGCGCAGGGCTTCGGCAATGCCGGGGCCCTGGTCGCTGAAGCTCAAGCGGCAGCCGCCACCCTCCCGCGCCGTGAGGCGCACGGCGATGCGGCCGTTCTCCGGCGAGTACTTGATCGCGTTGCTGATCAGGTTGTCCACCAGGGCCCAGACCGTCTCCTGGTGCAGGGGCCGCTCGCAGGCCGAGTCGGCGTGGAAGTCGATCTCGATGCCGCGTTGTACCGCCAGAGGCGCGGCGGCGGCCAGGCGGTCGCACACCAGGGTCTCCAGCGACAGCAGCGGCAGGGCCTCCTCCGCATCCGAACGCGCCCGCTCCAGCGACAGCAGCTGCTGCACCAGGTGGTTGGCCCGCGCCACGCCGTCGCGCAGGCCGGCGCTGACCTCGGCACGGCGCTGCACATCGCCATTGGGGCTCTGCAGCAGATGAGCATTGATCTGGATGGCGGCCAGCGGCGTCTTCAGTTCATGCGCGGCGTCGGACAAGAACTCGTGCTCATGCTCGATGCGCCGCCTCAAGCGCGCCATCAGGTGGTTGATGGCCGTGACCAGCGGTGACAGCTCACGGTAGGTCGTGTCGGGCAGGGGCGTCAGATCCTGGGCCGAGCGGTTCTCGATGGCCGAGGCAAAGGTGCGCAGCGGTTTCAGGCCCATGCCGATGATGAACCAGGCCGGCAGCAGCAGCAGCGGCAGGCTGAAGATGGTGGAGCGCAGCAGAAAGCTGACGCCCGAGAAGCTCAGCATCCAGCGGTCGTCGACCTCGTGGCTGCGCTCCACGACGAGGCCACTGGCCGCATCACGCTCGACGGCCTGCACCCAGGCATTGCCTTCATGCTCGGTCCCCGGCAGGGGCAGGCTCTCGGGCAGGGCCGGCCTGGAGTTGTAGACCAGCTCACCGCGCTGCCAGACGCGCACCCGCACCTGGGAGTGGTAGTCGAGCTGGCGGAACATCTCGGCCCGCACGGCTTCCAGCGCCTCGGCGGCCAGGCGCACGCGCTGCGGCTGGTCGCCGATGTCGGCCAGATGCATCAGCAGCTCGCGCGTGTGGGCCGAGTTCTCGCTGGCCGTGCGCGAGCGCTGGGTCTCACGCGCCTCCCAGGCCACGTACAGAAACCCCGCCAGCGCCACGAAAAGCGTGACCGCACTGAAGCCGAACAGCAGCCGCCGGAACAGCGACTGTTCAGGAGGCACGGCCGCTCTGCATCATGTAGCCCACGCCGCGCACCGTGCGGATGTGGCCGTCACCGATCTTCTTGCGCAGATTGGAGATGTGCACGTCCAGCGTCGCGCCGTCGCTGAAGGGCAGCACGCGGCGCTCCAGCTCGGCGCGCGTCAGCACGCGGTCGCTCTGCTTCATCAGCGTCAGCAGCAGCGCGTACTCGGTCTTGGACAGGGTGATGGCCGCACCGTCCAGCGTCACCCGCATGCGCTTTTCCTCCAGCGCCAGGTTGCCGAAGTTCCACAGCGCCTCGGCCTCGCCGTGGGCGCCGCTGCGGCGCAGGATGGCGCGCAGCCTCACCAGCAGTTCGGGAATCTCGAAGGGCTTGATGAGGTAGTCGTCGGCGCCGTTGTCGAAGCCCTTGAGCCGGTCCTGCAGGCCGTCGCGCGCCGTGATGATGAGGACGGGCACGGTCAGGCCGGCCGCGCGCAGGCGCTTCAGCACCTCGTTGCCGTCGCCGTCGGGCAGGCCGAGATCGAGCAGCACGGCGTCGAAATCCTCGGCCTGCAGCCGCTCGACAGCGTCATGGGCCATGCGCACCCAGACCACTTCGTGGCCCTCGTCCTTGAACACCGTCAGCAGGGCCTGGCCGATGTTGAGGTCGTCTTCGATCAGATAGATCTTCACGGCCGAAAGTCTAGCGACGCATGCCCTGAATGTGGCTTGGGCGAAACGCGCACAAGCCCCGGAAAACGCGCGAGAACGCCGATGGATAAAGGCCAAAACCGGAATCTTCAGGATTCCTTCAGCGCCGTTTGAAAGTTGTCTATAGAGATTCTTCAGCGGCTCACGCTCCGGATTGCGCGGCCTTCCCACAATCGGGAGCATGGCGGCCGTTCACCCGACACACCGGACTCGCGACCTGGTGGCCGTTGGCAGAACCGGACCCGACCACTACAACATTCGAGAGGCAAACCCATGGCTCATCTGCCAGCCGCACGAGCGCCGCGCCAGCCGCGAGCGCGCGGGCTCCACACCACCCTCCCCGCTGTCCTTCCGATCACGCGTGCCTGCGCCCTGCTGCTGTTGGGCAGCTCCGCCGCCCAGGCCCAGGAGGCCGCGCCGCAATCGCTGGAGACTGTCGTCGTGACGGGCATCCGCAAGAGCGTCGAGGACTCCATCGCCGTCAAGCGCAACAACTCCTCCATCGTCGAAGCCATCTCGGCCGAGGACATCGGCAAGCTGCCCGACGTGACGGTGGCCGAGTCCCTGGGTCGCGTCAGCGGCATCGCCGTGCAGCGCAGCAAGGTCAACGGCAAGGCCGCCGGCGTCAGCGTGCGCGGCATGGCCCCGGCCTTCGGCGGCTCGCTGTTCAACGGCCGCGAAGTGGCCTCCACCAGCGATGCGCGCAGCCCCGAGTTCGATCTCTTCCCGGCCGAACTGTTGGCCAGCCTGCTGATCTACAAGACGCCCGACGCCAGCCTGGTGGGCCAGGGTCTGTCGGCCACGGTCGACATGCGCACCATCCGCCCGCTGGACTACGGCAGGCGCACCATCGCTGTCAGCGCACGCAAGGAGCGCATCGGCGAAGACTCCGGCGTCGAGGTCGGTTCGGGCAACCGCACCAGCCTGGTCTATGTGGACCAGTTCGCCAACAAGACCCTGGGCGTCGCCGTGGCGCTGAGCCGCTCGCGTGAGGACAACGGCGGCGAGCAGCGCTTCGACAGCTGGGGCGGCTGGGCACCACAGGTCGACTACAACGGCCAGCAGGTCGCCGTGCCCGGTGGCTTCAAGTACGAGACCCAGCGCCGCCAGAGCACCCGCGACGGCGCGACGCTGACGCTGCAGTACAAGCCCAACAGCGAGTTCAAGACCACGGCCGACGTCTTCTACGGCGCCGGCACCGAGAAGACCAAGCAGACCGGCCTGGAAGGCGCCATCGCCTTCGGCGCCGGCGGCTACGACCCCAATGGCGTGCTGAGCAACGCGACCATCGCCAATGGCGTCGCCACCAGCGGCACCATGAACAACTACAAGGGCGTGGTGCGCAACCACATGTTCTCGAACAAGGACCGCCTGCTGGCCCTGGGCGTGAACAGCGAACTGAAGACCGGCGACTGGCGCTGGGAGGCCGACCTGTCGCGCTCCCACGGCGTCAAGAACATCAGCAACTTCGAGACGACGGCAGGCCAGCCCGGCAACACGCCGGCCAACCAGCTCGCCAGCATCAGCTGGACGGGCTTCAACGGCAGCAACTTCGCCGACGTGAAGTACACGACCAGCGGCAACTTCGCCGACCGCAACTTCGCACTGCTGACCGACGTCGACGGCTGGGGCGGGGGCCCCGCCACCCCGCAGGCCGGCTATGCCGCCCTGCCCACCATCGACGACAAGCTGACCAGCGTGCGCCTGACGGCCCACCACGATGTCGAATGGGGGCCCGTTGTCGGCACCCGGTTCGGCATCAATCTCAACAAGCGCGACAAGGCACGCCTGGGCGATGAAGGCCGGCTGTCCATCCTGAACGGTGCCGACGGCTACGCCACCGCCAAGATTCCCGGCGCGTCCACGGCACTCGCCGGCGCCTCGGGCATCGAGGTCGCCTCCTGGGACCCGACCGGCTCGCTGGGCAGCGTCTACGCCATCAATCGCTGGGTGGACGCGACCGTGCTGTCGCGCAACTGGACGGTGGGTGAGAAGGTGGCCACCGCCTTTGCCCAGGCCGACCTGAGCGGCGACCTCGGCGGCCTACCCTACAGCGGCAATATCGGCCTGCAGCTGGTGCACACCAACCAGACCTCCAGCGGCAACCAGGTCGACCTGGCCAAGTGCACGGGCATCACCGTCGACACCTGCCCCTATGTCGTGCGCACCGACGGCACCAGCTACTACCACCTGCTGCCCTCGCTGAACCTGACCTTCGAGCTCGGCAACCAGCAGCTGCTGCGCCTCGGGGCCGGCAAGCAGGTGGCGCGCGCCAACCTCGACAACATGAAGGCCAGCCTGGACTTCGGCGTGCAGAACGCGACGGCCGTTCAGCCGGCGCTGACGGGCTTCTCCGGCAACCCCAAGCTCAAGCCCTATGCGGCCAAGGCCCTGGACCTGTCCTACGAGAAGTACTTCGACAAATACGGCTACATCAGCCTGGCGGCCTTCTTCAAGAAGCTGGACAACTACGTCATCAACGCGCCGCGCGAGTTCGACTTCGCGCCCTACACCAGCGCGACGACGCCGCTGCCCGACCACGGCCCCTACAAGGGCTCGACGGTGGGCTTCCTGACCCAGCCCGTCAACGGCCAGGGCGGCAACATGCACGGCTTCGAGCTGGCCATCAACCTGCCGGGGCGCATGGCCTTCGACTGGCTGGACGGCTTCGGTGCGCAGTTGAACCACTCCTACACGTCGAGCTCGGTGCGCCTGCCCACCAGCGGCTTCGTGTCGCCGCAGAACGGACCGGTGTTCGCGGGTGTCGTCAACGAGATCGGCCTGCCGGGCCTGTCCAAGAACGTGACGACGCTGCGCCTGTACTACGAGAAGCACGGCTTCCAGCTCGCCTGGGCGGCGCACAAGCGCTCGGACTTCATCGGCCAGATCCTGGACTACCGCAGCGACTCGCAGTTCACCTTCATCAAGGGGGAAACCATCGTCGACGCGCAGGTGGGCTATGAGTTCCAGGAAGGTTGGCTCAAGGGTCTGTCGGTGCTGCTGCAGGGCCACAACATGACCAACACGCCCTTCCAGGAGTTCACGACGGACCGCAGCATCATCACCAACAAGGTGGTGTACGGGAAGACGTATCGCCTCGGGCTGAACTACAGGTTCTGAGGTCGGGCCGAGGGCAGCCCACTGCGGGCTGCCCGACGCCTACCGAAGGACCAGCCGCTTGCAAGCGGCTGGGCATGACCCTTCAGTCCATGCCACGCCCGGATCCACATCCGGGCGTGGCATTCACCGCCTGACATCGTGACAAAACTTCTCCAAGTGGTTGCCGCTGCCCTGCTGGCATGCGCCGGCACTGCCTTTGCCGCGCCTCTCGCCGTCGACCAGCCCAAGCCCTATGTGCACATCCAGCACCCGGCCTGGGCGCGCAACGCGACGCTCTACCAGATCAACACGCGCCAGTTCACGCCCGAGGGCACGCTGCGCGCCGCCGAAGCCCAGCTGCCGCGGCTGAAGACCCTGGGCGTGGACATCCTGTGGCTGATGCCCATCCACCCCATCGGCGAGAAGCACCGCAAGGGCGCACTGGGCAGCCCCTACGCCGTGAGCGACTACCTCGCCGTCAACCCCGAGCTGGGCACGCTGGCCGACCTGAAGCGCTTCGTCGCCACCGCTCACTCGCTCGGGCTGAAGGTCATCCTCGACTGGGTCGGCAACCACACCGCCTGGGACAACGTGCTCGTCCAGAGCCACCCCGACTGGTACGACCGCGACGAGCAGGGCCATTTCCGCCCCACGCCCTGGTACGACTGGGACGACATCATCGACCTCGACTACGACCAGCCGGGTCTGCGTCGCTACATGACCGACGCCATGAAGTACTGGGTGCGCGAGGCCGGTGTCGATGGCTACCGCGTCGACGCGGCCGGTCTGTCGCCGCTGGACTTCTGGGAACAGACTGCCAGGGAACTGCGTGCCATCAAGCCCGTCTTCCTGCTCGCCGAATGGGAGAGCCGCGACCTGCACGCCAAGGCCTTCGACGCGACCTACTCCTGGACCTGGTGGGATGCAATGAAGCTGATCGCCGAGGGCCGCGCCGACGCGACTTCCCTCTACCCCTACTACGCGTGGAACCGCAAGTTCTTCCCGCGCGAGGCCTATCGCCTGCTCTACACCACCAACCACGACAAGAACGCCTGGGAAGGCACCGAGCACGAGATCTTCGGCGCCGGCGCGGAAGCAGCCACCGTGCTGAGCTTCATCAGCGAAGGCATGCCGCTGATCTACAACGGCCAGGAGGCCGGCAACAGCCGGCGGCTGGCCTTCTTCGAGCGCGACCCGATCCTGTGGAAGGACGCGCCCGAAGGCGAGCTGCTGAAGCAACTCATCGCGCTGAAGAAGCGCAACACCGCGCTGTGGAACGGTGCTGACGGCGCCGTCATGGAGCCGGTGGCCAACAGCGCGCCCAAGCAGGTGTTCAGCTTTGTGCGCGGCAATGGCAAGGACAAGGTCGTCGCCGTCTTCAACCTCTCCGCCAAGCCGGTCGACGTCGTGCTGAAGGGCGGCCGCCATGCCGGCCGCTACCTGGACTTCAACGATGGCGCGGCCGTGCAGCTCGAAGACGGCAGCTCGCTGCCCCTGCCCGCCTGGGGCTGGCGCGTGCTGGTGCAGTGATGCAGCAGAACAACCTGAACACCGTTGTCATCGTCGGCGGCGGCACGGCCGGCTGGATGACGGCCGCGGCCCTCGCCAAGGTGACCCATGGCCGCGTGACCATCCAACTGGTCGAGTCCGAGGAGATCGGGACCGTCGGCGTCGGCGAGTCGACCATCCCGATGATCCGGCACTTCAACCAGTTGCTCGGCATCGCCGAGAACGAGTTCATGCGCGAGACGCAGGCCACGTTCAAGCTGGGCATTGAGCTGTGCGACTGGGGCGCCCTGGGCGACCGCTATCTGCATGCCTTCGGCCAGATCGGCCACCGCTCCACCACGCTGGCCTTCCACCACTACTGGCTGCGCATGCACCGGGCCGGCCTGGCGCCGGACCTGTGGGCCCATTCCATCAACGGTGCGGCCGCCCGCGCCCAGCGCTTCATGCGGGCCGACAGCAGCCATGGCCCCTCGCCGCTGGCCGAGATCGTGCACGCCTTCCATATCGACGCCGGCCTCTATGCGCGCCACCTGCGGCGCTACGCCGAAAAGCTGGGCGTGCAACGCACCGAGGGCCGTGTGCTGGACGCGCAACTGCATGCCGAGACCGGCCATGTGCGCAGCGTTCGCATGGCTGGCGGCGCACTGATCGAAGGCGACCTCTTCATCGACTGCTCGGGCTTTCGCGGCCTGCTCATCGAGCAGACCCTGAAGACCGGCTACGAGCCCTGGAACCACTGGCTGCCCTGCGACCGCGCCGTCGTCGTACCGAGCGCCAGCGGCCCCGACCTGCTGCCCTTCACCCGCGCCACCGCACGGCCCGCCGGCTGGCAATGGCGCATCGGCCTGCAGCACCGCACCGGCAACGGCCATGTCTACAGCAGCCAGGCCATGGGCGACGACGAGGCCGCAGCCCTGCTGATGCGCAACCTCGACGGCGAGGCCCTGGCCGAACCCCGCGTGCTGCGCTTCGAGAGCGGCCGCCGCCGCAAGGTCTGGAACCGCAACGTCGTCGCCATCGGCCTGGCCTCGGGCTTCATGGAGCCGCTGGAGTCGACCTCCCTCCATCTCGTGCAGTCGGCCATCTCGCGGCTGATCCAGTTCTTCCCCGACCAGGGCTTCAACGCCGCCGACGTCGCCGAGTTCAACCGCCAGAGCGACTTCGAGACCGAACGCATCCGCGATTTCCTGATCCTGCACTACCACGCGACCACGCGCAGCGACACCAGCTTCTGGAACCACGTCCGCACCATGGACGTGCCCGACACGCTGCAGAACAAGCTCGACCTGTGGCGGGCCAGTGGCCGCATCGTGCGCCATGGCGACGAGCTGTTCTCCGAGGTCGGCTGGCTGCAGGTGCTGCATGGCCAAGGCATTCGACCCGCCGCCCACCATCCACTCGCCGATGCCCTGTCGGAAAGCGAAATCAACGACTATCTGGAGGACACCCGGGCCGTCATCCAGCGCTGCGTCGCGCAGATGCCCAGCCATGCGGACTTCATCCAGGCTCACTGCGCCGCCGCCAAGGACCTCGAGACATGCTGACCCGCCGCCTGTTCGCACTCCTCGCCCTCGTCCTCTGCACGACCGCCCGCGCCGATGAGACGCTGGCCACCGTCACTTCGCCCGACAAGCAGCTCGTCGTCACGCTGCAGCTGACCGGCGAAGGCCGCCTGGCCTACCGCGTCGACCGCGCCGGCAAGCCCCTGGTCAATGCCTCGCGCCTGGGCCTGCTGCTGACCAATGCGCATCAGCTGGACGGCGGCTTCAAGCTGGTCGGCCAGCAGACCACCGAGCACGACGAGACCTGGGAGCAGCCCTGGGGCGAGAGCCGGCGCGTGCGCAGCCACTACCGCGAGCTGATGGTGGAGCTGTCCCAGCTGGGCCAGGGCGGCCGCGCCATGGGCCTGCGCTTTCGCGTCTTCGACGACGGCTTCGGCTTTCGCTACGAACTGCCGGAGCAGGCCCAACTGCCCATCATCCGCATCAGCGACGAGCTGACCGAGTTCGACATCGCCGAGCCGGCCACGGCCTGGTGGATCCCGGCCGGCGAGGCCCTGGTGCTGGAGTACCCGGTGCAGCGCACGCCGCTGGCCGAAGTCGGCTTGGCCAACACGCCGCTGACGATGCGCACGAGAAGCGGCGTTCATCTGGCCCTGCACGAGGCGGCCCTGGTGGACTACGCGTCGATGTGGGTGCGCAAGGTCGGCGGCCAGAAGCTGCGCGCCCAGCTCGCACCGAGTGCCAGCGGCGCCACGGTCTTCAAGCAGGGCGCCTTCGCCACGCCCTGGCGCACGCTGCGCGTGGCCGACTCGGCCGCTGCCCTCTACGAGTCCAACCTCGAGCTCAACCTCAACGAGCCCAACAGGCTCGGCGACGTCAGCTGGTTCCAGCCGGGCAAATTCGTCGGCGTCTGGTGGGAGATGCATCTGAACAAGTCGAGCTGGTCCAGCGGCCCCACGCATGGCGCGACGACGGCCAACACCAAGCGCCACATCGACTTCGCCGCCAAGAACGGCTTTCGCGGCGTGCTGGTGGAAGGCTGGAACCTCGGCTGGGACGGCAACTGGGTCGGCAGCGCCTCCGCCTTCGACTACCTGAAGTCCATGCCCGACTTCGACCTCGAGGCCGTGACGGCCTATGCCCAGGCCAAGGGCGTGCACCTCGTCGGCCACCATGAAACCGGCGGCAATGTCGCGCGCTACGAGGCGCAGATGGAGGCGGCCTACGCTCTGTATGCCAAGCACGGCGTCGATGTCGTCAAGTCGGGCTATGTGACCGATGCCGGCACGGCCCAGTTCGCGAACGCCAATGGCAGCGGCACCCACTTCGGCTTCACCGAGTCGCAGGAGGGCGTGCGCCACTACCTCAAGGCAGTGCAGCAGGCGGCGAAACACAAGATCGCCGTCGATACCCACGAGCCTGTGAAGGACACCGGCCTGCGCCGCACGTATCCGAACTGGGTCTCGCGCGAAGGCGCGCGCGGCCAGGAGTTCAATGCCTGGGGCGATCCCATCAATCCGGTGGACCACGAGGTCAATCTCGTCTTCACGCGCATGCTCAGCGGCCCCATGGACTACACGCCCGGCATCGTCAGCCTCAACGGCGCCGGCGACCGCAAGCTGAACTCCACCCAGGCCAAGCAGCTGGCCCTCTACGTGGTGCTGTATTCGCCCGTCGTCATGGTGCCCGACCTCATCGAGCACTACGAGCGCTGGCCCGCCGCCTTCCAGTTCATCAGGGACGTACCGACCGACTGGGAAACCACGCGTGTCATCCACGGCGAACTCGGCGAGGTCGCGACGATCGCGCGCAAGGACAGGCGCAGCGAGGACTGGTATGTCGGCGCCATCACCAATGGCGACGGCCGGCGGCTGACGCTGTCGCTCAATTTCCTCGACCCCAGGCGCCGCTACCGCGCCGAGATCTACCGCGACGGCGACCAGGCCGACTACCGCGATGCCCAGCATCGTTTCGACCTCGTGACCGAGCAGCTCACCGTCAAGTCCACCGACACCCTGCCCTTGCGCCTGGCCCCTGGCGGCGGCCAGGCCATCCGATTCGTCGCTCTTCCCCAGTAAGCCCATGTCCGTCCCGTCATCCGCCCTGCCCTTGCCGGTCCAGAGCCGCGCGCCACTCGCCATCGTCACCCTGCTGTTCTTCATGTGGGGCCTGCTGACGGCGCTGAACGACGTGCTGATCCCGCACCTGAAAGCGCTCTACACGCTGAGCTATCTGCAGGCCATGCTGGTGCAGTTCTGCTTCTTCGGCGCCTACTTCCTCGTCTCGCTGCCGGCAGGCCGACTGATCCAACGCCTGGGCTACCAGCGAGGTGCCGTCTTCGGTCTCGTTGTCGCAGCGGCGGGCTGCCTGCTCTTCCTGCCTGCGGTCAGCGCCGGCTATGCCCTCTTCCTGACCGCCTTCTTCGTGCTGGCGGCCGGCATCACGGTGCTGCAGGTTGCGGCCAATCCTTACGTGGCGGCCCTGGGCGATCCGCGCACCGCATCCAGCCGACTGACCTTGACCCAGGCCTTCAACTCGCTCGGCACGGCCGTCGCACCGGCCCTGGGCGTGCTGATCCTGCCGGCGGGCGGGAGTGGCAATGTGCAGGGCCCCTATCTGGCACTGGCCCTCGCGCTGCTGGCCCTGGCCGGCTTCTTCGCGCTGGCCCGCCTGCCGCGCATCGCCGACGAGGCCGTACCGGCAACGACATCGGCCGTCCAGGTCGCCCGCACCCACCCGCATCTGCTGTGGGGCGTCGTGGCCATCTTTCTCTACGTCGGTGCCGAGGTCAGTATCGGCAGCCTGCTGATCAACTTCATGCAGGAAGCCGCTGGCCTGAGCGCGGCGGCGGCCGCGCCCTATCTGAGCCTCTACTGGGGCGGCGCCATGGTGGGCCGCTTCGTCGGCGTGGGCCTGATGCGCCTGATGGCACCGGGCCGGCTGCTGGCCGTGCACGCGGCCCTGGCCGTGGCCCTGATCGCGGTCGGCGTGACCACCTACGGCGCCATCGCCATGTGGGCCCTGCTGGCCGTCGGCCTGTGCAACTCCATCATGTTCCCGACCATCTTCAGCATGGCCGTGCATCGCCTGGGCGCGCAGACGGCGCAGGGCTCGGGCCTGCTGTGCATGGCCATCGTCGGCGGTGCGCTGCTGCCCCTCGTGCAGGGCCATGCGGCCGACGTCATCGGCCTGCAGGCCTCCTTCGGCGTGCCGGCGCTTTGCTATGCCGGCATTGCGGCCTATGGCTGGTTCAACGCCCGACTCTTCGACTGACATGGACCACCAGCCCTGGCCCCGGTTGCTCGCCCGCTGGCAGGACGGGCGGCTGCACACCCTGCTGCTGCACGCCGACGGGCGCCGCGCCCATGCGACCGACGAGCGCGTCGCCGACGGCGCACAGCTGGCGCCCGCCCTGGCCGACACCCTCGCCGCCCTGCACCGCTCCGTCCACCACGCCGTGCTGATGACGGACACCGAGCTGGCCACCGACACGCTGAGCCGGCGCCTGGGCCTGGCCACGCTGTGCACGGTGTCGTGGGCGCGCGCCCTGCGCCTGGCACCCGAAGACGAGGCCGGCTGGACCGGGGCCGCCCGCGCCCTGGACCTGGCCCTGCACACGCAGGTCAGCGGCGGCGCCATCAGCAGCCAGATCCGCGCCGCCTATGCGCATCTGACCCGCTGCGAACGCCGCGTCGCCGACGTCGTGCTCGCCAACCCCCGGGCGGCGCTGGAGATGGCCACCGCCCGCCTGGCGGAGGCGGCCGATGTCAGCCAGCCCCAGGTCATCCGCTTCTGTCGCGCCCTGGGCTTCGACGGCGTCAAGAGCCTGAAGCGCGCGCTGGCAGAAAGCCTGGCCAGCGGCGCCAGCGAGGCCCCCGCCGGCCACCCGCTGCTGATGCGCAGCACCCAGGCCCTGCGCGGCCTGGACGGCGCGACGCTGGCCCTCGCTGCCGAAACGCTGGCCGGCGCCCGTCAGGTGGATGTGCTGGCCGACACGGCTCACGCGCCACTGCGCGACATGGCCCTGCAGTCGCTGTGGCGGGCCGGCATTCCAGCGCGGCCCTTGCTGCCGGGCGACCTGCCATCGACCTCGCCGGGCGTCTGCCTGGCCCTGGGCAGCACCGTTGCGCCCCTTCCCGGCAGCTGCGGCGTGTGGATCACCGAGAGCGCCCAGGCCGGCGGCACGCCGCTGCAGCTGGTCACCGGCGCCGAGGCCGAACTGGCGCCGGCCCTGCTGGCGACGCTGGCCTTGCAACTGCTGCTGGCCGACGTGGCGGCATCAAGGCGCCGGCCGCAACGTCCGCGCGAGGAAGCCCAGCACGGCCTCGACGGTCTGATCGTGAACCGCCCGCCGCGCAGGGCCGGGCTCCGCGCACAGTAGCGGCAGCATGCCGCGCCCGGCCGGCGTGCACAGCGACAGGAAGTCGTAGTGGCCCACGCCGGGCAGGACCTGCAGGCGCGAGCCCTGGATCTGCGGCTGCAGCCAGGCCGCGTTGCTCGGCGTCGGCACGACCGCATCGGCATCGCCCGCCATCAGCAGGACCGGCACGCCGATGCGCGCCAGGCTGTCCGGCACGATGGCCTGGGCCAGGGCCGGCGCCAGCAGCACGCCGGCCTTGAGGCGCGGCTCGCGGTAGTCACCGGCTTCGCCCAGCAGCAGGCGTTCGGCGCCGACCCGCTGCAGCTCCTCGCGCTGGCGCGCGTAGTTCAGGTCGAACTCGACCTGAGGGTCACAGATGGCGTCACGCTGGGCGCTGCGGCAGAAGGCGCGAAAGCGCTCGAAGTCGGCCTTGGCGCCGAGCAGCAGCGCCGCTGTCCAGCCGCCGATGGAAAAACCCACGACCCCCACCCACTCGCGGTCGATGCGTGAGCCGATGAAGGCGTCGTTCAGCACGCGCTCCAGCGCCAGGCGCAGATCGGCTGCGCGCTCCCAGGGCGCATAGGCGCCGGCCGGCGTCACGCCGTCGACGCCATTGGTGCCGGGGTGATCGACGGCGACGGCCACATAACCCGCCCGCGCCAGCGCCTCGCCCAGCCAGGTCATCTGGCGTGCGGCGCCGCCAAAGCCATGCGACAGCAGCACCAGCGGATGACGGGCCTCATCGGCCCAGGGCGCGCGGGGTGCGACCCGGCCGGCGTTGAAGACCGGGCCGGCTGCCACGTCGACCTCGCGGGCGTCGGACCGGGCCGGATACCAGACCAGGGCGCGCAGCTCCGGCGCCTTGCCCTCGCTGCGCAGGGCGGCGCTGGCACTCGGCCAGCTCAGCGCCGCTTCACCCGCCCGGGGCGGTGGCGGCGTCTGGGCATGGGCAAGGACGGCACAGGCGAGACCCAGGCCCAGCAGCAACAGGCGAGACATGACGGCACCATCCAGCGAAATATCACCCCAGGCTAACCAGGGGGACGACCAACGGCCATTCGTCACGGACGAACGCGTTGCCGCCGCCCGATTGCTGCGTTATCGTGGGCCAACCAGGTCACCGTTGGGAGGGTGCATGGGACTGTCACCGCGCGGGGCGTGTTGCATTGCAGCAGCCGCGCTATGGGCGCAGCCCGCCGCAGCCCAGACAGCCCTGGTCGACCTCAGCCTGGAAGAGCTGGGCAATGTCACGATCACGTCCACCGCCAAGCGCGAGCAGCGCCTGGCCGACGCGCCGGCCTCGCTGTTCGTCATCTCAGCCGACGATATCCGCCGCTCCGGCGTGACCCGCCTGCCCGAGGCCCTGCGCCTGGCGCCCAATCTGCAAGTCGCCGAGGTCTACACCGGCGGCTATGCCATCAGCGCGCGCGGCTTCAATGCCAATTCGGCCAACAAGCTGCTCGTCCTCATCGACGGGCGCTCGGTCTACACGCCGCTGTTCGCCGGCGTGTTCTGGGACGTGCAGGACGTGGCCCTGGAAGACATCGAGCGCATCGAGGTCAGCAGCGGCCCGGGCAGCACGCTGTGGGGCGTCAATGCCGTCAACGGCGTCATCAACATCATCACCAGGAGCGCCACGGCCACGCGCGGCACGCTGGCCTCGGTGGTCGTCGGCAACCAGGAGAGCGCCCAGATGCTGCGCCAGGGCTGGACCCTGGGCGGCGGCGGCGACATGCGGCTCTTCATCAAGCACACGACCCAGGAGCGCAGCGAGACGGCGGCCGGCACCCGCGTGGAGGATGCCGGCCACCTGCTGCGCGGCGGCTTTCGCGCCGACTGGGGCCGCAGCGGTGCCGAGCGCTTCACGCTGCAGGGCAATGGCTACCGCGGCAATCACGGCCAGCCGCTGCCGGGCAGCATCAACATCACGGGCGTGGACTTCGCGCTGGACACCATCACCGTGTCTGGCGCCAATCTGCTGGCGCGCTGGGAGCAGCCGCTGGGTGGCGGCGAGCTCAGCGTGCAGGGCTATCTGGACCGCACCGTGCGCGCCAACCCACCCACCTTTGACGAGAGGCTGAGCATCGCCGACCTCGAGCTGCAGTACACACTGCGGCCCACGCCCGAGCACACCCTGGTGCTGGGCGCCAACCACCGCCGCTCGCGCGATCAGGTCGGCCATGGCGCGCCGGAGTTCGCCTTCCTGCCCGCGCGCCTGGACCAGGCCTGGACCAGCCTCTACGCGCAGGACGAGATGGCACTGGCCGAGTCCCTGCGCCTGACGCTGGGCGCCCGCGTCGAACGCAATGACTACACGGGCAACGAGTTCCTGCCCAATCTGCGCCTGGCCTGGCAGCCCGTGCCCGGCCAACTGTGGTGGGCCTCGGCCGCCCATACGGTGCGGGCGCCGACCCGGCTGGACCGCGACGTCTACATCCCGGCGCAACCGCCCTTCATCCTCAACGGCGGCCCGGACTTCCGCTCCGAGACGGCCAATGTGCTGGAGCTGGGCTACCGCGGCCAGCTGAGCCCGGCCGTGACACTGTCGGCCACCGCCTTTCATGGCGACTACGACCATCTGCACACCCAGGAGCTGGCGCCCAGCGGCACCACGGTCTATTTCGGCAATGGCATGAGAGGCCGGGTCAGCGGGCTGGAAGCCTGGGGCAGCCTGCAGGCCGCCCCCTGGCTGCGCCTGCATGGCGGCCTGACGCTGCTGCGGCCCCGCCTGGAGCTCAAGCCGGGCAGCATCGACACCGCCGACTCGGTGGCGGCGGCCGAAGGGGCGATGCCGCGCCGGACCTGGCGGCTGCGCGCCGCCCTCAACCTGCCGCGCGAAGGCGAGCTGGATCTGGTGCTGCGCCATGTCGGTGCGCTGAGCGCTCCCAGCGTGCCGGCCTATACGGCGGTGGACCTGCGCCTGGGCGGGCGGCTGTCGGCTGATGTCGACATCGCGCTGACCGCTCGCAACCTGTCCGGCAGCCATGGCGAGTTCACGGACCTCCAGACGCGTACCGAGTTCGGTCGCACCATCCAGCTTCAAGTCCGAATGCGTTGGCAGTGATGGCGAACGGCCCCCTCGCCCGCCGCACGCTGCTGATTGCGACGCTGGCCTGCGCGGCCGCGGCGCGGGCGGGTGACGACGACGCCCTGGTCGAGTACCAGGTCAAGGCGGCCTTCGTCTGCAAGTTCGGTAACTACATCGACTGGCCGCCCCAGGTGCTGGGCGCCGCGGGTGAGCCCTTTCGCATCGGCGTGCTGGCCAGCGAGGCGGTCGTGGAGGAATTCCGCCGCACGGCAGCGGTCAGCTCGGTGGCAGGCCGACCCGTGGAGGTGCGCCGGCTCGCTCGCGGCGAGGTGCCCGAAGGCGTCCATGCCGTCTTCGTGTCACGCAGCATGGCCGCCCAGGCGCCCGGGCTGCTCACCGCGCTGTCAGGCCGGCCGGTGCTGACCGTCACGGAACTTGACCCTGGTGCCGCAACGGGCATGATCAATTTCGTGGTCGTGGACGACAAGGTGCGTTTTGACATCCTGTTGCCGCTGTCCACGCAAAGCGGCCTCAAGATCAGCGTGCGCCTGCTTGGCGTGGCACGACGGGTTGAAGGCAGGTCATAGATGTTCAGGCTCTCGCTGCAACACAGACTGCTCGGCGTCACGATGCTGACGTCGCTGATCGCCCTGCTCGTCGCACTGGGCGCCATGGTGGCCTATGACCTCAAGTCCTATCACGAGGGCTGGGTGGCAGAACTGAAGGCCCAGGCCGAGTTGCTGGGCCAATCGACGGCGCCGGCCCTGGAGTTCGACGACGTCAAGGTCGCCAGAGAGAACCTGGCCCTGCTGCGCCTGCAGCCGCGCGTGCGGGCGGCTGCCCTCTACGGTGCCGAGGGCGAGCGCTTCGCGTCCTACACGGCCAAGGGTGCGGAAGGCACTCTGCCGGGCCGCGTCGAGATGCGTGGCGTGCATCGCATCGACCGCGACATCGCCATCTCCCTGCCCATCGTGCAGGACGGGCGCACCATCGGCAGCGTCTATCTGCGCGCCGAATACGCCCTCTTCGACCGGGTGCTGACCTACCTCGGCATCGCCGCCATCGTCGCCATCGTCGCCCTCGGCATCGCCTTCCTGCTGACACTGCGGCTGCAGCGCGCCGTCGTGCGGCCCATCCTCGGCATCAGCGACGTGGCCCGCGACGTCATGCAGCGCCAGGACTACTCGCGCCGCGCACCCAAGCTGACCGACGACGAGGTCGGCGTGCTGGCCGATTCCTTCAACGGCATGCTGGTCGAGATCGAGAAACATGCCCAGGAGGTCATGCGGCTGAACGAGAAGCTGGAAGCCCGCGTGCGCGAGCGTACGGCCCAGCTCGAAAGCTCCAACGAGGAGCTCAGGCTGGCCACGGCCACGGCCGAGAAAGCCAACCGCGCCAAGTCGGAGTTCCTGTCCAGCATGAGCCACGAGCTGCGCACGCCGCTGAACGCCATCATCGGCTTCGGCCAGCTGCTGGGCACCAACATCGCCGACGCCAAGCCCGAGAGGCGCCAGGAGTTCGTCGACCACATCGTCGGCGCAGGCAAGCATCTGCTGACGCTGATCAACGAGATCCTCAACCTCGCCCGCATCGAGAGCGGCCATGTGGAGCTGTCGGTCGAGCCGGTGCTGATGGCCGAGGTGCTGGAGGAATGCCGCCGCATGATCGAGCCGATGGCGGACCAGCGCGGCATCACCGTGGAGTTCACGCCGGATTGCCGCGAGGTGGCCCTGGCCGACCGCATGCGGCTCAAGCAGGTGCTGCTCAACCTGGTCAGCAATGCCATCAAGTACAACCGCCAGCGGGGCTGGGTGCATGTCAGCTGCAGCGCCCGCGACGCCAACCATGTGCGCCTGGCCGTGCAGGACAGCGGCCAGGGTCTGCAGCCGGCCCAGGTCGAGGCGCTGTTCCAGCCCTTCAACCGCCTCGGCCAGGAGGGTGGCCCCGAACAGGGCACGGGCATCGGCCTGGTCGTCACCCAGCGGCTGGTGGAGCTGATGGGCGGCCGCATCGGCGTGGACAGCACGCCCGGCGAAGGCAGCGTGTTCTGGGTCGACCTGCAGGCATCCGACCAGCCGGCCCTGCCGCGCGAGGCGACGGACTGGGGCGCCCTCACCCAGTTGCCCGCCGAGCCGGCCCGGCGCGGCCCGGCCACGGTGCTCTATGTCGAGGACAACCCGGCCAGCCTCAAGCTCGTCGAGGAACTGCTGGCGGCACGCGGCGGCATCCGGCTGCTGTCGGCGGGCAACGGCCAGCTCGGCGTCGACATGGCGCGCGAACACCAGCCCGACGTCATCCTGATGGACAACAACATGCCGACGATGACGGGCCGCGAAGCCCAGGCCATCCTGAAGCGCGACCCGCGCACGGCCCATATTCCCGTCATCGCGCTGACGGCCAACGCCATGCCCGAGGCGGCGGCGTCGGGCATGGCCGCCGGCTTCTACCGCTACCTGACCAAGCCTCTGGACCCGCGGCGATTGCTGGAGGCGCTGGACAGCGCGCTGACCACGGTGCGCCCGCGTGGCGGCAAGCCACCGATCTCTTTCTGAGCTCAGGCCGCGGCCGGGTTGGGCTGGTTGGCGCGAAAGCGCCGCTGGGCCAACACCAGCATGCGGGCGAAGGAGACGGCGGGCCGCGGTGCGGGCGGCATCGGCGTTGTCGATTGAGGCAAGGTGTTCATGAAGTCCTCCTGGAGGTCAACCGAAAGTGAAGGCATAGGCCCGCGCGCCGGGCTTGTCGAAGCGGATCTCGAAGGTCCGCTCCTTCACCGGACCGCGCTGGCGCACGAGTTGGTAGAGGCGATCGCCGTTGACGACACCGCGCCCTTCGGCGTCGACATCGACGCCCGCGTCGGCGCCGGGCGGCTTGCCGTCGACGGTGATGCGGAAGGCCAGCGGCTTGCCCTCCGTGCCGGGGCCCAGCACCAGGTGCAGGTCGCGGGCATGGAAGCGCAGCGCCACGCCGCCGCCGTCGTCCGACAGCTCGGCGTACTCGGCCTTCACGGTCCAGTCGCCGGACAGCAGCCACTCGTTGAGGCGCGGGCTGCCGCCGCCGTAGCGCTTGACGCGGTCGGGCAGGATGCCGCGGGCGGCGCCATGGGCGTGGCCCAGATAGGTCTCGGGTGAGCGAACGTTGGAGAGGTCAGGCGTGGCGCCCACACCGCTGGCCACGACCTGGGCCATGCCAGCATCCGGCGCCTTGCCGGCCTCGCGCAGCAGCTCGCGGATCACGTGCTCGGCGCGGTCATAGTCGCCTTCGCCGAACTGCTGGTGGCGCACCCGGCCCTGGGCGTCGAGGAAGTACAGGCCCGGCCAGGCCTGGTTGTTGAAGGCGCGCCAGATGCTGAAGTCGTTGTCCAGCACGATGGGGTAGTCCAGGCGCCCGTCCATGGCCGCCTGGCGCACGCGCTTCACATCGCGCTCGAAGCCGAACTCCGGCGCATGCACGCCGATGACGACCAGGCCCTGGGGGCCGTACTTCTGCGACCAGGCGCGCAGATAAGGCAGGGTGCGCTGGCAGTTGATGCAGGAATAGGTCCAGAAGTCGACCAGCACGACCTTGCCGCGCAGGCCGGCGAGTGTCAGCGGTGGCGAGTTGAGCCATTCGCCGCCGCCTTGCAGGCTGGGTTGAGCCGAGGCGAGTGCCGTCATGAAAAGGGCCAGCAGGAAGGCGACAAGTCTTTTCATGGCGGTCAGATCAGTCGCAGCGTCATGGCCTTCAGCGTCGCCGCGGCGCGCGTCGAGCATTCGAGCTTGCGGAAGACGCTTTCCAGGTGGGCGCGCACCGTGCTCGGGCTGATGCCCAGCACGCGGGCGGCCTCCTTGTTGCTCTCGCCCTGGGCGATGCGGCTCAGCACCTGAACCTCGCGATCGGTCAGCGGCGAGGCGGCAGGCAGGGCACGGGTGGGCAAGGGCGCACCGGTCAGGGCCTCGACCGTGGTGACGTCGAGCCGGCCCGCTTCGGCGCGCAGGCGTTGCAGCGCGGTGGCCTCGTCAAGCGCCGCGGCACCGGGTCTTGCCGTCTGCAGCATCACCGCGCAGGCCGCGGTCGCGAGGATGCGCGCTTCCTGCGGGATGGCCTCGCCGCTGACGCCGCGGTAGTAACCCGTGCCGTCCAGGCGCTCCTCGATGAAGGAGGCCAGCAGGGCTTCGTCGCGCAGGGCCTCGATGCGGCGGCCGGCACGCTCGGCCCAGTAGGGCACGAGGCGCAGCTTTTCCTGATCGGCCTCGCCGACGGGGCGGATCGCCTCGATCACGTTGTTGGGCACCGACGAGCGGCCGATGCCGTGAATGAGGCCGGCACGGTAGATGCGGCCCTGGGCGGCTTCGTCCAGGCCCAGGTGGGCGGCACAACGTCGCGCCGTGTCGGCCACGCGCCGCGACAAGCCCAGCATCCAGGGCAGCTTCAGGTCGATGACATCGGCCACCAGTTCCAACGCCGCGGTGCGCCCGGTGTCGCCGAAGGCGGCCTTCAGCGCCTCGGTGCTCGCGGCACCGCGGTCCAGGGCGTCCATCCAGTCGGCCCCCTGTTCGCGCGCGAGTTCGACGAGGCGGGACGGGTAGCGGTGGTCGGCACGCTCGGCGATGGTCTGCAGCGCGCTGTGCAGGCCATAGGTGCGCGACAGGATTTCCAGATCGCTGGCCAGGGCGACGAGATAGACCGTCGGCGGCACGGCCTCGCCGCTCAGGCCCATGGGCTGGCCCGTGCCGTCGAAGGCCTCGAAGCAGTGGCGCAGCGTGGCCCTGACCTCGTCGGGCAGGGCCAGGGTGCGGGCGATGTCCTCGGCGACTTCGCAGTGGATGCGGGCCATGGGGCCGACGCTGCCGATGACACGGGCGATCTCGGTCGGCGAGGTCAGGGCCAGCATGGCGCGCCGGCCGCCGACGTCGTCGCCCATCAGGTCGGCGAACTCCGGCGCATTGGCCGTGCAACCCGACCAGCGCAGCAGCGCCGCCCAGGCCGCATCGACGCGGGCCTGGGGCCCGCAGCCACTGGCCTCGGCCAGGCGAGCCGCCAGCCAGGCCGTGCGCGCGGAGTGATCCACGGGCTGGCCCATGCTGAGGTCGCCGACAAAGGCCAGCGCGCAGATGACGTCGAAGACGGGGATGGAGGCGCTGCTGAGGTTCATCGTTATTGAGAGTGCTTCACGGCGTCCAGGATGGTCGCCGCGACTTGGGCCGGGGCGGACTGCTGAGGCACATGGCTGGTCTTGACCTCGCTGACCTTGGCGCCCATGGCCTTGGCGAAGTCGCGCTGCAGGGCGGGCTGGATCATGTGGTCGTTACCGGCGACGAGGTACCAGCTCGGCTTGCTCTTCCAGGCAGCGACGCTGACCTTCTCGCCGAACGCCTTGCCGGCGATGGGGCCTTGGGTGGCGGCCATGACGGCGGTCTGGGCGGCCGGCAGGTCCTGGGCGAAGTGCTTGCTCATGCCTTCGTCGGACAGGCGCAGGAAGCCGGCGGCGTCGGGCACCAGGTGGGACAGGCCGACGGGCGCGGGATAGGCCTTGCCCAGTTCACCAACGGCCTGGCCGACATCGGGGGCGAAGGCGGCGATGTAGACCAGGCTGGCGACCTTGTCGTTGGCGCCGGCTTGCGTGATGACGGTGCCCCCCCAGGAGTGGCCGACGAGGACGACCTTGCCGGGCGCGGCGTCGATGGCGCGCTTGGCGGCGGCCACGTCGTCGTCCAGCGAAGTCAACGGGTTCTGCACGGCCGTCACGCGCACGCCCTTGGCCTGCAGCAGCGGGATGACCTTGGCCCAGTCGGAGCCGTCGGCAAAGGCGCCGTGGACGATGACGACGGAAGGTTGCTGCGGTTCAGCGGCTTGAGCAGCGAAGCCGATGGCGAGAGCAGCGGCGGCGATGGAGAGCTTGGCGAAGGTCATGGTGGTTTCCTGGATGGGTTGGGACAGAACGAACTGTCTCTTTTCCCCGCCCTGGCGAACATTGGACGAATGTCCGATCAGGCTGCCTTGCTGACGTCGATGACGGCCTGGGCGAAGGCGGCCGGAGCCTCCTGCGGCAGGTTGTGGCCGATGCCGCCCTTCAGCTCGCGGTGCTCGTAGTGGCCGGTGAAGCGCCTGGCGTAGGCCGCTGCCGGCGGATGGGGTGCACCATTGGCGTCGCCTTCCAGCGTGATGGCCGGCATGGCCACACTCTGCACCGTGGCCAGCCTGGCCTCCAGCGCGTCATAGCGCGACTCGCCCTCCGCGAGGCCCAGGCGCCAGCGGTAGTTGTGGACGGTGATCGCGACGTGGTCGGGGTTGTCGAAGGCGGGCGCCGAGCGCTCGAAGGTGGCGTCGTCGAAACGCCAATCGGGCGAGGCCTGGCGCCAGATCAGGCGGGCGAAGTCGCGGTGGTTCTTCTCGTAGCCGGCGCGGCCGCGGTCGGTGGCCAGATAGAACTGGTACCACCAGGCCAGCTCATCGGCCGGAGCCAGCGGCTGGGGGCCGGTCTTGACGTTGGTGACGAGGTAGCCGCTGACCGACACCAGGGCCTTGACGCGCTGCGGCCACAGCGCCGCCATCACGCAGGCGGTGCGCGCGCCCCAGTCGCAGCCGGCCACCGTGGCCTGCTGGATGCCGAGCGCATCCAGCAGGGCGATGGCATCGGCGGCGATGGCCGTCTGCTGGGCGTTGCGCGGCGTCGCCTCGGACAGGAAGCGCGTCGTGCCATAGCCGCGCAGCCAGGGCACCACCACGCGATAGCCCTGTTCGGCCAGGCGCGGCGCCACCTCTTCATAGGTGTGGATGTCATAGGGCCAGCCGTGCAGCAGCAGCACCGGCGGGCCGTTGCGCGGACCGAGGTCGGCGTAGCCCACGTTCAAGACGCCGGCTTCGATCTGGCGCAGTTCGCCAAACCCGCGCGGTGCGGCCGCAGCCCAGGTCGGCAGGGAAGAAGCGCCGGCAACGGCAGTTGCGGCGGTGAGGAAGCTTCGGCGATGGAGGTTCATGTCGGGGACGGCGGGGTGGCGAAATCGTTGGAGGTCATTATTCTTGACTGATCGTTCAAAAACAAGTTTAATTTGATCCATGGCAAGACCTTCTGAATTCGACAGGGACGAAGTCCTCCTCCGTGCGATGGAGGTGTTCTGGTGCAACGGCTACGAGGCCACCGGCATGCCGACCCTCGTCGAGGCCATGGGCATCGGCCGCCAAAGCCTCTACAACGCCTTCGAGAGCAAGCGCGGTCTCTTCCTGGAGGCCCTCAAGGTCTACCAGGGCGAACGCGCCAAGTCATTGCAGAAGGTGTTGACCTCGGCGCCCACGCCGCTGGCCGGCATCGAGACCCTGCTGATCTCCATTGCGACGTCGACCGGCGTGGCCCGCACGCGCGGCTGCCTGTCGGTCAACACGGCCACCGAGATCGGTGTCAGCGACGACGAGGTGGCCGACATCCTGCGCCGCGGCGCCCAGCAGTCCAAAGCCGACCTGAGCGCCGCTGTCGAGGCGGCCAAGGCTCAGGGCGAGTTGCCCGCCCACCTCGACGCCCAGACCGCTGCCGAATTCGTGCTGACCGTCATGCGTGGCCTGCGCGTCAGCGCCAAGGGCGGAGCGCCCGTCAGCGAGACGCGCAACGTCGCCCGCATGGCCCTGGCGGCCCTGCGTCACGCACAACCCGATACCTGATCCGCCACAAGGAAGCCCACCATGCGCACCATCGAGAAAATTGTCTACACCGCCCACACCCACACCGCCGGAGGCCGCGAGGGCTGGGGCAAGTCCAGCGACGACCAGCTGGACGTCAAGCTCAGCCCGCCCGGCTCCAACAAGCCCGGCACCAACCCCGAGCAGCTCTTCGGCATCGGCTACTCGGCCTGCTTCATGGGCGCCATGCGCCGTGCCGGCACACCGCTGGGCATCCGCGTGCCCGATGACGTCAGCATCGACGCGGACGTGTCGCTGGGCACGACGGCCGACCAGGGCTTTGCGCTGGCGGTCAAGCTGACCGTCAGCCTGCCTGGCCTGGACGCCACGCAGAAGCAGCAGTTGGTCGACGGCGCTCACCAGCTCTGCCCTTACTCGCATGCGACGCGCGGGAATATCGACGTGCGCTTCGAGATCCTCTAGGGCCTGCCAACCCCGCCCACCAGGAAGTCGACAAAACACCTCACCCGCAGCGGCACATGCCGCTGATGCGGGTAGAGCAGGTTGAAGGGCCGCGAACGGCCGCCGAAGGGCTTGAGCAACTCGACGAGGCGGCCCTGGCCCAACTCTTCCTCCACCGTGAAGCGGTAGGCCTGGAAGACGCCGGCACCATGGCGCGCAAGCGTCACGCCGGCCAGCACATCATCGGAGCAACTGGTGCCGCCGATGGTCTGTCGCTCGACATCCTGGCCGGCCTCACGGAACAGCCAGGGGATGGTGCGGCCGCTGCTGGGCAGTTCGAACTGGATGCAGTCGTGCGTCTCGAGGTCGTCGAGCGACTGCGGCTCGCCGCGCCGGCGCAGATAGTCGGGCGCGGCAACCAGCACCAGCTCGGCGTCTTCCAGATGGCGGGCGATCAGCGTCGAGTCGGCCGGCGCGCGCACGCGCACCGCAAGGTCATAGCCCTCGGCCGCAAAGTCGATATTGCGGTTGCTGACGTGCACATCCACGCGGATGTCCGGGTAGCGCTCGCGAAACGCCGGCAGGCGTGGCAGGAGGCGGTGGTGGCCGTAGGTCGTCGGCACGCTGATGCGCAGCAGGCCGCTGGGTGCCACCTGCCGGCCACTGACCTCGCGCTCGGCCTCCATCAGCTGGTTCAGCACCTGGCGGCATTGCTCGTAGTAGGCCTGGCCGGCGTCGGTGAGGCGGATCTGCCTTGTCGTGCGCACAAAGAGGCGCACACCCAACCTCTCCTCCAGCCGCGCTACCGTGCGGCTGACGGCCGCCGGTGTCACACCTGCCGCGGTGGCCGCAGCCGTGAAGCCACCCAGCTCCGCCGCAGTGCAGAAGAGCTCCAGGCTGCCCAGCATCAAGTCGTCGAATTGCCGGTTCATGAATTACATGAAGTAAATACTGAAGTGGCTTCGATCTTATTTATTGATTTCGACATCGCCAATAAATTGACTCCACCCGCAACACCCTGGAGTCATCCATGAACAGCCGCTCTCCCCGAACCGTCATCGTCACCGGCGCCTCCAGCGGCATCGGCCTCGCCGTTACCGCCGCCTTCCTGAAGCTGGGCGACCGCGTCGTCGGCAACGCTCGCAACGCCGAGCGCCTGCAGCAGGCTGCCACCGGCCTGGGCGCTCACGCCGACAACTTCCTTGCCGTGGCCGGCGACGTGGCCGACCCGGCCACCGGGATCCGCCTCGTGCAAAACGCCGTCGAACGCTTCGGTCGCGTTGACGTCCTGGTCAACAACGCCGGCATCTTCAACGCCAAGCCCTTTGTCGACTACACACCGGCCGAGCTGGACGCTCTGGTCGACACGAATCTGAAGGGCTTCGTCTACCCGTCACAGGCCGCGGCCAGGCACATGATCGAGCGCAAGGCCGGCCACATCATCAACATCACGGCGGCCATCGCAGCCCAGCCCATCCAGGGTGTGCCGGCCGTGCTGCCGGTGCTGATCAAGGGCGGCATCAACCAGGCCACGCGCGCCCTGGCGCTGGAGCTGGCGCCGCACAATGTGCAGGTGGCGGCCGTCGCACCCGGCATCGTCGACACGCCGATGTACACGGCCGACATGCACGGCTTCCTGAACACGCTGCAGCCGGCTGGCCGCATCGCGACGACACAGGAGATTGCCGACGCGGTGCTCTACCTCGCCGGCGCAGCCTTCACGACCGGCGTCGTGCTGCCCGTGGACGGCGGCATGAGCGCCGGCAAGTGGTGAGACGGCCATGCCCTATATCCGCATCGAGGTCACGCGCGAAGGTGTGACGCTGGCGCAGAAGCAGCAACTGATCGCCGAGGCGACGGAGATGATGGTCCGCGTGCTGAACAAGGACCCGGCCGCCACCTTTGTCGTCATCGACGAGATAGACACCGACAACTGGGGCGTCGCCGGCCAGACCGTCACCGAGCTCAGGCGCGAGCAGGCGGCGGCCGCAATAAAAAGGTGAGAGCCTGCCTGGCCGGCAGTCGCTCTCACCGAACCGCCAGCGGGCCACACCCGGACCGCTGGCGGAGACACACTCGAAAGGATCAGAAGCTGGCGCGCAGGCCCACCTGGTAGGTGCGACCCGGCTCGTAGATGGCATAGGGCGCGTTGGCGAACTGGAAGTTGGTGCGCTGCGAGGCCTTGTTGACGTTGAAGACGTCGAAGGTGGCCTGCAGGTCCTTCTTCCAGCCGATGGCCGCGCCGAGGATCTCGCCGATGTTCAGCCGCGAGGTGAAGTCCACCTGGGCATAGTCCAGGCCATAGAAGGCGGCGGCCGTGATGCCGTTCTGGCCGGTGCCGCTGGACTGCGAACCCTTGGTGAAGTTCTTGGTCACGCGAAAGCCGCCATAGGTGCCTTCGTAATAGGCCGCCAGGTTGTAGGTGTAGGGCGGCACGCCGATGGCGACGTTGGCCCCTGACTGCTTGACCTTGGTGTAGTTGGCGCTGACGCCGAAGCCCTTCAGGTATGAGGTCACGATGTCCAGCGGCTGCTGCACCGTGAACTCCCAGCCCTTGATGAAGAGCTTGTCGGCCGTGTTCTGCGTCTGCTGCAGCGTGATGGGCAGGTTGTTGATGTCGGTCAGGGCTTGGCCGGTGGGCAGGGCGTCCAGGTCGGCCGGCGGGTTGGCGTAGCCGGCGCGCAGATAGAGGGCGCGGCGCTGGTCGCGGGTCAGGCCGCTGGTCCAGTTGACGCCGTACTGGTTCAGGTCGCTGAAGGGCACGTTGAAGCTGCGGTTGGCCGTGAAGCCCTTGATGCCCTTCTTGAAATAGGCCAGCGCCAGATAGCCCTCGCGGCCCGTGTACCACTCCAGGCCCAGGTCGGTGTTCTTGGACTCGTAGGGCTTGAGGTCCGGGTTGGTCAGCGTGCCGTTCTGGGCTGCCGGATCGGTGAAGCTGGCCGTCAGCGCGCGCAGCGACGTGGGGTCCGCGCGCGTGATGGTCTTGGACACCGAGGCGCGGGCCAGCACATTGGAGCGCAGGTTGTAGGCCACGCTGCCTGAAGGCAGGACATTGCTGTAGGTCGTCGTCGTCAGGGCTTCGACGATGGGCGTCGGATAGCGGCCGCCGTCCAGCAGGGTGGCATTGCGCGGGTCGGCCGGCGCGCTCAGCGAGGCGAAGGTCTGCTGCGTCGTCGCGTAGCGCACACCGCCGTTGTAGCGCAGGTTGTTGCCAAACACCGAGGTCTCGCCATTGCCTTCGACGAAGATCGAAGTCACCTTCTCCTGGAAGTAGCCGGGGTTGACGCCGGTGTTGGTGCCGCCGGTGCCGGGCACGGCGGTCTCGTGGGCGGCGGCGTAGTTGGCGTCCTTGGCGAACTTGCCCCAGTCCAGCGCGACGAAGCCACGCGAGTTGGGCACCAGATAGCTGGGCACGGCCGAGTTCGGAATGGCCGAGCCCAGGTATTGCAGGCCGGTCTGGCCGGCCGTGTAGCCGGTGCCGAAGCCCGGGTAGTCGGCCGCGGCCGAGCCGGCGGCGCCCGTGCCGTTGCAGCCGTTCTTGTTGGTGGTGTTGGGCGCCGGCAGGAAGACGTTGAGGTTGCGGCCGCAGACGATGTTGGACCAGTAGTTGTCGTTGTTCAGCGACTCGATGCGGCGCGACACGTTGTCATAGGCGCCGCCCACCTTGATGTCCATGATGTTGGCGTCGATGTCGATGGCACCGCGCAGGCCCGAGGTGCGGACCTGGCGCTTCTCCTCCTGCACGTTGACGCGGCCGCCGTTCCAGCCGAAGGCGGCCGGCGTGTTCAGGAGGTCGGTCGCGCCGGTCAGGGTGTTGGTGGCCTTCAGCGTCGGGATGCCGGTGGTGTTGTCGTACTCGGTCGTGATGCCTGAGCCCAGCGCGGTCTGGAACAGCACCGTCGGCGACTGGCGATGGAAGTCGCTGCGCGTCATGTTGGCCTGCACATCCAGGCTCAGGCCGTCGATGATCTTCAGGTTGATGCCGGGGTTGATGCTGTGGAACTGGGTGTCCTCGGTGTAGGGCCGGTATTCCAGGAAGTACTGCGAGTTGGCGAAGGTGCCCTTGGTGACGACGCAGCCTCCTGAGCAGTCCGTGCGGTCCACCGTCATGTTGAGCGGAATGGACGAGCCGTTGCGGCCGACCCAGTTCATGTCGCTGCGCTCGAACTCGTTCTTCTTGCGGCCGTATATGGCGTCCAGGAACATCGACACCGAGCTGTTGGGCCGGGCCTCCAGCGACAGGATGGCGTTGCGGCGGTCGCGGTTGCCCTCGGCCACCATGGCGCGGCCCAGGCGCGGGATGATGGCGTTGTCGATCTGGTCGATGGTCAGGCCGGGGTTCTTGGCCAGCAGGAAGGCCTGGTCGATGGCCGCGCCGGTGGTCAGGCCGTTGCCGGCATTGGCCGGCACCGTGCCCGGGATGGTCCAGTTGCCACCGCCGGTGCTGTTGCGCGTGGCGCTGTTGCTCTGCGAGGCCAGCAGGTTGGCATTGGTCCAGCCGATGGATTCAAAGCCGGTGGTCTTGACCTTGTTGGTCGACCAGGCCACGCCGGCCAGCACGCCGAAGGTATTGCCCCAGGTGTTGCTGACCAGGGCCGAGCCGCGGTTGCCCCAGTCGTCGGCCTGCTGGTTCTTGGTGCCGGTCAGCGTGAAGGCGGTGCGAAAGCCCTTGCGGTCGAAGGGCCGGGCGCTGCGCATGTCGACGATGCCGGCGGCGCCGCCTTCGATCATCGAGGCCGTCGGGCTCTTGATGACGGTCACGTTGCTGAACAACTCGCCGGGCAGGAAGTCCATGTCGACTTCGCGGTTGGCGCTGCCCGAGTCGACGCGGCCGGTCGAGGCCGAGGCCACCGGCGCGCCATTCAGCAGCACGCGGGTGAAGTTGGTGCCCAGGCCGCGGATCTGGATCTGCAGGCCTTCACCGGTGATTTCGCGCGTCAGCGTGACACCGGGGATGCGCGAGATCGACTCGGCGATGTTGCTGTCCGGGAACTTGCCCATGTCCTCGGAGCTGATCGAGTCGATGAAGCCGACGGCATTCTTCTTGGCATTGGCCGAGCTCTCCAGCGAGGCGCGGATGCCGGTCACGACGACGGTGTCGAGCTTGTTGTCCTGCGCCGGCGGCACGGCGGGCGTCTGGGCGTAGGCCTGGGCGACCAGGCCTGCCAGCAGCGTCGTGCCCAGGGCCAGGCGCGGAGGGGCGCGACGCGTCGGCCGCAGGGGAAGCTTGCTCATGGATGTCTCCGTATGGTTCTTGGATCCAGCGCTGCGACCCCGGCGGAAGTGTTTCCAGCATCAAATGGTAGCGCGCACATTTTTCAATTTACGAGTCGAGACATCCGCCGTCAACGAGGGTGTGTACTAATGTATTAGTGAAATTCAGCGGCGAAATTGAGCTGCCCGTTGCCACTTTGCTGAAGTCTGGATAGCGCTCTCAGATGCCTCGCCCGCCTCCACGCCTGCGCCGGCCCGCGATGACAATGACGGCTTGTCCTTGCGCCCGCGCGGCAGATTTGGCTTTCAACCCGAGATGAACACCACGCTGGATCCCACCCGCCACGCGGCACCCCAGGTCGTCGAAGCGCTGCGGGCGGCCATCATTTCCCTGGAGCTGACGCCGGGCTGCGCCCTCGACCGCGGCGTGCTGGCCCAGCGCTTCGGCGTCAGCCAGACGCCGGTGCGCGATGCGCTGATGCGCCTGGCTGAAGAGGGTCTGGTGCTGATCCGGGCGCAATACACCACCCAGGTCACGCGCATCGACGTGCCGGCAGCCCGCGAGGCCCATTTCCTGCGCCGCTCCATCGAGATCGAGATCGCGCGCCTGCTGGCCCTGTCGCATGACCAGGCCGTCATCGACAACCTGCGCACCCAGCTGTCGCGCCAGCAGGAACTCGCGGCCCGGCAGGATTGGCTGGGCTTCATCGCGGCCGACAAGGAATTCCACCGGCTGATGTATGTGGCGGCCGGCCTGCCGCGGCTGTGGTCGGTGGTCATGCGCATGTCCGGCCATGTCGACCGCCTGCGCCTGCTGCACATCCCCAGCAGCGGCAAGACCGAGTCCATCCTGGACGCCCACCTGGCCATCCTGGAAGCCATCGCCTCGGGCGACGCCGAGGCGGCCCAGCATGCGGTGCGCGATCACCTGTCCGGCACGCTGGCTTCGGTGGACGAGATCCAGCAGAAATACCCCGAGTACCTCATCGTCTGAGGCCGTGCAGGGCGGGTCACTCCCGCTTGGCAGCGATTTAGGTAGCGCTCACAATTTGGGCATGCTCCCTTCCTTGCTTCCCATCGACGCTGAGCGCGCCCTGCTGCTCGGTCGCATCTGGCGCCCCGACAGCGGCGGCCCGGCCCTGGTCACTGTGCGGGACGGCCGCCTGGTCGACCTCTCCGCCCATGCCGCCACGATGGCGGAGCTGCTGGACCATCCCGAACTGCTCCACCTCGTCCGCCACGCCCAAGGCCCCACGCTGGCCCAGGCCCTGGACGCCGAAGCCCAACTGCTCGCCCCCTGCGATCTGCAAGCCATCAAGGCCTGCGGCGTGACCTTTGCGGTCAGCCTGCTGGAGCGCGTCATCGAGGCCCAGGCCGGCGGCGACGCGGCGCGCGCCCACGAGCTGCGCGCCCAATTGCACGACAGCATCGGCAGTGATCTGTCCAGCATCCGCCCCGGTTCGGAGGCGGCGCAACGCCTCAAGGCCGAGTTCGTCGCGCGCGGTGCCTGGTCGCCCTATCTGGAAGTGGGCCTGGGGCCGGATGCCGAGGTCTTCACCAAGGCCCAGCCCATGTCGGCCGTCGGCCACGGCGCGGCGGTCGGCCTGCATCCCGACTCGCAGTGGAACAACCCCGAGCCCGAGGTCGTGCTGGCCGTCAACGGCCGTGCCGAGGTGGTCGGCGCCACGCTGGGCAATGACGTCAACCTGCGCGACATCGAGGGCCGCAGCGCCCTGCTGCTGGGCAAGGCCAAGGACAACAACGCCTCCTGCGCCATCGGCCCCTTCATCCGCCTCTTTGACGAGCACTTCACGCTGGACACGGTGCGCCGGGCCGAGGTCAGCCTGCGCATCGAAGGTGCCGACGACGGTTTCGTGCTCGAAGGCCTCAGCCGCATGCAGCAGATCAGCCGCGACCCGCTGGAGCTGGTGGGCCATGCCTGCGGCCGGCATCACCAATACCCCGACGGCTTCATGCTCTTCCTCGGCACCATGTTCTCGCCCATCCAGGACCGCGGCGCACCCGGCGCGGGATTCACGCATCGCCTGGGCGACCGCGTGACCATCGCCAGCCCGGCTCTCGGCGCCCTCGTCAACACCGTGCAGCGCAGCGACGCGCTGCCGCCCTGGACCTATGGCGTCGGCGCGCTGATGAAGCATCTGAACAGGCGCGCGGCATGACGCGCCGCCTGCGTTCCCAGGACTGGTTCGACAACCCCGACCATGTCGACATGACAGCGCTCTACCTGGAGCGCTTCATGAACTACGGCCTCACGCCCGACGAGCTGCGCTCGGGCCGACCCATCATCGGCATTGCCCAGAGCGGCAGCGACCTCAGCCCCTGCAACCGCATCCATCTCGAGCTGGCGAAACGCGTGCGTGACGGCATCCGCGACGCCGGCGGCATCGCGATGGAGTTCCCGCTGCACCCCATTTTCGAGAACTGCCGCCGCCCCACCGCGGCCCTGGACCGCAACCTGGCCTACCTCGGCCTGGTCGAGATCCTGCACGGCTATCCGCTGGACGCCGTCGTGCTGACGACGGGCTGCGACAAGACGACGCCGGCCCAGGTGATGGCGGCCTCCACCGTCGACATCCCCGCCATCGTGCTGTCCGGCGGGCCCATGCTGGACGGCTGGTTCGAAGGCCAGCTCGTCGGCTCCGGCGCCGCCATCTGGGCCGGGCGCCGGCGCCTGGCCGCAGGCGAGATCGACGAGGAGACCTTCATCCAGATCGCCGCGGCGTCCGCGCCCTCGGCCGGCCACTGCAACACCATGGGCACGGCGTCGACGATGAACGCCCTCGCCGAGACCCTGGGCCTGTCACTGACCGGCTGCTCGGCCATCCCCGCGCCCTATCGCGAGCGCGGCCAGATGGCCTACGAGACGGGCCGGCGCATCGTCGAGATGGCACGCGAAGACCTGCGGCCCTCGCGCATCCTCAGCCGCGACGCCTTTCTCGACGCCATCGTCGTCAACGCCGCCATCGGCGGCTCAACCAACGCCCAGCCGCATCTGACGGCGATGGCGCGGCATGCCGGCATCGAGCTGACGGCCACCGACTGGACCGAGGTCGGCCAGCGCGTACCGCTGCTGCTGAACATGCAGCCGGCGGGCCAGTTCCTCGGCGAGCGCTTCCACCGCGCCGGCGGCGTGCCGGCCATCATGTGGGAGCTGCACCAGGCCGGCCTGCTGCGCACGGCGCGCCCGACGGTGACGGGCCGGACCATGGCCGCCAACGTCGAGGGCCGCGAGACGCGCGACCGCGAGGTCATCTTCCCCGTCAGCGCACCGCTGAAGCCCGACGCTGGCTTTGTCGTGCTGAGCGGCAACCTCTTCGACTTCGCCATCCTGAAGGCCAGCGTCATCTCGCCGGCCTTCCGTGAACGCTATCTGCAGGACGGCGCCTTCGAGGCTCGCGCCATCGTCTTCGACGGCGCCGACGACTATCACGCACGCATCAACGACCCGGCGCTGAACATCGACGAGGACTGCATCCTCGTCATGCGCGGCGCCGGCCCGGTGGGCTGGCCGGGCTCGGCCGAGGTCGTCAACATGCAGCCACCGGATGCGCTGATCCGACGCGGCGTGATGAGCCTGCCGACGCTGGGCGACGGCCGCCAGTCGGGCACGTCCGACAGTCCCTCCATCGTGCATGCCTCGCCCGAGAGCGCTGTCGGCGGCGGCCTGGCCTGGCTGCGCACGGGCGACGTCATCCGCATCGACCTGAACGCCGGCCGCTGCGACGTGCTGCTCGACGATGAGGAACTGTCGCGCCGCCGCGCCGAAGGCCCGCCCGCCGTGCCCGTGAGCCAGACGCCCTGGCAGCAGATCTACCGCTCGACGGTCGGCCCGCTGTCGACCGGCGCCTGCATGGAGCTGGCCCTGCCCTATCGCGGCATCGTCGACACGCCGCCGCGCCACAACCACTAGGAAACAACGCGCAACTTGTCGCAAGTGCGGGTTAGCAAGCTCATCAAGCGGGCCGGCTTCGAAGCATCGCGATACATCCGGCGGCGGACCGTCACATCGCCTGTTGCAGACTGGTGGAATGACCCTGCAAATCGAAGAGAACCCGACGGCTTTGACCTCCGAACAGACGCTGACCGGCTGGCGCCGCGAGTTCTGCGTCGAGCTGCTGGGCGACGGCCAGGCGCGCATCTTCCTGCGGGCCGTGGAGGCGCCATCGCTGAAGGCCACCGAGCTGCAGCGCGGCGTGCTCTTTCACCGCGTCAGCTCGGCCTTCACAGACCTGGCAGGCTGCGTCGCCGCCGCACGTGACACGCTGGAGCGCCTGGCACGCCATGCCGCCCGGCAGCAACCCAGCAAGGACAACCTCTTCGCTGCCGTCACGTACGACCGCAACGCCTGGGACCAGGTCGTCAACGCGGTGGAGGGCTGGCAGCGCCGGCCGCCGGTGGCCATGCGCCGATGACTGCCTGACCACCCGACTTCATCGGCATACTCCGGGGCCAAACCCAGAGGCCGCCGTATGGAGACCCTACATCGCCACAGGAAGAGGGATCGGAAAGCCCGCGCATGAAGACGCTGGGCTTCCATGCCATTGCCAAGTCCTTCGGGCCCGTCGCCGTGCTGCATGACGTCAGTTTCGAGCTGACCGCGGGGCGCGCCGTCGGCCTGCTGGGCGAGAACGGCGCGGGAAAAAGCACGCTGATGAAGATCTTGGCGGGCTACGAAGCGCCGAGCGGCGGCGAGCTGCAACTGGACGGTACGGCGGTGCGTTTCGACGGCCCGCGCGCGGCCGAGGCCAGCGGCATCGCGATGATCCACCAGGAGTTCGCCCTGGCCGAGGCGCTGACCATCGCCCAGAACATCTTCCTCGGGCACGAGATCAAGCGCGGCTGGTGGCTGGACGACCGTGCCATGCGCGCCACCTCCGTGCAACTGCTGGCCCAGGTCGGCCTGGACTGCTCGCCCGACACGCCCGTGCGCGCGCTGAGCCTGGCGCAGAAGCAGCGCGTCGAGATCGCCAAGGCCCTGCAGCGGCGCGCCCGCGTGCTGGTGATGGACGAGCCGACGGCCACGTTGACGCGGGCCGAGGCCGAGCAGCTCTTCTCGCTGGTGGACAGGCTCAAGGCCGAAGGCGTGACCCTGGTCTATATCTCCCACAAGTTGGAAGAGATCGAACGCCTGACCGACGAGGTCGTCGTCATGCGCGACGGCCGCTTCGTGACCCGCGCGCCGACGACCAGCCTCAGCCGGTCGCAGATGGCCAGCCTGATGGTGGGCCGTGAACTCAGCGACCTGTTCCCGCCCAAGGTCGCGCGTCCGCATGCACAGCCGTTGCTGAAGGTGCGGGGCTTGAGCGTGCCGGACTGGGCCCAGGACATCAGCTTCGAGGTCGCACCGGGCGAGATCCTGGGCTTTGCCGGGCTGGTCGGCGCCGGTCGCACCGAGACCTTCGAAGGCCTGGTCGGTCTGCGGCCGGGCACCACCGGACAGGTCGAGATCGACGGCCGGCCGGTGCGCATCGCCAGCCCCGGCGAGGCCGCCGCGCTGGGCCTGACCTATCTGAGCGAAGACCGCAAGGGCAAGGGCCTGCACCTGGACTTCGGCCTGCGCCAGAACCTGACGCTGATGGCCTTGTCGCGCTATGCCAGGCCCTGGCTCAAGCCCGCCGACGAGACCGAGGCCTTGAAGCGCGCCGTCGACGAATTCGGCATCCGCGCCGGCGCGCTGGACGTTGCCGCGCGCTCGCTGTCCGGCGGCAACCAGCAGAAGCTGGCCCTGGCCAAGGTGCTGCATCCGGGGCCGCGCGTCGTCGTGCTCGACGAACCCACGCGGGGCGTGGACGTCGGCGCCAAGCGCGAGCTCTACGGCCTCATTCAGCGCCTGGCGGCCGATGGCCTGGCCGTCATCGTCGTGTCCTCCGAGCTGATGGAACTCATCGGCCTGTGCCACCGCATCGCCGTCATGCGCGGCGGCCGCCTGCAAACCATCCTCGACGCTGCCGAGGCCACCGAAGACCTGCTGATCGCCCATGCCACCGGTACGCACTGACTCCATCGCCTCGCGCCTGCATGGCCTCGGGCCCCTCGCCGGCCTGATCCTGCTGTGCCTGATCGCATCCTTCCTCAATCCCGAGTTCGCGACGGTCGACAACGCCCTCAATGTGCTGACCCGCACCACCTTCACCGGCATCATCGCGGTGGGCATGTGCTTCGTCATCGTCGGCGGTGGCATCGACCTGTCGGTGGGCTCGATGGCGGCGCTGATCGCGGGTTGCGTCATCCTGCTGATGAACAGCCTCGGCGCCCACGGCGTGGCGCCGGGCCTGGCCGTTGTCGCCGGTGCCGGCGGCGCCGTCGTGCTGGGCAGCCTGCTGGGGCTGACCCATGGTTGGCTGATCACGCGCGGCCGCATCGAGCCTTTCATCGTGACGCTGGGCACCCTGGGCATCTTCCGCGCGGTGCTCACCTGGCTGGCCGACGGTGGCGCCATTACCTTGGACAACGAGCTGGCCGATGCCTACGCGCCGGCCTATTACGGCACCCTGCTGGGCGTGCCGGTGCCGGTGTGGGTGTTCGCCCTCGTCGCCATCGGCGCCGCGGCGGTGCTGCAGCGCACCGCCTATGGCCGGCATGTGCAGGCCATAGGCTCCAACGAGCAGGTGGCGCGTTATGCAGCCGTCAAGGTCGATGCCGTCAAGCTGGGAAGCTATGTGGTGCTGGGCGCCATGGTCGGCGTCGCCACCCTGCTCTATGTGCCGCGCCTGGGGTCGGCCTCGCCCACCACGGGATTGCTCTGGGAGCTGGAGGCCATCGCCGCCGTCATCATCGGCGGCACGGCGCTCAAGGGCGGTTCGGGCAGCATCGCCGGCACGGTGGTGGGAGCCCTGCTGCTGTCGGTCATCGGCAATGTGCTCAACCTGACCAGCTTCATCAGCATCCACCTGAATGCCGCGGTGCAGGGCACCGTCATCATCGCCGTCGCCTTCATGCAGCGCCGGCAACGCTAAGGAGACTCCCGCATGTTGATGTTGACCCGCAGACTCGTCACCGCGCTGGCCTTGACCGGCGCTTTCACGGTCCAGGCCCAGACACCCGTCCATGTCGGCGTGGCCATTCCCGCGGCCGACCATGGCTTCACCGCCGGCATCGTCTGGTGGGCCAACCAGGCCAAGAAGGAGCTGGAGGCCGCCAACCCGGGCCTCAAGATCACCGTCAAGGCCGCGGCCTCGGCCGGCGAGCAGGCCAACCAGCTGCAGGACCTGCTGACGACGAACAAGATCAATGCCCTGGTCATCCTGCCTCAGGAGTCCGCCGCGCTGACCAAGCCCGTGCAGCAGCTGCACAACAAGGGCGTCTACGTGACGGTGGTGGACCGCGGCCTGACCGACCCTTCCGCGCAGGACGCCTATGTGGCGGGCGACAACACCGCCTTCGGCGCCGTGCCGGCGGAGTTCATCGCCAAGCAGCTCGGCGGCAAAGGCGACATCGTGGCGCTGCGCGGCATCCCCACCACCATCGACAACGAGCGCATGGACGCCTTCAAGGCCGTGCTGGCCAAGAGCCCGGAAGTCAAGCTGCTGGATGCCAAGCACGGCAACTGGAACCGCGACGACGCTTTCAAGGTCATGCAGGACTTCCTGACCCGCTTCAAGAAGCTCGACGCCGTCTGGGCCGCCGACGACGACATGGCTTTCGGCGTGTTGCGCGCCATCGACCAGGCCAAGCGCACCGACATCAAGCTGGTCTTCGGCGGCGCCGGCGCCAAGGGCATGGTCAAGATCCTGAAGGACGCCAGCGACCCGCGCATTCAGGCCAATGTGTCCTACTCGCCCAAGTTCATCTACGACGCCATCAAGCTGACGGCCGAGGCGCGGCTCAAGGGCCAGAAGCTGCCGGCCAAGACCATCGTGCCTTCGGTGCTGATCACCAAGGACAACGCGAAAGACTTCTACTTCCCCGACAGTCCGTTTTGAAGCCCCTCGTCCAGCCGCACACCGCTGAACGCGGTGCGTCTGACCGGTCCCCCGAGGGGACGGCGATGCTTGCGGCATTGAGCCGCAAGCATCGCCAGACGGGCCGGCTCGGGAGCGGCCCAGCGCTCGGCCCGTAATACCCTGCACCGCCCATGCGGAACGGATCACTGACATGAGACCTTTGACCCTCTTCACCGGCCAATGGACCGATCTGCCGCTGGCCGAGCTGGCGCCGCTGGCCAAGCGCATGGGCTATGACGGCCTGGAGCTGGCCTGCGGCGGTGACCACTTCCATGTGCAGCGTGCGCTGAAGGAGCCGGGCTATGCCGCCGGTCAGCGCGCCCTGCTGGCGGAGCACGGACTGCAGGTCTTCGCCATCGGTAACCACCTGATCGGTCAGGCGGTGTGCGACCTCATCGACTCGCGCCACCAGGCCATCCTGCCCGCGCATGTGTGGGGCGACGGCGAGCCCGAAGGCGTGCGCCAGCGCGCGGCGGCCGAGCTGGCCGACACGGCGCGCGCGGCCAGGCTGCTGGGCGTGCAACGGGTGACCGGCTTCACCGGCTCCTCCATCTGGCATGCCGCCTATGCCTTCCCGCCGACGTCGCAGGCCTACTGGGACGCCGGCTTTGAAGACTTCGCGCGCCGCTTCACACCCATCCTCGATGTGTTCGCGGAGCAGGATGTCAACTTCGCGCTGGAAGTGCATCCCACCGAGATCGCCTTCGATATCGCGACGTCGGAGCGCGCCGTCGCCGCGCTGGATGGCCACCCGCGCTTCGGCTTCAACTTCGACCCCAGCCACCTGGCCTACCAGGGCGTGGACTATGTGCGCTTCATCCGCCAGTTCGGCCCGCGCATCTTCCATGTGCACATGAAGGACGTCTGGTGGGGCCGCGGCGACGGCACGGTGGGCACCTTCGGCGGCAACACCTCGTTCGGCGACCCGCGGCGCGGCTGGGATTTCCGCAGCGTCGGCCGCGGCATGATCGACTTCGAGTCCATCATCGTCGCGCTGAACGACGTGGGCTATGCCGGCCCGCTGTCGGTCGAATGGGAAGACAGCCGCATGGACCGCGTGCATGGCGCGACCGAGAGCGCGGCCTACTGCCGGCGCCTGGACTTTCCGCCGGCGCATGGCGCCTTCGACGCGGCCTTCTCGAAAGGCATGGCGGGATGACAAGCAAGCTCAGAGTCGCGATGGTGGGCGGCGGGCGCGATGCCTTCATCGGCGCCGTGCATCGCCATGCGATGGCGCTCGACGGGCGCTACGAGCTGGTGGCTGGTGCGCTGTCATCGACACCTGAGAAATCTCTGGCCTCGGGTCGCGATCTCGGACTGGCACGCGTCCACGCCGACTGGCAGGCCCTGCTCACCGACGAGCTGCGCCGCCCGGCCGACGAGCGCGTCGACCTCGTCGTCATCGTCACACCCAACCACCTGCACTTCGAGGTGGCGCGCGCCTTCGTCGACGCGGGCTTCCATGTCGCCTGCGACAAGCCGCTGGTGACCAGCAGCGCCCAGGCCGATGAACTGGTGCAGCTCGTCAGCGCGCGCGGCACGGCCTTCGCCGTGACCTACAACTACACCGGCTACCCGATGGTGCGCGAGGCCCGCGAGCTGGTGCGTTCGGGTGTCATCGGCAAGGTCCGCAAGGTCGTCGTCGAGTACCACCAGGGCTGGCTGGCCGGCGCACTGGAAAGCGGCAGCAACAAGCAGTCCGCCTGGCGCACCGACCCCGCGCGGAGCGGCCCGGGCGGCGCGCTGGGCGACATCGGCACCCATGCCGAGAACCTGCTGCACACGGTCACCGGCTTGGGCCTCGAGGAGCTGTGTGCCGAGCTCAGCAGCTTCGGCCCCGGCCGCCAGCTGGATGACGACGCCAGCCTGCTGCTGCGCCTCACAGGCGGCGCGCGCGGCGTGCTGCTGGCCTCGCAGATGGCCGTCGGCCACGAGAACGATTTGCGCCTGCGCGTCTTCGGCGAACGAGGCAGCCTGGACTGGCGCCAGGAAGAACCCAACACATTGATCCATTCACCGCTGGACGAAGCGCCGCGCCGGCTGACGCGTGGCTCTGCCGTCTTGAGCGAAGCGGCCCGCCGCGCCTGCCGCCTGCCGCCGGGACATCCGGAGGGCTTCATTGAGGCCTTCGCCAATCTCTACACCGAGCTGGCGGCCGACCTGCATGCCGGCACGCGCAGCGGCGACTACCCGCGCGTCGAGGATGGCGCGCGCGGCGTTCGCTTCATCGAAGCCGCCGTGGCCTCACAAGGCCGGTGGGTGAGCCTGCAGCCCTAGCGGCAGGCCATGCCGTCGAAGGTCGTCGACGTGACCCAGTCGAGGATCTGCTCGTGGGTGTACTGACCCGATTCCTTCAGCAGGGCGACGACGGGATCGCAGGCGCGGGCGAACAGCGTGTAGAGCACGAGTTCGGGCGGCAGCGATGAATTGAGCTGCCCGCCGGTCTGCGCCTCGGTGATCCAGATGCTGAGGCGGTTGCTCAGCGAGATCAGCCGGTCCATATAGGCCTCGTTGGACTGCAGCGAGGCGCTCAGGCTGGAGTTGTGGGCCGGCAGCGAGGGCATCTCGCCTTCCAGTTGCGTCACCATGGCCCAGCGGGTCACGGCCTTCAACTGGTCCAGAGCCGCAACCGGCCGGTCGCCTTCAACCGTCTGGCCGCGCAGCTCCTCGACAAAGGCCAGCGCCCGATCCAGCACGCCCACCATGGCGGCGCCGGCCAGCTCTTCCTTGGACGGGAAGAGCTTGTACAGGCTGGCCTTGGCCAGGCCGGCCTCGGCGGCCACCTCGTCCACCGTCATCGCGTCATAGCCCTTGGTCGCCAGCAGCCGGTTCACGGCGCCGACGATGGCGTCCTGGCGCACACGCAGAAGCTGGTCTTTGATCGAAGGACGGGCACCCATGACCGGATTCTAGACCGACAAGGCTGTCCAAAAAACTTCTTGGTGCATTTTTGAGACCGATGAGTTATTGTGTGAACTGACGAGTTCACATCATGACCTATTCAGTTCATCCGGGAGTTGCCATGCATCGTGTCGCCGTGATCGGATCCGGCATTGCAGGCCTGGCCGCGGCCCACCGCATTGCCACGGCGCCCGGCGGGCATAGCGTCGCGCTGTTCGAGGCCGGCGGGCATTTCGGGGGCCATGCCAACACCGTCGACCTGGAGCTCGACGGCGTCACGCATGGCGTGGACACGGGCTTCCTGGTCTTCAACAGCCGCACCTACCCGCTGCTGATCCAGCTCTTCGCCGACCTCGGCGTCGAGACGGCCGAGTCCGACATGTCCTTCTCGGTCCAGGTCCCCAAGGCCGACGGCCGCGCCGGCCTGGAGTGGAGCGGCAGCTCTCTGCGCAGCGTGTTCGCCCAGCGCCGCAACCTGCTGCGGCCCGGCTTCTGGCGCATGCTGGCTGAGATCCTGCGCTTCAACCGCATGACGACGGCGCTGGCCGAGACCGCGCCAGACGCCACGCTGCAGGGCTCCATCGGCGACTTCCTCGACAAGCACGGCTTCACGGCGCGCTTTCGCGAGCACTATCTGCTGCCCATGATCGGCTGCATCTGGTCCTGCCCGACCGACCAGATGTTGAGGTTCCCCCTCGCCACGCTGATCCGCTTCTGCCACAACCATGGCCTGATCCAGGTCAGCGACCGGCCGCAGTGGCGCACCGTGCGCGGCGGCTCGCGCGAGTATGTGCGGCGCATGCTGGCTCGCATCCCCGACGCCCGCCTGCACACCCCAGTACTGGGCCTGCAGCGCGCCGGCCAGCAGGTGCGCCTGTTGACCCGCCAAGGCAGCGAATCCTTCGACGCCGTCGTCCTCGCCTGCCACAGCGACCAGGCCCTGGCCCTGCTGGGCGACGGTGCCAGCGCCAACGAGCGCGCCGTGCTCGGTGCCATCCGCTACCAGCCCAACACAGCGGTGCTGCATGGCGACGTCAGCGCGCTGCCGCAACGCCAGGCCGCCTGGGCTTCTTGGAACTACGAGCGCGCCAGCGACACCGCCACGGAGCAGTCCCAGGTCTGCCTGCACTATCTGATCAACCGCCTGCAGCCCCTGCCCTGGCAGCAGCCGGTCATCGTGTCGCTGAATCCGGCCCGGCCGATTGCCGAGCATCTCGTGCACCAGCGCATCGAGTACAGCCATCCCGTCTTCGACCTTGCCGCCCTGCAGGCCCAAGGCCAGGTCGGCGAACTGCAGGGCCGGCAGCGCACCTGGTTTGCCGGTGCCTGGTGCGGCTATGGCTTCCACGAGGACGGCCTGCACGCCGGCCTGCAGGCGGCCGACGGCGTGCTGCAGTCGCTCAGCACCTGCCTGCCGCAGGACGAGAGGAGCGCGGCGTGAGCGAGACCGCATCGCCGCGCATTGGCTTCGGTGCCGTCTGGCACCGGCGCCTGCGGCCGGTCGAGCATGAGTTCCGCTACCCGACCTATTTCCTGCTGCTACCGCTGCGCAGCTTGCGCCAACAGGCCTGGGCGCCGCTGAACCGCAACCGCTGGGGCTGGCTGAGCTTCCACGATCGCGACCACGGCAACGGCGGCGGCGACGCCCTGGCCTGGTTCGAGCAACTGCTGGCCAGCGAAGGCATCACCGATGCAGACGGCGAGGTCTGGCTGCAGACCTTCCCGCGCGTCTTGGGCTATGCCTTCAAGCCGGTGAGCTTCTGGCATGCCCACCGCGCCGACGGCTCGCTGGCGGCCGTGCTGGCCGAGGTCAACAACACCTTCGGCGAGCGCCACGCCTATCTGCTGGCCGGCCCGGGGCTGGCCTGGGGCGAGCCCAGCTGCGCCCGCAAGGTCTTCCATGTGTCGCCCTTCTGTGGCGTCAGCGGCGAATACAGCTTCCGCTTCGAGCGCCAGGTGACGACCGAAGGCTGGCCCGCCCACACGCTGGCACGCGTCGACCTGCACGATGCCCAGGGACCGCTGCTGCAGACCAGCGTCGCCGGCACCCTGGCGACCCTGACGGCGGCCACGGTCCGCCGCGCCGTCTTCGGCATGCCCTTCATGACCCTGGGCGTCATCCTGCGCATCCACTGGCAGGCCGCCCGGCTGTGGATCAAGCGCGTGCCCTTCTTCAGCAAACCACCAGCGCCTCAGAACTTCGTGAGCCGATAAGCATGAGTACCCCGACCGCCCTCACGCCCACTGCCCGTCCCGCTTCACCTCCCGCAGCCGCACGCCGCCTGCTCAAGCTGCTGGAGCGCCTGCCCATCGGCCAACTGGAGTTGCGCCTGCCCGATGGCTCGGTACAACTGCTGGGGAGCTCAGGCCCTCGCGCCGCGCTGTCGCTGGCCAACTGGGACATGTTCGGACGCACGCTGAAGTCCGGCGACATCGGCTTCGCCGAGAGCTTCATCGCCGGTGACTGGGACAGCCCCGACCTGCCCGGGCTGCTGCGCCTGTGCCTGCTGAACCGCGAGCACGTGGAAGGCATCCTCTACGGCAGCTGGTGGGGGCGCCTCGGCTATCGCCTGCGCCATCTACTCAGGCGCAACTCCAAGGCGGGCAGTGCGCGCAACATCCACGCCCACTACGACCTCGGCAACGACTTCTACCGCCTCTGGCTGGACCCCAGCATGAGCTACAGCGCGGCCTGGTTCGAAGGCCGCGACGCGCGCGGCGCTGATCTGCTGCAGGCCCAGCAGGCCAAGTACCGCCGCGCCCTGCGCGAGGCCCGCGTCGAGCCCGGCGCGCGCGTGCTGGAGATCGGCTGCGGCTGGGGCGGCTTGGCGGAGACGGCGGCACGCGACTTCGGCGCGCAGGTGACAGGTGTGACTCTGTCGTCCGAACAGCTGCAATGGGCGCAGCAGCGCCTGCAGGACGCCGGCCTGGCCGAACGGGCGCAGATGCTCTATCTCGACTACCGCGACTTGCCGGCGCGTCACGCCAGCGAGCCCTTCGACGCCGTCGTCTCCATCGAGATGTTCGAAGCCGTCGGCCACGAGTATTGGGCCGGCTACTTCCAGACCCTGAACGCCTGCCTCAAGCCCGGCGGCCATGCCTGCATCCAGACCATCACCATCCGCGACGACCTGTTCCCGCGCTATCTGCGTTCGACCGACTTCATCCAGCAGTACATCTTCCCCGGCGGCCTGCTGCCCAGCCCCTCGGCCTTCGAGGCCGAAGCGCGCCGCGCCGGCTTCGTCGTCGAGAACCGCCTCGCCTTCGGGCCCGACTACGCCGAGACTCTGCGCCGCTGGCGCGATGCCTTCGAGGCCAATCTCGAGACCGTGCAGCGCCAGGGCTTCGACCGCCGCTTCCAGCGCATCTGGGCCTTCTATCTGGCCTACTGCGAAGCCGCCTTCGACACCGGCAACACCGACGTCGTCCAGTTCACGTTGAGAAAGCCGGGCCCATGATCAGGCGCCGTCCCTGGGTCCGCCTGGCAGCGGCCGCCACCCTGAACCCACTCGCCATGCTGCAAGCCATCGCCGACACCCCTGCCCCCGCCGAACTGCGCGACACCCTGCCCCAGGCACGCCTGCAGGGCTCGGGCGTGCTGCGCTTCTTCGGCCTGCGCGTCTACGAAGCCCGGCTGTGGACGGCCCCCGGCTTCGAAGCCGACAGCTATTCGCGCCATCCTTTCGCGCTCGAGCTGATCTACGACCGCCGCCTGGAAGGCCAGGCCATCGCCGAACGCTCGGTCGCCGAGATGCGGCGCGTCGGCAGCTTCGACGAAGCCCAGGGCAAACGCTGGCTGGGGCTGATGACGCAAGCCTTTCCCGACGTCGTCGCCACGGACCGCCTGCTCGGCCTCAACAACGGCCAGGGCGATGTCAGCTTCTTCCACAACGGCAAGCTCACCGCACGCATCGTGGACGCCGACTACGCCCGCCTCTTCTTCGGCATCTGGCTGGCCCGCCAATCCTCGGCACCGGCCCTGCGCGAGTCCCTGCTCGGGCTGGGGCGCTGAGGCCAAAGGCCATGTCCGCCACCGGCGCTCTGCCCATCACCCTCGGCTGGCCCCGCGGTCTGGCCTACGCAAGCCTGGCCGTGCCGCTGGCCTTCGTCTCCCTGCCCCTCTACGTCAACCTGCCCTATCACTACGCCTCGGTGTTCGGCCTGCCGCTGTCGGTGCTGGGCGCGGTGATGCTGGGCGTGCGCCTGTTCGACGCCGTCGTCGACCCAGCCCTCGGCCGCGTCGCGGATGCCCTGTTCCGCCACGGCACGACCAGGGTGCGTTGGACGGCCGCCCTCGGCAGCGCGGTGCTCGCCCTGGCCTTTGCCGCGTTGTGGCGGCCACCGTCCACGGAGTCCGGCGCCCTGACTGCCTGGCTGGTGGTGGCCCTGCTGCTGTCCACCCTGGCCTACAGCGGCGTCAGCATCCTGCACCAGAGCTGGGGCACGCGCTGGGGTGGCGGCCCGGAGCTGCGCGCGAGGGTGACAGGCTGGCGCGAGGCCGGAACGCTGCTGGGCGTGCTGCTGGCCAGCGCCCTGCCCGCGCTGGCGGGGTGGCATGCCACCAGCGCTGCCCTCGCCATCCTGCTCATCGTGGGACTGATCGGCCTGAGCCGACTGCCCGCCACGGCCTCTGTGCGCCCGGCTGACCATGCTCACTCCGGCCCCTCGCCCTGGCAGTTGCCGGCATTTCGACAACTTCTGGCCGTCTTCATGCTGAACGGCATCGCCAGCGCTGTCCCGGCCACGCTGCTGCCATTTTTTATCGCTGACAGGCTGCAGTTGCCGCAATGGCAGGCGCCACTGCTGCTGGCCTATTTCGGTGCGGCCGTGCTGGGCCTGCCGCTTTGGGTGCGCGCCGCCGGTCGCTGGGGCCTGGCGCCGACCTGGCGCTTCGGCATGGCGGCCAGCGTGCTCGCCTTCGCTGCCACACCCTGGCTTGACGCGGGCGACGGCGCCGGCTTTGCCGCCGTCTGCCTGTTCAGCGGCCTGGCCCTGGGCGCCGACCTGGCACTGCCCGGCGCGCTGCTGACCGGCGTCATCCACCACGGCGGTGCCGGCGGGCGCGACGAAGGTGTCTTTCTCGGCTGGTGGACCTGTGCCACCAAGCTCAACCTCGCCCTGGCCGCCGGCCTGGCCCTGCCCCTGCTGGCCGCCGCCGGCTACCAGAGCGGTGGCCGGGACGAAGCCGGCCTGCGGGCCCTGGCCTGGACCTACGGCGGCCTGCCCTGTCTGCTGAAGCTGGCCGCGCTCGCCGCCCTGTGGCGCGCCGAAAGCCTGAACCCGAACTGGAAGGAAAGCGCATGAACCGCCGCACATTGCTGACCGCAGCCGCTGCCATGGCACTGACTGCCTGCGCCGGCCCCGAAGTCCGGGACTACGCCAAGGAAGAGCCCCGCTTCGACCTGCGCAGCTTCTTCAACGGCCCGCTGACCGCCAAGGGCATGTTCACGGACCGCGCCGGCCGCGTCGTGAAGCGCTTCAGCGTCCAGATGGTGGCGCGCTGGGATGGTGATGCTGGTGTTCTGGATGAGCGTTTCCAGTACAGCGACGGCACGACGCAGCGGCGCGTCTGGCGGCTGCGCGCCACGGGCCAGGGGCGCTATGTCGGCACGGCCGACGATGTCGTCGGCGAAGCTGCGGGCGAGAGCGCCGGCAATGCCTTCCGCTGGGCCTACACGCTGGCCCTGCCGGTGGACGGCCGCGTCTGGGACGTGGCACTGGACGACTGGATGTTCCTGCTCGACGAGCGCACGGTGCTGAACCGCTCGTCCATGAGCAAGTTCGGCCTGCACGTCGGCGACGTGACCCTGGTCATCACCAAGGATTGAAGGCCATGCCGCTGAACCCGCCACTGCGAGACTGGCAAGGCCGCTGGGTGTGGGTCATCGGCGCGTCCTCGGGCATCGGCCGTGCCACGGCCGCAGCACTGTGCCAGCAAGGCGCGCACGTCGTCGTGTCGGCACGCCAGGCAGAAGCCCTCGACGCCTTCGTCCTCGAGCATCCGGGCAGCGTCGCCCTGCCGCTGGACGTGACCCGGCCCGACGACATGGCAGCCGCGGCCCAGTCGGTGCAGCGGTACGCGCAGGGCGCACCGGCCCTGGTGATGTATTGCGCCGGTCACTACCGGGCCCAGCAGGCCACGGCCTTCGACCGTGCCGAGATGGAGAAGCACCTGGCCGTCAACTACACCGGCGTGCTGCATCTGCTGGAAGTCGTGCTGCCGGTGTTGATGGCGGCGGGCCAAGGCCACCTCTGCCTGGTCGGCAGCGTGGCCGGCTACCGCGGCCTGCCGATGTCCCTCGCCTACGGCCCCACCAAGGCGGCGCTGAACAACCTGGCCGAAAACCTTTACCTGGACCTGCGGCCCCTCGGCCTGGGCGTGTCCATCGTCAACCCCGGATTTGTCGAGACGCCGTTGACCGCGCAGAACCGCTTCCACATGCCGGCCCTGATCTCGCCCGAAGAGGCCGCGCAACAGATCCTGAAAGGCTGGGCCAGCGGCCACTTCGAGATGAACTTCCCACGCCGCTTCACGGCCTGGATGCGGCTGCTGCGCTGCCTGCCGGATGCCTGGTATTTCGCCGCGGTGCGCCGCGCGACGGGAACCTGAGCATGACCGCTCTTTCGTCCGACGCGCGCACCGCCCGGCTGGTAGCGGCCTACGAGCAGCTGACGCGGCACAGCCTGCCCGCCCTGCTGGCGCTGTACGACGCGCAGGCCAGTTTCAAGGACCCCTTCAACGAGGTGATGGGCCGCGCCGCCATCGAGAACATCTTCAGCCAGATGTTCGAGGAGCTGCGCGAGCCGCGCTTCGTGGTGCTCAGCACGGCGACCGAGGGCGACGATGCCTTCCTGACCTGGGAGCTGCACTTCCTGCGCCAGGCCGGCGGCCAGACCATGACCATCCGCGGCGCCAGCCATCTGCGCTATTCGTCCACCGGCCTCGTCAGCCTGCACCGCGACTACTGGGACGCCGCCGAGGAGCTGTATGCCAAGCTGCCCCTGCTGGGCGTGCTGATGCGAGCCCTGAGGCGGCGCCTGTCCGCCTCATGACGACGGCGGCAGACAATGCCGCCGCCATGCCACGCCGAACCCGCACCGACCACCATCACGTCTATGTCGTGCTGCTGTCCGAGCAGGTCTGGAACGAGCCATCCTTCCGCAAGGCCAACCCCGAGCACGACATCGTCAAGCCCTGCGTCTATGTCGGCATGACCGGCCTGGACCCCGACCTGCGCTTTGACCGCCACATGGCCGGCGTGCAGGCCAACCGCTTCGTGCTGAAGTACGGCGTGCGCCTGATGCCCGAGCTCTACGAGTTCTACAACCCCATGCCCTACGACGCGGCGCGCGACATGGAGGTCGAACTCGCCATCGGCCTGCGCGAAGCGGGCTACGCGGTGTGGCAGGCTTGAATCAATCGCCCGGCTTCTGCGCCTGAGCCTTGCGAAAGGCTGCGGGCGGCCGGCCCAGCAGGCGCTGGAAGGAGCGCCGCATGCGCTCGGTGCTGCCAAAGCCGCAGTCCTCGGCAATGCGCTGCACCGACGGCAGCCCGCCTTCCAGCGCGGCGCGCGCCGCGTCCACGCGCAGCCTCTCGATGGCGTGGGCGGGCGTGGTGCCGGTCTCGGCCAGGAAACTGCGTGCGAAATGCCGAGGGCTCATGCAGGCGCGCGCGGCCAGCTCGTCCACGCGGTGGTCGAGGGTGAGGTTGCGCCTCACATGCTCGAGCAATTCGCCGAAACGCCCTTCGGGCTTCTGCAGGTCCAGCAGCGGCGAGAACTGCGACTGCCCACCCGAGCGTCGCCTCTCCACCACCAGCTGGCGCGCGGCCTCGCGGGCGACCTCCTCGCCGCAATCATGCGCGACCAGGGCCAGGCAGAGGTCAATGCCGGCCGTCATGCCGGCGCTGGTCCAGAGCTCGGGCAGGCGGCGTGAGCGGCGGCGCACGGCGGGCTCGCGCACGAAGATGCGGTCGGGCTGCAGACGCACCGCCGGGAAGTCACTGGCGAACTGCCGGCTGCGCGACCAGTGGGTGGTGGCCGTGCGGTCGTCGAGCAGGCCCGCCGCCGCCAGCAGCAAGCTGCCGCTGCAGATGCTGGCCACGCGCGCACCAGAGCGGCTGGCACGCTGCAGCCAGGCGATGAGGCGGGCGTCGCGGCAGGCGGCATCGATGCCGTCACCGCCAATCGTCATCACCAGGTCCACATCACCGAGCAGGCGCGGCAGCGGCTGCACCGGCCAGGCAATGCCCGCCGAGCTGCGTGCCGTGCCCGCCGCGCTCGCGACCAGGCGCCAGGTGTAGCTGTCGGGCTGGGCCAGCCGAGCCACCTCGAAAACGGCCATGGGCCCGGCCAGGTCGAGCTGCTGGAAGCCAGGAAAGACGACGAAGACGATGCGGCAGGCCATGCTGGATTCTGTCAGCGCGGGCGTCGGCCATGCATGGCAGAAAAGGTGGGAACAGCGTCATGGCGGCCAGGGCACCCGTGCCGCAAGCTGCGAACCCTGAATGTCCCACCGCGGCAAGGAGGCCGCTCGCCCATGAAGACCGATCCCGGCCACACCCTCATCACCATCAACAGCCGCCCGGACGCCGTCATGGCCCAGGGCCAGGGCTCCTGGCTGGTCGACGAGGGCGGCCGACGCTACCTCGACCTGATCCAGGGCTGGGCCGTCAACAGCCTCGGACACAGCCCGGCCGTGGTGGCCCAGGCGCTGGCGGCGCAGGCGCAGCGGCTGTGGAATCCGGGGCCGGCCTTCTACAACCGGCCGGCCCTCGATCTGGCGCAGCGCCTCGTCGAGCTGAGCTGCTTCGATCGCGCCTTCTTCATGAGCTCGGGCGCCGAGGCCAACGAATGCGCCGTCAAGCTGGCGCGGCGCTGGGGCCGCAAGGCGCGCGGCGGCGCCCACGAGATCATCAGCTTCGAGCAGGGCTTCCATGGCCGCACCCTGGCCATGATGAGCGCCTCGGGCAAGCCGGGATGGGACAGCATCTATGCGCCCATGCCTCAAGGCTTCGCCAAGGCCAGGCTGAACGACATCGCCTCGGTGGCGGGCGCGATCACGCCCGACAGCGTCGCCGTCATGATCGAGCTGGTGCAGGGCGAAGCCGGCGTCGTCCCTGCTGACCCGGGTTTCGTGCGCGAACTGCGGGCCCTGTGCACCGAGCGCCGCCTGCTGCTCATCGTGGACGAGGTGCAGACCGGCATGGGCCGCTGCGGCCACGCCTTCGCCCACCAGGTGTACGACATCGAGCCGGACCTGATGACGCTGGCCAAGGGCATCGGTGCCGGCCTGCCGCTGTCGGCCCTGCTGTGCAAGGAAGAGTTCAACTGCTTCGAGCCCGGCGACCAGGGCGGCACCTATTGCGGCAATCCGCTGATGACGGCGGTGGGACTGGCGGTGGTCAACGAGATCTGCCGCCCCGACTTCCTGGCCACGGTGCGGCAGCGCGGGCAGCAACTCTCGCAAGGGCTGCAGGCCATCGTCCGAGAGCACGGCCTTGTCGGCGAACGCGGCGTGGGCCTGCTGCGCGCCCTCATCCTGCCCACCGATCAGGCCGAGGAGGTCGTCACCGCCGCGCGGGAGCTGCAACCCGTCGGCCTGCTGCTGAACGCGCCGCGCCCCCATCTGCTGCGCTTCATGCCGGCGCTGAACATCGACGCCGCCGAACTCGACGAAGGGCTGCGGCTGCTGGGCCTGGCATTGCGCCGGGTGCTGGGCTGAAGTTCACGGCCCTCCTGATCACGACACGGGGGCGGCGTCCCCTGAATTTTGAGGAGGCCAATGCCACGGAACGGGCCTCTTGTCGGTATAAGAGGCGGTCCGCCCCTGACCCGGAGAACCCCATGGCAACCTGGAAGAACGCATCGGCCGTATTCACGGGAGGAACTGCGCAAATCCAGCAGTTCAAGGGCCGCAAGGTCAGAGCCAAGGTCGCGATGCAGCTGGGGCTGTACGACCCCGTCAACAACACGCAGGCGGTCACCACCCTGATGCCGGGCGCTGTCGGGCTCGTCTCCAACCCCCACCCCACGGCCCTCGTCGGTTTGCTGATCGCCTTTGACAAGCGGCCCGGCGCCATGGTCACGACGCTGGACAGCATGATGCGCGGCGGATCGTTTCAGGTCGTGGTCGTCAACGAGCCGACCTTCAAGATGCAGTTCGAAGTCGAGTCCTGAAGGGGTGAGCCGTTAGGCCACCGCACCGCGCGTGTTCACATACAGCGCATACAGCGAATGCGTGCTGGCCATGAAGAGACGGTTGCCCTTGGCGCCGCCGAAGCACAGGTTGGCGCAGCGCTCGGGCAGGTGGATGTGGGCCAGGGGCTTGCCCGCCGCGTCATAGACCTTGACGCCATCCAGCCGCGACGCATCCGCGCCCGCGCTGCCATCGCTGCCGAAGCCGCACCAGAGATTGCCCTGCACATCGACGGCCATGCCGTCGAAGGCACCCGGGCCGCCGGCGTCGATGAAGAGGCGCTTGTTGCTCAAGCGGGCACCATCGGCGTTATAGGCCCAGATGCAGCGATGCGGCCTGGCGCGGCTCTCGATGACGTAGAGCACCCGGCCGTCCGGGCTGAAGGCCAGGCCGTTGGGGCCATTGAGATCGTCGAGCTGCAGCGTCAGAGCGCCAGTCACGCCGTCGATGCGGTAGACGCCCTGGGCCAGCTCGGGCTCGGCCTTCTCGCCCTCGAAGTCGCTCAGGATGCCGAACAGCGGGTCGCTGAACCACAGGCTGCCGTCAGGCCCGCAGGTGATGTCATTGGGCGAGTTCAGGCGCTTGCCGCTGAAGCGGTCGGCCAGCACGGTGATGCGGCCGTCGTATTCGGTGCGCGTGATGCGGCGTGTCAGATGCTCGCAGCTGACCAGCCGGCCCTGCGCGTCGCGCACATGGCCGTTGGCGTTGTTGCTCGGGTTGCGGAAATCGCTGACGGCCCCCGTCGTTTCGTCCCAGCGCAGGATGCGGTTGTTGGGAATGTCGGAGACCAGCAGATAGCGGCCATCGCCAAACCACACCGGGCCCTCGGCCCAGGCGAGGCCGGTGGCGAGCTGCTCGACACCGGCGGCGAACAGGCGCAGTGGCAAAAAGGCCTCGTCCAGCACCTCGATGGCCGGGTCGGGCCGGCGCGCATTCGGCGCGAACGCGATCTTCATTCCTGGGGATCTTTCTCGAACGGGCCGAGCACGACAAAGCCGCCGCCCTGGCAGCGCACCTCGGGCTTGCTGGGGTCGAGACGGGGTTGGGCCGCTTCGACCTCGGCGCGCCAGGGTTCGGAGCTGTCCTGGGGCTTGAAGCCGATGTGGCTGGACGGTGCGTTGTTCCACCACACCGAGCGGTTGTCGCTCATGCCGTAGATGACGCTGTGGCCGACGACGGGCGCGCTCAAGGCGGCGACCATCAGGCGTTCGAGATCGTCAAAGCTCAGCCAGCTCGACAGCATGCGGCGATCGGTCGGCACCGGCCAGCTCGAGCCGATGCGCACCGACACCGTCTCCAGGCCGTAGCGGTCGAAGTAGAACTGGGCCAGGTTCTCGCCGAAGGCCTTGGACAGGCCGTAATAGCTGTCGGGCCGCGGCGCAGCGTCGGGCGTCAGCGTCTCGCCCTGGCTGTAGAAGCCGGTCACGTGGTTGGAACTGGCGAAGACGATGCGCCTGACGCCGCGCTGGCGAGCCGCCTCATAGACGTTGTAGGCGCCGACGATATTGGCCGGCAGCACGACATCGAAGGGCTTCTCGATGGACACGCCACCGAAGTGCAGCACGGCGTCCACATCCTTCAGCAGGGACTGCATCGCGGCCAGGTCTTCGAGCGGTGCCTGCACCACCTCTTCGCCATCGCCCGCAGGTTCCATCGCAGCGAGGTCGGAGACGCGCAGCACGTCGCAATAGGCCTTCATGCGCGGCCGCAAGACGCGGCCCAGATTGCCGGCGGCGCCGGTCAGCAACAGGCGCTTGAAGCGGGGGGCGGAGGGTGGGGTCATGCCTTGCGCAAGGGAGGGCGCAGCCGAGGGGCCGCGTCGGACTGGCGTCGGACCAGTTCGAAGTCCTTGAGCTCATGCTCGCAGGGCAGAGGCTCTCCGGTGCGGCGCGCGCGGATGTGGCGCACCAGCAGGTCCACCGCAGCGCCGGCCATGTCCATGATGGGCTGGCGCACGGTGGTCAGTTCGGGCCAGATCGTCGTGGCCAGCGGCGCATCGTCGAAGCCGACGACGGTCAGGTCGCTGGGCACGTCCAGGCCCATGCGGTGGGCGATGGCGACGGTGGCCGCGGCCATGTCGTCATTGCTGGCGAAGATGGCCGTGGGACGCTGCTCCTGGGCCAGCAGGAACTCCGCCGCGTCCAGGCCCGAGCGGTAGGTGAACATGCCCTGGGCGACGACTTCTTCCTCGGCGATGTTGAGGCCGGCGTCGCTCATGGCGGCATGGAAGCCCGCCAGCCGGCGCGCGCTGCTGCTCTGGTAGGGGTCGCCGATGATGAAGCCCAGGCGGTGGTGGCCCAGGTTCAGCAGGTGACGCGTCATCTCGTAGGCGGCCTGGTAGTCGTCGATGCCGACCGCGCAGACATCCTCCGGCGGCTGGCCGGCGGAGACGACGACGGCCGGCGTGTCGGTTTCGGCGACGAGCTTGAGCAAAGGTTGCGAGTCGCAGAAGGGCGGCGGCAGGATCAGCCCGTCGATGCCGTTGGCGATCATCTCGGCGACCGGCTTCTCCTCGCCCTCGCGCGCCGCTTCGCAGCGCTGCACGACCAGCTGCACATGGCGCATGCTGGCCTTGTTGAGCAGGCCGATGAGGAACTCGTTGAGGTAGCCGGCCGTCGGGTCGATGTAGAGCATGCCGATGCGGATGGGCTCGGACCCGGCCAGGTGGCGAGCCGCCTGGTTGGGCACGTAGTTCAGCTCGGCGACGGCGGCCTGCACCTTCTCACGGGTGCCGGGGCGGACGTTCTGCTCACCGTTGATGACCCGCGACACCGTCATCGGTGACACGCCCGCGAGCTGGGCCACGTCGGCGATGGTGGCGACCTTGGTGCTGCGTCCAGCACGTGCGGATGGCTTCAAAGGGGTCCCTCGAGTGATGGTGGGGCTGTTTGCGCAATCATATTTGGTGAGGCCCTAGCCACCGCGCCCTGGGGCGAAATTGAAATGCCGGGCTTTGTACTCGTCCAAGCTGCGAGCCGGCGGCCGTGTGCCGACCGGCAAGGGCAGGCCCGAAGCAGACTGAAAATAGGCGATGCAGGCATCGCGCCACCAGCGGGCTTCGGCCTCCTGCACGGCGATATAGGCGGCGACGTCGGCGTGGCGGGCCGGGTCGATGTCCCCCTTCAGTGCGGCCCAGCGCGCGCGCACGTCGACGACGCTGGCCACGCCGCGGTCGTAGCGGGCGATCAGCTCGGCCCACAGGGTGCGGCCCGAGGCCATGCGGTAGTCCCAGGGCAGGTGATGGAACCACAGCAGCCAGTCCTCGGGCGTGGTCTCGGGTTGGCTCAAGCGATTCGCCCATGCCGGCGCGTACTGGGCCACGGCATTGCTGCCTCTGGGGCTGCGATCGAAGCCGATGCCATCACGGCCGGCGCGATGAAAGTAAACAGGGTTCCAATCGGCCCGCTCCAGGTTGTCGACCCAGGGCGCCGGCCCATGATGATGGCCCGTGCCCATCAGGTGATGCAGCCCCAGCGGCGTCATGTAGTCGACCACGGCCTCGCGCGAGGCCAGCATCATGGACACGATGCCGTCGACGGCGCGCGGCGCGGTCGTGAAGGTCTGCTGCACCCATTCACGGGCCACGTCGGCCGAGGCCAGCTCGGGGTTCCAGGCCATGCGGCCGAAGGCGTACCAGTTGGCGGTGTCGAAGTGGGAGCCGCTCCAGTTGCGGTCACTGCCGATATTGGCAACGCCGGCGATGGCCTGGATGTGCCGGGCCACCATCATGTCGTCGGGCTTGGCGCGCAGCACCTCCTCGAACAGCGGGCCGAGGTAGACCAGGTGGGTCGAGAAGCCCAGGTATTCCTTGGTGATCTGCAGCTCCAATGCCAGCGGCGTCTTGGGCATGGCACCGAACAGCGGATGGAAGGGCTCGCGCGGCTGGAAGTCGATGGCACCGTTCTTGACCTGGACGATGACGTTGGGTGCGAACCGGCCGTCCAGCGGTTTGAAGTCAGCGTAGCCCTGCATGGCCCGATCGCTAGCATCGGGCGCGTAGACGAAGGCCCGCCACATGACGAGGCCGCCATGCGGTGCGAGGGCTTCGGCCAGCATGTTGGCGCCATCGGCATGATTCCGCCCATAGTCCTGCGGCCCCGGCTGGCCTTCGGAATTGGCCTTGATGAGAAAGCCGCCGAAGTCGGGGATGGCCCGGTAGATCTCGTCGGCCTTGGCCTGCCACCAGGCGCGCACCGCCGGGTCCAGCGGGTCGGCCGTCTTCAGCCCGCCCAGCTCCCTGGGTGACGAGAAGCGCGCCGACAGCCAGACCTTGATGCCATAGGGCCGCAGCACGTCGGCCAGGGCCGCGGCCTTGGCGATGAAGGGCGCGGTCAGCGAATCGGCCTTGGCGTTGACGTTGTTCAGCACCGTGGCGGTGATGCCCAGCGAGGCATTGGCGCGGGCGTAGTCGACATAGCGGGCATCGCGGATGTCGGGCAGCTTCCACCAGTCCCAGATCGACGCGCCCGCATAGCCGCGCTCGACCGTGCGGTCCAGGTTGTCCCAGTGATTGAGCAGGCGCAGGCCGACCTGGGGCGCCGAGCGCTGGTCGAGCTTGGACAGGTCGACGCCGGTCTGGGCCGCACGCAGCCAGGCAAAGCTGCCGTAAAGAAGGCCGATGTCGGTGTTGGCCGCGATCAGCGTCACGGCGCGGCCGCCCCGCTTCAGGCTGCGCAGCGCATAACCCTCGCGGCCCAGTTCGGTCCAAGGCAACTCGACGCCGAGGGGTGCGTTGGCCGGCGTCACCAGCATCAACGTCCCGTCCGCCGGCCGCGCCGAGGGTTCGCGCCCTGTCAGCCCGGCCACGCCGCGCTTCAGCTCGGCGACCGCGGCCTGCAACGTCGGCGAGGCGGGCTCCGCATGGACGATGCTGCGCGCCTGGTCCAGCACCCGTTGCTGGCCGCCCGCCGGCACCGCGCGGTAGCGCAGCCACAAGTCGTAGCCGTCTTCCACCGGCGCACTCCACGCAGGCAGCAGCAAAGCCGCCAGCAGCCAGCCGGCCAAGCCTCGGGCCCATGTCTTCATTTGGTCTCCTGTGATCGGGCCCGACCCGGGGCCTGGAACCCCGGAATTGCGGGAATGTTAGGTATTTCTCGCTTGCGCAAAGCAAAATGGTAGCGCTACATTTGAGTCCACAGCAAGCGCCGTCGAGCGCTCATTGCCCTGGAGACAGTCCGTTGAACCTTGACCTCGCCATCCCGGCTCCCGCGACCTCCGCCCGGGCCTTTGCGCCCCAGGCGGCTGCGTTCAGGGTGGCGTGATGGTCGGGTCGGTCGCCAAGCCGCTGGGCCGCCAGCGCTGGGTCGTCTGTGCCCTGCTCTTCGTCGCGACCACCATCAACTACATCGACCGCAATGCGCTGTCGGTGCTGAAGACCAGCCTGCAGCAGCCCCTCGAATCCGGCGGCCTGGCTCTGACCGATGCCGACTACGGCTGGATCACCTTCGCCTTCACGGCCGCCTATGCGGCCTTCCCGCCGCTGATCGGCGCAGCCATCGACCGCTTCGGCGTCAAGCGCAGCCTGAGCGCTGCCTTGCTGCTGTGGTCGGCTGCCGCCGCGGCCCATGGCATCGTCGCGTCGGTGCTCGGTCTCGTCGTCGTGCGCTTCCTGCTCGGCATGGCCGAAGCCGCCCACTTCCCGGCCGCCATCAAGGCGGTGGCGACGTGGTTCCCGCAGCAGGAGCGGGCCCTGGCGACCGGCATCTTCAATTCGGGCACGGCCCTGGGCGTCATCGCCTCGCCCATCACCGTGTGGCTGGCCGTCACGTTTGGCTGGCAGTTCGCCTTCGTCGCCATTGGCGGTGTCGGCCTGCTCTGGCTGGTGTTCTGGGAGCACGGCTTCAACGCACCGGAGCGGCACGCCAAGGTTTCAGCGCAAGAGCTGGCCTACATCCAGGCGGGCCAGCCACCGCAAGCCGCGACGGTCCGGCTGCCCTGGACGGCCCTGCTGCGCTTCAAGGCCATCTGGCCCTTTTTGATCGGCAAGCTGCTGACCGATCCGGTCTGGTGGTTCTTCCTGTTCTGGCTGCCGTCCTATCTGGAGCGCGAGCGCGGCCAGAACCCGCTGAAGAGCGCCGGCCTGGTCGCGCTGATCTATCTCGGCTCCAGCGTCGGCTCCATCGCCGGTGGCTGGCTGTCGAGCACGCTGGTCCAACGCGGCTGGCCCGTCGGCCGTGCCCGCATGACGGCCATGGGCATCGCCGCGGCCTGCATGCCGGGCGCCATCCTGGCCTACACGAGCGACAGCTTTGCGCTGTGCATCGCACTGATCACGCTGGCCACCGCCTGCCACCAGGCCTGGTCGGCGAATCTGCTGACCTCGGCCACCGACCTCTTTCCCACCCATGTGTCGGGCGCCGTCATCGGCCTGGGCGCCACGGCCGGCGGCATCGGGGGCATGTTCATCGCGCTGCTGGCAGCCCTGGCCGTGCAATGGACGGGCACCCAGCAATGGGTGTTCATGTTCGCCGGGTTGATGCACCTGACCAGCCTGGGGCTGTTCTGGCTGTGGTTCCGCGGCCGCTTCGAGCGCGTGGCCGTCGGTGCCGGCGTGAACCTGCGCGGAGCCCATCGCGGCCTGCTGACGGCGGGCGGGTTGCTGGCCACCCTCGGTGCCCTGCTGGCCTGGCTGATCGCCGCGAACTGGGAAGCCTGCGTCGCCGCCGCCAAGTTCTCGGGCGCTGCGCAAGCGCTGACGGCCGCCATTGGCGTGACGCTGATCGGCGGCGCCCTGCTGCATGCGGGCCGCCCGCGCGCCACCGCGGAGGTGCTGGCATGCAGCTGACCGCCGACCAGCACCTGCTCAAGGACCTCAACCGCATGGCCATCGTGCGCCAGCTGAGTGCCTGGCCGGGCCAGTCGCGCGCGGCCCTGGCCGAGGCCCTGCAGCTGACCAAGTCCACCGTCAGCTCCCTGACCCGGGAGTTGATCGCCGAAGGCTGGCTGCTGGAACGCGAGGTCGTCGCCACCGGCGAACTGGGACGTCGACCGACACCCCTCTTCGTCGACCCCGGACGCCTCGTGCTGCTGGGCGCCGAGCTGGGCGTGGACGGCGTCAATGTCGTCGCCACCTCGCTGACCGGCGACGTGCTGGCTCGCGCCCGCTCGCCGCTGGACGCCAGCCGTGACGCCCATCTCGCGCTGGTTCGCGCCGCCAAGCTGCTGCTGCAGCTGCACGCGCGGCTGGACACGCCGGCCCAGCGCGTCATCGGCATCGGCATCGGCCTGCCCGGCGCCGTGGATGAAGCCCGTGGCCATCTCCACTTCGCCCACAACCTCGGCTGGCGCGACCTGCCCGCGGGCCGCCTGCTGGCCGAACATCTGCGCGCCACACCGCTGCAGGGCGTCCCGCTGTTCGTGCAGAACGACGCCGACATGGCCGTCATGGGCGAGCTGGAATTCGGCGCCGCCAACGAAGCCACGCCCGATCCGCTGATCTTCCTTAGCCTGGGTCTGGGCGTGGGCGCGGGCATCGTCGTCGAGGACCGCCTGCTGACCGGCGCCCATGGTCTGGCCGGCGAGGTCGGCCACACGACGCTGGACATCGTCGGGCCGCGCTGCAGCTGCGGCCGCCGCGGCTGCGCCGAAGCCATGATCGGCTTTCGCGCCATGCTGCCTGAGGGCGATGCCAGCGGTGGCCTTGCCGAGGTGCAGCGCCGGCTGCACGCCAAGGCAGCCGGCAGCGTCGACGCCGTCGACCAGGCCGGCCGCTATCTCGGCATGCTGCTGGCCAATCTCTGCGCCGCCTACGACCCAGGACGCATCGTGCTCGGTGGCCCGGCCGTCGAACTCGGCGCCCCCTTTCTTCATGCGGCCTTCCAGACCCTGGAAGGCTTTGCGGCCGCCGCGAATGTGGCCACGCCCACTGTCACCCTCACCCGCTTCGGCCACGACGCCGTTCCCGTCGGCGCCGCGGCCCTGGCCCGCTACCGACTCACTCGTCCCTTGATTGCTGCTCGCCGCCTCGCTGCGGCGGCCTGAACCCATGATCACCAATCCCATCCTGCCGGGCTTTCACGCCGACCCCTCGATCTGCCGCGTCGGCGACGACTACTACATCGCCACCTCCACCTTCGAGTGGTGGCCCGGTGTGCGCATCCACCATTCGCGCGACCTCAAAAACTGGCGCCACCACAGCTATGCCTGCACGCGAAAAAGCCAGCTCGACCTGACCGGCCATCCCGACTCGGCCGGCGTCTGGGCGCCCTGCCTGAGCTATGCCGGCGGCCAGTTCTGGCTGATCTATACCGACGTGCGCTCCACCATCGGCGCCTTCAAGGACACGCACAACTACCTCATCACCGCGCCCAGCATCGACGGACCGTGGAGCGAGCCCGTCTATCTGAACAGCTCGGGCTTCGACCCCAGCCTCTTCCATGACGAGGACGGGCGCCACTGGCTGGTCAACCAGCAATGGATCCACCAACCCGGCAAGCACCACTTCAACGGCATCCTGCTGCAGGAGTACGACCATGAAGCCAAGCGGCTGGTCGGCACGGTCAAGAACATCTACGCCGGCACCGAGCTGCAGGTCGTCGAAGGGCCGCACCTGTATCGCCGCAAGGGCTGGTACTACCTGCTGACGGCCGAAGGCGGCACCTTCTACGAGCATGCCGTCACGCTGGCTCGCTCGCGCAACATCGACGGCCCCTACGAGACCCTGCCCGGCAACCCGCTGCTGACGGCCTGGAAGCAGCCCACCGACGGCCTGCAGCGCAGCGGCCACGCCAGCCTGGTGCAGACGCAGAATGGCGACTGGTATCTCGCACACCTCTGCGGCCGCCCGCTGGAATGGAGCGGCCCGAACGCGGACAAGCAGAACGGCGTCTACGAGAAGCTGCACTGCCCGCTCGGCCGCGAGACCGCCATCCAGCGCCTCCACTGGCGTGACGACGACTGGCCCGAGATCGAGGGCGGCGGCAATGCACCGCGCCTGCAGACGGCCGAGCCGGGCCTGCCCGAGCATATGTTCGCGGCCGAGGCGGCGCGCGACGACTTCGATGGCAAGACGCTCAACCATCACCTCAATTCACTGCGCGTGCCCTTCGATGAAAGCTGGGTCTCGCTGACCGAGCGCCCCGGCTTCCTGCGCCTCAAGGGCCGCGAGTCGCTGATGAGCCTGTTCGACCAGAGCCTGGTCGCGCGCCGCCAGCAGCATTTCAATTGCCGCGTCGAGACGCGCCTGGAGTTCGCGCCCGACCTCTTCCAGCAGATGGCCGGCCTGGTCGCGTACTACAACACCAGCAACCACGCCTATCTGCACATCAGCCGCGATGTGGACTCGGGCAAGCGCGTGCTGCGCCTGACCGTCAACCGCGACGCGGCACTGAGCGAGCCGGCCACGGCTGTCGAGTTGAAGGACGGCCCCGTCGACCTGGCCGTCGAGTTCAAGCATGACCGCTACCAGTTCCAGTTCGCCCAAGCGGGTGGCGCCTGGCAAGACTTCGGCCCGGCGCTGGATGCCGCCATGCTCAGCGACGAGTTCGCGACGCAGTTCGTCAACGGCTTTGCGCGCAGCTTCGGCTTCACGGGCAACTTCATCGGCATCGCCTGCCAGGATCTGTCGGGCCAGCGGCTTGCCGCTGACTTCGACTCCTTCAGCTATGAAGCCAGGCCTTGACGCCTGACTCATCCATAACAAAAGACGAGACAAACATGGCCACCACCCATCAGCCCCTGTCCTTCGTGGAGAAGGCCGGTTACAGCTGCGGCGATGCTGCAGCCAATCTGGTCTTCATGTCCATGATCCTGTTCCAGCTGAACTTCTACACGGACGTGTTCGGCCTCAGCGCCAACACGGCCGCGGCCATCCTGTTGTGGCCCAAGCTGTGGGACGCCTTCTTCGATCCCATCATGGGCGTGCTGGCCGATCGCACCAACACGCGCTGGGGCAAGTTCCGCCCCTGGGTGTTGTGGACCTCGGTGCCCTGGGCCATCGTCATGGTGCTGGCCTACACGGCACCCGATCCGAGCTGGGGCTGGAGCACCGGCATGGTCATCGCGTATGCAGGCATCACCAACACGCTGCTGATGACGCTGTACAGCATGAACAACATGCCCTACTCGGCCATGAGCGGGGTCATGACGGCGGACCTGAACGAGCGCACCAAGCTGAACTCCTACCGCTTCGTGTCGGTCAACGCGGCGCAGTTCATCGTCGGCGGCTTCACCTTGCCGCTGGTGGCCAAGTTCGCGCAGGGCCATGACCGCGCCCACGGCTGGCAGATGACCATGACCATCTGGGCCGTGGCCTGCCTGGTGCTCTTCCTCGTCACCTTCTTCACGACCCGGGAGCGCGTCAAGCCCCTCGTCGAGACGCACACCTCGCCCAAGCAGGACTTCGCCGACCTGTTGAAGAACGGCCCCTGGATCACGCTGGTCCTCTACACGCTGTTCCAGTTCGGCATGCTGGCCCTGCGCGGCGGCGCCCACTACAACTACTACCACCACTACGCCGACAAGGCGGCGATGTTCGACTTCGTCGCTGCCCTGGGCCTGACGACGCCGGATGCGGCCGCTACCGGCAGCCTGGCCGACACGTTGGGCTACATCGTGCACGGCACGCGCGACAACATCGCCGGCTCCAACGCCGCCGACGTGTTCAACAGCATCATCAACATGGCCGGCTTCGCGACGACCATCGTCGTCATCATGGCGTCCATGGGCCTGTCGGCCCGCTACGGCCGCCGCGCCATCGGCATCGCCAGCTTCGGCCTGTCGACGCTGACCGCCTGCGCGCTGTACTTCCTGCCGCCCGACGCCGTCTGGCTCATGCTGGCCCTGCACGTGCTTGGCGCCATCGTCTACGCGCCCAGCGTGGCCGTCATGTGGTCGATGTATGCCGACGCCGCCGACTACTCCGAATGGCAGACCGGGCGGCGCTTCACCGGCATGGTGTTCGCCACCATCGGCTTCTCGCTGAAGGTGGGCCTGGCCCTGGGCGGTGCCGGCCTGCTGTGGATCCTGGCCGGCTTCTTTGGCTACGACACCCAGCTGCCCTCGGCGCCCAACGCCGTCGACGGCTACCGCATTGCCTCCAGTTTCGTCGTCGGCGGCCTGTTCGCCGCCTGCACCCTGTGCCTGCTCGTCAACAAGCTGGACAAGCAGACCACGCTGCGCATGTCCGACGAACTCGCCCAGCGCCGCAGCAAGGCCAGCGCCGGCTCACCCAACGACAGCGGTTCGGCCCACGCCGTCCCCGCGACTGCTTGACCCCATTCCTCTCCACATCTTTCCCGCAGTAAGGACCCCGCCATGAGCACCGCCTATTCCGACCTCCCCACCGTTCAATACGAAGGCCCCTCGTCCACCAACCCGCTGGCCTACCGCTGGTACGACGCCAAGCGCGTCGTGATGGGCAAGACCCTGGCCGAGCATCTGCGTCCGGCCGTCTGCTACTGGCACAACTTCTGCTGGAAGGGCGAGGACGTCTTCGGCCTGGGCAACACCGTGTTCCAGCGCCCCTGGTTCAACGAGGCCGACCCGGTCAAGGCGGCGTACATGAAGCTGGACGCGGCCTTCGACTTCTTCGGCAAGCTGGGCCTGCCCTACTGGTGCTTCCATGACCGCGACGTGGCCCCCGAAGGCGCCAACCTCGCCGAGTCCAACCGCATCCTCGACGGCCTGCTCGAAGCCGCCGCCAGGAAGATGCAGGACGGCAAGGTGGGCTTGCTGTGGGGCACGGCCAACCTGTTCTCCAACGGCCGCTTCATGAGCGGCGCGGCCACCAACCCCGACCCCGAGGTCTATGCCTATGCCGCAGCTCAAGTGAAGCATGTGCTGGAGTGGACGAACCGCCTGGGCGGCGCCAACTATGTGCTGTGGGGCGGCCGCGAAGGCTACGAGACTCTGCTGAACACCGACCTCAAGCGCGAGCTGGCCCAGTACGGCCGCTTCCTCGCCTCCGTCGTCGAGCACAAGCACAAGATCGGCTTCAAGGGCACCATCCTCATTGAACCCAAGCCCCAGGAGCCCACCAAGCACCAGTACGACTACGACAGCGCCACGGTCTACGGCTTCCTGAAGACCTATGGCCTGGAGAACGAGGTCAAGGTCAACATCGAAGTCAACCACGCCACGCTGGCCGGCCACAGCTTCGAGCACGAAGTCGCCACCGCCTGCGCTCTGGGCATCTTCGGTTCGCTGGACGCCAACCGCGGCGACGAGCAGCTGGGCTGGGACACCGACCAGTTCCCCAACAACCACGCCGCCCTGGTGCCCGCCATGCTGGAGATGATCCGCGCCGGCGGCTACACCACCGGTGGCACCAACTTCGACGCCAAGGTGCGCCGCCAGTCCATCGACCCCGTCGACCAGCTCGAGGGCCATATCGGCGGCATGGACACCATGGCCCGCGCCTTCCTCAGCGCCGCGGCGCTGTTCGAAAGCGGCCAGCTGGAGAAGGTGGTGGCCGACCGCTATGCCGGCTGGGAGGGCGACCTCGGCAAGAAGATCCACGGCGGCGCCAGCCTCGACGATCTCGCGGCCGTTGTTCACAGCCAGAACATCTCGCCCCAGCCGCGTTCCGGCCGCCAGGAACGTCTCGAAAACATCGTCAACAACTTCGTCTGACCGATCCATGTTCCTCGGCATCGACCTCGGCACCTCCGAGCTGAAGCTGCTGCTGCTCGATGAGCAGCACCACATCGTCGCGACCAACGGCGTCGCGCTGACCGTGCAGCGGCCCCAACCGCTGTGGAGCGAGCAGGACCCCGCCGCCTGGTGGGAGGCCCTTGACCAAGGCATGGCCAAGCTGGCCAGCAGCCATGCGTCGGCGCTGGCCCGTGTGCGCGGCATCGGCTTGTCGGGGCAGATGCATGGGGCCGTCACGCTGGATGCCGCCGACCACGTGCTGCGGCCAGCCATCTTGTGGAACGACGGCCGCAGCAGCGCGCAGTGCGCGGAGATGACGGCCGCCTGTCCCGAGCTGCCGGCCATCACCGGCAACCTGGCCATGCCGGGCTTCACGGCCCCCAAGCTGGCGTGGATGCGCCAGCATGAGCCCGAGCTGTTCGCCCGCGTCGCCAAGGTGCTGCTGCCCAAGGACTGGCTGCGTCTGCAGCTCAGCGGCTCCTATGTCAGCGAGATGAGCGACGCCGCCGGCACGCTGTGGCTGGACGTGGCCAAACGCCGCTGGTCGCCCGAGGCGCTGGCGCTGACGGGGCTGAACGAAAGCCATATGCCGCGCCTGGTCGAGGGCAGCGAACCCAGCGCTGGCCTCAAGCATGAGCTGGCCGAACGCTGGGGCCTCAAGGCCGGCATCCCGATCGCGGGTGGTGGCGGCGACAACGCGGCCAGCGCCGTCGGCATGGGCGTGGTCAAGCCGGGCCAGGGCTTTCTGTCTCTTGGCACCTCGGGCGTCATCTTCCTGTGCAACAAGGCCTTCAGCCCCAACCCGGCGCGGGCCGTCCACGCCTTCTGCCATGCCCTGCCGAACACCTGGCACCAGATGAGCGTCATGCTCAGCGCGGCAAGCGCGCTGCGCTGGGTCACGCAGCTGCTGGGCGAACCGGGCGAGGCCGAACTGATAGCGAAGGTCGCGGCGCTGAGTGACACCCAGCGCCAGCAGGCGCCGCTCTTCCTGCCCTACCTCAGCGGTGAACGCACCCCGCACAACAACGCCCATGCGCAAGGCGTGTTCTTCGGCCTCACGCATGAGCATGACGCCGCGGCTCTGGGCTATGCCGTGCTGGAAGGCGTGGGCTTTGGCCTGCTCGATGGCTGGCAGGCCCTGCAAGCCGGCGGCGGCGCTGCGGAGTCGCTGTGGCTGGTGGGCGGTGGTGCCCGCAGTGAGTGGTGGGCGAAATTGCTCGCCTCGCTGCTGAACGTTCGCCTCGTCAACGGCGTCGGTGCCGAAGCTGGGGGAGCTCTCGGCGCCGCGCGCCTGGCCTGGCTGGCTTGCGGCGGCAGCGTTGACGAGGTCTGCCGCACACCCGAGGTCGCCCGCATCGCCGAACCCGACGCCGCCCTGGCCGCGCAACTGCGGCCTCGCTTTGAGCGCTTCCAGCGCCTCTACCAGGTTCTGCGCAGCGAGTTCTGACCCAGGCCGCGGGCTCGCCGTGTGCCGTTATGGCTTGACGGCACCAGCCGTTGGCGGCCACCTCCTTGCGGTGGCATCACACTTGCTTAAACCGGCTATCAGGGCGTTACAAAGAAGCGCCCGCAGACGGAAGCAAGAGGAGAGACACCATGGCAAAGGAGGACATCCGCGTCGTTCTGGTCGATGACGACCTGGACGCCTGCGAAGCGCTGAGCGAGCTGCTCAAGGACGACGGCTACAGCGTGCGTTTCGCCACCACGGCGGAGGACGCCATCACCGCTGTGGACGAGTACCAGCCCGTCTGCGCCCTGCTTGACCTCGGCCTCCCGGACCTCGACGGTGTCGAGCTGTCCAAGCGCCTGCGGGCGCGCTATGGCGCCGACCTTGTCCTCATCGCCGTGACCGGGCGCAGTGGCGCCAAGGCCCACGACGAGGCCATGGAAGCCGGCATCGACCATGTGTTGAGCAAGCCCCTGTCGGTAGAAAGACTGAGGCGATTCTTTCCCCCTCGCGGATGAGTTGACGGCAAAATTTTCCGATTGCCATCCTTCCTCTGACCGCAGGTCCATCCCCGGGCCCCTCCCTCCTTGAACCGAGTTGCGAGCGCGAGACGGCATGCCTCTTGCGTTTCGCCAGTTTGCAGGGGCCGACGCGGCGCTCTAGAAACACTCAAAGGCAGGCGATGACCGACATCCGCGCTGAAGACACGAGTCAATTCAACCGCATCCTCACGCGCAACCTGGCCATTCCGCTGGCGATGGGCCTGGGCAGCATCATCGTTTTCGTGGGCCTGCTGTGGCACCTCGTCGGGCTGTTGAACTGGGTGGACCACACCCACCGCGTGATCGCCAAGGGCCAGGAGCTGTCGACGTTGATCGTGGACCAGGAAAGCGGCATGCGCGGCTTCCTGATCGCGGGCGAGGAGAGCTTTCTCGCACCCTATCTGATGGGGACGTCCAAGTTCAACTCGGAGTTGCAGGCGGCCCAGCAGCTGGTGGCCGACAACCCCATTCAGGTGGACAGGCTGCGCCGCGTGTCGGCCCTGGCCCAGCGCTGGAACGAGTTCGCCCTGAAGGTCATCGAGATGCGTCGCCAGGGCGAAGCCGTCGAGACCTCCATCCGCCAGCAGACCGGCAAGCTGTTGATGGACGAGATGCGCCGCGAGCTGCGCGCCTTTGGCGACAACGAATTGCGACTGCTGCGGGAGCGCAACGAAGAAGCCCAGAACGGCACCTGGACGGCCGTGGCCGGCTACATCGCCCTGCTGCTGGTGGCGAGCGGCGCCATCGCCTGGGCCGGCCGGCGCGACGTGACGGCGCTGTCGCGCGAGTATGGCGATGCACTGGCCGATGCGCGCCAGACTGCCCAGGACAACGAGGACCGCGCCTGGCTGCGCGGCGCCCAGGCCGAGTTGAGCCAGCAGCTGGCGGGTGAACCCGCGCTGGCCGGCATCGGCAGCCGCACCCTGGCCTTCCTGGCCGAACGCATCGGCGCCATCGTGTCGGCGGCCTTCGTGCGCGGCGAGGATGGCCATCTGCAACGCGTGGCCGCGCATGGCCTGGCAGCCGACGGCGCCGAGCCGCTGGACGCGGAGCAAGGCCTGCTGGCCCAGGTCTGGCGCGATGCACGATCGATGCGGCTGCCGGGCCTCAAGGCAGATTTCCTGAAGGTGGCGACCACCCTCGGCGACGCTGTCCCGCAGGAAATCATGCTGGTTCCCGCCATCAGCGAGGGCCGTGCCAACGGCGTGCTGGAGCTGGGCTTCATGCAGACGCCCGACACGCGCACCCTGGCCTTGCTGGAGCAGTTGCAACCCATGCTGGGTGCCGTGCTGGAAGCCGCCCATTTCCGTCACCGCCTGCAGCTGTCCATCGAGGAGACCCGCCAGCTCAACGAAGAGCTGCAGGTGCAGCAGGAAGAGCTGCGCTCGGCCAACGAGGAGCTCAGCGAGCAGGCCCGCGTGCTCAGCGAATCGCAGCTCAACCTGGAGGAGCAGCGCGCCGAACTGGAGCAGACCAATGTGCAGCTCGGCGAGCAGGCCGAGACCCTGTCGCGCCGCAACGCGGCCCTCGGCCAGGCCCAGGCCGACCTGAAGGAGCGCGCCCAGGAACTGCAGCGCGCCAGCCGCTACAAGAGCGAGTTCCTGGCCAATATGTCGCACGAACTGCGCACGCCGCTGAACAGCTCGCTGATCCTGTCCAAGCTGCTGATGGAGAACCGCCCGGGCAACCTGAGCGGCGAGCAGCTCAAGTTCGCCACCACCATCCACTCGGCCGGCCAGGACCTGCTGACGCTGATCAACGACATCCTGGACCTGTCCAAGGTCGAGGCCGGCAAGCTGGAGATCGCGCCGCGCGCGCTGGACCTGCGCGCCCTCGCCGACGGGCTGCGCCGCATGTTCCAGCCCCTGGCCCAGGACAAGCAGCTGCGCTTCGACATCCAGCTCGCGCAGGGCCTGCCGGCATCCATCGTCAGCGACGGCCAGCGCGTCGAGCAGATCCTGCGCAATCTGCTGTCCAACGCCATCAAGTTCACCGAGAAGGGCTCGGTGACGCTGACCATCGAGTCGCGTGGTGAATCGTCTGGAGGCCGCGTCGGCTTCGTCGTGACCGACACCGGCATCGGCATCCCGGCGAGCGACCAGCAGCGCGTCTTCGAGGCCTTCCAGCAGGCCGATGGCGCGCTGAACCGGCGCTTCGGCGGCACCGGCCTTGGCCTGTCCATCTCGCGCCAGCTGGCCAACCTGCTCGGCGGCGAGCTTCATCTCAGCAGCGTCGAGGGCCAGGGCAGCCAGTTCACGCTGATCCTGCCGGCCGAGCTGGCCGCGGCCGCACCGGTCGAGCCACCGCCGGTCGCACCGCCACCGCCGGCCTCCTGGCTGGCGCCGGCCGCCTCACCCGCCACCGATCAGACGCCTCCCACACCCGCCTTCGACGATGACCGCGCCGAGTTGACGCCCGACGCATCGCCGCGCCGCCTGGCCCTGGTGGTGGAGGACGACGAGCATTTCGCCGGCATCCTCTACGACCTGGCCCACGAGATGCAGTACCGCTGCCTCGTCGCGACCCACGGCCGCGAAGCTCTCGAGCTGGCCTCCACCCACCTGCCCCAGGCCATCCTGCTGGACGTGCGCCTGCCTGACGGCTCGGGCCTGTCGGTGCTGCAGCGGCTCAAGGAAGACCCGCGCACCCGCCACATCCCCGTGCACATCATCGCGGGCGAGGACTTCCGCGAAGTGGCCCTGCCCATGGGGGCTGTCGGCACCGCCATCAAGCCGACGACGCGCGACGAGCTGGTCGACATCTTCCGCAAGCTGGAGCGCCACGGTGCCGAGCAGGTCCGCCGCCTGCTGCTCGTCGAGGACGACCAGCGCCAGCGTGAGAGCGTCGCGCACCTGATCGCCGACGACGATGTCGAGGTCGTCGCCGTTGAGCGCGGCGAAGAGGCGCTGAAGCTGCTGGACGAGCAGCATTTCGACTGCATGATCATCGACCTCAAGCTGCCCGACATGGACGGCCACGAGCTGCTGTCGCGCATGGCTGCGAGAAGTGTCGAGAAGACGCCGCCACCCGTCATCGTCTACACCGGCCGCAACCTCAGCCGCGAGGAAGAGGCCGAGCTGAACCGCTACTCGCGCTCCATCATCATCAAGGGCGCCCGCTCGCCCGAGCGCCTGCTGGACGAGGTGACGCTGTTCCTGCACAAGGTCGAGTCCCGCATGTCCGGCGAGCACCGCGACATGCTGCGCACGGCACGCAACCGCGAGCTGGTGTTCGAGGGCCGCAAGGTGCTGCTGGTGGACGATGACGCGCGCAACATCTTCGCGCTGACCAGCGTGCTGGAGCAGCGTGGCCTGACGGTGGAACCGGCGCGCAATGGCATGGAGGCCCTGCAGAAGCTGGAGGCCCATGAGGACATCGACATCGTGCTGATGGACGTCATGATGCCGGTCATGGACGGCCTGGAGGCCACCCGCCGCATCCGCGCCGACGCGCGCTGGCAGAAGCTGCCCGTCATCGCCATCACCGCCAAGGCCATGCGCGACGACCAGGAGCAATGCCGCCGCGCCGGCGCCAACGACTACCTGGCCAAGCCACTGGACCCCGACCGCCTGATGTCGCTGCTGCGCGTGTGGCTGCCCAGCCTGGAGAGACATTGATGCCCCTCGTCCAAGGAGTACCTTGGCCTGTCCCCCCAGGGGACGGCGATGCTTGCGGCATCGAGCCGCAAGCACATCGCCAACGCGGGCCGGCTAGGGAGCGGCCCGGCGCTCGGCCCGCAAATCGGGGAGGGCGCTGATGCCGCAAGCTGTCGTTGATCTGGAAGTACGCCTGCTGATGGAGGCCGTCTACTCGCGCTACAACCACGACTTCCGCGAGTACTCGGGCGCCTCGCAGAAGCGCCGCGTGCTGCATGCGATGCAGCAGCTGAAGTGCGACTCCATCTCGGCCTTGCAGGGCCTGGTGCTGCGCGACGCTCAGGCCTTCGCCCAGCTGCTGGAGATGCTGACCGTCCCCTTCACGGAGATGTTCCGCGAGCCCGAGTTCTTCCTCGCGCTGCGCCAGCATGTCATGCCGGTGCTGCACACCTACCCCTCGCTGAAGATCTGGGTGGCCGGCTGCGCCAGCGGCGAGGAGGTCTATTCCCTGGCCATCCTGCTTCAGGAAGAGGGCCTGCTGGAACGCAGCCTCATCTACGCCACCGACATCAACCCCGCCGCGCTGGAGCGCGCCCGCCAGGGCATCTTTCCCATCGGCGACCTGCAGCAGTACACGCGTAACTACCAGGCTGCCGGCGGCAAGGAGAGCTTCTCCAACTACTACACGGCCGCCTACGACGCCGCCCGCTTCGACCGCGAGCTGTGCCGCCACGTCACCTTCGCCGACCACAGCCTGGCCACCGACCATGTCTTCGCCGAGACCCATCTGATCTGCTGCCGCAATGTGCTGATCTATTTCAACCGCAAGCTGCAGGATCGCGCCATCGGCCTGTTCTCGCAGTCGCTGTGCCACCGCGGCTTCCTGGGCATCGGCAGCAAGGAAAGCCTCGATTTCTCGGCCCACGGCGCCGAATTCGAACCCGTGGTGCTGCGCGAGCGCCTCTTCAGGAAACGCTGAGATGCGCCGCCCCGCCTCCATCGAACTCATCGTCATCGGCGCCTCCGCCGGGGGCGTGGCGGCACTGCTGGCCCTGCTGGCACCGCTGCCGGCCGGCTATGCCCTGCCCATCATCGCCGTGCTGCATCTGCTGCCGCGCCACAAGAGCCGGCTCGAGAACGTGCTGGCCCACCGCCTGGCCCTGCCGGTGCGCGAGCCCGGTGACAAGGAGGCCATCCGCGCCGGCACCGTCTATGTCGCCAGCGCCGACTATCACCTGCTCGTCGAGGCCGACCGCAGTTTCGGCTTCAGCAGCGAGGGGCCGGTCAGCTTTGCCCGTCCCTCCATCGATGTGCTGATGGCTTCGGCGGCCGACGCCTATGGCCCGTCGCTTGCCGGTGTGCTGCTGACCGGTGCCAACATGGACGGCGCCGAGGGCATGGCGGCCATCCATGCCCTCGGCGGCCTGACCCTCGTCCAGCAGCCGGGCGATGCCGACGTACCGACCATGCCCGAGGCAGCAATAGCCCGCTGCCGGCCCGACCACATCCTGCCCTTGAAGGACATCCACCAGATGCTGCTCAGACTGGGCAAGCAGGAAGCCGCGACATGAACGCGCGCATGACCGACGACATCGCCAAGATCCTGCTGGTCGACGACCTGCCCGAGAACCTGCTCGCGCTGAAGGCCCTGCTGCGCGACATCGACCGCCTTGAGGTGCACACCGCCACCTCGGGCGAGGAAGCCCTGTCCCTGCTGCTGGAGCATGAGTTCGCGCTGGCCCTGCTGGACGTGCAGATGCCCGGCATGACGGGCTTCGAGCTGGCCGAGCTGATCCGCGGCAGCTCGCGCACCATGCACCTGCCCATCGTCTTCGTCAGCGCGGCCGATCGCGAGCCTTCCTACACCTTCCGCGGCTACGAGAACGGCGCCGTCGATTTCCTCTACAAGCCGCTGGACAGCCATGCGGTGAAGAGCAAGGTGCGCGTCTTCACCGAGCTGCACCTGAAGAGCCGCGAGCTGCGCCGCCAGCTGCTCGAGCTGGAAACGGCGCGCGTCGAGCAGGAGCGCCTGCTCGCCACGCTGACCCAGACCCAGGCCGAACTGCAGCGCTCGCTGACCATGCGCGACGAGTTCATGTCCATGGTTTCCCACGAGCTGCGCACGCCGCTGAGCGTGATGAGCCTGGATTCGGTGATGCGCCAGGAGAAACTGAAGAAGGGCGACCTCGCCTGGTTCAGCCCCGAGCGCCTGCAGTCCATGGTGGGCCGCGACGCGCGCCAGCTGCGCAGCATGACCCGCCTCATCGACGACATGTTGGACATCTCGCGCATCCAGCACGGCAAGCTGTCCATCCGCCCGGAGCACACCGACCTCGGCGAACTGGCCCGCCACATCGTCGCCGACTTCGACACCCATTACCGCAAGGTGCCCTTGCAGGTGCAAGTCGCGGATGGCATCGTCGGCAATTGGGACGACAGCCGCATCGGCCAGGTCCTCGTCAATCTGCTCAGCAATGCGCTGCGCTACGGCGACGGCAAGCCGGTGCAGGTCGAGGTGGCCCGCGGAGACGACGGCATGGCCCTGCTGGCCGTGACCGACCAGGGCGCGGGCATTCCTGTCGAGGAGCAGCAGCGCATCTTCGAGCAGTTCGAGCGCGGCACCGGGGCCGAAGGCTCGCCAGGCATGGGCCTGGGCCTCTTCATCAGCCGTTACTTCGTGCAGGCCCACGGCGGCAGCTTGACGGTGAAGAGCGAGCCGGGCGCGGGGTCGCGCTTCGAGGTCAGGCTGCCGATGGCTCGCTGAGCCGGGCGAGCCTGCCCGCAGCGCGGTTCAAACGAAGCGCGTCGACAGCCTCACCACCAGCTCGGGTTCGGGCGCCACGGCGCGCGGCCGGCGGTGGGCGATGAGGTCCAGCATGGCCGCGGCGGCGCGGCGGCCCAGTTCGGCCGGCGACAGATTGACCGTGGTGCGCGGCGGACAGGCATGTTCCGACGCCAGCAGGTCGTCGAAGCCGACGACGGACACGTCCTGGGGAATGCGCAGGCCATGCCGGCACAGCGCCTGGGCGGCGCCGGCGGCCATCTGGTCGTTGGCGGCAAACAGGGCCGAGAACTCGATGCCGCGGCGCAGCAGGTCTTCCGCCGCGCGCTCGCCGCTGAACTCCTGGTAGTTGCCGCGCACCACCAGGGCCCGGTCCAGCGGGATGCCGGCCTCCTCCAGCGCGGCGCGGTAGCCCTGCTCGCGCTCGACGGCATCGGGGTGGCTGGGGTCGCCGGTGATGTGGGCGATGCGCCGGTGGCCGCGCTGGATCAGATGGCGCGTCGCCGCACGGCCGCCTTCGAAATCATTGGAATGCAGGCAGTGCAGGCCCGGCGCGCGCAGCTGGCGGCCGGTCGCCACGACCGGCAGCTCCTCGGCCAGCTCGGTCAGGAAACGGTCTTCCAGCATGCCCGTCAGCACGATGATGCCGTCCACACGCCGCGCCTTCAGCGACTGCACGCAGCGCTCCTCCTCGCGCCGGTCCCAATGCCCGCTGGCGACGACCAGACCGTACCCGGCCTTGGACAGCGCCTCCTCGACGCCGCGCAGCGTCCAGGCATAGCAGGGGCTCTCGAAATGCTGCACGACGATGCCGACGGTGCGCGAGCGCCCGTCGGCCAGCGCGCGTGCAATCGTGTTGGGCACGAAGCCCAGCCGCGCGATGGCCGCCAGCACGGCTTCGCGCTTCTCGGGCCGCACATGCGGGGCGTTGTTGATCACACGCGAGGCCGTCGTCGTCGACACGCCGGACGCGTCGGCCACCATGCGCAGGGTGGCAGCCTGGGAGGAGGAAGAGGAATGGCTTTTCATGAAACCGAACGAAATGACAACGCTGTCAGACTGCCCACAATCGTGCATCAAGATTGGGAATCGAGCAAGCCGTGGGGCGAAAAACCGGCTTGTCGATTTGCCGGACCGTCGTTCGTCGTGGAGCTGAAGTGGCGGAATGGCTCCGCCACAAGCGGGAGACATGAGATGCGATTCCTTTCGATGATCCGCGGCGACGAAAGCGCGGCCCAGGCCCCCAGCGAGCAGCTGATGGCCGACATGGGACAGTTGATCGACGAGCTGACCCGCAGCGGCCAGCTCGTCAGCACCGCCGGCCTGCGGCCCACGTCGGAAGGCGCGCGGGTGCGGTTGCACCGCGGCGGCCAGCTGTCGGTGGTGGACGGTCCCTTCACCGAGACCAAGGAGGTCATTGCCGGCTACGCCATCTTCGAGGCGGCATCGCGCGAAGAGGCCCTGGAACTGACGAAGCGCTTCCTGAGGCTGCACGGCACGGAGTGGAATCTCGAGTGCGAACTGCGCCAGATCTACGGCCCCGAAGCCGGCTGCACCGCCTCCTGATCACCGAGGACAAGCCATGACCGCCCTGACCCACTCCCTGCCCGAGCACTACCGCTGGATCATCGTCGCCGCCGGCGGCCTGCTCGGCTGCGTCGCCATCGGCGCCCTCTTCTCCCTGCCGGTGCTGCTGCGCCCCATCGCGCTGGACACCGGCTGGTCCACCACCGGCATCTCCACCGCCATGACCGTCGCCTTCGTGGCCATGGCCGCTGGCAGCATGTTCTGGGGCGCCCTGTCCGACCGCATCGGGCCGCGCCCCGTCATCGTGGTGGGCACCCTGCTGCTGATCGCCGGCCTCGTGCTGGCCAGCCTCGCCTCTTCACTGCTGGTCTTCCAGCTCTGCTTCGGCGCCATCGTCGGCGTCAGCGCGGCGGCCATCTTTGCGCCGTTGATGGCCTGCGTCACCGGCTGGTTCGACACCCACCGCAGCCTGGCCGTGTCCCTGGTGTCGGCCGGCATGGGCATGGCGCCCATGACCATGTCGCCCCTGGTCGCCTGGCTGATCCAGGGCCACGACTGGCGCGGCACGCTGCAGATCCTCGCCGCCCTCGTGGCACTGCTGATGCTGCCGGCCGCGATGCTGATCCGCCGCCCGCCGGCGCTGATCCAGGCCATGGCCTCACCCGATACGCCGCAGGAGGCCGGCCCCTCCGTTGGCCAGGTCGTGCGCTCGGCACCTTTCATCATCCTGGTGCTGACCAGCTTCCTGACCTGCGCCACGCACTCGGGGCCGATCTTTCACACCGTCAGCTATGCCGTCACCTGCGGCATCCCGTTGATGGCAGCGGTGTCCATCTACAGCCTGGAAGGCCTGGCCGGCATGGGTGGCCGCATCGTCTTCGGCCTGCTGGGCGACCGCTTCGGCGCGGCGCGCACCCTGGTGCTGGCCCTGCTAGCTCAGGCCATCGTCGTGCTCGGCTACATCTATGCCCGCGAGCTGAAGAGCTTCTACACCGTGGCCGCGCTGTTCGGCTTCACCTATGCCGGCGTGATGCCGCTGTTCGCCGTCATCGCCCGTGACAACTTCCCGCTGCGCATGATGGGCACCGTCATCGGTGGCACCGCCATGGCCAGCAGCATCGGCATGGCGCTGGGGCCGGTGCTGGGCGGGCTGATCTACGACTCGATGTCCAGCTACACCTGGCTCTTCATCGGCGCCTTTGCCATGGGCATGGGTTCATTCCTGTGCGCACTGATGTTCATGCGGTTGCCGAGGCGGCCTGAGATGGCACTGGCATGAGCGCGATGGGATGGGCGATGAAAGCGGCGGCAGCCAGCTCGCGCGCCTTACGCGATGCATTTGGAAATGAGGGGCCGTCGATTGGCGGCCGCAGTGTCATGCCCTTTACTACAAACGGTGCGCAAGAATGTTCGACGAATCAAGCCGCACCGGACCATGCCGAAGCATTTGCTTATTGCCTGCCTGATCTACATCGCCTCTCGCAGTGCGATGACAGCATTGGCGCCGATGTATGAGACAGGCATCGCGCGGCTCACATCTCCGATCTTGATGCTTGCGTTCATCGCCGTCTCGGTGCTCTTCATGCGCCGATTTAAATGGACGTGGAAGTTCATGCCGTGGATCGCCTTCACCGAGATTGCGATCAACGCCTTGTTCTTCCCCAGCCTGCTTTATCACGGCGCCTACAGGGCTGCAGCACAACTGCTGATCACAGCGATCATGGCTTCCAGCTGCATCATTCTTTGGTCTGTTGCTCGCGATCCAGCGACCAAGACTTGGTTCACCCATTCGCGTTGATTGCCTCTTTGGTGGAAGCGTTCTCGCATCAACGCAATCACCATCACCAAGCCCTGAATCGCCCCGTCACATGCAGCATCGCCAGGAACTGCAGCAGCCCGTCGTAATAGCGCCATTTGCCTGACGGCGCTTCCAGCGCCCAGAGGTCGTTGACGAATCGCGTGGCCAGCGGCTTGTCGACGAGCAGGGCCGCGACCGCATTGCTGGCCATCAAGCCCTTGGACGCCTCGTCGTTCAGCGACTTGCCGTCCAGCTTGTAGAGGTGGGGATAGGGCTTGCCGCCCTTGCCTTGTGAGGCGAAGAAGCTCAGCAGCTTGCGGCTCAAGCCCGCGGCCTCGGGGTTCCTGTCCCACCAGGCCTGGTCGACGCTCCAGTTCACCGCGGTGCGGAAGGCGTCATAGCGGAAGTCCTCGTGGCCTTCGTGCTTGTGGGGGCGGCCGTCGAACTCGGCGTAGTCGGGCGTCAGGCCCGTCCTGGGATGCGCCGCGACGGAGAAATAGGCGCGGCTGATGTCGGCGATCTCGGCCCAGCGCTTGCGGTCCTCGGGCTTGTCGGCGCGACGCGCCCAGATCTCGTAGAAGGCCGGCAGGTGGTAGGACGGGTCGCTGAAGTCGGCGGCCTCGCCGATCGGCACAAAGACAACCTGGCCGCGATCGGGCGAGAACATCGAACGCACGCCATCGACGATGCCGCCGTTCATGGCCTCCTTGTGCAGCATGGTGGCCAGCAGCGCCTGGGCCTGGGCGTTGTAGTCGTACAGCCCCTGGCCATTGCCCCAGCGACCGGCGGCCATCAGCAGGGCCGTCGCGAAGTACTCCTCGCCGTCGGAGGCCGGCACGGCGTCCTTGTCGCAGCCCTGGGGCTGGCATTGCCAGCGGAAGTAGCCGGCACGCGGACCTGAGCGGTAGCGCATATGCATCGCGGCCCAATTCCACAGCGCATCGAACTCGGCCTTGCGGCCCATCTGCACGGCAATCATCATCCCGTAGGACATGCCTTCGCTGCGCACATCGGCGTTGCCGACGTCCAGCACATAGGCGGCGGGTCCGTCGGGCGTGGCGGCTGCGGGGTAGACGACGCGCTGTTCAGCGCCGCCTTCGAACAGTGACTTCCAGTAGCCGGCCAGCTTGGCATCGATGTCGGCTTCCTTGATGTCAGGCCGGATCTCGCGCAACAGGTTGCGGTACTGCCCCGTGATGGCTGCCCCGCGCGGCGCGGCATTGATAGAAGCCAGCGGCGCCAGCACCAGCTGCTGCAGCACCGCGTTGTCGTCCAGGCGCCAGACCTTGATGACATGCCTGCCGGGTTGCAGGCCCTTGAAGCTCGCCTGGAGCACGAACTCGTTGTCCTTGACGGCCTGGGCCCAGTCCTTCTCGACCCGGCTCAGCTCGGGGCCGGCCGTGGGGGCGAGGTTGAGCTTCAACTCCTGCGCTGGCTGCTCGTCGATGGCCACGGCCAGGCGGATACCGCCCGCATTGCTCGTGTCCAGCGTCGGCACCATGTGCAGGCTGAGCAGGGCATCGCCACCAAATGACGTCTCGACGTCGTATTCCAGCCTCACGCCATCGGCCAGCGTCGTCGCCGCGCGGCCTTGCGGCAGGGTCGTCACGGCGCCGAGGCTCTGGCCGAGATGGGGGATGGCTGTCCACGTCAGGCCCCGCCCGTTGACGGCGCGGCTGAAGCGCGGCGCTTCGATCGTGATCGCTTTCGAAGCCTCAGGCACACCACGCGCCAGCTGCCTCTCCACCTCGGCCGCATCCGCGCTGCCCGCCACGCGTTGGACGGCCGGCATGATGTTCTGGTCCGGCTGCTGCCAGCTCGTGTAGCCGATATGGGTCTGCAGCATCATGCCGGCCCATTGGCCGCCATGGATCGCGTGGTACTGGTCGGCGATCGCCTGATCGCGAGCGAAGGCGGCCTCGGCGCGATCGGCAAAGACATTGGCCCGCGCATCGCCGGCAGCAGCCAGCTTGCGGTTCCAGGCCGCCGCGTAATGCAGGCGGTAGAGGTTGGCCATGGCCAGCACCGGGTGCTCGACGAGCTGGAAGTAGGCGTCGAGCTGGTCGGCCCGCAACCCGGCCTTGACCTTGGCGACACGCGATTCCAGCGCCGACCACTCGGCCACGCGCCGGCCGAAGTCGCCACCGTCCAGCGCATCGGGCGAGACCCTGCCCAGGCGGAAGCTCTCCGGGTCGATCAGCTCGGGCTTGCGCCGCGCCGCGTACTGGCTGTAGCGCGTGACCAGCTCACCAATTTCCGCCGCGTGAGCCGCACCGAAGGTCTGCACTGCCCAGTCTTTCGGGTACGCCTCGAGCCTGGCCGGCGTCATGGCCTGGGGCGACCAGGCCATGTCGAGGAAGAAGTGGATCGGAAATTCCATCGGCTTGATGTCGCCGACGTTGACGATCCACAGCGCATCGGCCCCGCGCTCGTGGGCGAGGTTCATCTGCTGCCAGGTCTTCTCGATCTGGTTGGTGTTGAGCCATTTGTAGTTGCGCGGCCCGCCGACATAGTCGAAGTGGTAGTAGACGCCGTAGCCGCCCTTGCGCTTCGCATCGGTTGTCGGCAAGCGCCGGATCTGCCCCCAGTTGTCATCGCAGAACAGCAGCAGCACGTCGTCGGGCACCTGCATGCCCTTGTCGTAGTAGTCCTGCACCTCCTTGTAGAGGGCCCACATCTGCGGCGTCTGCTCGGCCGGCCGGTGCGTCACGTCGGCCAGGATCTGGCGCTGGTCCTTGACGATGCCTTCGAGCAGGCCGATGGCCGTGCCCTCGCTCATGGCTTCGTCGCCGTCGCCGCGCATGCCGATGGTGACCAGGCTGTCGAAGGCGCCGCCATCCGGCCGGCCCATCATGCGCTGCGCCCCGCCGCGCCAGAACTCGCGCAGCTTGTCGCCATTCTTCGCGTAGTCCCAGCGGCCGCCCTTGAAGCGCGTCCATTCGTCGTGGGCCCGCATCATGGGCTCGTGATGGGAAGTGCCCATGACGACGCCCATCTCGTCGGCCAGGGCCATGTTCCTCGGGTCGTCGGCGCCAAAGGCCCGCGGCTGCCACATGGCCGGCCACAGATAGTTGCCGCGCAGGCGCAGGATCAGCTCGAAGACGTGGGCGTAGAAGGCCGCGTTGGTGCCACCGAATTTCGTCTGCGCCCAGGTGCTGAGCGCCGGTGCTTCGTCGTTGATGAAGATGCCGCGGTATTTGACGGCCGGCTGGTCGCGGCGCAGGCCGGCCGCCAGATAGAGGTCGCGTTGCTTGCGCACCGGCACGTCGGCCCACCAGGCCCAGGGACTGACGCCCATGCGGGCCGACAACTCATAGGTGCCGAACACAGCGCCGCGCCGGTCCGAGCCCGCGATGACGAGAGCGCGGGCGACGCCCGGCCAGGGCTGGTCGACGACGGCCTGGACATAGGCCTCCCACTGGCCCTGCAGCCCATCCAGCTTGAGCTTGCCGCGCTTCACCAGGCCGTCGATGGCAGCACTCTGGCCCGCCACGCCGATGACGACGACTTCGCCCTTGGCATCGGCCAGGCGGTTCAGCAGCGCCGCGGGTCGGCCGGAGACGCGCTCCAGGTCGGCCGCGAGATTGCGGCTGGCGTGACCCAGTGCCGCATCCGCGCCCGCATCCACATAAACGGCTGCCGGCTGGCCCGCCTTCACCAGGGCCAGGCCGCGGCCGGGGTCGCGCGTACAGGTCGAGATGGGCGCCTCGCAGGCCCTCGCCGGCATTGCACCCAGCGCCGCACACAGCATTGCGGCCAGCCAGGCCAGGCGTCGGAAGTCCATGTCCTGATGTTCCATCGGGCGCCCAGCGGCGTCACCTGGTTGTGTTTGAATGGTTACGCAATCAGGAATGCTTGCCCTGAGTGCGTAGATTCTGGTTTTGAATTATGGTAGCGCAATCTTTTTGCTTCAGCGCAGCGGGTTGACCCGCTTCTCGGCGCGCCGCCCATGATCCGCAACCCCGTGCTGCCCGGCTTCAATCCGGACCCAAGCTTCTGCCGCGTCGGTGATGACTTCTACATCGCGACCTCGACCTTCGAGTGGTATCCCGGCGTGCAGATCCACCACTCGCGCGACCTCGTCAACTGGACCCTGGTGGGCCGCCCGCTGAACCGCAAGAGCCAGCTCGACCTGCGCGGCAACCCCGACTCCTGCGGCGTCTGGGCGCCTTGCCTCTCGTACGCCGACGGCAGGTTCTGGCTGGTCTACACCGACGTCAAGCGTTTCGAGGGCAACTTCAAGGACGCGCACAACTACATCGTCATGGCGCCCAGCATCGAAGGGCCATGGAGCGACCCGGTCCATGTGAACTCCTCGGGCTTCGACCCCTCGCTCTTCCATGACGACGATGGCCGCAAGTGGTTCCTCAACATGCTGTGGAACCACCGCACCGCCTCCATCGGCGGCCAGCCCAAGGCACCGGCCTTCGACGGCATCCTGCTGCAGGAGTGGGATGCCGCCAGCGGCAAGCTCGTCGGCCCCGCCACCAACATCTACAAGGGCACGTCGCTCGGCCTCGTCGAAGGACCGCACCTCTTCAAGCGCCAGGGCTGGTACTACCTGGTCACCGCCGAGGGAGGCACGGGCTACAGCCACGCAGTGACGATGGCCCGCTCGCGCCAGCTGCTCGGGCCCTACGAGACCCACCCCCACCAGCATGTGGTCAGCAGCAAGGACGCGCCCGAGGCGCCGCTGCAGCGCGCCGGCCATGGTCAGGTGGTCGAACTGGCCGACGGCAGCGTCTACCTGGCCCATCTCTGCGGCCGCCCCCTGCCCGGCACGCGGCGCTCGCCGCGCGGCCGTGAGACGGCCATCCAGAAATGCGTCTGGGGCGCAGACGACTGGCTCTATCTGGAACACGGCGGCATGGTGCCGGCGGTGGAAGTGCCGTCGCCAGTCGCAGACATCGAGCCCGCGCCGCGCGAACCCGTGCGCCGCAGCTTTGTCGACTGCCCCACCCTGCCGCCCGAGTTCCAGTGGCTGCGCACACCCGAGCCCGAGCGCCTGTTCCGGCTGACCGGCGGCGCCTTGCGGCTGACGGGTCGCGAGTCGGTCGGCAGCTGGTTCGAGCAGAGCCTGGTGGCGCGCCGCCAGGAGGACGCCAGCCTGCGCGCCGAGACCACGCTGGCCAGCTTCGCGCCCGACAGCTACCAGCAGGCCGCGGGCCTCACCCACTACTACAACCGCCATAAATTCCACGCCCTGGTCGTGACCTGGCAGGACGGCATCGGCCGTACGCTGAGCCTGCTGTCCTGCCCCGGCGACTGGCCTGACAACCGGCTGCAGTTCCCCGCCATCGACCTGGTCAAGCTGCCCGACATCGGTCCGGTGCGCCTGGCGGCCGACATCGATGGCGCGGCCCTGCAGTTCTTCGCCGACTGGGGCCTGGGCTGGCAGAAGGTCGGTCCGGTGCTGGACGCCAGTGTCATCTCCGACGAAGGCGGCCGCGGCGAGCACGGGTCGTTCACCGGCGCCTTCATCGGCATGCTGGCCTTCGACACCAGCGGCGGTGGGCGCGCGGCCGACTTCACCAGCTTCGACTACCTGCCGCGATGAGGGCGGAGGTCTACACGCTGGGCCCGGCAGGTGGCCTGCAGATCCAGGTCAGCAACTTCGGTGCGCGCTGGCTGTCCTGCCTCGTCCCCCTGCCCGACGGCAGCCGGCGCGAAGCCATCCTCGGCCATGCGACCCTGGCCGATCATGAAAGCGAGCCCGGCTTCTTCGGCGCTGTCGTCGGCCGCTACGCCAACCGCATCGCCGGCGCCGCCTTCATGCTCGACGGCAGGGAGCACCGCCTCATCGCCAACGAAGGCGCCAACCAGTTGCACGGCGGCCCCGACGGCTTTGATCGCCGCCACTGGAGCGTCGTCGACCACGGCCCTCTGCATCTGCGCCTGAGCCTGCATTCACCGCATGGCGACCAGGGGTTCCCAGGCGATGTGGATGCCGAGGTCGAGTACCGCATCGACCCGGTCCGCTCGGCCGTCACCCTGCACTTCGGTGCCCGCACCTCGGCGCCCTGCCCTGTCAGCCTGACCAGCCATCCTTACTTCAACCTCGATGGCGGCACGGCACCGGTGCTGGGCCACCGCCTGCATGTGGCCGCCGGCCGCATGCTGCCCGTGCGGCCCGACATGATCCCTACGGGCGAGCTGGCTGCGGTAGACGACACCGCCTTCGACCTGCGTCAGGCGCGGCGCATCGGCGATGGCCTGGGCCAGGGCGAGCAGCAGCGGCGGGGCAGCGGCTACGACCACTGCTTCGTGCTCGACGACGCCGCGGCGCGGGGCGAACTGGCCGCGGCCGAGCTCATCTCAACTGACGAGCGCTTGTCCATGCGCCTCTTCACCGACTACCCCGGCCTGCAGGTCTGCAGCGGCAACTTCGTGCACCAGTCGCGCGGCCGCGACGGCCAACTTTTCGAGCGCCATGCCGGCATCGCACTGGAACCGCAGTTCTTTCCCGACGCACCCAACCACCCAGTCTGGCGCGAGCAGGGCTGCGTGCTGAGACCGGGCCTGCCGCTGCAGCGCTGGATGAGGCTGGAGTTCGACGCGCGCTGAGTCGCTGAGCCGCGGAAAACCCGCGGTGACGGCGCTTTTCCTGTCGATATGATAGCGCTCACAAATATATCAGCAGGAGACATATGCCATGCGCCTGTCATGCCATGACGGGTCCTTGCTCGCCGCCATCGCGGATGCGCTGCGCGCCTTGCGGTCCGCTGGTCCACTTCCCCGGAGCCGCAATCCATGAACCTCACCGACAGCACGGCAACCCAGATCCGGGCCGCCTGCAGTGCAGCGGCGTCAGCCGCACCCGTCTACGCCCGTCTGCCCATCAGTCACCGAGCCGCGCTGCTGCGTGCCCTGGCCGACGCCCTGCTCGGCGCGCGTGAGACCCTGGTGCCCCTGGCCGACCGCGAAACCCGCCTGGGCACGACGCGGCTGAACGGAGAACTGGACCGCACCGTCTTCCAGCTGCGCGGCTTCGCCACCCAGGTCGAGAACGGCACCGCCCAGCCCCTGCTAGACGACCCGGCCATCCCCGGCGCGCCGCCGCTGGGGCGGCAGCGGCTGACGCGCATCGCCGTACCTCTTGGCCCGATCGCGATGTTCGCGGCCAGCAATTTCCCCTTCGCCTTCAGCGTGCTGGGCGGAGACACGGCCTCGGCCCTGGCCGCCGGCTGCCCCGTCGTCGTCAAGGCCCACCCGGGCCACCCCGGGCTGTCCCGCGCGGTCTTCGATCTCGCCGCCGGCTGCCTGGCCGAGCTCCATCTGCCCGAAGGCGTGCTGCAGCTGGTGCAGGGCAGCGGCGTCGACGTCGGCCTGGCCCTGGTGCGCGACCCCGACATCGAGGCCGTCGCCTTCACCGGCAGCCTGCGCGGTGGCCAGGCCCTGTGGCGCGAAGCGAATGCGCGGCCCCGGCCCATCCCCTTTTACGGCGAGCTGGGCTCCATCAACCCCGTCGTCGCCTTGCCCGCCGCACTGCAGGCCCACGGGCCGGCCCTGGCCACGGCGCTGGCCGGCAGCATCGTTTTGGGCTGCGGCCAGTTCTGCACCTGCCCGGGCGTTGTCGTCGTGCGCGACGACGACCTCGGCCAGGCCTTTGTGCGCCAGCTCGCCGAAGGCCTGGCCGCCGCAACCCCTCACGCCATGCTGCATGCCGGCATCCGCGCCGGCTTCAATGCCGGCGTGGCCCGCCTGCATGGCCATGCGGCCGTGAAAACACTGGTGGCCGCACCCGCGGGCGGCGAGGCACCGGGTGCGCACCTGTTTGCGACGGACGCAACCAGCTTCATCGCCGACGAGGGTCTGCGCGAAGAGGTCTTCGGCCCGAGCTGCCTGGTGGTCACCGTCAAGGACCTGGACGAGACCCTGGACGTGCTCGCCGCCGTGCAGGGCAGCCTGACCGTCACGCTGTGGGGCGCGGACGAGGACACGCCCGACAACCACCGCCTCGTTGTCGCCGCGCAGCGGCTCGCCGGCCGTGTGCTGTTCAGCGGCGTGCCGACTGGCGTTGCGGTGACGGCCGCACAGCAGCACGGCGGGCCCTGGCCTTCGTCGACAAACGCCGCCAGCACCAGCGTCGGCTATGCGGCCATGGAACGCTTCCTGCGCCCCGTCGCGCTGCAGGACGCGCCGGCCTGGCTGATCCAGCGTCGAGGCCAGGCATGACGAGCAAGAAAGCAGAAGACCTGCGCAGCGCGCGCTGGTTTGCCAAGGACGACTTCCGCTCCTTCGGCCACCGCAGCCGCGTGCTGCAGATGGGCTACGCCGCCGAGGACTTCATCGGCAAACCCGTGATTGCCATCGTCAACACCTGGAGCGATGCCAACCAGTGCCACACCCACTTCAAGCAGCGGGTGGAGGACGTCAAGCGCGGCATCCTGCAGGCCGGCGGCTGGCCGCTGGAGTTGCCGGCCATCTCCTTGAGCGAAAGCATGGTCAAGCCCACCTCCATGCTCTATCGCAACTTCCTGGCGATGGAGACCGAGGAGCTGCTGCGCAGTCACCCGGTGGACGGCGCCGTGCTGATGGGCGGCTGCGACAAGACCACGCCCGGGCTGCTGATGGGCGCCATCAGCATGGGCCTGCCCTGCATCTATCTGCCGGCCGGCCCCATGCTGCGCGGCAACTGGCGCGGCCAGGTGCTGGGCTCGGGAAGCGACGCCTTCAAGTACTGGGATGAGAGACGTGCCGGCCGCCTCAGCGACCAGGCCTGGGCCGAGATGGAGGCCGGCATCGCGCGCAGCCACGGCACCTGCATGACCATGGGCACGGCTGCCACCATGATGGGCATTGCCGAGGCCCTGGGCTTCACGCTGCCGGGCGCCAGCAGCATCCCCGCGCCGGATGCCAACCACATCCGCATGTCGGCCGAATGTGGCCGGCGCATCGTGCAGATGGTGTGGGACGACCTGACGCCGGCCCGGATGCTGAGCGCGGGCAGCTTTGCCAACGCCATCGCCGTCGCCATGGCCATGGGCTGCAGCACCAACGCCATCATCCATCTCGTCGCCATCAGCCGCCGCGCCGGCTTGGCCGTCACGCTGGACGATTTCGATGCGGCCAGCCGGCATGTCGGCGTCATCGCCAACATCCGGCCCAGCGGCGATGCCTATCTGATGGAAGACTTCTTCTACGCCGGCGGCCTGCCGGCGTTGATGAATGTCATGCGTGACAAGCTGGACTTGAGGGCGCAGACCGTCAACGGCCGTGCGGTGGGCGAGAACATCGCCGACGCCGAGGTCTTCAACCACGACGTCATCCGCCCGCTGGACAACCCCATCTACGCCGAAGGGGCTCTGGCCGTGCTGCGAGGCAATCTCGCGCCCGACGGCGTCGTCATCAAGCCCAGCGCCGTCGCACCGCATCTGCTGCAGCACACCGGACGCGCCTTGGTGTTTGACGACTACCCCAGCCTCAAGGCCGCGGTGGAAGACCCCGATCTCGACATGAGCGGCGACGACATCCTCGTGCTGCGCAACGCCGGCCCCAAGGGCGCCGGCATGCCGGAATGGGGCATGCTGCCCATCCCGACCAAACTGCTGAAAGCCGGCGTGACCGACATGCTGCGTCTGTCCGATGCGCGCATGAGCGGCACCAGCTATGGCGGCTGCCTGCTGCACTGCAGCCCCGAGGCCTTCATCGGCGGCCCGCTGGCCCTGGTGAAGACGGGCGACCGCATCACCGTCGACGTGCCGGCTCGCCGCATCCACCTCGAGGTCAGCGAGGAGGAACTGGCCGCACGCCGTACTGCCTGGACACCACCGCCACCACGCTACGAACGCGGCTACGGCTGGATGTTCGGCCGCCACATCCTGCAGGCCCACGAGGGCTGCGACTTCGATTTCCTGGAAACGCAATTTGGCGCGCCGGTCCCGGAACCCGTCATCTACTGAGCACATCATGAACCCAGACACCCGCAAGAAGCTGATGGGCGTCAGCACCGCCACGCTGTGCACCGCCCTGTTCAAGCGCGGCCTGCGCAACCAGTTCATCCAGGATGTGCGGCCGCTCAACCCCGGCTTGCCCAACATGGTCGGCCCGGCCTGCACGCTGCGCTACATCCCGGCGCGCGAAGACCTGAACGACATCGGCGTCTTCAAGGACCGCGCGCACCCGCAGCGCAAGGCCGTCGAGGAATGCCCCGAGGGCGCGGTGCTGGTCATCGACAGCCGCAAGGACCCCCGTGCCGCCTCGGCCGGCGGCATCCTGGTCGCGCGGCTGATGGTGCGCGGCGTGGCCGGCGTCGTCACCGACGGCGGCTTCCGCGACAGCCCCGACATCGCCAAATACGCCTTCCCGGCCTATCACTCGCGGCCCAGCGCGCCGACCAACCTGACCTTGCACCAGGCCATCGCCATCAACGAGCCCATCGGTTGCGGCGATGCGCCGGTCTTCCCCGGCGACATCGTCGTCGGCGATGCCGAGGGCGTCATCGTCATCCCGGCCCACCTCGCCGACGAGATCGCGAGCGAAGCGGTCGAGATGACCGTCTTCGAGGACTATGTGCAGGCCAAGGTGATGGGCGGGCGCAGCGTGCTCGGCCTCTATCCGCCGACCGACGCCGACGTGGCCGCGGACTTCGCGGCCTGGCGCCAGCTCAAGGGGCGCTGAGCTTCGCTTCGCAACGCCGGTCGAGCACCTCGACCGGGAAGGCCTCGGCCATCACGCGATAGCCGGCCAGCGAGGGATGCAGGCCGTCGTTGTCGACCTCGGCACGCAGGAAGGCAGGCCGCGCCGGGTCGCGCATCAGCGCATCGAAGTCCACCAGCGCATCGAAGCGCCCGGGCTCGCGCAGCCAGGCATTCAGCGCCTGGCGGTCCGCCTCGTTCTCGGGCTGCGGTGAGTAATAGCCGCTGCCCGAGTAAGGCATGACGGTCGAGCCCATCAGGCAGACGCCGCGCGCGCGGGCGCGTTGCGCCAGATCGGTGAAGCCCGCCTTCAGTTCGGCCAGCAGCGCTGCACGTGACTCGGGCGTCGTCGGCTTGCCGCGATGGCTGACGCCGAGGTCATTGACGCCGATCAACACGACGGCATGCGTCACCCCGCTGCGCGCCAGCGCATCGCGTTCGAAGCGCGACAGGAGATTGGGGCCCAGCCCATCCCGCAGCAGTCGGCCACCGCCGATGCCGGTGTTGACGACAGCCACATCGCGCTGCTCGGCCAGCAGCCGGCGCGACAGCGCATCGGTCCAGCGCTGGAAGCTGCCCGAAGGCACGCCATAGCCATCGGTGATGGAGTCGCCCGTCGCAACGAGAACGGGCAGCGGCTTGGCGGCACGCACATCGACGGCGGCCAGATGCCACCAACCCTCCAGGGCCACCGCCTCGGGCCAGTCGGCCAGGCCGACGCGGTTGCCGTCGACCGCCCAGCTGCGGATGCGCGAGCCGGGATGCACGGTGGCCACAGTCGGGCCGGCCCGCACATGCATCTGCACGGCGAGGTCGGCCTGGCGCGGCACGGCAAACGCGAGGGCATCGCTCCAGATCTCGGCATGCGCCGGCACGTCAACGCCGCGCAGTCCACCGAAGCTCAAAGCACGCAGGCTGGCAGGGTTCACCGTCGCGCCATCGGCCAGCGCCACCGTGACCGCGTCCAGGCTGAGCGGCTCGGCGCCGAAGAGATTGCTGATGCGCACCCGCAGGGCCGGACCGGCGGCATCCACGCGCACGATCTGGCGCAGGCTGACGTCACGCATGGGCTGGCGCCACAGCGGCGTGGCGTTAGCGACCGGTGCCTGCTCCAGCTGGGCGCTGCCCCAGGCCGCACGCCATGGCCCATCCCCGCGTGGCGCGCTGGCGCAACCGGCCAGCAGCAGGACGGCGGCCAGCAGGCCCGACTTCAAGAACTTGCTCATCCCAAAATGGTAGCGCGATCATTTCGGGCGTCATCGGGGCGATCCCCAGCCCAGGCCCTGCGAGATGGCGTGGGTCGCGGCACGCAGTTGATGCGCCAGGCGCGCGGTGGCGGCCACCTCAAAGCGCATCGCCGGTACATGCACAGCCAGGCCGGCGACGGCCTGGCCGCGGCAGTCAAAGATGGGCGTCGCGATGCTGTGCACCTGCAGGGCGCGCTGTTCGCTGAAGCCACGCTGACGGATGTGCGCGAACTCCTCGTCGTCGCTGCGCCAAGCCAGCAAGGCCTGGCCGATGGCCGAGCCTCGCAGAGGCAGGCGCTGGCCAATGGGCAGCGACAGCCCCAAGGGTCGGATGGAGTCAATCTTGTGCAGGCAGACGATCTCACCCTCTTCCAGGGCACCGAGTTGCACCGCTTCGCCGAGAGCATCCGCGACGGCACGCATGGCGGGCTTGGCAGCGTCCACAAGCTCCGGCAGCTGCAATGCCTTGGCGCCCAGCTCGAAGGTGTGGGCCGTCAGTACCCAGGCCCCTTCGCGTTCGGCCACGTAGCCGAGGCTTGCCATCGTCTGCAGCAGGCGCTGCGCGATATGCGGGGTCAGGCCGATTCGCGCCGTCAGTTGCGCCGGCGTCGCCGCACGCAGATGACCGATGGCCTCCAGCAACGCGAAGACCTGTTGGACGGCAGCAACCGAATCCCTGGCCAGCATGGCATCACCGCGCCAGCCAGCCGCCGTCGACGGCCAGGGTGTGGCCATGCACATAGTCGGCCGCGCGCGAGGCCAGGAAGACGACCGCCCCCGACAGGTCCTCGGGCCGGCCCCAGCGGCCCGCCGGGATGCGGCCGAGGATGGCGTCGTTGCGGTCCGCGTCGGCACGCAGCTCGGCCGTGTTGTTGGTGCTCATATAGCCGGGCGCGATGGCATTGACGTTGATGCCCAGCGGCGCCCATTCATTCGCCAGGGCCCGCGTCAGGCCGAGCACGCCGCTCTTGCTGGCCGTGTAGGAAGCCACGCGCAGCCCGCCCTGGAAGCTCAGCATGGAGGCGACGTTGATGATCTTGCCGCCGCCGCCCTGGCTCATGAAGCGGCGCGCAGCCGCCTGGCTGAGCTGGAAGACGGCGCGCAGGTTCAGGTCGACGACATCGTCCCAGTCGGTCTCGCTGAACTCCAGCGCGCTGCGGCGGCGGATGATGCCGGCGTTGTTGACGAGGATGTCGACGCGACCCGTCAGCGCCGCGGCTTGCTCGACCAGCTCGGCCGGTGCGCCGTGGGCCAGGTCGGCGCGCAGGTCCAGAAAGCTCCGGCCGCAACGCGCGATCTCCTCGCCAAGGCCCGCGGCCTCGCTGCGGTTGAGGCCGACGATGTCGGCCCCAGCCTCCGCCAGAGCCACGGCCATGGCACGGCCGAGGCCGGTGTTGCAGCCGCTGACGACGGCCGTGCGCCCTTCCAGGCTGAATACTGCTGCTGCATCCATGGCGTTCAGAACTTCACATCGAGGCGGACCGCCGAATAGCTGAAGGCGTCGCGGGCCGGCGTCCACGTGGTGTGCGCGTACGAAGAGCCGCTGTTGACGGGGTTCACGCGCCAGGTGCCCAGGCCGCTGTAGCCGGTGTTGGCGTAGTGGTGGTCGAACAGGTTGTTGACGTAGAAGCCCAGCTGGTATTTGCCGGACTTGTCCTTCAGGCCGAAGCCGATGTTGACGATGGTCACGGCCGGCGAAGCCAGCGTCGGGTCCTGGTTGATATTGGTCAGCACCGCCGTGCGGCGGCGCAGATTGCCGCTGAAGAAGAGGTTGAAGGGGCCGTCCGGCAGGGCCAGGTCATAGCGGCCCGACATGCCCAGCTTCCACTTCGGCGCATTGGGCATGCGGCCGCCCGCCACGTCCTGGGTGTTCTGGCCGCCGTAGAGCGGGTTGTTGCGCACGCACTCCAGGTTGAAGCCGCCATTGGGCGAGCCCGCCACGTTGTAGCAAGGCGCGTTGGGCCAGTCGGTCACGGTGGCCTTGGTGTAGGCCATGTCGGCGTTGACGATGAAGTTGGGCGTGACCAGGGCCGCCACATCCAGCTCCACGCCGCGGGTCTGCACGCCACCGATGCTGTTCAAGCGCGTCACATAGGTCGACGTGCCGGGCAGGAAGCTGCCGGAGTTCTGCTGGTAGTCCTTGAACTTGGTGTTGAAGACGGCCAGGTTCATCGTCAGCCGGTTGTCGAAGAAATTGCCCTTCATGCCCAGCTCGTAATGCTTGGCCGACTCCGACGCCACCGGCTGCTGGGCGGCGGTGGCGGCGGTCAGGCCGCTGGTGATGTCGTAGGCCTTGCCCTTGTAGCCCGTCGACGTCATCGCATAGGCCATCAGCCCCGGCGTGAACTGGTGCTGCAGGCTGAGCTTGCCGGTCGTCGAGTCTTCCTTGTTGTCGCGGCTGGAATAGGTGGCCGTGGGCGTGAAGACGGCCGGCAGCGGGTTGCTCAGCGTCAGGGAGTAGCCCGAGACCTGGCGGTTCTGGCGCAGGCCGGCGACGAGCGTGGTGCCGGGTATGAACTCCCAGGTGGCCTGGCCGTAGATAGCGGTGTTGCGGTTGCTGGTGTCGCCGTAGTAGGCGATGGGCGTGGACAGCGCGATGCCGTCGAAGCCGCGATTGAAGAAGCGGTCGATGCTGTTCTTGGCCCACCAGAGGCCGGCCACGTAGCGGAAGTTGCCCAGGTCGGCCGACGTCAGGCGCAATTCCTGGGTCTTGGTGTCGATGACATAGGTGCCGTACTGCACATAGCCTGCGTCGCGGCCTTCGACGGACTTGCCCGCGGTGATGGGGTAGTACAGCAGGGTGTGGACGTCGGTGAAGTCCTGGTCGCGGTAGTCGTTGGCCGTGTAGCGCTGGCCCGAGGTGATGGAGGTCAGCGACATGCCGTTGGGCAAGGCCCAGTTCACACGCAGCGAGGCGCCCTTGATCTCGGACTCGATGCCCGTCGGCGAGTCCATCCGGATGTCGCGGTTGGTGGGGCTGGGCGTGATGCCGGCCAGCAGCAGCGAGGCCGGCAGTTCCTTGACGCCGTTCTGGTAGCCGGCCACCTGGTTGTTGGTGCCGAAGCTGGTCAGCGCGAAGGTGCAGCAGTCGTTGCGGGTCTTGTTGTAGGTGGGCGTGAACTCGACGTCGATGTCGTCCGTCGGGTGCCAAGCCAGCTTCATCATCAGCGTGCGGTCGCGGCTGCCGTTGACCTTCTTGCCGGTGCTGAGGTTGTTGAGGTTGCCGTCGAACTGGCTGGCCGCGGCCGCGACGCGCAGGCCGAGCTTGGGCGCGATCTCGCCGCCGACGGAGAAGCGCAAGCGCTCCTCGCCGTCATTGGTGACATAGGCGCTGGCGTCGCCGCGGATGGCGCTGCCGATGGGCTTGGTCGTGATCAGCAGGGCGCCGGCGATGGCGCTCTTGCCGAACAGCGTGCTCTGCGGCCCCTTCAGCACCTCGACGCGCTGCGTGTCGGCCAGGTCCTTGAAGGCCATGAACTGGGCGCCCATGGGCACGTCGTCGATGATGACGGACACGTCGGACTCGACACCGATGCCGATGGACGAGGTGCCGATGCCGCGCATGTTCAGGCCGTTGTTGGCCGGTGTCGTGCCGTAGGTGACGGAGAGTGCCGGCGTCAGCTCGATGACGTCCTCCAGCGAGCGCACATTGCTGCGCTCCAGCCGTTCAGCCGTGAAGACCGAGATGGCCAGCGGCACGTTCTCGAGCCTCTCCACGCGCTTGTTGGCCGTGACCTCGACGCGCTCCAGCTGGTTCTTCTCCGGTGTCGCGTCGGCCTTGGGCTTGGCCGCCTCTTGCGCCAGCGTGGCCTGGGCGGCCAGCAGCAGCAGGGCGGCGGCGATGGGCGTCATGCGCCTGGATGTGACCTCGTTCATTGCCTGTCTCCGTTTTATTTGATGGTTTGGTGGGCTAGCGGTAGATCAACGTCCACCGGACTTGAAGCGGGGCGTCCCTCTGTGGGGGCGCTCCCGAGAAATGCAGATGCGTGCGCGAAGGGCCGCTGGTCAGGCCGCGCAAGGCGCTGGTGGGCGGCTCCTGGACATCGAGGCGCTCATAGCCCTCGGCCTCGAAGCGCGCGACGACGCCGGTGTCGAAATCCACGCCAGCTCCCTGGGTACTTGCACCCGACGAGAAGCAGGCGAACTCCAGGCTCAGCGCGGCGATGTCCAGCGGCGCCGTGGGGCGCAGCACGTCGGTGCGGCTGATGCGGCCGGGGCCGAAGCGGTACTCGGTCGTCAGCGTCACCCGGGTGTCGAGCTGGGGCTGGTGGCCGCCGACGCGGTTCAGGCCGGGCTGGCTGTAGCTGAGGACATGGTCCTCGCCGTCGCGCCAGGCCTCGATGTGCTGGATGAAGGAGGTCGGCAGCAGCATGCTGCCGTCGGCCAGCGTCAGCCGGGGCAGCAGCTGGGCATGGGTAGCGCCGCTCTCCGGCCGGCCCTCAATGAGGCGGGGCGAGAAGGGAATCGGGTAGTAAGGCGCGTTGTCGTGCTGGCCCACGCCGCCGTTGATCAGCGGCAGCGTGAAGACCAGGCCGCGGTCGCGCCTCGTGACCAGCGCGCGCTCGTAGTTGCCACGCGCAAACCAGTTCAGCTTGAAGTCCGGTTGGCTGCGCTCCAGCCAGGCAGCGAGGTCGTCGGGCGGCACTTGGTCGGCCAGTCCCGCCTCCGCCCACAGCTCGCAAGTCGACAGCAGTTGATGAATGATGGAGAAGTTCTCCCCCAGCATGCGGTGCGGGCCGCGGTAGCCGTCGGTGCTGCGGCCGTGCTTCCACAGGTTGATCGAGTTCATGGCCGGGTCGAACCAGAAGTCGACGTACTTGGCCGCTGCACGCACGCAGAAGGCATAGGCCTGGCGGCTCTCCTCGGCATCCAGCACGCCCAGGCGGGCCGCGGTGGCGAGGATCTCGACGACACCGGTGTCGCCATAGGGGCCGATGCTGCGGCCGAAACCGAAGCCGTCGCCCGCCGCGCTGGCGCATTGCAGGGCCAGTTGGGCGGACTGGGCCAGCAACTCCTTGAGCCGCGGTGTGACCGGCAGCTCGGTCTCGATGAAGCGCTCGCAGAACTCGGCCGCCAGCAGGATGCTGTAGCGGTCGAAGCGGCCTTCGCCCTCGGTCTCGTCGGAGAAGCCGAACTCGCCGGAATAGCGCTCGTAATGGTCCAGGGTCTTGGCCAGCAGCGCCTCGCTGGCGGTCGCGTCCTCCCATCCCATCAGCATGCGCAGCCGCGCGATGCCGAAGGCGACGCCGTAGTAGTTGGTCGGCAGGGCCTTCAATCGCAGCGTCTTCTCGTCGACGAAGATGCGCCAGTCCAGCCGCTCGCGCAGCCGCGCCTGACTCTGTGCGTCGACAGCGGCATCCAACAACCCGGCCTTGCGCAGGCGGTTCAGCGCCATCAGCGCGTAATAGATGCCCCAGCTGTCGATGCGCATCTCGCTGATCAGCGCCATCAAGCGCCGGCCACCGGCGAGCGTGCCCGCGAAGGCCGCGTCGTCGCGCGGCGTCAGCGTCAGCAGATGCGCCAGGCCGATGGCGACCTTGCCGGGCAGGAAGACATCGCCCTGCTCGAACACCGGCGCACCGTTGAAGCGCGTCTGGAGGCCGTCGGCATCCAGCAGCGCGAAGTAGCTGGCCAGTTGGGGCAGCAGCTGCTCGCGCACCAGCGCGTTCAGCGGCATATCCTTGAGCGGCGGCTCATAGCGGTCAGCTTGCACGGCGGCTCCGATCGCTGTGGCCTTGGTAGAGAATCCGCGCCAGTCCAGCGCCGCCCACCTGCCCATCGTGCCTTCCACCAAGTCTCCTGCCACCCTGCGCGATGTCGCCGAGCTGGCCGGGGTGTCGACGGCGGCAGTGTCCAAGTTCGTCAACGGCAAGCAGCGCTTCACGCCGGCCGTCGAGGCCCGCATCGCCGAAGCCATTGAGAAGGTGGGCTACCGCTCCAATCTGGCGGCGCGCAGCATGGTCACGGGCCGCTCGGGCGCCATCGCGGCACTCGTCTACGGCGTGGAGAACCCCTACACGGCCGCCGTCATCAAGGGCGCCAGCCGCGCCGCCACGGCCTTGGGCTACGACCTGCTTTTCGTCGACCTGCTGCAAAGCGAATCGCCCGAGCGCGAGCTGGCCCGCGTGACTGGCATGCAGGTGGACGGCATCGTGCTGGCCGCCGCGCTGCCGACTGCCGCGCGCAAGCTGCTGTCCAGCTACGGCCGGCCCTTCGTCGACCTCGGCCGCGCCGCGCCCGCCGAAGCGCCCAGCGGCGACGAGCAGGCCGCGGCCATGCTGGGCCGCTATCTGCTGAGCCTGGGCCATCGCGACATCGCCTACATCGCCTGCGAGGCCCAGCCCGGCAATGCCGAGCGGCTGCTGGGCATGAAGCGTTCGCTGCAGGCGGCCGGCGTCGAACTGGCCGTGCATCAGGTGACCAACCCGACGGCCGAGGATGGCGCCAAGCTGGCGTCCAGCCTGCTGCTGGGCCAGAAGCGGCCGCAGGCGATTGCGACCTGCAACGACCTGATCGCCATGGGTCTGATTTCCGAAGCGCGTCACCTGGGCCTGACCGTGCCCCAGGACGTGTCGGTGGCCGGCATCGAGAACATGCCCTTCGGCCGCTTCCTGAGCCCGCCGCTGACCAGCGTCGACCTGCATGCCGACGCCCTGGGCGAGTGGGCCATGCGCGACCTCATCGCCGCCATCGACGGCGAGGCTGCGCCAGCCAAGGCCCACGACCTCACGCCGCGACTCGTCGTGCGGGGCTCGACACGAGCCGCCGCCTGATTGGAGCGGAGCGGTCATGACGCTCGCCGGCAGGTGGACTCGCGCACAACCAGGCGCGGCGCCAGCACTTCGTCGAAGGGGTGCTCCAGCTCGTCGTTGATGAGCTGCAGCAGGCGCTGCATGGCCACCTCGCCCATCTGCTCGCTGTTCATCGCCACCGAGGTCAGCGTGGGGCTGGTGTAGCGGCCGTAGGCGATGTCGTCAAAGCTGGCGATGGACACATCGCGCGGAATCTCCACGCCCAGGGCCCGCGCCTCGTTCATCAGGCCCAGCGCCATCAGGTCGTTGTAGGTGACGATGGCATCCGGCCGCTGGCCGCCCAGCAGCAGGCGCGATGCGGCCGACTCGCCGGCCTCGGGCGAAGGCGCGTCCACATCCAGCACCTCCAACTGGCGGCCCTTCTCGACCAATGCGTCGCTGAGGCCGCGGATGCGTTCGGCATTCCAGCGCGAGGACGGAAAGCCCACGTAGGCCACGCGGCTGTGCTCCAGCGACATCAGGTGGCGGCCGATCATCAGCCCGGCCAGATAACCGTCGGCGCCAACGCTGTGCACGCCGCCGTGACCGTAGCGGCCGAAGAAGACGACCGGCTTGCCCAGGGCCTTCAGCCATTCGATGGATTCATCGGCGAGCCGTGAGCTGACGACCAGGCCATCAACACGCCGCGACAGCGTCTCGACCAGATGGCGCTCCGGCGCCTTGCTCTCGGCCGTGTCGACGAAGGCCATGCTGTAGTCGTTGGCCTGGGCCACGCGGCTGGCCCCTTTGACGATGCCGGTGAAGTGCGGGTTGCCCAGGTCCAGCACCACCAGGCCGACCGCGCCGCTGCGGCCCGTCGCCATGGAGCGGGCCAGGTGATTGGTGCGGTAGCCCAGGCTGTCGATGGCGGCCTGGATGGCGGCTTCGACAGCCGGCGAAAAGCGCTGGCCGCCACTGCAGTATTTGGAGACCGTGGCCACGGAGACACCGGCGGCTTCGGCCACGTCGCGGAGGGTGGGGAGGCGTTTTTTGGTCATTTCAGTAAAACGTTTAACTGAATGATAGTGAGGCGATTTCAAAATGGAAGGCCGTTTCACGCCTTTGTTGCCAGGGTTTTCGCTAGACGCGCCGCTGTTTACTTGGTCGCCTGCAGCCGCAACAATGATTGGATGGTTAACCGCTTTACCTTGACTGCGTTGTCATTGGCGCTGCTGCCGATGGCGGCGCAATCCGCTTCGCCCGACGCGCCCCTGCATGTGTGGACACGGTCTTCCAAGGACGGCCGCAAGACCTATGACGCCATCGCCGCGGCCTTCACGAAGAAGACCGGCATTCGCATCGAGTACTTCAACGCGCTGAACGACTACGAACAGCGCCTGGCCCGCGCTGCCGTCGGCGGCCACATGCCCGACGTCATCGTCAACGAGCTGGGCACGGTGGGTCAGCTCGTCAACATGGGCGTGGCCACCGAGATCGATCGCACGCGCATTGCCGGCAGCGAAGACCTGCTGGACAGCGCGTGGAAGGCCGCCACCCTGCCCGACGGCAAGGTCTATGGCGTACCCACCTCCGTGCAGACCCATGTGCTCTTCATCCGCAAGGACTGGCGCGAGAAGCTGGGCCTGCCGGTGCCGCGCAACTGGGAAGACCTGGCCCAGCTCGCGCGCGCCTTCACCGAGCGCGACCCCGACGGCAACGGCCGCCGCGACACCTATGGCCTGGCCTTCCCCGGCGGTGCAACGCGCGGCTATGCGGCCTGGTATCTGAGCAGCTTCCTGTTCCAGGCTGGCGGCGAGTTCCAGCGCGCCGGGCCTGACGGCAAGATGCATGGCGCGCTGGACGAACCCACGGCCGTCGCCACGCTCAGCCTGTTCCGCCGCATGGTGTGCGAGGAGCACAGCGTGCAGCCCAATGCTATCAACGCGACGACACAGGAGACCAACAAGGTCTTCAGCTCGGGCCAGGCCGGCCTCTATCTGTCGGGCCCGTATCACATCGCACTGTTCGACAAGGAGCCGGGCAAGGACCACTACGAGGTCGTGCCCCTGCCCGCGGGCCCCAATGGCCAACGCGCCAGCCTGGCCGGCGGCGAGCTGGCCTACATCGCCCGCAACACCTCGCAGCCCGAACGCGCGAAGCAGTTTGTCGAATTCCTGATCTCGCCCGAAGGCCAGGCCCTGGGCACGCGGCCTCCGGCCGGTGGCCTGCCCGTCGTGCGCCTTCCGGTCAATCGCAAGGTCGACGCGGCCCAGGCCCATGGCGACGAGCGCTGGGCCATGGTGGCCCAGGAGTACGCAGAGCACGGCCACCCACTGCCGCAGGCGCGCAACTGGTCGCGGCTGCAGCAACTGGCGGCCGACGGCTTCAACGCCATCCTGGCGCATTGCAGCAAGGACATCCCTGGCGATCTGCGCGCGCTGAATGCCCGCTTCAACGCCGAACTCGCTCGCCAGGAAGCGCAATGACGCCGCGCCGCAACTTCAGCCGGCTCACGCCTTGGCTCTTCCTCGCACCGGCCCTCATCGTCTTCACCTGGTTCAAGTTCATCCCCATGGCCAAGGGCTTGGTGATGAGCTTCCACAAGGTCAACTTCGGCAGCCCCGACACCTATGTCGGCTGGCACAACTTCGAGCGCGCGCTGACCGATGCGGCGCTGCGCGACGCCGCTGGCCGCACCCTGCTCTATGTCTTCGTCACCGTGCTGTTGTCGGCCTCCATCGCCCTGCTGCTGGCCCAGGCCCTGCAAGGCACGGCGCGGCATATGCGCTTCATCCGCACGGCCATGTTCCTGCCGGCAGTGACCAGCGCCGCCGTCGCCGCCGAGGTCTGGCGCATCCTCTATGCGCCCACGCCGGACGGCGTCATCAACGCGGCGCTCGGCCTGGTCGGCATCGGCCCGCAGGGTTTCTGGTCCGATCCGTCGCAGGCCCTGGCCGCACTGATGGGCATGCATGTCTGGAAGCATGTGCCCTATGACACCGTCATCTTCGTGGCGGGCCTGGCGGGCATCAACAGCGAGCTCTACGACGCGGCAGCCGTCGACGGCGCCAACGCATGGCAGCGCTTCAGAGCTGTGACGCTGCCTGGCTTGGCGCCCGCCATCACCGTCATCTGCACTCTGGGTTTCATCCGCGGCTTTCGCGTCTTCACCGAGGTCTATGCAACGACGGGCGGTGGCCCGGCCGGCAGCACCGAGGTCGTCATGACGCAGATCTACAAGCAGGGTTTCCAGGAGCTGGACTACGGCTTCGCCGCCGCCGCCTCCACCCTGCTATTCCTCTTCACCGCGGCCCTCACCGCCGTCTACCTCGCCTGGCGCCGCCGTCGATGAAATCGCCCCTGCTGTCCCTCGCGCCGCGCGCCCTGCTCTATGGCCTCGTCCTCATCGTCTTCGCCGGCCCCTTCTGGGCCTTCCTGATGACGGCCTTCTCCGGCGTCACCGTCGCACCGGGCCGGCTGCTGTGGTGGCCCGAGCAGCCCACGCTGGAGAACTTCCGCTACGCCTGGGTGGAGGCCAAGGTCTGGCGCTATCTGCTGAACTCCAGCATCGTCGTGCTGGTGGGCACGGTGCTGCAGCTGTCGGTCAGCGCCTTCGCCGCCTATGCGCTGGCGCGCAAGCGCTTCCGCGGCCTGGCGGCGGTCAGCTTCCTGATCCTGTCGACCATGATGATGCCCGACGAGGTCATCGCCATCCCGCTCTTCATCGTGCTGGGCAAGCTGCCTCTCGTCGGTGCCAGCCTGCACGACACCCACCTCGGCATGATCCTGCCCGTCGTCGGCTGGGGTTTCTCCATCTTCATGCTGAGCGAGTTCATGCGCGCCATTCCGGCCGACCTGGAAGAGGCCGCGCGCGTGGACGGTGCCAGCGACTGGCAGATTTTCTGGCACGTCATCCTGCCGCTGTGCAAGCCGGCCCTGGGCAGTGCCGCGGTGTTCGGCTTCATCATGATCTGGGACCAGTACCTGCTGCCCCTGCTCGTCACCAACGACGAGAACCTCTACACGCTGCCCGTCGCGCTGGCCACCGTGCGCGCTGACGAGACCATGAAGCCCGCCGTCTTCATCGCCATCAGCGTCATCGCCATGCTGCCCAGCATCCTCGTCTACCTGGGCCTGCAGAAATCCTTCAACCGCGGCCTGCTGGCCGGTGCCGTGAAAGGCTAGTGAGAGTGGCTGCCATTGAACTGAAGGGCGTCGGCAAACGTTTCGCCCAGACCGACGTCATCAAGAACGTCGACCTCTGCATCGCCGACGGCGAGTTCTGCGTCCTCGTCGGCCCCAGCGGCTCGGGCAAGTCCACGCTGCTGCGCATGATCGCGGGGCTGGAGGAAGCGACCAGCGGCCAGCTCTTCATCGGCAGCCGCGACGTCACGCATGAACCGCCCAAGGCGCGCGACATCGCCATGGTCTTCCAGAGCTATGCGCTGTACCCGCAGATGACGGTGCGCGAGAACATGGGCTTCGGGCTGAAGCTGATGAAGCGCCCCGCCGAGGAAATTCGCCGCCGCGTCGACGAGATCGCGCGCATGCTGAGTCTGGAAGCCCTGATGGAGCGCAAGCCTGCGGCCCTGTCCGGCGGCCAGCGCCAGCGCGTGGCCATGGGCCGGGCCATGGTGCGCGAACCTGCGGCCTTTTTATTCGACGAGCCGCTGTCCAACCTCGACGCCGCCTTGCGCAGCGCCGTGCGCCAGGAGATCCGATCCCTGCACGCCCGCCTGCGCACGACATCCGTCTACGTGACCCACGACCAGGTCGAAGCCATGACCATGGGCGACAAGATCGTCGTGCTGCGCGACGGCCGCATCGAGCAGAGCGGCAGCCCGGCCGAGCTCTACGACCGGCCGGCGAATCGCTTCGTGGCCGGCTTCATCGGCTCGCCGGCAATGAACTTCTGCACCCTGCCTGCCGGCTTCGCAACTTCGCTGGACGCGACACGGTTGCAGCTCGGCGTGAGACCCGAGCATCTGCAGCTGGGCCGCACGCCCGATGCGGCAGCGGTGTTCGAAGGCACCGTCGAGGCGGTGGAGTTCATGGGCGCCCAGTCCCAGCTCAGCCTGCAGACGGCGGCCGGCCCGCTCGTCATCAACGTCGCAGACCGCCCGGGCCTGAACGCCGGCGATCGCATCAGCGTGTCGGCCCCGCGCGAGCGCCTGCATTTCTTCGACACGCAAAGCGGCCTGCGCCAGGAGGCCGCATGAAGCGCCGCGCCCTGCTGCTCGCGGCTATGGCCAGCCAGGTGCATGCGGCTTCGCAAGAGACGCCCCTGCTGACGCTGGACCGCAGCGCCCTCGACGAGACGCGCCGTCGCCTCGCCGCCGGTGATCCGCAACTCACCGCCGCCCACGCCACCCTGCTCGCGCGCGCCACCAAGGCGCTGAAGACGCCGCTGCGCAGCGTCACCGACAAGAAGCTGCTGCCGCCCTCGGGCTCGCGCAACGACTACATGAGCATGGGCCCCTACTGGTGGCCCAACCCGGACACGCCCAACGGGCTGCCCTACATCCGCCGCGACGGCCAGCGCAACCCGCAGGTGGCTGGCGAGGCCCTGGACTCCGACCGCATGCAGGCCTTCTGCCGCGACGTCTTCGAGCTGACCCTGGCGCATCACTTCGGCGCGCCCGACAGCCATGCCGACAAGGCCGCCGCCGCGATCCGTCATTGGTTCCTCGCGCCCGAGACGCGCATGACCCCGCATCTGCGCTACGGCCAGGGCATTCCCGGCATCGTCGACGGCCGCGCCGAAGGGCTGATCGACACGCGCAATCTGTGGATGGTCATCGACGCGGCCCTGCTGCTGAACGCCCGCGGCGCGCTGCCCGATGCCGCCCTCGCCGCGCTGCGCCAATGGTTTGCCGAGTTCACGCAATGGATGCAGACCAGCCCCATCGCCCATGACGAGGACAAGGCCGGCAACAACCACGGCATGTTCTTCGACGCGCAGCTGGTGAACTACCTGCTCTTCACCGGTGAGAACGACAAGGCGAAGGCCAGGCTGGCAAGCGTCGTCGCGCGGCGCATCAGGCCGCAGATCGAGGCCGACGGCCGCATGCCGCGCGAGCTAGCGCGCACCCGGCCCTTCCACTACTGCGCTTTCAATCTGGAAGCGGCGACGCGCCTCGCGCAATACGACCCCGCACTGTGGCGCGAACCGCGCCTGCTGCAAGCCATCGCCTATCTGCAGGCGGCGGCACTGTCACCCGCGAACTGGAAGTACGTCACGCCCACGGAGCCCACCCTGGAGCCCGACAAGCTGCTGCCCATCCTGCTGATGACACGTCACGCGACGAAGCAGGAACAAGCCCTGCTGGAGCCGCTCGCAGCCTCACGGCCGGCGGAACTCGACTGGTTGATCTGGCCCGCGCCCGCGAAGCGCGTCAACGCGGCGTGAGCCAGGTGCAGGCGCCGTTCGACGCCTGCTTGTTGCTCTGCAAACCGACCGGTGTCGTCTTGCTGAGCTTCTTGGCCAGCTGCTCGACATAGCCCTTGTCCGGATGCCAGGGGCCGGAACAGAAGGCATCACTCGAGAGAGTGACTCGTCGGGTATAGATGACCCGCCACAAGAGTACGTTGTCCACTTCAGCAACTTTGCTAACGTCCTGAAGAAATGGTACGAAACGCTCTTTTTGGCGTCACCACCATCGGTCAACAGACCCGCATGGAATGCCGCTTTGTTCACGCATTTTCCGCGCGTGCACGACTGGGTCATATTGACATTTCGACCGTTGTAGGCAACTCACCTACAGCGGCTGTCAAGAACTCCCGGCTTGCGTGTTCAACGCATTTCAGCGCCGCGACTGCGCTTGCATGGGCCGGGCCGACCACAGCGGCTGCCGGGCCAGTTCCGCAGCGGTGACTTCATCGGCGGTCACCGCGTATTCATTGCTGCTGCGTTCCACGAAATAGGCCGAGCGGTAGCGCTGCAGCAAGCCTCCGAGCGCCTTGCGGGCCTGGTTCGAAGGGCCGTTGAAGGTGAGGGTCAGCGTGGTCATGGTCTTCTTTCAAGGGTCGAGGGCATGGCCCCCGGTCTTCCTTGAACGTGAGTGTGCCGGCACGGTTGACGTCCCTGGTTGATACAGCTTGTGAGCAGTCCGGCGGCAGCATCCTCAAAGCTGAGGAATGGCGCGCCCGCTTCACGTCGTATGGTCCTGCACGCAGACACGACAAGGAAGCACGATGCGACTCCTGACCCAACTGATAGCCGTGCCGCTGGTCCTCGCTTCGCTGGGCGGCTGCGCGAACTTCGACACCATCCGCGCCTTCGCCAAAGACGGCTCGTCCGTTGCGGCTGCGGCGCAGAAGGACGTGGACATCTATTCGACCTCCTGCACAGACCTCAGGACGGAGCAGCGCCTGCTGGCCTATGCGAGGGGCGAGGCCGATCCCAAGCCGCCGAGCAACGCCGCCTGCCAGGCGTCCGTTGACGCGGCGCAGACCGTGGCGGCCTCGATGTCCGTGCAACTGCTCATCAAGTACCACCAGACACTGAACGCCCTGGCAGGTGATGACAACTGGACACTCTCCAAGGAGATCGAGGCGCTCGGCACCTCGGTCAAGAACGTGAAGGTGGACGGGCAGGCGCTGGCTTCGGCCGATGATGTCGACAAGTACCAGAAGGCCTTCGCGGCCATTGCCGACCTGCTGGTCTCGGCCCTGCGGGAACGGGAGGCCAAACGCCTGCTGCAGCAGGATTTCGACTGGCCGCGCGTGCTTCGGCCGCTGCGCTACTGGTACGGCGGGCCCGACGGCAAGACAACGTCGCTGTACTCCAACGCCTGCCGGGTCATCAAGACCGAATGGACCCTCGTTCGCAGCGAGTATCTGGACTACATCCGATGCGATCGCAAGAAGCCCGGCGCCGCCACGCCTTGCGAGCCGCTCACGGCCAGCACCCGGCTCATCGCCAACGAGGCGAAGAGCCGGCCGGTCGAGGCTTGTGCCCCGGGCGCGAACAACGCCTTCCCCGACGCAGCGGCGGCGCGGGTGAAGCTCATCGACAGCTGGCTTGAAGCCAACAACGAACTGCGTCGAACGGCCTTCGACAAGGATCCTCGCGCGCTGCAGGCGCGGCTGTCGGCCCTCAAGGATCAAGTGGACGCCATCAAGGCGGCCCTTCAGTAACCGCCCCCGGGAGATAGAACATGGCCACCGACCCTGACCACACGCTGGATATCGTTGCGAGGGACCTCGCGCTCATCAACGCATTGGGCAGCGCCGCCGAAGACCTGGCGATCCGGTCAACCGCCGACGGCATCTCCGCGGCGGACCGGGCAGCCCTGCGCAACAAGGCCAAGACCGCCAACGAGCAAGCCGGCGCCTTGCTGACGAGGGGCACCGTGGAGCTCTTCAGCGACCCGCCGGACGATGCGGTCCAGCAGATCAACGACGCCTTGGCCAAGACTCAGGAGACGCTCGAGAGCATCAAGAAGGCCAAGAAGGCCATCGAGTTCGTGGGCGCGCTCGTGGGCGTCGCCGGCGCCGTCCTCACCGGGGACTGGAAGGCCATCCTGAAGAGCCTGGATGGCTTGGCGAAGAAGCAGGAAGGCTAGACCGCGCCGGATGCGACGCGAACGCAGCCTCCCCCAGTTCAGCGCATCACGATCAGCTGAACCCGCCGGTTGGTGCTGCGGCCTTCGCGGGTATTGTTGTCGGCCAGGGGCGCAGATTCGCCGTAGCTGATCGTCGCCATGCGCGCCAGCGGCAGGCCGGCGCGGGACAGGTGCAGGCGCACGGCCTCGGCCCGTTTCAGGCCCAGCTGCTGGTTGATCGCGTCGCTGCCGGTGGCGTCGGTGTGGCCCTGGATTTCGATGTACACCGGCTTGTCGTCGGCCTTGAGCTTGGCGACGAGTTGATCGAGTTCCTGGCCAGCCTGCTCGGTGAGCTGGGCGCGGCCCGAGCTGAACTTGATCTTGTCGTCGGTCAGCACGGTGCTCATCAGCAGGCCGGGCGGCTTGGGCAGGTTGGCGGCGGCCTGGGCCCGTGCCGCGGCCTCCCGCTCCAGGGTCTGAATGCGCGTCTCGCTGCCCTGCAACCGGCCATCCAGGGCCTTGAGGCCGTCGTCATGCGCCTGCACACGGGTGCCCAGGCCGTCCACGCTGGTCTGTACCGGAGCAACGGTCTCCTTGACGAAATCCTTGGTGGCGCAAGCGCTCAGCAACAGGACGCTGCTGGCAACGATCAGGGGCGAAAGTCTCGTCATCGGTGAACCCGTGAAGTAAGCAAGAGGCGCGACTCTAGGCAGTACTTCACGGAAAAACGTACCCAGCTGTGAGCAATCCTTGCGGCGCTAACCGGGGTGAACAAAGGCTTACTGTTCTGCGTGAGGGCGTGATCGACGCCAGCACCCCTCAGGTCCAAGGATGCTTTCGCGCGTGAACCCGTCCGCGCATTCGGTGCCACTTCAAAACGCGCGGCTTGGCCGACAACGCGGCCCAATCAGGCGATGCCGGTGTCGGTCAATGGTCGGTATAGCGACGCTCGACCGGCGCGCGCACGCGAAATCAGGCTGCCACGGCACAACGAACTAAAAGGGGCGCCTGATGCGCCCCTTCGTCTACCGTGTCTCAGACTTTATTGGCGCGGAACACCAATGACTGCAACAAATAAAGTCCGTCGGGACTGGCTCGGCTAAGTGGTTGACTTTCCTAGACCAGTGCCGCGTTGGAAAGTTCGTCGGAAGCTCTGGAATCTGCGCTGGTGCCAGAGCACCGTTAAACAAAGTCCGTCGACGCAGTTGCGTCCACAAGTTTTAGCCTGGCTGAAGACGAAGCCGCGGCGAGACAGTGTCATCAACGAGCACAAACCTAGGCCCGGTCCGGTTCGCTGACTAGCGCGCCCTCGTCATCAACAAGTGCAGTGCCTGTGCCGTGCCTTCTCGCTCGATAACTCGCCAACCCAGCGCGGGCATGTCGAGGCCGCCCAGCAGCGATTCGCCGCGGCCCAGAAATACGGGCGAGACGGCCAGGTGCATCTCGTCGATGAGCCCGGCCTGCAGGTACTGACGGATGGTGGAAACACCCCCGCCAATGCGCACGTCCTTGGCAGCAGCAGCCGCCTTCGCGAGCTTGAGCGCAGCCTCGGCGCCGCCAGTCACGAAATGGAAGACCGTGCCGCCCTTCATCTCCAGCGACGGCCGAGCGTAGTGGGTCAGCACGAAGACAGGCACGTGGTACGGCGGCTCATCACCCCACCAGCCCTTCCACTCTTCGTCCGGCCACGGTCCGCGCACCGGGCCGAACATGTTGCGGCCCAAGATCCAGGCGCCCACGTTCTCGAAACTGCGCGCCGCGTAGCGGTCGTCTGTGCCCGTGCTGCCGCCCTCGGCACCGAACATGCGCTTGAAGATGCGCGTCGGAAACATCCATTCGTGCATCTGCTCGCCGCCCACGCCCAGCGGCGCCTCCAGACTCTGGCGCGGCCCCGCCCCGAAACCGTCGATGGACACGCTGAAGGCAGCGACCCTGACCTTGGACATCTTGAAGTCTCCTGTGTGAGTGGATGCATCAACGCGCTTCGCGGCCCTGCAGGAAGGGCAGCACGACATTCGCCAGTTGCGGCGACGCGCAGATCTCGTAATGCGTGAGGTTAGGCAAAACCGCGAGGCGATGTGTGGGCATGTGTTCGCGCTGCCAACCGGCGTCCTGCAGCCCGCCTCCCAGCAGGTGCCAGAAGGCCACCATGTGCTCCGGCCGGATCATGTCGCCATCGCCATAGACGAGCAGCACCGGCATGCGCAGCTGCCGTATGTCGGACTGCCAATCGAAGGGCTCCCGCAGCACGTCACCCACGGCCTGCAGCAGCGCGGGAAAGTCCTCGGGCCGCGGCGCCACCTCGGCATACGCCGAGTACAGCGGCGTGCCGCGCATGGCTGGTGCGGCCGCGGCGCCGAGGTGGGTTTGCTGCGCCACGATGTCCGGGAACCAGCCGTCGTTCGCGTATGGCGTGGACACCAGTGCCAGCCGGCGCACCCGCTCAGGATGCTGCACAGCCAGCCTCAGCGCTACCCATCCGCCCAGCGAATAGCCCATCACATCGGCCTGCGGCACCCCGAGGCGCGCCAGCAGCTCGGCCATGTCGTCCGCCATCGCCTGGCGCGACAGCGGCCTCCTGTCCGGTGGCCCGAGCGCCGTGCGACCATGGCCTTGCAGGTCCACTTGGATGACCTGGCGCTGCCGCGTGAACAGCGGCACGACAGGCGTCATCGATCGCACGTCGTTCAGGCCGCCATGCAGCATCAGCAATGGAGCGCCTTCGCCGTGGATCTCGTAGTGGTAGTCCACGCCGCCGATGGCTTCGTGCCCCGAGCGGGTGAGGGTTGCAGCGGCATTGGTCGTGGGCATCTTGGAGGTCTCCAGCGGTGCTTGTGTCGATGTACAGCCCACCTGGGCCGCAGCGGCCGCCAGCGCGCACAGCACGCCGGCCGCCCACCACCGCAAGGGGCCAGGTTTGAATGGGGATCGCGTCATGTCATGTGCTCCAGCTCAGCTGCAGGCCGCACAGGCCCGCCACGATGAGGGCCGCGGTGACGGCCGATGCGGCCAGACCCACGCGCCAGGACCGGTTGACGACTGCCGGCCGCCAGCCATGCGCCAGCAGCACCACGCGCAGCCCGCAGGCCAGGTGGCCCAGCGTGCAGAACGCGCCAAGTGCGTAGTGCGGCACGAGGCGCACGCTCCACGCGTCTGCCAACAGCCCCGTTGGTGCGCCCGAGGCCCAGGCCCAGTTCGTGTCCGTGCCGTGCAGCAGGCGCGCCGACACCAAGGCCGAGTTCATGTGCGTGATCGCAAAGAAGCCCACGTACACGCCCGTCACCACCTGCACCGCGCGGTAGCCGTCCATGCGCAACCGGCTCCAGCGCCACGCGAGCCAGGAGCCCAGCGCCAACTGAAGCAACAACAACGACACCAGCATGGCCTCCACGGCCGGCAGACGGTAGACACTACGGCCCGCCTTCATGACCGCCGCATGTGCCGCCGGGCCCAGCAGCCCGAAGAGGTGGTTGACCAGGTGAAAGACGATGAAGGCCAGCACCCCGGCTGCGATCAGGCCGTGGGCCACACGGGCGGTCACGTCCGCCTGCGGTGCCTGAGCGGGCGGCAGCTCGCGCCGCCCCATCCACGTCCACAGCGCGGCAGCACCCCACGCCGCCACCCAGGCTATCGGCTCGGGCACGGGCCGGCCCAGCGCGCCGAGCAGGAAGGCGACGAAGACGAAGAGCGGCGGTGCTGCGGCCGCCAGCAAGGCCAGCCGCCGCGTCCGGTGATCGAACGCCGACCACGGCTCTTGGCCAGCCTGGCGCAGCCACCATGCCGCCGCCAGCAACGGCATTGCAAACGCGGCAAGCAGAAAGGGCGGCGCAGCCACCGCGTGGAAGGCCTGCAGCCAGAACGGGTAGGCCATCGCCGCCAGCGCGGGAGCGAGGGAGGCCGCCTGAGTCAGCACACCTGGGCGTCGGGAAGGAGGTTGAACCATCGCAGCCATGACCCCAATGTCCCGGAGAATGGCCCGGTCCAACAGAGCCAAATCCTTGCAATTCGACTGGGCCATGATCCATGACCGCTGACTCCTTGCTCAGTTCGCTCCGCCTTGAATTGGCATCGGCGTTGCCGCTGCAGCAGCAGGTCTACCAGCGCATCCGCGAAGCCATCGCTGACGGGCGACTGGCACCGGGCGAGCGCCTGCCATCCACGCGCAGCCTCGCCGCGCAACTCAACGTGTCGCGCGGCACGGTGGACATGGCCTACGGGCGCCTGGCCGGCGAAGGCTGCATCCTGGGTCGGGGCGCGGCTGGCACGGTGGTCGCCCCCGATCTCCGCCCGGCCTCGCTGGCGCCGCGGCCTGCAAGCGCTGCACCGGCGTCGGCCTTCACCGTGCCGGAAGACTTTCTGTGGCCGTTCCGGGGTGGCATGCCCGCGCTGGACCTGTTCCCGCGCACCCAGTGGGCGAGCCTGGCCACGCAGGCCGCGCGGCGCCTGGACGCAGCACGCTTCTGCTACCCCGACCCCCGCGGCCTGCCTGAGCTGCGCGCGGCCATTGCGGCCTACTTGCAAGTCTCGCGCGGGGTTGCTTGCAATTCGTCCCAGGTGTTCATCACTGCCGGCTACCAGGCCGCGTTGCAGCTGGTCGTGGGCCTCGTTGCGAGGCCCCAGGACGAGGTGTGGTTCGAGGATCCCGGCTACCGATTTGCCCGGCGCGCCTTGATGAGCGCCGGCTTGCGGCTGGCCCTTGTGCCGGTCGATGCCCAGGGGCTGGACGTCGACCATGCCCGGCGCGAGCATCCGGGCGCGCGCCTGGCGGTCGTCACGCCGGGCCACCAGAGCCCGCTCGGCGTGCCCTTGTCGCTGCAGCGCCGCAGGGGCCTGCTGGACTGGGCGAACGCCGCCGAGGCCTGGGTGCTGGAGGACGACTACGACAGTGAATTCCACTACGTCGGCCGCAAGCCTGCCGCGCTGAAGAGCATGGACCGGCATGGGCGCGTGTTCTACGCCAGCAGCTTCAGCAAGACGTTGTTTCCAGGCCTGCGGCTGGGCTGCCTCGTCGTGCCCGACGCATGGATCGAGGCCACCACGGCCGCCTGCGAGCTGTCCAACCGCGGGCACGCGCTGCATGAACAGGCCACATTGGCCGCGTTCATGGTCAAGGGCCACTACGCGCGCCATCTGCGGCGCATGCGACTGAGCTATGCCGAGCGCAGCACCGCGCTCACCTTGGCCCTTAAGCAGACCTTTGGGCCGCAAATCGAATTGGCAGCGCCCGAAGGCGGTTTGACCTTGCTCGCGCGCTTTCCTCGCCATGCGGCCGACACCGATTTGGTGAAGCAGGCGCGCAGCCAGGGCCTAGCACCGTCGGCGCTCTCCGCGCACGCTGTCACCCATCCCGTCGGGCAAGGGTTGCTGATCGGCTTCACGCACGTGAAGCCGGAACAGGCGCTGGACATGGCGGCTCGGTTGAAACGGGCGATCCTGTAGAAAAACGCTGCTCCGCGAATGCGAGTCGCTGCCATGGCCAGACGTTTGCGAGCAAGTCGCCAGACCACGCCGAATGAAGTTTGCTAGCTTGCCGCACCTTCCGTCTGACATCCAAACCGGCCGGAACCCGGCCGAGCCCGTCTTTGCGGCCTAGGCAGATGGGGTGGTGCTTTGAAGAGGGTCAAGCCGCTTCCACGCGCTCGCAATAGGCCTTGAAAGCCCGCTGCCACGCCGGCCGAGCGAGGCACCGGTCGCGGTAGGCCACGAGGCCGGGGTAGGCCTCGATGAGCGACTCGTCCTTCACGCCCGCTGACAGCACGTGGGCCATCAGGATGTCGGCGATGCTGAACTCGGCCGTCGCGACGAACTGGCGGCCAGCCAGCCAGCCTTCCAGGTTGCCGAACACGCGGTGCACCCAGCCGACGAGGAACTCGCGCGGCTTGGCGCAGCTGCCGTCGGCCGTCCAGTCGTGCACCATCAGCGCGAGCAGCGGCGCCTCGACGGTGTCCAGCGCGGCGAAGCACCAGCGCACAACCTGGGTTTCGTCAGCGGCTTCTGCCGGTATCAGGCGGCCCGACTTCTTGGCCAAGTGCAGCAGGATGGCTCCGGACTCGGACATCACGAGGCCGTCGTCGTCGATGGCGGGGATCTGGTCGAACGGGCTGAGCTGGTGATAAGCCGGGGTGTTCAGTTCGCCGGCGGGGTGGTCCATGCCGACGATCTCAAACGGCAGTTGCATCTCCTCCAGCGCCCACAGCACACGCAGGTCACGGGTGTGGGTGCGGGCGCCAGCATTGACCTTGGCGAAGCCGTAGACCTTGAGCATGAGAGCCTTTCTTCATTGAGCTGGCGGCACGATAACGACGTCGACGGCGGCCGCACAGGCACAACCTGGGTCGAAGTGAACTGGTACAGATGGCGGCCTGTATTGCGCCGGCAAGCGCTGTGCCGATCGAACCGGACGCCATCTGTGTCGGTCTCGCGGCGTGTGCGCAGAACAGAATGCCGTCATGTCGGAGCCAGACCCGCCCGGAACGCTCTACCTGCAGATCGCCGATGCCATCGCTGCGCCCATCCGCGCCGGCACGCTGGCTCACGGCGAGCGCATCCCCTCGGTGCGCGAGCTGGCGCGTCGCCATGGCGTGGCCCTGGGCACCGTCGTGCAGGCCTACCGGCTGCTGGAGGATTCGCGCCTCATCGAGGCCCGGCCGCGCTCAGGCTATTTCGTTGCGGCCCCGGCAGCGCAACAGGCTGGGCTGCCGGAACCCGAAGCGTCACGGCCGCCGGCCAGCTCGCTGGCGGTGGACGTCAGCTCTTTGGCGGAACGCGTCATGTGCCTGGCCCATGAACCGGGCTATGTGTCATTCGGCGCCGCCTGCCCCAGCCCCGAGCTGTTCTCGCAGGAGCGGGTGCGCCGCGCCGTGGCCCGCGCGGCGCTGCGCCAACGTGCCGCGCTCACCGAGTACACGATCGGCCCTGGGGATGAGAGCTTGCGCCGCGCCATCGCCCGCCACGCGCTGTCCCTGGGCTGCCAGCTCGACCCGCACGACCTTGTCGTCACCAACAGCTGCCTGGAGTCCATCGCGCTTTGCTTGCGCGCCGTCACGCAGCCAGGCGACGTGGTCGCGCTGGAGTCGCCCACGCTGTTCAGCTTCCTCGTTATCTTGGAGAGCCTGCACCTGCGCGCGCTGGAGATCCCCACCCACCCGCGCACGGGCCTGTCGGTGGACGCGCTGCAGCAGGCTTTCGACAAACAGCCGGTCAAAGCGGTGCTGTCCGTGCCGACCCTCTCCAACCCCATTGGCGCCACGATGCCGCAGACCGAGCGCCGGAGCCTGGCGCAACTCGTGGCCGAGCGGCGCGTGCCCCTCATCGAGGACGTGCTCTGCAACGACCTCGCCGCACATGACGAGGCCCGCCGTGCCGTGCGCGCCTACGACCCGACCGGCCACGTGATGCTTTGCGGCTCCTTCTCCAAGACCGTCGCGCCGGGGCTGCGCCTGGGGTGGGTGGACGCCGGCCGCTGGAGCACGCCCGTCGCCCGCCTCAAGCAGGCCACCAGCGGCAGCCAGTCCGCCGTGCTGGAACATGCGCTGGCCGACCTGCTCACCCAGCCCGGTGCCGAGGCCTCCCGCCGCCGCCTGCGAGCCGCGCTCGCCACCCGCGTTGACGAGGCCCGCAGCCTCATCGCCCGCCACTACCCGGCCGGTACCCGCGTCACCAACCCCGCCGGCGGCCTCATCCTGTGGGTGGAACTGCCCCGCGGCGTCGATGCGCTGGCGCTCTTTCAGTCTTGTCTGGAGGAAGGCATCGTCATCGCGCCGGGGACGATGTTCAGCGCGACGGACCACTTCCGCCACTGCATCCGGCTGGGGCTGGGCGGAGAGTGGGACGAACCGCACCGTGCGGCATTGAAGCGCGTCGGCACACTGGCAACTGCAATGGGCCAATCGCCCTCGTGAAAGCAACGCTCGCCCAGAATCCATCGAGTTCAATGCCGGCCGCCAACTTTGCGTGGACTCGACGGCTGCCGCAACTGTGCTGGTGCGCGCGCTTCCCCGCCTGGGCCGGACGATTTGCGGCCCGGCGCCCGCGCCGGCTGTAACCAGCACAACCGCTCAGTCCGCGCAGAGGATGGCGCCTGTGGTCGCATCGTCCGGGCCTACCAAAACACCCTGCCCTTTCCGGATCTCTTTCCTTCAAGCATGACGTGATCCGCACGGTCTATGAGCTCCTGCGCGGTGGCCGCGTCATCAGTAGACACGAGCGTGACGCCCACAGTGACGCCGACTCTGACAGCCACCCTGGCCAGCTCCAGTTCGATTGGCACACCTATCTGCTGCACCACACGATCGAGGATGGGACGCCATTCCTCGTCTTCGATACAGCCCAGCACCAACACGAACTCGTCACCGCCGAGACGGGCAGCCGTGTCCGACGGTCTGATGGCCGACAAGAGGCGATTGGCTATGGTCTTGAGAAGCTGGTCACCGGCGTCATGGCCGTGCTCGTCGTTGACCGCTTTGAAGCCGTCCAAGTCCAGGTAGCAAACGGCCGTCTTCTTTTGTTGTCTCTTCGCGGCAGCAAGGGCGCGGTCGATTCGGTCATGTAAGAGCACCCTGTTCGGCAACTGCGTCAGGGGATCGTGTGACGCCGCGTGGACCAGCTTGTCGATGGCGTCCCTCGTGGCCGTGATGTCAACCAGCATCACCAGAATCTCGGAGCCTGACAGCGGCACAGAACCGAAATCCACCCAGATTGCCTCGCCGGACTTGCGGCGCATCCGAAGCTGAGTGCGGTACTGGCCGCGCTCACGCAGACCCTCATAGGCCTCGACGCCGACTCGCTTGTAGTCGGCCTCGTCCCAGTAGAGCGCTCTCACAGGCAGATCTTGCATCTCGCCCTGACCGTAGCCCAGGATGCGCTCCACCGCTCGATTGCGCCAGGAGATGGCGCGGTTCGTTACCTTGGCCATGCCGACGAGGTCCGAGTTCAACATCGCGGTCTGCTCGCGCGTCAGCCGGCGCTGCTCGGAGACATCCCGGGACGACGCGAAGACAAACCTTTCTCCTGCGATCTCAGCGACGCTCAGTTGCAGCTCGACATCGATGATCTGGCCATCGTCTCGACGGTGCTGGACGTCGACCCGCTGCTTGTCGCCAGTTTTGACCTTCGCGAGCCACGCGTCGATGGTGTCTCGGTCTTGATTCACATCCCACGTCGAGATATGGCGCCCGAGCAGCTTGTCGCGCGAAGACTTCAGCATGTGCGCAAACGAGTCGCTCAATTCCACCAAGTTGCCCAGATGGTTGGTGATGTGGATGCCGTCGCCGGCCGTCCGCAGCAGAGCCTGCATTCGCTTGCCCTGATCGGCGACCTTTTGCATCGCGTTTTCGACCAGCCGGTTGGCGCGCAGTACCAGTAATGTTCCCGCAGACACCAGCAGCCAGGTGAGCGCAGCGAGCAGCACGACGCTCCATACTTGCTCGCGCCAAGGCTCGAGGAAGCGTTCGGTGTTCACGCCGGCCAGCACGACGAACGGCCAACGTTTCAAGGCCTTGTAAGCCGTAGTCCTCAGCTCCCCGTCCACTGCGACTCGGGACACGAGGGTCCCCGTTTCATGGTTGGCAGCATGTGCCTGCTTGTACTCTTGTGAGACCTTTGCGTCGCCCGGCTCGCCTTGCGACTGGCTCTCGGGAGAGAAGCGTGCGACGAGGCGGTGATCGTCTCGCCTCAAGGTCACGGCATCGTGGGGCTCGAGGTCGTACTGCTCGAACACCTCGCGGAAGTGATGGGCCGCAATACTGACGTACAGCAGGCCGGCAAACTGTCCATTCACCCGAACCGGGCAGAAGAAGGCCACCACCCAATTGCCGGAGACCCTCGACTTCAACGGGCCACTTACGAAGGTTGATGGTGTTTCCTGCCGTTTGCCGTCAAGAAAATAGTCCCGGTCAGCGACGTCTGTGGGAGGACCGTCGGGCAAGTCAGTGCCCCACCTGACTTTCCCCTCGCCATCCGCCAACCTGAAGGCCTCAACACCGGCGAGCAGCTTGAACCGCCGCTCAAGCAGCTTGTTGATTGCTGCGTCTGTCGTTCGGCTCGGGTCTGCCAGCAGGTCCTCCACCTCGCCGGCTGTCACCTTGATGACGCTGTCGACCCTGTCGAACTCACTCTGGATGTTGACCTGAGCAACACCAGCCAGGCCTTCGGCAAAAGTTCTCGCCTGCGCTTCAAAGGCGCGGCGGGAACTCTGAGCAGCCAGCCAAACGAGGATGACCAACAGAACCACGACACCCACGTTGACACTGGCGAGCCAGAAGGCTGCGCGTCGCCGCCGATGGGCAGTGCCATCGACGATGGCTTGAGGATCGCTAAGAGGCATGTTGGACGGTCATGGCTGCGCAAAATGCCGGCCGATCCCTGGGCTGCACTGCCCGTCCGGTGGTTGATTCTTGTTGTGCTTCTGAACCCGATGGAGTCTACAAGGGCGTCGTGGCGTGCGATGGAAGACGCCTTCAAGGAGCTTCCGAGGCGGCGTCGCGACTCTCCGCGCTCTTCTCGCTACCGAGCGCTCACGCGCCAGTTCCCTTTCCGTCTTTATGGAAGGCCGAGACCTGCCGCTGGGCGAACACGACGTCAAACAGCAGTCGCTGCTATGCGGCCAGCCGCTCCAGGCGCATACCGCGGCAAGGTGAGGCGTGACAAGCTCCTTCCCGAGATCGACGCTGAGGCGGCTCCGTTTGCTCCTCCACGTGGATGGGCTTGGGCACGATTTCCAGAACTAGGCGAATTTGGCCGCGGCAAGTCGAAACATCGCCCACGCAACGATCCAGCGCTGTTCAATCCACCGATCTATCCATTGGTGCAGACAGGCGAGGTCGCCAGAGCTAGAGGGACAATACTTGAGTACCACTCCAAGTACAGCGAGCTCGGTCTGGCCCAAAGCCGACTTTGGCCAGCTGGCACTTTGTGCATCACGATTGCGGCCAACATTGCAGACACCGCCGTGCTGGGTTTTGACGCGCGCTTCCCCGATAGCGTCGTCGGATTCGTACCGGCGAGCTGTCTTGGTGGAACGGTCTATTTCCAGGCCTTTCTTGAAACCGCCAAGACGGATCTGGTCAAGTTCGCGCCCGCAACTGCCCAGAAAAATACCAACCTAGAAATTCTCGAGTCGTTGTTGGTGCCGTTGCCGCCGAAGCGGGAAAACGAACGAATAGTCGCTCGCGTCGAGGAACTGCGCCAACTCTGCACTGACCTACGCCAGCGCTTGGGCCGCACTCGAACCGCGCAGGCATCGCTCGCTGATGCATTGGTCGACCAAGCACTGGCACACGCCCCTTCTCCTTGATCTTGCTGTCAACCGGCGTAATAGTTCCAAACGCCTATTGGTTCATTGGTCGATCTAGCGACGTTCAAGTGTCGAGCGCAGGCGAAATCAGGCAGCCTTGGTACAACTAAAAAAGGGGCGCCTGATGCGCCCCTTCGTTTGCCGTGTCTCGGACTTTATTGGCACGTCTCAGACATTAATGGCATGTCTCGGACTCTAATGGCACGGAACACAATCAGGCGATGGCGGCGTCGGTCATTCGACCGTCACCGACTTCGCCAGATTGCGCGGCTTGTCGACGTCGGTGCCCCTCGCACACGCCGTGTGATACGCCAGCATCTGCAGCGGCACGACGTGCAGGATGGGGCTCAGGGCACCGTAGTGTTCAGGCATGCGGATGACGTGCAGGCCAGCTTCGCTTTCGATGGCGGTGTCGCCGTCGGCGAAGACGTAGAGCTGGCCGCCGCGGGCGCGGACTTCCTGCATATTGCTCTTCAGCTTTTCCAGCAGCGCGTCGTTGGGCGCCACGGTCACCACCGGCATCTCGGCGGTCACCAGGGCTAGCGGGCCGTGCTTGAGCTCGCCGGCCGGGTAGGCCTCGGCGTGGATGTAGCTGATTTCCTTGAGCTTGAGCGCGCCTTCCAGGGCGATCGGGTAGTGCAGGCCGCGGCCGAGGAACAGCGCGTTCTCCTTGCGGGCGAACTCTTCGCTCCAGGCAATGATCTGGGGCTCCAGGGCCAGCACGGCCTGCACGGCGACGGGCAGGTGGCGCAGGTCCTTCAGGTGCTCGGCTTCGTCGGCGTCGCTGAGATGGCCGCGCGTCTGGGCCAGGGCCAGGGTCAGCAGGAAAAGGCCGACGAGCTGGGTCGTGAAGGCCTTGGTGGAGGCGACGCCGATCTCGGCGCCGGCGCGCGTGATGTAGGCCAGCTCGCACTCGCGCACCATGGCGCTGGTGGACACATTGCAGATGGTCAGCGTGTGCTTCATGCCCAGGTTGCGGGCATGCTTCAACGCGGCGATGGTGTCGGCGGTCTCGCCGCTCTGGCTGATGGTGACGACCAGGGTGCGCGGATTGGGCACGCTGTCGCGGTAGCGGTACTCGCTGGCGATCTCGACCGAGGTCGGGATCTTGGCGATGCTCTCCAGCCAGTACTTGGCCGTGGAGCCCGAGTAATAGCTGGTGCCGCAGGCCAGGATCAGGACGTTGTCGATCTCCTTGAAGACGCGGTAGGCGCCGTCGCCGAAGAGCTCGGGGCTGATGCCGGTCACGGCGTCCAGCGTGTTGGCGATGGCCACCGGCTGCTCGAAGATTTCCTTCTGCATGTAGTGGCGGTAGGGGCCGAGCTCGGCGGCGCCGCTGTGGGCGTGCACGGTCTTGACCTCGCGCTGCACGGCGCCGTAGCGGCCAGTGCTCGTGTCCAGGCGGCTGAGCCAGTAGCGACCCAGCTGCAGGTCGACGACATCGCCCTCTTCCAGGTAGACGATCTGGTCGGTCACGCCGGCCAGGGCCATGGCGTCGGAGGCGACGAAGTTCTCCTGCTCGCCCACGCCCAGCACCAGCGGCGAGCCCTCGCGGGCGGCGACGACGCGGTGCGGTTCGTCGCGGCAGAACACGGCCACGGCATAGGCACCCTTGAGTCGCGGCAGGGCCTGCTGCACGGCGTCCAGCAGGTCGCCGCTGTAAAGGTGGTCGATCAGGTGGGCGATGACCTCGGTGTCGGTCTGACTGGTGAACTGGTAGCCGCGGGCCTTCAGCTCGGCGCGCAGTTCATCGTGGTTCTCGATGATGCCGTTGTGGACCAAGGCGATGCGGCCCGTGCTCTCCACGCCGGCGTTGGGGCCGGGCGAGAAATGCGGGTGGGCGTTGTGCACGGCCGGCGCGCCATGGGTGGCCCAGCGGGTGTGGGCGATGCCGGTGCCGGCCGAGATGCCGTCCTGGTCGGCCACGGCCTGCAGTTCGGCCACGCGTGACGTGGAGCGCGCGCGCTTCAGGCCGCCGTCCTGGTGCACCGCCACGCCGCAGGAGTCATAGCCGCGGTATTCGAGGCGCTTCAGGCCTTCGACGAGGATGGGAACGATGTTGCGCTGACTGACCGCGCCGACGATGCCGCACATGGATGAAGTCTCCGTTTGGGAATGTCTTCATCCTAGGCAGACGTCGATGGATGATGTTTGCAAAATTACATATGAATTGAACGAAAATTTCCTCATTAAGGATGAGTGAAATATTCTTTCGAAACATAATTCATCATGAATGAATTCGACGCCATCGACCTGCGCCTGCTGGACGCACTGCAGACCGACGCCTCTCTGAGCAACCAGGATCTGGCCGCGCAAGTGGCGGTGTCGCCCGCCACCTGCCTGCGTCGCGTCAAGCGTCTGGTCGAGGCCGGCGTCGTCGAGCGCCGGGTGGCGCTGCTGTCGCCCGACAAGCTGGGCACCGGCCTGTCGGCCATTCTGGAGATCACGCTGGACCGCCAGGGTGCCGAGCATCTGGACGCGTTCGAGACGCGCGCGGTAGAGGAGGCCGCCGTGCAGCAATGTTGGCGTGTCTCGCCCGGGCCGGACTTTGTGCTGATCGTGCAGGTGGCCGACATGCCGGCCTACCAGGCCTTCACCCAACGCCTGCTGACCCAGGACGCCAATGTGCGCAATATCAAGGCCTTCTTCGGCGTGAAGCGGGCCAAGTTCGAGACGCGCATCGCGCTGCCATCCCCCTAACTTCGCAGAATCCCCCGCGAGCCGGGGGCAAGCCACGCTCCCGTGGCCGACAGAATCCCTAATCTGTCGCCCCTGGACCGGAGCCCCCATGCTGCCCCGCAAGTTCTTCCGCCCCGCCGCGTTCGCCCTGGCCCTGGGCTTCGCCGGCCTGGCACCGACGGCCAACGCCCTCAATATCGTGCTGACCGACGTCGGCGCGACCAAGATGTCGGCCGAACAGCTGGGCGCCTTCCAGACAGCCGCCAGCTACTGGTCGGGCAAGCTGACAGACAACGCCACCGTCTACGTCAACATCGCCTTCAGCGACCTGGGCGCCAACGTGCTGGGCTCGACCAACTCCGCCCAGTCGCTCATCAACTACAGCTCGCTGCGCAGCAGCCTCGCGACCGATGCGAAGTCGGCGACCGATGCCCAGGCCGTCGCCAGCCTGCCGACCGGCGCCGCGCTCAGCTTCTGGGCCACCCAGGGCGACCTGACAAGCCGCTTCGACAACGACGGCTCGAAGAACAACACACAGTTCGTCATCAACACGGCCAACATGAAGGCCCTGGGCCTGAACCCGGGCACGAACGCCAGCGACCCGGATGCGCGCATCGAGTTCGCCAACGGCTTCGCCAGCAGTTTTGCCTACAGCCGCGTCAACGGCGGCGTGCCGTCCAACAAGATCGACTTCATCACCGTGGCCGAGCACGAGATCGGCCATGCCCTCGGCTTCGTGTCGGGGGTGGACGACATCGACTTCTGCGTCGGCCACACGTCCCAGTGCGGCCTCTCCGGCTCGGCCAACGAGTTCGAGGCCAATGCCTGGTACTCGCCGCTGGACATGTTCCGCTACACCGGCACCGGCAAGCGCGACGTCTCGGTGGGCGGCTCGCCGTATTTCTCGGTGAATGGTGGTGCGAGTTCCATCCAGCTCTTCTCGACCGGCGAGGAGCATGGCAACGGCTCGCAGGCCAGCCACTTCGGCACCGGCGTGGTCACGCTGATGCGCCCCTTCGTGGGCAATGGCCAGTCCTATGACGCCACCGCCAGCGACCTGATGGCCTTCGACGTCATCGGCTGGGACCTGGCTGCCGCCGTGCCCGAGCCCAGCCAGTACGCGCTGCTGCTGGCGGGTCTGGCCGCCGTTGGCCTGGCACGCCGCCGCAAGCGCGGTTGAAATCGGCGCAGCCCGAAGCAAAGAGGCCCCGTGGGGCCTCTTTTTCTTGACCGGTGCTCAGCGCTTGAGCAGCCCCAGCCCCTTCATATAGTCGCCTTCCGGGAAGCACACCGTCTGCGGATGATCGGCAGCAGCCGACAGCCGCTCGACGATATAGCCGTCCACGCCCGCATCCAGGCCCGCACCGGCGACGATCTTGTGGAAGAGGTCGGGCGAGATGCCGCCGGAGCAGGAGAAGGTGTAGAGCAGACCGCCATCGTTCAGCAGCATGAAGGCCAGGCGGTTGATGTCCTTGTAGGCTCGCGCGGCGCGTTCCGCGTGCGCGGCCGTGGGCGCGAACTTCGGCGGGTCCAGCACGATGGCATCGAAGCGCCGGCCCTCCTGCAGGCAGCGCCGCAGCGTGGCGTTGACGTCGGCATCCCAGGCCTGGTGACGGCTGGCGTCAAAGCCGTTCAGCTCGACATGGGCCTTGGCGCGCTCCAGGGCCGGGCCTGAGGAGTCCACGCTGACGACCTCGCTTGCACCACCCGCCAGCGCCGCCACGGAGAAGCCGCCGGTGTAGCTGAAGCAGTTCAGCACGCTCTTGATGCCGTATTGCCTGACCGCATCGGCAAAGCGGCGGCGGCTGTCGCGCTGGTCCAGGTAGTAGCCGGTCTTGTGGCCCTCGGCCACGTCCAGCGTCAGCCGCCAGTCGTGCTCACGGATGGTCAGCGCGGTCTCGCCTTCTCCGCGCAGCCAACCGGTTTGCGCGGGCAGGCCTTCCCACTCGCGGGCCTGAGCGTCGGAACGCTCGTACAGGCGCGTGAGACCGGTCGCGGTCAGCAGCGCGTCGGCTATTGCCCCCTTCCATCGCTCGGCGCCGGAGCTGCCGAACTGGGCCACCAGCGTGTCGCCGTAACGGTCAACAACGAGGCCCGGCAGGCCGTCGGCCTCGCCATGCACCAGGCGCCAGGCATCCGACGCGATCGCCAGCCGCATGCGCATGGCCACGGCCTGCTCGATGCGGCGCTTGAAGAAGGCGGCGTCGATGCGTTCGGCCTCGTCAAAGCTCCAGGCTCGCAGGCGGATCTGCGACTGCGGGCTGAAGGCCGCCCAGCACAGGAAGGCGCCATCGGCCGATTCGACACGCACGGTTTCGCCGGAGTCGCCGCCGCCGCGCGCGATCGAACTTTCGAACACCCAGGGGTGGCGCTTCAACAGCGAGCGCTCCTTGCCGGCGCGCAAAGTGATTTTCTTCATCGCTGCAGGGTCCCGAAGGCGTAGTTCAGGCCCAAGTGGACCACCGGCGTGGACTGGCTGCTGCCGCGCATGGTGCGGAACTCACCAATACCGGTGCGCAGCCGCAGCCGCTCAGCCACGGGCCACAGGGCCCACAGCTCGGCCTGGGTGACGGCGCCGCCGCCCACCTGCACACCACCGCCGCCGGCCGCGCCGACCAACCATTCCGCGCCCACGCGCATGCCGCTCCACAGCGGCGCGCTCTGCAGGCCCAGGCCGATCAAGCCGAAGGAATAGGCGCCGGCGTGACCAGCTGCCGCGCTGCCCGCCTGCGCCGTACCGTAGATGTTGGCGGTGAGCTCGCGCGACATGTTGACGGCCAGATGAGTGACCGCCTCACGCCGCCCGTCCTTGAAGCGCATATGCGGCACATAGATGACGCTGGTACCGAGCTGCTGCACGCGCACGATGCCGCCGCGGTCGTCGGCCAGCAGCACGGGCGTGCTGTCCAGCGGCATGGAGATGACGGCCCGCACGAAGCGTGCGCTGTAGCTGCCGCGGGGCGCATGGGTCAGCCCGGCGTCCAGCCGCAGGCTGGGGCCCCAGGGCGTGATCCAGCGCAGGCTTGGCGCGGCACGCAGCAGCAGGCCGCTGCCGGTGTTCAGGTTGCCGCCGCCGGCCAGGCCCGCCCCCACAAAACCGCCAACGCGCAGCCGCGGTGAGCCCAGGGCCCAGTCCTCGCCGATCTGGCCCAGCACTTCCATATAACCATCGGCGCCCCCCTGGGCCGCGCCCGCGGCTTCGATGCCCCACCAACTGCCCTCGGCGATGTACTGGCGCAGCTCGCCGCCGGCCTTGCCCACACGCTGCGTGCGCTTCACGCCATTGCGGTCGACGCTGACGGAGCGCGGCGACTCGTAGCCACCGGTCAGCGAGATTTCGTCGAACTGCAGGCCCGTGCGCTGGCTGGCATGGCCCGGCCGCCCGGCGTCGTCGGGCGAGAAGCTGGCAAAGCCCATGGCCCGGCCCAGGGTCAGGCTCAGGCCAACGCCGCTCTTCACGTTGCCGCTCGGGAAGCGGATCTGCGACAGGCCGACGCCCGTGTACCAGGCGCCGACCTCGGTGCGCAGCGACAGCTCGGGCCTCAGCATCAGGCCGCCGCCAAAGCGCAACTGCTCGCTGGACAGGCCACCGCCCGCACCGACATAGAGGCTGGCCGCCAGATGGGTGTTGCTGTTGACCCGCCAGCGCCGCTGGCCCGTGAAGCCGACCGTGAAGATGCCGCCGTAATTGCCCTTGGCCGCGCCGTAGACGCCAGGGCCGAAGCCCCAGTCGTCGTCCAGGGCCATCATGTAGCTGATCGACGCAAAGGCCGCGCGGCCGCCGTCGGGCATCTTCATGCGGGTCCAGTTGCTTTCGATCGCAGCCGGCCGCAGGGTGTCGACGCGGGCGAAGGGCGCGTCGTCGGGCGTGGCCCAGGTCGTTGCCGGCAGCAGGGCGGCCAGCGCGGCCAAAGCCGTGATTCGGAATCTCATTTTTTGGCTCGGGGGTGGGCCGCGTCGTAGATGCGCGCCAGGTGCTGGTGGTCCAGCTGGGTGTAGACCTGGGTCGTCGTGATGTGGGCGTGGCCCAGCAGCTCCTGCACGGCACGCAGGTCGCCGCTGGACTGCAGCAGATGGGAGGCAAAGCTGTGGCGCAGCATGTGCGGGTGCACATGCGCCGGGCTGCCGGCCGCGACGGCACGGGCGCTGAGCATGGCGCGCAGCGTCGAGCCGGCAACGCGATGGCCCCGGGCACCGACGAAGAGGGCCGGTTCACCGGCTGCCGCCAGTTGCGGACGCACCACCAGCCAGGCCCGCAAGGCTTCGGCTGCGGCCTTGCCCAGCGGGGTGCTGCGGCGCTTGCCACCCTTGCCCAGCACATGCACTTCCGCCGACTGCAGATCGACCCAGCCCGCCGCCTGGCCGCTGGCCTGGGCATCCAACCCGATCAGCTCGGCCGAGCGCAGGCCGGCACCGTAGAGCAGCTCCACCATGGCGCGGTCGCGCGCCTCCAGGCGCGAATCGGCCACCTCATCGGGCACGTGGCTGGCGAGCTGCACCGCATCGTCCACGCCCAGGGCCTTGGGCAGGGGCTTGGGCGCCTTGGGCGCGCGCAGGCCGTCGAAGGGGTTCAGCGTGACGCGACCCTGCAGGCCCAGCCAGCGGTAGGCGCTGCGCCAGACCGACAACAGCAGGGCGATGGACTTGGGCGCCAGGCCTTCACGGTGCAGCAGGGCCGCCAGGCGACGTGCCTGGGCCAGCGTGAGTTGACGCGCGTCAATGGCCGCCTCGGCGAGCATGGCCTGCAGGCGCTCAAGGCCGTCGGTGTAGATGCGCAGCGTGCGCGGACTCAGGCGCTGCTGCACGCGAGCGTGCTGCAGAAAATCGCCAAAGTCTGCGATGAGCTCCGTCATGCAGTGGCCAACAGCCCCGCCAGGCCGGCGCTGGCGATCTCGCCGACGCGGGTCAGGAAGTCGGTGCCCATCTCGGCCGTGTAGCGGGTCGGGTCGGGCGAACCCAACACCAGCAGGCCGAAGGGCTTGTCCTCGTTGGCGCTGGGCTGGTGCAGCGGGATCAGGGCCAGCGAGGTCGCCGTGCCGCCGCTCTCGCTCAGGCCCAGCCATCGCGCGGCTTCGAAGCCCGAGTTGACGCCGCAATAGGGCTGGCTCAGGCTGGACGCGAAGCTGCGCACATCGGTGCTGACCGAGGCGGCGAACTCCGAGGCCTCATGCTCGGGCGCCACGCCCCACAGGCGCAGGCTGGCCTGGGGAATCATGAACTGGTGGCGCAGCTCCTTCAGCAGCACCTGGGGCAGCTCGGGCGTGCCGACGGCGCGCATGACGGCCAGGGTCCAGCGGTGCAGGCGGTCGGCGATGGCGACGTTGTCCTGGCCGTTGCGGATCATGTCGATGATGCGCAGCTCCAGGCCCTTGATCTTGTCGCGCAGCATCTCGGCCTGGCGCTCCTGCAGCGACACGGCGCGGGCGCCATGTGGGTGCTGCAGTTGCACGCTGGCCAGCAGCGCCGCGTGGCGCTCGAAGAAGCCGGGCGTGGCCGCCAGGTAGTTGGCGATGTCGGTTTCGGTGATGCCTTGCACCGCGTCTGCGGCCGGGTTGGAACTCACAGCGTGATCTCTCCGTCAAAAACTTTCACTGCGGGGCCGGTCATTAGCACCGGGTTCTCGCCACCCGCCCATTCGATACGCAGCAGGCCGCCACGGGTCTGCACTTCCACGGCCGGGTCCAGCCAGCCGGCGCGGATGCCGACGACGACAGCCGCGCAGGCGCCCGTGCCGCAGGCCAGGGTCTCGCCGGCGTCGCGCTCGAAGACGCGCAGCTTGATGCGGTCGCGGCCCAGGATCTGCATGAAGCCGGCATTGACCCGGCGCGGGAAATGCGGGTCCTGCTCGATCAGCGGCCCCTGCGTCAGCACCGGCGCCGTGTCGACATCGTCGACGCGCTGCACCGCATGCGGGTTGCCCATGGAGACCACGCCCAGCTCTGCACCTTCCAAGGGCCAGAGCTCAAAGCCATTGACCAGCCGGGGCGTCAGGCCCCGGCCATCGAAAGGCAGGGCCGCGTGCTCAAAGACCGGCGCACCCATGTTGACCGTCACGCGGCCATCGTCCTGCAGCTTCAGCAGCAGGCGGCGGTTCATGGTGTCGACCTGGATCTCGCGCTTGGTCGTCAGGCCCGCATCCACCACATAGCGCACGAAGCAGCGCGAGCCGTTGCCGCAATGCTCCACCTCGTCGCCGGTGTTGTTGAAGATGCGGTAGCGGAAGTCCGCGCCGGCGTCCTGGCTGGGCTCGATGACCAGGATCTGGTCGCAGCCGACACCGAAGCGGCGGTCGCCCAGCAGGCGCATCTGCTCGGGGGTCAGCGCAAAGGGCTGCTTTGTCGCATCGATGACGACGAAGTCATTGCCCGCGCCGTGCATCTTGGTGAAGCGCAATCTCATGGGGAGGGATTATCGGGTGCAGCCCCGATATCCAGCCCGCGCGGCTGCTTGTAACGGTGATAGCCCCACATGTACTGGCCCGGCGCGCGGCGGATGACGCTCTCCATGGCCGCATTGATCGTCGCGGCGGCGTCTTCGGCCGAAGCGTCCTTGGCGATCTCGGGTGCCGGCAGCACATGCACCGTGAAACCCTGCCCGCCGGGCAGGCGTTCGCCCCAGATCAGCAGCAGGGCCGCGCCGGTCTGCTGCACCAGCCGCGCGGCCAGCGTCATCGTGTAGGCCGGCTTGCCGAAGAAAGGCGCCCAGACGCCCAAGCCGTCGGGCGGCACCTGGTCGGGCAGCAGGCCGATGACTTCGCCCTTGCGCAGGGCCCGGATCATCTGGCGCACGCCGGCCAGGGACGCCGGCGCCGTGGCCAGGCCTGGGCGCTCGCGCGAGCCCGCCATCACGTCGCGCAGGGCCGCCTGGCGAGCCGGGCGGTAGAGCACGGTGATGGGCGATTCAGGCGTCGTGAAGCGCTCGGCAATGGCCTGGGCGCAGATCTCGAAGCAGCCCATGTGCGGCGTCAACATGACGAGGCCGCGCTTCTCGGCCAGCGCCGCCTCGATCAGCTCGCCGCCGTCCCAACGCAGCTTGTCGCCCAGGGGCTTGCCTTTGGTGCCGACCCAGAGCCAGGGCAGTTCAGCCGCCATGCGCCCCGCCGCCGCGATCGCCTGCCGTGCGTCTTTCCAGTCCAGGCCGGCCTGGGCCACATTGGCCTGGAAGCGGCGCCGATAGACGCCCGACGCCAGATAGACGATCCAGCCCAGCAGCGCTCCCAAAGCGTGCAAAAGCGCCAACGGCAGGCGGGATAAGCAACGAAAGACCCAACCCATGTTTCTTATACTTCGCAGATCGCCGAGTTACTGAACTACTTGCGGGGCGATTCACAAATCCCGCTAAAGCGTTCGCCGCACCTCCAGGAGCGACGGCGACGCCGCCAAGAAAGCAACCGGAGTTTAAAAGTGGCCAACGATTTCCTCTTCACGTCTGAATCCGTCTCGGAAGGACACCCCGACAAGGTGGCCGACCAGATCTCGGACGCCATCCTGGACGCCATCTTCGAGCAGGACCCGCGCAGCCGCGTGGCCGCCGAGACGCTTTGCAACACCGGCCTCGTGGTTCTCGCCGGCGAGATCACCACCAACGCCCACGTCGACTACATCCAGGTCGCGCGCGACACCATCAAGCGCATCGGCTACGACAACACCGAGTACGGCATCGACTACAAGGGTTGCGCCGTGCTGGTCGCCTACGACAAGCAGTCCAACGACATCGCCCAGGGCGTGGACCACGCCAGCGACGACCACCTGAACACCGGCGCCGGCGACCAGGGCCTGATGTTCGGCTACGCCTGCGACGAGACGCCCGAGCTGATGCCGGCGCCCATCTACTACGCCCACCGCCTCGTCGAGCGCCAGGCCCAGCTGCGCAAGGACGGCCGCCTGCCCTTCCTGCGCCCCGACGCCAAGAGCCAGGTCACGATGCGCTATGTGGACGGCAAGCCCCACAGCATCGACACCGTGGTGCTGTCCACCCAGCATTCGCCCGAATACTCCCTGGGCGACCGCATGACGGACGAGTTCTACGAAGCCATCCGTGAAGAGCTGATCAAGCCGGTGCTGCCCAAGGCCTGGCTGAACGCCGACACGAAGTACCTGATCAACCCGACCGGCCGCTTCGTCATCGGCGGCCCGCAAGGCGACTGCGGCCTAACCGGCCGCAAGATCATCGTCGACACCTACGGCGGCGCCTGCCCCCACGGCGGTGGCGCCTTCTCGGGCAAGGACCCGTCAAAGGTCGACCGTTCGGCCGCCTACGCCGCCCGCTACGTCGCCAAGAACGTCGTCGCCGCCGGCCTGGCCCGCCAGTGCCAGATCCAGGTCGCCTACGCCATCGGCGTGGCCCGCCCGATGAACGTGACCGTCTACACCGAAGGCACGGGCGTCATCCCCGACGACCAGATCGCCAAGCTGGTCAACGAGCACTTCGACCTGCGCCCCAAGGGCATCATCCAGATGCTGGACCTGCTGCGTCCGATCTATTCCAAGACGGCGGCTTATGGCCACTTTGGTCGTGAAGAGCCGGAGTTCACTTGGGAACGCACCGATAAATCCGCTGCCCTGCGGGCTGCGGCCGGCCTGTAAAGGCCGCCGCGCGCCAGCGCGGTTCGGTGCGTGGGCGAAGCTCATGTTGCTTGCAACGTGAGCGGAGACCACAAAGCTGCCGACAACACCGCCCCTCGAGGCGGTGTTTTTCTTTCTGCCCTTCCCTCGCCCTGGCGGTTAGAGTCAGCGCACCGGCCAGGTGCGCGCTCGACGCACCTGCCGCTCCATCAACCTGGAGGCGGTGATGCAGATGCAGTCCTTGCGAATCGGGACCCGTTTGGGCCTGGGCTTCGGCCTCGTACTTCTACTGCTCGCCATGGCCCTGGGCCTGAGCTACCGGCAGATCGGCTCCGTCGGCCCCCATATCGACCTGCTGGTGGAGCTGCAACACCGCCAGGACATCGCCCAGGACTGGCGCACCGCCACCCAGCTCAATGTCACGCGCACCGACGCCGTCGCCCGCGCCGGCGGCTCGGGCCCGGTGGCCGAATTCTTCTCGCCCGTCATCAAGACCACCAGCGCCAAGATCACCGAACTGCAGGAGAGCCTGACCAAGCTGGAAGACACCGAACGCGGCAAGGCCCTGCTCACCGACATCGGCAATGCCCGCAAGGCCTATGTCGACATCCGCAACCAGGTCTTTGCCCAGCTCAAGGCCGGCGAGGCCGACACGGCCCTGCAGACGCTGGAGGGCAAGATGCGGCCGGCGTCCGAGTCCTATGTCGCCGCCATCAGCCGCATGGCCGATTTCCAGGGCGAACGCGTGCGCCTGGAGACCCGGCAGGTCATGGAGGAGGCACGGCGCACGCAGATGATCATGCTCGTCATTGCGGTGGCCTGCCTCAGCGTTGGCGTGGCCGCCGCCTGGCTGATCACGCGCTCCGTCGTCGGCCCGTTGCGCGAGGCCATCCAGGAGGCTGAGGAGGTCGGCCGCGGCGACCTCTCACGCGACATCCGCAGCATTGGCAGCGACGAGACCGCCCAGCTGACCCAGGCCCTGGGCCAGATGCAGCAGGCCCTGCGTCATCTCGTCGGCTCGGTGCGCGAGAACGCCAACGGCGTGGCCACGGCCAGCACCGAGATCTCCCACGGCAGCAACGACCTGTCGGCCCGCACCGAACAGCAGGCCAGCGCCATCCAGCAGACGGCGGCATCGATGGAGGAGCTGTCGGCCACGGTCAGGCTCAATGCCGACAACGCCGGTGAGGCCGACCAGCTCGCGCATGACGCCAGCAACGTCGCCCGCCAGGGCGGCGAGGTCGTCGGCGAGGCGGTGCAGCGCATGCGCGGCATCGAGGAGAGCTCGCGCAAGATCGCCGACATCATCGGCACCATCGACGCCATCGCCTTCCAGACCAATATCCTCGCCTTGAACGCCGCCGTCGAGGCCGCCCGCGCCGGCGAGCAGGGCCGCGGCTTTGCCGTCGTCGCCAGTGAGGTGCGCATGCTGGCCCAGCGCAGCGCCGACGCGGCCAAGGAGATCAAGGGCCTGATCGGCGACAGCGTCGAGCGCGTCGAGCAGGGCGCCGTGCTGGTAAACAAGGCCGGCCAGACCATGGAGCAGGTTGTCACCGCGATCGGCCGCGTCGCCCAGATCGTGCGCGAGATCAGCTCGGCCAGCCGCGAACAGAGCACCGGCGTCAGCCAGGTCGGCCAGGCCATCACTCAGATGGACCAGGCGACGCAGCAGAACGCGGCGCTGGTCGAGGAAAGCGCGGCGGCGGCGGAGAGCTTGAAGGCGCAGGCGGATGAGCTGGTGAAGCTCGTCTCGACCTTCAGGACCTAGGCGCTCACCCCACGCAACGCATCATCCAGCACCTCCACCCAATGCCTGACCGGCTGGGTGGTGCCGCTCTGCAGATGCTGGATGCAGCCGACATTGGCTGACACGATCTGCTCGGCCTGCAAAGGCGCCAGGGCCGCGAGCTTGCGGTCGCGCAGCTGCTTGGACAGCTCGGGCTGCAGCACCGAGTAGGTACCGGCCGAGCCGCAGCAAAGATGGCTGTCGTGCGGCGCGCAGTCGATCCTGAATCCCAGTTCGCGCAGCGCCGTCTCCACACCGCCTTTGAGCTTTTGCCCATGCTGCAGCGTGCAGGGCGGGTGATAGGCCAGCGAACCCGGCTTGGCCTTCAGGCGAGTCTTGAGCGCCGGCACCAGTTCAGGCAGCAGCTCGCTCAAGTCCTTGGTCACCTCGCTGATGCGTTTGGCCTTGTCGGCATAGGCGCCGTCGTGAGCCAGCGCGTGGGCGTACTCCTTGACCGTCACGCCGCAGCCCGAAGCATTCATGACCAGAGCCTCGACGCGTTCGCCCATGCCCGACACCAGCGGCCACCAGGCGTCGATATTGCGGCGCATCTCGTTCAGCGCGGCCTCGTGGTCGCCGAGGTGCTCGCGGATGGCACCGCAGCAGCCGGCGCCATCGGCCACCACGGTCTGGATGCCGGCGGCGTCCAGCACCCGCGCCGTCGCCGAGTTGATATTGGGCGCCATGGCCGGCTGCACGCAGCCCAGCAGCAGGGCCACCTTTCGATTGAGCTGGCGCGTCGGCCAGTCGTGGGCCGTGGCCGGCGGCCTGGCTGGCACCTTGTCCTTCAGCGAAGCCGGCACCAAGGGCCGGAACATCTGGCCCAGCTTCATGGCCGGCTTGAACAGCGGTGAGGTCAGGCCTTCCTTCAGCAGCCAGCGCACACGCTTTTCGCCGCTGGGGCGTTCGACCTTGGCATCGACGACGCGCCGGCCGATGTCGACCAGGCGGCCGTATTCGACGCCCGAGGGGCAGGTGGTCTCGCAGTTGCGGCAGGTCAGGCAGCGGTCCAGGTGCAACTGGGTCTCGCGCGTCGGCTCCACGCCTTCCATGACCTGCTTGATCAGGTAGATGCGGCCGCGCGGGCCGTCGAGTTCGTCGCCCAGCAGCTGGTAGGTCGGGCAGGTGGCCGTGCAGAAGCCGCAGTGCACGCAGCGCCGCAGGATGGCTTCGGCTTCCGTGCCCTCGGGGGTGCCGGCGAATTCGGGGGCGAGCGTGGTCTGCATGTCGTCGTCAGGCCAGACGCTCGGCCTGCCAGGCCTGCGTCACATAGGGAAAGGCGATGCGCGGTTCGCGCAGGGCGGCAAAGCGGGGCTGCAAGGCACGCAGCTTGGCTTCGACGACCTGGCGCTCGGTCTCGGGCAGGGCCGCGATAAAGCTGACCGACGCGATGCGGTCGATGACGACCTGCTCGAAGCTGCCCTCGTGGCTGTGCGGGAACTCCGTCAGCTGCAGCGGCGCGAACAGTGATTGCCCTTCGAAGGGGCGCTTCCACTGCCCGGTGTAGTAGCGCGGTGCATCGCCCTCGTAGGGCGTGATGATGTCGGTGATGGCGGCCACCCAGTCGCAGCTCTCGTCCCGCACATTCCAGACCATGCCGAGACGACCGCCGGGCTTCAGCACGCGGTGCATTTCTCGCAGGGCTTGTGCATTGGCAAACCAGTGGAAGGCCTGGGCGCAGATCAGCACGTCGGCCTCGGCGTCCGGCAGCGGCATCGCCTCCGCCGTGCCCGCCAGGGTCCGCACCCCGGGCAGGCTTTCGGCCAGCTTGGCGCGCATGGCATCGACCGGCTCCACGGCCGTCACGGTTGCGCCGGTGCGGGCCAGCAGCTGGGTGAACTTGCCGGTGCCCGCGCCGAGATCGACCACCTGCGCACCCTGACGCACGCCGAGCACGGCGCCCAACCAGCCGCCCAGGGCCTGGGGATACTCCGGCCGACCCCGCTGGTAGCTGTCGGGGGCCAGGGTGTAGCCGCGCTGGGCGGCGTCATGGATGGGTTGACTCATCAGAGCTCCGCGTAGAGCCGGCCTGGGTTGAAGACGCCATGCGGGTCGAAGCTGGCCTTGAGACGGCTATGGATGGCCGCGAGCGGCGCGCTGAGCGGTGCAAACGCACCGGCGCTCTTGTCCCGGGACCGGAACAGCGTCGCATGCCCACCCACCTTGGCAGCCGCCTCGCGCACCGCCGCCGGCTCCATCGGCGTGACGACCCAGCGTTGGGCACCGCCCCAGTCGATGAGCTGCTCGCCGTGCAGTTTCAGCTCGGGCGCCATGCTGGGCAGGCTCAGCCGCCACATCCGCGCGCCGCCCGCCACCGCGCGCTCGGCACCGACGAAGAACTCGTCGCTCTGGTCCCGCAGGCCCATCCAGAAAGCCCCGGCCATCTCGGGCGGGATGACGTCACCGCCGAGCTTGCGCATGGCGGCCTCGACCGCCGCCTGCGCGCCGGCCAGCCGCAGCAGCAGCGCACCGTCCCACCAGGCACTGGCCTCGATGGGCAGGGGCTCGCCGCCCCAGCGGTTCATGGCCATCAGCGCGGGCGCCTGCTCGAACTCGAAGCGCAGCGTCGTCACGGCGGCCGGCAGCGGCATCACCTTCAGCGTGGCCTCGGTGATGAGTCCAAGCTGGCCCATGGAACCGGCCAGGGCGCGGCTGACGTCAAAGCCGGCCACGTTCTTCATGACGGTGCCGCCAAAGCTCAGCAACTCGCCGGCGCCATTGATCATCACGGCGCCGAGCAGGTGGTCGCGCACCGAACCCAGGGCCGCGCGGGCCGGACCGGACAGGCCGGCCGCAACCATGCCGCCGATGGTGCCCTTGCCATCGAAGCGCGGTGGCTCGAAGGCGAAGCGCTGGCGGTGCTGGGCCAGCAGGGCCTCGACGTCGAACACCGGCGTGCCCGCCAGCACGCTGATGAAAAGCTCGCTGGGCTCATAGGCCGTCACGCCGTTCAGGGCCAGCGTCGACAGCGGCTCGCCCTGCAGCGGCCCGCCGTAGAAGTCCTTGCTGCCGTGGCCGGTGAAACGCAGGGGCGCGCGCGCATCGCGCAGCTGCTGTTGAAGGTCCGCGAAATTCAAAACCGCTCCAGCTCCGGAAAGGCCAGCAGGCCGCGTTTCACATGCATGCGCCCGTACTCGGCGCAGCGGCTCAAGCTCGGGATCTGCTTGCCCGGGTTGAGCGTGCCGGCCGGGTCGAAGGCGCGCTTGAGCGCCAGCATCTGCTCGCGCTCCTCGGCGCTGAACTGCACGCACATGGAGTTCAGCTTCTCCACGCCCACGCCATGCTCGCCCGTCACCGTGCCGCCCAGGGCCACGCTGCGCTCCAGGATCTCGGCGCCAAACTGCTCGCAGCGGTGCAACTGGTCGGGGTCGTTGGCGTCGAACAGGATCAGCGGATGCAGATTGCCGTCGCCGGCATGGAAGACGTTCGCGCAGCGCAGGTCGTACTTGACCTCCATCTGCTGGATGTCGAGCAGGATGGTGGCCAGGTGCTTGCGCGGGATGGTCGAGTCCATGCACATGTAGTCGGGGCTGATGCGGCCCGACGCCGGGAAGGCGTTCTTGCGGCCGCTCCAGAACTTCAGGCGCTGGGCCTCGTTCTCGCTGACCTGGCAGCGCGTCGCGCCGGCGGCCTGCAACACGGCTTCCATGCGCGCGACCTCCTCGGCCACCTCCTCGGGCGTGCCGTCGCTCTCGCACAGCAGGATGGCTTCGGCGTCGAGGTCGTAGCCGGCATGCACGAAGTCCTCGACGGCCGCCGTCATGGGCTTGTCCATCATCTCCAGGCCCGCCGGGATGATGCCGGCCGCGATGATGGCCGCGACCGCGTCGCCGGCCTTTCGCACATCGTCGAAGCTGGCCATGATGCAGCGCGCCAGCTGGGGCTTGGGCACCAGCTTGACGGTGACCTCGGTGACGACGGCCAGCATGCCTTCGCTGCCGATGACCAAGGCCAGCAGGTCCAGGCCCGGCGCGTCCAGGGCCTCGCTGCCGAACTCGACCGCCTCGCCTTCGGCCGTGAAGCCACGCACGCGCAACACGTTGTGCAGGGTCAGGCCGTACTTCAGGCAGTGCACGCCGCCGCTGTTCTCGGCGATGTTGCCGCCGATGCTGCAGGCGATCTGGCTGCTGGGGTCGGGGGCGTAATAAAGGCCATGCGCCGCCGCGGCCTCGCTGATGGCGAGATTGCGCACGCCGCATTGCACACGGGCTGTGCGCGACAACGGGTCGATGGACAGGATGCGGTTGAACTTGGCCAGGGCCAGCGTGACACCCAGTTCATGCGGCATCGCACCGCCGCTCAGGCCGGTGCCGGCGCCGCGCGCCACGACCGGAATACCGAGGCGGTGGCAGGCCTTGAGCACCGCCGCCACCTGGGCCTCGGTCTCCGGTAGGGCCACGGCCAGCGGTCGCTGGCGGTAGGCGGTCAGGCCGTCGCATTCATAGGGCGTGGTCTGCTCGGCCTGGTGCAGCAGCGCATGCGCCGGCAGCAAGGGCGCCAGGGCCGCGACCAGGGCGGCGCGGCGGGCGGCGAGATCGACGGGAGCGTTCATCGTGCCGACGACTTTAGCCGCGGCCGCGGCCGCGATCAGAAGCCGGCGGCGTCGACTCAAGTGCTGCGTCGCCGCGGCGTCTTGGCGGCGGTCTTGGCCGGCGTCTTGACAGCCGTCTTGGCCGCGGTCCTGGCGGCCGGCTTGGGGTTGGCCCCGGCCGCAAAGCCCTTGGCGACGCTGCCAACCACCGAACCCGGCACGCTGGCCGCACGCTTGAGAGTCTCGCTGGCGGCATCGAAGCTCTGCTTGACCAGGTTGCCGGCGAGGTTCTTGGCCGCGTCGGTGGCCGTGTCCTTCATGGCTGATGTTGCCAGCTGGGTGAACTGCTGGCTCAGGGCCGCCCACCACTGTGTCGGGTCGACGACGGCGGCCGGGTTGTCGGCCACGGCCTTGGCCGCATTGCCGGCGGTCTTGGCCGCCACCGTGGCGGTTTTGGCGGCTGTCTTCACGGCCGTCTTGGCGGCGGCCTGGGCCACTGGCGCCGCGGCAGCCAGGATTTCGGGCGGAATCGCCGGCCAGGGTGAGCCGTCGCCGCCGGTGGGCAGCTTGAGGCTGTCGCGCAGGTCGGCCAGGGGCACGTTCATGGACTTCAGCGTGGACAGCGTCATGCGCTGCACTTCCAGGGCCTGGATGGTGGCGGCCAGCATGCGGGCGTTTTGCTCCAGCCAGAACTGCACGGTGCGCAGCTCCTCGATGCGCTTGCTCAGCTCCTCGGGGTTCAGCGTGGGCGCCACCCACTGGCCGATGCCCGGCAGGGCCGAACCGGCGTTCTTGACGAGGCCTTGCAGGAACTCGAAGCCGGGCACGAACTTGGTGAAGCTGTTGTCGCTCATGTCTTGTCTCCTGTGTTCGCTTTGATCCTACTTGCTGGGCAACAGCGGCTCGACGGTAAAACCCTGCTCCGCCAACAACCGCGGCAGGGCCCGCGGCCCGCTCATGTGCAGCGCCCCCACCGCCACCAGCAGGCGTTGTCCGGCGCCATGCAGGGCCGCGATGCGCTCGGCCAGCGGGCCGTTGCGGTCGTCGTTGACGCGCTGGAGCCAGGCGCGTTCGGCCGGGCTGTCGGCGCAGGCACACCAGCGCGGGTAGTTGGCCAGGGTGGCCAGATCGCCGCGCGACCAGGCCTGGGCGAGCTTGCGCAGCGGCTCCCTGATCTGGCCCTGGTTCAACTGGCGCAGCGCGCCGTCGATGATGACCGGCAACTCGGCGGCCTGCGGCTCCAGGGCCTGCAACTGCTCCTGCACGCTCTCCAGCGACTGCACCGGCCGGCCTTCGGACTTGGCCCAGGCCAGCAGCATGACGTCCTGGCCAAAGCCGGCATCGAAACCGTCGCGGCGGGCCTCCAGCAGCGACAGCATGCTGAGCTGCAGCATGACCGGCGCCGCGCTCAGGCTGCCCGGCGCCAGGCAGGCCATGCGGGTCTGGGCGTCCAGGCGCCGGGCGAGGGCCGCCGGCAAGGGGGCCGGCTTGGGCAGGGCGGCCAGCACGGCGCCGACCTCCGCCGGGTCGAGCTCGACGGCCAGCACCTCGGTCTCGGCCCAGGCCGCGCGCAGGGCCGGCCCCGGGTAGGCCCAATCGGCCTTGCCGACATGCAGGCTGCCGTAGAGATAGCTGCTGTGGCCGCCGCGGCTGATGCGCCACAGCACGCCGCGGTCGGGCGCCTTGGCGGCCCAGGTCGCGGCCTGGTCGGCCGTGGGCAGGGCCGGCACGGGCGGGCAGGCGGCCTGGGCACTGCCGATGAGGAAGACGAACAGGAGGGCGCGGATCATGGATTCGGTTCGATGCGGAGCTCGCCGGGCTTTTGCGAGAAGTGCAGGCGGCCCAGCACGTCCATGCCGAGCAGGGGCGCGGCCAGGTCGGGCAGCACGGCTACCATCAGGCGGTTGGCACGCACGCCGCCTTCCAGCGTCACGTCGGTGCGCGCCACAAAGCCCTGGGCGGTACCGGCGGCCGTCTGTGTCGTGATGCTGCCCAGCGGCTTGAGCCCGACGCGCTGCGCCAGCGCCTGCGGCAGGGCCGTCGTTGTGGCGCCGGTGTCGACCAGGAAGTCCACCGCGACGCCATCCACCCGCCCCGGCCAGTGGAAATGGCCGTCGTCTGAACGCGTCAGCACGACGACCTCGCCGGCCAGCTGGAAGCGGCTGGACTGCCGCTCACGTTCCCAATACTTGAAGCCCAGGAAGATGACCAGGCCGATGAGCAGCCAGATGGTCAGCAGCTTGAGGGTGTGTGGCAAATCCTGGTGAGACACAAGGGCGTGGGGTTTGTCGGGGCGTCAACGATAACCGCGCGGCTCAGAATCACGGGCATGAAGCTGCTGCCGCCCCTGCTGCTCGCCGCCTGCGCCTCGGCCCAGGCACACCCCTTCGCGGCCGTCGAATGGATGGCCGGTTGCTGGGCGCAGGCCGGCCGTGAGGCCGGCACCGTCGAGCAGTGGATGGCGCCCGCCGGCGGCCTGATGCTGGGCATGGCGCGCACGCTGAAGGACGGCCGCGTCGTCGAGTTCGAGTTCATGCAGATCCGCGCCGATGCCGAGGGCCGGCTGAGCTTCATCGCCCAGCCCCAGGGCCGGCCGCCGACGGAGTTCGCCTTGCTGCGTCAAGGCGATGCCGAGGCCGTGTTCGAGAACGCCACGCACGACTTCCCGCAGCGCGTCATCTACCGCCGCGAGGCTGCCGACCGCCTGATGGCCCGCATCGAGGGCACGCTGAAAGGCAAGGAGCGCGGCATCGACTTCCCCATGCAGCGCACGGCCTGCCCGTGAACGCCTTGCTGCTGGCCCTGCTACTCGCCGGCGCCGCCGACGACGCCGTGCTGAACCGTTTCAACGATCCCTTCGAGGCCGTCTCCAGCGACATCGGCGACTGCCCCGAGCCGCGCGGCCCGCGGGTCACGGCGGCCGAAGCGCGGGTGCAGGCCCACCACCGCGCCGAACGCGGCACGACCTGCTGGCTCCAGGGTGAATGCAGCGAGCCCAATGCCTTCCGCTACGACGCCGGCATCGCGGCCGCGCTGCGTGAACGTCTGCGAGGCGCCGCGGCCACCAAGCCCAGCAGCCTCTGGTTCACGGTGCAGGGCCGGGTCGTCTACCTGGAAGGCTGCGTCGAACGCACCGGGCAGGGCGCCGAACTGGAGGCCCTGGCACGTGGATTGCCCAATGTTCAGCAGGCCCTGGCCCTGGTGCGGGTGGGCCGCCAAGGCGCCCTGCCCTATCGCCGCCTGGATTGACCTGCCACCATGGCCACCATGCAACTGCTGAAACGACTCGCCACCCTGCTCACGCTGACCGCCCTGCTGGGCCTGATCGGCTGTTCCAGCCTGACGCTGGCCTATGGCCAGTTGCCCCTGCTGGCCGGCTTGTGGGCCGACAACTACCTGGACCTGGACAGCCGGCAGCGCGCCCAGCTGAAGACGCAGTTGCAAGCCTGGCAGGCCTGGCACCGGCGCGAGGAGCTGCCGCAATGGATCGCCCTGCTGCGCCAGGCCAACGCAGCCCTGGACGACGGCGTGACCCATGACGAACTGCTGGCCCTGGAGCGCGGCGCGCGCGCCAGCGTCGAGCGTTGCCTGCAGCACGCCGCGCCGCTGGCCGCGCCGGTGCTGGCCGGGCTCAGGCCCGAGCAATGGCAGCATCTGCAGAAGAAGATGGACGAGAAGACCGAGGAGTGGCGCGACAAGATTGGCGGCCCGCGCGGCGCGGACGAACGCGCCAAGCGCTACACGACCAACCTCGAACGCTGGCTGGGCGACCTGGACCGGCCGCTGCGGCGCCAGGCGGCGGCCGATGCAAAAAGCTGGCACTTCGATCTGGCCCTGATGAGCCAGGGCCGCACCCAGCGCCAGACGCGCCTGGTTCAGGCCCTGCGCGCCTGGTCGCACCAGGACTTCGCCACCGGCACCGCGATGCTGATGCAGGACAGCCAAACCCTGCCCGCGGAGATGCCCTATCGCGAAGAGATCATCACCAGCCTGCTGAAGCTGCTCAACGGCATGGACACCGCCCAGCGCGAGGCCCTGCGCAAGCACTGGGCCGACTGGTCCAACGAGCTGCGCAGCCTGCAGGCCGCGCACTGAGTTTCAAGAGCGCAACGCCGCCACCGCGGACAGGCGCGCGGCCCGGCGTGCCGGCACCCAGACCGCCAGCTGGCCCAGCACCCACAGCGTCAGCGCGCCGGCAAGCAGGTAGAGCCAGGGCAGGCGCGGCAACTCGTAGCTCTGCATCAGCAGCTGGCTCAGGGCCCAGGCGCCCACCAGGCCGATGAGGATGCCGGTCGTCGTCAGCAGCAGGTTCTCGAGCTGGAAGTAGCGCAGGATCTGGCTCTCGGTCGCCCCCAGGGCGCGGCGCGTGCCGATCATGCGGGTGCGCTGCTGCACCCAGAAGCTGGCCAGGCCGACGATGCCCATGGCCGTCACCAGCAGCAGGGCCACGCAGACGCCGCCCATCAGCCAGGCCATGGCACGGTCCTGGGCATAGAAGGCCGAACGCATCTCGGTCAGCGAGCGCGCCTGGGTCACGACGCGGCCCTTGTCGCCCTCTTCCAGCACGGCCGTCACGGCCTTGATCTGCGCATCGAGCTTGCCCGGTTCGGCACGGATGACGTAGGAGCCGCCGCCGCGCAGCGGCAGGATCATGGCGGCGCCCCGGCCATCGCTGCGCGCACGGTGCAGCTGGGTGTGGGTCAGGGTCTCGACGACGCCGATGATGGTCGACGGCGAGCTGCCGAACAGATAGATGGTCTTGCCCACCGCCGACTGCCCGGGGAACAGCCTCTCGGCCATCACCTTGTTGACGATGAGCTGGGGGATCTTGGGATCGGCGACGCTGAAGGCCTGGAAGCTGTCGAGGATCTCATCGGTCGTGAAGTTGCGGCCTTCAACCAGCTTGAGCCCGAAGGTGGGGATCAGCTGTTCGTCGGCGGCGTACTGCGACGCGTTGATGCGCACGCCCTTGTTGTCAGGCTCCAGCGACGCGCCGCTGTTGTTGCTGTTGTTCCCGTAGACGATCTGGTTGGCGACCGTCGCCGCCTTTACGCCGGGCACGGCTCGCACGCGGGCCAGGTCCTCGGCCACGATGCTGGCGGTGCGCTCGGGCAGCTGGGGCTTGCTGCCGCGCAGGGTCAGCACGGCGATCTCGGACTCGGCCATGCCGCTGTCGGCGTTCAGCGCCTCGATGCGGGTCTGGATGAGGTGCAGGGCATTGGTGACGATGCCGCAGGACAGCGCCACCTCCAGCACGATGAGGCCGGCTGCGATGCGGTGGCGGCGCAGCGTCGACAGGATGGGCATCAGGTCTTTCATCACTGCACCTTGAGTTGGACGGCGGGGGTGACGAGGGCGGCGCGCCAGGCGGGCAGCAGGCCGGCGATCAGGCTGGCCAGCAGGGCCAGGCCGAGGGTCAGGGCCAACATGCTGCCGTCGAGCTCGGCCAGGCGGGCGTAGTCGTTCGGGCTCTGGCGCACCAGCCACAGGCCGCCCTGAGCGAACAGCAGGCCCAGCAGGGCGCCGGCCAGGCCGAGCAGGCCGGCCTCGACGACGAATTGCTGGAAGATGTCGCTGCGCTGGGCCCCCAGGGCGCGGCGCACGCCGATCTCGCCGCTGCGACGCAGGGTCTTGGCCAGCAGCAGGCCCACCATGTTGACGACGCAGACGGCCAGGAAGCCGAAGGCCAGCCAGGTCTGCAGGCGCACGTCGGCGGGCAGCACCTTCTGGGCGCCCAGCCAGTCCATCACGCTGCGCAGGCGCACATTGGTCGGGCGCTCGAAACGGCCGGCCTTGCGCTGGGCCTCGGAGTAGGCGGTGAGGTAGTCGCGGTAGGCGGCGGCGTCCTCGGGCTTGGCGAACTCGACCCAGTACTGGATCCAGGAGCAGCTGGCGTTCAGGTCCAGCGAACTGCCGCCATTGGCGCCCTTGCCCCAGCAGTCCATATTGCCCCAGTGGCCCATCTTCAGGAACATGGCCGTGGAGAAGGGCAGGTAGAAGTCTTCGGTCTCGGTGTAGCTGCCCAGGGTCAGGTCCCAGAAGTGGGGCTGCACCTTCCAGGGCTTGAGCACGCCGACGACACGCAGCGGCTGGCCGCGCACGATCACTTCCTTGCCGACGCTGTTGCCGCCGCCGAAAAGCTTCTCGTTCAGCGACGCCGAGATGACGGCGACACGGCCCTCGCCCTCGTCTTCCGCGGCCGTCCAGCCACTGCCGTACTGCCAGGGCGCGTCGAACATCGCGAAGAAGTCGGCCGAGGTCATGCGCACGCCGGAGAAGATCGGCTTGACGTTGGCGTCGGGCAGGCCGACGGCGGTGTTGAAGCCGCTGGACATGGTCTGGCGCAGGGCCTTCTTGTCGCGCAGCAGGGCCGTCGCGTCGTAGCGGGTCAGGTCGAAGGTGGGCTCCTCGCCGACCTTCCAGCCCACCATGTCCGAGGCATCGAGCTGCACATTGAACAGCCTGGCACTCTTGTGCGGAATCGGGTCGCCGGACAGCACGTGATAGACGGTCAGCGTCGTCATGCAGGCGCCGATGCCCAGGGCCAGGGCCAGCACCATCAACGCGGAGAGGCCCTTGGCGGCCAGCGTGTTGCGCCAGGCAAGTTCGAGGTAATGAAGAAACATCAGCGTGTCTCCAACAAAGCGTTGACGGTGGCGAGTTCGGTGTCGCCGAGAGAGCCGGCTGCCTGGTGCAGGGCCAGCAAGGCCAGCACATGGCGGTGGCGGGCCTGGGTCTGGGCGTTCTGCGCGCCGGCCAGGGTCTGGATGGCGAGCAGCAGGTCGGTGGTGCTGCGCGTGCCCAGGGTCAGGCCGGTGCGCGTGGCTTCCAGGGCGCGCTCGGCCGCCTGGACGGCGACCTGGGTGGACTGCAATTGCGCGGCGCCCTGGCCGACGGCCAGATGCTGGGCACGCACATCGCGCAGCACGGCGCGGCGACCGGCTTCGAGCTGCTCGCGGGCGGCGTCGCGCTGGAAGCCGGCGCGATCGGTGGCAGCGGCCACGGCGCCGCCGGCAAACAGCGGCACGGTCAGGCGCACACCCACCGTCGTCGGCGTGCGGCTGGCGTCGAAGGCGGTGACGCCGTCACCACGGCGCCGGTTGGTGTCCACGCCCACGCTCAGCGTCGGCAGATGGCCGGCACGGGCGGAGGAGATGCGCTGCTCGCTGGCCTGCACATCCAGCTGCAGGGCGCGCAGCTCGGGATTGGCCTGCAGGGCGCGCTGGGCCCAGGCCTCGGCGTCGTCGGGCAGGGGCTGGGCAGTCAGGTCACGGCGCAGCGGCTGCAGGGACGCAGGCGCGGCACCGGTCAGCTGGGCCAGGGCCTCGCGGGCATCGGCGACGGCGGCCTCGGCCGCCAGGGTATTGCCACGCGCCAGTTCGCGATAGGCACGCGACTGGTCGGCCTCGACCTGGGCCGACAGGCCGGACTTGAAGCGGGTCTCGGCCTCGTTGACCTGGCGGTCGAAGGCTTCCTCGTTGGCGCGGGCCGTGGCCAGCTGGGCCTGGGCCGACAGCAGGCCGAAATAGGCCTCGGCGACCCGCTCGCGTGCGGCCTGCTCGGCGGCGGCCAGTCGGGCCGACTGGGCCGAGGCGTCGCTGCGGCTGGCATCCCAGGCACGCAGAGCGGCCAGGTCGAACAGCGGCTGGCTCAGGCTGCTGGTGGTCGTGCGCGTGCGGGCACCGCTGCCGTTCTCGCGCTCTTCGCTGCTCTGCACATTCCATTGCGGCAGCAGCGCGGCGCGGGCTTCGCGCGAAGCGGCTTCCTGCGCGCCGTTGTAGGCGGCAGCCTGGCGCAGCAGCGGGTCGGCCGCGCGCGCCTGGGCCCAGACCTGCAGCAGGTCGTCGGCCCGCGCCGCATGAGCGGTCAGCAGCGCGAGGACAAGGATCAATCGACGCATGGAGTTCAAGCCACGGCCAGTGCAGCCGCCTGCAACTCGGCGGTCAGGTCGACGACCTGGCCGTCGATGACGTGCACATTGCGCTGGGCGCGGGCGGCGAGCTGCGGGTCATGGGTCACCATGACGATGGTGGCGCCGTCGCGGTGCAGCTCTTCCAGCAGCTCCATGACGCTGCGCGCCATCGCGCTGTCCAGGTTGCCGGTCGGTTCGTCGGCGAGCAGCAGGCGCGGTTCACCCGCGAGTGCTCGCGCGATGGCGACACGCTGCTGCTGTCCGCCGGACAGCTCGTTGGGATAGTGCTTGCCGCGGGCCGACAGGCCGACGCGGGCCAGGGCGTCGGCGGCGCGCTTCTTGCGCTCGGCGCCGCTCATGCCGCGGTAGCGCAGCGGCACTTCGATGTTGTCGAGCACGCTGAGGTCGGGAATCAGGTTGAAGGCCTGGAAGATGAAGCCGATCTTCTGGTTGCGGATGCGCGAGCGCTCGCCATCGCCCATGCGGCTGACGTCGATGCCGTCCAGCATGTAGCGGCCGGCGCTGAAGGCCTCCAGCAGGCCGGCAATGGTCAAGAAGGTCGTCTTGCCCGAGCCCGAGGGCCCGGTCACCGCGACGAACTCGCCCTCGTTGACGGTCAGGTTGAAGTCGCGCAGCGCATAGGTCTCGACCATCTCGGTGCGGTAGACCTTCTGCAGTTTTTCCATTTGAAGCATGGCTTGTCTTCCTCTTCCTTAATCCGCAATGAGGACGCGGTCCGCGCCCTTGAAGTTGTCCGAACCGGAGATGACGACGCGGTCACCCGCCGACAGGCCCGAGATGACCTCGACCCTTTCCAGCGAACGTGCGCCCAGCTTGACGGCGACCTTCTCGGCCACGCCGTTGCGAACCACATAGGCATAGCTGCCGCCGCCCTCGTCGACGAAGCTGCCGCGGGCCACGCCCAGCACCTTGTCGCGCTTGTCCAGCAGCACGCGTACCGACAGGCGCTGGTTCTGGCGCAGCTGATCGGGCTGGGTGCCGGCAAAGCGCAGCCGCGCCGCGACCTCGCCGTTGACGACCTCGGGCGAGACCGAGCTGACCTGGCCGGCCCAGCGCTGGCCGTTGCCGCTGATCTCGCCGGGCATGCCGGGCTGCAGCTCGCGGGCGAAGCTCTCAGCCACCTGCATCTGCACTTCCAGGGCCGACAGGTCGATGACCGACAGCAGCTTGGCGTCGCGGGCGACGTTGGTGCGGTCGGGGATGAAGAGCTGGCCGACCTGGCCGTCCACCGGCGAGCGCACCTGCAGCTCGGCCACCTGGCGCTCCAGGTCGGACACCAGCAGCTGCTGGCGGGCCAGCGCGCTCTGCTTGGCCTGCACATCGAGCTTGAGGCTGTCGGTCTTCAGGCCGCGCAGGTCGCGGGCCTGGTCCAGGGCCAGCTTGGCCTTGGCCAGGGCGTCCTGGGCGCGCTCGACCTGCATGCGCGCCGTGGCGCCGGCCTCGAAGGCCTGGGTTTGACGGGCCAGGTCGTTCTGGGCCGTCTGCTGGTCGATGCGGGCGTTCTCGTAGGCGCTCTGCAGGGCGGCCGACTGCTGGCGGGCCTCGACTTCGGCACGGGCCAGATCGGCGCGCAAAGCGTCGACATTGCTGCGCTCCTGGGCCAGGCGGTTGGTCAGCTCGGGCGAATCGACCTTGGCCAGCACCTGGTTGCGCTTGACCGGGTCGCCGGCCTGCACGGCCAGGGTCGCGGTGCCGGCGCCGGGGGCGAACAGCGTGGGGCTCTGGGCGGCGACGACGCGGCCTTCGCCGGCCACGTCACGCGTCAGCGGTGCCACCTCGACGGTGGCGATGGACAGGCGGGCGGCGCTGACGGCCTGGTCGGCCGACAGCATCTGCTTGATGCGGCCGCCGCCCAGCAGGGCAACGGCGGCAATGACGGCGGCAGCGCCGCCCAGCATCAGGGGCCAGCGCCGGGACTGTGGCGCCAGGGGTCGGTCCTGCTCGGTGGTGTCGCGAAAGCGGGTGTTCATGCCCTGGTTTTCGCAAGCGCTGTGCCAGCCCCTGAACCGTGACAAATCAACGGCTTGGCGGCGACAAGACTGTCCGCGGACAGTTTGCGGACAGTCCGTACAAGGTCAGCAACCGTCCGCAGCGTTTGCTTACGAAAGTGCACAACTGGTGGCGAGACGACACCGGCCGCGACGCCCAAGATCGCGCCGCTTCGGAGAACCCTATGCCCTACGCCCGACTCGTCTTGTGGGCCGCGGCGGCCAGCTTCACCTGGCCCGCTTTCGCGGCATCCAACCTGCAGCCCGCGATGAGCGAATCGGAGGCGCGCCGCTTCCTCGCCCAGGCCAGTTTTGGCCCGACGGATGCCAGCGTCACCGACCTGGTGGCGCGGGGCCGCTCGGCCTGGCTGGCGGGTCAATTCACGCTGCCCAGCTCCGACTTCACCGGCGTGCCCTATGTCGACCCCGACTCCAGCAAGGGCTGCCCCGCGGGCTCGGCGGCCACCTGCAAGCGCGACAACTACACGCTGTTCCCGGTGCAGGTGCAGTTCTTCGCCAACGCCATCAACCAGCCCGACCAGCTGCGCCAGCGCACCGCCCTGGCCCTGTCGGAGATCCTGGTCGTGTCGGGCAATGTCATCAAGCTGCCCAACGCGATGGCCAACTACCAGCGCATCTTCCTGCGCAACGCCTTCGGCAACTTCCGCGACGTGCTGAAGGAGGTGACGGTGAGCCCGGCCATGGGACGCTTCCTGAACATGGCCAACAACGACAAGCCCAACCCGGCCAAGGGCATCGAGCCCAACGAGAACTACGCCCGCGAGGTGCTGCAGCTGTTCTCCATCGGCCTGTCCCAGCTCAACCTGGACGGCAGCGTGCAGCTCGATGCGAAGGGCCAGCCCATTCCCAGCTACGACCAGGAGACCGTCGAGGGCTTCGCCCATGTCTTCACGGGCTGGACCTATGCGCCCCGGCCGGGCGCCGCCAAGAACAAGTTCGGCAACCCGAGCTATTACGACGCGCCGATGATCGCCTTCGACGACCATCACGACAAAGGCACGAAGAAGCTGCTGAGCGGCACCGTGCTGCCCGGCGGCCAGACGGCGCAGACCGACCTCGAAGCGGCCGTCGACAACATCTTCAACCACCCCAATGTCGGCCCCTTCATCGGCCGCCAGCTGATCCAGCAGCTGGTCACCGCCAACCCCAGCCCCGCCTACGTGCAGCGCGTGGCCACCGCCTTCAACGGCGGCGCCATCGTCAGCGGCCAGCGCGGCAAGCGCGGCGACATGAAGGCCGTGCTGACGGCCATCCTGACCGACCCCGAAGCGGCCTCTGCGCAGACCCCGGCCAACTTCGGCAAGCTGCGCGAGCCCATCCTGCAGCTGACCCATCTGGTGCGCGCCATGGGCGGCACCAGCGACGGTGTCTGGCTGCGCAGCCAGGCGGCCAGCCTGGGCCAGACGGTCTACAGCCCGGCCAGCGTCTTCAACTTCTTCCCGCCGGACTACGACCTGCCCGACAACCCCAGCCTGGACGGCCCGGCCTTCGGTGTCTTCAACGCCAGCGCCGCCTTCAAATTGAGCGGGGTGCTGCAGACGGCGCTGAACGGCAAGGGCGTCGCGGCAGACACCACGGTGGCCGGCTCGATCGGCACCAAGATCGACCTGACCCGCTGGCAGACGCTGGCGGCCACGCCGGCCAGCCTCGTCGCCGAGATCAACCGCGTCCTCTTCGCCGACCGCGCCAGCGCCAACCTGCAGGCCGCGCTGCTGAAGGCGGCGCAGATCGCGCCGGCCACCAAGCCGCTGGACCGGGCCAAGGCGGCGCTCTTCCTGGCCACGATGTCGCCCGAGTATTTGGTGGAGAACTGAAATGTTGAATCGTCGCCATCTGCTCTCCCACGCCGCCGCCCTGGCCGGCGCGTCCGCCTTGCCCTCGCTGGCCGCGCCTCTCGTCGGCAGCGACTACCGCGCCCTGGTCTGCGTCTTCCTCTACGGCGGCAACGACGGCAACAACATGGTCATCCCCATGGACACGGCCGGCTATGCGGCCTACGCGAAGGCACGCGGCACGGCCGGTGCCGGCGGGCTGACGCTGCCGCAGTCGTCCCTGGCGCCGCTGAACGGCGGCAATGTGGGACTGCACCCGGCGCTGACGCCGCTGGCCGACATCTGGAATCAGGGTCACCTGGCCGTGCAGGCCAATGTCGGACCGCTCGTGAAGCCCATGACCAAGGCCGAGTTCAACGCGGCCAATGCCCAGCGCCCCAGCAATCTGTTCTCGCACGACGACCAGCAGGACCAGTGGCAGCGCGGCCAGTCTTACAGCGGCAACACCCTGCCCTCGACGGCCGGCTGGGGCGGCCGCATCGCCGACCTGCAGGCCACGGGCGGTGTCGTGCCCATGGCCCTGTCGGTCAGTGGCAACAACGTCTTCATGAACGGCGCGACCAGCCAGGGCCTGACCGTGGGCTCGGGCACCAGCTTCGCCATCAAGGGCTTTGGCAGCAACCCGAGTGCCAGTCCGCTCTACCAGCTCTACCAGAGCCTGTTGCAGCAGCCCTATGCCAATGCCGAGGAGCGCGCCGCCGCCAGTGTGCTGAACCAGGCCATCAAGGCCAGCAATGTGCTGAACACGGCCATCTCCGGTACCGGCAGCGTGGCCGGCCTGTTCAACGGCCTCTCCAGCAGCGTCGCCCAGCAGCTGTTGACGGTGGCCAAGATGATCGAAGGCCGCTCCGGCCTGGGCGTCACGCGCCAGCTCTTCTTCGTCAGCATGGGCGGCTTCGACACCCACAACGACCAGCTCAACCAGCAGAACCAGCTTTTCGCCGACCTCGCGCCGGCGCTGAAGGCCTTCTACGACGCGATGCAGCAGCTCGGCGTCGCCAACGCGGTGACGACCTTCACCGCCAGCGACTTCGCCCGCACCCTGCAACCGGCCTCGGGCGGCGGCACCGACCACGCCTGGGGCAACCACCACTTCGTCATGGGTGGCGCCGTCAAGGGCGGGCTCTATGGCCGCATGCCCCAACTCGTGCTGGGCGGGCCCGACGACTCCGGCGACGAAGGCCGCTGGCTGCCGACGACGTCGGTCGACCAGATGAGCGCGACGCTGTCGAGCTGGTTCGGCGTCGGCGCGGCCGACCTCGGCGGCCTCTTCCCCCATCTGGCCAATTTCAGCGTCAAGAACCTCGGCTATTTCGGCTGATGACAAAACTGGATGAGGCGGCTGTTAAAACCGCCTCATGCCAGAACACCAAGCCATCCAGTGCCGCTGCGCCCAGCTCAGCGGCCTGCTGCAGCCCATCCGTCCGGCCAATCACTGCATCTGCCACTGCGCCGATTGCCAGGCCTTTGCGCGGCACCTGGGCGTGCCGGGCACGCTGGACGGCCAGGGCGGCACCGACATCGTCCAGGTCCCGGCATCCCACCTGAGGTTCACGCAGGGGCAGCAACACCTGGCCTGCCTGCGCCTGACCGGCAAGGGCATGCTGCGCTGGTATGCCGGCTGCTGCCGCACGCCGATCGGCAACACGATGGCGGACCGCAAGGCCGATTTCGTCGGGCTGATCCACACGGGACTGGCCTCCGACCCTCATTCCTTGGATCAGGCATTCGGCCCGGTGACGATGCGGGTCGGCGTCGACAGCGCCCTGGGCGCCCACAAACCCAAGTCGGCCGGCTTGATCGGCGGGATGGTGAAGGTCCTGGCCTTCATCGTCGGCGGCCGACTGCGCGGGAGCTACCGGGCCAGCCCCTTCTTCGATGCTCAGACCGGCCTTCCCGTTGCCAAGCCTCAGGTGCTGTCGGCGCAGGAGTTGGTAGCGGCGAAGCAGGTGCCCTGAAGGGCTACTTCGTCGGAGCCTCTTCGCAAGGCTCCATCATGCGGCCGTGATTGGCCTCCTTGACGTAGAGGAAGCGGCCGCTGCTGACCTCGAACAGCAGGTCGGTCGACACGATGCGCCCCCACCAGGCGCGCAGGAAGAGCAGGTCATCGTTCAGCCACCGGATCTCGACGTTGTCCTTCAGCTCGTTGAATTCCAGCCGCCAGGCGTACTTCGGGCCCTGGGTCGTGTAGACCTCGATGACATTGATCGGAGGCCCGCCCTTGACCGTGTCGCTGGTCACAAGGCGGTGGAAGGCGGCCGTCTCCTGAGGCGAGCGCGGCTTGTATTCGGGGTCGCTGTCGTCCAGCTCGCGCACCGGCCGCGCGGCGAGGCGCTTGATCGACACATGGCCGGCCAGGGGCACGAGGTGGGGCGCCGAGTAGACGACGCTGAGGCTGTCGCAGCGGGGAGCGGCTTGCGCGCTGCAGGCGAGGGTCAGAAGGGCGAGAGCGAGGAGGCGCATGGGGGCGAAGGCGTGAGGTGGCGGGATGCTGCCAGCCTCAACGCGCCGCCACGCGGCGGGATGACTTCGTTCGTGGGGGGCAGGCGGCCCTCAGGCCACGCCCGTCACGACGAGAAAGCAATAGGCCAGCACGGCACCCCACAGGCACAGCCCGAACAAGGAGGAAGCGCTTCGCATCATGTCGTTCTCCCATCTGATTGAACGCTGCTGCTGCATGCCTCAGACACGCAGCAGCTTGTCTGCATAACGCCAAGTTTGCGGGGCTTGGGGAAACACTGTTGCCAGTGCGGTTTCCGACAAGCCCAGATGGCGCTGCAGCAGCGGCGACAGCACCTGGCGGAAGTCCGTGCGCACGGCCAGATCGCGGCCGTCGGCCAGGGCGCTGCTGTCCAGGCCCGGCCATTCGCCCAGCATCTGGCCGCCGGCGATCGGGCCGCCCATCAGCCAGATGACATTGCCGTGGCCATGGTCGGTGCCGCCGTTGCCGTTCTGGCGCAGGGTGCGGCCGAATTCGCTGACGACGACGATGACGGTGTCCTTGTAGGTGTCGCCCAGACCTGCGCTCAGCGCGTCCAGGCCCTCGCCCAGGCTGGCCAGGCGGTTGGCCAGCTGGCCGCGGGCGGCGCCCTGGTTGACGTGGGTGTCCCAGCCACCCACGGCCGTGAAGGCCAGCTGGGTGTGGGCGTCCTTGCGGATCAGCGTGCCCAGGCGGCGTGCATCGGCGGCAAAACTGCGGGCGGACGGTGCACCGGCGTCGGCGCTCGGGTCCATGGACTTGCCGCCCTCGCCGCTGGCCATGCTGCGACTCATCTCACCGCGGCCCTGGGTCGTGTCGCGCAGGGTGCCGCTGAGCTGGGCATCGTTGGCATAGAGCTTGGCCAGGCCGGCCTGCATCTGCGGGTCGTCGATGGCGCGACGCTGCATGGCGTTGGGGCCGAGGCCCAGCGTCGCCACGCTGGCCGTGCCGGCAAAGATGCGCGGCGGCGTGCTGCCTTGGCTGATGGCACGCGTCGGTGCCGGCTCACCGGGCAGGGCCGTCAACAGCCGGTTCATCCAGCCGTCGGGTGTGGACTTGCGGCCCGGCGTGCCGGACTCGAGATAGTCCTGGGCATCGAAGTGGGAGCGCGTCGGGTCGGGCGAGCCGCTGGCGTGCACGAAGGCGAGCTGGCCGCCATCCCAATGGCGTTTCAGCGGGCTCAGGGATGGATGCAGGCCGAACAGCGAATCCAGCTTGATGAGGCCGTCTTCGGCGCCGGGCGGGCCAAGAGCGATCTGCGGGCGACTGGCGGCGTATTCGCGCTCGCCATAGGGCGCGACAACCGACAGCCCGTCCACGGCGCCGCGCAGCATGACGACGACGAGCTTCTTCTGCGTGCCACCCTGGGCCTGCACCAGCGACACCGGCAGGCCGCCCAAGGTGAAGGCGCCGAAGTGGAGGAGTTGACGACGCAACATGGCGGTCACCTTTTCATGAAGTCGGGGCTGGCGAGCAGCAGGGCCACCTGCTGGCCGGCGGGCTCGGTCGCCAGCGTGCGGCGCGTCGGCTCGCTGACCGAGGCGCCGAGGGTGCTGGTCAGTTTTTCGGGGCTGACGCCGCTGCGCTGGCCCAGGGTGGTGGCCAGCTGCACGCGCTGGGTCAGGGCCTCGGGGTTGCGCCAGGCCGCGGCCACGTTCTTGTAGCCGTCGGGCGTCTGGGCGCCGTAGAGGGGCTGGCCGGCCTGGGCCAGGGCGGCCAGCAGGTTTTGCTGGTTGGCCGGCTGCAGGTCCAGGGCCCGCAGGCTGGACAGCAGGTATTGGTAGGGCGTCTTGAACTTGGCCTGGTAGGCCTCGCGGCTCCAGAACTCGTCGGCGCGGATCAGCGTGCGCGTGAACTCGCGCAGGTCGCCGCCCGTGGCCTTGAAGTTGTCGGCGAGCTTCTGCACCAGGCTGGGCGGCGGCTCGTCGGCAACAAAGGCCTGGGCGAACTGGAAGGCCAGGTGGCGGGCCGTGGCCGGGTGGGTGGCCAGCACGTCCAGGGCATGTTCGCCCTCGGCTTGGCCGGCACCCTTGACGGTCTGGCCAAGCCATGTCTTCGTGCCGCTGTCGTGCTTGCGCGCATCGAAGGCGAACAGGTCGCCCGTGCCACCGACCAGGGCCTTGCGCGAGTCCAGGCCCCAGCCGGTCAGCATGCGCGCCAGTTCGGTCACGTCGCGTTGGCTGTAGCCGCCGTCGACACCAAGCGTATGCAGCTCCATCAGCTCGCGGGCGTAGTTCTCGTTGAGCCCGCTGGGCACGCGGGCCTTCAGCTCCGGCCTCTCGGCCAGGAAGCGGCGGGCGCGCTGCGGCGGCTGGTAGCCGGCGACCACGCTCTGGGCGTTGTCGAGATAGATGAGCATGGCCGGGTGCCTGGCCGTCGCACCCAGCATGTCGCGGAAGCGCCCCAGCACATGGGGGCGGATGGCGCGTTGCTCGTAGTCGGCGACAAGAACGCCGACCGCCTGCTTGCCGGCAAAGACATTGAAGTGGTTGAACCAGAACTCGGTCAGCGCCTCTTCGAGCTGGGCCGGGCTTTCCAGGGCCCGCGACAGCCGCGCCGTCGCGGCCTGGGCCACCAGGGGCCGGACCTTCTCGCGCACCGCGTTCAGCGCGTCGGCATCGGCCGTCATGCCCTGGGCCTTTTCGCGCCGGGCCTCGCGTGCCGCCTTGACCGCCTCGCGGTAGCGGCCCAGCAATTCGGCCTGGCCGAGCTTGAGTGCGTCCAGGCCGGCGAGACGGGCGCTCAGGCCCTCCGGCTGCGGCAGGCGACGCGGTTCAAGCTGTTCGGTGAGGTAGCGCTCCAGCCATGGGTCGGCGCCCTGCGCGGCGATGGCCGCAGCGTCGGCCGGGCGCGGGCCGTAGCCCAGGCGGTTGAGCGCATGCAGGGCGCGCTCGTCGGCGCTCAGGGCCGGGCCACTCGCCACGACAGCCGCCTGGCTGCGGCGCGCCGCCAGCATGACACCACTCGCCAGGGCGGCGGCGCTGCTCAGCACAAAGCGGCGGTTCTTCATGGGGATCTCCGGTGTCGTCACCGAAGCATCCCGCCAGGCGCGCAAGGCCTTGTGGCCAACGCGCAAAGATTTGTGTCAGGCCGAGGCCGTTTCCAGCTTCAGCGCTTCCCTAGCCAATGCTCGAGGCTGCGCAGCGTAGCGGCCACATCCAGCGGCTTGCTCCAATAGCCGTCAAACCCGTGGCGGCGCGCCAGTTGGGAGGCCACGAACTCGGACTCGGCCGTCACCAGCAGGGCCGGAACCCCCTCGGGCAGGCCGGCGGCACGGAGCTGGGCCAGCAGCTCGTCGCCGCCGATGTCGGGCAGGCGCAGATCGCACAGCAGCAGGTCGACGCGCTCCTGAGTCACGCGTTGCCGGGCTTCGGCGCCACTGCGCGCCACCAGCAGGCTGCAGCCGGGATGCAATTCGAGGATGCCCTGCATCAGCATCGCGTTGACCGGGTCGTCCTCCACATAGAGGACCTGGCTCGTCGTCATGCATGCCTCCTCAGCCGTGGGCGAAGGGCCACCGAGGTCCAGGTCGGGCGGAGCGGCATCGGCGGGAGATAGGCATAGGAACATGGCACTGAATTTTGCGCCGATTATCAAATTTATTGATACACACGATCAATGCACCCGCCCCTGAACGGGTGGGGTCGCGCCGGATTTGCCAAATATTGCGAGACGCGGCCGCGGGATTCGTTTAAGCGCCGCGGCGCAGCTCAGCCAGGCCGCGAGACAGCGGCAGCCAGCCTTCGGGCAAGACACTGCCTGGCGTCCAGGCCGCTGCGGCTTCTTCCAGCGCGCGCGCCTGAGCCGCGAGCTCGAGGTGGCCCAGCAATTCAAGCACCGCCTTCAGCCCATGGGCGACGCGGCGCAACGAGGGTGCGTCGCCACTGGCGACGGCGGCGTTGCCCTGGGCCAGGTCGTCGCTGAAGCGTTCGAGGCAGCCGGCGCGAAAGCTCTCGTAAAGGCCGCGATCGCCGCCGAAATGCTGCAGCACCGGGTCAACGCCCGCGGCCCTTGGCAGTGCCACCGCGGCACCACCACGCAACAGCTGGCTGACCGTGTCCAGCAGCTCGGCGAGGGGCACGGGCTTGCGCAGGGCGCGCACGACGCCACGAGCGGTCAGCTCCGCATGCCGTTCGGGATTCAGCCCGGCGCTGAACACCACCCAGGGAGGGGCTCCCGCGGTCTGGGCCAGGCCCTCGGCCAGCAGGGCGTCGGCCGAGCCGTCGGGCAGCATCAGGTCGCTGATGACAAGCTGCCAGCCGCCGGCCGCCAGGGCGGCACGCGCGTCGGCCAGGCGGCGCACGACGCTCAGCTCCACGGCCGGCGCGGCGGCGTCATGGCTGGGCAATTCCTCGAGTGCCAGCTGCACGAAGCGTGCGATCGAGGCATCGTCCTCGATCAACAGCAGCCGTGCGGTCATGCAGCGTGCGCTCAGGCCGGCTGGGCCGCGACGGCCTCGGCCAGCAGCGGCGGCAGTTCGGTCACCAGCGCCGTCTTGTGGACCAGGGGCACGCCCTCCAGCGCGAAGGCATAGGGCGCCCGCTGCGCCGCGTCGAGAGCGGTCACGACGATGAGGCGGCTGCGCGCGAACTGCGGGTGGGAGCGCAGGCTGGTGATCAGCGCGGCGCCGTCGATGCCGGGCAGCAGGATGTCGATGAGCAGCACGTCCGGCTCGAGGCGGCCCGCCATGGCCAGGCCGGCGATGCCGTCGGACGCCACATGCAGCTCGGCGTCGGGCAGCTCGCGCTTGACGACCAGGCTGATGAGGTTCTGGAAGTGCACCGAGTCTTCGATGAGCAGCAGCGTGACGGGCCGCTCATCCGGCTGGGCTCCCACCGACGACGGGGCGGCCGCCACCGTGCCCGCGCGGGATGCGAGCCAGCTGTCCAGCGAGCTGCGCAGGATGCGGCGGTGGCCGCCGGGCGTCTTCCAGGCCTGCAGTTCGCCGCGGTCCACCATCAGCTGCACCGAGCGCACAGCCATGCCCAGCTGCTGGGCGGCTTCGGTGGTCGAGCAGGTGTCGGGCACGGGGGGCACGGTTGTGGTGCGGTTCACCCGCGATATTTTGCCGAATTCGCCGGCGACTGCCGAATCATCCTATTTGATAAAAATGATGGCATCGGAAAATACTCAGCTTGCCATGGAGTCCTGCATGTTCACCACCGCCACCCTGCCTGCTGCCCCGCTGGTGCTGCCGCGCGCCGATCTGGCCGATGTCGCCGGCGAAGACCGGGGTGCCCATCGCGTCCGCCTCGGGCATCTGGCCGAGGCCCTCGCCCTGCAGCTGGGCATGGACGCAGGCAGCGCCCGCCAGTTGCGCCTGGCAGCGCCGCTGCACGACATCGGCGAGCTCGACGCCTGCGACACCGGCAGCGAACCACCCTGGCCACTGACCGCCGACCAGGAGCGCCACCGCCGGCGCGCCCAGCCACAGCGCGGCGCCGCCCTGCTCAGGGGTTCCAGCCTGCCGCTGTTCGCGCTGGCGGCCGAGATTGCCCTCAACCTGAGGGAGCGCTGGGACGGCAGCGGCTATCCCGCAGGACTCCAGGGCGAGGCCATTCCGCTGTCCGGGCGTATCGTTGCCGTCGTGGACTATTTCGACGCGCTGACCATGCCCCGCAGCTACCGCCCGGCCCGCGCCGACGACCGCGCCCTGGCCATGCTGGCCGAGCTGGCCGGCAGCGCCTTCGACCCGGGCGTCGTTGCCACCTTCCTGGCCCACGCGCCACAGCTGATCGCGCTGCGCGACCACATCAACGCCACGCGGCCGGGGCCCCAGGCATGAAGCGGCTGGCTGCCGCCCTGCTCGGCCTGCTGGCCGCGGCGACCTCGCTGGCTGCCTCTCCCACCGTGCAACGCATCCAGGACAACGGCGAACTGCGCGTCTGCATCTGGCCCGAGTACTACGGCATCTCGCTGCGCAACCCGCGCACCGGCCAGCTCGCCGGCCTGGACATCGACCTGTCGGCCGCCTTTGCCGCCGATCTGAAGGCCAAGCCGGTCTATGTCGACTCCTCCTTCGCCACCCTCGTCGACGACCTGCTGCACGACCGCTGCGACATCGCCATGTTCGCCGTCGGCATGACGCCGCAGCGTGCCCAGGCCCTGCGCTTCAGCCGCCCCTACCTGGAAAGCGACATCTATGCGGTGACGACGCGCAGCAGCCGCGTCGTGAAGAGCTGGCAGGACCTGGACCGCCCCGGCGTGCGCATCGCCGTGCAGGCGGGCACCTTCATGGAATCCGTCATGGCGGGTGCCCTCAAACAGGCTAACCTCGTCGTCGTTCGGCCACCCGACACGCGCGAGCGTGAACTCGAGGCCGGCCGCGTGGACGCCTTCATGACCGACTACCCCTACAGCCGCCGCCTGCTGGACAACGCCGACTGGGCCCGCCTGGTCGCGCCGCCCGCGCCCTTCTTCGTGCTGCCCTATGCGTATGCCGTCAAGCCCGGCGACGCCGCCTGGCTGACCGCCGTCGACGACTTCGTCTCGCGCATCCAGCGCGATGGCCGGCTGCAGGCCGCCGCCAAACGTCACGGCCTGAGCGCCATCGTCCGGGACCGCTGATGCCGCATCGCGGTCGCTGGCGCCCAAGCACCATCACCGCCGGCGCCGGCGTCCTGCTCGCGGCCACGCTGCTCGCCGGCACCGCCTACAGCATCTGGCGCGAGAAGCGCGAACAGGCGAGCGAGACCGCCGCCCGCCAGGCCCTGCTGGCCCGCGTGCTGGAGGACCACGCCAGCCGCAGCCTCGACGCGATCCAGCTGTCTCTCGCTGGCCTGGCCGACGTGGTCGAGCGCGGCGCCCCGCCCGAGGTGCTGCAGGCCCTGCTGGGACAGACCCAGGCCAGCCTCGGATTCCTGCGCGGCATCGCCCTGCTCGACGAAGCCGGCCATGTGCTGGCCGCCGCGGACCCGTCCGACCGCGGCGCGCAGATCGTTACGGCCCGCCTGGGCACCTGGCCGGCCCCGGGTCAGGACGGCCTCAACGGTTTTGTCGCGGCACGCAGCCTGGTGGGCCTCGCCCCCGGCGACACCGCGGCCATCGTGCCGCCCGGCGTCGGCTTCATCCCGCTGCTGCGCGGCGTGCACCTGCCCGATGGTCGGCCGGCCCTCATCACCGCCCTGCTCAACCCCGACGCCCTGGCCAACTTCCAGGAGCTGACGCTGAACGACACCCGCGCCGCGGCCGGCCTCGTCGACCTGGACGGCCGGCTGCTCGCCGTGACCGCCGGCGCCGACCACCTGGCCGGCGAGCGCCTGGCCTCGCTGCAACTGCCGACGGGGCCGCTGGCCCGCGTGCGCACCGGCAGCGAGTACGGACGCTGGGAAGGCCCGGGCCTGCGCGACAGCGAGCAGCTCGGCGCCTACCGCGCCCTGCGCGCGCGCCCCCTCGTCGCGGTCGTCGAGCTGCCCCAGCAGGAACTGCGCACCCAGTGGCTGGCCACCATGCGCGACCTCGGCCTGCCGGCCGTCGGCATCGCGGTGGCGCTGCTGGCGCTGTCGGGCGTCGGCGCGGCGGCACTGCGCGGGCGTGAGCGCTCCATGCTGCAGCTCGACCAGGCCCAGCGCCAGGTCGCCGAGCGCGAACGGGAGCTGAGCGCCATCTTCGGCAGCGTGCAGGACCTGTTGTTCCGCACCGACGCCATGGGCCGTGTGACCTTCATCAACGAGGGCTATGCCCGCCTCAGCGGCCACCCCGTCGCCCAGGTGCTGGGCCGGCCGCTGCAGGACCTGTTCGGCGGCTCGCCGGCCGTGGCCGCGTTGTTCGCGGTGGGCGAGGTCCACGACGCCCGCCCCCATGAGCTGCGCGCCGACTGGATCGCGGCCGATGGCCGGGCACGCAGCTTCGAGATCCATCTGGTGCCGCTGCGCCGCCAGGCCGGTGTCCTCGAATGGGTGGGCAGCGCGGCCGACGTCAGCGGCCTGGTGCGCGCCCAGGCCGAACTGCGCGCCCAGCTCGGCCTCGCCCGCTCGCTGCTGGCCAGCAGCCCCCTGCCCATGTCGGTGCTGGACAGTGACGGCCGCTACCTCGACGTCAACCGCGCCTGGGAGCAGTTCACCGGCCGGCGCCGCAACGAGGTGCTGGGCCGCAAGGCCTCCAGCTATCTGCGCCCCGAGGAGGGGGCATTGCACGATGGCCGTGATGCCGAGCTGCTGGCACGCGGCGGCGAGATGAACTACGAGTCCGTCTGGCACGGCAGCGATGGCCGCCGCCGCGACCTCTACATCAGCAAGTCGACCTTCCCCGACGCCCACGGCCAGCCCATGGGCGTCGTCGTCTGCTTCATGGACATCAGCGAGTTCCGCGAGGCCGAGCGCGCCACGCGGGCGGCACGCGACGCCGCGCTGATGGCCTCGCGGGCCAAGTCCGATTTCATTGCCAACGTCAGCCACGAGCTGCGCACGCCGCTGCAATCCATCCTCGGCTTCTCGGAGATCGGCACGCTGCGCGCCCGCGCCGAACCGCGCCTGGCCGACCTGTTCGGCGAGGTGCACAGTGCCGGCCGGCGCATGCTCAGCCTCGTCAACGACCTGCTGGATCTCAGCAAGATCGAGCGTGGCGCCGAGCCCTTCCAGCCCGAGCGCCTGGACCTGCGCCCGCTGGCCGCCGAGGTCGGCCGCGAGCTCGAACCGCTGCTGACCGCACGCCAGCTCGGCCTGGGCATGGTGCTGGGCGACGAGGATCTGGTCGTGCTGGTCGACCCGCAGCGCCTGCAGCAGCTGCTGCGCAACCTGCTGGCCAACGCCATCCGCTTCTCGCCGCTGGGCGGCCACATCGAGGTGACGGCCTGGCAGGACGAAGCCGCCGACGAGGTGCGCGTCGATGTCGCCGACCGCGGCCCTGGCATCCCCCCGGACGAGCTGGAGAGCATCTTCGAAGCCTTCGTGCAGTCCAGCGCCACCAAGAACGCCGCCGGCGGCACCGGCCTGGGCCTGGCCATCTGCCGGCGCATCGCCGAAGCCCACGACGGCCGCGTCTGGGCCGCCAACCGCAAGGAAGGCGGCGCCGTCATCTCGCTGGCCCTGCCGGCGGCCCGGTTCGGCGACACATCGCCGGCGCCGCTCTGAAGTACCGTACGCGACAGCCGGCGCCGACGGCACGCCGCAGAATCGCCACACGCCCGCCCGAGACCGCCATGACCGCACGCGCCCGCTTCACCCGCATGGACCAGAGCACCCGCGAGGACTGGGGCCTGATCGTGCCCGAGGCGATGAAGATGTCCCGCACCCTGCCCGACCGCGTGCTCGACCATCTGCGCCTGCTGGACGGCGACTTCGGTGGCTTCCCGGTCGACCGGCTGACGCACTGCCTGCAGACCGCGACGCTGGCCCACCGCGATGGCCGCGACGAGGAATATGTCTGCTGCGCCCTGCTGCACGACATCGGCGACACCCTGGGCAGCTTCAACCACCCCGACATCGCCGCGGCCATCCTCAAGCCCTTCGTGACCGAAGAGAACCTGTGGATGGTGCAGCAGCACGGCATCTTCCAGGGCTACAACTTCTTCCACCACATCGGCCTGGATCGCGACATGCGCGAGCAGTTCCGCGACCACCCGCATTTCGAGCGCACGGCCGAGTTTGTCGAGCGCTATGACAACCCGGCCTTCGACCCCGCGGCCGAGGCCCTGCCGCTGGAGTTCTTCGAGCCGATGCTGCGCCGGCTGATGGCCCAGCCGCGCCGGTCCATCTACAAGGCGGCGATGCAAGCCTGAGGGCCGCCCTCACAATGCCTGGCGGTTGATGACGTCGGGACAGGGCAATCGCCTGCGGCGACAGCACGGCCGAAACGGGAGCCCACATGCATCAGGATCTTGAACGCCGGGTCGCGCTGCTGCTCGACGCGGACGACGACACCGAAATCGACGGCGAAGCCCTCTGGGAGCAACTTTGCGACGCCGTGGCGGCAGCGCCGGACGACGCGGCATCACGCGAATTGCGCCTGCGGGTGTCGGAAGCGTTCGGCATGCGAGCCGAGCATCTGGCCGACCTGGAAGCCCTGGTACGCCTGCAGCCCGACAATCTGGACCGTGAGCTGGACCTGGCGCTGAAGCAGCACCGTTGGTCCCTCTTCCTGTCGATCGATGACGGCGACGAAGCGTCAGAGGACAGCGACGAGGATCCCGGTGAAACCGGACGGCAGGCGGCGCTGGCGCGCTTGATGGCGCTGGGTCAACGCACATCGGGTGATGCAACCTTTCAGCTGAAGCTGCTGCAGTGCTGGGCGGACAGCTTCATCACCGCCCCCTGGGACCGGCTCACACTGGCCCTGCGTGCCTGCGCTGCGCACGCTGATCACCAGGGCCTGCGCCGCCAGCTCGCCCTGGCCTGGGCAGACCTCAGCGGCCATGCGCCGGATTTCGAGCTGGCCGACGGCAAACAGCCCATGGGCTTCGCCGTCGATGTGTACGGCGCCCTGCACGATGCTGGCGCCGCCTCCCGAGCGCTGGCCGGCATCGACGAACTGGCGCGCCAAGGCCTGGCCGATGCCGAATTGACGTCGGTGAAGGCCCATCTGCTGAAGGGCCTCAGCCGCTTCGACGACGCGGCCGAAGCCTTTGAGCAGGCCGCGCGGGTCCACGACCACGAAGCAGCAGCCCAGGCCGACGTCGATGCCGCGGAACAAGCCCGCGAGAACGCCACCCAGGCCCGGCAGGAAGCCGCGCTGTGCCGCCAGGGCCGCCTCGCCATCAGCAGCAGCCAGCTCGAAGCCATGGACGACGCGCTGACCAACTGGAGCCAGCGACTGCCGGGCGGTGAGGGCCACGAAGCCCTGAAGGACTGGCAGGCCGACATGCAGCAGCGCATGAACGACATCGGTGCCGAATGGGACCGCGCGCGCCCGGCCATCCGCGAGGCGGCCCTGGCCCCCGACTCCGCGGCCGTCGCTGAAATGCAGGCTCTGGCCACCAAGATCTCCGGCAACCTGAAGAGCTTGCTCGCCTTCGAGCCATCCGGCGCGCAGGCCTGGGATGGCCCTCGCAGCGAGATCGATCCGCGCCTGCTCGCCTTCGAAGCCGAGGTACAGGCCTTGGGCCTCGCCCACGTCGCCTGGGTGGAGACCCCCTCCTATACCCGCCACTTCGGTGCGTTGACGCTCAGCGGTTCCTGGTCGACCGCGAACAGCGACGCCACCGTGATCTGCACCGCCGTGGCCGCCCTGCAGGTGTCCGAGGTCGAGACCGAGCTGGACGACGGGCGACAGCTCATCACGTCCCGGGGACGCGGACGCAACTTCTTCTTCGGCGGCCCGCAGATCGACATCCTGCAGGTGGACCCCAGCCTGCCCCTGCCCCGGCTTATCGCCTTGCATCAGGCCCGCGTGGCCCTGGCGCTGGCCGAGCAGCCCGGGCGGGCCGTGCGTGCCTGGCGCAATGCCGCCGACTACCTCGGCGGCCAGGACCGGCAGCGGCAGGCCAAGCTGGCCTATCGGTTGCAGGTCGGTTGCGACGAGGCCGAGGCGCGCGGTGTGCCGGCCAGCCACCCCGAGATCTTCGTGCCCCTGCTGCGCCAGACGGCACTGGACTTCGTCCGGCAGGCCGCCGCGGAACGTGGGCTGACCTAAACCTTCTGGTTGGCCTTCACGGCCGCCTTGATCAGCGCCTTCAGCCCGGCCTTGTCGATCTTGTCGCCCTCCTTGAAGTCGATGGCGCGGCGCACATTGCCTTCCAGGCTGGAGTTGAAGAGGCCCTTGGGATCGGGCAGCGAGGCGCCCTTGGGAAAGGTCATCTTCACGGCGCTCTTGTAGGCCTCGCCGGTGCACAGGATGCCGTCGTGCGACCAGACCGGGTTGCTCCACTTCCACTCCTCGACGACGCCGGGGTCGGCCTCGTGGATGAGGGCGCGCAGGGCGGCCAGCATCTCGGCGCGCCAGCCGCCCAGGCTTTCGATGCGTTCATCGATGAGGGCCGCGGCGGGCGGGGTGGAGGTCGAGGAGATCTTGCTGCTCATGGGGTGGCTCGCTGTCATGCGGTGCTCGCAGCCTAACGGCAGCCGATTGGGGGCGCTTCTTGAATCCTGACGGTTTCACGGCAGTCAGGCCCGCAGCATCAGCAGCCCCAGCAGCAGGAAGATGGCGTAGAGCGCCCGCTGGAACACCAGGGCGGGCAGGCGCTCGCGCAGGCGTGCGCCGACGGCCATGCCGGCGAATGCGGCGCCCAGCGCCACGCCGCTGGCCCAGGGGTCGGGCGGCGCCGCCGCATCCAGGCCGCCCAGACGCGCGGCCAGGGCGATCGACGCCAGCATGAAACTGATGCCCAGGGCCTGGATCAAGGCGCCGCGCCGCAGTTGCAGGGATTGCAGGAAAGGCACCATGGGCAGCACGAAGACGCCGGTCGCCGCGCTGACGGCACCGCCGAGCAGGCCGGCCAGTGCCCCCAGCCAGCCGGCATGGCGACCCGGGTCCGGCAGCCGCGGCCGGCACAGGCCGAACACGCCATAAGCCGCCAGCACGACGCCGAGCGCCAGCCGCGCACTGCCGGACCCGAGGCTGGGCACCGGCGCCAGCAAGGTGCCCAGCACCAGACCCGTCCACAGCGGCCAGAGGCGCCGCCACAGCTTGGCCGCATGCGGGCCCATGCACTGGGCGACATTGGTCAGCAGCGCCGGCAGCAGCATCAGCGCGGCGGCGGAGGCTGCAGGCAGGCACAAGCTCAGCAGCGCCATGGCCAGCGTCGGCAGGCCCATGCCGGACACGCCCTTGACGAAGCCGGCCAGCACAAAGGTCAACGCCACCCAGCCCAGCAGGCCGGCGGACAGCCATTCGATGTCATCCATGCCGGCATGGTCGGCGCGGTGGCGCGACACGTCCATCGCGCTATGCCGCGCATATCCTCAGGCAATGCCGAAGGATGGCCCGTGAGCGCAAGCAACCCCCATTACCGCATCGATCCCTTCGACCTGCGCCTGTTCGCCGCCGTGGCCGAGACCGGCACCATCACCGCCGGCGCTCGGGCGGTGCACCTGTCGTTGGCGGCCGCCAGTGCGCGGCTGCAGGCCCTGGAGCAGGCGGTGGGCGCCGTGCTAATGCGACGCGCCAAGACCGGCATCACGCTGACCGATGCCGGCCGCACGCTGTTGCGCCATGCCGGGCGGCTGCAGCGTGAGATGGAGGCCCTGCATGCCGGTATGGCCGCGCATGCACATGGCGTGCGCAGCACCGTGCGGCTGCTGTCCAACACCGCGGCCCTCAGCGAGCATCTGCCGCCGCTGCTCGGCCCCTTTCTGGCGGCCCATCCCGACATCGACATCGAGCTGCGCGAGCTGGACAGCCAGGACGCGCTGTTCGCGATGCGCCAGGAGCGAGCCGACCTCGGCATCGTGGCCGACTACGTCAACACCGAAGGATTGACGACACGGCCCTTCCGCCAGGACGAGCTCGTCGCCGTGCTGCCCGCCGCGCTGGCCAAGGGTCGCCCGCGGGCGATCGCCTTTGCCGAGCTGCTGGCCCATCCCTTTGTCGGAATGCCGGCAGAAGCGGGCCTGAGCCGCTTCCTGCAGGCCAGAGCGCTGCAGCAGGGTCGCGGCCTGCACCACCGCGTGCAGGTGCAGGGCTTCGACGCGCTGCTGCGCCTGGTGGCCGACGGCGTCGGCGTGGCCGTCGTGCCGGCCCTGACGGCGGCGCGGCTGGCATCGCCCCAGGTCCGCATCCGCGCGCTCAGCGACGCCTGGGCCAGGCGACAGCTGCTGCTGTGCTTCGGCGAGCTCACACCCGGCGCCGCCGCGCTGCTCGAGGCCCTAGTCGTGCAGTGAGGACAGGAACTGCTTCAGCTCCGGCGTCTTCGGCGCACCGAACAGCTCGGCCGGATGCCCCATCTCGTGCACGCGGCCCTGGTGCATGAAGACGACGCGGTCGGCCACCTTGCGGGCGAAGGCCATCTCGTGGGTGACTATCAGCAGCGTCATGCCGTCGTCGGCCAGGGCCTCGACGACGCGCAGCACCTCGCCCACCAGTTCGGGGTCCAGGGCCGACGTGATCTCGTCGCAGAGCAGCACGGCCGGCTCCATGGCCAGGGCGCGAGCGATGGCGACGCGCTGCTGCTGGCCGCCGGAGAGCTGGTCGGGCATGGCGTCGAACTTCTCGGCCAGGCCGACGCGGGCCAGCAGTTCGCGCGCCTGTTCGGCGGCATCGGTGGGGCTGCGCTGCTTCACCAGCGTGGGTGCCAGCATCACATTGCGGCCGACGCTCAGATGGGGAAACAGGTTGAAGCCCTGGAAGATCATGCCGACCTGCTGGCGCAGCTCGCGCATGGCCATGGCGCTCTCGTAGAGCAGCGGCTTGCCATTGACGGTCAGCGAGCCGTCCTGGAACTGCTCCAGCCCGTTGATGCAACGCAGCAGCGTGCTCTTGCCCGAGCCGCTCTTGCCGATGATGGCGATGACCTCGCCACGCGCGACGTCGAGGTCGATGCCCTTGAGCACCTCGTGGGTGCCGTAGGACTTGCGCAGCGCGGTGATGCGCACCATGGCGGCGCGCGGCGCCGGCTGCAGATCGTCAAGTTGGGCGGCCATGGACTTTGCCTTCCAGATGTTGAGCAAAGAGGCTGACGGGGAAGCACAGCGCGAAATACAACAGCGCCACACAGCCGAAGACGAGGAAGGGCTTGAAGCTGGCGTTGGAGATCATGCTGCCGGCCTTGGTCAGCTCGACAAACCCGATCACCGATGCAAGTGCCGTGCCTTTGATGACCTGCACCAGGAAGCCCACCGTCGGTGCAATGGCCAGGCGGCCGGCCTGGGGCAGGATGACGTGGCGCAACTGCTCGCCGAAGCTCAGCGCCAGGCTGCGCGCCGCCTCCCACTGGCCGCGCGGCACGGCCTCGACGCAGCCGCGCCAGATCTCGACGAGGTAGGCGCTGGTATAGAAGGTCAGCGCCAGCGCCGCGGCCGTCCAGGCCGACACCTCGATGCCCAGCAGGGCCAGGCCGAAATAGGCGAGGAAGAGCTGCATCAGCAGCGGCGTGCCCTGGAAGAGCTGCACATAAAGCGCGATGACGCGGCGCGTGCGCACGCCCAGGCCGATGCGCAGCGTCAGCAGCAGGCCACCGACGAGGCCGCCGCCGATGAAGGCGATGGCTGACAGGGCCACGGTCCAGCGCAGGGCCAGCAGCAGGTTGCGCACGATGTCCCAGAGCGTGAACTCAACCATGGCGCCGCCCCCTGCCGAAGATGAAACGCGGGCCGGCCCACATCAGCAGCTGGCGCGCCGCGACGGCCAGGGCCAGATAGGTCAGCGTCGCGAGGATGAAGGCCTCGAAGGCGCGGAAGTTGCGGCTCTGGATCAGGTTGGCCGCATAGCTCAGCTCCTCGGTCGAGATCTGGCCGCAGACGGCCGAGCCCAGCATGACGATGATGATCTGGCTCGTCATGGCCGGCCAGACGCGCTGCAGGGCCGGCGGCAGCACGACGCGGGTAAAGACCTGCACGGGGCTGAGCGCCAGGCTCTGCGCCGCTTCCCACTGGCCGCGCGGCGTGGCCTGGATGCCCGCGCGCAGAATCTCGCATCCATAGGCGCCGAGGTTCAGCGTCATGGCGATCAGCGAAGCCGCCTCGGGCGACAGCTTCACGCCCGCGGCCGGCAGACCGAAGAAGATGAAGAAGAGCTGGACGATGAAGGGCGTGTTGCGCAGCAGCTCGACATAGACGCCCAGCAGCCGGCGCAGCCACGCCGGGCCGCGGGCACGCGACCAGGCGGCCAGCGTGGCGATGGCCAGGCCCAACGGCGTCGCGACCAGCGTCAGCCCCAGCGTCCAGGCCAGCCCCTTCAGCAGCAACGGCCATTCGGCCAGCACCGCGAGGAAGTCAAAGCTGACCATGGTCAAAGGGGCAGGTCACCCGTGCCGCGGCCCAGCCACTTCTTGGACAGGGCCTCCAGCTCACCCGCCGCCTTGGCCGCCACGATGATCTCGTTGACCTTGGCCAGCAGCGCGTCCTCGCCCTTGGCCACGCCGACGAAGCAGGGGCTGTCCTTCAGCAGCAGCTTGTATTCGGTGTTCAGGCCCGGGTTGCGCTGCATCAGATTGCCGGCCACGGCGGCGCTGGTGGCCAGCACCTGGGTCTGGCCGGCGGCGAAGGCGGCGATGGTGGCGTTGTTGTCCTCGAAGCGCTTGAACTCCAGCGAAGCCGGCGCGACCTTGGCCAGCTCCTGATCTTCCATGGCACCGCGTGTCACGGCCACGCTCTTGCCGGCCAGATCGGCCCACGTCTTGATGGGCAGGCTCTTGGCCGCGAACACGGCCTGGTAGAAGGGCGCATAGGCGGCGCTGAAGTTGATGACCTTCTCCCGCTCGGGGTTCTTGCCCAGTGTCGAGATGACCAGGTCGGCCTTCTTGGTCTGCAGGTAGGGGATGCGGTTGGCGCTGGTCACCGGCACCAGTTCGGCCTTGACGCCGAGCTTGGCCGCGATCAGCTGGGCCACCGCCACGTCCAGGCCCTGGGGCGCCATGTCGGGGCCGACGAAGCCATAGGGCGGGTAGTCGGTCGGGATCGCTATTCTGATGGTCTTGCTCTTGGCAATGGTGTCCAGTGCTGTCTGGGCCTGGGCGCCGAAGGCCAGCAGGCTCAGGCCGGCAGCGAGCACGAGACGACGGGAAAGCGAAGAGGTCATAGCAAGGCTCCTAGGTAGGCAGGTTCAGCGGGTTCGGCAGTCGGACTCGGCAGCGGCGAGAGGGCCTCGCGCAATTGCTGCAGCGGGTCGTCATCGGCGGGCAGACGCAGGGCGGCCTGCACGCTGGACAGGTGCTCGGCCATCAGCGCCTCGGCGCGGGCGCTGTCGCCGGCGGCCAGGGCGGACACGATGGCGACATGGTCCTGGCAGGACAGGGCCGCGTCGTGGGAGGACTGGTAGCGCATCGCGATCAGCGTCGTGCGCGCCGTGAAGTCGCGCAGCGTGTCGGCCAGCAGGCCATTGCCCAGGCATTCGGCCAGGCAGACATGGAAGTCGCCGAGCAGGAAGCTGCGCGTGCCGACGTCGTCGCCGCGCAGCGCCGCCTGCTCCTGCTGCAGATGCTGTTGAAGCCGCGTGATGGCCTCGGCCGGCAGTTGCGGCTGGCCGCGGATCAGCCCCAACTCGATGACGCGGCGCGCCTCGAAGGCCTCGCGCACGTCGTCCGGGCCCGGCGCGATCAGATACCAGCCGCGCCGCGCACTGACGGTGACGATGCCGCGCGCCGCCAGCCGGTTCAGTGCCTCGCGCACGATGGTGCGGCTGCAGTCGAACAGCATCGCGAGCTGCTGCTCGCCCAGGCGCGCGCCGGGCGCGAGCTTCTGCGCGAGCACCGCTTCGACGATGCGCTGGCTGATGTCGGTGGCCGAAATGCCCATGCCGGGTCATTTGCAGCTTCCATGCCAGCGCTCACCTGGCTTGTATGCAAGCCCTGCGCACAACTCTGCGGCCCTGCCGCACTATCACGGTGCCGAACAGCCCCAAGGCGAATCGGGGCGTTCCGCATCGGCTACACCCTGTTCATCCGCCCCCCCAACCGCAAGGACTCGCCATGGACCTGCAACTGAAGAACCGTCTCGCCCTCGTCTCCGGCAGCACCGCCGGCATCGGCTTCGCCATCGCGCAGGCGCTGGCCGCCGAAGGCGCCCGCGTCATCGTCAATGGCCGCATGCAGCCGGCCGTCGATGCGGCCGTCACGTCGATCAGGACCACCACCGGCCAGGACGCGCTCGGCTTTGCCGGCGACCTCAGCCAGCCCGAGGTGGCCGAAGCCCTGGTGCGCGCCCATCCCGGCATCGAGATCCTGGTCAACAACCTCGGCATCTTCGAGGCCAAGCCCTTCGAGGAGATCCCCGACGCCGACTGGCAGCGCTTCTTCGACATCAATGTGCTCAGCGGCGTGCGTCTGGCGCGGCTGGTACTGCCGGCCATGAAGGCGGCCAACTGGGGCCGCGTCATCTTCATCTCCAGCGAGAGCGCCGTGCAGATCCCGGCCGAGATGATTCACTACGGCATGACCAAGACGGCCCAGCTCGCCGTCTCCCGCGGCCTGGCCGAGTCGCTGGCCGGCACCAGCATCACCGTCAACAGCGTGCTGCCCGGCCCGACGCGCTCGCGCGGCGTCAACGACTTCGTCGAGCAGGTCTCCAACGGCAAGTCCTTTGCCGAGTTCGAGACCGAGTTCTTCGAGAAGGTGCGCCCGACCTCGCTGATCAAGCGCTTCTCGACGCCCGAGGAAGTGGCGTCGCTGGTGGCCTATGTCGCCAGCCCGCTGGCCTCGGCCACCACCGGCGCGGCACTGCGCGTGGACGGCGGCACGACCAAGAGCGCGTTCTAGGCCTTGCGGCGGCGCGCGGCGGCAGTGAGTCCGACAAGGCCGACGCCGCCCAGCATCAGCGCCACCGAAGCCGGCTCCGGCACGGCCTGCACGCTCACCGACAGCTGGTAGGGCGCGGCGGCCGCGTTGCTGCTGAGGCCCAGCGTCGCGCTGTAGTTGGAACCGCCGGCCACGCCAGTGCCGCTCAGGTCCTGCGACCAGGACCATTCGACCGCGTTGGCGCCGACGGCCTCCAGCTGGACCCAGTAGGTGGTGTTGGCGGAGAGCTGCACCCCGGCAGCCGGCTTGAAGGTGTAGGCGGCGAAATCGGTCGTCGACACCGCGGCGCTGGACAGGGTGCCCAGGGTGGCGATCAGCGAGCCGGGGCCGGCGCCGCTGTCGGCGCGCAGGCTGACGAGCACGTCGCCGACGACGGCGGCGTTGTCGCTCTTCAGCAGGGCCGTCACCTGGGTCAGCACGAGGCCGGCGTTGGCGCCGGTGCTGAAGGAGTCGGCCAGCGGGCCGAAGCTCAGCAGCGGGTCCGCGCCGTCACGGGAGCCAGCGAGGTTGTCGAACAGCGTGGCGGCATGGGCGGCAGGAGCGGCGGCGGACATGGCCGCGACGATAGCCGCAATCAGCAGGGGGCGAAGCAGGGGCATGGGGATCCTCAGAGCGTCAGAGCAAGGGGTCGCTGGTGCCGGCGGCGCCGGTCTCGACATGGCCGGCGAAGTGGGCGAGGAAGCGCGCGTCACCGTCGGCGCTGACGGCCAGGTCATACCAGCGCGAGCTGGCCTGCAGCGACCAGTCGGAGCGGAAGCTGGCACCAGGCTGCAGCAGCTGGTGCGAGCTGGCATTGGTGTAGCGGTCGGTCACGGTGACGGTCACGGCGGCGCTGCCGGCGTTGGTCACCGTCAGCGAAAGACCGCCCGTCGTGCGGCTGGGGGTGGCGCGCGCGGTCAGCTTGGCCGCGCCCGCATCCAGGCTGCCGGCATAGCGGCGGAAGAAGCCGTTGGGGCCGTTCACGCTGACGTCGTAGGCGCCGCCGGCCGGCGTCGTCCAGGTGTCGGCCAGCGTCTTGCCGGCCTCCACCGTGTAGCCCCAGGGACCCGTGCCGCCACCGGCGACGCAGCCATTGGCCGTGCGCACATGCAGCCAGGCGCCGGCGCTGCCGGTGTTGGTGAAGTCCAGGTTGAAACCGCTGCTGGACAACGGCGTCCAGTCGGCCTGCAGCTCGTAGGGCAGTGCGCGGGCCAGGCGCGTGCCGCTCTCCTGCACCGGCATGGTCTGGTTGGCCGGCACCGGCGGCGTGTAGGTGGCGTACTTCTTGCCGCTGACGACGTCGGCCTGCGGCGGCGCGTAGGACGCGGTGCTGGGCAGGCGCGCGGCCGTCGCATTGGGCAGGGTGAAGTCCAGCGTCGAGCTCAGGTCGCCGCAGACCGTGCGGCGCCACGGCGAGATATTGGGCTCGGCGACCCCGAAGCGCTTCTCGATGAAACGGATGATGGAGGTGTGGTCGAAGGTCTCGGAGTTGACCCAGCCGCCCTTGCTCCAGGGCGAGATCACCAGCATGGGCACGCGCGCGCCCAGGCCGTAGGGGCCGGCCGCGTAGCTGCCGGCACCGGGGTAGATCTCGTTGACCGTGCTGACCGTGGACTTGCCCTGGGCAGCAGTGGCCGGTGGCGTGGGCGCGACGACGTGGTCGAAGAAGCCGTCGTTCTCGTCGAAGCAGATGATGAAGACCGTGCTGGCCCAGACCTCGGGGTTGGCGGTCAGCGCATTCAGCACGTTCTGGATGTACCAGGTGCCGTAGCTGGTGGGCCAGTTGCTGTGCTCGCTGTAGGCCTCGGGCGCGGCGATCCACGACACCTGGGGCAGCGTGCCGTTCAGCACGTCGGCGCGCAGCTGGTCGAACAGCGTGCCGTTGTTGAAGGCGCCGCCATTGAGCAGGTTGGTGCCGGTGCGGCCGCGCTCGTACAGCGGGTTGCCGGCCTGGGCCGTGCGGTACTGGTTGAAGTACAGCAGCGCGTTGTCACCGTAGTTGCCGATGTAGGGGTTGGCGCCGTCCCAGCCCCAGGAACCGGTGGCGTCCAGGCCGTGGCCGACGTCCTGGTAGACCTTCCACGTGACGCCGGCCTGCTGCAGGCGCTCGGGGTAGGTCGTCCAGTTGTAGCCCTGCTCGGCGTTGTTGACGACCGGGCCAAGGGGTGGCGTGCCGTTGCCGGCGTTGGCACCGCTGCTGTTCAGCGCCAGCACGCCCGGCGTGCTGCCGGTGTTGGCCACGCCGATGCCGCCAGGGGCCGTGCCGTTCTGGCCGCACCAGCCGCTCCACAGGTAGTAGCGGTTGGGGTCGGTCGACGCCATGATGGAGCAGTGGTAGGCGTCGCAGATGGTGAAGGCGTCGGCCAGCGCGTAATAGAAGGGGATGTCGGCGCGCTGCAGATAGGCCATCGAGACCTTGCCCTTGGCGGGCACCCAGCGGTCGTTGTGGCCGTCGTTCCAGGCCTTGTGCGCATCCGCCCAGGCATGCGGCAGGCCGGTCAGGAACTGCTGGCCCAGGTTGGCCGCGGTGGGGTGGAAGGGCAGGATGGTCGGCGGGTTCTGCGTCACGCCGGCCGCGTTGAGGTTGGGCTGCTCGAAGATGGACTTGCCCGAGCCGTACTGCTTGACCGCGCGCGGGTCGTTGAAGCCGCGCACGCCGCGCAGCGTGCCGAAGTAATGGTCGAAGGACCGGTTCTCCTGCATCAGCACGACGATGTGCTTGACGTCGGCGATGGTGCCGGTCGTGCCCTGGGCCGTGACGGCCAGCGCCTGGCGGATGCTGTCGGGCAGTGCAGCCGCGGCACCTGCCCCGGCCATGCCGCGCAGCAGCGCGCGGCGGTCGATCTTCGTCATGTCCGTCTTCCTGTTCAACCAAGGGCGCAAGGCGCGCCGTTGGAAAAATTCTGCGCGCCGTTTGTGGCACCGCAATGGCAGTACCGTGGCTAGGGGGTGTGCGGTGGCCGACGTTAACGGCGCACCCGGCCCCTCGGTCAACAATCCAGCCTCAGGCAGGAAACATCCCCATGCGCAAAACCTTCGATACCGCCGTCGGCGCGGTCCACCGCCTGGCCATCGACAGCCAGGTGCTCGCCGGCAATCTGCTCGGCGATCCCACGCTGCGGGCCATCGATGTCTATGTCCCGGCGGGACATGACGGCCGCGGCCTGCCGCTGCTGGTCGACATCGTGGGATTCACCGCGGGCGGGCCGGCCCACACCAATTGGAAGAACTTTGGCGAAAACGTGCCCGAGCGGCTCGACCGCTTGATGGCGACCGGCGCCATGCCGCCCGTCGTCGTGGCCTTCCCGGACTGCTTCACCCGCCTCGGCGGCAATCAGTATGTGAACTCGGCCGCGATGGGACGCTGGGACGATTTCCTGCGGGAAGAGGCGGTGCCCTTCGTCGAAGCCCGCTTCGGTTGCGGCGGCACGGGCCGGCGCGGCCTCTTCGGCAAGTCCAGCGGCGGTTACGGCGCGATGGTCCATGCGCTGCTGCACCCAGACTTCTGGAGTGCGGCGGCGGTGCATTCCGGCGACATGGGCTTCGAGCTGCTGTACCGGCATGAATTCGTGCCGGTGCTGCGTGCGCTGGCCAAGGAGCCCGACATCGGCCAATGGGTCGACACCTTCTGGCAGTCCAGGAAGCCCAAGGACAGCGACGTCCACATCCTGATGATGCTGGCCCAGGCGGCGAGCTTCGACCCCGATCCTTCGGCGCCCTATGGGGTTCGCCTGCCGGTCACGCTGGACACCTGTGAGCTGATCCCCGAGCGCTGGGCGAACTGGCTGGCCTGGGACCCGCTGAGCCTCGTCGAGAAGCACGGGCGCGGGTTGGCGGCCCTCAAGGCCCTGTACATCGACTGCGGCGACGTCGACCAGTACAACCTGGTCTACGGTGCCCGGCGCATGCACAAGCGGCTGGCCGAGCTGGAGATCGCGCATGTCTACGAAGAATTCGACGACGACCACACGGCCGTCGACTACCGGATGGACATCAGCCTGCCCCTCCTGGCCCAGGCGCTCAGCTGACAGCTTTCCGACCCTCACCCCATGCCCCTTCTTCTCATCATCGACATGCAGGTCGGCATGACCTGGCCCCACGACAGCATGCGCAACAACCTGCAGGCCGAGACCCATGTCGCGCGGCTGCTCGGCGCCTGGCGTGACGCGGGCGAGCCCGTCGTCCACGTTCGCCACATCTCGCGCACCCCGGGCTCGCCGTTCTGGCCCGGCCAGCCGGGCGCGGAGTTCCAGCCGGCTCTGGCGCCACGCGACGACGAACATGTCGTCGAGAAGAACGTGCCCGACGCCTTCACCCATACCGGCCTGGAGCGCTGGCTGCATGCGCGTGGCCACCGCTCGCTGGTCATCGTGGGCGTCAGCACCAACAACTCGGTCGAGGCCACGGCCCGCAGCGCCGGCAATCTGGGCTTCCAGACCCGGGTGGTGAGCGACGCCTGCTTCGCCTTCGGCAAGACCGATCTGCGCGGCGTGGACCACCCCGCCGAGGAGGTGCACCAGATGGCCCTGGCCAATCTGCACGGCGAATACGCCACCGTCATCGATACCGAAGCGGCCGCCGCGCTGGTCGCCCGCTGAACCATGCGCCTGCTGCTCGTTGAGGACGACCCCATGATCGGCGAGAGCCTGCGCGAAGCCCTGCGCCGCCAGGGCTTCGCGGCCGACTGGGTGCGCGACGGCCAGGCGGCCGACGCCGTGCTGGCCAGCGGCGAGCGCTTCGATGCCGTGCTGCTGGACCTGGGCCTGCCCAAGCGCGGTGGCATCGAGGTGCTGAAGAGCCTGCGTGCCCGCGGCGATGCGACGCCGGTCATCGTGCTGACCGCGCGCGACGCGCTGACCGACAAGGTGGCGGGCCTGGATGCCGGCGCCGACGACTACCTCGTCAAGCCCTTCGAGCTGGATGAGTTGCTCGCGCGGCTGCGCGCGGTCACACGCCGCCAGAGCGGGCGCACCGACACGGCGTTGGCCGTGGCCGACCTGCGCCTGGACCCGGCCACGCGCGAGGTCACGCGCGCGGGCAAGCCCGTCCTGCTGTCGGCCCGCGAGTTCGCCTTGCTGGAAGCCCTGCTGGAGCGCCCCGGCGCCATCGTGTCGCGCGCCCAGCTCGAGGACCGCCTCTACGGCTGGGGCGAAGAGCTGGAGAGCAACGCCATCAGCGTCTACATGCACCAGCTGCGCAAGAAGCTGGGGGCGGATCTTTTGCACACCGTCCGCGGCCTCGGCTACTACGCCGGGCCTGAAAAGGCATGAAGCTGCTCAGCACATTGCGCGGCCGGCTGTTCGCACTGCTGGCCGTGCTGGGTGCCGTGACGGCCGTGGCCGTGGCCGGCGCCACCTATGTCAGCGTGCGCGCCGAGGCCGACGAACTGTTCGACTACCAGCTGCGCCAGACCGCGCTGTCGCTGCGCGACCAGGGCCGTATCGCCAGCGAAGAGGCCACCGCCCTGGCCGCCCCCAGCCTGGACTATCTCGTGCAGATCTGGTCGGTGCAGGGGCTGGAGATCTATTCCAGCCGTCCCCAGGGCATGACCGAAGCCCTGCCCGCGCGCGCGGTGCTGGGCTATTCCAATCTGCACCTCGCCGGCCAGGACTGGCGCGTGTTCAGCGCGGCGACGCCGCTGCGCGTCGTGCAGGTGGCCCAGCCCCTGGCCGTGCGCCAGCGCCTGGCCGCGGTGGCCGCGCTTCGCAGCGTCGTGCCGGTGGCCGTCGCCCTGCCCCTGGTCGCCATGGCCATCTGGTGGCTGCTGGGCGTGTCGCTCGCGCCGCTGGCCCGCGTGACGCGCGCGGCCCAGGCCGGTGGCGCGAATGCACTGGACCCCCTGCCCACCGCCGACCTGCCCGGCGAGGTCGCGCCGCTGGTCGAGGCCTTCAACGATCTGCTCGGGCGGCTGTCATCCGCCTTCCAGGCCCAGCGCAGCTTTGTGGCCGATGCAGCGCATGAGCTGCGCTCGCCGCTGACGGCGCTGAAGCTGCAGCTCGGTCTGTTGCGCGATTCGGCGCCGGGCGAAGAGCAGGACCAGGCCATCGCCCGCCTGCGTGGCGGCATCGACCGCGCCGTGCATCTCGTCGAGCAGTTGCTGGCCCTGGCCCGTGCCGAGCCCGGCGCTGCGGCAGCACAGTTCCCCCTCGATCTCGCCGACCTGGCCCGCCAGGCCATCGCCGACGTGCAAACCCTGGCCGACAAGGCCGGCGTCGCCGTGTCGCTGACCGCACCCGACGCCTTGCCGCTGAGCGGCGACCCACAGGCCCTGCGCGGCGCGCTGCGCAACCTCATCGACAACGCGGTGAAGTACGGCGCGCGGGCTGTTCATGTGAGCGCCCTGCGCGGCCCGCGCGGCGCACCGCTGCTGCGTGTGGACGACGATGGCCCGGGTATCCCGCTGGAGGCGCGCGAGCGCGTCTTCGACCGCTTCCAGCGCGGCGAGAACGCCGATGTCGAAGGCAGCGGCCTGGGGCTGGCCATCGTGCAGGCGGCGGCGCGGCAGCAGGGGGCGAGCGTGACGTTGGACACCTCGCCGGCTGGGGGGCTGAGAGTGGAGATCGCCTGGCCGCAGGCTTGAGATGTTCCGTCCCGCTCGCGCGCATCGTCCAACTTGAGGATGTGCCGGCACGGCTGGGCTAGCAGCGCAACCTGGTTGACTGTACAAATAAACAGCATCAACTGGAGCAAAGCCATGACACCTCATGAAGCCCAGCGTGTGATCGATGCCCTTGCAGATGGCGTCGATCCGGAGACCGGAGAACTCTTTGCGGAAGAAAGCGTCCTTGCGAAACCCTCGGTGATCCGGGCCCTGTTCGTGGCGTCGCGGGCCTTGCAAACCGCGGGCAGCGCAGCGGCCACGACCAAGGAGCAGCCCGGCCAGGCGGGCAAGCCCTGGTCCCAGGAAGAAGACCGGCGCCTGCTCAAGGCCTTCGATCAGGGCGCCGACCTGGCGGCGCTCACTGCGGCACATGCCCGCTCCAGAGGCGGCATCGCTTCCCGGCTGGTCCGTCTGGGTCGCATCAAGGAAAGGGCCGAGATCCGTGCTCGCGGCAATCCCACGTCGCCTGGTGCGACGGCGCCCTAACTTTCACCTCACCTTCGCCTCATCCAGCGCTCATCTGGCCTCTCCAGACTCCCGGCATCGGCTGCACCACCGCAGCTTGCTTGAGGAGCCCTTCGATGACCCAGACCGCCAAGACCACGCTGATCGCCACTGCCGCTGCGCTGCTGGCCGCCGGCGTCACCGTGACCACCACCGCCTCCGGCTGGACGGCGCCGGCCTGGCTGCAGGGCAAGGCGCCGGTCAATGCGCCAGTGGCGGGTGAAGCAGCACCCGCGGCGACCGTCGCCACCGCCGCTGCTGCCACCACGCTCGCCGCGCCCGCCGTCGCCCTGCCGCCGGCCCAGCTGCCCAACTACCGCGCCATCGTGCAGACCCAGGGCCCAGCCGTCGTCGGCATCACCGTATCCGGCCTGCACAAGGCCGGCAATGACGACGGCGACGAGGCCCCCGTCGCCCGCGGTGGCCGAGGCGACGACGACAGCGATCCCTTCTTCCGCTTCTTCCGCGGCATCCCGGGCCTGCGCATGCCGCAGCAGGGGCCGCAACCCTTCCGCGGCCAGGGCTCGGGCTTCATCATCAGCAGCGATGGCCTGGTGCTGACCAATGCCCATGTGGTGCGCGAAGCCAAGCAGGTCACCGTCAAGCTCAGCGACCGCCGCGAGTTCTCGGCCAAGGTGCTGGGCAGCGACCCGGCCACCGACATCGCCGTGCTCAAGCTCGATGCCAAGGGCCTGCCCACCGTGCAGCTCGGCGACCCGCGCCAGGTGCAGGTCGGCGACTATGTGCTGGCCATCGGCGCACCCTATGGCTTCGAGCAGACGGCCACGCAGGGCATCGTCAGCGCCAAGGGCCGTTCGCTGCCGGGCGACAGCGTCGTGCCCTTCATCCAGACTGACGCGGCCGTCAATCCCGGCAACTCGGGCGGCCCACTGTTCGATGCGGCCGGCCGCGTCGTCGGCGTCAACGCGCAGATCTATTCGCAGAACGGCGGCTTCCAGGGCCTGGCCTTCTCGATCCCGGTGGACGTGGCGCTGAAGGTCAAGGACCAGATCGTCGCCCACGGCAAGGTCGAGCATGCACGCCTGGGCGTCACGCTGCAGGACCTGTCAGCGCCGCTGGCCTCGTCCTTCGGCCTGGGCGCGCCCGATGGCGCCCTGGTGTCCAGCGTCATGCCCGACAGTGCCGCCGCCAAGGCCGGCCTGAAGGCGGGCGACGTCATCACGGCCATCGACGGCGAGCCGGTGCGCGTGGCGGGTGATGTGTCCAGCCGCGTCGGCCTGGCCCGCCCGGGCGAGAAGCTCAAGCTGGAGCTGTGGCGCGACAAGTCTCGCGTCAGCGAGACCGTCAGCCTGGGCCGTGCCGACAAGGACCTGCAGGAGGCCAGTGCATCGCCCCAGGGCGGCTCGCTGGGCCTGGCCCTGCGGCCGCTGGAGCGCCAAGAGCTGCGTGGCTCCGGCCTGGACCATGGCCTGCTGATCGAACGCGTGACCGGCCCGGCCCAGCTGGCTGGCGTGCAGCCCGGCGACGTGCTGCTGGCGATGAACGGCAAGCCGGTGGAGAGCGTCGAGCAGGTGCGCGACGCGCTGAAGGGCAAGCCGGCCTCGGTGGCCCTGCTGGTGGCGCGCGACGGCCAGCAGATCTTCGTGCCGGTGCGGCTCGGCTGAGGCCTGTCCACACGGCGGCAACAGGCCCCGTATCGACCGCCGGGTGGCTCGCACACCATCCGGCCCTGGCCCGCGCGCTTCATCGCCGCGGGCCTTTTTTCGTCCACGTGAAAACTCACCCAGCCTCAGGCTCGGGTGCTATGCCGACGAATCCTCGGCTAGGCTGCGCCCCTCGCATGCGCGTGGAGGCCGCCCCTGGAAATCCTGCTTGAACTGCTGCTCGAACTGATCTTCCAGGTCTTTGGCGAACTGCTGGTCGAGCTGGGCCTGCACTCCCTGGCCGAACCGTTCCGCAAGCAGCCCAATATCTGGGTGGCCGTCCTCGGCTATCTGCTGCTGGGCGGCATCGTCGGCGCGGTCAGCGTGTGGCTGATGCCTCACCACCTGACACGCGACGGCTGGCCGCGGCTGGTGAATCTCGTCGTCACGCCGGTGCTGGCAGGCTTCGCGATGACGCTGATGGGCCTGTGGCGCGCCCGCCGCGGCGACCCGGTGCTGCGCATCGACCGCTTTGCCTGCGGCTATCTGTTCGCGCTGACGGTGGCCGTCGTGCGCTACAACTTCGCCAACTGAGCCACGTGACGACTGCTTCCCGCCGGACCTTCATCCTTCTCGCCCTCGGCGCCGCGGCTGCCGTGGCACTGTGGCTTGCACTTAGCGAACCGGCGGCCAGCCCGGCCGCGACGCCGCCCGCACCCGCCGTGGCCGCCTTGCCCTTGAATCTTCCTCCGGCAGCCTCGGCGGCATCCGCGGCCGGCGGCGCCGCCGCGCAGGCCGCATCGGCCACGATCGTGCCGCCTCCCGCGGCCAAGCCGCCCGCCCGGCGCGTGGGCTCCGAGGGCTACGGCCCGCACATCGAACGCGCCCAGGCCGGCAACGACGTGGCCGCGGCCTGGGAAGCGGTGCAATGGATGCGCGGCTGTGCCTCGATAGAGCAGCGCCGCACCAGCTACGAGCTGGCGCGCGACCACGGCGCGGTGCCCGAAATGATGACCCAGCTGATGCAGGAGGTGGACGCCGAGGCGCGGCTCTGCCAGACCGTGACGGCCCAGCACCGCACCCTGCTGCCCGAACTGGCCTCGCGGGCCATGCGGGCGGGCGTGCCCGAGGCGGCATCCGTCTACGCCGCGGCCGTGTCCGCCGGCGACCTGACGCCGCCGCAAAGGCAGGAGGTGGCCGATGCCATGCGGCGCGACGCCCAGGCGGGCCATCCCATGAGCCTGCTGAATGCCGCCCTGGCCAACGAAGCCTGGGGCCTGAGCGACGCCGAACGCCTGGCCTTCATGTACGCCTACGGCGAAATGAATCAGCCCGGCGCCCAGGCCACGGTGATGGCGCTTGCCAAGCAGGGCAGTTTCCGGCTCAAGGCGCCACCCACGCAGGCGCAGATGGATGCGGCCAAGGTCGACGGCCAGCGCATCCTCGACCGGCTCAAGGCCGCCGGGAAGCAGCCCTGAGCATCGACCGGATCAGCGCGTTGCGCTTGTCAGGATCAGGCTGTTCGCCGTGTCTGCCTTGAACGAGAACACCTTGGCGCCGCTGGTGACAAAGCTGCCGTTGTTCGATGCCGTGACCTGGCCCGCGACGAAGTTGCCCAGGGCCATGGCCGCGTTGGCGAGCACGGGGTTACCTGCAAAGCTGGCGGCGTTCGGCAGCTTGCCCACCACGACCGGCTGGGCCGCGGCGGTGCCGGCGTCGAAGCTGACAAGATTGGCGTCCGACAAGCCCAGGCTGCTCATGCCTGCCGTGTAGATGAAGCGGCTGCGGTTCTCGCTGCGCGTCAGCTGGAGGGACGAAGGTTCCATCAGCCCGGTGGGCAGGGCGTTGGCCGCCGTGGCACGCACGACACCGCCTTCATCCTGCATGTCCACGCGATAGTTGGGAACGCCCCCCGAGGTGCTGGCACGCAGGAACAGGTGCGTGTCGCCGGCCGAGGTCAGCACCGTCGTCAGGCTGGTGACCGGCGTCGACTCCATCTCGACCAATGCGCCGGCGCCGCTCTTGGACACCGAATACAGCTTGTTGCCGAAAGCCTGCTGCACGGTCAGATAGAGCAGGCCGCTGCCCATGGCGGCGCTGTTGATCAGGCCGCTGCCGCTGGCCATGCGGGTGGCCACAGGCTGGCTCTTGGTGACCCTGACGAGCGCCCAGGTGGACAGCACCGAGCTGCCGCTGTTGCGATAGACGTAGAAGGCGGTGGCGTCATGGCCCAGCAGCTGCCAGTTGCCGCCACCGGTCACGACCTGGGCCAGCCCCGTGAAAGTCGGCCCCGCCACCTCCACGACGCCCAGCTGGCTTTCGGCGTCCGAGCTGCCGAAGTCCACGAGGGCCATGCCCGGCGCGCTGGCCAGCACGCGCCGGAACCGGGTGACCGGCCCGCCGATCGCATGCCCCAGCGACACGATGGTCTTGCTGGCGCTGGAGACGTTGGAGCCGTCCACCCAATAGGCCGGCGCCAGGGTCGCCGCATCGCGGATCGTGCCCATGCCCGGCGAGCTGGCGGAGACGAAGGCGGCGGCCGTGGCGTCGTAGCGAAGCGCTGCCTGACCGTCATCGGCGGTACCGCAGCTCTTGTCGGCGCCACGGGTCTTCACGACGATGACCGTCGCGTCGGGGTGCTCGTAGTCGTTGGCGCCGGTATCAGCCACGAAGCTGCAGACGCCGTCCAGCGTCGCGCTGCGGACCTGTGTCGCGGGGGCCTTGCCGTTGGCCTGGAGCGGGATGCGGCGCAGGCTGCCATCGACCACATAGAACAGGGCATGGGGCGTCACGTTGACCACCCGCCCGGCGCCGGCATTCACCGTGCCGGCATAGACCACCTGCGTATCCGTCAGCGACGCGGCGCCGTCCTCGATGAGGTATTCCACGCTGGGGTCGCTGGCATGCACCAGGGACAGACCGGCCGTGGGGCTGGACGTCGAGCCCTTGAGCTTGAGGGCGGGGGCGTAGGCGCCACTGGTGGGATAGCTGGGGGCAGGTGTCTCGTTGGAGGGGCTGCCACTGCTGCTACCGCCCCCACCACCGCAAGCCACCAAGCCCAGTGCCGCAAGCACTGCCGTCAGGTTCAATGCGACCTGTTTCATCTTCAAGCCTCCCGCCCCGGCGATGACTCCCGGGGCCAAAAAGCCTCGAATTATCTTGGGTGCCCTCGACAGCCGGCCCCCGCATCCCAGGGCCCCTCAGCCGGGGAGTCGACGCAGGCCGCGTCAGGGCATGCCGTTGTCCACGTAATCCGCAAATCCCGCCCGGCTGCTCAGGCGCTGCATCCAGGCCTCCACGGCCGGCAGGGCCACGCGCTCGATGGGGGCGTTCTTCCAGCGCTGGGTGGACAGGCCCAGCAGGATGTCGGCGAGCGTGAAGGTCTCGCCGCACACAAAGGCGTGGGTGCGCGCGAGCTGGGCGTCCAGCAGGCTCATGTGCTTGTTCCAGCTGGCGACGCCCGCCGCGATGGCCTCGGGCGTGGCCGGCTGGCCTCGCACCAGGGCCATGAAGGCGACGCGCCAGCTGTTGTTCAGCTCACCGGCCTGCCAGTCCATCCACTGCTCGACCCGGGCGCGTGCCTGCGGCTCGGTGGGCAGCAGGTCCGCGGCACCTGCCTTGGTGGCCAGGTAGCGGCAGATGCTGTTGCTCTCCCACAGCGTGAAGTCGCCATCGACGAGCACCGGGATCAGGCCGTTGGGATTCATGGCCAGATAGCCCGGCTCCTGGGGCGAGCGAAAGCCCGCGCCCCAGTCTTCGCGATCCAGCTTCAGATCGAGTTGCGCGGCGGTCCACGTGACCTTGCGAACGTTGATGGAAGTGAGGCGGCCGAGCAGTTTCATCGTGGCGTTCAGGAGGTCGACAGGGCAGGTCATTCTGGCAGCCGAGAATCACGGCCCCAGCAGCCGCGAAGAGGTATCCCCATGTTCCTGATGGTCAAGGATGTGCTGACCGCCCCCGAGATCCAAGAGCTCAGGCGCATCGCCGGCGGGCTGCCCTTCGTCGACGGCCGCGTGTCCAACCCGCACAGCCTGGCCAAGAACAATCTGCAGATGGATGTCTCCCAGCCCGAGGCGGCGCGCGCGGCGCAGATCGCCGGCGAGGCCATCATGCGCAACGAGGAGATTCGCAACTTCGTCTTCCCCAAGCGCGTGGCGGCGCCGACGCTGGCCCGCTACGACGTCGGCATGACCTATGGCGCGCATGCCGACTCGGCCTTCCTGCCGGTGCCGGGCGGCCCGCTGCGCTCCGACGTGTCGGGCACGCTCTGGTTGGGCGACCCGGCCAGCTATGAAGGCGGCGAGCTGCGCATCCACCTCGGCAGCGAAGCCGTCACCATCAAGGGCGAGCCGGGTTCGATGATCCTGTACCCGTCGACGACCCTGCACGAGGTCACGCCGGTGCGCTCGGGCCAGCGCCTGGTGGCCATCACCTTCATCGAGAGCTACATCCCCGACGAGAAACAGCGCGAGCTGCTGTGGACGCTGAACGAGGTCAACGCGCTGGAGGGCTACAACATCAGCTGGGAGAACCGCACGCGGCTGAACTACATCAGCTCCAGCCTGCACCGCATGTGGTCAGCCTGATCGTTTCAGCCAGAAGCCGAAGGCCAGGGCCGTCACATACATGCTGACCGAGTAGAGCGCTGCCGGCAGGGCGACCGGGAACTGCTGCAGCACGCCGAGGGCGAGGTAGAGGGCCAGCGTCGAGTTGTGCACGCCCACCTCGTAGCCGATGGCGATGCACAGCGGCCGCGGCAACTTGACGATGCGGCCCAGGCCGTAGCCCGCGGCCAGGCTCAGCAGGTTGAACACCAGCACCGCGCCGCCGAGTTCGCCGGCGGCACCCATCAGCGCCTCGCGCTCCTTGGCGATGGCGAGTGCGGTCAGCACCACCAGCAACACAGCCGACAGCGCCTTCACCGGCCTCTCCAGCCGCGCGGCGAGTGACGGCCTGGCGCGTCGCACCGTCATGCCGATCAGCACCGGCACGGCGATGACGCCAATGACCTCCACCAGCTTCTGCCAGGGCAGCGGCACGACCTGGCCGCCACCGGCGTAGTGGGCGATGGCCCAGTTGGCGATCAGCGGCAGCGTGACCAGGGACAGCAAGGTGTTCAGCGCCGTCAGCGACAGATTCATCGCCACGTGACCACCGAACAGATGGCTGAACAGATTGGCCGTGATGCCGCCGGGCGAAGCGGCCAGCAGCATCAGGCCGACGGCATAGAGCGGCGGCAGCTGGAAGGCCGCGATGACGCCGATGCAGACCAGCGGCAGCACGATGAGCTGCAGCCCGAGGGCCAGCACGGCGGCGAGCGGGTGCTCGCGCAGGCGGCGGAAGTCGTCGACCGTCAACGACAGGCCCAGGCCCGCCATGACGACGGCCAGCGCCACGAGCAGCGCATTCGTCAGCACGATGGTGCTCATGGCTCAGTCTTTGTAGTTGCTGCCCATGCGGTCCAGCTTGCGCAGCAGCGCCGGCCACACAAAGGCGCCGCCCATGCCGCCGGTCTGCACACGCATGGCCTCGGCCGTGCCACGCAGGATGGCCGGGTGCACCTCCGTCAGCGTGCCGCCACCGCTTTGTGCGGCGAGCTGGATGCGGCAGGTGGCCTCGAAGGCATGCATGGCCAGGAAGGCATCGGCCACCGAGCCGCCGACGGTCAGCAGGCCATGGTTCTTCAGCAGCAGGAAGGTGTTGGCACCCAGGTCGGCTTGCAGGCGCGGGCCCTCGTCGGGGCGGAAGGCGACGCCCTCGTATTCATGTGTGCCCAGGGCCGCCAGCACAAAGGTGGACTGCTGCGAGATCGGCAGCACGCCGCCGGACTGGGCGCTAACGGCCACGCCTGCCGTCGTGTGGGTGTGCAGCACGCACTGCACGTCGTGGCGGGCCGCATGCACCGCGCTGTGGATGACGAAGCCGGCCGGGTTGACCGGGTAGGGCGACTCGATGACCTTGCGGCATTCGGCATCGACCTTGACCAGGCTGCTCGCCGTGATCTCGTCGAACATCAGGCCGTAGGGGTTGATCAGGAAATGGTGTTCAGGCCCGGGCACGCGGGCGCTGATGTGGGTAAAGACGAGGTCGTCCCAACCCATCCACGCAACGAGCCGGTAGCAGGCGGCGAGGTCCTCGCGCAGCTTCCATTCTTCGGCGCTGACCTGGTCACGCACGGTAGCGGTCATGCTTGTCTCCTGGTTTGTTGTGCCGCGATTGGGGCATGCCAGGGGCGTGACGCTCTGTCTGAAACCGGACAATTCAGGGCATGTCCGACCTCCAGGCCCTGCGCGCCAATCCCTGGTTCGCCACCCTGCCGCCCACGCTGGCCGACGCCGTGCTGGCCGCCGGCCGCGTGCAGAAGCTGGCCGCGGGCGAGGTGCTGTTCCGCCAGGGCGACGCGCCGGGTGACTGGCATGCCGTCTGCCGCGGCGCCATCAAGGCCAGCAGCGTGTCGGCGGACGGCACCGAATCCATCCTCGCCGTGCTGGAGCCCGGCAACTGGTTCGGCGAGATCTCGCTGCTGGATGCGGGTCCGCGCGTGCACGACGCCACCGCCGTCGGCGCGACGGCGGTGTTAGCCGTGCCGGCCGAGGCCTTTGCGCGCTTCATGCAGAACCCGGTGTTCGCCACCGCCCTGGCGCGGCTGATGGCGGGCCGGCTGCGGACGCTGTTCGGCATCGTCGAGGACGCCACGCTGCGGCCCACGCGCGCACGGCTGGCGCGCCGCCTGGCCCTGCTGGCGCGTGGTGACGCGACACAGGCCACCGAGCCGCGTCGCCAGCTGCCGGTCTCGCAGGAGGCCCTGGCCATGATGCTGGGCCTGACGCGCCAGACCCTCAGCAAGGAGCTGGGCGAGCTGGCCAAGGCCGGCGCGCTGAAGCTGGGCTATCGCAGCATAGACATCGTGGACGCCGCCCTGCTGGACAGGCTGGGAGACTGAGCCACCTCAGTGCGTGTGCTGGTGATGGGCATCCGGCACATGCGGATGAGCGTGCCGCGTGGGGGCGTGCCGGTGCGGGTGGCTGTGCTCGCCCACGGGCAGGGGGTTGTGCCCATGGTCGTCATGATGGCCATCGTCATGCCGGTGGGCGTGCTCATGCGCCAGCGCCTCGTGCACATGCTCATGGCTGTGCGACTCCGCCAGGTGCAGCACCACGCCCGCCAACATCAAGACCCCGCCGACCGCCATCCACGGCCCGCCCGACAGGTCGCCCAGCAGCAGTGCCACCAGCGCCCCCATGAAGGGTGCGAAGGCGAACACCGAGCCGGTGCGCGCAGCGCCGAAGACGCGCTGGGCCAGCAGGTAGAAACGCAGGCTCAGGCCATAGCCGGTCGCACCGATGAGGAACAGCGCCACGGCCGCAGTGGGTGTCGGCCAGCCCTCGCCTGCCAGCGTGGCCGCCAGCGCGCTCATCAGCACGCCCAGGCTGGCCTTGACGGCAACCACCTGGCTGGGATCGCGCTCAGCCAGGCCGCGCGACAGGGTGTTGTCCAGGCCCCAGGCCAGGGTCGCGCCCAGCACGGCGAGCAAGCCGCTGAGCTGGCCGCCACCGACGCGACCGGCATCCAGCACCAGGGCCGCACCGCCCGCCGTCAGCAACGCCAGGGCCATGCGCACCCGCCCGTCCAGCTGCTCGCGGTAGAGCACCGCCGCCAGCAAGGCCGTGAACAGAGCCTCCAGCGTCAGCAGCAGGGACGCACCCGTGGCGCTGCTGCGCTGCAGGCCCCAGGCCAGGGCCGCCGGACCGAGGGCCGCGCCGAACAGGGCCATGGCGAGCAAGCGCGGCAGGTCCGCACGCGCGACACGTGCCTCCCGCTCCGCCGGCCGCCGCGACAGGGCGCCCAGCAGCGCCGCGCCGGCGTAGAGCAGCGCGGCCGTCGTCCACGGCCCGCAACCGGCCCCCGCACGTTGCACCAGCGGCGTGCTGAGACCAAAGAGCACGGCGGCCAGCAAGGCCAGCAGACCGCCCCGAAGCGCCGGCGCGTTCATCGACGCCCCGCCTGCTCGATGACCGCCTGCACCAGCGGCGCGATGACCGAGTCCGGGAAGGGGGCGACGCTGCTGACGTTGATCTCGCACAGCACCCAGTCGCCACCGGCGCCATGCAGGAAGTCGCAGTCCCAAAGCAGGGGCAGGGCCTGGCGGGCAAGTCCGAAGCGCGCCTGCAACGCGGGCACCCATTCGGTTTCGAGCCGGCGCTTCAGCACCTGTCCCGCGGCGAGATCGGCCGGGTGGTAGACGCGCGGCACCGGCTCTGCCGCCGGATGCAGGGCCACGACGTCCTGCACGCCGAAGCCGGCCACGCGGTCCTGCACGAGATAGGCGCGCAGCATGCCCTCGGGCAGGCGGGGCTGCCAGGCCTGGTCGACCATATGGCCGCCCTGTTCGAAATACGGTGCCATGCGAGCGACGGCCTCATCCAGGCTGACGACCTCCTCGGCGCTGCCACGCTGGGCATGGCGAAGCTTCACGAGACGGTCGCCCAGCCCCTGGACGCGCCAGATGCCGATGCCGCTATGGCCGCGCCATTGCTTGAGCACGCGCGGCCCCTGGGCCAGCCGGGATGGCAGGTCGACAGCGAGCTGGGCCAGGCTGTCGACGCGGTGGCAGTCACTGCCCCAGCCGAGGTCGCGGGTCTCGACCAGCACGTCCTTGGTGCCGAGCTGGAGGATGACGTCGGGATGGGTGCTGACCAGCACGCCCGCCGCCGCGACCTCGCGCAGCAACGCATCCAGCACCGCGCGCGAACGACCCGCCTCGATGGGGTTGACCCAGACCAGGACGGCATCCTGCGCGCTCAGTGGCGCAAGCAGCTCTGCCGCCCAGTCATCCGCATAGACGATGGGGACGGCCTCCGCGCCTTGCGCAGCGAAGGCGGCGAACAAGGCCGCAAAGCGGTTGTTGTGCGGCGTGGCGGCGTCGCGCTGTTCAGCACTGCCGGGATAGACGATGGCGACTCGCAGGCCCATGGGCCAAGACTAGCTCACGGAGCCTTCGCTCAGATAACGGCGGCCGGCCTCGGTCAGCCGCGCGGTCCAGCGGCCGCTTTCGTCCACCTCCACGGCCAACCAGCCGGGACCGACCACGCCGCCGATGCTGGCGTCGGTCAGGCGGTTCAGCTCGCGCAGCAGCACGCTGACCCGCTCGTCCAGCCGCTTGGCCAGACGCGTCAGGGCGACCGGCTCACCGCCGGGCGCGATCTCATGCAGCGTTTGCAGCAGCTGTTCCTGCATGCTTCTTCAGCACCACCGGAATGGACTTGGACGTCGGCGTGCGGGCCGTGAGGGAGAAGCTCTCCAGCGGCACCAGCGGGTTGGTCTCGGGGTAGTAGCTGGCCAGGCAGCCGCGCGGGATGTCGTACTCGACCAGCAGGAAGCGCTCGGCATGGCGCTGCTGCACCTCGCTGCCGGTCTCGCTGACGTAGAGGCTGGTGAGGTCCACCCAGTCGCCGGCCTTCAGGCCGACATCCTTCAAGTCCTCGGCATTGATGAAGACGACGCGGCGGTGGCCGTAGACGCCGCGGTAGCGGTCGTCGTGGCCGTAGATGGTGGTGTTGTACTGGTCGTGGGAGCGCAGCGTCGTCAGCGTGAACACACGTACATCGCGCTGGCGCTCGGCAATCCGCTGCACGGCCAGGTCGGTGGGCATGGCATGCGTGGAGAACTCGGCCTTGCCGCTGGGCGTGACCCAGACGCGTTCGCTGGCCGTGTTGCGCAGCCGGAAGCCGCCGGGCTTCTTGATCTTCTCGTTGAAGCCGGCGAAATCGGGCAGCACGGCTTCAATCTTGTCGCGGATGCTGGCGTAGTCGCTGGCCAGGGCCAGCCAGGGCGTGCGGCTGTTTTTCAGCGTGGCGGCGGCCATGCGCGCGACCAGCATGGGCTCGGAGATCAGGTGCTCGGAGGCCGGCGCGTTCATGCCGGCCGACAGATGCACCATGCTCATGGAGTCTTCCACCGTGACGCCCTGCGGGCCGGTGGCCTGCACATCGATCTCGGTGCGGCCCAGCACCGGCAGCACCAGGGCCTGGCGGCCATGCACGACATGGCTGCGGTTGAACTTGGTGGTCACGTGCACGGTCAGCTCGCACTGGCGCAGGGCGCGCCAGGTGGCCGCCGTGTCCGGCGTGGCGGCGGCGAAGTTGCCGCCCATGGCGATGAAGACCTTGCCCTTGCCGTCCAGCATGGCCTGGATGGCACCCACGGTGTCGTAGCCATGCTCGCGCGGCGGCTCGAAGCCGAAGACCTGGCCGAGCTTGTCCAGGAAGGCCGGCGCGGGCTTCTCGTAGATGCCCATGGTGCGGTCGCCCTGCACATTGCTGTGGCCGCGCACCGGGCAGGCCCCGGCCCCTTCGCGGCCGAGGTTGCCACGCAGCAGCAGCAGGTTGACGATCATCTGGATGGTCTTGACCGAGTGCCGGTGCTGGGTGATGCCCATGCCCCAGCAGGCGATGACGCGCTCGCTCGTCGCATAGAGGTCGGCCGCCTGCACGATCTGCTCGCGCGTCAGGCCCGAGGCGGCCACCAGCGGCTCCCAGGGCTGCTCGCGCAGCTCGGCGATGAAGGACTCGAAGCCCTTCGTGTGCTCGGCGATGAAGGCCACGTCCAGCACGCGCGGACGGCCCTCCGCCTGGGCCACATCGTCCAGCTCGACGACGCGCTTGCACATGCCCTTGAGCAGGGCGAAGTCGCCACCGACCTGCAGCTGGAAGTAGTGGCTGCTGATCGGCGCCGAGCCGAAGGTGATCATCTCCAGCTTGTCCTGCGGATCGGCGAAGCGCTCCAGGCCGCGTTCCTTCAGCGGGTTGAAGCTGACGATCCTGGCGCCGCGCTTGCGGGCGGCGCGCAGCTCGCCCAGCATGCGCGGATGGTTGGTGCCGGGGTTCTGGCCGAAGACCAGGATGCAGTCGGCCTGCTCGAAGTCGTGCAGGGTCACCGTGCCCTTGCCGACGCCGATGGTCGGCCGCAGGCCCGAGCCGCTGGGCTCGTGGCACATGTTGGAGCAGTCGGGGAAGTTGTTGGTGCCGTACTCGCGCACGAACAGCTGGTAGAGGAAGGCGGCCTCGTTGCTGGTGCGCCCCGAGGTGTAGAAGATGGCTTCGTTGGGGTTGGGCAGGGCCTGCAGTTCCTGGGCAATCAGCGCGAAGGCAGCGTCCCAGCTGGTGCGCTGATAACGGTCGGTCTCGGCGTCATAGCGCATGGGCTCGGTGAGGCGGCCCATGGCTTCCAGGTCGAAGTCGGAGACCTCGGCCCATTCCTTCAGCGTCTTGGCCGAGATGACCTCGGGCGTGGCGCGCCGCGCGGTCGCTTCGGCGGCCACGGCCTTGGCGCCGTTTTCGCAGAACTCGAAGGTCGAGCGATGGTCGCGGTCGGGCCAGGCACAGCCCGGGCAGTCGAACCCATCCGGCTGGTTGGCATGCAGCAGGGTCTTGGCGCCCTTCACGGGCACGCCCTGCTCGTTCAGGTGGCGGGCCACGCTCTTCAACGCACCCCAGCCGCCGGCCGGACCGTCGTACAGCTCGATCTTCTGTTCGCTCATTGCTCGTCTACCAAGAAAAAGGCCCCGCGCCTGGCATAGGCGGCGGGGCTTGTCAGCCTACAGCGCGAACGCTATCAGTTGAAGAACTTGCCGACGTTGATCAGGGTTTTGTACACACCCCAGGCCAGCGGGATGCCCACGGCGGCCCAGGCAAGGATCACGGTGACGCTGGAAGTCGCAGCCGTGCTGCCGCTGCCGGCACCCACTTCGGCCGCTGCCGCACGCTCGTGCGCCAGGCGCTTTTCCTCGGCCAGTTCGGCTTCGGTCATGAAGTACTTGTCGGCCACGGGCTTGATCATCAGGTTGGCGATCAGGCCGACGACCAGCATGCCCACCAGGATGTACATGGTCTGGTTGTAGACCTGCTCGCGCGGGATGCCCAGGCCCAGCTGGTAATCGCGCATGTAGTTCACGACGATGGGGCCCAGGATGCCGGCGAAGGCCCAGGCCGTCAGCAGGCGGCCGTGGATGGCGCCCACCATCTGCGTGCCGAACAGGTCGGCCAGATAGGCCGGCACGGTGGCGAAACCGCCGCCGTACATGCTCAGGATGACGCAGACCGCACCGACGAAGGCCAGCTTGGAGCCGGCAGCCGCGCTGCTCGGGATGCTGGCGTACATCAGGCCGCCCAGCACGAAGAAGATGACGTAGGTGACCTTGCGGCCGAACTTGTCCGACAGGCTGGCCCAGAAGAAGCGACCGCCGATGTTGAACAGGCTCAGCAGGGCGGTGAAGCCGGCGGCCACGGCCGCGATCTTGGCCAGCTGGGCCTTGTCGAGCTCACCGAACTTGGCTGGGATGCCGATCAGCGCGCCACCGAAGACTTCCTGCAGCATGGGGCTGGCCATGCCGATGACGCCGATGCCGGCCGACACGTTCATGCACAGCACGATCCACACCAGCCAGAACTGCGGAATGCCCCAGACCTTCTTCACGTGCACATGGCGCTGCGTGATCATGGCGTTGGCCGTCTGCGCGGCGGGTGCGGTCCAGCCAGCCGGCTTCCAGCCGGTGGGCGGCACGCGGTAGCCGAAGGCGCCGCCGATCATGAATACGAAATAAACCAGGGCCATGACGATGAAGGTCTGCGTCACGCCGACGTCGTTGGCCGTGGCGAAGTTCTTCATCAGCTCGGCCGCCAGCGGCGAGCCGATCATGGCGCCGCCGCCAAAGCCCATGATGGCCATGCCGGTGGCCATGCCGCGCTTGTCCGGGAACCACTTGATCAGCGTCGACACCGGGCTGATATAGCCCAGGCCCAGGCCGATGCCGCCGATGACCCCGCTGCCCAGGATCATCAGCCAGAACTGGTGCAGATGGATGCCCAGGGCCGAGATCAGCATGCCGCCGCACCAGCACACGGCCGACACGACGCCGGCCTTGCGCGGGCCGGAGCGTTCCAGCCAGCCACCCCAGATGGCCGCAGCGCAACCGAGGAAGACGAAGAACAGGGTGTACATCCAGCCCAGCGTGGAAACCTTCCAATCGCAGTTGGAAACAAACAGTTCCTGAAAGAAACCAACCTCGGGGCCGCACTTGATGGCCTCCTTGATGCCCAGGGCCTTGGACAAGGGCAGCCAGAACACCGAGAAGCCATAGGCCATGCCGATGCAAAGATGGATGGCCAACGCTGCCGGCGGTACCAGCCAGCGGTTGAAGCCGGCACCGGCAATGGTTCGCTCCTTATCGAGCAAACCGGCACTCCGGCCCGGACCGGGCACGGCATCAATTCCCACAGAGGACATGGCTTGAATCCCTTCGACGTTGCAAGGCCGCGGTGGCGGCATTTGAGAACTGCGCGTCTACGCGCGCGAAGCGGCGCAGTATGCGACGCGCCTCATTTCACTGCCATGTAAAACCGCCTAGGTAAACACCTAGAGCGGTGAGGCCAGAGGTAACGAGGCGTTAAACCTGTAGCAGCTGCGAGGGACGGAATCCACCCTATCCTCCCGGCCCATGCGACGCGTACTGATCATCGACGACCATCCCGGCGTGGGGCAGGCCCTGGAGCTGCTGCTGTCCCTGCACGACATCGAGGCCAGCGTCGCCGCCAGTCCCGAGGAAGGCCTCGCCCTGCTGGACCAGCGCGCCTACGGCCTCGTCATCCAGGACATGAACTTCACGGCCGACACCACCTCGGGCGAGGAAGGCGAGCAGTTGTTCCGCGCCATCCGCGCGCGCCGCCCGGACCTCCCCGTCATCCTGCTGACCGCATGGACGCGGCTGGACGCCGCCGTCGCCCTCGTCAAGGCCGGCGCGGCCGACTATCTCGCCAAGCCCTGGGACGACGCCAAGCTGATCGCCACCGTCGAGAACCTGCTGGAGCTCGACGAAGCTAACCGCGAAATCGCTCGGCTGCGCGAGGCCCGGCGCGAACGGCGCGCGGCGCTGGCGCGGCGCTACGACCTGGCCGGGCTGGTGTTCGGCTCCGACGCCACGGCCAATCTGCTGGAGCTGGCCGGCCAGATCGCCGCGGCGCCGGTTCCCGTGCTGATCACCGGCCCCAACGGCGCCGGCAAGGAGCGCGTCGCGGCCTTTGTGCATGCCAACTCGTCGGCCAAGGAAGGCCCCTTCGTCGCGCTGAACTGCGGCGCCCTGCCGGCCGACCTCATCGAGGCCGAGCTGTTCGGCAGCGATAGCGGCGCCTACACCGGCGCGGCCAAGGCACGCGTGGGCCGCTTCGAGGCGGCGGATGGCGGCACGCTGTTTCTGGACGAGATCGGCAACCTGCCGCTGGCCGGCCAGGTCAAGCTGCTGCGGGTGCTGGAGACCGGTCAGTTCGAACGTCTGGGCTCGAGCAAGACGCGCCAGGTCAGGGTGCGCGTGCTCAGCGCCACCAACGCCGACCTGCGCTCGATGGTGAAGTCAGGCAGCTTCCGCGAAGACCTGTTCTACCGCCTCAACCTCATCGAGCTCAAGCTGCCGCCGCTGGCCGAGCGGCGCGACGATGTGCTGCCGCTGGCCGAGCACTTCCTGGCCGGCCGCGCGCGGCTGAGCGAAGCGGCGCGCGAGGCCTTGCTGGCCCACCGCTGGCCGGGGAATGTGCGCGAGCTGAAGAACGCCGTCGAACGCGCGGCCCTGCTCTGCCAGGGCGGCGAGATCACGCCGACGCTGTTGGGCCTGGAGGAGGCCAGCGGCATTGGCGGCGGCGCCTGGCGCAACCTCGACGAACCCAGCCGCGAGACCGTTGTCGCGGCGCTGAACGCGGCCGGCGGCGTCGTCAGCCGCGCAGCCGGCCAGCTCGGCCTGTCGCGCCAGGCGCTGTACCGGCGGCTGGAACGTTATGGAATAGAACCTTGACGCCCTTGCTGTCCCTGCGCACCCGCGCCCTGCTGGCCCTCGGCGCGGCGGCAGTCGTGCCACCTCTCGTCATTCTCGGTGTGCGCCGCGCGGGGCTGGACGCCGGCATCGCACTTGCCGTGGCGGTGCTGGTGATGCTGCCGTTGGTCGGCTGGCTGGCGGCCTTCTGGCTGGCACCGCTGCTGAAGCTCACGCGCGCCCTCGAAGGCGCCGTGCTGAGCTACCGCGATGGCGACTTCAGCTTCAACCTCGCGCCGAACGGTCCGCCCGAACTGGCCGTGCTGATGCGTCTGCATGCCGAGCTGGGCCTGGCCCTGCGCGAACAGCGCCAGCATCTGGCCCAGCGCGAGCTGCTGCTGGACACCGTGGTGCAGAACACGCCCGTGGCCCTGGTGCTGACGGCGCCGAGCGAGCGCATCGCCATCGCCAACCTGGCCGCGCGCCAGCTGCTGGGCGACGGCCGCAGCCTGACCGGGCTGGACTTTCCCACCGTCATCGCCAACCTGCCCGAGACGCTGCGCGAAGCGCTGGCGGGCGACGGCGACCGGCTCTTCGCCGTGACGCTGCCCGACGGATCGGAGGAGACCTTCCACCACAGCACCCGAACGTTTCGCTTGCAAGGTCAGCCGCACCGGCTGCGGCTGCTCAGGCGCATGACACGCGAGCTGTCGCGCGCCGAGGTGGCGACGTGGAAGCGCGTCATCCGCGTGCTCAGCCATGAGTTGAACAACTCGCTCGCGCCCATCTCCTCGCTGGCCCACAGCGGCGCCGAGCTGGCGCGGCGCGGCAATACCGAACGCCTGCCCCAGGTGCTGGCCAGCATCGGCGAGCGCGCGGCGCATCTGCACGGCTTCCTGTCGGGCTATGCCAGCTTTGCCAAGCTGCCGGCACCACGCCGCGAGAGCGTCGACTGGGCCGCCTTCCTGAACCGCCTGGGCACGCTGGGCGAGTTCAACCTCGACGGCGAGGTGCCGGCGCAGCCGGGCTGGTTCGATCCAGCCCAGATCGAACAGGCCCTGCTGAACCTGATCAAGAACGCCCACGAATCGGGCAGCGACCCGGACGAGATCGCCCTCAGGCTGACCCTGGTCGGCAGCGAGCTGCGCATCGAGGTGACGGATCGCGGCCCCGGCATGAGCGAGGCCGTGCTGCACCAGGCTCTGCTGCCCTTCTATTCGACCAAGCGCTCCGAGCCCGGATCCCAGGGCGGCACGGGCCTGGGCCTGGCCCTGGTGCGCGAGATCGCCGAGGCTCACGACGGCCGCGTCGCGCTGAGCAACCGCGATGGCGGCGGCCTGCGCATCGTCATCAACCTGCCGCAGGCGAGGCCCTGCTGACGCCACGGCAATGGGCCTACATGAGGACGGTGGCGAGGGCGCTGAACGTCAGGAAGGCCAGCGCCGTCGACGCCAGGATGATGCGCGCCACGCGACCGTTGTCGGCCCCATAACGCTCCGCCAGCAGTGACACATTGCTGGCACTCGGCAGGGCCGCCGCCAGCGTCAGGGCGACAAGCTGCGGCCAGGGCAGCGGCGCGCCGAGCCAGCGCGCCGCGGCGCCCAGCGCGAAGACCAGGGCCGGATGCAGCAGCAGCTTGATGGCCGCCACCGGCAGGTAGAGGGCCGGCGGCGTCACGCGGCCGGCCTTGCGGTTGGCGCGGCCCGAGCGGCTCAGCACCGCGCCGATGGTGAACAGGGCCACCGGTGAGGCCGCATCGCCCAGCATGGCGATGACCTTGGCCAGCGGGCCTGGCAGCACCCGGCCGCTGGCGCCCAGCAGCGCACCCAGGGCAATCGACCAGGGCAGCGGGTTGGACGCCGCCGCCTTCAAAGCCTGCACGAATGCGGCGCGGCCCGCATGGCCACTGGCGCCGGCTTGGGCCAGGGCGATGCACAGCGAACTGGTCACGAAGAGGTCGGCCAGGATGGTGCTGACGACCGGCCCGCCGGCCGGGCTGCCCAGCAGCGCCACGATCAGCGGCACACCCATGAAGCCGGTGTTGGGGAAGGCGGCCACCAGCGCGCCGAAGGCGGCATCCTTCATGCCGACGCGCTCGGACAGCGTCGTCGCCACCGTGAAGAAGACGATGAGCAGGGCCGAGCTGACATAGACGCCGAGCAAGGCCGGGTTCAGCAGCTCCAGCACCGGCGTGTCGCGACCGAAGCGGAACAGCAGGCAGGGCAGCGCGAAAAACAGCACGAAGCCGTTCAGGCCCGGAATGGCGCTGTCGGGCAACAGGCCGCGCTCGGCGGCCAGCCAGCCGCACAGCACCAGGGCGAAGAAAGGAAAGGTCGTGGCGAGGACCGCAAGCATCTTGGCGCGCGAGTATCAGGGGCGTGAGCGAATGCTCGGACGGTCGCCGTTTGTAACAACGGGGGATGGCGAGCCCCCTGGGGTCACCCCTAATATGCCGCGCCATGCGCATGCCCAATCTGTCCCTGCCACCGCCAGCCGCCGCCGCGCCGCTGGACGAAGGGCAGGCCCTGGGCGTCTGGCGGCTGGAAAAGCCCCTGCCGGACGGCGAGCAGGCGCATGCCGGCCAGTGGTACAGCGCCCATCACGCCCTGGCCAAGGAGCAGAAGGCGGCCGTGCTGGTGCTGGACCGCAGCGACCAGGGCGCCGGCGTCATGCTGCGCTATGCCGACCAGGCCGGCGACCTGGGCAAGCTCCAGCATGCCCACATCGCCGTGCCCAGCGACAGCGGCGTGACGCCCGATGCCCACCCCTATCTGATCATCGAGGGCCAGCATGGCGAGCCCCTGCTGCCCCAGTTGCACAGCCTGAACCTGCGCCAGCGCGTCGAGCTGCTGGTGCAGCTCTGCGAAGCCCTGCGCTCGGCCCACCAGCAAGGCTGGCTGCTGGCCGAGATCGACCCCGCCATGATCTGGCTCGGCCCCGAAGGCGATGTGCGCCTGATGGGCCTGGGCCTGACCAAGATCCCCGATCCGACCGACCCTTTCGACCGCGGCCTCAGCCTGGGCGCCTCGGCGGCCTTCATCGCCCCCGAGCGCCGCAATGGCGAGCCGCCCAGCCTGGCCAGCGAGGTCTTCGGCCTGGGTGCCCTGGCGCGCGTGCTGGTCTGCGGCTGGGAAGACACGCCCAAGGGCCTGGCGCCGCTGCGCGGCAGTGCCGGTGACCAGTGGCCAATGATGAAGGAAGCCCAGCAGATCAAGCTGGACGCCGTGCTGCGTTCGGCCATGGCCGATTCGCCGGAGCTGCGCATGCGCGGTGCCGAAAGCCTGGCCGACGAATTGCGTGAATGGCTGGGCCTGAGCCCCTCGCGCAGCTCCGCCAGTGCCACGACCCAGGCCACGCCGGCCCGCAAGCCCGCGGCCTGGTGGAAGCGCTGGCTGTGGCTGGGCGCTGCCGCCGGCCTGGGCCTGCTGGCGATGGCGGCGGCCCGCGTCGCCGAGACGCCCGCCTCCACCGCCAGCTCGCAGAGCCAGCCGCACGGCTGACCCCGCAGTCGGGGGCACGGGGATTGTTTGGGGGTGCGCCGCATGCGGCCCTCGGCAACAATGCGACCCCCACCCCCTGGAGGTTCCCATGGCCCCTTCCCTGCGCGCGACCCTGATCGCCCTTGGCTCCGCCCTGCCCCTGGCCGTCTCGGCCGCCGGCTTCACCACCGGTGACGAAGGCTGGACCATCCCCGCGGGCAGCGGCACCCAGACCTGGCAGGCCAGTGGCGGCAACGGCGGCGGCTGGGTGCAGATCGAGGACATCGACGGCAACACCGACATCCTGTTCACCGCACCGGCAGCCTGGCTGGGCAACTGGTCGGCTTACGCGGGCGGCACGCTGTCCTTCGACGCGAAGACCGTCAACAACGCATCGGTCGACTGGTCGGGCTTCGGCGAGGTCCGCATCAGCGGCCCGGGCGGCAGCGTGGTGCTCGACCTCGCGCCCGGCGCGCCTGACGGCCAGTGGCGCCACTACAGCGCAACGCTGACGCCCGCTGCCGGCTGGGGCCCGTCGCTGGCCAGCGTGCTCGCCACCGTGACCAGCGTGACCATCAACGGTGAATTCCACGCCGGCCCGGGCGAAATCGTCGGCTTCGACAACATCCAGGTCACCGCCGTGCCTGAGCCCGCGAGCGCGGCGCTGCTGCTGGGCGGGCTGGGCCTGCTGGCCGGCCTGCGCCGCAGGCGCTGATGGCTGCCGTCGGGGCCGCCCCTGCCACCCCGGGCCTGATGGGCCTGGGCGAGCTGCAGCTCAGGCTGCCTGCCACCAAGACCCAGTGGCTGGCCCTCGTGGCCGGCGCGGCCTTCGGTCTTGTCGGCGCCGAGCTGGCTTGGCACCACCCGCTGTCGGGCCCGCTGGCGCTGGCCGCCTGGGGTGCCGTCGTGCTGCTGGCGGCCCTGTTCTGGGTCAAGACCCCGGTGCTGCTGCTGGCGCCCCTGCCGCTGGTGGGGCTGGCGCCGTGGACCGGCTGGATCAGCTTCGAGGAGATGGACCTCCTCGTCATGGCCTGCGGCTGCGGGGGTTATCTCGCCTACGCGCTGCAGCTGAACGCCCGCGACCGCGCACCGGCCTGGCGCCACGGCCTGGTCTATTCACCGGTCGTCGTCGTGCTGCTGGTGGCGCTGGCGCTGTCGGCGGCATGGAGCATCAAGCGCGGCTTCGCCGACGCCGGCGGCTTCGTCTTCGGCTGGTTCCATGGCTATCACGAGGCCATGAATTCGGTGCGAAATGCCAAGGCCATCTTCCTGGCCCTGGCCATGCTGCCGCTGTGGACGGCCGCGGCGACGGCGCGTCCGCGGGGCTTCTCGCGTGGCCTGCTGCTGGGCCTGGTGCTGGCCCTGGCCGGCGGGAGCGCGGCGGCGCTGTGGGAGCGCCTGGCCTACACCGGCCTGCTGGACTTCTCCACCGACTACCGCACGACGGCCCTGTTCTGGGAGATGCATGTCGGCGGTGCGGCCCTGGACGGTTTCCTGGTGCTGACCCTGCCTTTCGCGCTGCTGGCTCTGCTGCGCACGCGCTCGCCGTGGCGCTTCGCCGTCGGCCTGGTCGTCGCCCTGCTGGCGGCCTATGCCTGCCTGACCACCTTCTCGCGCGGTGTCTACCTGGCGCTGCCGCTGGCCCTCATCCCCATGGTCATGCTGGCCGACGCCCAGCGCCGGCGCGCAGCGGCGTCGGAGCCCGACAGCAGCCGCATCGACAGCACCCTGGGCGCCGTGGACGCGCCCTTGTCGCGCCTGGGCAAGATCGGCGCCCTGGCCATGGCCGGCGCCTTCGCGCTGGCGGCCGCCCTGGTCTTCGGCGGTGGCGGCTACCGCGGCCTGCTGGCCCTGTTCTTCGTCATGGTCATCCTGCTGACTATGCCGGCCAGCCTGTGGCTGCCGGCCTTCGGCCAGCGGCTGACGGCCGTCATCATGGGCGGCCTGCTGGCCCTGGTGCTGGGGGGCGCGAGCTGGGCCCTGTCCCTGGCCGTGCCCAAGGCGGCCTATGTGCTCAACGTCGTCGCCCTGCTGTGCTGTGCTGCGCTGCGCTGGCGCGACGAGCCCGGCCAGGTGCGGCCCATCTATGTGCTGCTGGTCTCGACCTGCTGGTTCTGGCTGCTGAGCACCATGGTCATCGTGGCCGACTACTGGGGCGGCACCTCGGGCCGGTGGACCGCCGGCGCCGCGGGCCTGGCCCTGGCCGCGCTGTGGGCGGCCATGCTGCTGGAAGGCCGGCTGTGGCCCCTGCAAGGCGCGGGCAGCACCGGCAAGGCCGGCTGGCGCAAGCGCGCCCTGCTGGTGGCCGGGCTGATGCTGGTCATGGCCATCGTCGCGGCCCTGGGCGGAGGCGGCTATCTGCGCGACCGGGTCGCCACCTGGAAGGAAGATGGCCAGACCCGCCTGACGCATTGGCGCGAAGGCCTGCGCCTGCTGCATGGCGGCCGCCAATGGCTGCTGGGCAAGGGCGCGGGGCGCTTCGTGCCGAGCAATTTCTACGACGGCCCGGTCAGCAGCCAGATCGGCGACTACCGGCTGCGCCACGACCCCACCGAGTCCTATCTGGCACTGGCCGCCGGCAAGCATCTGCTGGGACACGGCGAGCAGTTCCGCGTCAGCCAGCGCATCCCCGCGCCGGCGCCCGGCCCCGTCGCCATCACCCTGGTCCATCGCACGGCCGCCGACGCCAACCTGGTGATGCAGATCTGCGAGAAGAACCTGATCTATCCGGACAACTGCCAGAGCACCGAACCGGCGCTGAAGCCGCTGCGCGCCGAAGCGCCGGCCGAGGCCGCGTCGGCGGTGGACGCCGCCGCATCCACGCCCGCCACCGGCATGGGCGGCTGGCAGACCAGCCAGTTCAAGCTCGGCCCGGTGCCGGCCCTGGGGGGCGACTGGTGGGCGCCGCGCTTCGTGACCTTCTCGATGTCGCTGGACACGCGCGGTGCACGGGTCGACATCGCCCGCATCGCCATGCAGGACGCCCAGGGACGCCAGTTGATCGCCAATGGCGACTTCAACCGCGAGATGGCGCGCTGGTTCTTCTCCAGCGACCGCAACCACCTGCCCTGGCACATCAAGAACGCCGCCCTGCATGTGCTGTTCGAGCAAGGCCTGGTGGGCCTGGCGCTGCTGGGCGGCGCCTACCTGCTGGCCCTGATGCGGCTGTCCTTCGGCCGCGGCCGCGACCATCCGCTGGCGCCGGCCATCGTTGCGGCCCTGATCGGTTTCGGCACCGTCGGCGCCTTCGACAGCCTGCTGGACGCACCGCGCATCGGTTTCATCTTCTTCACGCTGCTGCTGCTGGGGTTGGGCCTCAGGGCCCTGCCAGGGGAAGGGGTGGCGCGAGTGGCATGATGCGCGGCCCCGCCCCGCTCCCGCCATGTCCGCAGTACCTCCATCCGGCTCACCGTCGGCCGGCCTCAACCCGGCCCAGCTCGAAGCCGTCTACCACCTGAGCGGGCCCTGCCTCGTCATCGCCGGCGCCGGCTCGGGCAAGACCAAGGTCATCACGACCAAGATCGCCCAGCTGCTGGTGTCGGGCTACCGGCCCAGCCAGATCGCGGCCATCACCTTCACGAACAAGGCGGCGCAGGAAATGCGCGAGCGCGCCAAGGCCCTGGTCGGCAAGAAGGCGGCCAAGGACCTGGCGATCTCGACCTTCCACTCCCTGGGCGTGCGCCTGCTGCGCGAGGAGGGCTCGCGCGTCGGGCTGAAGGAGCAGTTCTCCATCCTCGACAGCGACGACGTGCTCAATGTGCTGAAGGACGCCGGCGGCACGACGGACGTGAAGCAGGCGCAGCGCTGGCAATGGACCATCTCGCTGTGGAAGAACCAGGGGTTCGGACCCGCGCAGGCGGCCCAGGTGGCCCAGGACGAGGACGAGCGCTCGGCGGCCGCCGTCATGGTGCGCTACCAGGAGCGTCTCGCGGCCTACCAGGCCGTCGACTTCGACGACCTCATCACCCTGCCGCTGAAGCTGCTGACGACCGACGCCGAGGCACGCGAGAAGTGGCAGAACAAGCTGCGCTATGTGCTGGTGGACGAATACCAGGACACCAATGCCGTGCAGTACGAGCTGCTCAAGGCCCTGGTGGGCGAGCGCGGCATGTTCACGGCCGTGGGTGACGACGACCAGTCCATCTACGGCTGGCGCGGCGCCACCATCGAGAACCTGAAGCGCCTGCCGACCGACTACCCGGCGCTCAAGGTCATCCCGCTGGAGCAGAACTACCGGTCGACCGGCAGCATCCTGCGTGCCGCCAACAACGTCATCGCCGGCAACCCCAAGCTGTTCGAGAAGAAGCTGTGGAGCGAGTACGGCGACGGCGAACCCATTGCGCTGCTGGAGGCCGATGGCGAGGAGCATGAGGCCGAGCGTGCCGTCGCGCGCATCCAGCAATTGCGCGCCGACGGTCAGGGTCCGGCCTTCAAGGACTTCGCCATCCTCTACCGCGCCAACCACCAGGCGCGCGTCTTCGAGCAGGCCCTGCGTCGCGCCCAGATCCCCTACAAGGTATCGGGCGGCCAGAGCTTCTTCGACAAGGCCGAGATCAAGGACCTGTGCGCCTGGCTGCGCCTGCTGGTGAACCAGGACGACGACCCCGCCTTCCTGCGCGCCGTCACCACCCCCAAGCGCGGCATTGGCCACACGACGCTGGGGGCACTGGGCAGCTTCTCGGCGCAGTGGAAATGCAGCATGTTCGAGGCCCTGTTCTCCGAGAGCCTGGCCACCGCCGTCACGGCCCGGGCCCTGGCCCAGTTGCACGAGTTCGGCCGCTATGTGAACGAGCTGCAATACAAGGCCAGACACACCGAAGGCCACACGGCCGCCCACGCCATGTTGATGGAGTGGCTCAAGGACATCGCCTACGAAGCCCACCTCATCGACAACGAGGAGAACGAGAAGGTGGCCCAGGCGCGCTGGGGCAATGTGCTGGACTTCGTCGACTGGATTGCCAAGCGCTGCGGCGGCCAGCACAGCGAGGAAGACGGCGTCAGCTTCACCGAACCCAAGCAGAGCGTGCTGGACGTGGCCCAGACCATCTCCGTCATCCTGTCGCTGGCCGAACGCGGCGAGGAGCAGGACCAGGTGACACTCACCACCCTGCACGCCTCCAAGGGCCTGGAATGGCCCCATGTCGTGCTGGCCGGCGTCAACGAAGGCCTGCTGCCCTTCAAGCGGGATGAAGAAGAGATGACAGCCGAGGCGCTGCAAGAAGAGCGGCGGCTGATGTATGTCGGCATCACCCGCGCCCGCACGACGCTGGCCGTGTCGACGTTGCGCCGACGCAAGAAAGGCCGCGACACCGTTGTGGGCATTCCCAGCCGCTTCCTGGCGGAAATGAAGCTCAATGAAGGCAGCACCCGGGAGGATCCCCGGGAAAAGCTCAAGCGCATGCGCGAAGAGCTGGCCGCCAAGGCAGCCGCCCGGGCGTCCTCAGCAAGTCAAGGATAGGGCGCTCATTCGCGGGGGGACCCCTCAAGCGCGTGAAGTCTTCACAACGCCGCCACGCTAGGCTGCGAACAATGCGTTCCAGTCCTTCTTTCCGGTGAGTTGCACATGAAAGCCCTGGTCCTTGCTGCTGCCCTCGCTGCCCTGAGTTCGTCGACGCCCGCCGGCGCCAAACGTGACTCGCATCAGCCCGTTGTCGACACGACGACGGCTGCCGTCATCGCCGACGCCAGCCGCCTGGGCTCGGCCAGCCTGACCTCGCTGAACGGCAACGCTCACTGGACCCCGGCCAGCCACAAGGCCGAGTCGGAATTCGATGGCCTGGCCACGCAGGTCGACACGGGCACCCTGCTCATCGGCCTGGGTGTGGTCGCGCTGGCACTCGCACGCCCCATCAGCCGCGCCCTGCGCCGCCAGGAACAGCAACGCCGCGCCACGGCGCTGGCCAGCGCCCTGGCCCACACGCCGCGGTAAAGCTGCCCCTCGCTCAGTCACGCCCTACTGAACGTAGGCGTGCCTGATCGGTCTTGCAGACCGCGCTGCAGCAGTGCTGCAGCTCTTCGGCAGGCACGGCGCGCCCACTGGGCGCACCATGTCCGGCCTCAGCCCCCGAGGGGACGGCGATGCTTGCGGCATCGAGCCGCAAGCACATCGCCAAGCGGGCCGGCTCGGTGAACTGGAGTCGGACACAAGCAGTCCCTGCGGACTGCTTGTGCCTACGCAAGGCCATGGGCCTCTGGCCCATGGCAGGCCCAGCGCTCGGCCCGAATACCTCAGCCCACAACAAACGTTTTCGGTGACTTGTTTCACGAGCTGCCCGTCGCCGCACACCGGTCTGAGGGGGGTGTTTTCACGGGTGTGAACTCTGCACCCGGCGGCGGAGCGGGCAGGCCGAAGAATCGCGGCCAGTCAAACACAAGACCCTGCCCGCCCATGAAACGTGTCGCCGCCCTGCTCGCCTCGATCGCCCTCAGCGCCGCTGCCCTGGCCGCTCCCGTGCCGGCCGGCAACCTGCTGGTCAACGGCAGCTTCGAGAGCACCGTCGTCGGCAACGGCAGCTGGGTCAACGTCGCCACCACGCCGGGTTGGACCTGGCTGGCCGGCCCCGGCACCGGTTTCGAGATCCGCAACAACATCGCGGGCCAGGCCCAGGACGGCGCCAACTACCTCGAGCTGGACACCAACGGCAACACCACCATCGGCCAGTACCTGAACAACCTCAGCGCCGGCGCCCGCTACGAGCTGAGCTTCTGGTATTCGCCGCGCGAGTTCCAGGACGCCTCGACCAATGGCATGCAGGCCTTCTGGAACGGCGTGCAGCTCGGCGCCACGCTGAGCGGCCTGGGTGGCAGCGGCAACCAGTGGGCCGAGGTCAAGTTCAGCGTGACGGCCCAGGCCGGCACCAATCTGCTGAGCTTCGCGTCCGTCGGCACCAGCGACAGCCTGGGTGGCAACCTCGACAACGTGCGCCTGAACAGCGTTCCCGAGCCGAGCAGCCTGGCCCTGACCTTTGCAGCTCTCGCCGGCTGCCTGCTGCTGCCGCGCTCGCTGCGCAAGCAGGCCGAAGCCCGCCGCGCCACGGCCCTGGCTGCTGCGCTGGCCGCGCCCGTCCCGACACGCCGTTAAGCAGTCAGCACGCCGGGCCTCCCCGGCGCCACAGCAAAACGCCCGGTCGTGCTGATGCCACTATCGGGCTTCAACGCATCCTCCAGCGACCGCACCGAGGCCTGCAGCCCTTCGCGCGCATCCAGCGTGAACGCCATATAGCCGCGCTGGTCGTTGCGCGCGTAATGCTGATGCGGGTTCACCGCCCGCAGCGCATCCAGGTTGTGCTTGCCGGCCCAGCTGGTGATGGAGCTGCCGCAGAACTCACTGGCCACGACCGGTGAGTCCGCGTCGTCGAAGTCCGCCTTCAGGTCGGCCACGACATGGCTGTGCACATCGCCGCCCAGCACGACGACATTGGGCACCTGGCGCTCGCGCACCACGCCCAGCAGCCGGTTGCGCGCGGGGGCATAGCCGTCCCAGCCATCGGTCCAGTAGGTGGGTTCCTTGGTACTCCAGTTCATGCGCGCCATCAGCGTCTGCTGGGCGACCAGATTCCACCGCCCCGGCGTCACATCCCAGCCCTCGGCCAGCCAGCGCTCCTGGGCCGCACCGAGCAGCGTCCGTTTCGGATCGAGCAGTTCCGGGCACTCGCGCAGCGGCAGCGTGTTGCTGCCGTATTGGCCGGCCTTGGTGCACAGCTGCGGGTCGCGGTACTGGCGGTCGTCCAGCGCGTGGATGACGGCCAGCCGCCCCCAGGCATGGCGGCCGTGCATGCGCATGTCCACGCCGCGCGGGCGCCAGGCCTTGGGCAGGGGCTGGTGCTCCCAGTAGGCCTGGTAGGCCGCGGTGCGGCGGGCCGGGAAGTCCTGGGCGATCTTCTCGCCGCGCAGGCCGGCGTAGTCGTTCTCGACCTCGTGGTCGTCCCAGACGAACAGCCAGGGCACGGCGGCATGCATGGCCTGCAGGGCCGGGTCGGACTTGTACTGCGCATACCGCGCACGGTAATGGGCCAGCGTCACCGTGGCGCCGCCTTCGTGGGCGCGCACGCGGCCCGGCGCGGCGCCGTATTCGTAGATGTAGTCGCCCAGGAACATGACGAGGTCCAGTTCCTCGGCCAGCATGTGGCGCCAGGCCGCGAAGAAGCCGTGGTCCCAGCGCTGGCAGCTGGCGATGGCAAAGCGCAACGGCTCCGTCGCGTCGGCCGCCGGCGTGGTTCGGGTGCGGCCCACGGTGCTGCGCTGGCCCAGGGCCTCGAAGCGGTACCAGTACCAGCGCCCGGGCTTCAGCCCGGCAGGCTCGGCGTGCACGCTGTGGCCCCAGCCCGCTTCGGCCGTCTCGGTGCCCGCGGCCACACGCTGCCTGAAGGCCTCGTCCTCGGCCACTTCCCAGCGCACCTCGACGCGCTCCGGCAGGTCGGTGCCGGTCAGTCGGGTCCACAGCACCATGCCGTCGGCGGTCGGGTGACCGGAGGCGATGCCGAGAGCGAAGCGTGGTGCGACGTCGGCACGGGCGTGGCTCAGGAATCCAGGCGCCAGGCCGGCGGCCAGTGACAGTTGCAGCAGGTGGCGGCGTGAGGTGTCCATCGCCGCATTCTGGCGCTGCCAGATGGCGATCAGATGGCCAACGGATCGACGTCGACAGCCCAGCGCAATACCGCCTTGTGTTCGCGCTTCAGCGCAATCAGCGCCGGCACCCAGGCACGCAGAAAGGCCTGCAGCCGCACACGCTGCGTGGCCTCCACCAGCATCTGCATGCGCTCCACATCGGCCACGCGGGCGACCGCATGCGGCACCGGCGGGTAGACCAGCACCTCAGCGTCGTGCAGCAGCTCCGCGGCCGCGTCTAGGAAGGCCTTGGCGGCCTCGGCCGTGCGTGCCTCGGCGCGCAGCAGAGCCAGGTGGGCGAAGGGGGGCAGGCTGGCGGAGCGGCGCTCGGCCAGTTGGTCGCCGGCAAAGCGCACATAGTCGTGGCGCGCCAGGGCCTGGTAGAGGGCATGGTCGCGGTGCCAGGTCTGCACCCACATCTCGGCCGGCGTCTCGCCTGTGGCGTCGCGGCCAGCGCGGCCGCCGGCCTGCATCAGCAGCGCGAACAGGCGCTCGGGCGCGCGGAAGTCGCTGCTGAACAGGGCGCCGTCCGGGTTCACGGCCGCGACGAAGCGGATGCGCCGGAAGTCGTGGCCCTTGGTGATCATCTGCGTGCCGACGAGGATGTCGACCTCGCCGTCATGCACGGCCTGCAGCTGGGCCTCCAGCTCGCCCTTGCGGCGCGTCGAGTCGGCGTCGATGCGCAGCACGCGCGCCCCCGGCAGGGCTTCCGTCAGCTGCTCTTCCAGCTTCTCGGTGCCACGGCCGATGGGGGCGATGTCGTGATTGCCGCAGTTGGGGCAGGCTCGCGGCACGCGCTCGGTGAAGCCGCAGTGGTGGCAGCGCAGGGTGCGGTCGCGCTTGTGGAAGACGCGCCAGGCGCTGCAATGCGGGCAGTCGCTCTTCCACTGGCATTCGCCGCAATGCAGCACCGGTGCATAGCCGCGGCGGTTCAGGAAGACCAGGCTCTGCTCGCCGCGGTCCAGGCGCGCCTTCAGTTCGGCCAGCAGCGGCGCGGTCAGCGCCGTCGTCACGCCCGCCGTCGCCGGCAAGGCCTTCATGTCGAAGAGCTTCACGCGAGGCAAGGCGCCGCCGCCGATGCGGGCCGCCAGCGTCAGCCGCTCATAACGCCCGGATTCGGCGTGCTGCCAGCTTTCCAGCGACGGCGTGGCCGACCCCAGCACGACGGGGATGCGCCGATCGTGCGCACGCCAGATCGCCAGGTCGCGCGCCGAATAGCGGGCGCCGTCCTGCTGCTTGTAGGAAGGGTCGTGCTCCTCGTCGACGACGATGAGGCCGAGGTCGGGCAGGGAGGCAAACACCGCCAGCCGCGTGCCCAGCACCAGGCGGGCGCGGCCGAGGTGGGCGGCCAGCCAGTTCTGCAGGCGCTGGGCCGGCGTCAAGGCGCTGTGCAGGGAGACGATGGCCAGCGGCTCTGGCAGCAGTGCCGCGAAGCGCTCGGTGAAGCGGGCCTCGAGTTGCGGCGTCAGGTTGATCTCGGGCACCAGCACCAGCACCTGGCGGCCGGCCGCCAGCGCGGCCTCGGCGGCGCGCAGATAGACCTCGGTCTTGCCGCTGCCGGTCACGCCGAACAGCAGCACCGGCTTGCGCTCGCCGCCGTCGATCTGGGCCGCGATGCGTTCGACCGCGTGGGCCTGCTCAGGCGCCAGTTCGGGCTTGACCGGCTCGGGCACGGCGACGGCCTTGGCCGTCTTGCGCTCCAGCTTGCGCAGGCGGGCGGCGAGTTGCTCGGGCGACAGTTCGCGCAGTTGCGGCGGCAGCACGGCGCTGGCCAGCTCGCCGACGCTGCGCTGGTAATAACCGGCGGCGAAATCCAGCAGCCGGCACCAGTCCTCGCCCAGCGGTTGCAGCGCGTCGAAAACGGCCGCCACGGGCTTCAGCGCCAAGCCCTGGGCCGGTTCCGCCTCGCCCGGCCAGACGATGCCCAACAACTCACGTTTGCCGAGCGGCACCCTCACCAAAGTGCCCGATGCGAGCGCCTGCTCACTGGCGTAATCAAGCGGGCCATTCAGGCCACTGTGTTGGGGCGCGTCGACGGCGACACGCACCGTGGGGGAGCCCGCGATTTCAGCCACGCGCAGCTCCGCGCTTCTTGTGAAGCAGTGGCTCAGCAGTTGGCTGCAAGTGCATGATTCGTAAGGGCTCTTGGGTTGCCCACAATTTCTGTGGATAAGTTTGTGAGCAATTCAGCCGCCGAGGACCGATAGAAGGCAAATGCGCATCGCCTCGCCCCAAATTCGTTCATCAGGGTGTTTTGTGTGCCGCCTTGAAAATCAAGCACTTAGCACAGATTCGGGAAAACTCTTAGGTGCGCCGCACCAAGCGCGATCCGGCGCCCCCGCCCCCCAATTTTTGGGGATAAGTCAGCTTGCAAGTACAGATTTGACGGCCCTGTCAGGCCGCCGAACGCAGGCGGCGCGAGTGCTGGTGCACCTCGTCCACCAAGACCTGCACGCTCTCGGGCGGCGTGAACTGGCTGATGCCGTGGCCGAGGTTGAAGATGTGCCCCTGGCCGGCCGCGGGCTTGCCGAAACTGTCCAGCACGGCGCGAGCCTGGGCGCGCACGGCTTCGGGTGGCGCGAACAGCACATTGGGGTCGAGATTGCCCTGCAGCGCCACGCGGTCGCCCACACGCGCACGGGCGCTGGCGAGGTTCATGGTCCAGTCCAGGCCCACGACGTCGGCCCCGGCCGCGGCGATCTCGTCCAGCCACAGGCCACCGCCCTTGGTGAACAGGATGCGCGGGATGCGCACACCCTCGTGCTCGGTCTTCACGGCGCTGAGCACCCGGCGCGAATAGTCCAGGCTGAACTGCTGGAAGGCGCCATCGGCGAGCACACCGCCCCAGGAGTCGAACAGCATGACGGCCTGGGCACCGGCCTCGATCTGGGCGTTCAGATAGGCCGCCACCGAGCGCGCGTTGATGTCCAGGATGCGGTGCATCAGGTCGGGGCGGGCGTACATCAGGCTCTTGACGAGGCGGTAGTCGTCGGAGCCGCCGCCTTCGACCATGTAGCAGGCCAGGGTCCAGGGGCTGCCCGAGAAGCCGATCAGCGGCACGCGGCCGTTCAGGGCCTTGCGGATGGACGTGACCGCGTCAAAGACATAGCGCAGCTTGTCCATGTCGGGCACTTCCAGCGCCGCGACGGCCGCCTCGTCGCGCACTTGCCTTGCGAACTTCGGGCCCTCGCCCTGCTGGAAGGACAGGCCCAGGCCCATCGCGTCAGGCACGGTCAGGATGTCGCTGAACAGGATGGCCGCGTCGAGCGGGAAGCGCTCCAACGGCTGCAGCGTCACCTCGGTGGCGTAGTCGCGGTTGGTGGCCAGGCCCATGAAGCTGCCGGCCTTCTCGCGCGTGGCGCGGTACTCGGGCAGGTAGCGGCCAGCCTGGCGCATCAGCCAGATGGGGGTGTGCTGGGTGGGCTGGCGCAGGCAAGCGCGCAGGAAGGTGTCGTTTTGAAGCGGGGCAAACATATGCCCCGGATTATCGAGGTCGGAGCAACTCGAGGCTTTGCCGACCCACCCAGCTTTCACCGGCCGGCAATTCGATGGGCCTGCCGATGCAGGCAGCTTCGACGCACAGCATCTCCGACCAGCCCTCGGGCGGCATGTCGGGCAACTGGGCGCAACGCTCGGGGCCGGGGTTCCAGACCACCGTGTCGTCGAAACCCTGGTGGCGGAAAGCCACCTGGCGGCGGTCTTCGGCCACCAGCAGCGGTCTCTCCTTGACGCCGAAGTAGACGCGGTCGAGGTCGAGCACGCCGTTCTCGCCGGTCAGCAGCAGGTCCATGCGCTGCAGGGCGTCGGCCTTCTTGATGTTGTCCCAGTAGCGCAGGCCAGCCAGGCCCTCGACGCTGACGGCGTCCAGGTCGGCCACGCGCAGATAGGTGTGCAGCGCGGTGGTGAACTGCAATGGCGCGTCGCCCAGGTTCTCGCAGGCGAGTTCGATGTCCAGCGTCCGGCCGCCGATGCGCACGCTCAGCTCCAGCTCGAAGGCATGCGGCCACAGGGCTCGCGTCGCATCGCTGTCGCGCAGTCGCATGACGGCCAGCGCATCGTCCTTGCCCTGCTGCTGCTGCACCAGCTCCCATGGCAGGGTGCGCGCAAAGCCATGTTTGGGCAGGGAGCCGCGGTCGGAGAACTGCGGGAAGCACACCGGCACGCCGCCACGGATGGCCTTGCCGGGCGCGAATTCGCTGCGCGGCGACAGATAGAGCTGCTCGGGCGCCCCGGCGGGTTTCCAGGACAGCAGATGGCCGCCATGCAGGCTGAGTTTCGCGCTGGCGCCGTCGGGGCTTTGCAGGGTGATGCTGGAGGATTCGGTGCTCATGGAACGGACAGGTGCGCGGCGATCAACGCTCTATCATCGCCGACTTGTTTTTCCGGGCGCCCAGCGGCGCCCTTTCCGAGCCGCGATGAGCACTGCCAGCGCCCCCTCTCCCAAGAAACTGGCCTTTGTGCCGGAAACCCGTTTCGGCCTGTGGTTCCTGTCCACGGCGACCTGGCGGGTGCATGTGCTGGGCCGCGCCCTCAGCGACCTGCAGCGCATGGCGCCGGACGCGCCGCGTGGCGGCGTCATGCTCGACATCGGCACTGGCCAGGGCCACTCCCTGCCCGAGATGGCCGCGCGCTTCGCACCGACCCAGATCCATGCGCTGGACCCCGAGCCCGACTTCGAGGCCCGCTGCGCCGCGATGGTGAAGGCCTGCCCGGTGCCCGTCACCCTGCACGCCGCCCACGCCGAGCGCATCCCGCTGCCCGACAACTCGGTGGACATGGTGCTCTGCCACCAGACCCTGCACCACATCGTCGACCAGCACGCAGCCCTGGCCGAGGTCTACCGCGTGCTGAAGCCGGGTGGCCTGCTGCTGCTGGCCGAGAGCACCCGCGCCTACATCTACAGCTGGATCATCCGGCTGCTGTTCCGCCACCCCATGCATGTGCAGCGCACGGCCGAGGAATACCTGGGCCTGCTGCGCGAGACCGGCTTCGAGCTGCGCGAGGACCGCATCAGCACGCCCTATCTGTGGTGGAGCCGCAGCGACCTGGGTGCGCGCGAGTGGCTGGGCTTCGGCCTGCCGAAAAACCGCGAAGAAACCTTGTTGAACGCGGTGGCGAGGAAGCCCGCCTGACGCCTCAGTCCAGCGGCGGCTCGGGCAGGATCCAGGCCAGCAGCGAGGTCCAGAAGCCCGGGATGCGGACCTGCACGCTCGGGTCCGTCAGCGCACGCGCCTGCGCAGCGGCCTCCACCGATTCGGCGGAGTCGTAGAAGGGCGGATCGGCCAGCGTCAGCCCGGCCTTGTGAGCGCCATCGACGAGGATCTGCAGATATTCGTTGATGTGGCTGCCGGTGAAGGGGTTGGCATCGTGGAAGGTCACCACCACCGGCCGCACGCCGCCCACCACGGGCAGGTCGTTCACATGACGGCGCAGCACGCGCATCTGGTGCTCGAGATGGGAGCGCCGGCGCAGGCTGGCGTTGGGCCAGGGGATCTTGCCGTCGTTGGCCGACAGGTCGGTCATGACCAGGTTCAGGCCATGGCGCTGATAGGCCGCGAAGGTGCGCGCGTCATAGGCCCAATGCGGCGGACGCACCAGCACCGGCGCCCGGCCGGCCAGCTCGACATGCGCCGCCAGGCCCTGGCTCAGGCTGCCTTCGAGCACCTCGTCGTTGAGCCGGGTGTGGCTGGTGTGGCCAGGCGTGGCGGTATGGAAGCCCAGCGCGTGACCCTCTTGCAGCGTGCGGCGCATCAGCTCACGGCCCAGCGCTGTGGCGCCGCCATTGGACGCGCCCGTCTGCACGAAGAACACCGCCTTGATGCCGGGCTGGATGGCGTTGCGCGCCAGGCCATCGAGGATCTGCACCGTCGGGTTGTCGCCTTCGCGGGCGCTGGGGCCGTCGTCGAAGCTCAACAGCAGGCGGATGGGCACGGGCGCGCTGATCGACACATGCTCGCCCAGCGGAGAGGGATCGGCCGCCGCCCCTGTCACCGCGAACCATGCCAGGCCCGCCACCATCCACCATGAGCGCCATTGCCGCGCCATCACATCTCCATCCAACTTCTCGGGCCGCGCAGTTTAGAGGTCGACCGTCCGGGTCAGACAGCGCCGCCACACTGCATTCGTGGGACCCTCGATGGTGCCCGGCAACAGGGGATTGCAGGCCACGGCCAATACGAGATTGCCCAACTGCGTCACGGCCACGTCGCCTTGAGCGCCGTCGTCATCGAATTCCAGCCCGCGCATCAGCGCGAAATCCAGGCCCCGCTCGCGGGCCTTGAGCCAGGCTTCCTTGATCGTCCAGGCCTGCAGAAAAGCCGTGGCACGCGCCTCTTCCGGCAAGGCGGCCAGCGCGGCCTGCTGCGCCGGGCTGTGCAGGGTCTCGGCCAGCGCGAGGTGGTCGCGCGGCCGGGTCAGGCTTTCCACGTCGACGCCGACGGGCACGCCGGCAGCCGCGCAGGCGACGTGGCCGGCGCTGTGGCTGATCGACACGAACACATCGCCGCGACCGACAACATGGCAGGCGCCGCTGTCGGCCACGTCCAGCGCGGACAGCTCATCGGATCCCAGCCACTGCTGCACCGCCAGGCGCGCCAGCCAGCGGCCTGCCAGGAAGGTGCCGCGTCGGGCCTCGGTACCCAGCGCCTGCAGGCGGGCTTGCTCGGAGGCCGTCAGCCAGGCTTCAGGCGCCGGCATGCCGGCGCGCAGTTCGGGCTCGGCAGCCAGCAGGCAGCGCAGCGTCACCGCGGCACCCGCCTGCTCGGTCGAATCAATCTGCGACCTTGGCGTAGGTGCCGCGCAGCGCCACGCCAACGACAAAGGCGCCCGCGTGGCATTCGAAGTCGGTCGTGCTCTTGTACTCGACCTTCTTGTAGTAGCTGACGATGTCGATGACGGCGTTGGCACCCTCGCGCTTGGCGCTGTTCTGCAGACTGACCAGCGCGCTCAGCGCCGCCCACTTGCAGCCGAACTCATCGCTCTTGTTGAAGCCGTTCGTCTTGGGGTTGCTCGTGTCGGTGCTGAAGCGCTTGATGACCTTGGGCGTGGGTTGGCCGGCCAGCAGGAACCGCATCTGGGGGTCGAGCTTGTCCTGGGCCTCGGGCATGGCCAGCACGTCGGCCAACGGGATGTACAGCACCGTGTCGCGCGCGAAAGCGGGCAGGGACAGCAGCGAAGCGGCGGCCAGGGCCACGAGACGAGATTTCATGAACGAGCTCCTTGAGCGGGGGTTGTCAGACTTCAGTGTCATTGCGGCGCGGAGGCCGACGAACCGGCGGCCGCCGGCGTCTGAGGCACGGCGCCCTGCGCCATGGCCTCCGGGCTCTTGTTGGTGGTCAGGATGGTCTCCATGCGGACACCGCCCATGGCCTCGCAGGATTTGCGGGGTGGCTCGCTCCAGCGGATGGCCTTGCCCGTGACGACGGGACGCACCAGGCGCCAGGGCCAGAAGCCGAAACGCTGCGAGCTGTTGTAGTCGACGATGGCGTCGGCCTTCTGTGCCAGGGCCTGTTCCACCAGCCTGGGCAGCAGTTCCTTCACGCCGCCATAGGACTCCTTGGCCACCTTCAGGTCCCCGACGCGCTGATGCGGCATGTCCGACGGCGCGCCGTTGTCGAAGACGCAGAGGTCGCGGCCCTCCTGCGACAGGCTGGCGGCAATCTTGCGCCCGGCGGCGAGTTCCTGTTCGGGCGTGGTGCCGGCCTGCGCCGCAGCGCTTGCCAGCATCCATGCAACCATCAACACGTGCTGCTTCATCGGGTGCCCTCCCAGGCCTGTTGTCGAATTCAAAGACGCCGCAGGATCAGCGACGTGTTGATGCCACCGAAGGCGAAGTTGTTGGTCATCGCGTACTCGGTCTGCAGCTGGCGGCCACCGCTGAGCACGTAGTCGAGATCGCCGCAGCGCGGGTCGACGCGCTTGAGGTTGATGGTGGGCGCGAACCAGTCGGCGTTCATCATCTCCAGCGTCATCCAGGCCTCCAGCGCACCGCAGGCGCCCAGGGTGTGGCCCATATAGCTCTTCAGCGACGAGATGGCCACGCCGGCGCCGAAGACGCTGTGCGTGCCCTGGCTCTCGGCCACGTCGCCCTGGTCGGTGCTGGTGCCGTGGGCGTTGACGTAGGGGATGGCGCTGGCGGGCAGCCCGGCGTCCTCCAGCGCCAGGCGCATGGCCTGGGCCATGGTGGCGGACTGGGGCTGGGTGACGTGGGTGCCGTCGCAGTTGGTGCCGTAGCCGACGATCTCGCCCAGCATCCTTGCGCCGCGCGCCTTGGCGTGTTCGTAGTCTTCCAGCAGGAAGGTGCAGGCGCCCTCGCCCAGCACCAGGCCGTCGCGGTCCGCGTCGAAGGGACGCGGCGTCAGGCGCGGCTGGTCGTTGTACTTGGTGCTGGTGGCAAACAGCGTGTCGAAGACGGCCGCCTGCGTCGGGTCGAGCTCCTCGGCGCCGCCGGCCAGCATGGCGATCTGGCGGCCGCTCTTGATGGCTTCGTAGGCATAGCCCAGACCCTGGCTGCCCGAGGTGCAGGCGCTGCTGGTCGTGATGATGCGGCCGGTGATGCCGAAGAACACCGCGATGTTGACGGTCGCGGTGTGCGACATCATCTTCACGTAGGTGTTGGCGTTGATGCCCTCGATGCTCTTGACCGTCATCATGCGGCCGAAGTCGCCGATGGCGCTGGGCGTGCCGCTGGAGCTGCCGAAGCTGACGCCAACACGGCCGCTGGTCAGCAGCGGGTCGCCGATGAGGCCGGCCTGCTCCAGCGCCAGCTCGGCCGAGCGTGTCGCCATCTGGGCCACGCGGCCCATGCTGCGCATGGTCTTGCGGTTGTAGCGGTCGGCGGGCAGCTCGAAGTGGGCGCAGGGCACGCCGACCTGCGTGTTCAGGCCTTCGTAATCGGCCCAGTCGGCCATGCGCTGGACCTTGTTGGCCTCGGCGCGCAGGCTGTCCATGACGGTCTCGACGTCATGGCCCAGCGGCGACAGCGCGCCGATACCGGTGATGACGACTCTTCTATTGCTCACCCGACCATCCCCCCGTTCACCGAAATCACTTGCCGCGTGATGTACGCGGCGTCTTCGCCCATCAAGAAGGCCACCAGCGCCGCCACCTCTTCGGGTTGTCCGACGCGCTGGGCCGGGATGATCTGCATCGCGTGCTCCAGCACATGCGGCTCGATCATGTCCGTCTCGATGAGGCCGGGCGCCACGCAGTTGACCGTGATCTTGCGGCTGGCCAGTTCGACGGCCAGCGCCTTGGTCGCGCCGATGATGCCCGCCTTGGCGGCACTGTAGTTGACCTGCCCGCGGTTGCCCATCAGGCCCGATACGGAGGCCAGCGTGACGATGCGGCCCGGTTTGCGGCGGCGCACCAGGGGCATGGTCAGCGGCTGCAGCACGTTGTAGAACGCATCCAGGTTGGTGTGGATGACGGCGTCCCAGTCCTCGCCGGTCAGCGCCGGGAAGGCGCCATCGCGGGCGATGCCGGCATTGCAGACGACGCCGTAATAGCAGCCATGGGCCTCGATGTCGGCCTCCAGCGCGGCGGCCGTGGCGGCGCGGTCGGCCACGTCGAAGCTCAGCACGCGGGCGTTGCGGCCAAGCTCGCGCGCGGCCTGGGCGACGGCCTCGGCCTCGTCGCGGCGGCTGCGGCAATGGATGACGACGTCGTAGCCGTCGCGCGCCAGCCGCAGTGCGATGGCGCGGCCGATGCCGCGGCTGGAGCCGGTCACCAGGACGGTGTGGGGAGTACTGCTCATGGGGTCTGTCCGTTCAGGAAAGCCTCCGGGTCATCCGGCCCGAAGACATTGAGGCTGGCTCGCGCCACCTCGGCGCCATCGATGGCGATGACGCATTCAAATTGTCCGAGACCGTTGTCGGCCTGGAAGAGGCGCTGCACCTTGACGCGCAGCACATCGCCGACGCGGAAGGCCGCTCGGTCGCAGGTGTAGCGGCGCGTGCCGAGCAGGAAGCCGATACGCGCCGCGCCGCCTTCGTCCGCCTTGAGATGGCGCTGATAGCCCGCCCACGCAGCGGCCGCTTGCGCCATGTACTCGACGCCCGCCGACGCGCTGAGCTGGCCGTCCTGCACCAGCAGGTGGTCGGCACGCAGCGTGGCCTCGGCCAGCAGCGACTCGGCATCGGCCTCGATGACACGGTCGAGCCAGCTCATGGCGCCGCGATGCGGCACCAGGTCGGCGATGTCCATATCAACCATCGGATCGATCTCCCTGATTTCGGGCCGAGCGCTGGGCCGATCCCGAGCCGGCCCGGCAGGCGATGTACTCGTGGCTCGATGCCGCGAGCATCGCCGTCCCCGCGGGGGACCGACCGGGCTTGCCCGCGTTCAGCGCGGCACAGACTGGGCGAGGGGCTTCAATCTTCACGGGCGAGGACCAGCGCGGCATTGCTGCCGCCGAAGGCAAAGGAATTGGACAACACGGCGCGCGGCGCGCTGTCCAGGCGCTCGCCGGGCTGCACCAGGCGGATGGCCGGCAGGGCCGCGTCGCGCTCGCCGTCGAAATGATGGGCCGGCAGGGCGCCGTCGCCCAGCAGGGTCAGCCAGGCTATGGCCGCTTCCAGCGCGCCGGCGGCGCCCAGGGTGTGACCGGTCAGCGGCTTGGTGGAACTGCAGGGGGTGTCCAGGCCGAAGACACGGGCCACGGCCTCGCTCTCCATGGCGTCGTTGTGCGGCGTGGCCGTGCCGTGCAGGTTCAGGTAGCCGATGTCGGCAGGCGTCAACCCGGCCATGTCGAGGGCTGCGCGCATCGCCGCCTCGGCGCCGCGGCCGCTGGGCTCGGGTGCCGAGATGTGGTGGGCATCGCTGGTCTCACCCCAGCCGGCCAGGCGGACGGCCGGGCCGTCACCCTTCTCGCGGGTCATCAGGAAGAGCGCGCCGGCCTCGCCGATGTTGATGCCGCAACGCTGGGCGCTCATGGGGTTGCAGCGGGCGTCGCTGACGGCTTCCAGCGCAGCAAAGCCGGCAACGGTGAAGTCGCACAGGCTGTCGGCGCCGCCGCAGACGACGGCGTCGGCCATGCCGGCCTGCAGCAGGCGCGCGGCGCTGGCCAGGGCCTTGCTGCTGGACGAGCAGGCCGTCGAGATGACATAGGCCGGGCCCAGCGTGCCGAGCTCGGCGGCCAGCAGCGTGGCGCCCGAGCCGATCTCCTGCTGACGCACGTCGTGCCAGGCGGGCAGGCCGCCCTCGGCCTGATGGTGGCTCCAGGCGGCCTCGCTTTCGCCGACGCCCGAAGTGCTGGTGCCCAGCACGACGGCCACACGCAGCGGTCCGAAGCGGGCGATGGCGGCATCGACCGCAGCGCGGATGGGTTGGAGCGCCGTCAACAGCAGAGCGTTGTTGCGGCTGCGCTGGGCCGCCGCGTCGGGCAGGGGCAGGGCCTGGCGCACGCGGCCCAGGTGAAGGGTACGGCCGCGCCAGGCTTCAGGCTCGACGCCGCTGGGCGAGCTGGCCCACAGCGATGTGGCGACGGTGGGAGCGTCATGCCCAGCGGCACAAACGACGCCCAAGGCGTTCAGATAGAAGTTCATCAATCAGCCGCCCTCCAGCGAGCGGGATTCAATGCGCAGTTGATAGTGTTCGACGCGATTGTCGATCTCGACGCGCTTGCGCCCATCCAGGTAGCGCACCGTCAGCCGCGCTTCGCCGGCCTGGCGCAGCGTGCGCTCATTGCCGGCCTCGTCCAGCGTCCAACCCGGGGGCAGGGCCGCCTGCAGGGCGGGCAGCGGCGCGAACACCAGGGCCACATCTCGCAGCACGCGGGCCGGGTCGACAGCGGCGGGCAGCATGGGGTGGCGCTTGACCTGCAGCTCGCGGCCATCCCATTGCAGCGTCAGCACACGCTGGCCGAAGGCCAGGCCGGCCAGCTGCAGTTGCTGGGCATCGACCTGCAGCAGGGTGTCGAGCTGGCGCTCGGTGACGGCACCGTTGGGGTCCTCGGGCGCATCGGTCACCGTCAGCCGCTGGGCCAGCGACAGCTCGGCGCCGAAGGCGGCCGGCGCCAGCTGCAGCGCCGGCAGCGAGGCCGGCGGCGGCAGGGTCTGGCAGGCTGACAGCAGCAGCGCCGCGAGGAGGATCAGGGGGCGCACAACTGCTCCAGCGTGCGCATGCGCTCGGGCTGAGCGACATAGGGGTTGGCCAGGTCCCAGGCGTAGCCGGCCAGGATGGACGAGATCATGCGGCGGATGTCGGGGTTCTGGTCCTGGTGGAAGATGACGTCCTGGAAGCCGCCGCGGTACCAGCTCTCCACAAATGCGCGGAAGGCGTCCACGCCGGCGCGCAGCGGCTTGGCGTAGTCCTTCTCCCAGTCCACCGTCTCGCCGGCGCGCTCGCGCATCAAGGCCGTCACGGCCAGGTCGGCGGACTTCACGGCGATGGTCACGCCGCTGGAGAACACCGGGTCCAGGAACTCGCCCGCATTGCCCAGCAGTGCGAAGCCCGGGCCCCACAACGACTTCACATTGGCGGCATAGCCGTGCAGGCGGTTGGCCGGCGTGTCCCAGACCGCGTCCTTCAACAGCGTGGCCAGCGTCGGCGTCTCGGCGACGACGGCCTTCAGGCGCTCCGTCGCGTCCTCGGGGAAGCGCTCGAAGTACTCGGCCCGCGCGACCACGCCCAGCGAGCAGCGGCCGTTGCTGAAGGGGATGGTCCAGAACCACACGTCGACATCGTTCGGATGCACGGTGACGAGGATCTTGGTGCGGTCGAACGTCGGGTCGCTGATGCAGTCCTGCACATGGGTGAAGGTGGCGGCGCGGATGGGGAAGGCCGAAGGCGTCTCCAGGTCCAGCAGGCGCGGCAGGGTGCGGCCGAAGCCGCTGGCGTCCAGCAGATGACCGGCCTCGACGGTGTAGGCCTCGCCGCCGTCCAGCGGCTGCACGTCCAGCTGCGGGCGCTGGCCTGCAGCGACACGCACGGCCGTCACCTCGTGGCGGTAGCGGATGTCGGCCCCGGCCTTGGCGGCACCGTCGGCCAGCACCTTGTCGAAGGTCGCGCGCTGCACCTGGTAGGTCGTGCCCCAGCCGGCGGTGAACTTGTCGCGGAAATCGAAGGCGGTGCGCCTTTCGCCGCGGCAGAAGGCGGCGCCGTTCTTGAACTGGAAGCCCGCCTCGACGACGTCCTGCAGCAGGCCCGCCTTCTCGATATAGGCCATGGACTGGGGCAGCAAGCTCTCGCCGATCGAGAAGCGCGGGAAGGTCTGGCGCTCCAGCACCGTCACCGCCAGGCCCTGGCGACGCAGCAAGGCCGCGGCGACGGCGCCTGCAGGGCCTGCGCCGATGATGCAGACGTCAGTCTTTTCGAGAGTCATGGTGGGTGATGAAGAAGGGAGTGAGGAGCCAGGCCAGGGCAATGCCCAGGCCCAGGGTCAGGCCGAAGGCCCGCAAGGCCGGTGTACCGGACAGGGCCAGCAACCCGAACGACAGCCAGGTGCTGGCGGCCGCGAGTGTGATGGAGACGAAGCCGCGCAGATCATTGCGGTGGGGCTGAGCGAGCAGAAAGATGCCGTAGTCCACGCCCACGCCCAGCAGCAGCAGCAGGGCCAGCACATGGAAGAGCTGCCAGGGCTGGCCGAGCAGGGCCGTGGCGGCCAACGACAGGGAGCCGGCGATCAGCGTCGGCACCAGGGCCCGCCACCAGGCCGCACCCAGGCGCCAGGCCAGCAGGGCCGCGACGGCGCCGATGGCGATGGCCAGCACGCCCAGCATGCGGATGCGCTGGCGGGCCAGCAGCTCGGACACATCGGCCACCTTGTCGACCCAGCGCACCGTCGTCCCATCGGCCAAGGCAGCCAACTGAGGCAGGGATTCGCGCGACACGCCGCGCAGCATCAGCACGCTGTGCCAGTTGCCCCCGGCATCACGGCCCAGCCACTGGTGGCGGGCCGTCTCGCTGACCGGAGCTGCATGCCAGGCTTCCACGGTCAAGGCCGGCGCCGTGGTGGCCTCGCGCTGCGGCAGGGGCTGGCCCAGTTGCTCGGCCACCAGCAAGGACACCTCGGCCCAGCGGCGCTGCACCAGGGCCGCATCAGAGGCCTGGCGAGCGGGCGACGGCACCCAGTCGGACACGGCCTGCCAGCCCGCCACACCGGGTGTATTGGCGAGCTTGGCCTTGAGCGCTTCCTCGCGCTCCAGCAGCACGGCCTCGCTGCCGGCGCTGAGCAGGTAGAACTGGGCAGGACTCGGCAGGTCGAGGCGGCGGCCGATGTCGATCTGCTCCTGCAGCAGCGCGGGCGGCGTGTTCTGCAACAGGCGGATGTCGTCATTGGCCCGGCCGCGCCAGGCGGCCGTCGCCAGCAGGACCGCAATGACGAGGGCGCCGATGAGGCCGGTGCGCCAGCTCAATTGCGGCCAGCGCTGCCAGGCGCGACCCAGGGCGCGCGTCAGCGGCCGCTCGGGCACCGCTCCGGCGTCCAGATGCGGGAACCACAGGCAGGTGGTGATGAAGGCGGCAGTGAGGCCGGCGGCGGAGAACAGCGCCACCTGCTGCAGGCCCGGGAAGGGCGTGGTCGCCAGCAGGGCATAGCCGGCCAGCGTCGTGCTCAGCGCCAGGGCCATGGTTGGCAGTTGCTCGCGCATCAGCGCAAAGCGCTGCGCGGGCGGCTGGGCTATGCGGCTGCTGTAGTGGCTGCTGGCGTAGTTCTCGGCCACGCCGACCAGGCTGGCGCCGAAGACCAGCGTGATGAGGTGCAGTTCGCCGAACACCGCCAGCGTCGCCGCCACGGCCACCAGCAGGCCGCTGCCCACCGACAACAGCACCAGCAGGCGCGGCCGGATGCGGGCAAAGGCAAACCAGCTCAAAGCAAACACGCCGACCAGCGAGCCGACGCCGATGAGGTGCATTTCGCGTTGGGCCTGCGTCGCCGCGGCATGCGCATGCAAAGGCACGCCTGCGGCCAGCACTTGTGCTTCGGGCACGGCAGCGCGGGCGGCGGCCAGCGCGTTGGCGATGCGTTCGTTGTCGCTGAGCGCAAAGGCGCTGGCGCCGCTGTCGATGAGCCCGAGCATCCAGTCGCCCTTGTCGTCGGCCAGCTTGAGCCGGCCGTCCAGGGCTCGCACCTTGCTGGCCTGGGCGCGCTCGGCCAGCCAGGCACCCAGCGTGTTGAAGGGGTCATCGATCCAGCGACCCACACGGGGCAGACCCATGGGCTGCATCAGGCTGGTCAGGGCCTGCTGGGCCAAGGCCTCCGAACTGTCGTTCTGCAGGGACCGGCGCTGGGCATCGGTCAGCAGGCTGCCACGCTGCGGAGCAAAGAACTTCAGCCAATCGGCCTGCTGGGCGTCGGACACGTGATGCCTGACCTTGAGGCCTGGCGCCTCGGCCTGCAGTTTGGTGATGAAGCGGTCCATCGCCGCTTCGCTGCTCTTCGGCGCGCGCAGCATGACGATGACGCGCCCCTCCCCGGCCTTGGCAAGCGCGGCAAAGGCCTGTTCGACCTCGGGCCGGCGCTCGTCCTTGGGCAGCATGGCCAGCACATCGGTGTTGATGCGCACGCGGCCGCTCCAGGCGGCCAGGGCCAGGCCGGCGGCCATCAGCAGCAGCGCGAGCGCCCAAGCCCAGGGCGCCAGACGGCTGGGCCGATCAACCAAGCTGCTTGGCCTCGTCGGCGCTGGGGGCGGCGGGCTCGCGGGCCTGCTCGTCGAAGCGCAGCGTCGTCGTGTCGCCCTGGGCTTCGGTCATGACGATGCGGCGCAGCTGGCGGTCGCCTTCGAGCTCGATGCGGCTGAAGAGCTGGGCCAATGCAGCCGCTTTGGGCTTGAGTGCCGCACGCCAGGCCTTGTCACCCACCAGGCTGGCCTGCACCTCAAAAGCCTGCTGCAGCGCGCCGAGGTCCCCGTCCAGCAGCGACAGCATCAGCTGGGTCACGACGCGGATGCCGGGCTCCTTGCTGGCATCGAGCTGCATGCCGGCGCCACCGGCGATGCGGTCGCGAGTCAGCACCAGTTGGCTGGCGAAGGGTGCCGTCGTGCGCCAGATCAGGCCCTTGCCGCGCACCAGCAGGTAGTCGCCCTGGCTCTTCAGCGGCTTGGCGAAGCCGGCGAGCTGCTTGTCCTGCTGGAAGCCGCCTCGCTGGACGGCCACGCTGGCCAGGCGTTGCTGGACCTGGGCGATGGTGTCGGCCAGCGCGGGCAGCGGCAGGGCGGCGAGGAGAAGAGTACGGCGCTTCATGGCAGGGGAATACCGAGGCGTTCGAACAGGATGGGCGGGCTGGCGAACTGCATTTCCTTGGTGCGCATGTCCACGGCCACCATCAGCGTGTGGCCCTTGGTCAGGCACTCGCCGGTGGCGAGGTCGCGCACCTTGTAGTCGATGCGCAGGCGGTGCTCCCACTCGGTGATGCAGGCGCGCACGCCCAGGCGCATGCCGTATTCGGCCGAGCGCACATACTTCAGCTGCAGATGGATGATGGGCCAGGCATAGCCGCTGGCGCGCATCTCGGGGTAGTCGTAGTTGAAACGCTGCAGCAGGGCGCAACGCGCCTGCTCCAGGTACTGCACATAGCGGCCGTGCCAGACGATCTCCATCGGGTCGAGATCGTGGAAGGCGGGTGTGATCACGATCTCGTGGGCGAGACGGGGATCCTCACGCAGGCGCATGCAAGGCTCCGGCGGCGAAGCGGATTTCGCGCAGCAACATCTGCAGCTCGGCGTCCAGCGCGCGGTCTTCGTCGATCAGCGGCAGGCGCTCGCACAACTGCTCGTACCAGGCCGACAGCGACGGGCTCAGCTGCAGGCCACCCAGGCGCTGGCGCAGGCCCAGGCCCTGGCGGGCGCTGATCAGCAGGCCGGCGACGACCTGCTCGCTGAGGTCCAGCACGCGCAGCGCGTCACGCGCGGCGATGCTGCCCATGCTGACCTTGTCCTGGTTGTGGCATTCGGTGCTGCGGCTGAAGACCGAGGCCGGCATGGTCTGCTTCAGGGCCTCGGCCGTCCAGGCGGAGACGCTGATCTGCAGCGCCTTCAGGCCATGGTTGATGGCAGCGCGCTCGCCCAGGGCGCCGCTCAGATTCGACGGTAGGCCGTGGTTGAAGCGCGTGTCCACCAGCAGGGCCAGCTGGCGGTCCAGCAGGTCGGCGACGTTGGCGACGGCCGTCTTCAGCGTGTCCATGGCCATGGCGATGTGGCCGCCGTAGAAATGGCCGCCGTGCAGCACGCGCTCTTCCTCGGCGTCGACCAGGGGGTTGTCGTTGGCGCTGTTGAGTTCGTTTTCGATCAGCTGGCGCAGCCAGGGCAGCGCGTCTTCCAGCACACCGATGACGTGGGGGGCGCAGCGCAGCGAGTAGCGGTCCTGCAGGCGCTGCTCGTTGCGCGAGGGGCGGTCACTCGCCAGGTCGGCGCGCAGGCGTGCGGCGACGCGCTGCTGGCCGGCATGCGGCTTGACGGCGAACAGGCGCTCGTCGAAGTGATGGGCATTGCCGGCGCTGGCGACGACATTGGCCGCCGTGATGCGCGTGGCCAGCAGCGACAGACGCTCGGCGCGCTGGAAGGCCAGGCAGGCCAGGGCCGTCATGACGGCGGTGCCGTTCATGATGGCCAGGCCTTCCTTGGGGCGCAGCGTGTGCGGCTTGAGGCCGACGGCCGCCAGGGCTTGCGCCGCGGGCATCTGCTGGCCCTGGAACCAGACTTCGCGCTCACCGCACAGCACGGCGGCAACATAGCTCAACGGTGTCAGGTCGCCACTGGCGCCGACCGAGCCTTCGCTGGGAATCAGCGGCAGGATGTCGTGCTCGATCAGCGCGGCCAGTTGCTGCAGCAGGGCGTAGCTGACGCCCGACACGCCCTGGGCCAGGGACTGCAGGCGCACGGCCAGCACCGCCCTCACCTGCTCGGGCGCGAGCATGGGGCCGGCACCGATGCCGTGGTAGGTGTAGAGATGGCGCGGCAGCTCGGCCACCAGGGCGGGTGGGATGCTGACGGTGCAGGAGTCGCCGTAGCCCGTGGTGACGCCGTAGACGACGCCGTCCTCGGCCAGCAGGCGGGCGATGAACTCGGCGCCGGCATCGATGCGGCGCACGAACTCGGGCGCGACGCTCAGGCGGGCGCGGGCCTCGCGGCGCGAAATGGCGGCAATGTCGTCCAGGCTCAGCGGGCGGCCGTCAAACAGGATTTCAGACGGCATTTGCGACGACATGGGGGCTGTCCCAGAAAGCGTAGAAGTTGAACCAGTCATAAGGCGATTCGCGCAGGCGGCGCTGCAGGATCTGCGCGTAGGTTTGGGCGTATTGGGCCAGAGCCTCGCGGCGGCCGGCACGCGGCAGCTTGACCTCTTCGGCCAGCAGCTCGAAACGAATTTCGTAACCAGAACCCTGGTGCAGGCAGGTCAGCAGCACCAGCGGACAGTGCAGCACGCCGGCCAGCACATAGGCGCCGACGGGCAGCGGCGCCGGGGCGCCAAGGAAATCGACCGTGACGGTCTGGGCCGAATGGATGGGCACGCGGTCGCCCGCAATGGCCACCCAGCCGCCGGCGTCCACCAACTCCTTGAGCTGCATGGCCATGTTGGGACCGAAGTCGGTCACCTCCAGCAGGTTGACGGCTGAGTTCGGGTCCAGGCGCTTCAGGATGCGGTTGAAGGCCTGGGCATGGCGGGTGTGCACCAGCACCGTCAGCTTCAGCCCGTGCTTGGACTTGCCGATCATGCGGCACAGCTCCAGGCAGCCCGTGTGGGCGGTGATGAGGATGCCACCCTGGCCGCGGGCCAGCATGGCGTCGACGAAGGAGAAGTCCTTCTCGCGCACCGCCTCGACGGGATAGCGGCCGGCCATGGCCAGCAGCTTGTCCAGCATGGTCTCGGCGAAGCAGGCGACGTGGCGCAGGCCCTCGCGCCAGTCGGGCTCGCGCCTGAACACGCCGGGCTCGGCGCGGTGCAGATGGCGCAGGTATTCCAGCGAAGAACGGCGCAGCGCCGGGCGCGTCAGCCAGTGCACCAGCACAACCGGGAACATGGCCCAGCGCACCAGGCGCCGGCCGAACAGCTTGTGCACGCCGTACAGCAGCCAGATGCCGCTGACGAAGGTGGTTTCGCCGAGATGGGCCCAGTGCTGGGCGCGCGCGCCGCTCATCCCGGGCTCCGCAGCTTGCGCGCCAGCAGGATGGGGCTGCGCAGCAGCATGCCGAAGAAGAGCCGCGTGTGCATGGCCGAGATCAGCACGTTGTCGCGCCAGACGCGGAAATGCGAGATGCCGCCGACGGGGTAGTGCACGCGCGTGGGCTGGTTGACGACGGGCACGCCGGCCCAGACCAGGCGCACGGCGATCTCGGTGTCGAAGTCCATGCGCCGGCCCATGGAGGCATGCGCCAGCTGCGGCAGCGTGGTGGCCAGCGGGTAGATGCGAAAGCCGCACATCGAGTCGCGCACGGCGAAGCTCAGCGTGTTGATCCAGACCCAGATGTGGGTGGCATAGCGGCCGTATAGCCGCGCGCGCGGCACCGACTCGTCGTAGACGGGGCAGCCGCAGATCAGGGCCGTGGGGGCCGCCTCGGCCGCCGCAACGAAGCGTGAGGCATCGAGGGCGTCATGCTGGCCGTCGGCATCGATCTGCAGGCCATGGGTGTAGCCCTGCTCGGCCGCGCGCCGCATGCCGGCGATGACGGCCGCGCCCTTGCCCTGGTTATTGGGCAGGCGCAGCAGCTGGATGCCTTCCTGCCCCGCCAGCGCATCGAGCTGCGCGGCCGTGGCGGTCTCGCTGCCGTCGTCCACCAGCAGCACCGGCAGCCCCTGGGCGCGCAGCTTGGCCGCGACGGCACCGACGGTGCCGCCATGGTTGTAGACGGGGATGACGGCGCAGGTCTTCACGGCGGGATTCCAAAACGCAGCTTGCCGCTGGCATGGGCGCCGCGCTCGCTGGTCAGCGCAAAACGCAGCTCGCTGCCTTCTGCGTTGACAGTCAATTCGAGATCGACGCTGCCGCCGGGGCGGATGACTTGCTGGAACTTCAGCTGGTCCAGGCCGGCGAAGGCCGGCTGCAGCGCAAACAGCTCGCGGCCGAAGCGCTCGGCCCAATCGAGCTGCACGACGCCGGGCAGTACGGGCTGGCCGTCGAAATGGCCTTCGAAGCCGGGGTGGCGGGCTTCGACGTCCAGGCGCAGCCGGGCGGTAAGCGGCGCGCGGATCAGCAGCCGCGCCGGCGGGCGCATGGGGTCGAACAGGGCCTCCAGCGCGGCCTGCGTGGTCTTGCCCTGGGTGTTGGCCGGCAGCTCGCTGACCAGGCGCCAACGGCGCGGGCGCACCGTGGCCTCGAGCTCGGCGGCCAGGCGGTCGCGCAGCGGTGCCAGCCAGGCGGCACGGCCGATCTGCTCGATGGCGACCCAGGCCTCGGCCGTGGGCACCAGCACGACGCCCAGCTCCTGGCGCGAGCCCGGCAGCAACAGCGCGCGGGCTTCCTGCACCTGGCCGCTGGCCAGCAGGGCCTGCTCGACGGCGGCGAGGGACACGCGCTTCTCTTCGACCTTGACGATGCGGTCGGCGCGGCCCAGCAGCACGAAGCCGGGGCCTTCGGCGCGGGCATGGTCGGCGGCCGTGTACCAGCCACCGTTCCGGGTGCAACCGATATGAACCGAGCGCAACTGCAGCTGACCCTCGCTGAGCTGCCATTCGACGCCCGGCAGGGCGCGCCACGGCTCGGCATCGCCAGCGCCGGGCGGGCGCTGGCGCCAGGCCACGCCGCCGGTCTCGCTGCTGCCATAGACCTCGATGGGCGTCTGGCCCAGGCGCTCGGCGCATGCAGGCAGCGCATCGGCCGGCAGCGGACCGCCAGAGCTGAACACGGCGGCCAGGCGATCAGGCAGATCACCCGTGACGGCGAGCTGCAGGCGCTTCAGATGGGCCGGACTGGCGATCAGCGCGATGCGGCCGGGTTCGGCATGCAGGTCTTCCAGATAGGCGACACGGTTCGCCGCAGTGGGGCGGCCGGCGGCCAGCGGCCACAGCACGCGGAACAGCAGGCCGTAGATGTGCTGGTGGCTGACGGTGGCATGCACGGTGGCGCCGTCCAGGCGGGCACCGAACTCGGCCTCCAGCGCCCTCACCTCGTCGAAGAGCTGGTGCAGCTGCTTCGGTATCGCGCTGGGCTCGCCGCTGCTGCCGGAAGTGAAGACGATGAGCTGGGTGGCCTGCGGGTCCAGGGGCTGCCAGTCGGGCAGGGCCGCAGCAGGCACGCTGGCCTTCGCATCGGGGCGGCTGGGCCAGTCGCCGGCGAAGGCGCCGACCTGGCCGGCCAGGCGCTGGGCCGTGGCGGGCAGGGCGTCGCCCGGCCACCAGACCGTCTTGCGCGCATGCCAGGCGCCGAACAGGGCCGCTGCAGCGTGCAGGGTGTCGTTGAAGTAGAGAGCGACATCGACGGCGGCCATGGCCTCGAAGTGGGCGCACCAGCCCGCCGCCTGGGCCAGGAACTCGGCAGCCAGCAGGGCGCGGCCGGCGCGAAAGCCCACGGGCTGGGCGGCCCGCGCCGGGCTCCAGGCACCGGCGAGGCCGAGTCGGAGTTCACGCCACATGCTTGCCGGCTCGCACACGGCGGCGCACCAGCCACTCGCCGCCCATCAGGGTGCCCATCAGCACATAGGTGATGAGGCCGTTGTACAAGGCCCAGGTCTGCTCGCTGCCCCACAGGGCCGTGGCCAGGCTGATGCCGCCGTTGAAGATGAAAAAGCCGCACCAGACGATGGTGACCTTGCGCGTGTAGGCCACGCCATGGGCGTCGAGCTCGGGGTCGTGCAGACGCGCCAGGCGCTCGACCACGGTCTGGCCCTTGAGCAGGCTGGCGCCGAACAGCACCAGCATGGCCACGTTCATCGCAACGGGGTAGATCTTCAGCGGCAGCAGCTGGTTGGACCAGGCCGTCAGCGCGGCCAGCACCAGGCCGGCCAGGGCCACGGCCAGGGCCTGCTGGCTGCGCGACGCGAGATAACGCGCCAGGGCCAGGGCCAGCAGCAGCAGCGCCAAGACCCGGGGTTCGGCATGAGCGAGCCCCAGGTAGACGAGAACGGGATAGAGGGCGGTCAGCGCCACCCAGAGGATGTTGCGCACGCTGGGGCGGGAGAAGGAAGGGGGATCAGGCGGCGCGCGGCAGCGCTGCCTCGTTTTCCCCGGGAGCTTCCTCGGTCTGCAGCAGCGCGGTCAGGGCGTTGACCACGTCCTGCAGCGTGCGCACCGACTTGAACGCCTCGGGCTGCAGGCGCTTGCCGACCAGGGGCTTGAGCTTGACGATGAGGTCCACCGCGTCGATGGAGTCGATGTCCAGGTCGTCGTACAGCCGGGCTTCCGGGCGGATGCGCTCGGGCTCGATGTCGAAGGTCTCGACCAGGATGGCCGACAGGCGCGTGTAGATGTCGTGTTCGGTCATGAAGTACTCCCCTGGCTGTTCAGCTCTTGCGGCTCGTGGCCACGAAGGCTGCCAGCGCCCGGATCGAGCGGAAATGCCGGCGGGTTTCCTCCGAATCGGCCGACATGGTCACGCCATAGCGCTTCTGCAGCGCCAGGCCCAGCTCGAGCGCGTCGATGGAATCCAGGCCGAGGCCTTCGACGAAGAGCGGCTGCTCGGCGTCGATGTCGTCTGCGCTCATGTCCTCGAGATTCAAGGCGTCGATGAGCAAGGCCTTGATTTCAAGTTCCAGGCTCTGTTCCATCGCCTTTCTCCCTAGAAAAATAACTTTGCAAGTATCCCGTGAGCCGCCTTGCAGCGAGCGGGAATTCTCCGTGAGCCCCCTCTAGAAAGGGTGTCACGGCGATGTCCTCGCCCACATCCAGACTCAGCTGTAACGGTCGGTCGTGGGTTTTCCACCACGGCCAACCCTTGCTCAAGCCCAGCGGTTCGCAACGGATGCGCACCGGCGTGATGGCCACGCCGCTGCGCAGGGCCAATTGGGCCGCACCGCGCTGCAACTGCAAAGCATGCCCGGGCACGCTTCGGGTGCCTTCGGGAAAAATCACCAGATTGCTGCCGGAAGCCAGGCTGGCGTTGAATCCACCCAACACCTCGCTGCCACGGTCATTGCGCAGGTAGTTGCAGGCGCGCACCGGCCCCCAGGTGAAGGGGTTGTTGCCCAGGCCGCCGCGCACGACGCAGTCGGCATTGGGGGTGCGGGCGATCAGGGCCACCACGTCGATCAGCGTCGGGTGGTTGGCCAGCACCAACAGGCCGTGGCGCTGCAGGCGCTCCGCGCCCGTCCAGCGCACGCGCACCAGACCAAGCAAGGTCATCAGCCCGATGAAGCCGCGAAAGCTCGCGCCGACCAGCGCGCGCGACCAGCGGATGCGGCGCGCCGGCTCCCAGACCAGCAGATTGATCAGCGGAAACAGCAGCACGCCCATCAGCAGGCCGCCGATGCCAAAGCAGGCGAAGCTGAAACCCGTCGCCGGCACGCGCCAGGCGCGCGACCAGGTCGAGGACAGCTTAGCGAGCGACGACATGGCGCCACTGCCAGTCCGCAGCACCGTCGGGCTGGCGCAGCTCAGCCGCGGGCTCGAGCAGGAATTGCAGCACCTGCAGGTTGGGGGCCAGGGTCGCGGGCGCCGCCGGCCCCAGCGAGGGCTGACGCGCCAGCAGCACGCCCGACTCGCCGGCGCGCGCCGCGCGCAGACGCAGGGCGTAGGCATGCAGCGGCGCGACCGGGGCGTCCAGGCCGGTAGAGGCATAGAGCCCCGGCAGCGGCGCATCGAACACGGTCAGCAGCACCGTTGCCGCACCGGTGGCGAGCAGGGCCTGGGCCTCGACCCAGCCGGCAGCGGCACTGACTTCCCCCGCGGCCACGGCGCTGACATTGGCCGTGATGCCGCGCTGGATGGAGTACTGCGCGCCGATGGCGTTGTGCACCGAATGGCTGAAGGCGGTGGGCGACAGGGCCTCGCCCTGGGCCAGTTCCTGCAGCATCGAGATCGACCGTGCCAGCTCGCCCCAGCGCGACGCGAACACCAGGGGCATGGCCGGCAGCGCCGCGGCGTCAACGTCCTGCTGGGCCCAGTAGGCCGCTTGCAGGGCGGCCCGGCCCAGGGGATCGATGCGGCGGCGCGCCATGGCCGGCACTTCGGCCAGCGGCGGCGACGCTGGCGCGTCGGCGGGCAAGGGCTGCGGGTTGCGCAGCCAGTCCCGCCAGGCGTCCTGGGTCGCGAGACCGGGTGCCCAGGCCGCCCACTGCTCGATGAGCAGGACCGGCCCGTCCGGGGCGACGGCTGCAGCGGTGGTGGGCGAATTCATGGCTGGGTCAGAAAGTAGAAAACCCGCCAAGAGGCGGGCTTGAGGTTCAGGCAGGGATTGCCCGTAGCCTAGCGGGTGACCTCAGGCGGTCACTTCTTGAGGAACTTGCGCAGCGCGGCGATCTGAGCGGCCTGGACGGCCAGTTCGCTCTTGATGACGGCTTGGTCAAGTTCGCTCTTGGCGTTCTTCAGCGCTTCCTCGGCCTGCTTCTTGGCCTCGGTGGCCTTGGCTTCGTCGAGGTCCTTGCCGCGAATGGCGGTGTCGGCCAGCACGGTCACGCGGTTCGGCTGCACTTCGAGGATGCCACCGGCGACGAAGACGAATTCTTCGCTGCCATCGGCCAGCTCGATGCGCACGGCGCCCGGCTTGATGCGGGTGATCAGCGGCGTGTGCTTGGGCAGGATGCCGAGCTCGCCACTTTCGCCCGGCAGGGCGACGAACTTGGCCTCGCCGGAGAAGATCTGCTCTTCGGCGGAGACCACGTCGACGTGGAGGGTTGCCATATCAATCGTCCTGGGCTGGGTTAGAGATTCAATGCTTGATCAGTTGAGGACAGAGCTGCCGCTGAGCGTCAGGTCTGTCCCGCAATGTCTTATTGAATCTTCTTGGCCTTTTCAAACGCTTCGTCAATCGTGCCGACCATGTAGAAGGCCTGCTCGGGCAGCGCGTCGCACTCGCCGTTGACGATCATCTTGAAGCCGCGGATGGTTTCCTTCAGCGGCACATACTTGCCCGGGGTGCCCGTGAACACTTCGGCGACGTGGAAGGGCTGCGACAGGAAGCGCTGGATCTTGCGGGCGCGAGCGACCGACAGCTTGTCTTCCGGCGACAGTTCGTCCATGCCCAGGATGGCGATGATGTCGCGCAGTTCCTTGTAGCGCTGCAGCACCTGCTGCACGGCACGGGTCGTCGTGTAGTGGTCTTCGCCGACGACGTTGGGGTCGATCTGGCGGCTGGTCGAGTCCAGCGGGTCCACGGCGGGGTAGATGCCCAGCGAAGCGATGTCACGCGACAGCACGACGGTGGCGTCCAAGTGGGCGAAGGTCGTGGCAGGCGACGGGTCGGTCAGGTCGTCCGCAGGGACGTAGACGGCCTGGATGGACGTGATCGAGCCAACCTTGGTCGACGTGATGCGCTCTTGCAGGCGGCCCATTTCCTCGGCCAGCGTCGGCTGGTAGCCCACGGCGGAAGGCATGCGGCCCAGCAGAGCGGACACTTCCGTGCCGGCCAGGGTGTAGCGGTAGATGTTGTCCACGAAGAACAGCACGTCCTTGCCTTCGTCGCGGAAGGACTCGGCGATGGTCAGGCCGGTCAGGGCGACGCGCAGACGGTTGCCCGGGGGCTCGTTCATCTGGCCGTAGACCATGGCGACCTTGGAGTCTTCGAGCTTGTCCTGCACGACGACGCCGGAGTCCGACATCTCGTGATAGAAGTCGTTGCCCTCACGGGTGCGCTCACCCACGCCGGCGAACACGGACAGACCGCTGTGCGCCTTGGCGATGTTGTTGATGAGCTCCATCATGTTCACGGTCTTGCCGACGCCGGCGCCACCGAACAGACCCACCTTGCCGCCCTTGGCGAACGGGCAGATCAGGTCGATCACCTTGATGCCGGTTTCCAGCAGGTCCTGCGACGGGCTCAGCTCGTCGTAGGCCGGGGCGGCACGGTGGATGGAGGCGGTCAGCGTCGAAGCGACCGGGCCGCGCTCGTCGATGGGGTTGCCCAGCACGTCCATGATGCGGCCGAGGGTGGCCTTGCCGACCGGCACCTGGATGGTGTCGCCGGTGTTGTAGACCTCGGTGCCACGGCGCAGGCCGTCGGACGAACCCAGAGCAATGGTGCGGACCACGCCGTCGCCCAGCTGCTGCTGGACTTCCAGCGTCAGAGCGGCGCCTTCCATCTTCAGGGCGTCGTAGACCTTGGGCATCTTGTCGCGCGGGAATTCCACGTCAACGACGGCGCCAATGCACTGAACGATCTTGCCGACTGCTTGAGTGTTAGCCATTTTTGCGTTCCTTCAATTCAAATCTTGTGCGTGCCGAACTCGATCAACCCACAGCGGCGGCGCCGCTGACGATCTCGGAGAGTTCCTTCGTGATCGCGGCTTGGCGGGTCTTGTTGTAGACCAGCTTCAGCTCGCCGATCAGCGTGCCGGCGTTGTCCGTCGCGGCCTTCATGGCCACCATGCGGGCGGACTGCTCGCTGGCCATGTTCTCGGCGACGGCCTGGAAGACCAGGGCTTCCGTGTAGCGCACCAGCAGGTCGTTGATGACGGTGGCGGCGTCCGGCTCGTAGAGGTAGTCCCACGAGTGGCCGGCCTTGTCGGTGGCCATGTCGGCAGCCTTCAGCGGCAGCAGCTGGTGCACCTTCACCTCTTGCTTCATCGTGTTGATGAACTGCGTGTAGCAGAGGTAGACGGCGGACAGCTTGCCGGCGGCGTAGGCGTCGAGCAGCACCTTCACGGGGCCGATGAGGGCCTCGATATGGGGCTGGTCACCGAGCTGCGTGGCGTGGGCCACGACCTTGGCACCGACGCGGTTCATGAAGCCCAGGCCCTTGCCGCCGATGGCGACGACCTCGGCACCCTGACCGGCCGCTTCCAGCTCGCGGAGCTTGGTGGTGGCGGCGCGCAGCAGGTTGGTGTTCAGACCACCGCACAGGCCCTTGTCCGTCGTGACGACGACCATGCCGACCGTCTTCGCGTTCTCGTTCTTGACGAGGAAGGGATGACGGTACTCGGGGTTGGCCTGAGCCAGTTCGGCCGCGATGTTGCCGATCTTTTCAGCGTACGGGCGAGCCGACCGCATCCGCTCCTGCGCCTTGCGCATCTTGGACGCGGCGACCATTTCCATCGCCTTGGTGATCTTCTTGGTGTTCTCGACCGACTTGATCTTGCCGCGGATTTCTTTGCTTGAAGCCATTCGAACTCCTAGTTCAGTGCGGGGCTAGTTTTGAGGCTGGGCCCCGCGTGTTCCGTGGCTTTAGGCGAAGGACTTCTTGAAGGAAGCGATCGCGGCGTTCAGTTCGGCTTCAGCATCCTTGTCCATCGCCTTGTCGTTCTCGAGCTTGGCGAGAAGGGCGGCGTGGCTGGTCTTCAGGAACTGGTGCAGGCCGTGTTCGAAGGCCAGGACCTTCTTCACTTCGATGCTGTCCATGAAGCCCTTGTTGGCGGCGTACAGCGAGGCAGCCATCAGCGAGATGGACAGCGGCGAGTACTGGGCCTGCTTCAGCAGTTCCGTCACGCGGGCACCGCGATCCAGCTGCTTGCGGGTGGCTTCGTCCAGGTCGGAAGCGAACTGCGCGAAGGCAGCCAGTTCACGGTACTGGGCCAGGTCGGTACGGATACCGCCGGACAGCGACTTCACCAGCTTGGTCTGGGCGGCACCACCGACGCGCGACACCGAGATACCGGCATTGATGGCGGGGCGGATACCGGCGTTGAACAGCGAGGTTTCCAGGAAGATCTGGCCGTCGGTGATCGAGATCACGTTGGTCGGCACGAAGGCGGACACGTCACCGGCTTGCGTTTCGATGATCGGCAGGGCCGTCAGCGAACCGGTCTTGCCCTTGACTTCACCCTTGGTGAAGGCTTCGACGTAGTCGGCGTTCACGCGGGCGGCGCGCTCCAGCAGGCGGCTGTGGAGATAGAACACGTCGCCGGGGAAGGCTTCGCGGCCCGGCGGGCGGCGCAGCAACAGCGAGACCTGGCGGTAGGCCACGGCTTGCTTGGACAGGTCGTCATAGACGATCAGGGCGTCTTGGCCGCGGTCGCGGAAGTACTCGCCCATCGTGCAGCCGGAGTAGGCCGACACGTACTGCATGGCGGCGGATTCCGACGCCGAGGCTGCCACGACGATGGTGTATTCCATCGCGCCGGCCTGCTCCAGCGAGCGCACCACGTTCTTGATCGACGACGCCTTCTGGCCAATGGCGACGTAGACGCAGGTCATGTTCTGACCCTTCTGGTTGATGATCGCGTCGATGGCGACGGCGGTCTTGCCCGTCTGACGGTCACCAATGATCAGTTCGCGCTGGCCGCGGCCGACGGGAACCATGGAGTCGATGGACTTCAGGCCGGTCTGCACGGGCTGGTCGACCGACTTGCGGGCGATCACGCCCGGGGCGACCTTCTCGATGACGTCGGTCATCTTGGCGTTGATCGGGCCCTTGCCGTCGATGGGCTGACCCAGCGCGTTGACGACGCGGCCGATCAGCTCGGGGCCGACCGGCACTTCCAGGATGCGGCCCGTGCACTTGACGGTGTCGCCTTCCGAGACGTGCTCGTAGGCACCCAGAATCACGGCGCCGACGGAGTCGCGCTCGAGGTTCAGGGCCAGACCGAAGGTCTGCGTGCCGTCAGCGGTCGGCGGGAATTCGAGCATTTCGCCCTGCATCACATCGGACAGGCCGTGGACGCGGACGATGCCGTCGGAAACGGACACGACGGTGCCCTGGTTGCGGATGTCCGTGCTGCCACCAAGACCCTCGATGCGGCTCTTGATCAGTTCGGAAATTTCAGCGGGATTCAATTGCATGCTAGGTCTCCCAGGTTGCCGAACCATCGCCGGATCAAGGGCGGGGTCAGACGCGGGGTAAATCGGAATGTCTTGCGTGGCGTGGCTGCGGATCAGGCAGTCAGTGCGACCTTCATGCGCTCCAGGCGGGCCTTGACGGAGGTGTCCAGCACCTCGTCGCCGACGACGACGCGAACGCCACCGATCAGGCTAGGCTCCAGCTGCACATGGGCTTCGAGCTTGCGGCCGAAGCGCTTCTCCAGCGACACCTTGAGTTCGGCGAGCTGAGCGTCGCTGATCTCGTAGGCGCTGTAGATCTGCGCGTCGGACACGCCCGAAGCGGCGTTGGCCAGCACGTGGTACTGGGCGACGATCTCGGGCAGCGCGGCCAGGCGGCCGTTCTCGACGATGGTCTGCAGGAAGTTCTGCACGCCCGCGGCCAGGGTCTGCTTGGTGGCCGCGGTGATGACCGCGACAACCTGCTCGGACTGGGCCTTGGGGTGATCGGCGAACTGGCGCAGATCAGCGTCCTGCGCCACCTGGGCCAGTGCGTCGAGTTGACGGCCCCAGGCGGCGAGGTCTTGCGACTTGGCGACCTGGAACAGGGCTTCGGCGTAGGGCCGGGCGATGGTGGCGAGTTCAGCCATTTACAGCTCCGTCTTCAGGCGAGCCAGCAGCTCGGCGTGGACGCCGGCGTTGACTTCCTTCTGCAGGATCTGCTCGGCGCCCTTGACGGCCAGCGCGGCGACCTGCTCGCGCAGGGCTTCGCGAGCGCGGGAAACCTGCTGCTCGGCGTCGGCCTTGGCGGCGGCCAGGATCTTGGCGCCTTCTTCTTCGGCGCGGCCCTTGGCAGCGTCGACGATGGCGGCGGCGCGCTTCTCGGCATCCGAGATCAGCTTGCCGGACTCAGCCTTGGTGGCGGCCAGTTCCTTGGCGATCTGCGCTTCGGCGCCGGCCAGCTCGGCCTTGGCCTTGTCGGCGGCGGACAGACCGTCACGGATCTTCGCGGCGCGCTCGTCGAGTGCCTTGGTGATCGGCGGCCACACAAACTTCATCGTGAACCCGACCAACAGCAGGAACACGATCATCTGAACGATGAGCGATGCGTTAATAAACACCTGGGTGCCTCACAAAGTTTCGAGTGCTTGAAGCCGCCCCCAGGAGTCCGAGGGCGGGGCGGCAACGTCGAATTACTTGGCGACGACTTGGGCGATCTGGCCCAGGAACGGGTTGGCCGTGGCGAACCACAGGGCGATACCGGTGCCGATGATGAAGGCGGCGTCGATCAGGCCGGCCAGCAGGAACATCTTGGTTTGCAGTTCGTTCATCAGCTCGGGCTGACGAGCGGCGGACTCAAGGTACTTGCTGCCCATGATGCCGATACCGATACAAGCACCGAAGGCGCCCAGACCAATGATCAGACCAGCGGCGAGAGCAACAAAGCTAATGACTTCCACGATGACTCCTTAAAGGGACTAGAGAAAAGGGTTGAGGGAGAAAAACTGCTTGGGAAACTTGGGCGACAGGCGCTCAGTGCGCGTCGTGGGCCTGGCCGATGTAGACCAGCGTCAGCATCATGAAGACGAAGGCCTGCAGCGTGATGATGATCAAGTGGAAGGCGGCCCAGACGAATCCGGCCACCACATGGCCCAGGGCCAGCAGGCCGTAGCCGACAGGACCCATGCTGGCGTAGGCGCCACCCATCAGGGCGATCAGCAGGAAGATCAGTTCGCCGGCATACATATTGCCGAACAGCCGCATGCCGTGGGAGATGGTCTTGGCGGCGAACTCGATCAGCTGCATCAGGAAGTTGACCGGGTACAGGTAGACCTTGTCGCCGAAGGGTGCAGCCACCAGCTCGTGAGCCCAGCCGCCAGCGCCCTTCATCTTCACGTTGTAGATGAGGCAGGTGATCAGCACGCCCAGGGACAGGCCCATGGTCATGGACAGGTCGGCCGTGGGCACGACACGCAGATAGGCGTGGTGGTCACCGGTGATCTGCTGCCAGACCCAGGGGAACAGGTCCACCGGGAACAGGTCCATCGCATTCATCAAGAAGATCCAGACGAACACGGTCAGGGCCAGCGGTGCCACCAGCTTGCGGCTGTTGGCGTTGTGGACGATGCCCTTGGCCTGGTCGGCAACGATCTCGACGAGGATCTCGACGGCCGCTTGAAAACGGCCTGGAACGCCCGATGTAGCGGACTTGGCCGCGCGCCACAGCAGGAAGCAACCCACCACGCCGAGCAGGATGCTGAAGAACAGGGAATCGAGGTTGACGACGGAGAAGTCGACGATGCCCTTCTGGGTGCCGCTTTGCGCATGGTGCAAGTGGTGAATGATGTATTCACCAGCGGTCGGGGCTGCTGCTTCGTGGCCTTCTGCTGCCATGTTTCGTTCTGCCTCGTCAGTTCAATCTGCGGCTGCGCCAAGCGAGCGCAAGCCAGTTCACTTTGATGCACACCGCGAGGGTGACCAGCAGGGCTGGCCAGCTCAGGCCCGGCACCACCTTTGGCGCCAGCACCAGCATCGCGATCGATGCACCGATTTTCAAAAATTCCCAACCCATGAATCCGGCGGCCGCTCCGACCACAGAATCCACGCGCTTTGTCATGCCCCGCGCCAGCAGCATGTTCGGCAGCACCACCGCCGCAACGCCGTAGAGCGCCGAGGCCATGGCCACGCCGGACGCCGTCCACAGCCGGATCACGGCCACGCACAGCAGACCTGCCATCAGCTGCCAACCCAGCACACGCCAGGGCGACAACATCGGCAACGCGGACTTCAGCGCTGCCGCCTCCTGGGGACTCAGCGCCTTGACGGGCGGCTCCTCGTTGTCGTCGTCCCAGCCGCCGGCCGTCGAAACAGCGGGGGGCCAGGTCTTTCGGGGGCCGTTCTCGGTCATGGCGCCAGATCCTGGGGTTGGCGGCTCAGCCTCCAAACCTACCGGAAGCCGATTGCACCGGGATGACGCACAGGCGCCACCCAACAAAGCCCCTCATTATATGTGACGAGTTACACCGGGGTAAATACGCCCCCTCGCCGCACCAGGATTCAGGCCTTGTTCAGGCGCTTGTCAGCGTCGCGGGCAAGCCCGGCACCTCCACGCGAAGCTGCAGCACGGCGCCCGCCAGCGGCTCGCGCTCGAGTTCGTCGGCGGGGCGCTTTTCCCGGGCCGTGGTGATGAAGAGGGTGCGCAGGTCGGCACCGCCGAAGGTGGGCATGGTCGGGCAGGTGGCCGGCAGCTCGATGCGCTGCAGGACTTCGCCGGTCGGCGCGATGCGCACGACGCAGCCGCCTTCGAACATGGCGGCCCAGTAGCAACCTTCGGCATCCATGGCCGCGCCATCCGGCCGGCCGCCGTAGGCCTCGCCGGCCGTGCGCGGCTTGAACTCGGCGAACACACGCGGGTTGGACAACGCACCGGCCGCCACATCGAAATCGGCGGCGTAGATGCGGTGGGCCTTGGTGTCGGACCAGTGCATGCGACGGCCGTCCGGGCTCCAGGCCAGGCCGTTGGACGTCGTCAGGCCGGGCACCTGGGCAGTGAAGGTCTGGCCATCGAAGCGGTAGAGGGCCGCCTCGGGTTCGCGCGCATCGGAGATGCTGCCGATCCAGAGACGCCCGGCCGGGTCGACCTTGCCGTCGTTGAAGCGCAGCCGCGCCGGGTCATAGGGCGGTGCGGCGACAAGCGCCTGAACGCCCGTTGCGGTGTCCAGCGACCAGAGGCCGTCACGCCGCGCCACCAGCAGGCCGCCGCCCGCCCGGGCCGCGATGCAGCCCGGCTCGGCAACCTGCGGCCAGACATCCGGCGCATCGGCGCTGGCGCGCCAGCGCAGCACCTGGCGGCCAGGAATGTCGACCGCATGGAGCTGCTGTTCCGTGGGATGCCAGAGGGGCGATTCGCCGAGCAGGCAGCGATGGGAGCCGAGGGCTTGGATGTCTTGGGAGGCCATCCCGCCACTCTAGGTGGTTATCCGAAGTAACTCGGCCGGAAGGCGCCGAGCTCGGCCTTCAGGTAGTGGGCGCCGGGGATGGGATTGAAGTAGAACGGCGGCACTTCGGCGAAGCCCAGGCTTTCATAAAGGCCGCGCGCGGCTTCCATGTCGTCCAGGGTGTCGAGCAGCATGGACGAGTAGCCGGCCTCGGTGGCGCGGTCCATCAGCGCCTGCGCCAGGATGCGGCCCAGGCCGAAGCGGCGGAAGGCGGGGCGCACGAACAGGCGCTTCATCTCGCAGGCGTTGGGATAGTCGGCATCCAGCAGGGGCCGGAAGGCGCCGCTGCCGGCGATGGCGCCGTCGACGGTCGCCAGCAGCATCAGGCCGCCGGGCGGCGCATAGACGCCAGGCAGGTCGGCCAGCTCCTCTTCGAACCCCTGGAAGCAGAGGTCCACGTCCAGGCTGTTGGCGTACTCGCGCAGCACGAGGCGGGTTTCTTGCCAGTGAGCGGGGGACTCGGGTGTGATGAGCTGTATGTCAGGGCCGGGCATAGGCGGCGCAGTTTAGCCAGCGAGGTCAGGCTGCAAATCCCAAGACCACGCGCCGGGTCTTGGCACTCTTTTTCTCGATCTTGGTAACCACTACGCGACCGATCTCGGCCGTGTTGCCCACGTGCGTACCCCCGCATGGCTGCAGGTCCACGCCATCCACCTCCAGCACACGGATGCGCCCCAGCCCGCGCGGTGGCTGCACGCTCATCGAGCGCACCAGGCCCGGGTTGGCATCCAGCTCTTCCTCGCTGATCCAGCGGTGCCCCACCGGATGCGCCTCGGCGACCAGCCGATCCAGGCCCGCCTGGATGGCTTCCTTGTCGAAAGGTTCATCGGTGTGGAAGTCCAGGCGCGCATAGCCCTCGGTGATGGAGCAGCCGTCGACCGGATAGGGCAGCAGCGCGCACAGCAGATGCGTGGCGGTGTGAAAGCGCCGGTGCGCCTGGCGGCGAGCAGCATCGACCTCGACATGCACGGCCGTGCCGACAGCAGGCAGATCGCCTTCGATCAGGTGCACGATGGCCTCGGGGTGCTCCTTGCTCTTGCGCGTGTCCGTCACGCGCCAGCGCTGCTCGCCCGCGATCAGCCAGCCGGTGTCGCCGGCCTGGCCGCCGCCCAGGGGATAGCAGACGGTGCGGTCCAGCAGCACGCCGCCCTCACCTTGCGCCATGATCGTGGCATCGCAGGCCAGCAGCGTCGCGTCCTCGCGGAACAGGTCTTCGGTCTTCATCCGATGGCCTCCAGTTCGACCTCGCCGCGCGGCGTCGCGAGGCGAGCACGCAGGCCGTCGCGGGCCTCGAAGCCCAGCAGTTGCACGCCCGAGACCGGCATGCCGTCGGCGGGATGCACCTCGCCCCATTCAATCAGCACCGGCAAAGCCTCGCGGCGCAGGCGGCGGCCGTCCTCGCGCAACGCAATGCGCCAGCGCAGATTGCCGCGCGAGGCCTCGACCGGCTCGCCGGCATCGACACCCTCGCCGCGCCAGTTGGCCAGCGCTGCATCCAGGTTCGGCACGCGCGACACCCAGTGGATCAGCCCCGGCCCTGAGGACAGGCGCTCGCGCAGCGCGGGCTGGTCGAGGTCAAACCAGCGTGCCCGGCCGGGTGGCGGCGCTTCCGGGTCGATGGCGATGATTTCCAGATAGGCGCGTGGATGCAGAGGCCCGCTGATGTTCAACAGGCGGTTGTGCGTGCCCATCAGCGCATGCTTGCCGCCGGGGCCGGGCGTCACGCCGAGCACGCGCTCGCACCAGGCGACGCCCTCTTCCAGCGTGGCCGCGCCGACGACGAGATGGTCCAGCTCCATGCTCATAGCGTCACCTGCCCCTGCACCAGCGGCGTCACGTCGCCGCCTATCCAGATGACATCGCCGTCGCGCTGCACGTGGACGCGGCCGGCGCGCCCCAGGGCCGCACCCTGGGCGGCAACATAGCTGTCGGGCGCATGGCCCGCGCCAATCAGCCATTGCGCAAGACCTGCGTTGAGACTGCCCGTGACCGGATCTTCCGGCACGCCGTCGCCGGAGATGAAGGCGCGCACCTCGAACTGCGGCTCATCCAGCCGCGATGCCACCACGCCCACCTTGTGCGGGCCGACGACGCCCAGCTCCAGCCCGGCCATGCGCGACCAGTCGGGCTTCAGGGCCAACACCTGCTCGGCGGAGGCCAGCATGACGGCGCACCAGCCGGGGCCGTTGTCCACCCACTGGTGGTTCACGATGTCTTCACGCTTCAGCCCGAGGCCGGCGCAGATCTGGCTCAGCTTGCCCTCCTCCAGCGGCCCGCTGCGCAGCAACGGTGGCGCGGCAAAAGCGAGACGGCCGCCGTCGCGACGCACTTTCACGAGGCCCACGCCGCATTGCTGCACGACGGCTTCACCCTGGGGCTGACCACCCGCCGCCAGCCAGGCGTGGCAGCTGCCCAGCGTCGGGTGGCCGGCAAAGGGCAGCTCGCGCGCCGTCGTGAAGATGCGCACCCGGTAGTCGGCGGCCGGATCGGTCGGGGGCAGCAGGAAGGTGGTTTCGCTGAGGTTGGTCCAGTTCGCAAAAGCCTGCATCTCGGCATCGCTCAGGCCGTCACCATCGACAACGACAGCCAGCGGGTTGCCCTTCAGCGGCAGGGCGGTGAAGACATCGACTTGGGCAAAACGGCGGAGCTGGGTCATGGCTGGAGGTAGAGGCCTGGCCTCACGACCTCCATGCCACGGTCCGGCGTCGCCAGGGCCTTGAAGCCGTGGCGGGCGTACAGCGGGTGGGCGTCTCGCGTGAACAGCATGAAGCGGCGCAGGCCTTGCAGGTCGGGATGGGCGAGCAGCGATTGAACCATCCAATCGGCAAGACCCTGCCCCCTGTGGGCTTCCAGCACATAGACGTCACAAAGATAGCCGAAGGTGGTGCGGTCGGTGACCACCCGCGCGAAGCCGACCTGGCCCTGCCCTTCGGCGTGGAGCGCGATGCACAGCGAGTTCGCGATCGCGCGCTGCACGGTCGCCAGCGGGATGCCTTCGCACCAATAGGCCTTCGTCAGAAAGGCATGAGCGGCGGCGGTGTCGATGTCCTCGGCGGCGAAGCTGAGGCGGTAGATGCCGCGCTCCACGTCAGTGGCCACCGCCCAGGTAGGCGGCCTGCACGGCGGGATCGTTGCGCAGCTTCTCGGCCGCGCCATGCACCGCGATGCGGCCGTTCTCCAGCACATAGCCGTAGTCCGCCACCTTCAGCGCGGCGGCGGCGAACTGCTCAACCAGCAGCATGGTCACACCACGGGCCTTGAGGCTTTCGATGATGCGGAAGACCTCCTCGACGAGGATGGGCGCCAGGCCCATGGAGGGTTCGTCCAGCAGCACCACCTCGGGGTTGAGCATGGTGGCACGCGCCATGGCCAGCATCTGCTGCTCGCCGCCGGACAGCGTGCCGGCCAGCTGCATGCGCCTCTCCTTCAGGCGCGGGAACAGCTCCATGGCCTTCTCGAGGTCGGCCTCGACATCGCCCTTGGGCCGCGCGCCGGTGTAGCGCGGGAAGGCACCCAGGCGCAGGTTGTCGGTCACCGTCATGGTCGCGAATACACGCCGGCCTTCGGGCGAATGCGCCAGACCCTGGCGGGCGATGTGGAAGCTCTCCAGGCCGTCGATGCGCTTGCCGTTCAGCGTGATCTCGCCGCCAGTGGGCGCGATCATTCCCGACACGGCGCGCATGGTGGTCGTCTTACCGGCGCCGTTGGAGCCGATCAGCGTGACGACCTGGCCCTTGGCGACCTCCAGCGAGATGCCGTGCAGCACCTGCACCTTGCCGTAGCCGGCCTGCAGATTCTTGATGGACAGCATCAGGCGCCTCCCCCGAGGTAAGCCTCGATGACCTTCTCATTGGCCTGCACCTCGGCGGGCAGGCCTTCGGCGATCTTCTGGCCGAAGTCCAGCACCGAGACGCGGTCGCACAGGCTCATGACGACGTCCATGTGGTGCTCGATGAGGATGACGGTGACACCCGCACCGCGGATCTTGCGGATGATCTCCAGCAACTCCTTGATGTCGGGCGCGGTCAGGCCGGCGGCGGGCTCATCCAGCAGCAGCAGCTGCGGGTCCAGGGCCAGGGCGCGGGCGATCTCCAGCAGGCGCTGCTTGCCATAGGGCAGGTTGCGCGCCTCCTCGGCCGCGAAGCCGCCCAGGCCGACGAAGTCCAGCAGCGCGCGGGCGCGGGCGCGCTGCTCGCGGTCCTCGCGCAGATAGCGCGGCAGGTGCAGGGCCACGTCGACGAGGTTGCTCTTGAAGCTGTGGTGCAGGCCAACCAGCACGTTCTGCAGCGCCGTCATCTCGCCGAAGAGCTGCACGTTCTGGAAGGTGCGCGCAATGCCCGACAGCGCGATGTCGGCCGAGGTGCGGCCGTTGACCGTCTGGCCGGCAAACACCACCGTGCCCGCGGTCGGCTGGTAGATGCCGGTCAGCACATTCATCATCGTGCTCTTGCCCGAGCCGTTGGGACCGATGAGGCCGTGGATGCTGCCGCGCTGCACGACCAGGTCGACGTTGTTCAGCGCCTTCAGGCCGCCGAACTGCATCAGCACACCGCTGGCCTTCAGCAGCTCCGCATCGCCCTGGCTGCTGGCGCGCGTCAGCGCGGTGGCCGGCGCCTCGCCGCTCGCGGCATCGACCTTGGCCTTGAGGTTGAGGGCATTGCGAACGAAGCCGACGATGCCGTCCTGCAGGTAATAGACGACAAACAGCGTGATGAGGCCGAAGATGGACAGGCGCCAGTCGGTCATCGTCTGCAGCTTGAAGGAGATGGCTGCCAGCGCAATGCTGCCGACGACGGGGATGGCCGCGGCCTGCTGGGTCAGCTTGCCGCGCTTCAAGCCCACAGCGACCGACACGGCGACGATGATGGCCAGCACGACCGCCCCGATGCGGAAGACCTCCAGGTCGTCCAGCAGCTTGGGCAGCATGACGATGATGGTGGCGCCCAGCAGCGCGCCGGTGCGGGTCTTGCGGCCGCCCATGATGACGGCCAGCAGGAACATCACCGTCAGCTCGAAGTTGTAGGTGTTGGGGCTGATGTACTGCTCGGAATAGGCGTACAGCGAGCCGGCCAGGCCCGCCAGCGCGGCCGAGATGACGAAGGCGTAGACCTTGTAGCGGTAGACCGACACGCCCATGCAATCCGACGCCACCGGGCTGCCGCGCAGGGCCTCGAAGGCGCGGCCCAGCTGGGAACGCAGCACACGGTGCACGAAAACAAGGGAAGCCACCAGGCAGGCCATGACCAGCCAGTAGTACTCGGTCTCGTCGAGCTGATGGCCGAACAGCGTGGGCTTGGTCAGCGTGATGCCCATGGGACCTTCGGTCAGGAAGGACATCTCGTTGATGAGGATCTGGATGATGGTGCCGAAGGCCAGCGTCACCATGGCCAGGTAGGGCCCCGTCACGCGCAGGGCCGGCAGGGCCAGCATGGCGCCGAACACGGCGGCCACGGCAATGGCGGCCGGCAGCACCAGATAGACCGGCGCGTCCAGCTTGAGGATGAGGACGCCGGCCGTGTACGCCCCAATGCCAAACAGGCCCGCATGGCCGAGCGACACCTGGCCGGTGTAGCCGACGACGATGTCCAGGCCGAACAGCACGATCGCATAGATCATGATGGTCTCGACCAGGTGGATGTAGTACGGGTTGCCGGAGGCGACCGGGAATGCGGCGAGGGCCGCGACGGCTGCAGCGCCGAGGATCAGTTGCTTCAGGTTCACGCGCGTCAGACCTTCTTGATGGCGGTCTTGCCGAACAGGCCCGCGGGCTTCACCGCCAGCACGATCAGCAGCAGCACCAGGCCCGGCACGTCCTTGTAGCCGGTGGACAGATAAAAGCCCGTCGTCGTCTCAGCCACGCCCAGGATGATGCCGCCGACGATGATGCCCATGCCGCTGGTCAGGCCGCCGATGATGGCGACGGCGAAGGCCTTGAGGCCGAGCACCGCGCCCATGGTGGCGCCGGTCAGCGTCAGCGGCGCGATCAGCACGCCGGCGAAGGCCGCCGTCAGCGACGAGAGCGCATACGAAAAGGTGATGACCAGGCCGGTGTTGATGCCCATCAGCTTGGCCGCGTCGCGGTCGTTGAAGGTCGCGACCACCGCCTTGCCGTAGATGCTCTTGCGGTTGAAGAGCTCGACGGCCAGCATCATGCCGATGGCGCCGACGATGACGAGGATCTCCATCGGCAGCACATTGGCGCCGAGGAACTTCATCGGCGCCTCGGGCAGCGGCGAGGGGAACTTCAGGTCGTCGCGGCCCCAGACGTTCTCGGCCACGTTCTTGAAGATGATGCCCAGCGCGATGGTGGACATGATCCAGCCGAACTCGCTCTTGATCTTCAGCGCGGGGCGCACGCCGATGCGCTCGACGACCGCGCCCTGCACGGCGCCGAACAGGCAGACCAGCGGGATCATGGCCCAGTAGTTGACGCCGAAGCCCACCAGACTCAAGCCCACCAGGGCGCCGAGCATCAGCGCGTCGCCCTGGCCGAAGTTGAGGGTGTCGCTGGTCGCGAAGGTGAGTTGGTAGCCGAAGGCGATGACGGCGTAGATCATGCCCAGCGCGATGCCGCTGAACACGAGCTGGGTCAATATCTGCATGTCAATCCAATGCGTAGTGCCTTCCCCAGCGGCCGCCGCGGAACCGGCTTTGCCGGGCCGCTGACGGCGCCCCTTGAGGGGGCCGGCGAAGCCGGTAGGGGGTGGGCGCGTTTATTGACGTTTCTTCTGTTCCAGCGCGCCCTTGGCGTTGAGGTCCTTCACGCGCACCTCGGAGGCCTTCTTGAAGTCGTCGGGATAGGCATAGACGACGCGCTGGCCCTTGACCTCGCCGAACACCGGGATGTTGGCGGTGATGGCCTCGTGGTCACCCTTGGAGAAGGGCTTGTTGTAGGTCGTCACGACACCTTCCACCGGCGTCTTCAGGTCTTCCAGCGCGGCCTTGATCTTGGGGCCGTCGGTGGAGCCGGCCTGCTTGATGGCGGCGGCCAGCAGGTAGACCGAGTCATACCCTTGAGCCGCGGACACCGGCGAGTCGATGCGCGAGTTCTTCGGGTTGAAGGTCTTCAGGTAATTGATGATGAAGCTCTGGCGCTTGGGCGTCGTGGGCTCCTGGATGAAGGTCTGCGGCATGCGCGCACCCTCGCCGCCCGGGCCGGCGTTGTCGATGTAGTTGGCCATGGACAGGGTCCAGGAACCGATCATCGGCACCTTCCAGCCCAGCTTGGTCATGCCGTTGGCGATCTGGGCCAGCTCGGGGCCGATGCCATAGGTCAGCACCGCTTCGGCGCCGGCTTCCTTGGCCTTCAGCAGCTGGGCCGTCATGTCGACGTCCTTGATGTTGAACTTCTCGACGGCGACCGGCGTGATGCCCTTGAGCTTGAGCGCCGCTTCGAGGTCGGCGCGGCCGAGCTGGCCGTAGTTGGTGCTGTCCGCCAGGATGGCGACCTTCTTGAAACCACGCTTGGTGACGGCCTCTTCCACGATCATCGGCGCCTGGATGGAGTCATGCGCCGCGTTGCGGAAGATGTAGTTCTCGGGCTGGGTCTCGAACTGCTTGGTGACGATGGAGCCCGTGGCCACGTTGTTCATGACCGGGATCTTGGCTTCCTGGAAGAAGCGCTGCGAGGCCAGGGCCACGCCGGTGTTGATGTAACCGACGGTGGCGGCCACCTTTTCCTTGTTGATGAGCTCCTGGGCGATCTGCACGCCGCGCTCGTTCTTGGCCTCGTCGTCGCGCTCGATGAGCTGGATCTGCCGGCCCAGCACGCCGCCGGCCTTGTTGATCTCGTCAGCCGCCAGGCGCACGCCGTCCCGCATGCTGACACCCATCGAGGATGAACCACCGGTGAAAGGCCCTGCCACACCGATCTTGATCGGCTCTGCTGCCTGCGCGCCCCAAGCGAATACCGCCGTGGCTACGGCCGTCCAGATTTGCTTCATCGTTGCCTCGTCTGTCGTTATGCGAAAAGCCTGGCGCCTTTGCCAGGGCCTGATGCATACGATGCCAGAGCGACAACAACTTGGGGATATGGAAACCCGGGAGACAGCTGCCGACCCGGGCTTCAGCGTCGTGTCAGGGTCGAGGATTAGGGCGCGTGCTCCGCCACCGGCTCCAGCGCCTCGTGCAGCAGGCGGCCCAGCTTCTCCACACCCTCGCGGATCAGGTCGGGCGTCAGCGTCACAAAGCTCAGGCGCAGCGTGCGCGGATCGGGCTGCTGGGCATAGAAGGCCGCGCCCGGCACATAGGCGATGCCGGCGTCGACGGCCTGGGGCAGCAGGGCCATGGCGTCCAGGCCCTCGGGCAGGCGGATCCAGAAGAACATGCCGCCCTTGGGGGACAGATAGTCACAGCCCGCCGGCAGGTGCTGGCGCAGGGCCTCGGCCATGGCGTCGCGATTGGCTTTGTAAAGGGCGCGGATGGACGGGATGTGGTTGTCCAGGAAGCCATCCTTGATGACCTCGTGGACGACGCGCTGGTTGAAGCCCGGCGTGTGCAGATCGGCGGCCTGCTTGGCCTGCAGCAGCTTCGGGTAAAGCTCGGTGGGGGCGACGATGTAACCAAGGCGGAAGCCCGGCGTCAGCACTTTGGAAAACGATCCCAGATAGAGGGAACCCTCGGGCCATAGGCTGGATAGGGAAGCCGGCGGCGGTTCGTCGAACCACAGGTCGCCATAGGGGTTGTCCTCGACGATGGGCACGCCGGCACGGCGCGAGGCCTCGACGACCTCGACGCGGCGCTGGGCGCTCATGACGCGGCCGGTCGGGTTCTGGTAGTTGGGCAGCAGATAGCTGAAGCGCGTGCCGGGCGCGTCATGCGGCAGCGCAGCAATCGCTTCGGGGCGCGGGCCTTCGCTGTCGCTGGCCAGGCTGGCAAACAGCGGCTCGAAGGGCGTGAAGGCCTGCAGGGCGCCCAGATAGGTCGGCGTCTCGACGGCCACCGGCGCGCCGGCGTCGCAGAGGATCTTGCCGACCAGATCCAGCCCCTGCTGCGAGCCGCTGGTGATCAGCACCTGATCGGGACTGACCTGCATGCCCAGTGAAGCGACCCGCGCCGCCACCCATTCGCGCAGCGGCGCGTAGCCCTCGCTGGCGGCGTACTGCAGGGCCTCGCGCGGCGTCTTGCTCAGCACGCGGTCGCAGGCGGCCTTCAGTGCGTCGACAGGGAAGGTGTCCGCGCTCGGCAGGCCACCGGCCATGGACAGGATGCCCGGCTTCTCGGTGACCTTGAGGATCTCGCGAATGATGGACGGGTTCATCCGCGCGGCACGGCGCGCTTGGGTCCAGACGGTGCTCATGGGGTCTCGGTTACGTTGGATTTCAAGACGCTCAGCCTAGCATCCACTCGACCGCGGCACGGGCCTGCAAATCGGTGGAGTCGAACAACGGCAGGGCGGCAGCGCTTTCAGCCGGCAGCAGCAGGCCCAGTTCGGTGCAACCCAGGATGGCCGCCTGGGCGCCACGGTCGGCCAGCGCCGCGACCTGGCTGCGCAGGGCCTCCCGCGAGGCCGGCTCGAAGCGGCCGCGGCACAGCTCCTCGTAGATCAGCCGGTGCACCTCGGTGCGGCCGGCCTCGTCGGGCGTGATGACCTCGATGCCGAAACGGGCCCACATGCGCTCCCGGTAGAAGCCCTGCTCCATCGTGAAACGGGTGGCCAGCAGGCCGGCGCGCTTGACGCCGGCGGCGCGCAGGGCTTCGGCCGTGGCGTCGACGATGTGCAGCACGGGCAAGCCGGCGGCGCGCTCCACCTCGCTGGCGACCAGGTGCATGGTGTTGGTGGCAATCAGCAGGGCTTCGGCGCCAGCGCGCTTCAGGCCGGCGGCGGCGTCGCCCAGCACGCGGGCCGCGCCATCCCAGTCGCCGGCCGACTGCATGGCCGCAATAGGCGCGAAATCGACGCTGTGCAGCACCAGCTGGGCGCTGTGCAAGCCACCCAAGCGGGCGGCGACGCCGCGATTGATGAGGGCGTACAGATGCTGGGTGGATTCCCAGCTCATGCCGCCGAGGATGCCGAGTGTCTTCATGCGGGTGCCAAGTTGATGCGCCAGCCGCGCGCCGGCCGGGCTTGGGCGCGGCGCTGCGGCAGGGGTTGGAGCAATTGGAATTCGGCGTCATGCCAGGCTTCGACGACGGCCTCCTGGCCAGCCACCAGCGTCAGGCCTTCGCCGGCCGCGAGCCAATGGTCGTCGGTGCCGCCGGAAATGGTCAACCACACCCGGCCGCCCATGACGACGAGGCGGCGCGGCGTGCGCGCGGCGGCCAGGGTCAGGGCCTGTCCGGGTGCGAGTCGGGTCGTGAATCTATCGTTCATGAACATCTCCTTCAGTGGATCGGTTGCCGCTTGCCCAGCCACACGACGGCGAGCACGGCGGCGGCGAAGACCACGGTCATCGCATCCAAGGACTCGCCCAGCAAGGGCACGGCAAACAGCATGGACAGAAAGGGTTGCAACACCTGCACCTGGCTGACACGCAGCGTGCCGCCCAGGGCCAGGCCGCGGTACCAGGCAAAGAAACCGATCCACATAGAGAACAGAGATACATAGGCAAAGCCGCCCCAGGCCGAAGCTGCGACGGGTGCCGTCGGCCGCGTCAGCACGGCCAGCGGCAGGGTGATGGGCAGGCTGATGACCAGCACCCAGCAGATCACCTGCTCGGCCGTCAGACCCGCCGACAGCCGCGCACCGCTGACATATCCGGCCGACGCACTGACGACGGCGCCCAGCAGCAGGCCATCGGCCATCTCCAGCCCACCCGCGCCGCGCCAGGCCGCAAAGCCGACCACCAGGACCAGACCGGCCAGCGCACACAGCCAGAAACCCAGGCTGGGCCGCTGCTTCAGCACCAGAGCCGCGATGACGGCCGTCGCCAGTGGCAACACGCCCGACACCACCGAGGCATGCACCGCGTCCACATGCCGCACCGCCACACCCAGCAGCAGCGGCCAGCCGAAGACGACGCCCGCGGCCGTGAAGGCCAGCAAGCGCCATTCGCCACCGCGCGGCCGGCGCGCGCCGGTCAGCCACAGATAGGCCACCGACAGCAGACCGGCGACGACGGCACGGCCGAAGGCGACAAAGGCCGGGTCGAGCTGGGGCGCCGCGGCACTGCCGCCGGCCAGGCGCGTCATCGGGATGCTGAGGGCAAACATCAGCACGCCGGCGGCGCCGAGCAGCAGGCCACGCGTCGCGTCGGAGGCCGAAGTGGTGGAGATGGCGGTGGAGGCGGAAAACCCTGACATGGACTCAGTCTGAGGCATGACACCGATACAGAACCAGTACAGTAAACCCACCAGACTACGAATCTGTACTGCCATGCCGACCGGTACACATCCCCCGCTGCAGCGCGGCGCCAGCCTGCCCCTTGCCGGCCAGTTGGCCGAGCGCTATGCCCAGCGCATCCGCGAACGCCTGTTGCTGCCCGGCGCCCGCCTGCCCTCGGTGCGCGATTGCGCCCGCCAGCATGGCGTCAGCCCGCACACCGTCGTCGCCGCCTACGACCAGCTGCAGGCGGCCGGCCTGCTGGAGGCGCGCCGCCAACGCGGCTTCTTCGTGCGAGAAAGCCGCCCTGCCACGACCCGAACCCCGGCCCGCGCGCCGGCCATGGCCATGCCGCGCCAGGCGCCCATGGATGCCACCGCGCTGATCCGCGGCATGTTCGAGGCCGACGCGGCGCGCTCGCCGGGTCTCGGCACCCTGCCGGCCGACTGGCTGGACCCGACGCTGTTGCAGTCGGCCCTGCGCCGCCTGAATGCGACCGATGCCCTGGCCGTGCAGACCAGCTACGGTGACCCCAGCGGCGATCTGCACCTGCGTGCAGCCCTCAGCCAGCGCCTGCACGACCTCGGCATCCACGCGGTGCCGGCCCAGATCCTGACGACCAATGGCGCCACGCACGCGCTGGACCTCATCATCCGCACCCAGCTGCAGCCGGGCGACGCCGTCCTCGTCGACGACCCCGGCTGGGCCATCATGTTTGCGCGCCTCACCCAGGCCGGCATCCGCCTGCTGCCGGTGCCGCGCGGTGCGCATGGGCCCGACCTGGACGTGCTGAACGCGCTGGCCGCCGCCCACGCGCCGCGCGCCTACCTGACCGTGTCGGTGCTGCACAACCCGACCGGCCACAGCCTCAACCTGGCCGGCGCCCACCAACTGCTGCGCCTGGCCGACGAGCACGACTTCTTCATCGTGGAGGACGACAGCTACGGCTTCCTCGCCCCCGAGCATCTGCCGCGCCTGGCGGCCCTGGACGGGTTGCGCCGCGTGACCTATGTGTCGGGCTTTTCCAAGGTGCTGACGCCGGCCTGGCGCGTCGGCTACCTGGCTGCTTCGCCCGAGCGCCTGCGCGCACTGACCGACACCAAGCTGCTGGACGGCCTGACCAGTTCGCCGGTGCTGGAGCGCGCCGTCGCGCTCTGCCTGGAGCAGGGGCGGCTGCGCCGCCACGCCCAGCGCCTGCGCGAGCGCCTGGCCACGGCGCGCCAGCGCATCGCAGCACTGGCGACAAAGCAGGGCTTCCAGTGGGCCTCGCCGCCCGATGGCCTGTTCGGCTGGCTGGACGTCGGCGTCGATACCGAGCGCCTCGCCCAGCCCCTGCTGGACGCGGGCTGGTTGACCGCGCCCGGCGCCCTCTTCAGCGCCACGCGCCGCCCCGGCTCGCTGATGCGCATCAACATGGCCACCTCGCAGGACCCGGCCTTCTGGCGCACGTTGCGCGCCGCTGTCGATGACCTCGGCGGACGACCGACACTGCCGTAAAAGTTCCCGCCTAGCGGGGGTTTGTCACGGGTCCGGCGCGTCGCGGGCGGCAAAATCCTGGCGCTGCGAAATCGTTTCCGCGGCCCTTTCCCGGCCATGACCGACCCCTTGAAATTTCTCGTTGTAGATGCACTCGCCGGGGTGCAGACCTTTGCGCGCCAACTGTTGCAAAGCCGTGGCTTTGCGGTGGACAGCATCCTCTGCTGCGCCGACACCGAGGCGGCCCTGGCCCAGGGACTGCTGTTCAAGCCCCATTTCCTGATCACCGACTGGTTCCCCAAGGCGCCGCTGACCGGCATCCAGCTCTACCAGCGCCTGCGCGAGGTGCAACCCACCCTGCACCTGTCGCTGCTGAGCTTCGAGGTGACGCCCGAGCACCAGTTCGAGGCGGAGGCCCACGGCGCCGACTTCCTGCTGAAAAAGCCCTTCACGGCCGAGCAGTTGCAGGCCGAGATGACGCGCTCGCTGGAAGCCCTTGCCAAGAACTCGCCCGGCCTGCATGGCCAGGTGCGCGACGTCATGCGCAGCGCCAGGCCGGCGCCGCGACCGCCCCTGCCCGTCATTGCGCCCCAGCCCGTGGTCAAGCCCGGCGACAAGGTGCGCTTCAACGGCGCCGTGCACGTGGCCCAGTACGTCGTGCACCGCCACGGCGAGACCGTGGTGCAGCTCAAGGGGCAGAACGGCTTTGTGCCGCTCGAGAAGCTGCAGCCCGGCTGACATCGAAGCCCCTCGTCCGGTCCGCCACGCTGAACGCGGGCTGCCCAGCCGGTCTTGCAGACCGCGCTGCGGCTGGTGCCGCAGCTCTTCGGCAGGCACATGCCGCCCACTGGGCGCCATGTGTCCGGCCTCAGCCCCCGAGGGGACGGCGATGCTCGCGGCCTTGAGCCGCAAGCACATCGCCAGACGGGCCGGCTAGGGAGCAGCCCGGCGCTCGGCCCGAACAAGGCACGACGGCCGCACGCTCAGATCACCACTACCAGCAGCATCAACAGCGGATAAGGCAGCGCCACCGTCGGGCGCGCGGCGCTCTTCAGGTATTGCATGACCAGGCCAGCGCCACGCGGCCGGCTGGCAAGCCAGTCGCTGTGCAGCTGCATGGCCGTCGCGCCCTCGCCCGCCTTCAGCCCCGCTTCGACGACCAGCAGGCGATCACCCAGCCGACCCTGGAAGGTCTTGAGCACGGCCTCCTGCAGCCACAGCAAGGCCAGCAGCGCCACGGCCAGCGTGTTGTCCGGCACCAGCACGGTGGCTGCGAAGGCCACCAGTTTCACGCCCAGGGCCAGGGCCTCGTAGCGTTCGTGCTGGGACTGCAGGGCCAGCCATTCCTGATGCAAGGCGTTCATTTGGCTTCCAGCACTTCCCAGCGCTCCATGAGGGTGAACATCTCGGCATCGATGTCGGCGGCACGGTCCGTCACCTCGGCGATGCGCTTGGCCCCCTGGGTGTAGAGCTCGCTGCCGGCAATCAGCGCGTTCAGCTGCGTCTGCTCGGCTTCCAGCGCGGCGATCTGCTTGGGGATCTCGTCGAGCTCGCGCTGTTCCTTGTAGCTGAGCTTGCGCTTGGTGGCGACGACCGGGGCCGGCTCGGGGGCGGGCGTCGGCGTGGGCGCGGCGGCAGCCGGTGCGGCCTTGGCCTGCAGGGCCGCGGCGCGCTTGGACTGTGTCAGCCAGTCCTGCACGCTGCCCTCGTACTCGCGCCAGCGCGCATCACCCTCGTAGACGATGGTCGACGTGACGACGTTGTCCAGGAAGCGGCGGTCGTGGCTGACGAGGAAGACGGTGCCGTCGTAGTCGGCCAGCAGTTCCTCCAGCAGCTCCAGCGTCTCGATGTCGAGGTCGTTGGTGGGTTCGTCCAGCACCAGCACATTGGCCGGTCGGGCGAACAGGCGAGCCAGCAGCAGGCGGTTGCGCTCGCCGCCGCTCAGCGTGCGCACTGGCGAGTTGGCTCGTGCCGGCGAGAACAGGAAGTCGCCGAGATAGCTCTTCACGTGCTTCTTCTGCGAGCCGATCTCGATCCACTCCGAGCCCGGGCTGATGGTGTCGGCCAGCGTCGCGTCCAGGTTCAGCGTGTCGCGCATCTGGTCGAAATAGGCCACGCTCAGCCGCGAGCCCTGGCGCACCGTGCCGCTGTCGGGTGGCAACTCGCCAAGGATCATCTTCAACAGCGTCGTCTTGCCGGCGCCGTTGGGGCCGATGAGGCCGACCTTGTCGCCGCGCAGGATGGTGGACGAGAAGCCGCGCACGATGGGCCGCTCGCCAAAGCTCTTGGACACGTCCTCCAGCTCGGCGACGATCTTGCCGCTGGCGCCGCCGGTGTCGATGTCCAGCCTGACCTTGCCCTGCACATCGCGCCGCGCGGCGTGGGCCAGGCGCATGGCCTCCAGGCGCTGGATGCGCGCCACCGAGCGCGTGCGGCGGGCCTCGACGCCCTTGCGGATCCAGATTTCCTCCTGGGCCAGCAGCTTGTCGAAGCGGGCATTGAACAGCGCCTCGTTCTCCAGCTCATAGGCCTTGGCGGCCTGGAAGGCGGCGAAATTGCCGGGGTAGCCACGCAGCTGGCCGCGGTCCAGTTCGACGATGCGGTTGGCCACGTTGTCCAGGAAGGCGCGGTCGTGGGTGATCAAGAGCAGCGAGCCCTTGAAGTCGTTCAGCAGACCTTCCAGCCAGGTGATGGCGTCCAGGTCCAGGTGGTTGGTGGGCTCGTCCAGCAGCAGCACGTCGGGCTGGGCCACCAGGGCGCGGCCCAGGGCAACGCGCTTCTTCAGGCCGCCGGACAGGCTGCCCACCAGGCGCGAACCGTCCAGGCCCAGGCGGTGCAGGGTCTCGTCGACGCGCTGCTCCCAGTTCCAGGCGCCGATGTGCTCGATGCGCTCCTGCACCCAGGCCAGATCGTCGTTCTCGTCGTGGCGCTCGTAGCGCTCGCGCAGGGCCTTGGCCTCGGCCACGCCCTCGCTGACGACGTCGAAGATGGTCGCGTCACCGCGCAGCTCGGGCTCCTGCGGCACATAGACGTTGGTCAGGCCCTGTTGCTGCTGCAGCAGGCCGTCGTCGAGTTTTTCCAGGCCGGCGAGGATCTTCAGCAGCGAGGACTTGCCGGTGCCGTTGCGGCCGATGAGGCCGACGCGCTCGCCGATTTCGAGGGAAAAGCCGGCACCGTCGAGCAGGGCCACGTGGCCGAAAGCGAGATGGGCGTTTGTGAGGGAGAGGACTGCCATCCGCCGATTGTCCCCGACGGGTAGCATGAGCCGCATGTCGCGTGCACCGCTGCTCGCCCTGCTGCTGGCCGCCACGGCGGCCCAGGCCGACGAGGGCGTCATCGACTGGCATCTCTACAACCAGCCGCCGCTGTCCATGCTGGACGGCGCCAACCGCGGCCAGGGCGTGCTCAATCTTGGCCTCAACAAGCTGCTGCTACCCCGCCTGCCGCAGTACGGCCACCAGATGACCGAGGTGCCCATCAAGCGCCTGCTGCTGGCGCTGAAGACCCAACCCAATGCCTGCGCCTTCGGCCTGCTGAAGAACCCCGAGCGCGAGAGCTTCATGCTGCTCTCGTCGCCCATCCTGCCGCAGCTGCCGCCGGGCGTGGTGGTGCGCCGCAATGAGTTCGAAGCCCTGCAGCCCTATCTGAACCGCGATGGCGCGCTGCAGCTGAAAAGCTGGCTGGCCGGCGGCAGCGGTCGCCTGGGCGTGACCGATGGCCGCAGCTATGGCGCCGCCGTCGACGAGCTGCTGACGCCACTGCGCGGCTCGGCCCGCGTGCCCGTCGTCGCGGCGGACGCGCCGGTGCGCAATCTGCTGCAGATGGTCATGCTGGGCCGCATCGAGATGGCCGTCAGCCTGCCCTATGAAGCCCGCTATCTGCAGGAGGCCGAAGGCATGGACACGCGCAGCCTGCGCTTCGTGCCCCTGGCCGAGCAGCCGCGCCAGCTGCTGGGCTATGCGGCCTGCGCCAAGGGAGCGTTCGGTGCAGGCGTCATCCGCCGCATCAACGAAGTGCTGGCCCAGCCCGAGGTGCAGGCCACGCTGATCGGCTACTACGAGCGCTGGCTGGACGAGGACTCGCGCCAGCTCGCACGCGCGGCGAGGGCGGCGTCCGCGCCCTAGACCACCCGCAGCGCCGGCGCCGCCGATGTGGCTGCCAGGAAGTGGCCCAGCACCTGCTCCATGACGACAGGGTCGTTGAGCAGGCGGCGGTGGCCCAGGTTCACGGTGACATGCAGGCGACCGGCGCCCAGGCCGGCGAGCAGGGTCTCGCTGCCGCTCAAGGGCGCCGTCAGGTCGCCGCGGTCGTGCACCAGCAGCGTCGGTTGCACCATGCGCTCGCCCAGCCAGGCCGGCTCGAACAGGCCCAGCGACACGCCCTCGCGTTGCTCCACATGGCCACGCATGCGCTGGGCCAGGCCCTCGTCGGTGCCGATGGCCTGGGCGAACCAGCGCAGGAACTGGCCCGGCGGGGGCGCCAGCGCGATCAGGGCCGCACGCCGCGCCGGCAGGCCGCGGGCCAGCGCATGGGAGACCGCCAGCGCCCCCAGGGAATGGGCGACGACGCCGTCCCAGGGGCCGAAGCGGGCAGTGACGGCGAACAGCGCCCTCACCCACTGCAGCAGGTTGCTGCGCCAGCCGCTGCTGCGGCCATGGGCCGGCAGGTCCAGCAGCACGGGCTCCAGGCCCGCAGCCGCGAGCGTGTCGGCCAGGGGACGCAGCTGCTGGGCATCGCCGGCCCAGCCATGGGTCAGCAACACCTTGGGCCGGGCCGGCTCGCCAACTCCAATATCACTGCGCTGCCACACGCTGATATGGCCGCCCTCGAAGGGCAGCTGGCGCTGCACCCAGGGGCGCGGCACGTCTCGCGAACGCGCCAGAAACTTGGTGGGCACCGGCGTGAAGAAAAGGCTGAGGGCCGCGCGTGAACCGAGATCAGGCGAGAGGCGATGCAGGCCACGCAGCAGGGCAGCGACACCGCGGGCGGCGGGCGAGGCGTAGAAGGCGGCGGCGGGGTTGTGGGTGGTCACGGCACTCTCCAAATTTCGCACGACCGTGCGACATCACGACAAATGAAGGAAGGCGGGCAGTTCATCGCTCGGCCTCAGGCGGGTTGACAGTCTTTCAGCAGCCGCTGCCAGGCCCGCTCGGCGCGCTCGGGCGCGCGCGGGTCGCGCAGGAAGCGGGCGTCATGCAGCAGCAGGGTGAAGATGGCGTCCATCTCGAACACCATCTGCTCGGCATCGAGGTCGGCGCGCAGGTGGCCGGCCTCGACGGCCTGCAGCACGGTGCGGCGCAGCGTGGCGCGCCAGCGCAGCACGCCGTCCAGCAGATGCTCGCGCACCGGGCCTTCACGGTCGTCGTATTCGAAGGCACCGGCCGTGTAGAGGCAGGTCTTGTGGCGGTCGACATCGCTGGCCCAGTTCAGCCAGCGGCGCATGACGGCCTGCAGCCGCGGCAGGCCGCGTGCCTCGCCCATGGCCGGCAGGAAGACGGTCTGCACGAAGCGTTTGTCGAACTCCAGAAGCACGGCCACCTGCAGTTGCTCGCGCGAGCCGATGCGCGAGAACACGCCGCTCTTGGACAGGTCCAGGCGCTTGGCGACCTCACCGATGCTGATGCTCTCCAGCCCCTCGGTGACGGCTATGTCCAGGGCCGCGCCGACTATTGCCGTTAGCGTGGTCTCGGCGCGTTCGCTGCGGGTTTCCATGCCCGCAATTTAGCACGGTCGTGCGAGTTGTCTAGCGTGGGGTTGTTGCTCCGGCCATGTGCTGGTCCTTGGCATCCAGCACTTCCTCGGGCTCGTCAGACTCGGCCGGTGTCTCGTTGTTCAGCACGGCCTGCATCCGGGCCTGGTCGAGGTCGCCCGTCCACTTGCCGACGACGACCGTGGCGACGCCGTTGCCGATCAGGTTGGTCAGGGCCCGCGCCTCGGACATGAAGCGGTCGATGCCCAGGATCAGCGCCAGGCCCGCCACCGGCACGCCGCCCACGGCCGACAGCGTGGCCGCCAGCACGATGAAGCCGCTGCCCGTCACGCCGGCCGCACCCTTGCTGGTCAGCAGCAGCACGCCCAGCAGGGTCAGTTGCTGCATCAGCGTCATCGGCGTGTCGGTCGCCTGGGCAATGAAGACGGCGGCCATGGTCAGGTAGATGGAGGTGCCGTCGAGGTTGAAGGAATAGCCGGTGGGGATGACGAGGCCGACGGTGGACTTGCGCACGCCGAGGTTCTCGAGCTTGGCCATCATGCGCGGCAGCACCGACTCGCTGGACGAGGTGCCCAGCACAATGAAAAGCTCTTCCTTGATGTATTTGATGAACTTCCACACCGAGAAGCCATGCAGCTTGGCGATGGTGCCCAGCACCAGGAAGATGAAGATCAGGCAGGTGGCGTAGAAGGCGCCCATCAGCTTGGCCAGGGACAGCAGCGAGCCCACGCCGTATTTGCCGATGGTGAAGGCCATCGCGCCGAAGGCGCCGATGGGCGCGACCTTCATGATCATGCCGACGATGGCGAACAGCACGTGGGACGTCTTCTCGATGCCGTCGAAGACCAGCGTGCCGCGACCGCCGAAGCGGTGCAGCGCGAAGCCGAACAGCAGGGCGAACAGCAGCACCTGCAGCATCTCGCCCTTGGCGAAGGCGTCGACCACCGTGGTCGGGATGATGGCGAGGAGGAAGTCCACCGTGCCCTGCAGCTTGCCGGGGCCGGTGTAGGCAGCAATGCCCTTGGTGTCCAGGGTCTTGGGGTCGACATGCATGCCGTCGCCCGGCTGCAGCACATTGACGACGATGAGGCCGACGACGAGGGCGATGCTCGACACGATCTCGAAGTAGAGCAGTGCATAGCCGCCGGTCTTGCCGACGCGCTTCATGTCCTCCATGCCGGCGATGCCCACCACCACCGTGCAGAAGATGATGGGCGCGATGATCATCTTGATCAGCTTGATGAAGCCGTCGCCCAGCGGCTTCAGGGCCTCGCCCGTCTGCGGGAAGAAATGGCCCACCAGCACGCCGATGACGATGGCCGTGATGACCTGGGCGTAGAGGGAGCGGTAGATGGGCGGACGCCCGGTGGCAGCCTGCATGCGTGTCTCCATCAGTTCTTCGAACGGAACCGGATAGCGCGGCAGCTTAGGTGGGAAGCCTCCTGGCGGGGACTGTGGCTTCCCACATGAATTGCAAAGAAGTTAGGGGAGCAGCTGGCTGGCGTGGTGCTGCAGGTGGTCGTCGACGAAGCTGGCGATGAAGTAGTAGCCGTGGTCGTAGTCGGCCTGGCGACGCAGCGTCAGCGGCTGGCCCACGGCCGCGCAGGCGGCTTCGAAGGCCTCGGGATGCAGCTGCTCGGCCAGGAATTTGTCGTTCAGGCCCTGGTCGATGAGGATGCCGCCCGGAAAGGGCGCCGTCGCCTGCCGGCGCATCAGCTCGCTGGCGTCGTGGGCCGCCCAGGCGGCGCGGTCCTCGCCCAGATAGCCCGTGAAGGCCTTCTGCCCCCAGGGGCATTGCATGGGCGCGCAGATGGGTGCGAAGGCCGACAGCGAGCCGAAGCGGCCCGGGTGGCGCAGCGCCAGTGTCAGGGCGCCATGGCCCCCCATGGAGTGGCCGAAGATGCCGACGCGATCGAGACCCGTCTCGCGCTGCGCCAGCGGCAGCAGCTCCTTCATCAGCCAACTCTCCATGCGCCAGTGCTTCGCCCAGGGCTCGCGGGTCGCATCGAGATAGAAGCCCGCACCGACACCGAAGTCCCAGCTGTCGCTCTCGCCCGGCACACCCGCGCCGCGGGGGCTGGTGTCGGGCATCAGCAGGGCCAGGCCGAGCTGGGCCGCCACGGCCTGGGCGCCGGCCTTCATCGTGAAGGTCTCTTCCGTGCAGGTCAGGCCGGCCAGATAGACCAGCAAGGCCCTGGGCTCGGGCGGCGTGAAAAGGGCGAAGCGCATGGGCAGCCCGATCTCGGCCGAGTCATGCTGGTGGAAGCGCTGGGCGCCGCCGAAGGCGGCATGCTCGCTGAGGGTCTTCATCGGTGTCCGCCCGGCCGCCCGTAGGGCACTGACGCCCCCTCGGGGGGCAGGAAACGAAGTTGACGTGGGGGCTTCATGCCCCTGAGTGTGGCCGCAGAATGCGGTCGATGTCCAAGACCTTCCAGACCTATCTCGTCGGCGGCGCCGTGCGCGACCGCCTGCTGGGCCTGCCCGTGCAGGACCGCGACTGGGTGGTCGTCGGCGCATCCCCCCAGGACCTGCTCGCCGCCGGCTACCAGCCGGTGGGCAAGGATTTCCCCGTCTTCCTGCACCCCGAGACCCACGAGGAAGTGGCCCTGGCCCGCACCGAGCGCAAGACGGCCGCCGGCTATCACGGCTTCGCCTTTCACGCGGCGCCCGACGTCACGCTGGAGCAGGACCTGGCGCGCCGCGACCTGACCATCAATGCGATGGCCCAGGACGAGGCCGGCCAGGTCATCGACCCCTATGACGGCCAGCGCGACATCGCCGACAAGGTACTGCGCCACGTGTCGCCCGCCTTTGGGGAAGACCCGGTGCGCATCCTGCGCCTGGCCCGCTTCGCGGCGCGCTTTGCCGATTTCACGGTGGCGCCGGAGACCATCGAGCTGATGCGTGCCATGGTGGCCGCCGGCGAGGTGGACGCCCTGGTGGCCGAGCGCGTCTGGCAGGAACTGTCGCGCGGCCTGATGGAGAACAAGCCCTCGCGCATGTTCGAGGTGTTGCGCCAGGCCGGCGCCTTGGCCAAATTGCTGCCCGAGGTCGACGCCCTGTTCGGCGTGCCCCAGCCCGAGGCCCACCATCCCGAGATCGACACCGGCATCCACCTGCTGATGGTGCTGGACCAATGCGCCCTGCAAGGCGCGCCGCTGACGGTGCGCTACGCCTGCCTCTGCCACGACCTCGGCAAGGGTACGACGCGCCAGGAAGAGCTGCCGCGCCACATCGGCCACGAGAAGCGCAGCGAAGACCTGGCCGCGCAGGTGAGCGCCCGCTGGAAGGTGCCCAGCGACTGCCGCGAACTGGCCGAACTGGTCGCCCGCGAACACACCCATGTGCACCAGAGCCAGGGCTTCACCGCGGAGGCCCGGCTGCGCCTGATGGAGCGCTGCGACGCCTGGCGCCGGCCCGAGCGCTTCGCCGAACTGCTGTGGGCCTGCGAATGCGACGCCCGCGGCCGTCTCGGCCTGGAGGCGCGCGACTACCCACAGCGCAAGCGGCTCGCGGCCGACCTGGCGGCGACGCAGCGGGTCGACCTCGCCGCCGCCAGCGCCGAAGCCATCGCCCGCGGCGCCAAGGGGCCGGACATCGGCCGCGCCGTGCAGCGCGCCCGCCTGATGGCGCTGAAAACCGCCAACATCTGAGATCGCGGGGCTTTGCGTTGCTTCACCGGCGTGAAAGCGATTGCATGGATAAAGTCTAAGGTTTTGCCCGAAAGCGCCAACGTCGGCGCCGGGCAGGCCGTCGAGAAGCAATCGAACAGGACGCAAAGATGAAGTTGGCATGGGGTAACAGTGCGGGTCTGAGCATCTTGGCCGCGCTGGTCGCGGGTCTGGGGATGACGGCTTGCGGCGGGGGCGACAACAAGCCTGCGGCCGCCGCGCCGCCGCCGCCCGAAGTGGGCGTCGTCACCGTCACCCCGGGCCGCGCCGATCTGGCCACCGAACTCCCCGGTCGCCTGGAAGCCTTCCGCGTCGCCCAGGTGCGGGCCCGCGCCGCCGGCATCCTGCAAAAGCGCCTCTTCACCGAAGGCTCGGACGTCAAGGCCGGCCAGGCCCTGTTCGAGATCGACTCGGCCCCCTACCGCGCGACCCTCTCCAGTGCCCAGGCGACCCTGGCCCGCGCCGAAGCCAATCTGACCCAGGCCCAGGCCCTGGCCGACCGCTATGCGCCGCTGGCCAAGACCCAGGCCGTCAGCGCCCAGGAAGCCCTGAACGCGCAGGCCGCCGCCCAGCAGGCCAAGGCCGACGTCGCCGCCGGCAAGGCCGCCGTGCAGACGGCCCAGATCAACCTCGGCTATGCCGCCGTCACCTCGCCCATCTCTGGCCGCATCGGCCGCGCCCTCGTCACCGAAGGCGCCCTTGTGGGCCAGGGCGAGGCCACGCCGCTGGCCGTCGTGCAGCAGATCGACAAGCTGTATGTGAACTTCACGCAGTCGGCCGCCGAAGTCATGCGCCTGCGCCAGGCCCTGGCCGAAGGCAGGCTGCAGCGCGCCAGCGGCAAGGAAGCCGCCAGCGTGCAGGTGCTGCTGGAAGACGGCAGCGTCTACCCCGAGACCGGCAAGCTGCTGTTCTCCGACCTCAGCGTCGACGCCGCCACCGGCCAGATCACGCTGCGCGCCGAGCTGCCCAATGCCAAGGGCGTGCTGCTGCCGGGTCTGTATGTGCGTGTGCGCCTGGCCCAGGCCGAGGTCGCCGACGGCGTCTGGCTGCCGCAGCAGGCCGTGGCGCGCAGCGCCACCGGCGAGAGCGTGTTGGTCGTGGGCGAGGACGGCAGTGTCAGCGCCCGGCCGGTCAAGCTGGGCCCCGCCCAGGCCGGCAAGGCCCTGGTGCTGAGCGGCCTGAAGGCCGGCGAGAAGGTCATCGTCGACGGCCTGCAGAAGACCAAGGCCGGCGGCAAGGCGCGGCCGGTGCCGTGGTCGCCGGCAGGCTCGGCGCCGGCGGCCGCACCCGTTGCTCCTGCTTCGGCCGCCTCGAAGGGCTGATCCTCCATGGCGCAGTTCTTCATCAACCGGCCCATCTTCGCGTGGGTCATCGCCCTCTTCATCACGGTCATCGGCGCCGTCGCGGTCACGCAGCTGCCGATCGCGCAGTACCCGCCCGTGGCGCCGCCGTCCATCGTGCTGTCGGTGACCTATCCCGGCGCCTCGGCGCAGACGCTGGAGGACTCGGTCATCAGCGTCATCGAACGCGAGATGAACGGTTCGCCCGGCCTCATCTACATGGAGGCCGTCGCGCAAGCCGACGGCACCGGCTCCATCACGATGAGCTTCGACCCGGCCACCAACCCCGACCTGGCCCAGGTGGACGTGCAGAACCGCTACGCACGCGCCCAGCCGCGCCTGCCGCAGGCCGTCATCCAGCAGGGCGTGCGGGTCGACAAGGCCAACCCCAACTTCCTGCTCTTCATCATCCTGTCGAGCGACAACCCGGCCTTCGATCCCATCGCCCTGGGTGACTACGCCTCGCGCACCGTGCTGCCCGAAATTCAGCGCGTGCCCGGCGTTGGCCAGGGCCTGCTGTTCGGCACCGAGCGCGCGATGCGCATCTGGCTGGACCCGGCCAAGCTGGTGGGCTACCGCCTGCAGCCGTCGGACGTCAACGCGGCCATCCAGGCCCAGAACGCCCAGGTCAGCTCCGGCTCCATCGGTGACCTGCCCAACCTGCCCAGCCAGCCCATCGCGGCCACCGTCGTCGTGCGCGGACAGCTGACCAGCGTCGAGCAGTTCGGCAACATCATCCTGCGCGCCAATTCCGATGGCTCCACCGTGCGCCTCAAGGACGTGGCCCGCATCGAGCTGGGCGCCGACAGCTACACCGGCCGCTCCACGCGCCTGAACGGCAACCCGTCGGTCGGCGTGGGCGTGCAGCTGGCCCCGTCGGCCAATGCGCTGCAGACGGCCAAGCTGATCAAGCAGCGCCTGAAGCAGCTCGAGCCCTACTTCCCGTCGGGCGTGAAGGCCAGCATCCCCTACGACAGCTCGCTGTTCATCGACATCTCCATCTCCCAGGTCGTCGAGACCCTGATCGAGGCCGTGGCCCTGGTGTTCCTGGTGATGCTGCTGTTCCTGCAGAACATCCGCTACACCGTCATCCCGACCCTGGTCGTGCCCATCGCACTGCTGGGCAGCTTCGCCACGCTGCTGGCCCTGGGCTTCTCCATCAACGTGCTGACCATGTTCGGCATGGTCCTGGTCATCGGCATCGTCGTGGACGATGCCATCGTCGTGGTGGAGAACGTCGAGCGCATCATGAGCGAGGAGGGGCTCTCGCCCCTCAAGGCCACGCGCAAGGCCATGGGCCAGATCTCCGGCGCCATCGTCGGCGTGACCGTGGTGCTGATCTCGGTGTTCGTGCCGCTGGCCTTCTTCAGCGGCTCCATCGGCAACATCTACCGCCAGTTCGCGGCCGTCATGGTCAGCGCCATCGCGTTCTCGGCCTTCCTGGCCCTGTCGCTGACGCCGGCCCTGTGCGCCACCCTGCTCAAGCCCGTCGAGGCCGGCCACCACCTGGAGAAGCGCGGCTTCTTCGGCTGGTTCAACCGCGGCTTCTCGCGCACGGCCAAGGGCTACGAAGGCTGGGTCTCGAAGTTCATCTACCGCGGCGCGCGCATGGCCATCGTCTACGCAGCCGTCATCGCCGCGGCGGTGCTGGTGTTCCAGAAGCTGCCGACGTCCTTCGTGCCCAATGAAGACCAGGGCAACATCCTCGTCAACATCCAGCTGCCGCCCGGTGCCACGCAGTCCCGCACCCTGGACGTCGTCAAGCAGGTCGAGAGCTACATGCTCAAGCAGCCCGAGGTGGAGAGCATGGTCGGCGTCGTCGGCTTCAGCTTCTCGGGCTCGGGCCAGAACGCGGGCCTGGCCTTCGTCACGCTCAAGCCCTGGGATGAGCGCCATGGCAGCGAGCACTCGGCGCAAGCCCTGGCAACACGCGCCTTCCCGGCCCTGGCCAAGGTGCGCGACGCCATCATCTTCCCGACCAGCCCGCCGCCCATCCGCGACCTGGGCCGCGCCAACGGCTTCGCCTTCCGCCTGCAGGACCGCAGCGGCCACACGCGGGCCGAACTGCTGGCCGCGCGCAACCAGCTGCTGGCCGCGGCGGCCAAGAACCCGCTGCTGACGGCCGTGCGCCCCGACGGCCTGGAAGACGCCGCCCAGCTGGAGCTGGCCATCGACCGCGAGCGCGCGCAGGCCCTGGGCGTCAACATCGGTGCCGTCACCGCGGTGCTGGGCACCTCGCTGGGCTCCAGCTATGTGAACGACTTCCCCAACGCCGGCCGCCTGCAGCGCGTCATCGTGCAGGCCGACGCGCCGGCACGCATGCAGCCCGAAGACCTGCTGCGCCTGAACGTGCTGAACAGTGCCGGCCAGTCGGTGCCGCTGAGCGCCTTCGCCACCAGCAAATGGGTCACCGGCGCCATGCAGACGGTGCGCTACAACGGCTACTCGGCCATGCGCATCCTGGGTGAGCCGGCCAAGGGCGTGTCCACCGGCGTGGCCATCGCCGAGATGGAGAAGATCGCGGCCACCCTGCCCGACGGCTTCGGCTACGAATGGACCGGCCAGTCGCGCGAGGAAAAGCTCTCGGGCTCCACCGCCTTCATCCTGTTCGGCTTCTCGCTGCTGGCCGTCTTCCTGTGCCTGGCCGCGCTGTACGAGAGCTGGAGCATCCCGCTCGCCGTCGTCCTCGTCGTGCCGCTGGGCGTGCTGGGCGTCGTGCTCGGTGCCACCTTCCGCGGCCTGGAGAACGATGTCTACTTCAAGGTCGGCATGATCACCATCATCGGCCTGTCGGCCAAGAACGCCGTGCTCATCATCGAGTTCGCCAAGGACCTGCAGGCCCATGGCAAGAGCATCTACGACGCCGTGCGCGAAGCCGCCCACCTGCGCTTCCGCCCCATCGTCATGACCTCCCTGGCCTTCATCCTCGGCGTGCTGCCGCTGGTGCTCGCCAGCGGCGCCGGCTCGGCCAGCCAGCGTGCCATCGGCACCGGCGTCATGGGCGGCATGATCTCCGCGACCATGCTGGCCGTGTTCTTCGTGCCGGTCTTCTTCGTCGTCGTGCGCAAGTTCTTCCCCGGCAGCGAGCGGCAGCGCAAGCGCGATGCCCACGAGGTGGAAGAGGAATCGGGGAGCCAGAAATGAAGAACTCCCTGTCGCTGATCGCGCTGGCCGCCCTGCTGGCCGCCTGTGCCGGACCCGAGGCCAAGCGTCCCGTCGCTTCCGAAGCCGCCGCGGCGGCCGTGCCGCAGGCCTTCCCGCAGGCCGGCGGCCCCGGCAACACCACCGCCGTCGACCTGCCCTGGGCCCAGGCCTTCAAGGGCGAGCGGCTGCAGAAGCTGATCCCGCTGGCCCTGGCCAACAACCGCGACCTGCGCATCGCGGCCCTCAACATCGAGACGGCCCGCGCCAGCGCCGCGGCCCGCGACGCCGACCTCTGGCCCACGGTCAATGCCGGCATCAGCGGCTCGCGCACGCCGACGGCAGCCGGCGGCATCAACAGCCTCTACCAGGCCGGCCTGCAGGTCTCAGCCTATGAGCTGGACCTGTTCGGCCGCCTGCGCGGCCTGAGCGCGGCCGCCGCAGCGCAAGTGCTGGCCGCCCAGTCCAACCAGCAGGCCGTTCGCACCGCCCTGGTGGCCAGCGTGGCCAATGCCGAGATCGCCCTGCAGGCCGACGAGGCCCTGCTGAAGATCACGCGCGACACCCTGGGCACGCGCGAGCAGTCGCTGTCGCTGACCCGCCAGCGCTTCGAAGGCGGCGTATCGGCCGAGATCGATCTGCGCACCGCCGAGTCCTCCTGGCAGGCCGCGCGCGCCGTCTATGCCCAGGCCCAGCGCCAGCGCCAGCTCGACGAGAACGCCCTGGCCCTGCTGATCGGTGGCCCGCTGCCGGCCGACCTGCCCGCGCCCACCGGCGACCTGGCCGACTTCGAACCCCTGGCCGAACTGCCCGCCGGCCTGCCCAGCGAGGTGCTGACGCGCCGGCCGGACATCCGCCAGGCCGAGTTCCAGCTCGGCGCGACCGACGCCAACATCGACGCCGCCCGTGCCGCCTTCTGGCCGCGCATCACGCTGACCGGCAGCGTCGGCACGGCCAGCGGCCATCTGTCGGACCTGTTCAAGAACTCGGCCTGGAGCTTCGCGCCTTCGCTGGTGCAGCCCCTCTTCGACGCTGGCCGCAACCGCGCCAACCTCGCGGGCGCGCGAGCCAACCGCGACATTGCCCTGGCCCAGTACGAGAAGGCCATCCAGACCGCCTTCCGCGAGGTCGCCGACGGCCTGGCCGGTCGCGCCACGCTGGCCGAGCAGCGCGCGGCCCTGGCTGCGCAGGTCGATGCCGAGACGCGCCGCCTGAACGCGGCCGAGCAGCGCTACACAGCGGGCGTCTCCAACGCCCTGGACAAGCTGGACGCGCAGCGCTCGCTGTTCGCGGCCCAGCAGACCCTGGTGCAGGTGCAGAGCCAGCGCGCGCAGAACCTGGTGGCGCTCTACCGGGCGCTCGGCGGCGGAGGCTGAGCCCATGCGTGCCCTCGCGCTCGCTCTCCTGGTGCTGCTGCCCGCAGCGCAAGCCCAGGAGACGCTGCGCGATCGCATCAAGGCACGCATGGAACAGCGCCGCGCCGGCAAAGGCGATCTGCAGGAACTGCAGGTGCAAGGGCGCAAGGTGCTGGTCCACCTGCCGACGGGCTATGACGCCGGCCGGCCCGCGCCGCTGGTGCTGGCCTTCCATGGAGGTGGGGGTCACGCCGAGTACATGGCCGATGACTCGAAATACGGCCTGCAGAAGAAGGCCGACGAGGCCGGTTTCGTGGTCGCCTTCCCCAACGGCTACAGCAAGCTGCCGGGTCCGATGTCAGGCAAGTTCGCCACCTGGAATGCCGGCGGCTGCTGCGGAGATGCACGGGACAAGAACGTGGACGACGTGGCCTTTGCCCGCGCCGTCGTTACGGCCATCCAGGCCAAGTACAGCATCGACGCCGCGCGCGTCTTCGCCACCGGCATGTCCAACGGCGGCATGCTGAGCCACCGCCTGGCCTGCGAGGCCGCCGACGTCTTCCGCGCCGTCGCCTCGGTGGCCGGCACCGATGCCACGGCCAGCTGCACGCCCAGCCGCCCCATCTCCGTCCTGCACATCCACGCCAAGGACGATGACCATGTGCTCTTCAATGGCGGTGCGGGCGCAGGCGCCTTCCGCGACGAGAGCAAGGTGATGAATTTCATCTCCGTGCCCGAGACGATCTCGCGCTGGGTGCAGCGCGACCACTGCGCCGCGCCGCCGCGGCGCACGCTGGAGGTCGCAGGCGCCAAAGATGGAGCGTACTGCGAAGCCCACAGTGGCTGCTCGGGCGGCGTGACCGTGCAGCTCTGCGCGACCGATACCGGCGGCCATTCCTGGCCGGGCGCGTCCAACGTGCGGCGCGGCAAGGAGGCCGCCTCGCAGGCCCTGGACGCCAACGACGTGATCTGGCGCTTCTTCGAGCAGGCCTCTCGATAGCCCCATTGGAATCGCTTCCAAAATCCTGCCCCATACTGCCTCGCCATGCGTTTCCTGACCGCCTCCCTCCTCCTCGCCACCAGCGTCGCCGCCAGCGCCGGCGGCCCGCCGCCCATCTATGACGAAGGGGTGGGCGCCAAAGCCGCCATCAAGGCCACGCTGGCCGAGGCTGAGAAGGCCAAGGTGCCGGTGCTGGTCGTCTTCGGCGCCAACTGGTGCGGCGACTGCCGCATGCTGGACAACAGCTTCAAGCATGGCGCGAGCGCGCCGCTGATCGCCAAGAGCTTCAAGGTCGTCAAGGTCGATGTCGGCCGCTTCGAGCGCAATGTCGACATCGCCGAGGCCTACCGCGTGCCGCTGAAGAAGGGCATCCCGGCCGTCGCCGTGCTGTCGCCCCAGGGCAAGCTGCTCTACGCCACCGAGGGTGGCGAGCTGGCCGACGCCCGCAAGATGGGCGACCAGGGCGTCTACGACTTCTTCGCCCGCATCAGCAGCACGAGCGCCGCCAAGTGAGCTCCGTCGTCGGTGCGTCGCGCGCCCTGCGCGCGCAGTTCTTCGTGCTGGGCGTCATGTTCGCGACCTGGGGCGTGCACGTGCCCACGGTCAAGGGCCACTACGGCCTCGGTGAACAGGCCCTGGCGATCGCCATGCTGGCCGGCGGTGTCGGCGCGCTGATGGCCCTGGCCCAGGCCGGCCGCGTCGTCGGACGCTGGGGTCCGCGCGCCGTGTCCGCCGTCATGGGCGTGGCCTGCTGCGCCTCCATCGCCTGCCTGCTGGCCGGGTCGGCCTATGCCGCCCTGCTGGCCGTCATGCTGCTGTTCGGCATCACCGGCAGCCTGGTCGACGTGGCCATCAACACCGAGGCCACCGAGATCGAGCGCCTGGCCGCCAAGCCGCTGATGAGTGGCTTCCACGGCATGTTCAGCCTGGGCGGCATGGCCGGCGCCGGCCTGGGCAGCGTCGCACCGGCGCTGGGCCTCTCGCCCCAGGCCCATCTGCTGGTGGCCACCGGCCTCGGTGCCGTCGTCGTGCTGGTGGGCAGCCGCGCCATGCTGCCGGTGCCCGAGAAGGCCGCCGAGGAAAAGCATCCGCTCAGCTTGCCGCGCGGGCCGCTGCTGCTGCTGGGCGTGCTTGCCTCCATGGGCTTGATCGCCGAGGGTGCCATGTACGACTGGAGCGTGCTCTTCATGAAGCAGGAACGCGCCAGTGAGGCCAGCACGGCGGCCCTGGCCTATGCCAGCTTCAGTGGTGCGATGGCGACGGGCCGCTTCGGTGGCGACTGGGTGCGCGCCCGCCTGTCGGGCACGCAGCTGATGCGCGCGAGCGGCGTGCTCGGCGCCGCCGGCATGGCCCTGGCGCTGGCAGTGCCCTCCCCTGTCGTCGCCTTGGTCGGTTTCGCCCTCGTCGGCCTGGGCCTGTCCAACGTCGTGCCGGTGCTGTTCAGCGCGGCCTCGCAGGTGCCGGGCGTGTCGTCGGCCCACGGCATTGCGGCCGTGTCGGGCGTGGGCTATCTCGGCATGATGGCCGGCCCCCCGCTGATCGGCCTCATCGCCGAGCACTCGTCGCTGACGAGCGGCCTGGTCGTCGTCGTCGTGTTCGCCGTCTTCATGGCCTTGTCGGCACGGCGGGCGCTGCAAGGCCGGTAGGCGCGCTGCGCTTCAGTTCTTGCTGCAACTGGGCGCACGGCCCTCGTTCTTGAGCCCGCCGAAGTGCTGGCCCAGCCACTTGCCGTAGATGCGCCGGGCGGTGCCGTCGTCCACCATGGACTTGAACACCGCGTTCACCTCGGCCTCCAGGCCGGCCTGGGGCGAGCGCTTGGAATAGGCCACCGCCAGGTGCGTGGTGTTGAGCACCAGGGTGTCGCCGAAGCTGTCCTCCAGACCCAGCGTCGCAATCAGGTAGTTGATGGTGGACAGCGAGCCGCCCACGGCATCTGAATCCCGTCCGGAGGCGGTCTTCCTCACACCGGTGGTGTAGTCCAGCACCATGTCCTTGCGGGCCTTGGTGTCCTCGTCAAAGTGCGGGTCGATCTTGAGGCCGCGCGATGCGCTGGTGGTGATCTTGTAGAGGTCGGCGTAGGCCTGGACCACGACGCCCTTGCGGGCCCGCACGCCAAAGTCCATGGGCACGAGGCAGGTGCCCTTGTTGGCATAGCGCGCGCGGGCATCGCCCCAGGCCATGACCGAGAAATCCGTGGCACCGGACTCCAGGTCCAGCTCCACGCGGCCATAGGGCGTCAGCACGCGCTGCGTCGTGTGGCCGCTGCGGCGCTCGAACTCGTCCAGGAAGTCCACCACGATGCCGACATAGGGCGCGGCCGCCGCCTTGTCGGGGTTGGGCATGGCCCAGGGCGTGAACTGGATCATGTCGACCCGGAACTGCGCCGCGCCCACCAGCGGCGACAGCAGCAAGCCGCCCAGGCAGGCCCAGAGCTGACGGGCGAGGCTTGAGGTCCGGAACGTTCTCGAAGGCATGCTCGGGGAGTGGGGCACGTCGGCGATCCGACGCCGTTGTCGGCCCTGGCATGGTAGGCGCGCCGCGCCCATCTGTGGCGCCGTCCACGCCCCGGGCAAGCCCTAGCCGATCCCTCTCTAACGTGAGCGCAGCTGGCGCGAAGCGATGGTCTGCGCGGCCTCGATCTGCGCCGCACTGAGCCCCAGCTCGCGGCCGGCGCGGCTCGCCGGGCCCAGGCTGGCGGGGTCCAGCCCGCTGAGGTGGCCGAAGAGCACCAGGGCCTCGAGGTAGCTGCCCCAGGCACCGAGGTGGTAGCCGTCCTCGCCCCACAGATTGAACTTGCCGGCGTCGATGCCGTCGTAAGGGTTGCGGTCGGCCACGCCTTCCTGCACCGCGCGCAGTGCGGCGTCACCGACGGGCACGACGGCTGCGATGCAGGCGGCGCGCGCCATCGCCTGCACGTAGGCGGCGCGCAGGTCGGCCTGCATGGCTTCCAGCGACTTGCCATGCCAGCGGCCACCGGGCGTGCGATAGACCTGGTCGGCCCGCGCCCAGGTCTCCAGCAGATAGACCCGCGCGGCCGGATTCACGCCATGCACCGCGGCTTCCAGCTGCGCAGCTGCGGCGATGAAGGCCGTCGCATCGCCCGGCCGCTGCGGGTTCAGCGTGCTGTATTCCTGCAGCACGACGACGTCCCAGGGACGGCTGGTGATCAGGGCGCGCTTGCTGCTGAAGTGGAACTGCAGCGTCTGGCCGCCGACCAGTTCGCTGCTCACCTCGACCGAAAGGCCGGCGTCGTCGGCAAGCTGCTTGAACAGCGCCGGCACGCCGCCATAGCCCATGCCGTTCAGATCGGTCACGCGGGCCGCGTTGTAGCGCAGCACCGGCGGTATATGGCCGTACAGGAAGCTGTTGCCGACGAAGAGGATGCGGTGCGGCGCCTGCGGCGTCGCACGAGGCAGCGGCGAGCGGTCGCAGGCGGCCTGGGCCGTGGCAGCGACCAGCAGTGCCAGCAGCGGGAAGACAGCGCGCGCAGGAAGCATCGACCCAAGTATGGCCGGTCGCCTCAATCGAGCGTCAACACCGCCGGCAAGCCCGGTTCGGCCAGGCGCAGCAGCGCATAGCTGGCGCCCGCCAGGCCAGTGAACAGGCCCAGGCCCTGCTGCCTCGCGGGTGCCCCCAGCAACAGGGCGTAGCCACCGCGCGCCTGCGCACGCGCCATCACGCGGCCAGCGCGCTGGCGGGCGCTTTCCATCAGCGCTGGGTCATCCAGGGCTTCCGCCAGCTGCTGTGTGCAGGCCACCAGACCCAGGTTGCCGCAGCAGAGGTGATCCAGCACCGCGTCGGGCTCGGCGGCGGTGCTGCGCGCCGCCATCCTCAGGTCCTCGGCCAGGGCCGCATCGGCACGACCCTGGGCGCGCAGCACGGCCCGCACCAGACCGATACCTGGGGCACCGTGGCACCAGGCGCAGCTGCAGGGATCGGGCACGCCGGGACGCAGGTCGAACCAGTTGCCGGCGGCGAGATCGCGCTGCCCGCGCTCGAAGGCCAGCGCGGCCCGCGCCAGCGGCTGCAGGGCGGCGGCGCCGTCGTCCTCGCGCAGGCGGGCAATGGCCAGCGCGAAACCCGACTGGCCGTGGGAAAGGCCGGTCAGCACCCGCCCGGCCACGGTGGGCAGCAGGCTGCCAGGTGACGCGGCGCCCGCCTCGGCCAGGCGTGCAGCGCAGGCGCGGATGCGCAGCGTCGCGGCCTGGACCAGCGCGGTTTCGCCTGCCTCCTCCGCGAGGCGGCGTGCGGCGGCCAGGCAAAGCAGGGTGCCCGCCACGCCGCCGACAACGTCGAGCACCTCGTCCGCCGCGATGGCCTGCAGCGGGATGCCGGCCACCACGCGGCCGGCAAGCTCCAGGGCCGAGCGGTCGCCCGTCAGCGCGGCGACATGAGCCAGGGCATAGGCGACGGAGGGGGCACCCGTGACGCCACCCAAGGGCTGCGAGGCGATCTGGGCCAGCCCCAGCGCCAGATGCCGTTGCGCGCCCTGGCGCAGGCGGCGGACGCGCACCCGCTCGGCGACTGCCGCGCTGCGCTCCAGCGCGGCCAGCACACAGGCCAGGCCGGCCACGCCATCGCCCAGCCAGGGCGGCAGCGTGCGCCAGCTCAGGCAGTCGTGGCGGGCATCCAGGGACGCGTCCAGCCACGTTGCGGAGCCGTCATCACCCCAGACCGCCGTGGCCTCCAGTCGCTCGACCAGCTCCATGGCCGCGGCGCGCAGCGCGGCGGCATCGACAGGCGGCGCGGCCTGCACCGGCGGCGCAACGGCAGCGCCTGCCAAGGGGCGCACCAGCGCGCTGTCGATGAAGCCGAGCTCGCGTGCCAGGTCGGCTTCGCCGAAGCCCATCAGCCTGCCGCGCAGGCGGTCGATGCCGGCGTCCTGCAGATAACCCGCGATGGCGCCACCGCCCTCGACATGCAGCACCGCCTCCGCCACCGGCGCGTGGAAATGCGGCACGTCCAGCCGCGCCATCGCGGCCCGCTCGGCCGCCAGCAGCGGCCAGATCGACGGCGCCATGTCGGCGTCCAGCAGCGGACGGCACAGGGCCTCCAGCAGCAGGCTGCGGTCCACGCCCTGCTGGGCAAAGTCCGGCGCGGTGAAGCGGTTCAGCAAGGCGCCGTAGACCAGGGTGCCGCGGAACACGAAGCGCGCCTCGCAGGCCGCCAAGGCGTCGAGCGGCCCGCCGGGGGTGCACCAGGCCTCGCGCTTCGCCATCGCCTGGCAGGCCATGCGCGTGAAGCCGCGACGCAGCGCGGCGCCATGGTCGCGCACGGACACCACCGAGCCGTCCAGCATGAGCTGGTGAGCCCCCTCGCCAACGGCCTGCGGCGACGCCTCCAGCCGCATGCTGTCCTGTCCCAGGTCCACCCAATGCGTCACCTCGGTGTGCAGCACGGCATCCGGCCCCGGCGACAGGCCGCCGAGCTCGACGCGCAGCTCACCCTCGATGCGCGCTTCGGGCAACAGACCGCAGCCCAGCACCGAGGCCGCCAGCGTCTGGCGCGCACGGCGCTCAGCGTCGGAATAGCGCTCGTCCAGGTCGCGGGCACGCTGGTGGCAGACGGTCTCCAGGTCGATCAGGACCGGGTGCTCGCCCACCGCGATGACATTGCCCGAATGGCAGTCGGTGATGTCCAGCAGATGGGCCAGGCAGAGCAGCGCACCGCCACGCTCGAAATGGCGCTCGACCGCATCAGCGTCTCGCGCCGGCAGCGGCGCCACGCCTTCCACCCAGCCATAGCCAGGGCGGGCCAGCAAGGCCGGCACCTGCAGGTCGACCTGCAGACCTTCAGGCACGTCGCTGGCGCGCAGCCGCTCCAACAGGTCGGCATAGGCCTGGTCCAGGGCCAGGCTGCGCGGCTTGTAGTACAGCTCCAGGCCACTCTCGAAGCGCAGGCGCGCCACGGTGCGACCACCGCGATGCGGGTCGCCCAGGCCGGTCTTGAGCCCCACGGGCAACCCTTGAGCGCGCGGCCCGAAGGCCTGCACGAGGGCGTCGGCGTCGGCTTGCCAGCGCTGCAACATCTCGGCACTGGCGGCCACCCAGTGGTGGGCGGCCAGTGCCAGAGCGCGGGCCAGCGCGGCATGCATGTGCCAGAAGGCGGCGGCCGCTGCGCCGGTGGTGTGCTGCATCAGGCGCTGGTAGCAGCCTTCGAGCTGCCGCTCACGCTCGGCCTCGAACAGCGCGGCCAGCGTCGGCCCGGCCTGCTCGCACAGGCGCTCGGCCAGGCCACGCGCGCAGCCCAGGCGCAGGGCCGCCGCGGCCTGGCCGCCGAGCAGCCCATCGAGACGGCGCTGCGCAGCACGCAGGAAAGGCTCCAGCACTTCGCCAAAGGGCATGCGCGACAGGACCTCGTCGAGCAGCGGATCTGCCGTCGCCCCGACGCCGGCCAGGGCCTCGGCCAGCAGCTCGAACTCCGGCGGCAGCGCCGCATCGGACCGCGCGACCACGGCGCCCAGCAGGGATCGCACATGCGCCTCGTCCAGGCCGTCGAAAGCCAGACGCCGGGCCATGCGGCACGCATCGCCTTCGGCCGCCAGGGATTGCCAGGCCGCCCAGCGCTGTTCGGCCTCGGCCTCGCCACCGGGGGCAGGCAGGAAATCGCCCGACAGGCGTTCGTCCAGCGTGCTGGCCCGCGCCCACAGGGCGCGCAGGGTCTCGTCAGTGGCAGGCATCTTGCAGTTCACGGCGTTCGACATGGGGAAGGGGCGAGGCCATCTGGGCCGTCATCAGGTCGGCGTAATAGCGCTGGCGCTGCATGAGCTCTTCGTGGCGGCCGACCTCGACGACCTGCCCGGCATCCAGCACGATGATCTGGTCGGCATGGCGGATGGTGCTGAGCCGATGGGCCAGCACGATGCGCGTGCAGCGCAGCGCCGACAGCGCCTGCTGGATGTGGCGCTCGGACAGGCTGTCCAGCGCGCTGGTGGCCTCGTCCAGCACGACGATGCGCGGCTTGGCCAGCAGGGCACGGGCCAGCGCCAGGCGTTGGATCTGCCCACCCGAGAAGGTGGCGCCACCGCTGTGGAGGACGGTCTGGTAGCCCATGGGCAGGGCGGCAATCTCGTCGTGGATGGCGGCCTGGCGGCAGGCCTGCTCGACGTCGGCCAGCGGGGCTTCGGGTGCGCTCAGGCGCAGCGCGTCCAGCAGGCTGGCGCCCAGCAGTTCGGGCCGCTGCGGCACGACACCGATCTGGCGGCGTACGGCCCCCAGGTCCAGGCCGCGCAGGTCCTGGCCGTCGAAGCACAGCTCACCGGCCGTCGGCAGGTACAGACCCGACATCAGGCGCGCCAGCGTCGACTTGCCGGCGCCGGATGCGCCGACGATGGCGACGAAGCTGCCGGCCGGAATCTGCAGGTCGATGTTGTGCAGCACGTCGTCGCGCAGCGGCGTGAAGCGGAAGCTCACGTTGCGCAGGCTGAGGGCACCGCTCAGCACCGGTGCGGGGCGCTGGTGATCCAGTGGCTGCTCGGGCACGGCCTGCAGCACATCGTCGATGCGCTCGACATAGGCGCCCAGCAGGCCCAGTTGCGCCGCGCTGGCGGCGAGGTTGGCTATGGGTGCCAGCGCCCCCACGGCCAGCGCGTTCAGGCTCAGCATCTCGCCCAGCGACAGCTCACCCTGCAGCACCTGGTCGACACCGTAGAACAGCAGGGCCAGCGGCGCGGCGGTGCGCAGGGCGGCGCTGGCGGCATCGGTGACGGCGTCGAGCCAGCCGCGCCGGCGCTCGATCGCCAGCGTGGTGTCGAACAGGCCGTGCCAGTGCGCCTGCACACGGCTCTCGGCACCCGAGGCCTTGACCGTCTCCATATTGGCCAGCAGCAGGGACTCGTATTCGGCACGGGCCGACTGCGCGGCCTGTGCGCGGCTCAGCAGCTCCAGACGCTGTCGCCGCGTCAGCAGGAAGACGGCGAGCTGCATCGCGCCCATCGCAGCCACGGCCATCGCCATGCCAGGTGAGCGCCAGGCCAGCAAGGCGGCATAGCTGAGCAGCAGGGCGGTGTCCATGAGACCGGACAGCACCGCGGCGCTGAGGATCTGGCGGATCACCGTGTTGCCCTGCAGCCGCGTCATCATGTCGCCCGCCGTGCGGCGCACGAAATAGCCATAGGGCAGCCGCATCAGATGCTGCATGAGGCGACGGCCGAGGTCGGCGTCCAGGCGCTCGCGCAGGTCCAGCAACAGGCGGCCACGCAGCAGGCCCACCAGCGGATGCGCGATCACCAGGGCCAGGGCGGACAGGGCCAGCAGCATGGCCAGGCCACGGTCGGCGGCCGGCACCACGCGGTCAACCAGTGCGCCGGTCAGCAGCGGCAGGCCCAGGCCCAGGGCCTGCAGCGCCAGGCAGGCGGCGCCGATGCGGCCCCACTGGCCGGATTGCCAGGCCAGTTGCACCAGGCCGGACAGGCCGCTGCGGCCCGGGCGGCCATCGGCGACAAAGGCAGGCCCGGGCTCGAACACCAGGGCCATGCCGGAATAGGAATGGGCGAGCGCCTGCGCGCCCACCCGACAACGGCCACGGGCCGGGTCGAGCAGCAGCGCGCCTTGCGCGTCGGCTTGCAGCAGGACGACGAAATGGCCGCCCTCCCAGTGCAGGATGCTGCCGCGGGGCAGCTCGCTCAGGTGCTTTGTGGGGACGGCATAACCGCCGCCCTCCAGCCCCTGGGCGCGCGCCGCACGCACGATGTCCAGCGCGGTCACGCCGTCGCGGCCACCGTCCAGCACGCTGCGCATCTGGGCCAGCGGCACATGCTTGCCATGCGCCGCCAGCACCATGCTCAGACAGGCCGCGCCGCAGTCGGCGCGTTCCATCTGCAGGACCGGGCGGATGCGAAGGGGCCAGCGGCGCCGGGCACTGGCGACGAAGGCGCAAGCCGCGTTCGTCAGCGAGGCCATGGTGGAGGCTGTCCCTGTCGTCATCACGCCCGCCTCCTCAAGCCCAGCAGCAGGGGGTCAGCGCACGCGTCGTGGCGGTCATCGTCTTCTCGGACGGGCGCGCGCCAGCGACGGCCTTCAATTGCGCGTCGGTCAGGCCGAGGCTGCGCAGGTCAAAGCGCGGGGTGAGGATCTTTTGCATGCGGATCTCGAGGTGAGAGCGTGAGAGGGGCCTGAGCGTCAGCTCAGAAACCCCAGCAGCACTTCGTGACGCCGGACGACGTGACCATGTTGGTCTTGTCGGCCGGGCGGGCGCCGGCGATGGCCTTCAGCTGAGCCTCGGACAGGCCGGTGCTGCGCAGGTCGAAACGGGGGGCGATGGTCTTTTGCATGTTGATCTCCAGGTTGTGAAAAGAGGAAGGCCTGAGCGCAGGGCTCAGAAACCCCAGCAGCACTTCGTGACGCCGGACGACGTGACCATGTTGGTCTTGTCGGCAGGGCGGGCACCGGCGATGGCCTTCAGTTGAGCCTCGGACAGGCCGGTGCTGCGCAGGTCGAAACGGGGGGCGATGGTCTTTTGCATGGTGATCTCTCGGTTGTGAAAAGGGAGGGGCCTGAGCACAGGGCTCAGAAGCCCCAGCAGCACTTGGTGACGCCGGAGGACGTGACCATGTTGGTCTTGTCGGCGGGACGTGCGCCGGCGATGGCCTTCAGCTGGGCTTCGGTCAGGCCCGTGCTGTTCAGGTCGAAACGGGCGGCGTTGGACAGGGTCAGTTGCTTGTTCATGGTTCAGTTCCTTGATGAGGATGGATAAGAAGGTGTTGTGCCCGCCGGACTCGCTGCGTCTCGTTGCTGTCGCTTGACGCGTTGAAGTTCAGAAGGAACGGGATGAATCTTCAAAGCCGGCCGTTTCACTCACGTTCCACGCGATGGCGGCGTTGGTTTCAAATGTTCGGCAAACGCCCAAGCGGCGCATCCGTTGAAACAAGAGGCCAGGTTTCAGAGACAACTGATTGCATTCACAAGCAGCGTTAGCACCATGGCACCGCCGCGCGCAAGCCCCGGTCTAGGATGACCGGCCATGCAAATTGATGATCACTGGATCTCACACCCGCGCGGCCGGCTGTTCGCTCGGTCCTGGTCACCTGCGGGCAACGCGACCGGCGCGCCCCTCGTGCTGCTGCACGACTCGCTGGGTTGCGTGGCGTTGTGGCGGGACTTTCCTGCCCGGCTTTGCGAGGCCGCTGGCCGCCGCGTCGTCGCCTATGACCGTCTGGGCTTCGGACGATCCGATGCGCGTGACGGCGCCATGCCGCTCGACTTCATCGCCGACGAGGCGCGCAGCTTCTTCCCTGTCGTGCTCGAGCAGTTGGGCATCACGCGCTTCGTCGTCTTCGGCCACAGCGTGGGCGGCGGCATGGCGGTGAACTGCGCGGCCGATCCGGGTGGCCGCTGCGAGGCGCTGATCACCGAATCAGCCCAGGCCTTTGTCGAGGACCGCACGCTGCAGGTTTGCTGGCAGCGCGGGAGCAGTTCAAGGAGGCGGGACAGATGCAAAGGCTGGCCCGCTATCACGGCGACAAGGCGGCCTGGGTGCTGGAGGCCTGGCTGGGGACGTGGCTAAGCCCGGCGTTCGCGGGGTGGTCGCTGGCGAGCGTGCTGCCGAAGGTGGCGTGCCCGGTGCTGGCCATTCACGGGGCGCAGGACGAATACGGGTCGGCACAGCATCCGCAGCTGATCGGCAGCCTGGTCCAGGGGCCGGCCCGGGTCGAGCTGCTGGCGGACGCTGGCCACCTGCCGCATCGCGAGCGGCCCGAACAGGTTCTCGCGCCCATGCTGGAACTGCTTCGAGGTCTCTGAGGGGAATTACACGGGGTAGGGCACCGCCGGTCAGCGGCCCTCAGGCGAGGTGGCGAAGCGTGTCGACGTCCGTACCCCGCTTCACCGGGCCGTCCGTATCTCGCGCCGGTACCGGGGAGGCGTCCCCTGGACCCGCCTGTTGGCCTGACAACCCTTGGCTCGGTGCGACGTCCCCCTCCACCGGAAAGGTCGAGACGTAGAGCAAGGCCCAGACGACGGTCCAGGCAAGCATCAGCGACACGATGAGGCGGTGCAGGGTCATGGCGTACTCCCTTGCGCGGCAGGCGCAAACGAATAGTCACAGCTGCGCTGCGCTTGACGTGTAGGACCGCATCCTTGGACGCGGTGGGCCCAATGGCCGACCTACATGCGCGACCCCATGGTGCGCCTCAGCTGACGGCTTCCACTTCAGCCTGCATCCGGCGCTCATGCCAGGCGCACAGCATCGACGCCAGCTGTTCGGGCACATCATTGTCAAAGCTCATCAGCAGGTCGGAAGCCTGGCCCGCAGCGGCGGCGCCGAGCACTTCGGCCACGCAGGCCTTTTGCGCGTCGGTCGCCGGCTGCTTGAGCTTGGCCTCCAGCAGCGCGACGGTCTCGTTGCGCATCCGGTCCGAGCCCAGCACCTGCCAGGCGTAATCGACTTCGTAACGCTCGACGGCGTCCTTCAGGCTTTCGCCATCGAGCCGGGATTCTTCGGCGAATCGGATCAGCGGACGGGTGCAGAGGGTCTGGGCGACGAGCGCCAGCAGTTCGTCGTGCTTGGGGGTGTTTGCAGCGGCCACGAGGGGGTCCTTGATCGATCAACAACCCACGGGGATGGCACTGTCGCAAGTCCATGGGCGGACCGGCGAACACCGGCGAACGGGCCGGGACAGGGGTAGCCGGTGCTGGCACCGGACCGCTGCCGAAGAAGACATGCCCAAGGGGCGAAATGCTCGGGATCGCCCGGAGCGATCCCTCGGCCTGCGCGCAAAGCGCTCCGGCCCGTGGCCCAAGGCCACGTCCAAGGCAGTCCACTGGACTGCCTTGAGCGAACCACGCGGCGGGTCTCATCCGCCCCAGGCCACCCCAAACGAAAACGGCGCCCACAAGGGGCGCCGTTTGCGTTTGGTGGCCTGGGGCGGAATCTCATGATTCCACGAGGGCCACAACGTCGTTCAAAAAAGCCAATTCGTCTTTTTTTGCGGGTACACCTTTGGGTACACCAGACCCGAGAGGCGATCTTTGGATTCGAACCACAGACAACCTCTAGTGGCTAGCCAGTATCTCACGTTCTCCAACACTCTACCGCATCCCCGACGCGGGAGCTTGGTGGGCACGAGCTTGTCATCTCAATTAAATAGTTAGCAAATTACCAATCGAGCAACCTTCATCTCATGGATCAATGACGCAGCGATCTTCGATCTCCTGACTAGCGAACTGCAACGCAAGGTCGAGCGGCCACAGCAGGCCGTTGATGGTGCAACGACGCATCAGCGGCTGCTTCCGATCTGGCTGATCGACGCCAGTAGTCCGGCACGGCAAGCCCGCTTAATCTTCGTCGGGCCCCCACCGCATCCGCTGGACGCGGCAACCCAATGATGTGGGCTTGCCCAAGGAACGGGTTGGCGGTCAGCTGCGTGTACGGCTTACCATCTGCCCATGAGTACGAGCGCCCTTCCCCCTTCAGAGGTATTTGTGAGCGAGAGCGCGGCTGTCGCCTACGTTCAGGCTCGTGTGTGGCCCCACGGGCCGATATGCGCACACTGCGGCGCCATCAATCAAGCCCGCAAAGCTGGCGCAGCCGTTGAGCACCGCGAGGAATACAGGTGCGGCAGCTGCGGCCTGGGATTTACGCTCAGAGACGGGACCATCTTCGCTGGCAATCAGCTCGAGTTGAGTGTGTGGTTGAAAGCTATGGCGCTATCCCTTAACGAAGATGTTGTAGCAGCTGAAGCGTGGCTTGCCCAACGCCTCGGCCTTTCTAAGCGCCTGGCCGCAGTCGTGATGGAGGGCGTGCGAGGCGCCGTACGTGGCAGAGACTTGGCCGCGATGGAATTCCGGACAGGTCCCTACAAAGTTCAAGCCTTCGGGCACATCATCGATGCCGATACGTTGGAAGAGTCAAGGGCTCTGGAAGACGAGGTCGTGGCACGAGCTCTTTCCGCAAGCCCGCTCGTCAACCAGCACGTGTCCGAGGCATTCGAGCGCGGAGTAGAGGTCTTCAGGCGTGGGCAATTGCTGCATTGATTTAATAGGCTGCGCCAGCTCGATGGCCTGAGGTCGTCGATGCGGATGGCTTGATTTCCGCCCCGTGTGGGCGACAAGCCTGAGTCCCTTTGCTGCGGCCGGCGCCGTGCCTTTTTGACGTAGCCGGCTGGCCAGCCGCACATAAGCAGGTCCGCCAAAAACAGCCCCAAAGCTGTATTTTAAATATACAGCTCCAATGCTGTATGTTGAAAAAACAGCATGCCATTGGTAAGCTTGACATACACATCAAAAGCTGTAATTCGTTTTAACAGCATAGGATTTGTATGTTTCGCTTCACTGTCCGTACTGCCGAGCAACTGCCCCCTTTGCTCAAGTCCTTCCGCAAGCAAGCCGGTCTTACACAAAGCGAGGTCGCACTCCGCCTTGGCGTAAGGCAACAAACCTACTCGGCCATGGAGCGAAACGCGGAAAAGGTTGGCGCAGCAAAGTTGCTGAAGCTGTTCAGCATCCTGGGCGTGGAAATGGCGCTCGGGAACACATCGCATAGCGAGCCCTCCGTTCTCCCTAGCCAGCCTCCCTCAACGGACAAGCCAGTCTGGTGAGCCATGGGCCGCAACTCTCATACCCGCACGCTGGGTCTTTGGATGAACGGGGCCTACGTCGGCACCTGGAGCTTGGCACCCAACTCGGCCGACGCGCTTCAGTACGACCAGAGCTGGGCTGAGGCCGAGCAAGGACGGCCACTGTCTCTGTCCCTGCCATTCACCCCAGGGAACGCCCCACACAGAGGCAACAAGGTCCGTGCCTACTTCGAGAACCTGCTGCCAGACAGCAAGAACATTCGGGAAAGACTAGCCCGACGCTTCAACACGGGATCAACCGGCGCATTTGAACTTCTCTCTGAAATCGGCCGTGACTGTGTAGGTGCTCTAGAAATCCTCCCCGATGGGGCGGTATCGCCTGGCACGACGCCCCTGCAGGCCGAACCCGTGAATGAGGCGCAAATCGCCCAAGTCCTTCGGGGAGCAACGACCCCAAACGCCATGGGCTGGGGCGCCGAAGACGGCGACTTCCGCATCTCGATCGCTGGTGCCCAGGAGAAGACAGCCTTACTGCTGCGAGATGGTCAATGGTGCATCCCTCGCGGCAATACGCCTACGACACACATCTTCAAGCTGCCGCTGGGTCTGATCGGTGGCATGAAAGTCGACATGCGCGACTCGGTCGAGAACGAGTGGCTGTGCGCGTTGATTCTGAAGGAGTTTGGCCTGCCAGTAGCAACCTGTCGTCCGATGCAATTCGAGGACGTCAAGGCACTGGTCGTTGAACGCTTCGACCGCGCCTGGTGGACGCATCCATCCGGAGACAACCGCCTGCTAAGGCTACCGCAGGAAGACTTATGCCAAGCCACCGGTGTGCCGCCGGAGGCCAAGTACGAAGCGGATGGCGGGCCTGGCATGGATCGGATCCTCGATGTGCTGGGCGGCTCGATGAGCCGCGAGCAAGACAGACGAGACTTCTTCAAGTCCCAGTTGCTTTTTTGGATGCTCTGCGCAACCGACGGTCATGCCAAGAATTTCAGCCTCTTCCTACGTCCAGGGGGGCGCTACCAGCTCACACCGCTGTACGACGTGCTGTCCGCCTATCCGGTCCTTGGGGAGGGACCGGCGAAGCTTTCATCGTTCAGGGTCAAGATGGCCATGGCCGTGCGTTCAAAGAACGCACATTGGAGGATGCGCGACATCCTGCGTCGGCACTGGGTCGCGTTAGGTAGGCGACACGGCGTATTGGACGAAGACGGCCGAGAAGCTGATCACCTGATAGAGGGTGTCGCAGCGGGTACCACCGATGTGATCGCACGAGTCAGCGCGCAGCTCCCGAAAGATTTCCCCGCCCATCTAGCTAACTCGATATTTGCAGGCCTACAAGATGCTGCAAAGCGACTGTCAGAGAATTACGCCAGCTGATAAGGCGCAGCTCGACCATGCAGTTAACAGCTCGCCAAAGCCACAGGTCTCGTTGATAAGCGACCGAGCGACGTAGCGAACCGAACTCCCTCTCAAACAGCGCAAACAGGCAGCTCGTTCCACATGGCAGGAAAGCGGCAGCATTACGTCCCAAGATTTTTACAACGAGGCTTCTTGGTCACCCCTCCAGAGGCCGTCGAGAAGACTTGGCTGCATCGACACGGCCGAAAGGCCAGATCCGTCAGCATTCGTGATGTCGGCGTCAGCGAATATTTCTACTCGAAGCTCGCAGAAGGCAACACGGCGACGCTCGACAACCTCATCACCGACATCGAAGGCGGCCTGAATGCTGAACTGTCTGCCATCCGCAATGCATCCGAGGGGGCCTTGCTTGATCCGAGGACCGCTGCGCGCCTGACTGCTCACCTTGCGCTCAGGACCGCGCACCTTCGATCTGTCTTCGAGCAGGGCGTAGGGGCACTCATTGATGAGCTTATTCAGCTGGTCTCGGATGGCGGGCGCATGCGCGACTTACTCAGCATAGACAAGAACGGTTTCTCAGGCGCTCGCGATGCGCTCTTCGACGAGGCCCGGAAAGGGTTCCCGCAGTTTGACGAAATTCCTCCAAGACTTCTTGACAGGCTCTTCGCGTACCTAATCCGTGAAGGCTTTGATGCCTTCTACGAGGAACAGGGCGAAATGATCTCTCAAGCAATGGCGCTCTTGGTAGCGGGCGTTTCAAAGATGGTTCGTGACGCCCATAACAAGTCGCTTATGGCGCTCGACCATAGTCAGTGGGAGGAGGACCTGTCTTCGCTCGAGTGGCGAGCTTGTGCGGTTGAAGGCGCGATCCTTCCAGACTGTGTCGTACTGGTCCGAGAAGGTCAGAATGGATTTGCGCCGCTGACCTTGCGAGAAGGCTGCCAAATGGATCTGGTCGTCGTGCCTATCGCCCATAACCGGCTGCTCGTTGGATCAAGCGGCGCTACGCCGGAAATTGACATCGGCGCGCTCAACCGCGCCAGCGCTTCCTGCAGCGATGACTTCTTCATCTCGCATCGCGCTCGGGACGAGGACGGGCTGTCCGATCTGATCGGGCAGCGCTGCTCTCAAGTCATTGATGCTGCTGTTCAAGATGCCATCAACGAGGCTGGCCATCGCGAGAGTTCACGCACAGCGGTGGGTGCGGAGTCGATGCGGATCGCTGGACCCGGGGCTGCTGGTCCGTTCAGCTTCTCCATGAGCTGCAAAGACTTTGGCGATACAGAAACCGTTGAGAGACTGGGACGTGTCGTGCAGGTAGTGGTCCAGGAACTGGCTCGTGGCATCCCGTTGGCCCGCCTGGACGGCATCACATTTGCAGGTGACTATGCGGCTGCGTTGGCTCAAGTGGACCGCGGCGATCCCAATATGAGCGTTGTGACAAGCGCGCCTCGCGACTATGGGACAGCTGTGGCAATGTGTGTCGACGTCATGCGGGCGGGCGAACCCAAAGTTCACATCGTCTGTCACGCTGGTATCGCCGCGGGCCTGCTGCATGAGGATGAAGACGCCAACGCGCAAGCGCTTCACACGCTGGTAACCATGCTGGCCCAGGCGGCGCACAGCTCCCTTTATGAAGTTCATCAAGATGACGCGCATGGAGCGCAGGTCGATTGCACCGAAGCACGACTACACGTAGCGGCGTTAGGCGCACCAGTAAGGTATTTCGGGGCCAAAGTGAGTGCCTTCGCGTATCCAAGGGCCGGCGAAATCTACGCGCAGCTCACGATGGACAGCCTGGCTGCGGCCAAGGCGTCGGTTGATGCAGCCCGTCTGAAGTACCGCATCGACGCGAATCTTGATGAGCTTCTGAGCGTAGCCCTCCACCAATTTGCCTGCGTGGCTGATCACGCAGCGCAGTGGCTCGGGCATCGCGACGGCTTGCCTGCGGACGCCTCATTTCCAGGCGACGGACTTCCTGAGGAACTCAGGATTCTCGGCCTCCATCAGTGGTTGGACCTGCTAGGCAGGGATTTGCGTGCGCTCCATGAAGGCGATGGATTGCTGCCGAATTCAAAGCTGTACGGCTTGAGCCGGCATGTGGAGCGGCTGCTTTGGACCGTTCAGATCTGCCCCTGGTCAACGGAGGATCAACAGATGTACGTGACAGTTCCTATGGGCACTGATGCGCAAGCGCTCGGCGCGATACACGCGGGCTAGTCCCGTGTACCTTCAACGCAGCGGATTCACCACCCCTGGCGGCGCCAGTCCGGGTGTTGCAAGTCCAGGTAGTACTCACCTCGGTGAAAGTCTAGCCAGTAGCGTCTCGCGCTTGCAAGAGTCGCCCCCGTCACCACCAAGATCGTTGCTGCCCAAATCCAGCCAAGCATGCTGGCCGTGCAAGTCGGTGCGCGCAGCAGCTGAGTGCAAACGGTGGCCATCGCTTGGTCTGCGGACCAGATGACCGCCACAAACGGTGCGACCGCCACTATCGGGGCAAGAAACCTGAATTCACTAGGGCGTTGGTGGCGACGACGTGGCATGCATTCGATGCTATCGGATTCAGCTTAAAAGCCTCGTTACTTCATAGCAACGCATGGAAGCCATGCCTACTCCCTACAGCCATGAACCGCTCAAAACGAACGGAGCCCAGTACTTTGGCTCGGTCCATCCAATGAGATCTCCATCTGCTTCATTGGACTCAGATGTCAATGTTCCCGCCTTTAGGAACTGAAGCTGTGTTTTCTGAAGGGCGCTGGCAAAAGACATCTGCGGGTTAGCAGCAAGCTTCGCGTAAAAGTGCTTCATGAACGCGGATGCGCTGGCATCTCCAATCTTCCAAAGACTCGCGATCACGCGCCTGCCTTGCTTCTGCAGCACAACCGCAGATAGTCCTTCGACATCGAACCCGTTGGCGACTCCACCACCAAGTGCTGTCTCGCACGCAGATAGGGTCAAAAGATCGACCTTGCTGAAGTCGAACGCACGCATGTCCCTGATGCTGAGCATCTGCCCGACTTTTCCCATGACGAGAACCGACGTCTCCTGATGACCCGGATTGAACTTAAAGTGACTTGCCACATGGACAATGTTGTAGTCGCCTTCGAGGACGCTCTCAAACCGATTGCGGTCGAAATCTTCATCGAACCAAAAGTTGCCAGGGATCAGGCCCTGCGGGTTTTCGTCCTTGCGAACGATAGCGCGAAGTTCGGGCTCGACTCCGGGGAGCAAAGCGAACCTTCCCCATGATGTTTTGAGGCCCAAGGCGGCAACTGACCATGGACTTCTGGGAGCGCCAGCTCTCCCATCCCCTGCGTCCGCCCAGCTCACTACTGCGTATCGTTCAACCAGATACATTCCATCAGGATCCTTCAACGCTGCGAAAGGAAGATAGCGAAGCACCCCTGTAGCCGAGATGACTAGTGTGTCCGGCTTCGCCTCCTCAAGAAACGGCAAGACCGGCTTAATCAGTTCAGCCCAAAGCTCGCATGCAAGTTCATCGGCATTGCCGCCGTATTGAAGTGCAGCGCGGAAGCGCCGTACGTGATCGCCAAGGCTCGATGCGGTGATGTTTGGTTGTACGAACCCTTTCGCATGGCCTTTACTTACGACAACGATTCCCAGGCCTGACTCTTCTACGATGAATTGAATGCCGAATGATGTTGGATCTTCAACAGTCGCCCTTCCGAGCCGGGAAGATTGCAGATTCACCCATGCGTAGAGCGTCGAAGAAGGCGATGGCGTAAGAGCGGCGACGAATCGAGCAAAGTCATCTCTTTCCTCGTTTTCCATCCGACGCAGGTCTTCAAGCCGAGCGATATCGCTGGCGGACCTCTCCGACACCCTTTTCGCTTGCAGGCGTACTTGGTCCTCCCATTGCTTCAGCGACTTTGCTGCGAGCTTGGAATACTCTGCTGCCTGCTCATGTGTGCCACTGACGAGGCTTGGATCACTCGAGCCGGAACGAAGGACTACAGCCAGCTCTTCCTCTTTCAGCAATCTAAGCACCTGCTCAGCCTCTGGAAGCCTTCCTGCCAGCACTAGCAGGTTGGCTAGTCGTCGGTATGGCCCTTCAATGGCCACGGTGAGGTCGCGCTGATAGCGCTCTGATAGCGCCTCTCCGGCTCTTCTCATTCGCTGACGCGCCTCGACCGACAACGCATACAGAATGATTGCCTCAGTCGCACCTTCTGGACCGCGCGCTCGCTCACAGAATGCCGCTGCGTCTTCCGAAATCTCGGCGATTCGGGACAAAATTGCCTGAGCGTCTTCTGGGCGCTCATTCTCTGCGGACAGCAAGAGGCCAAGCGCGCGACGGTAGAGCACCAATGATTTGTTGTGCTCGCCCAGGCGGTCGTTGATGTGCGCCAGGATCTGAAAGGACGTCGCAATAGAGTCGTTGGTGGGTCCGACTAATTTGAGCTTTTCTTGCAGCGCGGATTCGGCAATTCGATGAGCCTCAACGAGGCGCTCCTTTGGACCTCGCGTCACCTCGGCCAAGCCGGTTTTCAAGATCGCCCGGGTGTTGCACAGTGCAGGGCAGTCCGGGTCCCTATCCAAGGCGGTCAATGCTTCCAAATAGATTGCCGCGATGCTGTCATAACGCTCGACTGACGCGGTCGACTCCAACTGCAGAATTCGCAGATTGGCTTGCAAACTGAGCGCATACACAAGATTCCCTACCGCTTTGGCCTCCGGATGACGCAGAGTCTGCAGTGCCTGCCAAAGCAGGAAGTCGGCTTGCTCAAGGTGCCGGACACTGATCTCGATCTCGGCCTTTTGGGCTCGTAGCCCAGCGACCTGAGGGCCTTGTTCCTCTTTGGACAGCCTAAGGCCACAGTCCACAAGATGGCTTGCTTCACCCAGCTTTGATCGCCAGATCTCGATTCGAGCTATCGCGGATAGGTCTTCAACTACATCCGACTGGACTGGAGCGGGCTTACGGTTCAAATCCTCGCGCAGTGCCATCGCCAGGAGCAATCTGGCTTCCTGATACCTGGTCTTAAGACCTGCGTTATAAGCATCAGCGCGCAGGTCGGCTGAACTTTTATCCGCGCGGGCACTCGCTACCGCTGCCTCAGATAGCAGCTCTCGAACGACGGCTTCCAGCGACGCGGCGCACTGGTCTCCAAGCCACTGCACGTTATCTTGTCTGCTGATTGCTTGCGAACTGCAGCTAGCAAGAAACGCCAGCATGCCCGTCAGCACTATCAGCCGGCAGACAAGGTGATGCGCCCGCCAGAAGCTGGTTGAAGGGTCAATCGGCAGCGTCATGAATCCTCCAGACCTGCACCGCCGCCTGCTAAGGCTGATGTTGTTAGCAGGTGCTGATGCGCTTAGCGGCGAAGACTTGGTGGCGCACCGACGGTAGTGCATTCCGTCCGGACTCGTGAACCTCCATCTCCGCGTTCAGTTGTTGATGAAGCGAACTCCGGAGATGGTCGGAGGGGCATTCGCAGCCGGATCAAAGGACGGGCTGACCATGAATTCGATCTTCATCGACTTTGCGGCGTCAGAAGTCATTTGTAGACAGCTAGTCTGGAACGTGCTCGCCTTGGAGCTTGAGTCAAGGGCGAAGCAGAATGATCGCTTCACGAAAGCAAGATCTGAGGCTGCGAGCGCCGACGCGGCCTCTTCCTTCGAGATAGAGAAGCCACCACCTGGCTCAATTGGCTCGTCAGTCGATACAAGCTTGAAAGGTTTTCCCGTCACACTTATGGAGACAGGATCGGCAAGAACCTTTTCCCAGTCTTCAGCTTTCTTCGTTTGCATTGCTAGGGGAAGCGCTGACGACCACAGCTGCTGTTTGACTCTTGAGAGCCAGCTGGCGCGATCATCTGTCGTCTTGCGCTCAAGCTCTGAATGAGACTTCAGCTTTAGATTGGTCTTGCTCGCAAGATCGCTCGTGGCTATGACACATCGATCTTCATCATCTGACGCCGGGCGGACCGAAACACTTCGGTTCCATGTCGAATTCAACAGGTATGCATACATGACGGCCGCTCGGTCATAGCGATTTAGGCCAAGGTCTGCCAGTTGAGCCTGGGCATTGGCGCAGAAGACTTGAAACGCAGCAGCGTCGGCTGTAGCAGCATTGATCGATGCCGCGGACGATGTCATGGCGGTGCGCACGGTCGACTCAGCGGGCGTGACAGCGACTTTGAATTTTGTGATGTCGCTGGGGTCAGTTGGAAAAACTAATGATCCGGAGCCTCTGCCTATCAACGTGTCCTTTGCATCGAGCTTCACAGAGAACAAGAACTGCTCATCTGCGCCATTGCTTGCAACGACATCGAGCTGTTGAGTTGTGAAGGGATTTATGGCGATTAAAAACGGATCAACACGTCCCGATGCCAGCAACTTGTCGATGTCAGCATCTATCTTCTTTGCCTGCGCCGAGTAGTCCTTGCCTGCAATGCGAGACAGGACCCCACCCGAGGCAAGCGACGAAGCCAGCTGAAATGCGTGAGCTGCGACACTCGCAACTCCGGAGTTGACGGAATCCGCGCGCGCCACCTGTATCTTCAAAGTTAGGTCGGAATCGATCTCCGTCGTGTACGGACTGATGACCATCGGTTCCAGATCCTTAGACACGGGCGAGTTGTTCTCAGACTTCGCCTGCATGAGCTGCACTGTTGGCAGCTCTGAGCCGGATCTCATGTTGATCGGCTTAGCTGTGACCGTAAGCGTTTGCTTTCGGTCCCAGAGGAACTTTAGAAGATTTGCGGACGCGACCCGCAGCAAGCTTTCTTGATTGCCGAGTGACTCGACGGATCCTGCCGTCGGCACAAACAGCACCAATTGCACGTACTTGTCCTCAAGGCTTCGAGGAGCAGGCAAAGGTACGGTCCTTAGCCTGAGCGTTGAATTCGCTAACGATAAATTGGCCGGCGTCGACGCGATTGTCGCCGCAGACGGAACAGGCTCCTGAGCACCACTGCTCGTAGGTTGAGCAGCGCCACAGCCTATGAGAGGGACAGCAATGACGAGCGTGTAGACCTTCATGAGCATCTCCCTCTCTATCGATGCTATTGGTTCGATGGCGGGTGTTGCGCAACATAGACAACGCACAGCGCCCGCTCTCTGATCAATTTCAGCCCGCCTTCGCTGCGAGGGCATCCACAAAACTGTGGATGGCGCCTCCTTGCGACCAACTCTCCAAAGCTTGTCGCCAGGCGCGGTAGCCGCTACCGTTGATGCGCGCAGAGACTAAGGAGTCTTGTCATGAAAATCGTATTTCCCTATTGCGAGGCCACTGAATGACGACCCGGCGCTTGTTCGGAATGTCGGTAATGGGCAACCTTTTCGGAGTGCTGCCACATGAGGCCCTAGCTCAGACCGAAGATGAGCTACCACCGCTTCCCAAGGAGCTCGCCGGCAGCTGCAAAGAGAGCGATTTCTTCAGCGTTCATTTGGAGAACGTGAAGCTCGGCACAGCCGACCCGGGCGACGCCAGAAGGGAATTCGCTCGCGCCATTCTTGATGCCGCGCCAAAAGACTGCCGTCCAATTGATGTCGCCTATTTTTTCCGAGATTTGGGCCGAGGTAAAACGCAATTCAAAGAGGAGGGGCGGCCCTACGCCCGTGGCTGGCCTCGCATGTACAACCCAGTGATCATTGAACTGTTCAAGGCAACACAAGTGCGCCCCCTGGATCCGGATCAAGACGGCGACGCGACGGCGTGGTGTGCGGCCTTCGTTAACTACTGCATCGCACGAGCCACGTCAAAGAACGGCAAGATTGGCAGCGACGAAATCGCGCGGGGAACCAGGAGCGCGTCGTCGGGGTCGTTCCGCTGTTTTGGGCAGCAAGTGCCTTCTGACAAACAGCCGCGGGAGGGAGACATTGCGGTATGGGCTCTTGGCGGCACAGTCGACGGATGCAAGCCTGGGAAGGGACACGTTGGATTCTTCGTTCGCTCCAGCGGAGACCCAAATCGGCCCTTTCTTGTAATGGGTGGCAATCAGTCGGGCGACACTTTGGACGTCGTTGAAACGCGTAACGACGGGATGTTTGAGAAGGCCATGCCAACAAAGTATTTGGCGCAAAAATCTCCTGCACGCTACAAGGAACTGCAGGGCTTTCGAACAGCAAGTTTCCTATGAGTCGCCTGCAAGCAGCCTTTCTTTCGTCCGTCCTACTGCACTCCGCGGTAGGCGCCTGCGTCATCGATAAGAGTGATCCATTGCTCGAGTTGCGGTCGTGGGCAGATGACGTGGTTGTGAAGGTCTCTACTGTTGGCACAGCCGAATGCACAGGCGAAGGAACCGGCTTCGTAATCAGTAAATCGGGCCTAGTTCTCACAGCGGGGCACGTTGTTCCCTCGCAATGCCCACTACAGACGACGTCTGTGAAGCTGCGCTGGATCACAACTGCTGGAGGCAGCGAACTAAGCGAGCCAGTGGATGCAGAGGTTGTCGGACGGAGCACATTGGACGTTGTCGCATTGCGTCCTAGCAAACCGCTGCCGAGTGCTCGTCAGTTCCTACTTACTGCGAAGCGGGGCGAGCTGAAACAGTACAAGAACAAGTGCATCCTGCTCGCAGGCTTTCATCCGGGGCAGATCGATAGCTACAACACGTTTGCAGAGATCTCCTCTACCGCCTTGGACGATAAGGTCGGCTGGGCATTGACAGGTGAGGGCTTTAACCAAGGGCGCAGCGGTAGCCCCGTCATCTTGGCCGACGGCACAGTTGTCGCCATGTTTCTAAGCCGCCCGGTCGACCCTGATGACCGTGATCGTTTGATTCAGAACCGGGCGAGAGTTCTTCCACTCTCGGCAATTCCTAAGGGAGAACTCGACCTTGTCGCATTCACCTCACAATCTGGGGGGTTGCAGCCATTTCTTACGCGTCCTGTTGAGAGGGGAGAAGAGCCGGGGCAACTGGTTCGAACAACTTTTGGGATCTCCATCACTGAACAAGGCCTCCGCGCGGATCCGGCACTGCCAACTTTTGTAATCGATAAGCAAGGTCACTTAAGGCAGGTGAGCTCGCCAGCGCAAGCCGTAATCGAAGTCCTGCGGGCGGGCGGCTCCGTTGTTAGACGTGTCGAAGTTCGCCGACAGTACCGTGCTAGCCCCGGGTATGCATTCGAAGGTTCGGCTCCCCGGCTCCTGGTTGCCAGCCATAACCCTCCTCAAGGACCAATTCCCGATCGAGCTTGTGAGACTGAAAGCGATGGAAGCTGCTTCAAGTTCAGCAGCGATCGACTGTCCTTGGAGCTAAGGTTTTTCCTGTTTCCTGGTGTTGACCAGCGGAGATCATGGATCGATGCTGAGGCGAATCTGACTCAGGTTCGGCAGTGATGCGACCTAACGCGTAATGCAGATCGCTCAACCGGCATGAATGCCACTGCCGGTTACCAGTGCAGGCCTGGCAACTTAGACGCCTATCCTTCAAAGTTCCAGCTGCTAGAGCCAATTCCCCATCAACACAAACGGTGCCCAGTAGTACGGGTGCGCGAAAGGGACCTCCGAGCCGCTCTTGGCGCCTGACCTTTGAGGCCCTGAGTCCGCACGACTCGCGCCACGGCTAGGAAGGGTAGGAGTACCGCGTTGCACGGGGCGTCCAAGCATTGCTAGTTGTACTTTCCGCAACGCCTCAGCTTTGCTGATCTGTGCCGTGCTCTGACGCACTCGGTAGAACCCTTGCATCAACTGCGCCGTACTCGGGTCTGCGACTTTCCATAGCGAGGCAAGCACTGCGTTGGCGCCCTGCAGCTGGGCTAGCATCCCAAAGCTTTCTACCTCTTTACCTTCTGCGTCCCAACCTCCGGGCTTGGCCGTCTCGCACGCCGACAGCACCAGCAGATCAATCCCTTTAAAGCTCTGCTGGCGCGCCTTGTCCAGCGACCAATGCTGGCCATCGCCCAACAGTAGGAACGAGTTCTGCGACACACCGGGTTCAAGTTTGAAATGACTTGCGAGATGGAGGACCGGCTGGGGCAGCGCTAGCGCTGCATTCAGGCGGACTTCGGTGAACTCTGCGTCGAACCAAGTCGTGCCCTGCCCCTTGAGCGCTTGCAGACTGCCTTCCAGCTCCTCACGAACGGCTGGCAGGGCTTTGAAGCCGCCCGTCGCCTGCGTCATTCCAAAACCCACAAGCTTCCATATTTCCGCCACGTCGCGCTCCAGGTTTTGCAGGGCGGCGTCGTTGAGTTGCGCCGTAGCGTGGCGCTCAACTAGGTAGTGCTCCCCATCGTGAAGCGCAGCAAAGGGCACATAACGGAGCGCCCCCGTCAGCGCAAGCATCAGAACGGCGTTTTCCGGCAGCCGGTTTCTGATCGGTGCAATGAGCACTTTGTGCAGCGTTTTGGCGGATGCGAGCGGCTCGCCTCGTGGGCTTTGAAGGGCAAGACGAAAGGCAACTATGTCTTTGAGAAGGTCAGCAGACTTCACTGCTACTGGCACCGCGGCGAGCTGATCGCTTGGAGCCGACATGCCCTGAGGGGCGCGCTGTACGACTATCCAGATGCGATCGGGATTGACCACATAGTGCAAGAGAACTATCGGGCGCGAGCTATTGCGCTGTAGGTGCGTGACCACGCGCTGGAGGCGCTGAGACTGCTCAGTGACGACTGCCGCATTGAATGCACCGGGAGCGGCGTCACGTGGAGCCAGTGCGCTCGTGAGCCGCTGTGCGAGGGCTTGATAACCGGCAATCAAACTGGCGCGTTCGGTGCGCAGGGCGTCTAGGCGCGTGCGCTCTGCGGGGCTGAGAAACTCAGCGAGTTTCGGGTTGCGGGCCCGTTGCTCCAACGGATTGAACTCTGCTGCTACGGCCCCCAAGCGCGTCATTAGATCGTCAAACTCTGAGGCGAGAGGCGCCTCGCGTTCGTTCCAACTCGCGCGCGTACGAGGTGAATCGTCCTCGGAACCGCGCGACTGGAAGTCGTAGTAGTCCTGCTCTTTGAGCATGCTTAGCACTTCCAATGCCTCGCTGACCCGGCCAGAACTAATCAACAGTCCTGATAGCCGGCTGTAATAGCGCTCTTTCGAAGTGAGAAACGCTTGCTGATTCTGTGTGCTGAGGCTGGTCAACCTTCCTCTTGTTGACTGCAATGTATTCACCGCCAGCTTTCCATACCATGCACTAAGCTCGGGCTTAGAGCGTCGATCTCCCTCGGAATTTCTCGTGGAATATATTTCAGCAATATTTGCGGCGACGACCCAGCGCATTTCCGAGGAATCAACCATAGCACTCACGACAAGCGCCCGGTGAAATAGCAAAAGCGCTTTCTGATCGTTTCCCATTGCCTTGTGGACGCCTGCTATATTATTCAGGCGCCGCCCCATATCTGGATGCTCTGGACCAACAGATCTTTCGGTGATTTCCAACGCTCTCTCAAGGAGCGGCAGCGCCTTTCCGAACTGACTCATCTCCTGATATAGAACGGCGAGGTTGTTCAGGTGAACGGCGGTAATAGGGTGTTCTGCGCCGGACGTTTTCTCGCTAATAGATATAGCCCGCTCGAGCAGGGGTAGAGCCGTGTCGTATTGGCGCATCGCCTGATACGCTCCACCCAGGTTGCCTAAGGCGATCGCTGTACCTTGTCCCGCCGTGCTCTCGACTCCCTCAGCGATAGACAGTGCCCTCTCATATAGAGGGATCGATTTTTTTGGAAGCCCCATACTTCGATATAGCGCCGCGAGATTGTTGAGACACAAGCCGGTGACCGGATGATTTGTGCCGCTGACTTCCTCGCTAATTTCCAGCGCTTGTTCATACAGTGGGAGCGAATTTCCATAGTCTTCCATCGATGCATATGCCGCCGCCAGATTGCTCAAGCTAGTGCTGGTATCTGAATGAAGCATCCCCTTGCGGCTTACGGTAATTTCAAGGGCACGCTTGTGCAGCAAGACCGCCTTGGCGTATTGACCCATCGCTTCATAGAGAACCGCGAGGTTGTTGACGATCGTCCCTGTTCTCTCGTGGTTGGGGCCGTTCACCTCTTCACTGATGGATAACGCCTCTTCTAGAACGGGCAAAGCCTTTGCGTATTGGCCGATCAGGCGATACTCAACCGCCAAGTTGCTCAAACTTCCGGCGGTGTCACCGTTCTTGAGCCCATTTGCCTTTTTGCTGATCGCGACGGCGCGCTGAAATAGCGGCAACGCCCTCGAATGCTGCGCTGTGGCTTGATATAGCGCCGCTAGGTTGTTAACACTGCGGCCGGTGTCTCGATGCTCTGGGTCAAGAACTCGCTCACGTATCGCCAACGATTGCTCAGCCTCCTGAATCGCGTCGCCGAACCTACCCTGCCTATAAAGTAGGACTACCGCAGCATCGAGCCGAATTGCTTCCTGCAAATCTTCGTTTGACGCGGCATGCCCATAGCTAAAGGGCAGCAGGAGGCATAGCGAGAGGATGCAGAGTTTCGCCTTTGCCCGCGAAGACGCGCGTTCAAGCCGAAGCAATGCGCCGTTGAGGCTGGATCGATCCATGATTCCTTCTCCCCTGACAGCAATCCTGCGCCCGTCGGCTCTCAAATGGCCCACACACCTTTGAGGCGGACAAGCGGCTCAGGCCCAAGGAACGTGCTTGATGGCAGCTGATGAGCGCTAACTCTTGTGTTGTGCGCCGACGTTCTAGGCGGCATTCAACATCGCTCCTGCCACCTTCGCTGCTTTTGAAGGCCGTATTCCTTAGGGTTGAATGTAGGACGGGTCTCGAACTTCCGCCACGTTCCAGGAAGGGTTCAAGATAAGTTCGCCGCAGGCTACGGACAGATCGTGTTCACTGGAACGAATGAAGCCGAAGGTTGCGCTCGGACATCAACTCAATCTACGCGCTGCGCGCAGCGGACGCGAACAAACGGTGCGCGCGAGACCTAGCATCCATTCGCTGGCAGCTAGCCTATCCTGCACTAAGCAGAATTCCTCACCCTAGGCCCTGATTGAGCGTGCAGCCGAAGCTCATCAGCGGGTCGAACTGAGCCGAGAGCGGATCAAACTGAACCGTTAGTGGGCCGTTAGTGGGCCGAAGTGAACCATGAGCGGGCCAGAAACGGGCGATCCCCATCGCAACGGAGTATTCGTCGCCCGTGATCGGCGCGATGTGCTTCTGCGAACTCGCCAGCCTTGGACTCTTCGATGTGCCTCACCGAGCTTCCGGAAGCTGAGCGCGCTACGTGTTGCCAACCCGCACCCGTCGGAACAACCCCGGGTAGTCAATAACGAAGCCGTCCTGATCTAGCGCCAGCTCTGCACGGAATCCACTTTCATCCAGGCGCTCGAAGCAATAACGCCGGTCCGCCAGCCGCGTGTAAGCCTGCGCCTTGGCCTGCACACTGAGTTTGGGCGCCGACACCGACGCCATGTGGAACTCGCGACGCTGCCCAACCTGCAGCTTGGCGCGCCATAGCGGAAAGCTGTCGGTCAGCGGAGTCGGCCAGATGTCGATGTCCACGCAGCCGTCCAGGTCAAGCAAATGAAGATCACTAGCGTCATACCAGCGGCCCACCTCGTCCACTCGCAGCGACAACGCATGTGTGGCCTCGCACTTGCGCGCTTCCAACCAGGCCTCGCGCAGCAGGCCGCGCGCGTCCCACTGGCGGCCCGTGCAACGCAAGCCTTGTCGGGAGCTAGTCGCAGGGGCAATGCTGCTTAGTGAGTTACCACCCACGTAAGCGTACGTGTTGATACCTCCGTCAAGGCCTATCGGGTCACTTTGGACGTAGAGGCCATCCAGCTGTCATAGGCTCATTTCGTCTTCTTGGCTTTGACTGTAGGCCGGCACATTCGCGCTTGACACGAAGGAGAGAGCCTCAAGTCGACCCTCCCTCCATCCGATTCGTATGAGTGCAGCAAGTCGGTCAGGCCGTTTGGAAGCGCATACCGCATGACGTTCGACCGAGCGTTGGCCAATGGGTTCATGCCGCCTATACCCACGGTCATGCAGATGTCTTCAGGACGCGACGCTAGGTTGTACGAGCCGTTCTTGACATCCTTGTAGGCAACTAGCGCTGTGTATGCATTCTTGCCATTTGCTAAGAGGTATGGCCATGCACTTAATTTGACATGCGTCTCGCACGTCTCCGCGACGTACCAAAGCTCCGCGCCATGTTCTGCAGCGAGACCTTCAAGGTCAACGTCTGCGGTCAATATCGTCTTTAAGTAGCCAACGGCATAAATTGCATTGCCCGCATCGTCCGCCACCTCGGTCTTTGCTGTTAGCAAACTGACGGTCGACACGCGCACATTTGGGCCGGCTAGACATGATGTCAGCGCCAAAAGAAGCACTGGAAGCAGTAGCAAGCGACGCATATCTACTGGTTCCCTGGGCAAGTGCATGACGAGGAATTCGCGTCGAGCAGCAGCTGTAACGCACTTTTGCCGCCCGGTGGAACGAACTCAAGCATGCTGGCGAACTCGTTGTGATGGAACGGCGCTTGGTAGTAGGGGTTTGCTTTGCCCTTCGGCCAGTCTCCCCATTTGCCCCCCAAGGCTGCCCAGGCATCACCCGTGAAGCCGTTCGACGAGCTGGGTGTCGCGTTCACGTTGGCCCAGGTTCCGGCAGCTCCAGCTCCTCTGGACCAAACCCGGCTTACTGGGTCTACCGTGACAAGCAGGTTGACGTCAATTCCGGCTTCTCTCAGTGCTCGAGAAATCGAAGCCGCCGTCGAACCACCGTAGCTGTGTCCGATGATGTTTATTGGCTCGCACTTATTCTTGAGTCTTGCGGCCAATATCGCTTCGATAGCCATGTTCCCTTGGTCCCACTCGAAATAACTGCTCGCTCTATCGGCATAGGCGGCCGCGTAGGCCTCTTGGTAGCTCGCAACAATTCTCGATGTGCCGTCCATAGCGCCCCCAACGAAGACGTCAAGCAAGCCCAGAGAGTCACTACGGCTCAACGGATTGCCTCTGACATAGGCATACGTATTGATGCCGCCGCCCAGTCCAATCGGGTCACTTTGGACGTATCGCCCGACTGTCGGGTCGTAGTCCCGGAAATGGTTGTAGTGCCTGCCGCCAAGCGGTTCGTACTGCTGGCCGGGAAACCGCAAGTTTTGCTGCAGCGCTGCAAGACCCGCAGTCGGCTGCTCTTCCGCTGGTGTCGCTCCAAAGGCCTCCCCCATCCAGCGCCAGCGCACATTACCCTGTGCATCAACGATAACCCGCGGCGTATCCAAGTGATCGGTGTGGATGGCGTAGATCAAAAAACCGCCTGGTGCTGTCGCGTCAGACTTGATGACGGCGACAGGGATGTCACCGAGCCAGACGTACTCGCTGATCGGTGCTCCCGTTGAGGTGTACTCGCCGATCAAGTGGTTCGAGCCGTCGTAGGCGAAGAGCGTGTACGTCCTCGGATTGCTGGGGCTGCCCGCCCATTGCCCGCGCGTGACGCGTCGCCCCATGGCGTCGTAGCCGAATACCGCCCCCAGGCTACTGCCCTGCGACATCGCTGCCCAGCGCCCTTCCAGGCCGTAGGTAGAGGTGTGATTGCTGCTAGCTCCGGCTTGGATATCGCTGGTCGTGTTGCCCGCGAGGTCGTAACCCCAATTGCGCGCCGGATCGGTCCGACTGTCTATGCGATTGCTGGTAGCGGAGACGGTGAAGGTGCGCGTCGTACTGCCGGCCTGGGTCGTCAGCCGCGTGCCGTTGGCGTCGTAGGTATAGCCGTAGTTGATGCTGCCGCCTGTGACGCTGGTGAGGCGATTGAGTTCGTCGTAGCCGAAAACTTGGTCGTACGCGGGCGCCGCAACGGCTGTGGCAGCGGTGTAGTGGGTGTAGCGGCTGATGCGGTCGGCATCGTCGTAGGTGAGGTCGCGGACCAGGGGGCCCAGCGGGTGTCTAACCATGCGGCCATTGGTGTCGAACTCCCGTGTATGAGTTTTGGGCGTTCCCGCGAACTGCCACACCCAGCTCTTGATAGGACCGAAGGGGCTCTGGGTAATCTGGTTGAGCACCGTCTTGGCCGTGGTGCCAGCGGTGACCTTGACGGACTGAGGCTGGCCATTGGCCCAGCCGAAGTCCACGACGCGTCCGGACGGGTAGGTCAGCTTGGTCAGGTGATCTGCCAGGTCGTACTCGGAGTTGACGACGAGCGCATAGCCATTCGCCGTTTGCACTGTCATGGTCACATGACCGAGCGCGTCGTAGCGGAACGTCGTATTGGCATCCGGTGTCGCGGCCGTCGTGAGACGTCCCACGCCGTAGCCGAAGCTCGCGCCCGTCTGGTCGTAGGTCCAGATGATCGTGCGGCTGGCGTTTCCTGCTTTGCTGTAGACCACCTGCTTGGGTCTGTTGAGTTCGTCGAAGTCCCATGTCGCCAGCACTCCGCGGGCGTCGGTGGAGGTCTTCACGTTCCCGGCTGCATCGAACGTGCCGTTGGCCGTTCCGGTATCCGGACTGACCAGCTGTTCCACATCGCCCAGGCCCGTGGGCTTGTACTGGGTGATCAGTCTCTTGGGATCTGTGACGGAAGTGAGCTGGTCCAGCAGGTCATATCCCAGGTCCGTCACGCCGTTCTTGGCATTGGTTGACTTCTTGCGCCGGCCCAGGGCGTCGTATTCGTCCTTTGTGGCATAGGCCTTGGTGCTGGGGGCGACCACCCGCTTGGTCGGGTTGCCGTTGGCGTCATATTCGTACTTGCTCACCGGCGTTGGCGACACCGGCGGCGCCGGCAGTGTCTGGGCTCCTGAAACGCCCACACAGACTGCAAGCAGTCCGCCAGTGCTCAGGGTTCGCCAGGATGTAGATAGCGGCATCGAAACAGCAATCGGTTGAATTGGCATGGATCATTCCCTCCCGGTCACTTGCTGGACGCGGCTGAGGGCATCAGGGATACGGGATAGCGACTTCGTCAGGACTCCCGAAGGATCCTTGACCGTCTCTGCTTTCCGGATCCCGTTGTTGTCGAGCGTGTAGGTGATGCTGTTGCCCAGGTTGTCAGTAATGGTCGTCAGGCGGTGGGCGTCGTCATACCCATAGCTCACGCTGCTGTTGTCCGGCAGGGTCAGCTTTTGCAGCAGCCCCGTCGGCCAATAGTCGTAGCTGGTCAGCGCCGTACCGGTTTGGAATGTCTTCAAGCGCTGGCGCAGGTCGAAGGTGCGGGTGCTGAGCACGTTGTTGGCATCCTTCAGCTCCAACCACTGGCCCGCAGCGTTGTACTTGGTGTACGTCGTGACCTGCTGCTTGGCGTTGGTGACCGTGTTGAGATCGCCCTTGGTGTGATCCGCCGTGGTGTCGCTGTAGTACGCGTAGGTCGTCGTGTTGTTGCGAGGATCCTTGTAGGTGAGGACCTGTCCATACTGGTTGTACGTCCACTGCTGCACACGGGCCGTCACCGCGCTGTCCACGGCGGCGGTCAATCCTTTGGAGCCGTTGGTGTCAGTGGTTGCCTGCTCCACCTGCTTGCACAGCACGACGAGTGGACTGTCGTCCGGCAGCGTTGCGTTTGACGGCGCACACGATGCAGTAGCACCCCCGTTGAAGGGATCGGGCTGCCCGTTGTAGACCTTCGTGGTCAGGCGGCGCGGCTCCGCCGTGCGGGTTTCAACACGCCAGATGGGATGCCAAGCCGAACTGATCTTTCGGACGCCCACAGGCAATGTCGCGTTGTCCGCCAACACCGCATTGCAGGCGGTGCCGACGGCCAAGCCCTCCACTCGAGACGTTTCGAGGTTGCGGCTCAGGTCATTTGCGTAGCAGGTTCGGTAGCCGTTGAAGTCCTCGTTCCACGCCACGTTGCCGTTGGCGTCGTAGTCCCGCTTCTCGACGGACGCCGCGCATCCGGAACCTGCGGGTTGAGACTGCGACGTGATGCGCGGCATGCCGGCCACCAGTCGCGACTGGATCGTGACTGCCTTACCTTCTGCTTGCATGTCCACTTGACCGGGCGCGCTCCAGCTGGTTTCGCGCCAGATGATCCCGGCCGCTGCGTCATACGACCGACTGACGACTGCACTCGGCGTGCTCTGCCACTGCGTCACGGCATATCGATTCACGCCGCCAGCCAGCTCCGTCGACAGTGCCCGCCCCTGCGCGTCATACGAATACGACGCCGTGACCACATGGTTTTCGTCTTTCACGCTGGTGAGAAGCCAAGGCTTGTCGTCCGAAGGCGCATAGAAGAATTCTTGGTAGGAGTTGTCCGGCCACATGATGAGCCTGAGCACACCTTTTGCGTTATATGCGAATGTGATGGAGCCGTTCGAGTCTGTGATTTTGGCAAGCCGCGGCATCGCTCCATAAGTAGGCAGGGGCTCATATTCAAGCTGCACCTCGCGTCCAAATGCGTCGGTTATCTTTCTCAACACTGGGACGGAGCGCCAATCGTGGTGCACGATTGGCACGTCTTGCTGCAAATCAACTCGCGCACCGTTGACAGACTGGAAGCTCACCAACGGGGTGGCGTATTCAGAATATCCGGCTGCGGAACTTGAAAATGCATATTGCAAGCCAGCCAACTTATCCGACACGAGATACAGACCGTTTTTGAAGCGCATCCGGAGATCCGGCCCCAAACTTTCGCTGGACTCCCCCTCGGCATCGACGACGCCGTTGAACATGTCCCATTTGTCACGTCCCAAATAGACCTGTTGATTAGGGCCGCCGCGATAAAAGGCCTTTTGGATATTGAGCGACCACATCGGCCCAGCTCCAGCGGGTGGAGGAAGCACTTGGCCTGGATCGAAATTGGTTCCCTGCGCTTGTGCCTTACGGGTCGAGTAGTCCAAGCTGATCTCAAGCCCCGCTAGAGTCGTCAAATGCACAGATCTGGACTTGGCTCCTGTCAAGGGATAAATGGGATTCCCATAGCACGTGTCAGCACGGGGTCGGTCACGACTTTTCTCGCGCACCCATTTGCAGGCACCTACTGTCGGCTCCCATTCGAAAGTCATTGGGCAAACACAACTACTAGCAGCCTCAGACCACGCGGTGCCAGCAGGGCAATCGCCAAAGGCGGTAGTACTCGTAGAGTTGTATTGATACGGGCGCCACGAGGTGCAAACTCCGGCTTCATCCTTGTGGTCACAAGTCTCCATCGTTCCAGAGCAAGTAACGTCCAACGTAGTTGCCCCATCGAAATGGAGCCAATTTCCATTTGCATCCTGGAATGTTTTAAAGCCTATCCAGTGAAAACCAATGAGTCTTAATTGGTTTGAATTGCCAGCATTGAAATCATTCAGCCAAATTGAACAGGCCGCGCCAGGGTCGGCTACCAAGCCGCCAGTTGGCCTGTTTAAGCGGTACTGCGACGGCATCAAAGCACTGGCCTCCACCACGCAAAGCAACGTGAAAGTCGCCAATAACAAGACGCTCCTGAAGGCAGTCAGTGCCGAAATGCCGCGCCAATAAAACGAAGCGAGATTCAAAAATCGTTCAGACATTAAGCTCACGAATTACCTACAAGAATTTCTAAAGGCCGCGACGTCGATCAAGCGGCCGGGGCTGATTTCCGAGACGATTCAACGCATTTCCAGTGGGGTCGCCGGCATCAGCAAAAGACGCTCAGGAGGGAGCGAAGAAGTACCTTCAAGTCTTTTGCAACGCAGAGTCTTCGCCCGCGCGTTGGACTCGCTGAGGCAGCGATGGACACCGATGTGTAACCGCCAACCTCACGAGTGCTAATCCCACATCTAAGCGTAATTTTTTGCCTTGACTGCGCACATCAGGCGACTCCGGGCGGAGGCCAAGATCTAGCCCTTCCATTAGCTGCCGACAACTGCATGCCGGACTAACCTCTCAACGCTTGAATTGCAAGGGTTCTGCTTGGTCGCTGTTCATCGCGCGTTTCGACGCAACGAGCAAGCGCTCGATCTGGTGCGCTCTGCGTCAGACCGGGCTTCTTCGCCATCGCTAACTCACCCGAGCTTCGAGCTTCCTGGACCGGTCATTCGCGCCTGCATGGACCAATTTGACCGGCCCTCTCTTACCAGGCGCTCCGCGATGCAACCGATTGATAGTCCTGCAGGCTAGAACGCACCGTTCTGATATGGCGAATTGGTTACGTTGTTTCCTGTGACTCTGAATCCGCAGGTATAGCTATAGGGGCTATTGGACGAAATTATTGTTGTCGACTTGTTCGGCCCAAGCGCTGACTGGGGGGGCGTTGTAATCGATGCGCCCGATTGCGTGCAACTTGCCTTAATGCCGGTGATCCACCCAGGTCCTGTATTTGTAAGCACGAGAGTAGAGGACATGCTACCAGTACGTGTGATGTACGCCTGGGTAAAGGCCCCTTGGGGAGTTCCACTTCGCACCGCATTCACAGCGGCCGTCGCGTTGACAATGCCAGAGCCGCATCCTGAACAGGTTGCTGGGAACGCCTTTGCAGTTCCCTTCAAGATGATCGACACGTCATCTGGATTCAGCCCTGGATTAACCGACAGCATCAATGCTGCCGAGCCCGAAACAACTGGAGCGGCAAGCGAAGTGCCTTGCTGCATTTTATAGGTATCGGTTGTAGGCGTTGTCGAGCCGTCGTTCGTCGCTACCCACATACTAACTCCAGGGGCGGACAGAGCGATACCACTTCCATAGTTGCTGGCCGTTTGCGCACTCTCCACCCACCTCTGGCCGGTCATATCGATTGCTGCGACAGCAATAGCGCCAGTGCAATTTGCTGGCCATGCTGAGCTTACATCGACACCCTTATTTCCGGCCCCGGCCACGACCGTCGCACCGAATGCGCGAGCACTGCTGACGGCGTACTGCAATACAGAGGGGCATGCGCCGTCGCCAGCGATAGAAACGTTGACTACCCTAGCGGGATAACTGTTCTGCGGAACGCCAGATACCGCTCCGCCAGCCGCCCAAAGGACGCCGTCTGCCAAGTCACTTTGGTAAGCACCGCACGCGCCACTAACTCTCACAGAGAGTAGTTTTGCAAACTGCGCGACTCCTGCAATGCCGCGACCGTTCTCAGTTCCCGCCGCCGCGATGCTTCCCACCATCGTTCCATGCCAGCTTGAATTGGCTGCATTGGAAAGATCGCCTGTGCACTGCCCGGCAGTGCGCCAGTTACCGGGATCCGTCGGGTTTGCGTCACGACTGTCTCCGTCTCGCGACAGAGAAGCATTGCTTACGAAGTCATACCCGCCAGAAACGGTCTGTCCAAACAGATCGTCATGTGCTGTCAAGCCGGTATCGACAATAGCAATAACGACTCCCGAGCCTGTCGCTCCAGTCGACCATGCGGGTATGACATTGGCTCCCGCAGAGCCGTCAAACAGGCTCCATTGCTCCCAATATTTTGGATCCGAAGTTACCGGCACGCCGATCAAATCAGGCTCGAAGAAAGCAACGTCACCACGCGCTTTGGCGATTACAGCCAAACTGGCACTCAACGCTCGACTCGAGGTAAATCGATCAAGCTTTAGGACATGGATACCACGATCCATTGTTCTCAAATGACGCGCGCTGAATCCCAAAGTGCCCAGCGCCGATTTCAGGATGGCCAATTCTTGATCCTTTAGGCTTTTCGCCGAGGGACTCGCGTCACCAAATTTTATAAGCACCTGGTCCGTTTGATCTTCAATCGGTGCTGAATTGGCCGCAATAGCACTGGCGGCAATCAAAGCCGCAATAATTCTATTTTTCATCTCTCCCTTTCGTGAAAAAACTAAATTGGCGCCAACGCCACCTCGATCTTCGTGCCATTAGTCAAGCGGGCTGGGCAGTTTCCCGTTTGAGTCGAATAGACCGCGTCGACAATGAAACTCTTGGACTGAAATCCGTTGGCAGCCGCAGTAAAGGATATTTTTGCTTTGCCCGACCAAAAGCCGCAGGGCGCCTTGCATACAAGCGCGCCGCCATCCACTGACATCCCCTTTGACTCGATCACCAACAGTGATGGGTCTGGGACAACGTCGTTTATTTTTATATTTGTCAGGCGAATTTCCGCGATAGCTGCGCCGCCGCTAGCGTTGGTAGCCTTTTGAATAGTGAGGACGGGCTCGTCGACCTCAACATTGCAAGGCCCGCCTGCGGTTTCGGATTCGGAGCCGCCGCCGCCACAACCGGCAAGAGACAATGCGGTCAATACTGCTATTACAGAACTTTTTGCAACCAAATACTTAGTCATGGCGCTTCCATAAAAACTGATCATTGGTTCCGGTGCTATTTATTTTTACCAGATTTTATTTCTTGTTCAATTTCACGCCTAGCTTTGTCAAAGGCCAAACCGAGTGAGCCATCAATAGCTCTAGAGGACAAAGCTTGCTTGAGGTCATCCAGGGCTTCAAGAGCCTGTGTCCCACCAAGTCTTTTAATATTTGTCATGCAACGGGCGTGGCGGCCGTGGTGAGCCGCCCCACGCCGGAGCCGAAGCTCGCCCCGGTTTGGTCATAGGTCCAGCTAAAGGTGCGGCTGGTGCTGCCGGACTTGCTGTAGACGACTTGCTTGGGGCGATCGAGTTCGTCGTAGGCCCAGGTGGCCAGCACGCCACGGGCATCGGTGAAAGTCTTCAGATTGCCTGACGCATCGAACGTGCTGTTGGCCGTCCCGGTGTCGGGGCTGATGAGCTGCTCGGTGTCTCCCAGGCCCGTAGGCTTGTACTGGGTAATCAGTCGCTTGGGGTCCGTGACGGAGGTGAGTTGATCTCTCAGGTCGTAGCCCAGGTCGGTCACGCCATTCTTGGCGTTGGTGGACTTCTTGCGCCGCCCGAGGGCGTCGTACTCGTCCTTGGTGGCGCAGGCCTTGGTGCTGGGCGCGACCACGCGCTTGGTCGGGTTGCCTTCGGCGTCGTACTCGTAATTGGCCACCGGGGTCGGCGACACCGGAGGGATCGGCAGCGTCTGGGCACCGGCGGCGCCGGACAGTACAGCCAACAGCGCCGCGCTCAGTCTGAGCGAGGTGGCCGGGCGGTCCAAGCGGCTCACGGAGGGTTTGATCGGTTCAGTTCGCATGACTCATTCCCTCCCGGTCACTTGTTGAATCCGGTTGAGCGCATCGGGGATGCGCGTGAGGGATCGCGTCAGGAGGTTCGCTGGGTCCTTGATGACCTCGCCGGTGCGGATGCCGCTGTTGTCCAGCGTGTAGGTGATGCTGTTGCCCCGGTTGTCGGTGATGGTGGTGAGGCGATGGGCGTCGTCGTAGCCATAGCTCACGCTGCTCAGGTCGGGCTGCGTCACTGTCTTGAGTAGCCCCGTGGGCCAGTAGTCGTAACTTGTCAGCGCGCCGTTTGTCGTGCTGATCTTGAGGCGTTGGCGCGCATCGAAAGTGCGAACCGTCAGGACGTTGTTGGCGTCAGTCATCTCCAGCCACTGGCCTGCGGTGTTGTACTTGGTGTAGTGAATCACCTGTTGTTTAGCATTGGTGACGCTGTCCAGATCACCTGGGGTGTGGTCAGCGGTGGTGTCGCTGAAGTAGGCATAAGTCGTGACGTTGCTGCGCGGGTCGCTGTAGGTGAGGACGCGGCCGTAGGCGTCATAGGTCCACTTCTCTTCGCGTTTGGGGACACTCGGGGCCGTATCCAGCGTCGCACTGAAGCCCTTGCTGCCGTCGGCATCGGTGGTCGCTTGTTCGACTTGCTTGCACAGCACGACGATCGGGCTGCCGTCCGGTAGCAATGCGGTGGCGGGCGCACAGGACGCGATCGTGTTGCTGTTGAAGGGGTCGGGCTGACCGTTGTAGACCTTAGTCACGAGGCGGCGGGGTTCGGCCACCTTGGTCTCCAAGCGCCAGACGGGGTGCCAGGCCGCAGTGATCTTGCGCGAGCCGGCCGGCAGCGCGGCGCCGTCGACCAGCAAGGCGGCGCAAGCGGTGCCCGTGGGAAGGCCTTCAACGCGCGTCTTGGTCAGGTTTCGCGTCAGGTCATTGGCGTAGCAGCTGCGGTAGCCCCGGAAGTCTTCTTGCCAGTTCAAGTTGCCGCTGGCGTCAAAGTCCTGAGAGCGGGTGCTCGCAGCACAGCCGGATCCGGCAGGCTGTGACTTGGAGGCAGGGACGTTTTGACCCTGCACGCTCTTGGACGTGACCGACACGCTTTGCCCGTTAGGGCCCGTGACAGTGGCAACTGACGGCAGGGTGAGATTGAAGGAGCGGGTGTAGATGCCTTTGGTCGAGTCGTACGCTCGCACGGCACTGAGCTGCGGGCGGCTCGTGAAGCTGCTGGAGAACTTGTTGGTACCGCCGGCTCTTTCGGTAGAGGTGGCGTAGCCGTCGGCGTCGTAGCTGAAGGTGCTGAAGCGCTTGTCGTCTTCGTCCTTCACGCCGGTCCATAGCGGACCCACACCGCCGGTGGTCGATTCGAGCACGAGGGTCTGAACTTTTCCGTCGGCCCAGGTAAAGCTGTCCAACCTACCCTCTGCGCTGTAGCCGAGATCGACCGAGCCGGAGGTGGAGAGGATCTTGGTGACCTTGGCGTCGATCTGGGGATCACCCGACTCCGGGAACAAGCCGTACCGGAAAACGGCGTACTGGCCGAACGGGTCCGCCACGGAGATCGGCAGCCCGTTCACCATAGAGTTGCCTACATACATGGGCGACCAGGGCGCGGAGAGGGTTACCGTGATCTTGGATCCATCCAGTTGCCACAGCTCGCTCATCGCAAACCGCTCAGGCGTGGCTCGCGTGAAGAGGGCTAAGACCCCATTGGCGGGGTCACGAACCATGATGCCGCCGTACTCATCCGTGATGGTCAGCTTCGCCTCGGGATCGGAGGCCGAGGTCAGTGTCGCGCCCACCCCCAGAGAGGGGCCTTGGAAAGTCGTGATGTTCCCGCGGTTGTTGAAGTACTGCAGGACGTATTTGCCGGCTTCTTGGTCGGGTCGGCGGTAGATGCTGGCGGCCCAACTGGGCGTCCATTCGCCGCCCACCGAGGGGATAGCGCCTATGGCGTTGACGGGCTGTGAGAGCTGCTTGGCCAGCACCATGCGCAAGCTGTCGTAGGCCAAGGACAGCCGCATATAGCGAACGCCAATACCCAGATCGAGAACTTCGGCCTTCTTGCCGTTGAGCGGCTCGATGGGGTTGCCATACGGATCTTTTGCTGAACACGACGGCAGCTTGCTCGAAAAGCTGAAGACGTTTTGCAGCTTGCGGCAATTTACGAAGCCTTCGTCCCACTCATAGCCGTCATCGCAGTAGTAGTTGGCCAAGTAGACGAAGGGATCACGTCCCGCCCAACCGGCCGCAGCCACACCCGTGTTCTCTCCCGGACCACCCATGCCACCACAACTCGAACCCAGGCCTTTGGATTGCGCCCATATTGCGCAGGCTGTATTGGCCTCAGTTGAGGTGTCATACCAGCTGTAAGTTGTCTGATGCGATGCGTCTGGCTCATACGAAACGACAGTCTTGCGAAGGCCGGCGACCACGTGGTCGGAGCCTCCGATCAATAGCAAAGCGAGCGGCAGCGCCGCCTTGATTCTTAGCGAGACAAACGAAGCGTGGATCATTGGTTCCCATTTGGTGGACTGAGCGCGGCAGCCTTGTATCCGCAAAGACAAGAATTTGCTAATCCCTTAACTTTGCGTAACTTTTTCCATTGACGATGCCGTCTCAATCTCGCCGGTGAAGTCATCTTGACGCAGGGCCAGTCAAGCGACGCGGAGCATTAGGAGCAGCTTCTTTATCTGGCTTCTTGCCCGCAACGCTGACGACACAACTCAACGAACTCGCTCATATGAAAAAACTTGTCTTCGCTCTTTCGCTGGCCGCCCTGCTCGCCGGGTGTTCCGACCCGAAGTTGGACGCGTCGAGCGACGAGGCGATGAAGGTTTCAGTGCAGCGCGTCCGAGAGAAGCTGCCGGAGGCTAAGCGGGGCGAGTTCGACGAGGCGCTTCAACTGCTCGCGTTCAGTCAGATCGACATAGGAGAGGTCATGCGCGACAGCAGCGGCCCCGCCACCGTGCAAGAGAAGGTCCGCGCCGCCGTCAACGGAAAAACCGCTGCAGAGGTCATCTCGGCAGGGACCAAGATCAAGGAGGAGCGCCTCGCCCGTGAGAGAACCCAGGCGTTGGCGGAGATCAAGGAGCTTGAGGCCAGCCGTCTTGCCGCTACCCGGGCTGCCGAGCAGTTGAAGAAGTTCGAGGTCATCCGCTCCCGGTTCTATCAGCACCCACGTGCCTTCATCGGCGGCAGTGAGCCCGTGATCGAACTGACGGTCAAGAACAGTACCGGCTCTCCCGTCTCACGCGCCTACTTCGAGGGAACTGTGGCAAGTACTGGCCGCAGCGTGCCGTGGATCAAAGACACGTTCAACTACTCCATCTCTGGGGGCATTGAAAGTGGTGAGCAGGCCAGTTGGAAGCTCGCGCCGAACATGTTCTCCGAATGGGGCACGGCGAAGGTGCCGGACGATGCTGTCTTCACGGTCACCGTAGTGCGGCTGGATGGTCCTGACGGCAAAAAGCTCTACTCGGCCGCCGATTTCGGAGATCGAGAACGCAAGCGCCTGGCCGAACTGAAAGCGAAGTTCGGCATCAACTGAGTTCTGAGTCGAAGCGAAGTACCTTCATCTTGAACGGACCGTCGACGACGGCCAGGATGGCGTCCACCAAACCAGTGAACTGCTCCCCAGAAGTTGGACAGCGAGTTAAGGGGGCAGCTCTGCAGCGGAAGTCGACGGCGTTGTCGACCAATGCTATTTGTCGTACTGGTCTGCCCTGCGCGGCAAGTGGCGGCGGGTTCTGTAGTAGTCCCAACTCATCCAGCTCCCGGCCACCAAGCCTAATGGAAGCAGCACCCATTCCCACCAATGCAGCCTAGCGCGCAAAAGTACATCAGTTCCACACCGTCAATCGCCGTTAGCGGCGGCGGATTCAACCGGTCGACGCAACACACTGACCACTGCTCAGGCAGAAGGAGTGTTGCAAATGAAGTACCGGACACGAACGTACTGCACGGCCACGCAGAAGGCATTGATGTGGAAGCGTTGGAAGGACGGCTGGACGCTTCATGAGATCGGCAAGCTGTTTGACCGTGGGCACACATCGATCCAGAAGATCCTGTCGGCCAGCGGCGGCATTCGACCGCCCGAGCGCCGCCGCTGCACAGGTGCGCTGACTCTGGCAGAAAGAGAAGAGCCAATCGAGTTCAACGTGCTTGAGCCTGAACATCTCACGCGTGATCTCAATAGCCTTCGGTGACAGCATTTCCAGCGCGAACGCATCCACGAGTACAAAGACGTCGAGGAAGTCACGCGCACGCTCCGCGCCCGATCGGTTGCTACGCTTCACAACCGGTGCGTACTCCTCCATTTGTTGGCAAATGGCGCGCAGCTTCTCGCACGCAATCATTGTCGGCGAGTAGACATAGATGCGGTAGCCATCCAAGTCGACCGCCTCCTTGTCTTCGACATATTCAACCCGGCTGATGTCGATGAGGAACTTGCGGCCCTGACCAATGGAGAGCGCCGAGCGCCGCATCCGTTCAAGGTCGTCCTTTTGCTCCGCGAACTGCTTGTTAGTCACCAGCTTGAATTCCAAGCCGTAGCCGCCCCAAAAGTCCGCCAAATCTGCCGTTACCTGTGAAGGCTTCTGCGCCATCTTGAAGTCGAAGGGTTCATAGCCAGCAGGCCTGAAGGTCTTCTGCAGCGCCCGTTCGATCCGGCGCTGGACGCTGCCGAAGCCACCGGCAAAGTCATCGCGCATTGAGAAGTCGAGATCCACTGACTGGCGCGACGTCAATCTATGGATGAGCGCCATGGCGTTGCCGCCTTTCAGCACCAATTCATCCATCAACTCGTCGTCGGAGAACATGGCCTGCACAGCCAGCGTTTTGATCCTCTCAAGGGTCTCCAACTCGTCGCCCTCCTTGTTGGCTCTCCCTTTGACCATGCTCTCCAGCTCCCTGGCATTGCGCAACGACTGATTTTCCGCCGGATCGGCGAAGACGGCGGGTCGAGACTGGCCCGCCGCCTCTTACCCCGACATCACGCCGCGCTCGAAGGCCACCTTGGTGCCGAGCAGGGTGCCGGCCACATTGGCCATGGCCATCACTGCAGCGACAGGCCACAAGAGGCTCACTTTGCTGACGACGAGGGCTATGGCGAAGGCGTCCGCCCCACACTCATTAGCTTGATCGTTGCTGAGGCATGCTGGAGTCGTAACCCCGCAAGTGCACGAACAAGGGAAGGAAGAAGAAGTGCACTTTTGATTAGAGCGGCGAGCGGTATCGGGGCAAATATCTACAAACTCTGGTGCCGCCCAGTGTTCACTGCATAACCTGCGCGGACAGATTGTCGCGCATGCAATTTCGCCCCCCCAATAATAATCACAACCGCAGCCGGAAGTATTAATAACTAAGTTAGGGGCGCCAAACAGACGGCGACGACTCCGACTCCTTGCGACACCCATCGACGCCTCCATCGATCACCGAATTCAGGACGGAACTGGCGGGCGTTACCTCAATTCGCCCGGCTAGGAGCGCCTTCGCTCGGTGCGCCGCGGCAATGAGCAAAGACCCACCAGAAAATTGAACGCTGAAAACGCGACGCCCGAGGCCTAAATACCCGCCACGGTAACTTCAGTTGCAGGGAATTTACGTTTCGCACCATTTGGCCGACAGCGTACGCGTTGGCGTAACGGCTTCTACGAATATTCGGTGAGACGCTCCAGCCCCCCTGAAATTATCCTGTTGGCGCCGCAGTAATTTTTGCTGCAGCGGCGGTGGGGCAAATGCCGCCTGACTAATGCAAACCAATCATGGAGCGACAAAATGAGGAAGCACCTGAAGATCCCATGCGCGTTGATTTCGCTCACCACCATCGTCGTGCTAACGGCCTGCGGTGGCGGGGGCAACGAAAGTCCGGCGGAAAACGCCTCGTCCTTTCCCGTTGCAGCTGCCATGCAGCCTCTGCTTGCATCGCAGAGCTTTTCAGGACTGACCCAGCCTGGCGCCGATCTGGCATCCCTCCTCCCTGCGTCCGCTGCCGTAGGCGATGAAGGTGTCCTCGCGCGGGGGCAGACCGCGACACAGGTGACCACGACAAGCTATCACATGGAAGCGGGTGACTCAGACGCCGGCGTCCTGCGCATCACCACCGAAAGTCAGAAGGCTGGCGTCGTTGCTGCGTCAAGTGACCAGCTTTTCTTGATTCCCAAGGATGGTGGGATCGCAACGTCAATGGCCATGGCGGAGCCGGACATGACGCCCATCGACGCAGCGATTTTCAGTGACCCCGATGTGCCAACTCGATCTGCGGCGTCCGTCGCTGCTGCGAAGCAGTTTGAATGCAGCATCGCCCCAGTGAAGTATGGAACAGGAAAAACCAGCTCCGGGTATACCGTCTTTTTACACAATACAAGCAGCACTCGAAGCTACTACGCATATGCCGTGGAATGGAGTCAGCACAATCATGATAGCTATATCTCTTTTCAAACGCGAATGCTCTTGTCTCCGAAGCAAGGCAAGCTTTTGTACCTGAGGCCTACCAGTGGGAGCTACGTCGATTTTTATGCACGCTGTGCGACCACTGGGGACGTTCACTCGGTTGCGGAGTTCAAGGGGGGGCGCATGCAGTTCTGACACCGAGTCGATCTGCTTATGGCTTCGCCTTTAGCCAGCGTTCTAACCTCCGGGCATTTTTCAGCACCTGATTTGCTGCCGGGCCCGCACAGACGTCACGGACACGCCAATTTGCATGGAGAGCATCCCCGAGCGCGGGTTCGGCTGCACATGTCAGAGCACGCGCGTCTCAACGTCTGTGCTCAGGAAGAGTTTGAGATGGTTCAAAACCAAGCTGCTGCTGCACCGGCTTCTTGACCTCTTGCGCACTCGCCGTCCTTTGTCGCGCCCGCTCTTTCATGAAGGGTGCACTTCGGATGAAAACGCCGATTTGCTTGGCCAGCGTTCGGTCCTCTGCAATCTCGGACCCCGCAAGCGCCTTCATGAGGTGCGCCCAGCTCAGCATGGCATCCAGCCGACTGTCCTGGGACGCCCTTGCGGTCTTCTTCGGCGCGGCCACATTCCGCAGACGCCCTTCCCCCGTGGCCTTTAATCGCCACAACGGATCAGAGCTGTGGCGCTCACCACGTGAGGCTTGGCGAGATGCCTCGGCCTCAATGCCCCAGCCTCGGAGCTTTTCAGCAAACGTCTCTCGCCACCGGTGAAGATCCGTCTTGCGGGGATTGAGGCGTTTTCCCGAGGCCGCCCCTGCCCTCACGCTCAGGTGAACATGTGGATTGGCCTGATGCTCATGCAACACCATGACGTAGCGGTGCCCGCTCAACTCCGCTTGCGCGAACTCGCGAACCGCCCTTTGCAACAGTGCGGCATTCGTCCCCGCCGGCATCGACAGCATGATGTTGAAGGCTTCTCGCCGATGACCGTAGCTCTCGATCAGCGATCCGCCGTATCGCCACTGGTCCACCACGTCACGCACCGCCTCCTTGCCATTGCGCACTGTGCCGCGGTCGTCCTCGATGCCGAGCCGGCCGTACTTACTGATGTAGCGAAAGTGCGCCGCGATGGCCGCCATACCCCGTCCACCACCGGTCACCTTGACCATCACCTGCGGGCCACGACGAACCGTTGCCTCAATGCGCGCCCGAATGACAGCGGCCTTGCGCCGCACCAACGTCTCCAGCCGCGGCGGTGGCAACGACTTGACGATGCGGTTGGAGGGATAGAACAGTCTCTCGCCCCACTGGACGAGAACGCCGTCTACCCGCTGGCTCGGTGTCATCGCCGCCGCCTCCGTGCAGGCTGAAGCTCAGCGATCAGTACGGCTGCCACCTTGAGATGCTGACGCACATCGCTGGCCAACGACACGATGCCTGCTCTGTACGCATCGAGTTCCGCTGATGAGCCTCGACCCAGCAGCCGCATGAACACATTGAGATCGGCAGATATCGCCGCGACCCGGTCTGTCGAGGTGCTCAGTGCCGCCACTGCCGCGTGATGATTGGCAGCAAGCGGAGACGGCGGCTCACCGTCGATCAGCGCGCAGACATACGCGCCTTGCGAGACATCCGAGGCGTGAGCACGCTCGGCAAGTGCCGCGGCATGCGCTGGCGTCAAGCGCAGCGTGACCTTAGCGACTACTTGAGCCCCCGATCCACCGCCTATCGGTCCGCTGTTGCCGCCGGCGGTGTCGTCAAGCATTTGCACGATCGCCTTCCTTACCCATGCTGCAGACGGGATCTGGCGCTGTGCCGCTGCTGATCGAAGTCGATCACCCAAGCCTCGAAGGTCCACCGTCACGCGATCGCGGGACGCAGGGCTGCTCGCGTCAGCACAACGCATCCTTGGAGATAACTGTGATGGGCCAGCAGCCAAGGTTGCGGTGCTCTCCATGCTGCCGCGGACGGGCACGGGCTCCGCCCCTTCGAGCAGCTCCTGCAGAAGACACTCCACGGCCATCCGCGTCATACGCATGCACGCATGGTGACGACAACAAAAGAGACTCGCCAGAGGGCCGCCGCGCAGCGGGTATGGAACGGACTTTCCATTGAGGCGTCGTGCCGTCGCGAGCGATCTCACGACGTCTCTCGCTCAGTCACCACCTGTATCAACTTAACTTGGCCGCACTACGCGGCAATGCCTCGCTGAGGTCCCGTCAGTCGTCCTGGAAGGCTGCCGCCGTCTCGACGGCGCGGTGTGCAACCGCTCCTGCATCTGCACGTAATGTCTCCAACGGATAAGTCCCTATGACCAAGCCGCCATAGGAAATCTGGAAGCCTCGAATGTCCCCGGTCACGCCTGCCGCTGACTCGATCGCTTCGCTGATCGAACTGAATCCAGCAGCGCTTTCCACCAACTGGCCTGCGAACTCCACGTGAAACTCATAGAAGCCCGATTCGAGCTGCTGAATGCCCAGGTTCAGGATGACGCCCTCTCCCCGCTTAATCATGCATCGCTCTCTCCAGCCACCACCGAGGCAGCACCCTCAGGGCTTGCAAGCGCCACGGTCCAGTGCCCGCCGCTCTCCTGGCGCAGATTGAGTAAGTCGTAGGTCTTCAGCATGTTCACCAGTCCCGAATGCCCGAACGTCTGAGGCGAGAACGCCGGATCCGTCCGTCGCAGATACGACCCCAGCGTACCGACATAGACCCGGCCATCAGCCGTGCCGCTTGCCATCAGCCTCACTGCAGCAATCACCGACTTGGGCCGCAGTTTCGGCTTGACCACAGACGCCGCCTTGGGGACCTGCGCCTGCACGTCGACGGGACTGGCCGGCTCTGCAGGAGCCCACTCGAAGAATTGGTCACTGGCATTGCGCAGGGCGTCAGGTGACTTCGCCTCTCCAACAATATGGACCGTCGCTCCGCGCTCCCGCAGCTTCCGACATAAATAGGCGAAATCGGAGTCGCTGGTGACCAGACAGAAGGTCTCTGCGCGCTGATCGAACAACGCTTCTAGGGCGTCCAAAGCCAGAGCGATGTCGGAAGTGTTCTTGCCGGCCGCGTACTGGTACTGGAGGCAGGGTGTGAATGCCAGGCGAACCAATGCGTCTTGCCACTTGTTGGCAAGCGTTGCGTGGTTTCCATAGCCTCTGCGCAAGACGACGCGGCCAAACTGGGCCCCGACGCGCAGTGCGTGCTCCAGGATATCGGGCTGGGTGTTCTCGCAATCAACAAGGACCGCCACTTTGGCGTCCGTCACTGCCTCAATGGTTCCCATAGACGCTCTCCTCTCGGCTCATGATATGCAGAGCCTGCCCATCTCTCGCTGAACGGGAGACTATCGAGAGATCCAGGATCTGGCGGTCACGCAAGAAGCAGAGCGCGTCTGCCGGATCCACGCACTTCCGCTTGATCACGGAGGTGGGCCAAGCACGCGCAATTGAACCATCCAAGCGGATGCTTCCGAAGGCTACCAGCCCTCCATCCAACTTGTAACTTGCAGCGTGGCCTTGGCGACATGCTTCTCTACGGTGCTGGTACTTATGCCGTACAGGCGAGCAATTTCCTGATACGTCATGCCATCCACCCGGCGCGACAAAAAGATCTCGCGAGTCTTGTCTGTGAGCCGGCCGAGACAGACGCTCAAGCGAGTCAGACGCTCGCGTGCCAACGCCACCTCCTCCGCATTCGGCGATGTGTCAACGAGCACCACCTCCTCGAGAACCACCTCTTCTCCACGTCGCAGGTTTGCGCGATGGGCGTCAATCGACAGGTTCAGAGCAGTCCGCATCAGGAAGGCCTCGGGCTCCGCAACCTCTTGCTCGCGCTCATAGCACGCCAAACGCACCCAGGCCTCCTGCACGAGATCTTCGGCCTCATGGGCGCTGCGACCGCGGCGCATCAAGGCGGCGCGGACACGCGCATACACATCGCGCCAGTTCTTGACAAGCAGCGCTGCCATTCCTAGTACAGCGTTCGGTCGATGTTTTGAAGCGTTCGCGCAAGGAACGCCACAGCGGCGGCCTCATCCGCGAAGCACCCCCGGCGCTTGACGGCCTGCACGACGCTCCTCTGCAAGCGCTCTGCAGTGGCGACGGCAGCTTCAAGTGCTGCCGCGTGCCGCAAATCAAAAGTGCTCAGGCGGTTGAATGGGTCATCGCTCGAAACTGCGGCAACCGAAGGCCATGGCGCCGCATCCGGGAGCAGCGACTCGATGTCCGCGTCGCTTTCGGCAGCAATCGCCTCAATCCACTCGACTCCGCGCTCACGCAAGTCCTGGGCAACGCGGGTAGACGCGGTGCCGGCGGGCCAGACTCCAAGGACCTCGTACTGGCCATGCTCGAGTAGCCCAAGCGACCAGACCCATCCTGTGACTCTGACTGCGCGATCGTCCGCTATGGCAAAGCGGACTGTCTTGAAGGTGGCGCATGCATACCAGGTACAGAGCGGCCTTCCAAGAAAGCTCGAATCTTCCGCGTGTCGATACAACGCTGTAGTGCGTGCTCCGCCCGCCTTGGGTGTCATTGACTGCATGACCATAAGTCCTTCCGTCAGCGCCGACAGAGGAAAACAAAGCCATATCGGTGCAATTCGTTGACTACATAGCCAACGCTTTGCATTCTGGCGTGCGCTCGCGGGTAAGGCAACCATTGCTGTTGACTAGCAACCCAACAAGAATGGCCGAACAGCGACGCTCTCGCCATAAAACTGACGAGGCGACCCAAAGTGAGTTGCCGAGCCGTCTGGGACGCAACCTAGCGGCCCGTCGGAAAGGACTCGGCCTTACTCAAGCCGATGTGGCTGAGAGACTCGGGGTGGACACCGAGACTCTTTCGAGATTCGAGCGGGGCAAGCATGTGCCATCGCTTCTGACGCTTGAGCGAGTGGCGGCGGTACTGGGTACGACATGCGGTGCGTTGCTCGAAGAGGCTCCGCCGGAGCCATCCTCGGACGCGCTGATGATCGAGTCTTGGCTATCTGGCTTGAGCGCAAAGGACGCGGCCTTTGCGCGGCGCATGCTCAAGGCTTGCTGCGATTACCTCGCGCGCTGAGTGCTGCCGCTGCGATAGTCGCAAGGCCAAAGGACTCCTGATTGGCCGGCTTTCCGTGTACCACTAGCAGCCGAGCGGGGGTGTCGAGACGCCGAAGAGAAAACTAGAGTTCATGCGTATAAACGATGAACTCCTTGTGCTGGGCCACTTTGTCGTAGAGCGCTCGTCCGCTGGCGTTTGAGATTTGCGTGTGCCAGTAGACCCGTGAGCTACCGGCCACGCGAGCAGCGTCATAGACAGCCGAGATCAATTCGCGGCCAATGCCTTGGCCACGGAAAGACTGCGCAGTGAACAGATCGTGCAAGTAGCAGACATCGCGCAGCCGATTCGTACTCGGATGGAAGAGGTAGTGCACAAGGCCGACGACTTGCCCCTCGTGACACGCGACAAGCGCCCAGACCGGCCGCTCAGGATCAAAGAATCGCTCCCAAGTTGCAGCTGTGACGCCTTCGGCTAACGCGGTCTCACCGATGCGTCCGTAGAACGCGTTGTAATCGTCCCAAAGTGGTCGCCACCCAGCGTAGTCTTCACGATCGATGGGACGAATGAGGACTGTGTCAGGCATGTGATGTCAATAGATAGGGTTGTTGCCTCGGTCACTCGGCCCCGTCGCCTCAGGGCCTGAGTTGTCTAATCGTATGGGGACGTATGACGTGATGAGCAACCACGGCCAATCCGCAAACTACGACTTGTCGTAGTTATGGCGGCGCGCGCCCCTTCAGACAGTGCCTTCGAAGAGTTACCGGTTTCCAGTCCTCACCAGCGACTCCAGTGGACGGCTGAGCTTCGAAGGGTTGTCAGTGAACGCCCTGATCTCAAATCGCCGGTCGCGTTGATGCGCATGCCCGGGCATGTGCGATTGGGCAGCTGCAGCCCGTATCGCCGCGACTGCGCCCCTTGACATGACCGTGCCGCCACTCGGTAACGCTTGACCGCTATTCGGGCTCACGCCTCCCATGGTTACACCGTCCCGAGCGTGGGACGGAAGCTTTATCCGCACCTACCGCCGAACTCAAGCCATGCAGGCCCTGCGCCGTCATCGCCGAACGTACTCGACTCTGATCACCTGCCGTGCCATAACGCTAGCACGGCATTTCTACGTAATCTCGTAGCCGTATTATTAGAGATTCGACAGATCATCCCGGCGTCAAAGAAGCTACTAGCAAGCTGCGACTCGTTAAGACGCGTGGTCGAAATCAATGACGAGAATTTTCTTAGCGACCGGCTTCAGTATCTCGGCGGTGAAGTCCTTGTGTGTGGAGCTGCTGTAGAAGCGTGTCAGTGAAGCACGGTCGTCGAAGATCATGGTGATCGCATAGCCGAAGCCTTGTGCCCGCCCACCGAAGTCGGCGCCTTGCGCAATCTGCAGCAGACCATCCACGACACCGAGAAATGCTTCCACGGCGTCCTGCAAATGTTTGCGCTGCGCATCAGTCGCGCGCGAATTGAAACCGACCAAGACAATGTGAGAGATCATGACTAAGCTCGTTCAAGGGTGTTGGCGGGCCATCCGGTCGACTCTGCAAGGCCCCGCTGAAGCTTGGGGGTCACATCGGGCGTAGCGAGGGCGTGCTGAGCGATCTCATCCTTACGCGCGAACCAGACGCCGGTGTGTCCCTTTGCATAGACGAGAAATCGTTCCAACGATCTCACACGCGATGCGTGGCCCGACAACCGGTCGTGCAGGCTGACCACCATCATGCGCCGCCTGCGAGCGCCTTCTTCGTAGAGCTGATCGAATTCGTCCTTGAGCTGCTGCTCGTACGCGATCGGTGAAAAGCCGACGTGGTCATACGCAACGATGTCGTTGAGATGCACCGTGTAGGGCACCGAAACGAAAGGTTTTCCGTTGATATCTTGTATCCACGGCTCATCCATGTTGAGGTCATTGTTGTGATAAGTGAACGCCAGCTCTTGCAACAGACTCAAGGTCCGGACACTGCCTCGCATCCAATAGCAGTCGTACCCGCTGGGTCGCGACCCGGTCGCCCGCTCGATGCTGTCGATGCACGCTCTGATGAGCTTCCGCTCGTCGGCTTCGGGCAAGTTGTATTGGGGCGCCCACTCGAAGCCGTGCGCTGCGGCTTCATGCCCCCGTTCGACGATTTCCCGCGCCAATTCCGGCTCCCGTTCGACCGCCTTAGCGACCATAAAGGACGTAACTTTCAAGCCGTGCTTGTCGAAGAGGTCCAGCAATCTCGGAATGCCTTCGCGCACACCGTAGTCGAACCAGCTGTTCGTACCGAGATCTGGGAATCCTTCTTCAATTGGTTCTGTAATCGGTCCTCCTGCGCCGGAGATCGGCTGCCCTCCAGCTTCGAATTGCATTGCCAACGAGACGCATAGTCGCGCTCCGTTCGGCCAGAGTTCAGGCTTGTTCGACATTGGAATGACTCCTGGTGTTTGAAGGATGTCGACAGTCTGAGTTCTTGTTTTTGAGTGCGCAAGAAGGCACCGTTAGGTAACCCACACATGAACGAAGACGTCGAAAAGTTTCCTCCTCGCTATCCCGCTCGCCGGCTTCTCGCCCTAGTCGGAGACAAGTGGACACCCGTTGTCCTTTACAGCCTGTCCGAACATGTCAAAAGGTTCAGCGAAATTCGCCGGGAAATTCCAGACATCTCGAAGAAGATGCTCGCTCAGGTTCTGCGCACGCTTGAACGCGGCGGCGTCGTGGAAAGGACCGTTCTCCCGGTGATCCCTCCTGGCACGCAGTACTGCCTCACGGACCTGGGGCGGAAGTTGCACGAGCCAGTCGCCCTGCTCTGCGGCTGGGCCTCGCACAATGAGGAAATTCTGGACTTCGTCCATGCCCGGCTTCGATCTTGCAAATGAATTGATCAGCCATTCAATCGGTGTGAGGTCGATCGGCCACCGGCCGAGAAGTGTTGCTGACGACGATCGGCGGAGTACGAGATTTCGTAGGAACTCCAACGAACGCTCAGATCTCAAATTGCGTTGTGCACAAGCCTCGTCGGCGCGTCGGTCATATCCAGCTTGGCCATTTGTCATCAACCTAAGAGAGCGCTCCAAATGATTCGCATAGTCTGCCTGCTACTCGCGCTGCTTCCTTCGGTTTCGACGCCGGCCTAGACGCGCGATCAAGTCGATACGCACTTCGCTCTTTATCTGACGCTGGTCTATGGAAAAGACATTCGACCGATTTCTCAGCCTGATGTGCAGAGGTTGATCGGCACTTGGTACTTCGACTTTGAATCCGCCATCCCGTTGATGCAACGTCAAGGAAGACTGTCGCCTGAACAAACACGGGAGTTCCGCTCCTCGTTGAAAGACAAGGATCGGTCCATGAACTTCGCTCGGGAACCCATCTTCACCGTCGACGGCAGTCTTCGCGTCAAGATGCGCGGCATGCGGGAGTCTCGCTCGCTACAGGTAGAAAACTACCGGATTGAGGTCGGAGGCTATACCGTGTATTGCGCAGAAGGTACTTTCTACGTCGGTGGCAAGGAAATCCCTCTCTTACCGATAAGCAAGCGACCTCCTCGCTGATCGGTGACTCCCACAACGTCTGTGAGTGCCGCAGCTCAGGTGCGGCAACGAGAGCTGCTCATCCGCCGCACCGAACTTCATCCCTGAGATGATGATTCACAGCGGAGCTGTCATGCTCAAAGGCCTTTGAGGTAGAACTTAGAGTCAACCGCCATCCTCGGAAAGCTTTGAGGTAGCGCCGTCGGCTTGATCTCTTGGAAGCCGTTCTTTTCATAGAACCGATGGGCCGCGTGGAACTGCGCGGCCGTTCCCAGATAGATGCATCTAAGACCTCTGTTGCGACTCCAGGTGATCAGTGTGGAGAGCAACTGAGCGGCGACCCCCGGCTTGCGACCACGAAACGGAGGAGAGACGAACATCTTGCGCAAAGCTGCGGCACCGTTTCCGATGTCCAGAAGCGCGATCGTGCCGACGACATCGGCACCGTCCATAGCGAGCCAAAAGTTGCCGGCATCGCGTTGGTAGAAGGCAGCGATGTTGGTCAGGTCAGGCTGGTCTGCGCGGGTGATGGGAAGGCCGAACTCGTGCCGCTGGATCGGCAGAATCAACGATGCCACATCGTCTGAATATCCCTCCGTAAAGGCAATGATGTCGATCATGGAGATTTGTCGTAGCTGCAGCATTGGCGCTATGCCCTGTCTTGGATGCTCCCTTGATGCTACGGCGACACTTCGCGCTTTCCGGGAGCGCACACTCTTTGGCGCCTACGAGTTGTCGGGGGCATCGGAGCTTTTGCCTGCGTTCTTGCCGGACGATGGGCTGGAAAGTCGCGGCCGGTGGACCGAGCGCATGAATGCGACGCCCACGAGATGCGCTAGTGGCGCTTTAACCATTGAACGAACCAAAGCCAATTGCCGCTCAGCGATTGACGCTAATGCAGCCGATGATTGGCGTCAGGCTCGGTGCGCGAGGCTCAGGCGAGGTTGCAGAGACGCTCGCTGCTTTAACGCTATCGCCCAGGCGATGCCGTTGCTGGTACCGATGCTCGGATGGGACGCCTTACCGACCCTGCCGTTGACATTAATACAGGTCGTGAGATGGAGGTGAAGCCTGTGGGTGAGACGCTTTTTACGTATGCCGCAGTGAAGCTAGTCGCCTACGCTGCATGGAGTTACTGCGGACTATTGATTGCAGATTTGGGTAGCGCGCGCCCGAGCGGTTTGCAGCTGCTACGCGCAAGCCTGCTTATGGGCGCTATGAGGTGTGTCTTCGGATTCTGCTTCGGGATCGTGGTGGCTTTGATCGTTCGCCAAGAACTTGGCGGCTCGTTCGCTCTAACCTACGTGGCCGTCTATGCGCCCGTGCGCTTTTTCGAATGGGCGCTTCTAGCGCATCTGTCATGGCGCGCATGGCAGGACAAATGGTCGTCGCCGCGGCTATATCTGTGGATTGTGTTTGGGATCGTCGTCTCGTTCGCCGCTGACCTGGCTTCACCAGAGTTCGTTAAAGAAGGACGTTTCTGCTTCGGCCGATGCTTGTGCTGAATTGCCTTATGCGCGCATGCGTCTGCAAACCCGCCCTGACCATTGCGAACGCGCTTCACATATGAGGGAGCAAGCTGTCGCCAAGGCGACGGTGAAAGGTTTGAGGAATGCGCCGGTCCTCACGTCGAGTTCGTAGAGTTCTACCGCATGAGTCGGCGTTCTTGCCCTCAGCCGCACTCTGGAGTACTTAACACACATCAGAGAAGCAGCGGGAGTTACGAAAGTTCGGTGTGCTCGCGATCAGGACTCGCACTAGATTCGGACTGCTGTGACGATCTTCTGGGAGTACCCGTGGTGTTGAATATCGATGGCGCGTGCCGCGGCGCGGCCTATGCCCTTCTTTGCACGGCGCTATTCGCAGTTTTGACCGCATGTGGCGGCGGCGGTGATCAAGTGGGGAAACCGGTTCTGGGCCCGGGGTCGGGCGCGTCAAAACCATCGAAGGGCGCCAGTGCCGCTACCCACCCAGATTCGTAGCTCACCCGAAGGCGCGGCGAGCGAATACGCGGCAGCCATCATGAATACGTCCCTCGAGATGTTCGGGTAGGTTGGTAAGCACCAAGCTCGCTGGAGTTCGGTGGACAGCTTGCCGCTTGTACGCCAACGCTGCCGCGCCGTGCTCCACAAATTGAAGGATGTGCCGCCCATCGCGCGCAGCTATACAAGCTGGATCCAACCAGCCGGACGACGCGCTGACCATGCCCACCATCTCCTACGATTCCAGCCGCAAGGCTCTACTCCAACCCGAATCACGGGGAACGTTGCTCACCGACGGCTTTCGAGTCGAGGACGAAGCTCGAGAGGTGCAGTTCGCCATCGAAGCCGCGCGTCTGTCCTACTACCGCTATGACGAAGATGCCGACGAGGGCCGTCGGCTTTCGCAAGCCTTGGCACTAGCTGGCTTTGGCGCGCCGACATGCTTTCAGCATGCAGGCAGCGACGGGCAGGGGTTTGGCGCAGTCGACGCGAAGGGCCTGGGAGTCCTTGCCTTTCGCGGCACCCAACCGGACCGCATCTGCGATCTGGTGACGGACGCCCATGTCCTCCTGGTGCCATGGAATCTGGACGGCACCAGTCGGGGCGAGGTACATGTGGGTTTCAAAAATACTGCTTTGGGCATGTGGGCACAAGTCAAGCCGTGGCTCGATGCAACCAAGCCCAAGAAGCTGATCATTTGCGGTCACAGCCTGGGTGCGGCTATCGCGACGTTGCTCGCCGTTCCCGCAAGAGCCAGCCGGTTAGTCACGATCGGATCCCCACGGGTGGGCAACGCGGAATTCACAGCCCACGTCGGCAGCGCCGGCGTGCAGAACACTCGCATCGTGGACTGTTGTGATCTGGTTACCCAAATTCCCCCACCTGCCTTTGACTTTCATCACCTCGACGGTGGTTTCGAGTACATCGATCGATCAGGCGTGCGGCATTCCGCACCGGCGCAGGCGCTGATGGATGACGATCGACAAGCCGGCCGCGCCATCTACCTCGCCCAATACGCCTTTCGGTTCGGCACCGTGCTGACCCGTGACCTGGCAGACCACGCCCCCATCAACTACCTGAGAGCCTACTGGTCTTAGGGAACAGATGGCCAGCTGGCGTTGGTTCGGCTCGCTCAGCCTGCCCGAAGAGGCGGTTCTCGATCACCGCCTGCGGCAGAGCGCGTTAGTGTCAATCTCATTGGTTTACGCACAAGCCCAATGATTGCCGAACTCTCGCCATCGGTCACTGCCTCCGGGTTGCTCAAAGCACAACGCCCCTGCGCACTGAGCATCTATTAATCGTCGGATCGTTCTACCCAAGCCCTTTTCTACGCAGCGCCGCCTTCATTGCTCGCGCGGCTGCTTGGGGGGAGTCATCGACGACGCTTGTTTCGGGTTCCGCCGCCTTGTCAAGCTCGGGGGTCTGGCGCCCCTGCGCATGTGCCTGGTTGGGCAACAGCCCATCGAGGAGGAAGTTGATTCCACTTTTGAACGCCCCATCCCAGTCGCTGTCCAACAGCAGGCGTGAACGTTCAATCGTTGGGTACTGCTTAGCCTGCTCGAGCAACCGAGCCTGACCGTCGGCCATTTCCTCCTCCGTCAGTCCGAAGCTGGCCCTTGTGATGGTTGCCCCCATCACATAGTTCCAAAGGGACCAAATCGCGGGATTCAGCTCGGCGTCGCTCACACCTGCCGACGACAGCGCGCTTGCAAGCAGCTCCAGTCTCCCCAATATGCTGGGTCCAAGTGTTCTGCGGGGCAGTAGCGGCGCCGACCAGGGGTGGCGCAGCATGGCAGCTCTCCAGTCCTCTAAGACAAGAAGCACGGATCTGCGCCAGTCCTGTGAGCGGCCCAGGCTAGGCCCTTCGTACGCCAGAACGCTGTCAAGAGCCAGGTCAAGAACGTCGTCCTTCTTCGCGACATGCCAATACAAGCTCATGACGCCGCATTTCAACTTGTCGGCCAGCAATCGCATCGTCATCCGCTCGACCCCATGTTGATCGAGCAACTCAACGGCGACAGCGCCGATTCGCTCTCTGGACAACGGTTGCTCGGCGTCGGGTTCCTGCGGTGCGGCCGCCGCGCGGTGCTGGCGCTTCGCCAGGCCGCCTCGAGTTCTGCTCTTGTCATTCATAGCTGGTCCACGATGGTCTGGCTCGATTCTGGCAAGACCTGAACCTTCATAAATGTAGTTGACTGGTACGTTGTACGACTGTATCGTGGCATCGGCTCGTACAGCGTACGAGCAAATTCATAACCATCGAATGAGTCACCCCAACATGAGCACTGGAATCAACGAGGCCGCAGCGGCCGACTTCGGCCTGGCCATCGTCAATCCGCAACACTTGTACGACCCGACGCCAAACGGCTACAGCACGGTGGTCATCACGCCTGCCGCATCGCGCCTGGCCTACATCTCCGGGCAAGGCGGCCAAGACGCAAGGGGTGAGCTCTCTGCAGACTTCGCCACGCAGGTAAGGCAGGCCTACGCAAATCTAAGTACCGCGCTCTCCGCAATCGGTGCCGAACCTCGACACGTCGCGAAACTCACAGTCTTTGTCGTCGATCACGACATGTCCAAGCTTGCCGTGTTGACCTCCAACGTGAAGGAGTTGTTTGGCGAGGCCCTGCCCGCTCAGACCTTGGTTCCAGTGCCCAAGCTTGCCATCGACCCCATGCTCTTCGAGGTGGAAGCCATCGTTGCACTGCCAAATTAAGTGGTCGCGATGCGACGCCACTAGCGTTCGGGGATTTGCGGCCCCGCTAGCGATCAGCCGCGCATGACAGCGCGGCTCCAGGCGTCATAGGTATGCCGAGCCAGGAAGCTGTGTAGAACTGCAATTCCACAACCAAAGCACGTCGTCGGTAATAGCTGCCCCGACTTACCAGGACAGACCGAAAAACCCGCTGAGGCTGCGGCCCTGCGCGTCATTTTTGATCTGCACTCGGCCATCGAAAGTGAACTTGGCCGTGCTGATCTTGCCGGTGACGTCGACGGTGCGGGCATTGCCTTCCTGCGTGAAATTGACGAATAGTTTGTTACCCGATTTGGACTCGAAGCTGAGCCCCGCGGCGATGGTCTTTGTCGACTGTCCGCCAGCAGAATCCTTGCGGTAGTTAAAGTCGAAGCTCAGCGTGCCGTTCTTCAGCGTGGTCTTGATGGATCCGCCCAGCTCGATGGTTTGGCCCGCTGTGCCTGCCACGTTGCGGCCCACGCTGAGGCGTAGGAAGCCGGTGGCGATGTCCATGTCGAAGGTCGTTTCCACCTTGATGACGGAGCGGCGAACGCCGCCGTCCTTCACGTCATCGATGCTGAAAAACAGCGTGAAGCCGGTCTTGATCTCCAGGCTGCCCTGGAACTGCAGGCGCCGTTCTCCACTGCTCTTGGACTGATAGACCATCTCCAAGTGGTTGCGAGCACGGCTGACCTGTACCTGCGCGGGCAGGTTCAATGGGTTGGCCGCGATCTCCAGCTTCTTGTCGTCCAGTGCAAAGTGCAGGCGGATCTGGTCGGCCAGCGTAGGATCTGTCAACCGCTCCCAGATACCTGAGAACACAAGGCTGCTGGGGAAGCTGGGCATTTCCTTGTCGTCGAAACGGAAGCGAAAACGCGATTTCGTGTCTTCGATGAATCCGTCCAGCACTGAGGTCTTGCCGTTGATCGAGACGATGAGGTTGCCGTCGCCGTTGAGGCCAAACAGGCAGTCCAGCTGGAACACGAAGTCGAGATCCCCATCCGGATCCACAAACAGGACATTCTTCTCAAGGTGGTAGCCCACCAACCCGTCCAGCGTATTGACCAGCGTGCACACCGTGGTGCCGTTCTGGGCGATGGTGAGCTGGTTCCTGTCGTTGAAAGCCCAGTCCACATCAATGTTCTGGGGACTGCCGCCGGTCGGCGTGTAGACGATGCGATTGGCTGCCGTCTTCCAGCGGCCCAGCACGTTCTTGGCCGAGTCTTGTACGTCGCCGTCCGTGTCGAAATTCAGCTGCTGGCCGGCGATCTGAAGAGCAAAGCTTCTCATGGGGATGGTCCTCGCAAGGGGTGGGTCAGATGGAGGTGAACGTGGTCACGGTGAAATAGATGCGGGTGCGGCGGTCGTTGTCAGCAACATTGCCAACGGGGCGTGCCACGTCCAGCCTTAAGGCTGTGCTGGGATAGGGCCGATAGCGCAGGCCGAGGCCGGCGCCGGCCTTGAACCCGGACGCTCCCGAGAGCGGAGTGTTGGCGTGACGCACGCCGCCCATGTCGAGAAACGCTGCCAATGCCACGTGGCGGCGCAGGTTACTCGCGAACTCCGGCGATGCCGGCGTCCAGGGCAGTGGCATCCAGTACTCGTTTTGCAGCGCCCATGCTTGGCGCGCGACCGTGTTGTCGGCCTTGTAGCCGCGCACCGTGTCCTCGCCGCCGAATCGCACCCATTCCTCCAGCGGCGTGTGCGTGCTGACGGCGTGCGCGCGCGCGCGCAGATCCCACTGCGAAAACGCACCCACGAAACGCCGCACTGCAAGCGTCATCCCGGCCTTGCCGAAATACTCCCCATCCGCACGCCCGGCGCTGGCGTTGAGCACCAGCTCCTGACGCTCCGAGGCCGGCGTGCCCTCGTGCGAACGCGTCAGCACCAGCGAGACATCGACCGCGCTGACGCGCTGACGCTGACTGCCTGTCGCATCAAACGTGATCTCAACCCGGCGCAGCGCCACCTCCAGTTGCGCCGAGCTGTAGCGCATGTCGCGCCACAGGTCGGCCGTGACGCGCAGCTCGGTGCCCTCGCGCCGCTCGTCGGGTCGGGTGGGGTCAATACCCACCTCGGGGTCGAAGGCCGAGAAAGCGCGGGCCGTCCACTGCACCCGCCTGCCCCAGCCAGCGAAGTTGGCGAAATCGCCCGAGTAGGAGAAGTCCCCAGAGGCCTGCTTCTGGAGGCCAAAGCCGAGTGCAAAGGTGTCATCCGCCGTCTTGCCCTCATGCCGATATGCCGTGCCCAGCCGCCACGGCTTGCCGGGCCGGCGCTCGACACTGAAGTCCAGGTGGTTCCTGCGTATGGCGTCTTCAGGCTCCTCGCGCGCCGTGCGCGGCTGCAACGGCGTCGAAACGGCTGGAGCAATCGGCGTCTTTGCGCAGCGGCTCTGCTTGTCATTGGCGCGGCAGAGGTGCGCAGGGCTGCCCGCACTCGGCTCGCCGGGCACATCGTCTTCATCTCCGCCGGAACCGGCGGGCGCGACTGGCGCGACCGGCACGACAGGGGCGACCGGGGCAGTCGATGCAGGAGGCTTCGCGTCGCGCGGCGTGCTGCAAGCGCGCAGCGAAGGAACGGACAGCGGAGCCAGGTCAGCCGCACCGGCGCGCGGTTCTACGGCCAGCACCGCCAGCCTTCGCATCAGATTGACCCCTTTGGGAGTGCCTTTTGGCGGTGCGACGTCCTCAGCCATCACGATGCTTGCATTCAGTCCGATGCCATTCAATTGCTGCAGCCGCTGCGCCAGCATGGCACGGGTCATGAAGACGCGCCTCACTTCCAACTGCTCGCCTTTGAGCGTGTCCATGCTGCCGTCCAGCGGCAACTGAATGGCGTCAGGCTGACTTTCGCTCGGCACCCATACGGCCTTGCCTCGGCACAGGTAGTCGCGAGGTGCGGCGCGGATACGGTCGAAGTCTGCCGAAGGAAGCAGCCGGTTGAGTGCCCGCATCACCCGCTCGCCGTCACGGTCTCCCGCCTGCACATAGACGGCCGCCAACAGCGGGTCGGGGTCCAGAAGGATGCGTCCGCCAAAATTCTTCTTGCCGAACCTCGGGCGCAACACGCGCAGTGCGGCCTGGTCATTTGGTGGTTCCGAGGCCACACCCAAGCCGGCCGCATCCGCCACATCCTTGTCAGTGCGATAGAGCTGCAGGCTGATGCCGCGCACTTCCAGGTAGTCGCGCACCGCGGTCTCGATGCGGGGGCGGTACCAGAGCTTGCAGTCGAACTGGGCCAACGCGCTGTGGCTGAGCTTGGACCGCACTGCATCCCATTGCGCCACGTTGTAGGTAGGCCTGAGCTTATTCACCGCGTCGACCAGTGGCGGCGCGACCTCGAAGGCCACGATCCCCCGGCGCGCACGTTCTCGCCCTGGGCTCTCGTCCACATTGACAGACTTCGGCAACAACGGGCCATCGGCGTAGGCTGGGTTCTGCAGCGCCCAGGTGTAGGCATCGCTAAACATGAGCGTGGCATTGACCAGTGACGAGCCAGCCTTGCGTTGGGCGGCTTCCCAGGCCTGCACCAGTTGCGGTCCTTCCACCCACCTGAAGTCGCCATTCCACAGCTTGTCGGTCGCCGCGTCGGTTTTTGCCAGCGCGTCCAGGGCGCGCACGATGGCGCGACTATCAGGGGACGTTCCACCTCCGGAGAGCGACTGCAGCACCAGCCGGGTCAGCAGCTTGTCGCCGCCCAAAAGCAGCGGCTCCAAATGACTCGTCAGCTCCCGCTGCAACGAGTCCGCGGCCATACCGCACTGCCTATAGACCTCGGGAAGCGGCTGCGAAAGTGTTGTCCCTGTCGAGGCGATAGCGGCCTTTCCGCCGCGAATCTCCAATTGCACGCTCAGCGTTGGCGGCACACCTTGCGGCGCGACCTCCGCGGCGACCGCGTGAACAAGCGTAGACAAGCCCCAAGCAAGCAAGGCCATCCACTTCAGGCAAGTCTTTTGAAGCATATGGCCCCTCCCTAGCTTCTTCCTGTGCAAACAGCCGTTCAGTCAGCCTAACGGGATGCACAGGAAGCGCCTCATCAAATTTGCTGACGCGCATGGACCTCTACCGCAACGCCCCGGCGGTCGGCTTGGCGCATTCGACAAATGTCAGCCGGCAACGCCGGCGTGCAAGGCACGATCAAGACTGACAACGGCAGCGGCAGCGGCAATTGGGCGCAGCCAATGCCGTCAGTATTGATTGCCGACATACCTGGAATCCCAGGCCTCTGGAATGGTGCGACCGTCGTCGATCTTGTAGTTCTTCCCGCCATCGGAAAGACCGAAGTTTTGCTGAGCCCACAAACCTACGGTCTGCCAGATCAGCGAGCCGGGGTCTGACTGACGCTCGATGCTCGACTGACGGTGCGGATGAATGCGCGTTATCTTGCCCCCGTTCACTGCCACCGTGTCGATGATGCGCTTCACGCAAGCCTTTGCCGCCTCGGCCTGGACGGCGGGCAGATCCATGGGTGTTCTCTTTGCGGCCGGAGGTTTAGGTTGCCAGAGTGTTTCAGGGTCGCCCTCGATGCCAGCGAACCATCCGTCTATTTCTATACCTACCGTCCATCGATTGAAGTTTCCTGCGTGATTGCAGACCTCCGTCAAGTCGTAGAGCTGAATGGTCTTGCCTGCTCGCGTCACGCCAAAGTGAATGGGGACTGAGTGCCAACGCGCCGGCTTCTCTCCAAGCTGTGTAGCCGTCTGGTGAAGAACGATGGCGGTCACCTTGGACCAGGTTCTGTATGGCATGGACTTCGAGCGGCCGTCATGCGGATGGTTGTTCCGCTCGTCGAAGAACTTCTCGTCTTTGGCAATAGGCGGTATCGCGGCGAACGCGCGTTCTATCGCTGCGGCGCCAGCCACGCTGATGGCCTTGGGCATCTCGTCGGTTGCCGCACGCATCCCTTCCAACACCATGAACTCGCCATACGCCCGAAGCGTTTCGTCACCCAGACTTCCATCTGCACCAAAACGCGGGAGGATGTATCCCAAGGCGATTAACTGGCTCTGTAAGATCTTGACGAACGGGTCTTGCGACCCCTTCTTGAGGGGGCTACTCAAAGGCATGGCTTCCTCCATAAGGCGAAATCGCCGGGAGCGCGGAGTCCGCCTAACTCCCATCTCGTACGGCCGCTTTGGATCTTCAGCCTTCCAGCGAAGGGTGGAAAATGCGTGTAAACACGTGTGAGCTGTCCCTCAACAATGAGGATGACACTCAACGACGCTTGTGCAGCCAGCCACTGATTGGCTTGAGCCGCGGGTCTCAACCAGATCCCGCTATTGCCCCTTAGGCAAAAGCGGGCTACCGCGACTTATGAGTCCTTCGCTGGCGGTGCATCATCTGAAACAGGAAGCCCTAACTTCCTGACCTCCTCGTCTATGCGGCGTCTTTGCTTGCGCGCGGCTTCAATGTCGCGTCTGGCGGCTTCCTCGTTGCCTTGGCGGTGCTGCGCCAATGCACGGCCATACAGAGCCGTCGGCATGGATTTGATTTCAATGGCCCCATCGAATGCCTTGATGGCGCGCGACGCATCGTTCAGTCGAAGATATGTCCAACCCAGGTTGTGACGATAAGCCGGTTCGTCGCGAACCTGGCTCACAGCCGACTTGCAGTCTTCCAACGCCAGTGAGAGGTCGATGTTGTGGCGGGTACGCAACCAGCAGCGGCTGTTGAGAACTCGTGCGAATTCGGCATCAGTTTCATGCGTGGCAACCCACATATCCCATTGACGCAGCGCTTCCGTTACTTGACCCAACGTCACATAAGTCCGCGCCATCTGCTCGCGTAAATGAGACGAAGGTGGTAGCGCCTTGTCCAAGGACAGCAAATCTGCCTGCGCAACAGTGCGATTACCTCGAGCCGCCGAAAGCGAGGCGCGGATGACCAACGCATCGCTCAGGCCCGGATTCAAGCGAATCGCCTCGTCAAGATCCGTTTGCGCCTGGACCGACTGCCTTGTGGCTAGATGCACTCGCGCACGCGCCAGGAAGTTTTCTGCTGATGTGGGCGCCAATTTGCAAGCCTGATCAAGGTCCTCAAGTGCTCGGGCATATTCGCCACGGGCAGCGAATGCCTGGCCGCGGCGCGCCAGCGCATCGGCATCGTCGATGGCGACCTCTGTTGGTGCAGCCGCGTAGCGCGCGTCGTATTCACCGGTGGCGTCCCCGCGGGCGAATACCTGACCACCGTTCCAGGTGGCGTAGAGCTTGCGCTGCAGCCGCGACACATAGACGCGATGGGAAAGAAACCAGTCCAGGCCAATCAGCATGTCCTCGTGCCGGGCATCGACATCGCCAACGCGGAACTTGCTGTTGCTGATCTTCTCGCCTCCCAGTTCGAAAGCGGCGATTTGCACCGTCCAGCTGTTGACTCGCCCCTTCCCGACGCCGCCGACACGGCCTTGCTCCGCGAGGTCGGACTCGTTCACACCGGCGCGCTTGGCAGCCGGGAGGTTGATGTACGTGAGCGGTGCGCCGGTGTCCAGCAGGGCGCGCGTGTCCTTGTCATTGATGTGGGCCATCACGCGAATGGCTGTGTCTTGGCCACGGTTGTCTATATCCAGGGGAGCCACGATGACGGGCGCCTCACCGGCCCAGTAGGCGAAGTTGGTCTTGTCGCAATCGCCCTTGGGAAACATCAGCCGCACGACGCCATGGACCAGGTCATATTCGGTATCGGCCATGGCGAGGAAGTTGCGGCCCAGAATGCCCTGAATACCCGAGCCCAGTTCGTTGCCGCCGACGATGAACTCGACGTTGTTCAGCGTGCTGCCCTGGAAGATCACTTTCTCAACCCGAGTCCTTCGCGCCTCGATGGCGCCGGTGTAGCCATATAGGCGTACGCCGTCCGGCAGGTTCCTGAGCCGAAGGTTGAGCTGAGCAGCCACCGAAGGCGTGAGGAAACTGTAGGAGGCGCCGCTGTCGATCAGCATAGACACGTCCGTACCGTTCAGGTTCAGAGTCCCAACGGGTCTGTGATCGACGATACGGATCGGGATCTCCAGTTTGTCTAGCGAGCACCCCGCCCAAGCTGAATGCACGGCGAATAGCAGCTCCACTACAGCAAGCGGACTTCGAGACCACCACCTGCCTGCAGTGTGTGATCGACGTCCGCAGCTCGCCCCCTTACCCCTCCATCGCATTGTTCCTAAGACCGAAAACAGAGTGCATATTTTGGAAAACATGACCGATTCGTTGTGAGTGGAGGCCGAAATCTTCTGAGTAAGCCTCAGCACGATTCGCTACGAGTTCCCGTGGTCGAGGCGGCCTTGCGTCGCGGTGAAGATGCTTCGGCTCGCTCGCCGCGTCTTGTTCGTGACCAGCAAAGCTAGCTGTCGCCCGTAGCAAGAAGGTGTTGCTGTCAAGGCAGCCATCCCATAAGGACCATCCTGGTTGTTTCTCAGAAGATGAAGCCAATCTATTTCGCCTGCGCAGCGTTCGTGCTTGCTTCTTCAACGTGGGTGCCGAGTGCGAGAGCTGACGGTCAGGACGGGCATGGCATCCAAACTCTGGCTGCTCGCGAGTCAACGGGTCTTGGATCAGCTCAGATCGTCGGGATGTCTCGTCGCAATTGGGTCGACGTGAACCGCAGGAATTGGTCGGGTAGTGGACCGCGGCTCCTGAGGACCGTCATCTGGTACCCCGCTGCGAGCGGGTCTGTCTTAGATGACGCCGCGTTCGAGACGGCCGCAGAGGTGAAGCGTCTCTTTGAAGCGGTGCCTGTGGCCTCATATGCCAAGCTCGCCGACTCTCGGCGAAAGTATCCGCTGGTGGTGTTGTCGCACGGGACAAAAAGCCTATCTCTCTCCTTGGCATGGTTCGCGTATGCACTTGCTTCACGCGGCTACATCGTCGCGGCCGTCGATCACCACGGCGACACAGTGACCGAACCCTCACTAGCACCTCAAGGCTTTTTGTTCTCCTGGGAACGGGCTCGCGATCTGAGCGCCGTCGTTGATCAGCTTCTTGTGGACCCTGAAATGGGTGCGCACATTGATCAAAGTCGCATGGGTGCGGCCGGACATTCAGCGGGCGGACACACGGTGATCATGCTTGCAGGAGCGATATTCGATTCTGAAAAGCTGAAAGTCGCGTGCCGGTCACCAGTAACTGATCCTGTATGCGACTATCAGGACCAAAATTCTGCGCAAATTGATGAATTGCGACGCACGGATCCAGTCGCACGAGAGTCTCTGGCGAGGGCGGGCACGTCGGCAAAAGACCAGCGCATTAAGGCCGTCTTTGCTATGGCGCCTGCTCTCGGTGTTGCTTACTCTAAGGCGGATGTTGACGAAGTTGAGGTCCCCGTGAGGATCGTCGTCGGAGCAGGCGACGAGATCACGCCTTCAAAGACAAATGCAGCTCACTATGCATCGATCATCCGACGATCAGCTCTCGAGACCTTGCCGGGCAATGTAGGACATTTCGTGTTTGGAAGCCTCTGCTCTGCAGAGGGCCAGAATATGCCCGAGATGATCGTTTGCCATGACGCACCTGATGTCGATCGAGCCGCTGTTCATGCGCACGTGGCTGAACTCGCGCTGAAGTTCTTTTCCAGCAACTTAGCTCCCAAGTCACTGCCTAGGTCAGCTCCATTTCGCTGATGGCCCTGGGGATTGCACCCCGTTTTCCTCGGCCAAGGCCACCCTCCCCGAGCGCCTGGCGGGCAGAGCAGTCGCCTCATTTTTCTGATTCGTGCCACTCAGCGGCAGCAAGCGCCGCACCGACTGACCAGCCGGCTAGAACTCCTATTCATCCGCTGACTACACCAGGAGTCTGCAATCCTCTCTTGCAGGCTTTGGCGGCGGCGGCAACCGGCAAATACATCAGCGCCATCCATTCGCCTACTAGATTTCGTAGTCCGCATGGGTGATCGCTAGGAATAACCTCCAAAACACGCGGATTGCCACTCATCTATCGATGAGCCGACCGCTTGGCCTATTCCACCCCGTCCACCGGACCAAGGAGAACCGAGATGTCTACTTTCAGACCCGGGCGCCGCGAGGCGCTTTTGTGCCTGGCTTCTAGTCTTACGGCCGCCGCTCTGACGGCCTGCGGTGGTGGTGGAGGCGCCAGCGAAACGCCAAACTCTCACCCGCAGGGCGGGGGCGATGGCGACCCAACACATTCAACCAATGGTTATCCGGTAGCTGCGGCGATGGCAGCTTTCTTGGCGGCGCAAACTTCTCTCGCAGCCCAAGGAACGCGGACCGCAGCGGGCCTTGCTCAGACGATTGTAGGGAGCATGACACGCTCTCAACCAACCTCCGATTCGTTCGAAGGCACTTCGGGACAGAGCAGCATCCTGACTGTCGACCTGACCTACAACAGTGGCGGCGGGTCTGAGACCTACCACCGTGCAAAGAAGATCTATTTCGATAGCACCTTCAATCCGCGAGGAAGCTACGACGACGGCTCCGGCGGCGGCGTGCCCGACTACGCCGTCGTCAGCAGTCTCACGCCGTTGCCGGCGTCAGCGCTCGGTGCGGAGACCGGCACCTGGCACGTGCTGACTCATTACTCCAGCAGCGCCAAGACCGTCATCGTCGGGACGACGACCGTTACGTACGAGGTGCATGCGGGTGTAGCGGCCGGCACCGTGCTGCTTGTGGTGAAAGCTGATCGAATCAACGAACTGGGCGCCTTGGTCTCGTCGACATCGACTGAATACTGGATCACCAGGCCCGCGTCAGGCCAGCCCACGACGCCAGCCAAGGTGTCGACTGAAAGGTCCGTCCTGCCAGGCGGCGTGCAGAGTTACATCTCCTTTGCTTGAGGTCTGCACCTGCTGTTTCAGCACGGCGTCCTGCCGGCGTGACGCAAGCGCTTCGCCTCGGAAGTTCTGCTGAGCGCCGCGTAGCTGCGCAAGCATGCGCGTGTCGCTGAGATGCTCTCCTACAAAAATACGCCGTAGCAGATATCCAAAGCGTTCCAGGCTGACACGTCTACTGCCTCCTCGGTTGCCCCTTGTTGCGCCCATCCAAGTGATGCCCTGCGCAGGTTGGTAATCTGCCACAAAGGGTTCACCATGGCGTCCAACTCAATCCGCAACAAGGCCGGACTGTTCGAGGCAGCTCGAAAGGAAGGCTTGCTGATATCCAAGTCGGCGGCTTGGCAGATCGAACACTGGGCCAAGATAGGAGCCTCCCTGGAGCCGTGCTGCCTCACCGTTGCCCAGGTGGCCTCTCTACCAGATCGTCTGGCAGGTCGCGGCGATGCCAACCTATGGAAGTTCAAGAGAGCCCAACAGAAGGCGGATATCAAAGGTGGCGGCGGCGAGCAAACCGCTCAGAACAGATTGAGTTCGCTTTCTGGAGGGACGGCACGTCGCTCGAAAGTCATTGATGCGCCCTATTAGTGCGCTCGGTAATGGCAAAGAAAACCTGAAATCGCTCCGTCCGAACCGCAGCCCGCCTCATGTAGGCCAACAGGCCATAGAAGTTGCAAAACGCGCGCTTCATCGCTTGGCGTCTGATTCTGCATCTGCCGAAAGAATTGGCAGCAAGATCCAACGCATCTACACGCTCGCAAGGAGTCAAGTCGGCCACCGACTGCTCAACGAGCATCAAATCGAGCCATTCGACGCTATCGATGTAAAGGCGCTTCGCGATATGGCGCCAGCCCAAGCAAAGCAGCTGGATGCCGTGGAGGGGTCGAAAGCGGAACGAGCCAAAGCGGTGCGCCGGTTACCGTGACATCGGAGCGTGTGGGACTGGCTCTACCGATATGGCGAAATCCGGTCTTGTTCTGGTTCGAACCAATCCGACAACGCGCCGCGTATCGCGCGAACTTCCGCATGGCCACCGAGACTCGCAAGGCACTGAGGAGGAATGTCTTTGCGAGCTGGCCCGAACACGCCATGCGCAGGATGTTTGGTCGGAAGCATCCCAGCAATTGCCGCTTTCAATGTCGGCCTAGCAGCTGCTCCGATCCCCATCGGCAACAGAAGTATTCGGCGCTCGGGATCGGCACGAAGTGCTTCTGCCAACTCTCGAGCCTTGGGCTCATCGATGTGCCTCCCCGCGATCTTGGCAAGGCGAGTTGAAACTGCAGCGTCGAGTTCAATGAGATGTGCAATCTGAATCACGTTCGCAACATCCAGCTCAATGGCGGCCACATGAAGGGCAATTGCTGATGCGGCCTCAATCTTGCCGACAACAGGCTGCCTCTCAACTGCAACTTCCATCAGGCGCATCCGGGAATCTCGGCTCCCCTTGCAGACCAAGAATTCGAACAGTTGAAGCCGCACCCTTCTTGACCTCGTCGCGAACGCGGCCTCGAGGTAACTCCTCTCGTCGTCCCCCGACATCAGCCCATGGCTATACAGCGCGTTCGCAGCACCTTCCGCGAAAGGGAAGAAAACGGAGTGATCAAAGAAGTCCCAATGATCTTCTGTCCAAACGTCATAGAGCAGTTTCTGCAGTACGCACTTTGCCTCTTCAGGGCGAGACCTTGCAATCTCGAGGGCTGCCTCTTTGGCATACTGACTGCGGTTCTCGGCGAACATCAACAGCGTCTCGTTGTCGACTTTGACGCCCCGTGCCTCCAGCGCGTTCGCAGCCGCCGATTTCACCTTTCCAAATTTGTGGCGAGTAGCGGCATGAAGTTGCTCCAACGGGAGGCAACGTCCAGCGTATCTGATGGCCTCGCTCGGCGCATCGCCAGTCTGGCATCGATTGAGAAGCCCGCGGACTTCCTCGGCGGGATCAAGCCCTGAATCCACCTTCGCCTGAATCAGTGCAAGCAGACCAAAGTCTGACTTGGGAGAAAGCTTGCCAATGAATTGAGGAAGGGTATGGTCGGCCTCCGGCCTTCCGGATGCAGACGACAAGATCGTGCTGAACAGCTCACGATGTGGAGCCTCAATTGCGTTCAATGCGCGAGCCAACGGTTCCTCGAGCGGGAACTCGCCCTTGACACGCTTGATCTCGGTCAAGAAGTCAAGGAGTCCCGACCAATTGCATTGAGTCTGCAGCTCTCGGACCGCGTTTTCAAGAAGCGGCTCTCTGTCGAGACTGCAGGCAAGATGCAGAGCTTCGCGCCTGACGGATTCGCCGATTTCTCGATCGACGAGGCGATCGACGAGCGCGCCGGCGAAGTGGTCCGTCCAGAAGGGCTCTGCCAGACTCCAGAACCTCGCTTCGCTCGGCGTATTCTCAGTTCTCACCCACAGGGCGACGACTTCCTCCGGATCCGCTTTGGAGACGCCGGCCCCGGCTTGCTTGCTTAAGGCTTCCAGCCACCACCGCTCCATCCCTCGCGAAGTCTCATCCTCTGAGAACGCCCTCCAGCCATGAACTTCTCGAGCACGTCCCACATAGTGCTCCAGGCAGTCACTCAAGAATGACGCGTACTCCCAGGCATCGAATGCGATGTCGGCAGCATAGTCTCCGCCATACCAACAGTCCGCGATTCCGAATTCCTCTTCTGGTGAGATCGACGTGTCGACGCGCTGGTATCGCTGAAGACAATCAGCCGCTATCGGCTTCATCAGATCGAGATTCCTGCAGCTTGCCTCTATCACCTGCTGTCGGCAGGGGAACGGCAGACCATTCCCAAGGTTGCTTTGAAGAGGCTCAAGGAATGCACTGGTCAGGTCGCCTGCGATCCGCTCCAGGATCTCAATGAAGTCGTCTTGCTGGGCCTCGTTGGCGAACGGAAGTACAGAGGCGATGTATCTATGGCACAGCGATTGCGTGGAACGATGAGAAGCCGCAGCCTTGAGCCAGTCTTCGTCGGGCTGGAAAGGGACAAATGCATCGTTGAAATGCGAGTAAACGCCCAGGTCGACGAGAAATCGCGCAACGTTGGAGGGAACAAAGTCTTGGGTTCCAGCTCTTGCAAGAGTTCGAAGCGCATCTTCGAAATCTTGAGTCCCCGTCAGGCATTGCCGCTCGAGCCATTGGTTCATCAAGGCCTTGTTGGTAGCCTCAAAGACTTCAAGCTTGTCGATGGACTTTGGCAGCGAGGCAGACAGTTTGGCCAGCGCCTCTGCGGCCCAGGGGCGATCTTCGCGATCGTCCATTGCGACCAGCGCATCGCTGATCGACCTCAATGTTGACTGCGCCACAACCGGGGACGCAATGACAATGCTGCGAAGCGCCGCCGCGGCCTGCGGATGACCGAAGCTCACAATGCCCTGACTCAGTCGCAGTGTCTTCCCTGCGCCCAGGAAGCTAATCAGCTCATCCAAGTGATCGTCTTCAAATGACTTGTCCCGCCGAGCCAGCAGGTTTTGCAAGCGTCTCACCATCTCACGGCTGACGCTTTCCGACACTTGCAACGCAGCCCATAAGACGATGGCCCATCGGCCCGCGTTCCTAGCGCCGATCTGCTTCTTGATATTTCCCTGGATGGCGTCGATGTGAGCAGACTGGACAGCGTCCGATATCTGCTCCTCACGCTCCTCCGCGGTTGCAGCAGGGTTGATGCCTATGAGACCTGAGAAGAATTGGTCAATCTCGTAGGGCGACTTCAATTTCTCGAGAACTGTTCCTCGTCTTGCGGCGACAAGGGGCCTGAAGACCTCGTTGAGCGTCGGAAGTCGATTGCGATACATGTCGAATCGATCATGAGGTGCGTAGTCGGAACTCTCCAGGGGGACGATCCATCTGGTGTGCTTGGACTCAAGACCGGCGCTCTGAAACACGTCCGAGCGTGTGGTGACGACAAAGAAGGTGTCTGGTCCGGCCATCTGAAGGAGGCTTGGCAGTTCATTGCGCCAAGGTTCCGCATCAGGCTCAAATCGACTTTTTCCCCAGGGATCATCCAAATAGAAAACCACAGGCCGCCGTTTGAAATCGCGGACTGCACTCGGCGTCGTCGCAAGCACTTCCTCGATGCCGCCAACTTTCTCCCTCAGGTGGGCGATCAACGCGCGCGCCGAAGTAGTCTTTCCCGTGCCGGACTCGCCCTTGATGAGGATGACGTATTGGTTCGTCAGCTGATCCACCATGCGCAGCCAGGTCTGCGGCTTCACGAACTGCGAGTCCAGGAGAGAGGAACTCAGATAGCCGCCGAATTCCCTGATGATCTCTTCAAGGTCTGAACGGCGCCAGTCGTGATCCGAGTTTGGTCGCATCCGTCGCAGGGCTTCAAGATGCAGTGCCTTCAGACATTCTTTCCAACGGGACATCGGAATATGGCAAACACTGGTGAGGTGCTGCTGAAGCTTCCAAATCACTCGTTCTTCATCGGCCCCCGTGATCATGGCCACACGCTTGCTTACCTCCTCTGCACCGGCGGGTGCTTCGCTGGACCACAGCGAAGGCAGTTCAGCATCTGTCGGCCAAACACCAATGGAAGGCACGACGATCGACCGCAGCGTGTTAACAGCCACATTGTTCGTGATGAGCAGATAGCGAGACTGCGCGTCATTGAGTAGGACATCTCGTGCAGCTTGTCGCTGCGTGCCACCGTGCTGCATGATTGCGCGGAAAGTCTTCATGTTCCACGGCTCTCCGGTGGTGGACTTGACCTGAACTTTGAGCCGATATCCTTGAGCGCTTGCCGCGACGCCAACAACCGGCGCGCTAGGGCTGGTGAGGTCTGCTTCCAGATCTTCCTGGCTCACAGGTTCCAGCTGAACCCGCTCGGCAGCCTCTGTGACCAGCAGCAGATCTACTGCAACCCACACCGAGACGAGAGCCTGGTAGTAATACCCCTCTAAGCCATGGCTGCCGCCTCCAGGAGCGTGGACGGGCGCATGGGGTGGAGGCAAGCTCGTCAAGATTAGTCCCTTCAGTTGGTCCGTTTGATGATCCTATTGCTGAAACGGACACAGGCAATCGCGGTCGCTTCCTAGCGCCGACTCGATCAAAAAGAAGCGCGGTGGCCTAGCGATAGGGCCGCGCCCTCTTCCTGTCACCGACTCAAGCTCTCACCGTATCCGCCTCGGCAGCGTCAGTGGCGAAGATGGCAGCGAGATACGACGTCGCCCGACACCCGATTGCCAAGTCTGGAATCCGGTGGGCAAGCCGCTGACCCCAACCTTCTCCCCGCTCTCCTCGTCAAGAGTCACCATGGCAGCATCCCCTGCTGATAGGGCCTAGATCCAGGCGAGTCCTTCTTGATGGCGGCGTTGGCGTTGCCCATCAGGACCCGGAGGCGACTACAGCATAAGGAACTACGCTATTTCGTAAGTGGTACTCTGAACACGAAATTTGGCGAGGTGCCTCACTGACCGGCACTCAAGCCGCATCAGCAGCGGCTACGCCTCGGCTGCACTTTCAACGAATGCGCCAGCGCTGACTCGACCACTCCGTGAGCTTGGAAGATGCTAGACGACCACATGGCGAAAGACGACGAAGACTTGGCTCAGAGTCGCTCACGGTGGCAGCTCCTGAAGAAATTGCTCGAGCGAATCACTGAGCTTCCGGAGGCTGAGCGAGCTACGTTCTTGGACGAAGAGTGCTCGGACGACCCCAGCGTCCGTCGCGAGCTGGTGTCTTTGCTGCAACATGCGGAGGTGACCAGCAGACTGCTCGAACATGGATCACTCAAAGCCCTGTCCGAGCAAGCGATTGCGATCAACTCTCAGGCATGGAAAGGGCGGCGGATCGGTGCTTACCGTGTGATTCGCCTGCTCGGTCACGGCGGCATGGGAGAGGTTTACGAGGCCACCCGCGATGATGGTCAGTACGAGCAGCGTGTGGCCATCAAAGTTGTGCGTGACGCCATCGGCATCGATCATGCGGCGTTATCAGCTCGTTTAGATGCCGAGAAAAAGATTCTTGCGACGCTCGATCACCCCAACATAGCCAGGCTCCTCGATGCAGGAGTGATAGACGAAGAGCGTCCATATTTCGTGATGGAGCTTGTCGAGGGGCAGCCGATCGATATCTACTGCCAGCAAGAGGGCATCTCGCTTCGACAACGGGTCGAGCTGATGCGATCGGTATGCACGACGGTCGAGTACGCGCATCAACAAGGGGTGATACATCGAGACCTGAAACCGAGCAACATCCTGGTCACTGCCGCCGGGATCCCCAAGCTGCTTGATTTTGGTATCGCCAAGCGTATTGACGTTGAAGGGAGTGGAGCGGGGCGCACGGTGACGCAGGCGCAAGCGCTGACGCCGGACTACGCAAGTCCGGAGCAAGTGTTGGGTGAACCGATCGGAGTCGCCACCGACATCTACGCGCTGGGACTGGTTTTGTATCGTCTGCTCGCCAAGCAAAGTCCGTATGCCTCGGCGTCTTCTTGGTTAAAGCTCCAAGAGGCCATTTGTGAAACTGATCCGGCAAAGCCGAGCTTCGTGCTCAAGACGCGGGGAGCACCGGAGTGGCGCGACGTGCAGGGGGATCTCGATGCTGTCGTGCTGCTGGCGCTGCGTAAGCAACCCCAGCTACGCTACGCCTCCGCTCAGGCCATGGCGGATGATCTCTTCAGATACCTTGAAGGCCTCGCAGTTGCGGCGAGATCGGGATCACGCAGCTACCGGCTCGTTCGAACGGTTGCGCGCCAACAGAAGGTGACGCTCGGTGCAATTGCCGTCTTCAACGTGCTGCTGCTGGCTGGTGCGGTAGTCGCTGTCTATTGGGCTCGGGAGGCGACCCATCAACGAGATCGAGCGGAGCAAAACGCAGCGGAATTGCGAGGCGTTGCCAACACGCTGCTATTTGATGTGAATGACAAGATCGCAGAGATACCTGGCACGACCGAAGCGCGTGCCTACATCGTCAAGAGTGCTATCCGACAGCTAGAGAAGATTCGCAACGAGGCCAAACTCGACGCAAGCTTGAGACTTGAGTTGGCCAAAGGCTACAAGCGAATCGGCGACGCGCTGGGGCGCCCCAACTATCCAAACCTCGGCGACCCCGCCGAGGCAATTCGCCAATATGACATTGGTATCGCGCTGCTCGATCCTGACGATAGCCTTGAAGCCCTGCGACAGCTCGCAGCGTTGCATCTGGCAGTCTCGACTGTCGACTTCACCCAAGGGCGCTCCAAGGAAGCACTGCAAAGGCTCATTAAGGCGTCTGCTGCCGCGGAGCGCGCCGCCCGCAATCCCGCGTCAGACATGACCGATCGGATGACTTTGGCGAAGACTAGGATGAGCCATGCTCAGACGCTGACGCTCACAGGAACGACGGAGGGCTTTGTTGAGGATATGCAGAGTGCGATGACCCTCTACAAAGAAGTCCTTCAGTCGGACCGTGGCAATCGCTCCGCGTTGCGTTCCCTGGCGAGCGTTTATCAGAACCTGAGCTGGTACATGACCGAGGCGGATGGCTCACCGGCAGGCCTGGCGCAGGCGCTCGGCTATCAAGCGGAAGCTCGCAAGGTCTTTAACGAGATCATCCGCGCAGATCCCGGCAAAGCGTCATCAGCAGAAGGCGCGATGGCGCAGGGCTACGCCTCCGATGGAGCAGCTCTGCTTGCACTGGGTCGCGCCAAGGAGGCACTGCAGCCTCTAGAGAAGGCAATTGCATACTGGCGACAGCAGGTACAGCTCGAGCCCGCCAACGTGGAAAGCCTCAATCATTTGGAGGAACCACTTGCTGTGCTCGGATCGGTCCACCTCGCGCTGGGCGAATGGGACTTGGGAATCGCGCGCCTGAACGAGGTTATTCAGATCTACGAGCACCAGCCCGCAAGCAGTCGCAACCTGGTTGCCTCTATGTCACTTTATGCCAGCGCACTGGCCGACTTGGGTCGAGTATTCGAACGTCGCGCCCAATCAAAAAGCAGTGCCGCTCGTGTAGAAGATCTGCGAGCCTCTCTCAACGCATTCGCGTCGGCACTCAAAGTAATTCAAGACCCTCGGATACGTCCGATGTGGCAGCGAACTGGAAAAGAAGAGAGCGAAGCCGCAATCTCGGATGCGTTGAATCGCGTGAATCGCCTGCTTCACGAGTACGAGCCGCGCTCCAAGCTAGGCAGCGGATAGACCAGCTCTCGTGCCGCAACCCAAAATCCGGGGCCAGCGGTCGGGGTGAACGCCAACAGATCAAGTGCTCTTCGTGATAGCCCGTTAAACAACGAGGCCACGTAGCCGGCTTCAAGAGCTCGACGTAGCCATTCCGCGCGCTTGCCATCTCTTGCTAGGGGTCGGAAGCGGGGCAATCGATTTGCGATTGCTTGCGCTTGTTGGATCCAGCAGCGGCGGCGACGTGGATCCACTTTGGCCCGAGTTCCCCACCCGGACCGCTCCTGACAGGTTCCAATAGCAATGTGTCGTACTGCAGGTTTTCCTTGATCCAGCAGGCGACTTCCATCAAGGTGACGCCGTCTGGAGGCTGGAAGTCCACGGCCTCTCCCCTGACGTGACTGCTGCCTTCCGCTGCAATACCGATCGCCTCTGACAGCGCGGGAGATCTGTAGCCGGAAAGCACGCGCAACGGACCAAAACGCTTAGTCGCCGGCAGCAGAATGGCGGTCTGCAAGTGCTGCAGTGCAGGCTTGACTGGCGGAGGTACGGTGTTGTCTATTCCACGTTGAATGGCGTAGTCGCTTTTGCTGAGTTCATCAATTGGGTCTCCCGAGATTCGCGGACTTTGCGGATACGGTGCACCAAAAGGCGTGCTGCGTTTTGCGTACCAAGATCCACCAAAGCCGCGCAGCCGAAGAAGAGTCTCCTGCCCCGTAAGGTCCGTAGCCGCGCAGTCAGTTTGGACGCGACTCTTGTTCGGTCCACGGACGCTATCGCACTGCTCACGACCGCTGAAGCAGTAGACGCCGAGGCTTTGAAACTGGATCATGAGCGCAGCAGCGTCTATGGTCGACAGGCTTTGAGAGAGCATTCCATCACTGTGCCGATTGCGCGGTTTTGACATCGTGTAGCGAATGGGCAGTTCAAACGCTTCGCAAGCCGCCGTCATGTACCGCGCAACGTTGTAGACCCGCGGGTCCTGAGACTCCATCGCGTCGCCAAGGTCCCCCAAGAACACCCAGCCGTCGGAAACGGCCTTCTCTGCCCATGGCTGCATCTTCCAATTGCGACCACGCATTGGCAAAGAGAGGGCGGACTTGACGGCTTCGAGAAACTCAAACGTTGCGTAGTGACCCATGTGCTGGTCTCAATCGACGATTGGCGCTGCAGGCAGCGTGACAGCGGCGATGCGCACCGCTGGCTATCCAATTCATGAACGCTCGGCCGACACCCAGGTCACTCAGCAGCCCACACCCGCTGGCCAACACGGCGCCGGCTTCGCCCCAAGGCGCTTGGCCAGAAACTGCTTCACGAAGGTTATCGCCTACTCGGCCGCCCAAAGCGACGATTCGCAGCTCCTTATCGACCACAACGCTGGGATGTATGCGTCGAAGTGTCCGGTTGATCTCGATGAACCGGTAGTCGCGCCCAGGCGCAAAGCCCATCCCTATGCAGCGCCTGTCTTCCGGCGCGGATTGATAGCAAATGGTGGAGTCGACGAGCAGCGACAAAGGAGGAGGCCTTGCGTCAGAGTGGTCGCCGACATAGCGGCACGCCTCTGATCACTCGTCGCATCGGTGCCGGCCATCGGTATGCTCGCTCCCCAATAAAACTTAGGGAGGGACCATGGACACAGCAACCATTGCTGCATTGAAAGACCTGCTTAGTGTCGTAGGCCCGCTCGTAGGCGTGGTGCTTGGGGGCGCATTGACAGGCTTCAGTGCACTTCGCAAAGCACGCGCAGAGCGGCAGCGCTTGATCGCATCGACGCTGGCTGATTTGCTTGAAGTGCGATTCCACCTCATCCGCATGAATGGCCTCACGACGCTTGTGCGCCAGCGGAAGCTAGCGCCCGATGCGCTCCTACCCCACCTTCGCAACATTGTCGAAAGCATGAGCCCTATCGATGCAGGGCTAAACGAGCGCTACAGCGAAGCGTTGACAACACTCGCAGCAGTCGATCCTTTGCTCAGCTACAGCCTGAGGTCAAAGAACACCGTGCCGAGTCTTCTGCACGCAATCCGCACCGCTGCAGTCACGCAAAACGTAGAACTCGCGGAGTTCGAAGCGTTTGAAACTGCTCTTCTTTCTGCCAGCATTCCTGCACTTGACGCAGCCTTGATCGGCCTGGCGGGCAATCATTCCTGGAGGCTTCGCAGAAGGGTTGCCGCGCTAATCAGGGGTTCCGCGCAACTTGATGAGAGTGTTGCCGCAATGTTCGACCAGGTGATCACTCGAGCCCAACAGCACTCATTCGCCAAGTAGCGCCTTTAGCCGCTCACCTCTATACGGCGCACTTCGTGATCGGCTCATTGCTCGCTCCTAGCCGACTGCACGGCCGTCACAACATGCGCAGTACTGCTCTACATGCAGCTGGGATACTAATGATGGCTGCACTGAGCACGCTTGGCGTCGCCAGAAATCAATCGTCAACAACTCGCCTACGTGCTGCAGCCAACCAGATGGCAATGATGTCAGCTCGCATGCTTCAGCCCTAAGTTGCATACCTTGGTCGAGTTCCAAGCCTGCGCGTCAACCGACCCGAAGGCCCGATCAAGCGGCTCTGGTACGCCAAGGCCAGCCAGGTGATGCTGCGTGAGCGGGTCGACTTCAACGGCCTTTCATATACCAAGACGCTCATCGCAGAAGAGCCTGCATCCTTGATATTGGTGGCACGGACTGGCTGAAAGCCGTAGAAGCGGCCAGTCGCGCCCCGCGAATGATCTCCACGCCACGAGCTAACCAATACACCCTCCGTCAGATGCGACGCGAGGAGGTGGCCAGATTGTCATCACGCGTGAGTGCAGCAGGCACGCTTGCAAGCAGCCCCCCGTGGCACCGGATCGCGCCAAATGCAATGCGGTAAGGCAGTCTCTTCAAGCTGTTTCGGAATTTGAGGTCCTCTGAACTGCAGGCACCGCCAAAGAGACAAGTTTCGGAGTTCCGATACAACACTGCTGGCAGCCGAAAGAAGGCCTATTATTTCGGAATTCCATTAATGGTATTTTTCAACCACAATGAAAGACGCAAATTTCTGGAAATCCGAAATGACGCAAACCTCCTTGCCGAGCGACCTTCTGCGCATCAGTTCTCCTACGGATCTGGGGCCAGTCATCCGCGCTCGGCGCCGCGAGCAATCCCTTCGGATTGACGATGCCGCCTCGTTGAGCGGCGTGTCTGTCGACCTCCTATCTCGGCTGGAGAACGGCAAGGGCTCCGTGCGCGTGGACAAGCTGTTAACGGTGTTGGACAGCCTGGGTCTCGCTCTGATGCTCGGTCCAAAGAGCCATCCAATGATGCAGTCTGCGTCGATTGATGGCGACCGGTAGGAGCAGCCATGAGTGATGCCGGCGCCCAGATCGCTGTCTCTCCCCCCCCGCCACACGCCCTCGTGCTGTGGGCGGATGGCCAGAAGGTGGCCACATTGGGTCACGAGCCAAAAAACGACCTTTGGTCGCTGGACTACGACGCAGCTTGGGTCAAAGCGCCGGGCGCGTTTCCGCTATCCCCTGCCCTGTCCCTTCAGGCTCCAGCCAACGGCTACGCCGTTGGCGCTGTGAAGCGCTTTGTTGAAAACCTGCTGCCCGAGGGACGCGCACTCGACATCACGGCCACGACCTACCGGGTGTCGAAGGCCAATATCTATGCGCTCATAAGCGCGCTCGGGACGGAGACCACCGGCGCCTTTCGGTTCTGGCGTGCGGACGAAGCCCCGCCGGCCATTGCAGCCATGCCGCCGCGGGAAGTGACTCGCGAAGAGCTGGACAAGCGGCTGGCCGAACGCGACGAGATCCCGCTGGCGGTCTGGGATGGCAAGGTCCGCATGTCTATCGCAGGGGTCCAGGACAAATTGATGGTCTACGCCCACCAGCCGTTGGACGAAGGTGGTCGCCTATTCCTGGTTGAGCCGCCGCTGGCCTCGACACACATCCTCAAACCCGAGCCCAGCCGCGCACTGACACCTCACTTGGTCGTCAACGAGCACTACTGCATGACGCTCGCTCGGCGCATGAAGCTGCCTGTCGCGGACGTCAGCATCTACCGGACGCCCCGACCCGTGCTGGTCATCCGCCGCTTCGACCGCGTCGCCCGTCAGGATGCCAGCGGTGGCACGGTTCAGCGGCTCCACATCATCGACGCCTGCCAAGCTTCGGACCTGCCCGTGACCTATAAGTACGAGCGCAATTTCGGCAATGGCGAGCACGTGCGAAACATCCGCGACGGCGTGAGCTTTCAAGTGCTGTTCGACCGAGTCGAGCAGACGGCCAACAAAGCCGTAGCGCGCATGACGCTGCTCAGGTGGGCGCTTTTCCAGTTCCTGATCGGCAACTGCGACGCCCATGGCAAGAACTTCTCGTTCTTCGTCTATCGCGAGGGGCTGGAGCCGGCTCCTTGGTACGACTTGGTCAGCGTCGTGCAATACCCGGGCATAGACCACGAACTTGCCATGGCATGGGGTGATGCGTTCACCCTCGAAGAGGTAACCGCATTCGAGCTGGCGACCTTCGCACGGCGCTGCGGCATCGACCGGCAACTGCTCAGACGCGATGCGAAGCGGATGGCCAAACTGGCCACAGAGCACGCACCACAGCTGGCTCAAGCAGCAGACTACATCGACGACAACGAACGAGCCTTCGCGAGGCAGCTGAGCAGCTTCATCGTGGCACAGGCCGCACGGCTGACCAAGCTCGCCGAAGCCGCCGCCACGATAAACGGCGAGTTCCTCTGACGACCTGCGCTTTTCGCCATTGGTGGTGGCTCGGGCCGTCCACAGGGGCACGCTGTAGCCATAACCGTGATCTATGCGCCTGAAGGTTGGTGTCCGCGGCGCCAGCACAGCCGGGCGGCGGGCGGCGGGCGGCGGGCGGCGGGCGGCGGGCGGCGGGCGGCGGGCGGCGATGATCCGCTCGTAGTATGTGTATCGCAGTGCTACGACGAAGCCGTGCGGACTGCCCATCCGGTTAACCAGGGGATCGCCACAGCATTTGCGTTCGTGTGACACTCCATGTGCCCAAGAATGCTGCGCCGCAGCGAAGGAATCATCTGGGCCGATGACAATGACGACCGCAACCAAGTCCCCGACGAAGACCCGAACCAAGGTGCCAGCCAGCAGAGGCGCTGCTGGTGTGTCCGCCATGGCGCTGCAGGCGTCGGCGGGTCATGGCGTGCTTCGTCTTAGCGATCCCGCGTTGAAGCCTAATATTGACAAACTCAAGGACAAGCTTCGCAGTGATCCAAAGTTCGCGCTCGCAACGCTGCAGAGCGCGGGTATCGCCACAACCGGCGGGAAGCTGAGCAAGCGGTTCAAGGGCTGAGTTCTTAGGCTTGGCTGTATGTGGGATCTGTATAAGTTCCAGCCGAGTTTTGTCCTCGGCTTCCATGGTTGCGACAAGACAGTCGCCGAGCGCGTGCTAGCCGGAGCCGGGAAGCAGCACCTCAAGAAGAGCACCAACCCTTACGACTGGCTAGGCAACGGCATCTACTTCTGGGAATCCAGCCCGCAGCGGGCGATGGAATGGGCGAAGTTCGTTCGCGACAACCCGTCGGTTTCGAGCGGAAAAATCGAGGACCCCGCAGTAGTGGGCGCGATCATCGATCTTGGCTACTGCGGCATGCTTCACGATCGCGCCTTCCTGGAAGAGCTACGCGAAGCTCACAACCTCTTGATCGATGCCCTTTCATCCGCCAACGTTTCAGTGCCGGCGAACCAGGGAGGCCCAGACAAAGCCCGTCGCCTCCTGGACTGTGCAGTGATTGAGTACCTGCATACCGTCCGCGAAGCGCAGAACTTGGACAAGTACGACACCATCCGATCGGTGTTCAGCGAAGGCGGCAGTCTGTATCCTGGGACTACGTTCACAGAGAAGAGCCACATCCAGCTCGTCGTCCGCGACGAGCGGTGCATCCGCGGATACTTTCGCCCGATCCCGGACTAGGCGGACTTCCGCTCGACTCGGGCGACGTGAGCCGCCGCCGCGCTCACATCAGTCACAGGCCGCATGCGGACGTCTTTCTGATCTGCAAGCGCTTCGACTTGAGCCAGAACTTGGCGCCGCACCGGGTGGCGATGGTCTCCCACGAGAACCAGCTCGAACGCCCCGGGACGCTCCTCTGGCAGTAGGCCGATGACCTTTGGTCGCTGATCCACGAAGCGGCGAAGAGCTTGAAGTTCGTAGAGTTTGCCGAACGCCCGCTCCGCACTCCCTTCGATGCCCCGCTGGCTCTCGGTCAACTGCATGAAGTAGCACGCCAGGTTCTGTCCAAGGAAGTCGACGCGAAGCGGTTGCCCGTTGTCGACGATGTTCAGTGGCCTGTTGAACCTCGGCACCAAGTACTCCGTGCGTGGGTTGCCTTTCACCTGCTGCCTAACTCGACGAACGATGTTCGACGCTCGTTGCTGCGCGGGCAACGCATAGGCGCTTATCAGCTGATGCAGCGCGCTCTGCTCCTGAAGCAGGAATGCCGCAGCAGCATCAACGCTTTGAGCAGTGAAAGCATCCTCGCGCACGAGTTCAGCCGTCTCGAACGGTGGAACCCATGGCTTCGCATTCATGGTCGCCCAGTGCTCCGCCAACGACCTGCACATCGCCTGCGCCAAGGTCGACATGGCAACGCCAGCGCCGCCAAAAGCATGCTCGGCCTTCTCTGCATCCAGTGCAGAACGAACGTGAACCGAACCATCGGTCAGTTGGAGCACCACACCCGCCGTGAGACGCTCGCTAGAGACTAGGCCAGGGCTGAACTGAATCAGCGCCCGTCGCCCGCTCACTCGCCCTGATTCTGCAAGTTCAATTGTGGGTGTCCCAAGCGGCTGCACAGTAGTGAATGGGTGATGAGAAGTCGGTTTCGAACGAATTCCAGTAACTGGGTCCGTTCACGCTTTGTGTGCCAACGTCGCACACCCGTCGCGGCAAGTGCGTCCTCAAGATCGAGGGCGAGCGTGCTGTCATTGAGCCAACGCTGAACCTGCTTCAAGTGGCCCGCGCGCGTCGCTAGCGGGAAACCCACTTCGATCAGCTGCGCCAGAACATTCGGGAACGCTTTCTGTTGGAGCGATTTCAATGACGAGACATCGGCCGCCTTCCCACCGAGGGCCTGCGCATGGTCTATAAGCCAGAGGTTCTGCGCGGCGAAGACTATGTTCCCCAAGTTCCGGTCGGGATTGGCCATCCACTCGTCGAATGCCGTCGTTGGCAGCAGGTGGCGCCATGTCATCACCAAGCGAAGCGCATGTTCACTGTCCTCTCGCAGGAGCTGCGCACAGCTGTCGCCACCGACCGAGGCACTAGCAAAGGCAAGCGTCTCTTCTGCTTGTTGATCGAGAAGTCGTGAAGACGGGAGGTCGCCTTTGCGAATTCTCACGATTAACGGTTCTGGCACTGGCAAGCCAATCGCACGGCCGATCACTGAACACACCAATTCAGCAACGATATGCCTCGCTGCGCCGATACGAATGTACAGAGGAACGTCGTCGTCCGAACCTACCTCGCTGTAGCCCGTCCCCACCCACAATTCGTCGCTGCGCCGACTCGCGTTTCGCCTCTTGACGCGAATCGCGCCCCGGTTGAGACGAAGAACGCGCACCGGAGCAAGACAGGGCTTCAAGACGGCCGGTTCTGGACCGAGATCACCGTCCATCAATGCTGACCGTCGGGTCACCCGTGGCACGCGGTCCTTGCGCTTGTTTTCTGGTTCACCGAGCACGTCGATTGCTTAGAGATACATGAATTTGCGATCCCACGCGTGCCGATGCGCGAGGCATCGAAAATCCACGGTGGGTCCAGCGGCATCAGACTCGGCACCGACTTTAGCCGAGCCATCACCGTACACCCTAAGGAACACGCCTAGCCGCCTCCGCGCCTCGCTTCCGAGGCATCGGCGCGGCCGCGCGACTGCCCGGCGCCCAGGAACTCTCGCTGAGACCAAGTACCTTGCCACTTTCCAAATTATCGAGAAGATCGGCCCACGCTTGGACCATCTGGCGCCTTTGGTTCAAGTGAGTAGCTCGGTCGTAGCTGCCGCCCAGCTCCTCGTCGGACACATGGGCAAGATGTCGCTCGATGACCTCACGATCCCAGCCTAGTAACTCGCGAATCAGCGTCCGCGCCGTGGCTCGAAAGCCATGGCCGGTGACCTGCTCTTTCGTGTCGTATCCGAGCGTGCGCAGCGCTGCGTTGATGGTGTTTTCGCTCATGTAGCGCGTAGATTCGGAGCGTTTGGCCATGCTTCGAAAGATCGGGCCAGTTGGTCCGGTCAGAGGCAAGAGATCGCGCAGGATCTCGATAGCCTGCGTGGGCAGCGGGACATAGTGAGCAGGCGTACGCGGATCACGCTTCATCCACTCGCGCATCTTCATCTTCTCAGCCGGACAACGCCAAAGCCTCTGCTCGAAGTCGATGTCTTCCCAATGCGCCAGACGCAATTGGCCAGGTCGCTGGAACAGCATCGGTGAGAGGCGCAGCGCAGCTCGGGTGATGACGTTGCCTTGATACGCCGCGATATCGCGTAGCAACTGCCCGAGCTTCGCCGGATCCGTGATCGCCGCGTAGTGGCGTGCTCGAGGGGCTGGCAGGCCGCCAGTGCGGTTGTTGACGAAGTTCTGGGCCGGCGGCAACGTACCGACGTCTACTGCGTATTGGTAGACGTGCAGAACTGCTTCTCGCACTCGCTGCGCCGTCTCCAAATGGCCGCGGTCCTTGATTCGGTGAAGGCAACGGACCAACTCTGTCGGGGCGACGGCTTCCATGGCCGATGAGCCGATCCACGGGAAGATATGGAGTTCCAGGTGCCGCATCACCTTCCCCGCATAGCCAGCGGACCACTGGCGGTCTTTCCAGGCCTGGGCATGCCAGGCGCGCGCGGTGAGTTCAAAGGTGTTGAGACGCGCCACGCGATCGCGCTCTTGCTCTTCGCGTCGCGCTAGCCGCGGGTCGACCCCGCCAGCCAGCTTTTCCGCCTCCGCACGCGACCGCTTACGCGCAGCCGCCAGGGACAGCGCCGGATAGTGCCCAAGGCTTAGCTTGGCTTCCTTGCCGTCACGCTTGTAGCGATAGACCCACACCTTGGCGGTTGGCCGTACGCGCAGGTACAGACCGTCGCCGTCGGCGAGCAGGTATTCGGTGTTGCGCGGCTGCGCAGCCTTGATCTGAAGCTCGTTGAGTTGCCCCATGGTGTACCCAAAATTGACTGCAGTTGAAAAGCAGTCTGGGGTACACCGATGGGTACACGCAATGACAAGACTTTGTGGGATCCTACGGCACCGCTTGAGCCGCCTTTTTCAGGCTAAGTCCTTGATGTTCAAGGGCTTTTTGGCTAACTTGGGACCGTCTGGAATGAAGCGATGGTGGCCTGGGGCGGAATCGAACCACCGACACGCGGATTTTCAATCCGCTGCTCTACCAACTGAGCTACCAGGCCTTGTCTTGCTCACCGAAACGACCATACGGCCGTTCAGCGAAGTCCGCGACTATAGCACACCGAAAACGGGCGCCAACCTAGTCGATGAAGCTTGGTGTCTTCGGGTCGAGCGCTGGGCCGCTCCCGAGCCGGCCCGCCTGGCGACGCTTGCGGCTCAATGCCGCAAACGGCGCCGTCCCCTCGGGGGCTGAGGCCGGACATGGTGAGTCCTGAGGACTCGCCATGCCTGCCGAAGCGTTGCGGGCTCAGGCCGCAGCGCGGTCCCGGTCAGACGCACACGCGTTCAGCGGCGTGCGGCTGGACGAGGGGCTCTATGTCACGCAGACCCACCCCGCTTGTTGCGGCTGAGGTCGACGCCCAGCTGCTTGAGCTTGCGGTAGAGATGGGTGCGCTCCAGGCCGGTCTTCTCGGCGACGCGGGTCATGGAGCCGTTTTCCTTGGCGAGGTGGAACTCGAAGTAGCTCTTCTCGAAGGCGTCGCGGGCCTCGCGCAGCGGGCGGTCAAGCTCGAAGCTCTGCTCGGACGCCAGCGAGTTGCCGGGCATGTGGCTGTTGCCGGAGATGCTGGCCGGCGCGGCCTGCATCGGGCTCATCTCGGGGCGGGCGTAGCTGGGCATGCCGGGGCTGGCGGGCGCGGGGCGCGGCGGTGCCGTCTTGACCAGGGCCTGCTCCACCGCGCGCAGCAACTTCTGCAGCGTGATGGGCTTTTCCAGGAAGGCGATGGCGCCGAACTTGGTGGCCTCGACCGCCGTGTCGATGGTGCCGTGACCGCTCATCATGATGACGGGCATGGTCAGCAGGCCGGCGCTGCCCCACTCCTTAAGCAGGGTGACGCCGTCGACGTCGGGCATCCAGATGTCGAGAAGCACAAGGTCGGGACGCATGCGCTCGCGCACCGCCCGCGCCTGGGTGGCGTTCTCGGCAAGCTCGATGGTGTGTCCCTCGTCGCTGAGGATTTCGGACAGCAGGGCTCGAATGCCCAGCTCGTCGTCGACAACAAGAATGGTGGCCATGAATCCTTAGGTCTTGGCGCCTTGCACACCGGGCTCGGTGGCGGCAACCAGATTCGAAAATGATAGCGAAACTTGCGCGCCGGTCACGAGACCCTCCTGACCGGTTTCAGGGGGAGAACCCGCATCGGAAGCGGGATGCAGGTTGCGCAGGGTGATGCGGGCCCCATGTTCGTCGGCGATTTTCTTCACGACAGCCAGGCCCAGACCGGTACCTTTGGCCTTGGTCGTCACATAGGGCTCGAAGGCGCGCTTGAGCACTTTCTCGGCGAAGCCGGGGCCGTTGTCGACGATGTGCAGGCGCACCGAGCGCGGCTTGCCGGTGTCGGTCAGTGACAGCGAGGAGCGCACGGTGACGTGGCCGTCGGCGCGGTCGTGCACGGCGTCCAGTGCGTTCTGCACGAGGTTGTGGATGACCTGGCGCAGCTGGCTGGCGTCGCCCTTGATGGCCGGCAGCTGCGGCGCCAGCTCGGCAGTCAAGCGGCCCTTGTCCTGGGGCTCGGCATACAGGCTGAGCACCTCGTGGATGAGGGCGTTCAGGTCCAGGGGCGTGAGCTGGGCCGAGGGCAGGCGGGCGTAGTCGCGGAACTCGTTGACGAGCTGCTTCATGGCCTGCACCTGGTTGACGATGGTGGCCACCGAGCGCACCAGCATGGCCTGGTCGGTGCCTTCCAGCTTGGCTTCGAGCTTGTGCTGCAGGCGCTCGGCCGACAGCTGGATGGGCGTCAAGGGGTTCTTGATCTCGTGGGCCAGGCGGCGGGCCACCTCGCTCCAGGCGGCCGAGCGCTGGGCGGAGACGACCTCGGAGATGTCGTCGAAGACGACCAGGCGGGCGCCATGCGGCAGGGGTGCGCCGCGCACCAGCAGGCTCAGCGGGTCCTGCTTGGGGTCGAGCTGGAGCTCGAAGGAGTCCTGCCAGAGCTCGCGATCCATGTCGCGCTCGCCCTCGGCGCTGAGGCTTTGCTCGAAGCGGCGGTCCAGCGAGGCGGAGAACTCGGCCAGGCCGGGGACGTCGGCCAGCGGGCGGCCCACATAGGCCGACAGCGGCAGGCGCAGGATGCGCGTCGCGCCGGGGTTGACGGTCTCGATGCAGGCGTCGGCATCGAAGACGAGAACGCCGGCAGTCAGGTTGTCGAGGATGGTCTGCAGGTGGGTGCGGGCGGCGTCCAGCTCGGCCACGGTGCGCGAAACCTGGGCGCGCGCATCGGCGAGCTGGCCGGTCATGTCGGCGAAGGAACGCGTCAGGCCGCCGAGCTCGTCGCGCGAGGCCAGCACCGGCCGCACCGAGAGATCGCCCTGGGCCACCTGGCGCACGCCATCGGCCAGCATCAGCAGCGGCCGCGCCAGCTGGTTGCCCAGGGCGACGGCCAGCAGCAGCGCCGCGAACACGGCCAGGATGAGCACCAGCGTCAGCGTGCCCAGATACATGCTGCGCAGGCCACCGCGCTCCAGCGAGCGCTGCTGGTACTCGCTGTTGGCCGTCTGCACGGCCAGCGCATTGGTCAGCATGCTGGGCGGGATGCGCTGCACGACCATCAGATAGCGTTCGCCCAGGCCCAGGCGCAGCTCGGTGCTGGGCAGCAGGGCCAGGGCGCGGATCTGGGCACCGCCCTGCAGGGCCGCAGCCTCGTCCTCCAGGCCTTCGAGCTGGCTGGCGACGGCGCCGCCGCGGGCCTGGCGCAGCATGGCGCCGCTGGGGCGGTCGGGCGTCAGCTGGCGGGTATCGCCACCGGTTTCCAGCAGGATCTGGCCATTGCCGCCGACGAGGGCGACGGTGCGGGCGCCGAGCTTGTCGCGCACGCGTTCCAGGCCGATCAGCTGGGGCGTGTTGCTCTCGGCGAGCTGGTCGGCGGCGTCACGCGTCTTGGTGCCGAGGTCGGCCACCAGGGCGTCCAGCGTGCCGCGGCCCAGGTTGAGGCCGGCCTCCAGCGCGCTGGCCAGCTTGACGTCGAACCAGGTCTCGATGCTGCGGTTCACGAACTGGTAGGAGACCGCGTAGATCATCACGCCCGGCACCACGCCGACCAGCGCGAAGATGCCGGCCAGCTTCAGCAGCAGCCGGCTGCCGAAGCGCCCGCGCCGCACCCGCACGACCAGGCGCACGGCGGCGGTCAGGATGACCAGCGTCAGCACGACGGCAACGCCGACATTGACCCAGTACAGCCAGTGGTAGTGCTTCTCGAAGAAGCGGCGGTCGGAGGTGGTGCCGACGATAAGCACGAAGGCCAGCACGCCGGCAACGCCGGTGAGGGTCACCAGGGTGATGACCCAGCCCCATCGAGCAACTTTAGTCATGGCCCCTCGCCCGGCGAATACACCGGTCGATTCCCCGAGGGGATGCAGGCCGGCTTGGCGCGGCCCTGCGCACGGCCTTGGTCATTTCAGTGAAAAGTCGGGCGCGAAATTGCGCTTCTGCTCGATGCTGAGGGCAAAGCCCGACTGCAGGCCGATCTGCATGGGGCGCGGCAGCTGGCTGACGTCGAGCTTGTAGCTGAACTCGAGGTAGTAGCTGCCGCTGTCCTCGATGTCCTTGGGCTCGGCGATATGCCAGGCGCTCTGGCCGCGCAGCACGGTCATGGCCTCTTCCAGCGTGGCGAAGCTCTGGTGCAGGCCGCCGTTGGAGACCCGGTACTGCCGGGTCAGCGGCTGCCAGGCCAGCCGCCAGGTGCGCTCGGCACGGGCGATGCGGGCGTCGCGCCAGTACCAGCGGTTGCGCAGCACGGCGGCCTCGACGACGAAATACAGGGGCACGCCCTTGTGCAGCGCGTCTTCGGCGGCATGGCTCAGCTCGAAATGAGTCGTGAAGCTGAGGTCCAGGCCGTCATCCGCCTTGCGCGTGGCCAGCTGCGACAGTTCGATGCCGTCGGCCCGCGCCGGCCCGGGAAGCAGGGCGAGCAGCGCGGCAAAGAAGGCGGCGATGGCGATCCGGGCGAACAAATCAGGAGCGGGTCAACAGGGCGTAGAAGAAGCCGTCCAGGGGCGGCTGGGGTTGCAGACCATTGTCAGCCAGGGGGAGCAGGTGGCCCGTGAACCCGGCCACGGCGTGGGAGATAGCGTCGGGATGGCGTTGCAAAAACGCGTCGAGCTGGGCCTGACCTTCGGCACGGAAGACCGAACAGGTCGCGTAGACGAGGCGGCCGCCCGGCGCCAGCAGCGGCCACAGGGCGTCCAGCAGCTCGGCCTGGATCTGGGCCAGGGCGCCGATGTCGTCGGGGCGGCGCAGCCAGCGCACGTCGGGATGGCGGCGCACGATGCCCGAGGCGCTGCAGGGGGCGTCGAGCAGGATGGCGTCGAAGGGTGATCCGTCCCACCAGGTGGCGGTCTGGCGGGCATCGGCCGCCTTGAGCGTGGCCTGCTGGCCGAGACGGTTGAGGTTGTCCTGCACGCGCGTCAGGCGCTGGGCGTCGGCATCCAAGGCCGTCAGCTGCAGGTCGGACTGCAACTCGAGCAGGTGGGCCGTCTTGCCGCCGGGGGCGGAGCAGGCGTCCAGCACGCGCGCGCCGGGCTTCAATCCGGCGCCCAGGGTCAGGGGCGCAGCGAGCTGGGCGGCGGCGTCCTGGACCGAGACCAGGCCCTCGGCAAAGCCAGGCAAGGCCGACACCGGCACGGGCTTGTCCAGCACGACGGCCTGAGGCGTGGGGGCGCCCAAGGCCCGTGCGGCGATGCCGGCGGCGGCCAGGCGCTCCACATACTCGGCCGCCGTGGCGCGCTGGGCGTGCACGCGCAGCGTCATCGGCGGCGGGCGGTTGTTGGCGGCCAGGATGGCCTGCCACTGCGACGGCCAGTCCTGGCGCAGCTTCTCTATCCACCAGGCGGGATGGTTGAAGGCGCCTTGCGGGCTGCGTTCGGCGGCCGCGACGATGGCTTCGCGCTCGCGCAGGAAGCGGCGCAGCACCGCGTTGATGAAGGCGGCGCTGGCCGGCGCGCGCTGCTTGGCGGCGTTGACGGCCTGGTCGACCAGGGTGTGATCGGTGTAGGCCGGCTCGGGGTCGGGCCAGAGCAGGGCCAGGGCGACCAGCAGCAGGGCATCGACGCGGGGCGGCGGCGCCTTGGGGGCCAGTTGCTGGCGGGCGGCCTCGGCCGCGCCCAGGCGGCGCAGCGCCGTGAAGGCCAGGGCCTGGGTGCCGGGGCGCAGATCAGCGGGCGCCTTGGCCAGCAGATCGGTCAGGGACTTGCCCTCGCGCACGCCCTGGACCGCGTCGGCGGCCTGGGAGAGCAGCCGGTGCAGCGGGGCGCTGTGACCGGTCGATTGGGGGCTTTGGGACATCGCGCCAGTGTAGGAGGACGCTTTCGGCCGAGAATCCGCGCCCATGAATGCCCCCGCCTCTGACGCCCCGGTTTCCGAACGCATCCGCTACCGCCTCGTGTCGGCCGGCTGCCGCCACCACGCCAACGACAACATCGCCGCCTACATCGAGCCCGGCGAGCTGGATGCGTTGCAGACCGAGGTGCAGGCCAAGATGCAGGAGGTGCTCAAAAGCCTCGTCATCGACACCGACAGCGACCACAACACCCAGGACACGGCCAAGCGCGTCGCCAAGATGTTCCTGCGCGAGGTCTTCGCCGGCCGCTATGCCGCGGCGCCTCCGGTCACCGAATTCCCGAACTTCAGCCGCCTCAACGAGCTGATGATCGTGGGGCCCATCACCGTGCGCAGCGCCTGCTCCCACCACCTCTGCCCCATCATGGGCAAGGTGTGGATCGGCCTGCTGCCCAACGAGCACTCCAACCTCATCGGGCTGTCGAAGTATGTGCGGCTGACCGACTGGATCATGAGCCGCCCGCAGATCCAGGAAGAGGCCGTCACGATGCTGGCCAACGAGTTGCAGGAACGCGTGCAGCCCGACGGACTGGCCCTGGTCATGGAAGCAGACCACTTCTGCATGCACTGGCGCGGCGTGAAGGACAGCGAGTCCAAGATGACCAACAGCGTCATGCGCGGCGCCTTCCTCAAGGACGCCAACCTGCGCCGCGAGTTCCTGTCCCTGATTTCCAAAGGCTGATCACCATGCTGGTTCGACTCATGTACGCCAGCCGCGCCACCGCGGCGCCCGCCGACGGCGACCTCGCCGCCATCCTCAAGGCCTCGCGCGAGCACAACCCGGCGGAAGGCATCACCGGCCTGCTGTGCTTCACCGATGGCGTCTTCGTGCAGGTGCTCGAAGGCGGCCGCAATGCCGTCAACGCACGCTACAAGCGCATCGTCGAGGACACCCGCCACCGCGACGTGATCCTGCTGGGCTACGAAGAAATCGCCGAGCGCGCCTTCGCCGGTTGGACCATGGGCCAGGTCAATCTGCACCGCTTGAACCCGGCCCTGCTTCTGAAGTATTCCGAGACCGGCAAGCTCGACCCCTACGCCATGAGCGGTGCGGCGATGAGCGCGCTGTTCCGCGAGATGTGCGACTCGGGCGCGATCGCGGTCAGCTAAGGCAGCAGCCCCGCGACGTCATCCCAGGCTTCGGGCGCGATGCGCCCGGCGTGGCGCGCGACGATGGCGCCCTTGGTGTCGATGACCAGCGTCAACGGCACGGCCGCAGGTGCCGCCAGCGGCGCCGCGAACTTCAGGTCACCCGCCCACAGCGCCGGCATGGCCGGGCCGTTCTTCTCGATTTGCTTCAAGGTCTGCAGATAGGCCAAGGCCGCCGTGCGATCGCGGTCGGTGCTGATCAGCACCAGCTCGAACGGCTTGCCGCGCCAGCCGGCCGCGTTGGCGCGCAACTCCGGCATCTTCTGGATGCAGGGCGCGCAGTCGGTGTTCCAGAAGAACAGCATGACGACCTTGCCGCGCAGGGCATCGAGGCTGAAGGGCTGGCCGTCCAGGGTGTTGCCATTCAGTGTGGCCGGCTGGGCCGTGGCTGACAGGCTGAGGGAGACCAGAAGGGTGGCGAGCAGGGTGCGCATGAGGCGCAGTCGCGCCAGCCCCGTCCGGCCTTACAGCGAGCGCGCCTCGCCAAAACCGTAGAGATTCGCCAGCACCCGCGTCGGGAACTGGTGCAGGGCCTCGTTGTATTGCGACACGGCCTGGTTGAAGACCTGGCGGGCAAAGGCACGCTGGCGTTCGATGAGCTTCAACTCACTGACCAGACCGTCGATCTCGGTCTCGCTGCGCAGCTCGGCCTGATGGTCCAGCAGGGACAGCAGGCGCGTCAGCGCCGCCGCATGCAGGGCGCTGGCGACGGCCAGGGTGCCGACAGGGTCGGGCGCCCAGGGCTTGGCGCGCGAGGCGGTCGCCGCTGACTGGGATTCGGCCTGAGCGCTGGTGAGTGCGTCAAACGTCGCCTGCTCGCTGGGCAGGCGCGGCGCGACGGCGGCCAACAACTTGTCGCAGACCTCGCTGCGGTCCTTCAGATGGGCGTCGAGTTGCACAAAGGCTTCGCCGATGACATTGCGCAGCGACATCAGGCGGTTGTAGGCGCCCACGCCCCAGAAGAACAGCAGCGCCGCGGCGGCGATGCCGAACCACTGCCAGGCGGTCATGCCTGGTCCCGGTACTGCGCGAAGCCGCGGGCACGCAGCTCGCAGGCCGGGCAGCGGCCGCAGCCATGGCCCCAGGCATGCAACTCGCCGCGCTCGCCGAGGTAGCAGGTGTGGGTGTCCTCGACGATGAGCTTGACCAGGCCGGCGCCGCCCAGGCTCTCGGCCAGGCGCCAGGTGGCGGCCTTGTCGATGAACATCAGTGGCGTCTCCAGCGTCATGGGAGAGTCCAGTCCCAGGCTGAGGGCCACCTGCAGGGCCTTCATGGTGTTGTCGCGGCAGTCGGGGTAGCCGGAGAAATCGGTCTCGCACATGCCGCCGACCAGCACGCTCGCGCCGCGGCGATAGGCCAGCGTCGCTGCAAAGGTCAGGAAGAGCAGGTTGCGGCCGGGGACGAAGGTGTTGGGCAGGCCGTTGGCCTGCAGCTCGATGGCGCGCTCGCTGGTCAGGGCGGTGTCGCTGATCTGGCCGAGCAGGGACAGGTCCAGCAGATGGTCAGCGCCAAGCTTGCCGGCCCAGGCCGGGAACTGGGCCGCGATCTGGGCACGCACGGTGTTGCGGCAGTCCAACTCGATGCGGTGGCGCTGGCCGTAGTCGAAGGCCAGGGTCTCGACCTCGGCATAACGGTCCAGGGCCCAGGCCAGGCAGGTGGTGGAGTCCTGGCCGCCGGAAAACAGCACCAGGGCCTTGCGGTTGTCGGTCATGGGCGGGATGCTACCCGGGCAGCCCCCCGTATCGAGGCGCGCAGCTAGGGGCTGGCGACCAGAAGTTCGAGTTCCTCGTCCCCGTTCTTGTCGAAGCGGCCGGTCGATTTCCAGCCCTGCTGACGATAGAAGCTGTAGGAGCGCACGGAGGGGTCGGGTGAGCAGCCCAGGAAGAGGCGACGATGGCCCGCTTCGACGAGGGCACCCACCACCAGGTTCAGCAGGCGCTTGCCAAGGCCCTGGCCTTCACAGGCCGGCAGCAGGGCCAGCACGACGACCTCACCCGTGGACTTGTCACCGAAGCAGTAGCCGACGAGGGTGCCCTGGTCGTCGATGCAGACAAAACCGGGTAGCTCACCGGAGGCAACTGCAGCGGACCAGGACTCGGCCGTGATGCCCATGGCCGCCAACTGCGCGACCGAGATGGCGTTCTCGCGCGTGAGGCCGCGCAGGGTCACGCAGGCAGCGGCGTCAGCGGGGGTGGCAGCGCGACAGTACAAGGGCGCCCGACGGGATCTACTGGACCAGCGCCAGCGACTGCAACACGGCCTCCACCCGCTTCTCGCTGCCGGGCTGGTAGGGGTAGTGCGAGACATGCAGGTCCATGCACAGGCCGTTGCGGGCGAAATAGGCGTGGCCGTCGGCCGCCTTCTGCTTGGCGCCCTGCAAGGTGGCTTCCATGACACTGCTGACGAACAGCGCCGCATCGCCGCCATAGAGCTTGACGTCGCTGAACTGGATGGGCGCGTCCTGCGTCTTCTTCCAATAGGTGCTGCGGCATTCCTCGTTGCTGCCGCTGCCGGCGGTTTCCGAGAACAGGCTGATGGTGATGCCCGAGCTGCCACCGCTGGCCATGTACTTGAAGCGCCGGCCCTCGCCCTGGCCCTGGCCCTGGATGCGCGTCAGCGCCGGCGTGTCCAGCTTCAGACTGAAGGCTTCGCCGGGGACGGTGATGTAGAGAGGATCGGCGTGGGCGAAGACGGGGAGCAGCAGCAGCGCGAGCAGGGGCTTCATCGTGATGGGCTGAGTTGGACTGATCAGTGCTGGCGCAGGATACGCGAGCGAATCGGTTCGGGCAGCTCTTGCGAAGAGCCTCTGTGCTCGGTGTATTGAGTCGCTGGGGCGACGGCGAGGGTGGTGGCAGTGGTCGCGTCGCCCGAGCGACGCTGTATTTGGCATTCTCGTGAGCCCGGCGTGCAGCCGCGCGTTCAGCGGCCCGCTGTTGCGATGCGTGGTGCTCTCCATAGGGTCAGCAGCGAGAGCGGAGCGGGTCGCCTCTTCCCTCTCTACAAGCGGCTGTTGCCATGCGCAGGGAAGGCCTGTGGTGCTGGTGTGAACTCAGCGCCTCTTCTTTGGTGACTTTCTTCTGGCGCCGCAGAAGAAAGTTACCCGGCCGCCGGGACGGACTCCCGGCAATGCAGCGAGCAGCTACGCACTTCCGCCGAAACAACCCGCCAGGTCAGCGCTCAACCCCTCACCTCGCCCTGCCCCAACACCACCCACTTCATCGACGTCAGCCCCTCCAGCCCCACCGGGCCGCGGGCGTGGAACTTGTCCGTCGAGATGCCGATCTCGGCGCCCAGGCCGTACTCGAAGCCGTCGGCAAAGCGGGTGCTGGCGTTGACCATGACGCTGGCCGAATCGACCTCGCGCAGGAAGCGCATCGCGTTCGGGTGGTTGGTCGTCAGGATGGCATCCGTGTGATGCGAGCCATAGCGGTTGATGTGGGCAATGGCCTCGTCCAGCGAGTCCACCACCTTGATGCTGATGGTGGGCGCCAGGTATTCGGTGGACCAGTCTTCCTCGGTCGCCGGCACCGCCGCGGGAAGCAGGGCGCGGGTGCGGCCGCAGCCACGCATCTCCACGCCCTTGGCGTGGAAGATCTCGGCAATGCGCGGCAGGAAGGCTCTGGCCTGGGCCGCATGCACCAGCAGCGACTCGGTCGCATTGCAGGGGCTGTACTTCTGCGTCTTGGCGTTGTCGACGACCTTGAGCGCCTGCTCCAGGTCCACCTCGGCATCGACATAGCTGTGGCAGTTGCCGTCCAGGTGCTTGATGACCGGCACCTTGGCCTCGGCGCTGATGCGCTCGATCAGGCCCTTGCCGCCGCGCGGGATGATGACGTCCACCCATTGCGGCGCGCTGATCAGCAGGCCGACGGCGGCGCGGTCGGTCGTGTTGACGAGCTGCACAGCCGCACGCGGCAGGCCGGCCTCCTCGAGCGAGGCAGCGACGATCTCGGCCAGGGCCAGGTTGGAGTGGATGGCCTCGGAGCCGCCGCGCAGGATGCAGGCGTTGCCGCTCTTGATGGCCAGCGACGCGGCCTCGATGGTCACGTTGGGGCGGCTCTCGTAGATCATGCCGAAGACGCCCAGGGGCACGCGCATCTGGCCGACGCTGATGCCGGTGGGGCGGCGCTTCACACCGGTGATCTCGCCGACCGGGTCGGGCATGGCGGCGATCTGCTCGCAGCCCTCAGCCACCGTGGCCAGGGTCTTGGCATCGAGCTTGAGGCGGTCGCGCAGCGGGCCGCTGAGCTCGGCAGCGCCGGCCAGATCGCGGGCATTGGCTTCGGCCAGGGCTGGGCCGGCCTCGCGCAGGCGGCGGGCCAGGGCCAGCAGCGCGGTGTTCTTGGCGGCCGTCGAGGCGGCGGCCATCTGCGTGGCGGCGGCGCGGGCGGCGCGGCCGAGGTCGTCCATGTAGGCGGTCAGGCTCATGGCCGCCATTTTCGTCGAGGCGCCTTGACCTAGAGCTTGGTGAGGTCGGGACCGCCCTCCGTGCCGAACCAAGTCTTGCTCAACGCCTGGCGAGCGCTCTTCTCACCGGCCGCGTCGCCCTTGCGCCTGTAGACCTCGGCCAGGCCGGCCAGGGCCCAGCCGTTGTTGCGCACCCGCACCAGCGACTCGCGCAGGGCCTTCTCGGCCTCGTCCAGCCGGCCCTGGCGCAGGCGCATCGCGCCCAGGGACTGGCGCACCGGGTAGTACCAGTAGGCCGGCTCGGTGTAGGCCAGGCCCTCTTCGAGGGCAACAGCCTGCTCCAGCGCCGCGGCGGCGCCATTGAGGTCGCCCTGGGCATCGGCCAGCCGCGCCGTGGCGACGAGGCGGGCCGTCTGCGCAATGGCCTTGGCCGGGATGCCCCAGGCGTCGAAGGCGCTGAAGTCGGCCGACTCCAGCGTGGTCAGGGCCGCGATCTCCTGCTCGGCGGCGGAGGCGTCCTTGCGCGCGGCCTGGGCCAGGGCACGGGCGTAGTGGTACATGACGCGCACCAGCACCAGGTCTTCGGGCGGCGCGGCCAGCTTGAGGATGACGTCGGGCGGGCTGAACTGGGCATGCGTCGTGTAGGGCGCCGCCTTGACGGGCTGCATGATGGGGAAGGCCTTCACCACGTCATCGGGCATGGAGGCGTCGAGCTTGGCCGCCGCGTCGATGGCCGTCTGGGCGGCGCCGCCCATCTGGGCCGACACCATCAGGAAGTGGATGTTGTGCGGGTAGTATGCCGAGCGGTAGAGGGGATCGGACGGCGAGCGCTTGAAATAGGCCTCGTCGACGGCGATGGCCACGCGGTTGGCCTCCAGCGATTCACGGTACAGGCCCACGCGGTAGTAGATGTGGGCCGGCATGTGCACGATGTGGCCGGCGCCGGGCATCTGCGCGGCCAGGCGGCGCGCGGGCGCCAAGGCCCGGTCGGGTGTCGTCGAGGCCTCGACGGCGTGGATGTAGAGGTGGATGGCGCCGGCGTGGTTGGGGTTGCGCTTGAGCACGGTCTCCAGCCCCGCCAGGATGTCCGCCGTGCGCCCCTTGGGCTTGGCACCCGCGGCCTCCCAGTAGTCCCAGGGCTGGGTGTCCATGGCGGCCTCGGCGGCCAGCACCTGCATCAGGTCTTCGCCCGGGAACCGGGTCGCCAGCTGTTTTATCGCGTCGGCATAGGCGGCGTCCAGCGGCGTGCGGTCCTGCGGCGGCTCGGCCGCATAGCGCTTCTGCAGGGCCTCGATCAGCAGGCGCTCACGCGGCGGCAGCTTGTCCTTCAGCGCGACGGCACGCTGCAGGGCGGCCCATGCCGGCGCATTGGCCTCGGCCTGCATGGGCACATTGATGTTGGGCCCGAGGATCAGCGCCTCGCCCCAGAAACACAGGCCGCAGCCGGGGTCGAGCTTCTGCGCGGCCTGGAAGGCGCGCTGGGCCTCGGCATGGTTGAAGGCGAAGGACAGGCGCAGGCCCTGGTCGAAATAGGCCTGCACCCTGGGCGAGGCGGCGCCGAGCTTGAAGCTCATGCGGCCCAGGTCCTTGTAGAGAGGCACATCGCCCGCGGCGGCCTTCATGGGCGCCGGCTGGAAGGGTGCCGTCTCGGTCTTGGGCTGGGTGGCAGCCGAGGCCAGCAAGGCCTGCAGCAGCGCCGGCTGGCCGGCCGCGGTTGGCGCGCAGACACCGCCGACGCTGTTCAGCAGCGGATCGAAGGCAGCGGCGCGATCGGCGCTGCCTCCCAAGGCCACGAGGCCGATGGCGGCCAGGGCTTGCAGCAGGCGGGTGGCGGAGAAGGAGCGAGCACGCATTCAACCTCCAGGCCCGGCGGGGGCCAAGCAGGCATGCTCGCACCGGCCCTGCCGGCGCGCAATCGGCCAGACTAGGGCTGGGGCTTGCCCTCGGTATCGCGCAACTCGGCCTTGCGGCCGATCGCCTGCAGCTGGGGCAGGATCTTGGCCTTGTCGCCCACGGCGACGACGATGAGCTGGTTCGGATCGAGGTGATCGCGCGCGGCCTTCTGTGCCGTGGCGGCCGTGACGGCGGCCAGCTGCTTGGGCTCGTCGGCCACGGCGCTCAGCGGCCGGCCCACGGTCCAGTTGGCGGCATAGGCGCCGACGACGGCCTGGTTGGTGTCGAAGGAGCCCGGCAGGGACAGCAGGCGGGCATTGCGCACCCGCTTCAGCTCGGCCGCCCCCATGGGCTTGGCGCGCATGCCCTGGATCTCCTTCCACATGTCGGTCAGCGACGCACCGGTCACGTCGGTGCGCACGCTGCCGCGGATGCCGAACTGGCCGCGCTCGCGACCCATGGCATAGCCCGAGAAGATGCCGTAGGTGTAGCCCTTGACCTCGCGCAGCTGGTTGTTGATGCGCGAGGTGAACAGGCCGCCCAGGGCAGCGTTCATGACCTCGACCGGCGCCCAGTCGGGCGTCGAGGCGAAAGGCCCGGGCGCAACGACGGCCAGGGCGGTCTGCGGCGCACCGGGCTTGTCGACGACGACGGTGCGCGCGGCAATGGGCTGGGCCGCCGGCAGCGGCGTGGCCGGCGCAGCTTCGCCCGCGGCCTTCCAGGCCCCGAACAGCGGCTCGATGAGGCCGCGCAGTTCGGCCTCGGTCAGGTCGCCGGCGACCACCAGGGCCGCGCGCTCAGGGCGGTAATGGCCCTGCCAGAAGCCGCGCAGCGCCGCAGCGTCGACGGCCTTGATGCTGGCCTCGGTGCCCAGGGCATTGGCCGCCAGCGGGTGGCCCTCGCCATAGACGACGCGGTTGCCCACGACATTGGCCAGCAGCGCGGCTTCCTCGCGCGTCTGGGCCAGCGCAGCCAGGCGCTGGGCCTTCTGGCGCTCGATCTCGGGGGCGGCAAAGGCCGGGTTCAGGGCGACATCGGCCAGCAGGGCCAGGCCCTCCTTGGCGCTGGCCTTGAGGCCGGAGAACTCGACGCGCGCCTCCTCGCTGCCGGCCTGGGCGTTCAGCGTCGCGCCCAGGGCCGCGGCGGCCTCGGCAATCTGCTGGGCGCTGCGTGTCGTCGTGCCCTCGGGCAGCATGGCCGACACAAAGCCGGCCAGGCCCGGCTGGCCCGCCGGGTTGGCGCCCTGGCCGGCGCGCACCGTGAGGCTGGCGCTCACCAGCGGCAGGCCGGGCTTGGGCGAGAAGATGACGGTCAGGCCGTTGGCCAGCGTGAAGCTCTGCGCGGCCGGCAGCGTCAGCGGCTTGGCCTTGCCGGCGCCGGGCGCCTTGTTGCGCCAGGACTCCAGAGCGTTCAGCGACTCACGCTCCCCCTTGGCGGCCTTGGTCGGCGCAGGCGGAGTTGCCACCTCGGCGGCCAGCACCTGCTCGCCCGGCTGGGCCAGCACGACGACGCGGCGGTCCTTCTTCAGCCACTGCGCCACGGTGGCGCTGACGGCGGCCGGCGTCGTGGCGCCATAGCGCGCCAGGTCCTTGCCGACGAAGTCAGGGTCGCCGGCCATCTGGTTGTAGTGGTTGACGAGATCGGCCAGCGTCGTGACCTTCTCCATGCGCTGCAGCAGCTGGGTCTCGATGGTGGCGCGGGCCTGGTTCAGTTCGGCTTCAGAAGGCGGCGTGGTGGCCAGCTTGGCAAGCTCGGCATCCGTCAGCTTCTCGATCTCGTCCAGCGAGGCGCCGGGGCGGGCCACGATCTCGATGTTGAACACCGAGCTCAGCGACTGCGAGTCCTGCGAGACCTGCACGCTCTGGGCGAGCTGCTTGTCGCGCACCAGCAGGCCGTAGAGGCGGCTGGCCTTGCCGCCACCCAGCACATGGGCGGCAACGTCCAGCTCGGCGTCGCCGGCCGCAAACATGGGAGGCGTGTGCCAGGCCAGGTTCAGGCGCGACAGCTCGATGCGGTCGGTGACGACGAGGCGGCGCTCCTGGGTGATCTCGGGCGTGGCGACCTTGACCTTCGGCAGCTTGTCACCGGCCTTCAGCGAGCCGAAATACTTCTGCACCAGGGCCTTGGCCTGCTGGGGGTCGAAGTCACCGGCCAGCACCAGCGTCGCGTTGTTGGGTCGGTAATAGGTGCGGGCGAAGTCCTTGACGTCCTTGAGCTTGATGCTCTGGATGTCGGCATGCGAGCCGATGACGGCGGCACGATAGGGGTGGCCTTCCGGGTAAAGGGCCTGGTAGAGGGCCTCTTCGACGATGCCGTAGGGCCGGTTCTCGAAGCTCTGGCGGCGCTCGTTGCGCACCACGTCCTGCTGGTTGGCCAGGGACACCGAATCGACCTCGTCGATCATGTAGCCCAGCATGTCGGCCTTCAGCCACAAGCCCAGTTCGAGCTGGTTGGACGGCAGCGTGAAGAAATAGTTGGTGCGGTCGAAGTTGGTCGAGCCGTTGCTGTCGGTGCCGCCAGCGGCATCGACAAACTTGTCGAACTCGCCGCGCGGCACATGCCGGCTGCCGGCAAACATCAGATGTTCGAACAGGTGGGCAAAGCCCGTCTGGCCCTGGGCCTCGTTGCGCGGGCCGGCATGCACCCACAGGTTGAAGGCGACCAGCGGCAGGCGATGGTCCTCGACGAGGATGACCTCGAAGCCATTGGCCAGCGTGACCTTCTCCTGGTGCACGGCAAGCCGGCCGGCCTCGGTGCTGACGGCGCCGACCGGTGCAGCATTCACGGGCAGCACCGCAGACAGCGCGCCGGCCAGGGCCAGCAGCGCGACGAGACGGCGGGGGGCGGGAGCTTTCATGCGGTTCGGTCCTCGAAGGGCAGGCAGTGCAAGGGAGATTGGGCGATGCGTTCAGCGCGCGGCAGAAGTGCCGGGAGTCACCGTGAGGCTTACCAAGGTGACAACCATGCCAGCAAGGCCAGCCACAGCGGCGCCGTGGCGACGTAAAGAATGGTGGAGAGGACGGTGGCGGCCGTGACCTCGGGCTCCATGGTGCGATAGCGCTGGGCAAAGATCAGCGCGTTGGAGCCGGTGGGCAGGGCCGCCAGCATGACGATGACGGCCAGCGGCATGCCGTTCAGGCCCAGCCCCCAGTGCGCGATGCCCAGCACGACGGCCGGGATCAGCAGCAGCTTGGCCGTCACCAGGCCGGACAGGCCGCGCCAGGACTTGGGCCAGCCGTAATAGGCCAGCGACATGCCGATCAGCGTCAGGCACAGCGGCACGACGGCCGTGCCGAGGTTCTGCAGCACCTCGTCGAAGACCGTGGGGATGCCCCAGCCGGTGGCATGCCAGGTCAGGCCGGCCAGCACCGGCAGCACGACGGGGTGGATGACGGTGTTGCGCACCGTCTGGGCCAGCGTCGAGCGGAAGCTGCGCGAATCGCGGCCGCGCGCCACGTCCAGCTCGACCAGGGCCGTCAACAGGGTCAGGATGGTCAGCGAGTGCAGGCTGACGACGGCGATGTGGATGGCGAGACCCCGCTCGCCGAACACGCCGGCCGCCACCGGCACACCCACCTGCAGGGTGTTGCCGAAGCCCGCCGTGATGGCCTTGACGCTGGGCGTGGTGACCGGCTCGCCCGGCTTGCGGCGCCAGCGTTCGAACAGATAGATCAGCGCGACGACGGCCAGCACCGGCACGAAGAAGGCGAACAGGAAGGCCCAGGGCAGGGTCGAGGTGTCCAGCCGCGCCGTGGTGCGGAACAGCAGGGCCGGCACGAAGATGTAGAAGGCCGCATTGGCCAGCACGCGGGCGGGGTCGCTATCGCTGCCGGCCGCACCGCCGCCCAGCCAGCGCATGCGGCCGACGGCCCAGCCAATGGCCACGGCAACAAGGATGGCGAGCAGCTTGGCCGCGATTGCCCAGGTCACGCTAGCGGGAGCCTCAGCTCGAAGACAAAACTGCTGCCCTGCCCTGCCGTGCTCTGCACCAGGATCTGGCTGCCCATCAGCCGCACCAGCTGCTGGCTGATGGACAGGCCCAGGCCCGTGCCGCCGAGATGACGCGAGGCGTCGGAGACCTGCTCGAAGGCCTGGAACAGCCGCGCCTGCTGGGCCGGCGTCATGCCGATGCCGCTGTCGTTGACCTCGAAGCGCAGCCGCGTGTGCGCCGCGTCGAGTTCGACGACGCGGGCGGCCAGCTGCACGCTGCCGCTGTCGGTGAACTTGACGGCGTTGGACAGCAGGTTGAGCAGCACCTGGCGCAGGCGCTGGCCGTCGGCCACGACCGTGGTCGGCAAGCGCGCATCGACGTCCACCGCAAAGGCCAGGCCCTTCTGCTCGGCGCGCAGGCGCACGCTGTCGCAGGCCATGTCGACCAGGGCCCGCAGGTCCACCGGCGCGGCCTTCAGCGACACCTTGCCGGCCTCGATGCTGGCCATGTCCAGCACGTCGTTGATGAGCTCCAGCAGATGCAGGCCGGAATCGCGCATCAGCTGCAGCTTGGCCTGCTGACCGGCGGGAATGGCGGCATCCATCTGCAGCAACTGGGTGAAGCCGAGGATGGCATTCAACGGCGTGCGGAACTCGTGGCTCATGGTCGCCAGGAAGCGGCCCTTGGCCTGGTTGGCGCTTTCGGCGCGCAGCTTGGCCTCGCTGAGTTCGGCGGTGCGCTCGTTGACGAGCTCTTCCAGATGGTCGCGGTGGCGCGTCAGCTCGGCCTCGGCCTGGCGGCGCAGCGAGATGTCGCTGACCATGCCTTCGATGCGGCGCTGGCCGCCCCCGCCTCCAGCCCCTTCGGCCGCCACCCAATGCGCATTCAGCTCCACCCACAGCGGCCGGCCGCCAGCGCTGCGCAGCTGCAGCTGGCATTGCTGGATCTTGCCCTGCTCGTTCATGACGGCGGCCACGCGCCGCATCTCGCTGCGCTCGATGCCGGTCAGGTCGCGCAGCAGCCGCCCCACCGGGCTTTGCGAGCCCAGGCCCAGCATCTGCGTGAAGGCGCGGTTCATGCTGAGCACGCGGCCATCGGCATCGGCCTGGAACACGCCCTCGGTCGCGTTCTCGAACAGGCTGCGATAGCGCGCCTCGCTGGCGCGCAGGCCTTCGGAGCTGAGCTGCACCTGGTCGGCGGCGCTGCGCAGCTTCAGGCTCATGGCGTTGAAGCGCATGATCAGCTCGCCGATCTCGTCGTTGCGCTCCACCGTCTCCTGCGCGCCGAGATCGCCCTTGGCAACGCGCTGGGCCAGGGCGCCCAGCTTCAGCACCGGCCTGCGAACCAGCCAGTGCACGAGCAGGGAGCTGGCGATGACGATGCCGACGACAACGACGGCCAGCAGTTCGACGACGAAGAGGCGGGTGCGCTGGATCTGCCCGTCGACCAGATCGCTGGTGAAGACGAGGACGGCCGAAGCGACCTGGGTGCCGGCGGTGTCCGCGGCCGGCTGGTAGGTGATGGTGAACTCGCGCCTGAGCTGCCCCGGCGACGGTGTGCTGGTCGTGGTGTCGCGGCTGCGCTTGGCCTGGCCGCCGCGCAGACCCAGGCCCTTGAGCTCGATGGCATGCACCTCGGGGTCGGCCATGACGGCATCAAGCAGGTTCTCGATGGCGACGTGATCGAGATTCCAGATCGGACCGGCAAAGCCGCGTTCGATGAGGCCGGCCATGCGCGCCTCGCGCTGGCGCAACCCGGCCATCAGCTCGGCCTCTTCGTGCGTCGTCCAGTACCAACCCACGGCCAGCACCAGCAGGCTCGCGACCAGCGCGATGCCCGCCGTGAGGCGCGTCTGTATTCCGAGGTTGATCGGCGTCAACGCCATCCCCCGCTCTCCCGATTCGGCCCTTTCAGGCCCATGCGGCGAGCATAAGTCCTGTCAACCGACCCGTCGGCTCGCGACGGGGTTGCTTCGCAACAGTGGGCTCAGGCCTTGGCTGCAGCCTTTTTTGCAGGAGCCTTCTTGGCAGCCGGCGCCTTCGCGGCGCGCGGCTCGAACTCGAAGACGACCTTGCCTTCCTTCTTGTCATAGGCCAGGAAGGCCTTGAACTTGCGGCGCGTCTTGTTGGAGACGAAGTTCTCCAGCAGGTCGGTCTTGCCGTCGGCCAGCAGCTTGGTCACCTGGGCCGGCTCGATGGGCTGGGTCAGGATGACCTTGCCGGTCTTGAAGTCGCAGGTCACGTGGGCGCCGACCGAGTGCTCGCAGACGTAGTTGGCGCCGTGTTCATAGACATGGCCCTTGCACTTGGGGCAGGCGCCGAGCGAGGCCTGGCCGGAGAAGTCCACCGGCTCGCCGTCGTTCTCGGCCTTCTTGGCGTCCTCGCCGAAGTCGAACTCCAGCTTCCAGTTCTGGATTTCCTCGTCATAGACCAGGGCCAGCTCGGCCGTGAAGGGCCAGCCCGCCTTGGAGCGGAAGCCTTCCAGCGGGCCGATCTTCTTGTCGCGCAGAAAGGCCTCGACCTCGTGCAGCTCGAAGCTGCGGCCGCCCGGGATCTTGCCGATGGAGAAGCCGCAGGCGTCGCTGCCATCGCCGTTCTTGCCGGTGCAGGTGAAGCGGCGGTAGTTCTCTTTCACGATGCCGCCGCACTTGGGGCAAGGCGTCTTCAGCGTCGCGTAGTCGCCGGGGATGGTGTCGCGGTCATAGCCCTTGGCCTTGGCGACCATCTTCTCGGTCATGGCCGCGATCTCGGCCATGAAGACCTCGCGCTTGAGGCGGCCCTTCTCCATCTCCGAGAGCTTGAACTCCCAGTCGCCGGTCAGTTCGGGCCGGGTCAGGTCTTCCACGTCCAGGCCGCGCAGCAGCGTCATCAGCTGGAAGGCCTTGGCCGTCGGGATCAGCTCGCGGCCCTCGCGCAGCATGTATTTCTCGCTGATCAGGCCTTCGATGGTCGCGGCGCGCGTCGCTGGCGTACCCAGGCCCTTCTCGGCCATGGCTTCGCGCAACTCGTCATCGTCGATGAGCTTGCCGGCGCCTTCCATGGCGCTCAGCAGCGTCGCTTCGGTGTAGCGCGCCGGCGGCTTGGTCTGCAGGGCCTTCACGTCGACACTCTCGGTGCGCACCACCTCATTGGGCTGCACCGGCACCAGGTTGGCGTCCTCGTCGTCGACGTCCTTGCCATAGACGGCCAGCCAGCCCGGCTTGACCAGCACCTTGCCGTTGGTCTGGAAGTGATGCTTGTTGTCGACCTTGCTGATGCGGGTCGTGACCAGGAACTCGGCCGGCGGGAAGAACACCGCCAGGAAGCGCTTGACGACCATGTCGTAGAGCTTGGCCTCGACCTCGGTCAGGGCCTTGGGCGCCTGCAGCGTCGGGATGATGGCGAAGTGGTCCGACACCTTGGCGTTGTCGAAGACCTTCTTCGTCGGCTTGATATAGCCCTCCTTCAGCGACGTGGCGGCGTGCTGGGACAGCGCGGCCAGCGGACCGGGCAGGTCCTCGGTCGCCAGCATCTTGGCCGTGTCCTTGGCCACAGCCAGATAGTCCTCGGGCAGGAAGCGCGAGTCCGTCCGCGGATAGGTCAGCACCTTGTGCTTCTCGTACAGGGCCTGGGCGATGGACAGCGTCGTCTTGGCCGAGAAGCCGAAGCGCGAGTTGGCCTCACGCTGCAGCGTCGTCAGGTCGTAGAGGCCGCCGCAGCTGGTGGTGCTGGGCTTGCTTTCCTCGGTGACGACGGCCGGCTTGCCGAGCACGGCCTTGGCGATCTCGTCGGCCTCGGCCTGGGTCCACAGCCGGTCCGCGCGGCGCTCCAGGTCGTCGTTCTTCTTCCAGGCCGGGTCGAACCACTTGCCTTCGTACTGGCCGGCCTGGGCGTCGAAGTTGGCGCGCAGCTCCCAGTAGTCGCGGGCGATGTGCTTGCGGATCTTTTCTTCGCGCTCGACAACCACCGACAGCGTCGGCGTCTGGACGCGGCCGACCGTGGTCAGGAAGAAGCCGCCGTCACGCGAGTTGAAGGCCGTCATGGCCCGCGTGCCGTTGATGCCGACCAGCCAGTCGGCCTCGGAGCGGCAGCGCGCGGCGTCGGCCAGCGGCAGCATCTGGGCGTCGCTGCGCAGCTTCTCGAAGCCTTCGCGGATGGCCGCGGGCGTCATGGACTGCAGCCACAGGCGCTGGATGGGCTTGTTCAGCTTGCCCTTGGCCGGCTGGGCGTACTGCTCGATGAGGCGAAAGATCAGTTCGCCCTCGCGCCCCGCGTCACAGGCGTTGATCAGGGCCGTCACGTCCTTGCGGCGGATCAGCTTGGCCAATGCGTTCAGCCGACCCTTGTTCTTGTCGATCGGGTTCAGGTCGAAATGCGGCGGGATGACGGGCAGGTTGGCGAAGCTCCATTTGCCGCGCTTGACGTCGAATTCCTCGGGCGCCGCGATCTCCACCAAGTGGCCCACCGCCGAGCTGACGACGTACTGCTCGTTCTCGAAGTGGTCGTCGTGCTTGTCGAACTTGCCAGCCACGGGCGTCAGCGCGCGGACGATGTCCTGCGCAACGGAGGGCTTCTCGGCAATGATCAGAGTCTTGCTCATCGGTCTTTCTCTAGGTCTTCCCTAAAGGCGGGGGACTCCAAATCCCCTGCCTACAATCCGGGCCTCGCGCGCACGCCTACGCACGCGCGCACCCATGAAATCACCGTACCACAGCGCCGATGACCGCCAAAACCCCACGCCGCAAGATCGAAGTTCGTGATTCCGGCGTGCACGGCCGCGGGGTCTACGCGGTGGCCCCGATCGAGGCGGGTGCCCGCATCATCGAGTACACCGGCGAGCGCATCACCTGGGAGCAGGCCGTCGAACGCCACCCGCACGACCCGGCCCAGCCCAACCACACCTTCTATTTCCACCTCGATGGCGGCCTTGTCATCGATGCGCTGTACGGCGGCAACAACGCGCGCTGGATCAACCACGCCTGCGAGCCCAATTGCGAGGCCGACGAGGTCGATGGCCGCGTCTTCATCAAGGCCCTGCGCGACCTGGAGCCCGGCGAGGAGCTGTTCTACGACTACGGCCTGGTGCTGGACGACCGCCACACGGCCAAGGTCAAGAAGCAGTTCGCCTGCTGGTGCGGCGCGCTCACCTGCCGCGGCACCATGCTGGCACCCAAGACGCGTCGATCGGGACGCTGAACCCATGGAGCGGCGCCATCTCGCCGAATGCGGCTCGACCAACACCGAGGCGCTGGCCCATCTGCGCGACGGCGGCGGGCCCCTGATCATTTCGGCCTCGCGCCAGACCGCCGGCCGCGGTCGCCTGGGCCGGGCCTGGCAGAGCGACGATGCTGCCCTGACCTTTTCGGTCGCCCGCAGCTTCCCGACCGAACTCGACCTGGCCGGTCTCTCCCTGGCCGTCGGCTGCACGGTGGCCGATGTGCTGGACCCCGGCGGCGGGCGCATCCGGCTCAAGTGGCCCAATGACCTCTTCCTGGACGGCGCCAAGCTCGGCGGCATCCTCATCGAGACGGTGCCTTTGGCGGGAGAGCGCCGCGGTGTCGTCATCGGCATCGGCCTGAATCTGCAGCCCCTGCCCGCCGACGCCGACCGAGCCGCCTTCGCCAGCGGCCACGCAGCCCTGCAGACCCTGGACCCCACGGTCACGGCTGTCGCCACGCTGGACCGCCTCGCCCCGGCCCTGCAGGCCCTGCTGGCCGACTTTGCTTCCCTGGGCTTTGCGCCCTGGCAGCCCGCCTTCGCGCGGCGCGACCTGGCCGTTGATCAGCGCGTACGCGTCGGCGAGCAGCCCGGCATCGCACGCGGCGTCAGCGAGCGCGGCGAGCTGCTGCTCGAAACTGCCACCGGCCTGCTGCCCATGAGCGGCGGTGAACTGAGCCTGAGACTGGAGACTCGCTTGTGATGCGCATCGTCGTGCTCGTGCTGCTGGCGGTGAACGCCCTCTTCTTCATCTGGTCGCGCGGCTGGCTGGATACCGTCACCGGCCTGCCGGCCCAAGGCGGCCGCGAGCCGCAGCGCGTCGCGGCCCAGCAGCATCCCGAACGCATCCAGCCCCTGGCCGCCAGCGCCGCCGTGGCCGCGGCCCAGCGCAGTTGCCTGGAGCTGGGCCCGCTCGAAGGCGAAGCCGCCCTGGCCGCCGCCCAGGCCGCGCTGAAGACGGCAGGCGCCGACGCCCAGGTGCGCAGCAGCGAACAGGCGGGTGTCTGGGTGGTGGCCACCATCAAGCTGGCCGACCCGGAGTTCCGCGCCCGCAAGGAAGCCACCTACAAGGGGCTGCACATCAATTTCGAGCCGCTGGAAGGCCTGCCGGCCGAGCAGCCGGCCTTCGTGCTGAGCAAGCATGCGACCCAGGCCGAGGCGACGGCCCAGTCCGAGGCCATGGACAAGCGCGGCCTCAAGGGCCTGCGCGTGCTGGAGTTGAAGAAGCCGGTGAGCCGCCACACCCTGGTCATCGCCCAGGCCGACGGCCTGCTGGCGGCCCGCCTCAAGGCCTCCAAGGACTCGGCACTGGCCGCCGGCTTCAGGCCCTGCAGTGCAGCGCCTGCCGCTTCAGCGGCCAGCAGCTGAGCGCCTCAGCGCCAACGCAGCCAGCAGCAGACCGGCCAGCCACAGGGCGCTGGCTGCACCGCCACCACCACCACCACCACCGCTGGTGGCCGGTGGCGTCACCACCACCGCTGCCACGCTGATCGTCGACGACTGGCTGTAGACCGCACCGGCGCTGTCCGTCACATCGGCGCGCACCGTGAACGTGCCCGCTGCCGAGGGCGTGGCCGTTGCCGTGGCCGTGTTGGCCCCCGAGGCGAAGGCCGTCACGATGCCGCCGCCGTCCACCAGCACCCAGGCCGTCGACGCGACCGTGCGGCCACCCGGCAGCCCGCTCGCCGCGGCTGTCAGCGTCAGCGTCTGGCCGGCGGTCAGGCCGCTGGCGGGGTTCTGGGTGATGGCCACCGTCGTGCCGTTCAGCGCCACCGTGGCGGCCACGGCTGCAGCCGCGTCCACCATGCCGGCGCCGCAGGTGGTGGTCGTGCAATAGCACTCGTCCTGGGCCGTGGCGCTGGGCGCCTTGCACTGGGGCGGGTTGCCGTCCGCGGCGCTGCCGCCCCCCGTCGTCGGGAAGGCGCGCGCCGTGGACTTGAGGATCTGCGTGGCCTCGACCGAGGTCAGGCTTGGCCGCACCGAGGCCATCAAGCCGACGATGCCGCTGACGATGGGGGCCGAGAAGCTGGTGCCGACCGAGGCCGAGCTGCCGGTGTAGGCGTTGTCAGCGGCCACCGGCCCCTTCGAGCCGGAGTTGGTCGTGCTGATCATCGGGTAGAGGCAGGCGTCGTTGAGACCCGTGTTGATGCAGTTGCCGCCAGGCGCCGCGATGGTGACCTCGGTACCGAGGCTGGAGAAGCCAACCTTGGTGCCGACGTGGCGCAGGGCCGCCACCGTGACGACGCCGGGGCAGTTACCCGGCGAGCCGACGGCCAGCCCTTCTGAGTTTCCCGCCGCAATGACGACGGTGGCGCCGGCGGCGTTGACCGCCGAGATGGTCTGCTTGTAGAGGTCGCTGCAGCTGCCGCTGCCACCCAGGCTCAGATTGAGCACCTTGGCCTTGTTGGCATTGGCAGGGAGACCGGGCACCGCAATGCCGGCAGCCCACTTCATGCCGGCCATGATGTCGCTGTCATAGCCGCCGCACTTGCCGAGCACGCGCACCGGCATGATCTTCAGGCCCCAGCCGACGCCGGCCATGCCCAGGCCGTTGTTGCTCAGCGCTGCAATCAGGCCGGACACCCGGGTGCCGTGCCAGGAGCTGTTGCCGATGTCGCTGCTGTCGCAGCCGCTGTTGCCCAGCACGCCGTTCAGGTCCGCCTGCTCGACCCAATCGCCCGGGTCCGAGGGGTCGGCATCGGCGCCGCCGCCGTCATTGGCGATGGCCGTCGACGTCGCGCCGGGGCTGCCGAAGCCGATCATGTCGTAGCCGGTGACGAATTGACCCACCAGGTCCGGGTGGTCCATGCGCACGCCGGTGTCCAGCACGGCGACGATGGTGGTGGAAGTGCCGGTCGTCGTGTCCCAGGCGGCCGGCGCGTTGATGCTGGAGACGACCTGGCCCGCGGGCTTCTTCAAATACCACTGGTCGATGGTGCGGGCCTGGACCGCGCCGACCGTCGACTCGGGGTTCACGTCGGCACCGCCGAACAGCGGGTCGTTGGGCAGCTTGCTGATCTTGCGGCGCTGGTCCACGGCCACCAGTTCGACTTCGCCGTCCGCCGCCAGCCTCCTGGCCAGCTGGGCGCTGGTCATGCCCTTGGCGACCATCACATGGGTGCGTTCGTCCAGGCTGATGCCGGCGGCCAGGCGGTGGCCGGTGCGCAAGCCCAGGGCCGTGGCGCGCGTCTGCGCGATCTCGCGCGCCTCGGTCCGCGTCGCCCGCAGGGCCAGGGCCTTGGCGCGCACGCTGTCGGCCTGGGGCTTGAAGCGAACGATGACGCGGGCTTCCGTGTCGGCCGTCTGGGCCAGGACCGGGAAGGCCAGCGCGGCCAGGACAACGATCGACAGCAGACGCATGGACTTCATGACGGCGAGCTCGTACGGGACGGGCTGCCAGTTTATGTGTGAGCCCGGGAAGCAATCGCAAACAAATGTGGCGCGCAAGAAAGCAGAAACCCCGCAAGACATGATGTCTTGCGGGGTTTCATCAGGTCGAAACGGCTATCGATCAGCCGGCGACAACGCGGACCATCTCGAGGACCTTGTTCGAATAGCCCCACTCGTTGTCATACCAGGACACCAGCTTGACGAAGGTGCCGTCCAGGGCGATGCCGGCTTCGGCGTCGAAGATGGAGGTGCGGGCGTCGCCGCGGAAGTCGGTCGCGACGACCTTGTCTTCCGTGTAGCCCAGCACGCCCTTCAGCGCGCCCTGGCTCTGGGCCTTGAACTCGGCGCAGATGTCGGCGTAGCTGGCTTCGTTGTTCAGTTCGACGGTCAGGTCAACGACAGAGACATCGCTGGTCGGCACGCGGAAGGCCATGCCGGTCAGCTTCTTGTTCAGCTCGGGGATGACCTTGCCGACGGCCTTGGCGGCGCCGGTGCTGCTGGGGATGATGTTCTCGAGGATGCCGCGGCCGCCGCGCCAGTCCTTGTTGCTCGGGCCGTCCACGGTCTTCTGCGTGGCGGTGGCGGCGTGCACGGTGGTCATCAGGCCGCGCTTGATGCCCCACTTGTCGTTCAGCACCTTGGCCAGCGGGGCCAGGCAGTTGGTCGTGCAGGAGGCGTTGGAGATGATGGCTTCGCCGGCGTACTTGGTGTGGTTGACACCGAAGACGAACATCGGCGTTTCATCCTTGGAGGGGGCCGAGAAGATGACCTTCTTGGCGCCCGCGGCCAGGTGCTTCTCGCCGCCGGCCTTGTCCAGGAAGATGCCGGTGGCTTCGACGACGATGTCGGCGCCGACGGCCGACCATTGCAGCTCGGACGGATCCTTGACGGCGGTCAGGCGGATCTTCTTGCCGTTGACGACCAGGGTGTTGCCGTCCACGGAGACTTCGCCGTCGAACTTGCCGTGCACGCTGTCGTACTTGAGCATGTAGGCCAGGTAGTCAGGCTCGAGCAGGTCGTTGATCGCGACGACCTCGATGTCCTTGAAATTCGCGACGGCGGCACGGAACACCATGCGCCCGATGCGGCCGAAGCCGTTGATGCCGATCTTGATGGTCATGGAAAAGTCTCCAGGAGGATAAAAATTCTGTGCGGCCGCGATTCTCGGTGATTCGCGCCCAGGGGTGGTTTCAGGGCGATTTCAGCGCTTTCGGCTGCTGAACGGGATCAGGGCGCCGATGCCAACCCAGTCGACCGGCGCATGCTGCCTGCCCCGGCTTTTTAATGTTGGCCGCGAGTATCCCGTCGCGGAAAGGGCAGCCTGTCCCGCGATTCAGGGATGAACGGTCGCACGGATGACGGCTTCAGCCCGCCGAACTGGCAGCGGTTGCTGACGGCGGCGCGAGATTGATGCGCCCGCAGGGAATCTTGATGTCCATGGACTCGCCGATCAGCTTGTCGCGCAGGGCGTCGGCCACATCGACCTCCAGGCTGGCCAGCCATTGCAGCAAGGCGGCCTGCCGCGGGTCGGGCTTGCCGCTGAGCGGTCGGGCCCGGTTCGCTGCGGCCGGCCGGAAGGTCGTCCAGCGCACGACGAAGGGACAACCCATCTCGTCGAGGTTGAAGCTGACCCTCTCTTCGGGCACTTCCTTCATCAAGGCCAGGAAACGGCTCAGCGTCACCTGGGCCTCGCCGAATTTCGTCTGCCGCAGCTGGCCGCCGGGCGGACCGCTGACCGAGGACCATTCGAAACGGGTCTGCGTGTCCACGGGCGGCTCGGTACAGGTCCAACGGACGGCTTCCAGGTGCTGGACGAAGAAGGCCTGCGCCGCCGGATGCAGGTTCGAATACACGACATCGACCTGGGGCGGCAGCGCGGGATCGGCCTGGAACCGGAAATCGGCGAAGAACTTGCGCACGTCGGGCATGCCGCCACCGCGCAGGAAGAAAGGATTGAAACCGGGGTATTTCAGGCAGGCGCTCGAGGTATAGGACACGCCGATGACGTGCTCGGCCCGTGCGCTGCCGGTCCACAAGAAAAAGGCCGCGACAAGCGCGGCCCGGCATTTCCACATCACTCACTCCCTGGCCGTGCCCGGCCAGGAGGGAGCAGCGGCATTACTTCTTCTTCAGCACCGCCTTGACGGTGGCGGCGACGTTCTCCGGCGTGAAGCCGAAGTGCTTGAACAGCACGCCGGCCGGCGCGGATTCGCCGAATGTATCGATGCCGACGACGGCGTCCACACCGTACTTCCACCAGAAGTCGCTGACGCCCATCTCGACGGCCACGCGCGGCAGGCCCTTGGGCAGCACGCTCTTCTTGTAGTCCTTGTCCTGGCGGTCGAACACATTGGTCGACGGCATGGAGACCACGCGCACCTTGACGCCCTGCTCGGCCAGCAGGGCCTTGGCGGCCATGGCCAGCTGCACTTCGGAGCCGGTGGCGATGATGACGGCCTGGGCCTTGCCCTTGGCCGGCTCGGCCAGCACATAGGCACCCTTGGCGATCTCGTCGACATTGGTCTTGGGCGAGTAGGTCAGGTTCTGGCGGCTCAGGGCCAGCAGGCTGGGGCGCTGGGCATTGCCCAGGGCCATGGTCCAGGCGACGACCGTTTCGGTCGTGTCGGCCGGGCGCCAGACGTCCAGGCCCGGGATCAGGCGCAGCGAAGCGACATGCTCGATGGACTGGTGGGTCGGGCCGTCTTCGCCCAGGCCGATGGAGTCGTGCGTCATCACGTGGATGACGCGGGTCTTCATCAGCGCGGCCATGCGGATGGCGTTGCGGCTGTAGTCGCTGAAGGTCAGGAAGGTGCCGCCATAGGGGATGAAGCCGCCGTGCAGGGCGATGCCGTTCATGATGGCGGCCATGCCGAATTCGCGCACGCCGTAGTTGATGTGGCGGCCGTTGTTGACGGTGCCGTCGGCGGCCACGCGCAGGGCGGGCGTGCTGGACGTGTTGGTCAGGTTGGAGCCGGTCAGGTCGGCGCTGCCGCCCAGCATCTCGGGCAGCTTCAGCGTGAAGGCTTCCAGGGCCAGCTGGCTCGCCTTTCGGCTGGCAACGGTCTGGGCTTCGGCATGGGCCTTGACGACGGCATCGACAGCGATCTGCGCGAAGTCGGCGGGCAGCACGCCGGCCATGCGGCGCTGGAACTCGGCAGCCAGCTCCGGGTGGGCTTCGGCATAGCTGTCGAAGCGCACGTCCCATTCGCTCTCGGCGCGGTCGCCGGCGGACTTGTGGTCCCAGGCGGTGTAGACCTCGGGCGGCACGACGAAGGGCTCGTGCGTCCAGCCGAGGGCCTCGCGGGTCAGCTTGATCTCTTCGGCACCCAGGGGCTCGCCGTGGGCCTTGCTGGTGTTGGCGCGGTTGGGCGAGCCCTTGCCGATGTGGGTCTTGGCAATGATCAGCGTCGGCTTGTCCTGGCTCTTCTTGGCCTGGCCGATGGCGTCGTCGACGGCATCGACCTCATGGCCGTCCACCGGGCCGATGACGTTCCAGCCATAAGCCTGGAAGCGCTTGGCGGTGTCGTCGCCGAACCAGGGCGCGACCTGGCCGTCGATGGAGATGCCGTTGTCGTCGTAGATGGCGATCAGCTTGTTCAGCTTCCACGACGCAGCCAGGGCGGCCGCTTCGTGCGAGATGCCTTCCATCAGACAGCCGTCGCCCAGGAAGACATAGGTGTGGTGGTCGACGACCGTGTGGCCTTCGCGGTTGAAGTCGCGCGCCATCAGCTTCTCGGCCAGGGCCAGGCCGACGGCGTTGGTGACGCCCTGGCCCAGCGGGCCCGTCGTCGTCTCGATGCCGACGGTGATGCCCACTTCGGGGTGGCCCGGCGTCTTGCTGTGCAGCTGGCGGAAGGCCTTCAGCTCCTCGATGGGCAGCTCATAGCCCGTCAGGTGCAGCAGGGCGTAGATCAGCATGGAGCCGTGGCCGTTGGACAGCACGAAGCGGTCGCGGTCGGCCCAGTGCGGGTTGGCCGGGTTGTGCTTGAGGTGACGCGCCCACAGCGCCACGGCGATGTCGGCCATGCCCATCGGGGCGCCCGGGTGGCCGGAATTGGCCGCCTGCACGGCGTCCATCGCCAGCGCGCGGATCGCGTTGGCCATGAGGGTGGGGGAGGCGGTCGTTGCGGTCATGGCCGGGGCTTTCTTGGGCTGGAAGGGCAAAACGCGGGATTTTACGGGGGTGCCTGGACGTGGCTTGATCCAGCGCAATACCAGTTGCCCTTTCCGGCGCGACGCTTGAAGCATGTCTCCCACGCCCATGCCCCTGGCCGTGCGCGTCATCCGCGCCGAGCACGACGCCCTCGCGGCCATGCTGCGCACGCTGCCGCTGCTGCTGGCGGCGCAGCGCCGGGCCGGCACGCTGCCCGACTTCGGCGCACTGCGGGCCATGCTGTTCTATGTCGACGAATTTCCCGAACGCTTGCATCACAAAAAGGAAAGCGAGCTGCTCTTTCCCAAGCTGAGGGCGCTGGCGCCCGGGCTGCGCGACACGCTGGACGACCTGGAGGTCGACCATGCCCAGGGCGAGCGCGCCATCCGCGAGCTGCAGCACAGCCTGCTGGCCTGGGAGCAGATGGGCGAGGCGCGGCGTGACAAGTTCGAGCAGCAGCTGCACGTGTACTCGGCACGCTATCTGCGCCACATGAAGCGCGAGGAAACCGAGATCCTGCCGCACGCGGCACGCGCGTTCAGCGCCGAAGACTGGGCCGAGCTGGACGAGGCTTTCGGCAGCCACCAGGACCCGTTGGCACCGCGAGCGGGGCAAGCGGTGGACGAAGCCTATGCGCCGCTGCGCCAACGCATCCTGGCGGTGCTGCCGGCGCCTTTCGGCTGGGGGCCGGCGCCGGGCGCCTAGACAGCGGCCGAGGAGCCGACGATGGGTGGCTTCTCGCGTGCCCGCAGCGTGAAGCGAAAGCCCGCACCCTCGTTCCTCTCCAGCATCTGGACAGCCGCGGATCGAGTCGCTGCCGGCGGGTCGGCGAAAGAGCCGCCGCGCAGCACAAAGCGATCGGCCCGCATTGGCCCGGCGAACGAACCGTCCAACCCCGGGTAGCTGGCCCCGTCGGCACAGATCTCGGCCACGTTGCCGTGCATCTCGTACAGGCCCCAGGGGTTGGGCGGCAGGCTGGCCACCGGTACGGGCCCGGAGCTCAGCATGCGCACCTGCCCCGAATTGACATCCATGCCGAAGGCCCAGGGCGTGTTCGTGCCTGCGCGGCAGGCATATTCCCATTCGACGGCGTCGGGCAGCGCGGCCTGGCAGGGCGGCAGGAGCAGCTCCAAGCGGCGCAGGAAATCCAGCACCTGATCCGGAGAAAGCCCCATCACCGGGTCGTGATCGTGGTCACTGTCCCAGCCGGGCGGCATGCCTTCCGGCATGACGGCCCACCACAGACCCCAGGTGCAGGCCGTGTCGGCCATCCAGAAGCCCGTGTGCACCTGGATGGACAAGGGCGCGCGCTCGTCGGGCGAACGCCCAGGCTCACTGGAAGGCGACCCCGCCGTGAAGTGGCCTGCCTCCATCCACCGCAGACGCTGCGTCGCCGGGCGGGCACCGCCTTCACGAATGAGGGTCAGCAGGGCAAAGACACCAAAGCGTGCGTCCGCGCCCACCTTCAGCATCACCTGGCAGTCCGCCACGCGGTGGGACAGCACATCTTCGGTCGGGCACAGCCATCCCCGCGGCACCTGCCAGTCGGCCGCCGAGGCGGCCTCGCGCGTCGCCAGCGAGATGCGCAGATCGGTGTCCAGCGCAGGCGCCAGCACAAAGGGTGAATGGCCATCCTCATCGACCTTGACCCGGCTCGCCCAGCTCGGGCGGCGCAGCACCGCATGCAGCGGCGCGCCATAGGTGCGCAGCAGATCGATGGCCATGGCCTGGGACAGATGGGGGCGCAGCTCGCGCAGCACCTGCTCGACAGGACCGGGCGGCATGCCGTCGACCATCCAGCCGCCGATGCGCGTGAACCAGGGCGAGTTGCGCAGCAGCTCCCAGAAGCCCGTCGGCAGGCTGCGGCCGCGCAGGGCCTCGCCCTCCTTCGACAGCGCGAAGCGCACGACCTCCAGATCGCCCGAGACCAGGGCCTCCAGCAGGCCGCGCTCGTCCTCCAGCCTCACCTCGGCCCTGACGGGCGGGGCGGGCGCGGGCTCGGCAGCAGGAGGCGCCGGCGCGGGCTGGGCTGCGGCCGCAGGGGCTCGCACGGGGTCCGACGCCGCCGGTTTCTCGGCCACGGGGGGTTGTGGTGGCATGGCGGGCACTGGCGCAGCCACGACGGCAGCGCCGGCCACGGGCGGCATCGCCGCGGGCTCCGGCGCCTTGTCTTCCGCCTTGATCTCGGTGAAGGCCAGCAGGGCGCCGAGCTGTGTCGCCGTCAGCGGCGCCTTCTGCCTCAGCTCGCCCACCTGGGCCAGCAGCTCCAGCAGGTCGAAGCCCGAACGGTTCTGCAGGATGGCTGCGCAGAGGTCGGGCAGGCGCAGCAGCACCAGTCGGTAGTTCAGCTCGGCGGGCGAGGTCACTGCACGCACGTCGTTGGCCAGCTCCCCGCGCAGGGCATCCAGATCGCGCAGGCGGGCGTCGGCTCGCCAGTCGGCCAGCGTCAGCAGCAGCGTCGGGCCGCGCAGGCGCACATAGCGGTAGAGCGAGGGCGTGAACAGCTGCAATGCGCAGACGATGGCCAGCCAGTGGCGGCGCTCGGTCCCTTGGCCGCCGACCGGGGTGCCGAGCCGGTCGGCCATCTCCAGCAGCGTGATCATGCGGTGCAGCTTGCGCGGCACCGAGGGCGTGATGGCCGCCACCAGGCGGGCCAGCTCGTTGGGCTTGCCCTCCGCGCCGAACAGGGCCGGGTGCTTGAGCAGCAGGAAGTCCTCGGCCTCGGCCCTCGTCGGGCGCGGCAGGCGCACCGGCAGGTGCACGAGCTTCTCGAGGTATTCGGCGCCGGTGATGGGCGTCATGCCTTCCTTGCCCTGCAGGGCGTAGTCGCGGTAGCGGTGCGCGATGCCGCGCTCGACGACCTCCTCGTCCAGGGCCAGCACGAAGGCACAACCCTCGACCTCCAGGAAGAGCTTGACGGCCTCCAGCACCTCGACGGCCTTGTCGGGCAGGCAGCGGTCGAGGTCGTCGACGAGAAAGACGAAGTTGAGGCGGAAGTCGGGCTCGGCCGGCAACTCGCCCAAGCCCAGCCAATGCCAGCCGACGCGGACCTGCCAGCGCAGCCGCGGCCACCAGCCCAGGCCGCGGTACTTGAGCCGTTCACGGTGCAGGGCCAGGGCACGCGGGTTGCGGCCGGTGACGGACTTCAGGTGTTCGAGGAAGTCGTAGTAAAGGCTGTTCAGTCCGTCGGCCGGCAGGGCCAGGCGGCGGGCCAGCTTGAGGGCCTCGCGGCGCTGCCGCCAGCGCGCCCAGGTCGAGGGTTTGGGCTTGTCGGTGTCGGGCTTGAGCTCGGGCAGCTTGAACACGACACCCTGGCTCGCCAGCGCTGCCTGCAGCAGGTCGCGGCCGCCATGCTGGTAGACGGTCTGGGCCAGGTCGCCCAGCAGCTCGAAGCGGTCGGACAGGCGCTCGTTGCGGCCGATGTCCTCGCCCAGGCTGTCCTCCAGCCGCTTGCGCAGGCATTGCTGGGCCACCTTCAGCAGCGGCACGAGGAGGTGCTCCTCGCGCTCGTAGCGCCAGGCGTTGAAGGGCACGACGACGGTCAGCTCCTGCTCGCCATCGCCGGGCGGCAGCGCGTCCGCCACCGTCTGCAGCAGCCGGCTCTTGCCCGCACCCCATTCACCGAAGACGCCGACCACCAGGGCCGGCTCGGTGCTGCTGCCGGCGCCGGGCCGCAGGCTGGCCTGCAGTTCGTCGACCAGCCGCCCGACCAGGGCCGCATGGCCGAAGGACAGCGGCGGATGGGCGGCGGCGGGCGCTTGCATGGCGGCGATGGTAGGAAGCGCCGCCGCTCGAATCCAGCCCTAGCTGCGGCTGGAGCGCAGCAGCGTCAGCCGCCCGCTGGAAGCCCAGCTGTCCAGCGGCCGCCGGATGTCCTGGCGCAGCTCGTCCTCGCTGTCGGCCGTGGCGTCCAGCAGGCCCACCCAGGCGTTGCGGCCGGTGTCCTTGGCGTCGTAGAGCGCGGCGTCGGCCAGGTCGATGGCGGCATGCCAGTCCAGCGCGCGCGGCAGGCTGGTGCACAGCGGGAAGGCCGAGAAGCCGACCGAGCAGGTCAGCGGCAGGCGCAGCTCGCCGCCCAGTTCGAAGGGCTGGGCCATGATGGCCTGGCGGGCGCGCTCGGCCAGCTCGGCCGCGCGGCGGCGCGGCGTGCCGCGGGCGACGATGAGGAACTCCTCGCCACCCCAGCGCACCAGGTAGTCGGTGGCGCGGAAGACCTGCTCCAGGCGGCCGCGCATCTGCATCAGCACGGCATCGCCGGCCATGTGGCCGTGGGCGTCGTTGATGCGCTTGAAATGGTCGATGTCGATGAGGAAGAACAGCAGGTCCTGCTCGCTCTCGACCTCGTCGCCGCCGGTCGCCGAAGCCTCATAGTGGCGCAGGGCCAGGGCCACGTCGGCCGGCATCTGGCGATCCAGGAAGCGGCGGTTGCGCAGGCCGGTCAGCGGGTCGGTGAGGCTGGCTTCCTCGAGCTCGACAGACTTGGCCGTCAGCGCGGCCTTGGCAGCCTCCAGCGCCTCGGTGCGCTCCTGCACGCGCAGCTCGAGCACGCGGCGGTGGCGCAGCAGCAGGCGGGTGCGCATGCTGACGATGGCCGCCACCAGCAGCACGGCGGCGACGACGGCGAGGGCCAGGGCCCAGCGCGTCTGCCACCAGGCGGCGCGCACGTCGACGCCGATCTTGAGTTCGTTGGCGCTCCAGGCGCCGTCGCGGTTGCTGCCCTGCATCAGCAGCTGGTAGTGGCCGGGCGACAGATTGGTGTAGGTGGCCGTGCGCCCCAGAGTGCCGGCATCGATCCAGCCGGCGTCCAGGCCCTGCAGGCGGTAGCGGTAGCGGTTGCGGCTGGGCTGGCTGTAGTCCAGCGACGCGAAGACCAGGCTCAGGCCGCGCTCGCCGGGGGCCAGCACGATGTCGGTGCCGCCCATGGGCAGGGCGCGCTCTTCGCCGTCGACGCGCAGTTCCGAAACAACCAGCGGCGGCTTGTAGGTCCAGGGCGAGAAGCGGTTGGGGTCGACGACGAGCAGGCCGCGGGCGCCGCCGAACAGCATGCGGCCGTCGTCGAGCTTGGCGTAGGCGCGGAACCAGCCGGTGCCGAGGTCGGCGCCGTCGGCCGCCCCCAGCTCACGGCGCTCGCCACTGTGCGGGTCGTACATATTGCGCTGCGACCAGATGCGGCCCTGCTTGTCGAACAGCAGGTTGGCCCCGAAGGCGCCGCCGACATCGGAGGCCCCGACGACCTCGAAGCGCGCCTTCTTGCCGTCGCTGTCGATGAGGCGGTGCAGGCCGGTGCCGGTGTCCACCCACAGGCGGCCGGCCAGGTCGACGGCCATGCCGAGCACGGTCTGGCCGGTCAGGCCCTTGGGCTCCACCCATTCGGCGACCGGGTCGTCGGCGCCGGGCTTGGCAACACGGAACAGGCCGGCCGCGCCGCCGGCCCACAGGCTGCCGTCGGGCAGCACGGCAAAGGCATTGACCTCGCCGGTACCGCCGACGAGGCCGGCCGTCGGGATGGCGCGCATCTGCGGATGCTCGGGCGTCCAGCGCATCAGCCCGTCCAGCGTGGCGATCCACAGCGCGCCATCCTCGGTGGCCTGGAAGCGCCGCGGCACGGCATTGCCGCTGCGCAGGGTTTCCTTCCAGCGGCCTTGCGTGTCAAAGCGCAGCAGCTGGGTGTCGATGGCGACCCAGACCGAGCCGTCCTTGCTCTGGCCCAGCGCATTGACGCGGCCCGGCGGCAGGCCGCCGCCGCCTTGAGCGACGAGGCCGAGGGGATTCAGCTCGCGGTCGCGGCGCTCGATGCCACCGGCCAGCGTGCCCAGCCAGATCTCGCCGTTGTCCAGCTGCAGGATGCTGCGCACATCCAGGCCGCCGGACACGGAGCCGATGGCTTCGCGCACCATGGACAGGCCCGGCAGCGAAGGCACATGGCGCATCAGGCCGCCGCCATAGCTGCCGGCCCATACGGTGCCGGAGGGGTCGCGCATCAGCGCGCGCACATCGCTGCGGGGCGCGCTGCCGGCGCCGGTGGCGGGCAGGCGCTCGATCAGGGCGCCATCGGTGGCGCGGCGGCGCGACACGCCCGAGGCGTCGCCGAACCAGAGTTCGTCGGCGTCGGGCTGGGCCATGGCCATGACGGGCCAGACGCCCGACGTGGCACCGGGCTGGGCGCCGGGGCTGAAAGGCAAAGGCTGGCCATTGGGCGACAGCGCGCGCAGCCGGCCCTGGGCCGTGCCAATGATGATGCGGCCGTCAAGTGACTCGCTGATCATGGTGATGAGCTGGTCGCCCAGGCCCACATCCAGCGTCTCGATGGGGCCGTCGACGGCCTTGCGGGCCAGGCCGCGCCAGGTGCCTATCCACAGCGTGCCCTGCTTGTCGACCAGCAGGGTCTGCACGCGAGGGTCGGGCAGGCCGTCTTCCTTGCCGCGCTGGTGGGTGAAGCGCTGGCCCTTGACGTCGAAGCGGTCCAGGCCGCCGCTGCCGCCAATCCACAGCGTGCCGTCCTTCTCCAGCGCAAAAGTGCGCACGGTGTTGGCGGCGGGGGCGGTCTCGTCGGCCGACTTGCCGTCACGGGCCCAGCGGTCCCAACGGCCGGTGGCCAGGTCCAGGCGCACCAGGCCGCTGTTGCCGGCGGCCACCCACATCCAGCCGCGCGGGTCGGGCAGCATGGCGCGCACGAACTGCTCGGGCAGCAGCTGGCCGTCGGGGCCGCTGAGGGGATAGCGGCGGAAGACATAGCCATCAAAGCGCAGCAGGCCCTCGGGCGAGCCGGCCCAAAGCAGGCCGCGGGCGTCGAGCGCCAAGGCCGAGACAACGTTGTCCCGTACCGCGCCAGGTTCGCCGATGGATTCGAAGCGCGGCACGACGGCCTGCGCCGCGGTGGCCAGCAGCCCCAGGACGATCAGCAAGGCTGCAGCGCACCCTTTTGTTGTCAAGACCCTCATGCCGGCATTCTCAGTCAGCAAACAGGCCCGGCTTGCCGGGTCTTGCCCTCAGGGAACGTGAATGATTCCCACGCACCGGGCCGGCTGTGTGCTGAATCGCAGGTGGTTTGCGGGCCGAGCGCCGGGCCGCTCCCTAGCCGGCCCGCCCCGGGCGATGTGCTTGCCGGTCGATCCGGCAGGCATCGCCGTCCCCTCGGGGACCGGTCAGGCGCGCCCGCGTGCAGCGTGGCGCGACTGGACGAGGGTCCTTACTTCAGCCCGCCAGGGGCTTGGCGATGGCGTCGATGCGTTCGACAACGTCTGGCGTCAGCTTGGGCGTGACGGCCAGAGCGCCCAGGTTGTCGTGCAGCTGCTCGATGCGGCTGGCGCCCAGGATGACGGTGGATACGCGCGGGTTGCGGTTGATCCAGGCGATGGCCAGCTGGGCGGTGTTGCAGCCCAGTTCGGCGGCGATCTCGGACAGCTTGCCGACGGCGTCGTTCTTGGCCTTGTCCTGCAGCTGCTCGCGCATCCAGCTCATGTTCTCCAGCGCGCCACGGCTGCCAGCGGGGATGCCGCCACGGTATTTGCCGGTCAGCAGGCCCGAGGCCAGCGGGCTCCAGGTGGTCAGGCCCAGGCCGATGTCTTCGTAGAGGCGGGCGTATTCCTGCTCGACCTTGCGGCGATGGAAGAGGTGGTACTGCGGCTGCTCGACGACCGGCTTGTGCAGATGGTGGCGCTCGGCGATCTCCCACGCAGCGCGGATGTCGCTGGCGCTCCACTCGCTGGTGCCCCAGTACAGCGCCTTGCCCTGGCGAATGATGTCGCTCATGGCCCAGACGGTTTCCTCGATGGGCGTGTTGGGGTCGGGGCGGTGGCAGTAGATGAGGTCCAGGTGCTCCAGCTGCATGCGCTTGAGCGAGCCGTCGACGGCCTGCATCAGGTATTTGCGGTTCAGCGTGTCCTTGCGGTTGGTGGTCGTCACGCCGTCGCGCTGCAGACCCCAGAAGAACTTGCTGGAGACGACGTAGTCCAGGCGGTTCCAGCCCAGGGCCTTGAAGGCCTGGCCCATGACGACTTCGCTCTCGCCCTGGGCATAGACCTCGGCGTTGTCGAAGAAGTTGATGCCGGCGTCGAAGGCGGCGGCCAGCATCTCGGTGGCGGCCTTGGTGTCGACCTGGTTGTGATACGTGACCCAGGAACCGAGCGAGAGTTCGGAGACCTGGAGGCCGGCGCGGCCGAGACGGCGGTATTGCATGGGAAATCCTTGGGGGGGGAAGGCGGTGCGGAAAAGCCACAGCTTATCGGGGGCTGGCCGGTCGAGGCGGCGCATGGCCACAATGCCCCCGAGCGCGCCGGGGGCGGGGCGCACGACGGAGAACCATGGTGGGACGCCCGACAAGGCGCAGCCTGCTTCTGATGGCCCTGGCCGGCACGTGCACCGCGCGCGCCGACGAAGCGCCCCTGCACGTCCTCATCGACGGCAGCCTCGAGATGCCCCAGGCCCTGTTCAAGGACGGCCGCCCCGTCGACGGCCTGCAGGTCCTGATCACCCAGGAAATCGGCCAGCGCCTGGGTCGCCCCGTGCGCTTTCGCCTGGTGCCGCGCCGCCGCCTCGCCCAGCTGCTGGACCAGGGCCAGGAAGCCGACCTGGCCTGCAACTACATCCCCGGCTGGCTGCCCGGCCCGCTGCAATGGAGCCGCCCCTACCTGGACGATGCCGATCTGCTGATCACCGCCGCGCGCCGCCCGGCCCCGGCCCAGCTGCAGGACGTGACGGGCCAGCGCATCGGCACGGTGGCGGGCTTCCTCTACCCCGAGGCCGAGACGGCCCTGGGCTCGGGCTTTGTGCGCGACGACGCCCCCAACGTCATCACCAATCTGCGCAAGCTGGCCTCGGGACGCATGGACCACGCCCTCGTCGGCCGTGTCACCTTCGACTATCTGCAGCGCCGCGGCGAGCTGCCGCTGGAGTTGCACCCGCCCCTGGTCATCGCCAGGCTGCGCACCGCCTGCGCGCTGTCGCCGCGCAGCAGCGTCTCGCTGGCCCAGCTCGACGCGACGATTGCCGCCATGCAGGCCGACGGCAGCCTGGCGCGCATCGTCGAGCGCTTCCGCTGAAGGGCCGGCCTTGGGGCTGACAAGGCGCCACCTGCTGCTGGCCCTGGGCGCGCCCGGGCTGGCGGCCGCGGCCGAGGCGCCGCTGATCGTGCTGGTCGACAGCAGCGTGCAGATGCCCCAGGCCCTGATCCGCGACGGCCAGGTCGTCGACGGCCTGCAGCATGACATCGCCGTCGAGCTCGGCCGCCGCCTGGGCCGCCCGCTGCGCTTTCGCGTCGTGCCGCGCCGCCGCGTCGGCCCGCTGCTGATCGCGGGTGATGAGGCCGACCTGATCTGCACCTATCTGCCCGCCTGGCTGCCCGGTCCGCTGCAATGGAGCCACCCCTTCCTGGACGACGGCGAGCTGCTGGTCACGGCCAGGCGCCACCCCGCGCCGCTGCGGCTGCAGGACGTGGCCGGCCAGCGCATCGGCACGATTGCCGGCTTTGAGTACACCCAGGCCGCCGCGGCGCTGGGCACCGGCTTCAAGCGCGACGACGGGCCCAGCCTGGAGAGCCTGCTGCGCAAGCTCGCCCTCGGCCGCATCGACCACGCCCTGGTCGGCCAGGCCAGCCTGGAATATCTGCTGCGCCGCGGCGAGGTACCGGTGGCCCTGCACCCGCCCCTGGTCGTCACGCACTGGCGCACCTCCTGTGCGCTGTCACCGCATGCGCCGCTCACGCTGGTCGAGCTGGACGCCGCCCTGGCCGCCCTGCAAGCGGACGGAACGCTGGCACGCATCGTCGACAGGTATCGTTGAGGCCATGAAGTTAGCTGTCATTGGCGCAGGCCCTGCTGGCCTGGCCCTCGCCCTGCTCGCCGCCGAGCGCCTGGCCTCCGCCGAAATCCATCTCTTCGACACCCGCCCGCTGGACCGCGACATCAGCGGCGACGCCCGCACGCTGGCGCTGAACCTGGGCAGCATCCGCCTGCTGCAGCGCCTGCAGGCCTGGCGGTCCGAAACCGCCCAGGCCATCCAGACCGTGCACGTCAGCCAGGCACCGCCCTCCCCCATCGCCGGCGCGGTGCGCATCAGCGCGGCCGAGCAAGGCGTGCCCCAGCTCGGCGCCGTGCTGCCCTATGGCGCCCTGGTCGCGCCGCTGCAGCAGCGCTGGCTGGCGTTGGCGGAGCAACAGCGCGAAAGGCTGTTCACGCGCTTTGCGACGCCTGTGTACGCCATCCGGTCCGACGCCAGCGGTGTCGAGCTGGACTGCGGTGAAGGCCCGGTTGTCGACCGCTTCGACCTGGCCGTCGTCGCCGAGGGCGGCGTGTTTGCCGAGCAGGAGCGCAAGTCCATCACCAGCGACTACCAGCAGAACGCCTGGGTCGGCCAGGTGCGCCTGGCGGCTCCCGGCCTGCGGGGCCTGGCCATCGAGCGCTTCACACGCAACGGCCCGCTGGCCCTGCTGCCCCTGCCCGACGACGCCCAAGGCGCGCGCGCGGCCCTGGTCTGGTGCCTGCCCCAAGCCGAGGACGACATCGCCGCGCTGAACGATGCCCAGCGCCTGGTCGTCATCCAGCAGCAGCTGCCCGACGTGGCCGGGACGCTGACCGGCATCTCGGCGCTGAAGTGTTTCCCCCTGGGCCTGAACGCCGAGACGCGGCTGCTGCAGGGGCGTGCCCTGCGCATCGGCAACGCGGCCCAGACCCTGCATCCGGTGGCCGGCCAGGGGCTCAACCTCGGCCTGCGCGATGCCCAGGCCCTGGTCGATGCGTTGCGGGAAGCGGCTGAAACCGGTCAGGGCCTGGGTGCCGTGCTGGCCCGCATCGACTGGGCGCGCGCCCCCGACCGCTGGCCCATGATCGCCGCGACGGATTTCCTGGCTCGCAGCTTCGCCTGGCGGCTGCCCGGGCTGCCGGGGTTGCGGGGTCTGGCCTTGGCCGGTCTTGAGATGGCGACACCGCTCAAGAAAGCCCTCGCCCACCGCATGATGTTCGGAGGCTGAGGTGGAGGTCCGTCCCATCCAGCACGACGAGATCGAGACGGCGCGGCATCTGCTGGCCGCCAACCACTGGGGTCATCGCGTCGCCGACGCCGGCGTCTTTGCCGAACTCATATCCCGGTCTCAAATCGCCCTCGTCGCAGTCGACAACGGCCAGGTCGTCGGCTTTCTGCGCGCCATCACCGACGGCCTCTTCAATGGCTATATCTCCATGGTCGTCGTTGCCGAATCCCACCGCGGGCGCGGCGTTGGCCGATCCCTAGTCCAGGCCGCCCTGGGCGACAACGACGAGATGACCTGGGTGCTGCGTGCCGGCCGCGACGGCGTGGCGGCCTTTTACGAGAAGCTCGGCTTCCAGGTCTCGCAAGTGGCCATGGAACGCAAACGAAAATCCTGAATCGAGACCCGATGCGACACGCCCTCATGCTGGCCCTGCTGCTGGCCGCTGCCCTGCCTGCCCAGGCCCAGCTCATCCCGCCGGACAAGGCGATCGCTGGCGCCTCCCAGGAGGAATGGTCCAAGCGCTGGTGGCACTGGGCCATGTCCTTCGAGGACGAGGACAGCCCGGTAGCCGACAGCGACGGCAGCCTGTGCGCCAGCGGCCAGTCCGGGCCGGTGTGGTTCCTGGCCGGCACCTACGGAACCAAACGCACGGTGCGCAGCTGCAGCATCCCGGCCGGCAAGACGCTGTTCTTCCCGCTGGCCAACTTCATCGCCTTCCCGCCCGACGACGAGCGCGAGGCCTGCGCTTCGCTGATGCTGCGCGCCGAGTCCGCCACCGAGGCACCCGCCGCCCTGGTGCTGGACCTCAACGGCAAACGCTTCTCAGGCCTGGACGCACATCGCCAGGCCACCAAGGGTTGCTTCCTCGTCGCGCCTGACGATGACGCCCCGGCCGCCGGCAATGGCTACTACGTGGCCCTGGGCCCGCTCAAGCGTGGCCGCTACACGCTGAACTTCGGCGCCATCCTGCCCAGCATGTCGCAGGCCGTGACCTACACGCTGGACGTGAAGTGATTCGGGTCGGGCTGATCTCCGACACCCATGGCCTGCTGCGCCCCGAAGCCCTGGCCTGGCTGCAAGGCAGCAACTTCATCGTGCATGCCGGAGACATTGGCGACCCGGTCATCCTGGACCAGCTCCGCGCCATCGCACCACTGACCGCCGTGCGCGGCAACAACGACAACGCGCCCTGGGGACGGGCCCTGCCGGAGGCGACGCAGCTGCAGGCCGGCGGCGTGACCCTGCAGGTGCTGCACGACCTGGCAGAACTGGCCATCGACCCGCGCGCGGCCGGCGTCGCCGCCGTCATCACCGGCCATTCCCACCAGCCGCGCATCGAGCACAGGGACGGCGTGCTCTTCGTCAACCCGGGCAGCGCAGGCCCGCGGCGTTTCCGGCTGCCGATCGCGGCGGGCGAGCTGCTGATCGCTGATGACGGCCAGCTGCAAGCCCACACGGTCGTTCTGGCGGCCTAGACTCCACCTAACCTTTCTGCCCATCGCATGCTGCCCGCCCCCATCCCCGCCAACGACGCCGAGCGTTTGCGCGTGCTGCGCGAGCTGCTCATCCTCGACACTCCGCCCGAGGAGCGCTTCGACCGCATCGTCGGCTTCGCCGCCGAAGAGTTCGACATGCCGATCGTGCTGATCAGCCTGGTCGACGAAAAGCGCCAGTGGTTCAAGGCCCGCGTCGGCCTGGACGCCTGCGAGACTTCGCGCGAGATCTCCTTCTGCGGCCACGCCATTCTGCAGCCCGAGCTGTTCGAGGTGCTGGATGCGGCCCTGGACCCGCGCTTTGCCGACAACCCCCTGGTCACCGGCGCACCCTTCATCCGCTTCTACATCGGCGCGCCCCTGGCCCTGCCCGGCGGCGCCGCCATCGGCACCCTCTGCCTCATCGACACCAAGCCGCGCCATTTCGACATGCTGGACCGGGCCATCTTCGGCACCCTGCGTGACCTGGTCGTGGCTGAATTGATGGGCCAGGGCGAGAAGGAAGGTGGCGAATGAGCGCCGCGCCGGGCCGCCCCAAGCAAGCTCGTTCCCGCTTGGCGGGACAGGCCGCAGGCCGAAGGGTGCGCCAGTGACTGCGGCCACGCCCCACGGCCGCCTGCTGCTCGTCGAGCCCCAGTTCGTGCTGCGCCGCACCGTGTCGACCATGGCCCGCGAGATGGGCTTGGCTGATGTACAGGAGGCCACCAGCACGGCCGTGGCCGAGAAGCTGCTGTTCGAACACCGCTACGACGCGCTGCTGATCGCCATCGACGAGGACGGCGAAGCCCTGGAGCTGCTGCGCCGCCTGCGCGCCGGCGAGTCCTCGCATCCGGCCAATGTGCTTGTGGCAGCGACCGCGTCGAGCTGCGACGTCGAACTGGCCTTGCGGCTCAAGCAGCTGGATGTCTGCCGCCTGCTGCTCAAGCCCTTCAAGGTGAAGGGCATGCTGGAGGTGATTTCCGCGCTGGGCGCCCCGGAACCGCTGTCTGAACATTGAACAGGCCAGCTCGGCCGCCGCTTTTAAGCCCATCGAGCCCACCGCTTCGGCCTAGCATGGCCCACCCATGTCTCGCCATGCCCTGCTTCCCGCCGCCCTGCTGGCCCTGATGCTGGCCGGCTGCGGCACGCCCAGCCAGCCCCTGCCCATGGCCGTCACGCCGGCCAATGCGCTGCAGATCCGCAGCTGGGTGCCGGACGCGCTGCAACGCCAGGTCGGCGTCGCCACCGTCAAGGGCGGCCAGCAAACCGGCCGCTGGTGGGGCTCCAAGGTCAGCGCGGATGCCCTGCAGCAGGCGCTGGAGGAATCGCTGCTGGCCGTCGGCATGAAGCCGCTGTCGCCCGAGCCGGCGCCGCGTTTCGAACTGCAGGCCGAACTCGAGCCACTCGACCAACCCATGGTGCCCGCCCTGGGCGTGACCGTCGGCACCGCCGTGCGCTACACCCTGGTCGACAAGGCCAGCGGCAAGACCGTCTACCAGCGCCGCATCGCCAACACCGACGAGGCCCGCTTCAGCGAGGCCATCCTCTCGCCCAACGAGAGGCTGCGCATCGCCAACGAACGCGCGCTGCGGGCGAATATCGATCTGCTGCTGCGGGATCTGGTCACGCTGCGGCCGTAGACCGCCAGGTCAGCGCGCGCGCCGGTAGTGCATAGCGACTGAACCGCATCGCAGCGGTTTCGCCGAGACCAGTTCAAGCCGTCGCGTGGCGGGCAGCCCGCTGGCATACAGCGTCGGCCCGTGGCCGGCGATCCTCGGGTGGACGAGAAGCTTGTACTCGTCGATCAGATCCAGCCGGTCCAGCTCGGCCGCCAGCTTGCCGCTGCCCAGCAGCACGCCGTCCGGGGTCGCGTCCTTGAGCTTCTGCACGCCCGCGCGCAGATCGTCGCCGCCGATGAGATGGCTGTGAGTCCACGGGAAGGTCGTGCGCGTCGACGACACCACGTACTTCGGCTTGGCCTCCAGCTTGACCGCCCAATCGTGCATCGCCGGTGGCGCCGCCACGTCGCCACGCGCGACCGCTGGCCAGTGGCTCTCCATCATCTCGTAGGTGACGCGGCCCCACAGCATCGCCCCGGCCTGGTCCATCAAGCGGGTGAAGAAGGCATGGGTCTCGTCGTCGGCGATTCCTTCCTGGTGGTCGACGCAGCCGTCGAGGGTGAGGTTGATGGTGAAGGTCAGAAGTCCCATGGTGTGCTCGGCTCCGGTCACGCTGAGGCCATAGATTGCTTGCAGTCGCGCTGCTGCCCCTGCGACTGAGAAATGCACAGTGCCGCCTCGGTGCTGGTCTGGCTGATCAGCGATGCTGCTGAGGCCCGCTGAATTGAACCCATGACGACCAGCATGAACGGCAAGGAAAGCAGGAGTGCACACAGGCTTTCAACCTTGCTCCTGTTGCGCGAAAGAAGCCAGACTGAGCGAGAGATGCCCCACGCCGGCGCCACGAAGGCGGGCAAAGCAAAAACGGCAAGCGCAATGCGACTGACCAGTGGGTTCATCTCCGTCGAGGTGGTCAACAAGAGCTCCTGAACGACGACACCCAGAACACCGCCGACGTAGAAGAAGGCGACAAACAGAAGCGGCGAAAGCAGCAGGAAGCGACGGATCGCTTTCATGATCGCGCTGGGATGCACTTGAGTCCACCCAAGGTTCGAATTCGCCCCGTCCGCTTCGACTGCAGCGACGTCTCAGGGCTTGAATACATCGCACTGAAGGACACCGCCACGCTTGGCGGTGCACTTCTTGACGTTCGCGGGAAGGGCCCTGACGAACTCGATGCGCGTCTGGGAGTAGTAACACGCCATGTGCAGCGGCGGGGTTCCCGGCGGAGGCTTTATGAAACTCCAGCTGGGATCCCTGGCCGTTTCGTTGTCAGGCTTCAATTCTTGGAGCAGCTTGGGATCGTCGGAATAGATGGAAATTCCAGACACGTAGGCATACGCATCGACGCCGCCGTCACCATTAGGCCGCACAAACTCCTGCCAACCGGCCTCCTGCTTGTCCAGGCGCTGCGTGGTCAGGATCTTTTCGGGGCAGCGGATTTCCAGCGCCTCCGCGCAGGTCGCAAAGGCGAAGGTGGTCATGAAGGCAACTGCAAGGCGATTCATCGCCTTGCCACCCGCTCATGCCGCGCCCGCCCCGCCGTCGCCCACAGCAGCAGCGCAAACACGCAACCCGCCACGCTGGTCAACCCGAAGAACCACATCATGTCGCTGTAGCCCGCCGGGTTGGCGGCGCTGGCGCCGGCCCGGTCGTTGAGCCAGCCGGCGACGAGGTTGGCGCCGCTGATGCCGGCGTTCTGCACCACCCACATCAGGCCGATGGCCGTGCCGAAGCGATTGGGGGCGACGAGGCGGCTGGTCAGCGGCCACATGACGGCGGGCACCAGGGAGTAGCTGACGCCGATCAGGGCCGTCGGCACCCACAGGCTCCAGTGCGTCAGCGCCAGCACGGCCAGGGACACCGGCAGCAGAAATGCGCCGAAGGCCAGGAAGGGCGCATAGCGGCCCAAGCGGTCGCACATCCAGCCAAAGGCCGGCGTCGCGAAGATGGCCGCCAGGAAGACATAGCTGTTCATCTCCCCGGCCGCGGCCAGGTCCAGTCCGTGGGCGTGCTGGAAATACTTGATCGAGAAGGTGCTGCGAAAGGCCAAGATGACCGAGTACCAGAGCACGCACAGCAGCAGCAGATACCAGTAGGCCTTGCCGAAGTGCAGCAGGTCGCGCCAGACGAACTTCTCGGCGGAAGACTTGGCCGTGGGCAGCAGGCCGGCATTGCGCGGGCCGCGGTCCACCCACCAGTAGGCGAAAGCCGCCACGAAGGACGTGGCCGCGATGACGGCGGCGATGACCAGCGGCGGCTGCCAGCCCTGGGCGTAGGCGTTGGCGAACCAGGTCGGCGACATGTCGGCGCCATAGGAGCCCATGCGGCCCACGGCCAGTTCGGCACCCATGGCCAGGGCCAGGCTGCGGCCGCCGAAGTAGTCGGCCACGGCGGCCAGCGTCGCGATGTTGAAGGTCTCGGCGCCGATGCCGAACAGCAGCCGGCCCGCCGCTATGCCCGCGAAGCTGGGGCTGAAGGCCGTGAGCGCCGCACCGAGGGCGCAGATGCCGGCCGTGATCAGCGTCATGCGCGCCGCGCCGAAACGGTCCACCAGCACGCCGCCCACCAGGATGAGGACGACGTTTGGCAGGCTGTAGATGGCGTTCAGCAGCGCGATCTGCGTATCCGCAAAACCGCGCTGCTGCTGCAGCAGATCGGCCACCGGGCCGATGGAGTCGTAGACGTAGAAGTTGCCGAACAGCGAGACCGCCACCAGCACGGCCACGACCCAGGCCACGGTGCGGCCCGGCTGGGCCACCGGCATCACGGCAGCAGTGCTCACTTGTTCAACAGCGACTTGACGGCCGCCTCCAGCTGCAGGTCCTGGCCGGCATCCAGCTTGGCCTTGTCATGCGGCACGACGACGTCCGGCGTGACCAGGGCGCGCTCCATGAAGTCGCCGTTCTGGGCGCGGAAGCCCACCTGCGGGATGCCAAAGACGGTGGCGCCGTCCTGCATGGTTTCCCACCACACGGCCGTGCCGGTGCCGGCCACCGGCATGCCGATGAGCTTGCCGATGCCGAGATGTTTGTAGGTCCACGGGAACAGATGGGCGTCGGAGTAGTTGCTCTCGCTGATCAGCACGGCCGAGGGCTTGATCCATTTGCCGACGGGCTCCCAGCCCAGGCTCTGGCCGCGCGGCATGAACTCCAGGTATTGCTTGCCCGACAGCAGCGTCGCCAGCTCGTCGTGCAGATTGCCGCCGCCGTTGAAGCGGGTGTCGACGATGAGGGCTTCCTTGCCGCTGGCGCGGCCCATGGCGTCGGAGAAGGTCTGGCGGTAGCTGCCGTCGTCCATGCCGCGCACATGCACATAGCCCAGGCGGCCGCCCGAGAGCTTGTCCACCAGGGCGCGCTCCTGGCGCACCCAGCGCTTGTAGAGCAGCTCGCGCTCGGCGCCCAGGCTGATGGCCCGGGCCGTCTGCTCGAAGTGCTTGCCCGTGGCCGGGTCCAGCACCTCCAGCACGACCTGCTTGCCGGACTTCAGGTTCAGCATGGAGTCGAACTCGGCACCGGCCGCGATGGCCTCGCCGTCGATGGACTCGATGACCATGCCGGCCTTCAGCTTCGCCGAGGCCAGGTCCAGCGGGCCACCCTCGATGACCTCGCCCACCTTGACGCCGGCACCCTTGTGGGCCGGGTCGTAGAACAGGCCCAGGGATGCCGTCGCGTCACCGCGCGAGGCGGGGCGGTAGCTGCTGCCGGTGTGCGAGACATTCAGCTCGCCCAGCATCTCGCTCAGCAGCTCGGCGAAGTCGGCGCCGTCGGCCACGAAAGGCAGCTGGCGCTCGTAGACCTTGCGGTAGCCGGCCCAGTCCACGCCGCCCATGTCGCTGACATAGAGCTTCTCGTAGGTCTGGCGCCAGACGTGGTCGAACATCTGGGCACGCTCGGCGGCATGGTCGATGCGCAGCTCGGCCGAGAACTTGACGCCTTCGGTCTTCACATCGCCCTTGCCGTCGTCGCCGGGCACCTTGAACTTCTGCACCTTGCCGCCGGTCATGACGAAACCGTTGGCGCCCTTGGCATCCAGCACCAGGCTGACGGCCTCGATGCGCCCGCCGGGCAGCGAGGCAACACGCTTGCCTTCCTTCTCGCGCAGGCGCACCTGCCACAGCTCATGGCCGTCTTCGGTCTTGACGACGTAGAAGAGCTGCTCGCCGTCGGGCGTCATCGCGAAGTCCTTGATGTCGCCCGACACGGTGGAGATACGCGCCATGCGGCTCTCCAGGCCCTCCTGCTCGATGACGACGGGCTTGGCCGGCTCGGGCTTTTTCTCGTCCTTCTTGCCTTCGTCCTTCTTGTCGTCTTTCTTGTCGACCGCCTTCTTGTCGTCCTTCTTCTCGTCCTTCTTGTCCTCGTCCTTCTTGTCCTTCTTCTCGTCCTCCTCACGCTGCTTCAGCTGCGCGAACTCGGCCTTGTCGAGCTGGTAGCGGTCGAAGGCGGCACGGGTCAGGAACATCGCATAGACGTCGGCGTCGGTACGCGCGCCGCCGCCGTTGCCGTGCAGGCCGTGGCGGTCGGAGGCCCAGATCAGCATCTGGCCCTGGCGCGCGAAGAGGGGATGCACGTCCTCGTAGCCGCTGTTGGTCAGGTTGACCAGCTTGCCGCTGCCGTCGGCCGGCACCACGCCCACCTCGGCGCTCCAGCGGTTGCGGTCGACGAACTGCACCACCAGGCTCTTGCCGTCGGGTGCCCAGTCGAACCACTGGTCGCCGTCCTCGTACGAGTAGTTGAATTCGCTGGAGAGCACCTGGCGGTGCTTGCCGCTGGCGATGTCCAGCACATGCAGGGCCGCGCGGTCCTGCAGATAGGCGACCTGCTTGCCGTCGGGCGAATAGCGCGGCTGGAAGTTCTGGTGGGCGTCCTGCAGCAGCACCTTGGTCGTCACGCGCGGCGCGTTGAAGAAGCTGGGCACGGCCTTCTTGTCACCGGCGATGGCCGCCTCGCAAAGGCTCCACTGGCCGTTGACCTCGCAGGCGTACAGCAGCTTGCGGCCGTCGGGGCTGAAGCTGACCGAGCGCTTCTGGCCCGGGCCTTCGGTGATGCGGCGGGTGTTGCCGAACTCGGCCGACGTGACGAAGACCTGGCCGCGCACGATGACGGCCACCTCGCTGCCATCGGGGCTGGCGGCCATGTCGGTCGCGCCCTCGGACAGCTTCAGGTTCTCGACGCGCGGCACCATGGCATCGGCCGCGACGGCGATGCCGACTTTCTGCGGCGTGGCCGTGTCGCCGGCCATGGTGTAGAGCTCGCCGTCGAAGCCGAAGCTCAGCGTGCCGTCACCGGCGACGCTGAGGAAGCGCACCGGGTTCTTGGTGAAGTTCGTGATCTGGCGCGTCGCCGCGGGGTTGTCCAGCGGCATCTTCCAGACGTTGAAGGAGCCGCTCTTCTCGCTGAGGTAGTAGACCGACTTCTCGTCGGCCGACCAGACCGGGTTGCGGTTCTCGCCGCCGGTCGTGGTCAGCTTGCGGTGCTGGCCGGTCTTGGCATCCCACAGCCAGATGTCGCGCGCCACCGGCGAGATGTGGTGTTTGCGCGAGGCGTTCTCATAGCCCTTCCAGTCTTCGTAGACGAGCTGGCTGCCGGCCTTGTTGTAGCGTCCCGCCATGGCCGGCTCGCTGAAGATCTGCTCGGGACGGCGACCGCCCTCGATGCCGACCTGGTAGAGCTCGCCCAGGGCCGGCGACGGGAAGGCCATGCTGGCGCGGGCGTCCTGGCGCGTGGCCGAGAACAGCACCGACTTGCCATCGGGCGTGAAGGCGATGGGTGTCTCACCGACCGAGTGGGCCGTCAACCGCCGCGAGGGGCCGCCCTCGGCGGCGACCAGAAAGACGTCGTTGTTGCCGTACAAGTCGGCCGCATAGGCCAGCAGCTTGCCGTCGGGCGACCAGACCGGCGCCGTCACATGGTTGCCATTGGCCACCAGCAGGCGCGCCGTGCCGCCGCCGGCCGGCACGAGGTAAAGATTGCCCTGGAAGGTGAAGGCGATCTGCTTGCCGTCAGGCGAGATGCTGGACTGGCGCAGCCACAGCGGATTCGTCACGGGACCCAGCGGCGCGCTCGGCGCGGCAAGGGCAGACAGAGCGGTCGACAGCGCCAGAACGGCGCCCGCGAGTTTGAAACGCATGGCAGGGCTCGGAAAGACTGAAGCGGACGAGTCTAGAAGCCCCGCTTCGCCGAGCGGAAAGTCACCGCCCTGGGATTACCCCAGTTTGCGATGCGCCAGGGCCGGCAATTGCTGGCGCACCTGGGTCAGGCGGGCCGGGTCCACGTCCGCCACGACGACGCCCTCGCCTTCGGCAAGCACGCTGAGCACCTGGCCCCAGGGGTCGATGACCATGCTGTGACCCCAGGTGCGGCGGCCGTTGGGGTGCTGGCCGCCCTGGGCCGGCGCGATGACATAGCACTGGTTCTCGACCGCACGGGCGCGCAGCAGCAGCTCCCAATGGGCCTGGCCGGTGGTGTAGGTGAAGGCGGCCGGCACGGCCAGCAGGTCGACGCCGGCATAGCCGCGGTAGAGCTCGGGAAAGCGCAGGTCGTAGCAGACCGACAGGCCCACCTTGATGCCGCCCGCCTCGAAACTCGTCGGCTGGCTGCCGGGCTCCAGCACCCGGCCCTCGTCATAGCTCTCGCGGCCGTTGTCGAAGGCGAAGAGGTGGATCTTGTCGTAGCGCGCGACGCGCTCGCCGTCGGGCGAGAACACCAGCGTCGTGTTGCGCACCTTCTCGGCCGTGGTCGACTTGATCGGCAAGGTGCCGCCAATGATCCACAGCCCCAGGTCGCGCGCCGCGCTGGCCAGCATGGCCTGGATCGGGCCTTCGCCCTCGGTCTCGGCAAGAGCCAGCTTGTCGCTGTCGTGCATGCCCATCAGGCAGAAGTACTCCGGCAGGGCCGCCAGCTGGGCACCGCGCTTGGCGGCGTCCTCCAGCAGGAGGCGTGCGGCCGAAAGATTGGCGGCCACGTCGGGGCCGGAGACCATTTGAACTGCAGCGACTTTCATAGCGCCGATGCTAGCCGCTCGATGTCCGTTGAGTTGTTAAGCCAGGAAAACGAGGCACGGACAATGCCTGCCAGCCCGCGGGCCTGCATGTCCAGCGGCGTGTAGGGCACGCCATTGGCCCCGACATGGATGCCCTGGCCGGCCAGCCGGGCCCGGGTCTCAGGCGCGGCTTCACCTTCGACGGTGAAGCTGACCAGGCCCGAGCGGGTACCGCTGCCGAGGTCGTGCAGGCGCACATGCGGCAACTCAGCCAGACGCTCACGCAACAGCACGGCCAGGCCCTGCACGTGGGCGGCGATGGCGTCGATGCCGATCTCCAGCGCTTCGGCAGTCGCCACCTGCAGGGCCAGTCGCAGTGCCACCGGCTGCTCCGCCGTCTCGAAGCGAGCGCCCGAGACATCCACCCAGGACGGCTCCAGTTGCTCACTGAACCCCTTGCGCACATAGAGCAGAGCCGTGCCGCGCGGCCCGCGCAGATGCTTGCGGCCGGCGCTCTTCAGCACATCGCAGCCCAGGGCCTGCACATCCACCGGCAGCTGGCCAACGGCCTGCCCCGCATCGATGAAATAGGGTACGCCGGCCGCCCGCGCCACGCGTCCCAGCGCGGCCGCGTCGTTGATGAGGCCGCCATTGGCGGGCAGCCAGGTCAGCGAGATCCAGCGCACGCGTTTGTCGATCAGTGCCGCGCTGGCCTCGGCGTCGACGCTGCCGTCGGCACGGCAGGGCAGCACCTCCACGGTCGCGCCGCTGCGCCGGTAGGTCGCCAGATTGCCACCCCATTCCTGGCGGCCCACGAGGATGCGGTCGCCCGCTCGCAGCGGTTTTGCATGCACGAAGGCCGACCAGGCCGTGCCAAAGGCTGCCGAGCCACTGCCGTGAAAAGCGATCTCGTCGCTGCCGGCGTTCAACAACCGGGCGGCGTCTTCGCGCAGTCGCTGCAGCTGCGGCGCGACCCTGTCGCCCGCCTCCATGGGCCCCAGGCGGGTCTCCAGCGCCAGATGCTCCTGCAGGGCAGCCAGGGACGCCGCCGACATCGGCGAGGCGCCGGCATGGTTGAGCAGCAGCGGCTCGATCACGACACCAGCTCCACCAGGGCCTCGACCTCCACCGCCGCGCCGGCCGGCAGGCTGGCCACGCCGACGGCCGCGCGGGCATGCCGGCCGCGCTCGCCCAACACAGCCACGACGAGATTGGACGCGCCGTCGGCCACCGCGCTGTGCTCCGTGAAGCCCGGCGCCGCGGCGACAAAGATGCCCAGGCGCAGCACCTGGCGCACGCGGCCGAGGTCGCCACCGATGGCAGCATCCAGCACGGCAAGCAGCTTCAAGGCGGCCACTTCGGCTTCGGCGCGACCGGCCTGCGCATCGAGGGCGCCGCGGCCCGGCGTGCCGATCTGGCCGGCGATGACGAGCAACCCCTTCCCCTCGCGGTAGTGGAGGTAGTTGGCGGCCGGAGCGCCGAGTTCCGGCAGGGTGTGGCCGAGGCTGGCCAGGCGGTCTTTGAGGTTGGATGTCATGGCTTGAGCAGGAGCTTGCCTTGCGTCGCACGCGACGCCAGCAGGTCATGGGCGCCGGCCACGTCGGCCAGCGGGAATTCGGCGTGGATGCGCAGCTGCACGGCGCCGCTCAGCACGGCCTCGAAGACCGTCGCGGCCCGCGCGCGGCGCTTGGCGGCGTCGGGCAGAAAGTGGGGCAGCACCGGCCGGGTCAGCGTCAGGCTCTTCTTCTGCAGCGACAATACGTCGACCGGTTCGGGCTGGCCGCTGGCTGCGCCGAAGAGGATGAGATGGCCGCCCATGCGCAGGGCCTCCAGGCTGCCGGCGAAGGTGGAGCGACCGACCGAGTCGAAGACGACGGCGACGCCGCGCGCGGCCGACACCCAGTCGCTGCTCGTCAGCAGCGGCACGGCGCCCAGGCCGCGCAGCCAGTCGGCCTTGGCGTCGCTGGACACCGTGCCGAAGACGGGATGGCCGCGCGCGATCAGCCACTGCACCAACCAGCCGCCCACGCCGCCGGCCGCCGCGTGCACCAGTACCGGCTCGCCGGCCGGCAGGCGCGCGACGTCGTCGAGCAGCATGGCCGCCGTCAGGCCATGCTCCAGGGTCGCGGCGGCGTCGCGCAGGGACAGCGCATCGGGCACGCGCACCAGGTGCTCCAGCGGCACGGCCAGATGGCTGGCATAGGCGCCCTGCACGCCGGTCGTGAAGGCGACGCGGTCGCCGACGTTGAACTCCGCGCCAGGCGCCGCCTCGACGAGCTCGCCCGCCCCTTCGAGGCCCAGACGCCAAGGCAGCGTGATGCCGGGGTAGCGGCCCTCGCGCTGGTAGAGGTCGACGAAGTTGATGCCGGCGTAGTCGATGCGGACGACGGCCCGGCCGGGGGCGGCCTGAGGCAGGGGAACAGATTGCAGCTCCAGCACCTCGGGGCCGCCGAACTGATGGACAAGGATGGCCTGCGTGGACATGGGTTGAACCTCAAGCGTTAACGTCTCGCCAATGTCAGCCTCGCGGCGCCCGCGCACCAGCGAGGCTTTGACACACCCGCTTTGCGTTTTTCTCAACACCATGCGTGACCGCCTGCCGCCGCTGTTCTCCCTGCAAGTCTTCGAGGCCGCCGCCCGCCTGGGCAACTTCAGCCGCGCGGCGGACGAGTTGCACCTGACGCCCGGCGCCATCAGCCGCCAGGTGCGCCAGCTGGAGGACTGGTGTGGCCAGACCCTGTTCCAGCGCGTCGGCAACCAGATGCGGCTGACGGTCGAAGGCCGCGACTTGCTGGCCCGCCTGGGTGGTCCGCTGGCCGCCCTGCACGAGGCCGTCTACCCCGAGCCGGAAGAGGCGCGCACGACGCTGCAGATCGCCACCCTGGGCTCACTGGCGCGCGCCTGGCTGTTGCCGCGGCTGGACCGCTTCATCGCGGCCGTGCCGACGGTGAGACTCATCGTGCAGACCGACTACGCCCTGGTGCGCCCGCCGCCGCGCCTGGCCCTGGTGGCCCTGCGCCATGGCCGGCCCGAGGATGGCGGCGAGATGCTGTTCGGCGACCGCCTGCTGGCCGTCGCCACGCCGGCCTTGGCGCGCGAGCTGGGGGCGGACGCCGCACGCTGGCCGGCCACCCGCCTGCTCAGCCTTGTGACCGGCGACGCGCCGCTGTGGCAGGCCGCAGCGGGCATCACCGCCCCGGCCGAAGGCCCGGCCTTCAACGACGCGGCCGTCACGTTGGACGCCGCCGAGGCGGGTCTCGGCATCGCGGTGACGCGACTGTCCCTGGCGCTGCCGCGGCTGCAGGCGGGCACGCTGGTGCAGGCCCACCCGCTGCTGCTGCCCTCGCCGCGCGCCAACCTGCTCGTCATCCGCGAGGACGCCGCCGCCCTGCCCGTCGTGAAGCGCTTCGCGACCTGGGTGCGCCAGGAGGCCAAGGCGACGGCGGCCGACTTGAAAGCCTGGGCGCCGGCCTGAACTGCCTCGGATGCAAGCCGGCCTGTTCGACGACCTCCCGCCCTCGCCGGGCGCATTGCCAGCTGGCCTGCGCTACGAGGCAGGCTGGCTGTCGGCGGCCGGGAAGGCCGGGCTGATCGAACTCGTGAAGCGGTTGCCGTTGAAAGAGGCGAAGTACAAGAGCTATACCGCCCGTCGCCGCGTCGTCAGCTTCGGCGGGCAGTTCGACTACGACAGCAACGAACTGAGGCCGTCGGCACCACTGATCGCGGAGCTGCATCCGCTGCGCGAACGCGTCGCGCGCTGGGCCGGCATCGCTGCAGATGCCCTCGTGCATGTGCTGGTCGCCGAGTACACGCCCGGCACGCCGCTGGGCTGGCATCGCGATGTGCCGGACTTCGAGGACGTCTTCGGCGTGTCGCTGGGCCACGAGGCCCTGCTGCGCTTCAGGCCCTATCCACCGGACAGCCCCAGGCGCGAAGACATCGTCAAGCTGAACGTCGCACCGCGCTCCCTCTACGCGCTGCAGGGCGAGGCGCGCTGGGGCTGGCAGCACAGCGTCGCGCCGGTGGATGCGCTGCGCTGGTCCATCACCTTCAGGACCGCCCGCCGATAACTCACGTCGCTCCGGGTCGCGGGATCAGAATCGGAGGGTCATGCCGCCCCTGTCAGCCCTGCGCCGTCAATTGCTGAGCCTGCCCCTTGCCGCCGCCCTGCCGGTGGCCCGTGGCGGCGCCGTGCCGCAGACACTGCGCCTGCCCGACCCCAATGCCTACAGCGCCCACGGCGGCTTCTATATCGAGGTGCTGAAGCTGGCTTTGAGCAAGACCGCAGACCGCGAGCCGGTGCCTGCCTTGGTCCACGCCCCGCCCGATCTGCCGCGGCCACGCCTGCGCCAGATGCTGCAGGACGGTCAGCTCGACATCATCTGGAGCACGACGACGCCGGAGCGCGAGGCGCAGGCCCTGCCGGTGCGCTTCAACCTGCTCAAGGGCACCAACGAGCTGCGCTTCCTGCTCGTGCGGGCGGCGGACCTGCCGACGCTGCGCTCGGCGCGCACATTGCAGGCGCTGCGGCACTTCCGGGCCGGCGCCGGCACCTACTGGAGCGACACCCAGATCCTGCAGGCCAACGGCTTTGCCGTCGAGACGACGCCCAAGTTCGACCTGCTGTTCCGCATGCTCAAGGCCGGCCGCTTCGACTTCATCCCGCGCACCCGCGACGAGATCGATGCCGAGCTGATCCAGCATGCCGAACTGGGCTTTGCCGAGCTGCCCGGCGTGGCCCTGCAATACAAGCAGCCGCTGTATTTCTTCGTCGCACGCGACAAGCCGCAGCTGGCCGAGCGCCTGCTGCGCGGGCTCAACCTGGCGGCGGCCGACGGCAGCTTCGATGCCCTCTTCATGGCCCAGCCCGAGCTGAGATCGGCGTGGGCGCAGCTGCGCGGCTACACGGGGGTGAGGTTGCAGTTGAAGGCGTTGGAGGCGGAGGCCGCCGCCTCAGCAGCTTCTCGTTAAGGAGCGCTTGCCGCGCTTGCCGCCCTGCCCGGCAGTGCCTCGACCTTCTCCACCTTGGGGTCGTCCCAGGTGCCGGTGATGTGGAACTCGCGCGTGTTGGCCGCAGCCACCGGGCGGCTCAGGATGAGCTGGGCCAGGAAGGCGCCCAAGGCGATGGCCGGGTTGATGGCGGCATAGGCCAACGAGGCACCGCCGGCCGACACCTCGGGAACGACAACGACGCGCAGCTTCTGCGTCTCGGCGGCCAGGTCGGTGCTGCCGTCCACCAGCACCGAGGCCTGCAGACCGCGGATGCGGATGTTGTCGCTGCGGGCCACGCCGGCAGCGATCTTCACGTCACCGGTCACGCCGTCGAAGGTGAAACCCTCGGCAAAGACATCGCGGAAGTCCAGCAGGAAGCGGCGCGGCAGGGATTGCAGGCTGAGCACGCCCAGCAGGCGTCCGACGCCGGGCTCGGCCTTCAGGAAGGTGCCGGTGTCCAGCTGCACATTCAACGCGCCGGCCATGCTCGGGAAGTGGGGGGCCAGCGGCGAGCCGTCCCAGCCCACCTGGCCGGCCAGCACGCCCTTGCCGCCGCGCAAGACGGGGGAGTCCTTCTGGCCCTGGCCGAGACGCTCCAGCAGCTTGCCGGCGTCGGCGATGTCCAGCTTCCAGTCGAGCTGGGTGCGGCGCTTGGCGCCGGGCTCGCCACCCCAGCGGCCGGTGGCCGTCAGCGTGGACTCGGGCGAGGTGATCTGCAGCTTCTCCAGCTTCCAATCGCGCGCGGCCGCCGGCGCCTGCGCGAGCACCTCCAGCCGGCCCAGGCGCTTGCCGCGCAGTTCGAAGTCGTCGACCGCGATGTCCAGCGACGGCAGCGGGCTGCTGCCGGCGTCGCCCTTGCCGGGATCGATGAGATCGCTGACCGAATCGGCCTCCTGGCGCGGCAGCGACAGCCGCGACAGCCGTGCCTGCACGGCATCGATCTGGCCGCCCTTGACACCTTTCAACTCGATGCGGCCGGAGATCTGCTCGGCGTCGACATTGACGCGCCAGTTGGCGCCCTCGCGCGCCACCACGGCGCTGGCGCGGCCGAGCTGGCGGCCGCCAACCTTCAGCGCCTGGCTGCGCATGGAGATCTGGCTGGGCAGCAGGCCGGCGTCGTCGCTGTCGCCAGCGCCGCCGTTGCCACCACCGCCGGCCAGGCCGCCCAGGCGCTGCTGCCAGGCGTCCAGGTCCAGGGCCGCGACATTGACCTGCAGCAGCACGCCGCTGGCCGGCAGGGCCGGCAGCTTGTCCTGCACGGCCAGGGCGCCACGCAGCACCTGGGAGCCGGGGCCGGAGATGTCACGCTGCAGCTGGGCCTGCAGCAGCGGTGCCGCGGGCGCGCCCACTTCCAGGCGCAGCTCGTCGTGGCCGGCGGTCGTCGGCGTCATCAGCAGGCGCAGCGGCAGCACCGCGTCGGCTTCCTTGCGGCCGGGCGCCGGCAGGTCCAGGGCCAGGCCCTGCAGATTGCTGGCGACGCTGAGTTCGCTCTGGCCGTCTTTGGGAATGGCGAGCTGGAAGCGGTAGGCGGCCTGGCCGCTGGCGGCCTGGGCCAGGCGGGCCACGGCGCCCAGCTCGGTGGCGCGGCGCAGGCCCTCGGCGGTGGCCTGGCCCTGCACGGCGAAGCGCATGCCGCCGCCCGGCTGGCTGCCGCCTTCGATGCCGGCGTCGCCGCCCAGCAGCCGCGCCGTCACGCCAACCAGCTGCAGGCCCTTGCGGTCGAAGTCGATGCGGCCGCGCACGCCGGCCAGCGGCGGCAGTTCGGGACGCAGCTTGACGTCGACGCCACCGGGCTGCAGCTGCCCCTTGACCGTGGTCTCCTTGACGTCGTCCAGCGGGATGGCGATGCCGAGCTTGAGCCCGACCGGGCCCTGGGCCGTGGTGGTGCTCAGCGCATGGCCCAGCCATTCATCCAGCGGCGAGGCGCGCACGAAGCGCAGCAGGTCGGCGCCGGCGCCGCGGCCATTGCCGTCGAGCTGCAGCAGCCGGCCATGGTGCAGGTCCTTGATGCCGCCGTTGACGTCGCTGAGTTCATAGCCCAGCACCTTGGCGCGGCCGTCCTTGATGAACATGCCGGCGCGGTCGAAGACCAGCTCGGCGTCGACGTTCTCCATGGCCGGCCAGTTGCCGCCGTTGTCGCTGGGCGGCACATAGGCCAGGTTGACACCCTGGGCCTGGGTCACGACCTTGAAGATGCCGGTGGACCTGGGCGCGTCGAAGGGGAAATCGGCCAGCTCGCCCTTGAGCCTGACGGTGGTGCCATGGGCCTCGCCACCGAGCACGGCGCGCGACACATAGCTGCGCGTATTGACCAGCCGCGCCGGGATGTAGCGCGCCACGCGCGTCGCTTCCACCCGCTGCAGCTTGCCGCTCAGGTCCAGGAAGCCGGGCGTCGTGGCGCCGGCCGCGCGCTTCCAGCTGACGTCGAAGTCGCCGCTGAAGTCGGGCGTCTGCAGTTGCAGCTCGCGCAGTTTCAGCTCGACATCGCCGGGGGTCTTGCCAGCAGGCTGGGCCAACTGCCAAAGCATCTGCGTGGACAGCCGCGTGACGGGCAGATGGCTGTCCTCGAACAGGCCCGGCAGCTCGATCTCGCCGTCGTGCACGGCCAGCCGGGCGGAGCCGCCGCGCTCGCTGGCGTCCAACTCCAGGCTGGCACCGCGCAAGCCCGGGCGGCCGATATGGCCTTCCTGTTCGCTGGGCTTGGCCGCAATCGCCAGGCCGTCGATCTGGGCCCGGACGCGGTAGCTGCGCGGCGCCTCCAGCGTGCCCTGCCACTGGCCGGTCAACGCCGTCAGCACGCCGCGCGGCTCCAGTTCCGTCAGCAGCTTGTGGCTGCGCTCACCCAGCGGCAGGCGCTGGGCGATCTGGGCCATCAGCGCAAAGTCCAGGCGCTGGGCATTGACCTCGCCGCCCAGCACCTCGTCGTCCTTGCCAAGCTGCAGGGTCACGCCCCAGTCCGAGCGCGGCCACGTGACGCCATCGCCGCTGACAAAACCGAGCTGGCGAGCCTGGAAGCTCAAGCGGTCCTTGGCCCGCGCCAGGTCCAGCCGGCCTTCGATGTGGTCCAGGTTGAGCTCGGGGGCCGAATCCAGCACCTTCAGGCGCACCGAGCGCAGGGCCAGGTCCAGCGTGGCCGCCGTGGGGCTGCCGTTCTTGATGTCGGCCCAGGCGCGCACGGCGCCGTCGCCTTCGCTCAACTGGAAAGGCAGGTCGACATGGCGGCGCAGCTGGCTGAGGTCGGCCCGCGGCAGCTCGGCATAGGCCTGGCCGCTCCAGTGCTGGAACTCCCCCGGCCGCTTCAGCAGGCTCTGCGTGAACTGGCCGCGCAGCGTGAAGCGACGGCCCCAGTCCGGCGGCGGCGTGGCGTCCAGGCGCAGCTGGTGGCGGCGCAGGCCGTTGCGCATGACAAAGTTCAGCTCGGACAGCTCCAGCGGCCGGGCGTCGGCACGCTTTTCGTCCACCCAGCGCACGCGGCCGTTGACGATGGCGAGTTCGGGCTGGCTGAACAGCCAGTCCATGCCGGCCTCGGTGGTGCCGGCATCGGTCTTGTCCGTGTCGTCCAGGCCCAGGCCGGCGATGAAGATGCGCCCCTGGGCATCGCGGCGGATGGTCAGCTCGGGCTTGTCGACCAGCAGTTGAGAGAAGCGCGGCTCCAGGGCCAGCATGGAATGCGCCGACAGCACGGCGGCCACGCGGGGCAGGCGCAGGGCCGGGCGGCCGGCGGCGTCCAGCACCTGCACGTCGCTCAGTTCCATGCGCGGCAGCCAGCCACTGGATTCGACCGTGATGCGGCCGATGCGCAATTCCAACCCCAAAGCCTTTGAGGCTTCCTTTTCCAGCCAGGGACGCCAGTCATTGGCGTGCGGGAGAATGGCCCAGTGCAATACAGCCCAGGCCGTCACCCCCAAAGCCCACAGCAGGGCCAGGATCAGCAACGCCCAGCGCAAGGCGTGCCAGCACAGGCGCAAGGGCCAGCGCGAGGCGCGGTTGCAGCGATGGAGGGCGGCCGAGAAGAAGTCAGACACGTTGTCTTGGGGCACGTGAAGAACCGGCCGGCAGGCAATCTAGCACAGGGTCATGAGCCAAACGTTTCCCGCATCTGCTGAGCACAGCCGCTATGTGCAGCGGGTTCGCCGCCGTTATGCGGCCGAACTGCCGCTGCTGCCGGCGGGCCTGCCCGACCGCGCCGTCATTGGTACGCTGATCGAGGAACTGGCCGGCAGCCGCCCGCTGGCCAGCGCCCTGCGCGTGGCCCGCCATCTGGTGCTGGAGCGCCTGGCGGTGCTGGACATCGAACAGGCCGCCAGCGTGGAGGATGTCACGCTGGCCATGACCCATCTGGCCGAGGTGACCCTTGACAAGGCCCTGGCCGCGGCCCGCGCCGAGCTGGACGCCATCCACGGCGAACCCCGCACCGCCGAGGGCGGCGACATCGCCTTCTGGGTGCTCGGCATGGGCAAGCTGGGCGCGCGCGAGCTCAATGTCTCGTCGGACATCGACCTCATCTACGTTTACGAAGATGACGGCCAGACGCAAGGTTCACGCCCTGTCACCGCCCACGAATACTTCTCCAGCGTCGCGAAGCGCCTCTACACGCTGATCGGCGACGTCTCCGACGACGGCCAGGTCTTCCGCGTCGACCTGGCCCTGCGCCCCAATGGCAAGAGCGGCCCGCCGGTCGTCAGCCTGGCCATGCTGGAGGAGTATTTCCTCGTGCAGGGCCGCGAGTGGGAGCGCTTTGCCTGGCTGAAGAGCCGCGTCGTCGCGCCGCTGTCGGGCATGGGCGCCCCGGGCGACCCGCGCACCCAGCAGCTGCGCCACCTCGTCACGCCCTTTGTCTACCGACGATACCTGGACTACGGCGTCTTCGAAGGCCTGCGCCAGCTGCACGGCAAGATCCGCAGCGAGGCCAAGGCCCGCGCTGCCGGCCGGCCCGAGCGCGCCAACGACGTCAAGCTGTCGCGCGGCGGCATCCGCGAGATCGAGTTCATCGTGCAGCTGCTGCAGGTGGTGCGCGGCGGCCAGTTCCCCGAGATCCGCACCCGCTCCACCGTCAAGGCCCTGGCCCAGCTGGCCGCCGGCGGGCTGATGAAGGCCGAGACGGCGGCCAGGCTCAGCGAGGCCTATGTCTTCCTGCGCCGCGTCGAGCACCGCATCCAGTTCCTGGACGACCAGCAGACCCATTGCCTGCCGCAGGGCGATGCCGACTTGGCCTGGATTGCCGCGTCTCTCGGCCTGAAATGCAGCCGCGAGGCCTGCGAGCTGTTCGAGCAGTTGGGCGAGGTGCGCGAGCTGGTGGCGACCGAATTCGATTCGCTGCTGCACGAGGGCGGCAAGCCGCAAGGCGGCTGCAAGGGCGGCCAGTGCGGCGGGCCGAAGCCGGCTGTGGATGGCGAGGACTTCCTCAATGGCCTGCCGCCCGAACTGGCGACGGCCGTGCGCGCCCTCGCCGAGACGCCGCGCGTGCAGGGCCTGCGCGAGGAATCGCGCCAGCGCCTGGCCAAGCTCTTCCACCGCGCGGCCCAGGCCGTGGCGGCCGAGGAATGCTCGCTGGATGCCGCCCTGCGCTTTGTCGACTGGGTCGGCCCGCTGCTGCGTCGTGAGAGTTACCTGGCCTTGCTGGTCGAGCGCCCGGCCGTGCAGCAGCGCCTGCTGCGCCTGTTGGGCCTGGCGCGCTGGCCGATGCGCTATCTGATGCAGCACCCGGGCGTCATCGACGAGCTCGCCGACCCGTTGCTGCTGAACGCCCGCTTCGATCGCGAGGCCTTCATCGCCGACCTGCTGGAGCGCGAGCAGGGATGGGAGCGCAGCGGCGAGGCCGACGAGGAGGCCCTGCTGGACACGCTGCGCCGCGCCCACCACGCCGAGGTCTTCCGCACGCTGGTGCGTGACGTCGAAGGCCGCATCACCGTCGAGCAGGTGGCCGACGACCTGTCGCTGCTGGCCGATGCCGTGCTGCAGATCGCCATCCACTGGGCCTGGGCGCGCTTCGCCAAGGCCCACCGCAAGGACCCGCGCCTGGCCGTCATCGCCTACGGCAAGCTGGGCGGCAAGGAGCTGGGCTATGGCGGCGACCTGGACGTGGTCTTCGTCTTCGACGACGAGGACGAGAACGCCAGCGAGATCTACGGCGCCTTCGTGCGCCGCCTCATCACCTGGCTGACGCTGCGCACCGCCGCCGGCGAGCTGTTCGACATCGACACCGCGCTGCGGCCCAACGGCAACTCGGGCCTGCTGGTCACATCGCTGGCCCATTTCGAGGCCTACCAGACCGGCCGCGGCAGCAACACCGCCTGGACCTGGGAACACCAGGCCATCACGCGGGCGCGCTTCTGCGCCGGCGAGGCCGCCCTGGCCGAGCGCTGCGAGGGCGTGCGCCGCCAGGTGCTGACGGCGCCGCGCGATGCCGAAGCACTCCGGCGCGAGGTGCAGGCCATGCGCGAGAAGGTGCGCGCGGCCCGGCCGGTGAAGGCGGAGCTCTTCGATGTGAAGCACAGCGAGGGCGGCATGATGGACGCCGAGTTCGCCGTGCAGTTCCTGGTGCTGGCGCATTCGGCCACCCACCCGCAGCTGCAGGACGACCTCGGCAACATCGCGCTGCTGCGCATGGCGGAAGCGGCCGGGCTGCTGCCGGCCGGCGTCGGCGTCAGCGCTGCCAATGCCTATCGCGAGCTGCGCCGCGTGCAGCACAAGGCCCGGCTGGACGAGCAGTCCACTGCCTTGGACGAAGCCGCCGCCGCGCCGCTGGCCGCGCACCGTGACGCCGTGCGCGCCCTATGGCAAGCCGTGTTTGGCTGATGCTCTGCGCGGCCCTGGCCGCGCTGTCCCTGCTGGCATGGCCGCTGCCGCGTGAGGTGCTGGACTGGCAGCCCATCCTCGTGGCAACCCAGCCCTGGCGCGCCATCACGGCCGCCTTCGTGCACTGGACGCCGATTCACCTCGCCGCCAATCTCGCCGGCTGCGCGGTGCTGGCGCTGCTGGGCTGGCGCGCCCAGCTCGGCCCGCGTGAAGCACTCGCCGGCGGGGTCGCCCTGCCCTTCACCCAGCTCGGCCTGTGTCTGCGCCCTGAGCTGCAGCACTACGCCGGCCTGTCGGGTGCTCTGCACGCCCTGGCCGCCATTGCCGCGCTGACGCTGTTCACGCGCCGCAGCCGTGAGCACTACATCGGCGCCGCCGTGCTCGTCGGCCTCGTCATCAAGCTCGCCCTGGAGCATCCCCTCGGCCCGGTGCTGCGCGACACACCCGGCTTCGATTTCCCTGTCGCCCCCTTCGCCCACCTGAGCGGCGTGGTCGCCGGCGCCCTGGCCTGGTTGACATTTCGGACAACACCGAAATAATCGCGACTCCAGCAAGGAGGATCGCGATGACGCAGCACCCACACACCGCCTTCGGCATCGGCCATTTCGACGTCGCCGGCCCCGATCTCGAACGCCTGGGGCCCTTCTACGCCGAGGTGTTCGGCTGGCAGATCGCGCCACGCGGCCCGGGCTACGCGCAGCTGCAGACGCCCGCCGGCAGCCCCAACGGCGCCCTGGTCGAACAACCCGACGCCGCCATCACGATAGGCATCGTCGTGCCCGACCTGGCCAAGGCCCTGAATCAGGCCGAAGCGACCGGCGGCCGGGTCGAGATGCCGGTCACCGACAATGGCTGGGTGCGCAAGGCCCAGGTGCGCGACCCGGCGGGCAATCTGCTGACGTTGATCCAGGGTGACTGAAGCGGAACTCGACGAGGCCCTGCGCGCGCTGGCCCATGCCGAGCGCCGCGGCTTTGTGCGCGAATGCCTCAACCGAGAATGCGCTGCCGGTGAACTGGCCGAGATTTCGTCCCTGGCCCTGGCCAGCGTGTCCGAGCACCTGAAGGTGCTGCGCAAGACCGGCCTGCTGACGCTGGAGGTGCGCGGCAGGTTCTGGATGTACCGCACCGACCCTGCGCGCCTGCAGCAGGTGCTGGCCGCCCTGCAGGGCAGTTTTGAATTGGAAAGAGAGAACGACCATGGGACGTGAAGCCCTTTGCACCGCCCGAGTGGGCTCCGAGACCGAAGAGGTCAACGCCCTGCTGGAGTCGACCACCGTCGTGCTGCGCGGCGCGATCAAGCGCAAATGGGAGATCGCCGCGCTGCAGAACCTGCGCGTCGACGGCGAGGAGCTGCGCTTCGAGATCGGCGAGGAGGCCGTGGCCCTGGTGCTTGGCGAGAAGGAAGCCGGCAAGTGGCTGAAGAAGCTGCAGACGCCGCCGCCCACGCTGGCCGCCAAGCTCGGCGTCAGCGCCGACAACCCCGCCCTGCTCATCGGTCCCACCGTCGGCACCCTGGACCCGGCCCTGGCCGAGGCCCTGGCCGGCGGCATTACGACCAATCTGCGCGAGGCGCGCATGCTGGTGGCCGTGCTGAGCCAGGCGTCGGAGCTGCCGCGCATGGCCGAGTTCCATGCCGACATGATCTGCAAGACCGTCTGGGTCGTGCACCCCAAGGGCCCGGACGCCGACCCGTCGGACGCCGTGGTCCGCATCGCCATGCGTGGCTGGGGCTATGTGGACAACAAGACCAGTGCCGTGTCGGCTGCGCTGACGGCCACCCGCTGGGTGCGCAGCGAACCGCCGCCGCCCAAGAAGCGGGTGCGCAACCGTTAAATGACGTTGGCCTCGAGGAGAGGCCGACCGTCCAGCAAGCGCTGCGGCGCCAGCGCCTCGATCAGCGGCGCCTCCAGGCCCGCGATCAGCCGGGCCATCGAATGCCCGACCGCGGGCGACTGCTGCATGCCGTGGCCCGAGAAGCCACAGGCGGTGAAGGCATTCGCATACCCCGGCAGCCGGCCGGCCAGGCCGTTGTGGTCGAAGGCATTCATCTCGTAATAGCCGGCCCAGGCCGAACGCACGCGAAGTGCTTCGAGCTGCGGCACACGCGCCGCGAGCGTGGGCCACAGCAGCTCGTCGAAGAGGCCGTGGTCGATGTCGTGCAGCGGCGCCTCGTCGGCATCGTCGCCGCGCGGCGGGCCGCCCGCCAGGACCAATGCCCCCTCGGTACGGAACCAGAAGCCGCTCGGGTCGATGACCAGGGGGCAACCGGGCAGCGAAGCCGGTGTCTCCAACACAAAGACATCGCGCTTCTTGGCGTGAATGGGCAGCTCAACGTCGAGCGCTGAACCCAGAGGCGCGCTCCACGCGCCGGCTGCGATGACGAAGGCATCGCCACCGACGCTTGAACCGTCGGCGCAGCGCACGGCCGTCACGCGATCACCCGCTGTCTCAAAGCCCGTCGCCTCGGCTTCGACGAAAGCCACGCCGCAGGCCCTGGCCTTGCGCCGGAAGGCGCGATGCAGGGCCGGGCCATCGAACCAGCCCTCGCCACTCAGCCCCAGCGAACCCAAGGCGAGATCCTCGACGGCCAGCCAGGGGAAGCGCGCCGCCAGCTCGGCCGGGCTCAGCAGCGCCACGTCGACGCCCTCGGCCCGCTGCATGGCATTCACTTCGCGCAGTGTCGATGCGCCTTGCCCGGTGGCGAGATAGAGATAGCCGGGCTCGACCAGGGCTATCGCCGGCATGTCGTCGGCCACGGTCAGCTCCTCCGCCACGCGACGCAGGAACCCGAGGCTCCATCTCGACAACGCCATGTTGACCGGCTGCGAGAACTGCTGGCGGATGGAGCTCAACGACAGCGAGCTGGACGCCCGCGCATAGGACGGGTCGCGCTCGATGACGGTCACTGCCGCGCCGTGGTCGCGGGCCAGGAAGCAGGCCGTCGCCGCGCCCATGACGCCCCCGCCGATGATGATCACCTTCAACATGCTGGCAGCATAGAGGCCATGACCCGTCAGACCCAACTGGACTCCCGTGCCATCGCCCTGCTGCTGCTGTGCTGCCTGCTCTGGGGCATCAACCAGGTCGCCGCCAAGGCGGCACTGACCGAGATCACGCCGTTGTGGCAGGCGGGGCTGCGCTCGGTCGTCGCGGGGCTGCTGGTCTGGCTGTGGTCGATGTCGCGCGGAATCCAGCTGTTCGAGCGCGACGGCAGCCTGTTCGGCGGCGTGCTGGCCGGCCTGCTGTTCGCGGCCGAGTTCGGCTGCATCTTTGTCGGCCTGCAATACACCAGCGCCTCGCGCATGGTGGTCTTCATCTATCTGGCGCCCTTTGTCGTCGCCCTGGGCATGCCCTGGATTGCACGCGGCGAGGCGCTGTCAATGCGGCAATGGGGTGGGCTGGTGCTGGCCTTCGGCGCCATGGCCTTTGCCTTCGCGGAAGGCTTCTCGGCGCCCGGCACGCCCCTGCAATGGTGGGGCGACGCCCTGGGCGTGGCCGCTGCCGTGCTGTGGGGCGGCACGACGCTGGCCATCCGCGCAACCAAGCTCAGCTCGGCGCCGGCCGAGAAGACCCTGCTCTACCAGCTGGGCATTTCCGCCCTGGCCCTGTGCGCCGCCGCGTTGTGGGCCGGCGAGCCCCTGCCGCTGCACTGGTCGCCGCGCCTCATCGGCCTGTTCGGCTTCCAGGCCGTCGTCGTCAGCTTCGCCAGCTACCTGGCCTGGTTCTGGCTGGTGCGCCACTACGCCGCCACCAAGCTGTCCGTCTTCACGCTGAGCACGCCGCTGTTTGGCCTGGTGGCCGGCGCCCTGCTGCTGGGCGAGGGCATCAGCCCACGGCTGGTGGCCGCCCTGGTGGCCCTCGCGGTGGGCATCGTGCTGGTGAACCGCTGATAGGCTGAGCGCATGCCCATGATCGCCGTCGACGCCAGCAGCTACCGCGAACGGCGGCTGTGCACCGAGCTCTATCAGCGTTCGGCCATCGGGCCGGCCTTCTATGCGGCCGGCTGCGGGCTGCTGATGGGGCTGGGCGGCTACAGCTGGCCTGCCGCCGTGCTGCACGCCGTGGCGCTGCCGGCGTTCGTGCTGATGCTGTGGCTGCGGCGGCGGCACCGCGTGCCCGACAACGGGTCGCTGGCAGCCTGGCAGCGCCACCACTGGCTGCTGATCCACGCCGGCTGCCTGCTGTGGTCCCTCGTGCTGGCACGCACGGGCAGCCTCGAAGGCGGCAGCAGCACCGCGATGCTGACGGGCCTGCTGTGCACGGTGGCCTATGGCACCGCCATCAGCGAGGCCCTGGGCCTGATGCCGCTCCAGGCCCTGGTCTCGCTGGCCCTGCTGCTGCTGCCGGCCTGTGCCTGGCTGCTGACGCTGGCGCCGCTGCGCCCGCTGGCCGTGACCCTGCTGATCTATGGCCTCTACCTGCTGCTGGCCCTGCTGCGTTCGGCGCGCGGCTTTGCGGCGCAGCTGGAAGGGGAGCAGCAGCTGCGCGAGAGCCGTGCCGTCATCGAGAGGCTGACGCGCGAGGACGACCTGACGGGCCTGCCCAACCGGCGCGACTACGAGCTGCGTGTGGCCGAGGCCTGGCAACGCGCACGGCGTGTGGACGCACCGATGTGCCTGGTCGCGGCCGACCTGGACCACTTCAAGCGCGTCAACGACCACTACGGCCACGCGGCCGGCGACGCCTGCCTGCGTCATTTCGCGCAACTGCTGCGCGAGCACTTCCGTCGCGCAGGTGACCATCCGGCGCGGATCGGCGGTGAAGAATTCGTCGTGCTGATGCTGGACTGCGAGCTGGCCGAAGCGCAGGCCCATGCCGAACAGTTCCGCGCCCACGTGGAGGCTTCGTCCTGTACCCATGAAGGCCAGCGCATCGCGCTGACCGTCAGCCTGGGCCTGGGCCGCGCCGACCTCACGCGGGACGCCGACCCGCCACGCTGGCTGCAGCGCGTGGATGCTGCCTGCTACGCTGCCAAGCACGCGGGCCGCAACCAGCTTCAGCTCGGCTGAGCCCCAGCCAGACACGGCAAACCAGGAGACTTTCGATGATCACCCTCTGCGGCATTCCGCTCTCGAACTACTACAACAAGGCCAAGCTGGTCCTGCTGGAGAAAGGCATTCCCTTCACCGAGGAATACGTGAAGACGCATTCCCACGAAGAGGCCGTGCTGAGCTGCTCACCGCTGGGCAAGGTGCCCTTCATCAAGACGCCCCACGGCCCGCTGTGCGAGAGCCAGGCCATCGTCGAATACCTGGAGTCGGCCTACCCCGAGACGCCCAAGCTGATCCCCGCCCACCCGTATGAAGCGGCCAAGGTGCGCGAACTGATCACCTATGTGGAGCTGCACCTGGAGCTGGTCGTGCGCGAGCTGTATGCCGAGGCCTATTTCGGCGGCCAGGTCAGCGACGGCACCAAGAAGCGCGTCGCCCGCGTGCTGCCCGAGCACATCCAGGCCTTCAAGCGCCTGGCCAAGTTCGGCCCCTATCTGGCCGGCGACACCTTCACGCTGGCCGACTGCGCCGGTTGGGTCAGCCTGCCGCTGGTGGGCATGACGACCAAGATCATCTATGGCGAAGACTTCCTGGCCGCCGCCGGCATCGACTGGAAGCCCTATGCCAAGCTGATCGGCGAGCGCCCGCACGCCCTGAAAGTCGCCGCCGACCGCAAGGCCGACCAGGAGCGGTCGCTCGGAAGAACCTGAAGCCCCTCGCCCGAGGGGACGGCGATGCTTGCCGGGTTGACAAGCAAGCACATCGCCAACGCGGGCCGGCTAGGGAGCGGCCCGGCGCTCGGCCCGCACGCCGCCGACAATGACCTCGATGGCTGAACACGTCGAGATCGAACTGAAGTTCCTCGTCCCTGCCGCTGCGCGGGCCGCGCTGGTGGCCGAGCTGACGGCGCGGGGCACGCCGCGGCGCGTCTCGCTGATCGACGCCTATTTCGACACGCCGGACCGGCAGCTCGCGCGTGCCGGCCTGGCCTGGCGCATGCGCCGCGAAGGCCGGCGTTGGGTGCAGGGGTTGAAGTCGGCTGGCGCCGGCGCGCTGGAGCGCTTCGAGCACGAGGTCGAACGCCCCGACGCCAGTCTCGACCCGCAGGCCCACGCGGAGACAGCGCCGGGGCGGCGGCTGCTGGAGTTGCACTCCGAGGCCGTGGGCCTGCGCTTCCAGCTCCAGCAGCGCCGCCTGATGCGCTGTGTGCGCACGCGCGGCGCCGCGGTCGACATCGCGTTGGATGAGGGCCGGCTGACGGCCGGCACGGTGGTGCACAAGCTCTGCGAAATCGAGTTCGAGCTGGTGTCGGGCTCACCGGTTGCCATGCTCGGCCTGGTCGAGCGCTGGCGCCACCGCTTCGGCCTGCTCTACGACCCGCACAACAAGGCCGAACGCGGCCACGCCCTGGCGGCAGGCTCGGCCCACCCGCCACTGCGCAAGGCCAGGACGCCGCGCTATGACGAAGACGCCAGCCCCCTCGAGGCCTTCGGTGCCGTGGTCGACGAATGCCTGGCCCATGTCGGCCGCAATGCCATCGGCCTGGCCGAGGGCGACCCCGAGCTGCGTACCGGGCATGTGCATCAAATGCGCGTCGCCATCCGCCGGCTGCGCAGCGCGCTGCGCGCCTTCCGCGGCTGGGTGGCCGAGCCGCCCGCGGACCTGGTGGACGGCTTGCGACAACTGTTTGCCGAACTCGGCAAGGCGCGCGACCGCGATGTGCTGGGCAGCGGCGTCGCCGCCGAACTTCAGCGCGCCGGTGCTCCGCCGCTGGTCCTGCCCGGCGACGCCGGCGCTACCGACCTCTGCGCCTTGATCCGCAGCGACGCCATCCAGCGTCTGCTGCTGGCCTGGATCACCTGGCGCGCCGGCCTTCAACCTCTGCACACGCCCCTGGACGCGCCGCCGGACCCACTGAAGCGCCTGGCCCGCAAGCGGTTGCGCCGCTGGCACAAGGCCCTGGTGGACGGCTGCCACCGCTTCGACGAACTCGAGCCCACGGCCCTGCACAGCTTGCGCAAGCACGCCAAGCGCCAGCGCTATGCCCTGGAGTTCTTCGCACCGCTGCTGCCGCACAAGGCCACCGCCCGCCATCTGCAGGCCCTGGCCGGGGCCCAGCAGGCCCTGGGCGAGATCAACGACCTCGTCGTCGCCCGCGACCGCTACCAGGCCCTGGTGGCGAGCGACCCGGCTGCCTGGTTTGCCGTCGGCTGGCTGACGGCACGGCTGGCCGAAGCGCGCGAAAAGGCGCGCGACGAGCTCGACCATCTGGCCGCCGTCGAGAACCTACCTCGCTAGCTTCAACCTGACGATGGGCCGCGCCGGCTGGTGCCGCGCCACTTCCTCGAAACCCAGTGCGTCGAACATGGCCAGCGAGCCGAACCAGGGCGCGTCCGGCGCCCCTTCTTTGGCCTTGTCGACCGGGTAGGCCTCCACCAGCTTCACGCCGCGCTTGCGGGCATAGGCGACGGCGCCTTTCAGCAGGGCCGTCGCGACGCCCTGCCCGCGGCAGGCCGACGGCACGACAAGGCAGACGATGGACCAGACCGGCCGGTCGTCCACCGCCTTCATGGCCGGCGAGCGGCGCAGCTTGGCGTAGTCCTCGCGCGGCCCCAGCGACACCCAGCCCACGGGCGTGTCGCCGTGATAGCCGAGCAGGCCGGGCGGCGGGTCCTGCGCGGCCAGTTGCTTCAACGCGTCATGGGCCAGCTGGCGCTGCGCCTCGCTGGGCCGCGTGTAGGCGCCCTTGCCCGTCACGCGGTAGTACATGCACCAGCAGCCGCGCGCCACCGAGCAGCCCCGGGCCTCAAACACGGCCTCCAGGTCGGGCCAGCGCTCGGGCGTCAGCGCATGCACGGTGAGCTTCATGACGACAGCTTCAGCCCCACGATGCCGGCCACGATGAGCCCGACGCTGATCAGCCGTGCCGGGTTGGCCGGCTCGCCGAGCAGGAAGATGCCCAGCACGACGGTACCGACCGCGCCGACGCCCACCCAGACGCCATAGGCCGTGCCCACCGGCAGCGTCTTCATCGCGATGCCGAGCAGCCACAGGCTGGCGATCATGCAGGCGGCCGTCGCCACGCTGGGCCAGGGCTTGGTGAAGCCCTCGGTGTATTTCAGGCCGATGGCCCAGCCGACCTCGAGCAGGCCGGCAATGACGAGAACGATCCAGGCCATCTGCTTTCTTCCTTCAGCAATACCTCGACGCGATTCTGGCCGGACCCGGATCTCCAGGGCCCGATGGGGTTGGCTTACGCTTGCGCCCATGAGCCACAAGCCGACGACAGTCCAGGAGCTGGGCGAGTTCAACGTCCTCATCGACGCGCGCTCGCCGGCGGAGTACGCGCTGGACCACATCCCCGGCGCCATCAACTGCCCGGTGCTGGATGACGACGAGCGCCGCATCGTCGGCACGACCTATGTGCAGGTCTCGGCCTTCGAAGCGCGCAAGATCGGCGGCGCCATGGTGGCGCGCAACATCGCCCGCCATCTCGACAGCCTCTTCCATGACAAGACCCGGGACTGGCGCCCCCTCGTCTATTGCTGGCGCGGCGGCCTGCGCAGCGGCAGCTTCGTCAACTGGCTGAGGCTGGTGGGCTGGGACGCCCAGCAGCTCAAGGGCGGCTACAAGGCCTGGCGGGCCCATGTCATCGAGCAGATCGCCCAGCGCGCGCCGCAGTTGCAGTTGCACGTGCTGTGCGGCCCCACCGGCAGCGCCAAGACGCGGGTGCTGCAGGCGCTTGCCGTCGAGGGTGAGCAGGTCCTCGACCTCGAAGATCTGGCCGCCCATCGCGGCTCGGTGCTGGGTGCGGTGCCGGGCCGGCCGCAACCGTCGCAGAAGGGCTTCGAGACCCAGTTGATGCACCGCCTCGCCGGCCTGGACCTGAAGCGCCGTGTCTGGGTCGAGGCCGAGAGCCGGCGCATCGGCCGCATCACCGTGCCCGAGCCGCTGCTGCAGCGTCTGCGCGAAAGCCCCGTCGTCGAGATCGCCGCCACGCCCGCGGCGCGGCTGGCCTATCTGCTGCGCGACTACGCCTGGCTGGGTGACGACCCGCAGGGCCTGGCCGACAAGCTGGGCACGCTGCGCGAGCTGCTGCCCAAGGAGGTGCTGGCGCAGTGGCAGGCCTGGGCGCTGGAAGGCGCCCTGCCGCCGCTGTTCGAGGCCCTGATGGCCCGGCACTACGACCCCCTCTATGCCCGCTCGCAGGGCCGCCATCTCGCCGGCCTGCCCGACGCCCAGCGCCTGCCGTGCGAGGACCTGTCGGATGCCGGCATCCAAGGCCTGGCACGGCGCATCGCTTCAATGCCTTAGGTGGCCACCATGAATCAAAACTCTCCCACCGTACCCCGCCTGACCTCACTGTCCCACGGTGGCGGCTGCGGCTGCAAGATCGCGCCCGGCGTGCTCAGCGAGATCCTGAAGAACACGCGCAACTTCCCGGCACCGCCGCAGCTGCTGGTGGGCATCGAGACGGCCGACGACGCCGCCGTCTACCAGCTGACCGACGACATCGCGCTGATCGCGACGACGGACTTCTTCATGCCCATCGTCGACGACCCCTTCGACTTCGGGCGCATCGCCGCGACCAATGCCATCAGCGACGTCTATGCCATGGGCGGCAAGCCCATCATGGCCCTGGCCCTGGTCGGCATGCCCATCAATGTGCTGCCGGTCGACGTCATCGGCCGCATCCTGGCGGGTGGCGAGTCGGTCTGCAGCGCGGCGGGCATCCCGATCGCGGGCGGCCACACCATCGATTCGGTCGAGGCCATCTACGGCCTCGTCGCCCTGGGCGTGGTGCATCCCAAGCGCATCAAGCGCAATGCGGATGCGCGCGTGGGCGACCGGCTGGTGCTGGGCAAGCCGCTGGGCGTGGGCGTGCTGTCGGCGGCGCTGAAGAAGGAGGCACTGTCGGCCGAGGGCTATGCGCGGATGGTGGCGACCACGACCCAGCTCAACACGCCGGGGCCGGACCTGGCTGCGCTGGACGGCGTTCATGCCATGACCGATGTGACGGGCTTTGGCCTGGCCGGCCATGCGCTGGAACTGGCCCGCGGCGCTGGCGCCAATGTCGATATCGAATGGGCCCGCGTGCCCCTGCTGCCCGAAGTGCGTGAACTCGCCGAGCGCGGCATGGTCACCGGCGCGTCGGGGCGCAACTGGGCGGGCTATGGCGCCGAGGTGGTGCTGCCCGACGGCTTTGCGGCCGTCGACCGCGCGCTGCTGACCGACCCCCAGACCAGCGGCGGGCTGCTGGTGTCCTGCGATGCCGGCGCGGTGGCTGAGGTGCTGGAGGTCTTCCGCCGCCATGGCTTTGGCGCCGCGGCCGACATCGGCGCGGTCACGACCGCGGGGCCGCAGGGCCCCCGCCTGCACCTGGGCTGAAGCGCGGCCGGCGGCCTCGTCCTACACACAAAGCTGCCGAGGCAGCGAAAACTGGGCTTGTCCCTCAAGGAGCAAGCCGTGATCCGCAAGCTCGTCAGCGGTCAGTACCGCCTCTATTCCCGCAAGCCCGATCCCAAGACGGGCAAGCGCAGGAATCTGGGCACCTTTGACACGCGCGAACAGGCGGAGAAGCACGAGCGAGAGGTGCAATATTTCAAGCGGCACTGAGCCGCGTCAGGAGAAAACATGGAAAGCTTGCAGGCAGATGCATTGCATCCGGGTTGGGTCAAGGGCTGGATGGTGCTGAGGGTCAAGGAGGCACTGCCCGGCGATTTCGTCAGCTTCCACGCCCACGCGGCCGAGGCCCAGGCCGAAGCGCAGCAGCGCGGCACGGGGCATCAGGTCTTCCACGGCAGCCATCGCCCCGGCAGCGACGAGTTCATCGTGGACTAGGGCTCGACGGCGAACACGGCATTCGGCACCTCGCCAAAGACCTCGGGCGCATACATGGCCTCCACGCGGGTGGGCGGCAGCACGAACTGGCCCGGGTTGTTCAGGCGCACCGTGTACTCGAGGCTGAACTCGCCCCGCGGCACATAGCGGTAGAAGGACTTGAAGGACGTGAAGTCGCGCGCCTGGTAGAGCGGCCAGGCCCCGAGCCTGCCCTCCTCGCCCGCCACGGCGGCGGCGGAATCACGGCCCAGGCCGGCGCCGAGGATGCTGGCGCCGGCAGGCACCGGGTCGTTGACCACCACCCAGCTCATGTCGGCCTGGGCACGGATGTCCAGGCGCACGCGCAGGATGTCGCCCACATGCCATTGGCCGGCCACCTTCTGCTGCACCGGGCTGATGCTGCGGCTGACACGATAGCCGGCAAAGCGGGCCTGCGTCAGCGGCACGGCGGCCCTCACCTCCACCGAAGCCCAGGGCGCGCCTGGGCCCTGGTGCTGGATGTGCAAGGCATCGCTGGCCTTGTCCAGTCCGGCGTCCAGGGACTTGCTGCCCCCGTCGCTCCAGCTGAAGGTCTGCTGCTGCCGGCCCAGGCTGATGCGCGTCTCGCCCGCCACCGGCACGGGCTCCAGCGCCCGCGCGAAGGCATCGACGGCCAGGGTGCCCCAGGCATTGGCCGTGGTGGTGGCCCAGGCGCCGTTCTTCTGCTGGCGGCTGAGCAGGCCGCTGAGCAGGCGCGGCAGGTCGGGCTTCCAGTCGGGCAGGTCGGCCACCGCCAGCAGCAGGCGGGCGGCATCGACGTCGCCATGGCTCATCAGCCACCACCAGTAGTCGCGCGCCTCGGTGGAGAAGACCATGCGGCGGCCCTGGTAGCTCAGGCGGGCGCGCAGCGCGTGCTGCGCGGCGTCCTGTGCGGCCGGCGTGGCGTTGGTCTTCCTCAGCACGGTGAGCCAGTCGATCAGCATGCCGGTGGTCCACTCGTCGGGGTCGATGCGCACGGCCTCGACCTGGGCGGCGGTGAGGCGCTGGTAGCGGGCCAGCGTCGCCATCGCGGTGACCCTGCGGGCCAGGGCGTCGTCGCGTGGTGCCCAGAAAGCTCGCTGCAGCCTGCCCGCGGCAAAGCCCTCCAGCGCCTTCAGCATGCGGTCGCGCTCGGCGTCGGGAATGGACCAGCCCGAGATGTCGGCCACGTTCAACAGATAGGCCGTCAGCGTGTCGCTACCCTGCCAGTTCGTCGACTGGTCGCGAGGGAAGTAGTTGGCGAGGCCGTCGCCGTCCAGGTAGAGGGGCAGGCTGGCCATGGCCGCATCCCAGGCCGCGCGGTCGTGCATGCCGATGGCGCGCGAGGCGCTCTGCTCCAGGCAGCGGTAGGGGTAGGCGGTCAACCAGTCCCGCACACCGCCCAGGTTGCCGGCCAGGGAGGGCAGCAGTTGCACGGACACGCGGGCGGAGCTGGCCTGGGCGCTGTCGAAGCCGAAGGCCGGTACATCGAAGCTGCCCTCGACCTGGGACAGCGTGGCGGCCTGCACCGTGACGGGCACGGCGGGCTCGACCTGCTGCGAGACCTCGAGCACATCCTGCCGCTTCGCACCGCCGCTCTCACGGGCCGCGAAGGTCCAGTCCAGGGCCTTGACGTCCTTGGGCACGCGCACCATCCAGCTGATCTGGCGCGATTCGCCGGCGGCCAGGCGCAGCGGCTGGGCCGGCAGCGCCGCCTGGCCCGCAAGGCGTGCCGTGGCCTGCAGCGCGATGACGCCGCCGGACGTGTTGCGCACGGTCACGAGGGCCGCAAAGCGGTCGCCATTGCGGACCTGCGGCGGCAGACCGGCCGTGAGCTGGATGTCCTTGACGACGTCCAGCACGGCGCTGCCGGTGCCGAAGTCGTCCGTGCCCGCGCTGGCCACGGCGACGAGGCGGAAGCGGCTCAGGGCGTCCTTGATGGGGATGCTCACCACGGCGTCGCCGTTGTCGTCCAGCGGCACATCGGCCTGCCAGATCAGCAACGACTCGAGCAGCTTGCGGCTGGGCGCCGGTGCCTCGTCGGCTCCGGCAACACGGCTGCCTGTCACCTGCACGCTTTCCAGCCGGGCTTCTCCTGCCATCGCGGCACGCGCGGCGACAGGCGCCGGCGCGGACTCCAGGCGCAGTGGGTCCCGCGCGCGTTCCGCCGCTCGCAGCAGCATGTCCATCAGCGCCGTCTCCGCCGACGGCCGCATGGCGGCGGCATCCACCGGCGGATTCATGGGCAGGCTGCTGGCCGTCTGCACGCCATGCAGGCGCGGCCGCAGCATGCGGGCCAGCAAGTCCCAGGTCGGGTTGTCCTTCAGGCTCAGCAGGGCCTCGTCGACGGCCACGAAGCTGAGCCGGCGCACGGCCGGCAGCGGACTGCTGTCGGGGCTGGCGACGTGGATGCGCACGCTGGCGTTGTCGCGCGGCTGGTAGCGCGGGCGGTCGGGCTTGACGGTGATGCGCAGCGCATGCGCATCGGTGGACACCACCAGCGGCACGATGCCGGTGGCCATGGCGGTGACGCCCGATGGCCGGTCGACATCGCTGGCATCGAGGGCCAGCAGGGACACCGCCACATTGCCCGACCACTCGCGCGGGATGGGCAGCTGGATGCGGCTCTGCGCGGCGTCCAGCTCCAGCAGACGGGATTCCAGGATGCCCTGGCGCTCGATGGTCAGCCACAGGCGTGAGCGCCGGAACGGACTCGTGATGCTGAGCTCCGCCACCTCGCCCACGCGATACAGCGGCTTGTTCGCGTGAGCGAACAGCGGCTGGGCCGGCGGGGTGCGATCGTTCGGAGCCGCGACGGCGCTGCGCGCCATGGCCAAGCGGCCCGCCGTGTCCGCCGCCGTCAGCGTGAACTGGTACTGGCCACCCTCGGGCGGCACGAAGCTGCACCGCAGCTCGCCATTCGCGTCGGTGACGCCCTGGCAGACCTCGCCCAGGGATTGCACCTGGTCGGAGTCCCAGCGCGCCTTGTGAACCGCGGTGATGCGCACCGTCTGGCCGGCCAGGCGGGCACCGTTCTCGTCCAGCAACAGGCCCTGCAATTCCAGGGGCCGCTGCACGACCGCGGGGCCCACCGTGCGCACACCGGCCGTCCACGAGCTGGCTTGCACGTCGAAGTCCTGTGACAGCGTCTGCGCTTCGCCGTTGGGGTCCTGGTAGCTCAGCTCGGCATGCAACAGATAAGGCTGCCCGAGCGTCGGCAACACGGGCAGGGCCACCTGCGCGCGGCCCTGGGCGTCGAGCTGCAGCGCCTGGGTGTGCAACAGCAGCTGGACGGGCTGCGGCGGGGGCATGTAGTTGTGCGACCCCGTCATTTCTCCGCTCCCGTCATAACCTTCCGGCGCGGTGGAGCGCCTCTGGTTTTGCGCGTAGACGTTCAGCGTGGCGGGCCAGTTCTTCGCAGCGCCGCCATCGGCGTAGTGCAGGGCCAGCTGCAGTGCCGGCGTGCTGCCAAAGATGAGCTTGCGCGCAGGCGCGTCGATGCGGCCGAGCATGGCGGGCAGCCGGAAAGCCTCGACGGAGAACTGCCCGGTGGTGCGCCCCGACGACCCGTAGTGGGGCGCGGGTTCGTCGAGCTTGAGCATCACGCGGTAGCCGCCCAGCGGCGCGTCGGCCGGCAGGGGAAAGCTGGCCGTGCCGTCGCCCGGCTGGCCCCAGCTGATAGGCACCGTCCATTCCTTGCCCGAGCCGTTGTGCAGGATCTTGGTATGCGTCGGCAGTTCGGCCGCGGCCGGCAGCGCCAGGCCGGTGTCCGTCTCGCGGCGCAGCAGATGGCGCATGGCCACCGTCTCGCCGGGCTTGAACAGCGTGCGGTCCAGCACCGTGTGGGCCTGGATGGCCGCCGGCCCCCAGGTGTCGGCGACACGGTAGCTACCGGTATCCAGCAGCCCGTCGCCCCATCGGCTGTTGGCGAGGGAGACATCGCGCTCACCATTGGGCCAGTTATGGCGGGCCACGACGGTCACGCCCACATCGCCTCCGTAGTGGCCGTCGCCGCATCTCAAGCTCAGCTTGCGACCGACCATCGCCAGGCCGCGCGCGTCGCTGACGCCCTGCCAGGCCAGTTGGCCCGCACAGTCGTAGACCCGGAGCGACACGCCGGGCACCGGGGCGCCGCTGTCCACCTGCGTGACCCAGACGGCGCTGCTCTCCTCGGCGGCCTTCAGGTGCACGGCCAGCCGCGTCAGCAACACGGCGACGCTGTCATACACCGGCTCCACGCTCGCGTCGCCGCCCCGGCCTGCAAAAGCCCGCAGCTCCAGCACATGCAGGCCCGCGCCCTTGAGATTCACCTGGGCGCGACGGGCGTCCGGCGGCATCGCGGGCCCGAGGGGCTGTTGCGCGAGCACGGCGGCGGTGCTCGGCAGTGCCGCCTCGTGCGGGCTGAAATACCTTCGCGAAGACCCCCGGCCGCCAGCCCAGAAGAAGCGGCCCACGCCCACGCTGGTCTGCTGCACACCGATCCAGCGCAGCAATTCGCTGTCCGCCGCGACGTCGTCGCCATTGCCGAGCCGCGCTTCGCGCACCACCGTCTCGAAGCCCAAGCCTTGCAGATGGAGCGGCACCGGGTTGTCCGCCTGCAACGGCCGTATCGCCATGTCCGGTGCCGAAAAATAAGCCATGCCCAGCACAGGCAGGGTCCTGATGCTGGTCGGCACACGCTGGCGCGGCAGCGGCCGACCTGCCGTGTCGGCCAGGGCCGGGGCCGGCCAGCGGATGCGGTGTTCGGCCGCCGGCTTGAACGTGTCGGCCGCAAAGCTCACCTCGCTGCTGCCGCTGGAGTAGGCGTTGGCGGGCTGCACCGACAACTTGCCGGCGCGCCAGCCGCCCTCCCCCTGCACCTGGATGGCCTGCAGCAGCGCTTGCGGCATCACCGTGTTGAAACGCAGGCTGACGGGAAAACCGGCCGCGCAATCACCCTGCGGCGCCACGCGACGGCAGTCCACCGTCACGGCGGGTGCCGGCCGCACCTTGAACTCCAGCAACTGCGGCTTCAAGGCGCCGCGCACCAGACGCAGCGTCACCTTGCCGCCCGAAGGCAGGGCGAAGGGGCAGCGCACGGCCTCAGACGCGTTGTCCGGCAGGTGCATCCAGGAGATCCGCTTCTTCTGCGCGTCGCGCTCCTCGGCAGACGCGCGCAGCACGGGCGCCTCGGGGCGGCCCGGCACTTCGCAGCGCACATCGGGCGGGGTGCGGCCCAGCGGGTGCGAATAGCGCAGCAGGAAGACCTGGTCCTCGGTGACCCAGTCGGCGCCGCCCTGGGGAAAGATCTCCGCGATGGTGCGCTTGACGTCATCCGTCAGCACCGGCACCTGGAAGCGGAACACCCGTGGCTCCGCCACCGCACGCCCGGCCAGCGAGCGCAGATCCGCCCTGACGCGGAACTCGCAGGACTGGCCCGCCAGCTCCTGCTCCTTCAGGTCCATCACCCAGGTGCGGTCGTCCACCCAATGGCTGTCACCCTCGAGCTCGCAGGCCTCCTCGAAGGGGTCCGGCCCGGCTACCTTGCCCAGCGGCAGCATGGGCTCGCTGAAGGTCGCCCGGATCTGCTGCACCGCGGGCACCAAGCCCTGGGGGTTGAAGCTGATCACCCGCGCCATGGGCTCGGCGGCCTGCGCGGCCAACGCCCCCAGCGCCAGCGCGCCGCCAACCACCCTGCGAACCCAGCCCGCGCATGCCGTATGACCCAATGCCGTCTCCCTGTTTGGCTTCTCAGGTCATTTTGTACGTGGCCCGGGCACAAACAGGGTGAAGAAACTCCATGCACAGCCGCAGGACCGCCTTCGCCGGGCCCTGCTCGGCTGCTCCGACAATCAACGCATGTCTCATGCCGTGTCACTGCTGCGCGCCGCGCGCCTGGCGAATTCCACCCAGTACTTTTCTGCCCACGGCGGCTTCAAGAGCGAGCGTTGCCAGGGCTGCCGGCTGGCGCCGACGCATTGCATGTGCGCCCTGCGCACGCCGGTCGACACGCGCGCGGCCGTGTGCCTGCTGATGGCCGACATCGAGCCGCTCAAGCCGACCAACACCGGCTGGCTGATCGCCGACCTGGTGGCGGACACCTTCGCCTTCTGCTGGTCACGAACGACGCCGGACCCGGCGCTGCTGGCCCTGTTGAGCGACCCGACCTGGGATTGCTACGTCGTCTTCCCTGGCGAGTACGCCGCGCCGGAGCGCGTGGTGCACGCCGTCCAGCCGCCGGCCACCGGCCCGGGCGGCGTCCCCAAGCGACCGCTGTTCATCCTGCTGGACGGCACCTGGTCCGAGGCGCGCAAGATGTTCGGCCGCAGCCCCTACCTGAACCACATGCCTGTGCTCAGCCTGGTGCCCGGCGAAGCCTCGCAGTACAAGCTGCGCCGCTCCCGTTGCAGCCAGCATTTCTGCACCAGCGAAGTCGCCGCACGCTGCCTGTACCTGGCAGGCGACGCCGCCGCCGAAGAAGCGCTGCAGGCCTATCTGGGCGTCTTCACCCACCACTATCTGCAGGCGAAGAACCAGTTGCCCGTCGCCTGGGATGGCGAGGCGCATCAGCGCCTGCGAGAGGCCGTCACCCGGCCCGCTTGACCAGCACCGGATCGACCCGGTAGCGCTCGGGGAACAGCCGCTTCAGTGCCGCCACCTTGGGCAGGTCGTTGAAGACGATATAGGGCTGGCGCGGGTTCTCGGTCAGGTAGTCCTGGTGGTAGGTCTCGGCGGGGAAGAAGCTGAGCTTGTCTTCCAGCTTGGTCACGATGGGCCTGGGGTAGAGCTTGGCGGCGTCCAGCTGGGCGATGTAGGCCTGGGCGGTTTCGCGCTGGGCCGGGTTGGCCGGGAACAGGGCCGAGCGGTACTGCGTGCCGCTGTCCGGGCCCTGGCGGTTCAGCTGCGTCGGGTCGTGGGCGACCGAGAAGAAGATCTGCAGCAGCGTTCCGTAGCTGACCTGGGCCGGGTCGAAGGTCACCTCGACCGCCTCGGCATGGCCGGTGAGGCCGCTGCTGACCAGCTGGTAAGAGGCCATGGCCGCCGAACCGCCGGCATAGCCTGACACGGCGCGCTGCACGCCCTTGACGTGCTGGAACACGCCCTGCACGCCCCAGAAGCAGCCGCCGGCAAACACCGCCTTCTGCGGGCCGGCATTGGCAGGCGCAGGATCCTTGACCGGTGGCGGGATGCGCACGGGCTCTTCGGCGGCCACGCAGGCGCTGGCCGTGCCGAGCACGAGCGCACTGGCAGCGAAGTTGCAGATCCATCGACGGGACAGAAGGCGGTTCATGGCGTGTGATCCAAAGTGAGGGGTTTCAACCGAAGGTGAAGGCATAGGCCGACACGGCCGGATCCAGGAATTCGATGCTGAAGCTGCGTTCGCCGGCCGCGTCACCGGGCTGGCGGATCAGCTGGTAGAGGCGTTGCTCGGTGACCGTGCCGCTGCCGTCGGCCGCGACATCCATGCCGTGGGCGGCACCGGGCGGCTGGCCGTCCAGCAGCACCTTGAAGCGCACCGGCTTGCCGTCGGCATCCGGGCCGAGCACCAGGTGCAGGTCGCGCGCCTTGAAGCGGTAGACGATGCGGCCGGCCGGTGCGGCGAGCGTCGCCTTCTCCTCGCCCACCGTCCATCGGCCGGCCAGGCCCCAGGCGTTCAGCGGCAACTGGGCCGGCAGCGTGTAGGCCGCCGCCTGGTCGGGCACCGCCTTGGGCGAGGAAGCGAAGTTCTCGGCGCGCTGGTAGCCGACATAGGTTTCGGGCGAGGCGACTGCACCGGCATCGCCCGCGGCTTGCTGCACGCCCTTGGCATCCACCTCCACCAGGCCTTGCGCGCCCTGGGCCGCGCCGGTCTCGCGCAGCAGCTGCTGGATGACGCGCTCGGTCTCGGCGTATTCGCCCTCGCCGAAGTGGTGGTGGCGCAGCCGGCCCTGGGCATCAATGAGGTAATGGGCCGGCCAGTAGCGATTCTTGAAGGCGCGCCAGATGGCGTACTCGTTGTCGACGGCGACCGGGTAGCTCAGCCCCAGGCTCCTGGTGGCCTGGGTCACGTTGCCGATATCGCGCTCGAAGGCGAACTCGGGGGCATGCACGCCGATGACGACCAGACCCTGGTCACGGTATTTCTCGGCCCAGGCCTTCACATAGGGCAGGGAACGCAGGCAGTTGATGCAGGAATAAGTCCAGAAGTCGACCAGCACGACCTTGCCGCGCAGCTGGGCTGCCGTCAGCGGCGCGGAGTTCAGCCACTGGGTCGCGCCGTCGAAGCCAGGGGCCACGCCCTCGATGGGCAGGGCCGCGTCGCCGTGGGACCCGCCACTCATGGCCATCATGGCGCCGCCCTGCATGGCCTCATTGCCTTGCATCGCCATCGCCGGTCCGCCGCTCATGGCCATGGCGCCCTCGGGCTGACGCTCGCCGGAGAAACGCTCGACCAGGCGTTGCTCCAGCTTGCTCGTCGAGGCCAGCGACAGCTCGGCCAGCACGCCGGTGTCGGCACCCAGGGCAATCGCGGCCACGCCGGCCAGCATGGCCAAGCCCAGGCCGCGACGCAGCCATTCTCCGGCGCCCAGCGAGCGCTTCAGCGCCGCGGCCACGCGGCCACCCAGCAGCAAGGCCGCGGCCAGCGATGTGGCAGCACCGGCCGCGTAGGCCAGCAGCAGCAGCGTCGATTGCGCACTGGCGCCTTCCAGCGCCGCGCCGGTCAGGATCAGCCCGAGGATGGGGCCGGCGCACGGTGCCCACAGCAGGCCGGTGGCCACGCCCAGCAGCAGCGAGCCGCCGACGCTGGGCTGATGGCCTGCGCGCTCGGTCAGACGTGCGCCCACCGCGACGAAGGGTTTCGTCAACCGCTCGGCCAGGCTGGGCCACAGCAGCGTCAGCGAGAACAGGGCCACCAGGGCCAGTGCGATCCAACGGCCCCACTGGTTGGCGGCCACCACCCAGCCGCCGCCGACTGCGGCCAGCGAAGCGACGAGCGCAAACGTCAGCGCCATGCCGGCCAGCAGGGGCAGCACGCTGCGGGTGAAGGGTTGGCCGGCGCGGGCGAACACGAAGGGCAGGACGGGCAGCACGCAGGGGCTGAGGATGGTCAGCACGCCACCCAGATAGGCCAGCAGGATCAGCAGCATGGAAGGCTCAGGCAGATTGAGGGGAGAAGCTCAGCGACACGCCGTTCATGCAGTAGCGCAGGCCGGTGGGGCGCGGGCCGTCGTCGAAGACATGGCCCAGGTGGCCGCCGCAGCGGCGGCAGTGCACCTCGGTACGCACCATGCCGAACAGGCGGTCCTGGCGCTGGGCGACCGCGTTGTCCAGCGGCTTCCAGAAACTGGGCCAGCCGGTGCCGCTGTCGAACTTGGTCTTGGACGAAAACAGCGGCAGTGCGCAACCCGCGCAGGAAAAGGTGCCGGCGCGGTGCTCGTTGTTCAGCGGACTGGTGCCGGCGCGCTCGGTGCCTTCGTGGCGCAGCACGGCATAGGCCTGCGGCGTCAGCTTCTCGCGCCACTGCGCGTCGGTGAGATTGACCTCGAAGGTCTCGGCCGCCTGCACACGGCTCCCGGTCAGCAGGGCAGCGGCCAGGGCCAGCAGGTTACGTCGAGGCATCACGGGCGACTCCTTGGAAAAGGCGATGACGTGATGGTGCGCCGGGGCGGTCAGCAAGTCCTCACGAAGAGTTCAACGATTCGTGAACTCTCGAAAGCGCCAAGCCTGCCCACAATGCGGGCATGACCGCCCCACGCCGCATCCTCCTCGTCGAGGACGACGCCCATATCGCCGACCTGCTGACCCTGCACCTGCGCGACGAGGGGCTGGAAGTCGTCCACTGCGCCCGCGGCGACGACGGCCTAGCCCAGCTGGAGCGTGGCGGCTGGGACGCCCTGGTGCTGGACATCATGCTGCCGGGCGTGGATGGGCTGGAGATCTGCCGCCGCGCCCGCGCGATGACGCGCTACACGCCCATCATCATCATCAGCGCCCGCTCCAGCGAGGTGCACCGCATCCTGGGGCTGGAGATCGGCGCCGACGACTATCTCGCCAAGCCCTTCTCGGTGCTGGAGCTGGTGGCCCGCCTGCGCGCCCTGTTGCGCCGCGTCGATGCGCTGGCGCAGAACGCAAGACTGGATGCCGGCAGCCTGGCCATCGCCGGCCTGGAGATCGACCCCATCGCGCGCGAAGCCAGGCTGGACGGCGCCGCGCTGGAGCTGACGCCGCGCGAGTTCGATCTGCTGTATTTCTTCGCCCGCCAGCCCGGCAAGGTGTTCTCGCGCATGGACCTGCTGAATGCCGTCTGGGGCTACCAGCACGAGGGCTATGAGCACACCGTCAACACCCACATCAACCGGCTGCGCGCCAAGGTCGAGGCCGACCCGGCCAACCCGAAACGCATCCTGACGGTCTGGGGCCGGGGCTACAAATTCGCTGAAGGCGGAGCCGCGACATGAGGCTGACCGTCACGCAGCGCCTGTCGCTCGTCTTTGCCGTGCTGCTGCTGCTGTGCAGCGGCACCTCGGCCTGGCTGCAGCTGCGCTCCAGCCGCATGCACGAGCTGGAGGTGGTGCAGGGCCTGTCGCGCGATCTCGCCGCCAGCATTGCGCGCGACACCCAGCTTACCGACGCCAACGGCCTGATGCCCGACGCGGTGCGCCGCCTGTTCGGCCGGTTGATGGTGGTCAACCCCAGCGTCGAGGTCTATCTGCTGGAGCCCGATGGCCGCATCGCCGGCCATGCCGCGCCCGAGGGCCGGGTCAAGCGCGACCGCATCGACCTGGCGCCCGTGCGCCGCCTGCTGGCCGACGAGGCCCTGCCCATCCTCGGCGACGACCCGCGCAGCGCTTCGGGCCGCAAGGTCTTCAGCGCCGCGCCGCTGCGTGTGGGCGACCGCGACGTCGGCTTCATCTATGTGGTGCTGCTGGGCGAGGCGCACGACCAGCTGGCGGCCCGCGGCTCCACGCAGTCGGTGCTGAAGACGGCGCTGTGGTCCATCGCCATGGTGGCCCTGCTCTGCCTAGCCGCGGGCCTGGTGGCCTTCACCCTCATCACGCGGCCGCTGCGGCGGCTGACCGAGGCCGTGCGCGGCTTCGACATCCACGGCCCGCCGCCCGAGCTGCCACCGCCGGTTGCAACCCACAGCAGCGACGAGATCGCCGTGCTGGACGGCGCCTACCGCCAGATGGTGGCGCGCATGACCGAGCAATGGCAGGCGCTGACCCGCCAGGACCAGGAGAGACGCGAGCTGATCGCCAATGTGTCTCACGACCTGCGCACGCCGCTGTCCTCGCTGCACGGCTATCTGGAGACCCTGCTGCTGAAGGACGCCACGCTGGAGGCCGGCGAGCGGCGCCGCTATCTGCAGATCGCCATCGACCAGAGCCGCCGCGTGGGCGAGCTGGCGCAAAGCCTGTTCGAACTGGCGCGGCTGGAGTACGGCTTCGTGCAGCCCGACCCCGAAGCCTTCTCGATGCCTGACCTGGTGCAGGATGTGTTCCAGAAGTTCGAGCTGCGCGCCCAAGCCCGCAGCGTCGCGCTGAAAGCCAGCTTTCCGCCGCAACTGGCGCCAGTGCGCGCCGACCTCGGGCTGATCGAGCGGGCCCTGAGCAATCTGCTGGACAACGCCCTGCGCCACACGCCCGAGGGCGGCGTCATCGAAGTCACGCTGGCGCCGGCCGGCGAGGCGCTGGACGTGACGGTGGCCGACACCGGCCCGGGCATTGCGCCCGAACTGCGCGAAGGGCTGTTCCAACGCCCCTTCACGGTCGGCGGCGCGCGCCGCGACGGCGGGCTGGGCCTGCGCATCGTGCACCGCATCCTGGAACTGCACGGCCAGCGCATCACCCTGGTCGACGCGCCGGGACGAGGCGCCAGCTTCCGCTTCTCGCTGCCGGCCGCCTTCTAGGGCCAGTCGGTCCCGGCGACCAGGGTGGCCACCAGGGCCGTGAAGCCCGCGGCGTCGTGTTCGTCAAAGCGACCCAGCAGCGGGCTGTCCAGGTCGAACACGGCTACCAGCTTCCCGTCCACCAGCACCGGCAGCACCAGCTCGGCGTTCGACGCGCTGTCGCAGGCGATATGGCCGGGAAATGCGTGCACGTCGGGCACGATCTGCACCGCCGTCGTTGCGGCACAAGCGCCGCAAACGCCGCGGCCGACAGGGATGCGCACGCAGGCCACCTTGCCCTGGAAAGGGCCGAGCACCAGCGTCGTATCACGCAGCAGATAGAAGCCCGCCCAGTTCAGGTCGGGCACGGCCTGGTAGACCAGGGCCGAGAACTGCGCCAGGTTGGCAATGCCGTCGCGCTCGCCTTCCAGCAAAGCCTGCAGCTGGCGGTTCAGCAGCTCATAGCCTTGGCGCTTCAGGTCGGGGCTGGACATGTCGAGCATGTCGGAGGCAATCGAGGTCATGGCACGACTCAGAGGGGGCTGTGGGTTTGAACACGCCGGCACTGATGGCGGACGGCGACAAGCAGCCATCATCGGCTGGTGACGGACGCTATCCCAATGCCCGCGCAATGAACCGCGCCGTGCGGCTCGCCGGCTCCGCCGCCACCCTCTCCGGCGGCCCGGCGCAGACGATGCGGCCGCCCTCGGCGCCGGCGCCGGGGCCCACGTCGATGACCCAGTCGCTGGCGGCCACGACGCGCATCTCGTGCTCGACGACGACGACGGTGTTGCCGGCGTCCACGAGGCTGTTGAGCTGGGCGAGCAGCTTGTCCACGTCCGACGGATGCAGGCCAGTGGTGGGCTCGTCCAGCACATAGAGGGTGCTGCCGCGTTGGGCACGCTGCAGTTCGGTGGCAAGCTTGATGCGCTGCGCCTCGCCGCCGGACAGCTCGGTGGCAGGCTGGCCCAGCCGCAGATAGCCCAGGCCGATCTGCTGCAGCAGCGTCAGCGGTCGCGCCAGCGCCGCGTCTTGCGCGAAGAAGGTCGCGGCTTCGTCCACTGTCATGCGCAGCACGTCGGCGATGCTGTGCTCGCGCAGGCGCACCTTCAGCGTGGCCTCGTTGTAGCGAGCGCCGTGGCAGGTCGGGCAAGGTGCATAGACGCTGGGCATGAAGAGCAGCTCCACGCTGACGAAGCCCTCGCCCTCGCAGGTGTCGCAGCGGCCCTTGGCGACGTTGAACGAGAAGCGGCCGGCGTCATAGCGCTTGGACTTGGCGGCCGGCGTGGCGGCAAAGAGCTTGCGCACGTGGTCGAACAGGCCGGTGTAGGTCGCCAGGTTAGAGCGCGGCGTTCGGCCGATGGGTTTCTGGTCCACCTTGACGAGGCGGCGGATGTGCTCGGCGCCGCGGACGATGTGGCCATGGGTCACTTCCCGCGCGGCGACATCGCCGTCTTCGTCCTCTTCGGCCTCGGGCAGCGGCGGCTCGTGGCCCAGGGCCTGGCCGACGAGATCCACCAGCGCCTGGCTGACCAGGCTGGACTTGCCCGAGCCCGAGATGCCGGTGACGGCGACGAAGCAGCCGAGCGGGAACTCGACGCCCAGCCCGCGCAGGTTGTTGCGCGTGACGCCGGCCAGCTCCAGCCAGTCGCGCGGTTCGCGGCGCCGCGGCCGAACAGGCCTGATCTTGGGAAACAGATAGGCCGCCGTCCGCGAGGCCGCCACCGCGGCCAGCCCGGCCGGCGGGCCGCTGTACAGCACCTCGCCGCCGCGCTCGCCGGCCTCGGGGCCCACGTCGACCAGCCAGTCGGCCTCGCGCATCAGCTCGACATCGTGCTCGACGATGAAGAGGGAGTTGCCGCCGCTCTTCAACGCCTTCAACGCGCCCAGCAGGGCCTCACCATCGGCAGGGTGCAGGCCGGCCGAGGGTTCGTCCAGCACATAGATGACGCCGAACAGATTGGAGCGGATCTGCGTGGCCAGGCGCAGCCGCTGCAGCTCGCCGGAGGACAGCGTCGGCGTGCCGCGGTCCAGCGACAGATAGCCCAGGCCCAGCTCGTTCAGCGTGGTGATGCGCTCCAACATGTCGTGCGCGAGCCGCTGGGCCGCGATGCGCTTCTCCTCGGACTGCTCCGGCGTGCGCCTGACGTCCGGGGCGGCCGCATGCGCCTTGCCGCCGGCGGCCACGCGCTGCGCCGCATGGGCGCGGGACGTGGTCTTGCTGATGCCGGCGGCCTGGCTCGAGCGGGCGTCACCGCGCGCAGCCGGGCCCAGGGCTTCGGCCAGCTCGCGCAAAGGCATGCGCGCCATCTCGCCGATGTCCAGCCCGGCGAAGGTCACCGACAGCGCCTCGCGCTTGAGCCGCTTGCCGTCGCAGGTCGGGCAGTCGCTGGCAATCATGTAGCGGGACACGCGGCGCTTCATCAGCGCGCTCTGCGTCGTCGCAAAGGTGTGCAGCACATACTTGCGTGCGCCCATGAAGGTGCCCTGGTAGCTGGGCTCCGTCTTGCTTTTCAGCGCGGCGCGGGTCTCGGCCGGCGTGAAGCCCGCGTAGACGGGCACGGTGGGCTGCTCCTCGGTGAAGAGAATCCAGTCGCGCAGCTTCTTCGGCAGGTCCCGCCAGGGCTTGTCGACGTCATGGCCCAGCGTGACGAGGATGTCGCGCAGGTTCTGCCCGTGCCAGGCCGGCGGCCAGGCGGCCACGGCGCGCTCGCGGATGGTCAGCGACGGGTCGGGCACCATGGACGCCTCGGTGACCTCGTAGACGCGGCCCAGGCCATGGCAGGTGGGGCAGGCGCCCTGCGGCGTGTTGGGGGAAAAGTCCTCCGCGTACAGCATGGGCTGCCCGGCCGGGTAGCGGCCGGCGCGCGAATACAGCATGCGCAACAGGCTGGACAGCGAGGTCGCGCTGCCGACCGACGAACGCGCACTGGGTGTGCCGCGCTGCTGCTGCAGGGCGACGGCCGGCGGCAGGCCGTCGATGCTGTCAACGGCCGGCACGCCGACCTGGTCGATCAGCCGGCGGGCATAGGGCGCGACGGACTCGAAATAACGCCGCTGCGCCTCGGCGTAGATGGTGGCGAAGGCCAGCGACGACTTGCCCGAGCCCGACACGCCGCTGAACACCACCAGCGCGTCGCGCGGCACGTTGACATCGACGTTCTTCAGGTTGTGCTCGCGCGCGCCGCGCACACGCACAAAGCCTGAGAGGTCGGGGGGCGGAGTCTTGGAGGTCAATGTCGTACGGATTACCGGTTCTCCAGTATGGCCTGCAGCGGGCGCTTGCACGTGAGAGCCACGGCTGGCGCCGTCATCGCAACGCTTCAGTGGTGGGCGCGCGCCGCAGCGTTGCGCTTGCGGGTCTCGGCGCCCTTCCTGGCGGAGGCCGAGCGCTCCGCGGCCGTGCGGCTGGCCGCCGTGGCGCCGCCGATGCGGCCGCCCTTGCGCGAAGGCTCGTGGTTCTCCGGCTTGCCGCGGCCCGAGCCGGACTTCTTGCCGCCACCGGTCTCCTTGTTGACCGTGGCCCAGGCGCGGCGCTCGGCCTCGTCCTTGGGCACGCCACGGTCCTCGTAGCCGCTCTCGATGTGCTCGGCCTGACGTTTTTGCTTGTCCGTGTAGGAAGATTTGTCGCCTCGGGGCATGGTGCTCTTTCAAAGCTGGAGATGCCCACAGCGGGCAAGCGCCATGCCGCCGCGCCTGCCTGAGCGGGAGCGCCGCATGCCCCTGAGCGGGGTCATGCCCTGGAGAGCCCCATGAACGAAGTCCTGCCCGAAGCCTCGGCCGCCCCGGTCTACCTGAACGTCGATGCGCAGCCGCCCGTGGCCTATTCGCCGTCGGTCGAGCGCGTGGAACCCGACGAGGCGGACGCGATCGCCGACATCGAGCAAAGCCTGCAGAAGATCGCCGACATCACCTACCGCGACGAAGGCCGGGGGCTGCGCGCCGTGCACGCCAAGAGTCACGCCCTGCTGTACGGCAAGCTGCACGTGCTGGACAACCTGCCGCCCTTGCTGGCCCAGGGGCTGTTCGCGCAGCCGGGCACCTACCCGGCGGTGCTGCGCATCTCCACCTCGCCCGGTGATCTGCTGGACGACAAGGTGTCCACGCCCCGTGGCATCGCCCTCAAGGTGCTCGGCGTCCAGGGGGAGCGCCTCGCCGGTTCGGAGCAGGCCACGACGCAGGACTTCCTGATGGTCAATGCGCCGGCCTTCAACAAGCCCAACGCGCAGAAGTTCGCCGGAGCCCTGAAGCTGCTGGCCTCGACGACCGACAAGGCCGAAGGCGCGAAGAAGCTGCTGTCGGCGCTGCTTCGCGGCACCGAGAAGCTGCTCGAGGCCATGGGGACGGAAAGTGCAACGTTGAAGGGCCTGGGCGGCCACCCCCTGCACCATCCGCTCGGCGAGACCTATTTCAGCGCCGTCCCGTTCCGCTTCGGCGACTACATCGCCAAGTTCTCTCTGGCGCCGGTCTCGCCCGAGCTTGAAGCCCTTGAAGGGGTGGCGGTGGACCTGAAAGACCAACCGGATGGACTGCGCCTGGCGGTCGAGGACTTCTTCAACCGCAACGCCGCGTTCTGGGAGCTGCGCGTGCAGCTCTGCCGGGACCTGGACACCATGCCCGTCGAGGACGCCTCCGTCGAATGGCCACAGGAGCACAGCCCCTATCTGCCGGTGGCGCAGTTGACCGTGGCCGCCCACGCACCCATGACGTCGGAGGCGCGCCACCGCGAGGAGGACGCGCTCTTCTTCAACCCCTGGCACGGCCTGGCGGCCCACCAGCCGCTGGGATCGGTGAACCGGGCGCGGCGCTCGGCTTACGAGCTGTCCGGGCGGGCGCGCGCCGAGCGCAATGGCGTGGCTTTCGAGGAGCCCGGCGTGGCGGGCGCCGGCCGGTGCCCGTTCAGGTAGCGCGCGACGCTGGCGATGGGCTCGCCCGCTTCACCGCGGCGAGACACGCCAGACGACGTTGCCCACGTCATCGGCGACAAGCAGCCCGCCGCGCGTGTCCATCGCCACGCCGACCGGCCTGCCGCGGGCCTTGCCGTCCTGGTCGACAAAGCCGGTCAGCACGTCAATGGGCAGGCCGACGGGTTGGCCATCGGCGAAGGGCAGATACACCACCTTGTAGCCCGACAGGGGCTTGCGGTTCCAGGAGCCATGCATGCCGATGAACACGCCAGCGTCGCCCTTGCCGGCAGCAAGCACGCCCGGGAGTTTGCCGCCCGCTGATGTCAGGCCCAGCGCTGCCACATGTGCCCCCAAGGCGTAGTCGGGCTTCAAGGCCTTCGCGACCAGATCGGGCCGCTGCGCCTTGACCCGCTCGTCCACATGCGGGCCGTAGTAGCTGTAGGGCCAGCCATAGAAGCCGCCGTCCCGCACCGACGTCAGGTAGTCGGGGACCAGATCGCTGCCGAGTTCATCGCGCTCATTGGCCACGGTCCACAGGACCTGGGCACTGCCCGTCTTCATCCAGGCCATGCCATTGGGGTTGCGCAGCCCGGTCGCATACAGGCGCTTGTTGCCGGTCGCGCGGTCGATCTCCCAGATCGCAGCACGGCCTTCCTCGGCTTCGATGCCGTTCTCGGCCACATTGCTGTTGGAGCCCACCGTCGCGTAAAGCTTGCTGCCATCGGGGCTGGCAATCAGCGACTTGGTCCAGTGGTGATTGATGGTGCCCGCCGGCAGATCCGTCAGCTTTTTGCCCTCGGCGGCATTCAGCTGCGTCTGGCCTTGCTTGTAGGGAAACACCATGACGGCATCGGTGTTCGCGACATAGAACTGGTCGCCGACCAGGGCCATGCCGAATGGTGAGTTCAGGCCCGACAGGAAGACGACCCGCTGGTCGGCGGTGCCGTCTCCGTCCGTGTCACGCAGCAGCGAGATCTGGTTGGCGCTTTTCGGCCCGGCGCCGGCGCGCTTCTGGAAGATCTTCATCGCGGCACCCTTGATGCCCTTGCCGTCGTCGGGGCGTTCCGGCCCGTTGGTCTCCGCGACGAGCACGTCGCCATTGGGCAGCACATGGAGCCAGCGCGGGTGGTCGAGCCCGCTGGCAAATGCGCTGACCTGCAGGCCGGCCGCCGCCCTCGGCGCCTGCTTGTCGCTCCAGGGCTCGGCCGGTGCAACATTGACCGTAGGAATTGCGGATTTGACCGGCTTGACCAGGGTGGGGTTGGGGCCGACGTCCGCATTCGCGGGCAATTTGCTTTCATCGGCGCGAGCGGCGAAGGCAGCGCAAAGCAGGCCGAGGCCCATGCAGGCGCGAAGCCCCCGGATGGCGTAATGGGTGTGATGCATGAATGTTCCTGTCAATCGAATGCCAGACGGCAATGGACATGCCCGCGGGCCGTCGGGAACAGGGCTTGCCGATCGGGGTGGTTGCGCATCCCGCGCGGCCCCTTCACCCCAGGAGTCATCCATGCGTCGTCTTCAATCCCTGCTCGCCACCTCGCTCGTCTGCATCGCGGCCATGGCCGCCGTTCCGGCTCACGCCAAGTCCGACGCATCTTTCATGAAGGACGCAGCGCATGCGGGCGCGGCCGAGATCGAAGCGAGCAAGCTGGCCCAGAGCAAGGCCAAGAGCGCCGATGTGAAGTCCTTTGCCGACTCGATGGTCACGGACCACACCAAGGTGGCCGATGAGCTGAAGGCGCTGGCCGCGACCAAGAACGTCAAGCTGCCGGACGGCCCCTCGGTCAAGCAGAAGGCCGAAATCAAGCTGATCGACGCCGGCGACAACGACAAGTTCGACGCGCGCTATGCCAAGCACTTCGGCGTCAACGCCCACAAGGACACCATCAAGCTCTTCGAAGACGCCGCCAAGAACGCCAAGGACCCCGAGGTCAAGGCCTGGGCGGAAAAGACGCTGCCCGGCCTGCGCCACCATCTGGAAATGGCACAGGCCCTGAGCGTCGCGCCCAAGAAGTAGGCCTTCGCGGTATCGACCGCGACTCCCTGCTGCCAGTTCTGGCACGGGCCGTGCCTAAAGTCGGCCCATGCGCATCGTCACGTGGAACTGCTGCCGCGGCCCCTTCGACAAGAAGATGGCCGCGCTGGAAAGCCTGCAACCCGACGTCGCCATCATTCCCGAGGCGATGGCGCCCGCTGCGCAGACGGACAGCCTGCGTTGGTTTCCGTCGAACGCCTCGCGCCTGGGCATCCAGGTGCGCGCGTTCAACGGCTATCGGTTGGCGCCGGTGCGCAAGGCATCGGCCGCGCTGCCCAACTGCGTGTCACCCGTGCGCGTGACGCACGGCGAAAGCGGCGCGGAGTTCCACCTGCTGGCCGTATGGACCTGGCCCGCACCCAGCTACAGCCGGGCCTTTCTGAACGGGCTGGCGGCCTATGCGCGCCTGCTCAAGCGCGGCCCGGCCATTGTGGCCGGGGACTTCAACGGCAGCCCCTTCTTCGACCGCCCCACGGCGCGCATCAAGCGCTGGGCAACGGGTTTCGAGCAGCTCCACGCAGCCGGCCTCGTCAGCGCCTACCACCGCCATCATCAGGTGGCCTATGGCGGCGAGGCCCATGCGACGCATCACTTCCTGCGCAAGCCGGAGCGCCCCTTCCACATCGACTTCTGCTTCGTGCCGCAGGCCTGGGCCGAGCAGGGCCTGGCCGTGCACCTCGTCAACGACGAGCCCTGGCGGCGGCTGAGCGACCACTTTCCGCTGGTGGTGGATGTGGAGCTCAGGCCCGCGTGAAGTCGCTGGGCTCCGAGAAGCCGAACTGCAAGGCCACCTCAGCGGACGTGCCGCCTTGCTGTCGCGGCTGGAGCGTCAGGTCGCCGGCTTCTTCGCGGCACAGTGGCGCCAAGCGCCCTGCCCTCAACGTTGCGGCTTTGACGCCGGCGCCGCTTCGACCCGTCCGCCATTGACGTAGACCGCGCCGTCTCTCACTTCAATGAGCATGTCGCCCCACTCGCTGCTCCACACATAGCGCAGCACGCCCTCGGTGGCGAGATCCAGATCGGTTTGCGGGGGGCAATCCTGCCGGAGCAGGATTTGCGGCAACAACGGCGCGTTCATGGCGGAGGCTGGAATCGGCCTTCAGGATACGCCGAGGGCTCGGTGAATCTTGTGTGGATTCGTCAGTGGCCAGGACCGCCGGCTCAACTCGGCACGACATGTTCGGCATGCCGGCAGAGCCATGAAAAATAGGCGATGTTGCCGCGCGGCCTGCTGTAGCGCTGCTTCCTGAATGTCAGGCGCACGCGCCCCACCCGTGCAGCATCGATCTCGACACAGATTTCATCGGCGATGGCACAGGCCGGATCGGGCAGGGATTTGCTGGCCCTGGCCACGTCCTGGCCGGGCACGCGGGCCAGGATGCCGTGGTCGACAGGGGTCAATCGTGGTGGCGCACTGGGGTCGAGGGCTTCAGTCATGCCCCTATCGTGTCTCCAGGCAGGCTCACCAAGTGAGCCTGCCTGGCTTGAAGCCTCTTTCGGCGTCAGCGGCTGGACGGAAAGCTGAAAACCGTCCCTTCGCGCACGCCAGCGGACGGCCAGCGCTGCGTGATCTGCTTGCGCCGCGTATAGAAGCGCACCGCATCAGGGCCATAGGCGTTCAGGTCGCCGAACAGCGAGCGCTTCCAGCCACCGAAGGAGTGATAGGCCACCGGCACCGGCAGGGGCACATTGACACCCACCATGCCGACCAGGATGTGGTCGGTGAAGTGGCGGGCCGTCTCGCCGTCGCGCGTGAAGATGCAGGTGCCGTTGCCGTACTCGTGGGCGTTGATCATCTCCATGGCCTGGGCCAGGCTTTCCACGCGCACGATGCCCAGCACGGGGCCGAAGATCTCTTCCTCGTAGATGCGCATGCCCGGCCGCACGCGGTCAAACAGGCAGGGGCCGAGGAAGTAGCCGCCCTCATGCCCGGCCACTGTCAAACTGCGGCCATCGACGACCAGCTCGGCGCCCTCTTCCACGCCCTGGTCCACATAGCCGCGCACCTTGTCCAGATGCGGCTTCGTGACCAGCGGGCCCATGTCGCAGCCGGACTCCCGGCCCGAGCCGATCTTCATGCGCGCCATCTCGGCGACGAGCTTGTCGCGCACCGCGTCGGCCGTTGCATCGCCCACGGCCACCACCAGCGGGATGGCCATGCAGCGCTCGCCGCAGGAACCGAAGGCGGCGCCCATCAACGCGCTGACGGCGTTGTCGAGATCGGCATCGGGCATGACGACGGCGTGGTTCTTCGCGCCGCCCAGCGCCTGCACGCGCTTGCCGTGCCTGGTGCCGGTCGAGTAGATGTACTCGGCTACCGACGTCGAGCCGACAAAGCTGATGGCCTGCACGCGCGGGTCGGTCAGCAGCGTGTCCACCGCCTCCTTGTCGCCGTTGACGACATTGAGCACGCCCGGTGGCAGGCCGGCCTCCTGGGCCAGCTGGGCGATGAACAGCGTGCTGCTCGGGTCGCGCTCGGAGGGCTTGAGGATGAAGGTGTTGCCGCAGGCGATGGCCATGGGCCACATCCACAGCGGCACCATGGCCGGGAAGTTGAAGGGCGTGATGCCGGCGCAGACGCCCAGCGCCTGGAACTCCGACCAGGCGTCGATGCCCGGGCCGACATTGCGGCTGTGCTCGCCCTTCAGCAGTTCTGGCGCATAGCTGGCGTACTCGACGTTCTCGATGCCGCGCTGCAGCTCGCCCAGGCTGTCGGCCAACACCTTGCCATGCTCATCGGTGATGAGGCGGCAGAGGGTGTCGGCATGGGCTTCGAGCAGCTCCTTCAAGCGGCTCATGACGCGGGCGCGCTTGAGCGGCGGCGTGTTGCGCCAGGCCGGGAAGGCGGTCTGGGCGGCTGTGATGGCCGATTCGACGGTGGCACGGTCGGCCAGGCGGACCTGCCCGCCGACCTTGCCGGTGGCGGGGTTGAAGACGTCGGCCGAGCGGCTGCCGCCGTCGACGGATTGGCCGTTGATGAGATGGGTGATCACAATGAAATCAGGCGGTGGTGTTGAAGCAATCGCCAAGCGCCGACACCAGGGTGTCGATCTCGGCCGCGGTGCTGATGAAGGGCGGCGCCAGCTGGATGGTGTCGCCGCCGTAGCGCACGTAAAAACCTTTGCGGTACATGGCCATGGCGATGTCGAAGGGGCGCTTGGCGGGCTCGCCGGGCAGCGGCGCGACGGTGATGCCCGCGGCCAGGCCGAAGTTGCGGATGTCGGCGACATGCTTGACGCCCTTGAGGCCATGCACGGCGTTCTCGAACACCGGCGCCAGCGCCTTCACGCGCTCCAGCGAGTGCTCGCGCTCCAGCAGGTCCAGCGAGGCAATGCCGGCCGCGCAGGCCACCGGATGGGCCGAGTAGGTGTAGCCGTGGGGGAACTCCAGCATGTAGTCGGGCCCACCCTGCTGCATGAAGACATCGTGGATCTCCTGCTTCGCGACGACGACACCCAGGGGCTGCACGCCGTTGGTGATCTGCTTGGCGGCGGTCAGGATGTCGGGCGTCACGCCAAAGGCCTCGGCCCCCGTCCACGAGCCGGTGCGGCCAAAGCCGGTGATGACCTCGTCGAAGATCAGCAGGATGTTGTGGGCCGTGCAGATCTCGCGCAGCCGCTGCAGATAGCCCACGGGCGGGATGACGACGCCGGCCGAACCCGAGAAGGGCTCGACGATGACGGCGGCGATATTGCTCGCGTCGTGCAGGGCGATGAGTTGCAGCAGTTCATCCGCCAGCGCCGCGCCGTGGGGGCCTTCGCCCGGCGGCATGCCCTTGAAGAAGCTGCCGTTGGGCGGCTGGGTGTGGGGCAGGTGGTCGGCCTCGACGCCCTGGCCGAAGGTCTTGCGATTGCCCACCATGCCGCCGACCGAGATGCCGCCGAAGTTGACACCGTGATAGCCCTTGGCACGGCCGATCAGCCGCGTCTTGCCGGCGTGGCCCTTGGCACGCCAATAGGCCCGCGCCATCTTCAGCGCCGTGTCGGCCGACTCCGAGCCCGAGCCGGTGAAGAAGACGCGATTGAGGCCGGCGGGCAGCTTCTCGACGACCTTGTTGGCCAGCTCGAAGGACAGCGGGTGACCGAACTGGAAGGCCGGCGAATAGTCCAGCTCGCGCACCTGGCGGCTGATGGCGTCGACGATCTCGGTGCGCCCATGGCCCAGGCCCGTGCACCACAGGCCGGAGAGGCCGTCGAAGATCCTGCGACCGTCGTCGGTCCGGTAGTAGGCGCCTTCGGCGCCGACCAGCAGGCGCGGGTTGGCCTTGAACTCGCGGTTGCCCGTGAAGGGCATCCAGTGGGCGTCCATCCAGCCGTCGGGGCGGTGGCTTGTGGTGTCAGACATGGTCAAAGGCTCCTGCGAACGATGCCGGCATACTGCCCGTCGCGTCTATTTCAGAAAATGGCAAGATATCAATGTTCACTTGACTTGATATGAAACCAAAGAGCGCACTGCTGCCGGGCCAGATTGCCGACGTCGACCTGCGCCTGCTGCGCGTCTTCAAGGCCGTTGTCGAATGCGGCGGCATGGCGGCGGCGGAGCTGGAGCTGAACGTCGGCATGCCGACCATCAGCCGGCAGATCAAGGATCTGGAGGAGCGCCTGGGCCTGGTGCTGTGCCGCCGCGGACGGGCCGGCTTCGCGCTGACGGCCGAGGGGGCCGAGCTGTACTCGGCCGCCCTGCAGCTGCTGGCTGCGACGACCGATTTCCGCGCCCGGCTCGAGGGCATCCACCAGCAGATCGCCGGCGACCTGCATCTGGCGCTGTTCGAGAAGACGGTCAGCAACCCGGCCTGCCATGTCGACCTGGCGTTGGCCCAGTTCCACCAGGCGGCACCCGGCGTGCAACTGCACATCCACGTCGGCACCATCACCGACATCGAGCAGGGCGTGCTGTCGGGCCAGTTCCAGGTCGGCGTCATTCCCGAGCACCGCCGCTCGGACAGCCTGGCCTACCGGCCGCTGTTCGGCGAGCAGATGCACCTCTATGCCGGCGCCGGCCACGCCTGGTTCAGCGCCGACAGGCCGTGGAAATGGGGCGACCTGCGCCGCCAGAAACTGGCCGGCCTGGGCTATCACTCACCCAATCTGCGCTTGACCCACCAGCGCAAGCTCGAGCGGGCGGCCACGGCGTCCGACCAGGAAGGCGTGGCCACGCTGATCCTGAGCGGCCGCTTTGTCGGCTTCCTGCCCGACCACTACGCCCGGCCCTTTGTCGAGGCCGGCCGCATGCGCGCCGTGTCCACCGCCGAGCTGGGCTATGACTGCAGCTTCGCCTGCATCTACCGCAACGATCCGACGCCGACGCGCGCCGCCGGCCTGCTGGTGCAGGCGCTGGAAGCGGCCCACGCCAAGCGTCAACGCTAGTCGGTTCGTTCCAGGTTTTCGCGCAGCTTGGCCAGCAGGTCCAGCAGCTGCCGGCACTCCGCCTCGTCCAGCCCACCCACGGCCTGGGCCGCCACCTTCTGCCCCTGCTTGCGCACCTGCTGCTGCAAGGCCTTGCCGGCGGCACTGACCTGCAGGCGCACGCTGCGCTTGTCGGCTGCGTCGGCACTGGCCTCCAGCAGGCCACGCTCGCGCAGGCCCGCAATCAGTCGCGCCACCTGGCCCTTGTCGCGCCCCGAGTGCTGCACCAGCTCGCTCTGCGTGGCGCCGGGCCGTGAGGCGAAAAAGCCCAGGGTCTTGGCCTCCATATGGCTCAAGTCATGCGCCGCCTCCTTCAGCGCCTGGAACTGCAGGGAGCGGAACAGGTGCATGACCGTGTGCACGCTCTCCACGACCTCCTCGGCGAGCTCGGGCTTATGGTTGACAATATCAACTTGTTTGCGCATGATGGATGACATTATCAACCAACACCCATCCACCATGTCCGAACCCACCACCCCGGTGCGCCGCATCCAGCGCGTGCGCCATGAACTGCTGCGCCGCGAGCTCGAGGTCCGGCAGGTCGAGCAGCTAAGCCCCAACTTCATCGCCGTCACGCTGAAAGGCGAGTCGCTGGCCAGCTTCCGCTCCGACTCCTTCGACGACCATGTGAAGGTCTTCTTCGATGAGACCGGCGCCGAGCCCGCCCGCCGCGATTACACGCCGCGCCGCTTCGACACCGAGACCCGCGAACTGACCCTGGAGTTCGCCCTGCACGGCAGCGGCGCGGCCTCCGACTGGGCACGCCAGGCCACGGCCGGCCAGCAGCTGACACTGGGGGGCCCGCGCGGCTCCATGATCATCCCGACCGACTATGACTGGCATCTGCTGATCGGTGACGACTCGGCCCTGCCCGCCGTGCACCGCCGCCTGGAGGAGCTGCCCGAGGGCAGCCGCGCCATCGTCATGCTGCAGCTCGGCGATGCCGGCGACCGCCGCCTGCTGACCAGCCGTGCCAACCTGCAAGTCGAGTGGGTGCAGACCGCCGACGAGCTGGTGTCGGCCATCGCCGCGCTGGCCCTTCCCGACGGCGAAGGCTTTGCCTGGGCGGCGGGCGAGGCTTCGGTGATGGCGCGGGTGCGCCAGGTCCTGGTCGACAAGCGCCTGCCCAAGGAGGCCATGAAGGTGGCGGCCTACTGGAAGGCCGGCGCCATGGCCTTTCACGAGACGCTGGAGAGCTGACGGCGCAGCAGTCCTGGCCGGTGGGCAGCACCCGCCGCAGCCACGGCCGCGGCGCTGCGCCCACCTTTGCTCACTGCGGCTTGTAGGTTACCGTCAGGTTGTAGTTGCCGGCGCTGTAGCCCTTGAGCAGCACATAGACATCGCCGTTGGCGGTGACGTTGATGCTGCAGCTCTCGGTGGCGGTGCTGCCGTCCGACTTGCAGTCGTAGCTGCTGGTGGTGGGCACCGTGCTGCGCCTGGCATACAGGTCGATGTCGCCGGTGCCGGTGGTGCTGGCCTTGAACGTGCCCACGCCGGCCTTGTACGGGCCGAAGCTGCGCGTCTGGTTTTTCGTCAGGCTGCCGCTGAAGGTCTCGGTCTTGTCGGGGATGCCGGTGCTGCCGTCGCTGCCCAGTTCCACCATGTAGGCCAGCGCCATGCGGGCGAACTTCAGCGAGTTGTCGGCCTGGCTGCCGGTGTTGGCATAGGTGTCGTTGGCGGTGTGGATGTAGGGGTCATCCTGACCCATGGCCGCCTCGAAGGGCATGGAGGCGTAATAGCCCTTGGCCGTCCACGACGCGTGGTCGGAGCAGGCATAGCCACACTTGTCGGTGCCGATCTTCAGCGTCGGCAGATAGGTCTTGATGAGGTTGGTGACGAAGGCGTTCTGCCCGCTGTCGGTGTAGTCGGTGTACATGTAGATGTCATTCACCGACCCCTTGTAGTTGGTCATGTCCAGCTGCATCACGCCCACCACGTTGGTGCCGGCATTGGCGTAGCTGTTGGCGATCTCCTGCGAGCCGCGCAGCCCCACTTCCTCGGCCGCGTAAGCCATGAACTTCAGCGTGCGGCGCGGCTTGTAGCCGTTGGCGACCAGGGTGCGGAACACCTCGGTGATGCTGGCCACACCCGATGCGTCGTCGTCGGCGCCCGGCGCCCGGGTGGTTTCGGTCGTGCCGGCCTGGTTGATCGAGTCCAGATGGCCGCCCAGCACCACCACTTCGCTCGCGTTGTCTGTGCCCTTGATGGTGGCGATCACCGACTTCTGCTTCCAGCTCGCATGGGTGAATTGCTCCACCGTGATGTCGCTGCGGCCACCGGCCAGCGCCGTCCAGCGCTGCTTCAGCCAGTCCGAAGCGGCGACGCCGGCACTGGTCTGGTAGTAGCGGTTGACGTTGCCGGACAGGTCGATGATGGTCTGGCCGATATTGCTGGCCTGCATCTGGTTGAGCAGCGGCGTGACCACGGCCTGCTGGTCGATGACATAGCTGGGCCGCGTGACGGCGGCCACGGCGGCCAGCTTGGCGGCACCCGACTGGCGCTGCAGCGTGGCCAGGCCCTCGGCCTGGCTGGGGTGGAACATGAAGCCGCCGCAGCGGCGCAGCTCGCTGTGCACCGCGGCCGACAGGTGCAGCAGGTCGTCCTCGTCCACCTGCACGAGGTGGATGCCTTCGGCACGGCGGCTGGCGGCCGTCGTGGCTTCAACGCCGGCCAGTTGCGCCGTGGGCGCGACGCTGGCGCTCGGCGTCACGGTCGTGTGTTTCTGCAATTGCGCGAGCGCTGCATCGCCGAGGCTGATCCAGACTTTGTCGCCGGCGTGGGCGAAGGAGCACAGCGCCAGCAGGCCGGCGAGGGCCAGGGGCTTGGATTGAAAACGCATCATGGGGTTCCCTGATCGGGTGGATGAACTCGGGATCACGGCCCGGCCGGTTCGTGGCCGCCGGGTGCCTGAAAAGCGGTCCCGAACGCGTGCTCGCAAACTGCATAACCAGCGAGCGCGTGGATGCTCGGGCGGCAGCGCGTCGGCAACAACCGGGGTCGGCCTGTCCCTGGATCAGGGGCCTCCAAAAGGAGGAGAAGCCTGGGAGCGGCAGGAAACGGCTGACAAGGCGATGGGCGGTCTTCCGACCACGGACGGCCGCACGCCGGCGTTGAATGAACTCCTCAAACCAGGAGATCTGCGATGCTCAGCAAGACCCTTCTCGCTTCATGCCTGGCCGCCAGCTGCGCCTTCGGCGCGGCCATCGTGCCGACCGCCGCGATGGCCGATACGACCATCTGGGTTCGCACGGCCCCGCCGCCGCCGCGGCAGGAAGTCGTGCCGGCCGCGCGTCCGGGCTACTTCTGGGTGCCCGGCTACTGGAACTGGAACGGCCGCCGCCACGTCTGGCAACGCGGCGTCTGGATGAGGGAGCGCCACGGTTATTCCTACAACGCCCCCGCATGGGCCGAGCACGATGGCCGCTGGGAGTTCAGGCGCGGCGCCTGGGCTCGCGGTGACGCCGACCATGACGGCGTGCCCAACGGCGCCGACCGCCGGCCGAACGATCCGCACCGCCGCTGATCCCGGTCAGCGCCCCGCCGCATCTGCAAGCGCCCCGCGGCAGACGCTGCGGGGCGCTTCAGCTTGCATGAAACCCTGCGGGCAGCCCGTCTCGTGAGCGCCTGCACTCCCACATCGCCCAGACCGCTGCCGCGCACACGCACAACGAGCGGAACGGGTGCGCCAGCTGCAGCTGCTGGAAGGCCACAGCCGTACTTGAGCTGGACTTCCAGTTCGATGCGAATCATGAGTGGCGACCCTCGATAGCCTTCCTGACGGCATGCCGGATGCCATCGGATGAGGCGCGCCGCATGCGGTCTGCATGGCGGCTCAGTTCTTGCCCCCCTTGTTCGGCTTTGCCGTCGGCGGGCAGTTGGCCGCAGCGTCTGACGCCAGCGGGTCGCATTTGTCCGCGGCCGGCTTGTCATCGCTCACGCGGCCTCTATCGACCGCACCCTCGCTCTTGTGCTGGTGACGTTTCAGGTCGGCCTGGCCCTGGGTACGCAGGGTTTGGGCTTGCCTGGTGCAGGCATGCTTGGCATCTGCGGTCTTGTCGTTGCACTGCGTGCGAGCAATGTCGTAGGCGGTATCCACCTTGACGGCAGCCAGGTGGTCATGCGCCATCCGAGTGCCGGTGCTTGCAACCACGAGCTCGGCCCGGGTCACCCTTTCCTTGGCTAGCGCCCGTTCGCGGCAGACGTCGCGCGGGGTGCCGGTCCATTGGTCGCAGGCAGTCTTGTCCGCAATCAGGTCGGCTGCCGCGCGAGCGAGGCCCGCATTGAGGTCGGCAGTGCTGATCAGTTCCGCATTGGCAGGCGTGCCCCACAGCACGGCGAAAACGCAAGCCAGGAGAAGCCAGGCGACGTGGCGCGCCGGCGGCGGCAAGCCCTTCGTTGAAGATGTCTTCATGCCGGCTCCTTTGAATGCCCACCTTGGCAGGGCAGCTTGGAGGCCTGGCACCACGGTGTCGGTTCGATAGCGCACCAAGCAGGTGCTCATCCGAACAGGCCCGCGCCTGTGCGCCACCGCACAGACCCTGGGCGTTCCCGCCCGCAGCATGGCGCCGCCGTCGGCCCCGCGAATCGAAAGCCCGGGAACTGTGCCCGGTCTGCCCGGGCCGGCTTGCGCGGGTCGGCGGCGCCACCTTGCCGGAGCCGCCATGTATGCCGTCCAGTCCCGCGCCACCAGTGTGGATCCGTTGCTGCTCGCCTGCACGCAGGTCGAGACCTTCATCGGTCCACGCGCGCTGACAGCGGCCAGCGGGTTCTTCTTCCAGCGCGGTCAACATCTCTTCCTGGTCACCAGTCGACATGTACTGCTCGATCTCGCCGCGGACCATCGCCCGCAGCGCCTCGAGTTCTGTCTGCATGCGGCCGGTATCGACCTGACACACCAGCACCGCATCTCGCTGCCGCTGTACGACGACGGCATACCGCAATGGCGCCAGGCCGGCGACAGCGGCGGCGACGTCGATGTCGCGACCCTGGAGATCCCTGCCATGGCCATGCCGCGGGGCGCGCAGTTCTGCGCCTTTGGCACCCGCCACATCCAGGTGCATATGCACGCGGTAAGCCTGGGCCAGGCTCTGCTGGTCGCGGGGTTCCCTCTGGGCTTTCACGACACGCTGCACCACCTGCCCGTGGTGCGCAGCGCCGTGGTGGCCTCGGCCTTTGGCGTGCGCTTCGAGGGCCAGGGCTGTTTCGTGACCGACGCGCCGCTACAGCACGGCAGCAGTGGTGCGCCGGTGGTGCGCCACGACCCCGACGGCGACCCCAGCCTGCCTTGGCAGCTGCTGGGCGTGCATGCGCCGCGCATGGACATGAAGTCCCGGGACGCCACGGCAGACGCATCCCCGGGGCTCAATCTGGCCTGGTATGCCGATGTCCTGCTGGCGCTGACCCAGTGACGCAGGCAACCACTTGCACCGTGCCTGCGTGTATGTGCGCTACCGAACACACGAATGCCTGCAGGCTGGCTAAAGTGAACGCCTAGCCCCGACCACCACAACGGATTGATGCCTGCACCGCTGGATGCCCTTGCCCCCCGCAACAACCGCCTGCTGGCGGCCTTGCCGGACGAAGAGTGGGCGCGCTGGTCGGGCCAGCTGGAGTGCGTGCCGCTGGAGCTGGGCCAGGTGCTGTACGAGTCCGGCCGGCCGCAAAGCCATGTCTACTTCCCGACGACGGCCATCGTGTCGCTGCTCTACGTGCTGGAGGATGGCGGCTCGGCCGAGATCGCGGTGGTGGGCTACGAAGGCGTCGTCGGGGTGTCCCTCTTCATGGGTGGCGAAACCACGCCCAGCCGCGCCGTCGTGCAGAGCGCGGGCGGCTGCTTCCGGCTCAGCGCCGCAACCATCAAGGCCGAGTTCAACCGTTATGGCGTCGGCATGCATCTGCTGCTGCGCTATACCCAGGCACTGTTGACGCAGATGGCGCAGACGGCCGTCTGCAACCGCCACCATCTGCTGGAGCAGCAGCTGTGCCGCTGGCTGCTGCTGAGCCTGGACCGCATCGCGGGTGATGAGCTGGTGATGACGCAGGAGCTGATCGCCAACATGCTGGGCGTGCGCCGGGAAGGCGTCACCGAGGCGGCGCTGAAGCTGCAGAAGCTCGGGCTGATCGAGTATGCGCGCGGGCGCATCAACGTCATCGACCGACCGGGCCTGGAGAAGCGCAGCTGTGAGTGCTACGGCGTCGTCAAGGATGAATACGACCGCCTGCTGAATCGACCGCTGCCGACCCACTAGCCAGCGTGCGCTGGCGCACAGCGCCGCGATCGGGTCGCGCCCAGACTGGCGCATGCCCACCAACCAGTTGCTCCACCGCCTGCCTGCCTCAGAGCAGCGACGGCTGCTGAAGCAGAGCATCCAGGTGCCGCTGCTCCGCGGCCAGCAACTGGCCGTCCAGGATCGGCCGGTGCCGTCGCTGCTGTTCCCGATGCAGGGCTGCCTGTCCCTTGTCACCCCGCTGGAGGCCCATCCCCTGCTGCAGGTCGGCATGATGGGCAGCGAGGGCGTGCTGGGCGCCCAGTTGGTGCTGGGCGTGGCCGCCAGCCCCGTGACCGTGCTGGTGCAGCAGGACGGACAGGCCTGGGACATGCCCGCCGCGGTCTTGCGCCGGGAGCTGCCCGCCAGCCCAGGTCTGCGCCGGCTGCTGATGGGCTATCTGCAGGTGCAATGGCGGCAATCCACCACCACGTCGGCCTGCCTGCATTTCCACGCCTTGAGGGCGCGGCTGGCTCGCTGGTTGCTGATGGGGCAGGATCGGTCCCGAAGCGAGGGCTTCGCGGCCACGCAGGAAGGCATGGCTCAGCTGCTGGGCGCGCGCCGTGTCGGCGTCACGGTGGCGGCTGGCAGCCTGCAGGCAGCCGGGTTGATCCGCTACCACCGGGGATGGATCACGGTCAGCGACCGGGCCGGCCTGGAGGCTGCCTCCTGCGTTTGCTATGCGCAGGACCGTGCGAGCTACCGCCTGGTCATGAAGTTCGCACCCGACGCCGCTCTGGATGGCGGGGTGCACTGACCGCCTTCGGGCTCAGCCTGCGGCAGGCATCAGCACCGTATCGATCACGTGGATCACGCCGTTGGAGGCCTGAACATCGCTCTCGACGATGCGGGCCTCGTTCACCCTCAGGCCCTGGGTCGTGTTCATGGCGAGATCCTCGCCTTGCAGCGACTTCAGCAGGTTGGACCCGCTGCCTGAGACCGCGGCCGTCACGCGGCGGGGCACCAGGTGCAGCCTCAGGATGGCGGTCAGCCGAGCCTTCGCTTCGGGCTTGAACAAGTCGGTCAGCACCTCTATGGCCAGCCTGCCGAACGCGTAGTCATTGGGGGCGAACACGGTGTGGGGCCCGGATGCCTGGAACGGGCTGGTCAGGCCGGTGGCCGTGATGGCCTTGATGAGGTATTTGAAGTGCCCGGTCCTGTGCAGCGTGTCCATCAGGTTCTCGAGCGGTGCGGGCTGGGCCGAACCGGCGGGCGTGAAGCTCGGAATGGCCGAGGCAGTGGCGGTGATCGTGGCGGAGGTCATGAAAGCTTTCAGAGTGCGTTCCCCGGCGCCTTGACGGTGTCACGGACGGGAGGCGGCGCCGCCCATGCTGCACTTGATGCTCGCGGCGGTCTGTGCGGTGCCTGCGTTCGCCAACGCACAGACGGTGTCCGCAGGACCGGCGAGCCTGCGCGACCTTTCACTCAACGAAACCGGCCACCCGCATGCTCTGGCTGCTCGCTGCTTTACTTCTTGTGGCAGCCCCGGTTGCCGTGATCGCCCGGCTGCGTGCGCGAGGCCATCGACTCTGGTGCGAGCGATCCACTGCGTTGACGGCCAAGCTGGGCGCCGAACCCGGTCCGGCAGGCGTGTCGCATTTCGACCCTGCCGAGCTGAACAACCTGCCGGCACCCGTCCAGCGCTACCTCCGCGCAGCACTGACCGCCGGCCAGCCCATGGTGAGCGGCGTGCACCTGACGCAGAGCGGCTTCCTCAGCCTGTCGCCGGCGAGCGCGCGCTCGCGGCCCTTCACGGCGGATCAGCATGTGGCGACACGCGGACCGGGTTTCCTGTGGAACGCCCGCGTGGATGTGTTCGCCGGGCTGAGCGTGCGCCTGCACGATGGCTACCTGGCCGGTGCGGGCCTGTTGCACGCGTTGCTGCTGGATTTCATCGACATGGCCCGTCGGCAGCGCGATGGCGGCGGCGAGCTGGCGCGCGCGGAGCTGATGCATTTTCTAGCCGAGGCGCCCTGGTACCCCACGGCGCTGCTGCCCAGCCAGGGCGTGCAGTGGGTGGCGGTGGACGCTCGACGTGCCGATGCCACGCTGACGGACGGTGCGGTGTCGGTGACGCTGCGCTTCAGTTTCGGCGACGCGGGCCTGGTGGAGACCGTGAGGTCCGAGGCGCGCGCCCGCAGGGTGGGCAGGGCCATCGTGATGACGCGCTGGGAGGGGCGTTGGAAAGACTGGGCGATACGCGATGGCATGCGCGTGCCGCTGGCCGGCGAGGCCGCCTGGCTGCTGCTGGACGGGCGCCGCACCTACTGGCGCGGTCGCCTGGGCAAGCTGCGCTACCGCTTCAGCAGTTGAGGACGCTCATCGTCCGCCCTTGTGACCCTTGCGGCCGGATTGCTTGTGGCGCTCGGGCATGGGAGCCGACACCTTGGGGCCCTCTGGCTTGATGTCCAGCACCGGCGGGTGGCCCGCGGGTTCTGCGGGTTTGCTCTTGGACTTCATCGACTTCTTCATGGCATCTCCTGGATCAATGTCCGGTCATCGGGGACTGCACGGCCGAGACGAACTCGACCTTAGACCGATCGCATCCTCTTGACGGTGCGGCAGCGCACGCCAGGTCATGTGCGCGGTCTGTCGTCGCATAGACGCCGGTGGTACCGGCGCGCAATCTCGGCACATGGCTTTGCGCTGAGGCCCACCATGAACGCCATCGCAGCCACCCATCCGCATGCCCCGCGTCCAGCGACTCGGAACAGCAGGCTCCGGCGTCAAAGGCGCGCTTTGAAATCGTGGAAGGCGTGGATGAAGGCGTCGCGCGTGCGGTCCATGTCGGATACCCACTGGTGCCAGGAGGCTTCGCCGGACGTCTGCAGCGCCTCCCACTTCACCCGTGCCTCCCGTGAATGCACGCGCAGCTTGGCCAGCTCCGCGGCATAGCGCTCGCGCGCGTCCTGCCTGGCGTGGGTCACCTTGGTTTCGAAGGAGTTGAGCTGATCGTTGAGCTCATCGAGCTCGAGCTTGATGTTCTCGATATAGGTTTCGCGTGCGGTCATGGTCGGCCTTTCAATGGCGTTGAGGCTCAGGCCCAATAGCCCGCGCGTTGATAGTTCGCATGCAGAAGGATCTCGTAGTCGCGATGGATGGAGGCGACATCCTGGTAGACGGGGCTGCACTTGACCTGCTCCCGCGTCAGCGACACATGGATCTCCTGTCTGGCCCAGTCGATACGGTCCACCCAAGGCAGCGCGATCAGCACCTTTCTCCCGCGAGGCCACCAGCTCTGGGTGTCGACGACCAGATAGCGGATCTGCCAGCTCTCGTCGTCGAAAACAAAGTCCTGCACCTGGCCGATGCCACGGCCGGCGGCCTGCAGCTCGTAGCCACATACCTGCTCGGCACTGCGCAACTGCATGTCTGCCGGGTAGACGCTGGCCGCCTCGCGATCGGCCAGTGGCCGCGGCGCAACCGAAGGAAAAGGCCTGGCGCCCAGAGCCCAGAGCCCGCCACCATCCCAATAGGCCGGGTAGTGATAGTGGCGCTCGAACGCCAGCTCCTGCTGGCGCGAGACGGTTCGTTCGATGTCCAGGGGCGGGCTGCTGTGTATCAGCCGGCGCGTCAGCGCGACGTCGATCACCCGGTCGTGCCCCAGCGGCTGCTTGATGGAATACGGCGAGATCAGCACATCGCGTTCGGCCAGCCAGCTGCCCGCATCCACGACGAGATAGCGGATGACCCAGTCACGGTCATCGAACAGCAAATCTTCGATGGGGCCGATGTCGCCATCTACGGCCTTCACATGGGCCATGGAGACATGGCTGACGCTGTTGAACATGGGGCTCCTGGAATACGGCGAGATCGTGACGCAGCGGTGGATGAGCGTCGGTGCGATTGCGTACGCAGCCGCCGCAAAACAGGGGCTTTACCATTGCGCGGCGTTTGCGCCCAGAATGGGCTCTCAATTCGTTGGACAAGGATGCGCCGATGCAAGCCGCCGAGCATTTGGCACTCAGCGCATACCTGAAGCGGCGGCGTGGCGCCGTTCTGCAGGCGTGGCGCATCGCCGTGACGTCTGATCCGACGCTCACCACGGGCGCGGCACTGCCCCGCGCGCAGTTGCATGACCATATTCCGGCGCTGCTGGTCGACTTTGAGCGCAGGCTTGCCGGCGGCGGGCTGGCGGCGGCCGACCAGAAGCGCCAGCAGGGGGACGCGGCGGCCCACGGGCTGCACCGCTGGCAACAGGGCTTCGACCTGGCCGAGGTGACCCGGGAGCTCGGACGGTTGAACGAATGTGTGGTGGTGGAGCTGGAGGAATACGCGGTCGCGACTCACAACATCAGCCCGTCGGCCATGGCCGAGGCACGCAGGATCTGGGCGCAGCAGTGCGGCGACGCCGTCGGCGCCAGCGTGTCGCAGTATTTCCAGCTGCAGCAGATCGAGGCGACCAGCCATATCCGTGACCTCGAGCAGGCCCTGCAATCCCTGCGCGAGCTGGAAAGGGAGCGTGCGCGGCTGTGGCAGCAGGCGGCGCATGACCTGCGCGGCAACCTCGGTGTCGTGGCCACGGCGACGGCCGGGCTGGCTTCGCCGAAGGCTTCCGAGCCCATGCGCAACGGCTTCCTGCGCCTGCTGGATCGCAACGTCGGCTCGCTGAGCCATCTGCTGAATGACGTGACAAGCCTTGCGCGTCTGCAAGGCGGCCTGGAGCACCTCCAGCTGGAGGTCATCGATGTCGTCACGCTGCTGGGCGTGCTGTGCGAGGACCTGCAGCCCCATGCGCAGGAACGGGGCCTCTACCTTCGCTTCGAGGGGCCAGCCGCGCTGCCCGTCGAGGGCGACGCCGTGAAGATGCGGCGCATCGCGCAGAACCTGGTCATCAATGCGATCAAATACACCCGCACGGGGGGCGTCACGATCAGGTGTGGGGACGGTGCGTCCAGTGACCTCGATCGCTGGTTCTTCGAAGTGAGGGATACCGGGCCGGGCTTTCACGCGGGCCCGGGTTCGCAGCTGGCAGGTGCGATCGAAGAGGCCACCGAACAGGCGCGACAGGTCGCGACCGACCACGCCACAGGCGCGGTGACGCATGTGAACGTGGATCTCACCGGAACCTATCCATCTTCCGAGGATCCGCGCCCGGTGAGTCAGCAGGTGGGCGAGGGCATCGGACTGTCCATCGTCAAGCGCCTGTGCGATCTGTTGAACGCCACCACCGAGCTCGAATCGGAGATCGGCGTCGGGACGGTGTTTCGCATCCTGCTGCCGCGCAGCTACGGTGACGTGACCACAGCAGCGGGTGGCCGGCGCTGAAGTCACCGCCGCCCTATTCGGCGCCCGCCATGTCGGCCAGAAGATCGTCCTTGCGCGCAGCCATCTCTTCACCGAGCGCGCGGACGTCAAGGCCACTCTTCCTGACCTTGGGGAACATCTCGTCTTCCTCTTCCCTGACGTGGTGGTCGATGTATTCGCCCAGCACCTTGACCTTGGCGTCGTACAGCGGGTCACCCGGCGCCGACTGGATGATCTGCCTGATCAGCTCCTTGGCGCTGGCATGCTCCACGTCTGCCTCGTCGACGAGATCCTCGTCACCCGTCAGCATCTGGCGCGCGGCAGGGTAGAAGAGCTCTTCCTCGATCATGGCATGCACGGTCAACTTGGCGCAGATCTCCTGCGCCAGCAGCTGCCTCTCGTCATCCCCACCCTCGGCGTGGATGAGCTGCTGGTAAGCCTTGAACAGCTTCTTGACCTGCTGGTGGTCGGTGATCAGGAGTTGGATGGCGTCAGTCGACGTCGTGGCTGTGCGGGTGGCTGTGGACACGGTGCTTTCCTCGGCGAGGCGTCCCGCGGGGCGGCGGGTTGCAGAAGGCGCCCGCGATGCGGCGGGCGGGCATCGTCGGCGCTCAGGTACGACTCGCGGAGCCGTCGTCGACGCTGGCGTTGGGTCGGGTGTCGCCCTCGTCGTCCGCGTCCTCGGCGAACGACCGGCTCCATGGGTCGCCGCCCTGCTGGCGCTGTGGCGGCCGACCGGGTGCGGGCGGCGGCTGTCGTGGCGAGCGGTTGCTGTCGCCCAGGTTCGGCACATTGCCTTCGCTGCCGTCGGCCGGCACCGGCGTGTCGTTGGCTTGACCGGACTGCTGCTGCGGACGCTGTCCTTGCGACTGATTGCTGTTCATCTCAAACTCTCGTGCCCCGGGAGATCCGGTGCAGCTGAAGCGGCAATCCCAGAACCTGCTCTGCGTTTTCCGGCTTGCAAGGACGGTGTACCGGGCGTAGCACGCAGCTCCGCGGCGAAGAACCGTTCGGCCCTCGGCCAGGAGCGCCAGGCCGCCCTCGGTAAACGAGACCGATCCCTTCTCGCCACCGGCCCCGCTTACCGATGATCGGCAAGCGCGGTCAACATGCGCTGGCGCCGGAGCCGAGAGTCGAGAAGAAGCTGTAGCAGCCGCCCCCGGCGCGTTTGCTGCGGTACATCGCCTGATCGGCGCAATCCACCAACGCTTCGATGTCCTCGGCGTCATCGGGGTAGACGCTGATGCCGATGCTGGCAGACACCCGGACGGGGACGCCTCCAGCGTGCATCAGCGAAGCCAGCGAATCCATCAGCTTCTGCGCCACCAGGCCCGGGTCCGCCGCGTCCATGATCTCGGGCAGCAGCACGATGAACTCATCGCCGCCCAGGCGGCACACCGTGTCGATCTGCCGCACACTGCTGACGAGGCACAGGCTGACGGCACGCAGCACCTCGTCGCCGACCCGATGACCCAGCTTGTCATTGATCTGTTTGAAGCCATCCAGATCCAGGAAGAGCAGCGCCAGCCGCCCACCCTGGCGCCTGGCGTGGGTCAGCCCCTGCGAGAAACGATCGACCAGCAGCAGGCGATTGGGCAGCTGGGTCAGCGAGTCGAGTTCGCTGGAACGCGACAGCTCGGCCATCAGCAGCGCCGTGGAGTCGGCCATGTCGCGCGCGCGCATGGCGTCCACCACCAGTTGCTCGTTGGCTGCCAGCAATCGGTGCATGGTGTCGCCATCCAGTTGCGTCCGTGCCTGGGCAAGGTCGGCCCGCAGGCGCGCCAGTTCTGCCCGTGCGTTCACGGCTTGCGACTGCAATGAAGCCAGCTCCGCGCGCAGTGCGTCCAGTGTGTCGGGAATCGTGGCCATGCCCCGCCCCTGATGTATTGCACTGCCCGGATGGCAGCGCGATGCTAGGCCTCGCCGGCGGCGATGCCGCGAGGCCGGGTCGCTGGACGACCGCCCAGCAGGCCCTTTTACTCAGCAAGCATCGTGCCGATCTCGATGCCTGTGTCGCCGGTGGTGGTCACGACACGCTGGCGTCAGTGTCGGTGGAGAGCGCCATTTCACAGTGATGCGGGACTTCCAAACCTGCCGCCTTGTCTTCAACCGCTGTCGTGCGTATCCACGGCGCCCACGATGTGACGGTGCCGAAGATCGTTGCGAAGGCGACGTCAGCAGCATCTCGGCCCGTGCCGAAGCGGACGAAGCCCATCGGGATCGCGGTGCCGGAGGGATCAAAGATGTACCAGCGGCCACTGAGGTAAACCTCAGCATAGGCATGGAAGTCTGGCGGCCCGAGCGCCGGATCCGCGCCATAGTCGGTGCCCGTCGCGAACCGCGCGGGGATGTTGAGCGCCCGGCACAGGGCGACCATCAGATGGGTGAAATCGCGGCAGACGCCGGTGCGCTCGATCAAGGTGTCGACCGCCGACGTCGTCGAGGTCGACGTGTTCGACGTGAACGACACCCGGCTTTGAATCCACTTCGCGATGGCCTGCACACGCCCATAGCCCGCGGGTATGTCGCCGAACTCCGCCGTGGCCAGCTTGATCAGTCGATCGGACTGGCAGTACCTGCTCGGATAGATGTACTGCAGCACGTCGAGAGGCAACAGGTGGACAGGGACTTCACGCAGCTCCTCGGGCTGATCGCGGCGATGCAGCAGCTCCACCGTCGCCTCATAGCGGATCTCGAGCTCACCGGCCGCAGCCTGAAGTCGCAGATGCCGATTGCCGGTGCCAGGGTCGGTCTGGATGTGCCACTCGAGGTCCTGGCTGATCTGCAGGTTCTCGGCGGACACCTTTTGGCAGGGGGTGTACGCCGGGTGGATGTTGAAGATGAAGTCCGCGCCCGGCGCGCTGACCTCGTACTTGAGCTGAACCTGAAGGTCGATGCGGATCATGCCGACATGCTTTCAAGGCAAGCGCGCTGGCCTGCCGCGCTGCCGTCAGGCGATGCGGTGCTGCGGCCGAAGTTCATCGGCACGTCGCCCTTCACGCCTGCGTCGATCACTTGATGAATGAACGCGAGCTTGTCCAGCACGGCATCGGTCATCACGAAGGGGTAGCTGTCCCGCCCGCCCAGACTTCTGGACATGGCGTTGATGAACTGGGAAATGGGCAGCCAGGTCTTCACGACCCGGGTCGGCACATCGGGTTCATCGCTGGCGATGGGCCGAGCCTGGACGGATGCCTTGCCCGGGACGGCCTGGTCCAGCCGCAACCCCCACGACGCCGCGGTTTCCAATCCATCCTGCAGATGCATGTAGTGAGCCCAGCACTCAGCCCAATCCTCCCAAGGATGGGAGCTGGCGTAGGCGCTGACAAACTGCGTTTGCCAGTGGGCGACCGGGCGTGCGTAGTGCTGCTTCAACGCCTTTTCATAGTCCGCGCGTTCGTCCCCGAACAGCGCCCGGAATCTGTCCGACCAGGCGGTGTCACGCACCAACCGGTCCCAGTAGTAGTGACCAATCTCATGGCGCAGATGTCCCAGCAATGTGCGATAGGGCTCGTGCAGCTGTATTCGCACTTCTTCCCGGCGCGCATCGTCCGCTTCGGCGATGTTGAGGGTGATGATCCCATCGCCGTGCCCGGTCAGCACCTTCTTCCCGGGATCTGTCTGCTCCAGAAAATCGAATGCAATGCCATGCCTCGGGTCTTCGTCCTTGCATGGGAACGGCAGGCCCCACGACACCAGGCTGTACGCCATCAGCCGCTTGGCGGCCTCGATGCGGCACCAATAGGCGCCGTTCTGCGACTTGGTGAGCACCGGATGCACACGGGTGGTGCGGCAGGCCAGGCACAGCCCGCCGAGCGCGGCATTCACCATCCAGTTGCAGCCCACCGGCCCTTCATGATTCGCACAGCGTTGAAAGCTGAGGCCCTGCTGCCCGGAGAGCCGCGTCAGGCCGTGCTCGCCATCCGGTTCGAACGACCCCATCGCCAGTTCCGCCGGGATGAAACCCAACTCAGCGTCGCATGCACCGCAGGAGACGTTTTCGAAGAACACGCGCGTCGTGCAGCGTTCGCAGCAGAAGGTTTTCATCGGCCTTCAACTCACGTTCGGCAGCCGGACGACGGCAAGCCGGTTGCCGGGCGCGCCCACGGGCCGGTACGGCGCGCGTTCGACCGCGGGCATCGGTACCGGGGCTGAGGCGGCTTCGGGCGCGAATGTCGACACGTAGAGCAACGCCAGCAGAGTCGCCAGCACCAGCAGCAAAGTCACGACGATCCGATGGCAGGTCATGGTCGTCAACGTTTCGCCTTGCGCCTGGAACTCGGCTTGGGCTTGGCATCCCACGCACTCATCCAGAAATCGGTCACCGCTTGATTGACTTGTGTGAGAGCAGCACCAGACTGACGCCTCACGACGGCAGTCGCGTGGCCACGTGCCTTGCCGGCGACCGTGCTGGCGGCACTGAGCCACATGCTCATGAATGGATTCTTCTTGAGCCAGGGATTGATCATGGCGTCTCCAGGTGGGCGAGTGATGAACTGCGTTCGGCCGCCGTGACCGTCGCTTGCGAAGGCGGTCTGGCGACGGGCATGCCGTCCTCGTCAATGGAATGCACTTCCTTGACGGGCCCCGCGGTCTTGGCGCGTTCCGACAGCCGGGCGTAGAAGGCCGCCACTTCCTGCAGGTCCTGCTCGTCCAGGGTCTCGATGCCGATCATGCGGTTGCTGGCCGTCTTGTGCGCGGCCAGCAGTTCGTTGAGCTTCAGGTGCAGTGCCACGCTGTCCTTGTTCTGGCTCTGCTGGATGAGGAACACCATCAGAAACGTGACGATGGTGGTTCCGGTGTTGATGACGAGCTGCCAGTTCTCGGAAAAGCCGAACAGCGGTCCCACGGCGGCCCAGAGTGCAACCGTGGCCAGAGCCAGGCAAAAGGCAACCGGGCTGCCGCACCAGCGCGTCACCGTCGACGCAAAGCGGTCGAACGCCGTCAGGAGCCCGGATCGCGCTGCGTAGGCTGAGCTGTTCGAACTGGGCATCGCGCCCAGGCCCTGTGCGGTGTCGGAAGAATCGGTCATGGTGTGGCTTGACTGAAGCCAGGCCTGTCGTCGGCCTGGCCTTGCGGCTCTCAATGCTTCTCGGCGTCTTCGCCCAGCAGTTCGGCCTTGCGGTCTGCCATGTCTTCACCGAGCGCGTCGAGGTCCAGGTCCGACTTGCGGACCTTGGGAAACATCTCGCCTTCCTCTTCCTTGACGTGGTGATCGATGTACTCCCCCAGCACCTTGACCTTGGCGTCGTACAGCGGGTCGTCCGGCGCACCTTCCTCGATCTGGGCGATCAGCTCCTTGCAGCTGGCGTGTTCCACGTCGGCCTCGTCCACCAGGTCTTCGTCCTTGCCCAGCACGCGGCGCGCAGCCGGGTAGAACAACTCTTCCTCGACCGTGGCGTGGGCTGTCAGCATGGTGCAGATCTGCAAGGCAATGGTCTGCTTGTCCTCGGTCTGTGCCTCGGACTTGACGAGCTTGTCGTAGTCCTTGAACAGCGCCTTCACCTCCTTGTGGTCAGCGATGAGGAGATCGATGGCGTTGGGCGTCGCGTCGGCCTTCGACCGGGTCGAAGTCTTGCGGGCGGCCGGCTTGGGGGTGGATGCGTCCTTGGACGCCTTGGCGGAGGTCTTGGTGGTGGTGGGCATGGGGATTCCTGCTGGCTGATGGCGAAAGGGAAGTGGCGGGAGATGCGCTGGGAAGAGCGTCCCAGTCGCGTCAGGCTTGCTTGAAAGGTCCCGGAGGATTCCGGACTGGGATCACGGCAAGCGGCGTGCCCTCATCGGCGTGGATGGGGGCCTTTTCGTTTGCCGGAGACGCGATTAGCGCCGCCGGGCCAAAGGCCCAAGACATAGCTTTTCGAGGTTGTCGAGGCAGCGTTCCAGCTGGCCGGATGCGAGCAGTGACCTGGGCACGACGCCCGCCGTCACGGCGCTGGCATATTGGGACCGCAGGGCTTCAAACGGCGCGGCCAGGCAAGACTGCGTGACGTTCAGCGCCAGCGAGGCGGGCTCGAGAACGGGCGAACCGGCAGGCGGCCGGGGGCGAAGGCCGGTGGCGTTGGCAAGGGCCGGTGCTTCAATGAACATGGACAAGGGCCTCCTTGGCCCGGCTCTTTAGGCCGGCGATGCGTCGATCGGGGGCGTTTCAGAAGCGATGGCGGATGGTGCGCGCTGGCTCGAACCGGCCATGAAAGACACCACGTCGCACGGGCGTAGGTGCTGGCGCCGATGTCACGCCCAGGCGGTCGTCCGCTGCGGGCCGGCTCAGGACTTGCCGGATGGCGCGGCGTCGATGCTGGAGGCGGGATGAACCGACTGGAGGACCTGTTCCAGCGCCCCGATGTCGACCGGCTTGACCAGATGCGCGTAAAACCCGGCCTGTTCGCTCCTGTGCTGGTCGGCTGCGCGCCCGTAGCCGCTGAGAGCCACCAGGGCCACCTGCAACTCGGGGTTCTGCCGGCGAATCAACGCCGCCAGTTCGTACCCGTCCATGCCGGGCAAGCCAATATCCAGCAGTGCGACGTCCGGCGCGGCGGCGCCGATCATCTGCAAGGCGGCGACCGGATGGGTGGCAACCCACACCTCGTGCCCGTACATGCGCAGCAACTCGGCCAGCGAATCCGCTGCGTCGTAGTTGTCGTCGACGATGAGCACACGACGCGGCGGATGCAGGGCTGCGATGAAGGGCTGGCCCGGCGCTGCCGGCCGCTGCGGCCCGTCCTCGTCGCGGGCAAGCGGCAGGCGGATGACGAACTCGCTGCCGAGCCCTATGCCCGCGCTTCTTGCCGCCACGGTGCCCGAATGCAGAGCGACCAGGCTGCGCACCAAGGCCAGTCCGACCCCGAGCCCACCCGTGAGCGCGCCCGCATCCACGCGCTCCTGGAAGAACAGGTTGAACACATCGGGCAGGGCCGCTGCGGAAATGCCTCGCCCGTCGTCCTTCACGGCGAGAACGACATGCTCGCCATCCCGGCGTGTCCTGAGGGCAATGCTGCCGCCGGGCGGGGTGTACTTGGCGGCATTGATCAGCAGGTTGGAGACGCACTGCGTGAGTCGAACCGGGTCGCCCCAGCAGTCCAGCCGTTCGGGGCTGCTGTCAAACGCGAAGCGCTGCTGGCGCTGCTCCATCAGCGGCTTGGCCAAAGCAATGGCTTGAAGCGCCATGTGCTCGATGGGCACGCGCTCGACGCGCAAGTCGACCTTGCCGGAAGCGATCTTGGCGACGTCCTGCAGATCGTCCACGAGGCGCACCATGTGGCTCACGTGGCGGCGCATGGTGGCGTGCTCCATCGTCTCGTAGCCGCCGCCTCGCATGCGCAGCACGTCCAGCGTCGTCAGCAGAGGCGCCAACGGGTTGCGCAGTTCGTGTCCGAGCACGCTCAGAAACTCGTCCTTGTTCCTGGCCGCATCCTGCAGTTCGGTCAGCAGCCGATCCTGCTGCTCCACAGCCGCCGATGCCATCATGGCCGACAACACGAGCTGTTCATTGGCATCACGCAGGGGGACGTTGGGGGCTTTGCGCCGGGTCGTCTGATCCTGCGGGCCAGGATGGACATCGCCCGGGTGGCCTTCCAAGGTCGAGAAGAAGCGGTAGCAACCACCGCCCGCACGCTTGCTGTCATACATCGCGCGATCGGCGCAGTCGACCAGGCCCTCGGCCTCGGTCGCGTCATCGGGAAACACGCTGATACCGATGCTGGCGGACACCGGCAAGGGCGCCAGCCCCGCCACCGCCAGTTCGGACAGGGACAAGAGCAGTTTTTCGGCCACGAGGCCGGCGTCGGCGGCTTCGGCAATTTCGGTCAGCAGCAAAACGAATTCATCGCCGCCCAGGCGGCAGACCGTGTCGACGCCGCGCACGCAGGCGGTGAGGCACTGACCGACTGCGCGCAGCACCTCGTCGCCCACCTGGTGGCCCCGGCTGTCGTTGATGTCCTTGAATCCGTCCAGGTCCAGGAACAGCAAGGCGAGCCGGCTCTCGTTGCGCCTGGCATGCGTCAAAGCCTGGGCCATGCGGTCGATCAGCAGCAGCCGGTTGGGCAGGCTGGTCAGGGCATCGAGCTCGCTGGAGCGTGTCAGCTCGGCGACCAGTTGCGCAGCCGATTCCGCCGCGCCGCGGGAGCGCATCGCGTCCAGCACCAGCTGCTCGTTGGCCGCCAGCAACTGGTGCATCTGATGGCCGCCGACCTGAGCGTGAGCCTCGGCCAGATCCGCGTGCAGGCCGGCAAGCTCGGCGCGCGCGACGGCGGCTTCGCGCTCGAGCACAGCGATCTCCGCGACCAGCGCCATGCGCCGGGACGGATCAGGCTCGTGCTCGGGACCCATACACGGCCCGTGCCTAGGTCCCGTCGATCGATGGACTTCGGCGTCGCGTCGATGGCCGTCCGCCCAACAGGCCTTCCTGCCCGGTCAGCGTGTCGCCTATCCTCAGGCCGTCGTCGTCGATGCCGTATTCCCGCAACTCATCGGAATGCGCACTGTCCCGCACCTTGACCACCGCCATCACGCGGCGCAGACGGCTTTCCACCTCGATATAGCGCTGCACGATGATGGCATCGGTCATGAAGGCCGTGCCGTAAGGGCTGAAGCGCAGGTCGGTGTAGCGATCCTCCAGCTCGGAGGTCATCAGCACGGTGACGCCCAGTCCCGTCAGCGACGTCACCAGCCGCAACAGCGACTCGCGAAAGTCCTCCCGGAACGACGGACCCAGCGCCAGTTCGAACCCCGACAGCGAATCGATGACCACGCGGCTGGCCTTGAGGCGCTTGACCTCCGCGGTGAGCAACTGCATGACTTCCTCGATGGAGATGTCGGGCGCGTGGCTTTCCACCAGGCCGATTCGATCCTGGGCGATGGCCTGCGCCAGCGCCTGGTTGTGCATCCGCGTGGGCCGGCGCTCGAAGGCGGCGATGACGCCGGTCTCGCCGGCAGCCACCCCTGCATGCAGGAAGGCCGCGGCCATGATGCTCTTGCCAGAACCCGACGGCCCGGCCACCAGCAGCGAATAGCCGCGCGGCAAGCCGCCGCCCATCATCTCGTCCAGGCCCGCCACGCCCATGTGGGCACGCGTCGCCGCGCCGCCATCCGAAGGCGGCGTGCCCACCTTGCTCGGCACGAAGATCTGCAGCCCGTCGCCGGTGATGCGAAACGCATGCAACCCCGGCAACGAAGGCTGGCCGCGCATCTTCATGATTTCCATCTTGCGCACCATGGCGTTGCGCTGCACGTTCTGGCGCATCCAGATCAGGCCGTCGGCGACGGTGAACACCGGGTTGGCATCGGTGTCGGTGAAGTACTCGCCGATCAGGAAGGTGGTGGCCTGCCAGCTCGTCATCAGCATGCCCAGCTGCTGCATGAAGCGCTGCAGGTGGGCGTGCGCGTTGCCATCGTCCTTGCTCGCCAGCACCACCGAGCGGAAGGAGTCGACGAAGACGAAAGCCGGCTCGTGCGCGGCCACCTCTTCGGTGATGCGGGCCAGCACCAAATCCAGGTCGCCGGCCATCGCCTCATCGCAGAGGTTGACGAAGCGCACGCTGCGGTTGATGGCGGCGGGATCGAAGAAGGAGAACTGTTGCTGGTAGCGCAGCATCTTCAGCGGCGGCTCGCCCAGCACGGTGAAATACAGCGCAGGCCGCTGCTGCGTGGCCAGCGCGAACATGATCTGGTGGGCCAGCGTGGTCTTGCCGCAGCCCGGCTGGCCGGCAATGAGATTGAAGGAAAACTCCGGCAGCCCCCCGCCCAGCAAGTCATCCAGCCCCGGGACCCCGGTCGCCAGGCTGTTGATCTTTACTTTGGATGTCATGGCTTGGAGTCCTGCGCTGCAGGAGCGCTTGAAGAGGTTGACCAGGCGGTCTGCAGCAGTTGTTCGCTCAACCGTGCCCCGATCAGCGACGCGAGCAAGTCTCGGAAATTCGTGAACAGCGCACTGCCCGCCTCCGCCGCCACCGCGGGCGGCTGGGCGGCAATCCGCGCCTTCAGCTCAGTCAGATCGCATGCCGCGCCATCACCACCGGCCTTGGCAGGTTCCAGCCAGGCATGCCGGGATGCCGTGAGGTGCAAGGCACGCTTGAACAGGGCCTCTACGCCGCGACGACCGAAAACGGGCTGCAGCGCGGACTCGATGTCCGCCCACATCGCGCCGATCGCGTCGGTGATCTGCCGGGAGTCGGCCCCTTCACCCACACGGAGTGCAAGAGGCGCCGTCAACCGGCTGCTCTCTCGACTGTCCATGGGCGAAAGAAGTAGGGGGTTAGGGTGACGAGTGTAGGACGACTCGCAGCTCAACTGCCTCCCCTACATGGAACCTCTACCGGTCCAGCGTCTGCGACGGTGCGGCACACATCGCGATACCGCCATCGGCATGAAAAAAGGCGGCCATGGCCGCCTTTCTTGGGTGCGCGTCGATCAGCGATAGACGTGCTGGCCCTTCGCTTCGGTCCAGTTGCGCTCGAAGTGCTCCGCGTCCTCGTCCGACTTGGCGCGTACGCCCATCAGGATGCCGCCCTTCTTGATGCCTTCTTCGTAGTGCTTGACGCGCTCCTCCGGCATGCTCCAGCCGACCAGCGCACCCACCAGGCCGCCGCTGGCGGCGCCGGCGCCGGCACCGGCGATGGCGGCCGCGAGCGGGCCCGCCACCACCAGGCCGAGGCCAGGGATCGCGATGCTGGTGCCGATGGCAGCGACCGCCGCGGCGATGGCGCCCAGCGTGCCGCCGATGGCGCCACCGATGCCGGCGCCCTCGGCCGCCTTGTTGCCGAGCTCCGTCTCGGTGCCGGCCGGCACGAAGTGGCGCTTGCGCGTCTCGTCGGACATGACGACGTCCACGTCATCGTTGCTGTAGCCACGCTGGCTGGCGGAGTCGTAAGCGGCTTCGGCGCTGGCGCGGTCAGGGAAAAGGCCGGTCACAAGGCGGCGGTCATTGGTCGTGGTCATGGAATCTCCAGGATTGAAAAGAAGTGGGAATCAGTGGCGGTCCACGCGTGGCGCACGGCTCTCATTCACCGAGGCGTTGGCCGCCACCGTCGTGCCGCCATTGGCCATCGTGTTCGACGGCGCGTTCGCCGCGTCAGGCTTGGCCTGACGGGCCTTGTCGGCCACCGTCGGGCCGGTACGGACCACGGTCGCGACGTCGGAGCGCGGGACGGCCTTCTCGTTGGCAGCCCTCGCGGTATCGGGCGTCACGCCCACGGCGGTCGGCTGAGAGGCAGGAACTGCCGGCGAGGTTTGCGCGAAGGCAGCGACGCAGGCGGCGGCCAGCGCGAAACCCGCAATAAAGCGCGAGGTGATGTTCATGAAGAACCCTTGGTGGAGGAAAAGAGGGCAGTTCAAGGTGACAGGCGCTCAGCCCGTGCCCTGCTGCCAGGAGGCTCTGCATGGTGCGCCGCGCCATCCGTCCAGGGCGTGGGGCCTCACGAAGTCCAGGCGTAGGACCGCGCGAGCAACTGCGGCTCGCCGTTACACGCTTGCGTGCACGGGTTTAAAGCTGCGATGCGAGCAAGCGGCTCCAGCGTTCGGCGAGCTTCTCCGTCCACGGCCTGTTCTGCCACTCGGCGAAGGTGACGGCCTTGGACCTGAGCAGGTCCGCCTCGAACACCTGGCGCTGCTGGCGCGCGAAGTCGGCGTCCAGGACGTTCAGCGTCGCCTCGTCATTGAGGCGGAAGGAGCGGTTGTCGAAGTTGGTGGAACCGACCGACGTCAGCAGCCCATCCACGATCAGCACCTTGCAGTGAAACATCGTGGGCTGGTACTCGGCGATCACCGCACCCGCCTGTAACAACGGCCCCCAGCTCGCGCGGGAAGCGCTGCGCACGGTGTCGCTGTCGATGTGAGGGCCCGGCACGATGATCCTGACCTTGACGCCGCGGGCCATGGCTTCCAGCAGGGCCTGGTGGGTCAGCGCGTCAGGGACGAAGTAGGCGGCCGACAGGTCGATGGCGGTCTCGGCCGCCGTGATGGAGAACAGGTAGAGCAGCTGCATGCTCTCGCTGCCGCCTGTCGGCGAACTGCTGAACATTTGCGCGGCCACGCCGCCGCGTGCCTGCAGCACCGGGAAATAGGCCTCGCCATGCAGGACGCGGCCGGTGACCTTGATCCAGTTGTCCAGGAAGATGGCCTGCATCTGCGCCACCACCGGGCCGCTGACCTCGAAGTGGGTATCGCGCCAGTGCGAGGCATCCTGGGCGTGGCCGGTCCATTCGGGCGCGATCCCCACACCGCCGGTGAATCCGAGTTGGCCGTCAACGACCAGCAGCTTGCGGTGGGTGCGGTTGTTCATGCGGGCCAGGTGCGACCAGTGCGGCGGATGGAAGCGCTTGACCTCGACGCCGGCCTCCGTCATCTGCCGGATCAAGGCCTCGTCCATCTTGGCGCTGCCCAGCCAGTCCAGCAGCACATGGCATTTCACGCCGCGCCGGGCCGCATCGGACAGCGCGTTGGCAAACTCCAGCCCGATGTCGCCCGACCAGTAGATGTAGGTCTCGAAGGTGATGGACTTCTTGGCCTCGCGAATGGCCTTCAGCATGGGCGGAAAAATCTCGTCGCCATTGAGCCTCGCGGCCACTGCGTTGCCTTCGATGAACGGCGGTCCCAGCAAGGCGCCCAGTTCGCGCGCGAACTGCGGATCGGCCAGGGCGTAAAGGCGTTGGACGTGTCGTTCGATCTTCTTCTCGCCGGTCATGAAGTTCACGACCAGCAGGCAGCCCAGCATGGCAAACCCGAACCCGAGGGCAATGAGACCCAGCCTGCCAGCCGTGTACGACGCCATGCATGTCTCCCGGGGCCCGGCCTTGCGAGCGCGGACCGGTCAGTAACGCCTATGAACTGGAGCGCCGGACGCGCGATGCGTCAGGCCTGCAGGAAGAACCGCATCATCTCCGCGCTGGCATCGGGGCCACGCGCATCCGTGTAGGAGCCCGATGGGTCGCCACCCGACCAGGCATGGCCGGCGCCATGCAACCGCCACTGTTCGGCCACGACGCGGCCTTGTGCGTCCCTGTGCAGGCGCCGCGTGCAGGCACGGCCGCCATGCTGGAGGCCGGTCTGTTCATCGACGCTGACGGCCGCGCCATGCGCAGTCGCCACCCGCTCGCCATTGCCCGGATGAACCGTCGCGTCGGCGTCGCCGTGGAAGACGATCATGCGCACACCAGGCTTGGCCGCGCCGGCAAGGCCACTGCTGACCTGGCCCTGCATCGCCGCCAATGCACCCGGCAGATCGCGGGCCGCGCCCGCTGGCAGCCCCGAGTGAACGCCGGCTGCGGCGAAGACATCGGGATGGGTCGCGGCCAGGATCGCCGCCATCGCGCCACCCGCGGAGAGGCCGGCGACATAGACATGCTGAGGGTCGACACTGTGGCTTTCGGCGATGTGCCGCGTCAGGTCGGCGAGCAGGGCGGGCTCGCCGCGGCCGCGGCCCTGGTGGTTGTGCTTGAACCAGTTCCAGCAGCCTTGCGCATTGGCCTGGCGCGTCTGCGCCGGGTAGAGCACCAGGGCGTTGTGCTCCGCGCCGAGGGCGTTCATGCGCGTGCCGCGGGCGAAGTCGTCGGGGTTCTGCGTACAGCCGTGCAGCATGAGAACCAGCGCACGCGGCTTGTCGGAGCGCGTTGCCGGGATGAAGAGGCGGTAGTCGCGCTTGCCGGCGCGATGGACGTAGTGACCGGAGATGAACTGCTCGACACCCGTGGCGGCCGGTGCTGGCACGGCTTCTTCGACAACGCGGGCGACGACGTCGATGACGTTGTGCCTTGCGGCCTCAAGCGCCGTGCCGGCCGCAACGGCATTGCCGTTGAGCGCCGAGGTGATGGCCGCCATGGCGGCCTGGAGGTCGCCGGCGCGCGTGAGCGCGGTCGCGTCTTTCATCAACTGGCCGAACTGGGGGTGCATGGGGGCTTTCAGAGGCCAGGCGCCGCTACAGCAGCCGCCCGACGAGGGCCGTCTTCACGGCGGGACTTGCATGGAGGGCGCCGAGCACGGTCAGCGATTCGATGGTGGCCAGGGCCAGTTCGGGCGTGACCTCGGGCGCGATGACGGCGAGGCCCAGCACGCGGATCTGCAGCTTCTGCCCGGCCTCGCGCACCTGCTCCAGGTCCGCCGCGCTGAACTGCTGGATGCCCAGCACGATGCTTTTGCGCGTGACGACCTGGCGCACCACGTCGGCATGCGTTGCAATCTGGTTGCGGATGGCGGTGCGGATCAGGTCGCTGCGATTGGCATAGAACCCTTCCTGCACCAACAGGTCGATCTGGCCCAGGTCAACGCAGCCGATGTTGAGGGTCAGCTTTTCGTCGACGGGCTTGGCGGTCTTCGGCGAGAGCAGAGGCGTGGCGGGCATGGCGCCATCATCTACCATCCACTTGGATTCTACTAACCTTATTTTGTAAGTATGGACGAGCGTCGCGCAGAGACATTCAAACGTCGGTGCGCTCGCCGACGGTTCGTCACTGTCGGTTCTCACTCATGCCAAAAGTGGCTGCCCCGGGGATCGTGGGCTTAGCCGCGACCACCTCACAGCACCTTGAACCGCCGTCTCACTGAAGATTGAACTTTCCGGAATCCGTTTCGTTCAAGATGAAACTTGGGCACGCCCGGCTTCAATGGTCAGCGTCTGCGCCTACTTGACGCCCCAGAAGATGAGCGAGAGCGCGGCGGCGAGGGCGACAACAAGGAACATCACGCCGACCCACCACCGATTAAACGGCGGCCGGCGCCTAGCCACCAGCATGGCCGAGATGAAGCCGACCACCAGCAAGGCGACGAACAGCGCGATCATCAAGACCAGCCCGATGCCACCGGCGGTGACGGTGAGCAGGGAATGGAAAAACGCCGTGACGGAGAGCCCCAACGTGAACGCGATGATCGAGCTGGCCAATTGAGCCAGCCTTACCTGCAGGTGGTCCACCACCCGCTCTAATCCAAGCCAGCGGACGTTCAGCGCCGCCAGGCATGTGACGGCTGAGCCGAGGGCCAGCAAGCCGAGGAACACAAGCCCGAAAGCGTTGAACGACACGAAGTCGGAAAAGAGCGCGTCCGCCAACGAATCCTTCGGCCCCATGCCGTTCTGCGTGAGCCGGTACTGAATAAGCATCGGCCACCCCACGGCAACGCCACACGCGCCGAAGAAGGGCAGATCTTTGAGAAGCTCCTGCTTCAGGCCCAGCGCGACCGTCCTGATTTCGGCATCCATTGGGCTCGGCGCCCGATGCCCAGCTTCATTTGTTTGGTCGTCAGCTACCGGTGGTGTTTCGCTCATCTGCTTACCCTGATGTGCCATGGATCTGGCGCATCGAGGATAGGCACCGCTTAGCTCATGGAATGAGCCATGCCGCGGCTGACTGGTGCATCCCAGACGGCTGGACGATGCCTCGGCGGCGGGTGGCTGACAACATGTAGCGATTGCGTCATCCGCCACATGAAGTTGGATTCGCGCTCCGGAGCTTATACGGCCGATTCCGATATCAGGGATTACGTGTCAGTTCGCAACGCGGCGTTGAAGGTACGGCGCAACAAACTCAAACATACCTGCAAGAGACCTTTCAACGCAAGAAATTCCACACGGCGCGAGGAGAGAGTCAGCGGGGAACCGATTCGCCGTGTCTAAGGTTGAGAAAATGCTCATCGCGTCCTTTGCCCATTTCTCGACACCACCATCGCCCAGAATCGCTAAGTCTTGCTGTAGTCCACCGAAGTAAGTGGGATCTGAATCAAACTGCAGCGCAGGCTGATTGCTGCAATAGCGCTTGGTCAGCGCCCATGGCAACCAGTCATCCTCATTAAAAACTTGCTGCGTTTCCAAGAAGGCGAGATCAAGGATGCCGACTCCCCAAAGGTCCGCAATCTGTGCCAGCTCCGCCTGATTAAAGTATTTAGGCCGCTTGCTGTACATCTTTTGCACAGCAACTAGTGACAAACCCGTTGATGCTCCGTAACGATTCGATGCGGCGACAAAACAGGCAGCCCAGCTACGCATCACTGGGACAACATAGTCTGTAAACAGTTCACTCCCGTATTTGTCGACATACGCAAGGATTATTTCCTTCCTGAGAGCACTAGCTTTCTCTGCTGTTTTTCGTCGCAGGTCTCGAGCAAAAAGCCTGTGATTAGAGTCGCCGGCGACATAATGGACTGTTAGCAATCCGTCGATCGCCTTTTCCGATAAGTTCATTAAGACAACGGATAAATCCCAATTCCAACCTGACCATACGAATCGCCCGCCGTTGTCAAGCCGGTACTCTGCCCTCTTCAACGGTGCATCTTCTAAAATTGCTTCCAGCAATGCAGGCTCATCAAGAGGCCGCACCGGCTGACCCAGGGAAATCTTGTGCCGCATACATCGGTAGGCATTATCGTCAACAAATGCTGCATTCCACGCAACCGTTGCAGGCTGCATCAGCTCATAAGCAGGCTTGACAAAGGGTTTGTCGTTCTCAGCAACCGCCAAGCCGGCGCCACGAATATGCCCATTTTCATCTTCAACGCCGATGAATTTATACCCAGACACCACAGTCGGCTGGTAAGAAATTTGCCTTCCAGTGCGAATATTGGTGCTGTTATTCCAATAGGGGCCATTTTTCGTCACCTCTCCGAGGAAAGTCGAGAACCTTGTTCTCGCCACTTGGATCTGATCGAACTCTGTTAGCTGCTCCAAAAAGGATGAATCGAATGGCGCCTGACTAACTATTTTTAGTCGAGACTCGCATGTAGAGGCCGTCGCGAGAAGTAGTGACCCTCGGTCCGTCTTGAAAAAGTACCTGAGCGTTTCTTTGATAGGGGTAATTGCCGGCGTATTAACACCTACTGGCTCGTCGGCCCGAAATGTTGGTTGTCCAAGCCCGCCTCCCATCCAAACCGTCTGCTCGGCATCTAAGCCTTGAAGCATTTGGCTTTCACTTTCCTCACCTATCACTCCCAGACTAAGCGCCAAGCGAAAGAGAGACAAAAATGTCTCGGAGGTGTAAGTTTCGGAGGTCCACTCTTGTGGACCCAGCATTGCAATATTGGAAGGTTTGGGAGCCGGTTCACCATCCACAAGCGCCGAAAATTGGCGAAATCTCCATTCGTAATCTATACCGAACCCAAAGAACAGACTGATCGGAATGTCGAGATACGCCTTGGCAGTACATTGGCCGCGCGGGGAATTAAGTGGAGTCCAGCTTCTATCCAACGCGCGGTAGCCTTTTTCTATAAGACCCCGCCGCACAACATCCTTCAAGTGCTCCATCAGATCGAGAACTTTTTTCTCATGATTCGAGAGAAGCCAGTTCCAGTGGTCTTCACTCGCAGCCTGTTTGGATATGGACTGCAACCATCTCCCCACGGAAATCAGATCGAGGAACGTCTTCCCTCTCGCTGACGCCCAAAATCTGCCATTAGTATTTTCACCAAGCTTGAATCGACGTCGACGCTCATGAAATGCAATCACAATTTTTTCGACGCCCAAACTCCAAACTGCGGGACTTAGCCCCATCCTTAAAAACTCGTCTGCAAATCGAACATTGCCCTCTATTGGCGGGATGCCGACGAAATGGCCCTGTAGGCTATTGAGCAGTCCGGCAAAGCAATTGCTTGCATCTGGACCAAAGTCATCATCGAATGCTCCAGGCCTGTTGTATATCTCAGGCTGGAGATTTCTCACGATCAGTTCAGGACTTGGGGGGCTGGCATGATCGAAAATGTCCCACGCCGTGTGGCGCGGCGCAGTACCCACCTCATAAAGCATCCCCACGAATATTGACAAGGCGTCGTCAAACTCTTTGGCATTAAGATTCGGGTCAGATAGCTTGTCACCCTGCACCACCAGTTTTGTGAAGTCTTCGTGCCGCGCATTCACATATGTGATACGCGCTTGGTCTCCAAGTAGACGCGCAATCGCCGCAACACCGTTGCGAACGAGGCCGTGTACATCTCTGATCTCATTGCGAATCGCTTCAATTCCGCCCCGAATCTCGCCAAGCTCCTTTAATATTCGCTCGAGCTTCTCATCGAGGGCGCGAATGGCATTGAAGAGGCCGGCCATTGCTTGGTTCTCCTCCTCATTCGCCATCACGGCACTCGCTATTGCGAAGACAGCAGTAACCACATTGCAGTACGCCACGACCCCGGCAGCCCCGGTGATTGACCCATTCGCCAAGCCCCCGACGAGTTTGGAAATCGTCAAGCCGTTTGTCGCAATAGCATCTAACTTCCGAGCCAGCGGAGCATTTCCGACTCCAACAATCGCAACGACTAGTCCGCAACCCGCCTTCCACGCCTCTTCTCGATCAGCACGCTCCTGGCTTGTTATTTGTTCCGCATCCAAGCTCTTTGCGCCGGCTACGAGATCAGCGCCGTAACGCTGCCATTGAGCGTAGTAGGCGTTCAACTTATCTTCTAGTCCAAGCGAGTAGGCTTCATCGACGTGCTCCGCGCCTTCTGCCGCCATCACAGCAGCCTCGTGCATCTTTCGAAGTGGGGCGGTTATCGGATTTTCATTACCAGCCTGTTCAAGGCAAGTCTCTATTGCCTTCGGTGACAACCAAGCATCATTGAATTGTCCAATAGGTGGCAAGCCGTCGCGAGTAGCGTCCAAAAACGCTTTGCTACTCCCCTGCAATTGGGCCATTGGGTACTGATCTCCGAAAGGTTCCTTCAAGAAACCCCAAGCGAAGCGGGTTTGATCGATCAAACGGCGTGCAACCTCGCCAGCTAGACGAGGATCACCGTTAAGCAGTTGTCGCCCTCTCTGCTCATACTGTTCTTCCTGCACTTCCACCGCCGCAGTGAAAGCGGCGATAGCTGATGAGGCGACTGCAAGACCAGTTGCAGTATTGGCCGAAGATTTAAATAAAATATTAGCAACATTACCTGCAACACCCAATTGAGCCCCAAACGCGGCTGCCTCCCTCTTAATCTGAGTGAAGAGTGGTGGGCTATACGTGTCGTCTGCGGGTAATCCGCCCATTCCAGCGCTGAACCTTGCGCTTGCATCAAGGTGCCGCATCAAAAGCGCTGGTTCTTGGTAGTAGCGTTGCACAAGGTATTGCCTTGTACTTTCCGTGATCAAGGCCTCACAGCGATTTCTTTCCATTTTTGTTCCTGGCTAGCGGGTAGAGGTTTGGATCGAAACATGGCTAATGAAGCGTTGTTCGCCTCGTCCAAGTGGTGCCAGTTTGGCTCCTTCCCGCTCATCGCGACACCCTGATCGGTACGACTGCCGATCCCTTCGCAGAGCCACGTCAACAAGATTGATGAGAGCCATCACATCGGAAGGTATAGCTGGAAGCTGTTGACGGCGCGCAGAGCCAAGCAGCCCGCTGCTATTGCCTTGTGTACGCGCCCGTCCAGCACGCAGGCAGTGGTCAGTCGAGCCGTTGACCGTCGGACTTCGGCTGCTGAACACAGCGGTCGCTTAGCCCGCCCTCCGCAAATGGCTCTGACCAGCCTGAAGCGGTCGCCGGCCAACTTGATCTCGCGATAACGATGTAGTCAGCTCTCGATGGTCGATCCATCAGGCGACGCAAGTGATTGCGCAGTTAGCGCATGATGACTCGCACGGTACGCACGCCTACACCTCGAATCCATAGTGATCCATCGGCGCGCTCGTGTTCTTGTGCAAGCTTGAGGATGGCGACCGCCTTGCGAAGCACCTCGGCCTTCGACGCCGCACCGTAGTGCCGCCGCAGGTCTTCAAGCGTCTGATCGAGTTTCCGGTCCACGTTGTATGTCGTGATCGCCATGACACCTAGCCGGCCTGATACCCACCATCGATGTCGTCACGCAGCAGGCCGCCCTTTGCGTCGCGATCCGTTTCGCGCTGCTTGCGCTCATCACCTTGTGACTCGGCCGGCGTTGGCTCAACTGGTCTGTGCAGACCTCGCTGCCGAGCTTCGTCGGCGGCTTTTTCAACCGCGTCGTCGAAGTTCTTCTGCAAGCGCCCGCTGCGAACGAAGTCCTCGAACGTGTCTGCCATAGCCGCCCCTGAAACCTGTTCCGACTCTATCCAGAGTTGGCGTCCGACGCGTCCCAGCGATGACTTTCCGCCAAGTCTGCTGCCGCTTCCCGATCCTTGGACAACGCTCGCGCCAAGCTGGCCGCACGCGCCTGATCGCGCGTCATCGCGCCGTTGATCACCGCTTCGCAGTCGCGCAAAAACTCCGCACTGGGCTGGTGGCCCTCGATGCGGGTGCTCGCCAGCGCTTGCTCGTGCGCCGAGCGGCGGCGGATCTTCGCAATGTCGCTCACGACGACAACCTCAGGGAATGCAGACCGTCGCCGGCGCGGCAAGCGCCGCCAGTTGCCCACAACTGCCGCAGCCTTCTGGCGCGGCCGGGCTGAGTGCCAAACAAGCTGTCGAGAAAGGCGCCCCGATCCGTCTCAACGAGCCAGCATGGCTCGTCACCTTCCGGCTCAAGGCACTCCCAGACGGCCAGGCACGCCGCGGCGCAACCTCCTCGTCCAAGGTAACGTTAAGGTGGTTATTTGCGGTGAGCCTGGCGGGATGGCGCATGCAAGCTATTGAATCTGCAGAGCTTTCTCTGGCGGCGTTCAAGGAGCGCGCTGGTTTCCCGTCCGCGCGACGATGGATTCGCAAGCCGCGGCGCGACATCGCCGACGCCTTGATGACCGCGTTTTGGGCGAACCGCATCAGCTCGGAATGCGGTGACGAGATCCTGATGCTTCGGTATTCGGCGCTCCGTGGGGAAGCCCACGCCGCCTTCTACTGGGGCAAGTACATCTGGCGGATGATGCTGCTCCTTGGCCCCAGCTTCGTTGAAGGTGGAATAGCCCAGGCGCTGGCAGATCTGTTGGAAGAACGGATCATGCCAATGGCGACGGTGCGGGACGAACGCTTCGGCTTCCCGTCGGGCAGCTTCAACTCGTTGGTTTGGCAGTACGTCGCCACGATTTATCAAGTCCTCCGCCTTCCGCCCGGGACGCTTGATGACCGCCTACATGCGACAGGACAGGGCATCCTGAATGGCGCTTTCGGCAGCGCCTACGCCTGGATATTCAACCCAGCACGGCTAACAACTTTCGGCGGCCCGCCAAATCAGTAGTGCGTTCGAACGACGCATGCCAGAAGTGACTATTGCGCGTGGTTGATCAATTTCAACTCGCGGCCTCATCGAGCCGTGAAAGCGTAGTCTTAAACGAGGCCATCAGAGGGGCCGCGCCAATCGGATCGGTTTGCAGCGCTGAGGCCAGTTTTCCTTCAAGGGCCGACCGGCCAGAAGCATCGCCGTCGGCTAGATCCCTCAGCAGACCACATATCGATTTACGGTGCTTATTTCGCAAGAGCAGTCGATCTTGTGACGGCGTTGCTCCAGTCACCACCATTGGCCGCCCCGGTGGAGCGAACCGATCCTTGTGACTACGGAGTCCAGCACGCTTGAACTCACCCTTTATCTGATGAAGCAGCGTTTTTGTTGCGTGGTTCCCCGAGATGGTGAGATCGTCCACATACAGCGTCATCGTCACCTGAGCTTGATCGCAGAGATTTTCAATCCGCTCGAACAACTTCAGATGAACGAAGTAAGACATCAAAGGGCTACAGGCACTTCCGGTAGCCAAGTGGCCTTCGACCGTAAGCGCCGTGGACATCAAAGTTGATATGTCACGCGCCCACCCCAAGCCCAGGAAGAAGTTCTTCAGATGCTGCGTCGTAGTATTCTCGTAAAAACTTGCTATATCGGTCGCCGCCATTGCGCGCACACCAATATGCTGTGATGAGTTAGAGAGATGGGATCTGTCTTTTGTCGCAGAATGCAAAAATTCGGGACGTTGAATTCTGTCCAGCAGTCTCAAGAACCGGTAGTGCAAAGTCAGTGTTAGCCCAGTAGGCTCCTGGATTTTGCGGACCTTTCCAGCTACAGATTCATCTACAAAGTGCCGGTACGTTGGGTTCTCTCCTACGTTGCGCACTTCCTCCACCGTCATGCGCAACAACGCCGCAAGCCGATGGATACTCTTTAAAGCATAAAGTGGAGACGCGGAAATAGAGTATTTTGCGCTGCGCTCGCGCCGAATCTCTTTTTTGAGTCGCTTCTTTTGAAGTTTATGCGGCTTGTTCGTCGTGCTCATGCTGGTCAATCCAATCCAGCATCTTGATCACCTTGGCCGCCATAGCTACACGCAGTTTATCGCTACGCTTACCAGAATCAAGCTGCTCGGAAAACAGCATCAATGTAGAAACGGGCACATTGAAGATGTCAGCGTATTTGCTGAGCAGCTCAACAGTTATTGCATGGGCCTTTGCACCAGATTCGATTTCACTTAAATATGATTTCGAAATCTGAAGCTTGCTCGCCATTTCTTGCTGCTTTAAGCCGTGATACCTACGCAGATGTCTTAAAGCTGAATGAAGCATATAGCACCATAAGGAAAAAGCAGGGGTTGATCGTCTTCGGTATTAATCTTCATCCAGCCATTTCCGCACGAGCCAGTAGGCCCCTCGAAACATCCACCAGATAGCTTTCAACACCAACGGGTTCTTCAGCAGGGGCAAAAGTCTTGCCCGGGCCTGCGTCCAAAACCCAACTTTCAACGGTCGTCCATGTTCAGCGGTATGGTCTTTGTCCATACGATCCTTTCTCAGTTGCCCCTTCGATCCACATGCCGAAGGGTCCAGCCCGCAACTAAAGAAGAGGGACGACTTTTACCCTGCTCTACCTAACTGCCACCGGCGGTCCAGCCGCCGGTGGCCTACCCGCGGAGACCGGCCGCGTACCGCGACCCGCTTCCGGGGAGAAGTTTGGAGGCCGAAGACCTCCGCAGACCATTGCTGGTCCGGGAACAACACTGGATTCATCTTCTCAACTGAACACGGGACGTAGCGTACACCAAGTTCGCTGTCAGCGAACAGAATTTTTCGCTGTCAGCGAACGATCGCAGTGCGGTCGCATCCCACGAGCGAGCTGCGACACGCGCAACATCACGTGCATCAGGGCGAAGGGCCCGGCAACTTGCGTCCACATGAGGACGCGCCGACACGACTGACGGTCCTCATAAGCGGTCGTTCAACTCAACATAGCCCAGTGGACGCGTTAGCTGGCCACTGCGCTCCGTGACGGCAACTTGACGTGGCTAGCGGTAAGCGCCAACGCACAGACGTTCGTCCTATCGCCGCTGTTATTGGGCATCCCTGGGTAACGCTAGGTAGGCGTTGACGACTGCAAGTCGTACGATCTGCTACGCGATGCGCTTGGTGCGGTCTTTAAACGCACATGTTCTGCAGTTGCGCACCGCGATACAGGGAAGAAAATAATGAATCAAGGAACACCTAAGCCGGTACCAGCTCTACTGACCGGAGAGTTGCTTCGCTCGTTGAAACTACGGGCAAAATGGCCATCGGTGCGCGAGTATCTCGGCTCCAAAGATTTACGCCCCCGTACGGGCTGGAGCGCCATAGATGACGCTCTCAATGGCAAGAAGCAGGCGCCCGAACTGCTCGCTGCTTTGCAGCAATACTATGCAGGCATAAATTTAGCGGGCGACCGGTACATCCAGCAGTACGACTTGGATGATTCCGCCATCGTCGATTTGCTGAAAGCCCTTGCATCAGCGCAGGTGGCAAGAAACGCTTTTCATACCCACTATCCTTTCATTCTCCCTGCGGCATCGCTGCACGCCGTCGGGAACCAGATGGAATTGTGCGAAATCACCCAACAGGGCGCCGACTATATTTTGGTGTTCTGCTCAAGGCGAGAATATATTGAACGGCAGTTGTTTGAGGGAAGCGCAGCAGCAGCAATTGGGGCATCGACCCCATCCCTCGCCGGGTTCGATCGAATCTTAGGCCTTAAAGCCAAATACTTTCAGGCGTTCGACATAGTCGCCATAAGGCCAAAACTCAAACGGGTGGAGTTTCAAATTGATCTGCCACCGGGCCAAGCCCGCGAAGGGCAAAAGGAGACGCAGACCCGGTTGCTACTGCAGACCGCTACTTTGTGCTTGCCTCCCTTGACCTTTATTGGACCGCTGACGCGGCCTGTGAATATGTTTCCCGCAATCGGGGAAATTTACAGCGACGCTCGCAACGGGGGCAAATTAAAGAGCCTGAAGCTTCGGACCGCAACGGGGTTAATCGATCATCTGCGCACCTTGGTAGATGGCGAGGATCTGCGCATAAATAAATATCACACCAATGCTACTGAAGCGGTAGGCAATAAAGTCGAACCATTTGAGGTTCTAACGGAATTAGAATTCAAAAACCCCGGGGGCAAAGTAACTGTAGCAATATCATCATCGGTCTCAATGCTTGCCTCGAATGACAAGTTCGTAGGGGGCTTCGAAGTCATGGGAGCTGCAACTCAGACCGACATATTACGAGCCACCTCGAAGGCAATGTCCTTTTGCTAGAAAGAGACGCACATGTCCGCGCTCGACGAACTTCGCGAGAGTGTTGAGCGGGTCTGGAAACAGCGCCCGCAAGAGTACACGCTATGCCTGCGGCTGATTTCTTATCTTTCGACGCCGCCGACCAAGCACAACCTCACGCTGGGAATGCTCAAAGATGGGGCGGGCATCAAATCGGCACAGTCTGGATCAGAGGGGGAGGCGCAGTTTGCGTCCGTTCTTCAGTATTTCTTACTTTCCACTTTCGCCCCACTGGAGATGCGCTTTGAAATTGTTGGAGAGGATGGCTTTCCGGTCGATGTAAGTGCAGATCAAATGGCGGAAGCCAGAAGTGACCTGACGCACCCGTTGACTGGGCTTAGGGACGAGGCCGTTCTAAGCCAGATAACTGTTTTGTTCAGGCCAGCCGACTGGATTCAACCTGTTGATAGCGGACGGGAAGGCTCATGAGCGGGTCGGCACATGAGCTGATAGCAATGATGCGCCTTGCTCCCGGTGGTGATCGGATGCTTGAACGCATCAACGCTTCAAACTATCCACAATTTGTTGACACCCTGCACAGAGACATCGATGAGTTGGTGCAGCGTATGGAGCAGAACCCCCATCGCTTCGAAAATCAAAGCGAAGACGATATTTCTTATTTCATTGGTAGCAATCTTGAATCAATGGGATACCTGGCGACGTTTGGCGAACAACATGGCGGAAGCGTCGACATAACAATACGCTCAACGACAAAGAAATGGTTCTGGACCAGCGAGGCAAAGGTTTATAGAAAGCTCGACGACATGCGCGAAGGCTTCTTGCAGTTCACAACGCGATATTCGCCGTTCGACTGGCAGGATGCTCGTGGCGGTGCATTCATCTATGTTAAAGCTGGGGATGCCAACGACAAAATCACTACCTGGCGTGATTATCTTAAGGACAACCCTCCGCCTGAATTGACTCTAGCAAATTGCCCCACACGCCCGAGCTTCTCTTTTTACTCCAGCCATAAACATCAGAATTCTGGTCTCCCGATGTCGGTGCGTCATATTGGCATAGTTCTGAATGTTGCGCCAAAAGATAAGAGTGCGAGAGGTGCTGCGAAGCACACAACTAATACTCCGTGATTTAACGTGTCAACTCGCGCGGCACCTCTGGGCCTTCGGCTAATTCCCTCACGCGTCAGCTCTAAAAACTGAGCATGCGACGCCGTCTGGACGGCTTAAAGAGACTTGCGGCGTAAGTAGTGAGTGCGCAGCCATCTCGGCCCGGAGCGAAATCCCGGCAGTGATACGAGCTGCCCGCCGGCTGGCAGCCGCCGCCGCATACCGATCAGCCAGCTCACCTAAGTGCCGCACCAGCGCCGACGGTCGGAGCAGCCGAGCGGGGAGGCCGTGGCAGTTCCATCTTCGGTGAGAAAAGTTCCACCTTGAGTGAGAACCGACAGTCACCCCGTACGGCTCATCCCCCCGAATCTGCAGTTTGTCGCGCCCCGCTAGGTCCCGACCGGGCGGGGAGATATGGTGTGCTACATCAGCAACACACCTCGGAGCTCCCATGACTCCCACCTGGACTGACCAGGCGCCGATCTACCAGCAGCTGGCCGACCGCCTGGCGGTGCAACTGCTCGACGGCAGCCCCCCGGAAGGCGAGGCCCTGCCCTCGGTGCGCGTTCTCGCCAGCCAGTACGTCATCAATCCGCTGACGGTCACGCGGGCCCTGCAAGCGCTCAGCGACCACGGCCTGATCGAGTCGCGCCGCGGCCTGGGCATGTATGTGACGACGGGAGCCCGTGAACGGCTGCTGCGCCAGGAGCGCGAACAGTTCCTGCAGAAGGACTGGCCGGCCCTGCGCGCCAAGCTCAAGCGCCTCGGGCTGACCGCCAAGGATCTGAACTGGGAGTCGACATGAACCTCATCGAAGTCAAGAACGTCACGCTGAGCTACGGCAAGAAGACGGCGCTGAATGACGTTTCCATCACCGTGCCCAAGGGCCGCGTCGTCGGCCTGCTGGGCCACAACGGCGCCGGCAAGACCTCGCTGATGAAGGCCCTGGTCGGCCTGCTGCCGGTGCAGGGCGAGCTGAACGTGCTGGGTCTGCAACCGACCAAGAACCGCCAGCAGCTGCTGACAGAGCTGAGCTACATCCCCGATGTGGCGGTGCTGCCGCGCTGGGCCCGTGTGCATGAGCTGATCACGCTGATGGCGCGGCTGCAGCCCAAGTTCTCGGCCGAGCGCGCCCGCGCCCTGCTCAAGCGCACCAGCGTCAGCGAAACGGACAAGATCAAGAGCCTGTCCAAGGGCATGGTGGCCCAGACCCACCTGGCGCTGATCGCCGCCATCGACGCCAAGCTGATGATCCTGGACGAGCCGACGCTGGGCCTGGATGTGGTGTCGCGCAAGAGCTTCTACGAGATGCTCATCGACGAATGGTGCGACGGTGAGCGCAGCGTGCTGATCTCGACCCACCAGGTCGAGGAGGTCGAGGCCCTGCTGAGCGACGTGATCATGCTGGACGAGGGCCGTGTGGCGCTGTCCATCAGCCTGGAGGACATCGACCGCCGCTTCGTGGCCCTGAACCACGACCCGGCCGCCGCCGATGCCATGGCCGCCGCCCACCCGCTGCTGCGCTATCGCGAGCAGGGCCGCACGACCTCGCTGTTCGACGGCGCCCCGCCCGAGCATGTGGCGAGCCTGGGTCAGCGCGTGCGCCCCAGCCTCGTCGACCTCTTCATGGCGCTGACCCGCAACCCGGCGCTGAACGGCAAGCAGGCCGCCTAAACCCCAAGGAGATGCCGTCATGAGTTCCCACCTCCCCACCCTGCTGCTGCGCGAATGGATGCAGCACAAGCGCGGCTGGCTGATCGCCGCCTTCGCACCGCCCGTGCTGTTCCTGGCCATGCTGCCCTTCGGCCAGGTGCAGGGCCTGCCGACCGAGCACATGGAGCTGCTGGCCCTGGCCATGCTGCTGCTGAGCGCTGCCACGGTCTTTGTCGTCTGCCTGCTGGTGGCGCTGTTCCAGCTGCCGGGCCTGGCACGGCGCGACGCCCAGGATCGCTCCATCGAGTTCTGGCTGTCCCTGCCGGGACGCCCGAGCGAAAGCGTAGCCGCAACGGTGCTGGCCCATGCCTGGCTGGCACCCCTGGGCGGCGCCGTCATCGGCGCGCTGTTCGGCATCCCGATCGCAATGTCGGTGCTGGGCAGCAAGGTGGGCTTCAGCGAAGCGCTCTCGTTGAACTGGGGCGAAGTCATCTCTGCCGCCCTGCCGCTGCTGGTGCGTGGCCTGATCGGCACCGTGCCGCTGCTGCTGTGGCTGGCGCCGATGATCTTCGTGCTGATGGCAGCCTCCGCCTGGCTCAAGCGCCTGGGCGTGCCCCTGGTCTTCGTCGGCGGTTTCGTCGTCACCCTGGTGCTGCACAAGGTCTACAGCATCGACTGGCCGCTGGAAGTGCTGGGCGACTGGAACAATCGCCTCAACCACACCCTGGTGGGCGACGAACATGGCCTGAAGGCGGCGCTGATGTCCTCGGGCGAGAACCTGTGGGCGTGGATGGCCCAGGACCTGGGCCGCACGCTGGCCGAGCTGGCCTCGCTGCAGTTCCTGGGCTGGACCGCCGTGGCAGCCGCCGGCTTCGCCCTGGTGGTGATGAAGCGGGCGCGTGGCGCCTGATCGGTTGCTCGTCCAAAAGCAAAACGGGGCCGCGGCCCCGTTTCTTGTTGGCGCCGCGCGGTGTCAGGCGGGTGCCAGGCCTTCGCCCGAAGACGGATTGACGATGCGGGCCGCCATTTCCTTGCGGAAGCGGTTGAGCTCCTGCACGGTGGCGAAGCTGCGGTCCATCAGCAGGCTCATGTTGTGCAGGATGCGCTCGACAACCTTGTTCTCCCAGACCGAGTCGAACTGGATCTGCGTGTCCAGCCAGCGCTCCAGCCACTCGGGGTCGGGCAGGCGGCTCTGGATGGTGTCGCGCGGGAACAGCTTGGCGTTGACGTGCAGATTGGTCGGGTGCAGGGCCTGGGCGGTGCGGCGCGCGCTCGCCATCAGCACGCCGACCTTGGCGAAAGCGGCGCGGGCCTCGTCGCCGAACTTGGCCATGGCACGCTTCATGTAGCGCAGATAGGCGCCGCCATGGCGGGCCTCGTCGCGCGACAGGGTTTCGTAGATGGCCTTGATGACAGGCTCGTTGTGCCACTCGGACGCACGGCGGTACCAGTGGTTGAGGCGGATCTCGCCGCAGAAATGCATCATCAGCGTTTCCAGCGCCGGCGCCGGGTCGAAGTCGAAACGCACCTCGTGCAGCTCCTGCTCGGTGGGCACGAGGTCGGGGCGGAAGCGCTTGAGGTATTCGATCAGCACCAGGCTGTGCTTCTGTTCCTCGAAGAACCAGACCGACATGAAGGCCGAGAAGTCGCTGTCCTCGCGGTTGTCGCGCAGGAACATCTCGGTGGCCGGCAGTGCCGACCACTCGGTGATGGCGTTCATCTTGATGGTCTGGGCCTGTTCGTCGCTCAGCAGGGATGCGTCGAACTTGTCCCACGGAATGTCGCGGTCCATGTTCCAGCGCACGGCTTCGAGTTGCTTGAACAGTTCGGGGTAAAGCATGAGAAATCCTCGTCTAGAGGCGGCATTCTAAAAGTTCGCGGCAGCGTGTCATTTCTGCAGCGATGGCGGCCAGCCCGTCAAGGCAGCGAACGCCCTCCGGACACCCCGGCAAACGCAGTGCCCGGCTGCTGCTGCTGGCCCAGATTTCAACGGTGGCGGGCAGTTGCGTCCGCAGGCTGGACAAGCCGTCCAGCACGGCCCGCTGCGGCAGTTGGCCGCTGAAGCTCAGCACGACCACGTCGGCCTGGTAGGCCTGCGCTGCGACCGGCAACTGGGTCAGCGGCGTCTGCGGGCCCAGCGGCAGGCAGACCGCCCCCTCCAGGCCCAGCAGCGCCTCGACCATCAGCAGGCCCAGGGCATGGCCCTCACCCGGCAGCGTCGTCAGCAGCGCCCGCGGCTGGCGGCCCTGGGCGCACGGCAGCGTGTGCAGAGCCTGCCGCAGCACGGTCTGCAGGGCTTCGCCGAAAAGATGCGCCTGGAAGACCTGCAGGCGGCCGCCCATCCACAACTCGCCAACGCGGACGGTCAGCGGCGCGAAGACCTCGAGGACGGCGCCTGACAGGCCGCGGCGCAGCAGGGCCTGCGACAGGGCGTTCCGCAGCCCGGCCGCGTCATGGACTTGCAGCAGGGCGACGCAGGCGGCGATCTCCGGCGCCTGAGGTGCGGCGCCCGGATCAGGCGGGACCGGCGGCTGCAACAGGACCGACAGCTCCTGAGCCGGCGCCGGGACAACGCGGCCGGGGCGATGACCCGCATCCAGCAGCCGCTTCAGCAGGCGCAGGCGCTGCACCTGCTCGGGCGGGTAGAGGCGTTCGCCGGAGGCATCGCGCTGGGGCGACGGGAAGCCGTAGCGGCGCTCCCAGACACGCAGCGTCTCCTTGTGGATGCCGGTATCGCGCTCGACGGCGGCGATGCCGATGCCGCTGGCGGGGTCAGTCATCTCAGGCCCTCGAATCGCTCATGGCTCGCCCTGGACAAGGTGGGGACGGTAGTCGATTCCTGCCGCGACGGGTCGGGCCGTGCGGAACACGCCTGGAAATATTCGACAAAGCGGCTTACACGTCCTACTGTTTGTATTCCTGCTGCCGCGGCGCGGGGTGATGTGAGACAGCCCAAGACGAGGACAACAATCGTCACAGGAACCCGGTACAGCCCCTTGGAATTCCGCGTTCGGCATCCACTCTCAAGCTACACACCAGTGAAAACCCGAGTCCGGCTCGACGCCGCACTCTCCGTTCAACCAGGAATTTAGGTCGCGCAACCTCTCTGAATCAGAGCAGCAATCTCGCAAGCCGTTCTCCTCCTCCTCCCTCCCTCCCTCGTTGGCTTCGAGGCGTTCTGCGACCGCTTTTATGACCAGGGCCCGCGCCATCACGACGCGGGCCTTTTTCATGCACGGCCGGGAGTGACTACTTCAGCCATCCTTTGCGACGGAAGTAGATGAAGGGTGCGGCGACGGAGATCAGCATCAACACGAGGGCGAACGGATAGCCCCAGGCCGACTCCAGCTCGGGCATGTTCTTGAAGTTCATGCCGTAGATGGACGCGATCAGCGTGGGCGGCAGCAGGGCGACACTGGCCACCGAGAAGATCTTGATGATCTTGTTCTGGTTGATGTTGATGAAGCCGACGGTGGCGTCCATCAGGAAGTTGATCTTGTCGAACAGGAAGGCCGTGTGCGAGTCCAGCGAGTCGATGTCGCGCAGGATCTGGCGCGACTCCTCGAACTGCTCGGCGTTCAGCATGCGGCTGCGCATCATGAAGCTGACCGCGCGGCGCGTGTCCATGACGTTGCGGCGGATGCGGCCGTTCAAGTCTTCCTCGCGGGCTATTGATCCCAGCACTTCGCCGGCCTCGGCATCGGTCACGTCGCTCTTCAGCACGCGGGCGCTGACAAGCTCCAGCTTGTCGTAGATGCCTTCCAGCACGTCCGCCGAGTACTCGGCGTCGGCGTCGTAGAGCTTGAGCAGCACATCCTTGGCGTCTTCGATGAGGGCCGGGATGCGACGCGCGCGCAGGCGCAGCAGGCGGAACACCGGCAGGTCCTCGTTGTGGATGGAGAACAGCACGTTGTTGAAGAGGATGAAGGCGACGCGCACATTGCGTGCGGGCTTGCCATCCTGGCTGTCATCGCCCTCGATCAGAAAGTCTGAGCGGATGTGCAGCTCGCCGTTGTCTTCCTCGTAGAAGCGGGCCGACTCCTCCAGATCCTCGTCGACGATGTCTTCAGGGATGGTCAGGCCGAAGCGATCGCGGATCCAGCCCTTTTCCTCGGCGCTCGGGCTCTCCAGGTCAACCCAGACCGGGCGCGACTGGGCCAGGTCCTCGGCAGTTTCGATTTCTTCCTGGAACAGGCCGCCCTTCAGGCGCCCGTTGTCCAGCGTGAACACATTCAGCATGCATCGTCTCCAGCAAGGCTGGCGAAGGGGGACGACGGCTGGCGCCGTCCGGGGTGGCGGGATTCAGTCAACCGTCTCACTCCGGGCGGGCGGGCCTCAGACAGGCCGGCGGCGGGAGTGGACGGTCACCGAGGGTGATCGCTGTCCAAGAAGCTCTCCGTAGGGGGAATCCGAGGATTATTGCACCCGCGCAAGACGTGAAAGAAGCCGCAAAAACGAGGCCCTCCAGCCGACAAACGGTCACCGTCATCCCCTTGTCACGCAGCGGCTTCGCGAGCAAACTGGGCTCGTCGATTCCCCCACTCCCACCCACCTCCGCTACCCGAAAGACCCCTCCTCTCCCTCCTCCCCTTCGTCTTAGTTTTCTGGTTTGTTTTCCGTCCCATCCCTCTGAAAGGAGGCTTTATGAATCTGACGATCAGTGGCCATCATCTCGAAGTCACCCCGGCGCTGCGCGAGTACGTGCTAACCAAGCTGGACCGTGTGACTCGCCACTTCGACCAGGTTGTTGATATCAACGTCCTGCTGACCGTAGAGAAGCAAAAGGAGAAGGAACGACGCCAGCGCGCTGAAGTCACGCTGCACGTGAAGGGCCGCGACATCTTCGTGGAACAGTCCCACGAGGATCTATACGCCGCCATTGACCAACTGATGGACAAGCTGGACCGCCAGGTCTGCCGCCACAAGGACAAGGTGCAGGATCACCACCACGCCTCGGCCAAGCGCCTCGAGGTGCCGGCACGCTGAGCCTGCCAACTCATCTCACGGCGGCCTTCGGGCCGCTTTTGTTTTTGCGATGCGCAATAGAGCGCCGCTCAGGGGCAATCGGTTGTTGCTGCAGTGCCGCAAAAACCCGCATTCATGGGTGTGCAGGGGCGTTTTCCACGGGTCTAGGGTCTACCGCCCACCCCAAAACGGCGCTGGGTTCCATAATCTGACGCTCTGATTGACCCACCCGCCCGGCAGACGCCGCGCTTTGAAAGCGCCCCCAACGCTGAGCCTCAACCCATGAACCGTCTCGCCGCCATCCTGCCCGCCGACAACGTGTTGGTGAATGTGGATGCGTCTAGCAAGAAACGCGCCTTTGAACACGCAGGTTTGCTGTTCGAAAACCATCACCAGATGGGCCGTGCGCTGGTCACCGACAACCTCTTCGCCCGCGAGCGCCTGGGCTCGACCGGCCTCGGCCATGGCGTCGCCATCCCGCATGGACGCGTCAAGGGCCTGAAGAACCCGCTGGCCGCCGTGCTGCGCTTGGCCCAGCCCATCGGCTTCGACGCACCGGACGACGAGCCGGTCGGCCTGCTGATCTTTTTGCTGGTGCCTGAGGCGGCCACCCAGCGTCATCTGGAGATCCTGTCCGAGATCGCCGAGATGCTGTCCGACCGCGAACTGCGCGAGCAGCTCAAGGCCGAGCCCGACGCCGCCACCCTGCACAAGCTGATCGCGGCCTGGGAGCCGCTGAAGTCCGTCGCTTGAGCCGCCGATCGCCGCTTCGCGTTTACCCTGATCTGAATTGAAACCCACCTCGATCAGCGCCGAGCGGCTGTTTGAAGAGCACCGCGAAGCCCTTCGATGGGAGTGGATCGCCGGGCACGCCCACCCCGAGCGCCGCTTCGACGAAGCCGCCGTGCGCGATGCGCAGAGCGCCGCCGACCTTGTCGGCTACCTGAACTACATCCACCCCTACCGGGTGCAGATCGTCGGCCGCCGCGAGGTGGCCTATTTGAGCCAGGAAAGCACCGAGATCCAGGACCGGCGCATCTCGCGCATCGTCACGCTGGAGCCGCCGGTCATCATCATTGCCGACGACACCGTGCCGCCGCCGCGCCTGGTGGCCATGTGCGACCGCGCCGAGATCCCGCTGTTCCGCACCAACGAATCCGCCGGCCACGTCATTGACCTGGTGCGCGGCTATCTGTCCCAGCTGTTCGCCAACCGCACCACCCGCCACGGCGTCTTCATGGACATCCTGGGCCTGGGCGTGCTGCTGACCGGCGAATCGGGCCTGGGCAAGAGCGAACTCGGCCTGGAGCTGATCTCGCGCGGCCACGGCCTGGTGGCCGACGACGCGGTCGACTTCTTCCGCATCGCCCAGACCGCCATCGAAGGCCGCTGCCCCGAGCTGCTGCTCAACCTGCTGGAAGTGCGCGGCATCGGCCTGCTGGACATCAAGTCCATCTTTGGCGAGACGGCCGTGCGCCGCAAGATGCGCTTGAAGCTCATCGTCCACCTGGTGCGCAAGGAGACGATGGAGCGCGACTTCGAGCGCCTGCCCTACGAGCCCCTGTACGAGGACGTGCTGGGCATGCCGGTGCGCAAGGTCGTCATCGCCGTGGACGCGGGCCGCAACCTCGCCGTGCTGGTGGAGGCCGCGGTGCGCAACACCATCCTGCAGCTGCGCGGTATCGACACCTACAAGGAATTCGTCGAGCGCCACCAGCGCGCCATCGACAACGGCTCCCTGGACTGATCAGCTCTTGTTGGGGCAGTCGGTCTTGATGCAGGTGGCGTAGAGCGCCAGTGAGTGCTCCTGCAGCTGGAAGCCGCGCTGGCTCGCGATGGCGTGCTGGCGCTCCTCGATACCGGAGTCGAAGAACTCCTCGACCTTGCCGCAGTTCAGGCAGACCAGGTGGTCGTGGTGGTGGCCCTCGTTGAGCTCGTAGACGGCCTTGCCGGTCTCGAAATGGTTGCGGCTCAGCAGGCCGGCCTGCTCGAACTGCTGCAGCACGCGGTAGACCGTCGCCAGGCCGATGTCGGCGCCTTCGCCGAGCAAAGCCTTGTAAACATCTTCGGCGGTCATGTGTCGCTGCGCCGCGCGCTGGAAGATCTCGAGGATCTTGATGCGTGGCAGCGTCGCCTTGAGGCCGCTGTTCTTGATGTCGCTGGTCTGGTTCTTGGGGGAGGAGCTGGGCATGGCAGGCGGGCGGCGGAGCCGGAAAGGGCCCCGCTAGAATCCGCCGATCATAGCCAGCCGGTCTTCCGGCCGGCGCTTCCCGTCCCCTTGCCGCCCTTCAGCCAGCCGCCCGATGCGTCCCCTGCTTGCCTCTCTCCCGCTGCTTGCGCTGCTTGCGCTGCTCGGCGGCTGCTCCTATCTGCCCACCTGGGATTCCCTGCCCACCGTCACCGGTGAAAAGGTGCTCGGCTTCGTGACGCCCTATCGCGTCGAGGTCGTGCAGGGCAATGTGCTGACCAAGGAAATGGTGGCCCGCGTCAAGCCTGGCATGTCCAAGGCCCAGGTGCGCGACCTGCTCGGTTCGCCGCTGCTGACCGACGTCTTCCACGAGTCGCGCTGGGACTACGTCTTCACCATCCGCCGCCAGGGCGCCGCCTATCAGCAGCGCTTGGTCGTCGCCACCTTCGACGAAGACAAGCTCAAGGAACTGACGGTGCCGGACGATCTGCCGGCCGAGAACGAGTTCGTCGCCGCCGTCAACACCTTCAAGCCCGACAGCAAGACGCCCAAGCTGGAGCTGAGCGAAGCCGAGCGCGGCGCCCTGCCGCCGCCCAAGAAGAGCGCCGACGCCGCTCCCACGGCCGCCGCCGAAGGCCCGGCCCCGGGCCGCACCTACCCGCCGCTGGACGCCAAGACTGGGTCGGGTTCGTGATCAAGGTCGCCGTCATGGGCGCCTCCGGGCGCATGGGCAAGATGCTGATCGAGGCCGTCGAGGCGGCAGATGACTGTGCGCTGCACGTCACCCTGGACAAGGGCGACGACGTCCGCGCGGGCCTGGCCGGCGCCGACGTGATGATCGACTTCACCCGCCCCGAGGCGACGCTGGCCCATCTGGCCGTCTGCGCCGACCTGGGCGTCAAGGCCGTCATCGGCACGACCGGCTTCGACGAGACCCAGAAGGCCGAGATCGCCAGGCACGCCGAGCGCACGGCCATCGTCTTCGCGCCGAACATGAGCGTGGGCGTCAACGTCGTGCTCAAGCTGCTGGACATGGCCGCCCGCGCGCTGGCCGAGGGCTATGACATCGAGATCGTCGAGGCCCACCACCGCATGAAGGTGGATGCCCCCAGCGGCACGGCCCTGCAGATGGGCCAGGTGGTCGCCGACGCCGTCGGCCGCGACCTCAAGGCATGCGCCGTCTACGGCCGCGAAGGCGTCACCGGCGCGCGCGACCCGTCCACCATCGGCTTCGCCACCGTGCGCGGCGGCGACATCATCGGCGACCACACCGTGCTGTTCGCCGGCATCGGCGAGCGCATCGAGGTCAGCCACAAGGCCACCAACCGCACCATCTACGCCCAGGGCAGCCTGCGCTGCGCGCGCTTCCTGGCGGGCGTCATCAAGGGCAACGGCCTGTTCGGCATGAACGACGTGCTCGGATTCAATTCATGATGGGGCGCCAGCGGGCCGAGCGCCGGGCCGCCCCTAGCCGGCCCGCATCCCCTCGGGGGATCGTCCGGTGTACCCACCGGGCGAGGGGCTGACATGGTTGCGGACTTCTGGGCCCAAAGCGACCTGGTCGGCCGCGCGGTCGCACTGCTGCTGCTGGCCATGTCGGTCAGCGCCTGGGCGCTGATCCTGTGGAAGACCTGGCTGCTGCGTCGCGCCCGCAAGGGCTTGGTGCGCGCCGTGCCGGCCTTCTGGAGCGCCGCCGGCGTGCCCGAGGGCCGCAGCGCCCTGCAGAGCTTCGACACCGAAGGCCTGCTGCTGCCCCTGCTGGACGCCGCCACGGCCGAGACCCGCGGCGCCACGCTGGAGGCCGCCGGCAAGCGCGAATCCCGCCTGACCCGCCGCCTGCGCGACGCCCTGCATGCGGTGCTGGCCCGACTGCAGTTCGGCCAGGTGCTGCTGGCTTCGGTCGGCGCCACGGCGCCCTTCGTGGGCCTGTTCGGCACCGTCTGGGGCATCTATCACGCGCTGGCCAGCATCTCGGCGGCCGGCAACATCACCATCGAGAAGATCTCGGGCCCGGTCGGCGAGGCGCTCGTCATGACGGCCGCAGGCCTGGGCGTGGCCATTCCCGCCGTGCTGGCCTACAACGTCTTCGGCAAGATGGTGGCCGCCTGCGAGGCCGACCTGGAAGGTTTCGCGCACGACCTGCGCGAACTCCTCGACCACGACTGATCATGGCGTTCGGCCGGCTGGAAAAACCGGAGGGCTCGCGCCCGATGAGCGACATCAACATGACGCCGCTGATCGACGTCATGCTGGTGCTGCTGGTCATCTTCATGATCACGGCGCCGCTGATGACGGCGTCGCTGCGCCTGGACCTGCCCAAGAGCGAAGCCGCGACGCCCAGCGACGCGCCCGGCTTCATCGCCGTGGCCATCACGCCGGACGGCAAGCTCTACCTCCGCGAGGAGGAGCTGACACCCGACGCCTTCCAGAAGCGCATCGCAGAGCTGGGCCGTGCCAACGCGCAGATGGAAGTGCAGCTGCGCGCCGATCGCAGCGTGCCCTATGGCCAGGTGGCCGAGCTGATCGGCTGGGTGCAGGCCGCCGGCATGAACCGCATCGCCTTCGTCGCCCAGGCCGCTGCATCGGCACCGTGACCGAAGGGTGGCGCGAAGAGCGCCACCTACAATTTGGCGTATGAACGCCAAGACCGAAGCGCCCAGCTACAACCCCAACGAGATCGAAGCCGCCGCCCGTGCCTACTGGACGGAGCGCGACGCCTACCGCGTGACGGAAGACGCGAGCAAGCCGCACTTCTACGCCTGCTCCATGCTGCCCTACCCCTCGGGCAAGCTGCACATGGGCCATGTGCGCAATTACACGATCAACGACATGCTGGCCCGCCAGCTGCGCATGAAGGGCTACAACGTCCTCATGCCCATGGGCTGGGACGCCTTTGGCCTGCCGGCCGAGAACGCCGCCATGAAGGGCAAGGTGCCGCCGGCGCAGTGGACCTATTCCAACATCGCCCACATGAAGGGCCAGATGCAGGCCATGGGCCTGGCCATCGACTGGAGCCGCGAGGTCGCGACCTGCCAGCCCAGCTACTACAAGTGGAACCAGTGGCTGTTCCTGAAGATGTTGGAAAAGGGCATCGCGGAGCGCCGCACCCAGGTCGTCAACTGGGACCCGGTGGACCAGACCGTGCTGGCCAACGAGCAGGTCATCGACGGCCGCGGCTGGCGCTCCGGCGCCCTGGTCGAGAAGCGCGAGATCCCGGGCTACTACCTGAAGATCACGCAGTACGCCGAGGAGCTGCTGTCGGCGGTCGCCAACCCTGAAGACCCCAACTACCTGAGCGGCTGGCCCGAACGCGTGCGCCTGATGCAGGAGAACTGGATCGGCAAGAGCCAGGGCGTGCGCTTTGCCTTCCCGCATTCCATCGAAGGCGGCGGCGACCGCCTGTGGGTCTTCACGACCCGCGCCGACACCATCATGGGCGTGACCTTCTGCGCCGTGGCACCCGAGCATCCGCTGGCCACCGTCGCGGCCAAGACCAGGCCCGAGGTGGCCGCCTTCATCGAGGAATGCAAGGCCGGCGGCACGACCGAGGCCGAGCTGGCCACGCAAGACAAGAAGGGCGTGCCCACGGGCCTGTTCGTCACCCACCCCATCACCGGCGCGCAGGTCGAGGTCTGGGTCGGCAACTACGTGCTGATGAGCTATGGCGACGGCGCCGTCATGGGCGTGCCGGCGCATGACGAGCGCGACTTCGCCTTCGCGCTGAAGTACGGCTTGCCCATCAAGCAGGTCATCGACGTCGACGGCCAGGCCTACGACGACAAGAAGTGGGCCGAGTGGTATGGCGACAAGCCCAAGGCGCGCTGCATCAACTCCGGCGTGCTGGATGGCCTCGGCCATGTCGACGCCGTCAACAAGGTCGCCGAGCTGCTGGCCGACAAGGGCCTGGGCGAGAAGAAGACCACCTGGCGCCTGCGCGACTGGGGCGTCAGCCGCCAGCGCTACTGGGGCACGCCGATTCCCATCATCCACTGCGATGCCTGTGGCGTGGTGCCGGTGCCCGAGAAGGACCTGCCCGTCGTGCTGCCAGATGACCTGATCCCGGACGGCAGCGGCAACCCGCTGAACAAGCACGCCGCCTTCCTGAACGTCGGCTGCCCGAAATGCGGCAAGCCGGCCAAGCGCGAGACGGACACGATGGACACCTTCGTCGATTCGTCCTGGTACTTCATGCGCTATTGCGACCCGACCAACGACCAGGCCATGGTCGCGGACGGCACCGAGTACTGGATGGGGGCTGACAAGGCCAACCCTGGCCGGGTTGGCATGAACCAGTACATCGGCGGCATCGAGCACGCCATCCTGCACCTGCTGTACGCGCGCTTCTGGACCAAGGCGATGCGCGACCTCGGCCTGGTCACGATCAGCGAGCCTTTCGAGAAGCTGCTGACCCAGGGCATGGTGCTCAAAGGGGCCTTCTTCCACAAGCCCGAGGGCGGTGGCAAGGACTACTACTGGGACCACGAGATCGACGTCATCCACGACGACAAGGGTGGCATCGTCGGCGCCAAGCTGAAGAAGGACGGCACACCGCTCGAGTACGAGATGACGACCATGTCCAAGTCGAAGAACAACGGCGTGGACCCGCAGGCTCTGATCGACCAGTACGGCGCCGACACGGCCCGCCTGTTCGTCATGTTCGCGTCGCCGCCAGAGCAGACGCTGGAGTGGAACGACGCGGCCGTCGAAGGCGCTCACCGCTTCCTGAAGCGCGTGTGGAACTTCGGCGCGCGCAATGCCGACGCCATCAAGACCGGCGGCACCGACTACGCCGCATTGAGCGGTGATGGCAAGGCCCTGCGCCGCGAGGTGCACAACGTGCTCAAGCAGGTCAGCTACGACTACGAGCGCATGCAGTACAACACCGTCGTCTCCGGCGCGATGAAGCTGCTGAATGCGCTGGAAGGCTTCAAGGCCGAGGGCCAGGCCGCCGCGGTGCGCGATGGCTTCTCGGTGCTGCTGCGCGTGCTCTACCCCGCCACGCCCCACATCGCCCACCAGCTCTGGCAGGACCTTGGCTTTGCCGCTGAACTGGGCGACCTGCTGGACGCGCCGTGGCCGACGGTCGACGAGGCCGCCCTCGTTCAGGACGAGATCGAGCTGATGCTGCAGGTCAACGGCAAGCTGCGCGGTTCGGTCAAGGTGCCGGCCGCCGCCGACAAGGCCGCCATCGAGGCCGCTGCGCTGGCCAACCCCGAGTTCATCAAGTTCAGCGAAGGCAAGGCGCCCAAGAAGGTCGTCATCGTGCCGGGTCGCCTGGTGAACATCGTCGTCTGATGATGATGCAGCGTCGCGCCGTCCTTCTCGGGCTGACCGCCCTCACCGGCTGCGGCTTCGAGCTGCGCCACGAGCCCGTGCTGTCCTTCCAGACGCTGGCGCTGACCGGCTTCCCGCCGGAATCGCCGCTGGCCGCCGGCCTCAAGCGCCAGATCAAGCGCACGCCGGTGCAACTCGTCGAGGACCCGGCACGCGCCCAGGTCGTGCTGGAAGCCCTGCGCGAGTACCGCGACCGCACCGTCGTCGCGTCCACCAGCGTCGGCCAGGTCCGTGAATGGTCGCTGCGCCTGCAGTTCGACTACCTGATCCGGACGGCCGCCGGCGAACTGCTGGTGCCCAAGGTCGAGCTGCGCCTGTCGCGCGACATGAACTTCACCGAGACCACGGCCCTGGCCAAGGAGCAGGAGGCCGCCAATCTGTACGGCGCCATGCATTCCGACGCCATCGCCCAGGTGATGCGCCGCCTCGCCGCCGTCAAGCTTCCGGCCTGACATGCAGCTGCGAGCCGAGGGCCTGCAAGCCCACCTGAGCAAGGGCCTGGCCCGCATCTACACCGTCCACGGCGACGAGCCCCTGCTCGCCCAGGAAGCCGCCGACCAGATCCGCGCCGCCGCCAAGGCCCAGGGCTTTGGCGAGCGCCAGATCTTCACGGTCGCCGGCGCCTATTTCGACTGGGCTCCGGTGCTGGCCGCGGCACAGGCCATGAGCCTGTTTGCCGACCGCCAGTTCATCGAGATCCGCATCCCCGGCGGCAAGCCCGGCAAGGACGGCTCCGAGGCCCTGCAGCGCTATGCCGAGGCCGCACCCGATGATGTGCTGACGCTGGTCACCCTGCCGCGCCTGGACAAGACCCAGCTGTCCAGCGCCTGGTTCACGGCCCTGGATGGCAATGGCGTGTCCCTGCGCGTCGAGCCAATCGAGCGCCGCCTGCTGCCGGCGTGGCTGGCCCAGCGCCTGAAAACCCAAGGGCAATCGGTGCCCGAGGGCGAGGACGGTCAGAAGGCCCTGGCCTTCTTCGCCGACCGCGTCGAAGGCAATCTGCTGGCAGCCCACCAGGAGCTGCAGAAGCTCGCCCTGCTGCACCCCAAGGGCGAACTGAGCCTGGCCGATATCGAAGCCGCCGTGCTGGACGTGGCGCGCTTTGACGTCTTCAAGCTCAGCGAGGCGGTGCTGTCGGGCGCCGTGCCGCGCATCCTGCGCATGCTCGACGGCCTGGAGGCCGAGGGCGAGGCCGCCGTGCTGGTGCACTGGAACCTGGCCGAGGACGCCCGGGCCCTGGCCCGCGTGCGCAATGCGCTGGATGCCGGACGGCCCCTGCCGATGGCGATGCGCGAGGCCCGCGTCTGGGGCGCCAAGGAGCGCTTGATCGAGCGCATCGCGCCACGCCTGGACAGCGCCCAGGCCGGCGCGCTGGTGCAGGCCGCCCAGGTCTGCGACGGCCTGGTCAAGGGCCTGCGCCACCCCGACTGGCCCAGCGATCCCTGGGCCGCGCTGCGCCGGCTGGCGCTGATGCTGGCCGAGACGGCCAGCGGCAAGAGCGGCACCGTCCTCACCGCGCGCTGAGCGCGGCACCGGGCGTCGCCCGGCGCCCGCACAACCCTCACTTTCCTCACCTGGGAATCGGCCCGGGTGAATGCAGACGTCAATGCTTGTATATTGGATCCAATATTTGGATCCAATCAAGCTTGGCATGGACGACAGCGCGCGCATCATCGATTCCCACACCGGCGGCGAGCCCACTCGCGTCCTCGTCAGCGGCGGCCCCGACCTCGGCTCGGGCTCCATGGCCGACAGGTTGGCCATGCTGCGCAACGAGCACGACGCCTGGCGCCGCGCGCTTATCCTGGAACCCCGCGGCTCCGAGGTGTTGGTGGGGGCCTGGCTGTGCCCACCCCGCCAACCCGATGACGCCTGGGGCGTCATCTTCTTCAACAACGCCGGCTATCTCGGCATGTGCGGCCACGGCACCATCGGCGTCGTCGAGACGCTGCGCCACCTGGGCCTCATCAAGCCGGGCACGCTGCGGCTGGCCACACCGGTCGGCCCCGTGCAGGCCACGCTGCATGACGACGGCACGGTGACGGTGGCCAACGTGCCCTCCTACCGCCTGGCGCGGCAGGTGGCCGTGACGCTGGACGACGGCCAGACCGTGCATGGCGACATCGCCTGGGGCGGCAACTGGTTTTTTCTCTGCAGCGACCATGGCCAGGCGCTGAGCTCGAAGCGCACGCAGGCACTGACTGCCTACGCGCTGGCCCTGCGTTCAGCGCTGCAACAGGCCGGCATCACCGGCACGGATGGCGCCGAGATCGACCACATCGAGCTGCTGGGCCCGCCGGCCGACGACGCCAACGACGGCCGCAACTTCGTGCTCTGCCCCGGCGCCGCCTACGACCGCTCGCCCTGCGGCACCGGCACCAGCGCCAAGCTGGCCTGCCTGGCGGCCGACGGCGACCTGGCCCCGGGCGCCGTGTGGCGCCAGGAGTCGGTCATCGGCTCGGTGTTCGAGGCCCGCTACGAGCCCGCCGAGGACGGCAGCATCCACCCCTTCATCCGCGGCCGCGCCCATGTGACGCTGGACGCCTGGGTCGTGTTCGACCCGGCCGACCCCATGCGCTGGGGCTTCTGAGCGCCGACATGTCAACCGAAGGGGCGCTCCAGACTCGGGCTCGGCAGGGTGAACCAGCGCGGCCCCTGCCCCGTCATGTAGAAGTGGTCTTCCAGCCTCACACCAAAGGCGCCGGGCACGACGATCATGGGTTCGTTGCTGCAGCACATGCCGATCTCCAGCGGCTGGCCGTTGCCGCGGACGAGATAGGGATGCTCGTGCAGGTCCAGCCCGACGCCATGGCCGGTGCGATGCGGCAGCCCGGGCAGCTCATAGCCCGGCCCCAGGCCATGGCTTTCCAATACGGCGCGGGCCGCATCGTCCACGGCCTCGCAAGGCGTGCCGAGCTGGGCCGCCGCAAAGGCCGCGGCCTGGGCTTCCTGCTCGATGGCCCAGATGCGCCTCACCTCGGCGTTGGCCTGGCCATGCACATAGGTGCGCGTCAGGTCCGAGGCATAGCCCTCGACGGAACAGCCGCAGTCGATCAGCACCACGTCGTCGTCGGCCAGGGTCTGGGCGTGCTTGACGCCATGCGGGTAGCTGGTGGCGGTGCCGAACAGCACGATGCAGAAGCGCGAGCCGCCACCGCCGATGCGCTTGTGCGCTCTGTCGATGAAGTCTTCGACCTCGCGCGTATCCATGCCCGCGCGCAACACCGAGCGCGCGGCCTGCTGCACCCGCAGCGTCATGTCGAAAGCGCGCTGCAGCAGCGCAATCTCCGCCGGCGACTTGCGCATGCGAAGCGCGGCGATGAGGTCGCTGCCGTCGACCAGCGGCAGCCCCGGCGCAGCCCGCTGCAACCGCCAGGCGAAGTTGAACGGCAGGCTGCCGTCCAGTGCGAGACCGTGGCCCCCACAGGGCAGCGCACTCGTCAAACGCGCCAGCAGGGCCCAGGGGTCTTCGTGCTCGTCCCAGAGCTGCAGAGGTGCCGCCAGGCCCCAGCGGTCCATCAGCGCATCACGCTCGAAGCCGGGGGCGATGTAGAACGGCTCGCCCTCCGCAGGCACCAACGCGCCGAGCAGGCGCTCGCTGGGATACCAGGGCGTGCCCATGAAATAGCGCAACGAACTGCCGGCGTGCAGATAGAGGGCCTGCAGGCCTTCGGCGCGCAGCAGGGACTGCAGCCGCTGCAGGCGTTGGCGGTATTCCTCGGGCTGGATGGGCTGCACACCGGGGCGCAGATCGGGCAGGGCGCTCAGCGCCGCATCGAAGGAAGTCATGGTGGGGGTGGGGTGGTGAGATGAGTGAAATCGCCGAGATACCGACGCTCGATGAAGTGGCCTACCTGGGCCAGGACGCGCTGCGCCTGCTCGAGCACCTGTTCGAGCCGCTCGACGACGTGGTGTATTTCGTGAAGGACGGCGACGGACGCTACCGCAGCGCCAACCGCAGCCTGTGGCGGCGCTGTGGCTTGGGCGGCCGCGAGGAGCTGCTGGGCCGCACCGCGCGCGACCTCTTCCCCGCGACCATGGGCGAGGCCTTCCTCGACCAGGACCGCCAGGTCATGGCCAGCGGCCAGGCCCTGCACCGGCAGCTGGAGCTGCATGTCTACCCGGACCTGCGCGCCGGCTGGTGCCTGACGCACAAGCTGCCCATCCGCGACGCGGCGGGCCACGTGGCCGGCGTGGCGGGGTTGTCGCGCGACCTCGGCCTGCCCGACCACAGCCATCCGCAGTACCAGTGCATCGCCCACATAGCCGCCTGCATCCGCACGCGCTTTGCCGAGCCACTGCAGCTGGGCGAGCTGGGGCGCGAGGCGGGGCTGAGCCCGGACCGCGTGGAGCGCATGTTCCACCGCGTCTTCCAACTGACGCCGCGCGAGATGCTGGTGCAGGTGCGGGTGAACGCGGCGCGGGCGCGGCTGGCGGCGCCTGAGGTCGCCAGCATGGCGGAGCTGGCGCTGGACTGCGGCTATGCCGACCAGAGCGCCTTCACGCGCCAGTTCAAGGCCACAGTCGGTTTGACACCGTCGCACTACCGCCAGCTCCACGCCCCGCGTTAGGGTGTCGGCGGCATCAAACGCCGCTGCAGAAAGCCGTAGCTCAAGGCCCACAAGCGCGCCTGCTGAGCCGGCGTCGACGCACCGGCGTGACCGCCCTCGGTGTTCTCCCAGTACAGTACCTCATGGCCCTGCTCCTGCAGCCGCGCCACCATCTTGCGGGCGTGGCCGGGGTGGACGCGGTCGTCGCGCGTGGAGCTGGTGTAGAGCACCGGCGGGTAGCGCTTGTCGGCCACGGCGTTGTGATACGGCGAGTACTTGCCGATGTAGTCCCACTGCTCCGGGATGTCGGGGTTGCCGTACTCCTCGATCCACGACGCGCCCGCCAGCATCTCGTGATAGCGGCGCATGTCGGTCAGCGGCACTTGGCTGACGACGGCGCCGAACAGTTCCGGCCGCTGCACCAGGGCCACCGAGGTCAGCAGGCCCCCCAGGCTGCCGCCCATGATGCCCAGCTTGTCGGGCCGCGTGATGCCGCGGCGCTGCAGGTCCTCGGCGACGGCGATGAAGTCGTCGAAGCTGCGCTGGCGCTGCTCGCGCAGGGCCGCCTGGTGCCAGCGCGGGCCGAACTCGCCGCCGCCGCGCAGATTGGCCAGAACATAGACGCCCCCGCGCGCCAGCCAGGCCCGGCCCAGGATGCCGTTGTAGGCCGGCCGCATCGAGATCTCGAAACCGCCATAGCCATAGAGCAGCGTCGGCCGGCCGCCCTCGGGCAGGGGGCCGCTCGGGGCGACGATGAAGTACGGGATCAAGGTCCCGTCGGCCGACCTGGCATGCAACTGGCGCACTTCCATGCCCTGGGTGTCGAAGAAAGCCGGCAGCTGCTGCAGGGTGCGCCGCTTCGCCCGGCCGACCTCGGCCGCTTCGAGGGTTGCCGGCTGCAGGAAGCTGCTGCGCGTCAGCAGATAGCGGTTGGACGTCTGACCCGCCAGGGCCAGGACCGACAGGCTCTCCAGCTCGCCGGTGGGCACGGCGCGGCGCTGCCATTGCTGGCCCGCGGGGCGCCACTCGCTCAGGTGCTGGCGCACGTCCTGCATGCTGACGACGAGCAGCGCATCGCGCAGTGGCACCAGGCTTTGCAGGGCGCCGTCGCGCGCCGGGTCGTGCAGCAGCGTGAACTTCGGTCGACCGTCCAGCCAGCCCTGCAGCGGCGTGGCGATCACCGCCCCCGCCGGGTAGGCACCCCAGTCCGAGCGCAGCTCGATCAAGGCCTGCTTGCCGAACACGCTGGCCTGGGCATCGTCGGGCTTGGGCAACTCGACCAGCCTGCCGTCGCGCAGCAGGTACTGCTTGCCGGCGAAGAAGCTGGTGCGGCGCTCCAGCACGAACTGCTGGCGACCGTTCAGATGCTCGCCCCAGGCCCAGAGGCCCACCTCGTCGACACCGCCTTCCAGCAGCGGCTTCGCCGCGGCCAGCGGCGTGCCGCGCTTCCACAGCTTCAACTGGCGCGGATAGCCCGAGCGCGTCAGGCTGCCGGCGCCGAAGTCGGTGTAGACGCCCAGGGTGTCGGCGTCCGCCCAGCCCGCGCCGCCCTTGGCCTCGGGCAGGGTGAAGCCCCCCTCGCCTTCGGTGATGAAGCGACGCTCGACGGTGTCGAACTCGCGCAGCACGTGGGCATCGCCGCCGCCCCGGCTCAAGGAGACGAGGCAGCGCCGGGCCTGGGGCGCGAGGCAGTTCGCCCCGGCCCAGACCCAGCGCTCGTCCTCGCTTTTGGCGAGCCGGTCCACGTCCAGCACGGTTTCCCACCGTGGCTGGCCTTTCAAATAGTCCTCGGGCGCGCTGCGGCGCCAGATGCCGCGCGGGTGCTCCGCGTCGCGCCAGAAGTTGTAGACATGGCGGCCGAGCTGTTCGCCGGGCGCCAGCCGCGCCGGCGAGGCCATCACCTCGGCCAGCTCGGCCTCCAGCTTGGCAAAGCCGGGCGACTGCAGCACGGGCGTGAGCGTGGGCTGCTGGCCGCGCACCCAGTTCAGGGCGCGGTCGCCGTCGACGTCTTCCAGCCAGCGGTAGGGGTCTGGCATGTCTGCCGGCGGCGTTGCCGCCGCGGCGACGTGCGCCGCAAAGAACAAGGCAAGCGCGCGCATCAGAACTTCACCTCGGCGCTGAGCTTGAGCACCCGACCATTCAGGTTGGGCAGGCCGGCCGGGCGGCGGAACACGGCCGGCTGCTCGTTGAAGGCGTTGAAGAGGTTGGCGGACAGCGTCCAGCCTTTCAGGCCGCTGTACTGCAGCCACATGTCGGTGCTGGTCCAGCTGCTGACGCGGCAATTGCTCTCGGGCTCGCCGCGGTCGGCGCAACCCTGGGATTGGTAGTAGCTGTCGTCCCACTCATCCCAGGCCAGTTTGGTGGAACTGCTGTAGTTGACGCGGCTGCCCAGCTTCCAGTCTCCCCGGCTCCAGTTGGCCTTGAGCACGGCGCGCTCGCGCGGCACGCCGTTGTAGCCGATGCGGTTGACGCGCCAGGCCTGCGCATCCGTGTCCCAGTACAGCAGCTTGGACTGGACGTTGGCCTCCAGGTTGAGGTCCAGCTTGCCCCAGTCGCCCAGCGCCCAGCGGCTGCGCAGGTCGACATCGAAGCCGCTGACCTGGGTCCTGTAGAGGTTGCGGTATTGCAGCCGCATGGTGCGGACGGCGCCGGTCTGGAAGGCGATGGTCTGGCCGGTCAGCTCTTTGGCGCGGGCCGACCACAACCCGTCCTGCACCGAGACGGCATCGCGCGGAACCAGGCCAGGGTTGTTGTCCTCGTTCTGCAGGATCTGCGTGATGTCGGGCGTGCCGATCTCGTCGCGGCGCTTGATGTTGTAGTAGTCGATGGAGACGCTGAGGTTGTCCAGCGCCTGCACGACCAGGCCAATGGACGCGTTGTTGGAGCGCTCGGGCTTCAAGTCGGGGTTGGGCGTGACGGCGGACGGGAAGCTGACCGAGCAGCCGGAGTTGAAGGCCAGGTTGGCTTCGATCTGGTCGGCGGCGTTGCCGGTCTTGAGCGCGTCGCGCAGCGCACGGGCCGTGTCGCAGCGCTTGGGGTCATTGATGCTGTTGTTGAACCAGGAGGCGCCCCCATTGCCGGTCTCCGGCAGGCTGGGCGCGCGGAAGCCCTGGGTCAGCGTGCCGCGCAGCAGCACCGTCTTGACGGGCCGGTAGGCCAGCTGCAGCTTGGGTGTGACGGCGCCGAAGCCGTTGAGCACCTTGTCGCCGCGCAGCGCCAGCGTGGCTTCCAGCTCCTTGGTGATGGGCGCAGCGAACTCGGTGAACACGGCGGCCGTGTTGCGACTGCCATCGATGTTGACGCCCGAGAAGCCGACGATGCGCGCCTGCAGGATGTTGTCGGTGCTGCGATGGAAGAACTGCTCGTGGCGCAGCTCCGCACCCACGGCCATCATCAGCGGGCCGGCCGGCAGCTGGTAGATCTCGCGTGAGCCCTTGAAGTCGGCGAACTGCTGGCGGTAGTGGCCGGTCGAGCCCATCTCCGGGAACATCTTGTTCAGCACGTCGGCCGAGTTGACCTGGCCGAACTTGTAGGCACCGCTGGTGACGGCGTCGGCATAGCCGTAGCGGTCCAGGTAGAGGTGCTGGCGCTGGGTGGCGCGCGAGCCCATGTCGCCGATGGCGGTGTCGATGTCCCAGCCGGCCAGGGTGCCTTCCACGCCCATCACCAGGCGGTGATCGAAGGACGCACCGACGTTCTTGAACATCTCGGGATCGTCGACATAGCGGTAGGCCAGCGTGACCGGGAAGTCATACGGGTTCTGTGGATGGCCCACCGGCAGGGCCGGGTGGCTGAAGCTCTGCAGTTCGCCCTTCAGCGAGTCGTACCAGGTCGACACGGTGCCTGCGGCCTGGCTGCGCGGCACATTGGTGTAGTACTTGGCCTTGATGTCGGCGAACTGCAGCTCGGTGAAGGCCGTCAGCTCGTTGCTGAGCTTGTAGCGGCCGCCCAGCATGCCGGTCAGGCGGTCAGTGGCCGGGCGGGCGTCGCTGTCTTTCCAGTAGTCGTACATGCAGACGCCGCCGACCAGCTTCTCCGGCGCGCAGCCCGGCGCCGGCGTCGTGAAGCTTTTTCCCGCCAGGGCCGGGTCCTTGTAGTTGGCCGGGTAGCGGCCGCTGTAGTTGCCGGGGAAAGAACCCGACGACAGCTGCAGGCGGGCCGGGTTCTGCTCGACATACCAGGCGGGCAGCAGCGGGCGCACGTCGCTGTCCTTGTAGCTGCCGCGCTGGTACATCTCCAGGTGGCCGTAGACGTTGTAGCCGTCGTCGTCCAGGCTGCCGTGGCCCACCGTGACCGATCCCGACTTGTCCTTGGCCAGGAAGCTGTGCCGCAGCGACTGCTGGGCGCTGACGGCCATGCCCACGCCACGGAAGTCCTTGGTCGTGATGATGTTGATGACGCCGCCAATGGCGTCGGAGCCGTAGATGGCCGAGGCGCCGTCCTTCAGCACTTCGACGCGCTCGATGAGGTTGGCGGGGATGGCGTCGATGTTGCTGAAGTTCAGCTGCAGGCCGTCGGCAAAGCCATAGCTCGTCAGGCGCCGCCCGTTGAGCAGGGTCAGCGTGCCGCCGGTGCCGAGGTTGCGCAGTGACACGCCGGAGGCGCCGCTGGCCCAGGAGTTGGCGCCGCTCAGGTCGCTGATGGCGCGGCCGTCGTTGTCGGTCAGGTTGCCCAGGATGTCGCCGACGGTCAGTGCGCCGGACGACTTGATCTCGTCGCGCGAGATCGTCAGCAGCGGCTGCGAGGTCTCGGCGTCGGTGCGCTTGATGTTGGAGCCGGTGACGACGATGCGGTCCAGCTTCTCCTTGCTGTCCTTGGCATCGGTGGGCGCCTGCTGGGCCTGGCTGGCCAGGGCCTGCAGGGCGAGGGTGACGGCGATGGTGCTGCGCGCCAGCAGCAGTGTTGTCTTGGGCAGTGTCTTCAAGAGGACCTCTATGTCTGGTGGGTCGAAGTGCCACCAGAAAACCCCCTGGCAGCCGACACACCGGACGTTAGAAATCCGTCGCGCAAACGTCTTGAAGCGCAGCGCAGCCGCGGCGCGGAAATCGGCACAAGGGCCCGGGACCTCGGGAAGTCCCCGACGCGTCGGGATGCCTCAGGCCAATACGGAAACTAGCCACAGAGGCACAGAGACACAGGGAAAGCAAGAAGTTGCCTCTCTGTATTCCTCCGTGCCTCTGTGCCTCTGTGGCGGATTTCTACTCAGGCTTTGCGGCCCCGCCGCTTCGGTGTGGCGGCCTGCGCCTCCTGCGCCTGCATATAGGCCGAGAAGCGCTCGCAGGCGCCCAGGATGTGCTGGCGCGTCAGCCGCGCCGCGGCCTTGGCGTCGCCGGCCACGCAGGCCTCCAGGATGGCCAGATGCTCGGCGCGCGCCTGAGCGCGGCCGTCGGTCAGCTGCAGCTGGTCGACGAGGTAGCGCTCGGTGCGGTCCAGCGCCGCCACGGCGGCCTGCAGGTGATGCGGCATGTCGGCCTCGGCATAGAGGGCGCAGTGGAAGTCGCGGTTCAGCTCGCCCCAGCGCACCGGGTCGGTCTCCTTGGAGAAGGCCTGGCAGCGCTTCTTGGCCTCGGCCAGTGCGCCGGCCTGCAGTCGCGGCACGGCGTTCAGGATCAGCTCGCCCTCCAGCAGGGCGCGAAAGCGACACAGCTCCTCGACCTCGGCGCGGCTGTGCCCCGCCACGGTGTAGCCGTGATAGCGCTTGATCTGCACCAGGCCATGCTGCTCCAGGCGGTTGAGGGCCTCACGAACGGGGATGCGGCTGGTGTGCAGCTGGCGCGCCAGCTCTTCCTGGCGCAAGGGCTCGCCGTCCTTGAACTGGCCCGTGATGATGGCGCGGTGCAGGGCCTCGTAGACCTGGTCACCCGCGGAAGGACCGGGGGTGGTGCGGGCGAGCGTGGGAGGCGTGTCGGGCATGGCGTGGCGCGGGCAAGGTGCGGGCGAATGGGCCATCATTTTGAACCAGGCACCCCAGGCGTTCACTGGATTGGATCCAAAATCTTGCAGATTGGATCCAATATGCAATATGCTGCGCGCCAGTTTCAACCGAACCGGAGCACCCCGACCATGTGGCAAGGCGTCTTTCCCGCAGTCACCACCAAGTTCAACGCAGACGGCAGCCTGGATGCCGCCGAGATGCAGCGCTGCTTTGCGCTGCAGACGGCGGCCGGCTGCGACGGCCTGATCGCCTGCGGCTCGCTGGGCGAAGGGCCCATGCTCAGCCATGACGAGCGCCTGCAGGTGTTCCGCCTGGCCAAGGAAGTGGCGGGCAACAAGCCCGCGCTGCTGACCGTGGCCGAGGCGGGCACGCGCGAGGCCTGCGCCCTGGCCGAAAAGGCGGCCCGCGCCGGCGCCGATGGCCTGATGGTGGTGCCCAGCACCATCTATCACACCGATGTGCGCGAGACCGCCGCCAATCTGCGCGCCATCGCGGCGGCGGGCGACCTGCCGGTGATGATCTATTCCAACCGCATCGCCTACCGCGTCGACGTGACGACCGACTTGCTGGAAGAACTGGCCGACGACCGCCGCTTCGTTGCCGTCAAGGAAAGCAGCGACGACATCCGCCGCGCCACCGAGATCCTGACCCGCCTGGGTGACCGCTACGCCGTCTTCACCGGCGTCGACAACCTCGCCTTCGAAGCCCTGTGCGCCGGTGTGCAGGGTTGGGTGGCGGGCCTGGTGGTGGCCTTCCCGGCCGAGACGGTGGCGGTCTACCGCCTCGTCAAGGCCGGCCGCCTGGCCGAGGCCCTGGCCATCTACCGCTGGTTCCGCCCGCTGCTGGACCTGGACGTGTCGAGCTACCTGGTGCAGAACATCAAGCTTGCCGAAGCCCTGGCCATCCAGTCCAACGAGCGCGTGCGCGCTCCGCGCCTGCCGCTGGCCGGTGAGCGCCGCGCCCAGGTCGAGGCCGTCATCCGTCACGCCCTGGCAACCCGCCCGAGCCTGCCTGCCCTCTGAGCATGCAATTTCGCAGCTTGATAGCCGGCCAGTGGTGGCAGGGGGGCACAGCCGTGCCCAACGAGAACCCCTCTGACGCAGCCGATCCCGTCGGCACTGCCTTCGAAACCGACGCCGCCGGCGTGCAGGCCGCCATCGATGCAGCCGCCGAGGCCGCGCCCATCTGGGCCGCCAGCGGGCCGCAGCAGCGCGCCGAGGTGCTGGATCGCATCGCCACCGAGATCCTGGCCCGCCGCGAGGAGCTCGGCCGGCTGCTGGCGCGCGAGCTGGGCAAGACCCTGCCCGAGTCCATCGCCGAAGTCGGCCGCGCCGGCCAGATCTTCAGGTTCTTCGCCGGCGAGGCGCTGCGCCAGGCCGGCCAGCTGCTCGACTCGGTGCGGCCGGGCGTGCGCGTCGAGGTCACGCGCGAACCGCTCGGCGTCGTGGGCCTGATCACGCCGTTCAACTTTCCCATCGCCATCCCCGCCTGGAAGCTTGCGCCGGCCCTGGCATACGGCAATGCCGTGGTGCTCAAGCCCGCCGAGCGCACGCCGGCCAGTGCCTGGGCCCTGGCCGACATCGTGCAGCGCTCGGGCCTGCCGCCAGGTGTCTTCAACCTGGTGCTGGCGCGCGGTGCCGTGGCGGGCCCGCTGCTGGTGGACAGCCCGCAGGTCGCGGCCATCAGCTTCACGGGGTCACAGGCCGTGGGACGGCAGCTGGCGGCCGACTGCGGCCTGCGGCTGAAGAAGCTGCAGCTGGAAATGGGCGGCAAGAACCCGCTGCTGGTGCTGGACGACGCCGAACTCGATCAGGCCGTCAACTGCGCCGTGCAGGGCGCCTTCTATTCGACCGGCCAGCGCTGCACGGCGTCGAGCCGCCTCATCGTCACGGCCGGTATCGCGGCACGCTTTCGCGAGGCCCTCGTGGCCGCGACACGCGCACTGCGCGTTGGCCATGCCCTGGAGGCGCAGACGCAGATCGGCCCCTGCGTGGACGCCGCGCAGCGCACCAATGTCGAGCGCGAGATCGAAGCCGCGCTGGCCGAGGGCGCCGAGGTGCTTTGCGGCGGCGAGCGCCCGGCGCGGCCGACCGCCGGACATTTCCTCGCGCCAGCCTTGTTGATGCCCGCGCGGGCCGGTACGCGGCTGGATCGCGTCGAGGCCTTCGGCCCGCTGGCCAGCCTGACGGTCGTACCCGACTTCGAAGCCGGCCTGGCCCTGGCCAACGACAGCGAGTTCGGCTTGGCCGCCGGCATCTGCACGCAGTCGCTGAAGCACGCCGAGGCCTTCCGCCGCCGCGCCCAGGCCGGGCTCGTGATGGTCAATCTGCCCACGGCCGGTGTCGACTATCACGTACCCTTCGGCGGCCGCAAGGCCAGCAGCCTGGGCTCCCGTGAACAGGGCAGCCTGGCGGCCGAGTTCTACACGACGGTCAAGACGGGCTATCTGCAGGCATGACGGACGAAGACTGGGAGCAGCTGCCGCCGCTGGAGGGCGGCCTACGCGCGGTGCAGACGCTGGTGATCGGCGGCGGCATCGTCGGCCTGGCCTGCGCACTGCGCCTGCAGGCCGCCGGCCAGCAGGTGCTGCTGATCGAGCGCGAACGCCTGGCCGCCGGCGCCAGCCGCGGCAATGCCGGCGCCCTGGCCTTCTCGGACGTGCTGCCGCTGGCCTCGCCCGGCATCCTGCGCCAGGCGCCGCGCTGGCTGCTGGACCCGCTGGGACCGCTCAGCCTGCGGCCTTCGTATGCGCCCGCCCTGCTGCCCTGGCTGTGGCAGTTCTGGCGGGCCAGCCGGCCGGCCCGCGTGGCCGCCAGCACCGAGGCCCAGGCCGCCCTGCTGGCGCAATCGGCCGCCGAATGGCCGGCGCTGCTGCGCCTGGCCGGCGCTGAAGATCAATTGCGCGATGGCGGGAACCTGCATCTCTACGAATCCGAGGCGCAATGGCGGGCCGCACAGGCGGGCTGGACGCAGCGGGCCGCCCACGGCATCGCCTTTCAGAACCTCCAGGGCAGCGATGCCCTCGCAGCACTGCAGCCCGGCCTGAACCCGGCACTGCGGCATGGGGTGTTCGTGCCGCATTGGCAGACCGTCAACGACCCGCTGCGCCTGTGCCACAGCCTGGCCCAGGCCTTCCTCGCGCGCGGTGGCCGGCTGGCCCGCGCCGAGGGCCAGGCGCTGCTGCCCGAAGCCCGCGGCCTGCTGCTGCGGCTGGCCGATGGCTCACCGCTGCTGGCCCAGCGGGTGTTGCTGTGCGCCGGACCCTGGTCACACCGGCTGGCGGCCAGCCTGGGTGAGCGTTTTCCGCTCGAAACCGAGCGCGGCTACAACACGACGCTGCCCCCTGGCGCGTTTGCGCTGCAGCGGCAGTTGACCTTCCCGGGCCAGGGCTTCGTTGTCACGCCCATCGCGGGCGGCGTGCGTGTGGGCGGGGCTGTGGAGTTCGCCGGCCTGGAGGCAGCACCGAACTACGCCCGCGCCGACGCCATGCTGACCCGCGCCCGACGCTACCTGCCCGGCCTGCGCACCGAAGGCGGCACGCAATGGATGGGCTGCCGCCCATCGCTGCCCGACTCGCTGCCGGTCATCGGCCCCTCCCCGGCGGACGAGCGGCTGTTCTATGCCTTCGGCCATGGGCATCTGGGGCTGACGCAGGCGGCGGCGACGGCCAGGTTGGCCACGGCCTGGGCCACTACCCAGGTCCGGCCACCCGCAGCCTTTGCGCCCGGACGGTTTCTCTAGCGCCGGCCGCCGCCCGCGCACGCCGAAGCCGCAAGCGTTAAAACTGGGGCTGTTCTGGCTGCCCGTCGGGCGCGATTCGGCTATCGTGGGGGTTGGAGCCCCGCCGACATGACGACCGTACGCCGCCTCTGCCTTCTTGCCCTTGCGCTGAGCCCGCTCGCTGCATCGGCGGTCCCCGTGACCTTGCAGTTGCGCGGGCCCGCCGGCCAGCCGCTGGCCAGCGCCGCGGTCGCCGTCGAAGTCAAGGGCCGCACCGGCAAGACCACCACCGCCAAGGCCGAGATGGGCCAGCGCGATCGCCAGTTCACGCCCCAGCTGCTGGTCGTGCAGACGGGCACGTCGGTCAACTTCCCGAACTTCGACACCGTGCGGCATCACGTCTACTCGTTCTCGCCGATCAAGGTCATCGACATCAAGCTCTATTCCGGCACGCCGGCCGAGCCGGTCGTCTTCGACAAGCCCGGTGTCGCGACCCTGGGCTGCAACATCCACGACCGCATGAGCGCCCACATCGTCGTCGTCGACACGCCCACCTTCGGCCGCACCGACGACAAGGGCCAGGTGGCCTTCGACCTGCCGGCGGGCGAGCACATCGTCAAGGCCTGGCATGGCGCCCAGAAGTCGCCCAATCTGCAGAGCGTCAAGCTCGACGTGCCGGCGGGCGGGGGCACGGTCGCCCTGACTCTCACCGAGTAACGCCACCAAGATGCGCTGGCCAGCCTGGCTGAATCTGCGCCGCCTCGAGGGGCGCATCGTCGCCCTCTTCCTGGCCCTGTTGCTGGTCGTGCAGCTGATCAGCTTCGGCGCCATCCACGCCAGCATCACGCACAACGCCGAAGACTCGCTGGCCGCCGAGCTGCAGACCGGCGAGCGCGTGCTGCGCCGCCTGCTCGACCAGCGCGCCGGCAAGCTGCGCGACGCCGCCGAGCTGCTGGCCAAGGACTACGGGTTTCGCAGCACGGTCGGCCTGTCCCTGGCCGAGGCCGGCACGGTAGAGACCATCAAGGATGCCCTGGTCAACCAGGGCGAGCGCGTCGGCGCTTCAGTCGTCGCCTATTTCGACGACCAGCAGCAGCTGGTGGCCGCCACGCGCGATGGCGCCGCCGCCTTCGGCAAGGCCCTGGGCCAGCTGGTGCAGAGCAAGGACGGCGCTGTGCTGGCCGTGCAGGGCAACCAGACCTACCAGGTCGTCGCCGTCCAGGTGCGCACGCCGGCGCCTGTCGGCTGGGTGCTGATGGCCTTCTCGCTGGACCGCGAAGTGCTGGACGACCTCAAGGCACTGTCCGAACTGGACAGCGTCGTGCTGCAGCAGGCCGCCGGCAAGCCTTGGCAGGCCATGGTGGGCAACCTCGACGCGGCCCCCACCGCCGCGCTGCAGGCCAGCCTCGGCACGGCAGTGCCGTCCGGCGGCGTGCAGGAGCTCGCCGGCGAACGCATGCGCGCGCGCTTCGTGCCGCTGCTGCTGGGCGAGCAGCACCTGGGCGTGATGCTGCTGCGTTCGCTGGACGTGGCCCTGGCCCCCTATCAGCAATTGCAGCTCGTGCTGCTCGGCCTGACGGTGCTGGGCGTCGTCGTCTTCGCCCTCGTCAGCGTGCTGCTGGCGCGCGGCATCAGCAACCCGATCAAGGCCCTGTCGGCCTCAGCGCGACGGCTGGAAGGCGGCGACTACGACACCCCCGTGCCGGCCACCGCGCGCCTGGAGGAAGTGCACAAGCTGGCCCTGGCGCTGGAGAGCATGCGCGAGGGCATCCGCCGCCGCGACGCCCTGGTCAACAACCTGGCCTATGTCGACCAGCTGACCCTGCTGCCCAACCGCGCCCGCTTTGCCGAGTTCCTGCAGCACCACCTCGTCAACAGCGACACGCCTGGCGCCGTGCTGATGCTGGACCTGGACCGCTTCAAGCATGTCAACGATGTGCTGGGCCATGACGTCGGTGACCGCCTGCTGCAAAGCGTGGCCGAGCGCCTGCAGGCCCTGTGCGCGCCGGCCCATTCGGTGCTGGCGCGGCTGTCGGGCGACGAGTTCGCCATCCTGCTGGCGCACACGGATGCGCATGCCGCCAGCGAGGCGGCCCTGGCCATCCTGAAGGATTTCGAGCACCCGCTGCAGATCGACAACGAGACCATCGACCTGGGCGCCGGCATCGGCATCGCCCTCTTCCCCGAGCATGGTCACGACGTCAACCTGCTGCTGGGCCGGGCCGAGCTGGCCATGTATGCCGCCAAGGCCCGCCAGTGCGGCAGCCTGATCTATCACGCCCAGCTGGACGCCGGCAGCCAGGAGTCGCTGTCGCTGCTGACCGAGCTGCGCCATGCCGTTGAAGACAACGAGCTGCGCCTGTACCTGCAGCCCAAGGTCGACCTGCAGCATGGCAAGATCCTCGGCGCCGAGGCCTTGGTGCGCTGGCAGCACCCGACGCGCGGCCTGGTGCCGCCGATGCAGTTCATTCCCTTCGCGGAGCAGACTGGCTTCATCCGCCTGTTGAGCGCCTGGGTGCTGTCCAACGCGGCCAGGTTCGCGCGCCAGGCGGCGGATGCCGGCCTCACGCTGCGGCTGTCGGTCAACCTGTCCACCCGCGACCTGATGGACCAGGATCTGCCCGCCAAGATCGAGGCCATGCTGACGCCCCTGTCGGTCCCGCCAACGGCGCTGTGCCTGGAGATCACCGAAAGCGCCATCATGGACGACCCCGAACGGGCCCTGTCCACGCTGGAGCATCTGCATGCCATGGGCTTCAAGCTGTCCATCGACGACTTCGGCACCGGCTATTCGTCGCTGGCCTATCTGAAGCGGCTGCCGGTGGATGAGCTGAAGATCGACAAGAGCTTCGTCATGGCCATGGAGCGCGACCTCGACGACGCCCGCATCGTGCGCTCGACCATCGAGCTGGCCCACAACCTCGACCTGACCGTCGTCGCCGAGGGGCTGGAGACGGTCAAGGCCTGGGCCATGCTGGCCAAGCTCGGCTGCGACGAAGGCCAGGGCTACTACATCTGCAAGCCCATGCCGCAGGAGCAGTTCATCACCTGGGCCAAGAGCTGGCAGCCGCCGGACACCTCGGCGGTCACGACCGAGAGCGTGATAGCAAAGCTGGGTTAGTTGTCCCGGTCTTCCAGCGCTTCACACAGCGCCGTCAGCCCGGCGGTCACGGTCTGCAGCCGCACCGCCTGGCGGTCGCCCCCAAAGTTCTCGCGCCAGACCCGCGCCGGCCGGCCGGCATGCACCAGGGCCAGCCAGACCGTGCCGACCGGCTTGGCCTCGCTGCCGCCCGTGGGACCGGCCACACCGGTGACGGCCAGGGCCCAGTCGATGGGGGCGTGGGCCAGCAGGCCGCGCGCCATGTGCTCGGCCACCTCGGCGCTGACGGCGCCGTGCAGCGCAATCAAGCCCTTGGGCACGCCGAGCAGCTCGGCCTTGGCCTCGTTGCTGTAGCTGACGACACCGCGCTCGAACCACTGGCTGGAGCCGGCCAGGCTGGTGCAGGCGGCCGCGATGAGGCCGCCGGTGCAGCTCTCCGCCGTGCCGATGCGCTCGCGCCGCTGGATCAGGGCCACCGCGATGCGGTCGATCAGCTCGAGGTCGTCGGCAAACATGGCGGGCTCCGGCGGGGTCATGGGGGGGCTTGGGCGGGCAGGCGCAGCAGGAAACGGCTGCCTTCGCCAGGGCGGCTCTGCACGTCGATCTCGCCGCCCAGCACCCGGTTGACGAGATTGTGGCAAATGCTCAGGCCCAGACCGCTGCCGCCCTGGCCGAACTTGGTCGTGAAGAAGGGCTCGAAGACGCGGCGCCGCACCGCATCGTTCATGCCGCAGCCATCGTCGCTGACACGCAGCAGCATCCAGCCCGGCTCGGCGGCCTCGGCGTCAATGCGCACGCGGCCGCCAGTGCGCCCGTCGAAGGCATGGGCCATCGCGTTGTTGACGAGGATCATCAGCGCCTGGCTCAAGGAGCCCGGAAAGCCGTCCAGCGCCAGCTCCGCCGGCACAACCTGTTCGACAGACACGCCCGCGCGGCGCAAGGCCACCTGCAAGGTCTGCACGGTGCTGTCCACCACCTGGGCCAGCGCAAAGCGACGGCGCGCCTCGGAGCCCTGGTCCACCGCCACCTGCTTGAAGCTGCTGATCAGGCGGGCCGCCGTCTGCATGCCGGCGCGCACGATCTGCAAGCCATCGTTCTGCTGCGCCAGCGCCGCGTTCAGCGCGCGCCTTCCCAGCGTGCCGCCTTCCAGCGCAGCACCGGTCTTGCGCAGCTCGTCGATGAGGCTGTCGGACACCAGCAGGCAGTTGCCGATGGGCGTGTTGAGCTCGTGCGACACGCCCGCCACCAGCGCGCCCAGCGCCGCGTGGCGCTCCTGCTGCATCAACCGCTGCTGCACCTGGCTGAGGTGCTGGTAGGTCTGCACATTGGCCAGCGCGATGGCACCGTAGCCCGCCAGGGCACGCAGTACCAACAGCTCGCGCTCACCCAACCCGGCCTCGCCCGCCCAGACCGACAGCACGCCCAGCGCCTGGCCGGCCACGCACAGCGGCAGATGGCAGGCCCGCGCACGCCCTGACTGCACGCCTTCATGCAGCTCGCGCGCTTCGCGAAGCGCCTGGGCCTGCGCCGTCTGGCCATCGTCCGCTCGCGAAGGCGGTTCAGCATGCGCACAGCGCAGCTGGCGGCGCTCGTCCAGCAGGCTGACCGCCAGGCCCGCCGGCTGCAGCGCCTGGAAGACGTGCCGGGCCAGCACCGTCAGCACGCGGGCCGCCTCGGCCGCCGTCGCGATCTCCTGGCCGATGACGGACAGCCCCTGCAGCTCCTCCAGATGCCGCTTCAGCAGCTCGCCCTGGCGGCGCAGGTGCTCGTTCTCCGCCGCCGCGCGCTCCAGCTCGTGCTGCTCGCGCAGGCCGCGCGTGCTCTTGGCGATCTCGTTGTTGAAGTTGCGCTCGCGCGCGGCCAGCGCGTCGGCGGCGAGGCCATAGGCCTGCTCGTAGTGCCCCACGGCCGCGTGGGTGCGGGCAGCGGCTTCCAGCAACCGCGCCTCGGTCTGGAAATTGGGCAGGCTGCGGCCCAGGGCCAGCGCCTGTTCGAAGGCCTCCAGCGCCTCGTGCTGGCGCTGCGGCAGGGCGGCCAGAACTTCGGCCCGCACGCCCAGCGCCACGGCCACATGCATATGGGCGGCCTGCCGGCGCGCGACCTCCAGCACCGCGTCGATCTCGACAAGCGCCTCGGGCGCGCGCGCCAGCGCCAGCAGCGTGCGCGCCATGCCGTTGCCGGCCACGATGATCAGCTCGGTCGCCTGTGAGAGGCGCGCCAGCTCGCCCAGGCGCTGGTGGGCCGCGAGGCTGGCGGCCAGGTCGCCGCGGTCGAGTTCGATGCTGCCCAGCACGTTCAGGCAGATGGCCAGGCCGCGCTGGCTGCCGCCGTCGGCGAAGCATTCCAGGGCTTGGCGGATCTGGTCGCTGGCGGCATCGAGCTGGCCGAGATGACGCAGCACGTCGGCGGAGCGCGCTTGCAACAAGGCCCGCTGCAGCGGCAGGCCGGTGCCGTGCAACTGCTGCAGGCCACGCTGCAGCCAGCTGAGGGCGAGGTCGTACTGGTTGGCCTGGATCAGCGCATAGGCCATGTTGCTGATCACCGTCAGCGCGCGGCGCGCATGGCCGGCGTCCACGGCGGCTTCGTAGGCCTGCGGCAGCCAGGCCTGGTGGCCGTCGAAGTCGGCGCCGATGGCGGCGCGCAGGCCGTGGTAGGCCGCCACCGCCGCCACGCAGTCGCTGGTCAGGCCGGCGGTGTCCGTCGGCAGCAGCGGCGCCCATTCGGCATCGGCGCGCACGTTGTCCATCAACAGCGCCCGGTTGGCCAGCAGGCACAGGGCCAGCAGCCGCCGGCGCGGCTCGTCACGCGCGGCCTCGCGCATGGCCTCGGCCCAGACCTGCACCTGACCGTCACCGCCATCGTCACTGATCCAGTAGCGCAGGAAAGCGACGTCGGCCTGCACCGCCGCGTCGTCGGGCATGGCCGCCAGAGCGCGCCGGGCCCAGGCGCTGGCTGTGTCGAGCTGCAAGGCAGCCAGCGCCAGCTCGCCTTCCACCAGGGCGCGGCGGGCCTGCAGCCAGGGAGCCAGCGCGGCTTCGGGGCACAGCGCCAGCAGTTCGCGCGCGGCCTGCGGCTCGCACTGCCGCAGGTCCCAGGCCAGGCGCAGCGCGGCCTCGGCGCTGTCAGGCTCACACGCCTGCGCGGCGCGGCTGGCGGCGCGCTCGGCGCCGGTCGCGAACAGGGGCCAGTCCGTGTTCATGGCCCCGATGATCGTTCAGAAGAGCGCGCGCCAGATAGCCAGGGACAACGCCCAAACCGCCAGCGTGCAGCCGGCGGCAACGAAGTCGTCGAACAGGATGCCCCAACCCTGGGCCCAGCTGACCGGCGCCCCCCGCTCGCCCTTGAAGAGGCGGTCGGCCCAGCCCACCGGCCCCGGCTTGGCCGCGTCGAAGTAGCGGAACAGGCCGAAAGCGATGAGCTGGCCCAGCCAGCCGACGGGCCCGATCAGCCACAGGATGAGCCAGAAGGCCAACACCTCGTCCCAGACGATGGAGCCGGGATCGGGGGTGTTCAGGGCGCGGGCGGTGACCGTGCAGGCCCACCAGCCGACGACAGTGCCGAGACCGATCAGCAGCCCCCAGGCGAGGTCATTCATCCACGGCGCGATGACGACGAAGACCAGCCAGGCCCACAGCGTGCCGACGGTGCCGGGCGCCTTGGGACTCAGGCCACTGCCAAAGCCCAGCGCAATCCAGCGCGCCGGATGGCGCAGCATGAAGATCGGGGTCGGACGAATCGGTGCGCCGCTCATGAGGCGAAATGGTCGAAGCTACGCAAACCATGCTCGACGTCCAGGCCCTGGGCATCGACGACACGCAGGCCGGGCTCGGCCTCGATGACGCCGATGCGCGTCAGCGGCACGCCGACATCGGGCAGCGCCACGCCGGGTGGGGCCGTGAAGACCAGTTCGTAGTCATCGCCGCCGGCCAGCAGGCATTCCTGCTGCAGGGCCATGGGCTGAGAGGCCAGCACGCTGCTGCGCGGCAGCGCGTCGATATCCAGTTGGGCGCCCACACCCGAGGCCGCGAGGATGTGGCCGAGGTCGCCGAGCAGACCATCGGAGATGTCGATGGCCGCCGTCGCGATGCCGCGCAGGGCCTGGCCAAGAGCGAGGCGCGGCGTCGGGTATTCCATCGCGGCTCGCACGATGTCGAAGCCCGCGCCGTCCAAGGCCACCGTGCCGCGGAAGACCTCCAGGGCCAGCCGCGCATCGCCCAGCCGCCCCGACACCCAGATCTCGTCGCCGAGGCGCGCGCCGCTGCGCAGCAGGACCTGCCCGGGCGGCGCCTCGCCGAAGACGGTGATGCAGATGTTGAGCGGCCCCTGCGTCGTGTCGCCGCCGATCAACGGGATGCCGCTGGCGTCGGCCAGGGCCCACAGGCCGCGCGCAAAGCCGGCCAGCCAGGCTTCGTCAACACGCGGCAGGGCCAGGGCCAATGTGAAGCCTCGGGGTGTCGCGCCGCAGGCGGCCAGGTCGCTGAGGTTGACGGCCAGGGCCTTATGACCCAGCCGGGCCGGATCGACCGTGGACAGGAAATGCCGGCCTTCGACCAGCATGTCGCTGGAGATGAGCCAGCGCGCGCCCGGCGTGGGCACGAGGACGGCGCAGTCATCGCCCACGCCGACCTCCACGCCGGAAGCCGCGGGGCGCTGGAAGTAGCGCCGGATCAGATCGAATTCACCCATGCGGGCGATTGTCGCCATGTGGACATCCGCAGCGACCCAGGCCGGCTTGCGGTGGCATGATTCCAGCCCCCCGTCGGCCTTTGTGATGTCCGCCATGCCCAGCTCAGAAGAAAAACGCGCCCAACTCCGCCAGGCCGCCCTCGAATATCACGAGTTCCCGACGCCGGGCAAGATCGCCATCGCCGCGACCAAGTCCCTGGTGAACCAGCGCGACCTGGCCCTGGCCTATTCGCCGGGCGTCGCCGCAGCGTGTGAAGAGATCGTGGCCGACCCGGCCAACGCCTTCCGCTACACCTCGCGCGGCAACCTTGTCGCCGTGGTCTCCAACGGCACGGCCGTGCTGGGCCTGGGCAATATCGGCCCGCTGGCGTCCAAGCCCGTCATGGAAGGCAAGGGCGTGCTGTTCAAGAAGTTCGCCGGCATCGACGTCTTCGACCTCGAAGTGGCCGAGAACGATCTCGACAAGCTGGTCGACTGCATTGCCGCGCTGGAGCCGACTTTTGGCGGCATCAACCTCGAAGACATCAAGGCGCCGGACTGCTTCTACGTCGAGCGCAAGCTGCGCGAGCGAATGAAGATCCCCGTCTTCCACGACGACCAGCACGGCACGGCCATCGTCGTCGGCGCGGCCTTCCTGAACGGCCTCAAGGTCGTCGGCAAGAGCGTCAAGGACGTCAAGCTGGTCACCTCGGGCGCGGGTGCTGCGGCCCTGGCCTGCCTGAACCTGCTGCTCAAGCTGGGCCTGCCGCGCGAGAACATCTTCGTGACCGACCTGGCCGGCGTCGTCTACGAGGGCCGCACCGAGCTGATGGACCCGGACAAGGCCGAGTTCGCGCAGAAGACCGACAAGCGCTCGCTGCGCGAGGTCATCGCCGGCGCCGACGTCTTCCTGGGTCTGTCGGCCGGCGGCGTGCTGAAGTCCGACATGGTGGCCACCATGGCCGACAAGCCGCTGATCTTTGCGCTGGCCAACCCGACGCCGGAGATCCTGCCGGAGGAAGTCCAGGCCGTGCGCGGCGACGCCATCATGGCCACGGGCCGCACGGACTATCCCAACCAGGTCAACAACGTCCTGTGCTTCCCCTACATCTTCCGCGGCGCCCTGGACTCGGGCGCGACGACCATCAACATCGAGATGGAGATCGCGGCCGTCCACGCCATCGCTGACCTGGCCCAGGCCGAGCAGAGCGAGGTGGTGGCCGCGGCCTATGTCGGCGCGACGCTGTCCTTCGGCGCCGAGTACCTGATTCCCAAGCCTTTCGACCCGCGGCTGATGATGCGCATCGCGCCGGCGGTGGCCCAGGCGGCGATGGACTCGGGCGTCGCGGCCCGTCCCATCACCGACTGGGACGCCTACCGCGAGAAGCTGCAGAGCTTCGTCTACGCCTCGGGCAACACGATGAAGCCCATCTTCTCCGCGGCCAAGCGAGCGCCCAACAAGCGTGTCGCGTACGCAGAGGGCGAGGAGGAGCGCATCCTGCGCGCGGCCCAGGTCGTCGTCGACGAGAACCTGGCCCGCCCGACGCTGATCGGCCGCCCCGAGGTCATCGCCGAGCGCTGCGAGCGCTTCGGCCTGCGCCTGCAGCAGGGCCGCGACTACGACATCGTCAACGTCGAGAACGACCACCGCTATCGCGACTACTGGCAGACCTATCTCAGCATGACCGAGCGCAAGGGCGTGACCCAGCAGCTCGCCAAGATCGAGATGCGCCGCCGGCTCACGCTGATCAGCGCCATGCTGCTGCACAAGGGCGAAGTCGACGGCATGCTCTGCGGCACCTGGGGCACGACGGCCACGCATCTGCAGTACATCGACCAAGTCATCGGCAAGCGCGCCGGCGTGAAGACCTATGCCTGCATGAACGGGCTGATCCTGCCGGGCCGCCAGGTCATGCTGGTCGACACCCACGTCAACTACGACCCGACCGCCGAGCAGCTGGCCGAGATCACCATCATGGCCGCCCAGGAGATGTGCCGTTTCGGCCTGACACCCAAGGCGGCCCTGCTCTCGCACAGCAACTACGGCACCAGCAACTGCCCGTCGGCCATCAAGATGCGCGACACCCTGGCCCTGGTCCAGCAGCTCGCACCCTGGCTGGAGGTCGACGGCGAGATGCACGGCGACACCGCCCTGGATGCCGGCTACCGCAAGCAGATCATGCCGCACAGCCCGCTGACGGGTGAGGCCAACCTGCTGGTGCTGCCCAACATCGATGCGGCCAACATCTCCTACAACCTGCTGAAGACGGCCGCCGGCGGTGGCATCGCCATCGGCCCGGTGCTGCTCGGCGCGGCCAAGCCGGTGCATGTGCTGACCCCCTCGGCCACCGTGCGCCGCATCGTCAACATGACGGCCCTGACGGTCGCCGACGCCAACGCGGCGCGCAGCTGAAGTGCCGGTCGGTTCCACGGAGGAACAGGGCAAAACCGCCCTGACTCCTTCAATTGACAGAAGTTTTCACCCTCGAAAACTTTGTCATGCGGCCGTCACGACCCCAGTAAAAACAATAGCTTAGACACATGTGAGCGCAAGCTCACATGACCCAATTCCAGAGTCCGGCGGCGGGGTCTGGCTTGAGCTTTTGGGGTCGCTTCGGTACCATTGTGGTTTCGAATTCAGGGTTAACCCGTGTTTTTGCTCTCGCGGCTGGCGCGCTCCGGCGCCACGGCGGTCACCACCGCCCTGTTGCTTTCCGGCTTGGCCGGAGGTGCGCAAGCCAAGGGGGCTGCCGACGATAGGCAACCCACCACAACGCCCGCTCTGGCTGAAATTCAGCTGAGCGAGCTGCCCGCCCAGGCGCAGGAAACCCACCGGCTCATTCTCGCCGGAGGCCCGTTCCCGCATGCCAAGGACGGCGTGGTGTTCGGCAATCGCGAGCGCCTGCTTCCCCGCAAGGCTCGCGGCTTCTATCGCGAATACACGGTCAAGACTCCTGGCGCCCGCACGCGGGGTGCCCGCCGCCTCATCTGCGGCGGCACACCGCCCACAGCGCCCGAGGTCTGTTACTACACCGACGATCACTATGCCAGCTTCAAGCGCATCCGCGCCGCAGCGGCCCGGTGAAGGTCGAGGATTCAGCAGTTTTGTGACTTGAAAGGAGGAACGCGACCATGCTTTTGCAGACCGTCCGTCCCAATATCGTGCAGGCCATACGGGCCTACCGGGTCGAGGACTTGATGCAGGCCGCCCATGAAGCGGGCCAGCATTTCCTGTACGCCAATCTGTCGGAGGCGCAGTCCAAGCAGGACGTGCTCGACGGCATCGCGCAGGCCTTCCTCTTTCCCGCTCACTTCGGCAAGAACCTGGACGCCCTGCATGACTGCATGACCGACCTGGTCCACAAGGCCGGCAGCCAGCCGGGCTTTGTCGTGGTGCTGGAGCAGTTGCCTGATAACGTGCGATTCGATCGCGAAGCCCGCGAGCAGTTGCTCGATGTCTTCCGCGATACGGCCGACTACTGGGCCGACCGGAAAATAGCCTTCCGCTGTTTCTATTCTTTTCAGTAGCCCGCTCCCAAGAAAACGGGTCATGGGAGCGGGCTGCTGAGGTGGCCCCGGTTATTGAGAAGCCTGCGCCGAAGAGCGCCAAGGCGACGATTGGCAACCCCAACTTCGGCATGAACATGCCGATGATGTGCAGCGCCTTTGACACGTCGATGTGGTTGAACGCAGCTTGATGCGCTGAACCCTCGATGCAAAAACGGGACCCTCGGGTCCCGTTTTTCATTTTTGCTGCGGCACTTCCAGCGCCAGCGCGACGAACTCGTCGACCGGCACCTCCTCGGCCCGGCGCTGCAGGTCGAAGTGGCCCGCATAGCCGCGCTCGGCCAGCCAGTGGCCCAGGCTGTGGCGCAGCAGCTTGCGGCGCTGCGAGAAGGCGCTGGCGACCAGCGCCCCCAGCAGGGCCGGGTCCACGGCCGGCGGCGTCTTCAGGGGCAGCATGCGCACGATGGCCGAATCCACCCGCGGCGGCGGGTCGAAGGCCTCGGGCGGCACGTCCAGCACCGACTCGATGTCATAGCGCCACTGCAGCATGACGCTGAGACGCCCATAATCCTTGCCACCCGGCCCGGCGGCCATCCGGTCGACGACTTCCTTCTGCAGCATGAAGTGCTGGTCGACCACATCGTCCACTGCCTCCAGCAGATGAAAGAGGATGGGCGTCGAGATGTTGTAGGGCAGATTGCCGACGACGCGCAACTTCGCGCCCTTGGTCACAGCCAGGGCCTTGAAGTCGACCTTGAGCACATCGCTCTCGATGACCTCGACGTCGTCGCGCTTGCGCAAACGCGCCGCCAGGTCACGATCCAGCTCGATGACGGTCAAGGGCACCGAACCCTTGGGAATGCGCGCCAGCAGCGGCAGCGTCATCGCGCCCAGGCCGGGACCGATCTCGACCAGGGTCTCGCCAGATTGCGGATCGATGATGTCGACGATGGCGTCGATCAGCGCCTTGTCGGTCAGGAAATGCTGCCCGAAGCGCTTTCTCGGAATGTGAGATTTCATGAATTACCCAGCGACTGCCGCGGAGCCGGCTTTGCCGGGCCGCTGGCAGTGCCCCCTTGAGGGGGCCGGCGAAGCCGGTACGGGGTGGGTCAATCCAGCCATTCGCGCACTTCGACGAACGCTTTGGTGCGCAGGTCCTTGACCCAGTCCTGGTAGGCCTCGTCGTACTTCTGCTCGCGCAGCGCATTGCGGGCCTGATCGCGCAGCTGGCGCATCTCGACCTCGACGGTGCGGCGCTCCAGCACCTGGATCAGGTGGACACCGAAGCGCGACACGACCGGGCCCGAGATGCCGTTCAGCGGCAGCGCATTCATGGCTTCCTCGAACTCGGGCACGAAACCGCCAGCGCCCATCCAGCCCAGGTCGCCACCTTCAGGGGCGCTGCCGTCCTCGGAGTTGTCCTTGGCGATCTGCTCAAACCTGGCCTGGCCGGTCTCGATCTGGCGCTTGTATTCGGCCAGGCGGCGGGCCGCGACCTCGGCCGTCAGCTGGGCCGAGGGGCGCAGCAGGATGTGGCGGGCATGGGTTTGCGTGCTCTGCGTCAGGGACGAGCCGCCCTGGCGCTCGACGACCTTGAGGATGTGGAAGCCCGCGCCGGTGCGCAGCATCTCGAGAGCGACCTCGCCGCTCTTCAGGCCCTTGGTGGCATTGACGAAGACGTCGGGCAGGCGGTCGGCCGGACGCATGCCGATTTCGCCGCCGCGGGCCTTGTTGCCGTCCTCCGAGACTTCACGCGCCACGCGGGCAAAGTCTTCGCCGCCCTTGATGCGGGCCAGCGCCGCTTCGGCACGGGCACGGCGCTCGGCGACAACGCTTTCCGACGCGCCCTCGGGCACGGGCACCAGCACCTGGGCGATGTTGATCTGGCCACCGCCGGCAAGCTCGGCGCGCTTCTTGTCGAGATAGGCGTCGATCTCGGCGTCGGTCACCTTGATGCGGCCCTGCACCTCGCGTTCGCGCACGCGCTCCGTCATCATCTGGTCGCGCAGGTTTTCGCGGAAGCTCTTGTAGTCGGTGCCGTCCTGCTTGAGCCGGTCGCGCAGCTGGGCCATGGTCAGCTTGTTCTGCGCGGCCACGTTGGCAACGACGCGGTCCAACTCGGCCTCGTCGATCTTGTTGCCGTTCTCGCGGGCGTAGGTGACGAGCACCCGGTCCTCGATCAGCGCTTCCAGGGCCTGCTTGCGCAGGCCGGCCGTCTCGGGCATGACCTCGCCGCGCTGGCGGGCTTCCTGGCGCAGTCTTTCGGTGCGCTGGATGACCTCGCTGGCGGCCACGACGTCCTGGTTGACGACGGCGGCGATGTAGTCCCCCGGCTGCAGCGTGGGCGTCTGGGCCGAGGCGGTGAAAGCGGCCAGAGCCAGAACAAGGGGAACTAGGCGATGCATCATGGTTGGAAATCTGAACTCGGCGAGCGGTCGGAGCTCAGCCTTCGGTAACCGGGCACATTGTCCTTCAAGACCTTGAGGGCGTTCGAACCGAGCTGTGACAGACCGACCAGCTCCAGTTGCAGCATCAGGCGCGTGTTGGTTTCGGCCCGGCCGGTGGACAGGCGCTCGACCCCCCAGCGCAGCACCCAGCAGCCGGCGTCGTATTCAAAACCGGCCACGGAATCCGTCAGGCGACGGTCGCGCAGCGAGTACTGCACGCGGCCGGCGCTGTACCAGGCACCGCCGCAGGCCTTGCTGTCGGCGCCGCGCGAGGTGACGGGCGTGCCCCAGAGGGGCCATTGCCAGGCCACCTCGACCTGCTCGCTCTGGGCACGCGCCAGGCGGTAGGCGACGCTGATGGTCTTGTACGGCCCCGGCGAATAGCGCGCCCGCAACACCGAACGCACCGAGCGGTTGGTCTCAGGGTTGAACTCCAGCGTGCCGTCGGCCCACCACTTCTCGTCCAGATGGGCGGCGGCAGCCAGCAGCAGGTCGGAGAAACGCTGGGTGACGGGCGGGCCCTCGGTCGTGATCTGCTGATCGCGGAACAGGAAGCGCTGCACGGCGCCCAGGCGCAGGATCTCCTCGCCCGAGTTCGCGCTGATCCAGCGACTGGTCACGCCGGCACTCAGGGCGTGCAGGTCCGACACCCGGTCCACGCCCGAGAACTGGTTGTCCGTGTAGATGGAGTCGAAGTTGAAGTCCTTCGGCGCCGAATCAAAGTTGGGCAGATTGAGCTGATTGCGGTAGGGCGTGTTGACGTAGAGCAGCCGCGGCTCCAGGCTTTGGCGGTAGTCGCGGCCCAGCAGCGTGGTGTCGCGCTCGAACACCCAGCCGTGGTCGATGCTCAGTGTCGGGATGACGCGGTGCATGCGCGTGCTGCCATCCGGCTGGGCACGGTCCAGGTCGTAGGCCGCCGCATTGACCGACAAGCGCGGAATGAACCACCAGGCCTCGCCGCCCAGCGGCGCGGCCACATGGCCCAGTGCGTGGACGCGCTGGCCGCCGCGCTGCTGGCCGGCAAGGGCCGAGCTCGGCAGGTCGAAGCGGTTGTATTCCAGCTCCAGCCCGCCCTCCAGGCGCGCCTTGCGGCCCCAGGGACGGAAGCTGTCCAGCACGGCCTCGTCGGCCGCCGTCGTCACGCGCACGCCGACCTGGGGGCTGCGCTGGAAAGGCGTGTCGAAGGGCGCGTCGACACCCTGCAGGACCTGCCAGCGCTGCATGCGGGCATAGGTGTCGATGACGCCCCAGGACAACTCGCGCTGGCGGTTCAGCGTGAAGTCGCTGGACAGCAGGCGCGGCGTCTGGCTCTCGACGCGGCGCGACATGTCTTTCCAGTAGTCGTCGTCGGACACCCGCTCGCTCTTGAGCCGGTAGCGCCAGTCGCCGAAGACGTGGCCGTCGTTGTTGAGCTTGAGGCTCCAGCGCGAGCTGCCGAAGACGCGGTCGCTGGGCAGCAGGTCGACGTTGATGCGGCCGGCGTGGTTGGGCTCGATGTAGCGGAACTCGCTGTCCAGGCCCACGCCGCGCTTGGTCATGACGAAGGGCGTGACGGTCGCATCGCGCTGCGGCGCGATGTTCCAGTAGTAGGGCACGCCGAACTCGAAGCCGCTGCGGTTGTCCAGGAAGATGTTGGGCGGCAGCCAGCCCGACTTGCGCGCCGAGCTGAGCGGGAAGCTCAGCGAGGGCGCGGCCAGGATGGGCACGCCCAGGAAATGCAGCACGGCGCCGTCGGCCTGGCCTTCGTTGGCGGCCAGGTCCAGGCGCAGATTCCTGGCCGTGATCTGCCACGCCGGCTCCTGGTTCTCCTCGGCCGGGCAGCTGGTGTAGCTGCCCTCGGAGGCGCTCATGTGCTCGCTGTCCTGGAACTTGAGCACCCGGGCCTTGCCGGCGCCGCCAGTGGCGGCCAGGAAGAAGCGCGGCGTCAGGAACTCGCCCTCGAAACGGCTCACATAGAGCTGCAGCAGCGGGCCGGTGAAGACATTGCCGTTGTGGTTGATGCGCACCTGGCCTTCGGCCTTGGCCAGGTCATCGATGACGCCGTAGTCCAGCTTGTCGGCGTTCAGCACCAGCTCGCCGTAGCGCAGCTCGACATTGCCCTGGCCTTCGGCTTTCTGATCCATCTGGGCCGAGACCTTGTCGGCGCTGATGACCAGGGCCGGCTTGGTCGCCCCCTTGGAGGCCGGGCCCAGCACCCGGCTGCCCCGCAGCGGCAGCGCCTCTTCGGTGCCGGCCTGCTGGGCCGACGCCTGCCCCCAGGCGCACAGGGCCAGGGCGACAAGGGTGGACAGCTGGGCTTGGATGGGGGAGGTCGGCGAGCGCGGCACGGGCGGCGAGAGCGGCAAAAGCTCGAAGTCGGTGAGGATGCCGGGGCCGGCGGTTCTTAGAATTTCATTATCCACGAGGGACTTCCTCTCCATGACATCCCAGCTGATTGCCGACCTGCTCGCCCGCCCCGAAGACGCCGACCGCCTGATGCGCGAGGCCTGCGCCGAGCTGCGCGCCCATCCCGCCCCGCTGACGCCGCCCGACCCGACCGCCCTGCGCGCCGGCCTGGCCCGCATCACCCAGGACGGCATCGACAGCGGCCTGGACAAGGTGCTGCACCGCCTCATCGACGACGCCCCCAGGGGCAGCGTGACGGATGAACTGGCCGCCCTGCTGCGCCCGCCGGAGCTGGCCTGGGAAGAAGCCCGCGAGATCGACTGGGCCGTGCGCCACTGGGAGGAATGCCGCAAGGAGGGCTTGCTCGAAGAAGAGCTGGCGGCGGACTTCGGCGAATACTGGCGCGAGCTCGAATGGAGCGCCCTGCGCCAGCATCTGGTGCTGATCAGCCAGCACCACGCCGAGGAGCGCCGGCTGCTGGCGCACATCGCCAAGACGTCCAGCCGCTATGTTGCTTTCGGGGCGCTGAAACGGACGCTGGAAGCGCGCTGCCCTGAATTCTTCGAACTCGGCTTCAGTCTGAGATAGCTGCCCGGCGTTCAGCGCGGACCGGCGCCGGGCCGTCCCAAGCCGGCCCGCAGTTGATGTGCTTGCGGCTCGATGCCGCAAGCATCACCGTCCCCCAGGGGGACCGACCAGACGGGCCCGCGTTCAGCGGTGCCAGGCTGGGCGAGCGGCTCAAGGACAGGTGGCGCAACCCGCGGCCACCAGCCAGGGATCCTTGTCCTCGCCGCCGAAGATTTCCAGCAGGAAGTCGAGGAAGGCCCGCGTGCGCGCCGGCACGTATTTGCGCGTCGGCATGCCGGCCCACAGCGTCGTGCCGAACAGGCGCCACTGCGGCATGACGCGCTCCAGGGCCTGTTCCAGCAGCGCGTCCTCGACCATGAAACTGGGCAGGCCCGCCACGCCCAGGCCGTGCAGGGCAGCGGCGTAGTTGGTGTCCATGTGCGTGGTCGACAGCGTCGCGCGCGAGGGCACGATCGGCAAGGTGATCTCTTCCTTGCCGTCGCCGCGCTGCAGCGTCAGGCCGCGCATCAGGGCAGGCGTGGGCGGCAGCAGAGCGTCGTGCTGCTTCAGATCGGCTGGATGCTGGGGGCGACCCCGCTGGTCGAGGTAGTCCGGCGAGGCGCACATGATGAATTCGCTGCGCGCCAGGCGCCGGGCGATGAAATCGCCGTCCAGCGTCTCGCGCGACAGGAAAATGGTCAGGTCGTAGGCGTCGTCCACCGTCTCGACAGGGCCGGGCGAGGTCAGCTCCAGCGTCACCAGCGGGTATTCGCGGTGGAACTTGGGCAGGTGCTTGGCGAGCTGGTGCACGGCGATGGCCGGCGGGCACAGCACACGCAGCAGGCCGCGCACCTCCTGGGTCGCCGACGCGGCCAGGGCCGCGGCCTCGTCCACGTCGGCCAGGATGCGCCGCGCCCGCTCGAGGTAGGCCTCGCCGATCTCGGTCAGCGACAGCCGCCGCGTCGTGCGGTTCAGCAGCCGGGTGCCGAGATGCTCCTCCAGCTCGGCCACCAGGCGCGTGACAACGGCCGGCGCCAGGTCCAGCGCCCGCGCCGCGGCGGCGAAGCTGCCCTCGTCGATGACGCGGACAAAAACCTTGATGGCGCGGAGCTGGTCCATCCGGTCAGGGGTGCGCTGCCATCACTTGCGCGACGGCCGCGGTCAGCCGTTTGCCATAGGGCACATGCAGGAACTCGTTGGGGCCATGGGCATTGCTCTTGGGGCCCAGCACGCCACAGACCATCATCTGCGCGGCCGGGAAGCCCTTCTGCAGCATGCTCATCAGCGGGATGGTGCCGCCTTGGCCGATATAGCCGACCGGCGCGCCGAACTGGGCCTGGCTGGCGTCATTCAGCGCCTGGCTGAGCCAGGGCGACAGCTCGGGCGTGTTCCAGCCGGTGGCGCCATAGGCCCCGGCACGGCCATCAGGCGTGAAAGTCACCTTGGCGTTGTAGGGCGCGTTGTCCTCCAGCAGGGTCTTCAGGCGCAGCGCGGCCTCGTTGCCATCCACCAGCGGCGGCAGGCGCAGGCTGAGCTTGAAGGCCGTGTAGGGGCGGAGCACATTGCCGGCGTTCTTCAGCTCGGGGAAGCCGTCGGCGCCGACCACCGACAGCGTCGGCCGCCAGGTGCGGTTCAGCAGCACCTCGACCGGATCGGTCGTCACCGGCAGCACCGGGCCGCCGTCCGCGCCGCAGGCCCAGGGCATGCGCTTGTAGACCTCTTCCTTCAGGATGGCGGCCGTCAGCTGCGCCTGCTCCAGGCGGGCGCCGGGGATCTCGCAGTGGAAGCTCTCCGGCAACAGGCGGCCGGTCTTGCTGTCCTCCAGGCGGTCCAGCACCTGGCGCAGGATGCGGAAGCTGGACGGCACGACGCCCGAGGCGTCGCCGCTGTGGATGCCTTCGGTCAGCACCTCGACCTTGAGCACGCCCGACACCATGCCGCGCAGCGAGGTGGTCAGCCAGAGCTGGTCGTAGTTGCCGGCGCCGGAGTCCAGGCAGACGACGAGGGACACATTGCCCAGGCGGGGCTTGAGGATGTCGAGATAGGCCGGCAGGTCGAAGCTGCCGCTCTCCTCGCAGGTCTCGATGAGACCGACGCAGCGCGGCCGCGGGATGCCCTGCTTGTCCAGGGCCATGATGGCCGTCAGGGACGCATAGACCGCATAGCCGTCGTCGGCGCCGCCGCGGCCATAGAGCAGCCCGTTCTCGTACTTGGGCGTCCAGGGGCCGAGGTCGCTGCGCCAGCCGCTGAACTCGGGCTGCTTGTCCAGGTGGCCATAGACGACGACGGTGTCTTGCGAACCGGCCTTGGTGGCCGGCACCTCGAAGAAGATGACCGGGGTGCGGCCGGGAATGCGGATGACCTCCAGCTTCAGGCCGGCAACCTTCTTGCTCTCCACCCAGGCGGCGGCCTGGGTCAGCACCTTCTCGATGTGGCCGTTCTTCTCCCAGTCGGCGTCGAACATCGGGCTCTTGGCCGGGATGGCGATGTAGTCGGTCAGGGCGGGAACGATCTCTTCGTCCCAGACGCGGGCGGCAAAACTGCCCAGGGCGGTCGCCTCGTCGGCTTGCAGGGGCAGGTTGGGATCACGTGCATTCATGGCGTACTCCTGGCGCTTGTGGCGCGATCCGCCAGTTTAGGCTTGTGGGCAAGGCATCACGCGGCTTACGTAGAACTACGGGCGACGTCCCACAGGGTCACCGCTTAGGCTCGCCGCCATGCGCCTGTTACTGATTGTTCTGCTTGCGCTGCTGACCGGCTGCGCCTCTGGCCCCAAGTTCACCGTCGACGACGGCCGCAAGGTCGACGAGACGCTGCTGGCCGGCATGCGCGCCTATGGCGCCGGTGAGCGCCTGATCCGCCCCGCCATCGCCCGCAGCGCGGCGCTGAAGGACAAGGAGTGCGACAAGCAGTGGGAACTGCCCTTCGCCGTGGCCACCAGCGCCGGATGGAGCGAGAACGACCGCGTCGCCTGGGTTCGCGCCCTGCAGGTGGACGAACGCTTGACCGTCATCGCCGTCACCCAGGACTCGCCCCTGCCCATGGGCACGCGCGTCAACCATGTCGCGGGCCAGAACAGCGACGACGGCGAGAAGCTGCTGGAGTGGCTGGCTGCGGCGCGGGACGAAGGCAAGCCCTTCACCGTCGGCACCACGGCGGGCAAGGCGGTGCAGATCAAGCCCTTCGAGGTCTGCCGCGGCTACACCCGCTTCGCGCCGCCCAACACGCCCGAGCTGCAGGACTACCACTGGCTGCTCAGCCTGCATCCGCTGGAATTGACCCAGGCCGAACCCACGCCCGACGAGGCGCTGTGGATGGTGCTGTGGACCCAGGGCCTGTCCGAAGAAGGCGGGGCCCGCATGAAGACCTACCACTACGCCCTGAAGATCGGCGGCACCCTCTACAACCTCGTGACGCTGGCCTCAGGCGTCAAGGCGGCCGCGCTGGCGGCCGATGCCGCCATCAGCGCGGCCAAGAGCGCCGCCGCCAACGTGGCCAGCGAAATCCTCAAGCAGCAGCTCATCGAGCAGGGCAAGGCCCTGGCCGCGCAGAAGATCCGCGAAGGCCTGGTCGACGCCGCCCAGCAGCTGACGCGCCAGCAGGTCGTCAACGTCATGCAGGCCGCGGCCGCCAACCGCGGTTCGCTGTCGGGCATCTCGCGCATCGCCGCCACCGCCTTCGAGCGTGCCGACGCCTGGGCCTTCACCCGCATGGCGGCCCTGGGCGCGCCGCCGCTGGCCGGCTTCTCCCTGCACCAGAAGCTCATCGAGCGCAGCCTGGCCATGAATGCCTTCCTCTTCGACGCCGAGCGTCTCGCGGCGCTGAACAAGGTCGCGGCAGCACGCGGCTTCGAGGCCGAGGTCGTCGCCCTGCTCGGCGGCTTCAAGGCCGAATCCCTGGCCCGTGAGATCGGCGTCATGCCGCTGGCCTCGGCCCAGGGCAGCTTCAGCTTCGAAAGCGCCGACGACCCCGGTGCCAACCGCTTCTCGCGCGGCCTGGTCGACGCCATGCTCGAGATGCCGGCCGAATCGGGAGCCAAGAAGAAATGAGGCGGGCCGCAGTCCTGCTGGTTTTCGCGGCTGCGCTGGCCCAGGCCCAGACGCCCCCCGAGCCCGCCGCCAGTGCAGCGTCGGCGCCCGAGCCGGCTGCGTCCGAGCCCGAGGCGGCCCCCGCACCGCCGCCGCCCAGTTGCGCCCAGCTGACCAGCCGCGCGCTGTCATCGGACCTGCGCGCCGCCACGGCACAGTCGCAGAACCAACCGTTGCAGGCCCTGGTCAAGCTCCATGACGAAGCCGTGGCCGAGTGGGGGGCGGCCATCGCCACCTGCGACGGCCGGGCCCGCGAGCGCGCCCAGCGCAACCTGGCCGACAGCCAGAAGAGCCGCGACGCCCTGGCTGAGAAGCTGCAGGCCGGCAGCCAGTGCGAGACCGCCCACCGTGACGCGGCCTCGCTGCAGGACCTGGCTCGCGCGGCCTTTGGCGAGCGCCGTTTCTCCGACGCCGCCAGCCTCTACCGCAAGGCCGAGGGCATGTGGGAGCTGGCCGCCGAGCAATGCAACGGCAGCCAGCAGCAGACCGCCCAGCGCCGCCGCGAACAAAGCGAGATCGACGGCCACAACGCCGAGTTCTGCGCCCCGCCCTTCGAGCGCGCCCGCGAGTTCTCCGGCAAGCTACGCAACAGCGGCGCCGCCCTGCCGCTGGCCGAGCGCCAGACCCAGAGCCAGATCGGCGAGACGCTGTGGCGCGACACGGCGAGGCTCTGCAAGGGCAGCGCCCAGGAGCTGGCCCTGAACAACGCCCAGGCCCTGGCCCGCGAACGCGGCACGCCCTGGGTGGCCACGCCGCTGCCGGGTGCTCCCACGGCGGCGCCGGCAACCGTGGTGGCTGCGGCGCCCAAGCCGGCGGCGACCACCACCGGCAAGCCCTCCGCCAACGCACCGCCGGCCGCTGCCGCTGCGACCGCCACGACACCGCTGCGCCAGGCCGCCGCCACGCCGATCACGCCCATCGCCGTCGCTGCCGCACCGGTGGCCGCGCCCCCCCCCGAACCCAAGCTCTTCGACCGCGTCGCCGGCGACACCCACTACATCGGCCAATTCACGCGCAACGACGATGACACCGTGTCCGGCACCGGCCGCGTCGAATGGAAGAACGGCGATGTCTACGAAGGCCCGCTGACGCACAGCCAGCGCCAGGGCGTCGGCGAGATCCGCTGGGTGGGTGGTCAGCGCTACAAGGGCGACTGGGCGGCCGACCGCGCCACCGGCCGCGGCGCGATGACCTTCGCCAACGGCAACCACTACGAAGGCACGGTGGTGGACGGGCAGCCCGAAGGCGAAGGCAAGCTGACCTATTCCTCGGGCGATGTCTACAGCGGCCAGATTCGCCAGGGCCTGCCGCATGGCAAGGGCAGCTATGTCTGGATGAGCGGCCAGCGCTACGAGGGCGACTGGGTCAACGACAAGCCCCAGGGCCAGGGCAAGATGCGCTTCGCCAATGGCAACCAGTACGAAGGCCAGATGGCGGCTGGCCTGCCCCAGGGCGCGGGCCGCATGGTCTTTCCCAACGGTGACATCTACGAGGGCCAGTTCGAGGCCGGCAAGGCCAACGGCCAGGGCAAATACGCCTGGAAGAGCGGCGAGCGCTACGACGGCGCCTGGGCGCGCGGCCTCAAGCATGGCCAGGGCACCTTCTTCTGGCCCAGCGGCGACCGCTGGGAGGGCGTGTTCAAGGACGACGAGCGCACCGACGACGGCCAGGTCATCCGCAAGGGCAGCTAGCTGTGGCCGCGCCGCATCGGCGAGCGCCGACTGACGGACTTCTCACAGGCGCCGCCCCGGCCCTGAGTTAGGCTGACGGCATCCGCTCCCGAAAGGTTTCGCCATGAAGATCCAGACCACTGCTGCCGCCCTCGCCATCGCCCTGACCGCCGCCTTCGCCGCCCCCGCCGCCGAGGCACGCGTGGCCCAGCACCACAAGGCCAGCCACGCCAGCTCGGGCGCCATGGTCAAGACCGGCGCCAAGAAGCCTGCCAAGGCCAAGCACAAGAAGGCGGCCAAGAAGGGCCACAAGAAGTCGGCCTGATCAGGGCTTGATGAAATAGCGCGCGGGAATAGCGCGCGTCGCCTCGCTGAGATCGGCGTTGGCAATCTGCAGCACGCGCCGCTCGGCCAGCCGGGCTTGCGCCAGCGAGCCCCGCGTGACGGGGTCGTTGGCGAACAGCGCCTGAAAGCTGCCGTCGTCGAAAGCGCGGCCCAGGCCCTCGGCAATCGCCGCCCGGCGCGCTTCGTCACCACGGCGCACGAAGAACAGCCGTGCAAAGGGATAGACCAGGGCCAGATGCGGCTCGACGAGCACATCGGGCGCGCTGGCACGGTAGCGTCGCACCAGGGTGTGCACTTCGTTCAGGCCCAGCGGCAGGTAATCGAAGCGACCGGCCTGCAGCAGCTTGAACAACAGGCTGATGTGATCGGCCGTGACGACCGGCAGGCCGCTGCCGCGCAGCAGCGCGGCGTCCGGCCAGTTCGCACCCTGGCCGGCGCGCATGCCAGCCAGTTGCTCCAGGCTGCCCAGCGTCGAAAACCGCGGCGCGGCATCGGCGCGGATGACGAGCAGCCGCCAACCGCTGAGGCCGCGATCGATGGGCAGGTGAATGGGCTGGAACTGCCGTTCGAAGGCGGAACTGGTGCCCAGGTCCATCACGCTCACTTCGCCCTGCGCCAGCGCGCGCAGCGAGCGCGGGATGTTGGTGGCCGCCGGCGCCAGCTGCAGCTCAAAGGGCTGGCCCCAGTGGCGCAGCGCCAGCTGCAGGGCTCGATACCCGAAGCCGGCCTCGCCCATATCGTTGAGATTGGGGTAGATGAAGCGCAACGGCGCCGGCGCCGCCCGCACCCAGGGCGCCATGCCGGCGGCCAGGACTGAGGCGAGGAAGCGGGCGCGGCGCATGGCAGACGACTCTACGCGGCATCGGCCATGTCCGGTTGGTGCAGGGATTCCGTCTGAATGAGCAGGTGTCGGGGAGAACGCCTCGACTCCGCATCTGCCACGAGGATTGCCATGAAGCCCATCTCGCACTGGATCGCGACCACCGCCATGTGGATCGCCCTGGCTGCAGCCGGCACGGCCGGCGCCCGGGCCGCCGAGACCCTGACCGTCAACGTCGATGCCAGCAACACAGGCCAGGGCATCGTCCAGGTCGGGCTGACGCTGCCGGTGCACGAGGGCCGGCTGCGCCTGCTCTACCCGCTCTGGCTGCCCGGCTATCACGGGCCGGTCGGGCATGTGGCCCAGATCGGCGGACTGGTCGTCATGCTCGGGGCTCAGCGCCTGCCGTGGCGCCGCGCGCCGAACCAGCCCCAGGCCTTCGACATCGACGTGCCTCGGGGTGCCACGACGCTGGACATCAGCTACCAGTGGCTGGGCGCGGATAGCGGCCCTGTGGCACCGCTGCGTGGCCGCGACCTGCTCGGCGTCGCCTGGACCAGCCTGCTGCTCTATCCGGCCGGCCGGCCCATGCGCGACTACACGGTCGACGCACGACTGCGCCTGCCCGCCGGTTGGGGCTGGGGCAGCGCGCTGCGCGAGCGCCCCGCGCCCACCACGCCGACAGGCTGGATCGCCTTCGAGCCGGAGCCACTGGACACGCTGATGGACTCGCCGGTCTACGCCGGCGCCTTCCACCGCCGCATCGAACTCGATGCGCCGGGCACGCCACGGCCGGTGACGCTGCACCTGTTCGGCGACGAGCCCGCCCGCATCGCCGCCAGCGACGCGCAGGTCGAGGCGCTGCGCCAACTCGTGCGGCAGGCCGATGCGCTGTTCGGCGCGCGGCCCTGGCGCCACTACGACATGCTGCTCGCCAATGCCGAGGCCCTGCCCATCGACGGCCTCGAGCATCACGAGTCCACCGAGATGCAGCTGCCCGGCAATTTCCTGGAGGACTGGGCCACCGCCGAGCGCATGCGCAACCTCGTCGCCCACGAGTTCGTGCACGCCTGGAACGGCAAGCTGCGCCGGCCGGCCACGCTGCTGCGCGACGACCTCAACACGCCGACCAGCAACGAACTGCTGTGGGTCTATGAGGGGTTGACCACCTACTGGGGCCATGTGCTGTCCGCGCGCAGCGGCGTGAGCACACCTGCCCAGGTGCAGCGCGCGCTGGCGCTGATGGCCGCCTACCAGGCCCAGCAGCCGCGCCGCAGCTGGCGGCCGCTGCAGGACACGGTGAACGACGCCATGCTGCCGCGGCCCGACGACTTGCGCTGGGGCGACTGGTTCGGCGGCTTCGACTACTATCCCGAGTCGGCGCTGCGGCTGTGGCTGGGCATCGACGCCTTGATTCGCGAGCGCAGCGAGGGCCGGCGCTCGCTGGACGATTTCGCCCGCGTCTTCGTCGCCGCCCGCGACGGCGAGCGCCGGCCCCGCCCCTATGGCTTCGACGATGTCGTCGCCGCGCTGAACCAGGTGCAGCCGCTGGACTGGCGCGGCCTGCTGCGCGAGCGCCTGGACGGCCTGCGGCCCGCCACCGGCGCACCCGCGCCCAGCGGCCTGGAGCACACCGGCTGGCGCCTGGCCTTCGCCGATGCCCGCAGCGCCCTCGATCTCGCTTCCGTCCACCCCAAGAAGCCGAGCTTCTCGATGCTGTACTCGGTCGGCGTCACGGTCGCCAGCGACGGCAAGCTGCAGCAGGTGTCCTGGGACTCACCCGCCTTCCGCCAGGGCCTGGCGCCGGGTGACCAGCTGCTGGCCGTGCAAGGCCGCGCCTACACCCCCGAGCGCGCCGAGGCCGCGCTGAAGGCCGCGCGTGATGACGGCACGGCGATGGAGTGGCTGGTCAAGCGCGACGACGACTACCGCGTCGTCAGCTTCGACGGCCGCAGCGGCCCGCGCTATCCGCGGCTGGAACGCGTCGACGGCACGCCGGACCGGCTGGCCGACATCCTGAAGCCGCGCTGAACCGACCTCACTCGCGCTCGAACTTGAACACCGCCACGCTGGCCCGCAGATTGGGCATGGAACGCACCACGCCGCCGTCCTGCAGGCCGAAGCTGTCGAGGATCTTGAGGCGGTTCTTGCGGGCCAGCACGCCAAAGTCGGCGAAGGTGCCGACGCGGATGTTGGGCGTGTCGTACCACTCGTAAGGCAGGGCCCGCGTGACGGGCATGCGGCCGAACAGCACCTGCAGGCGGTTGGGCCAATGGGCGAAGTTGGGGAAACTGACGATGCCCAGCTTGCCGACACGGGCCGTCTCCTTGAGCATCTGCTCGGCATTGCGCAGATGCTGCAGGGTCTCCAGCTGCAGCACGACGTCGAAGCTCTGGTCCTCGAAGATGGACAAGCCCTCTTCCAGATTGCGCTGGATGACGTTGACGCCGCGCTTCATGCAGGCCAGCAGGTTGGCGTCGTCCAGCTCCACGCCATAGCCCGTGCAGCCCTTGTGCTTGATGAGGTGCTCCAGCAGCTCGCCGGTGCCGCAGCCGAGGTCGAGCACGCGCGAGCCCGGCGGCACCAGGGCCGCGATGGCGGGGTCGAAGCTCATACGGCCACCCCCTTGATGGCCAGAGGCCGGGCGGCGGGGCATAGGTTGCCGGCGATACGCTCGAAATAGGCGCCCAGCACGCCGTGGTAGCGCGGGTCGTCGAGCAGGAAGGCATCGTGGCCGTGCGGGGCGTCGATCTCGGCGTAGCTCACATCCAGCCGGTTGTCGAGCAGGGCCTTGACGATCTCGCGCGAGCGGTCGGGCGAGAAGCGCCAGTCGGTCGTGAAGCTGGCGATGAGGAACTTGGCCCGCGCCGAGGCGAAGGCGCGCGTCAGGTCACCCCCATGCTCGGCCGCCGGGTCGAAATAGTCCAGTGCCCGCGTGATGAGCAGATAGGTGTTGGCGTCGAAGTAGTCGCTGAACTTGTCGCCCTGGTAGCGCAGATAGCTCTCGATCTGGAACTCGATGTCCTGGGTCGAATAGCCCAGAGCTCCATCCTTTCCACCCTTCAATTCGCGGCCGAACTTCTCGGCCATGACGTCGTCGCTGAGGTAGGTGATGTGGCCGATCATGCGCGCCACGCGCAGGCCGCGCTTGGGCACCACGCCGTGGGCGTAGAAGTGGCCGCCGTGGAAGTCGGGGTCGGTGACGATGGCGCGGCGAGCGACCTCGTTGAAGGCGATGTTCTGGGCCGACAGATTGGGCGCCGTCGCGATGGCGATGCAGTGGCCGACGCGCTCGGGGTAGCGCAGCGCCCAGTCCAGGGCCTGCATGCCGCCGAGGCTGCCGCCCAGCACGGCCGCCAGCTTCAGGATGCCGAAGCGCTCGACGACGCGGGCCTGGGCGTCGACCCAGTCCTGCACGGTGACGACGGGGAAGTCTGCGCCCCAGGCGCGGCCGGTCGCCGGGTTGACATGCATCGGACCTGTGGACCCGAAGCAGGAGCCGAGGTTGTTGACGCCAATGACGAAGAACTTGTCGGTGTCCAGGGCCTTGCCGGGGCCGATGAGGTTGTCCCACCAGCCTTCGCTCTTGGCCTCACCCGCGTAGGTGCCGGCGACGTGGTGGCTGGCGTTCAGCGCATGGCAGACCAGCACCGCATTGCTGCGCTCGGCATTCAGCTGGCCATAGGTCTCGACCATCAGGTCATAGGCCGGCAGGCTGGCCCCGCTGCGCAGCGGCAGCGGCTCGTCGAAATGAAAACTCTGCGGCGATACGTCGCCGACGCTACGGCCCGTCATGGCCCACTCCAAAAACAAAAAACCGGCGGCCACTGTTGCGGGACGCCGGTTGATCGGAGCCCTGTTTAGCGGCATTTATTGAGCGCCCGCAATCCGGAACAAATCGGCGCTTGATGGGTACGAAGTCTAGCGGCATCGACGGCTTGCAGTTACTGAACGACCGACTAATAATCGCCGTCATGCCCCGCCCCAGCCAGGATCAGGACCAGGCCTTGCTCGCCGCCGGCGCTGCGCTGTATCCGCAGCTGGGCTGCGCTGGCCTTTCGGTGCGCCGCGTCGCCGAAGCCGCAGGCGTCAACCCGGCCATGGTGCACTACCACTTCGGCAGCAAGGACGCCTTCCTGCGCGCCCTGCTGCAGCAGCACTACGAGGAGATGTTCAGCGCGCTGTCGCTGAACGTGCAGGGCGATGCCGACGTCATGGAACGCCTGGCCGCCGCGCTGATGGGCGTGGCCCGCTTCGTGCGTGAGCACCGGCCGCTGATCGCCCGCGTCTGGGCCGATGCCCAGGCCGGCGAGGTCGTTGCCCAGGATTTCCTGCGCGCCAATGCACCGCGCCATCTGGGCGTGCTGCTGGCCCTGCTGCAGGAAGCCGAAGCCCAGAGCCGGCTGCCGCAGCGGCCCCTGCTGACACGCTTTTCCTTCCTGATGGGCGCCGTCATTGCGCCGCTGATCCTGGTCGGCGGCATGAAGTCCATCGGCGCCGTGCCGCCTGCGCTGCTGGCCGCGGTGGACGAGGAAGTGCTGTCTGACGCTGCCCTGCAGCGCCGCATCGAATGGGCGCTGCTCGGGCTCGCGAGCGGCGTCTGATGGAGATGATGATGAGAACCACCCTGCTCCTGATCCCCGCCCTGCTGGCCGGCTGCAGCGACAAGCCGCCCCAGGGCTGGACGGGCTATGCCGAGGCCGAGCTGGTCTATATCGCGCCGCCGGTCGCCGGCCGGCTCACCGACCTGGCCGTGCGTTCGGGCCAGGCCGTGGCCGCCGGCCAGGCCTTGTTCGCGCTGGATGCGACGCCGGAGATCGCGGCCGACGCCGAGGCCAGCGCGCGTGCCCAGAGCGCCCAGGCCCAGGCGCAGGACGCCGACAAGGGCCGGCGCCAGCCCGAGCTGGCCGTCACCCAGGCCCAGCTCGATCAGGCCCGCGCCGCCGAGCGCCTGGCCAGCATCGACCTGACCCGCCAGCAGGAGCTGCTGGCCAAGGGCTTTGTCGCCCAGGCCCGCGTGGACGATGCCGCCACGGTGCTGGCCCAGGCCCGCGCCCGCGTGATGGAGCTGGACGCTGCGCTGCAGGTGGGCCGGCTGCCGGCGCGCGAAGACGAGCGCAACGCGGCGCGCGCCCTCGCGCAGGCGGCCGAGAGCGGCCGCGCGCAGACGGCCTGGCGCGTCGAGCAGAAGCGCCAGAGCGCGCCCATGCCGGCCCGTGTGCAGGACGTCTTCATGCGCCCCGGCGAATGGGTGGGCGCCGGCCAGCCGGTGCTGGCCCTGCTGCCGCCGGCCAACCGCAAGGCGCGCTTCTATGTGCCGCAATCGGTCGTCGGTTCGCTGAAGCTCGACGCGACCGTCAACCTGCATTGCGACGGCTGCGGAACGGCCATCACGGCGCGTATCAGCTTCATCGCCGCGGGGCCCGAGTACACGCCGCCGGTCATCTACTCCAACCAACAGCGCGACAAGCTGGTCTTCCTCGTCGAGGCGCGGCCGATCAAGGCCGAGGACGCCGAGAAGCTGCACCCCGGCCAGCCTCTGGACGTGACGCAATGACCGACCTCGCCATCGACGTCAAAGGGCTGTCCAAGTCCTACGGCAACCGCAAGGTGGTCGACAACGTCGACATGCAGGTCGCCACCGGCCGTATCGTCGGCTTCCTCGGCCCCAACGGCAGCGGCAAGACAACCTCGCTGCGCATGCTCTGCGGCCTGCTGACGCCCGATGCGGGTGAGGGGAAGGTGCTGGGCCTGGACTTCCGCCACCAGGCCGCCGAAGTCAAGCGCCAGGTCGGCTACATGACGCAGAAGTTCGGCCTCTACGAAGACCTGTCCATCCGCGAGAACCTCGACTTCATCGCGCGGCTGTTCTCGATGGAGAACCGCAAGGAAGCCGTCGATGCCGCGCTCGAGCGCCTGGGCCTGGTGACGCGCCAGAAGCAGCTCGCCGGCGCACTGTCGGGCGGCTGGAAGCAGCGCCTGGCCCTGGCGGCCTGCCTGCTGCACAAGCCGAAGTTGTTGCTGCTGGACGAACCCACCGCCGGCGTCGACCCCAAGGCGCGGCGCGAGTTCTGGGACCAGATCCACCTGCTGGCCCAGGAGGGCATCACGGTGCTGGTCTCCACCCACTACATGGACGAGGCCGAGCGCTGCGACGAGCTGGTCTATATCGCCTACGGCCGCGTGCTGGCGCGCGGCAGCGCGGCATCCATCGTCAAGGAAGCGGGCGCCAAGGATCTCGAAGACGCCTTCGTCAAGCTCGTCGGCCAGGCCACCGACAACTTCAGCGAAGCCGCCTGATGCAAGCCCTGGCCCGCATGTTCGCCATCGCGCTCAAGGAAGTGCAGCAGATGCTGCGCGACAAGCTGACCTTCGCGATGGCGGCGGGCGTGCCCATCATGCAGCTGGTGCTGTTCGGCTATGCCATCAACACCGACCCCAAGGGCCTGCCGACGGCGGTCGTGTCGCAGGACAGCAGCCCGATGGCACGCAGCCTGGTCGCGGCCCTGCAGACGAGCGGCTATTTCCGCGTCGTCGAAAGCGGCATCGCGGAGTCACGCGGCGACGCGCTGCTGCAGAGCGGTGATATCCAGTTCCTCGTCGTCGTGCCGGACGACTTCGGCGCCCGCGTCGTGCGCGGGGAGAAGCCCGCCGTGCTGATCGCGGCCGATGCGACCGACCCGTCGGCGGCCGGCAATGCCATCGCGGCGCTGAGCCAGCTGGGCCAGACCGCACTCAACCGCGATCTGCGCGGCGCCCTGGCTTCACGCGCGCCACAAGCCCTGCCCTTTGAGGTGCGCATCCAGCGTCGCTACAACCCCGAGGGCCTGAGCCGCTACAACATCGTGCCCGGGCTGGTGGGCACCATCCTGACGATGACCATGGTCATGCTGACCGCCCTGGCCATGACACGCGAGCGCGAGCGCGGCACGATGGAAAACCTGCTGGCCACGCCGGTGCGCCCCTTCGAGGTCATGGCCGGCAAGATCCTGCCCTACGTGGTGCTGGGCTATGTGCAGCTGGGCGTCATCCTTGGTGCGGCCTTTTTGCTCTTCAACGTGCCCATGGTGGGCAGCGTGACGTTGCTGCTGGCCATGATCGGCGTCTTCATGCTGGCCAACCTGGGCGTGGGCTTCACCTTCTCGACGTTGGCCAAGAACCAGCTCCAGGCCCTGCAGCTGACCTTCTTCTTTTTCCTGCCGTCCATGCTGCTGTCAGGCTTCATGTTCCCTTTCCGCGGCATGCCGCAGTGGGCCCAATACGTGGGCGAGGTGCTGCCGCTGACCCACTTCCTGCGCATCGTGCGCGGCGTCATGCTGAAGGGCTCGGGGGCGGCCGAGCTGCTGCCGGAGCTGTGGCCGATGCTGGCCTTTCTGACGGTCGCCGGTGGCGTCGCCTTGCTCCGTTACCGTCAAACCTTGGATTGAGTGCTTGCATCTGACGTTGCGTCAGGTCTCAGACTTCACGGCGTTCGATACAAGACGACCATGACAGCCCTGCTCAACCCCGGCGAACTCGCGCAACGCGCGGGCGTCACCGTCCGCACCCTGCACCACTACGAAAGCCTCGGCCTGCTCGCCCCCGCGCGCAGCGAGGCCGGACACCGGCGCTACCGCGAGGCGGATGTCGAGAAGCTGCTGCGCATCGTCTGGCTGCGTCAACTGGGCTTTGCGCTGGAGCGCATCACGGACCTGCTGGCCGCCGACGCCGCCACGCTGCAGGCCGAGATGCAGGACCAGCGCGAAGTCCTGCTGGCTGAAAGCCAGGCGATGCAGGCACGTCTGGCCGCCCTGGATCGGGCCCTTGCCGACGTCCAACAACTGACATCCACCATGAGCCTGAAAAACATCGCCCCGCCCCAACCCGAACCGGGCGCCCCGCCCTTTGCCGACGAAGCGCAAGCGCGCTGGGGCAACACCTCGCATTGGAAGACCTCCGAGCAGCGCCGCCGCGCCCGCACGCCGGCCGACGTCGCCATCATGGACGCCGAGGAAGCCGCCATCCTGGCCGACTGGGCTGTGCTGCTGAAGGCCGGCGTGGCCGCCGCTGCGGCGCCGGCCCTGGCCATGGTCGAAGCCCACCGCAGCCACATCGACCGCTGGCATTACCCCTGCAGCCGCGAGATGCATGCGCAACTCGCCTTGCTCTACACGGGCGACGAGCGCTTTGCGGCGCACTTCGACCGCGTTGCTCCCGGATTGGCAACCTACGTCGCAGCAGGCATTGAAGCCGCCCTTGGTCATGCCTAACGCCTTGCAAGGCGTTAGTCCTTCGTCAGGCGTCTAGCAGTCCGCAGTGGACTGCTCTCGGTCCCGACTCAGTAGACCGGGTCAGGCAGCTTTTCCTTGGCCACCACGCGCTGCACCGCCGCGCGCTCGAAGACCCGCTTCAGATAGGCCCCCAGGGCCGGTCGCGTCTTGGCCGGATTGGCTTGCATGCGCGTCCAGCGGCACAGCATGAAGGCCAGCGGGTCGACGGCGGTGAACTGCTGGCCGAGGAACCAGTCGCCACCGTGGCGGGCCAGTTCGGCGTCCATCTGGTCCAGCAGCGGCGCGATCTGGGCTTCGGCGCGAGCCTTGACCTCGTCTGCGTTGGCAGCCATGCGATCCGGGTAGAAGTAATGGATCAGCATGGCCTGCAGCGTGTTGGTCAGCCAGACCATCCACTTGTAGTACTGGGCCCGCTCGGCCGTGCCGGGCGCTGGCGCAAACCCAGGGTGGCAGTCGGCCAGATGCATCAGGATGGCGGCCGTCTCGTAGAGCACCAGGTCGCCATCGATCAATACCGGGATCACGCCGTTCGGATTGAGCTTCAGATAGGCCGGCGACTTGTGCTCGTTGTTGGCCCGGTCGACCTGGCGCAGCGTGTAGGGAATGCCCATTTCCTCGAGCAGGATATGGGGCGCAAAGCTGGCGTTGCTGGGGTAGTAAAACAGTTCGATCATGGCGGGACAGCGTGGCGACAGGAGGAAGCGCGGAACTTTACGTTGCCGCAATGCCGCGGCAGTCCACCCACGCCAATCTGATGGCGTTGGCAATCCACCCCTGACTTCGGGTTGAAGACGATGACCAAGACCCTGCTCCACACCTCCGCCGCGGCTGTCCTTGCGCTGTGCGCCGCCTTCTCGGCCCCGAGCGCCCACGCCGACGTGCGCGTGCGCGCCAACATCGGCATGGTGTTCGACAACCGCTACCACCACGACCACTACTACCCCGCCCCCGGCTATGTGGCGCCGCATGTGCCTTATGGCGCCGTCATGATCGGTGCCGGCCCGGGCCGCTACTGGTTCCATGGCGGTGTCTGGTACCGCCCCTACGGCGGCAGCTACCGCGTCGTGCTGCCGCCGGTCGGCCTGGTCATCCCGCTGCTGCCACCGGCCTATGTGACCCTGACCCTGGGCGGCCTGCCCTACTACTACGCCGGCGGCGTCTACTACCGCGCCGTGCCCGAGGGCTATGCCGTCGTCACGCCGCCGCCCGAGGCTGCCACGGCCCAGGTCATGCCGGCCCCGCCGCCGCCCGCGCCCAAGGCCGAACCCATCATCTACCCGCGCAACGGCCAGCCGCCCGAACAGCTGGAAAACGACCGCCGCGACTGCAACCGCTGGGCGACGACGCAGCCGAACGCCCAGGCCGACGTCAGCGTGTTCAACCGCGCCGTCGAGGCCTGCATGGACGGGCGCGGCTACACGATGAAGTGAAGCCTCAGGGGACGACCAGCACCCAGACCTGACCGCCGGCCCGGCCCACGGCCAGCTGGCGGCCGGCGGCGTCGAAGGCCAGGGCCGTGACCTCGGCGCCTACCCGGGCTTCACCGAGCAGCAGATGGGTGTCGATGTCCCAGATGCGCACCAGGCCATCCGGCGACGCGCTGGCGACGCGCCGGCCGTCGTCGCTGAGGGCCGTCTGCAGCAGCACCGCGTTGCCTTGGGCGTCACGGCTGCGGTGGCGCGGCAGGCGCGCAACGGCCTCCTCGCGGTCCAGGTCCCAGACCGCCAGCCGATGCGCTCGCAGGTCGGCGGCGGCGACACGGTTCGCGCCCCGCGGCAGTTCCGCCAGCGCGATGCCGCTGCCCAGCGGCTTGCCGTCAGCCAGGCGCCAGGCCAGGTCGTAGGGCCACGTCTCCGAGTTCGACGCATCGATCGTGGCCTGCGCAAAGCGCCCGTCGGCCGACAGCATCAGCTGCACCCAGCGCTCGTCGTCGGCATCCGGTGCGCGCGGCCTGGCCGGCCGGAACAGCACCGAGGCCAGCGGCGAGCCGCCAAACAGCTCGACGCCGCCGTTGCGGTAGATGACCAGCAAGCGCCCGTTGCGCGCGCTCAGGGCGGCGATGGCGCCACGGGCGCGCACCGAGGGCAGCCGCTGGCCATCGGCCGCCACCTGTTCGACGCCGGCGCCGGCGATGCGGTAGAGCCGGCCGGTCTCGGGGTCCGCCGTCACCTGCGCGTCCAGCCAGCCATCGCCGTGGATTGAGGCGAGCAGCCGCTGGCCCGTGATCGCGCGCACCAGGTGGTTCTGCGTGTCGACCACCACCCAATCCACACCCAGCCACAGGGGCTGGGACTCGCTCTGTCGGGCGATGTCGCGCGCCAGCACCGTGCGCCCGCTGGACAGGCTCCAGACGTTGACACCGGGCCGCGTGTCGCCGCGATCCGAGTAAAGGGCGAGCAACTGTCCCTGCCCATTGAAATGCAGGCGCTGCACCGCCCCCAGCGGCCGGGGCTCGGCGCCGGGCGGGGGCGGCAGGTTGGGCGTGAGCTTCTGGGCCACGGCAAGTGGCACCAGGCCCTCCGGGATGCTGAACTGCTGGCGGCGACGCACGGCATCGCTGACCGCGCAGGGCTGCGCATCGGCGGCCACCTGCAGGGCCGGCAAGGCCAGCAATGCGGCGGGTACGGCGATGCGATACAGCCGTGCCGGCTTGGGCGCAGGCGCATCGGCGCGCAGCAGCGTCATGCCTGAGCCGCTGGCCGCCGCCGTGTCCAGCACCGCGAGCAGGGAGCGGCCATCCGCGAGCGGGGCCAGTGCCAGGGCACGACCGGGCAGCGGCAAGGAGATGCCGGCTCGGCCGCCTGCCGCGGCGAAGAACTTCGCGTCGGCGCCGTGCGTCGTGGCCACCCAGCGCCCCAGCGGGTCGACCACCACTGCATCAGCGTAGCGGCCCGCGGCCGCGGGCTCTTCGACGGCGGGGGCAATCGGCCGCGCCGCCGAGCAGCCGTCCAGCCGCTGGGCCATCAGCTGCTTCTGGCCGGTGTAGGCCAGCAACCAGCCCCCTGCCCCCAGGGCCTGCCCCGACTGCAACGCCTCGTCGCCGTTCGGCGGCGCCACCTCCTGCGTCGCCAGCTCCACGCCCTGCTCGGCGTCCCACAGCGACGTGACGCGGCCGACGTCATAGTGGCGGCGCTGCCAGTCGTGGGTCAGCAGCAGCCGGCCTTGTGCGGCGAACGCAACCGCGACGGGCACGGCCACACCTTCGCCAGGATGGCCGCTGTAGACGGAATCCAGCACCTGCAGGCGCCGCGCCGTCTGCAGGTCGAAGAGCTGCGTTGTGCCGTCTTCACTGCCGCTGGCCAGCCTGCGCCCGTCCGCCGAGATGTCGAGCGCCAGGATGCGGCCGGCATGACCGCGGAATTCGCGCAGCGGTGCCGCGCGGCCGCGCTGCCACAGCACAACGCGGCCATCAGGATGCCCCACCACCAACAGCTCGCCGTCAGCGCTCAGCGCCACGCTGCTGGCCGGCGGCTGGCCCACGGGCAGGCCTTCGACGGGGCGTGTCGTCACGGCATCCCACACCCGCACGCCGCCGCTGGCGTCGACATGCGCTGCCAAGCGCCCGTCACGCGACACAGCCAGCGCGCCCGGATAGGCCGAGACCGGCCCCAGGTCCAGAGGCTGCACGGCCGCGGCCAGCGCTGCGGTGCTCCACCAGACCCCCAGGCCCAGCAGGGCGGCGACGGCCCACCTCAAAGCCTGCATCCCGCTTCGGCCTTGGCTCCTGCAGCGCGGTAGCGCACCGCCGTCATCTCGGCCAGGATGCTGAGCGCGATCTCGGGCGGCGTGCGTGCGCCGATGTCCAGGCCGACCGGGCCGTGCAGGCGGTCGAGCTCGGCCTCGGTCAGGCCGAAATGCTCGCTCAGCCGCGCGCGGCGCTTGCCCTGGTTGACGCGCGAGCCGATGGCGCCAACATAGAACGCCGCGCCCTTCAGCGCCTCCATCAGCGCCAGGTCGTCGAGCTTGGGGTCGTGGGTCAGGGCCACGATGGCGGTCGCCCCATCGGCCTTGAAGGCGATGACGACATCGTCGGGCATGTCGCGCGTCAGCGTCACGCCGGCGATGTCGAAGCCGTCGGCGTATTCGGCGCGCGGGTCGCAGACGGTGACGCCGTAGTCCAGGGCCAGGGCCATCTTGGCCAGGTAGTCGGTCATCTGGCCGGCGCCGATGACGAGCAGCCGCCACTGCGGGCCGTGGTGGCTGACGAGATGGGTCTCGGACAGCGTCAAGGTATCGGCACCGGGCTCGGCATCGGTCAGGGTGGCGCTGCCCGTGGCCAGGTCCAGGGTGCGACGCACACGCTCGCCGCGCTCCAGCCGCGCCAGCAGGGCGTCGACACCGGACTGCGGCCCGAGCGGCTCCAGCATCAGCTCCAGCGTGCCGCCACAGGGCAGACCGAAGCGGCGCGCCTCCTCGGCGCCAACGCCATAACGCAGCGGCGTCGGCCTGTCGATCTGCAGGCTGCCGGCGCGCAATTGCGCGACGAGATCGTCCTCGATGCAGCCGCCCGACACCGAGCCGGCGATCTGGCCATCGTCCCGCACCGCCACCAGCGAACCGACCGGCCGCGGTGCCGAACCCCAAGTGCGGGTGATCGTGCCCAGCACGACGCCGCGTGCCTCGGCCCGCCAGCCGGCGGCCGTGCGCAGAACATTGAGATCGAGGTTGTCCATGTGCCTGTTCGTGATCCGCCGCGACCATACCGCGAACGGCATTCACCTGCAGGGACCATGACCTGCGGCTCCGCCCAGCGCCCTGCCTAGACTGGCTGCCCCTCGTCGAAAGCCCTTCATGAAGAAAGCCTTTCTCGCCGGCCTGGTGGCCGCCACACTGGCGTCACCGGTCCTCGCCCAGCTGCCCGTCCAGGCCCAGCCCGACCACGCCCGGCTGCTGGCCAGCGCCGACCCCAAGCTGGCGGCCAACAAGCGCCTGGTCTACGATTTCTGGCGCGAAGTCTTCGAGGGCGGGCATATGGAACTGGCGGACCGCTACCTGGCCGAGTCCTATATCCAGCACAACCCGCAGGTGCCCACGGGGCGTGCCGGCTTCGTTGCCGTGTTCCCCAAAGTGGCCAAGCCCAAGCCCATCGAAGACCGCGTGAAGGCGCCGCTGGTGGCCATCACCGCCGAAGGCGACCTCGTCGTGCTCAGCTTTGTCAGTGAACTGCCCGACCCCAAGGACGCGAAGAAGACCTACACGACCACCTGGTTCGACATGTTCCGCATCGAGAACGGCAAGCTTGCCGAGCATTGGGATCCGGACAACAAGCAATGACCGCCGTCGCCCGATCAGCCATCGCGGCGGCGGCTGGCGTCGCTGTCGGCCGACTCGTCCCAGCGTGAACTGGCGCTGTGGCGCCGCCTGCTGGCGGTCGGCTTGTCCTTGCGCTTGCGATCCGGCCAGTCACAGGCATCGCAGCCATCACAGACATCACAGTCCCAGCCATCGCAACCATCTCCCGGCCCATCACAACTGGCGTCACAGTCGCCGCGCTGAGCCGCCAACGGCCGCGGGCCTGTCGGGTGAAAGTGCCGGTACACCTCGCCACAGCGCCTCAGCCGCCGGCGCAGCAGCACTGTGCCGGCCAGCAGGCCATGGCGCCGGATCACGCGTGTGCCCAGCGCCGAGCAGCTGGGGCCGCCCGTATGGGCGCGATAGGCGCAGCAGAAGCCCTTGTAGGGCGAGACATAGCGCTGGTAGATGCCGATGGCGGCCAGGGCCGGCTCGCGCAGCACTAGGCCCCCGGCCTTTCGTTCTCTCGCGCGGCGATGACGGCCTCGCGCCACAGCCGCGCCGGGATGAAGGTGCGCAGCTGCTCCATGGCCTTCTCGATGAGGGCCGGGTGCAGGCTGTGGTCGATGTGGGGCAGCAGGTCGGCCGTCACGTCGGCGCCGAGGTCGACCAGGGCCTGGGCCGCGTCGACGACATGGCGGTAGGGGAAGCGCTGGTCGGCCAGGCCGTGCAGCAGGTGCACGCAGACATCCTGGGGCGCATGCTCGGGCCGGGCCAGATAGCCGCCGGCAAAGGCCAGCACACGACCCACCAACTGGCTCTCAGCCTGCACCGCCTCCAGGGCGAGCAAGGCGCCGTCGCCGACGCCGGCCAGGGCGACGCGCTGCCAGGGCAGGTCCAGTTTCTTGGCTTCCATGCGCAGGCGCTCGAGCAGATGCGGCAGGGCCGCGCTGACGCCCTCCGGGCTGGGCTCCGACTCCGGCCACCAGCGGCAGCGGCCTTCGGCATCGCGCAGCGGCGGGTGCAGGTTCAGCGTCAGCGCCTTGGGGTATTGGGCGTGCAGGGCGGCAGCCAGCGGCGCCAGCGTGTCGGGGCCATCGGGGGCGATGCCGCCGTCGGGCAGCAGGGCAAACAGCAGATCGGGCGCTGTTGCATCTTGAGGGAGGCTCATGCCGGTATTTTCGGCCTTCGCCGCTATCCTGGGGCGCTCTGTTGATGTTTCCTCCCACTCCCAGGCCCGCCCGATGGAACTGAAAGTCAACGGTCAGGCCATGAGCCTGCCCGAAATCGCCAGCGACCCGGCCATGCCGCTGCTGTGGGCGCTGCGCGACGGCCTCAACCTGACGGGCACCAAGTTCGGCTGCGGCATCGCCGCCTGTGGCGCCTGCACCGTGCATGTGGACGGCCAGGCCACGCGCTCCTGCGTGACGCCCCTCGGCGCCTGCCAGGGCAAGGCCATCACGACCATCGAAGGGCTCGGAGACAAGGACCACCCCCACGCCCTGCAGCTGGCCTGGCTGGCCGAGCAGGTGCCGCAATGCGGCTATTGCCAGAGCGGCATGCTGATGGCGGCGGCCGCCCTGCTGGCGAAGAACAGGAACCCGAGCGACGCCGACATCGACGCGGCCATGACCAATCTGTGCCGCTGCGGCACCTATCCCCGCGTGCGTGCAGCCATCAAGCAAGCGACCAGGGGCCTGAAGAAATGAAGCGGCGTACCTGGTTGCTGACCGGCGCCGGCGCGCTCGGCGCCCTCGTCGTCGGCTGGGGCTTCATGCCGCCGCGCGCGCGCCTGGGCGGCGCTCACACCCTGCCCGCGGTCGACGGCGAAGTCGGGCTGAACGGCTGGATCAAGATCGCCCGCGACGGCGCCGTCGTGCTGGCCATGAACCGCAGCGAGATGGGCCAGGGTGTGCACACGTCGCTGGCCCAGCTGGTGGCCGAGGAGCTGGACGTGCCGCTGCACACGGTGCGGCTGACGGAAGCCGGCCATGAGGCCATCTACGGCAATATCGCAGCCCTGGTCGGCGGCGTCCCCTTCGGCCCGCGCGACCAGGGACGCACCGGCTACAGGTTCGCCCACTGGATCACGGCCAAGGTGGGGCGCGAGCTGGGGCTGAACCTGACCGGCGGTTCATCCTCCATCGCCGACGCCTGGGACACGCTGCGGCTGGCCGCCGCCACCGCGCGCGCGCAGCTGCTGGGCGCTGCCGCCCTGAAGCACAAGCTGCCGGTGGACGAGCTGACGGTCAAGGCCGGCACCATCCACCACGCCAGCGGGGCCCTCAGCCACTATGGCGAGCTGGCCGCGCAGGCCGCGCTGACGCCCCCCGGCGAGGTCAGGCTCAAGGACCGCAAGCAATGGACGCAGATCGGCCAGGCCCTGCCGCGCACCGACCTCGCGGCCAAGGTGAACGGCAGCGCCCGCTTCGGCCTGGACGTGCGTGAGCAGGGCCAGGTCTTCGCCGCCATCCGCCACTGCCCCATGCTGGGCGGTGGCATCGGCCCGGCCAATGTCGACGCCATCCGCGCCCGGCCCGGCGTGCTGCGGGTCGTTTCACTCGGCCCCCTGGCCGGCTCGACCGCGGCCTATGCCGTCGTCGCGCGCACCACCTGGCATGCCCGCGAGGCGGCCCGGGCGCTGGAGGTCGATTGGCAGCCGCCGCCCAATGGCCGGCTCGACTCCAAGGACATCCTGGCCGCGCTGGAGGCCGAGGCCAGGCGAGCCCATCAAGGCGGGGAGGGCTTTGCCTTCCTGAAGCAGGGCGATGTGCAGGGCGCGCTCGCCGGCGCCGCGACCAAGCTGGAGGCCGTCTACAGCGCGCCCTATCTGTCGCACACGACGATGGAGCCGATGAACTGCACGGCCCAGGTGCTGGACGGCCACGTCACCGTCTGGGCGCCCACCCAGGTGCCGGGCTTCGCGCGCGACGTGGCGGCCCATGTCGCCGGCGTGTCGCTCGAAGCCGTGACCGTACACGTGACCTATCTCGGCGGCGGGTTCGGCCGGCGCCTGGACGTCGACTTCATCGCCCAGGCCGTGCGCATCGCGCTGGAGATGGGCGGGCTGCCGGTGCAGCTGGTCTGGTCGCGCGAGGAGGACATGACGCACGACTTCTACCGCCCGGCCGAAGTGGCGGTGCTGCAGGCCGGCCTGGACGCGCAGGGCCAGCCGCTGGCCCTGGCCATCACGAATGCGTCCGACGCCATCGTGCCGCGCTGGGCTGAGCGCGTCATGCCAGGCCTGGCGCCAACACTGGATGTGCTGAACCGCAACGCCTTCCCCGACGGCCGCGCGCCGGCCGCCCTGATGCTGCGTGGCGACGCGCCGGACAAGACGGCCTCCGAAGGCCTGTTCGAGCTGGCCTATGCCATCCCGAACGCGCGCATCGCCCACCGCCCCACGCGCAGCGGCGTGCCGGTGGGCATGTGGCGCGGCGTCGGCCATTCCCACCACGCCTTCTTCAAGGAAGGCTTCATCGACGAACTGGCCCACGCCGCCAAGGCCGATCCGGTGGCCTTCCGCATGCAGTTGCTGGAAGGCCTGCCGCGCCACCAAGCCGTGCTCAAACGCGCGGCCGAGGCCGCCGGCTGGGGCCAGCCCCTGCCCGCCGGCGTGGCGCGCGGCGTGGCCGTTCACGAAAGCTTCGGCAGCGTGGTGGCCCAGGTGCTGGAGGTGACGAAGGAAAACGGCAAGCCGCGCGTGAAGCGTGTCGTCTGCGCCATCGACTGCGGCACCGTGGTCAACCCCGGCATCGTGGTGCGCCAGATGGAGAGCTGCATCGTCTTCGGCCTGACGGCGGCGCTGTGGGGGCGCATCGACATCATCGACGGCGAGGTGCAGCAGAAGAGCTTCCCCGACCACCCGCTGATGACGATGGCGCAATGCCCCGTCATCGAGACCCATCTCATGCCCAGCGACGCCCCACCCACCGGCGTCGGCGAGCCCGGCCTGCCGCCTGTGGCACCGGCCCTGGCCAATGCCTGGTTCGCGCTGACCGGCGAAAGGCGGCGCAGCCTGCCGCTGGGCGGCTGACAGAACGGCGGTCTCGAATGAAAACGGCGGCCTTCGAGGCCGCCGTTTTGCTTCAGGCCTGGATTACAGGCAGCAGGCCATCAGCTGCTGGACGCAGCAGGCCAGGTCGCCGCAGCAGTTCTGGGCGGCAAAGGCGACGGCCGAGGCCGACAGCAGGGCGACCGCGGCAGCGGCGCGGATCATCAGTTTGGATTTCATGGAAGTCCTTTGAAGTTGGAAAAACAACGGGGTGGAGGCGCGCGTCCCTAGTCGGGTGGCGTCCAGATCTCGTCAATCCAATCGTCAAAGGCCATGGCCAGGGCCATCGGGCCGAGCAAGGCTGGCACAGCGGTGAACTGCGCCGGCTCGGGCGCGGGCAGCGCAGCGGGGCTGGCGGAACACAGCGCGCAGACAGCCACGCAGGCCGGCATGGCGTCGCAACCGCCCTGATCGCAGCAGGGCTGGGCCGCGCGCGCCAGCGGCCCCAAGGCCAGGCCGGCGAGCAGCATCAGCACGAGAGCGAGACGGCGCAGCATGGGCGGACTCTAGCGCCTGAAGCTCAGACCTTCATGGAGAAGGGGTTGAAGTTGGTGCCGCGGTCGTAATGGTCTTCGCCTTCGACGCGCTTCAGAAAGGCCACGACCTTGGCCGTCAGCGGATACATCACCGCTTCCCAGATGGTCTTGAACAGGTACTGGGTGACGATGACGGCGAACAGCTGCTCGTTGGGCCAGATGCCGTAGAAGGCGATCAGGAAGAAGACGCCGGTGTCGACGAGCTGGCCGACGATGGTGGAGCCGACGATGCGCGCCCACAGGAACCTGCCCTGGGTCGCGATCTTCATCTTGGCCAGCACGAAGCTGTTGGCGAAACTGCCGCAGGCGAAGGCGATCATGGAGCCGGCGACGATGCGCCAGGTGTTGCCGAACACGGCATCCAGATGCGGCTGGTAGGCCGCCATGAAGTCGTTCTGGGCCGGCGGCAGGTGCACGACGACATAGGCCATGAAGGCCGAGAACACCAGGGCGCCGAAGCCGGCCCAGACGACGCGGCGGTCGCGGCCATAGCCGTAGACCTCGGTCAGGATGTCGCCAAAGATGTAGCTGATCGGGAAGAAGAACAGGTCGGCGCCGAAGGTGACCGTGCCAATCACCGGCAGCGTCAGCTGGGCCGCCTTGGCCGCACCGATCAGGTTGGAGCACAGCAGCACGCAGACGAAAGCCGCCATGATCAAGTCGTAGTACTTGAAGCTGCGGGGTGCGGGTGCGGTCATGGGCTCCTCCTGTTGGAGCCGGCATTGTCAACGCGCCGACGTCAAACGTAACAGCGTCTGGTGCAGCTTGGGCGTGTCGATGGGCTTGGTCAGGAAGTCGTTCATGCCGGCCGCGAAGGCGTCGTCACGCTCCGAGACCAGGGCCGCCGCCGTCAGCGCGACGATGGGCAGCTCGCCCGCCTTGAAATGCTTGCGCAGCTCGCGGGTGGCGTCGTGGCCGCCCATGACGGGCATCTGCACATCCATCAGCACGATGTCGAAGGGCTTGCCGACGCTGGCCGCCGCCAGCACGGCCTCGATGGCCTGGCGGCCGTCGCTGGCCTGGGCCACCTCCATGCCCCATTGCTCGAGCTGGGCCACGGCGATCAGCATGTTGACCGGATGGTCCTCGGCGATCAGCACGCGCCGGCCGTGCAGGGCGTCGTGGGCATGGCCGGCAGCGCGGGTCTCGCGCGGCTGGTGGGCCATGGGGGCCGGTGCGCCCGGCAGGGGCAGCTCGGCCCAGAAGGCCGAGCCCTCGCCCGGTGCGCTGTTGACGCCGACCTCGCCGCCCATCAGCGTCGCGAGTTCGCGGCAGATGGACAGGCCCAGGCCGGTGCCGCCGAAGCGGCGCGTCGTCGATTCGTCGGCCTGGGTGAAGGGCTGGAAGAGACGGGCCTGCTGATCCGGCGCGATGCCCGGACCGGTGTCGCGCACCTCGATGTGCACCCACTCGCCGGCGCTGCCGCGGGCATTGGCGGGCAGGGCGCGCACGGCGACGGTGATGCCCCCGGACTCGGTGAACTTCAGCGCATTGGTCAGGTAGTTGGACAGGATCTGGCGGGTGCGCAGTGGGTCGCCGAAGACCCAGCTCGGCAGGGCCGGGTCGATCTCGACGGCAAAGGTCAGGCCGCGCGCCTGGGCCAGCGTCAGATAGGCCAGGCGGATGGAGGCCAGCAGCTCGCGCAGCGAGAAGGGCTGGCTCTCCAGCGTCAGGCGGCCGGCCTCGATCTTGGACAGGTCCAGGATGTCGGAGATCAGGCCGGACAGGCTCTCGGCGCTGTCCATCATCTGGTTGAGGTAGTCGCGCCTCTGGGTGTCGGAGATGTCGGGCTGCTGGGCCAGGCGGCCCAGGCCCAGCAGGCCGTTCAGCGGCGTGCGGATCTCGTGGCTGGTGTTGGCCAGGAAGGCGCTCTTGGCGCGGCTGGCGGCCTGGGCCTCGTCCTTGGCATGGGCGAGCTGGTCCTCGACGCGACGTCTCTCGGTGACGTCCTCGATGATCCAGATGGTGCCGCCGCGGCTGGGGTGGGCGGTATCGACCACCTGGGCCAGCAGGCGGGCCAGGAAGGTCGAGCCGTCGCGGCGGCGCATGGTGCGCTCGGCCTCGACCTGCTCGCCATTGGCCAGGCGCGGCCCGAGGTCGCGGCCCACGGACTGCCAGTCCTCCACGCTGGGCCAGACGACGCTGCCATGCTGGCCGATCAGGGCGCCGCGCTCCCAGCCGAACATGGCCTCGACACGCGGGTTGGCCAGCACGAACTGCTGGTCGCGCGTCAGGGCAATGCCGATGGACGCGTTCTCCAGGATGGCGCCGTGCACGAGGCGGGTGCGCTCGCTCTCCGACACGTCGCGGGCATACAGCACCAGATAGTTCTGGCCGTCCATCTCGAAGGGCGCGACCGACACCAGCATGGAGATGGCGCTGCCGTCCTTGCGCCGGAAGCTGATGGGCACATTGCTGGCAACGCCGTCACGGCGGATGGCGTCGCGCACGGCGGTGCGATCGGCCGTGTTGTGCCAGATGCCGATGTCGTCGGCGGTGCGGCCCAGGATCTCCGAGCTGTTCCAGCCGCTGAGCTGCTCGAAGGCCTTGTTGACCATCGCATAGCGGCCGCTCTCGGCCTCGGTCAGCGTGATGACGTCGGGACTGGTGGCGACCAGGTGCGACAGCAGGCCTTCGCTGCGGCGCAGCGCGTCCTGGGCGCGGCTCTGCTCGGTCTGGTCGGTGAAGAAGGTCAGCGTGGCGGGGCCCGACGCCGTCTCGACGCGCACGCTGGTGGCCTGCACCAGGCGGCGGCGGCGCGACAGCGTGCGCAGCCGGTACTCGGCCATGGGCTGCATGGCGCCGGGGGCCAGGCCCTCGAGCCGCGCGGCCTGCTGGCGGGCGGTCTCGTCGTCGCCGGGCTCGTAGTGGCTGAACAGGTCCTGGCCGATCATGCTGGAGCGCTGTGCATAGCCGAACATGGCCATGGCCGCGGGGTTGGCGTCGACGACGCGCCCCCAGCGGTGCAGCACCAGCGGGCTGGGCGAGCGGCGGAACAGCTCGCGGTAGCGCGTCTCGGTGGCCTGCACGGTCTGCTCGGCAGCCACTTCGCCGGTCACGTCGCGGCCGACGCCCCAATAGCCGCGGAAATTGCCCTGCGCATCGAAGCGCGGCTCGCCGCTGATGGAAACCCAGCGCGAACTGCCATCCAGACCGACACGGCGCGCCACCATGCCGTGGAAGGGCCGGTGCGATTCGAGGTCGGCGCGATGGGCGTCGAGTTCGTCATCGGACAGGCCCATGGCGTCGATTTCCCAGGGCGTCTTGCCGATGCGGCTGCTCAGGTCCAGGCCCGAGCTGCCCGGCCTTTCTTCGGCCACATGGGTGAAGCGGAACTCGCGGTCCATCTCCCAGTACCAGTCCACCGCCATGCCGAGCAGGCCGCGAAAGCGCGCAGTGCGTTCGTCGGCCTCGGCGAGGGACCGCTTGACCATCTTCAACAGGCCGACGCCGGCCACCAGGCCCGAGCCCAGCAAGCTGAACTGGATGATGGCGCGCAGCGCCAGGCTGGACGAGGCGGTGGGATGCGTGGCCCAGCCCATGGCTTCACCCGCACCCAGGCCGGCCAGAGCGGCCGCGCCGAGCAGGGTCAGCACGATGCCGGCGAACAGGCCCAGCAAGCCGGTCGCGAAGGCGACGACCAGGCTCATCAACGGCAGGCTCAGCGACCACAGGCCGAGGTCGCGCGACACCGCGGCGGCCACCGGCAGTGCCAGCACCAGCGTCATCATGCCCAGGGCGATGAGGGGCTGCTCCTTGCGGCGCGGCGCGCGCGACAGCACGGCCAGGCGCAGCAGGGCCAGCACTGAAATGACCAGCGACAGGGCCGGCGGCAGCCAGCCATCCAGCCACTCATGTGGCTGGCGCGTCCACCAGAACAAGGCAGCCACCGGCACGAAGACCGGCGCGCAGGCCATCAGGAAGACCCGCGAGGCCTGCAGCCGCATGCTGGTCTGCAAGCGCTCGTGCTGCTCTTCGGGCGGTTCGGCGTGCCCGACGAGGCTGCTGAGTTCTTCGCCGGTCCGCCCCATGTTCAGACGAGCGACAGTCTGGTGGCTTCCGCCACGGCGCGGGCACGCGCCGCGAAGTCGGCGCCGCTGCTGGCGTAGAGGATGGCGCGCGAGGAGTTGACGGCCAGGGGCGCCGTGCGGCCGGCGGCCTGGACGACGGCGGCGGCATCGCCGCCCTGGGCGCCCACACCCGGCACCAGCAGGGGCAGCGTGGGCGCGAGCTCCCGCACACGGGCGATCTCGCCCGGATACGTCGCACCGACAACCAGGCCGAGCTGGCCGTTGCGGTTCCACTGCGTCTCGGCCAGATGGGCCAGGTGCTCGAACAGCCTCGGCTGGCCGGGCACGTCGGCCAGGCGCTGCATCTGCCAGTCGTCGCCGCCCTTGTTGGAGGTGCGGCAAAGCAGGATGGCACCCTTGCCTTCATAGGCGAGGTAGGGCTCGACGGAGTCGAAGCCCATGAAGGGCGACAGGGTCACGGCGTCGGCCTGGTAGCGCACGAAGGCCTCGCGGGCGTACTGCTCGGCGGTAGAGCCGATGTCGCCGCGCTTGGCGTCGAGGATGACCGGCACGCCGGGCGCGACCTCGTGGATGTGGGCGATCAGGCGCTCGAGCTGGTCTTCGGCGCGGTGGGCGGCGAAGTAGGCGATCTGCGGCTTGAAGGCGCAGGCGAGGTCCTTGGTGGCATCGACGATGGCCGCGCAGAAGTCATAGAACTTCGAGACATCGCCGGCCCAGGCCCCCGGCAGCTTGGACGGCTCGGGGTCGAGGCCGACGCACAGGCGCGAGTGGGAACAGGCTTGAAGTTGGGAAAGAAAACTCATGCCGCGGATTGTCCAGGGTCATCCGAAGGCCGGGCATTGCGGGATGCGACCCGCCTTTCGGTCAGCAGGTGCAGGCACCGCTGGCAGCCGGGCTGAAGCGACGGCTGTCTCATGGATCAGAGCACGCTGGTCAACTGGCGGCTCTGCACGAAGAGCTCGAAGGCCTCGGCAGGCAGCGGGCGGCTGAACAGATAGCCCTGCACGGCCTGGCAGCCCTGGCGGCGCAGGAAGGCCAGCTGGCCTTCGGTCTCGACGCCTTCGGCCAGGGTCTGCAGGCCCAGGGCGCTGGCCATGCGGATGACGGCGTCGACGATGGCGCGGTCTTCGGCATCGTCGGTCAGGTCACGCACGAAGGACTGGTCGATCTTGAGCTTGCTGACGCGGAACTTCTTCAGATAGCTCAGCGAGGAGTAACCGGTGCCGAAGTCGTCGATGGACAGATGCACGCCGCGTGCATGCAGCTCGTTCATGACGGTGATGGCCATGGCCGGGTTGTCCATGGCGGCGCCTTCGGTCAGCTCCAGCTCCAGGCGTTCGGCCGGCATGCCGACCTCGTCCAGCACACGGCCGACGAGTTCCGGCAGGTCGTCGTGGCGGAACTGCACGGCCGACAGGTTGACGGCCATGGTCAGCTCGGGCAGGCCGGCAGCGTCCCAGCGGCCCAGCTGGGTCAGGGCCTCGCGCAGCACCCATTCGCCGATGGGCAGGATGAGGCCGGAGGTTTCGGCCACCGGGATGAACTCGCCCGGCGAGACCCAGCCGAGTTCGGGATGGTTCCAGCGCAGCAGGGCCTCGGCGCCGACGATATGGCTTTCGCCGTCGGCATCCAGGGCGAACTGCGGCTGGTAGTGCAGGCTGAGCTGGTTGCGCTCCAGCGCGCGGCGCAGCGCGTTTTCGAGCTGAAGGGCGCGGGCCGACTGGGCCTGCATCTCGCTCGTGAAGAAGCGGTAGGCATTGCGGCCGTCCTTCTTGGCGCGGTACATGGCGGCGTCGGCGCATTTGCACAGCGTGTCGAAGTCGTCGCCGTCGGTCGGGAACATCGCGATGCCCATGGACGGCGTGACGGTGAGTTCCTGCTGGTCGACATGGAAGGGCGCGCTGGCCAGGCCCATCAGCTTGGTGGCCAGGTGGGCGGCGCCGGCGATATCGGTCAGCGGCAGCACCAGCACGAACTCGTCGCCGCCCATGCGGGCCACGGTGTCCTGCTCGCGCACGGCACCGCGCAGGCGGCCGGCGAGCTGGTTCAGCAGGCTGTCGCCGACGCGGTGGCCGAGGGAGTCATTGACGTTCTTGAAGTGGTCCAGGTCCAGGAAGAGCACGGCCAGCGGCTCGTCGTTGCGGCGGGCGATGTCGATGGCCTGACTGGCGCGGTCGGCCAGCAGATGGCGGTTGGGCAGGCCGGTCAGGCCGTCGAACAGGGCCAGGCGCTCGGCGCGGGCCTCGGCGGCCTGCTGCTCGGCGACCTTGAGCTCCAGCGCTTCGACGGTCTGGCTGAGCTGCTCGGTGCGCTGCTCCACCAGGGCCTCGAGCTGGGCCTTGGCCTGCACCAGCTCCAGCTCGGCCTTCTTGCGGGCGGTGATGTCCTGGGTGATCCAGATCGAGCCGCGCGACAGGTCGCTGCGGTCGATGGCCTTGCTGCGCACTTCGCACCAGACGGGCGTGCCGTCCTTCTTGCCCAGCAGCATCTCGGCATGGAAGGAGTCGCCACGCGACAGCGGCTCGTAGCAGGCGTCGCCGGCGGCCTTCCAGTCTTCGTCGCTGAGGTACCAGGCCCGCGAGAACTGGCCATCGAGCTCGCCCGGCTCGTAGCCGAACAGCTGCTCGAAGGCGCGGTTGCAGCGCGTCACGCGGCGGCCGCGCAGGAAGACGATGCCGACCATGGCGTGATCGAAGATGAGCTGCTGCTCGGCGTGCAAGTCCTGCAGGGCCGCGTCGGCCTGCTTGCGCTCGCTGATGTCGTCGACGATCCAGATCGAGCCGTCGGCCGGTTCTTCGACGTTGATGAGACGGCCGGTCAGGTGGGCCCAGAACAGCTCGCCGTTCTGGCGCCGCATGAATTGCTCGCCGCGGAAGGTCTCGCCGGTGGCCAGCACGGGGTAGGCGCGGGCGCCGAGGCCACGCGCATCCTGCTCGCTCCGATAGAGCTCCAGGCTGCTGGTGCCGACGGCCGCTTCCGGGCTGTCGAAGCCGTAGATCTCGGCATAGCGCTGATTGCAGCGCACCAGCGTCCTCGCCTTGACGAAGACCACGCCCACGCCCGCGTTGGCCAGGATGACATCCAGCTCGCGCAAAGCCTGGCTGAGCGCGGGGTTGTCGCTGGAATCGGGCGCAAGGCTCATGAAGGGTCTACGAGGCGGCGGTCTGGCAGCTGTTCGGGGAACGGAGCATGACCGGTTATTGTCTTGTCTCATGCATATCCTGGATACCGAACGCCTGTCACTGCGTGAATTCACACCGCTTGACGCCCCCTTCCTGCTGCGCCTCGTCAACGAGCCGGGCTGGATCCGCAACATCAACGACCCCGGCGTGCGCAGCGTCGACGACGCCCTGGCCTGGGCCGAGGGGCGTTTGTTCAAGGCCTACCGAGAACTCGGTCACGGTTTCTGGGCCCTGGAGCGGCGCGCGGACGGCGTGCTGGTCGGCATGTGCGGCCTGTTCAAGCGCCCCGCCCTGCCCGAGCCCGACCTCGGCTACGCACTGCTGGCCGAGCACGAGGGCCAGGGCTATGCGGTGGAGGCGGCGCGGGCCTGCGTGGCCCATGCCAAGGCCGCCTGGGGCTGGCCGGTGCTGATGGCCATCACCGCCGTCGACAACGCGCCCAGCGTCGCCTTGCTGGGCAAGCTGGGCTTCGTCGAGCTGGGCCAGGAACAGCTCGAGGGCTACAACGAGCCCTCTCGCGTGTTCAGACTGGATCTCTAGCCAGTTGGGGGCAGAGCGGCTTGCTGGCGCACGCCCGGTCTGCCCCGCAAGGCCTCAGACCTTCTTCGCCAGGTCCGCTGCCAGGCCGGTATAGCTGCCCGGCGTCATCTTCAGCAGCCGCGCCTTCTCGGCCTTGGGCAGGTCCAGGCCCTCGATGAAGGCGCGGATGGATTGCTCGGTGATGGCCTTGCCGCGGGTCAGCTCCTTGAGCTGCTCGTAGGGGTTGGGCAGGCCGAAGCGGCGCATGACGGTCTGGATGGGCTCGGCCAGCACTTCCCAGGCGGCGTCGAGGTCGGCGGCGAGGGCCGCTTCATTGACCTCCAGCTTGCCCAGGCCCTTGGCCAGCGAGTCGTAGCCCAGCAGCGCATAGCCCAGGCCTACGCCCATGTTGCGCAGCACGGTGGAGTCGGTCAGGTCGCGCTGCCAGCGGCTGACGGGCAGCTTCTGGCTCAGATGGGTCAGCACCGCGCTGGCCAGGCCGAAGTTGCCTTCCGCGTTCTCGAAGTCGATGGGGTTGACCTTGTGCGGCATCGTCGAGCTGCCGATCTCGCCCGCCTTGGTGCGCTGCTTGAAATAGCCCAGGCTGATGTAGCCCCAGACGTCGCGCGACCAGTCGATCAGGATGGTGTTGGCACGCGTGAAGGCATCGAACAGCTCGGCCATGTAGTCGTGCGGCTCGATCTGGATGGTGTACGGGTTGAACGTCAGCTTGAGCTGCTTCTCGATGACGGTCTTGGAGAACTTCTCCCAGTCATGCTTGGGCCAGGCCGACAGATGGGCATTGAAGTTGCCGACGGCGCCATTCATCTTGGCCAGCGGCTTGACCGCGGCGATGCGCGCGCGGGCTGCCACGAGGCGGGCCACGACGTTGGCGATCTCCTTGCCCACCGTCGTCGGGCTGGCCGTCTGGCCATGGGTGCGGCTCAGCATGGGCACGGCGGCGAACTGGTGGGCCATCTTGCGCAGGGTCTCGACGATGCCGTCCAGGGCCGGCAGCATGACCTCGTCGCGCGCCGCCTTCAGCATCAGCGCGTGGCTGGTGTTGTTGATGTCCTCGCTGGTGCAGGCGAAGTGCACGAACTCGCTCGCGGCGAGCAGTTCGGGCTGGCCTTCGAAGCTGCGCTTGATCCAGTACTCGACGGCCTTGACGTCGTGGTTGGTCGTCCGCTCGATGGCCTTGATCTCTTCGGCGTCGGCCTCGCTGAACTTCTTCACCAGGCGGCGCAGGCGCGAACGGGCGGCGGCCGACAGCGGCTTGAATTCCTTGAAGCCCGCGTCGCTCAGTGCGATGAACCACTCGACCTCGACCTGCACGCGGCGGTGCATCAGGCCGTACTCGGACAGCAGCGGGCGCAGGGCAGCCACCTTGGCGGCGTAGCGGCCGTCCAGCGGCGAGAGGGCGCTGATCGGGTTGAAGTCGGTTGTGGTCATGGCGGGCCGGCGGATCGTGGAAAACCCGCAATTCTAGGGAGGGTCTGCGGCGCCCCGGGGCCTCGCAGCCCCTCCCCTTCAGCGCTCGCTGAAGAAGCGAACCCGCTCTTCGTCAGCCGGATGGGTGGAGATCGCGATGGCCAGAGGGCTGTTCTCCACCGTCGCCTTGTGCTTCTCGGCCAGACGTTCGAAGAACACCGCCATGCGCGAGGTGTCGGCGCCGCCGGCACGCGCCAGGCTGCGTCCGTACTGGTCGGCCTCACGCTCGTTATCACGCGAATAGGCGTTGCCCGCCAGCACCGCCGGGGCCGAGGCCAGCAGCGCCGAGAAGTCACCGATGATGACCGAGGCGACGATGCTGACCGCGCCGGCCCGCAGCATCAGCCGCAGGCCGTGGCGATGCTGCACATGGCCGATCTCGTGGGCCAGCACCGTCATGACGGCGTCGGGCTCGTCGGCCAGCAGCTCCAGCAGTTCGTCCGTGATGACGATGTCGCCGCCCGGCAGCGCAAAGGCGTTCGGGCCCAGGGCCTTGCCGCCAGCGCGGAAGTGGATCTCGAAGCGCTGCGGCACGGGCACTTCGGCACGGGCGCGCGTCAACGCATCGGCCCAGCGCTGCCGCCAGCCCTGCTGCTGTTCGGCATCGAGCTTGCTGTGCTTGAGCCAGTCGCCGTCCAGCCTGCTCAACACCTGCTCGCCGAAGGCCCGCTCGGCCGACAGCGGCGTGGCATCGACGGCCTTGTCCACGGCCCAGGGCAGGCCCCAGCGATAGGCCGCGGTCAGGCCGGCAACGAGCAGCACCACGGACATCAGGGCCAGGCGCCAGCTCTGCTGCCATTGCACGACGACGCTGTCGCCACGGCCCGAGGCTTTGGCCCAGACGTCGAAGGCCGGCGCATCGGCAAAGCTCAGCAGCCCGCCGGCGGGCAGCAGGATCTGGCGCTGGCCATGGCGCTGGCGCTCGGGCCAGGTCAGGGCGGACACCGCCACACTGTGCTCGCCGTAGTGCAGGGTTGCGCCCTCCAGCCAGACCTCCACCGGCCGCGCGCGGGCGCTGCGGCCGTCGAACCAGTCGGCGGTGAGACGCGGGCCGACGTCCATCACAGGCCCATGTCGATACCGAAGAAGTCGCCGGCGATGTCGCCGGTCGCATCCGCATGCCCGGCATGGGCAGAGGCGACCCAGTCGGCCGGGTCTTCGTCGCAGCCGATGCTGACGGCCTCCAGCCGCAGGCGCGCGGTGGACACGGCGGCAAAGGGGCGGTACAGGCTCAGCGTCAGCGCCGTCAGCAGCCAGTTCTTCAGCGTCAGGCCGAACAGCGCGCGGAACTTCAGCCGGCTCCTGAACGCCAGGGCCTCGCTGCGCGTGCCGTTCCAGGCCAGGTTCTGCATGCGCGCCGCGCCATAGGGCAGCACGACGACGAACATCAGCAGATACATCAGGCCGATGCCCACGCCCACCAGCACGCCGGCCAGCAGGGTCTTCTGGCCCCCTCCCAGCACGCCCGCGGCGCCGATGCACACGACCACCACGCCGCCCAGCAGCAGAGGCAGGAAGCCCACGCCCATGGTCTTCAGCGACAGCAGATACAGCTTGGCCACCGACAGCTTGATGCGGCTGTGCTGTCCGGCAATGCGATAACCGTTGTGCTGGTAGCGCTTGAACAGCGTCAGCGACCAAGGGGCAAACAACGTCATGCACATCGCGCCGATCGAGTAGATGGCCATGCCGGGCGTGAAGCCCTCGGCCGCCTTGAGGGCCTCCGGGTCCAGCGATGTGGCGCCGCCCACCAGGCAGATGGCCGGCAGGTAACTGGGTGCACAGGCCAGATAGGCGTCCCGCAGCGAGCCGTCGAAGCGCATGCGCAGGCCGCGCCAGCTGGTGTTGCCGAGGCGGAACTGCAGCGAGGCCCGCCACAGGGCCGGCCAGACGGCGCACAGGATCAGGAAGGCGACGAAGGCCGCGGTGCCGGAGAGATGGCCCGCGGCGCTGTAGACCGCCATCAGCAGCACCAGCAGCAGGAAGCCGCGGAACATCTTCCAGGGGTCGCCGTGAAAGCTCAGCGCCTGGCCGTCGACCAGGGTGTTGGCATAGAAGTAGCGGATGCGCCTGGCCTTGGCAAAGGGCAGGTAGAGCCCCAGCGTGACGAGGATGAGCAGCAGATTGACCGACCAGATGCGGAAGTACTCGCTGCCTGATCCCGTGAAGCGGATTTCGAGGACACGCGGCACGGGCGGCGACGCTTCGGCAGCCGCGGCGGGGGCGGCATCAGGCTCTGGCATGGAATCTCCCTGGGAACGAATCACCGTCTGCGCGGTGGGCCGGCCGACACTCTGGCGACCGCGAGCCGGGCTGGCAACCCCCGCTTGCGTGGCTGTCGGTCCCAGCCGACAGGCCTTTTTCACGGGCGGATCGCCCAGGGGCGCTGGCTAGAATCGTTTCGACTTGTGATCCCCGTATTTGCCCTATGACCGCGATGAAGTTGATCGGTTCTCTCGCCAGCCCTTATGTGCGCAAGGTGCGCATCGTGATGGCCGAGAAGAAGCTCGATTACCAACTGGTGCTTGAAGATGTCTGGGGCAGCGACGCCATCCTGAAGATGAACCCGCTGGGCAAGGTGCCCTGCTTGGTCATGGAAGGCCAGGACTCCATCACCGGTGCCGTCTTCGACTCGCGCGTCATCGTCGAGTACGTCGACACCCTGTCGCCCGTGGGCAAGCTCATCCCCGAGCGCGGCCGCGAGCGCTGCGAGGTGCGCACCTGGGAAGCCCTGGCCGACGGCATCATGGACGCCGGCATCCTGGTGCGCCTGGAGCGCACCTGGGTGCATCGCACGCCGGAGCAGCGCAGCCCGGCCTGGATCGACCGCAACATGACCAAGGTCCACGCCGCGCTGGCCGCGATGAGCCAGGGCCTGGGCGAGAAGGCCTGGTGCTCGGGCAACCATTTCTCGCTGGCCGACATCTCGCTGGGCTGCGCCCTGGGCTGGCTGGAGTTCCGCTTCCCGGAGATCAACTGGCGCGAGACCCACCCCAACCTGGCGCGTCACATGGACAAGCTCTCGCAGCGCCAGAGCTTCGCGGACACGGTTCCGGCCTAAGCGATCAGCAGCTCGCGCGAGCGCACGTGCAGCAGGCGCACCAGGCGCCAGACGCGGCCTTCGATCTCGGCGATCTGCAGCTTCCACAGCGTCGCGATCTCGGCCAGCAGCAGGCCCTGGGCCAACAGCGTCAGCAGATGACGGCTGGCCTGGTCGATCTGGCGACCGGCGGGACTGGCGTCCAGCGGCGCGGCCGCCTGGCGGGCAATCGTCAAGGGGCTGCGCTCGATGCCGAAGGCCGCCATGGCCTGACGGGCCAACTGGGGGCTGAGCATGGCGCGACGGCCGTGCAGACGCGTCAAGGCCTCGACCAGGCCGGCACCGCTGCCATCGTCGATGTGATAGGCATTGGCCCCGGCGGCCAGGGCAGCGAACAACTGCAGATCGTCGGCCGTCGGCGTCAGCAGCAGCAGTTGGGGTCGCACCGGCAAACGGCCCAATTCATGGGCAACGCGCATCGCGTGGCTGTCAACGAGGCGCAGGTCGCTGGCGACGATGTCGGGCTGCAGCGCTGCCAGCTCGGCCAGCGCATCGGCCAGCACGGTGCTGCTGCCCGCCAGTTCCACGCCCTTGGCTTGCAGCAGCAGCGAGCGGGTGCGCTGCAGCGTGGGCTCGCTGAGGCGGAGGAGATAGACGGTCGGCATGTGGCGCAGATGTAACCGCCCGCATTGTGCGCGTTTTGGCCGCCACACCCCTAATTTGTAGGCCTGTTCCCCCGCGACCCGGCGGCACTGGATTGGGGGTCAGGCCGCTCGCTCGATGCTGCCCTGCGGCGCAAAACTGTGGGCACTGGCCAGCGGCCAGTAGACGCGGAAGGTGTTGTGCGGCAGCTCGCCACGCAGCACGGAGCCGGGCTCGACGAAGGGCAGCAGATTGGCCAGCAGGCGCACCTCGTGCTTGTCCAGGCGGTGCACGATGTGCTGGGCCGTGATCTCCTGCGGGTGGCACAGGCCGGCGGCCTCGACCAGCTCCTTCAGTGCCTTCAGCGTGTTCTGGTGGAAGTTGGCGACACGCTGGGCCTTGTCCGGCACGACCAGGGCGCGCTGGCGGTGCGCATCCTGCGTCGTCACGCCGGTCGGGCAGTGGCCGGTGTGGCAGGCCTGGGCCTGGATGCAACCGAGGGCGAACATGAAGCCCCGGCCGGCATTGCACCAGTCGGCGCCCAGGGCCATCAGGCGCACGATGTCGAAGGCCGTCGTGACCTTGCCGGCGCAGCCGATCTTGATCTTGTCGCGCAAATTCAGCCCGACCAGGCTGTTGTGCACCAGCAGCAGACCCTCCTGCAGCGGCGCGCCGACGTAGTTGGTGAACTCCAGCGGCGCCGCGCCCGTGCCGCCTTCGGCACCGTCGACGACGATGAAGTCCGGCGTGATGCCGGTTTCCAGCATGGCCTTGCACAGCGCGAACCATTCCCAGGGATGGCCGATGCAGAGCTTGAAGCCGGTCGGCTTGCCGCCGGACAGGGTGCGCAATTTCTCGATGAACTGCATCATCTCGACCGGCGTCGAGAAGGCGCTGTGACGGGCCGGCGAGATGCAGGCCACGCCCTCGGGCACGCCGCGCGCAGCGGCAATCTCGGCCGTCACCTTGGGGCCGGGCAGCACGCCGCCATGGCCCGGCTTGGCGCCCTGGCTGAGCTTGAGCTCGATCATCTTGACTTGGGGGTCGCGGGCGCTGGCCTCGAAGCGCTCCGGGCTGAAGGACCCGTCCTCGTTGCGGCAGCCGAAATAGCCCGAGCCGATCTCCCAGATCAGGTCGCCGCCATGCACGCGGTGGTGGGCGCTGATCGAGCCCTCGCCGGTGTCGTGGGCAAAGCCGCCCTGCTTGGCGCCCTTGTTCAGCGACAGGATGGCATTGGCGCTCAGCGCGCCGAAGCTCATCGCCGAGATGTTGAAGACGCTGGCCGAATAGGGCTGGGCGCGGCCGGCACCGATGGTGATGCGGAAGTCGTGGCTGGTCAGATGTGTCGGGGCCAGCGAATGGTTGATCCACTCATAGCCGCGCGCACTGACGTCGAGCTGGGTGCCGAAAGGCCGCTGGTCCGGATCGCCCTTGGCGCGCTGGTAGACGATGGACCGCTGAGCGCGCGAGAAGGGCGCGGCGTCGTTGTCGCCTTCCAGGAAGTACTGGCGGATCTCGGGCCGGATGAACTCCAGCAGGAAGCGCAGATGCCCGATGACGGGGTAGTTGCGCAGAATGGAATGACGCGTCTGGCGCGAATCGCGCAGGCCCAGCAGCGTCAGCCCCAGGAAGACGATGGCCAGCACGCCGTCGATGAGCCCTCCCATCCAGCCGATGGCAAAGACCAGGGCCAGCAGGCCGCAGACCATCCACGTCAGATAGCGCAGTGGAAAGTGCTCGTTGATGCGTCGCGTCCAGCCGGGCCAAGCAAGCATGGGCAATCCTCACAAACCGTGACCGGCGGATGCTAAGGCCGAAGACCCTCACAATCGCCCGCATCAACCCTCAAGGTAGTTGCCGATGAAGTCCTTTTTCTCCACGCTCGGTTGGCTGTTCTCCAAGGCCTGGTGGCTGCTGGACGGCACGCGCCGCGCGCTGATGAACCTGATGGTGCTGTCGCTCATCCTCATCGTCGTCATGGCCATCATGACGCGCGGCCCCAAGCCGCTGGCCGACAAGACGACGCTGGTCCTCAAGCTCGAAGGCAATCTCGTCGAGCAGTTCTCCGGCAGCCCGCGCGAGCAGCTGACGGCTCAGGCCCGCGGTCAGAGCGTGCCGCACCAGACCCGGCTGCGCGACGTGCTGGCCGTGCTGGACCAAGCCGCCAAGGACGACAAGATCAGCACCCTGCTGCTGGACGTCGAGGAACTGCAGGGCGCGGGCCTGGCCGGCCTGCACGAGGTCGCCGGCGCGCTGCAGCGCTTCAAGAAGAGCGGCAAGCCGGTGCTGGTCTATGCCGACAGCTACAGCCAGCGCGCCTACTTCCTGGCCGCCCAGGCCAACGAGGTCTATCTGCATCCCATGGGCATGGTCAGCATCGAAGGCTTCGGCCGCTACCGCACCTATTACAAGGACGCCCTGGACCGCATCGGCGTGACGCCCAACGTCCTCAAGGTCGGCACCTACAAGAGCTTTGCCGAGCCCTACACCGCCAACGGCCCCAGCCCCGCGACGCTGGAGGCCGAAGGCCTGGTCTATGGCGAGCTGTGGACCGGTTTCACGGGCAGCATCGAGGCCGCCCGCAAGCTCGAGGCCGGCAGCATCGCCAAGACCATTGCCGACCTGCCCGCGCAGATCGCTGCCGCCCAGGGCGACGTCGCCAAGCTGGCCGTGCAGACCAAGCTCGTCGACGGCCTGAAGAACCGTGACGAGATGCGTGAGCTGCTGATCGCCAAGGGCGCCAAGGACGAGGAAAGCAAGAGCTTCCGCCAGGTGTCCGCTGGCCAGTACATGGCCTATCTGAAGGACGCCGGCACGCCCAACAAGCTTCAGCCAGGCATCGGCATCGTCGTGGCCGAGGGCGAGATCGTCGATGGCGATGCCGGCCCGGGCCGCATCGGCGGCGACTCCACCGCCCGCCTGATCCGCAAGGCCCGCGAGGACGACGCCATCAAGGCCGTCGTGCTGCGCGTGAACTCGCCCGGTGGCAGCGCCTTCGCCTCCGAGATCGTGCGCCGCGAGCTGGAGCTGACGCGCAAGGCCGGCAAGCCCATCGTCGTCTCCATGGGCGACGTGGCGGCCTCGGGCGGCTACTGGATCTCCATGGCCAGCGACGCCGTCATCGCCGATGCCGGCACCATCACCGGCAGCATCGGCGTGTTCGGCATGCTGCCCACGGCCGAAGGCCTGATGGACAAGCTGTCCCTGCACACCGGCGGCGTCACGACGACCTGGCTGGCCGGCGGCTACGACCCGCGCCGCCCGCTGGACCCGCGCCTGAAGGCTGCCGTGCAGGCCAGCATCGACAACACCTACAGCCGCTTCACGACGCTGGCGGCGCAGGCGCGCAAGAGCACGCCCGAGAAGATCGACACCGTGGCCCAGGGCCGCATCTGGACCGGCAGCCAGGCCAAGGAGCGCGGCCTGGTGGACCGCCTGGGCACGTTCGACGACGCCGTGCAGACGGCCGTGCAGCTGGCCAAGCTGGAAGTGAAGGCCGGCGAGAAGCCGCGCCTGGCCTATGTCGAGCGCGACCTCAGCCGCGGCGAGCGCCTGCTGGCCTCGCTGACCGACACGCTGGCACCCTCCCTCAGCGCCTCCATCAGTGCCTCACTCGGCCTGGATGCCCTGCCCGTGCCGGTGCGCGAGGAACTCGCGGTCCTGAAGGAGCTGGCCCAGCACTCCGCCCGCGGCCAGTGGGACAAGGTCGCGGCGGTGCACTGCCTGTGCGCTGTGCCTTGATCCGCTACTGAGACTGCTGCTGCATCTTCGCCAGCAGCTCGGCCATCTTCTGCTGCACGGCCTGGATGGCCTTCAACGGCCGGATCATGACCTTGAAGTCATCGATCTGGCCGTTGCCGTTCCAGCGGATCAGGTCGACGCCGTTGACGGCCACGCCTTCCAGCTCCAGCTCGAACTCCAGCAGCGCATCGCGCTCGCCGCGGATCTCGCGGACGTAGCGGAAGCTGTCGTTGCCCAGGATCATCAGCGCGGCGCCGAGGTATTGCGAAGCCAGCAGCTTGCCGCGCTGCGGCGTGTGCACGACGGGCGAATGGAAGACGACGTCGTCGGCCAGCAGGGCGGCCAGGGCGCGGGGGTTGCGGGCTTTCGCCAGCTCGTGCCAGGCGTCGATGGGATGGGTCATACCTGTTCCGTAGTTGTTGGTCGATGAATCGGAGTTTCGGGCCGAGCGCCGGGCCGCTCCCTAGCCGGCCCGGGTTGGCGATGTGCTTGCGGCTAGATGCCGCAAGCATCGTCGTCCCCTCGGGGGCTGAGGCCGGACACAGGGCGCCCAGTGGGCGGCATGTGCCTGCCGAAGGGCTGCGGCACTGCCGCAGCGCGGTCTGCAAGACCGACCAGACCCGCTCGCGTGCAGCGACGCGGGATTGGGCGAGGGGCCTCAATTTATGGCCAATGGCGCTGGAAGACGGCCGCGACTTCCGGGTGCTGTTCCACGCGCAGCAGCTGGGCGTAGAAGCTCGGCCTGTCGGCCTGCAGCATAGGCCGCGAACCCGACCACTTGGAGACCACCGTCGCCAGCAGCTCCAGGGCGCCGGGCGAGCCGGCGTCGAAGCCGATCTCGAACTGGTCGGCAAACAGCCGCCAGTGCTCGTGCAGGCGAGCCCGCGTGCCGGCGCGGATCTGCGCCTTCATGGTGTCGTCGCAGGGCTCGCACCAGCGCTCGGGGTAGTCGATGACGCTGATGGCCGCATAGCAGTTGGACGCCACATAGACCAGGCCGCGGATGGCCCGCGCCCGGGCGCTCGCGTCCAGCGGCAGCAGCAGGCCGGGTGATGCCGTCAGGCCCAGATGGATGAGGATGGCCGCGCTTTCCGTCAACACGGTGCCGTCGGCCAGAACCAGGGTCGGAATTTGCCCCAGCGGGTTCACCTTCAACAGTTCATCCCGCTCCGGGCCAGGGTTCCAGGACGCCGCGTCGACGCCGGTGTAAGCCAGGCCGGCCCGCGTCAGCGCCGCCTCGATGGCGGCCGATCCCGAACCCTTGGTGCCGTACAAGGTCAACATTGCCATGACTCCTTTGTCGAGCGTGCTTTCAAGCGTGCAAAATCGTCTCACATCATGAGCCCGGCCCCCGTTCTTCCTCCCTCGCGCCATCCGGTGGTCAAGCCCAGCTTCGGCCGCGTCAGCGTGGGCGTGCACGGCCGCGTCATGGTGTCCATGGCCGAGGGGCCTTTCGACGCGCCGCTGATGGCGGCCGTCAAGCGCGCCATTGCCCTGGCCGGCAAGCGCCTGCCGGCCGACCGCCGCTTCGGCGACCTGCTGGAGATCCGCGGCAGCCTGCAGATGGACTCGGATGCGCTGCAGGAGCTGCGCCGCAGCATCGACGCCTTCGGTTCGCGCGGCATCGTCGCCGTATCCACCGTTTTCCTGGTGCGCCCGGGCATCCCCGGCATCGAGCGCCTGCCAGCCCTGATGGACATCTGGCGGGCCAGCCGGCCGGTGCGCCGCGCCGACAACTTCGAATCCGCCTGGGCCCTGGTCAACGCCGACCTGGCCGCGGCCGGCCTGCCCCCCCAAGAACCGCCACCCCGCTGATGACGGAACCCGTCGGCCTGCAATGGCCCCTCGATGCCAAGGGCAAGCGCTCCACCGGGGCGCCGGGCCAGCGCATCGTGGCGGCGGCGTTGCGAGGCCTGGATGTCGGCGCCGCCGATGCCGCGGTCGCCGCACGCGACTGGCGCCATGCCTATCCGGCCCACTGGCTCGCTCTCGTGCAGACTCAGGCGGCCAAACCCGTCGGCGTGGTCGCCTCGGCACGCGCCGGCCTGGCCGCAGCCTGGAGCGAGCTGCCCTTTATGCGCGGCGGCAAGTCGCTCGCGCTGGCCGACGCGATGCGCGCACCCCAGCGCCGCTTCCAGACCCTGCATTTGCGCGGCGGCGGTGATTCGGCCCCGGCGCCCTGGACCGTGCCTCATCAGGGCCGAGAGCTGTCGGGTGACGCCCTGGCCAAGCAGATCGACCGCTGGGAAAAGGCCGGCGTCTGCGAGGCCGCGCATGCCAGCGCACTGCGCGACTGCCTGGCCCATCCGGAATGGTTTGACCTGTCCGACCAGGACCTCGTGCTGCTCGGCGCCGGCAGCGAGGCCGGGCCGCTGGCCTGGCTGGCCAAATGGCGGGCCAACCTGGTTGGCATCGACCTGGCCCGCGCCGCCACGTGGAAGCGCATCGCCGCCGCCGTTGCCGCCGGCAATGCCACGCTGACGGCACCCGTTGCCCAGGGCCAGCCGCTGGACGTGGCGCACGCCGGCGCCGACCTGCTGGCCGACACGCCCGAGATCGCCGCCTGGCTGGCGTCGCTGGGCCAGCCGCTGTCCATCGCCAACCTGGCCTACCTGGACGGCGAGCGCCATGTGCGCGTGTCGCTCGCCATGGACGCCATCAGCGGCGCCCTGTGCGCTGCCGACGCCCGCACCCAGCTCGCCTATATGGCGACGCCGACCGATGTCTTCGCCGTGCCGGAGGAACTGGCCCGCGACGTGATGCGCCGCTATGCCGAGCGCGGCGTCGTGAAGAAGCTGGCCCAGTTCGGCGCCCGCCTGTCCAGTGGTGGGCGCGGTTTTGCGCCGCATATCGAAACGCTGATCGACGCGGGCGACTTCGGCCACTGGGGCCTGGTGGACGCCCTCGTTGTCGAGCAGGGTCCCAACTACGCACTGGCCAAGCGGCTGCAGCAATGGCGGGCCCTGGTCGCGCGCGCCGACGGCCACCGCATCGCCTTCAATGTGGCGCCCAGCACCACCACCGCCTCGGTCGTCTCCAACCCCCTGCTGGCCGCGGGCTTTCGGGGTGCCAAGGCCTTTGGCGTCGAAGTCTTTGCGCCGGCAACGACGAATGCGCTGATGGCCGCGATGTGGGTGCACCAGTTGCGCACCCCGGCGCGCGACTTCGCCCATCCCCTCAAGCTGCTGGTGCACACCGCCAACCACGGCGGGCTGTGGCGCCTGCCCTACCGGCCGCGCTCGGTGCTGCCGATGGCGGCGCTGCTGGGCTTCGTCAAGCGGCGGTAAGCTCGGTCGACGAGGCCCGGCGCAAAATCTGCCGGTCCCCACGTCCATGAACGCCCCAGGTAACGCCCCCCTGCACGAACAGCCCGACAGCCACGGCTTCGGGCGCGTCACAGTGGGTTTCCTGGGTCGGGTCATGCATTACATCGCCCAGGGCCCGTTCGACGCAGCGCTGATGGCAGCCGCCAAGCGGGGCACCAATATCGCGGCAGAGCGCATCCCGACAGACAAACGCTACGTCAGCCTGATGGAATTTCGCCGGCCGCTTGGCATGGACGACGAGGGCCTGCGCGAATTCAAGGAGACAGTGGGCGGCTTCGTGGAGCGCCAGACGGTGCCGCTGGCCACCATCCTGCTCGTCGCGCCGGGCGACGAAGACGCCCCGATGGTGCTCGACATGGCGGCCATCTACCGGCAGAGCCGCCCCTTCCAGGTCTGCACGGACGCCGCTGCCGCTTGGACGGAGGTCAATCGCGTGCTGCGTGAGGCCGGCCTGCCGGAGCAGCCGTTTCCCCCGAGTCTGGCGCGGGGCTGATTTCAGCCCGCCGGCCTGAGCTCGGCGGCCTCAAAAATCTCCAACCCAGGTGCCTCCGTCGCCAGCGTCGCCAGCGCCTTGCCGAACTCGCGCGAGGCCGGCACGCGGAAGTGGACCTGCAGGGCCGCCATGTCGCTCCACTTCTCGACGAACACCAGGCGCAGCGGGTTCTCGGTGTCGCGATGGACCGCATGCGCGATGCAGCCCGGCTCGGCGCGCGAGCGCTCGACATGCTGCTGGCTGAGCTTCAACACCTCGTCGAAGTGCTCGGGGCGGGCGGTGACATGGCCAAGGACGAGGATCATGGGGCGGCCTCCTTGGCCCGCATGATGCCCCGAATTCAGCAGCCGATTCAGCAGCCGATCTGGCGCACGCTCGTGCCCTGGCGCTTGAGCGTCAACGTCGGCAGGCCCGCGCCCGTGGTGGGCGCCAACTCGATGCTGTCGTTGGTCAGGAAGCGGCCCTGGTAGCCCGCCGCAATCGGCGCCGCGGCCACGCTGCCCGCCTGCAGCGTCAGCTTGAAGGTGCAGCCCGAATAGCTGCCGTCGTAGTGCAGCTGTGGCAACGCATCGACGTTCATGTTGACGCCGCTGAAAGTGCCGCTGCTGGTGGTGGGCGTGTCGGGCAGAAAGAAAACCTGCACCGTCGTGGCGCCGCTGACGCCGGAGAAACCGAACTCGAACAGCGGGATCAGCAGCACCTCGGCGCCGCCGCCGCAGGACGACAGCAGGGACAGGCTGAGCAGGGCCGCACCGGCAGCGGCGCCGGCACGGGAAAGTCGCTGGGGGTGGGTGGACATGTTCAAGGCTCCTTGGCCAGAAGGCGCAGGAATTGCGCGGTGTCTTTTTCCAGTCGCTGCAGCTCGGGCGCGAGCTCGGCCAGTTGGGCGCGCAGCTCGGGGCTGGTGCGCTGGTTCGTGAAGATGGCAGCCATCTGCGGGTCGATGCGCCAGAAGTGCTGGTGCACGGCCCACAACTCTTCGCGCAGCGCCCGCCAGGCCGGCAGCACGGGCTCGGGCCAGTGGCGGGCCAGGCTGCCATCGTGCGACTCGCGGGCACGCAGGAAGCGGCGCAGCGCGACGTTGTAGCGCTCGACATAGTCCGTCAGCGTCGGACGCGCCACGGTCGGCTGCTGCAGCAGCATCCAGGCGTTGTTCAGCACCAGCAGATAGCCGTTCAGCGTCTCGGCCAGGTCGACCTGGGCCGCCTGGGGATCGGTGGGCGCGATGTTGCGCGCTGCCTCCAGCCCCCAGGGCGCGCCGGCGGTCGCCTGCACGCGCTGGCGAACGTCAGCAATGTCGTGCACCGTCGTCGTCAGGTCCTCGGCCGACTTCATCAGCCCGATGACGCCACTGCCGCTCAGCACCGGCCCGCCGGAGCTGCCGCCGCGCACGCCGGCGAAGTCGATGCGCAGGTTATGGCCGGCGTCCGCCGCGGCACGCACCTGGCCACGCGCCGGCACCAGACCGCATTCGTCGTTGCTGCCCAGCAACCAGACCGGCTCACCGACGCCGGCCGGCTGCGCCGCCAGCGCGCGCGGGTCCAGCTGCCAGCCTGCTGGCCGGGGCGCGGTCAGCAGCGCCAGGTCGGCCCCGCGTGCGTCCCAGGCCGGCCAGAGACTGGCCTCCAGCGCCGCGCCGTCGCCGCTGCACAGCCGCAGCCGGATGCGCGCGCTGAGCTGCTCGGCTTCGCCGCTGCCCAGCATGCCGGTGCGCACGATGACATGGCGGGCGGTGACGATCCACAGGCGCTGTTCATCGGCACCGACGATGAGGCCGAAACCATGCTCGTCGACGTCTTGCGCAGCGATCCACACCAGATGGCCGCGCAGGCGCTCGCCCAGTTCCTGGCCGCTCAGAAAGCTCGTCGGCTGTGCCCACGCCTGGCCCGCCCCGAGCACAGCCAGCCACAACAGCGCGGCCAGCCCCCGCACAGCGGCGTTCAGGACTTGTCGCCAAGCAGCTTGCGCAGCCATGTGCTGATGCCCCAGAGCAGACCGCCGGCGCTCCACAGCAGCCCCAGCCGGTGGTTGTGGGCGGCGTACTCCAGCCAGCTGGGCTCGAGCGCCTGCTCGAAGTCGCCGGTCTGCACACCGATGTGCCGGGCCGAACCGCTGAGCTTGAGCACCACCGCGTCGCCGACGGCGACTTCGCATTGATCCAGCTTCAAGCCCTCCAGCACCAGGCCGTTGCCGGCGGCGAGCTGCAGGTCGCGTTCGGTGGCCGGCAGGTGCAGTGCGCCACGGTGCAGCGAGGACGCCAGCCTCACCTGGCCGTCGGCGCTCGCCTGCCGCTCGACAAGGCGCAGCGACGCAGGCTGCAGCCCGTGCCATTGGTAAGACGTGTCACCCCCGCGTTGCAGCCACAAGGCCGTGGCCGTCGTGCCGGCAGAGAGCTTGAGCCACTCGGCCACCGCAAAGCTGCCAGACTCGGCCGGCGCACCGCCCAGGCTGCTCGACACCTGCCCACCCAGGGTCAGCTCGACGGCATGCGGCGCGCCCTCCAGGCCCAGACGCACCGCGGGCGAGCCTGCCTCGACGGACAGCTCGGTGCCGGCAGCGAAGCTGACGCGGCCGAGCTGCAGCCGCTCGGCACGCAGCGCCAACGGGCTGGCACCATCGGCGCGGCTGCGCCTCATCAGCGCGGCATCGGCCGACTCGAGGGCCGTGAACCCCTCGGCATGCAGTTCACCAGCGATGGCCTGGCCGGCCAGCGCGCCGGCTTGCGGCAGCGCCAGCTGGGCGGCGCCCGCCTCCAGCTCCAGCGAGAACGGCACGCGTGGCACGCGCACCCAGGCGGCCAGGGAGACCAGGGCGGCCACGATCAGCAGCGCGATGCCGTGGCGGCGCAACGCGTGGGCCCGGCCGTCGTCCAGCGTGCCCAGCCGCGCATCGATCAACTGCAGGCGTGTCTGCAGCTCTTGCAAGGCGGCCAGCGGCGCCTCGTCGCGCAGACCCTGCGACAGGCGCTCGGCGAGGGCCTCGCGCTGGGCCAGCAGGGCGGCGCGTTCAGGGCCGGGCTTCATCGTCGGCCCCCACCAGCCTGAACTGCAGCAGCGGCAAGGCCTGGCCCTGGCCGTCGAGGGCGCGCACGTCGATGCGCAGGCCGTGGCCATCGGGCGGCAAGGGGATGGGCAGCGCGATGCGCTCCCAAGCGAACAGCGGCGGGCCGCTCAGCTCATGCCAGCCCGGGTCGGGCAGCTCCGGCCCGGCCATGCGATAGCCGCGCCAGGCGATGGACGACACCGCCACCGAAGGCCTCAGCACCGCATAGGCCCTGTTGCCGGCGGACGTGCCCGCCTGCGTCGACACCGGCACCAGGCTGGGCAGCGTGGCATCGCCACCGGCCAGCGCCAGGAAGCCCAGATCGCGCAGGCCCAGCCCGCTGGCCTGCAGCATGGGCGCGCTGTCCCAGGCCAGGCCGGCATCGTGCGGGAGCCGGGCATCCACGCGGTACAACGGGCTGGATCGCAAGGGCTGGATCAGCAGATGCGTGTCCAGCCGCCGGCTGGCGCTCAGCGTCAACGGGCCGGCGCCGCCGGCCGCCCAGCTGCCCGGTGCGGCCAGCGTCAGCGACACCAACTCGATGAAGGGCTGGGACACGTTCTTCACGTAGAAGCCCTCGCAGCGCGCCTGGCCGGGCACCGGGCCGTAGGCCGGCTGGCGTGCCGTGCTGGCAACCAGCGAGGGGCATTGGAAGTCGGGGGCGGGCGCCTGGGCCTGGGCCACACCGAGCCCTAACGCCATCCAGGCGCGCACTCCGCAGCGGACAGCGGCAGCAGTCCTTGGGACTCGTGGCATCGCGGTGTCCTCCAGCGGAGGCAGTCTAGCCACGGATCCCCGCGGCAGGCCGCGTCAGACTAGGGAAGGGTCGAGGTCGGTCAGGCCGGCCAGGGACGCTGGGCGGGCCGCAGCTGCTCCCAGACCGCGCCCAGGGCCAGCACGCCGGCGTCGTCGAAGCGGCGGCCGATGATCTGCAGCCCGATCGGCAGGCCCGCCGACGTGTAGCCCGCGTTGATGGACAGGGCCGGCTGCTCGCTCATGTTGTAGGGCAGGGTGAAGGCGATGTGCTCGAAGGGCCGGGCCGGGTCGTGCAGCGGGCTGGCGAGATGGGCCGGGTAGGCCGGCATGGGCGCCACCGGCGACAGCACGAAGTCAAACGGCTCGCAGGCCGCATTGGCGGCCTCGCGCAAGGCCTGCATCTGGCCATAACCGCGGAACACCGTGCCGCCGTCATAGCCCGCGGCGGGCGCCACCCAGTCGAGGATGTAGGGCAGCACCCTGGCACGCCGCTCGGGCGCCAGGGCCGAAATGTCCAGCCAGGAGCGCATGCGCCAGAAACGGTCGATGCCATCGGCCATCTCGCGGGTCTGGAAGGCGGCCAGCGGCTCGACGATGGCCCCCGCTCGCTCGAAGGCCTTCGCAGCAGCGTGGATGGCGGCGGCTACTTCGGGCTGCACGGCTTCACCCCAGCCCGCGTCAATCAGCAGGCCGATACGCAAGCCGCGCACATCGAGCGGGCGCACCATGAAGTCGACCGGCGGCAGCTGCGTCGGGTCTCGCGCATCGGGCTGCGCCAACACACCCAGCATCAGCGCCGCATCCGCCACCGTGCGCGTCAGCGGGCCTGCCACGCGGCCGGCATAGCCCGGCTTGATGGGCACGCGGCCATGGCTGGGCTTGAGGCCGACCAGGCCGCACCAGCCGGCCGGCAGGCGGATGGAGCCACCGATGTCGGTGCCCAGGTGCAAGGGGCCATAGCCCGCGGCACCGGCAGACGCGGCGCCTGCGCTCGACCCGCCCGGCGTCATCGCGACGTCCCAGGGATTGCGGGCCGGCTCGGCGTAGAGGCTGGACAGGCCCGAGCTCAGCATGCCGTAGTCGGGCATGGTGGTGCGCGCCCAGCGGACAGCGCCGGCCTCACGCAGCCGTGCGGCCGGTGGCGCCTCGAAGTCGGCCGCCGCGTCATCGGCCGTCGCCGCGGTGCCCATGCGATAGGCCGCGCCGGGCACGGCGATGTTTTCCTTCAGCGTGACCGGGATGCCGTCGAGCGCCAGCGGTGTGCCGGCGCGCCAACGCGCCTCACTCTCGGCGGCGGCAGCAAGAGCCGCTTCGGCCTCGACGGCACACAGCGCATGCAGTTCGCCTTCGCGCGACTGCGCGTGGGCGAGCACGGCCCGCATGACCTCGACGGGCGACAGGCCGCCGGAACGGTAGGCCGCCAGCAGCTCGGCCGCGCTGAGGCCGGCGATCACTTCTTCAGCTTCTCGGCGGCCTTCAACATCGCGTCGATGTGGCCGTCGGGGTTCATGCTGGCATGCACGGCGGCGACCTTGCCGTCGGTGCCGATCAGGTAGGAGACGCGATCGGCCATGGTGCCGGGCACCATCTTCAGCGTGACGTCATAGTCCTTGATGACCTTGCCACCGGCATCGGCCGCGACGGCGAACTTGTTGCGGCAGGCCTCGACGCTGAACTTCTTCAGCGTGGCGATGTCGTCGTTGGACATGCCGATGACCGTCGTGTTCAGCGCCTTGAACTTGTCGGTCGCCTCGGCGAACTCATGGGCCTCAACCGTGCAGCCGCTGGTGAAGGCCTTGGGATAGAAGTACAGCACCACCGGACCCTTCTTCAGCGCCTCGGCCAGCTTGAACTTGAAGGCCTCGCCACCGACGGCGGCGTCGGCACTGAAGTCGGGCGCCGGAGCACCGACGCTGAGGGCGGCCTGGGCGGTCGGGAGGAAGGCGGCGGCCAGCAGGGCCGTCAGCAGCAGTCGGGACATGGTGGTGAACCTCGGTGGTCGGATGGGCGCAGGATAGCCAAGCTCCCATGACCCATCACCCAGGTCGGTCAAGTCGCTCGCAACAACCCGTCGGCCAGCCAACGCTGCAGGGCGCCAATCACAGCCGGGGCCGCAGCCTCGGTATCGCCCAACTCGGTGGCGGCGCGTTCGCAAAGTAGTGCAAAGGGGGCACCGTCAGCCACCGCCTGCAGCAGCACCGCCTCCAGCGGCTCCAGCGAACGCCAGCGGGTCTCGCCGTCCTGGCGCCAGGTCAGCAGCACATGCTCATGCGGCACCGGCTCGGGCAGCTCGGGTTGATCGTCACCGGACTCGGGATCCCACTCGCGCAGCACGCGCCAGGCGGGCTCGATGGCATGCGAGAGCACCACGCGCTGGGCGCTGGGCTGCAGATGCAGGACCAGGCCGGCCCAGTCGTCGGGGCCCAGCGCGGCCAGCGTCACGGGGTCGAGCGGCAGCGCCTCGGCCGCGTCGAAGGCGCCGCGCAGGGCCCAGTCCATGCGGGCAAAGTCGACCAGACTGGCGTGGGGCACGAGTTCGTCGTCGGCCGCGGCCATGAAGGCCGCCAGCTCATGGCCGAACCAGCGGATGGACGGGTGCTGGCTGGGCCTGGCGGCCAGATAGGCCTGGCCCAGGGCCTCGAAGGCCTCATCACCCAGGGCCCGGGCCAGCACGGTGTAGTTGTCGGTCAGCGCCGCGACGAGGCGGGCGCGGTAGGCATGGCGGTAGACCTCGAGACCGAGTGCATGGTCGCCGGCCAGCAGATCGACCGCGTCGGCGCCGTCGCGGATGGCGGCGGCGAGGCGCTGCTGTTGCTGGATGACGCTCATGCTTCAGCCGCCAGGCGGCGGGCCACAGCCAGCTCGGCCAGCAGCGACTCCAGCGGCGGGATGTGATCGTCGCGCTCGATCATGGTCGGTACGGTGCCGAAGCGCTTCACCGCGTGCTGGTACAGGGCCCAGACCTCGTCACGCACCGGATGGTCGTGGGTGTCGATGACGATGTCACCGCGGTCCTCGTGGCCGGCGAGATGGATCTGGCGCACCGGCTCGACGGGAATGGCGTCCAGATAGGTGACGGGGTCGAAGCCATGGTTGCGGCCCGAGACATAGACGTTGTTGACGTCCAGCAGCAGCTGGGCGCCGGTGGCCTTCAGCAGCTGGGCGATGAAGTCCCACTCGCTCATCTCGTCGGCCGCAAAGCGTACATAGCTGGACACGTTCTCCAGCACCAGCGGCCGGCCAAGGACGTCTTGCACCTGGGCGATGCGCCCGCCCACGTGGTCCAGCGCCGCACGCGTCAGCGGCACGGGCAGCAGGTCATGCAGCTGGCTGTGGGCATCGGCGCTCCAGCAGAGATGGTCGGAGACCCAGCCGGGCTGCAGGCGGTCGGCCAGGGCCTTGAGTTCCTTCAGATAGCCGAGGTCCAGCGGCGCCGGCCCGGCCACGGACAGCGACACGCCGTGCATGACCAGCGGATAGTCAGCGCGGATGCGCTCCAGATGCGCCAGCGGCGGGCCGCCCGGCACCAGGTAGTTCTCGGAAATGATCTCCAGCCAGTCGGGCCTCACGGCGGCGTCGACGCCAGCCTCGAAGGCGGCGTAATTCTCGGTCCGCAAGCCGAGGCCAAAGCCTTGAATACGAGTCATAACGACAGAAAGAATTGACGTGCGGCCACAGGCTCGCACGCCATCAAGCGGCAGCCGTGGAACTGGCTTTGCCAGGCCACTGGCTGCGCCCCCTTGAGGGGGAGACGCGTGAGCGTCTCGGGGGTGGTGGGTTTACTCTTTACTTTTCAACCTTGCCGCCGGCCTTGGTGCACTCGTCGGCCGACTTCTTGCTGACCCAGCCCTGGCCCTTGCAGCCGTTGTGGCCCTTGCAGTCGCTCTTGGCGGTCTTGCACTCGGAGGTGCCCTTGCAGCTGTTCACGCCGGAGCACTTGACCATGCCGTCGGCGGCAGCGGCCGTCGTCGGGATGGCGGTGGTGGCGAACAGGGCGGCAGCGGCGGCAGCAATGCCCAGGCCGGTCTTCAGGGATGCGTTCATGGAGGTCTCCAGAAAAGATAAGTGGATGAGATCGGGTAATCACCACAGGTCGGGCCCTGAACTGCCGGAACCGACTTGCCAGCTTGTGTCGGGATGAAGCTTCGAGTCCTTACAGCCAGCCGGCAGATTCTGATTACCTACCGTTATGACTGCAATGGCGCGTGGCATTCGTCATGCCCTAATGTGAGCCGCTAGAGTCCGGCAGCTTGCTGCCAACCTCTCCCATGCTGAACACCGAAACACCGAGCACTCGGCATCCCGACCTGGACACCTACGCCACGCCGGCCCTGCTGGATGCATTTGTCGACGATCAGACCGCCGCCGTCGCCGCCGTGAAGGCCGCCCTGCCCCAGCTGGCCGCCGCCGTGGACGCTGCCGTGCCGCGCATCCGCGCGGGCGGCCGCCTGCTCTATGCCGGCGCCGGCACGTCCGGCCGCCTGGGCGTGCTGGACAGCGTGGAGCTCTATCCCACCTTCTCCTGGCCTCGCGAGCGGGCCGTGGCCGTCATCGCCGGCGGCCAGGGCGCGATGTTTGTCGCCGTCGAAGGCGCCGAGGACGACCGCGCCCAGGGCGCCGCCGAGATGGCAGCACTCAACCCCGGCCCCAACGACGTCGCCCTGCTGCTGGCGGCCTCGGGCGGCACCCCCTATGTTCTCGGTGCCATCGAAGCCGCGCGCGCGGCCGGCGCGCTGACCATAGGCTTCGCCAACAACCCGGGCGCGCCGGTCACGGCCCAGGCCGACATCGGCATCACACTGGACACCGGCCCCGAAGTCATCTCCGGCAGCACCCGGCTCAAGGCCGGCACCTCGCAGAAGATCGCGCTCAACACCTTCTCGTCGGCCCTGATGGTCAGGCTGAACAAGGTCTATGGCAACTTGATGGTGGACCTGAAGGCCACCAATGTGAAGCTCGTCAAGCGCGCCGTGGCCCTGACCATGCGCGCCAGTGGCGCCAGCGAAGCCGACGCCCAGGCGGCCCTGGCGCAATGCGATCACCATGTGAAGACGGCCCTGGTCATGCTCAAGCGCGGCGTGGGTGCCGACGCTGCGCGGACGCTGCTGGATGCCGCCGATGGCAGCGTGAGCAAAGCGTTGGCGGCATGAACCGCTCCCCGTGGGCGTGGATTCCCACGCTCTACTTCGCTCAGGGGATTCCGTACGTCGTCGTGATGACGCTGTCGGTGGTGCTCTACAAGAACCTGGGTATCTCCAACACCGACATCGCCCTCTACACCAGCTGGCTCTACCTGCCCTGGGTCATCAAGCCGCTGTGGTCGCCGCTGGCCGAGCTGTTCGGCACCAAGCGGTCCTGGGTGGCGGTACTGCAGTTCTTTGTCGGCGCGGCCCTGGCCGGCGTGGCGCTGACGATTCCGACCGACCATGTCTTCCAGCTGTCGCTGGCCGTGTTCTGGCTGATGGCCTTCGCCTCGGCCTCGCACGACATCGCGGCCGACGGCTATTACATGCTGGCCCTGCCCCAGCACCAGCAGGCGGCCTTTGTCGGCGTGCGCTCGACCTTCTACCGCCTGGCCAATATCGGTGGCCAGGGCGGCCTGGTCTATCTGGCCGGTGAGCTGACCGAGCGCACCGGCAGCGTCGTGAAGGCCTGGACCGTCGTGTTCTGGCTGCTGGCCTGCCTGTTCGTGCTACTGGCCCTGTGGCATGCGGTCGTGCTGCCCCGCCCCGCGGCCGATGTGCGTGGCCCGGGCCGCGGCGCAGCGCGTGGCCTGCTGGCCGACTTCTTCGCCGTTTTCGCCAGCTTCTTCAGGAAGCCCGGCATCGCCGTCACCCTGGGCTTTCTGCTGCTCTACCGCTTCCCCGAAGCGCAGCTGCTCAAGCTCGCCTCGCCCTTTCTGCTCGACCCCGTCGACAAGGGCGGCCTGGGCCTGACGACCAAGGCCGTGGGCATCGCCTACGGCACGGTGGGCCTGACCGCGCTGACGCTGGGCGGCCTGTTTGGCGGCTGGGTCATCTCCCGCTTCGGCCTCAAGCGCGCGTTGTGGCCGCTGGTGCTGGCCATGCATGTGCCCAACGTCGCCTTCCTGTTGCTGGCCATGACCCACCCCACCAGCCTCGCCGTCATCAGCAGTGCGCTGGCCGTCGAGCAGTTCGGCTATGGCCTCGGCTTCACGGCCTATCTGATGTACATGATTCACGTCGCCGACGGCCCGCAGAAGACGGCGCATTACGCCATCTGCACCGGCTTCATGGCTCTGGGCATGATGATCCCGGGCATGTGGAGCGGCTGGCTGCAGGATCACATCGGCTATGTGCCCTTCTTCGCCTGGGTGCTGGTGGCCACGCTGCCCAGCTTCGCGATGGCGGCCCTCATCAAGGTGCCGGACAACTTCGGCAAGAAGGCGGACACGTGAAGCAGCGCATCCTGAGCCTCGACGCCTTCCGCGGTTTCGCCATCGCGTCCATGCTGCTCGTCAACAACCCGGGCGACTGGGGCAACGTCTACGCGCCACTGCTGCACGCCCACTGGAACGGCTGGACCTTCACGGACTGGGTCTTCCCCTTCTTCGTCTTCATCAGCGGCATGGCCATGACGATCAGCCTGGCGCGCCGCGCGCAGGCCGGGGCCGACAAGACCGCCCTGCTGATGACCACCGCACGCCGAGCCTTGGTCATCATCGGCATCGGCCTGGCTCTCAACCTGATCCCGAACTTCAACTTCGAGACCCTGCGCATTCCCGGCGTGCTGCAGCGCCTGGGCCTGTGCACGCTGGCGGCGGCGCCCATCGTCATCTGGTGCGGCCAGCGCGGCGTCGCACTGTGGGCGCTGCTGCTGATGGCCGTCTACTCGGCCGTGCAACTCCTGCTGCCCGTGCCCGACGCGGAAGGCATCGTCCACGTCGGCCTGCTGGAACCCGGCAAGGATGCCGGTGCCTGGTTGGACCGCCTGCTGCTGGACGGCCATCTGTGGAAGTCCGCCAAGACCTGGGACCCTGAGGGCCTGCTGTCGACATTGCCCGCCGTTGCATCGCAGCTGCTGGGCGTGCTGGCCGGCTATGTGCTGGCTTCCAACCGCCAACCCGCCGAGAAGACCATGACCTGGGTCGTCGCCGGCCTGGCCTCACTGTGGCTGGGCCAGGTGCTGGATGGCGTGCTGATGCCCATCAACAAGTCACTGTGGACACCGTCCTATGTCTTCGCGATGGCGGGCTGGGCCCTGCTGGTCTTTGCCGTCTTCCACTGGCTGCTGGACGCCATGCCGCAGCCGCTGGCCCGCGAGCGCTGGGCACGTGTGCTCCACCCGCTGGTCGTCTTCGGCATGAACGCCCTCTTCCTGTTCGCGCTGTCGGGCCTGGTCGCCAAGCTGCTCTACACGGTCAAGTTCGCCGATGGCCGCACGCTGGGCCGCGTGCTGTATGCGCCGCTGCGCGACTCAGGCCTCACGCCGATGAATGCCTCCCTGCTGCACGCCGTCGTCTTCGTGCTCGTCATGTATGCCGTCGCCTGGCTGATGTATCGCAAGCAGTGGTTTGTGAAAGTCTGATGCCATGAAACGTCGTGATCTGCTGAGCCTCGCCAGCGTCCCCCTGCTCGCCGCCTGCGCCACGCCGCCAGTGCCCACGCCACCCGGCGAAGCCGCACCGGCGCCCGCACCGTCCGCCTCCGCGCCAGTCGCCGCCGACCCGGCCTCGCCGCCCCCCCGCGAATGGCGGGCCGCCTGGATCGCCACCGTCGCCAACATCGACTGGCCCAGCAAGCCCGGCCTCAGCGCCGAGGCCCAGCAGGCCGAGATCAAGGCCCTGTGCGACACCGCCGTCAGCATCGGCCTCAATGCGCTGATCCTGCAGGTGCGCACCAGCGCCGATGCGCTCTACGAATCCAAGCTGGAGCCCTGGAGCGAGTACCTGACGGGCACCCAGGGCCAGCATCCCGGCTACGACCCGCTGGCCGTCTGGCTGGCCGAGGCGCGCGCGCGCGGCCTGGAGCTGCACGCCTGGATCAACCCCTACCGTGCCCGCCACAGCACGGCCAAGTCGGCCCTGGCCGACAGCCACATCGGCCGCAACCATGACTGGGTCAAGCGCTACGGCGACCAGCTCTGGATGGACCCCGGCGAGCCCGCCGCCGCCGAGCAGACCTTGGCCGTCGCGCGCGACATCCTGAGCCGCTATGCCGTCGATGGCATCCACATCGACGACTATTTCTACCCCTATCCCATCCAGGATCCGGCGACCAAGCAGGAGATCGACTTCCCCGACGAGCCGAGCTGGCAGCGCTATGTCAGCCAGGGTGGCAGCCTGAGCCGTGCCGACTGGCGCCGCTACAACGTCAACAGCCTGGTGCAGCGCCTGTACACCCTGGCCCACGAGGTGCGCCCCGGCACGCGCGTCGGCATCAGCCCCTTCGGCATTCCCAAGCCTTCGGCACGCCCCGCGGGCATTGCCGGCTTCAGCCAGTACGACAAGCTCTATGCCGACGTCGAGCTGTGGCTGCGCGAGGGCTGGCTGGACTACCTCGCGCCCCAGCTCTACTGGCCACGCGCGCAGACCGCCCAGGCTTTCGAGCCACTGCTGCAGGCCTGGCGCGCCTCCAACCCGCTGGGCCGGCCCATCCACCCGGGCCTGTTCACCAGCCGCATCGACGCCAGCGACAAGAGCTGGCAGCCCGACGAGGTGCTGGGCCAGATCGACAGCATCCGCCGCCTGTCGCCGGGCAGCGGCCACATCCACTTCAGCATGGCCGCGCTGGCGCAGAACCGCCGTGGCATTGCCGACGCGCTGCGCGCCCAGAGCTACGCGACCCGGCCTTGAGCGACCCTGAGCGGCAGGGTGCCGCTCACTTGCTCAGTTCGGCATCCATCCAGTTCAGCCGCTCGCGCTGCCAGCGCAGCATCTCCTTGACCTCGCCGTCGTAGCTGCCTGGGACCACCCGGGTGTACCAGGTCGTCCAGGCGAAGATGGGCCACTTCACGAAGTTCTTCTGCTGGCCCTGGGTCATCCACGTCGCGCGGGCCTCGGCGTATCTCAGGATCTGCTCGAACTTGCCGTCGGCCTTCAGCACCTGCCAGCGGGCCTTGACCTTGGCGGCGAAGGCCGGGTCCTCGAACAGGCGGGCGAACCAGGGGTAGAGGCGGATGTGCCAGCCCGTGGCTTTATCCACGCCGTTGTAGCCGGCGTTGCCGAAGGCGAGGTCGAAGTCCCAGATGGGCCCGAAGTGGAGCTTGCCGTCACGCTTCTTGGCCATGAAGAAGCTGGCGGTCGCGCCATCGACGTTCTTGGCGAACTCGTTGATCAGGTAGTAGTCGATCACTGAGTCCACATCGATGTATTGGGCATAGCCCGTCGCCGGGTCCTTGAAGCCGTCACCGAACAGCGCGCTTTCCGCGTCGGCGAAATACTTCTCCAGATAGGTGCGCTGCGCCGCCCACTCGGGCTTGAACATGTCCTCGGGCTCCTTCACGCAGAAGGGCGCCATGCCGCGCTTGGAGTCGACGCAGTACTGCGTGTCGCGCAGGGTGTTGACGCCGTTCACGCAGAAGGTCGAGAAGGCCGCCGCGTCCGGGTCCTTGCAGAAGTCCTTGTGCATGCGGAAGTCGACCTCGATGAGGTAGCCGCCGGAGATCTTGTCGGCGCCGGTGTCGGTGGCCTTCAGCTCCGGGATGTCGACCCGGTCCTTGGCCACGCGGATGTGCTCGGCCAGCTGGTACAGGCCGCGGTACTCGCCGTTCAGCGTCACCTCCACGACCTGGTCGCGCGCCGTGTAGGCCATGCCCAGCTGGCGGCTCAGCGTGAACGCCATGTCGTTGCGGACCAGCGTCTTGTCGGCGTAGTTGGCCAGCAGCACCCAATGCTTGCTTGACGGCATGCCCGCCAGCGCGGTGGCATTGCCCAGCTTGAGGCGATAGGGCTTCTTGGGCCAGTCCCACGTCGAGTTGCCGCGGCCCTTGATCTCCAGCACCCCTTCCGCCGTTGTCAGGCCGGCGCCGGAGAACTTGTAGCTGCCCGTCACATAGTCCTCGCGGGTCAGGATGGGCGCGGCATTGGTGGTCTTGATCTCGAGCTGGGCGAAGGACTCGGCCGTGCCGGTCGGAAACCAGGCGGGATTGGGTGCCGGAGCCGGCGCAGGGGTCGGCGCTGGAGCCGGGGCAGGAGCTGGTGCAGGTGCAGGTGCAGGTGCAGGTGCAGGCGCTGGGGCGGGGGCAGGAGCCGGCGCCGCAGAACCGCCGCCGCCTCCACAACCCACGACGATCACACCAGCGGCCAGCGCGGCCAGCCACGGGTTGTTGTTCTTGGCCATTCCCTGTCTCCATCCATCCGTGTGGTCCCGCAGCGCGACGCACCGGGGGCGGCTCTGCAGGCCGCGGGGCAGTGTAGGCAGGCGGGATGCGGCCCGGGTTACCAGCGAGGTACGCCTGCCGGCCGTTGGTGACGGCGGGCCGAAGGGCTACATTGCGTCAGACCTGCCCCTCGCTCCCTCCGGCATGCGCTCCGTCGTCCGCACCCTGTGCCTTTGGCTGCTGCCCGCCGCCATCGCGTCGGCCTGCGAGCTGCGCACGACCTGGAAGCACGACCCGCCCTACCAGTACGAGGACGAGCAGCATCGCCTGACCGGCCTGGAGATCGAGGTGGCGCGCGCGGCCCTGGCACGCATCGACTGCCGCCTGACGCCCGTGGAACTGCCCTTCGCGCGTGCGATGGCCGAGCTCGAAGCGGGCCGCGTCGACCTCGTCCCTGGCGTGCTGCCCCGGCCCGACCGCGAGCGCTATGCCCGCTTCTCGCTGCCGGGCCTGCGCACGCGCAACCTGGTGTTCCTGCGCAGCGACCTGGAGCCTGGCCAGCGCGTCACCACGCTGGCCGAGCTGCGCGCGTCCAACCTGCGCCTCGGCCTGGAGCGCGGCACGGCCTATCTCGCCGAACTGAAAACCCTGCTGGCGCGACCCGGCCCCGAGCGCCGCCTGGAAGAGGCCACCAGCCTCGAAGGCCTGCTGCGCATGCTGCAGATGCGTCGCATCGATGCCTTCGTTGCCGATGAGTACTCGACCACCTTCCTGGCCCGCCAGCTCGGCCTCGCTGCGGTGATGCAGGCCACCCCCATCGTCATCGACGACGACGCGCCGGTATTTGCCTTCTCGCGGCAGCAGGTGAAGCCCGAGCTTGTCGAGCGTTTCAACGCAGCCCTGCAGGCTCTGCAGCGCGATGGCACGTTGAAGCGCCTGGAGACCCAGTTCCTGCACCCGCCGCTGGCGGCGCAGCGCCGCCCCTGAACGCGGTCGCTCAGCCCACCAGCAGCCGCGCCGCCGCGGCCACGGCGGCCTCGTCCTTCAGCACGTCACCCGGCTTGCTGCCATCGCCCAGCACGCTGCCGCCCCAGCGCATCTTCATGTAGTCGCCGCTGAAGCGCAGACAGTCCAGCAGCGGCCGGGCCAGGTGCGGCTCCTCGCCGCTGCTGGTGGCGCACAGCACGTACAGGGCCTTGCCGGCCATCTGCGGCTTGAAGTCGGCGCCCGGCACGCGCATGAAGCCGCTCCAGTGGTCAAGGTAGAGCTTCAGCGGCGCCGGCACGCTGTACCAGTACAGCGGCGCGGCAACGAGCAGGTCGGTCGCCCACAGCGTGTCCTTCAGCACCCGGCCCAGGTCGCCTTCGGGCTCGGGGTACTGACCGCTGCCCTCGTGGCGGATGTCCGCGAAGGACGGCAGGTCCAGCTCGGCCAGGCGCAGCCAGCGCACCTCGACATCGGCCGGCAGGGCGGCCACGGCCGCACGGGCCATCAGCTCGGCATTGCCATCGGCGCGCGTGCTGGCCAGCAGGACCAGGACGCGGCGGGCGGTGGAATCGGTCATGACGCAAGAACGGAGGTGAACGAGGCCGCATGATGGCTGCGGACGATTCCCCCTGCATCCGCGGGGCATCCCCACGACCTCGGGGTGGGCGCGGGCCCGGCCGCGGGCGCTCAATGGCGTGTCGCCTTTCGGGAGAGCCCCATGCGCCGCACCCTTGCTGTCCTTGCCCTGTCCGCCGCTGGGCTGGCCCAGGCCGCCACCGTGTCCGTCTATTCCAGCCTCGCCACCTGGCAGGCCGCCATCAGCGGGTCGGCGCAGGCGCAGGATTTCACCGGCTACGCGCCCGGCACCGACCTGACCGGCGTGGCCGTGCTGCCCGGCGTCACGCTGACGAGCAACCTCGGCCCCGTGCAGGCCTTTGCGCAGACGGCCATGGCCTTCGGGCCGCGCGCCAACGGCAATGCCTTCTACGAGGCGAACTACGCCCTGCCCTTCCTCGCCGTGGCCCTGGACATCACGGGCTTCGAAGCCATCCCCGGCGTGCCCAGCACCGCCATCGACCCCGGCCTGCTGTCCTTGCTGTTCGCCGACGGCACGACCCAGAACATCGCCATCTCGGGCGGCAGCGGCGCGCCCATCTTTGTCGGCATCATTTCGAGCAGCGCCATCGCGTCCTTCCGCTGGACCGAGGCCCATGAAGGCAATGGCGGCAACGAGGAGAGCGGCCTGGACAACCTGCGCGTGGCCATGCGGGCGCCGGCCAATCGCCTGCCTCTGCCGGGTTCGCTGCCGCTGGCCTTGCTCGCATTGATGGCATCGGGCCTGATGCCGCTGCTGCGAAGCCGCAGGCACTGATTGCTGCGACAGGCTTTACGTCTTCGCGCCATGACGCCCCCTCCATCCGCGGGGCGCCCCCAAGTCTTTGGGGTGTGCGCGGCGCAGCCACAGGCAGCCAATGGCCCATCCGCCACCAGGAGACCCGCCATGCGCCGCATCTTCACCGCCCTTGCCCTCTCTGTCCTCGGCGTGGCCCAGGCCGCGACCGTGTCCGTCTACGCCACGCTGGCCGACTGGCAGGCCGCCGTGAGCGGCCCGGTGCAGACGCAAGACTTTTCCGGCTACGCGTTGAACACCGATCTCACCGGCGTGCAGCTGCTGCCCGGTGTCACGCTGAGCAGCAATATCGGCGCCGTCGAGGCCTTCAACGCGACCGACCGCCGCGCCAGCGCCTTCGGCCCGCAGCGTGCCCAGGGCGACGGCTACTACAAGGGCAACTACACCCTGCCCTACCGGGCCGTCGCGCTGGACATCATGAGCTTCGAGGCCGTCCCGGGCAACGGCTCCACGGCCGTGGACGAAGGCGTGCTGGACTTCCTCTTCAGCGACGGCAGCAGCTACAGCATGAACGTCGCCGGCCTACCTGTCATCGGGCCGATCTTCATCGGCATCGTGTCGGACGTGTCCATCGCCTCCTTCACCTGGAACGAGGCGCACGAGGCCAGCGGCGGCAACGAGGAAACCGGCCTGGACAACCTGCGCGTGGCGCTGGCCGTCAACCAGCTGCCGCTGCCGGGCACGCTGCCGCTGGCCCTGTTGGCGATGGGCGTGCTGCCGTTGGTGCGCGGTCGCCGGCGCTGATTCACACGGCACGGATCGCCGCCAGCCGCGGCACCTCCTCATCCGTCCACAGCCGGAAGTGGGCGACGAAATGCTGGCCCGAGCCGTCCTCCAGGCCGAAGCTGCCGCTGTTGCCCGGCGCCACATCCAGCGTCATCTGCAGGCCGGCCAGGTAGTCGCACTGGGACTGGCTGGCGTAGACCGGCACACCGGCCGCTTCACCCAGCCGCTGGTCGTCGGCACCCAGCTTCAACTCACTGACCGTGAAGCACATCGGCGCGCTGCCGGCGCAGCAGCCATGCGACTGGTAGAACAGCAGCTCGCCATGCTGGCCGCGCAGTTGCTCGATGAGCGCCTGCGCGGCAGCGGTGGCCTGCACGCGGGGGATGGGCGTGGCCACCGCGGCTTCAGAAGAAGCCCAATGCGTTGGGCGAGTAGCTGACCAGCAGGTTCTTGGTCTGCTGGTAGTGGTCCAGCATGGCCTTGTGGGTCTCGCGGCCGATGCCCGATTCCTTGTAGCCGCCAAAGGCGGCATGCGCCGGATAGGCGTGATAGCAATTCGTCCACACGCGGCCGGCCTGGATGGCGCGGCCCAGGCGGTAGGCGCGGCTGCCGTCGCGGCTCCACACGCCGGCGCCCAGGCCATAGGGCGTGTCATTGGCGATCTGCAGCGCCTCGGCCTCGTCCTTGAAGGTGGTCACGGCCAGCACCGGGCCGAAGATCTCCTCGCGGAAGATGCGCATGTTGTTGTTGCCCTGGAACAGCGTCGGCTGGATGTAATAGCCGCCCGCCAGGTCGCCGCCCAGCTGGGCGCGGTCGCCGCCGATCAGCACCTTGGCGCCCTCTTCCTTGCCCAGGGCCAGGTAGGTCTGGATCTTGTCCATCTGCATCGACGAGGCCTGGGCGCCCATCATGGTGTCGGTGTCGAGAGGATTGCCCTGCTTGATGGCCGCCACGCGCTTCAGCGCCCGCTCCATGAACTTGTCGTAGATGCTCTCCTGGATCAGCGCGCGGCTGGGGCAGGTGCAGACCTCGCCCTGGTTGAAGGCGAACAGCACCAGGCCCTCGATGGCCTTGTCCAGGAAGGCGTCGTCCTGCGCCATCACGTCCTCGAAGAAGAGGTTGGGGCTCTTGCCGCCCAGTTCCAGCGTGGCCGGGATCAGGTTGCTGGCCGCCGCCTGGGCAATGACCTTGCCGGTGGCCGTGGAGCCGGTGAAGGCGATCTTGGCGATGCGCTTGCTGTTGGCCAGCGGCATGCCGGCCTCGCGGCCGAAGCCGTTGACGATGTTCAGCACACCGGGAGGCAGCAGGTCGGCGATCAGCTCGGCCATCAGCAGGATGCCGATGGGCGTGCTCTCGGCGGGCTTGAGCACAACGCAATTGCCGGCACCCAGTGCGGGCGCCAGCTTCCAGGCCGCCATCAGGATGGGGAAGTTCCAGGGAATGATCTGGCCGACGACGCCCAGCGGCTCATGGAAGTGATACGCGATGGTGTTGCCGTCGATCTCGCTCAACGCGCCTTCCTGGGCGCGCACGCAGCCGGCGAAATAGCGGAAGTGGTCCACCGCCAGCGGGATGTCGGCATTCAGCGTCTCGCGGATGGGCTTGCCGTTGTCCACGCTCTCGGCATAGGCCAGCAGCTCCAGGTTCTGCTCGATGCGGTCGGCGATCTTCAGCAGGATGTTGGCGCGCTCGCCGGGCGGGGTGGCCCCCCACTTGGCGGCGACGGCATGGGCGGCGTCCAGGGCCAGCTCGATGTCCTTGGCGCCCGAGCGCGCGGCCTGGGTGTAGACCTTGCCGTTGATCGGCGAGATGACATCGAAATACTGGCCCTCCACCGGCGGCTGGAACTTGCCACCGATGAAGTTGTCGTACTTGGGCTTGTAGGCGATCTTGGCGCCGGCTTGGCCGGGGGCGGCATAAACGGTCATGGGCTGTCTCCAGTGGGCAATGGATTGCCCGCGTCAATTGCGCGGGTCACTGCCTACAGCGCAAGGCCCATGCCAGCGCGGTTGGAGCGCCAAGTCCTTGCGGCGGCGCACCCGACCGCGCGAAAGCAGCGGCGACTGTCACGAAACGGAACAGCCGCGCTGTTACACCGCCCCGGATTGGCACAGCACCCGCCCGGGCGGTTTAATCGCTTGACGGGCCCGGGCGCCGAGCTAGCGTCCCATCCGCCAGAGTTGTGCAGAGCCTTCGACGGGCCGCCAGGAGACAAGCCGCATGCCCAGCCCCACGCCACCGGATCGCATCCGCCAGGCCCGCCGCCAATGGCTGGATACGGGCGCCGTCGCCGACGGCCTCATCGCCGGCCCGCTGCAGGCCAGCTGGGCGCGCTGCCGCGATTTCGGCCTGCAGCCCCTGGGCCGCCCGCAAGGTGCGCCGCATGCCAGCGCCGCCCAGCTGGCCCACGCGCTGGAGCACCGCCATGTGCTGATGGCCCACGCCCGGCCGGTGATGGCCTTCCTGAATGAGCAGGTCCAGGGCAGCGACAGCCTGGTGCTGCTGGCCGACGCCCAGGGCCTGCTGCTGCACGCCACCGGCGAGCCCCAGTTCGCCGACCGCGCCGCCCGCGTGGCCCTGCGCCCCGGCGCCGTATGGAGCGAGCAATGGCGCGGCACCAACGCCATCGGCACGGCCCTGGCCGAGGGCGCGCCCCTGGTCGTTCACGGCGGCGAGCACTACCTGGAGCGCAACGGCTTCCTGACCTGCGCCGCCGCGCCCATCGCCGACGCCGCCGGCCAGCTGGTCGGTGTGTTGGACATCTCCGGCGACCGCCGCGGCTACCACCGCCACACCCTGGCGCTGGCGCGCTCCGGCGCCCGCATGATCGAGCACCAGCTCTTTACCGCGCGGCACGCCGCCGGCATCGTCGTGCGCCTGCACGCGCAAGCCGAAGGCCTGGGCACCATCACCGAAGGCCTGGTCGCGCTGAGCGAGGACGGCTGGATCGTCGGCGCCACCACGGCCGCGCTGGAGCTGCTGGGCCTGGCCCGCCGCGACATTGGCGCCGCCACCGTGGAGCGCGTGTTCGGCACCGAACTGGACCGCCTGCTGGCCCAGGGCGCCGCGCCCCGCATCGTGCAGGGGAGCCCCGCTGCCACGCCACTGTGGATGCGCCTGGAGCCCGGCCACACGCTGCGCCAGCGCGCCGCACCGGCCGCGCCGCGGCCTGCGGTGGCCGACGCCGACTGGCGCCCCATGGATGCCCTGGCCGCCCTGGACACCGGCGACACGGCCCTGCGCGGCACCGTGGCCCGCGCCCGCCGCGTGCTCGACAAGCCTGCCATCCCGCTGCTGCTGTGCGGCGAAACCGGCACCGGCAAGGATGTGTTCGCCCGCGCCCTGCATGCCAGCAGCGCGCGCGCTCGCCGGCCCTTCGTGGCCGTCAATTGCGCCGCCCTGCCCGAGACGCTGATCGAGGCCGAACTCTTCGGCTACCGCTCCGGGGCCTTCACCGGCGCCAGCCGCCAGGGCGCGCCGGGCCGCATCCGCGAGGCCGACGGCGGCACGCTGTTTCTTGACGAGATCGGCGACATGCCGCTCGCCATGCAGGCCCGCCTGCTGCGGGTGCTGGAGACGCACGAGGTCACGCCGCTGGGCGGCGGCGCCGCGGTGACGGTGGACTTTCGCCTCGTCTGCGCCAGCCATCGCAGCCTGAAGGACGAAGTGGCCGCCGGCCGCTTCCGCGAGGACCTCTACTACCGCCTCAACGGCCTGATGCTCACGCTGCCGCCGCTGCGCGAGCGCAGCGACCTGGCCGCCCTGGTGGGCCGGCTGCTGCAGGCCGAAGCGCCGGACCGCGCGCTGCGGGTGGACGACGCCCTGATGGCCGCCTTCTCGCGGCTGCGCTGGCCGGGCAATGTGCGCCAGCTGGCCCATGCGCTGAGGACGGCCGTGGCCCTGCTGGACGACGGCGCCACACGACTGACCGACGCCGAGCTGCCCGAGGACTTGCGGGCCGAACTGGCGGCCCTGGCCGACGTGGCCAACGTCGGGCCCAGCCCCGACGACCTGCGCCAACTCACCGATGCCCGCATCCGTGCCACGCTGGCGGCCGTGGGGGGCAATGTGTCGGAGGCGGCCCGGCGCCTGGGCATCAGCCGGAACACGCTGTACCGCAGAGTGCGTTGAGTCGCGCTGCGCGCGGCATTGCCGCCTACAAGGCGCGGGCGGATGACGGCCTAAATTGGGCGCAGCCACCCTGAAAGCCTCCCATGCGCGCCCTCTTCGTCACCACCAGTGCCTCGCAACTCGCACCCGGCCATCCGACCGGCCTGTGGCTGGAGGAGTTCGCCGTGCCCTACCTCGCAGTCACCGAGGCCGGCATCACCGTCACGGTTTCCTCGCCGCTGGGTGGCCCCGTGCCGCTGGACCCCAAGACGGCCCCGACCGACGAGCAACGCGACACCTGGGCCCGGCCGCTGGAAGCGCTGCAGCACAGCGCCACGCTCGCATCCGTCAAGGACGAAACCTATGACGCCATCTTCATCCCCGGCGGCCACGGCCCCATGGTGGACCTGGCGCGCAATGCGACCCTGCACGCCCTGGTGTCGCGCCACGATGCGGCCGGCAAGGTGATCGCGGCCGTCTGCCACGGCCCGGCCGCGCTGGTGCATGCCAGCCGCACCGACGGCCAACCCTTTTTCAAGGGCCGCCGCGCCACCGGCTTCACCAATGCCGAGGAGTTCCTGGCGCGCTTGAAGGATGTCGTTCCCTTCCTGCTGCAGGACGAGATGGAGGCCAGCGGTGCCGACTTCCATTCCGCGCTGCTGCCCCTGCTGAGCCACGTCGAGCAGGACGGCAAGCTGATCACGGGCCAGAACCCGAATTCCAGTGAAGCCGTCGCCCAGGCCCTGGTCGCTGCGCTCTCGGGGCACTGAGCGTTGACGCCTTGCGCGGCGTGCCCGGCCCGCGGCCGGGGGCATGCCGCCCCTGGCATGCTTCGCCCTTTTTCACCGACCGCCTGCCGGCGAGCCATGCTCCGCAGTTCCTCCGCTCCCTGCTCCACCCGCCTGGCCGCGGCCCTGGCCCTCGCGCTTCCGGTGCTCGCCGCCCATGCCGCGGAGACCGAGCGCCTGGCCCCCGTCGTCGTCACCGCCACGCGCAGCGAGGCCCCGCCCTTCGACGTGCCCGCCTCCATCGACCGCATCACCGGCGAGGAACTGCGCGCCGGCCGCGCCCAGGTCAACCTCTCCGAAGGCCTGGGCGGCGTGCCCGGCCTGCTGGCCCGCGACCGCCAGAACTACGCCCAGGACGGGCAGATCTCGGTGCGCGGCTTCGGCGCAAGGGCCAGCTTCGGTATCCGCGGCGTGCGCGTCTATGTGGACGACATCCCCGCCACCCTGCCCGACGGCCAGGGCCAGATCACCAATGTCGAACTCGGCACCGTCGGCCGCGTCGAGGTGCTGCGCGGGCCGTTCTCGGCCCTGTACGGCAACTCCTCGGGCGGCGTCATCAGCATCTACTCCGCAGCGCCCACGGGCACGACGCGCGCGGACGCCAGCGTGGGCTTGGGCAGCGACGGCCTGAAGCGCGTGGCTGCGTCGGCCAGCGGCACCGCAGGCGCCATCGGCTACACCCTCGGCGCCAGCCGCTTCGAGACCGACGGCTACCGCCAGCACAGCGCCACCGAGAGGCGCCTGGGCAATGCGCGGCTCCACTTCAAGCTCGGCGCCGACACCCAGCTCACCGTCATCGCCAACAGCGTCGAGCTGCCCGAGGCGCAGGACCCGCTGGGCCTGACGCGTGCGCAATGGCAGGCCGACCCGCGCAGCGTCGACCCGTCCGCGCTGAGCTTCGACACCCGCAAGACCATGCAGCAGACCCAGGGCGGCCTGGTGCTGGAGCACGGCATCGATGCGAGCAACACGCTGCGGGTGATGGTCTACCAAGGCCACCGCACGACGACGCAGTTCCAGTCCATCCCGGTCGCCACGCAGGCGAGCGCCCTGCACCCCGGTGGCGTCATCGACCTGTCGCGCGACTACCAGGGGGCCGATGTGCGTTGGCGCTGGAAGGGAGCCACGGCCAGCGTCATCGCCGGCGTGGCCGCCGATGAGTTGAGCGAGCACCGCCTGGGCTACCAGAACTTCGTCGGCACGACGCTCGGCGTGCAAGGGGCCCTGCGCCGCGACGAGACCAACCACGTCAGCAATGCCGACCCGTACTTGCAAGCCGAATGGCGGCCCACGCCGGCCTGGCTGCTGAATGCCGGCGTGCGCCGCGCCAAGGTCAGCTTCACGTCCACGGATGCCTACATCACCCGCACCAACCCTGACGACAGCGGCGCCGCCAGCTACTCGGCCACGCTGCCGGTGCTGGGCGCGAGCTATGCCGTCAGCGAGGGCCTGCATGTCTACGCCACCGCCGGCAAGGGCTTCGAGACGCCGACGCTGAACGAGCTGGCCTACCGACCCAACGGCGCCACCGGCTTGAACTTCGGCCTGCAGGCTTCGGTCAGCCGCAGCGTCGAAGCCGGCCTCAAGGCCCGGCCCTGGGACGGCAGCGAGATCACGCTGGCCCTGTTCCAGACTGGCACCGAGCACGAGATCGTCACCCAGACCAATGTCGGCGGCCGCGCCACCTATCAAAACGCCGGCGCCACCCGCCGGCGTGGGCTGGAGGCGTCGGGCTCGTTTCATCTCGCCACCACGCTGCAGGCACAAGTCGCGGCCACCTGGCTGGACGCGCGCTACCGCGACGGCTTTTTGACCTGCACCGCCACACCCTGTGCCGCGGCCAACCAACAGGTCAATGCCGACAACCGCATTCCCGGCATTGCGCGCACTTCGGTTTATGGCGCGCTGACGTGGCAGTCGAGCGGGGGCTGGCGCCTGGGCGCTGAGGCGCGGGCGTTGAGCAAGGTGTATGTCAACGACCTCAACAGCGATGCGGCGCCGGGCTATGCAACGTTGGCGGCAAGTGCCGGATACCAGCTCAGCCTCGGCCCCTGGGACTTGGGCGCCTTGCTGCGTGTGGACAACCTGACGGGCCGCCGCTATGCCGGGTCGGTCATCGTCAACGATGGGAATGGGCGGTTCTTTGAGTCAGCGCCGGGAAGGACGTGGTTGGCGAGCGTGAATGGGAGCTATCGGTTTTGAAGCGATAGGTTGGCCTATAGGGTTTGATCCTCTGCTTGCGGGTTTGCCGGGGCCCCGGCAAAAAGTCGGACTGGCAACATAAACCCGTCCAGCACGCGACAAGAGCCGTCTATCGAACGACTCGCCCTGGACGACTGTTATCCACATCGACAAGGGAGTCTCCAATGGCCACATACGGCGAGAAGAAATCGTTCCTGGACAGCTTCAGCTTTCACGACAGGGCGTCCTGTGCGAAGGCGATCAAGAGCGGGGGCATTGCCGCCCTGATCTCGGCGGGCATCACTGTGGCGTTCGGTGTCGCGGGCTTCGTGACCACCTCGACGAACAAAGACCTCGCCTACATGCTGGACCCTGCCGTTCTTGTCGACGCCGCCATATTCGCAGTGCTGGCAATCTTCGTGTTCCGCAAGAGCCGCGTGGCCGCCACGCTCCTCTTCATCTACTTCACTATTGGCAAGTTGCTGATGTGGTACGAGATGGGAAAGGCCTCCGGTGTGTTGCTGACCATCGTTTTCTTCCTGTTCTATCTGACAGCCATGAGGGCAACCTATGCGTGGCACTCGAGGTATCGGGATGCGGAGGAAGAGGTGACGGCAGAGCAGGCAGCGGCGGCAGGGCTAAAGATTTGAGATCTGCCCCCGAACCGCGAACACGGCTCTGCGATGACCCATTGCCGGGCCTGATCTCTAGGTAAATCAGGGGCATTCATATGAACAGGGTTCTAGTCGAATTCGAGGTACTGGCTCACGGATGCTTAGCAGACGAGATTCCGGGCAGCCTTCTACGCATTGAGATCAGAGGCGCTGAAATCCAGCTGAGCGACCTAAAGGTAGAAAAAGGGCTTGACGAGCCACTGTTGCGAGCCATTGTGATCATGGCTGGGGAACACATCGATCAGGCGGAATCGCCAAGCACGGAGTTGCTTCGTGAGTACCTTACGCACCTCAGCCTGATCACGAGCATGACATTTCGGATTCACCGACTGCGCCGCATCGTTGATTGGACCGCAGGGCTAGCGGACCGTGACTGCATCGACGTGAGCAACTTTGTTGTCGACGATCGGCCTTACAAATGCCTGACCGAGGAGCTGGTCGAGTCGGCGCGTAACGCTTTGGAGGCGAACTCCGACATCGCCATCAAAAGAGCCATAAGGTGGTTTTCGAACGGCGTCAGCAGCCAATACCCAGACGACCAGTTTCAGTACTTCTGGCAATCCATCGAGCTCGTGGCGCAGGTTGAGAAACCAACCACGAAGGTCCCGGACAGTTGCAGCAAGTGCAAGGGAGACCTGTTCTGCCCGACCTGCGATCTTGTTCCGACTCACCGTCCGTACGCGAAGCAAGCAATTCAGCTGCTGTTTCAAAAGCTGGTCAAAGGGGATCACACCAAGCTCTACGAGATAGGGAACGACTTCCGCAACGCGATAGCCCATGGCGAGGATTTGAGCGCCGTCGAGAGCAGGCACAAGGTCGAGATCGGCAAGCTAGTCGACAACATTGGGCACGTGGCTCGCGCTGCGCTCTTAAATCATCTGTCTCATAAGCTTGTCGCGCGCGCAGGAGGCGCGGTCACTTTGCCGATGCTCGAACCAAACATGTTTGCGCACCGGGATCTGCGCATGCAGCTGCACCTGGTGGTCAAAAGTTCCAATCCGGAAGAACCGAGCCTCCACGAGCTTCCTGAAATGAAAGTTGAGCTCGGGAGCGCGCACAACGCCGAAGGCCCCTACTCATGGCGCGAAAAGCGCCGGTGATGCGCGGTGCGGGATCAGGTCTCAAACCTATAGTCCAGCATGACAATTCAACCGGGCGCCGCGCTGCAACGCATCACCACTGACCTGCCGCTGCTGCGACCGGGTTCGGGGTCAGGTCTCAAATCTATAGTCCCGCATGGCCATCCAACCGGGTACTGCGCTGCAGAGCGCCATCACTGACCTCCCGCTGCTGAGCACAGCCCTCCGTCAGCACGCCACTAGCGCCAAAAACACCCACGTCTACACCTCCCCCGCCGCCTTCGAAGCCTTCATCCGCGGCGGCGGCAATGTGCCGCTGTATGAGCGCGTCAGCGCGGAGTTGGCGAGTCACTACACGACAGAAACCCACTCGCTGCTCGACATCGGCTGCGGCGACGGCCATGCGCTGTTTCCGGCGCTGGCCGCCACCGCCAACCCGCAAACCCTGCAGCGCCTGACCTTGGTGGAGCCCGCCAGCGCCCTGCTGACCAGCGCCGTGGCCCGCGCCCAAGCCGAGCAGCCCGCGCTGCCCGTGCAGGCGCTGAACGAGGGCCTCGGCGCCTTCGCCGCCAAGCTCCAACCCGATGACCGCTGGGACCTCGCCCAGGCCAGCTTCGCGCTGCAGGCCATTCCCGAGCCCGAACGCTGGGCCGGCCTCGCGCGGCTGCGCGAGCACGTGCGCAAGCTCGTCATCGTCGAGTTTGACATCCCCGACCTCGTGCGCGGCTCAGACGCCTACGTGGCCTCGCTCGCGGCCCGCTACGAGCGCGCCCTGGGCGAGTACGAAGGCGCCACGCGCGACCTCGTCGCGCAGGGCTTCCTGATCCCGATGTTCCTCGGCCAGCTCGATGCCCAGACCGCCGCGACGAACTGGGAGCATCCGGCGTCGGTGTGGCGCGAGAAGCTTGAAAACCTGGGCTGGCGCGTGACGCGCTTGGAGCACATCAGCGACTACTTCTGGGCCCCAGCCTTCGTGCTGGTGGCCGAGGCCTGAGCCGGCGCTGTTCACGGCCCAGCGGATGTCCTCGCTGCGTCAACGGCGCAGGCAGCACCCGCCGCGATCAAATCTGGCAGCCGGCGTCATCCCGCCCCGCCATCCACCCGCTCATCGGCAAGCCGCTCGAGCAGCGCCTCGAGTTCATCCAACTCGAAGGGCTTCCTCAGCGCAAAAGCGGTGGGGCCGAGCGAGCGGGCGACTTCCCGCAGGTCATGCCCGGAGCAGATGATGACGGGCAGGGTCGGGTTCTGCAGCAGGGCTTCGCGGGCCACATCCAGGCCCGAGCCGTCGGGCAGGTTGATGTCGGTGAGCAGCAGGTCCACGTGCTGCTCGCGCAGCACCTTGCGCGCGCTGGCACCGTCAGCCGCACACAAGAAAGGGCGCTCGTCGGTGGCCAGCAGCTCGACGAAGGACTCGCGGATGTACTCGTTGTCTTCGACGTAGAGGATGACGAAAGGGCGGGCGGTCATGTCGGGCGGGCTGCGCGATGCTGCGAAAGATCGCAGGCTATCTGGTTTCTGACGACCAAGGGAAGTTGATGTAGTTGTCGCGGGTATCGAAACAGATGTTGCCGTACATCGTCAGGTAAGACGCGCGGCGTGCGGGGTCGGCGTAGACCTCGCCGGGGTGGGCCGCGTCGCGCTCATAGTCCGCGATGTTGCCGCTGGTGAGGGCCCTGGGCAGGATGTCCATGGCCTGCGGGATGGATTTTCCTTCCAGCCAATCGGCGGCATGCTGTCCCATCGCATATCCGAAGATGGACGACGCCAGGCTGATGCTCGCCTTGTAGGGGCTGCCACTCTTCCTGATTTCGACGACCGCTTCCTGCTCGCCGTCGATACCGCCCAGGAACTGGTCCGGCCGCGCCTTGCCCGCCTCTCGCAAGGCCATCAATGCGCCCAGCACCACCGTGTCCGCGCCCAGCACGACGTCGATGTTCGGTTGCGCGAGCAGGATGGTCTTCATGGTTCGATAGCCCCCCTGCTTGTCGACCGTGGCCGGCGAAATGTCGGCCACGATGGTCACGCCCGGCAGTGACCGCAGGGTATCGCGCATGGCGGTGAAGCGCGGCGCCAGGAATTGCAGGCCGTCATGCGTCAGCAGCACGACCTTGGCCTTGCCGCCCAGCCGCGTGCGGATGTAGTTGGCGGCGGCTTCGGCCAGGACCTTGCCGGTCAGGTATTGCGGCGCGTTCAGCACCGACGTGGCGGGCGGCGGCACGATGGCGCCCACATAGGCGCCGGCGCCGATGACCTTTTTCAAGGCCGGCGCCAGCGACGGCGGATCGATCGGCGCGACCACGATGGCGCCCGTTCTGTCGGTCGTGAGGTCGCCCAACTGCTTGATCATCAGCGCGGGGTCGTTGTCGGCAAAGGCAACGCGGTAGCTGAGCCCGCGTGCCCGCGCCGCCGCTTCCAGCCCGCGCCCCGCGCCTTGCATAAATTCGCGCTTGTTGTCCTGGACGAAGACCAGGTTTTTCTGCAAACCCGTGGGCGCCCTGCAGGCTGCGCGCGCCGGGTCGTAGGCAGGCAATTTGACCGGCACGGTCAGCCCCTCGCCGCCGGCGGCAAACGACGCGCCGCTGAACCACAGCAGCGCCAGCGCAGACATTCTGAATTTCATCGCCATGCCATCACGCGTTCGCCGTCGTCAGCACCAGCCGCGCCGCCGTCCCCGGCCTGCGGTTGATGTATTCCACATGGGTCTTCAGTGCCGACGCCATCGTCTGGATGATCTTGCTGCCCAGCCCGGTGCCCGCCGCCACGCCGTTCTGCGCCATCCCTACGCCATCATCCTCGACCATCAGCTCGGCCTTGCCATCTTCCAAGCGAGTCAGCCGGACCCGCACCTCGCCGGGCTTGTCTTCTGGATAGGCGTATTTGAAGGCGTTGGTGACCAATTCCTGGACTGCGACTCCCAGACTGACGCTGGCATCCGTGTGTAGAGAGATGGGTTCCAGATAGCATTTCAGGATGGCGGTATGGCCGTCCTTCTTCATCGCCGTTTCCAGGTTGCCCAGCATGGCGCCCAGGTAATCGTTCAGCGCCACGTTGGTCACATCTCCCGAGGTGTAGAGGCTCTTGTGGATCAGCGAGATGGCGTTGATCCGCGACTGCGTCTCGCGCAATGCATCTTGGGCCGCCTTGTCGGTGACGGCCCGCAATTGCATGCGTACCAGCACGGCGACCAACTGCAGGCTGTTCGCCACGCGGTGATTGACCTCCGCCAGCAAGACTTCGGCGCGTTCCCGCGCCATGGCCAGGTCGGCGGTGCGTGTCTGCACCCGTTCTTCCAGGGTCAGGTTGATAGCCCGCACTTCGTCGCGAGCCAGTTTCAGCGCCTGCCCGTTGCGGTAGACGGTGAAGGCCACCACCAGCACCACCAGGATGATGACCACGGCGGCGCCCGCCGAGATCCACCGCAGCCGCGATGCATTGCGTTGCTGTTCTGCGCTGTTCAGCGTGCCGTTTTCGTCGGCCATCAATATCGCGCCGAGGAGGAAGACATTGATTTCGTCCATCAACGCCTTGCCGCGATGGCGCTGGATCAAGGCCATGGCCTCGGCATCGCGACCGCTGCTTTTCAGAGCAATGCTGGAATCCATGTCGGCGATCTTTTCAGCCACCGATTCCGACAACCTAGGAAGCATGGCGCGGTTGGGGGCATCCGACGGAATCAACCGGCCAAGATCATCGAGCTCCTGCCGTGCCTGCGTCTTGGCCGTGTCGTAAGGGGCTAGATAGATCTGGTTTCCGGTCAACAGGAAGCCGCGCTGGCTCGACTCCGCAGTGCGCAGATGGTCGCGCAGATCCACCGCTGCGATGCGGATCGTGCGCTGCAACGCCGACTGCTCCAACAGGCTGTTGCCGCGCTCCACCAGCCACATGGTCGTGCCGACGATCACGAGCAATGCCAGAAAGCCGATGGTCAGGCCTGCGCCAACGCCTATCGCCAACCGGCGTCGTCCGAACATCGATCAACTTTCATAGGACTGAGAGGACAAAACGAGCGCGCTGCTTCGCCTTGCTTCAGCTTGATTGGCAAGCCGTCGCTCATCGTACCAAGCGCCCAATCCGGTAGGAGCTGCCCTGCAAGCAGCTCGACAAGGTTGAAACCAGGCGGGTCGCGTTGCAGTCGGTGCTGTTCGGCTTGGACTTGACAGCAAGGCCGCCGAGATGGCCCCGACCGGCATCGCCATGAATTGGAAGCGCTGATGCTGAAATGAAGGGGGCGGGGCGCGGTCCCAAGACCTGGCTCCTGCCGTCCCCCTGCCGCGCTCGGGATTGCCGGGCCGCCGTGCAGTGACAGGCGCGGCGGCCGAAGATGGCCCATGCTCTCCTGCTTTCCCTGGCCCGCGGCGGCGCCGCATTCAACGAGCTGATCGGCATGCCCAGCCGCCCCGCTGAACACGAGCTCACCGTTTGCCCCTTGTGCGAGCGCGCCATCCCGCCCGCGCAGCGCGATGCGCATCACCTGGTGCCCAAGAGCAAGGGTGGACGGCACACGCAGTTCCTGCACCGGGTCTGCCACCGGCAGATCCACGCCTTGCTGTCCGAGACCGAGCTGGCGCGCCATTACGCCACCGTCGAGGCGCTGCTGGCCCACCCGCAGATCCGCAGCTTCGTGGACTGGGTGAAGACCAAGCCCGACGACTTCTTCGTCGCCACCCGCAAGAGCGCCAGGCTGAGGCGGCGCTGAACGCCGGCAGCCCGGGCGCCATGACCTCCGGCACCTGCGCGATGTAAAAAAATACCAATATCCACAACCACTTAGCAAACTCTTAAGGTTCCGCTAGCAAGCATTTAGCGGCGCGCTGGCGCCCCGATTCCTACAGTGGCTGCACGGTCGACGAGAACAAGCGACCGACCTCTTCACCACACCCACAGGGATCGATATGCACACCTCACTCCAGGAACTCCTCGCCGTCCGCGGCACGGCCACGGCGCCGCGGTTCGACATCTACGCCAGCATCCACAAGGGCGTGCGCCTGATGCTGACCGACCTCATCACCAGCGCCGGCGGCGTCGACCCGCAGGACCCGGCCTCGGTGCAGCAGCTCGTCGACAAGGTCGAGGCCGCGGCCGACTTCTGCCTGTCGCACCTGGAGCACGAGAACACCTTCCTGCACACCGCGCTGGAGCGCGTGCAGCCCGGCGCCAGCCAGCGCATCGCGACCGAGCATGTGGACCACGAACAGGACATCGAGGCGCTGCGCCACCACGCCCGCGCCCTGCCCGGCTGCACGGCCGAGGAGAGGCCCGCGGCCTGCCATGCGCTGTACCACGCGGTGTGCCTGTTCTCGGCCCACAACCTGGCGCATATGCACCTGGAAGAGACCGAGCACAACGCGGTGCTGTGGGCCCATCTGGACGACGCCGGCATCATGGCCATCCACGGCCAGCTGCTGGCCTCGCTGACGCCGGCCGAGATGACGATGTCGCTGCGCTGGATGCTGCCCGCACTGGCGCCGGCAGAGCGCCTGGGCCTGCTGGCCGGCATGAAGGCCAAGGCCCCGGCGCCGGTCTTCCACGTCGTGCTGGCGCTGGCCCGCGAGCGGCTGAACGACGAGGCCTGGGGCCAACTCGCCCGCGGCCTGGGCATCCCGGTGGCAACGGGCCTGACGGCCTGAAGGGAGCACGCGATGAACAACTCCAACAAACGTTACGCCGCCTGGTGGCTGCGCATGGCCGCGATCTATCTCGTCGCGGGCGTCGCCCTGGGCAACTTCATGGGCGCCACGCACGACTTCTCGCTGCGCTCCGTGCACGCCCACATCAACCTGCTGGGCTGGGCCAGCATGCTGGGCTTCGGCCTGGTGGTGCAGCACCTGGCCGACACCCTGAGCGCGCGGCTGGTGGCCATTCAGTTCTGGCTGCACCAGGTGGCCCTGCCGGTGATGCTGTCGGCGCTGGCGGCGCTGATGCGCGGCAACCCGGCGGTGGAGCCGCTGATCGGCCTGGGCTCGGCGACGGTGGGCGTGGCGGTGCTGTGCTTCGCCACCAATGTGTGGCGCGGCACCGGGGTCAAGCTCAGAGCTGCGTGAGCTGAAGTTCGCCGCAGACCTGCAGCTTGAGCCGGCCGCGGCCGCTCTTGTGCAGGGCGATGCCGAGCTTCTGCTCGTCCAGGCGGCGGCGCAGCAGGATGAGGCGGGCCTCGAGGTTGTCGACGACGTCGGGCAGCTTGATGGCGGGGTCGAGCCGGATCTCGCGGTTGCTGAACTCGGTGCGGCCGGTGGCGGCATGTTCGCTCAACAGCCGCCACAGGATGGCGCCGGCCACGCCCTTGATGACGTAGTCCTGGTTGCAGAAGACGCTGTGCGAGGCCGCGTGATAGCGCAGCTGCAGCGGCTCCTGCGGCTGGCCACCCATGGGGCAGTCCAGCTCGGCCGGGCGGGTTTCGGCCGGCGCGGTCTCGGCGGCAGCGGCGACCGTGTCGCCCAGGGTGCGCATGGTGGCCGCCACGAGGTGGGCGAAGGCGACCAGGGCGTCCTCGTGGTCGTAGGTGAAGTGCAGGTCCTGCTCGCTCTCCACCAGCAGCACGCCCAGCACGCGCCCGCCGTGCAGCAGCGGCACGCCGAGCTGGCTGTGCGGGTCGGCCAGGCCCGGGTAGGGGATCTCGATGGACAGCTCGGCGGGTGAGCCTTCCAGCCTGACGACCTCGCGCATGGCGCGGCTGTAGCGGTAGGCCTGGGTCAGCCAGCTGATGCGGATGGGCGTGCGCGCCTGGGCGCAGACGCCGATGACGCCCTCGCCCAGCGCAATCTCCGAGCCGATGCCCGAGCGCGCATAGCCGCGGCTGCCCACGGTGTAGAGGCGCCGGCCCGGCTCGTCCATGACGAGGAACATCGCATGGCGCACCTGCAGGTCGGCCACCAGCGTGTCCAGGGCCGTGTCAACCAGCGCGCCGAAGTCGCTGCAGGCCGCCACCTTCTCGCACATGCTGCGCAGCGCGGCCAGCGGCTGCAGCGAGGGCGGCGCCGGCACGGCGGTGTTGCCGGGCAGGGCCTCGAGCTCCTCGACGCGGTAGATGTCGGAGCCGAGCAGGCGGAACACGCCGGCCATGCCGGTGTGCGAGGCGATGCCCTCCAGGTGGGCCTTCATGCGCTCGAACAGCGCGCCTTCGGACTCGGTGCGCAGATAGCGCAGCCGCATGCGGTAGAGCCGGCCGGTGAAGGGGTCGATGACGCTCAGCTGGCCCTGCGGGTTGGCGAGGATGTTGCGGCGCGTCTTGTTGAAGAACTGGTAGGACAGCGCGACGTGCTCGCCGTCCACGTAATGCACCTGGGACAGGAAGGCGACGTTGGGCTCACCCTCGGGCGAGCAGGTGGCCATGGTGGCGGGGATGGCGCCTTCCAGCGCGGCGCGGATCTGGTCAAGCCGCACGGCCGGCCTCCGGCGCGCGGGCGCCCAGCGGCTGGCCGGCACGCGGGCCGGGCGTCTGCACAAAGGCGTCGGCGGCCTCGAAGCGCACCACGGCCAGCGCCGTCCAGGGCTGCTCGAAGAAGTTGCGCGCGAACTGCTCGGGGATGTAGAGCAGCGCCAGCTCGCGCACCATGTTGCCGACGTGGTGGCGCAGAAAGGCCTCGTCGTCGCGCGTGGCGGCGCGCACGCTGGCGCCACTGCCCTTCATCTGCACGGCGACGCTGGTGTAGGGCTCGCTGAACACGGCCGCCACGCGGCCGGTGGCGCGCACGTCGGCGAGGAACTGGCGGGCCTGGTCTTCGCGCACCCAGGCCTCCACCGTGCGGCGGTCGTCCAGCAGGCGGCCCGCCATGCCCCAGCACAGGCTGGGCACGCCGGCCGCACTGGCGGACGACAGCACCACATCGCAATGCTGGTTGATTTTGGCCAGGAGGGCATCGTCGATCACGGCGGGCAGTTTAAGGACGGGCCTGGCCGCGGCGGAACCGCCGGAATTCTTACCACCCGGCACCCCTCAAACCTTGGGTCGGCACCGTCACGCGGGGCTGGCATGCTGGTGACATATCCTCGGCAGTAAGAGGCTCTCATGAATTCCACCGTTTCCGTCACCGGCGACCGCCCGCAGACCCTGGGCGAAGAGATCGCCAACGCCATCAGCCACGGCCTGGGCACCGCGCTGGCCATCGCCGCCCTGCCCATCCTCGTCATCCGCGCCATGAACCATGGCGGCGCGGCCGACGTGGCCGCGGCGGCCATCTTCGCGGCCACGGCCATCCTGCTGTACGGCATTTCCACGCTGTATCACGCCCTGCCCGCCTCGCTGGCCAACGGCCGCATCAAGGCCTGGCTGGTGCGTCTGGACCATGCCGCCATCTACGTCTTCATCGCCGGCAGCTACACCCCCTTCACGCTGGGCGTGCTGCACCGCGAGGGGCCGGGCCTGGCGCTGCTGATCACGGTCTGGGCCGCGGCGGCCTTCGGCGTGACCATCAAGCTGCTGAACCGCCTGCGCCACCCGCTGGTGTCCACGGCCATCTACCTCGCCATGGGCTGGGTGGTGGTGTTCGCGCTGGGGCCGCTGGTGGAGCGCATGCCCGGCCCCGGCCTGGCCCTGCTGGTGGCTGGCGGCTTGAGCTACACGCTGGGCGCGGTCGTCTTCCTGCTCGACAACAGGCTGCGCTATGCCCACTTCGTGTGGCATCTCTTCGTGCTGGGCGGCAGCGTCTGCCACTTCTTCGCGGCACTGTTCTACGCCTACGGCTGAGCGGCCGGCGCCAGTGATGGCAGTGGCGGCAGCGGCCCGAAGAAGCTCAGCACCGCGGCCATGCGCCCGTTTTCATCCAGCTCGACGACGTCGTAGCCGCTGAGCCTGCGCTCGCCGACGTGCAACTCCCAGGCATAGCGGTGCAGCTGGTGGTGGGAGTCGACGCCCGAGGCCCAGCTGATGACGGCGTCTGGGGATTCGGCGCGGAAGGCCTGCAGGCAGGCCGCGAACTCGTCGATGCCGGTCGCGCTGCGGTGCGGATCCAGGTAACGGGTGTTGGCGCCGAAGGCTTCACCGAGGTGGCGGCGGATGGAAGCCGCGTCGCGCGCATTCCATGCGGCGAAGTAGCTGTCCAGGCTGGCGGGGTGGGAATTCATGGGTCTCCTGACGTGAAAGGGTCATGCGGCTGCCTATGCTCGGTTTCAAGGCGACTTGAAGGTCAAGCAGGGCACACATGAAAATCGGCGAACTCGCGACCCGCACCGGTCTCGCCCCCTCGGCGATCCGCTTCTACGAAAGCCAGGGTCTGCTGCCACCGGCCAGACGCGCGGGCAATGGCTATCGCGTCTACGGCGAAGACGCGGTGCAGCGCCTGCAGATCGTCACGCTGTCGCAATCGTTCGGCCTGTCGCTCGACAGCCTGCGCACGGTGTTCGACATGCAGCAGGGCTTCTCGAAAGCAATGATGCTGTCCAGGCTGGGCGAGCGCCTCGGCGAGATCGACGCGCTGATCCGCGGGCTCCAGGTTCAGCGCCAGGAACTGCGCGAGGTGCACGACACGCTGCGCGACCACTGGGCGGCCGGCCGCTGCGTGGCACCGGCTTCCCTGGCCAGGCCCGGGGCACGCCGGAACACCAACCGCTTGCTGCCCGGGACCGCCAGCGACGACGACACGAAAGACCCGGCCGTGCGCCGACAACGCGCTCGGGGGCACACTGCCGCCTGACCCCATCCCCAGCTGGAGAGCCCCATGCCCAAGGCCTACTGGATCGCCCGCGTCGATGTGACCGAGCCCGAGCAATACAAGCTCTATGTGCAACGCAACGACGCGGTGTTCGCCAAGTTCGGCGGCCGCTTCCTGGTGCGCGCCGGCCAGTTCGAGAACCCCGAGGGCACGAGCCGCGGCCGCAATGTGGTGATCGAGTTCCCGAGCTACGAGGTGGCGCTGGCCTGCTATCGCTCGCCCGAATACGCACCGCAGATCACGCTGCGCCAGGGCTCGGCAACGGCCGACATCGTCATCGTCGAGGGCTACGACGGGCCACAGCCCGCTTGACGAGGGGCAAACCGCCTGCGCGCGCACGTTCGGGCCACAACCGTGACCTAACGACGCCGCACAAGGGTTGTCTCCACCCTGTCCTACAAGGGCTTTGGCGCGCCGTGGTACATTCGGCGTCATAGATTCGCACAAGACCGTTTCCTCAAGGTCTTATCTGCAGCCCCGCCGGCCACCCTCTGGCCTGTTCTCGCGAGCGGCTCGCTTCAGCAACTCCCCCGGTGAGTGTTCTTGAGTGTTTCTGTCTCCGCACGGCGTGAAGCCGACGGAGGGTTTTTATCCATCTCTACATTTCCAAAGGAAACATCATGACTACGCAAACCGGCACCGTGAAGTGGTTCGACGACGGCAAGGGCTTCGGCTTCATCACGCCTGATGGCGGCGGCAAGGACCTGTTCGCCCACCACAGCGAAATCAAGAACGCCGGCGGCTTCCGCTCGCTGGCCGAAGGCGCCAAGGTCGAATTCGAAGCCACGCAGGGCGCCAAGGGCCCGCAGGCTTCCAACATTCGCACGCTCTAATACGTGCACGGGCGCTCAGCGCGCCCAACCGCCGCGACCAGCAGGGCTGGCGCGGCAACCACCCAAAGAAGAACAATATGCACAACAACAAGAACATCGAGGTGGGACGCTTTCTGGTTTCCCCCATGAGCCAGGCCCGCGCGGGCGGCGGCTTCGACGCTTTGGTGTCGATCCGCTCCGGTCGCGGCATGGCCAGCGTGGATCGCGTCATGCGCTTCACGCCGCAGTTCAACAGCCCGCAGGCTGCCTTGCGCTATGCGCGGGCCGAGGGCCTCGCCTGGGCGAGCACCCACTGACGGCGGTTCATCCCGCCGGGGGCCTCGCCCTCGTTTATCAACTCACCAAGGAGCTTCAGATTTGGCCAAGGAAGAACTGATTGAAATGCAAGGCGTCGTCGACGAAATCCTGCCGGACTCGCGCTTTCGCGTGACGCTGACGAATGGCCACAAGGTCATCGCCTACACGGGCGGCAAGATGCGCAAGCATCACATCCGCATTCTGGCCGGCGACAACGTGTCGCTGGAGATGTCGCCCTATGACCTGAGCAAGGGCCGCATCACCTTCCGTCACCTCGGCGGACCGCGCCCCGCGCCCACCGGCGCCGGTCAGCGCCGCTGAGCGCCAGCGGGCCTGACGGCTCGCAGCCTCTCGAATCGGCCGCCATGGCATGCCTGGCGGCCGTTTCTTTTGGTGCCGTCCGACATCCAAAGGCCTTGCGGCCGCGTAGGCTGGCCATGCCCATGATGAAAGCCGGCCTCTTCCTGCTTGTCGCCCTGCTGCTGGCGGGCCTGCTCGTTGCCTGCGCGCCGGTGGCGACGCTGAATGCGCTGGCGCCCGGCAACACCCACACGGTCACGGCCGGCGTCGCCTATGGCACGGGCCCGCGCCAGCAGCTGGACGTCTACAAGCCGGCACGTGCCGCACCGCGGGGCGGCTGGCCGGTGGTGGTGTTCTTCTACGGCGGCTCCTGGAACCGCGGCCAGCGGGCCGACTACGCCTTCGTCGGCGAAGCCCTGGCCTCGCGCGGCATCCTGACGCTGGTGGCCGACTATCGCCTTTATCCGCAGGTGCGCTACCCCGACTTCCTGCGCGACTGCGCCGCAGCCCTGGCCTGGGGTCTTGTCCATGCGGGTGAGCTGGGCGGCAACCCGCAGCGGGTCTTCGTCATGGGCCACAGCGCCGGGGCCTACAACGCGGCCATGCTGGCGCTGGATGCGCGCTGGCTGCAACCGACCGGCCACAAGCCGCGCGAGCTGGCCGGCTTCATCGGCCTGGCCGGGCCCTACGACTTCCTGCCCATGACCAACCCCGACGCCCAGCCGGTGTTCTTCCACCCCGACTACCCGCCCGGCACCCAGCCGCTGGAACATGCCGGCAAGGCCGCGCCGCGCAGCTTCCTGGCCGCGGCGCGCGAGGACTCGCTGGTCAACCCGCAGCGCAACACGCAGGGGCTGGCGACCAAGCTGCAGTCTCTGGGCGTACCGGTGACCGTGAAGTTCTACGACCGCGTCGGCCACATGACGTTGATCGCCGCCTTTGGCGCGCCGCTGCGCTGGCTGGCGCCGGCCCTGGCCGACGTGGCGGACTTCGTCAACGGCCCGCCCGGGGCCTGATCAGCCGGCCACGGCAGCGCGCAGCGCCTCCAGGGCCTCGTCATCACGCCAGCCCGCGGCCGCATCGCCGATGACGACCTCGACCATGGCGCCGCCTTCCAGCAGATGCGAGGCCACGGCCCGCGCGCCCAGCCAGAAGCCATCGCGCCTGGCCACGGCCAGCAGCCCTTCGCGCAGCGCCTCGGGCGCCACGGGCAGATGCAGCTGGAAGGCATTGACCTGAGGCCGCTCGGGCGACACGCGCCAGCCGGGTTCGGCCGCCAGCGAGGCGGCCAGGCCTTGCGCACGCTCGCGGTAGGCGGGCATGTGCTGCAGCTGGGTGCGCAGGCCCTGCAGGGCGCTCAGCACAAAGGGATAGGCGGTGAAGAGATTGCCGCCCAGGCGGCTCTGCCAGGGTGTGATCCCGGCGATGAAGTCTTCGCTGCCCGCCAGCACGCAGCCGGTCAGGCCACCGACGCCCTTGTAGAAGGACACATAGATGGAGTCGGCCAGCGCGGCGATCTCGGCCAGCGAGCGGCCGTAATGGGCCGAGGCTTCCCAGAGCCGGGCGCCGTCGAAGTGCAGCGGCACGCCGCGCTCGCGGCACCACTGGCTGAGGGCTACCAGGTCGTTCCAATCGGGCAGCACATAGCCACCGCGGCGCAGTGGCAGCTCCACGGTGAGGACGGCCGGCTGCTCGGGCGCTGCCATCACCTCCTCGATGCGGATGGGCCGGTCCGTGCGGCCGATGCGCAGGCCGCGCAGGCCCATCAGCTTCTCGTAGGCCTCGGCCTCGTCGATGGCGATATGGCTTTGCGGATGCAGGGCCACCGGGCCGTCGCCGTCACCGCAATGCACACGCAGGGCGGCGAGTTGGGCCGCCACGCCCTTGTGCATGAAGCGCGCCGCCGGCTTGCCGAGCAGGGCCGCCACCTCGGCCTCCAGCGCCTGCAGGGCCTGGCCCTGGCCGTAGACGTCCAGCGGCAGTTCGGCTTCGGGCAGCTCGGCCAGCGCGAGCAGGGAGTCGCGCATGGACTTGATCGGTCGGTGGCCGTTGAGCCAGCGTGTGCAGCGGTTGCGCAGTTCGATATCGGCGTTGGCGGGAAGGTTGGAGTAGCTGGCAGCGGGCATGGGTCAGTGGGAAGCGGTACAGCGATGGATTTCAATGGTGGCATGCGCGATCTCCTCGTGCACGGCCAGCCATTCGCGCACCTGACCGGGCGTCAGGTGGGCATCGTGGGTGACGACGCTGAGGGCGCATGAATAGCTGGCACGGCCGACGCGCCAGACGTGCAGGTCGGTGAGTTCAGTCTCGCTGGCCGCGCCCTGCTGGGCGATGACTTCGCGGATCTCGTCGACGACGGGATGGTCCATCTCGCGGTCCAGCAGCACCTTGCTGGTCTCGCCGACCAGGCCCTTGGCCCAGATCGCCACGATGACGGCGCCGATCAGGCCCATCGCCGGGTCCAGCCAGGCCCAGCCCAGCCACCAGCCACCGGCCAGGGCCGCGATGGCCGCCACCGAGGTCGCGGCATCGGCGACGACGTGCAGATAGGCCGACTTCAGGTTGAGATCGTGGTGATGGTGGTGGTCGTCGTGCGCATGGCCGTGGTCGTGGCCATGGTGGTGATGCCCGTGGTCATGCGCCTTGCCGAGGATCAGCGCGCACACCAGGTTGACCAGCAGGCCCAGCACCGCGATGGTCATGGCCTCGGGGTAGTGGATGGGCTCGGGCTTGAACAGGCGCTCGATGGAGCCATAGGCCATCAGCGCGACAACGACGAGCAGGAAGATGGCACTGGCGAAGCCGCCCAGGATCTCGATCTTCCAGGTGCCGAAGGCATAGCGCGGGTCCTGGGCATGGCGGCGTGCGGTCGCGTAGGCGTAGGCACTGAGGCCGATGGCGACGGCGTGGCTGCTCATGTGGAAGCCGTCGGCCAGCAGGGCCATGGAGTTGAAGAACCAGCCCGCCGCAATCTCGACCCCCATGGTCGCGGCGGTGATCCACATCACCACCCGTGCGCCGCGCTCGGCGGCCGCGTTGCCGCTGTCGAAGACGTGGTCGTGCCGCCATTGGGACAGGTCATGGGAATGCATGCCGGACATTCTGCGCCGGGCTTGTGACGACACCGGCGCCGACGCCGGAGCGGGCGACATGGCTCGTTACAGCGGGCTTCACTAAAATCTCGCCCTTTTGCCTCGCGCGCCCGCGCAGGCACTCGCCTCCATGCAAGTCCTCCCCATGCAGCTTCCCGCCGCCGAGCCCCTGGCCCGGCTGCTGCTGCAATGGGGCGTCGCGCCGCCGCCGGCCCGCCCCGTGGCGGAGCGCCTGGGCGGCTGGCTGGGCTGGGCCGAGGCCATCGGCCTGTCGCAGCTGCTGGCCACACCCGTGGCCGCTGGCGCCAACGCCGCGGCCGGCCGCGAGGCCCGTGACTGGGCCGACGCGGCCCTGGATCGCCTGCAATCCGAGCTGACGGCCGCCTTCGACGACGCGCTGCTGGCGCGCGACGCCGCCGAGATGGCGCCCGAAGGCATGCCGCTGGCCGATCTGCTGGCCCCTTTTCGCCTGCACCACGCCCAACAGCAGCGCAGCATGGCCGCCCGCGTCGCCACACTGCGCGAGCGGCTGCGGCCGCGCCTGGCCGAGGCCTCGGGCGCTCTGAACCGCCTGGCCCAGTTGGACGCCGTGTTCGAGCGCGCCATCGTCGAACAGGAGCGTTCCCTGCTGGCCGGCCTGCCCGCGCTGCTGACGAAACGCGCCGAGACCCACCACGCCGCCGACCCGCGCCGCTGGCGCGCCCGCTTCTGGGCCGACCTGCAGCGCGCACTGCGGGCCGAGCTGGACCTGAGACTGCAACCGGTGCAGGGCCTGATCCAGGCCCTGCATCAAGCTGAATGCTGATGAATCGCTTCCTGAACGCCCTCTACCCCCTCGCCCTGGCCGCCGGCCTCGCGGGCATCGCCGGCGCGGCCGTGGCCGCCTCGCGCCACCACCCGGTGGCGCTGGCGATGACGCTGCTGATCGCGGCCTTCTTTGCCGTTGGCGTATGGGAGCTGACAGCCTTCCGCCGCGCCAGCCGCGAGCTGGATGCGGCGCTGGACGCCGATGACGTCATCGCCAAGCTGCCTGTCACGTTGCGCGCCGCCGTGCAGCAGCGCCTGGACGGCCTGCGCGTGGCCCTGCCGGGCCTGTCGCTGGCGCCGGCCCTGGCCGGCCTGCTGGTGCTGCTGGGCATGCTGGGCACCTTCATCGGCCTGGTCATCACGCTGAGCAGCACGGCCAGCGCCCTGGGCCAGACGGCCGACCTGGCTGCGCTGCGCAACGCACTGGGCGCGCCCGTGCAAGGCCTGGGCCTGGCCTTCAGCGCCAGCGTGGCCGGCGTGACGGGCTCGGCCATGCTGGGCCTGATGGTGGCCCTGGCTCGCCGCGAACGCGCCGCCGTGGCCGCGCATCTGGACACCGCCCTGCTCGGCAAGCTGCGCCCGCTGACGGCCGCGCACCGCCGCGCGCTGGAGCAGCAGGCCGCCGAGGCTGCGGCCACCGAAGCGGCCCAGCAGCGCCAGCTCGAACTCGTCGCCCAGCTGCAGCAGTACGCGAAGCAGATGGCAGACCAGCTCGCCGCGCAGAACGACAAATTCCATGGCGAAACGAGCAAGGCCTACACGGCCCTCGCCGCCAGCGTGGACACCACGCTGCGCAACAGCCTGGCCGAGAGCGCCCGCCTGGCCGGCGCCGCCATCCAGCCCGCCGCCGAAGCCGCCATGGCCGGCATCGCCCGCGAGGCCGCGGCCCTGCATGAGCGCGTGGGCACGCAGGTGGCCGACCAGCTCGGCGCGCTGAGCCAGCGCTTCGAGGCCGGCGTGGCCCAGATCGCCCAACAGGGCGAGGTCACCGCCAAGGCCCAGACCGAAGGCCTGGCCCAGCAGCGCGAAGCGGCACTGAAGCTGCTGGCTGACACCTCTGCCAGCACGCAGCAGGCCGTAGACCGGCTGGGGGAACGCTGGGCCACCGAAGCCCAGGCCCTGCTCGCCGCCCAGGCCGAGGCCGACAAGGCCCGCGCGGCGACGCTGCGCGGCCAGATCGACGCGCTGGCAGAACAGCGCGCGGCCGCCCAGCAGGCCGTGGCTGACGCCGCCGATCGCTTTGCCGCCCAGTCGCGGGCCCTGCTGGACCGCATCGCCGAGCAGCATGCCCAGGCCCGCAGCGAAGCGCGCACCGACACCGAAGCCCTGCACCAGCAGCGCGCCGCCAACGAAGCCCTGCTGTCCACGCAGCGCGAGGCCGCGCAACAGCTGCTGGCCGACAGCGGCGTCCGCGCCCAGAACGCGCTGACCGAGCTGACCACCGGCTTCGCCGCCCAGACCCGCGACCTGCTGGACCGCATTGCCGACACCCAGACCCGCCATGCCGCCCTGCAGGCCGAGCTGGACGCGCAGGCACGTGCCGAGGCCCGCGCCGAGGCCGAGGCCCTGGCCCAGCAACGCACCGCCAACGAGCAACTGCTGGTGGCCCAGCGCGAAGCCGCCCAGCAGTTGCTGGCCGCCAGCGGCCAACGCGCCCAGGAAGCGCTGACCGAGCTGACCGCCGGTTTCGCTGCGCAGACCCAGGCCGCCGTCACGGCCCTGGCCGAAGCCCACACGCAGCTGCAATCGGCCCACGCCGCCCACGACGCCGAACGCCTGGCCACCTGGCGCAGCGAGCTGCAATCGGCCGGTGCCACCCAGCTGGCGCAACAGCAGCAGCTGGCCGACGGCCTGCTGAGCCACACCCGCGAGCTGGTCGCCCAGACCGAGGCCCAGGCCAAGACCACGCTGAGCGAAGCCGGCGCCCTGCTGCAGGCCGCGGGTGAAGCGCCGCGCGCCGCCGTCGAGGTGGTCGCCGCGCTGCGCGAGCAGCTGGCGCAGAGCCAGGCCCAGGACCGCGCGGCCCTGGCCGAGCGCGCCGAGCTGATGCAGACGGTGTCGACGCTGCTGGCCTCGCTGCAGCAGGCGGCCGGCGAACAGCGCGCCGCGCTGGACACGCTGCTGGGCAGCGCCGGCTCGCAGGTCGAGGCGTTGATCGGCGGTGCGGCAACCCAGGTGACCGCGCTGCTGGACGGCACGGCCTCCCATGTGAACGCGCTGACCACCGGCGCCGCCCAACAGGTGCAGACCCTGGTGGGCCACTCCGCCACGCAGCTGGAAGCGCTGGGCCAGCGCTTCTCGGAGCAGGCCGGCGCCACCGGCCAGACCCTCTCCGAAGCCGCGACGACGATGGCCGCCAGCGCCGCCGAGATGGGCAGCCTGGGCGAAGGCTTCGGCGTCGCCGTCGAACAGTTCCAGGGCGCCAACGCGCAGCTCGTGCAGCACCTGGCTGCGCTGGAAGAGCGCCTGGGCGCCGCCATGTCGCGCAGCGACGAGCAGCTGGGCTATTACGTGGCCCAGGCGCGTGAGGTCATCGACCTCTGCCTGGGTTCGCAGAAGCAGATGCTGGACGCGCTGCAGGGGGCCACCGCCCATGGATGAGCCGCTGGAGATCGAACAGGAAGGCGTGGGTGCGCCCGCCTGGGCCGCCTTCGGCGACCTGATGGCCGGCGTGCTGGGCGCCTTCGTGCTGGTGCTGGCCGCAGCCCTGGTCGGGCAGCTGGACCTGGCCAACAAGCTGGAGGCCGAGGTGGCCCAGCGCCAGGCCGAGCAGGCCCGCCGCGAGGCGCTGGAGCGCGCCCTAGCCGGGCCCTTGGCGGACGGCCGCATCACGCTGTCGGACGGCCGCATCGGCATCAGCGGCGCGGTGCTGTTCGCCATCGGGTCGGACCAACTGCACGCCGACGGCCGCGCGCTGATCAAGAGCCTGGCCCTGCCGCTGCGCACCTATCTGAGCCAGCGCGACGAGATCCTGATGGTCAGCGGCTTCACCGACGACCGCGGCATGCTGAGCGGCAAGGGCGGGACCAAGTTCAGCGACAACTGGGAGCTGTCGGCCCAGCGCGCCCTGACCGTCACGCGCACGCTGATGGCCGAGGGCCTGCCGCCCGACGCCGTCTTCGCCGCCGCCTTCGGGCCGCAGCAGCCGGTGGCCTCCAACGACGACGCGGCCGGCCGGGCCCTGAACCGCCGCGTCGAGATCGCCCCCACGCCGCGGCCCAAGCGGGCCATGGCCGCCTCCGCGCCGTGATGGTCGATCCGGTCGCCTGGGTGCAGGCCCGCGCCGAAGTCGATCCGGTACGCCGCCGCGTGCTGGAGGCGCTGGCGCGGCGCGCGTCCGCCCAGGCACCGGGTCCGCTACGAGAGCGGCTCGTTGCAAAGCTGCTGCAGCGCGCCGAGGCCAACCCCGCGCCTCTGCCCGTGCGCCGGGTGGCGAACACCACAAGCCCACTGACAGCGTTGCTCGCTGAACTGCAAGCCCACCCCGAGCTGCGCAATGTGCAGGTCCACCGCCGCACCTGGACCGCCCTGCGGCTGACGCGCCGCCTGGCCGAGGTCAGCGCGCCGGTGCCCGAACACCTGGGTCCGTTGAACAGCCAGGTGCTGGTGGCGCGTGCGCTGCAACAGGTGCAGGGCCTGTCGCCCGACTATCTGCAGCACCTGCTGACGCAGATGGAGGCCCTGGCGGCCCTGGCGCCGCTGCAGGTGGCGGCCGATGCAGAGAAGCCGGCGCGGCCGGCGGCCAAGAAGCCAGCCGCTCGCAAGCGCTAGCGGGGTGCCGGCGCTGCGGTGAAGATCGCCTCGATGACGGCGGATCCCGGCTGGATGCGCTCCAGCCTCGGGTAGCGCAGGCCCGGGTTGGCTTCGATGCGAACCTCGACGCGCTCCCCCTCGATCTCGGCTTCAAGATCCACCGGCTTGCCGGACGCGACGGCAGCCTTCAAGCCCGGCGCGTCATAGGGCTGGCCATTCACGCGCAGCAGCCTTGCGCCCGTCGTCAGCCCCGCGCGAAACGCCGGGCCGTCCCAGCGCACGGCACGCAACAGGCCGGCCTTTCCGACGGACAGGCCGAGCGAGAACACATGGTCGTCGACGCCACGGTCCAGCGCATCCTGGCTGTAGGTCTCGGTCGGCGCGTCGGTGTAGACCAGCCGGTAGCCGCCGCGCTCCAGGGCACTGACCAGCGCGGCGCCATCCCGTGCGTCCAGGCGCGCGTCGAAGAAGCGCTTCCAGTCGCCGGGCGATACCTGGTTGAGCGCGGCGTAGAGATCGGCTTCGGTGTAGGTGTGAACCGCTGCAGAAGCGTCCGCACGCGGCGCGAAGAACAGCCGCAGGAAGTCATCAAGGCTCTTGCGACCGGCCGTCTGCGCGCGGATCTCCAGGTCGACGGCGAGCCAGAGCAGCACGCCGTCGACGTAGTAGTCCTTCTTGCCGGTGAAGTCCGGCCATTCAATGCCGCGCCCGGAAATGGTGATGGGGTCGTAGACGCTGTCGCGCAGGGGCTTCCAGGCCCGCGACGGCTGCTGCTGCGTTCGTGCGGCATCGATGGCGAGATCGTCGAGGGCCTGTTCCAGCGTGCGCATGCCGCCACGCGCGGCGGCAACCTTGCCCAGGTATTGGGTCAGCCCCTCATCCACCCAGAGCAGCGAGTTCTGCAGCGGCTCGTTGAAGTTGCGCTGGTGCATGCCGGCGGGCAGGAACTGGGTGCCATTCCACGAATGGATGTACTCGTGCACGGCCAGGTCCAGGTTGCGCAGGTTGTCCTGGGGCCGGGCGAAATAGTTGGCCGGCATGAAGGCCTCGGTGGAACGCCGGTGCTCGATGCCACCGGGACCGCCCATGCGCTCGTCGAGCACCAGCAGGAAGCGGTAGGGCTCGCGCCGGTTGGCGCCGAACATCTTCTGCACCTCCGCGACCGCATGGCGGAAGGGGGAGATGGCGGTGTCGGTGAGCGCCAGGTCCTCGGCCTGGTTCGCAAACACGTCCAGCATGACCGGCGCGCCGGGGCGATCCAACAGCGACAGGGAGCGCATGTGCAAGCCCGCGATCAACGGCGAGTCGACCAGCGCGTCCAGCGACGTGGCCTTGAGCCGCACGACGTCACCGTCACGGCCCTCCACGTCCAGGCTGGACGCGAACTGCATGCCGGCCGGCAGCCTGACCTGGGCCGCGACCGCCATCAGCTGCGCTGCAAACCCGGCCGGATAGAGCAGCAGGTTGGACCAGCCCACGTTGACGATGTGGCGGCTCATGGCCAGATTGCCGGCGCGTGGCGACAGATAGGTGAACGTGACGTCCAGGGCCTTGGCGCCGGCGGGGGGACGCACGTGGAAGGCAAAGGGGTTCGCAGGATCACGGGTCCACGCGAGGGGCTGCCCATCGCATCGCACCACGAGACCCGCGACGCGCCCGACCTGCCCGGTGGGCGCATGGCTGGCGACCTGCCATTGCGGGTACAGCAGGGTGACGGGTCCCGCGGCCTGCAAAGGAATCCGCTGCGTGACATGGAAGACCTTGTGGGTCAGGTCGGTGGCATCGACCGCCAGGCCGATCACGCCTGGAAAGCGCGCGTCCCCGATGGCAGGCACCTTGGCCTGGGCCAGGGCGCCATTCGCGGCGGCCAGGAGCAAGGCCCACACCATCCAACTTCTGCAGCGCAGAGCGATTCCAGAAATCATGCGTCCTCTGTGCGCCTGTTCGACCAGCGGCGATGCTAAGCAGACCGGGGCGGCCGTCCCAAAGTCATGCGGAGCGTGCGACCCGACGGGCCTAACTCGCCGGTTGAATTGCAGGGCGAGTTTGAAGACACTGCGCAGCGCCCGATGACAACGCTGCCAGCCATGAAGCCCACCCTCTACTTCTCGCGCAACCCCAACCCCCGCCTGGCCGTCGCCGCGGCGAAACATCTGAACGCGCCGGTGACGTATGAGTTCGCCGCACCGCTGGCCCCCGGTCAGGCGGACAAGTTCAAGCCGCTGAACCCTTCGCTGCGCGTGCCCATCCTGGTCGAGACCGATGGTCGCTCGTTGTGGGAGGCCGATGCCATCGCCTGCCGGCTGTCGCAGCTGGTGGGCTCGGACTTCTGGCGCGCGGGAGCGGAGCTGCCGGACATGATCCGCTGGGTCAGCTGGAGCCGCGACAACTTCATGCATGCCTGCGACATGGTGCATTTCGAGCGCGGCACCAAGCTGCGCTACAGCCTGGGCGCCCTGAACGAAGGCACGGTGGCGCGCGGCATCGAGCGCTTCCACGAGACCGCTTCCATCCTCAATGCCCACCTGAGTCAACAGGACTGGCTGCTGGCCAGCGGCCTGTCGTACGCCGACTTCCGCATGGGCGTCTTCCTGCCCTACAACGACGTGGCCCGCCTGCCGCTGAGCGACTACCCAGCCCTGCAGGCCTGGCATGACAGGCTGATGGCCTTGCCGGCCTGGGCCGACCCCTTCGAAGGGCTGGCGGCGCCGGAGCTGCCGCCCATTCCCTAGCCGGTATTGACTGGTTGTAAAGCTGCGCTTACGAGGCCGACGGGCCCGGGGCCTAACATGCGTCCGGCTGTCGCCCCCTGAAAACGCATCTTTCTCCATGATTTCCCGCTTCTCCTCTGCCGCCCTGCTTCCCGTCGCCCTGGCCAGCGCCCTCCTCGTCACCGCGCCCACTGCGGCCATCAGCGCCCCGCACGCCAAGCCGCGTGCCGCTGCACACAAACACAAGGACAAGGCCGCCGCCGCCGAACCCGCGATGACCACCGACGCCAACGGGCAATCGGTGCCGGTCCTCGCCAACAAGGCCTGGGTGCTGATGGACTTCAACACCGGGCAGCTGCTGGCCTCGTCCAACCCCGACGAGCCGCTGCCGCCGGCGTCGTTGACCAAGATGATGACCAGCTACCTGGTGGAGCAGGGACTCAAGAACGGCAAGCTCAAGCCCGACGACAAGGTCACCATGAGCGAGAGCGCCTGGTGCCGCGGCGGCAAGGACGGTGACAGCTGCATGTTCGTGCCCCTGAACGCGCAGGCGTCCCTGATGGACATGCTGCGCGGCGTGGTCATCGCCAGCGGCAACGACGCTTCCAAGGCCCTGGCCGAGCACATCGGCGGCTCGGAGTCCGGCTTCGTCGCGATGATGAACACCGAGGCCAAGAAGCTGGGCATGAGCAAGACCCAGTTCGCGAACGCGGCCGGCCTGCCCGATCCCAACAACAAGGCCTCGGCCCGCGACCTGGCCGTGCTGGCGGCCGCCATCATCCGCAACAGCGCCGAGTACTACCCGATCTACGCCGAGCGCGAGTTCACCTACAACGGCATCAAGCAAGGCAACCGCAATGCCCTGCTGTACACCGACTCCACGGTCGACGGCCTGAAGACCGGGCACACGGACGAAGCCGGCTATTGCCTGACGGCATCGGCCAAGCGCAACGGCATGCGCCTGATCTCGGTCATCATGAACGCCGACAGCAAGCAGGCCCGCGCCGACCAGACCCGCGTGCTGTTCAACTGGGGCTACGCCAACTTCGAGGAAGCGTCCCCTGCGCAGGCCGGTGCGACGCTGGCGAGCGCCAAGGTCACCTACGGCGTGGCGCCGACGGTGAATGCCGGCCTTGCACAGGCCTGGACGCTGGTGGTGCCCAAGGGCCAGGCGGCCGCCGTGCAGACGTCGGTCTCCCTGAACCCCGTGCTCGAGGCGCCGATTGCCAAGGGCACCGTGATCGGCAAGATCGTCGCCACGGCCAACGGCAAGCCCCTGGGTGAGGCCCCCGTCATTGCGCTCGCCGATGTCGAGCGCGCCGGCTTCTTCGAGCGCCTGCGCCAGCGCATTGCGGGCTGGTTCTCGAAGTAAGGCTCTGGATGATCGTCAACAACGCGGCTCAGGCGCGTCGTTGACGGCGTCGGCTTCGGGTCGGCGACGGTTGTCGGGGCCAGGCGGATTGCGTGGGCTTCAGTTCGCTTTCACCTTGAAGAGCAGGTTCGAAGGGCCGGACAGGAAGTAGAAGGTCTTGCCCGATGACACGGCCCCATAGGCGGACGTGTCCGCAAGCAGCGTCGATGTGCCCTGCTGGGCGCTCCAGTAGTAGAGCTTGCCCGCGGTCTCGTAGAAAACGTAGCCGGCCTCGTTGGCCCAGAGGTACGTACCGGGAACCCCAGCTTTCAACGTGCTCGTCGCGGAAGCCGTCGCCACCTTGAGGGTGTCGGCATCGCCCCCTTGCGAAGCCTCGCGCCAGGCAAGCACCCCGTCCTTCAGTGTCGGAAGGTCGGTGAGCTTGGTCGACATCGTCGTGATGCTGCCTCCGGCCACCGGCGCGGCCACCAGGGTCTGGCGGCTCGAGGCGTTGCCCAGCGGCGCCTGTATCCAGGCCACCCTCACCCCATCGGACGCGAGTTCGAGATCGTTCTGGCCGCCCGAAGACAGGTCGACGGCCGTGCCGGTGTTGGCGGACCAGCGGTAGGTGTCGAACCCCTTGGCAGCGTCGCCCGAGTTGCCCGAATAGAACACGTTGGGCACGCCACCGACCATGGTCATGTCGAAGCCCGAGGGGTTGATCGACGTTGCGGGGTCCGGCTTGACCTGCCGGTAGGTCCCAGCAGCGACGTTATAGAGCGTGAAGCTGCTCGTCCCGTTCGCCCACAGCACATAGCCCGAACGCACCACCAGGTTGTACGGGTATCCAGCGACCATGGCCCACGGATTGCCCGCGTTGAGCTCCTTCACTGCTGCATCGGTGTCCCACTGATAGACGCAGCCCTTCGGGCAGGCGGCGCTGACGGTGATCGTCGTGTAGGCACGTCCATCGACGAACCACCACTTGGCCGAGTTGGTGGGATCGTCCGGCACCCCTTGCAGGGCCACGTCGGTACCCGCCGCCGTGTCGCGAAGATGGACGGCCCTGTCGCTGGTCTTGTAAAGCACCCGATCGCCATCCGCCGCCAGCAGGCGCCCGCCCGCGCCGATCGAAAGGATGGGTGAGTAGACCAGCGCAGCGCTGGATGACTTCACGATCTGCCGCTCTGCCGTTGTGGGCTTGCCCGCGCTGTCCGTGGCCGTCACGGTCACCTTGTAAGTGCCCGGCGTCAGCCCCGACACGTCGTAGTTGCTGCTGAAGGTCGGGCCCGTGGCCTGGATGATGGGGAGGTCGCCCAGCTTGACATCGACCTTGACGGCACCTGGCTTGTCGGACGTGGCCTGGCCGGAAATCTTCAGCGTGTCGTAGACGAAGCTGCCATCCAGCGGCTCGGTCAGCGTGAGAACCGGGACGTTGTCGAACTGCAGGTTCAAGACGACCTGCTTGCCGAACCCCTGCCCGTCCACCGCAACGAAGGTCACCGTGTGCGCTCCCGAGCCCAGCGCGTTGGTGTCGATCCGGAAACGGTAGGCATTGTTGGCACCGGTACATCCGCCGCCGTCAAAGCAGGCATTGGGCGCGGTCAGTGTGCCGATGACCGTAGCGTCCACACGACCGGTGACGCTGGCGATGCCATTGGGGGAATCGGCGCGGATGTAGATATCGAACGGCCCCGAGAAAGGCCCGTCAAGCACGTTGAGCGTCCTCAGCGTGATGTTGGCGTTGGACACCATCACGTTGCGCTTCACGTCAACGCTGCCGCCGCCCGCGAGCGGCACGCGCGCGAGCAACTGGACCTGGCCGTTGGTGGCCGTGCTGCTGTCCCAGGTCACGCTGGCGCCGTTGCCGATCGCCTTGAGGTCGGCGTACCAGCTGACCTGCGGGCCCGTCGCAGGGCCCGTGAGCGACAGCGTGACCGCTCCGGACAGCGGTTCGGCGGCGCTGATGCTGATGGCCAGCTTGTCCGCGCCCTGGGCCGTGACCGTCACGAGCGCGGGTGCACTGCTGGCCTTGCCGTCGCTGACGACGAGGCTGAGCGCATAGTTCCCGGCCACGTCGGGCACGAAGCCGGCCTTGTCGGTGGCTGCCGCGGTGAGCGAAGCGGACGTGACCGCGCTGCCGTCGGGCTTGGAACTGACTGTCCACGCATAGGTGATGGCGTCGCCGTCGGCGTCCATTCCCGTGCCGGTGACCTGCACGGCGGTACCCAGAAGCACCGTCTGCGCCGCGCCCACCGTGACCGTCGGCGCGGTGTTGGGCTTGGGTGGCGTGCTGTCACCGCCACCCCCACCACATGCCGCCAGAAAAACCGTTAGCAATAACGAAGCTGCCGCGCGCAACCATGGGCTCATCGAGCTCTCCATCCCTTGTGACGAGCGGATTCTGGTTCAGATGCTCCGTTCAATCCGTAACAGAGCCTTGCCTTCAGGACTTCTCGCCTTCGACCGGGCTCACCGCCGGCCTGACGCCTTCAAGCCGTGGGCATGTCGAGCGTTCGCAATCGCTGCGACCGGCCCCTAAGCCCAAGGCCCTTCGATGAGGGCCCGCGTCTCCTCGACCGCGATGCGCCACATCTCCAGCACCTCGGCGTCGGGCCTCTCGTAGGCGCCGCCGAAGTTGCCGTCGCCCGCCAGATCGCGCGCCGCATCGGGCGGCAGCACGGCATAGCGCTGGTAGTCCACCGGGGCCTTGCGCCCTTCAGGCTGGGTGACGCCGGCCAGCCGCGTCCACGGCAGGTTCTCCATCCACGAGGCATGGGCCGACTGCGGGTCCTGGGCCTTCACATAGCCCATGGTCTTGGGCGCGCTCCACCAGTTGTGCATGCGCACGCGCGTGCGCGGATGCGCGGCCATCCACTCACCGATGACCGCGGCCACAGGCTGGTTGCCGCCATGGCCGTTGACGATGAGGATGCGCCGGAAGCCCTGGTGGTCCAGGCTGTCGAGCAGGTCCTGCACGACACGCACCATGGTCTCCACCTTCAGCGTGACGGTGCCCGGGTAGCTCATGAAGCTGGGCGTGATGCCGAAGGGCAGCACCGGGAAGACCGGCACGCCCAGTGGCTCGGCCGCCTCGACCGCGACACGCTCGGCCAGGATGGCATCGACGGCAAGGCTCAGATAGGCATGCTGCTCGGTGCAGCCAATGGGCAGCAGGCAGCGGTCGTCGGCCTTCAGATAGGCCTCGACCTGCATCCAGTTCATGTCGGCGATCTTCATGTCAGCGCCGCCCGGCCGCCCGCAGGCGATGACGCGCCCCCTCGGGGGGCAGTGAGCGAAGCTCGCGTGGGGGCTTTTTCATTTCACATCCACGTTGGCGTAGTTGTTGAGGCCAAAGGGGCTGACCTTCATGTTGCCGACGCGCTTCGAGGTCGCGATGGCCGTCGTCGGATAGGTCAGCGGCACCCAGGGCGCGTCGTCGCGGTAGAGGGCCTGGGCGCGGCGGTAGAGGGCTTCGCGCCTGGCCGGGTCGGCCACCTCGCGCGCCTCGGCCAGCAGGGCGTCGAAGTCCTTGCGGCACCAGCGCGCCACATTGCTGCCGCCAGCCACGGCCGCGCAGGCGAAGTTGGGGGTCAGGAAGTTGTCGGGGTCGCCGTTGTCGGAGGCCCAGGCCAGCAGGGTCGCATCATGTTCGCCGGCGCGGGTGCGTTTGAGCAGCTCGCCGAACTCCAGCGTGACGATCTCGACCTTGACGCCGATGCGGGCCCAGTCGGCCTGCAACAGCTCGGCCGTCGCCTTGGGATTGGGGTTGGTGGCGCCCGCGCCGGCCCGTATCCACAGCTTGAGCGCAAAACCATTGGCGAGCCCCGCGGCCTTCAGCAGCTCGCGGGCCTTGGCCAGGTCCTGAGGTGGCGGGCCGGCCTTGTCGTCATAGCTCCACTGCGAGGGCGGATAGGGGTTGCCGGCCGGGCTGGCGGCACCGCCGTAGACGGCCTTGGCGATGGCGGCGCGGTCCGTCGCCAGCCCCAGGGCCTGGCGCACGCGGCGATCGTCCAGCGGCTTGTGCTCGACGTTCAGGCCGACAAAGGTCGTGACCAGGCCGGGGCCGGTCAGCAGTTGCAGCTTGGGGTCGCGGCGGATCTCGTCCCAGGTCTGGGGCATGGGATAGAGGCCGATATCGCATTCGCCGGCCTTCAGGCGCTGCAGCCGCGTGGCGGGGTCGGGCGAGATCGAGAAGATCAGCTTGTCGAGCTGCACCTTGCCGCGGAAGTAGCCCGGGTGAGCGTCGTAGCGGACGACCGCGTCCTTCACATAGCTGCGGAAGACGAAAGGCCCGGTGCCGACCGGCTTGAGGTTCATGTCCTCCATGCGGCCGGCGGCCTGCAGCTGCTGGGCGTACTCGGCCGACAGCACGCTCAAGAAGCCCATGGCCACATCGGCCAGGAAGGGCGCCTCGGGCCGCGTCAGCTCGATGCGCACGGTGCGCGCGTCCACCGCGGTGACGCTCTTGACCAACTGGCCGAACTGCATCGCCGTCGCGTAATACCAGCCCTGGCGGGGCTGGCCATGCCAGGGGTGCCTGGGGTCGATCTGGCGATTGAAGCTGTAGACCACGTCGTCGGCCGTCATCGGCCGCGTCGGCTTGAACCAGGGCGTGGTGTGGAAGGCCACGCCGGCGCGCAGATGGAAGGTGTAGGTCTTGCCGTCGGCGCTGAGCTCCCAGCGCTCGGCCAGGGCGGGCATGAGTTTCGTCGTGCCGGGCTCGAACTCGACCAGGCGGTTGTAGAGGGCCTCGGACGAGGCATCGGCCGTCGAGTTGGCGTGGAAGAGGGAATAGTCGAAGCCATCGGGGCTGGCCTCGGTGCAGACGGTGAGGGTCTTGGCCGGGGCGGCGGTGGCGGCAGCCAGGGCCAGGGCAGCGAGCAGCAGCTTCATGGCTTGGGCCTCCTCCAAGCCATGCCCAGGGTGCGCGGTGCCGTGTGGACGAAGCCAAACTGGGCGTAGAGCGCATCGGCCGGCACATCGGCCAGCAGGCTGACATAGCCGCCCTCGGGCACGTGGTCCCGCAGCCAGGCGGCGATCTCGCCCATGATGAGCTTGCCCAGGCCCTTGCCCTGGTGCTCGGGCAGCACGGCGATGTCGACGACCTGGAAGGCCGTGCCGCCGTCGCCAATGACGCGGCCCATGCCCACGGGCTCCCCGCCGTGGATAACCTGCACGCCGAACAGCGTGTTGGGCAGGCCACGCGCGGCGGCCTCGGCCGACTTGGGGCTCAGCCCCGAAGCCACGCGCAAGTGGCGGTAGGTGTCGGCCGTGGGCGTGGCGTGCAGCGTCTCGTAGCTCATGGCGCGCATTCAACCATCACCTGCAGGCATACCCGCATCGTGCTCCGACATGGCCCCTGCGGGCTGGCCCGGAGCCGCCCGCGCGAGTGCGCTGCAACAATCCGGGCTTGGCCACGCCCTCCCACGCATGAAGTCCACCTCCCTCGTTGCCGCCACCCTGGCCCTGCTGCTCAGCGCCTGCGCCAGCGTGCCGCCCACGCAGCCCGCCGCTTCCAAGCCGGCCGCCCAGCCCGCCAGCACCTCGCCCGTGGCCGTCGCCGCGCCTGTCGCGCCGGTGCGAGCCCCCAACATCGACCGCAGCTACACCTCGCAGAACCAGGACAGCCGCGCCCTCTACATCGTGCTGCACTACACCGTGCTGGACTGGGAGAAGTCGCTGAAGGTGCTGACGACGGGCGGCCAGGTCTCGGCCCATTACCTGGTGCGCGACAACCCGGTGGCCAGCTATGCCCTGGTCGACGAGAACCGCCGTTCCTGGCATGCCGGCGCCAGCTTCTGGGCCGGCAACACCAACCTGAACTCGGCCTCCATCGGCATCGAGATCGTCAACCCCGGCTATGTCGACGGCCCCGGCGGCCGCGTCTACGCGCCCTTCCCCCAGGCCCAGGTCGACGAGGTCATCGCCCTGGTGCGCGACATCCAGAAGCGCCACCAGGTGAGGCCCGAGCGCATCATCGGCCACGCCGACATCGCCCCGGGTCGCAAGCAGGACCCCGGCCCGCAGTTCCCATGGAAGCAGCTGGCCGAGGCCGGCCTCATCCCCTGGCCCGACGGCCCCTCGGTCGTCGTCAAGACGCTGGAGCACGAGGTGGCCCCGCGCGACGTGGCCTGGCTGCAGGACCGCCTGGCCCGCATCGGCTACAACGTGTCGCGCTCGGGTCAGCTGGACGTGATGACCAAGGAAGTCATCGCCACCTTCCAGATGAAGTACCGGCCGCGCGACATCTCCGGCACGCCGGACGCCGAGACGGCGGCACTGATCGAGGTCGCGTCCACGCCTTCCTCCATGCGCGTGGCCGGCGCTGCCGAGGGCGAGACCCGCCCCTACACCTCGCGCTGGTAAGACGTGCTCGGCTTCCTGCTCAAACGCCTGGCGACGCTGGTGCCGACGCTGATCGGCATCACCATCGTCGCCTTCGGACTGATCCGCCTGGTGCCCGGCGACCCCGTCGAGGTCATGATGGGTGAGCGGCGCCTGGACCCCGAGGCCCACGCGGCCCTGGTCAAGCGCATGGGCCTGGACCGGCCCCTGCCGGTGCAGTACGCGGACTATGTGGGCAAGCTGCTGCACGGCGACCTGGGTCAGAGCCTGGTCAGCCGCGAGCCCGTGAGCAAGGAATTCGCGGCGCTGTTTCCGGCCACCGTCGAGCTGGCCACGGCGGCGCTGATCTTCGCCGTCGGCTTCGGCCTGCTGCTGGGCGTCAGCGCCGGGCTCAAGCGCGGCTCGCTGCTGGACCAGGGCGTCATGGGCCTCGCCACGGTGGGCTATTCCATGCCGGTGTTCTGGTGGGGCCTGATCCTCATCATGTTCTTCTCGGTGCAGCTGGGCTGGACGCCCGTGAGCGGCCGCATCGGCATCGAATTCGACCCCGAGCGCGTCACCGGCTTCATGCTGATCGACGCCTGGCTGAGCACCGAGGAAGGCGCCTTCAAGTCAGCCCTGATGCACCTCATCCTGCCGGCCCTGGTGCTGGGCACCAGCACGCTGGCCGTGGTGGCGCGCATGACGCGCTCGTCCATGCTCGAGGTGCTGCGCGAGGACTATGTGCGCACCGCCCGCGCCAAGGGCCTGTCACCGACGCGCGTGGTCGTCGTGCATGCGCTGCGCAACGCGCTGATCCCGGTGCTGACGGTGGTGGGCCTGCAGACCGGCAGCCTGCTGGCCGGCGCCGTGCTGACCGAGACCATCTTCTCCTGGCCCGGCATCGGCAAATGGCTGATCGACTCCATCGGCCGGCGCGACTACCCGGTCGTGCAGGCCGGCATCCTGATCTCGGCCCTGACCTTCATCGGGGTGAACCTGATCGTGGACGTGCTGTATGGGGTGGTGAATCCAAGGATTCGAGGCGGGGGGCATTGAACGTGCCGCAGCTGATGATCGCTGGCCCCACGTTTTATTCATCGCAGGACGAAGCCAGCTTCTTTTCCTGGCTGGAGAGCATTCCAGGCGTATCCAGCGTCACCGGAGTGGGGCGCAGTTTGGAAGTCAATTTGAACTCGGTGCAGCTGAACGAAGACGCTTTGAGGGAAATGCTCGCGCTGCACCGGCGCTACCAGCTCCCTATGCGCAATCTCGCTATTTTTCTGAGTCCCGCCAATGAGAGTTGGTTCGCGGCGCCTGAGATGTATTGGCATGACGCCGTGTTCGGAGTCTCAGCGTGAGCGCCGTCCTCGACAAACCCCTTGAACCACCCGGCCCCTTGCGCGAGTTCTGGCAGGGCTTTGCCGCCAACCGTGGCGCCCTGATCGCGCTGATCGTCTTCGCGGCCATCGCCCTGGCCTCGCTGTTCGCCCCGCTGATCGCACCCCACGACCCCATCGAGCAGTACCGCGACTTCATGCTGACGCCGCCGGTGTGGGCCGAGGGCGGCAGCACGCGCTTCCTGCTCGGCACCGATGAGCTGGGCCGCGACATGCTGAGCCGGCTGCTGCACGGCGGCCGCGTGTCGCTGGGCATCGGCCTGGCGGCGGTCGCCATGTCGCTGCTGCCCGGCGTGCTGCTGGGCCTGCTGGCGGCCTTCTTCCAGCGCTGGCTGTCGCCGGCCATCATGCGCGTGATGGACATCGTGCTGGCCCTGCCGGCCCTGCTGCTGGCCATCTGCGTCATCACCATCCTGGGCCCCGGCCTCGTCAACACCGTCATCGCCATCGCCATCGGCGCCCTGCCCGGCTATGTGCGGTTGACGCGGGCCGCGGCCCTGGGCGAGATTGGCCGCGACTATGTGACGGCCAGCCGCGTCGCCGGCGCCAGCGTGTGGCGGCTGATGTTCATCACCGTGCTGCCCAACTGCATGGCACCGCTGATCGTCAACGCGACGCTGAGCTTCTCCTCGGCCATCCTCGAGACCGCCGGCCTGGGCTTCCTGGGCCTGGGCGTGCAGGCACCCACGCCCGAGTGGGGCACCATGCTGTCGTCCGCCCGGGACTACATCACCCGCGCGCCCTGGGTCGTCACGCTGCCGGGCCTGACCATCCTCGTGACCGTGCTGGCCATCAACCTGATGGGCGACGGGCTGCGCGATGCGCTGGACCCCAAGCTGAAGAAGGTGGCTTGATGAGCCTTCTGAACATCCGCAATCTGCGCGTCCAGTTCGGCAACTTCCCCGCCGTCGACGGCGTGGACCTGACGCTGGACAAGGGCGAGCTGCTCGGCATCGTCGGCGAGTCGGGCTCCGGCAAGTCGGTGACCATGCTGGCGCTGATGGGCCTCATTGACGCGCCCGGCAAGGTCACGGCAGACGCCATCGAGTTCGAAGGCCGCGACCTGTTGAAGCTGTCGCCCCGTGAGCGCCGCGCGCTGATCGGCCGCGACGTGGCCATGGTGTTCCAGGATGCGCTGACCAGCCTCAACCCCAGCTACACCGTCGGCGCGCAGATCGCCGAGGTTTTGCGCGCGCATCTGGGCCTGCGCGGGTCGGCCGCCAGGAAGCGCGTCGTCGAGCTGCTGGAGCTGGTGGAGATTCCCGACGCGGCCAACCGCGCCAGCGCCTATCCGCACCAGCTGTCGGGCGGCATGAACCAGCGCGTGATGATCGCCATGGCGATTGCCTGCGGGCCCAAGCTGCTGATCGCCGACGAGCCGACGACGGCCCTGGACGTGACCATCCAGGCCCAGATCATGGCCCTGCTGCTGAAGCTGCAGCGCGAGCAGGGCATGGGCCTGATCATGATCACCCACGACCTCGCGGTGGTGGCCGAGATGGCCCAGCGCGTGGCCGTCATGTACGCCGGCCAGATCGTCGAGACCGGCCCCGTGCCTGCGCTCTTCGACGCGCCACGCCATCCGTACACGAACGCGCTGCTGGCCGCGATCCCAGAGCACAACAAGGGCGCGACGCGCCTGTCGGCCCTGCCCGGCATCGTGCCCGGTGCGCTGGACCGCCCGGAGGGCTGCCTGCTGAGCCCGCGCTGCCCGCGTGTGCAGGACCGCTGCCGCGTCGAGCGCCCGGCGCTGGAAGCTGGCGTGCGCTGCTTCTTCCCCGTCGAGGCCGCGGCCCATGTCTGAGCTCCTTCTCGAAGCCACCGACCTTGCCCGGCACTACACGGTCAGCCGCGGCCTCTTCAAACCGAAGGCGACGGTGAAGGCGCTCAATGGCGTCAGCTTCACGCTCGCCGCCAGGAAGACGCTGGCCGTCGTCGGCGAATCGGGCTGCGGCAAGAGCACGCTGGCGCGCCAGCTGACGCTGATCGAGCCGCCGACGCGTGGCGCGTTGAAGATCCGCGGCGTGGACACGGCCAGTGCCGACGTGAAAGCCCTGCGCCGCGATGTGCAGATGGTGTTCCAGAACCCGTTTGCATCGCTGAACCCGCGCAAGACCGTCGAGACCACGCTGGCCGAGCCGCTGCTGATCAACACGACCATGACGACGCTGGAGCGGCGCGAACGTGTCGCCGCCCTGGCCGCCAAGGTGGGCCTGAGGCCCGAGCATCTGCGCCGCTATCCCCACATGTTCTCGGGCGGACAGCGTCAGCGCATCGCCATCGCGCGGGCCATGATCCTGAACCCCGGCATCGTCGTCGCCGACGAACCGGTGTCAGCACTCGATGTGTCCATCCAGGCCCAGATCCTGAACCTCTTCATGGACCTGCAGGACGAGTTCGGCACGGGCTATGTCTTCATCTCGCACAACCTCAGCGTCGTCGAGCATGTGGCCGACGAGGTCATGGTCATGTACCTCGGCGCGGCGGTGGAGGTCGGTGACAAGAAGACGCTGTTCGCGCAGCCGCTGCACCCCTACACGCGGGCGCTGATGAGCGCCACGCCGGCCCTGCGCAAGGCCGACCGGCGCGAACGCATCGTCATCCACGGCGAGCTGCCCAGCCCGCTGAATCCGCCCAGCGGCTGCAGCTTCCACAAGCGCTGCCCGCTGGCCGTGCCACGCTGCAGCGAAGAGGTGCCGCAGCTGCGCGAGGTGGATGGCCGACGCGTCGCCTGCCACGTGGTTGGATGAGATGACCCGCCGGGCATAACCGGCACACATGCCACTGAGTCATTCCGTCATGCAAGGAGTGTTGCTGTGGTGCCGATTTCGCGGGCTTGGACCCTGATGCGACGCGGCTGGCGTCGCAAGAATCTTTGCGTTCAGCAACGCGGAGAAACAACCATGAGATTCCAGCCCACCCCTGTCGCCGTCGGCCTGGCCAGCCTGCTGCTCAGTTTGCAGCTGCAGGCCCAGCAGACCAACGACAGCGCCAAGGCCAAGGCCGACGCGCAGGCGCTGGAGAAGGTCGTCATCACCGGCATTCGCGCGTCGACCGAGGCCTCGCTGAACGCCAAGCGAGATGCGGCGGCCAATGTCGAAGTCATCACGGCGGTGGACGTGGGCAAGATGCCCGACAAGAACTTGGCGGACTCCCTGCAGCGCCTGCCCGGCGTGGCGGTGCGTACCGACTACGACGAGGCCGAGAAGGTGGCCATGCGCGGCACCAACCCGGACATGACGCTGATCCTGTTCAACGGCCACACGGTCAGCGGCGGCGACTGGTACATCTCCGACCAGACCTCCAGCAGCCGCTCCACCTCGCTGAGCCTGATGCCGAGCTCGGTGTTGAACGCGGCGACCGTCTACAAGACCTCACAGGCCAACATCCTCGACGGCGGCCTCGCCGGCACGGTCAACGTGACGACGCGCAAGCCCCTGGACGAGAAGCAGCGCTTCGGCGGCCTTGTCAGCGTGGGCGGTGTCTATGCCGACCTGCCGGACAAGACCAGCCCCCAGCTCAACGCCAGCCTGAACTGGAAAAGCGCGGATGACCGCTTGGGCATCATCGGCCAGGTCTTCGCCGAGAAGCGCTATGTGCGCCGCGACTCGGCCTCGCGCTTCGCCTATGGCGCCAGCAGCGGCTGGGACGTCATCAACACGGCGACGATGAAGGGCATCACCGATGCGTCGCTGGCCGGCAGCGGCTACACGGCCGCCGACCTGAACGGCGTGCGCCTGCCAGGCAGCATGTCGACCGAGTTCGTCGAGGGTGTGCGTGATCGCAAGGGCGGCATGTTCTCGGCCCAGTGGCGGCCGACGCAGAACGTGGACCTCGGCATCACGGCCTTCCAGTCGAAGATGAATTCGGACAACTTCGGCCGGCTGACCGCGGGCGCGATGTACTCCATGCTGGTGGGCAAGGCCGAACCCTTCGGCGCGATCACGGCCACGTCGCAGAACACCAGCTCCAACGGCCAGCAGGTGTTCGCATCCATCAAGAACCCCGTGATCGCCGAAGAGACCACCATCTACGGCGACAAGATCAAGGTGCTGCGCGGCGGCACCATCGCTTTCGCACCGGGCACGACACCGCAATACATCGGCAATTCGGAAGGCTTCTTTCGCAGCGGTGCCAGTGCCAGCAGCGGCTTCCTGGACCTGGATGCCAAGCTCAAGCTCAGCAACGAGCTGACGGTGAAGGGCCTGTTCAGCAGCACGCGCGGCGTGGGCGAAACCGACCAGGACCGCGGCATCACCTTCGCCCGCTACGGCACCGGCATCACCTTCGCACTGCAGGGAGTCAATGAGGCGCCCACCTGGGCCTACCAGGGCGCCGGCGACGGGACCAAGCCGGTGCGCAATGCCGATGGCAGCGGCTACAGCCTGATTGCCCGTGCCACGCCGACGCACTACAAGACCGTCGACCGCGAGAACAGCCTGTCGCTGGACGCGGAATACCTGCAGAACAACGGTGTCTTCCAGAGCATGGAGTTCGGCGCGCGCTACGCCGACCACCATCGCGACCACCGCCGCTGGCAACCGGCGATGAAGTCCTCCGCGGTGGCCGCGCCGGACCCGTCCCTGGCGGTGGGCTATCCCGGTGACTTCGGCGCCGACCTGGGCAGCGGCTTCGAGAACACCGGCTTCTACTACCCCCGCGAGGTGCTGCGCTCCTTCTACGACGGCCAGACCAAGACCACGACGCCCGAGTTCGAGCGCCGCGTGGCTGCCGAGATCGAGATGCGCGAGCGCCAGGGCGCCCTCTATCTGCAGCAGAACCTGGAAACGGCCGATGGCAAGTGGAGCGGCAACGTCGGCCTGCGCTATGCGCGCACCGTTGTCGACGCCCAGATTGCCACGCCGGTGCCCACCGGCCTGTGCCAGCGCATCGAGCCGGGCAAGGCCGTGGTGCCCTGCGCGGCCTTCCCGACGGCCATCGTGACGGCGGGCGACGGCGCCGCCTACTACGACGGCGCGCCGTGGAACGCCAACACCGGCACCATCTACTACAAGGTGCCCACGCACAAGGTCTTCGACCACATCCTGCCCAGCTTCAACCTGCGCTGGCAATTGGCACCCGCGTGGATCGCCCGCCTGGGCCTGTCGCGCACCCTCGGCCGCCAGAACTACAACATCTACGGCGCGGGCTTCACCAGCCAGACCTGCACGGCCCAGGGCTGCCAGGTCAACGGTCCCAACGCGCAACTGGAGCCGATGACGGCCGACAACACCGACCTGTCGCTGGGCTGGTACTACGCCAAGCGTTCGGCCGTCGTGCTGAGCCTGTTCGACTCCCGGTTGCGCAACTACGCCAAGACCGGCGCCGTGCGCCAGGACGGCGTGACGGTGGACCTGCTGGACAACCAGAACGTCGTCCACACCTATGCCATCAACACGACCACCAACCAGAGCGCGCGCATCCAGGGGGCCGAGCTGAGCTGGGAACAACCCATCTGGGGCGGATTCGGCTTCCAGTCCAACCTCAGCTATGCCGACACCAAGGTCGAGGATGGCCGGCCGCTGCCGGGCGCCTCACGCAAGAGCGCCAACCTGGTGGGCTATTTCGAGACGGACACCTTCAGCATCCGGCTGGCCTGGAACTACCGCAGCGCCTACGTCAACAGCACGACGGCGCCGGCGCCCACGGCCAACAGCCAGGGCCTGTCGGTGGTGCAGGGCATCACCATGCCCACCGCGCCCACCATCCAGGCCCCCGTCACCAATGTCGCGCTGAGCGTCAACTACACGGTGCTGCCGGGACTGGAGCTGTCGTTCAGCGGCACCAACCTGACCAATCCCGCACGGGGCCAGTACCGCTACAGCGAACTGGAACCGCAGAAGGTCGACTCATCGGGCCGCCAGTACTACGTCGAGGCGCGCTACAAGTTCTGAGGCCGGACCGAAGACAGGCCACTGCGGCCTGTCTGACGCCTGCCGAAGGACCGCCGACCTACGAGTCGGCGGGCATGAGCGAACTCGCGGCGCCATCCAAAGGCCGGCCGATGCCGGCCTTTGTCGTTCACGCCTCAGCGGTTGCGCTTCTTGGCGACTTCGTTGCCGACGACGCCGCCGGCCGCAGCGCCAACGGCCGCACCGGCCGTGGTGCCGGTCACCACACCGCCGACAACGGCGCCAGCGGTGGCGCCCACGACGGTGCTGGTCTCACGCGACGACATGCCCGCGCAGCCCGTCGTCAGGGCCAGGGTGGCCGCCGCGGCAACGGACAGCAGGGTGATGCGCCAGTAGGCGGTGGCGGGGCTGGAAATCATTTCAATCGTGCTCATGGTTTGCTCCTGAAGGGATGGCAATCACGTGAGCCAACTTTCGGCGCTGGCGGCCCCGCGCGGAACCGGCCGGCGGGCCAATCCCCTGTGGGAGTCAACCTACCGCGCAGAAGCAAAGAGCCACCCGAAGGTGGCTCTCGTCCTACAGCTCCTGTCGGAGCTTGTTGTCAGCGCCGCTCAGGACTTGGGCGCCGAGGCGGCCGCGTCGGCCGTGCACTTCTTGATGTGGGACTTGGCGGCCGCGCCATGCAGCTTCTTGTCGGCGGCGGACTTCTCGCAGGCTGCCGTGGCCGGGTCGGCGGCCGGCTTGGCGGCCAGGCATTCCTTCATGAAGGCCTTGCGGTCGTCGCCCGTCTTGCCATTCGTCTTGGCCTCGGCGTTGCAGGCCTTCATCTTGTCCTGCTGCGGCGTGGCCTGGGCCCCAAAGGCGACAGCGGCACAGGCGATCAGGATGGCGATTCGTTTCATCGGGAACCCCTTCTTCGGGAGGTGGATAGGCGAGTCAATTCAAGCATGGGCCCATGACACTGCCAAGCCGTGTTTCATCGCCGTCACAAAATCCGGCGCGGATGGTGCAGGGCCTCGTGGGCGGCGTGCAGGCGGCGCACCAGCACGCGGATGAAGCCGCGGTCGAAGCGGTGCTGGCATTCGGGGCTCAATTGACCCACGGACTCCGGCGTGAAGCAGATCGTCGTGCACTCCTGGCTGACGCGGATCTCGGCGCTGTGGCGGCGCAGGTCGGGGTTGGGCGCCAGATAGGCCATCTCGCCCACCGACGTGCCCTGGCCCAGCGAGGCCACCAGGCGGCCTTCGCGATAGACCTGGACCTCGCCCTGGGCAATGATGTGGAAGCTGTTGCCCTCCTGGCCGCGCCGGAACAGCGCGTGGCCGACGGGGTAGCGCTTCCAGCGTGCCCGCCGCACCACTTCCCACAGCTGCACATCGCCGAACTCGGCAAAGAACTCCAGCGAGCGCAGCAGGTTGAAGCGCTCGGAGTCGCGCACCTCGCCGAGCCGGTTCAGCGGCACCTGCTGGCTGGCCACCAGGGCCGACAGCGCCTGGGCAAAGCTCTCCCAGTCGGCAAAGCGCTCCTTGGGGTTCTTGGCCAGCGCACGCAGCACGACGGCGTCCAGTCCGTCGGTGACGCCCTGGCGCTGGCCCATCAGCGGCAGCGGCGGCTGGTGGTAGATCTGGTGCATCAGCGCCATCTGGTGCGGCGCATCGAAGGGCGGGCGGCCGCTGATCAGGTGGTAAAGCACGGCGCCCAGGGCATAGATGTCGGCGCGGCAATCGACGTCGCCCCCCTCGATCTGCTCGGGCGGCATATAGGCGAGCGAGCCGACGCGGTGGATCTGGGTGGAGTCGGCATGCAGGTTCAGGGCCGAGCCGAAGTCGCTGACCTTGACGTCGACGACCTGGCCGCCGGCATCCAGCACGGCCAGCAGGTTGGCCGGCTTGACGTCGCGATGGATGACGCCCTGGCGGTAGACATAGCCCAGGGCCATGGCGCACTTGAAGCCCAGCTCGACCACCTGGTCCAGCGGCAGCAACCGGTCGGTGCGGCAGAAGTGCTTCAGCGTGACGCCGGGCACGTACTCCATGACGAGGTAGGGCGCGGCCTCCTCGGACACGGCATCGAGGATGGCGACGACATTGGGATGGTGCAGGCGCCCGGCCAGGGCCGCCTCGGCGCTGAAGAAGCGGTTGCTGAAATCGCTGCTCGGCGAGTCCGGCGGCGCCGCCCAGGCGCGCATGCGCTTGATGGCGACGTCCTGCTCCTGGAAGGGGTCGCGCGCCAGGAAGACGTCACTGGTCGCCCCTTCGCCCAGGCGCTTGAGCACCTGGTAGCGGCCGATATGGCCAGGCAGATCGTCGGCGGATGCGGTCATCGCGGGGCATGATACGGGCCGCCCAGCGGAGGTGAAGGCCCTTGTTCTCCCACATATTTCTCGGCACCCGTGACTTCGAGCGCGCATTGGCCTTCTATCGGCCCTTGCTGGCGCTGCTAGGTGCAACCGAACGTTTCTGCGACCCGTCCAACAGCTGGGCCGGCTGGCAGAGCACCCCCGGGCCGCGCCCGCTGCTGGTGCTGGGCAAGCCTTTCGACGGCGAGCACGAGCCCGGCAACGGCCAGATGGTGGCCCTGCTCGCGGCCAGCCGCGCCCAGGTGGACGAGGCCCATGCCCTGGCCCTGGCCCAGGGCGGCCGCTGCGAAGGCCCGCCCGGCCTGCGGCCCCACTACCACCCGAACTACTACGGCGCCTACTTCCGCGACCTCGACGGCAACAAGCTCTGCGTGGCCTGTCACGACTCGCCCGCACCCTAGGTCAGCGGGCCGGCTTCCCCATGCGTTCTGGCTGCACGAGGCCCGCCTCCTAAAATCGCCCCCATGATCCAAGCCAAGCAGGCGCTGCTCGCCGCACTCACCGACTCTCTCCAGGAAATCGCCCCCGGCTCCAACGCCGTGGCGGCTTTCGAATCCCCCAAGCAGGCCGCCCATGGCGACTTTGCCTGCACGTCTGCCATGCAGCTGGCCAAGCCGCTGAAGGCCAACCCGCGCGAACTGGCGACCCGCCTGATCGCTGCCCTGGAGGCCAAGCCGGCCTTCCAGACCTGGGTTCAGGCCCTGGAAATCGCCGGCCCCGGCTTCATCAACATCCGCCTCAAGCCCGAAGCCAAGCAGGCCGTCGTGGCCGAGGTGCTGGCCGCCGGTGCCAAATTCGGCCACCGCCCGGCGACGGACAAGCACGTGATGATCGAGTTCGTGTCGGCCAACCCGACCGGCCCCTTGCACGTCGGCCACGCCCGCCAGGCGGCCCTGGGCGATTCACTGTGCTCGGTCTTCCAGAGCCAGGGCCACGACGTGACCCGGGAGTTCTATTACAACGACGCCGGCGTGCAGATCGCGACGCTGGCCAAGTCCACGCAGCTGCGCCTGAAGGGCTTCAAGCCCGGCGACGACTGCTGGCCGACCGACCCGGACAACCCAGAAAGCAAGAAGTTCTACAACGGCGACTACATCCAGGACATCGCCGATGCCTTCCTGAAGAAGGAAACCGTCAAGGCCGACGACCGCGAGTTCACGGCTTCCGGCGACATCGACGACCTGGACAGCATCCGCCAGTTCGCCGTGGCCTATCTGCGCCATGAGCAGGACCTGGACCTGCAGGCCTTCGGCCTGAAGTTCGACAACTACTTCCTCGAGACCAGCGTCTACCAGGGCGGCCAGCTCGACGCCGCCGTGCAGCGCATGGTCGCCGCCGGCAAGACCTACGAGAAGGACGGCGCGCTGTGGTTCAAGTCCACCGACTACGGTGACGACCAGGACCGCGTGATGCGCAAGTCCGAGGGCGGCTACACCTATTTCGTGCCCGACGTGGCCTACCACGTCAACAAGTTCGAGCGCGGCTACACCCAGTGCATCAACATCCAGGGCACCGACCACCACGGCACCATCGCCCGCGTGCGCGGCGGCCTGCAGGCCCAGAACCTGGGCATCCCGCAGGGCTTCCCCGACTACGTGCTGCACAAGATGGTCACCGTCATGAAGAACGGCGAGGAGGTCAAGATCTCCAAGCGCGCCGGCTCCTATGTGACGCTGCGCGACCTGATAGCCTGGACCGGCCGCGACGCGGTGCGCTTCTTCCTGGTCAGCCGCAAGGCTGATACTGAGTTTGTCTTCGACGTCGATCTCGCCTTGAAGCAGAACGACGAGAACCCTGTCTTCTACGTACAGATGGCGCACGCGCGCATCTGCTCGGTGATCCGCAAGTGGGGCGGCGACCTCTCCAGTCCGGCCGACCTCAGCCTGCTGACCGCGCCGACCGAAGAGGCGCTGATGCTGAAGCTGGCCGCCTACCCAGACATGCTGACCGGCGCCGCCGCCGGCATCGCGCCGCACGACGTGGCCTTCTACGCCCGCGACCTGGCCGGCGCCTATCACTCCTACTATGCCGCCGAGCGCGTCATGGGCCAGGCACCCGAGCTGAGCCGCGCCCGCGTGGCCCTGCTGGCCGCCACCCGCCAGGTACTGGCCAATGCCCTGGGCATGCTGGGCGTCAGCGCGCCCGAGCAGATGAGCCGCGATATCCCCGACACCACGGAGTCTGAATGAGTTCTGCTTCCAAACCCGCCGGCCAGAAAAACCAGAAAGGCGGCTTCGTCCTCGGCCTCATCGTGGGCCTGCTGGTCGGCCTGGCCGTGGCCCTCGGCGTGGCTCTCTACATCACCAAGGTACCCATCCCCTTCGTGAACAAGGTGCCGCAGCGCACCGCCGAGCAGGATGCGCAGGAGGCCGAGCGCAACAAGAACTGGGACCCGAACGCGCCGCTGGCCGGCAAGGCCGCACGCAGCGCCAGCGGCGTCGTCAACGCGCCGGTGGCCAGCACACCGCCGCCGGCCACCACGACCGCCAGCACAGCTGCCGCGACGGCCAGCGCCGCGGCCACCGCCGCCCTGCCGCCGACCAAGCCCGCCGCCACCAAGGCCGAAGCTCCCGCCGTCGCGGCCGCCTCGGCCCCGGCGCCGACCGCCAACGCGGGTGCCGACGGCTATGTCTACTTCGTGCAGGCCGGCGCCTTCACCCGCCCCGAGGAGGCCGAATCCCAGAAGGCCAAGCTGGCCATCCAGGGCTTCACCGCCAAGGTCATGGAGCGCGAGCAGAACGGTCGCACCGTGTTCCGCGTGCGCCTGGGCCCCAGCGACACCCGCGAGGCCGCCGAGGACCTGCAACGCAAGATTGAAGGGGCTGGCTTCGAGGCCAATCTCGTTCGTGTACAACGCTGACCGCAAACCCTTCTCAAGGATGACTGCCGCCATGAAGCGCCGCGATTTCTCCGCCCTGCTCGCCACCGCCCCCGCCCTGGGCGCCGCCAGCAACGCCCTCGCCCAGGGGGGTCCCATCGAGGGCCGCCAGTACCTGGTGCTGAACCCCCCGCTGCCCGGCACGCCGGGCAAGATCGAGGTCGTCGAGTTCTTCTGGTACGGCTGCCCGCACTGCTATGCCTTCGAGCCCGCCATCGAGGCCTGGGCCAAACAGCTGCCGGCCGACGTCGCCTTCCGCAAGGTTCACGTGGCCTTCCGCGCCAACGTCAAGATCCACCAGCGCATGTTCTATGCGTTGGAAGCCATGGGCAAGGAAGCCGCGGCCCGCCCGGCCATCTTCAATGCCATGCACCAGCAGGGCCAGGCCCTGGACGATGCCAAGAGCCAGGCCAAGTTCCTGAGCCCGCTGGGCATCGACCCGGTCAAGTACCAGGAGGCCTTCAACTCCTTCGGCGTGGTTACCAAGTGCACCCAGGCCGAGAAGCTGTCCGAGGCCTACCGCATCGACGGCGTGCCCAGCATCGGCGTCGCCGGCCGCTTCCTGACCTCGCCCAGCCAGGCCGCCGCGGGCCAACGCCTGCCCGAGCTCGAACTCGGCCAGAAGGCCCTGCAGATCACCGACTTCCTGATCCAGCGCGCCAGGACGAAAGCATGAAGCGTCGTGACGCCACCGCGGCCCTGATGGCCGCGAGCTTCGCGCCTGCCGTGCTCGCCCAGGGCGGCCCGATCGAAGGCAAGCAGTACGCGCGCCTGGGCCAGACCCTGCCCGGCACGCCCGGCAAGATCGAGGTCATCGAGTTCTTCTTCTACAAGTGCCCGCACTGCAACGCCTTTGACCCGCTGCTGGAAGCCTGGGTGCACCAGTTGCCGGCGGACGTGAGCTTCCGCCGCGTGCCGGTGGGGGCGCAGCTGGTGCTCAAGCAGCACCAGCGCATGTTCTACGCGCTGGAAGCCATGGGTGCGCTGACGCCGGCCGTGCACAGCGGCATCTTCAACGCCTTCCATCGTGAGCACGTCGATGCCGATGACGAGGCCGCCATCGTCGCCCTGGTCAGCCGCCTGGGCGTCGATGCGGCCCAGTTCAAGCAGGCCTTCAACTCCTTCGGCATCCAGGCCAAGATTCAGCAGGGTGGCAGGCTGGCCGAACTGGCCGGCGTCGAAAGCGTGCCGGCACTCATCGTGGCCGGTCGCTGGCGCACCGGGCCCAGCCAGGCCGGCACACCGGGCCAGAGCGAGGTGGCACAGGGCCAGCAGGCCCTGGCCGTGGCCGACTTCCTCGTCAAGACGGCACGGTCCGGCAAGGTTTCCTGACGCACTTGTCGCCTGGGAAAGGCTGGGGGCCGTTGGCGGCCCCTAGAATGGCCTGCAACTTCCGTGCCGCCATGTCCCGCCACCTGATCCCGCTCGCTCTCGTGCTTGCCTTCTCCGCCGCCCAGGCCGAGAAGGCCGACCGGCTCAAGCCCATGGTCTTCACGGCCGACAAGGAGGGCCGGATCGACAGCGTCAACCAGCGCACCGAGCTGTTTGGCAACGTCATCATCACCAAGGGCACCCTGATGCTGAAGGCCGAGAAGGTGGACGTGCGCGAGACCCGCGACGGCTACCACCAGGCCTATGCCAGCGGCGCCACCGGCCAGCCGGTCAGCTTCCGCCAGGCCCGCGACACCCCCGGCGAAGCCATCGAGGGCCACGCCGACCAGCTCGAATACGACACCAAGAACGAAACCGTGCGCTTCATCGGCAATGCCAGTGTGCGCCGCACGCGCGGTTCGACGGTGGCCGACGAAGTCACCGGCGCCGTCATCGTCTACGACAGCCGCACCGAGGTCTTCGCGCTGGAAGGCGGCAGCGCCTCGCCCAACCCGAACGGCCGCGTGCGCATGGTGCTGATGCCGCGCGCCCAGCCCGACGCGCCCGCCTCGGCACCGCCGGCCGTGCTGCCGCTGCAGCCGTCCACGACGCTCACGCCGCCCAAGAAGCCTTCATGACTGCGGCCGAGCCTGTCACCAGCCGCCCCGCCGCGGAATGCGGCAGCCGCCTCGAGGCCGAGGCGCTGGCCAAGACCTATGGCGTGCGCAAGGTGGTCAAGAACGTCCATGTGCGTGTGGACTGCGGCGAAGTCGTCGGCCTGCTGGGCCCCAACGGCGCGGGCAAGACGACCAGCTTCTACATGATCGTCGGCCTGGTGCGCTCCGACGCCGGCGTCATCCGCATCGACGGCGCCGAGGTGCAGCGCCTGCCCATCCATCAGCGCGCCCGCCTGGGTCTGAGCTATCTGCCGCAGGAAGCCTCGATCTTCCGCAAGCTGACCGTCGAGCAGAACATCCGCGCCGTGCTGGAACTGCAGCAGGACGACCGCGGCAAGGGCCTGTCCAAGGGCCGCATCGACGAGCTGCTGAACGGCCTGCTGCACGACCTGTCCATCGAGAGCCTGCGCGACAGCCCGGCGCCGGCCCTGTCGGGCGGCGAGCGCCGCCGCGTCGAGATTGCCCGCGCCCTGGCGACCCAGCCGCGCTTCATCCTGCTGGACGAGCCCTTTGCCGGCGTCGACCCCATCGCGGTGCTGGAGATCCAGCGCATCATCAGCTTCCTGAAGGCGCGCGGCATCGGCGTGCTGATCACGGATCACAACGTCCGCGAGACCCTGGGCATCTGCGACCGCGCCTACATCATCAGCGAGGGCGCCGTGCTCGCCGAAGGCACGCCCGACGAGATCGTGGCCAACGCCGACGTGCGCAAGGTGTACCTCGGTGAGAATTTCCGCATGTAGGGCTGTTGATGAAGCAGACCCTCCAGGTACGCCTCAGTCAGCATCTCGCGCTGACGCCCCAGCTGCAGCAATCCATCCGCCTGCTGCAGCTGTCGACACTGGAGCTGCACCAGGAGGTCGAGCAGATGCTGGCCAGCAACCCGCTGCTCGAGACCGAAGAGGAGTTCACCGTCAGCGCGCCCGAGCTGGCCGCCAATGCGCCCGCCGAGTCGTCCGCCGAAAGCGGCAATGAAAGCGGTGCCGAGGGCGGCGACGCCCCCGAAGCCCCCGAGCTGAATGCCGAGGACTTCGGCGGCACCGAGCGCGAAGACTGGGAAAACGGCACCGAGGGCGACGACTTCGACGGCATCCGCGAGCTGCCCAGCAGTTCCGGCAGTGGCAGCGAAGACGGCGAACGCGAGAGCCAGGAATCGGCCGAGACCACGTTGGCCGAGCACCTGGTGCAGCAGCTCGCCGGCCACCACCTGTCGGCCGAGGACCGTGCGGCCCTGCATGTGCTGATCGAGTCGCTGAACGAGGACGGCTACCTCGAGGACGCGCTGGAGGAGATCGCTGCCGCCTTCACCGAAGACGCCGAAGAACTCGAAGACCTGCTGGACCGGCTGCGCATCGCACTGCGACTGCTGCAGAGCCTGGAGCCGGCGGGCATCGGCGCGCGCGACCTGTCCGAGTGCCTGACGCTGCAACTGCGCGCACTGCCCAAGAGCCCCTGCCAGGTCATCGCCATCCTCATCTGCAAGGGTCATCTGGAATTGCTGGCTCGCCGCGACATGCGCCGGCTGATGAGCGAGACCGGTGCCGACGAGGTGCTGCTGCGCGAGGCGCAGACGCTGATCACCCAGCTCGAACCCAAGCCGGGCCGGCGCTTCGCCCAGGGTGCCGCCGCGGCCATCGTGCCCGATGTCATCGTGCGCAAGAGCGGCCGCGAGTTCCGCGTGCTGCTCAACCCCGAGGTCGCCCCCAAGCTGCGCATCAACGAGCTCTACGCGAATGCGCTGCGCGCCACGCGCGGCGGCATCAGCAACTCACCGCTGGGCGGCCAGCTGCAGGAGGCGCGCTGGTTCATCAAGAACATCCAGCAGCGCTTCGACACCATCCTGCGCGTCAGCCAGGCCATCGTCGAGCGCCAGCGCGGCTTCTTCACCCATGGCGAGCTGGCCATGAAGCCGCTGGTGCTGCGCGAGATCGCCGACGAACTGGGCCTGCACGAGTCCACCATCTCACGCGTGACGACGGCCAAGTACATGGCCACGAGCTGGGGCACCTTCGAGCTGAAGTATTTCTTCGGCTCGGGCCTGTCCACCGAGACCGGCGGCGAGGCCTCCAGCACGGCCGTGCGCGCCCTCATCAAGCAGTTCGTCGCCGCCGAGGACATCAAGAAGCCACTGTCCGACAGTGCGCTGGCGGGCATGCTCGAGGAACAGGGCATCCAGTGCGCGCGACGCACGGTGGCCAAGTACCGCGAGGCGATGAAGATCGCGCCGGCGAATTTGCGCAAGGCGCTGTGAGGCGGCGCACCGCCCTCTTCGCACTTGCAATGCCGGTGGGTCCGGCTCTCGCGGCCGGACTGGGCGTCAACGACTACGGCTTCGTCGATGCCGTCCAGGTCGATGCCGCTACCGGCATTGCGACGCTCGCCTTGAGCATCGACCGTCCGCTGGAGGATGGCGTCACCAAGCCCAAGGTGCGCAGCAAGATGCTGGCGTATCACCAATGGGTCTTCGTCCAGCGGCAACTGGTCGAACGCTTCCCCAAGGCCAGGCCCGAGCTGGGCGTGCGCCTCGTGCTGCTGCATCCGCCGGCCAAGAATGCGCTGGGTACCTCGGTGCTAGAGCAGTTGCTGGGCTATGCCCGGGAATTGCGCTTCGAGCCCGTGGACAAGACGGTATCGCCCTAGCCCCCCAGCATCTCCGCCTTGCGCCACTCCCTCGGCGACTGCCCCGTATGCGCCCGGAAGGCGCGTGACAGCGCCGCCTCGCCGCCATAACCCACATCCATCGCGATGTGCTTGAGCGAGCGCCCTTCGCGCAGCCCCTTCTGCGCCAGGCCGATGCGCCAGCGCTGCAGATAGACGCCCGGCGTGCAGCCGACCACGTCGCGGAAGCTGTTGGCAAACACGGTGCGTGACATGCCGGCCGCCAGGGCCAGCTCTTCCAGCGGCCAGTCGCGCTGCGGCGTGTCGTGCATGGCCACCAGGGCGCCGCGCAGCTTGGGGTGGGACAGGCCGGCCAGCATGCCGGACTCGACCTGGCCCTGGGTCATCAGCTCGCGCAGCACCCAGATCATCAGCACCTCGAACAGCCGGTCCAGCATCAGCTGGCGCCCGCAATGGCTGGACTCGGCCTCGGCGAACAGCTGGCCCAGCACCGGCGCGCAGCCGGGCACCGAGGCCAGCGGCAGGCAGACCCAGGGCGGCAGGGCCGCGGCGATGGGGTGGCTGGCGCCGCCCTCGAAGGCCATGTGGGCGCAGAGGAACTGGGCGCCGCAGGACGGGTCGGTGACGAAGCGGTGGGCCAGCGGGCGCGGGTAGAGCAGCAGGCTGGGCTCGTCAACGCGCAGCGGCTCGGGCGTGCCTTCGTTGTGCACCTCCACGCCAGCCTCGCGGATCAGGTGCAGCTGGCCGCGCCCCGCCTGGGGCTCCAGGCTGTTGACGCCGCACAGCGGACCGGACTGGAAGGTCTCGGCGCGGACGGCGAAATGGGCAAACAGGGCGGCAAGTCGGTCGGCCATGGAAGTACGAATTGCAAAGTCAAACGTACTTTATGGCATCTACGGTACGCCTGTCACGGGCACAGTTCATCCCGTCGACAGACACATCCCCCCCACCGACAGGAGCCCAACATGATCCGCCAACCCGCCCTCAACCGTGCCGTTCTGCAACTGATGGTCGGCGCCGCCGTCTTCATCGGCGCGTCCGCTGCCCAGGCCCAGCTGTTCTATGTGACCGACCCGGAGTCGGGCCAGAGCGTCAGCGTGCAGTCCACCGTGTCGCGCGCCGAGGTGCTGGCCGATCTGAAGGTCTACCAAGAGTCGGGCCTGGCCGCCGCCGAGCGCGTGGCCGAAGAGACCGGCCAGTCCAACACCCCGGCCCTGCAGGTCGCCCGCGAGCGCTATGCCGCGCTGCGCCACGGTGAGCGCTATGCCGCCTTGGTGGCCGAGTACGCGGCACGCCGTGGCGAAGTCGTCCGCCCCGCTGCCAAGGCCTGATCAAGAACCCATTCGGAGAACCCTCATGAACGCCATCACCCGCCTCGCCCTCGCCGCTTCCATCGCCCTCGGCGGTTTCGCCGTGCAGACCCAGGCCACCGCCGCGCCCAGCGCCGCCACCGCGGTGGCCAGCCAGTACGTGGCGGCCGCCGACGGCACGCCGCTGTACGTCAAGGACTGGGGTCCGAAGAACGGCGCGGTCGTCGTATTCAGCCACGGCTGGCCGCTGAATGCCGACAGCTGGGAATCGCAGATGCAGTTCCTGGCCGAGCGCGGCTACCGCGTCATCGCCCATGACCGCCGCGGCCACGGCCGCTCGGGCCAGCCCTGGGTCGGCAACACCATGGACCAGTACGCCGACGATCTCGGCGCCGTGCTGACGGCCCTGGACGTCAAGCGCGCCACGCTGGTGGGCTTTTCCACCGGCGGCGGCGAGGTGGCCCGCTACATCGGCCGCCACGGCACGGCGCGCGTCGCCAAGGTGGTGTTCGTGAGCTCGGTCGTGCCCATCATGGGCGCCAGTCCCACCAACCCGAATGGCGTGCCCGAAGCCGTCTTCGACGGCCTGCGCAAGGCGTCGCTGGACAACCGCGCCCAGCTCTACAAGGACATCGCCGGCGGCCCCTTCTTCGGCTTCAACCGCCCGGGCGCCAAGCCGTCGACCGGCCTGGTCGACAGCTTCTACGTGCAGGGCATGCAGGCCGGCTCCAAGGCCACCTACGACAGCATCGAGGCCTTCTTCCACTCCGACTTCCGCGACGACCTGAAAAAAGTCGATGTGCCGACCCTGGTCATCCACGGCAGCGACGACCAGATCGTGCCCATCGAGACCACCGGCCGCGCGACGGTCCAACTGGTCAAGGGCGCACGCCTGATCGAGTACGCCGGCGGCCCGCACGGCATCACCGACACGCACAAGGACCGCCTCAACCAGGACCTGCTGGACTTCGTGCGCCAGTAAGCGTTTGCCCGCAGCCATCCGGCCTGAACGCCGGATGGCCTGCTGGGACAATGCCCGGTTTGACGCCTTCGCCCACCAGAAGAATGAAAGCCGTATTCGCCGCCGCCCTGGTCCTGCCCGCCTTGAGCGCCTGCGTCAGCATCGAACTGCCGGGCGTGGTCACCGACACCGTCAAGGTGGCAAAGGACACCTACAAGTCGGTCACGGCCAAGAAGAATCCGCCGGAAGCCGCCAAGCCCGCCGCCGAGGCCGGCAACAGCATCTCCAACACCTTTGTCGGCCAGGACAGCCAGACCACGGCCGAGGTGAAGCAGGCCTGCGTCAGCGAAGCGGCCGACAAGCTCTTCAAGGCCCACGGCAAGGAAGTGGCCTACACCGTCAGCGAGAACAGCATCTCGGCGGTCAACAACGCGGTGGCCGCCCACTGCCGCATCACCGCCACCAAGCCCAGCCAGACGGCAACGACGGAGAAGCCGGCGACGGGCGCCTAGTCTTTCGACGGCCCCTTCTCCGGCGCCAGCGGCTCGAACACGAAGCGCATGCCGCGCGTGTAGCTCTCGGCCTTGGTGCCGGCGTGGCGCTCACCGTCGATGGTGCGGTTCTGCCAGACCAGCTCCGGATGCTTCAGCTCTGGCAGCAGCGCCTGGTAGCGCTGGATGCCGGCCAGGAAGCCCGGCCACTCGTACTCCGCACCGGTCACGTAGAGCCGCGCCTTGATGGGTTTGCCGGTCGCGGCATAGGCCTTGGCCCGGCCGATGATCCAGTCACCGCCCACCACGACGGCCGGGCTGGCCGCGATATAGCCCTTGAAGAGCTCGGGGTGGGCATACATCGCATGCAGGGTGAACAGGCCACCTAGCGAGCTGCCGGCCAGATAGCGCTGGGCCGGGTCACCGCGGTAGTCGCGCTCCACCAGCGGGAAGACGTCCTTCTGCAACGCGGCGATGAACTGGTCGGCATGGCCACCGTCGCCATCGCCCATGCGCACCGGCGACAGCTCCCAGCCGCGCAGCTTGTCGTAGTCGGGCTTGTCGCCGGCATAGCCCAGGCCGACGACGATGAACTCGGGCACGACGCGGTCGTAGTTCAGGTTGTTGTACGAAGCCACGACCGTGGCGAAGTCCCAGTAGCCGTCGGTCACGTAGAGGACCGGATAGCGGCGCCTGGGCTCCTTCGCGAACGAGGCCGGCAGGTGGATGTGCAGCTGATAGCTGCGCCCGTCGTCGTTGACCGGCAGCGCCCGCAGCAAGGTGTCGGGCATCGTGTGCGGCGGATAGGCCGTCGGCGCGGTGTCGGCTTGGGTCATGGGGCTCAGTATCAGACCCAGGATCAGGACAAATCGCTTCATGGCGGGCGGAAGGCGCTGATGGCAACGCTGTCAGTTTATGGCGCGGCGACAATGCGCCGGTGAGCCTGCCCAACAAACTTTCCCTGTTCGTGTCCTGTGCCGGCGGCGTCGAGCCGCTGCTGGAGGAAGAGCTGAAACGCTTCCTGCCGCCCGGCGTGCGCAGCAAGGTCGAAGTCCTGCGTGGTGGCTGCGGCGTGCTGGGCACGGCCGAGGACGTGCTGCGCATCAACCTCGAGAGCCGGCTCGCGCAGCGCGTGCTGGTCGAGCTGATCGAGGGCCCCTACCGCCACGAGGAAGACCTCTATGCCCTGGCCCGCCGCGTCGACTGGCGCGACTGGATCACGCCGCGGCACACGATTCGCGTCGACACCGTCGCCCAGCGCTCGCCGCTGAAGAGCCTGAACTTCACGACGCTGCGCATCAAGGACGCCATCTGCGACCAGTTGCGCGAGCACACCGGCGAGCGCCCCAGTGTGGACACCCATTCGCCCGACCTGCCGGTGCTGCTGCACGTCGGCCCCGAGCGCGCAGCGCTCTATGTCGACACCTCGGGCGAGCCGCTGTTCAAGCGCGGCTGGCGCGTTGACAAGGGCGATGCACCGCTGAAGGAGACGCTTGCCGCCGCCATGCTGGCCGCCGCCGGCTGGCGCGGTGAGAGCGCCCTGCACGACCCCTGCTGCGGCTCCGGCACCATCCCCATCGAGGCCGCGCTGATCGCCTGCGACTCGGCGCCAGGCCTGCTGCGCCGTTTCGCCTTCGAACGCCAGATCCCCTTCTCCACCCCGGCGCTGAAGGCCGTGTGGGGCGAGATGGCCCAGGCCGCCCGCGCCCGCATCCGGCCGCCCGCCGTGCCCATCTACGCCAGCGACGTGGCCTTCCGCATGGTCGACTTCGCACGCCGCAATGCCGAGCGTGCCGGTGTCGCCCAGTACATCCAGTTCAACGGCGGCGACGCGCTGGAGCGCCCCGCCCCCCAGCTGCCCGAAGGCGTGCCGGGTGCCATCGTCATGAACCCGCCCTATGGCGAGCGCATCGAGGTGCGCGGCAAGGCGGCCATGACGCGTGACGCCGGCGGCAGCGAGGAGCGCGACGCCGGTGACGACTTCTTCCCGCGCCTGGCGGCGCACTGGAAACGCCAGTACACCGAGAACCCGGCCGGCTGGACGGCCTGGATGCTGAGCCCCGACATGAAGCTGCCGACCAAGATGCGGCTGAAGGAATCGCGCCGCGTACCGATGTGGAACGGTCCCATCGAATGCCGGCTGTTCCGCTTCGACCTCGTCAAGGGCTCGGCGCGCAAGCCGGCTGAAGGCGATGCGGCCGCGTGAGCTGATCGCCACCCTGTTGCTGGCGCTGGCCACGGCCACGGCCACTGCCCAGGCCGGGCCCTGCACCCTGGTGTTCGGCCAGGGCCGCAATCCGCCGACCGAGGGCGGACCTGACTGGGATGGACTGAACCAGAGCTTCAATGCCGCCGTCGCCAACACCCTCGATGTCGAGGGCCGGCACATCGTCCCCATGGCCATGCCGGCCGTGCAGGCCGACCCGGCCGCGGCCGGCGCCGCGCTGCTCGAACAGGCCGACAACCTCGGCTGCCAGACGTTGATCGAAACGGCGCTGTTCCAGGACGAGGGCGGCACTCTGGTGCTGCGCCTGCGCGTCTACCCGCTGCTGCCCACCTTCGGCGAAGGCGGCGTCATCAACGGCCTGCGCATCGGCACGCCGTTGTTCGTGACCCAGCGCGACCTGGACATCAAGTCACTGCCGCGCCTCAAGCCCGACCTGCTCGGCCAGCAGATGGCGACGGAATACCTTCAGCACGACCGCCGTTGAAAGACAGCGAGACCGGCCAGGGCCGCCGCGCACAACGCGATAGGCACCAGGCTGGCCCAGTTCATCCACTGCCAGCCACCCGTCGTGACCAGGGCGCCTGACGAGAAAGAGGTCAGCGTCATGGTCGCGTACACGCCGGTGTCCAGCAGGCCCTGGGCACGCGTCTTCTCGTCGGGACGGTAGGCCTGGGTGAACAGCGAAGTCCCGCCGATGTAGAGGAAGTTCCAGCCGACACCCAGCAGCAGCAGGGCGCCGAGGAAATGGTCCAGGTCCTGGCCGGACAGCGCGAAGGCCACGCAGCCGAGATTCAGCAGCACGCCCACCGTCATGACGGGCAGCACGCCGACGCGCTTGATCAGCGGGCCGGTGAAGAAGCTCGGCACGAACATGCCCAGCACATGCCATTGCAGCACCTTGCCGGCATCGGTGAAGGGCAGGCCGCACTGGCCCATGGCGATGGGCGTGGCCGCCATCAGCAGGTTCATGACGCCATAACCGAGCGCACTCGCCGCCAGCGCAACCATGAAGACCGGCTGGCGCAGCAGCTCGCCGCTGGGGCGGCCACCGGCGCCGGGCGCGGGCTGCGTCAGCGGCGGGAAGTCGATCAGCGAAATCAGCACCAGGCCGGCCAGCGCGACGCCGATCAGCATCAGATAGGCGCCGGCAAAGGGCGTCACCAGCAGGTTCCTGCTGGCGCCCGCCAGCCACGGCCCGAGGATGGCGCCCAGGCAGCCGCCGGCCAACACCCAGGAGATGGCCACCTCGCGCTTCTCGGGTGCGACGATCTCGGTCGACGCGAAGCGGTAGAGGGCCGCGCCGGCGTTGTAGTAGCCCGCGACCAGGGTCGCGAGGACGACGCCCCAGAACTGCTGCTGCGTCACGCTCCACAGCGCGATGCTGCAGCTGGCGATGGCCACCAGCAGGCCGATCTGAAAAGCCCGCCGGCGGCCAAAGCGCAGCTGGTGGCGGCCGACCAGGCGGGCCATCAGCGCGCCGCCGGCCACATAGGCGCAGATGGGCAGGGTCGCCATCCACGGCCGTGGCGCCAGCGCCAGGCCCACCAGGCCATTGATGGCCATGAAGCAGATGTTGTTGGTCAGGAACAGGCCCTGAGCCAGGACCAGCAGGGCGAGCTTGCGGTTCAAGCCAGCGCCGCCCGGCCGCCCGTAGGCGATGGAGCGCCCCCTCGGGGGGCAGCGCGCAGGTGCGCGCGTGGGGGCCTCATGAAAGGGCCAGCCAGGACAGCACAGCGAGCGGCGCGGTGTCGGCGCGCAGTACGCGCGGGCCCAGCGTCACGGCGGCGAAGCCGCGGGCGCGGGCGGCATCCTCTTCGGCATCGCTGAGGCCGCCTTCGGGGCCGCTCAGGAACAGGGCTCGCTGCTGCGGGAAGGGCGCCAGAGGCGACGCCGCGCGCGGGCTCAGCAGGCCGCGCCATTCGTCGTCGCCGGCCGGCGTCAGCGCGGCGAGCCATGCCACCAGCGTCATGACGGGCTCGATGCGCGTCGGCACCGTGCGCCCGCACTGCTCGGCCGCGGCGACGGCCACGCCCTGCCAGTGGCTGCGCTTCTTGTCGGCGCGCTCACCGTTCAGGCGCAGCACCGAGCGCTCGCTCATCAGCGGCTGCACGGCCACGGCGCCGAGCTCGGTCGCCTTCTCGACGAGGAAGTCCATGCGGTCATTGGCCGGCATGACGACGGCCAGCGTCACCTGCCGGGCCAGCTCACGCTGCGGCTGCTCTGACGCGATGAGGCGCACGCGCACCTCGCTGCGGCCCATCGCCGTCACCTCGGCCTGCCATTCGGGGCCGCTGCCATCGAAAAGGTTCAGCGCGTCGCCGGGTTGCAGGCGCCGCACCTGCACATGGCGGGCGGCGCCGGGCGGCAGGGCGAGATCGCCATCGGTCGCGGCGAGCGGGGTGTCGACGAAGAAGCGGGGCAAGGCGGGACGGTACGTGACGGGACCCGTCAGTGTCCCAGATCAGCGCAGGATCAACGCAAACCCAAGGCGTCGCGCACGGCCTGCGCGGCGTCTTCGCCCTTGGCCTTCTGCACACGCTCGACGAGCTGCAGAGCCAGGCCCTGCAGTGCGGCAAGGCTGTCGGCGCGCTCGACCTCGAGGGCGAAGGCATAGCCCTTGAAGGGTCCAAGCAGCTTGGTCGCCGCGCCGCTCAGATAGGTGTACAGGGCCGCGCGGTCCAGCAGCGGTGAATGGCCGGCCGCAGCCGGTGCCGCGTCAGCCTGGGGCGCAGGTGCAGTCACCGCAGGCGCCGGCGCCGCCACAGGCGGCGGGGCGGCGATGGGCTGGCCGGCGGCGTTCTGGGCCGCGATCAGCCCATGCTGGCGCAGGGTCTCGAAATCGGCTTCGGTGGCGCCGGCAACCAGGCGCACCCACTCGCTGCCAGGCTTGCTCGCATCGAGCACCAGCAGGAGATTGCGCGCAGTGCGCGACAACGGCAGGGTCCGCGCGCGAATCTCTGCGCGGCCAGCCTCGGTCTTGGAATACAACAGGTCGAGCACGTTATCGGGCCTCGCCTGCGGGCGGCATCACCGCTCGCAGGCCATGGGAAAAAGCAATCAGCTCTTGTCCCGCAATTCCCTGCGCAGGATCTTGCCGACCGGCGTCTTGGGCAGTTCGGTACGGAACTCCACGATCTTCGGACGTTTGTAGCCCGTCAGGTTGGCTTCGCAATAGGCGCGAACGTCAGCTTCCGTGACATTCGGGTCTTTCTTCACGATGACGACCTTCACCGCCTCGCCGGCCTTGCTGTCCGGCACGCCCACGGCAGCGCATTCCAGCACGCCGGGCATTTGGGTGATGACGTCCTCGACTTCGTTCGGATACACATTGAAGCCACTGACGAGGATCATGTCCTTCTTGCGGTCGACGATCTTGAAATAACCGCGTTCATCGACGGTGCCGATGTCGCCGGTGCGGAAGAAGCCATCGGCCGTCATGACCTTGGCCGTCTCGTCGGGACGCTGCCAGTAGCCGGCCATGACTTGCGGGCCCTTGATGGCGATCTCGCCGGGCTGGCCCATGGGCACTTCGTTGCCGTCGTCGTCCAGCAGCTGCAGATCGGTCAGCGGCATGGGCAGGCCGATGGTTCCGCTGTAGGCCGTGCTGTCGGTCGGGTTGCAGCTGGCCGAAGGCGAGGTCTCGGACAGGCCATAGCCCTCGACGATGGGGCAGCCGGTCTTCTCCAGCCACAGCTTGGCCGTGGCCTGCTGCACGGCCATGCCGCCGCCCACCGAGATGACGAGGCGGCTCCAGTCCACCGTGCCGAAGTCGGCATGGTTGGCCATGGCCATGAACAGCGTGTTGACGGCCGGGAAGCTGTGGAAGCGGTGGTTGGCCAGTTCCTTGAACACGGCCGGCAGATCGCGCGGATTCGGAATCAGCACATTGGCGCCGCCCATGTGCATGGACAGCATCATGTTCGTGTTGAAACCGAAGATGTGATACAGCGGCAGCGCGCAGATGGTCGTGACCTGCTCGCCGGCCGGGATCTTCTTCAGCGCGGGCTGGTACCAGGCCTCGCTTTGCAGGATGTTGGCGACCAGGTTGCGGTGCAGCAGCACGGCGCCCTTGGACACGCCGGTCGTGCCGCCGGTGTACTGCAGCACGGCGATGTCGTCCGGACCCAGCTTGGGCGCCTTGTAGGTCAGGCCACGGCCCTTGGACAGCGCGTCGTTGAACTTGACGGCGCCCGGCAGCTGGAAGGCCGGCACCATCTTCTTGACCTTGCGGACGACGTAGTTCACCAGCAGGCCCTTGAGGCCCAGCATGTCGCCCATGGCGGCCAGGATGACGTGCTTGGTGGGCACGTTCTGGATGACCTGCTGCAGCACCGAGGCGAAGTTCTCGATGATGACGATGGCCTTGGCGCCCGAGTCCTTGAGCTGGTGCTCCAGCTCGCGCGGCGTGTACAGCGGGTTGACGTTGACCACCACATAACCCGCCCTCAGCACGGCAGCCACGGCGACCGGGTACTGGAAGAGGTTGGGCATCATGATGGCGACGCGGTCGCCCTTCTCCAGGCCCAGGCTCTGCAGATAGGCGGCCAGCGCACGCGAGGCCTCGTCCACCTGGCCGAAGCTCATGCTCTTGCCCATCATCAGATAGGCGGGCTTGGCGGCGTTCTTCTTGAACGAGGTGTCCAGCAGGTCGACCAGGCTGGGGTAGAGCGACACATTGATGTCGCGCGGCACGGCGGCCGGGTAATGCTTCAGCCAGATCGGCTCCATGCCTTGTCTCCTTCTTTGTTGCGGCGATTCTGACCGAAGGCTGACGCCGATTGGGTCAGGGGATTCGATAGAGATCCATCTTCAGGCGTCCGAAGGCGGGTTTCTAGAATGCCCAACCTAGAAGTTCGCCCCCCGCGGGCAAGACCCCGCCCCTTCCAGCCCTGTGCACCCTATGCCCCAACCTCCCCTGGTGGTGGATCTTGACGGCACCCTGGTCCAGACGGACCTGCTGCACGAGACCACGCTGCTGCTCGCCCGGCGCGACCCCTTGGCGCTGGCCGCCCTGCCGCTATGGCTGGCGCGCGGCAAGGCCTGGACCAAGCAACGCATTGCCGAACGCGTGGTGCCGGACTTTGCCGGCCTGCCCTATCCCCCCGAGTTGCTGGCTTGGCTGCGCGAGCAACGAGCCAGCGGCCGCCGCCTCGTGCTCTGCACGGCAGCCGATCAGCGCATTGCCGATGGCGTCGCGGCTCATCTGGGTCTGTTCGACGAGGTCATGGCCAGCGATGGCCTGATCAATCTGTCGGGCGAAGCCAAGGCGGCGCGGCTGGTGCAGCGCTTTGGCGAAGCCGGTTTCGACTACGCCGGCAATTCGCGCGACGACCTGCCCGTCTGGCGGCGCGCACGCGACGTCGTCATCGTCTCGGCCAGCCCGGCCGTCGCCTCCGCCGCACGCGATCAGAACGCCGGACGGACCACGCATGAATTTCCCGCGCCCGGCGCCTCGCTGGGCGTCTGGCTGCGTGCGCTGCGTCTGCATCAATGGCTGAAGAACCTGCTGGTCTTCGTGCCGCTGTTCGGCGCCTTCCGCTTCGACGACCCCTACCTGGTGCTGATGGCGGTGCTGGCCTTCCTGGCCTATGGCCTGTGCGCGTCGTCCGTCTACGTCCTCAACGACCTGATGGACATGGAGAGCGACCGCACCCACCCACGCAAGCGATTGCGCCCCTTCGCCGCCGGGCTGATCGGCGTGCCACGCGGCCTGACCGTTGCGACGGGCCTGCTGCTGGGATCGGCCCTGATCACGATGCAGCTGCCGCCGGCCTTCGGCATGACGCTGGCCGTCTACTACGCCTTCACGCTGGCCTACACGTTTGCGCTGAAGTCGCTGGTGCTCGTGGATTGCATCACCCTGGGCATGCTGTACACCCTGCGCGTCGTCGCCGGCGTGGCGGCGACCGGCGTGCCCTATTCCTTCTGGCTGCTGGCCTTCTCGCTGTTCCTGTTCCTGAGCCTGGCCTTCGTGAAGCGCTACTCGGAACTGCAGGACCTGCAGTCCTCAGGTCGTGACGAGGCTCCCGGCCGCGGCTATGTCGCGGGCGATGCGCCGGTCGTCATGGCCATGGGCGTGGCGTCCGGTTTCAGCGCCGTGCTGCTGCTGGCCCTCTATCTCAACAGCGACGTCGTCGTGCAGCGCTATGCGCAGCCGCAGCGGCTGTGGCTGACCCTGCCCGTCGTGCTGTACTGGATCAGTCGCATGTGGATGCAGGCCCAGCGCGGCAGGCTGCACGACGACCCGCTTATCTTTGCCGCGACCGACCGCTACAGCCTCGGCTGCGCCGCGCTGTTCGGCGCCCTGCTCTGGCTGGCCCACTGAGGGCCGGCTACTCCACCGCCTTCAGCATGTCCTCGACGACCTTCTTGGCGTCGCCGAAGACCATCATGGTCTTGTCCATGTAGAAGAGTTCGTTGTCCAGGCCCGCGTAGCCGGCCGCCATCGAGCGCTTGTTGACGATGATGGTCTTGGCCTTGTAGGCCTCCAGGATGGGCATGCCGTAGATGGCGCTGCCCTTCACATGGGCAGCCGGGTTCACCACGTCGTTGGCACCCAGGATGATGGCCACGTCGACCTGGCCGAACTCGCCGTTGATGTCTTCCATCTCGAAGACCTGGTCGTAGGGCACCTCGGCCTCGGCCAGCAGCACGTTCATGTGGCCGGGCATGCGGCCGGCCACCGGGTGGATGGCGTATTTGACGGTGATGCCCTTCTCGGTGAGCTTGGCGGCCAGCTCCTTCACGGCATGCTGGGCGCGCGCCACGGCCAGGCCGTAGCCCGGCACGATGACGACGCTTTCGGCATTGCCGAGCACGAAAGCCGCGTCGTCGGCGCTGCCGCTCTTGACGTTGCGCTGCTGGGCCGCCCCCGCCGCCGGGCCGCCGGTCTCGCCACCGAAGCCGCCCAGGATCACGTTGAAGAAGCTGCGGTTCATCGCCTTGCACATGATGTAGCTCAGGATGGCGCCCGAGCTGCCCACCAGCGAGCCGGCAATGATCAGCATCGCGTTGTTCAGGCTGAAGCCGATGCCCGCCGCCGCCCAGCCGGAATAGCTGTTCAGCATGGACACGACGACCGGCATGTCGGCGCCGCCGATCGGGATGATGAGCAGCACGCCGAGCAGGAAGCCCAGGGCCACGATCAGGCCGAAGTCGATGGGCGACTGCGAATGCCAGAAGCCGAACACGAAGAAGGCCGAGGCGAGGCCCAGCACCGCATTCAGCGCATGCTGGCCCTTGAAGGTGACCGGCGCGCCCTGGAAGAGGCGGAACTTGCTGCCACCCGACAGCTTGCCCCAGGCGATGACGGAGCCCGTGAAGGTGATGGCGCCGATGAAGGCGCCCAGGGCCAGCTCGATGCGGTTGCCGCCCGGGATGGGCGCCAGCGTGCGCGGCGCCACACCGTCTTCCGGCGGGATGGCGGCCAGGGCCGCATCCATGGCCGGCGTGATGCCAAAGGCCGCCGGCTCGGCGACGGCCGCGACCGCGATGGCCACGGCGGCCAGGCCGATCATGCTGTGGAAGAAGGCCACCAGCTCGGGCATCTTGGTCATCTCGACCGTCTTGGCCCGCCAGGCGCCGTAACCGCCACCGACGACCAGGCCCAGCAGCACCCAGACCAGGCCCATGCCGTGGCCGGCCTGCTTGACGATGAGGGCGCCCGTCGTCAGCACGGCGATGGTCATGCCGACCATGCCGAAGAGATTGCCGCGGATGGAGGTCGTCGGATGCGACAGGCCCTTGAGCGCCTGGATGAAGCAGACGCTGGCGATCAGATAGAGCAGCGCGACGAAGTTGTAGCTCATTGCTTGGCCTCCACGGCCGGAGCCTTCTTCTCTTTCTTCTTGAACATCTCCAGCATCCGCCGCGTGACGAGGAAGCCGCCGAAGATGTTGACCGCGGCCAGGGCCACGGCCAGCACGCCCATGCCCTTGGCAAAAGGCGTCTCGGTCATGGCCGCGGCCAGCATGGCGCCGACGATGACGATGGCCGAGATGGCATTGGTGACGGCCATCAGCGGCGTGTGCAGGGCCGGCGTGACCGTCCAGACCACGTGGTAGCCCACGTAGATGGCCAGCACGAAGATGATCAGGTTGATGATGGTGTGGTCGACGACTTCCATGCTCAGCTCCTCGTGACTTGTCCGTCTTGGGTGACGCGGCAGGCCGCGACGATGTCGTCATCCAGGGGCACGTTGAACGTGCCTTCCTTGGTGATGACGAGCTTCAGGAAGTCCAGCACATTGCGCGCGTACAGCGCGGACGCATCGGCCGCAACGAGCGCCGGCAGATTGGTCTCGCCGACGATGACGACACCATGCTTGGTGACCGTCTTGCCGGCCTCGGTCAGCGGGCAGTTGCCTCCCGCGGGGGCGGCAATGTCGACGATGACCGAGCCCGGCTTCATGGCCTTGACCATGTCCTCGGTGACCAGCACCGGCGCGGCGCGGCCCGGGATCAGTGCCGTCGTGATGACGACATCGGCCGCCGCCACGCGCTTGGCCACCTCGACCTTCTGGCGCTCCAGCCAGCTCTGCGGCATGGGCCGGGCGTAGCCGCCCACGCCCTCGGCCGCTTCCTTCTCCTCGGCCGTCTCGTAAGGCACGTCGATGAACTTGCCGCCCAGGGACTCGACCTGCTCCTTCACCGAGGGCCGCACATCGCTGGCCTCGATGACGGCGCCCAGGCGCTTGGCCGTGGCGATGGCCTGCAGGCCAGCCACGCCGACGCCCAGGATGACGACGCGTGCCGCCTTCACGGTGCCGGCCGCCGTCATCAGCATGGGGAAGAAGCGCTGGTAGCGGTCGGCCGCGATCATGACGGCCTTGTAGCCGGCGATGTTGGCCTGGCTGGACAGCACGTCCATGCTCTGGGCCCGCGTGGTGCGCGGCGCGGCTTCGAGCGCGAAGCTCGTCAGCCCTGCACCGGCCATGGCCGTGAGACCGTCGCGGTCGAAGGGGTTGAGCATGCCGACGAGAGCAGTGCCCGGCTTCATCAGCGCCAGCTCGTCGGCCGCCGGTGCACGCACCTTCAGCACCAATTCGCTGCCGAGGGCCGCGGCCTGGTCGACGATCTCGCAGCCGACGGCCTCGTAGGCGGCATCGGTGACGCTGGCGGCGACGCCCGCTCCACTTTCGATGCGCAGCGTGTGGCCAGCGGCCTTCAGCTTCTTGGCCGTCTCGGGCGTGACGGCCACGCGGGTCTCTCCGGCCGCGCGTTCGCGCGGTACGCCGATCTGCATGGAATCTCCTCCTGGGGCAGGGGTGCGCGGCAGCTTACACAATGGATGCGCCACCCTGGTGCGGGAATTCGAGAGGAAGTTTCATGGCTGGTACAGATAGGTTTCGCCCCAGCGTCACTGTCGCGGCGGTGATTGCGCGGGGGGACCGCTACCTTTTGGTCGAGGAAGACACCCCCGAGGGCCTGATGCTGAACAACCCGGCAGGCCATCTGGAGCTGGGCGAAAGCCCCATCGAGGCCGTTGTGCGCGAGGCGCTGGAGGAGACGATGCGGGCCTTCACGCCCGAGGCTTTTCTGGGCGTCTACCTCGCCCGCTTCGTCCGCCCGGCTCGATTAGAGGATGTCACCTATGTGCGGCTGGCCTTCAGTGGTGCAGTCGGCGAGGAGATCGCCGGCCGCACGCTGGACGAAGGCATCCAGCGCACGTTGTGGATGAGCGAGACGGAACTGGCCGCCTGTGTGGACCGCCACCGCAGCCCGCTGGTGCTGCAGTGCGTGCGCGACCATGCCAGCGGGCGGCGCCTGCCGCTGGATACTGTCTTCGCCCACCCCTCGCTGACCCAGCCCTGGATCAAGGACTGACACCCATGCCCCATCTGTTGCTGCGCTGCGTCATCGCGGCCCTGCTGGCCTTTGCCGCCCATGCGGCCTGGGCCGTCGACTTCGGCGGCGCCCGCCAGCCGCTGGTGATCGGCGACACGCTGATGCTGGAATCCCGCGTGCTGGCCGAGACCCGCCGCATCAACGTCTACGCCCCACCCGGCTATGCCGAAAGCGCGACCGCACGCCTGCCGGTGCTGGTCATGCCTGACGGCGGCATGGCCGAGGACTTCCTGCATGTGGCCGGCCTGCTGCAGGTCGGCTTCGCCAACGGCACCGTGCGCCCCTTCTTGCTGGTGGGTATCGAGAACACCCAGCGCCGCCGCGACCTGACCGGTCCGACCACCCAGGAAAGCGATCGCAAGATCGCGCCGCTCGTCGGTGGCTCGGCGGCCTTCCGTGCCTTCATCCGCGACGAATTGCTGCCGGCCATCGCCACGCGTTATCGCGTGACCTCCGAACGCGTGCTGATGGGCGAGTCGCTCGCCGGGCTGTTCGTCGTCGAGACCTGGGCGCTGGAGCCCGAGCTCTTCAGCACCTACATCGCCTTCGACCCCAGCCTGTGGTGGAACGCCGCGGGGCTGACCGCGCAGGCCCAGGCCGCGCTGCAGCTGCGCAAGGGCGCGGCGCCACGCCTGTTCATGGCCACCAGCTCGGAGCCCGGCATCGTCGCGCCCGCGCAAGGCTTCGTCGACATGCTCAAGCGCGAACTGGCGCCCGGCGTCGCCTGGACCTATCTGCCCATGCCGCAGGAAACCCACGCGACGATCTACCACCCGGCGGCGCTGCTGGCGCTGCGCCAGCTGTTCAAGCCGGCGCCCTGACGCGTGAGTTCCGACGCATCGCTGGGCGATCCGCGCCGGCTGGGCTGAAGGCCGGGGCGTCACAATCCTCCGCCCTTCCTCGAACCGGATGCCCCACACGCCCTCCCGCTTCCACCGCCAGCGCGTGGCCGCCTGCCTGGCGCTGCTGTGCTGGGGCCTGGGAGCGAAGGCCCAGCCGTTGCCGCTGCAGATCGGCAGTTGGGACCGCACGACCAATCCGCTGATCGGCATCAGCGAGGCCGTGCTGACGCGGCTCTATGCCGACGTCGGCCAGCCCATGCAGTTCGTCGACCTGCCGGCCCGCCGCGCCGGCCTGATGCTGGCCAGCGGCGAGATGGATGCCAACACCCACCGGGCGCGCGACTATCTCGAAGCCAATCCCGGCGTCGTCGCCGTGGCCACGGCGCTGGGCCAGGTCCAGCTGCGCGCCTACACCCGCGACCCGACGTTGAGGCTCTCGGGCTGGGCCGACCTGCCGCGCTGGCGCGTCGCCCATCTGCGCGGCATCGTGCGCGTGGAGCAGCTGATGCCCGCCGGCGTGCACCGGGTCGAGGCCGGCAGCCTGCGCGAGCTGTGGCGGCTGCTGGCCACCGACGCGGCCGACGTCGCCATCCTCAGCGAACTGGCCGGCAGCCCGGCCCAGCGGCCCGCCGGCGTCCCCGGCCTGCAGCGCCTGGACATCGTGCTGGACGAGCACACCGTCCACCACGTGCTGGCCGCCCGGCATGCGGTGCTGGCCCAGAAGCTCAATGCGGCCCTGCTGCGCCTGCAGGCCAGCGGCGAGCTCGAAATGCTGCGCCAGTCGACGCTGCAGACCCTGCTGAAGCGCCAGGGCGGCGGCTGAGAATGCCAGCATGACGACGACGCCTGATTTCATCGAGGTCTACGACCAGGCCCTGAGCCCCGAAGCCTGCCGCGCGCTGGTGGAGCGCTTCCAGGCCAGCAACCGCCTGCAGCGCGGCGAGACCGGCAGCGGTGTTGACGTGGCGATGAAGGACAGCTGGGATATCGCCATCAGCCGCCACCCCGAGTGGGCGGATGCCTGCACCCAGCTCAACGATGCCGTCATCCAGGGCTTTCGCCACTATCTGCGCCGCTACGCCCACCTGGCCCTGGCGCCGCTGAAGCTGCAGATGCAAAGGCCCGACGGCACGCTGGCCCTGCTGGACGCCGACGGTGTCGCCGCGCTGAACGACGACATGCTGATGGGCCTGGTTGCCAAGGTTTTCCGCCCCGGCGCCATCAATCTGCAGCGCTACACGGCCGACCAGGGCGGCTACCCCTACTGGCATTGCGAGCAATACCCCAAGCTGGACCAGGGCGAGGCCCTGCACCGGGCGGTGCTGTGGACGATCTACCTGAACGACGACTTCGCCGAGGGCGAGACCGAATTCCTCTATCAGGGCCGCAAGATCGTCCCGCGCACCGGCAGCCTGCTGATCGCGCCGGGCGGCTTCACCCACACCCATCGCGGCAACCGGCCCCGGGGCGGCGACAAGTTCATTGCGACCTCCTGGGTGCTCTACCAGCGCGCGGAAAGCCTGTTCGGCCAGGGTTGAAGGGGGCTTTGGGACAATCGGCCCATGAGTTCCCCCAAGAAACACCGCGTCGTCGTCGGCCTGTCCGGCGGCGTGGACTCGGCCGTGACCGCCCACCTGCTCAAGCAGCAGGGCCACGAGGTCATCGGCATCTTCATGAAGAACTGGGAAGACGATGACGACGACGAGTACTGCTCGACGCGCCAGGACTTCCTGGACGCCGCGTCCGTGGCCGACGTGCTGGGCATCGACATCGAGCACGTCAACTTCGCCGCCGAGTACAAGGACCGCGTCTTCGAGAGCTTTCTGCGCGAATACCAGGCCGGCCGCACGCCCAACCCCGACGTGCTGTGCAATGCCGAGATCAAGTTCAAGGCCTTCCTCGACCATGCCATGCGCCTGGGCGCCGAGAAGATCGCTACCGGTCACTACGCGCGGGTGCGCGAAGTCGACAGCGAGTTCCAGCTGCTCAAGGGCCTGGATCCGCTGAAGGACCAGAGCTATTTCCTGCACCGGCTCAGCCAGGCGCAGATGAGCAAGGCCATGTTCCCGGTCGGCCATCTGCCCAAGACCGAGGTGCGCCGCATCGCGGCCGAGATCGGCCTGCCCAACGCGAAGAAGAAGGACTCGACCGGCATCTGCTTCATCGGCGAGCGGCCCTTCCGCGAGTTCCTGAACAAATACCTGTCGCACCAGCCCGGCCCCATCAAGGATGAGCGCGGCCGCAAGCTGGGCGAGCATGTGGGCCTGTCCTTCTACACGCTGGGTCAGCGCCAGGGCCTGGGCATCGGCGGCCTCAAGGACAAGGGCGCGCAGCGCGGTGGTGGCGAGCACGAGCCCTGGTTCGTCGCCGCCAAGGACATCCCGAACAACACGCTGATCGCCGTGCAGGGCCATGGCCACCCGCTGCTGCAGAGCCCGGCCCTGGTCGCCGACGACCTGAGCTGGATCGCCGGCCGCTCGCCGGCCGTGGGCCAGGCCGCCGCCAAGACGCGCTACCGCCAGGCCGACGCGCCCTGCAGCGTCGGCTTTGACGCCGGCGGCCAGCTGATGCTGCGCTTCCCCGACCCGCAATGGGCGGTGACGCCGGGTCAGAGCGCGGTGCTGTACGACGGCGAGGTCTGCCTGGGCGGCGGGGTGATTTCCGCCGCTCTGCCGGCATGACGAAATTCGACCGCCTGCTCGCGCGGCTCGCCGAGCCTGGCGTCGTGCTGCGCCTGGCGGCCCTGGTGGTCTGCGCGATGGAACTGGTCAGCGCCGGCGCGGCCCTGCTCGGCGCGCGCACCGAGCCCTATGACGGTCTGGTCGCCTGGGTCTGGCGCTCGGCCGGTGGCGGTGCCAATGACCGCGGCCTGCTGCTGCTCTGCGTCGGCCTGCTGCTGGCTTTCGTCGCGCTGATGTGGCGCCTGGCCAGCCAGGGCGGCGGCGTCGCTGATGTGAACCGCCGTCTGGCCTGGCTGCTGCTGGTCGACCTGCTGGCCTTTGGCGTGACGCCCGGCCTGCCTTTCCTCGTCACGGCCCTGGCCGCCGTGCTGCTGCCGGCGCGCCTGGCCCTGGGCTTCGGCTTTGCCCAGGTGCTGCTGAACACCGGCATCTATGCGGCGCCGCAGGCCACCGCCTGGCTGGACCAGTTCGGCCTGCTGTCGTCCATGCTGGCCCTGCACGGCCTGGCCTTCGGCCTGGGGCGCATGGCCGCTGCCGAGGCCGAGAAGCGCCGCTGGCTGCAGGCCGTGCTGGCCGAGCAGATGGCCGGCGAGCATCTGCTGGTCGAGCAGATGCGCTACAGCGAGCGCATGCAGATCGCCCGCGAACTGCATGACCTGATGGGCCACCACCTGACGGCGCTGAACCTGCAGCTGCAGCTGGGCGGCGCCCTGCTGGCGCGCCAGGACACCCCCGGCGCCGGCCAGGCCATGGGGCGGGCCGAAGGCGTCGCGGCCCAGCTGCTGTCCGATGTGCGCGAGGCGGTGTCGCAGCAGCGCAGCTCGCAGCGCATCGACCTGTCCGCCGCCCTGCAGGCCCTGGCCGAAGGCATTGCCAGCACGCGCATCGAGCTGGCCCTGGACGACGCCGCCCGCGACCTCGGCCCGCGCGCCGCCCATGCCCTGCTGCGTTGCGTGCAGGAAGGCGTGACGAATAGCGTTCGTCATGCCAATGCGCGTCGCGTTCACGTCGAATTGCGCGGCGAAGGCGATGAGATCGCGGTCAGCATCGACGATGATGGGCGCGGCGCGCCGAGCTGGCGCGACGGCCGCGCCGAGGGCTTTGGCAACGGTCTCTCGGGCATGACCGAGCGCATGACCGAGCTGGGGGGGCAGATGTGCGTGACCCGCACCAGCCCCGGGTTTCGAATCGAGCTGAGATGTCCGCGATGGGTGTGATCAAGATCCTGCTGGTCGAAGACCAGCAACTGGTGCGCGAAGGCCTCAAGGGCCTGCTCGCGCTGCACGACGAGCTGCAGGTCGTCGGCGAGGCCAGCGACGGCGCCGAAGCGCTGGAATGGCTGTCTGCCGCCGCGGCCGAAGACATGCCCGACGTCATCCTGTCCGACATGCGCATGCCGCGCCTGGATGGTGTCGGCCTGATCCGCGCCCTGGCCGCCCGGGCCCTGCGCCTGCCGGTCATCCTGCTGACGACCTTCGACGACACCGCCGCCTTCGACGAGGCGGTGCGTGCTGGCGCCCGCGGTTTCCTGCTCAAGGCCATCAGCCCCGAGACCCTGGCCCAGGCCCTGCGCGATGTGCACGGCGGCGGCACGGCGCTGCGGCCGTCGCTCACCACGCGCATGGAAGCCAAGGGCGGCGAGCGTGCCTTCACGGCGGCCGATCATCCCGATCCGCTGTCGCCCAAGGAGCTGCAGGTGCTGCGCCTGGTGGCCAGCGGCCGCAGCAACACCGAGATTGCCGGCCTGCTGGGCAACAGCGAAGGCGTCATCAAGAACCACTGCTCGGCCATCTTCTCCAAGATGGGCGTGCGCGATCGCACGCAGGCCGTCCTCAGGGCGATTGATCTGGGCTGGATCTAGGCGGCTGCGCCGCCTTCGCGGGCGCCGCCAGGTGCAACACCCAGTAGCGCTGGAACTTGCCGGAACCGACCACACAGGCCAGGCCGTAGTCCAGGAATTCGGCCGCCATCAGGTTTTCGCAATGGGCCGGGCTGGCCAGCCATTGGGCAACGGCCTCTTCCAGCGTCTCGGGGCCGCCGGCCAGGTTCTCGCCAGCGGAACGCATCAGATAGCCGGACTCACGCAGCCGCGTGCGCAGCGAGGTGCCGGCAGCGCCGACGTGGTCGATGCGGTCGCGCCCGGCCAGCTCGACGGCGTAGCGGCGCGCCGACTGCGCCAGCACCGCGTTGGCACGCAGAGCGGCCACGGCCGGCCAGGCGCGCTCGCCACAGACCTGGGGCTGGGCACGCAAGGCATTCAGTGCAGCCAGCACCGCAGCATCCTTGGGCTGGCAGCCCTCCTGGGCCACGGCTGGCGCCAGCGCGGTAAAGCCAAGCAACAGGAATGACAAAGCTCGCATGCTGACATCCTAGTTGTTGCCAAGCGCCCGCCTGCGGCCCAACATGGGGACATGAAACCTCATCGATTGCTCGCCGCCCTGCTCGCCGGTGCCGCCCTGGCCAGCTGCGCGCAGACCCCAACGCCCGCACCAGCAGCACCGACGCCGGCCGTGGCCGAGCCCGAATCGGCCAAGCTGGGACGCGAACTGCGCGCCCTCATCGGCCCCGCCACCTGCACCGCCGACTCGCAATGCCGCACCGTCGCCGTGGGGGCCAAGGCCTGCGGCGGCCCCGCCGGCTATCTGGCCTGGTCCACGCAGGGCACCGACGCGCAAAAGGTGGCGGCGCTGGCCGTGCGCCAGACCGACGCACAGCGGCGCGAGGTCGACGCCAGCGGCATGCGGTCCAACTGCATGTTCGTGGCCGACCCGGGTGCGGCCTGCGTGGCCGGGCGCTGCGAACTGACCGGGCCCAACAGCGCCCGCTGAAGATCTAGAAAGAAAAAGGCCACACGCCTTGCGGCATGTGGCCTTGCTCGGGGCCGAAGCCCCGCAGCGCCTGGGCGCTGTTTACTCCGCAGCGACGGCGTCGACCAGCTTGGAGGGCATGTTGGTCGGCTCGTTCTGGATCGGCAGGGCACCGTCGGTCGAGATGCGCAGGATCGTGGTGGCTTGCACCTTGCCCGCAGTGTCGAGCCACTGAGCGCCACCGACGGTGCGCTTGCCGGCAGTCACACCCGACCAGCTCAAACCCACCGTGGCCGTGCTGCCCGCGTAGACCTGGCTCGGCACGACGGCGTTCAGGCCGCCGGCATCGCCCGGGCTGACGATCCAGCTGGACAGCTTGTGCTTCATCGGGGCCGCAGCACCGCCATAGGCCAGCACGCAGACGCGATAGTTGCCGGCAGCAGGAGCGACGACTTGCAGCACTTCGTTGGAGCCGTCATTGCCCGAATACAGCGAGGTGGTGCCGTTCGGGAACGACACGACCATGTCGTTGTCGTCGTTCGGGCCGCCCGTGTCGGCTTGGCGCAGCGCCCAGCGCGCAACGATCGCACCCGCCGGCACCGTGAAGTTGTACTTCGCGATGGAGGCGTAGTTCGTGTTGCTGCGGCAACGGCTCAGCAGCGTGGCCGACGAGGTGGCCAGCGGCGTCAGCGACGTCTCGGCACCCATGGTCACATCCTTCATGCCGCCCTTGAGCGCGGTCATGCGGCCGCTGAAGCCGGTGCGAACCGTGAACAGCTTGCTTCCCGAGGCCTTGGTGTCGGTGAACTCGGCCGGGGCCGAGATCGCCTTGCCGGCCTTGGCCTGGATGGGGGCGCGCACGGCGTGCGTACCGTCGTTCCAGACCAGTTGGCCGAACTGCCAGACACCTTCGGCGGCACCAGCCGTAGCGATGGTGACCGTGAAGGACTTGGTTTCACCCGGCGCCAGCGTCAGCGTGTTCGGCGCGACCGTCGTCGTGAAGCCAGCAGGCGTCGTGACGTTAGCCGTGTAGGTGGCGGTCGAGGCGCCGACGTTGGTGACGTTGCGGCTGACGATGGTGCTGCCCGTGACCGTGCTGACCGTGATGGACGGCAGGTTCAGGTTGTAGGTCTCGTCCAGCGTGCCGATGGTGGTGCAGTCGCTGGCCGGGGTGACCGCGGCCTTGTTGACCTTGCACTGGTACTTGACCCAGTCGTTCTTGCCGGCGTTGTAGACCAGGCCCGGATCGTTGGCCTTCTGCGGATCGATGTGGCCCGCGCCTTGCGACCAGGGCAGCAGCCCATTGGAAGCACCAGCCACGCCGTCGTCCAGCGTCGAATAGGCCGTGGTCATCAGTGCCGACTTGATGGCGCCAGGGCCCCAGGTCGGGTTGGCCTGCTTCAGCAGCAGGGCGATGCCGGCCACGTGCGGGCTGGACATCGACGTGCCCTGGTAGGACGCCCATTCCGGTCCGGGCACGAAGGTGCCAGCGGCCACGCCATCGCGTTGGGTCTGGGTCAGCGCCGGGGTCACCTGGGCGATGACGTCCACGCCGGGCGCCGTCACGTCGGGCTTGAGGACATTGCTGTCACCGCCGTTCGGGCCACGCGACGAGAAGTTGGCCATCATCGGCGCAGGGACGCTGCCGATGTAGAACTTGCTGATGCTGGCGGTGGCGCCGGCCGTCTGGGCATAAGCCTTGATGGCAGTGCCATCGGCGGCCGTGACGTGCACGGTGGGCACCGAGTGGGCTTCGGCAACCAGGCCGCCGCCGTTGTCGGCCATGATCATGCCGACGCCGCCGGCGTTCAGCACGGCCAGGCTCTTGTCGACACGGGCGTTGTTGCCGCGCGTGCAGATGACGATCTTGCCGGCCACCTTGGCGGGGTCCAGCTCGAGCGGGTTGCTGAAGCACAGGTTCAGGTTGCCGCTGGCGCCGGCAATGCCTGCGTCTTCCGCGCGGATTAGCGAGGCGCTGCCCAGCGGGTTGGGGTTGACCGAGGCGCCGGTGTACTTGACGGCATTGCCCAGCGTGGCATCGGCCGAGAAGGCGCGGTCATGCGTGGAGGCGGCGACCGTCGTCAGCCAGGGGCTGATGTGGGCGACAGCCTGGCCGGGGCCGCTGTTGCCGGCCGAGGCTGCGACGAACACGCCGGCCAGCGAAGCGCGGTAGAAAGCCTGCTCGACGGGATCGTTGACCGAGGTCTGCGAGCCGCTGATCGAGTAGTTGATGACGTTGACGCCGTCGGCCACTGCCTTGTCGATGGCGGCCACCGAGTCGGAGTTGAAGCAGGAGTTCTGGCTGCCGGTGCCGTCGGTCGCGGCGGCATTCACATAGGTGTAGCAGACCTTGTAGGCCGCGACGCGGGCGCGCGGCGCCATGCCGGAAGCCTGGCCCAGGGCGAGACCGTTGACGATGGCCGTGACGTTGGAATTGCCCGCTGCGGTGGACGCGGTGTGGTCACCGTGACCGCCGTGGCCGGTGGCGCCGCCCAGGTCGTCACGACCCGAGGCGAAGGACGTCCAGTGCGGGGTGTTGCCCGAAGCGATGAAGCCGGCGTTGAAATGCTGGATGCCGATCAGCTTGTTGTTGCAGTGCTTGGCGGGGTCGATGCCTTCGCCAGCCACGCAGCCGCCGAGATAGGTGGCCGGCTTGGGACCGTAGGCCAGGGTGTCGGCCGGGTTGTTGCTCGGCACGCCGTTGGCGTCGACACGGTCAAAGAAAGCGGGGTTCTCGGGCCAGATGCCCAGGTCGACCACGCCGATCACCATGTTCTCGCCCTTCAGGGCATTGCCGGCGACGGTCTTGGACCACAGGCCGCCGGGTTCGGTCAGCTTGAGGAACTTGGAGGTCGAGATGGTGTCGAGCTGGCGGGCTTCGTCCTGCCAGATGCCGACCACTTGCGGGCTGGCGACCAGCGCACGGGCCTCATCCTCAGTCAGGCTGGCGGCAAAGCCGTTGAACACCGTGTTGTACTTGGCCAGCACGGGGGCGTTGCCGACCAGGGAGATGACGTTGCTCTGCTGCTGGCCAAGGTAGTTCACATAGGCCTGCACGGCAGCGCTGCCGTACTTGAACGTCTCGCCGGCGGCGGGCTGAGTGGCTGCCAGACCGGAGACCGAGCCCTGGTAGGAGGCAGCGGGCTCGTCCTTCAGCTGGACGATGTAGGTCTTGCGGTCCTGGGCAAAGGAGCTCGTGGCCAAACCAGAGAGCAGGACCAGCGTCGCCAGTGCGGCGGGCTTCATCTTCATCTTCATTGAATGATCCTTTCGGCGGGTAGACGATTAGGCAGCGCGGCGGCGGGTGACACGGCCGGCGGCCAGGCCGGCGACGGCCAGCAGAGCGAGGCTGCCCGGCTCGGGCACGTGCTCGATGACTACATCGTCCAGCGCGAACTGGGCGCGATCAGTGCCGAAGGCCGTGCAGGTGCCCGGGCTGCCCGGGCTGCCCGGCGCGGGGCAAGCGAAGCCGTAGGCGTAGACGTAGTCCCACTCGATGTTGCCGAACGCACCGGTGTCGATGGTGGCGAAGTTCAGGTTGTTGTTGGCGTCCAGGCCGGTCAGCGCGAAGGTGGCCGTGGTAGACACACCGTTGCGCATGCCCTGCAGGCGCACGAAGCCGGGGGTGGCGGCCACGGGGTCGGTATTGCCGATGAAGCTGGCCTTGAAGCTCTTGATCGAGAAGCGGAAGCCGTCGTTGGCGCCGAACAGCAACACGGCATCGTCCACCACGCCGACATAGGTGCTGGCGTTATTCGCCGGGCACTGCACGCCGCTGCAGGAGTCGGTGCCGGTGATCATGGCGCCGACGAGATCGCCGGGCTGGGCCAAAGCGCTGTTCGAGAACGGATCAAAGAACATCGTGTGGCCGGCGATACCCGGCTGATAGAACTCGTCACCATTGCCCAGCAGCGGCGTACCCGCGTAAGTCAGAAAGGGCGAGCCGTCGATGGGCGTCTCGAAATCGAGAGTCGCGCGCACCACGTTCGCCTGGGCGCCGACCGAAGCGGCAAGGGCCACCGCTGCGAAAGCGATCGACGTCAAAGTCTTCTTCATAACTACCCACTTTCTTTGCAAAGTTGATCAATGCTGCGCAAGCCCGCGGTGCATAAGCACTGTCTTCACTCCGATCGACCAAGGTCTGGTTGTCAGAGTGCCTGCGCGTAGAAAGGCCACCAAGCCCAACTAGGCGGCCGATTCTGTTTGAGCAAAATTCCACGACCATCCCCAGTTGCCCGGCATCCAAGCAAGGGGGGAGGGGGTATTCACCGAGTCCGTGGACTTGACGGGGTAGTACGAAATTCCATAGCACTAATCACCTTGACACGCCGCTCGCTGCCGATGCAGCAGAAGCGGGGTCGGCGGGAACTTGGGGGTTACCCGCAGAGTTGCGCGACGAGAACAGCAGGTCGCGCGCCAGCTTGATCGGCACGCCGTCCGGCCCGGTCTCACGCAACAGCGGCTGCTCGGAGCGGCTGCGCACCGCGCTGAAGGCGCCGAGCTGGCCAGGCTCGGGCACGAGCTCCCAGTCGGCCTTGCCGGTGAAGGGATCCTCGTAGGCGCGCCGCAGATGCCGCAGCGGCTTCAGAGCGCGGTTGTCCGAGAGCAGGTCGTCCAGGCTCTTGGGGTATTGCTCGGGTGGATTGGGCGTGGCCTTGGCATAGGCCGCGATGGCCCGCGCGATCTCGCCGCCACGGAACAGCAGCTCGCGTTCGCGCTCGCGCTGCGCCGCCGTGCTCCAGGCCTGGCCCAGGGCGGCGAGGCCGGCGGCCGTCAGCGCGACGAGGAAGAGGACGGCGAGATAGCTGTAGCCGCGCTGGGCCCGCTTCATGGGGCTCACCAATCTGCGTAGAGCCGCCCGTCGGCGCTGCGGCCCGCGGCCCCGCTGCGCACATCCCAGACACGGCCGTTGGCCTGCATCTCGGTGGGCGGCGGCAGCTCGACCCAGGTCTCGCGGCTGGACGTCAGCGGATCCTCTGGCACGTCGCGGATATAGCGCGCCGCGGCCAGCTCCTGCAGCGACTCGGGATAACGACCTTTGTCAGCGGCGTACTGGTCGATGGCATCGCGCATCGTCGTCAGCGAATGCAGCAGGGCCGTCTCCTTGCTCTTGTGCAACGACGCGAAATAGCGCGGCGCGGCAATAGACGCGAGCAGGGCCACGATGGCCATGACGACGATGAGCTCGATGAGGGTGAAGCCGCGCTGCTGAGCCGGGCGCTGGGCCGTCCCAAGGCCGGCTCGCGCCCCCTCGGGGGGCCGGCTGTGTACTCGCAGGCGGGGGGCCAACATCACTTCACCAGTCCTTCAACTTGGAGCCATCCAGCGCCTTGCGCTCCGAGCGCGAGTAGACGTCGAAGACATCCTTGCCGGCACGCGGGTCGTCGGGCGGGCTGTCGTAGGACCGCAGGCCCCAGGTCTCGGCCGCCCCCAACTCGGCCGGCGCGAAAGGATCGCGCGGCAGGCGGCGCAGGAAATAGATCTTGCGGCCGTTGGGCGACTTGACGTCGGCGACGCCGTCGACCAGCAGTTGCAGGCTCTTCGGATAGCCGCTGTCCTCGGGGCTCAGCACGATGCTGCCGGACTCGACGGCATGCTTGTAGGCATCCAGCGCCTCGCGCACCGTGCGCAGCGCCTGGCGCAGCTCATGCTCGCGGCTGCGCTGCACCGACATCTCGAGCAGGGGCCGCGCCGCAGACGCGAGCACGCCCAGCATGGCCAGCACGACCAGCATCTCGATGAGGGTGAAGCCGCGCGCTCGCATGGCCGGGTCTTACTTCACCGGATCCACGGTGAGCAGGCCGGACCCTTCCAGCCGCACGGGCGCCGACTCACCGTTCAAGCCGCTGGCCGACAGCGAACCGACGCTGAAGTTGAGCACCTGGCCGGCCGCTGGCGGCAGCGCGCGGAAGGCGACGACACGATCGCCGCGCGGCTGCAGCTCGATGGGATAGCGGCCCGGCGTGCTGCCCTGGATGGGCTGGGCCGGCGTCAGGCGGCTGGCGTCGTACTCCAGTTCGCCCTTGATCTGCAGGCCGCTCTCGTTCTTCAGCGCGACGGAAACCGTGCCACCGGCCGGGATCTGCGGCGTGACGTCCATCTTCAGCATGGCCTCGGCTGGAACGGCCACAGACTGCGAGGGGGTGGCAGGGGCGGCCGCGGCAGGCGCCGCACCGCTGCTGGGCGCCACGCCGACCTTGGCCTCGCGCCGCAGCAGGCTGCTGAAGGCGCCGGGACTGGCGTCGGTGCCGCTGGCCAGGCGCGTCAGCGACGCATCGGGCACGGCCAGGTTGCGCACCACGCGCGGCGTGATCAGCAGCACCACCTCGGTCTTGTTGCGGGTGTCGGTCTGCGTGCCGAACAGGCGGCCCAGCACGGGGATGCGCGACAGCCCCGGGATGCCCGTGCCGCTCTTGCGGTCCTCGTCGTTGATGAGGCCGGCCAGCACCTGGGTCTCGCCGTCGGCCAGGCGCAGCACGGTGGAGGTGTTGCGCGTGCCGATCTCGTAGGCCGTCGTGCCGCCGGGGCCGGTCACCTGGCGGATCAGGTTGCTGACCTCCAGGCCGATCTTGATGACGACGTCGTTGTCGAGCTGGATGGTGGGTTCGACGTCGAGCTTGAGACCCACGTCGAGATAGCTGACCGAGGCCGCGACGGACGTGGAGCCAGTGAAGTTGGTCGTCGTCGTGAACACTGGCAGCTTCTGGCCGATGTGGACCTTGGCCTTGTCGCGGTTGCGCACGCGGATCTTGGGATTGGCCAGGATGTTGGAGTTGCCCGCCGTGCCACGCAGCGTGGCGACGATGGTCGGGTTGGCGATGCTGGCGCGGAAGTTGATGGGGTTCTTGCCGCCGATGAAGACGCGCGACGGGATGTTGCCCGCGGCGTCGCTGATGCCCAGCTGCATTTCCTCTGGCCACTGCAGGCCCAGGCTGTCGACCTGGTCGGTGGCCAGCTCCATGACCTCCACCTCCAGCATGACCTCGGGTTCGGGCAGGTCGACCGAGGCGATCAGCTTCTCGACCAGGCGCAGCACCTCGGGCGTGTCGCGCACGATGAGCAGGTTCAGGCGCTCGTCGATGTGGATGTCGCGCACCTTGGCGATGGTGCGCACCATGGCCTGGACCTGCTTCACGTCGGCATTGGTCAGGTAGAGCGTGCGGGTGATCAGCTCCTGGTGCTCGCGCTGCTTGGCCGATGTGTTCGGGAAGATCAGCACCGAGGTGTCGTTGAGCAGCTTGCGGTCCAGCTGCTGGGTGTTGAGGATGACGCGCATGGCCTCGTCCATCGACACGTTGCGCAGGAAGACCGTCACGCGGGAATCGGCGCGCACGTCCCTGTCGAAGACGAAGTTGACGCCGCTGCTGCGCGACAGCGCCTCGAAGACCTGGCGCAGCGGCGCTTCGCGGAACTCCAGCGTGACCGGCTTCTGGAAGGCCGGGCCCAGTTCACCGACGGCCGTCTCCAGCGGCCGCGCCTGCGCGACCTGGCTGGCCAGCAGGCGGGCGCCCGGGTGTTGGGGCGACTCGGCCAGGATCTCGCGGGCCACTGCTTCGGCGCGCTCCAGGCGCCCTTCCTTCAGTGCGGCACGGCCGGTGGCGAGCTGAGCATCGTGGCGGCGGCTGCGTTCGATCTCGGTCGTCAAGGCGGCCAGGCGCGGATGCCGGCTGTCGGCCAGGGCGAGCTGGCTCAGCAGTGCCGAGGCCTCGTCCCAGCGGCCGGCGCTGCGCAGGGCCTCGATCTGCAGGATGAGGCGGGCCGACGCCTGCTCGCGGGCGCGCACCTGGGCGGCGCGCAGCTGCGGGTCGGTCGGGTCCTTGACGAGGGCGTCGTCCAGCACGCGCAGGGCGGCGGGCCACTGGTTGCTGCGGCCGAGGTCTTCGGCCTGGCGCAGCGCCGGGTTGGCACAAGCCGTCAGCAACGCGACGCTGCACAGGAGAAGAAGGAGCTGCTTCATGGCACAGCCTTGAAAACGATGTTCTGGGGAAGCTGGCCGGGCAGCCAGGTCAGGCGCACGCCGCTGTCGGAGACCTGCTCGACACGCCACTGGCCGTCGAGGACGTCGCCGCGTCTGGCGCTCAAAGCCTTGTTCGGGCTGGTCAGCAGCGCGACCTCGACGGCCTTGGCGCCCTCGCCTTCAACGACGCGGCCGATCATCTGGTAAGGCGCCGGCGGTGCGACAGGAGGCGGCGGTGGCGCGGCCGCTACGGGCGGCGGCGCGGGAGGCGGAGGCGGCGGAGGCGGGGGTTGCCAGGCAGCCAGCTGGGAGGCTGGCGCCTCGGCCCAGGGCAGGCGGCCGTCCACGGTCGGCGCAGCCTTGGCGACGACGGCCGATGCAGCGGCGGCCGGGCGGCGCGCGGGTGCCGCGGCGACGGCCGCAACCTCTTCTTCGGGGCGGGTCGCGAACCAGGCCGTTGCGGCCAACGTCGCCACCAGGGCGCCGCCGAGCACGAGCTGACGACGCTGCGTCATGGCGCGGCCCTCCCGTGCAGAGACCATTGCAGTTCTGCATCGACGTCGGCCGTCATCGGGCTGACGCGGCGCAGCTTGACGGCGTCCAGGCTCAGGGCCGGGTCATGCGCCAAAGCCGCTGCGATGAAGCGGCGCACCTGGGCATAGCTGCCGGTCACGGGCATGGTCACGCGCAGCCTCTCCAGGCCCTCGCTGGTGGACAGGCGGTGCTCGGTACGCGCGCCATTGAGGTCGAGGCGGATGCCGAGTTCCAGCAGGTCGGCCAGGCGCTGCTGGCGGTCGCTGGAAGGCGGCAGCGAGGCCTGCCATTGCTGCACGCTGACGGGCGCGGAAGCCGCCGCCGCGGCCGGCCTGGCCTTGGCGCGCAACTCGCGGGCCTCGGCCTGCAGCTTGACGGCCTGCGCGTCCCAGCGTTGGCCGAGCACGACGGCGGCGATGGCCAGCGCCAAGGCTGCAAGGCCGGCCAGGCCGGGCCAGCCCAGGGACTTGATCAGGGCGGTACGCTTCATGAGCCGCCTCCGGTCGTCACACGGGCATTGATCTCGAAGCGCTGGCCGACCAGGCCGGTCTCGGCGGCCGAGAAACGCGACAGCACGACCTGGCGCCAGCCCGGCGTCGTGCCGAGCTGCTCGGCCAGCTGCAGGGCCAGCAGCTTGTCGGGGGTCAGGCCTTCCAGGCGCAGCTCGCCACGGCCGGCGCTGGCATCCAGGCCCAGCCAGGCAATGGTCTTGGCCTCGGCGCCAGCCGTCTCCACGCGCGTCAGCAGTGGCTCCCAGGGCATGGCCAGCAAGGCACGGGCTTCGATGGCGGAACGGTTTTCAGCGGGCTCGGCGCGGCCGCGCGCGGCGGGCTTGGGGGCGGGTGCTGGGCGCAACGAGGCGACGCGATCGCGCGCAGCCTGAGCCGTGTCGAGGGCGCGATGGCTGTCGACGGCACTCCAGGCTGCGGTCGCCAGCACCAGAGCACCGGTGGCGGCCAGCGGCCAGGCCATGGGCGAGCGGCCGCTGCGCGGCAGGAAGTCGGGCTGGGGCGTCGCGGGGCCGGGCTGCGGGATGAATTCGTCGGCGGGCGTGCCGACGGCCAGCGGCGCATCGCCGCCGAGATCGGCGATCTGCTGCACGCGGCGCGACTGCAGGCCGATGATGCGACCCCGGTCGAGCTGGACCAGGACGGCGATCTCGCCCTCATGCCAGACCACGCGACCGGTGCCGGCGCGCGTCGCGGCGGGCAAGGACGCCAGCCACGCGCTCCATGCCGGGCGCACGGCGGCAAGGCGCACGCGGGCGGTCTCGGCCTGGGTTTGCAAAGCAGCCAGGTCCAGGCCATGCAGGGCCGAGGCGCCCGCGGCTTCACCGAGGCGCCAGGGCGCGATGGCATAGCGCTGCGCGGCAGCGCCGAAGTAGTGGGCGAACTGCTGCTGGGCATAGGCCTGCACGGCATCCAGGTCGGCCAGCGGCAGGCCGGGTTCGACGACCAGCTCGTGCAGGGCACGTGCGCTGACGACCAGTTCGACAGCCGTGCCGGGCATGTCGCGGCACCAGGCCGCGAACTCATCCCCGCCGGGCGTGACGAAGACGCGCCGCGGCTTGGCCAGGCGCGCGCTCAGTTGCTGGCGCAGACGCTCACTCATCGAGGGTGACACGTTCCAGCTCCTCGAAGGTGGTCTCACCGCGGCAGACCGACGCCAGCGCCATCTCGCGCAGCGACTTCATGCCACGCGCCTTGGCCGCGGCCTTGATCTCGGACATGGGCGCGCGGGCGGCGATCAGGTCGCGCAGGCCGTCGTCGAGCTTGAGCAGCTCGGCCACGGCGCGGCGGCCCTTGTAGCCGGTGCCGCGGCAGTGGCCGCAGCCCTCGCCCTTCATGAAGTTGCCATTGATGACGCCATGCCTTGCGAGCGTGGCGGCGTCGGGTGTGAATGGCTGGGCGCAGTGCTTGCACGTCAAGCGCACCAGGCGCTGGGCCAGCACGGCGTTCAGGGCCGAGACGACGTTGTAGAGGTCCAGGCCCATGTGCATGAAGCGGCCGATGACGTCGAAGGCGTTGTTGGCGTGGACCGTGCTGAAGACCAGGTGGCCCGTCAGCGCGGCCTGCACGGCGATCTGGGCCGTCTCGGCATCGCGGATCTCGCCGACCATGACGCGATCCGGGTCGTGGCGCAGGATGGAGCGCAGGCCGCGCGAGAAGGTCAGCCCTTTCTTCTCGTTGACGGGGATCTGCACGACGCCGCTGAGCTGGTACTCGACCGGATCCTCGATGGTGATGATCTTGTCGGCGCCGGTGTGGATCTCGGCCAGCGTCGCGTACAGCGTCGTCGTCTTGCCGGAGCCGGTCGGGCCGGTCACCAGCAGCATGCCGTGGGGCTGGCGCGCCTGGTGGCGGATGGCGGCGCGCTCGTCGTCGCCAAAGCCCAGGGCGTCCAGCGTCAGCGTGCCGGCACGCGCGATGGCCGCGCGGTCCAGGATACGGATGACGGCGTCCTCACCGAACACGCTGGGCATGACGCTGAGGCGGAAGTCGATCTCGCGGCCCTGCACGCGCAGCTTGAAGCGGCCGTCCTGCGGCAGGCGGCGCTCGCCGATGTCCAGCTCGGCCATGACCTTGAGGCGCGACACCAGTTGCTCGGCCACCTGGGGGCTCTCGACCTGGCGCACCACGGCCATGACGCCGTCGACGCGGAAGCGGATCACCGCGCCGCGGGCCGTGCACTCGATGTGGATGTCGGAGGCGGTGTCCTGCAGCGCGTCGTAGATGGTGGCGTTGAGCAGGCGCACGACGGGGCTGGCCTGCTCGCTGAGGGCCAGGGCCGACAGCTCCTCGGTGTGGTCCTCGACGGCGGTCAGCGCGTCTTCAACGTCGGACAGGGCGCGGAAGTCGGCCTCGCCGGCACCCAGGAAATGCGTCACCGCCTCGGCCGAGGCACGCTGCCAGCCCACCGGCGCGTTCAGTCGCGTCTCGACGCTCTGCAGCAGCATGGCGTCTTCGTCGCGCTCGGCCAGCAGCACGCGCTTGCCGTCGGCTCCGATTGCCAGCACGGCGCGCCAGCGCTGGGCCTGCGCCTGCGGCCATTGCTCGAAATCGAGATGCCAGGGGCCCTGTTCGGCCGGCAGCCAGTCGGTGAGCGAGATCGCGCTCATTGCACCTGCTCCACCAGCTGGAAGATGGGCAGATACATCAGCACGATGATCCCGCCGATCAAGACGCCCATGATCAGCATCAGCGCCGGGTTGACGAGGCGCGACAGCAGGTCGGTCAGGCGCGCGGCCTCCTCGTCATGGAAGGCGGCGGCGCGCTCCAGCATCGAAGCCACCTCGCCGCTGCGCTCGCCCACGCGCAGCATGCGGCGCGCAACCGGCGTGGCCAGGTCTTGTGAATCGAAGGCGGCGGACAGGCGCTCGCCGCGCTCGATCTGGGCGGCGGCGGCCTGCACCGCGGCGCGCCAGGGGGCGGCGACCACGTCGACGACGATCTTCAGCGCCGCCAGGGCCGGCACGCCGGACGCCAGCAGCATGGCCAGCGACCGGTAGAGCCGCGCCAGTGCCAGCACGCGCAGCCGCGGGCCGAGGCCGGGAAGCGTCCACAGTGCGGCCTGGGCGCGCTGGCGCACGATGGGCTGACGCAGCAGCGCGAAGACCGCAAAGCCGAAAGCCGCGATACCGCCGATGACGAGGCCGGGATGCGCGCCGGCCGTCTGGCCGAATTCGATCAGCACGCGCGAGGCCCAGGGCAGGTCGGCGCTGGTCTGCTCCAGGATGCCGGCAAAGCGCGGCAGCACATAGAGCAGCAGGAAGAGGATGACGGCGCCGCCGACGCCAAGCAGCATCAGTGGGTAGACCATGGCCGCGACGAGACGCGAGCGCAGCGCGTCAACCCAGGCCAGATAGCGCGAATGCTGGGCCAGGGCCGTGGACAGCTGGCCGGTCTTCTCGTTGGCGGCGACGATGGCGCAGATCAGTTCATCAAAAGCCTGCGGCTGCTGGCGCAAGGCGACGGACAGCGGCTGGCCCTGTTCGATCTGGGCGATGACGGCATCGAGGGCCGCACGCACGCCGGGCTGGCCTTCCTTCTCGCGCAAGGTGTTCAGCGCTTCCAGCAGCGCAATGCCGGCATCCAGCAGCACGGCCAGCTCCTGGCTGAAGAGCTGCAGCGGGAACTTGACCGTGCGGCGCCAGGGTCGGGCCGCTTCGGCAGCCGCGACCTCGCGCACCTCCAGCACATGCTGGGGCGCAACGCCCAGCACGGCGGCCACGGCGGCGCGGTCGGGCGCTTCGACGCGCTCCGCAACGACGGCGCCCGCGCGCAGCACGCGAGTCTGGAACTGCGGCACGATGGTGCTTACCAACTGGTGAGGTCGGCGTCCTCACCCTCGCCGCCGGGGCGGCCGTCCTTGCCCAGGCTCAGCAGGTCGTATTCGCCATGCTCGCCGGGGCTGCGGTACTGGTATTCATTGCCCCAGGGATCCTTGGGCACGGCCTTGGACAGATAGGGGCCGGCCCATTTGGGTTCGTCGGCCGGCTTGGTGACCAGCACGGCCAGGCCCTGGTCGGTGCTGGGGTAGCGGCCGACGTCCAGGCGGTATTGGTCCAGCGACTTGGTCAGCGCGTCGATCTGGGCACGGGCCGCCTTGACCTCGCTCTTGCCGATCTGACCGAAGAACTTGGGCCCGACATATCCGGCCAGCAGGCCGATGATGACCATGACGACCAGCAGTTCTAGCAAGGTGAAGCCGCGCGCGCGGTCGGGACGGGGTCGGAACATGGTCGGGCAAGGTACAGCGGGAGGGCGACTGTTCATCGGGAGGTTGCAGGCGGGCAATCGGGATTTGACCGACCCGCATTCTCAGGGGGCGATGTAAAGCCTCTGGCGTCGCGGCTTCAGCCCCTGACGGGGTGTCGTCGTTGAAGAAAACGACGTGCCATCGGCGTCCGGGCGCCGGCTCGGCTCGCGGGACGGATGCTGCGTTGTTCACCAGCGACAAAGCTGCTGGGTCGCCCGATGCCGCCACACGCCTGTCACACAGCCAGGTCACAGAGGGGCGGCGCACAGTTTTGGTGCCTCTTCGCACCTTTCGCGGCCAACCAACCCGGGCTAACCCCAGTGTCATGCACCGTCGCGGGGCAATACATTTTCGCCACTCGACGCGGTTCCGGGCTTGGTCCAGGGCCGCCGGGCGGGTTGTGAGGAGACAAATCAAGCGCCAAGCGCACAAGGTTGCTTCGTAACCCCGAAGACAATCCCACCGGCCACCAAGGCACCCCTTGGTGGCCGTTTTCTTTGGGCCGGCCGAAGGCCCCTCGCCCAGCAGACCGCGCTGAACGCGGGCCTGTCTGGTCGATCCCCCGAGGGGACGGCGATTGACCGGGCATCGAGCCCGGTCAACATCGCCTGACGGGCCGGCTCGGGAGCGGCCCAGCGCGCGGCCCGATCAATGCACTACGGCCGCGGATGATCAAATTCATACATGCTTGAACTCGCCACAGTCGCCCTCGCCTCCCTGCTCGCAGGTTTCATCGATGCAGTTGCGGGCGGCGGTGGGCTGGTGCTGGTGCCTGCCCTGTTCAGCACCTACCCGGGTGCGGCACCGGCGACGCTGCTGGGCACGAACAAGGGCGCATCGGTGTGGGGGACGGGCTGGGCGACGCTGCAGTATGTGAAGCGGGTGGACCTGCCGTGGAAGCGGCTGATGCCGGCGGCGGTGCTGGCGGGAGCCGGCAGCTTTGCCGGCGCCTGGGCCCTGACCCTGGTCAGCCCCGACGGCCTGCGCAAGGCCCTGCCGCTGGTGCTGCTGGCCGTGCTGGTCTACACCCTGGCCAAGAAGGAACTGGGGCGCGAGCACAAGCCGCGCTTCACGGGGCGAGCCGAGGCGCTGGTGGCCGGCGGCATCGCGCTGGGCGTGGGCTTCTACGACGGTTTCTTCGGCCCCGGCACGGGCAGCTTCTTCGTCTTCCTGTTCGTGCGCCTGCTGGGCTACGACTTCCTGCACGCGTCGGCGACGGCCAAGCTGATGAATCTGCTGACGAACGCGTTCGCCATCGCCCTTTTCGTCAGCAAGGGCCACATCTGGTGGCATGTGGCGGCGGTGATGGCGGTGACCAATGTGGCCGGCAGCCTGCTGGGCACCAGGCTCGCGCTGAAGCATGGCGCCGGCTTCGTGCGCGGTGTTTTCGTCATCGTCGTCGGGGCCCTCATCCTCAAAACAGCCTGGGACGCCTTCTTCCGCTGATCTACCATCGGGCATTCCCCAGAAGAACCCCCACTCACCATGCCCGTCGATCCTCAACTGCGCAATCTGGACATCGAGATCCCGACCCAGCCCGAGGTCCTGGTCAAGCTCTCGCTGCTGATGGCGGCCGAGGACATCGACCTGCAGGCCATGTCCTCCCTGGTCGAGACCGACATGGCCCTGGCGGCCGCCGTCATGAAGGCGGTCAACTCCTCGCTGTACGGCCTGCGCGGCCGCGTGCAGACCGTGCATCAGGCCCTGACCTACCTGGGCATGCGCGAGGTGGCCGCCATCACCTTCGAAATGGGCCTGCGCGCCGCTTTCCCGGCCGCGGCCGAACTGGACGCCGTGTGGACACGCGCCTCGCAGCGCGGCCTGCTGATGGGCCGCATGGGCCAGATGCTGGGCGTGGACCCCTGGGCGGCCCACTCGGCCGGCCTGTTCGAGGAGTGCGGCAAGGCGGTGCTGTACCGCCACGCCCCCACCCACTACCCGGCCATGCTGCGTGCGGCAACGCGCGACGCCGAGCTGGTGGAGCTGGAAAAGACCGCCTTCGGCGTCAGCCATGACGCCCTCGGTGCCGCCCTGTGCGAAAGCTGGGGCCTGGCCCCGGCCGCCGTCGCCAGCGTGCGCCATCACGTCGAGATCCAGGCCTCGCTGACCATGCCCGAGAGCCTGGCCCGCCGCAGCGTCGCTGCCATCTCGACGGTGGCCTGGGCCCTGCTGAACCACCCCGATCAGCTCGACGACATCGCCAGCCAGATCGCGCCGCAGGCCCAGCTGGACGAAACCCTGGTGCTGCGCGCCGCGCGCCGCGTCAACGAGCAGCTGCTGGCCGCTCAAGAGCACGGCCGCTGAAGTCCCTTCCCGGCGGGCCGGCAGGCCCTTAGCATCGACGCATCAGCCAGAACAACGAGGAGGCTGCATGCGGAACGCCCCGATCCTGTGTGCGGGAGTCTGCGCCGTGGCTGCGGGCAGCGCCACGGCCCAGCCAATTCCAACGACCGCAACGCCTGCCTCACCCGACGCCGCCCAGACGGTGCAGTGGCTGAGCGAGCCCTACCCTCCCTTCAGCTTTGTCGGCCCCAGCGGGCCGGCCGGTGTCGCGGTGGACCTGATGAAGGCCGCGCAGGCCCAGGCCAACCTGCCCGAAGGCACACCGCTCTTCCTGCCGTGGGGCCGCGTGCTGCAGGTGCTGGCCGGCCCGGCCCCCGCCTGCGTGACGGCGATGACGCGCACCCCGGCACGCGAAAAGCAATACCAATGGGTGGGGCCCTTCCTGTCGGCCGACCTCGCCGTGGGGCGCAGGACTCCGGCGCCGCCCTGGCCGGCCGGTGACAAGCCGCTGGCCGGCAGCGATGTCGTCGTCATCCGCGGCGACTTCTCCGAAGAGACGGCGCGCACACTGGGCGCCGATGAAGCCCGCATCCACCGCGTCAGCGACCCCGTCATCGCGGCGCGCATGATGCTGGCCGGCCGCGTGGACGGCTGGGTCTACGGCGAGGCCGTCATGCGCTGGACGCTGAACAGCCTGGAGATCGCGCCGGACCGCTACCGCTTCGACGGCCAGATCCGCGGCAGCGACAACTATTTCTCCTGCAATGCCGCCGTCAATGCCGACTACCTCAAACGCCTGCAGCAGGGGGTGGACGCGGCCAAGAAGGTCAAGGGCGGCGCCAGCGACTACGACCGCATCCTGTCGCGCTATCTGCGCATCGATGCCGCCCGCAAGTGAGGCGGGAGGTCAGGCGGCCAGGCTGAGCCGGTCCCGCCCGGCGTGCTTGGCGATATAGAGGGCCTCGTCGGCCGCCTGCAGCAGGGCCTGCGCGCTCAGATAGGGGTGAGCCGGGCTCGCCGCGGCCAGGCCCACGCTCAGCGTCAGGCTGCCCTGGCCATCGGGCAGGCGCAGCGCACGCAACTCGTCCCGCAGCGACTCCAGCACGCCCTGGGCCTCGGCCATGCCGAAGCCCGGCAGCAGGGCGACGAACTCCTCGCCGCCCAGGCGCGCGACGACATCGGTGTCGCGCTTGAAGCGCTCGCTCAGCAGGGCCGCGACGCGCTGCAGCGCCACGTCACCCACGGCCGTGCCGTGGGTCAGGTTGAACTGCTTGAACTGGTCCAGGTCCAGCACGGCCACGGCCAGCAGGCCACGCAGGCGCTGGGCGCGCTTGAATTCACGCCGCAGCGCCTCGTCGAAGGCACGCTGGTTGGCGATGCCCGTCAACGCGTCGACACGCGCCAGGCTGGCCAGCTCGCGCTGGTTGGCCTCCAGGGCTGAATGGGCCTCCTCCAGCAGCCGGCGCTGCTGGGCCAGCTCGCGGCGCAGTTCGCGGGCATCCTGGTCCTGCTGCCACAGCGAGCCGCGCACGCGCAGCATGGCGTGGCCGATGCGGTCCAGCTCGGCCGTCATGCGGGGCGTCGCGGGGGCATCCGGCGTCAGGGGTATGGGCGCCGATTCCATGGCCTCGCAACCCGCAGCCAGCTGGCGCAGCGGGCGCAGCAGCAAGGCCTCGATGAGCAGCAGCTGGGCGGCGCTGAGCAGCAGCACCAGCCAGGCCGCGCGGGCCATGCCCTCGGCGGGCGCTTCGAAGCTGCCCAGGCTCCACTCGAAGGCCGCCACGATGAGAACCGTCAGCAGCGGCACGCCCAGGCCCAGCCTCAGCCGCAGCGAACCCAGCCGCCGCGGGCTGACGCGGTCCAGGTTGTCGGCAGGGGAATCGGTACTCATGGGTCGGCGGTGACTGCGCACAAATTGTCACGGCCGCCCTTGAGACATCCGCTCGGGGTTTATCTGCAGGGAGTACTCCATGCCGCGCCGCGAAGCTGGCGCGTTCTCAAGCGGCTGCCGTGGAACTGGCTTTGCCAGGCCACTGGCAGCTGCCAAAGCCAGAGGCTTTGTCCTTCGCCAGGCACAAACAGTCCTCAGGACTGTTTATGTCCGGGCTCAGCCCCCTCGAGGGGCCGGCGTCAGCCGGTAGGGGTGGGCTAGTAAGGGACCTGGTCCGAGGGGTATTTCCAGAAGTCCTTGAGCAGATAGTTCATCGGCAGGTTCATGGCCGTGTTCTTGGGCGGGATGGGCTTCATGAACCAGCGCTCGTAGATGGCATTCGCCTCGTGGCTGGTGATGAGGCGCTTCATCTCCTCGTCGACGATGACCTTGAGCTCCGGGTCGTTCTTGGGCAGCACGATGGACAGGGGCTCGATGGTCAGGAATTTGCCGACGACGCGGTACTTGGCGGCGTCGGGCCGCGCCGCGGCCAGGCCATAGAGCAGCACGTCGTCCATGACAAAGCCGTCGGCCTGGCCGGCCGCCAGCATTTCCATGGCCTTGGCGTGGTCCGGCGCCTCGACGAGGTTGATGTGCAGGGCGCGCTCGTTGTTGGCCTGGCTGATGGACTTCATCGGCGTCGTGCCCTTGGTCGAGACCAGGATCTTGTTCTCGAACTGGGCCAGGTCGGTGATGCCACTGTCGACCTTGACGAGGTAGCGGGCGCCGGTGATGTAGTGGGGCACGGTGAAGTTGACCTTCTCGCGGCGCTCGGCGTTGTTGGTCGTCGAGCCGCACTCCATGTCGGCCTTGCCGTCCACCACCATCTGGATGCGGTTGGCCGGCGTCACCAGCAGGAACTGCGGGCTCAGCGTCTTCATCTTCAGCTTCTGGCGCACCGCCTCGGCGACCTTCAGGCAGAGGTCCACCGCATAGCCGACGGGCCGGCCGTCGGGCAGCAGATAGCTGAAGGGCACGGACGACTCGCGGTGGGCCAGCACGATGCGTCCGGTGGACTGCATGCGCTCCAACGCGGGGCCGGCCTGGGCGGTGGCGGTGAGACCGAGGGCGAGCAGGAGCGGCAGCAGGGTTTTCATAGTCCGGCCATTGTGATTCAGCCCCCTAGAGTGTGCGCATCATGTCCATACGAAGTTGGCCCTGGCCGTTGCTTTTGACACTGGCCGGCCCGGTCATGGCCGACCCGGGCTACTACGTCGTCACCCCTTACGACCAGGCGGGGCGCATCGGCGCCGAGCTGCGCTACTGGACCGTGAAGGCACCGGACGAGAAAGCCACCCTCTGGCCCGAACTGGGGCTGAGCTATGGCGTCAACACGCGCTGGACGACGCGGCTGCTGGCCAGCTGGGAGGGCGAGACGCTGCGGGGTTCCAAGCTGGAAACCTGGAACTGGATCAACGAATTCATGCTGACCCAGGGCGAGAAGCCCTATGACCTGGCCCTTCACGCCCAGCTGGTGCACAACCGCGAGGACAAGACCCATGCGCTGGAGCTGGGGCCCGTCTGGCAGACCGACCTCGGCCGGCTCAAGCTCAATGCCAACGCCTTCTGGGAGTACGACAGCGACAAGCGCGACACGCGCCTCAAGCTGCAATGGCGCGGCGTCTACCGCGTGGCGCCGGGCTGGCGGGTCGGCGTCGAAGGCTTCAGCGAGGTCGGGCAGTGGAACGACTGGGCGCCGCGGTCGCGGCAGTCGCACCGCGCCGGGCCGGCCCTGCTCGCCACGCTGTGGGACGAAGGGCCCGACACGGTGACGCTGAACGCGGCTTATCTGTGGGGCAAGACCTACGGCAGCCGCGGCGACATGTTCACGATGCAGCTGCAATGGCTGCGCTGAGGTCTTCGCCGCCCTCGGCCACGGTGCGGTTGCGCCCGCCGCGCTTGGCTTCGTAGAGGGCGCGGTCGGCGGCCGACAGCAGTTCGGCAAAGCTCGTCGCGCCGGGGCTCAGCATGGCCAGGCCGGCCGACAGTGTGGCGCTGACGGTGCCGCCCTCGGGCGTCACGAAGGGCGCCTCCTGCACCATCAGGCGGATGCGCTCGGCCACCTCGCAGGCGCCGGCCAGGTCGGTGCGCGGCAGCAGCACGACGAACTCCTCGCCGCCATAGCGCGCCGCCAGGTCGCCGGTGCGCAGCGAGCGCAGGATGAGCCCACCCACCTGGCGCAGCACCTCGTCGCCGGCCGGGTGGCCATGGCGGTCGTTGATGGCCTTGAAGTGGTCGATGTCCAGGAACAGGCAGGCCAGCGGGTAGCGGTGGCGCACGGCCTGGCTGAACTCGATGAGGCTGCGGTGGTCGAAGTAGCGGCGGTTGTGCACGCCGGTCAGGCCGTCCGTCATGCCGGCGCGGCGCAGGCGCTCGCGGTTGAGCATGCTCTCGATGGCAATGGCGGCGATGGCCGAGAGCCGGTCGAGGAATTTGGTACCCGAGGCGGCGTCGTAGCGCTCGGGGTCACACGAGCCGAAATGCAGGCTGCCGATCAAGAGGCCCTGGCGGATCAGCGGCAGCAGGGCCGCCGAGCGCACGCCGGCCTCGGGCGGGAAGGCCTTGATCAGCAAGCCCCCGTCCGGGCCCGGGTTGACGAGGCGGGTGGTGCGCACGGCACCGAACAAATCCTTCAGCGGGCCGTGGCTGTCCAGCAGCTGGGGCGCCTTGATCATGGGCAGGGCCGGCAAGGCGCGGCGCAGCTCCTCGTCGGGGTCGAGCAGCCAGAGCTCGGCCGCGTCCAGGCCAAAGTCGTCGCGGCAGTCGACGAGCAGCAGGTTGACCAGCTCCTCCATCGAGCTCACCGCGATCAGGCGGCGCTCCAGCGCATCGAAGCGGTCCAGCTTGCGCTCATTGGCCTTGGCGGCGTCGAGCAGGGACTGCAGCTGGCGACGCAGTTCCTGGACCTGGGCTTGAGGGTTGGGCGCGTTCATGAAGGCGCGATTGTCAGGGCGCGCGTTCGAAGCGTCGTGGCAGCCCGGTGACAGGGTCTGTGAAAGAGATTGCGCGTGCAACCAATTGCAGCGGCGCGTCGAAGCGCGGCGGGTTCTCGTGGGGCTGCAGCAGCGGGTAGATGCGGTCGCCCACCAGCGGCAGGCCGAGGGCATTCATCTGCGCGCGCAACTGGTGGCGCAGGCCGGTGTGGGGCCGCAGTTCGTAGCGTGCCAGACCGCCGGGCAAGACCTCGACGAGATCGGCCCAGGTCTCGGCATTGGGCTCGCCCTCGACCACCTGCATCTGCATGAAGCCCTCGCCGTCGGGCTCCTCGAGGCGATGACGCAGGACGCGCGGCCAGGGGCCGGGGCCGACGGGTGCGATGGCGTCGTACACCTTGGTGACGGCGCGGTCGCGGAACAGCCGGTGGTAGGCGTCGCGTTCCTCGCGCTTCAGGTTGAAGACGACCAGGCCGGCCGTCTCGCGGTCCAGCCGGTGCACGGGATTGAGGTCGGCCAGGCCGGTGGCCTGGCGCAACCGCGCCATCAGCGTCTGGCGCGCATAGAGGCCGCTGGGTGTGACGGGCAGAAAGTGGGGCTTGTCGGCGACCAGCAGATGCTCGTCCTGGAAGACGATGCGGGCCTGACCGGGGATGTCGGGCTCGACGTCCAGATGGCGCCAGTAGTAGACGCGCCGGTTGCCGCGGTAGGGCGTATCGGCGACGGGCTGGCCGTCGTCATCCACCACGTCGCCACGCGCCACGCGCTCGGGCCAGTCGTCCACGCGCGGCAGGCGTTCGACGAGGAAGGCGGTCGTCGTCGCCCAGTGGCCGGGCGGACAGAAGACGGCGCTGGCGGCCACACCCTCGCGCAGCGGCAGCGCCGGCTTGGGCGGCCGGGCCACTACTCGATGCGCGGCCCGCCGCGGGCGCGCTCGTCCATGTAGGCGTTCAGCCGCTTCATGTCCTGGGGCTCGGCGCGATCGCCACGCCACTCGCGCACCCAGGCCTCGCGGTTGGGTTCGCTGGCCAGCTTGCGCACGGCGGCGTCGATGGCCTCGATATGGCGCTTGCCCTCGGGCGTGCGGCTGCAGGACACCGTCGCCAGCGGCGTGCTCAGCCCTTCGACGACGGGCAGGGCGATGAGGGCGCCAGGGTCGCCGACACGGTCGAGGTAGTCCTTGACCACGGTCGGGTACTCCAGCGTGTAGTCCATGCGGCCGGCGCGCAGCATGTCCAGCAGCTGGCCGCTGAGCTTGGCCCCCACGGCCAGGCGCGGCACGACATGCTGGGCCAGCGGGTTGTCGAGATGGGTGCCGAAGGCGCGATCGCGGGCCAGCAGCACGCTCAGATCCGGGCGCTTGAGCAGATCGGCGAGGACCAGGCGGCCATCCGGCGGTCGGCCCCGCGTCACCTTGTCCATGGACTCGCGCCTGACGACGACATGGATCTCGCGCGAGATCAGCGGCGGGTAGAGATGCGAGAAGTAGAGCCAGTCCGCGCGCGCCGGCGTGCGCACATGCATGGTCGAGCACAGGGTCTCGCCGCGCCGGCTCTCGGCCTCGTAGCGGGCCGTGCTGGCCTCGACGAACTCGTGCTTGAACTCGGGCATACGCGCCAGCAGCACGCGCATGAAGCCGTCCACCTCGCCACGGCCCAGCTCGGCCACGGAGCGCGGCGGGCGGCCCTGCACGAAGCTGAAGTGAGGCGGCACATCCTGGGCCACCCAGCGGATGGTGTCAGCGGACGGCGCGGCCTGTGCGGCGGTCGCCGCCAGCATGGCCGCGAGCGCCAGCGTCCGGCGCATCAGTCGCCTTCGACCCACTCGATCCGTGCTCCCAGTTCGCAGATGTGCTCGACAAAATTGGGATGGGCGCGGCGGATGGGCGTCGCGTTCTTGATCACGCTCTTGCCGGGGATGCTGGCCGCCACCATCAGCAGCGCGATGGCGACGCGGATGATGTATGGGCTTTCGACCTCGGTCGGGCTCAGCGGCTTGCCGCCAAAGGTGATCATGCGGTGCGGGTCGCTGAGGAAGGCGTGGGCGCCGAACTTGGCCAGCTCCGAGGTCCAGCCCATGGCGCCGTCATAGACCTTGTTCCAGAACATCACGCTGCCCTCGGCCTTGACGCCCAGGGCGACGAAGATGGGCAGCAGGTCCACCGGCACATAGGGCCAGGGCGCGGCTTCCACCTTCTGCAGGATGTTGCGCGTGAAGGGCTCCTTGACCTTGAGCGGGCCGTTGGTCACGCAGCGGCTCCAGCCGTCCTCGTGCACGATCTGCACGCCGAACTTGGCGAAGGTGCGGTCCAGCAGCGGGAACATCTCCGGCGCGCCGTTCTTGACCTGCACATTGCCGCCGGTGATGGCGCCCAGGGCCAGGAAGGTGACGATCTCGTGGAAGTCTTCGGTGAAGGTGTAGTCGGCACCACCGAGCTGGTCGACGCCGGAGATCTTCAGCTTGGACGTGCCGTGGCCTTCGATCTTGGCGCCCAGCAGCGACATGAAGTTGCAGAACTCCTGCACATGGGGCTCGCTGGCGGCATTGGTCAGCGTGGAGACGCCGTCGGCCAGGGCCGCGCACAGCACGAAGTTCTCGGTCGTCGTCACCGAGGCGTAGTCGGTCCAGTGGGCATTGGCCGTCAGCGGCCGGTGCACACGCAGGATGAGGCCGTCGGGCAGGCGTTCGACCTGGGCGCCGAAACGCTCGAAAACCTCGACGTGCGGATCGATTTCGCGCGCGCCCAGGGTGCAGCCCTTGACGTCGTCCTCGATGCGGGCGGCGCCGAAACGGGCCATCAGGCCGGGCACCAGCATGATGGAGGAGCGCATCTCCTCGGGCAGGCGGTCGACGTTGGGGTCGAAGCGGGTGTGCTCGTGGTGGACGTCGAGGATGCCGGTCTTGAAGTCCAGCTCGACCTGGGAGCCGAGCTTGCGGAAGACCTCGACGATCTTCTTCACGTCGGTGATCTCGGGCACGCCGCGCAGGCGCACCGGCTGCTTGGTCAGCAGCGTCGCGCAGAGGATGGGCAGGACGGCGTTCTTGTTGGCCGAGGGGGTGATGCGGCCCGAGAGGGGCGTGCCGCCGTGGACGATCAGGTGGGACATCGAGTGACAGTTTGCGGTGCGCGCAAGCGGCGCGCGGTCGCATTGTCGGCGTTTGCGGCCAGGCGTATCGGCCGGGGCCCGGAAGCTTTGTTCCGAGCTGTGGGAATCATTCCTCCGCCCCCGGGTCCAGGCGCCGGGCCCGCGCCAGGCGCCAGGCGTCAGCCGGGTCGGTGAAGACCTGCTCGGCCGTCGTGCCCGTCTCGCGGGCCTGGGCGTCGATGGCGATGCGCTTGTCGAAGACGTAGCACTCGCCCTGCCAGTCGGCAGCCGCGTCCGGAAACGTTTCGAGATAGTTCAGGATGCCGCCATCGAGCTGCGCCACCCGCAGGCCCTGAGCCTGCATCCAGGCCGCCGTCTTCTCGCAGCGGATGCCGCCGGTGCAGTACATGGCGACGGTCTTGCCCTGCCACTCGTCTCTATGGGCCTCGACATAGGCCGGGAAATCGCGGAAGTGCGCCACGCCGGGGTCGATGGCGCCGCGAAAGCGCCCCAGCTTGAACTCAAACGTATTGCGGTTGTCCAGCACGACGGTGTCGGGGTCGTCCAGCAGCTCGCGCCAGCGCTGCGGGCTGACATGGGTGCCCGTGTCCTCGCCGCTGATGCCCGGCACGCCAAAGGCGACGATCTCGCGTTTGACCGAGACCTTGAGCAGGCTGAAGGGCGGGCGTTCACAGGCGTTGTGCTTGAAATGCAGGCTGGCAAAGCCGGGCTGCCGCTGCAGTTCGGCCTCGAAGCGCTCCAGCACCCCGGCCGGGCCGGCAACGGCGGCGCTCAGGCCCTCTTGCGCGACCAGGACGACACCGCCCAGTCCTGCAGCGGCAGCACGCAGCCACTCGGCAAGGGCCGTCGGATCGCTGACGGGCGTGAAGCGATAGAAGGAGCTGTGGACGCAGTGGGAGGGCATCGGGGAGACATCCGGCATGGCCGGGATTGTCCGCCCGGGCCCGTCAGGCGCCCGGCGCGGGCGCCGATGCCGTGGCCGCCGGAGCGGGCGCGGCCGCCGGCGTCGTTTCGCAGCCGGCGTCGGCGGACGTCGTTGCCGCCAGCGGCACCGACATCAGCGTGTTCGACAGCGTGCGCAGCAGCGCGCGGCCGCAGCGCTGCTCCAGCACGGTGGCGCGCTCCATGCGCTGGGCTCCGCCCTCGACGAAACGCACGGTGCGCTCCGCCGCCGCCGGTGCATTCGCGTCGCCCGCCCGGTTCGCGTTGCCCAAATGCCCGATCAGGTGCTGCACCGCGCGGGTCAGCAGCGCGACGCAGACGCGACGCAGGCCGTAGCCATCGGCCTCGGCCCAGTCATCGGCTTCCTGCGTCACGGCGCGCGGGTCCGAAACGACCCGCATGCCCAGCGTGCTGGTCGGGGCGCCGCTGCCATCGTTGAATTGCGCCGCGACATCCATCAGCACGGCCCGGCGGTCCTGCGTCATCAGGAACACCGGCCTCAACTCCAGCGAGGCGTTCGCGGGCAACCACCCTCGCTGCGACACCTCCTCCTGCGTACGCATCATCAGGTCGTCGGTGGACAGCGACTGCAGCGCCTGCGCATAGGGCACGAGCACTGCATCGGCCTTGTCCTGCAGGCGTTTCATCTCGGCGGTCTGCACGGACGAATTGATCGCCGCATGCGTCAGCACCGCAACGAAGAGGCCCGCCAGACCCGCTCCGCCGGGGTACAGGATCTGCCCGCCCTTCATGCCGGCGCCATCCTTGTTGAGCACGCCATGGAATTCCGGCTGCTGCGCCACGCCGACGGACCAGCGCAGGTTGGCAGCGTCGACAGCCCCCTGCGCGCTCGCCAAGCCCGCCGAACCGGCCAGCAGGCAGGCCAGTACTGCTTGACGCAACGACCTCATTGCAGCGGCTGCAGCACTTCGTCCTTGCCCAGTTCCAGGGCCTGGAAATAGGCGTTGGTCAGGCGCGGGAACTTCGGCGGCTCGTCCCAGGGGCCGTCGGCCGCCTTCACGAACTTGTAGGTGTGATACCACTCCAGTGAGTTGGTCTTCAGGTCCACCAGCAGCGCCTTGCCCTCGAAGACGGCCTTGGGTTCGGCGGTCGGCACATAGGCCGAATAGGTGCGGTGCACGCCGATGGTGTCCACCTGGATCAGCAGCAGCTTGTCCACATTCAGCTTGTCGCGCAGCCCACGGAAGTCCTTCTGCGCCGCGTTGGGGTCGGTACCGGAGAAGTCGGGCAAGGACTGCACTTGCAGCGCATCGGGGAACACGACAGGCGTCGCACCCTTGGCCTTGATCAAGGCCGCCGCACGGTCCTTCAGTCCGGCCACATCCTCGGGCGGCAAAGTCCGGACGTGGTCGGTCAGGCTGGAGTTCATCGCCGATGCCGTGGCGAGGCACAGCAGGCAGCCGGCACCCGGAAACTGGGTATCGACCTTGGGCAGGGCCGTCATCACGACGCCGATGCGGCCCGCCGAGGCGCCCAACGCCCCTTCGGCCATGGAAACGCGCTTTTGCGGCTTGGCGGCACAACCCGCAAGCAAGGCAATGCCGAGCAGCGCGACGAGCGCGAGACGTGATCGCATGAGTTCTTCTCCCTGGGAAAATTTTGTTCGCCATCACCCCACGACGGCGTGGCGGCGCGCATGATGGCCGCTGCGCGTCGGGTTCAGCGCCTGTGTTTTCCCGCAGAGCCGACCAGCAAAATTCACGTCTCCCGCCGAGACCTCGACGGGATGACGGCACGAAGACCTTTCGGGTTGCGCCCTCGTCCGCGTGTCAACGCAGCAGCCGCAGGACTTCTTCCTTGCCAAGCTCCAAGGCCTGCAAATAGGCCTTCGTCAGGCGCGGAAATTTCGGGGGCTCGGCCCAGGCACCCTCTGCCGCCTTCGCGATCTTGATGGTGTGATACCACTCCAGCTGGTTGGTGTGCAGGTTCACCAGCAGCACGTGCCCCTCGAAGACGGCCTTGGGCTCAGCATTCGCCGAGCGCGAATAGTTGCGGTGCACGCCCAGGGCGTCCACCTGGATCAGCAGCAGCTTGTCCACATTCAGCTTGTCGCGCAGCCCGCGGAAGTCCTTTGGCGCCATGTGGCGCGCCGGGCCGGGAATGTCGGGGAATGACTTGGTTTGCAGCGCCTCGATGAGCACGAGGGGCGTTGCCCCCCTGGCCTGGACCAGCTCCGCCGCGCGGTCCTTGAGTTCAGCCACGCCTTCGCGCGGCAGCGCGCGCACGTGATGGGTCAGGCTGGCATTGGCCGCCGGCACCGACCCGCACTCCAGGCACTCCGCGCCTGGAAACCGCGTGTCGACCGGGGGCACATCCGTCATCGCGACCAGGATGCGGCCCGCTCCGGCGCCCAGCGCGCCGTCCATCATGTTCAAGCGCCGTTGCGATTTGGCGGCGCAGCCGGCGAGCAAGGCCAGGCCCAGCAGCACGACGAGCGCAAGGCGTGAACGCATCAACTTTTCTCCGTGGCGACATTGGGGTTCGCCGCCGCCCGGCACAGGCGCGGCGGCGCGCATCATGACCGCACGGCACCCTGTCCAGCGTCTGTGTTTTCCCGCAGCGCACGCCCGGAAGATGCGCCGCCTTTCGTCAGCGATCAGCTGGACGACAGCACGAAGACATTGCCCTCCGAATCCTTGAACTTGGCGAACGTCCCCCAGGGCTGGGCCGTCGGCGGCTCGACGAATTCGACGCCGCGCTGCTGCAGCTGGCGGTAGGTGGCCTCGACGTCGTCGCAGGCGATGGAGCCGTTGAAGAAGGTGCCGATGCGGTCCTCGTGGCCCTCGGGCGTGAACAGCACGACGCGGGTGGCCGAGTGGGCGATGCGCAGCTCGATCCAGCGCTTGCCCGGCCCCATGGGCTGGTCGGTGGCGACGGCGAAGCCGAGCTGGTCGCGGTAGAAGGCCAGGGCGCGGGCCGGGTCGGCGACGGGGACGCCGATGAACTTGACGTGGGTGATCATGGTGGCGAAGGGCGGTTGCAGGTGTGCACATTCTGGAAGCGCGCCGGACCCGGCCGTTCGATGGCTGCTATAGCATTCATCACCATGCGCAAGGCCCCACCGCCCAGCGACCATCTGCTCGACGCCTATGTCGTCGACACGCTGATGGCCGACCTCTGCGGCCATGACCGTCGGCCCTCGGCCTTCCTCGTCTACCTCTGCCTGGCCTGCGAAGCCCAGCGCCGCCAGCACGACGCCGTGGCGCTGAGCCTGCAGGAGATCGCGACGCGCACCGGCCTGGCCAAGTCCACGGTGCAGGCCGCCATCCGCCACCTGAAACGCCGCGGCCTGCTGGACGGCGACGTGCAGGCCACCACCAGCGCACCGCTGCGCCGCGTGGTGGCGCCCTGGCGCTCTCCCTAGGGCAGCTCGGGCAGGCCGACTCCTAGAATCCGCGACCCCACACGGCCCCAAGCCCATGTCCGATCGCCTGAAAGTCCTGCCGCAGTACCTGATGCCCAAGCTGGCCATGACCCGCCTGGCCGGGCATTACGCGTCCAAGCCCATGGGGGGCATCACGACCTCGACCATCCGCCGTTTCGTCGCCAAATACGGCGTCAACATGGCCGAGGCGGCCGACCCGGACATCAACGCCTACAAGACCTTCAACGACTTCTTCACCCGGGCGCTGAAGCCCGGCGCACGGCCGCTCGCCCAGGCACCGCTGATCTGCCCGGTGGACGGCGCCATCAGCCAGGTCGGCCACGTCCAGGGCGACCAGATCTACCAAGCCAAGGGCCAGAACTTCACAACCACCGCCCTGGTCGGCGGCGACGCCCAGCTGGCGGCGCGCTTCAAGGACGGCCTGTTCGCCAATCTCTACCTCAGCCCCAAGGACTACCACCGCATCCACATGCCGGCCGCCGGCCAACTGGTGCGCATGGTGCACGTGCCGGGCGAGCTGTTCTCGGTGAACCCGACGACGGCGCGCGGCGTGCCGGGCCTGTTCGCGCGCAACGAGCGCCTGGTCTGCGTCTTCGACGACGACACCCTGGGCCGCTGGGTGCTGGTGCTGGTCGGCGCGACCATCGTGGGCAGCATGGCCACCGTCTGGCAGGGCCAGATCAAGCGCGAAGGCCCGGTGCGCGAATGGGACTACACACCGGGTCAGGTGACGCTGGCCCAGGGCGACGAGATGGGCCGCTTCCTGCTCGGCTCCACCGTCGTCATGCTGTTCGAGAAGAGCGGCCTGCAGTTCAACCCGGCCTGGCAGCCGGGGGGCTCGATCCGCATGGGCGAGCTAATGGCTCAGTGACGGCTCGCTGAGCAGGGCCGCCGCGGCATCTGGCCCCAGGGGCTTGGACAGCAGCCAGCCCTGGATGTGGGTGCAGCCCAGGGCCTCGACCTCGGCCGCCTGGGCCTCGGTCTCCACGCCTTCCGCAACGATGGCCAGGCCCAGGGCCTGGGCCAGCACACAGGCGGCGCGCACAACGGCGCCCGCCGAAGGCTCGGGCAGCGGGTCGATCATGCTGCGGTCCAGCTTCAGCGTCGTGATGGGCAGGCGGCGCAGCAGGGTCAGGGAGCTCTGTCCGGTGCCGAAGTCGTCAAAGGCCACGCCCACGCCCGCCTCGCGCAGCCGCGCGAGCTGGGGCAGCACACGGTCCATATGCGTCATCGCCGCGGTCTCGGTGATCTCGACCTCGATCAGCGCCGGATCCACGCCATGGGCCCGCACCAGGTCCAGCAGCCAGTCGGCAAAGCCGGCGTCCTCGAACTGCAGCGGCGACACATTGACCGCCACCGGCCGGGGCGCCAGGCCCTGCTGCTGCCAGGTGCGCAATTGCTGGGCGGCCTGGCGCAGGATCAGCACCCCCAGGGGCACGATCTGGCCGGTGCGTTCGGCAGCCGGGATGAAATCCACCGGGCTGACGCGCCCCCGCCCGGGCCGCTGCCAGCGCACCAGGGCCTCGAAACCGGCCAGGCGGCGCGTGCCGGCCTCGAACTTGGGCTGGTAGTCGAGCTGGAATTCCTCGCGCTCGATGGCCGCGGCCAAGGCCTGCTCGATCTCCAGCAGGCCGCCGGCAGCCGCGGCCATGCCGGGCCGGAAGGCGACGACGGCCGCACCCGCCTGCTGCTTGGCCTGGTGCATGGCGATGTCGGCTGCGCCCAGCAGGGCGGCCCCATCCCGGCCATGGACCGGGAAACGCGCCATGCCGACCGACAGGTGCACATACAGGGCGCGGTGCGCCACTGCAAAGGGCTGGTTCATCAGCGCCAGCAGGCGCTGACCGACCAGCACCGCCGCCGCGTCGTCGTCGACACCGGGCTGCAGCAGCAGGAACTGGTCCTCGCCCAGGCGCGCCAGCACGGCATCGGGCGGCAGGGCCTCGCGCAGGCGCGTGGCGATGGCCTGCAGCAGCGCATCGCCGGTCTCGTGGCCCAGACTCTCGTTGACGAGCTGGAAGCGGTCCAGGTCGGCCGACAACAGCACGAAGCCCGGGCTGCCGGGGGCCGTCAGCTCGGCCAGGCGGGCCAGGGCCGCATGGCGATTCGGCAGGTCGGTCAGCTCATCGTGCAGGGCCTGGCGGCGCAGGGCCTCGGTGGCGCGCTGGCGGGCGGTGTCGTCCAGCATCAGCACCAGCAGGGCCGGGCCGCCTTCCCACTCGATATAGCTGGAACTGCCGCGCAGATAGATGGCGCTGCCGTCGCGGCGGTAGCGTTCGCCCTCCCACATGAGATGACCCGCGCGCTGCTGGATCAGCTGGGCATAGCGGGCTCGCGAGGCTTCGAGTTCATGAGGGGCGATCAGGACATCGACCGGCAGAACGCCGTCGATGCGGTCGAAGCCAAACATCTCCAGGGCGGCCGGATTGGCGTAGACGGCGCGGCCGTCACGCAGCACGACCAGGCCCTGCATGGACTGCTCGTAGAGCTGGCGCAGGCGGGCGTTGACGAGCTGGGTCTCGTGATGGGCCCGGCGCACCGACAGCAGGATGAGGGCCATGGCCAGCACGGCCTGCACATAGGTGCCCAGGATGTGGGTGATGGGCGAGCGCGCCAGCGGGTCCAGCAGCGGGCCGCTGAGATGGACCAGCCCCGAGGCGGCGAAGCAGATGGCGACAAAGCGCTCACCGCGCGCCCCGCCCTGCCACAGCCAGGCCGCGGCCAGCCAGGCGCCACCGGTCAGGGTCAAGGCCGCGACGACGACGGCATAGCGCTGCTGCACCAGGGCCAGCCCCAGGATGAAGCCCAGCAGGGCCAGGAAGAGAGGCGCATGGAGGCGCCAGCGCCAGACCCGGCCGCGGTAGCGCGCCGCACCCGCCAGCTGCAAAGCCAGCGACGCGATGATGGCGGCCGTCGCCACCGTGGCCTGGAGCTTGTAATGCAAGGACTCCTGATCCGGCGGCACCAGGGCGATACCCAGCGTCAGGCCCGCAGCCAGCAAGACATGGCTCCAGCCCCAGTCGCTGATGTGGGGGTGGCCGGGCTCCAGACGGGCCAGCACCAGCAGCGCCACGCCCAGCAGGGCGATCAAGCTGGTGCTGATCAGCAGGGATCCCGTCATCGACCCATCCTAGCCAGGATGGGCCTCCCGGCGTGGACTCAGCCACGCGCCGGGTCGTTAGAACTCAGGACGGATGTCACGCGTGACCAACGGCCAGCGGTCGCTGCGCCAGGGCGTCGCGGGCAGGCCGGCACCGTCGACGAGATTGGCCTCCAGCGGCGTGTCGCCCCAGGCATAGCGCAGCGCTGAAGGCTTGGCGACAGCTTGGCTCCAGACGCGCACGCGGTCGGGGCCGGTGATCTCCGCGCGGGCGGCCACAAAGCGCTGGTCGGTGCCGGCGACGGCAAAGCCCAGCAGCGGGCCTCCGCCCCGCGTGGCCAGGCCGCCGGCCACGTCGTTGAAGCTCAGCTCGAAACTGCCGTCAGGCAGCTTCCGGCTGGCGCGCAGCGTCGGCCCCTTGAACGGCATGGGCTGGCCGTAGCTGTTGGCCAGGGCAATGCGGGCCAGGCGTTCGCCAACCGTCTTCTTGTCGCGCGGGTGGATGTCGTTGGCGTCGCCCACGTCGATGCTGACGGCCATGCCGGTGGCGGGCAGCTTCAGCGTCTGGCGCTGGGCGTCGCGCAGCTCGGCGAAGGCACTGCCCTCGGGCAGGGGTGGGCGTGGGCCGTAGGACGAGAGCTGCACGAAATAGAACGGCAGCGCTCCACGCTGGCCCTGCTCGTGCCACTGCAGGCGCCAGTCGTTGATGAGGCGCGGGAAGGCCTGGGCATAGCGGGCCGCGCGCGGCGCGTTGGTCTCACCCTGGTACCAGATCACGCCCCTGGCCGCGAAAGGTGTGAAGGCCTGGACCATGCCGTTGAAGAGCAGGCTGGGCAGGTCGTTGGGGCCGATCTCCTCGATGGCCTGCAAGGCTTCGACACGGGCCCGCCAGCGGCCGGCGAGAGGCTTGGAGCCGGCTGCCGTTTCCAGCCGCAGATTCGCCGGGGCGCCGTGGATGCCTCCATCGCCGCCGGTGTCGGTGACGCGCACGGCGATGAGGTTGTCACCCTCGCGCAGCAGCCCGGCTGCGAGCGGATACGTGCGCGGCGCTTCCCAGCCGCAGGTCTTGCCAACCGGTTGGCCATTGACGAAGGTCTCGTCGCAGTCGTCGACGGGGCCGAGGTGGAGCGTCGCGGTGCCGGCAGCTTCGGCAGCCGTCAAGTTGACGTGGCGACGCATCCAGACCCGGCCGTCCAGGCCGCGCAGGCCCTGGGTTTCCCAGACCTGGGGCGTGTTCAGCGTGGGCCAGGCGGTGTCGTCCAAGCGAGGATCGGCACCCGCCACGACAGCGGGCGTCCCGCCCTGGAAGGCGCGCACGCGCTCCAGCATCTGGGCTTGGCGGTCCCTCACAAAGCTCGCCGTGTCAGCCGGCATAGCCCGCATCACGTCCACCAGTTCGGGATCACCGGCATTGGCGCGCGGGCTGGTCCAGGTCTCGACATGGGTGCCGCCCCAGCTGAGGTTGAGGATGCCGATGGGGACCTTGGCGTCAGCCTGTACGCGGCGGGCGAAATGCCAGGCCACCGCACTGAAGTCACCGGCCGTGGCAGGGCTGGCGACATCCCATCGCAGCGACGGTGCATCGCGCAGAGGCGCAAGGCTGACGCGATGCGGCATCTTGGCGTGGCGGATCTGCGGGTGTTCGCCGGCGGCGGCGATCTCTGCGGCTGCGCCATTGGAGTCGGCCAGGCGCCACTCCATGTTGGACTGCCCAGCGGCAATCCAGACATCACCGATCAGCACGTCGGAGAGCTTGCGCTGCTCTGAGCCGGCACTGACCTGCAGCTCGTGCGGTCCACCCGCCTTCAGCGGCGCAAGGCTGGCCTGCCAGCGGCCATCCCGGCCGGTCACCGCATCGGCGGCTCGGCCGGCGATCTGCACGTGGACCTTCTGACCCGGCTCGGCCTGGCCCCAGACCCGCAGCAGCATGTCACGCTGCAGCACCATGTGATCGGCAAACACGCCGGCCAGTTCCAGCGCCTGGACATTCGAGACGGCGGCCAGCAGGGCCGCAAACAGGGCGGTGCGCATCACCAGGTGAAGGTCACGACGCCGCTGGCCGGCAGCTCGTAGCTGAAGCGCTGGCCCGGCGCCTGCACCGTGAAGCGGCGTGCCTCGGCGGCGGAGTTGCTGACGATGAGGGCGGTGCTGCCGTCGGGGTTGGTGAAGGCGACGTGGTCCAGCCCTTTGGCTCCACCGTCCGAGTCCACACGCCGCGCACCCTGCTGCACGAAGCGGCTGGCGTGGCCGAAGGCGTAGTACTCGATGTTGCGCGTGACCTTGCCGTCCTTGGGGTCGATGGTGACGACGCCGCGGCAGTCCTTGCAGCCGCCCAGATGCGGGCCGTACTGCGGGTCCAGGGCCAGGTTCCACATCAGCACGCCGCGCGCGCCATGGCGGGTGCTGCCGATGACGAGGTTGCGCGTGATCCAGGGCAGGGTCTCGGCCCACTGCGGCTTCCATTCGCCGCCCGAGCATTCGGTGAACCAGACGTCGAGCTTGGGGAACTGCTGCGCCACCTGCGACTGCGCCGACACATCGCCCGCATAGCAATGCCAGGCCACGCCCGACACGTACTGGCGCGCCGTCGCGTCGGACAGCATGGACAGCGGGCTCCAGGGCTCGTCCCAGTTGTGGTCCCACTCCAGCAGCTGGGTCTTCATGCCCTTGGCCTGGAGCAGCGGGCCGAGATGCTGGCCGACGACGGTGGCACGGGTACGCGGCGTCATGCGCATGCCGGGGTAGTCGCCGGGCTCGAAGTGGGGCTCGTTCTGCAGCGTCAGCGCGAAGATGGGCACGCCTTCGGCCTTCATTTCCTCGACGTAGCGCACCATGTACTTCGCAAAGGAGGCGTAGTGTTCGGGCTTGAGCTGGCCCTGAACCAGGCTGTCGGTGGTCTTCATCCAGCCCGGCGCGCTCCAGGGCGAGGCCATGACCTGCAGCTTGGGATTCAGCGCCAGGGCCTGTTTGACGGCAGGGATGACGTCCTCGCGCTCGGGCGCCAGCGAGAAGTGGGCCAGTGAAGGGTCGGTCTGGCCCGGCGGCATGTCGTCCAGGCTGTAGTGGCGGCGCGAGAAGTCCGAGGCGCCGATGGTCAGCCGCGTGAACTCGAAGCCCAGGCCCTTGCCGTCATTCCCTTCGCGGGTGAACAGTTCACGCATCAGGGCGTCGCGCTGCGTGTCGCTCATGCCATGGCGGATCAGCCAGGCCGAGCCCTCGGTGATGGCGGCGCCAAAGCCGGCGATGCGCTGGTGCTGGCGCTTGGGATCGACGCGGATGACATCGCCCGCCTTCGCAGCCTTGTCGACGGCGCTCGGTGCCAGCAGTTGCTGCTGGTCGGCCGTGGTCAGAAAGGCCCGTACAGGAGCAGCGTTAGCAATGCCGGCGAGCGCGGCTGTCAGCGTCAAAAGCAGTGTCTTCATGTCTCGTTTGTTTATGAGTGCCGCTGGTTCACGGCGTTGATGTCGGCGAGGAAATCGGCATGCGCGGGCATCACGTCCACGCAGCGGCGCACGACGCGATGCACGTCGTCCACGAATTGCTGGGCCTGCTCACGCGGTCGGGTCGCGGCGAGCGGATGGTGGCTGCGCGGCATCAGCCCCTGGCCGATCAGCACGTGCAGCCAGCTGGGCTCGGAGAACAGCTCCTGGCCGTGGCGGAACAGGCGGCCGTGGCTGGCGAAGAGGTCCATGCGGGCCTGCAGCGACTCGGGCACGGCCATGGCGCGGCAGTGGCGCCAGAAGGGCGAGTCGTCGCGGCGTGTCAGCTTGTAGTGCAGGATGATGAAGTCGCGCACCGCCGCCATCTCGGCCGCGGTCTGGCGGTTGTACTCGGCGATGTCGGCCGCCTCCAGCCCTTCGCTCGGGAAGAGGTCAATCAGCCGCAGCACGGCGCTCTGGATCAGGTGGATGCTGGTGGACTCCAGCGGCTCCAGGAAGCCGCTCGAGAGACCGATGGCGACGCAGTTGCCGACCCAGGCCTGCTGGCGGCGGCCGGTGCGGAACTTGATGAGACGGGGCTCGGCGACAGGCTCGCTGTCGAGGTTGCGCATCAGCGTGTCGCGCGCCGCGGCCTCGTCGGTGAAGGCGCTCGCAAACACATGGCCGTTGCCGGTGCGGTGCTGCAGCGGGATGCGCCATTGCCAGCCGGCCTCATGCGCCGTGGCCCGCGTGTAAGGCAGCAGCGGGCCGTGGTTGGCCGTCGGCACCGCCCAGGCGCGATCGCAGGGCAGCCAGTTGGACCAGTCCTCGAACGGGACGCCCAGGGTCTTGCCGATCAACAGGGCATGCAAGCCGGAGCAGTCGAGGAAGAAGTCGCCTTCGAGCTCGCTGCCGTCGTGCAGATACAGCCTGCGAATGCCGGCGTCGTTGCGTTCGACATGGTCAATGCGGCCTTCGATGCGCCGTACGCCCTGCTTCTCGGCATGCCGGCGCAACAGGGCCGCATAGCGCGAAGCATCGAAGTGGAAGGCGTAGGCAATCTCGGCCAGCGGCGAGCCCGCCATGTCGGCCCGCGGGCGCATGAAGCGGCCGGCCAGCGCGGCCTGGTTGTTGATGGAGAACTCGGCCAGCGGCAGCTTGGCCCCCAGGCGCAGCCAGTGCTGGTGAAAGGGCAGCTCGTCCAGCGACCGACCGACATCACCGAAGGCGTGCATATAGCGCTCGCCGACGGCACCCCAGCTGACGAACTCGATGCCGAGCTTGAAAGTCCCGCCGGTCTCGCGCAGGAACTCGTCTTCGTCCAGGCCGATGCGCGCATTGAAGCCGCGGATGGGCGGGATGGTGGCCTCGCCGACGCCGACGATGCCGATGTCGTCGGACTCGACCAGCGTGATCTGCCAGGGCCCTTGTGGCCCCAGGCGCGCCGCCAGCGCCGCCGCGCACATCCAGCCGGCGCTGCCGCCGCCCACGATGACGATGCGGCGCAGCGCGGTCACAGCCGTTGCTCGGTGCCCGCGTCGAAGATATTCAGCGCGGTCTTGTCGATGTCGAAGGCCAGCTCCTCGCCCGCCGTGATGCGGCGGCCGTCGTGCACCAGCACGGAGAAGCCCTGCTCGCCCAGCTTCATCCACACCACCTGGTGGTTGCCCATGGGCTCGACCAGCTGCACCGTCGCGCGCCAGCGGCCGTCGGACTGCAGGCGCACATGCTCGGGGCGGATGCCCAGCACGAGCTTCTGGCCCGCCTTCACGCAGCCCTCGGCCAGCTGCAGCGGCAGCACGCCCTGCAGAGAACGGCCGTCAGCGCTGACCGTGGCCGGCACGAAGTTGATGGCCGGCGCGCCGAGGAAGCCGGCGACGAAGAGATTGGCCGGCGTCTCGTAGACCTCGGCCGGCGTGCCGATCTGCTGGATGACGCCGCTCTTCATGACGACGATGCGCGAGGCCAGGGTCATGGCCTCGACCTGGTCGTGGGTCACGTAGATCATGGTGTTGCCCAGGTTCTGGTGCAGCAGCTTGAGCTCGCGGCGCAACTCGGCGCGCAGCTTGGCGTCGAGGTTGGACAGGGGCTCGTCGAACAGGAAGACGCCGGCCTCGCGCACCAGGGCGCGGCCGATGGCGACGCGCTGGCGCTGGCCGCCGGACAGCTGGGCCGGCTTGCGGCTCAGCAGCGGTGTCAGCTGCAGCATCTCGGCAGCGCGGTTGACGCGCTTCTCGATCTCGGCCTTGGGCACGCCGGCCACGCGCGGGCCGAAGGACATGTTGCGCTCCACCGTCATGGTCGGGTACAGCGCATAGCTCTGGAAGACCATGCCGATGCCACGCTCCGACGGCTCGGCATCGGTCATGTCGGTGCCGCCGATGTGGATGCTGCCGCCGCTGACGTCGATGAGGCCGGCGATGCTGTGCAGCAGCGTCGACTTGCCGCAGCCCGAGGGGCCGAGCAGCACGAGGAATTCGCCTTCATGGACCTGCAGGTCCAGGCCCTTGATGACTTCGTTGGCGCCGAACTTGATGCTCAGGCCCTGGATGTTCACGCCACTCATTTGACGGCTCCTGCCGCAATGCCGCGGACGAACCAGCGGCCGGAAATCAGATAGACCAACAGGGGCACGGCAGACGTGAGGATCGTCGCGGCCATGTTGAGGTTGTAGAGACGCTCGCCGGTCGTCGTGTTGATGACGTTGTTCAGCTGCACCGTCATCGGCAGGTTGTCGCGGCCGGCGAAGGTCAGGCCCAGGATGTAGTCGTTCCACACGCCGGTGATCTGCATGATGGCCGCGACGATCAGCATGGGCGTCGACATCGGCAGCACAAGCTGGATGAAGATGCGCCAGAAGCCGCCGCCGTCCACCCGCGCCGCCTTGAACAGCTCGGCCGGCAGGCCCGCGTAGTAGTTGCGGAACAGCAGCGTCATGATGGGCATGGCGAACACCAGGTGCACGACGACGATGCCGGGCAGGCTGCTGTAGATGCCGATGGCCGCTTCCAGCTTGACGAGGGGATAGATCATCACCTGGATGGGGATGAAGGCGCCCATCATCAGCACGCCGAACAGCCACTGGCTGCCCTTGGGCTTCCACCAACTCAGCGCATAGCCGTTGATGGCGCCCAGCAGGATGGGCAGCACGACGGATGGCACGGCGATGGTGACGGAGTTCCAGAAGCCGCCGCGCACGCCTTCGCAGCTGACGCCGGTGCAGGCCTCGCTCCAGGCGGCGCGCCAGGCGTCGAAGGTGATGCTGGAGGGCAGCGCAAAGATCTGGCCGAGGCGGATCTCGTCCATGCTCTTGAACGAGGTCGTCAGCATCACGTACAGCGGCAGCAGGAAGAAGGCCGCGGCGAAGATCAGGAAGGCGTAGACGCCGATGCGGGCCCAGATCTGCGTCATCTTGGCGGTCGCTTTCTTGCGCGTGCTCATCAGTGGCCTCCCTGTGCTTGCTTGCGGCTGCGCACATAGGCGAGCGGCGCGACGAGGGCGAGGACCGTCAACAGCAGCATCACGGCGCCCGCCGAGGCGAGTGCCAGATTCGCGCGGCCGAACAGATGGTCCATGATGAATTTGGCCGGCACATCGCTGGCCGTGCCGGGACCACCCTGGGTCATGGCGACGACGGTGTCGAAGACCTTGACGACACCGGTGGCCAGCAGCGTGAAGACGGTCGCCAGCGTCGGGCCCATCATGGGCAGCACGATGGACAGGTAGACGCGCCAGGTCGGGATGCCGTCCAGCTTGGCGGCCTTCCAGATCTCCTCGTCGATGCCGCGCAGGCCGGCGAGCATCAGCGCCATGACAAGCCCCGCGCCTTGCCAGGTGCCGGCGATGACGACGGTGTAGATGACCATGTCCTGGTCGACGATCCAGTCGAAGCTGAAGTCCTTCCAGCCCATCTGCTGCAGCGCGTTCTGCAGGCCGCTGTCGGGGTTGAGCACCCATTGCCAGACGAGACCCGTCGCGACGAATGACATCGCATACGGGTACAGGAAAGCCGTGCGCAGTACGCCCTCGCCACGCACCTTCTGGTCGATGAAGACGGCCAGCAAAAAGCCGATGGCCATGGCGGCGACGATGTAGAGCACGCCATAGACCGCGAGGTTATGGATGGCGTGCTGCCAGCGGTCGTTGTCGAGCAGGCGCTCGAACTGCTGCAGGCCGACGAAGTCGCTGCTCGGGAAGGTGCGGGAGCTGGAGACCGAAGTCCTCAGCGTCCACAGCACCGTGCCGATGTAGCCGACACAGACGATGAGAGCCAGGGGCAGCAGCGCTGTCCAGGCAGACCATCGTTTGAAGAACTTGGATGTCATAGGAACCTGTCTTGCAAGGCTGCGGCTCAGCCGCGCCGTCCCTCCAGCGACTGCCGCGGAACCGGCTTTGCCGGGCCGCTGGCAGTGCCCCCTTGAGGGGGCGGCCGTCAGGCCTAGGGGGTGGTCTAGCGCAACGCGGAGACGATGTCCTTCTGGACCTTCTCGACGGGGATGTTGCGGTTCCAGTAGCTGGTCAGCACATCCTGCAGGGCGCCGTTCTGGTCGGGCGTGATGTAGATCTCGCCGTTGGCCAGATGGCGCGACTTGTCCTTCATGGCCGCCACGCCCATCTGGGCGCACATGTCCATCTTGCTGACGTCGACGTCGGTGCGGATGGGGATGGAACCCTTCTTGATGCTGAAGGCGACCTGGGTGGCGGGCTGGGTGATGACGCTGGCCAGCAGCTGCTGGGCCTTGACCTGGTCGGGCTTGTCGGTCTTGGGGAAGACCATCACGTCGCCCTGGATGATGTAGGGCGCCTTGGGGCCGAAGCCGGGCGCGCAGCCGTAGTCCTTGCCGGCCTCCTGCTTGGCCTGGGCGAACTCACCCTTGGCCCAGTCGCCCATGATCTGCACGCCGGCGCGGCCACTGATCAGCATGGCGGTCGCGTCGTTCCAGTTGCGGCCCGGCGATCCCTTGTCGGTGTAGCTCTGCAGGCGCTTGAAGGCCAGCAGCACCTTCTTGAACTCTTCGCCCTGGATGGCCTTGGGGTCGCGGTCGCGGAAGATCTTCAGGTAGAGGTCGCGGCCGCCGAAGTGGGCCAGCGTGGCGGTGAAGACGATGCCGTCCTGCCAGGGCTGGCCGCCATGGGCCAGGGGCACGAGGCCGGCGGCCTTGAGCTTGTCCAGGGCCGCGAACAGCTCGTCGAAGTTCTTGGGCTCTTCCGCAATGCCGGCCTTCTTGAAGGCGGCCTTGGAGAACCAGAACCAGCTCATGTTGTGGATGTTGACCGGCGCGGCGTAGTAGTGGCCGTTGACGCGGATGGCCTGCAGCACGGTCTCGGGCAGGAACTTGTCCCAGCCGTCGCGCTGGGCCACGGCGTCGACGTTGTTCAGCAGGCCCTGGTCGACGATGTCGCGGAACTGCTGGGTGGTGTTGAACTGCGCGGCCGTCGGCGGGTTGCCGCCGGCAATGCGGTTGATGGCGACGGAGCGGGCCTGCTCGCCCAGGGCGACAGCTGTGTCCACCCAGATGCCGCCCTGGGCCTTGTAGGCCTCGGCCAGGGTCTTGGCGGCGGCGGATTCGCCACCCGAGGTCCACCAGTGGATGACCTCGGCCTTGAGGGGTTCGGCGGCGTTGGAAGCGGTTGCAACAAGCAGCGCAACGGCGGCCAGGGCATGGCAGGGGAACTTCATCTTGTCTCCGGATCTTGTGGGGCAGCTTGCGCAGTTTGCCCCGGCGCGGTCTGGCGCGCCTGAGTGTTGACCCTGTAATATTTCATTTAGAAACCGCCTGTACCCTTGAACAAACGGCCGCTTGCGCGTTAATTATTCGTTCAGAAACCGGCCGTACCAAAGGCCGCTGTCCTTCAGGATGCGCCTCTGGGAGGCGTAGTCGACATAGGCGATGCCGAAGCGGCGCAGATAGCCCTCGGCCCATTCGAAGTTGTCCAGCAGGCTCCAGGCGAAGTAGCCCTTGACCGGCACGCCGGCGGCTATGGCCTGCTTCAGCGCGGCCAGGTGGCGCTGCAGATAGGACAGGCGCTCCTTGTCGTGGACGCGTCCGTCGGGCGTCAGCACGTCCTCGAAAGTGGAACCGTTCTCGGTCAGCTGGATGACGGGCGGGTTGTAGTCGCGCTGGAGGCGGGTCAGCAGGTCGACCAGGCCCTGGGGCGAAACCTCCCAGCCGAAGCCGGTGCGCTCGACGCCTTCCTTCTCGACGAGGCTGGCGCGCATCGGGCCGCCTGTCTTCGGGTCTTGGTCGTCCTTGACCATCTCGGGGAAGTAGTAGTTGACGCCGAGGAAATCGGTCGGCGTGGCGATGGCGGCCAGGTCGCCTTCGACGATCTCGGGCGCGGCGTCGCCGACCAACTCCAGCGTGTCGGCCGGATAGCCGCGGCCGAACAGCGGGTCGAGGAACCAGCGGTTGCGCAGGCCGTCGTGGCGCTTCAGCGCGGCGAGGTCTTCGGCGCTGTCCGAGGCCGCCGTGATGGGGTGCAGGCTCAGCGTGATGCCGACCTTGGCGTCGGCCGAGTTCTTGCGGATGACCGGAATGGCCTGGCCGTGGGACAGCACCACATGGTGGTTGGCCTGCAGCGCGTCGGCGAAGCTGGTGCCGCCGGGCGCGTGGATGTTCTCCCAGTAGCCCATCATGCAGGAGCACCAGGGTTCGTTGTGGGTGATCCAGTGCTTGACGCGGTCGCCCAGGCGGCGGGTGACGATGTCGGTGTATTCGAGGAAGGCGGCCACCGTCTCGCGCGACGTCCAGCCGCCCTGCTCCTGCAACACCTGGGGCAGGTCCCAGTGATACAGCGTGCACCAAGGGTCGAGGCCACGTTCCAGCATGCCGTCGACCAGCCGGTCGTAGAAGGCCAGACCGGCCTCGTTCACGGCGCCGCGGCCAAGACTCCCATTAGGCAGGATGCGCGGCCAGGCAACGGAGAAGCGGTAGGCGTTGACGCCCAGGCCCTTGGCCATGTCCAGGTCCTGGGGCCAGAGGTGGTAGTGGTCGCAGGCGACGTTGCCATTGCTGCCGTCGCGGATGCGGCCGGGCTGCTTGCAGAAGCGGTCCCAGATGGACTCGCCCTTGCCGTCTTCCTGGCCAGCGCCTTCGATCTGGAAGGATGAGGTGGACACGCCCCAACGGAAGTCGGCGGGGAAGTCTTTGCGGATCGGGGCGTTGTTGGAGCTCATGCTTCGGATGTGAGGGCGCCGGCCACGGGGGCCGGCGCGGGTTCGGGAACAGGAAACAGTCTTAGAACTTGTACGTGCCGCCGAGCAGGTATTGGCGGCCGTAGGACGTGTAGCGCTCGGGCAGGGTGGCCGTCGGATCCACGGCGCCGGTGGAGATACCGACGCGGGTCCGGTACGGCCGGTCACGCAGATTGTTGACCTGCAGTGTCAGCGACAAGCCCTTGAAAGCGCCACTCTCGAAGGAATAGCCGAGCTGCGCATCCAGGATGGTTTCGGCGGAAATCATGCTGGGCACGTTCTCGCCAAAGGTGCCACGCACCGTCGTCACGAAGGCCGAGCGATGGCGGCTGCCGATGCGGGCGGAGATGCCGTCGCGCTCGTAATAGACGACGAAGTTCGTCGCCACGCCCGACAGGCCGTCCAGCGGGTTGTTGAGGTTGTTGTCCTCATGCAGCGAGCTGCGCGTGTTGGAGTAGCTCAGCGTCACGCCGATGCCGTCCAGCGACGGGCTCACCAGGCCTGCGTCCAGCGATCCGCTCAGCTCCGTTCCCGCCACCATGCCGCCATGGCCGTTGGCCTTGGTGTTCAGCAGGCCGATGTTGCTGATCGGCGTGTAGGTCGTCGGGTTGGGGAAGCCGGAAAAGTCGAAGAGGACGCTCTGCGAGTAGACGAAGTTCTTGATGTGCTTGTGGAAGGCCGCCGCCGCCACATAGCTGCGCTTGCTGAAGTAATGCTCGACGGACAGGTCCGCCGCATCGGCGCGCCAGGGCTCCAGGTTGGCATTGCCGCCGCTGGCCGACCAGGTGCGGTCGGTGCTGCTGACGTTGATGCCCGAGAAGCCGGCGCGCATGTCCTCCATGTTCGGGCGCGCCAGCACCTTGGCCAGGCCGAAGCGCAGGATGGTGTCCTGGGTCAGGTCAGCCGACAGGTTGATGCTGGGCAGGGTGTCGGTGTAGCTGGTGCCGCCGGTCGTGGGATCGCTGGCCTTGGTGTTGGGGTTCCACAGCAGGCCGTTGCTGAACTGCTTGGCGTGCACGATGCGCAGGCCCAGGCTGCCATGGACGGGAATGCCCCAGTCGAACTCCATGCCCAGCTTGCCGTAGGCCGCCGTCACCTTCTCATGCACCGACCAGACGCGGCCGGGCGCCTGGTCGGCCGAGGCCGGCACGGCGTCGTAGAGGTTGAGCACGCTCGGCAGGTCGAAATTGACCATGCGGATGTTGCTGCCCGCGAAGCTGAGGTCGGTCGGATCGCGCAGCAGGTTGGACGGGATCAACACCGGCGTGCGGTTGTTCTTGAGGTTGTAGTAGACCTCGGTGCGATTCATGGACTTGTCGCGCTCGGAGTAGTCCACGCCGCCCTCGACGCTGTTGAGCCAGCTGTCGAAGTTGCGGCCGGCGCTCAGCTTCAAGGCCTTGATCTCGTCGCGCACCTTGGGGAACTGGCTGCGGCCATCGCGACCCCAGTTGGCCGGGTCGGTCAGGTAGACATTCTTGGGATCGGAGAAGTCGAAGTTGGGCTGGAAGGTCGAACGACCGTCTCCGGTGACGATGTTGGCGTTGTTCAGCGTGACGCGGTTCTTGGAGCCGGCCTGCACCTCGCCGTTCTGCTCGTCGCGCTTGGCCTTGGACATGCTGAGGTCGCCCACCAGCTTCCAGTCGCCCAGCTTCAGCTCGTTGTTCCAGCCGACGGCGCGGATGTCGTCCTTGCGCTTGTTGTAGGTCGTCAGCGCCACCGGCGTCGTGTTCACGACGTTGCCGCTGGTGATGAGCTTGTCGCCGTTGACGATGCTCGTCTGGGCGTTGGTCCAGCCCGCACCCGACCAGGTCGCCATGTCCGACATCACCGTGCGGCGCGCCTCGGTCTGGTCGAACTTGGAGTAGTAGAGGTCCAGCGTGCTGTGGAAGCCGTTGCCGGGCTTGTACTCGAGCACGCCCATCAGGCCGTCACGCTTCTGGCGCGACGAGGCGGCGCCCAGCTCGAAACCCTGCAGGGCCACGGCGTCCAGCGGCGCGCCGGGCAGCGGTGCGCCCCAGTTGTTGGTGTTGGCCCACCACCAGCTCTTGTAGTGCTTCTCCTGGTTGGGCGAATCGAGGTGGGCGAAGCCGATGGCCGCGCCGAAGGTGCGGTCGGCCGACTGCGTCACCCACGAGGCGCTGAGGCGATTGCCGGTGCCGGAGATCTCCGGGTTCAGCGAGCCATTGGAATTGCGCTCCATGCGGGCGCCCACCACCATCTGCGACTTGGAGAAGTCCAGCGGGCGCAGCGTCTTCATGTTGATGGTGCCGGACAGGCCTTGCGCCGACAGGCTGGCATCGGGCGTCTTGTAGACCGTGGCGGCATTGATCAGCTCCGACGGGAACTGGTCGTATTCCACCGAGCGGTTGTCGCCGGTGGAGACGATCTCGCGGCCGTTCAGCAGCGTCACGCCATAGCTCGGCGACATGCCGCGGATGCTGATGACCGACGAACGGCCGGCCACGCGCTGGGCCGTCAGGCCGGGCAGGCGCGAGATGGCGTCGGCGATGGACACGTCGGGCAGCTTGCCGATGTCTTCGGCCGAGATGGCTTCGACGATGGCGTCGGCATTGCGCTTGGTGCTGATGGAGTTCTCGAGGCTGGCACGGAAGCCCGTGACGGTGACCGTCTCCAGCTTCGGGTCGGCGGCCGGCGCAGTCTGGGCCGCGGCCAGCAGCGGCACGCTGAGCAGGCCGGCGCAGACGGCGGCCACGGGCGTGAGGGGGAGGCGCCGCTGGGGCGTGAGGGCGCGCGTCGTGGCGCGCTGCGATTGCTTGCTCATCTTGGGTCTCCTGGTTCGTCTTGTTCGCTGCTCGGCCGGCCTTTTTGCTCTTGATGCCTCGTGCTCTGTGGCACTGTGGTCATCAATTTTGGAACCGGTTCCAAACGCGGCGCAAATCTAATGCGGCACAGTCGGGGCTGTCAATCTCGTCGGCCCGGGGGTTGACGTTTTTTTGCTTCACCCACTACCGTCGCGGCCCCAACCGAAGATGACGATGCGCAAACCCCTGCCCCTTCTGCTCACCGCGGCCCTGTTGACGGCCACCGCCGCGGGCGCCAGCGAAACCGATTCCATCGTGCAGGCCTGGCCAGCACGCAAGCCGGTGCGCGACGCGGCCGTGGAAGCCCGGGTCGAGGCGGCGCTGAAGGGCCTGAACCTGCGCCAGAAGCTCGGCCAAATCGTGCAGCCCGAGATCCGCGCCATCACGCCCGACGAAGTGCGCGAGTACGCCATCGGCACCCTCCTGAACGGTGGCGGCGCCTGGCCGGGTGAGGACCGCGCCGCAACGCCGGCGCAGTGGCGCGCGCTGTCGGAGAAATTCCAGGCCGCGGCCCTGGAGGCCACGCCGGGCATCCCGCTGATCTGGGGCACGGACGCCGTCCACGGCCACAACAATGTGCGCGGCGCCACCCTGTTCCCGCACAACCTCGCGCTGGGTGCGACGCGCGACGCCGATCTGGTGCGGGACATCGGTCGCGCCACCGCCCGTGCCGTGCGCGCCTCGGGCCTGCACTGGGTCTTTGCGCCGACGCTGGCCGTCGTGCAGGACGTGCGCTGGGGCCGCGCTTATGAGAGCTTCAGCGTCGACCCGGCGTTGGTGAAAAAGCTCGGCCAGGCCTCGGTGGAAGGTCTGCAGGAAGGCCTGAAGGAGGGCCGCGGCGTGTTGGCGACGGCCAAGCATTACGTCGGCGACGGCGGCACGCGCCGCGGCATCGACCAGGGCGTGACCCAGGCTTCGCCGGGCGATCTGGCGAACGTGCATGGCGCCGGCTACATCGGCGCGCTGGATGCCGGCGTGCTGACGGCCATGGCCTCCTTCAGCAGCTGGACCGACAGCGCCGGCTATGTCGAGCACGGCAAGATGCATGGCAACAAGACCCTGCTGACCGACGTGCTGAAGCAGCGCCTGGCCTTCGACGGCCTCATCGTCAGCGACTGGGACGGCGTCGGCCAGATACCCGGCTGCACACCCGAGCATTGCCCCGAAGCCATCAACGCCGGCATCGACGTCGTCATGGTGCCCTTCAAGTGGAAGGCCTTCTACGCCAACACGCTGCACGACGTCGAGCAGGGCCGCATTCCCATGGCCCGCATCGACGATGCAGTCCGCCGCATCCTGCGCGTGAAGTTCAGCATGTCGGTGCCGAGCCCCGTGCCGGCCACGATGGAGGCCATGCAGGCGCCCGAGCTGGCGCGCCGCGCGGTGCGCGAGTCGCTGGTGCTGCTGAAGAACAAGCCCGGCCTGCTGCCGCTGAAGGCCAGCGCCAAGGTCCTCGTCGTCGGTGCAGCGGCCGACAGCCTGTCCCACCAGAGCGGTGGCTGGAGCGTGACCTGGCAGGGCCGGGACACGACCAATGTCGACTACCCGCAGGGCACGACGCTGCTGGCCGCACTGCGCCAGCGTCTCGGCACCACCAACGTCACCTTCGACGCCGACGGCAGCAAGAGCGATCCGAAGGGCTTCGACGCCGTCATCGCCGTGCTGGCCGAGACGCCCTATGCCGAGGGCGAAGGCGATGTGCGCATCACCGAGAACCTGCGCCACAGCCGCCGCCACCCCCAGGACGCCGAAGTGCTGCAGCGCGTCACCGGCCGCGGCAAGCCCGTCATCACGCTGCTGTACTCGGGCCGGCCGCTCTATGTGAACGACCTGGCCAACAAGAGCGATGCCTTCATCGCGGCCTGGCAGCCCGGTACCGAGGGCGCCGGCCTGACCGACGTGCTCGTCGCGGCGGCCGACGGCAAGCCCTGGGCGGGCTTCACCGGCCGCCTGTCCTTCCCCTGGCCCGCCGGCCCCTGCCAGTTCAGCGCCCACGAGACCAAGCCCTGGTGGCCGGTCGGCGGCGGCCTGAGCGGCAAGGAAACCGCTGTGCCAACCGCGCGTTTGCCCGAGCCTGCCGACCCTCAACCCATCTGCCCCTTGTGATTCAATCCAGCCCCACAAGAGCAGAGGGCGAATGGCAACGATCAAGGATGTAGCGCGGCTGGCCGGCGTGGGTGTGGGCACCGCCTCACGCGTCATCAGCGGAAACGGTTCCGTCGCGCCGGCCACGGCCGAGCGGGTGCGCAAGGTCATCGCCCAGCTGAAGTTCCGGCCCTCGCAAACGGCGCGTTCGCTGGGCGCCGGCACGTCCAAGCTGATCGGCGTCTACATCCCCTTCCTGCGCGGCACCTACTACACGCCCATCCTGCGCGTCATCGACACCGTGCTGCGCACCCAGGGCCTGCACATGGTGGTGGCCTTCGGCGAGGGCATCGAGGACGAGCGCGTCGAGACCAACGACGGCATGCGCTTCCTGCTGGACCGCGACTGCGATGGCCTCATCGTGCTGTCCAACGCCATGCAGGACGAAGACCTCAAGGCCCTCGGGCCGGCGGCCCGCCAGGTCGTCGTGCTGAACCGCCACTTCGACCGCATCAAGGACCAGTGCTTCACGGCCGACCACGTGCAGGGCGGCGTGCAGGCGGCGCGCGCCCTGCTGCAGCACAAGCACAAGGACATTGCCATCGTCTCCGGGCCGACGACCTCGCCCGACAACGTGGCGCGCCTGAACGGCTTCATGGGCGGGCTGGCCCTGCGCGGCCTGGACACGTCCAAGATCACCACCGTGCCCGGCGACTTCTCCAACCAGGCCGGCTGGGACGCCGCCGAGGCCCTGCTCAAGCTCAAGCGCCTGCCCACGGCCGTGTTCTGCGCCAACGACGAGATGGCCATCGGCCTGCTGGCGCATTTCCAGGAGCGCGGCGTGTCCGTGCCTCACGAGGTTTCGGTGCTGGGCTATGACGACTCTCCCAGCGCCGAATTCGCCGCGCCCCGCCTCACCTCGGTGCACATCCCCAGCCATGAGGTGACGCTGGCCGGCCTGAACTGGCTGCTCAACCGCTGCTATGGCCAGGAGCTGCCGGTCTCGCGCCAGTTCGACATTTCCGTGACCTGGCGCGCCTCCGTGGCGGCCCCACCTTCGCGCAAGCGCAGCTGAGGCCACAATCCGGTTTGGTTACTTTTCACCAAACCATGTCCGCCCAACGCGTCCTGACCGGCATCACCACCACCGGCACCCTGCATCTCGGCAATTACGTCGGCGCCATCCGCCCGGCGATTGAAGCCAGCCGCAAGCCCGGCGTGGAGAGCTTTTTCTTCATGGCCGACTTCCACGCGCTGATCAAGTGCGACGAGCCGGACCGCCTCGCCCATTCCAGCCGCGCCATCGCCGCCACCTGGCTGGCCGCTGGCCTCGACCCCGAGCGCGTCACCTTCTACCGCCAGAGCGACGTGCCCGAAATCCCGGAGCTGACCTGGCTGTTGATCTGCGTGACGGCCAAGGGTCAGATGAACCGTGCTCACGCCTACAAGGCTGCGGTGGACGCCGCCGTGGCCGCCGGCGAGGAGCCCGACGCCAACGTCAGCATGGGCCTGTTCAGCTACCCGGTGCTGATGGCGGCCGACATCCTGATGTTCAACGCCCACAAGGTGCCCGTGGGCAAGGACCAGGTCCAGCACATCGAGATGGCGCGCGACGTGGCCCAGCGCTTCAACCACCTCTTCGGCCAGGGCAAGGAGATGTTCGTGCTGCCCGAGGCCGTGACCGACGCCGAGATGGAGCTGCTGCCCGGCCTGGACGGCCGCAAGATGAGCAAGAGCTATGACAACGTCATTCCGCTCTTCGAAGGCGGCAGCGCGGCGCTGAAGGACGCGGTGGCTCGCATCGTCACCGACAGCAAGCTGCCCGGCGAACCCAAGGACCCGCAGGGCCAGGCCATCGTCACCATCTACGACGCCTTTGCGACGACGGAGCAGCGCGCCGCCTTCCGCGCCGCCCTGCGCGGCGGCCTGGGCTGGGGCGAGGCCAAGCAGCAGCTGGTCGCCCTCATCGAAGGCCAGATCGGCCCGATGCGCGAGCGCTATGCCGAGCTGATGGCCCACCCCGAGAAGCTGGAAGCCACGCTGCAGGCCGGCGCCGCCAAGGCGCGCGCCATCGCCGTGCCTTTCCTGAAGACATTGCGCGAAGCCTGTGGCCTGCGGCCCTACACGAGCACCGCGACGACGGCCGTGGCCAAGACGGAGAAGGCGGCCCTGCCGGTCTTCAAGCAGTACCGCGAGGCCGATGGAAAGTTCTATTTCAAGCTGCTGTCGGCCGGCGGCGAGCTGCTGCTGCAGAGCAGCGGCTTCGACCAGGGCCGCGACGCCGGCCAGTGGGTGGCCCGCCTGAAGCGCGAAGGCTGGGTGGCGGATGCGCCGGTGCAGCGCGAAGCCAGCGAAGCTGACATCACCGCCGCCCTGGCGGCCTTCCAGGAAGACTGACGTGGCTGACGTCACCGAACTGCTGATCGGCACGTCAAAGGGCGACCCCGCGGCGCTGCAGCAGCTCTACGCCCTGCTCTACCCCGAGATCAAGCGCGTCGCCCGCATCCGCCTGGCGCAGAGCGGCCCCAATGGCCGCATGGCCGGCCTGGACACGACGGCCCTGGTGCACGAGGGCTTTCTGCGCATGGCCGACCAGCAGGGCCTGCAGGGCGAGACGCGCGGCCAGTTCTTCGCCTATGTCGGCCGGGTGCTGCGCTCGGTCGTCATCGACCATCTGCGCACCGAGGGCCGCGACAAGCGCGGCGGCGATGCCGTCATGGTCACGCTGTCGGCCGCCAGCGACGTGGCTGCGGTGCAGAGTCAGGCCGTCGACATGCTCGGCCTGGACCAGGCCCTGGAGCGAATGAAGGCCCTGGACAACAGCCTCTACGAGCTCATCGAGATGGTGGGCTTCGCCGGCCTGTCCATCGCCGAGGTGGCGGCCGTGCGCGGCCTGTCCACGCGCAGCATCAACCGCGAGCTGCTGAAGGCGCGCGCCCTGCTGCAGGAACTGCTCGGCGACCCGCCCAACTCCGTCTACTGATGAATTCGGGCTTGCAGGCCTCGGACTGGCAGCAGCTGTCGGCGCTGTTCGACGAGCTCGCCGAGCTGCCGGCCGCCGAACGCACCTTGCGCCTGGCCGGCCTGCAGCCGCCGGCGCTGGCCGCGCGGCTCGCGCGCATGCTGGCCTCCCTGCCCGAGGACGAAGACACCGACGCCACCGTCCTCGTCGACGTGCCGGGTTACAACACCCGCCTGGTCGCGGCGCTGAGCGAGACGACGACGACCTCGACCACGCCGCCCCAGCCGGGCGACCGCCTGGGCTCCTGGTGCCTGGCCGAGCAACTGGGTGAAGGCGGCATGGGCCAGGTCTGGCGGGCCGAACGGGCCGATGGCCTCTACCAGGGCGAGGCGGCCATCAAGCTGCTGCGCGCCGACCGCGCCAGCCCCGGCCTGGCCGCCCGCTTCGCCCGCGAACGCGCCCTGCTCGGCCGCCTGACCCACCCGGGCATCGCCCGCATGCTGGACGCCGGCGAGCAGGACGGCCGCGCCTACCTGGTGCTGGAGTACGTGCCCGGCCAGACGCTGTCCGAGCATGTGCGCGCCCATAACCTCGGGCTGGCGGAGCGCGTCAAGCTGCTGCTGGACGTGGCGCGGGCCGTCGAGCATGCCCATGCCCAGCTCATCCTGCACCGCGACCTCAAGCCCGGCAATGTCATGGTGGACGAGCAGGGGCGAGCCAAGCTGCTGGACTTCGGCATTGCCGGCCTGCTGGACGATTCCGGCCACCAGTCCGACCACCAGCTGACCCAGATCACCGGCCGGCGCCTGACGCCCGCCTATGCCGCACCCGAGCAGATCACCGGCGAGACGGTGGGCGTGGCCAGCGACATCTATTCCCTGGGCGTCATGCTTTACGAGCTGGCCAGCGGCGACCTGCCCTTCGGCAAGCGCGGCCTGGGCCGCACGGCGCTGGAGCACGCGGTACTGCACAGCGAGGCCCAGCGCATCACGCGCTCCACACGCACCACCGGCTCGGTCGACGGCGCCCCCGACGAGGCCGGTCCCGGCCGCCCCCTCGACGCCGACCGCGCCGCAGGCGACCTGGAGGCCGTCGCCGCCAAGGCCCTGCGCAAGAACCCGGCCGAGCGCTATGCCAGCGTCGGCAGCTTCATCGACGACCTCGAGCGCTGGCTGGGCCAGCGCCCCGTCAGCGTGCGCGCCGAGGACTGGCGGCATCGCGTCTGGCTCTGGCTGCGCCGCAACGCCGCCCTGGCCGTGGGCGCCACGCTGGTGTTCGCGGCCCTCAGCGCCGGTCTGGCGGTCAGCCTGTGGCAGCGCCGCGAGGCGCAGGCCGCTGCGCGCCAGAGCGAGGCCGTCACGCGCTTCCTGACCGAGCTGCTGTCCAGCGCCAACCCCGACAAGCACGGCGGCCACATCCCCAATGTGCTGGAGCTGCTGGACAAGAGCCGCGCCGAACTGGCGACGCGCTTTGCTGACGATCCGGTCACCCATGCCCGCGTGCTCGAGGTCATGGGCGACACCTATGCGGACATGAACCGCTTCGACATCGCCATCCCGCTGGCGGACGAACTGGTCGCGCTGACCCAGAAGCTGTGGGGCGACGACGCGCCGGCCAGCCTGCGCGCGCTGCGCCTGCGGCTGCGGCTGGACACCTCGCTGAGTTCACCGCTGGGCGTCATCGAACGCGGCGAACCCCTGCTGGCAGCGCTGGAACGCCAGGGTGCCGAGACCAACGACAGGCTGGAGCTGCTCTACCAGCTCATCGTCGCCTACGCCCAGGCCGGGCGGCCCGAGGACGCCGAGCGCGTGCGCGCCGAGGCGTATCCACTGATGCTGAAGCTGCATGCGCCCGAATCCTTCGACGCGCAGTACTTCAACACCTATGTCTACCACCTGCGCCTGGCCCAGGGTCGGCTGCAGGACGCCGAGAAGCTGATGCTGGATGTCGCCCCGGCCATCGCCAACCCGCCACCCCACCGCGCGCGCTTTGCGCTGCAGCTGCGCCGCCATCTGTGGAATGCGCAGGCGCGCCTGGGCCGGCCCGCGGCCACCGTCGAGGTGGCACAGCAGATCGTGGCCGACGCCGACGCCCTGCTCGGGCCTGGCAACGTCAGCGCCCAGCGCATGCGCAGCGACCTGGCCCGCCAGCTGGCCGAGCGCGGCCAGTGGGCGGAGGCCCTGCCCGTGCACGAGGCCCTGGCCGCCAGCCTGCACAGCGCCGACCATCCCACGCTGCGCCTGCCGCTGGCCGCCGCGGCCCTGCTCGCCCGCGTCAACGCCGGTCAGACCCAAGGCGCCGCTGACGAAATCAAGCGCCTGACCGACGCCCTCAAGCCCTCGCCCGTGCTGACCGGTCCGAACTGGGTCGAGGCCACCGGCAACGTCGTGCGCGCGGCCCTGGCCCTGCAGCGCCCCGACCTCGCCGGCATGGCCCTGGCGCCACTGCAGGACGGCGAAGCCCAGCCCTGGCTGCAACGCCATGCCGCCCTGCAAAGCCTGATCTCCCAATGGCAGGGCGAACTGGCCCGACAGCGCGGCGCGGCCCTGGCCAGCATCGAGCCGCTGCGCCGGCGTGTCGCCTATTTCGATGCCCTGGCCCAACCCGAACCCCTGCCCCACTGGGCCGCCCAGCTCGACCTGGCCCTGAGCCAGCGCCTGGCCGGCCAGCCCGCCGAGGCCACGCTGGCCCGCGCCGACGCGCTGCGCCCCGCCTGGATCACCAGCCATCCGCTGGACAAGCTGCGCCGCGAACTGGACGCAGGCGGCAAGCCCGGCCATTGGGACGGGCAGTTCTAGAGCCTTGCCTCTAGGCCCTCTGGGCAGGCTGTCACGCCGCAAGGTGTTTACCCGGGGTGGGGCGGCGTTTACACGCGGTTAACTTTGCGCTTCCCGAAAAGAATGTCCGAGGAGACGCACCCATGGCCACCATCGCCGCCGACACGCTCGCCCTGCAACGCCTGTACCACTGGGAGCGCACGTCAGGCGGCAAGATCGCCCTGACCCAGCCCATGGGTGGCCCCGAGGTGAAAGACTTCACCTGGGCCCAGGTCGGTGACCAGGTGCGCCGCATGGCGGCCTTCCTGAAGGCCAAGGGCCAGGCCGAGGGCTGGCCGGCCGACGCCAAGGTGGCGATGTTGTCCAAGAACTGCGCCTGGTGGCTGATGACCGACCTCGCCATCTGGATGGCCGGTTATGTCTCGGTGCCGCTGTATCCCACGCTGGCCGCCGACACCATCGCGCAGATCCTGACGCACAGCGAGGCCAAGTTCATCTTCGTCGGCAAGCTCGACGGCTGGGAAGGCATGAAGCCCGGCGTGCTGCCCAGCCTGCCCGGCGTGAGCTATGCGCTGTCGCCCGACGACGCCAAGAAGACCTATGAAAGCTGGGACGCCATCTGCGCCCGCACCGAGCCGATGAAGGGCGAGGTCACGCGCAATGCCGACGAGCTCTGCACGCTGATCTACACCTCGGGCACGACGGGCAACCCCAAGGGCGTCATGCACAACTTCGGCGGCTTCGCCTGGGCCGTGGCCGAGGGCCTGGCGCGCTTCCCGATGACGGCCGAAGACCGCATGCTGTCCTATCTGCCGCTGGCCCACGTCGCCGAGCGCGTCCTCGTCGAGCATGGCTGGCTGAAGACCGGCATGCGGCTGTGGTTCGCCGAGTCGCTGGACACCTTCACGGCCGACCTGCAGCGCGCCCGCCCGACCATCTTCTTCAGCGTGCCGCGCCTGTGGGTCAAGTTCCAGCAGGGCGTGCAGGCCAAGATGCCGCCGCAGAAGATGAACAAGCTGCTGCGCCTGCCCATCATCGGCGGCCTGGTGCGCAAGAAGGTGCTGAAGGCCCTGGGCCTGGACCAATGCCGCATCGCCGTCGGCGGCGCGGCACCCATGCCGCTGGCGCTGCTCGAGTGGTACGGCACGCTGGGCCTGCCGGTCAACGAGGGTTATGGCATGACCGAGAACCTGGCGCTGTCGCACATGACCCTGCCGGGCAAGAACCAGCGCGGCACCGTCGGCCCGGCCTATGCCGGCGTGCAGACCCGCATCGACCCCGCCAATGGCGAGTTGCAGATGCGCAGCCCGGCCTTGATGCTGGGCTACTACAAGGAACCCGGCCTGACCGCCGACGCGTTGACCGCCGACGGCTGGCTGCACACCGGCGACAAGGTGACGCAGGACGCCGATGGCTGCGTGCGCATCACCGGTCGCGTCAAGGACCTGTTCAAGACCAGCAAGGGCAAATACGTCGCCCCCGCGCCCATCGAAGACAAGCTGGGCATGAACCCCAACATCGAGGCCTGCTGCGTGGCCGGCGCCAACATGGGCCAGCCGCTGGGCATCGCCATGCTGTCGCCGCAGGGCATCCAGCGCGCCACCAGCGAAGCCGACAAGGCCGCACTGATGGCCGAGCTGAGCAAGCACCTGGACGACGTCAACGCCCGCCTGGACCCGCACGAGCAACTCGACACCCTGGTGCTGATCAAGACGCCCTGGACGGTCGACAACGGCTTCATCACGCCCACCTTCAAGGTCAAGCGCAACCGCATCGAGGAGGCCTATGCGGGCAAATTCGATGCGTGGGCGGGCAAGCGGGCCAAGGTGCAGTTGGGGGACTGAGACCCGACCGAGAACAGGCCCTGCGACCGGTATGAAGTCCCGACCGGAGCGGCTCGGCGCTCGGCCCGCAAATTCAAGAGCGCCAGTAGTCCGCTCGCCCGTAATGGGCGCGCAGATGCTCCACCCACAGCCGTGTGCGCAGTGGCAGATGGCGTGACTGCGGGAAGACCGCATAGATGCCGTTGGGCGGCGCCGCGAAAGCGTCCAGCACGCTGACCAGCCGCCCGGCCGCGAGGTCGGCCTCGACCTCCCAGGTGCTGCGCCAGGCGATGCCCAGCCCGGCCACGCACCAGTCGTGCAGCACCTGGCCGTCGCTGCAGTCCAGGCGGCCCTGGACTCGGGTTTCAGGCCGCAGATGCTGGACGGCACCGTCGATCTGGAAAGCCCAGCCGCGCACCTGGCTGGCCTCGGAACTCAGGGTCAGGCAAGCATGGCGGCCGAGTTCGTCCGGGTGCCTGGGCGTGCCGGCGCGCTTCAGATAGCCGGGCGCCGCGACGCATTGGCGCCGGTTGTCGGCCAGGCGCGTGCTGACCAGGCTGGAGTCGGGCAGATCGCCGACGCGCACGGCGCAGTCGAAGCCCTCATGGACGATGTCGACGACGCGGTCGCTCAGGTTCAGCGACAGGCTGAGGTCGGCATGCTCGGCCAGGAAGCCCGGCACCAGCGGCGCGACATGGCGGCGGCCGAAGCCGGCCGGCGCCGTCACGCGCAGATGGCCGCTGGCCTTGAGCCCACCGGCACTGACCGCGGCTTCCGCATCCGCCAACGAGGCGATGAGGCGCTGGCAGTCCTCCAGGAAGGCCTGGCCCTCGGGCGTCAGCGTCAGCCGCCGCGTGGTGCGCAGCATCAGCTTGACGCCCAGCCGGGCCTCCAGCGCGTCCAGCCGGCGGCCCATGACGGCAGGCGCCAACCCTTCCGCCTGCGCCGCCGCGGTCAGGCTGCCTTTGGCGGCGACGAGGACGAAGGACTCGATCTGCTTGAGCTTGTCCATGCCCAGATTGTGCTGGCGCGACAACACAAAGACAGCGGTTTCAGGAAAGATCTTTGCGTTTTTGTCACAGATGAATGGTGTGGCCTGCAGCGAATCCCGACACGCGACGCAGCTAGATTGCGAGCATTCGTTGTTGCCTCTCGCAGGAGTTGTTCGCCATGCCCCGCACCACCCTTCACCGCCTGCAGGTCGATGCCGACCTGGCCCGCTTCATCGACACCGAAGTGCTGCCCGGCACCGGCATCGCCGCCGACGCCTTCTGGGCCGGCTTCAGCAAGCTGGCCCATGAACTGGCCCCGATGAACCGCGCCCTGCTGGCCGAGCGCGACCGCCTGCAGTCCGAGCTGGACGCCTGGCACGAGGCCCACCCCGGCCCCATCGCCGACATGCCGGCCTACCGCGCCCACCTGGAACGCATCGGCTACCTCGTCCAGCCGCCCGCCCAGGTGCAGGCCACCACCGCCAATGTCGACGCCGAGCTGGCCCTGCAGGCCGGCCCCCAGCTCGTCGTGCCCATCCTGAACGCCCGCTATGCGCTGAACGCGGCCAATGCGCGCTGGGGCTCGCTCTACGACGCCCTGTACGGCACCGATGCCATCTCCGAAGCCGATGGCGCCACGCGTGACGGCGGCTACAACCCCGTGCGCGGCGCCAAGGTCATCGCCTTTGCCCGCCAGGTGCTGGACCAGGCCGCGCCGCTGGCCACCGGCACCCATGCCCAGGCCACCGGCTACCGCGTCGAGAACGGCCAGCTCGTCGTCGCCCTCGCCTCTGGGGCCGCCACGGGCCTGCAGAACCCGGCCGCCTTCGCCGGCTACCAGGGCGATTCCGCCGCGCCGAGCAGCGTGCTGCTGGTCCACCACGGCCTGCACCTGGACATCCGCATCGACCGCTCGACGGCCATCGGCAAGAGCGACGCGGCCGGCGTGGCCGACGTGGTGCTGGAGTCGGCCCTGTCCACCATCCTCGACCTGGAAGACTCGGTCGCCGCCGTCGACGCCGAGGACAAGCTGCTGGCCTACCGCAACTGGCTGGGTATCCAGCTCGGCACGCTGACCGAGGAAGTCGCCAAGGGTGGCAAGAGCTTCACGCGCCGCCTCAATGCCGACCGCGTCTACACGGCGCCCGGCGGCGGTACGCTGACTCTGCATGGTCGCTCGCTGATGTTCGTGCGCAATGTCGGCCACCTGATGACCAACCCGGCCATGCTGCTGGACGACGGCAGCGAGATCCCCGAGGGCATCATGGACGCCGTCGTCACGACAACGATCGCGATGCACGACCTCAAGCGCCGCGGCAACAGCCGCACCGGCTCGGTCTACATCGTGAAGCCCAAGATGCACGGCCCGGCCGAAGTGGCCTTCGCTGCCGAGCTGTTCAGCCGCGTCGAGCAGCTGCTGGGCCTGCCGGACAGCACCGTCAAGCTGGGCATCATGGACGAGGAGCGCCGCACCTCGGTCAACCTGAAGGCCTGCATCGCCGCGGCCGCCAGCCGCGTCGCCTTCATCAACACCGGCTTCCTGGACCGCACCGGCGACGAGATGCACACCGCCATGCGCGCCGGCCCCATGCTGCGCAAGGGCGACATGAAGACCTCGAGCTGGATCCAGGCCTATGAGCGCAGCAATGTGCTGACTGGCCTGGCCTGCGGCCTGCGCGGCCGGGCCCAGATCGGCAAGGGCATGTGGGCCATGCCCGACCTGATGGCGGCCATGCTGGAGCAGAAGATCGGCCATCCCAAGGCCGGCGCCAACACGGCCTGGGTGCCGTCGCCGACTGCCGCGACCCTGCATGCCCTGCACTACCACCAGGTCAGCGTGGCGGCCGTGCAGCAGGAGCTGGAGAAGGTCGACCTCGCTGCCGAGCGCGAGAGCATCCTGAACGCGCTGCTGACCATTCCCGTCGCCCCCAAGGTCGACTGGACGCCCGAGCAGCGCCAGCAGGAGCTGGACAACAACGTGCAGGGCATCCTGGGCTATGTGGTGCGCTGGATCGACCAGGGCGTGGGCTGCTCCAAGGTGCCCGACATCAATGGCGTCGGCCTGATGGAAGACCGCGCCACGCTGCGCATCTCCAGCCAGCACATCGCCAACTGGCTGCGCCATGGCGTCGTGACGGCCGAGCAGGTGCGCGAGACCTTCGCCCGCATGGCCAAGGTGGTGGACGGCCAGAACGCTGGCGACGCGGCCTACCAGCCGCTGGCCGCCAACCCCAACGGCGCGGCCATGCAGGCGGCCCTGGACCTGGTCTTCAAGGGCGAGGCACAGCCCAGCGGCTACACCGAGCCGCTGCTGCATGCCTGGCGCCTGAAGGTGAAGCAGGCGCACTGAGCGCCCGGGCTTTGCCCGTTCCTGAGCCGAGCCTGCAACTGCTAGGCTTGGCTCATGCGTACCTTCACCCTGATTGCCCTTTCAATCGCCGCCCTGCCGGCCCTGGCCCAGGACGGCCTGCAGCGCTGCCGCGCCATGACTGACAGCGGCGCGCGCCTGGCCTGCTATGACGCACTGGCCGATGCGGCCCTCAAGACGCCGCCGGTGCCGCCGCAACCGCCCGTCCCGGCAGCCGCCGTGGCTCGCCCGGCCCAGCCCGTGGTCGCCGCAGCAGCCGTGGCTGCGCCGGCGCCGGCCCGCAGCGGCGAAGCCGCCTTCGGCCTGCCCGAGTCCAAGCGCCCCGATGCGGTGGCGTCGGTCGACAGCATGCTCAGCCCCAGCTTCGCCGGCTGGGGTCCCAACTCGCGCATCAAGCTGGACAACGGCCAGACCTGGCTGGTCATCGACGGCACCTCCGTCGCCCTGCCGCCCAAGGCCCGCAAGGTCAGCGTCAAGCGCGGCATGCTGGGCTCCTACTACCTCGACATCGAGGGCCTGAACACCTCGCCGCGCGTGCGCCGCGTCGACTAGTCCGGCAGCACGTCGAAGGCCACGGTCAGGCGGTAGGCCTCGTCCTGGAAAGGCGTCGTGCCATGCCAGAGATAGGACGGGAACAGCACCAGGCGACCCGGCTGCGGCGCTTCCATGCGACGCGGCCGCAGGCTTGAGCGCACCGACTCGGGCAGGTCGGGCTCATCGAACTTGATCCAACCGTCGCGGCTGCCCTCGCGCAGCGCGCTGGGCGGCGTGGCCACGTAGTAGCTGCTGCTCAGCCAGCCATGGCCGTGCACATGGTTGGTGTGAAAGCCGCTGCTGCGCAGTCGCGAACTCCAACTGTCGGTGAAATGCCAGCCCGCGCTGCGACGGCCGAGGAAAGGGTGGCCCGGCTCGGCAGGCCGCGTCGCCAGCCAGGCCGTGATGGCCCGGCCGATCTGGGCCTTGAGCGCCTGCACCAGCGGCAGGTCCAGGTCGAAGAGATTGCCGCGCGTCTGCGTGCCGTGGCGCAGGGTCTGGTCGATGGGCGCCTCGGCATCGGTGTGCAGCCGCGTCAGCTCCTCGGCCAGGGCCGTGTTGAAGCTGGCCATGTCGGCCCAGCCGGAGGGCGGCTCGACGTCGAGGACGGCGACGCAGCGCTCCAGGTCATTCAGCCAGTCGGCGCGTGCGTCACCGGTCAGCCGCCAGCCGGTGCCGACCAGGGCCAGCGCGTGCTGGTGCTGCGGTGCCAGCGCGAGCGCGCGTTCGGCCAGGGCCAGGCCCTCGGCGGCACGGCCGGCTGCGTAGAAGCTGCGTGCGGCATTGCCGAGCACGTTCACGTCCTCGGGTGCCAGCGACACGGCCAGCCGGTGCGCCACGCAGGACTCGTCATGCCGGCCGAGCAGGCACAGCGCCTGCCCCTCCCCGTCCGCAAAGGCGCCGTTGCCGGGCTCCAGCGCAGCCGCGCGGCGGAACGCGGCCACGGCCGCTTCGCCCCGCTCGGCGCGCAGCAGCAGCAAGCCCAACAGGCTGGGCGGCACGGCGGACGCCGGCGCGGCGAGTTCGGCGGCATCGAGTTCGGCGGTGAAATCGGCATGGCCGAGGACCCAACGCAACTTCGCCAGGTCGTAGAGGCTCAGGCCGTGCAAAGGCGACCGGGCGAGCGCGCGACGATAGGCCGCCAGGGCATCGTCCGCGCGGCCCAGGGCCTGCAGCGTGTTGCCCTGGTTGTAGTGCGCCTCGGCCACGTCCAGGCCCTGCAGGACAGCACGCTCGTAGGCAGCCAGGGCTTCGGCATGGCGACCCAGGCGGTGCAGCACGACGCCGCGGTTGTGATGCAGGGCTGCGCGCTCAGGCGCCAGGAGCAAGGCCGCGTCCAGGGTCGCCAGAGAGGCGGGCAGCGCGCCGTCCTCCTCCTGCAGCATGGCCAGCAACTGCAGCGTGTTGGCATCCTGGGGCGCCAGATGCGCGGCCTGCGCAGCCGCCTGCAGGGCGACGGGGCGCTGGCCCAGTTCGCGCCGGATGCGCGCGAGTTCATAGTGGGCCGCCGCCCAGCCCGGCTGGTGCAGCGTGGCCTGGACAAAGGCCTCGGCGGCATCGGCCGGGCGCTGCAGCATCTCCAGCATCTGGCCCCGCGCCAGCCACACGCGCGGCTGGATGGCGTGCAACTGCAGCGAGCGCAGGAACCAGGCCTCGGCCTCGGCCCATTGCCGGCGCTGGGCGGCGATCTGGCCCAGGGCAGCGGGTGTCTCGGGTGCGCCCGGCGTCTCGCGCAGCGCGCGTTCGAGGAAGGCCTGGGCGGCGGCCGTCTGACCGGAAGCCAGGGCGCGCAGGCCCTGGCCCAGCGCGGAAGCCGGATGGATGGATGCCATGGAGAGATGGAGAAAGGAGAGACCGCATTGTCGGTGGCCATAAAAAAACGGGCCCCGAGGGGCCCGTTCGATGCAGCCACCTCGAGGAGTGGCTGAGCCCGAAGGCTTTTTAGAAGTTGGCTTGCACGGTAGCGGTGTAGCGACGGCCAATGATGTCGTAGACACCCGGGAAGGTGTTGCCGAAGTTGGACGCGCCGGGGCCGATGCCGGTACCGATGAACGGGGGCTGCTTGTCGAACAGGTTGTTGACCGTCATCGACAGCTTCACGTTCTTGGTCAGCTGCCAGGAACCGTTCAGGTCGAAGTAGTCGAACGCCTTGATCTTCTCGTAGGCTGCGACGTAGCTGCCGGCCAGGTCCTGCTGCACCGTAGCGCCGCCGATATGACGCCAGCTCAGGCCGACGGCGTAGTCACCCATGGTCCAGGAAGCGCGCGAGTTGAAGCGCACCTTGGAGTAGGGCGTACCCACGTCGATGCCGTAGTGGCCGGCTTGCTCGATGGTGGCGACGTTCGGCAGCGTCTTGATGTCGGCCTTCTTGATGTAGCTCATCTGGAAGCTCAGGTCCAGACGACCGGCATTGGGCATGCCGATCTTGGCCATGGGCAGGCGATAAGCGGCACCGAGGTCGACGCCGGAGAAGTCGTAGTAGCCGAGGTTGGACGACTGGGTGCTGACACCCTTGCTGCCCGTGCCGTTCAGGCCGCCGTTCAGCGCATCACGCTGGATCAGCTGGCAGAACGAGTTGTAGGTCAGACCAGGGTTCTGGGTGGCGTCATAGCAGCCGCTCATGACCTGGGCCGACGTCGGGTTGGACACGGCGCCGTTGATCTTGATCTTCCAGTAGTCGACCGTCAGCGACAGGCTTTCGACGAACTCGGGCTCCCACACGATACCCAGGGTGGTCGTGTTGGCCTTTTCAGGGCCGAGGTTGGGGTTGCCGCCACCGGTGTTGTTGATCTGGTTGGACGACGGAGCCGCCACCGCGCCGATCTGCGACGTCGGAACGCCGGTCAGTTGGCACAGGTTGGTCAGCGAGCCGGCCTTGCCAGCGTCACCCGCGACGATGCGATTGCCCTGGCAGGGGTCGACCGACAGCGTCGACAGGCCCGTGGTGACCGGAGCGTAGAGCTCGTTCACGTTCGGGGCGCGGGTCGCGCGCTGGCTCTCACCACGGAAACGCAGGCCCTTCATGGGCGAGTAGTCCATGGACTTCTTCCAGCTGCCGTAGCTCTTCACGCCACCGATGGAGTCGAACTCGGTGTGGCGATAGCCATAGCCCAGGTTGATGGCGTGGATGCCGGGCTTGTTCTGCACGATGGGCATCGTGGCTTCGCCGTACAGCTCGCGGAACTTCAGGGTACCGCTGCGGTCAGGCGTCGGAGCGCCGGAACCCAGCAGTTCGCCCTGCGTCTGCACGACGGCGTCGGAGGCGTTGCCGCCGAAGACCTTGCGGTCTTCGTAACCGACGGCCATGCCCAGCGGGTTCTTGGCCCAGGGGCTCTTGGCGAAGGCGACTTCACCGCTGGCCGAGCCGGCGATGACGGTCTGGTCAACGCGGGTGGTCTGGAAGGTCGGCGTGGAGATGAACGCCAGCATTTCCGGGGTGATGGTGCCCGCGGCGCCGAACAGGTTGATCGGCACGCAACCGTTTGTGTTGACCGTGCAGGTGGTCGTGTTGGTGGCCTTCACCGCCTGCTGCAGCTTCGAGAAGGAGAAGCCGTTGCCGGTGCGCTGGATCTGGTCCGAACGACCCGACTGGTAGTAGGCGTCGTAGCTCCAGCCGTCGAACATCGGGATGTCGCCACGCAGACCCGCGGTGTACTGGGTCGTCGTGTTGTCGTAGCTGTAGATACGCGGGCCGGCTTCGACGAAGCGGCGGGCGATCGTGGCACGGAAGGTCGTCGCGTTGCCCGGCACGCAGTTGGCAGCCGAGATGCCGTAGGCGGCGCACAGCTGGTTGCGGACGGCCGGCGTGATGTAGGGGTTGCCGATGGGAATGTCCAGGCCAACACCGAAGGTGCCCGACGGCGCCAGATTCAGCGTCACGTTGGAGCGGGTGTGGAAGATTTCCGAATAGAACTCGGCGTTCTCGTTGACCTGGTAACGGCCCAGAGCCGTGACCTGGGTACGGGTCAGCGGGGTCTCGAAGTAGTTCGGCGGGTTGGTGTTGTAGCCGTCCGGCGGGCCACCCGTGGCGGCGGCGCGCAGCAGGCCACTGCCCGAGTCGATCACTCGCGAGCCGTTGATGGGCGAGGGCATGCCGCCCCAGACTGCCGGCACGGACGTGCCGGAGTAGCCGCCGGGGTTGCCGCTGGCCGACGAGATGACCACCGGCGAGAAGTCGCGCTGGGCCAGGGTCAGCGGGCTGGTGCGGGTGGTGCCGATGTGGACCACGACGTTGCCCTTGCCGTCGGCCAGGTTGGCACCGACGGTCAGGTCGTTCTTGTAGCGCTGGGCGTCGCCCTTTTCGGAGGCGCTGTACAGGGCCGTCGCTTCGACGCCCGAGAAATTGCGCTTGGTGATGAAGTTCACCACGCCGGCCACGGCGTCGGCGCCGTACACGGCCGATGCGCCACCGGTCACCAGGTCGACGCGCTCAAGCAGCGAGACCGGGATGGTGTTGGTGTCGACGACGCCGCCCAGCGTCGCGGGGACGATGCGCTTGCTGTTGATCAGGACCAGGGTGCGGTTGGAACCCATGCCGCGCAGGTCGATCGAGGCCGTGCCGTTCGAACCGTTGTTCACGTTCGGGCCGATGGCGGGGTAGGCAGCGGGCAGGCCGCGCACCAGTTCTTCAACCGCAACCGGCTGCTTGATGCTGATGTCTTCCTTGCCGACCGAAGTGATCGGGCTGCTGGATTCGGCGCCGACGGACTTGATGCGCGAACCCGTGATTTCGATGCGCTCGAGCTTTTCGGCCGTGGCTTCTTGGGCCATTGCCGAGACAGCGCTCAGCGTGCCGATCATCGCCAGCGCTGCGGCGCTTCGGGCGTTTCGTTTAAACATGACTACTCCTTCGTGAGGACGTTCTCAACGCGTGTGTTGCAGGTGAAATGGAAACGCGAATCCCTCGCGGAGAAACGCCTTTTCGCGGCGCGAGTCTGGCGACTGCCGGCAGTCGGGCCGATCCGGGTAGGCCCCAATAGACTCGGCAAGGCGGCGTTCCTTGTGCTTTACACAACAGAAACCTAGGGGTTTTACTGCCCCTGGCGAGGGGTGTAGGTCCTCACGGGCGTTGTCACATGACCACACAAATTCCCTGCTGGGCCAACGGTCAGGCGGTGGGTCAGGGTGTTATGTGCACCACCGGCGACTTCTAGAATCGCCGACCCTAGCAAATTGCCGACCGAATTGACTGCTGCAAACGAGGACGCCAGCCCTGCTCCCCTGCCGGACTGCGAGGTCCTGATCATCGGAGCCGGCCCCGCCGGCAGCGCCTGCGCACGCACGCTGGCCCGCGCCGGCGTCGCCGTGCTGCTGGTCGACCAGCAGCCGCCGGGTCGCGACAAGACCTGCGGCGACGGCCTGATCCCCGACGCCCACCAGGCCCTCGCCCGGCTCGGCCTGCTGGACGAGGTGATGCGCCGCGCCCAGCCCCTTTCGCATGTCGGCTGCATCGGACCGCGCGGCGGGCGCATCGACGTGCCGGGCTCGCTGGCCGTACTGCCGCGCAAGGAACTCGACGCCCTGCTGCTGCGGGCCGCGCAGGAAGCCGGCGCGCGCTTCGAGCAGGCGCGCTTTGAGGCGCCGCTGGAGGCCGACGGCCGCGTCGTCGGCGCCAGGCTGAAGCGCGGTGACGCGATCGTCGAGGTGGCGGCGCGCTGGGTCGTGCTGGCGACCGGCGCCGTGCCCAAGGCGCTGACGGCCGCCGGCATGTGCGAGCGCCACACACCCAGTGGCGTGGCTTTGCGCGGTTATGTGAAGGCGCCGCAGATGGTCGGCAAGATCAAGGCGCTGGAAGTCGTCTGGGACAAGTCGGTGCAGCCGGGCTACGGCTGGATCTTCCCGGCGCCGGACGGCCACTTCAACATCGGTGTCGGCGTGACCGACTCGCACAAGGACCTGGGCGGCAAGGGCCAGAAGAAAGACGTCAACCTGCGCGCCATCTTCGACGCCTTCGTGGCCAAGTACGCGCCCGCGGCGGAACTGATGCGCGTTGGCGAACTCGTCGGCGAGCTCAAGGGGGCGCCGCTGCGCTGCACGCTGACGGGTGCGAAGTGGACGCGGCCCGGCCTGCTCGTCACCGGCGAGGCCGCGGGCAGCACGTATTCCTTCACCGGCGAGGGCATTGGCAAGGCCCTGGAGACCGGCATGCTGGCCGCCGACGCGCTGATCAGGCATCACGAGGACGACGCCGCCACGCGTGCCGCCTACGAGGCCGGACTCAAGGCCCTCAAGCCCAAGTTCGACCTATACGAACGCGCCAACCGCGTGAACGACCATCCCTGGCTGGCCGATCTGCTGATCTGGCGCGCCAAGAAGAGCCCGCGCCTGCTGGCCCGCATGAGCGGCGTGCTCAACGAGACCAGCAACCCGGGCAACCTGGTCAGCCTGAAGGGCATCTCCAGGCTGTTCTTCGAGTAGCAGGATCACCGCCACAGAGGCACAGAGGCACGGAGGAATCCCGGCCGAATGCTCTCTGTGTCTCAGTGCCTCTGTGGCTGATCCAGAGAGCCGCCTTAGACGCGCTCAATCACGAGCGCGATCCCCTGGCCAACGCCAATGCACATCGTGCACAGCGCATAACGCCCACCGATCACTTCCAGTTGGTTGATGGCCGTCGTGACCAGGCGCGCACCACTGGCGCCCAGCGGGTGGCCCAGGGCGATGGCGCCGCCGTTGGGGTTCACGCGGGCGTCGTCGTCGGCCAGGCCCAGATCACGCAGTACGGCCAGGCCTTGTGCAGCGAACGCCTCGTTCAGTTCGATGACGTCCATCTGCGCCAGCGTGAGGCCGGTCAGCGCCATCACCTTGCGCGTCGCCGGCGCGGGGCCGATGCCCATGATGCGCGGCGCGACGCCGGCAGTCGCCATGCCGACGACGCGGGCGCGGGGCTTCAGGCCGTGGCGGGCGGCTTCGGCTTCGCTGGCCAGTAGCAGGGCGCAGGCGCCGTCGTTGACACCGCTGGCATTGCCTGCCGTCACGCTGCCCTCGGGCTTGACGACGCCCTTGAGCTTGGCCAGGGCCTCGAGGCTGGTCTCGCGCGGATGCTCGTCCAGCAGCACGCGCAGCGGATCGCCCTTCTTCTGCGGTACTTCAACGGGCACGATCTCGCGCTCGAAGAAGCCGCGCTTCTGCGCGGCGATGGCCTTCATCTGCGAGGCCAGGGCCATGCGGTCCTGGGCCTCGCGCTCGATGCCGAAATCGCCCGCCACGTTCTCGGCCGTCTCCGGCATGGAGTCCACGCCGTACTGGGCCTTCATCTGCTTGTTGATGAAGCGCCAGCCGATGGTGGTGTCATAGACCGCGTTGGCGCGGCTGAAGGCCGACTCAGCCTTGGGCATGACGAAGGGCGCGCGGCTCATGCTCTCGACGCCGCCGGCAATCATCAACCCGGCCTCGCCGGCGCGGATGGCGCGGGCCGCGGTGCCGATGGCATCCAGGCCCGATCCGCAGAGGCGATTGATGGTGCTGCCCGGCACATCGACCGGCAACCCCGCCAGCAGCGCGGCCATGCGGGCGACGTTGCGGTTGTCTTCGCCGGCCTGGTTGGCGCAGCCGTAGAGGACGTCGGCCACCTGGGCCCAGTCGACATGGGCATTGCGCGCCATCAGGGCCTTGATGGGCAGGGCGCCGAGGTCGTCGGTGCGGATGGAAGACAGGGCGCCGCCGTAGCGGCCGAAGGGGGTGCGAATCGCGTCGCAGATGAAGGCTTGTGTGCTCATCGGAGATATGGCGAAACGCGGTAACGCTCGCCTCGGTAGTGTTGATCGAGTCGGTCCAGCAGCGCGACGACGGGCGCGGCGCCCCAGAAGGCCAGCCATTCGAAGGGGCCGGCGGGATAGTTGACGCCCAGTTTCATGGCCGCGTCGGCGCCGGCTTCGTCGCAGACGCCCTGGGCCACCGCGTCGGCCGCCTCGTTGATCAGCATGGCGATGGTGCGGGCCACGACCAGCCCCGGCATGTCGGCCACCTGGCGCGGCACCAGGCCCAGGCGGGTCAGCCATTCGGCCGTCTGGGCATCGCCTGCGTAGGCGATGTCGCCACTCGGCGCCAGCGGCAGGTCGAAGACGGCCGTGCCGGGGCCGAAGTCGCGCGCGCGGCGGCCGTCGGTCAGGCGCAGCTCTCGGCCGTCGACAGCCAGGCCGACCCAGTCGCTGTCCAGTTCGCGCACGGCCTCGGGCAGGTTGGCGACGAAGCGCTCGGCCAGGGCGCCACGGCCATGCACGACGAGGCGGGCGGCGCGCGGCGGCGTGCTGATGGCAGGCAGCAGGGCCGGTGCGCCTTCGGGATAGCGGTAGAAGCCGCGCCCGCTCTTGCGGCCGAAGAAACCGGCGTCCACCAGTTCCTGCTGCACCAGCGAGGGCGTGAAGCGGCGGTCGAAGAAGTTGGCCGCAAAGACCGAATTGGTCACGGCGAAATTGGTGTCGTGGCCGATCAGATCCATCAACTCGCAGGGGCCCATGCGAAAGCCTGCGGCGCGAAGACAGGCGTCGATGAGTTCAGGCGCCGCGGCGCGATCCTGCAGCAGCATCAGCGTTTCGGCGTAATAGGGCCGGGCAATCCGGTTGACGATGAAGCCGGGCGTGGAGCGGGTGCGCACCGGCGTCTTGCCCCAGCGCGCCGACAGCTCGTGGATGGCCTGCGCCACCTCGGGCGAGGTGCCCAGGCCCGACACGACTTCGACCAGCTTCATCAGCGGCACGGGGTTGAAGAAATGCATGCCCACCAGACGCTCGGGATGCTTCATGCCGCGCGCCAGCGCCGTCACCGAGATGGACGAGGTGTTGGTCGCGATGACGGCGTCCGCGGGCAGCAAAGCCTCCAGCTCGGCGAACAGCGCACGCTTGATGTCGAGGTTCTCGACGATGGCTTCGATGACGAGGTCGGCACTGCCCAGGGCCTCCACCGGCGTGATGCGCGCCAGCGTCGCCTGGGCGGCCTCGGCCGTCAGCTTGCCCTTGGCGGCCAGGCCTTCCAGCGTCTGCGCGAGCTTGGCCTTGGCCGCCTCGGCGGCACCGACGCGGGCGTCGAAGAGAGCCACCCGATGGCCGGCCTGGGCGGCCACCTGCGCAATGCCGGCACCCATCAGGCCGGCGCCGACGACGAGGATGCGGGAGTCGTTCAGGGAAGTCATGCGTGCTATGTCCAGTTGGGCTTGCGTTTGCCGAGGAAGGCGTCGAAACCTTCGCGGGCCTCGGGCGTCTTGCGCACGCGGGCGATGGTTTGCGCGGTCAGCTCGCGCACCTCGCCAGTCACGGGGCCGGGCGCGAGACGGGCGTAGAGCTGCTTGATCTCCGCCTGGGCGGCGGGGCCGCAGGCCAGCAGGTCGGCGATGAAGGCTTCGACGGCGGCGTCCAGGCCCTCGGCTGGCACGACGCGCTGCACGAGGCCGACGCGCTGGGCCTCGGCGGCATCGATGCGGCTGGCCGTCAGCGCCAGGCGGCGCGCCTCGCGCAGACCGACGGCATTGACGAGATGCGGGCCGATGACGGCCGGCAGGATACCCATGCGGGCCTCGCTGACCGAAAAGCTCGCCGCCTCGGACGCGACGGCCATGTCGCAGGCGGCCACCAGGCCGACCCCGCCACCCAGGGCCGCGCCCTGCACGCGGGCGATCGTCGGCTTGGGGCACTCGGCGATGCGCGCCAGCATGGCCGAGAAGCGGCGTGCATCGGCCAGGTTGTCTTCCTGCAAGGCGGCTGCGGCGCGCTGCATCCACTGCAGGTCGGCGCCGGCGCTGAAGTGCTTGCCGGCACCCGCCAGCACGATGGCACGCACGCCGGCGTCGTCGCCGAGAAGGGCAAAGGCGTCGTCCAGTTCGGCGATCAGCGTCTCGTCGAAGGCGTTGAAGACGGCCGGCCGGTTCATGGTCAGCGTGGCCACGCCGGTGTCGCCGCGCTGCAGTTCGAGGGAGGTCCAGGAAGGCATGGGCGGCATTCTGCTCTTTTCCCGACCGATCGGTCGACTCTGCAGTTCAAGCGGCCCAGTCCGCCATTCGCCGCCCGCCTGCGCAGGCCGGGGGGCGGGCGCGCCTAGACTCGTCTGCCATGTCCTCCCTGCTCAGCCCCCAGCACATCCGCCAGTGGTTCTACCCCGGCCCGATGCGCGTCTTCACGACCGAGGAAATGGCCAAGGCCGGCACGCAGCCCTGGCCGGTGGCCGTGGACAGCTATGTGGCCGTCAACCTGCTGGTGCTGCTGCCGGCCATGGTGTGGACCCAGCACGGCAGGGGCTGGCTCACGCAGGCCCTGTGGTGGGGGATGTTGTGCGCCTTGTCGGTCTCGACGCTGTTCGTCGCACGCTCGCTTTGGAAGCGGCCGACCCGCGCGAGGCTGAACCTGTATTGTTATGGCGCGACCCTGGTCGTCCTGGCGTTGATCGCCTTGCTGATCCGCGAGGGGCACAAGGACTGGCTGGTCCGCGAGAACGTCAGCATCGTCGTCGCGCTGGTGGGCGTGCTGAGCGCCTGGTGGATGCTGACGGTCTTTCGCGTGCAGCAGATCGAGGCCCGGCTGCGCGAACTGGCCGACCAGGAAGCCGCCCTGCGCCTGCAGACCCGCCTGGCCGCAGCCCAGATCCAGCCCCATTTCCTGTTCAACACCCTGGCCTCGCTGCAGCACTGGGTGGACACGGGCGATGCCCGCGCCGCGCAGCTGCTGCGCGACTTCACGGCCTATCTGCGCGCCACGCTGCCGATGTTCGAACGCGAGCTGCAGTCGCTGGACGACGAGATCGAGATGGTCAGGCGCTACCTGGCCATCATGCAGGCCCGGCTGGGGTCGCGCCTGGTCTTCCGCATCGACGTGCCCGGTGGTCTCGACGTCGAGCTGCCTCCGGGCATCGTGCTGACCCTGGTGGAGAACGCCATCGCCCACGGCATCGAGCCCCAGTTGCGCGGCGGCCGTCTCGACATCGCCGCACGCCAGGAAGACGGCCGCTTCGTGCTGACCGTCAGCGACGACGGCCCGGGCCTGACGCCCGGCTGGACCGAAGGCGTCGGCCTGTCCAACACGCGGCGCCGTCTGGCTGCCGCCTTCCCTCACGCCACGCTGACGCTGGCCGATGCGCATCCCGGCTGCATCGCCACCCTGACCGCATGAATGCCATCACCGCTCTGATCGCCGACGACGAGGAAGCGCCTCGCGAACAACTGCGCGCCGCCCTCGCCCGCCTCTGGCCCGAACTCGACATCGTCGCCGCCAGCAGCAACGGCGCCGAGGCCTGGGACGACTGCCTGGCGCACGAGCCCGCCATGGCCTTCCTCGACATCCGCATGCCTGGCCTCACCGGCCTGGAAGTGGCGCGCCGCCTGTCAGCCCTGGCAACACCGCCGTTGATCGTGTTTGTGACGGCCTTCGACGATCAGGCCCTGGCGGCTTTCGATACCGGCGCGGTCGACTATGTGCTCAAGCCCGTCGATGACGCACGCCTCGGCCAGACGCTCACCCGGTTGCGCGCCCGGCTGACGCAGCCGGCCACGGACACATCGGCCCTGCAGCGCCTGCTGGCCAGCCTGCCCCAGGCTCGGCCTGTCATGCGTCCCATCCAGGCCAGCGTCGGCCGCGAGGTGCAGCTGATCCAGCCCGACGAGATCATCTACTTCGAGGCCGACCAGCGCTACACCCGCGTCGTCCACCAGGGCGGCGACGCACTGATCCGCACGCCGCTGCGCGAACTGCTGACCCAGCTCGACCCGGAGCAGTTCTGGCAGATCCACCGCTCGGTGCTGGTCAACAGCCGCTGCATCGCCAAGGCCATCCGTGTCGACGAGGGCACCATGGTCGTCACCCTGCGCGGGCGCGACGACAAGCTGCCGGTGTCGCGGCAATTCCAGGCCTTGTTCAAAGGTCAATGAAGGGCAAACCCTTGGGCGAGCGCGTCGGCCGGCTTCAGACAATCCGCGGCATTCCACAGACCCCTAGTTCTTGGGGCCACACCCAGAGACACGCCGCGCCATGCCCACCGCCCTGCCCAACCCACGCTTCGACCATTTCTACCGCTATGACGAGCTGACGGCCCTGCTGTTCGCCTACGCCGAGGCCCGCCCCAACCTGGTGTCGGTGCGCTCCATCGGCAAGAGCTACGAAGGCCGCGACATCTGGGTCATCGTCATCACCAATCTCGCCAGCGGCATGGACATCGACAAGCCGGCGATGTGGATCGACGGGAACATCCACGCGGCCGAGCTGACCGCGTCGACGACCTGCCTGTACTACGTGCACCACCTGCTGAACCTGCACGGCGGCAGCTCGGCCGAGGCCCAGCAGGTGAACCGCCTGCTGGACTCGCGCACCCTCTACATCGTGCCGCGCCTGAACCCCGATGGCGCCGAGCTGGCCCTGGCGGATCGGCCGCGCCACATCCGCAGCTCGACCCGCCCCTACCCCTACACCGAGGAAGCAGTCGACGGCCTGACCATCGAGGACGTGGACGGCGACGGCCGCATCCTGACCATGCGCGTGCCCGACCCGCATGGCGGCTACAAAAAGCACGCCAGCGATCCGCGGCTGATGGTGGCGCGTGAACCGGGCGAGCAGGGCGGCGAGTACTACCGCCTCATCCCCGAAGGCTTCATCAAGAACCACGACGGGCTGACCATCAAGGTCAACCCCGACCGCGAAGGCCTGGACCTGAACCGCAACTTCCCCGGCGAATGGCGCCAGGAGTACGAGCAGCTGGGCGCCGGCCCCTACCCCACCAGCGAGCCCGAGGTGCGCGCCATGGTGGACTTCATCACCCAGCATCCCAACATCGGCGCGGCCATCAGCTATCACACCCACAGCGGCGTCATCCTGCGCCCCTGCGGCACGCGCAGCGACAAGGACATGACGCCGGAGGACCTGTGGCTGATCAAGAACTTCTCGGCCCTGGGCGAGAAGCACACCGGCTACCCGGCCGTCAGCATCTACGAGGACTTCCGCTACCACCCCAAGGACGTCATCACCGGCACCCAGGACTGGGTCTACGAGCACCTGGGTGCGCTGTTCTGGGTGGTCGAGCTGTGGTCGCCGAGCAAGGAGGCCGGCGTCGAGGTCGAGAAGTTCATCGACTGGTACCGCGAGCATCCGGTCGAGGATGACCTCAAGCTGCTGAAGTGGAGCGACGAGAAGTGCGGCGGCCAGGCCCACGTCGCGTGGACGCCCTTCCAGCATCCGCAGCTCGGCTCCGTGGAGATCGGCGGCTGGGACAAGATGAACTTCTGGCGCAACCCGCCGCCGGCCCTGCGCGAGCGTGAAGCCGCGCGCTTCCCGGCCTGGATGACGCAGATCGCGATGAGCCTGCCCAAGCTGGAGCTGATCCGCACCGAGGTGCGCGCCCTGGGTCCCGACATGTGGCGGGTGCGCATGGCCGTGGCCAATGCGGGCTATCTGCCGGCCTATGTGACACAGCGCGCGCTGGAGCGCAAGACGGTGCGCGGCATCATGTTCGAACTCCACATGCCCAGCGGCGACCCGGCCATCAGCCTGGTCAATGGCAAGGAGCGCATGGAAGGCCCGCAGCTCGAGGGCCACGCGCCCAAGCAGAGCCAGCTCGCCTTCCTGCCCAACAAGCAGCCCACGGGCGACCGCGCGGTGGCCGAGTGGGTGGTGCGCGCCCCGGTGGGCACGCGGCTGGCACTGTCGGCCAGCGCGGAGCGGGCCGGCGTCATTCGCACTGAGGTTGTGCTGGACTGAGCGGGTCGGCCGGCGGGCCTTCGCGCGCTTTCATGACGGACGTGACGCTCGCGAGGGAAGGCTCCTACTTGCAGGCAGAAACCATCGACCAATACACCTTGCTGCGTGCCAGAACAGCTTGAGGCTCAGCCCTGGATTCACCCACTGCACGGAAGCTGAAGCCCGACGCAACAAGTGAACCGTCTCTGAAAACACAACTGCTCTTGTCAGCCAGTATTCGTTGGCACGATTCAACGACTGCCGTCGAATCAAGGTCCAGGTACATGGCGACGATGCCAGCCTCTTTGTCCTGATCAGATGGGGCAAGTGCGATGCTGGAGACGCGCGTCATTGCAGATGGACCTGCATTCAGCCACTTGATGCTGGAGGCTTCAATTCGAACGGATGCGCTGTAGCCTGCCTGCTTGAGAATGGAGCAGGAGCCTCGCTGTTCAACGGACAAGTTCTTCGTAGCGCACCCGCTGCTTGCGAGGAGCAACGCGACGATGGCGATGCGATGCCGCTGCAACACCGGCCCCTCAGGTCGCCCGAACCACCAGTTCCGTCGGCATGATCTCGCTGGCCGCATCCTGGCCGCCGATGAGGTCCAGCACCTTGCGCGCCAGCAGCACGCCACCGTGGTGCCAGTCCTGGCGCACGCTGGTCAGCGGCGGCGCAAAGCTCTGGGCGGCCGGCGAGTCGTCGTAGCCGATGACCGAGACCGCGTCGGGCACGGCCAGGCCTGCGTCGGTGAAGGCGCGCACCGCGCCCATGGCCAGCAGGTCGCTGGCGGCAAACAGACCGTCCGGCGCCTTGCCACCTTTCGCCAGATGGGCCTGCACGGCCGTGAAGCCGGCGCCGAAGGTGAAGGCCGCCGGCGTCAGCGTCTGGCACTTCAGGTTGGCCTTCTTCAGCGCCTTGGCAAAGCCCTGCTGGCGGTCGCGGATCTCGGCATGGCGCACATCGCCGAGGAAGAGCAGCTCGCGCCGCTCCAGCGCAATCATGCGTTCGGCCGCGCATGCGCCGCCATGGGCGTTGTCACCGCCGACGACGACGGAATCACTGCGTCCATGCTCGGCGCCCCAGACCACCATGGGCAGGCCCATGGCCGCGGCCGACTTGACCGCCGAGCCGTTGGCGCCCTGGCCGAGCAGGATGAGGCCGTCGGCCGAGGCCGCCATGCCCTGGCCCGGGCTCTGCAGGGCCGACAGCAGCACGCTGTAGCCGCGCGAGGTCAGCTCCTGGGTGATGCCGCCCAGCAGTTGCAGCGGGTAGGCATCGGTCATGGGCCGGTCGGTGTCGGGCTGCATCTCCAGCATGACGGCCACCATGTGGCTGCGGCGCAGGCGCAGATTGCGCGCATGGTGGTTGAAGCGGTAGCCCGCGGCTTCGGCCAGGGTCTTGATGCGCTCGCGCGTGGCCGGCGTGACCGAGGGGCTGTCGCGCAGCGCGCGCGAGACGGTGATGGTCGACACGCCGGCGAGAGCGGCGATCTGCTCCATCGTGACCGGCTTGGACTCCGTCATGCTGCCTTTTGCTCCAGCACGTAGTTCGCGCCGTCGTATTGGCCCAGGCGTTCGACCAGCAGAGGCAGGCATTCGGCCAGCTCGTCGTGCAGCGTGAAAGGCGGGTTGGCGATGAACATGCCGCTGCCCATCATGCCGAAGCCGCGCTCATCGGCCTGGGCCACGGTCAGGCGCACATGCAGCCAGCCCTTCTTGGCCGCGGCGTCGGCGCTGGCCTTCAAGCGCTGCACCAGCTGGGTGGACTCGAGCAGCTGCAGCTGCGGGTACCAGATCATGGTGACCGTGTCGGCCGCGCGCTCCAGCGCCTCACGCAGGGCCGACAGCACCTTGGCGTAGTCGGTCTTGATCTCGTAGGACGGGTCCATCAGCAGGGCCGCGCGGCGCGTCGGCGACGGCAGTTCGGCCTTGATGGCCGAGAAGCCGTCGCGGTCGCTGACCTGGGTGTTGGGCCGGGCCTCGAGATAGCTGGTCAGGATGCGGTGGTCGGTCGAGTGCAGCTCGTAGACGCGCAGGCGGTCGGTCTCGCGCAGCAGGAAGTTGGCGATCGCCGGCGAACCCGGGTATTGGCGCAACTGGCCGTCGGGGTTGAAGGCACGCACCAGGCTCATGTAGTCAGCCAGCGGCGCGGGCAGGTCCTTGCGGTCATAGAGCTTGGCGACGCCGTCCGAATACTCGGCCTTCTTCTGCGCATAGCGGCCCTCGACCGAGTAGCCACCGGCGCCGGCGTGGGTGTCGATCAGCGTGTAGGGCTTGTCCTTTTCGGCCATGTAGCGCAGCACGCGGGTCAGCACGAGGTGCTTGAGGACGTCGGCATGGTTGCCGGCATGGAAGGCGTGGCGGTAGGCGAGCATGGGGCGATTGTCGCTAACACATCCGGGATCAACCCCGCCGGGACGGGGAAAGGCAACGAAAGCCAGACTTGCAACCATCCATCTCGTCCCTATCTCCCCGCCATGCCTACCCTCTTCGACCCCGTCCGCTTCGGCGACATCCAGCTGGCCAACCGCGTCGTCATGGCGCCGCTGACGCGCAACCGCGCCACCCAGCAGATCCCGCACGCCCTGCATGTCGAGTACTACCGGCAGCGCGCCGGCGCCGGCCTGCTGATCACCGAGGCGACCCAGATCCGTCCCGACGGCCAGGGCTATTTCGACACCCCCGGCATCCACTCGCCCGAGCAGATCGCCGGCTGGAAGCAGGTCACCGACGCCGTGCACGCCGAGGGCGGCAAGATCGTCGTGCAGCTCTGGCATGTGGGCCGCATCTCGGTCAACAGCCTGCAGCCGGGCGGCCAGCCGCCGGTGTCGTCCACCAACCGCGCCGCCAAGACCAAGACCTATGCGGCCCATGGCGAGCTGGTGCCGACGGCCGAGCCGCGCGCCCTCGAGACGCATGAGATCCCGCAGCTGATCGCCGACTATGTGCAGGCGGCCAAAAACGCCATCGCGGCGGGCTTCGACGGCGTCGAGATCCACAGCGCCAACGGCTATCTGCTCGACCAGTTCCTGCGCGACAGCGCCAACGACCGCAACGACGAGTACGGCGGCAGCATCGAGAACCGCGCCCGCCTGCTGATCGAGGTCATGACGGCCGTGGCCGCCACCATCGGCGCGGGCCGCACGGCGCTGCGTCTTAGCCCGGTCACGCCCAGCAACGACATCGGCCAGGACAGCAACCCGCAGGCCCTCTTCAACTACGTGGCCGAGCAACTGGCGCCGCTGAAGCTCGCCTTCCTGGAAGTGGTGGAAGGCGCCACCGGCGGTGCGCGCGACATCGCCCCCTTCGACTACGCCGAGCTGCGCCGCCGCTTCAACGGCCCCTACATCGCCAACAACGGCTATGACCGCGCCATGGCCCTGGACGCCGTCGCTCAAGGCAAGGCCGACGCGGTGGCGATCGGCCGGCCCTTCATCAGCAACCCGGATCTCGTCGAGCGCATCCGCGACGACCTGCCCTGGGCAGCGCCGCAGAAGGAAACCTTCTACGGCGGCGGCGCCCAGGGCTACACCGACTACCCGGCGCTGAAGCGGGCTTGATTCATACGCCGTCGATATGGCGGCGCGATGTTTCAGATATTTGACGACTGACTGCGTGCTCTCCAGACTGGGACCCGTCCTTGGGACGACCCCATAAGAACTGGAGACACGCATGAACCGCTTTCTGGCGCTGGCCCTGACGGCCAGCCTCGCCGGGCCCGCCCTCGCGGCCGACCCCATCAAGATCCTCTTCGTCGGCAACAGCTACACCTTCGGCCGCGTCGACCCGGTGCTGAGCTACAACGCCGCCGCCGTGCACGACCTGACGGCCGGCTTCAACGCCATCAACCCCGCGGGCACCAACAGCTACCCCCTGGGCACCGCTGGCCAGGGCAGCTTCGAGCCCCACCCCTGGGGCGGCGTGCCGGGCATCTTCAAGAAGATGACCGACGAGGCCGGCATGGCCTACGACGTGTCGCTGTCCACGCGCAACGCGGCTTCGCTGCGCGGCCAATTCCTGGACACGGCCAACAGCGACTGGAAGCTGCGCGAGAACGTCGCCACGCAGAAATGGGACAGCGTCGTGCTGCAGGAGCAGAGCGACGCCGCCCTGCCGGCCGGCAAGGGCAAGAACGCCAACCTCGCCACCTTCAACGCCTACGCCGACCAGTTCGAGCGCTTCATCCACAACGGCGCGGCGCAGAGCTACAAGGAGTCCACGCTGTTCGGCAGCCTGGCGGCCTGCACGGCGACGGGCCTGTCCTCGGGCAGCTGCAACACCACGCGCAATATCGCGGCCAACCCCAACGCCAGCAGCGGCACCAAGATCTATCTGGAGCAGAGCTGGGCCCGGCCCGACATGGTCGAGGCCCACAAGATCACGACGCCCGACATCACGAGTGTCGACGGCCGCCCCATCGTCGATACCAGCGCCGCAGGTGGCAACGCCACGCTCTACTACGGCAGCCTGGCCGACATGACGGCCGATCTGCACAACTCCTTCTACGCCAAGGCCGCCTCCAATCCGGGCTTTGCCGGCGTCGTGCCGGTGGGCGACGCCTTCCAGCTGGCCGTCAACCAGGGCCTGGCCCAGGGCGGCGGCTTCTACAACGCCAGCGGCAGCTTTGCCGAGACGGCGGGCGCGCTGAACCTGTGGTGGCTAGAACGCACCCACGCGAGCAAATACGGCTCCTATCTGTCGGCGCTGACGCTGTTCGGCAGCATCACCGGCCACGACCCGCTGAGCCTGGGCGCGAGCGAGCAGGCCGCCATCGACCTCGGCATCGATGCGACGACGGCACGCGCCCTGCAGCGCGTGGCCAGCCAGCAGCTCGGCTTCACGACGGCCGTTCCCGAACCGCAGAGCCTGGCCCTGCTGCTGGCGGGTCTGGGCGTCATCGCCCTCAGGACTGGAAGGCGCCGGGGTGGCGCGCCGGCCCGCTGAGGGCCACGCTGGTGTGCGGATGGCGGTACTCGCGCGTCGGCGAGAGCTTGAGGCCACCGCCCTCGCCCGCGTCGGCCGCCCTGCCACGCAGCGATGACTCGGGCTTGAGCCGGTAGTCGTCACGCGCCGCGCGCACAAACTCGTCCCAGTCAGCGCTGAAGTTGGCGCGCCGCGTCCAATGCCCCTCGGCCGCCAGCTTGGGCGCGCCGACGAGCAGGTTGTTGGCCAGCACCACCTCAGCCTGGGGCGGCGTCACGCGCAGCCAGATGCCGCCGCTGGGCTTCTGGTCCACCAGCGTGTTGTTGACGAGGTAGAGGGCCTGCTTCTCCCACTTCGCGCCCTCGACGCCGAAGGAGATCACATGCGGGTTCTCCGTTGTCGAGCTCTGCATGATGAGATTGCCCATCACGACGGCGACGCCGCCATTGGGAAACTCCAGCTCATAGCTCGCACGGCCGCCGATCTCGTCGGAGAGCCGGTTGTAGAGGATGTGGTTGACCGCCGCGCGGCTCTTCAGCAGATGCCCCAACTGACCGTGATGGAAGTAGCTGCCCATCACCGCCAGGCGCTTGATGGCCCCGACATAGACGTTGTGCGTCTGCCCGCCGCGCGCCGCGATGGCACCGAAGTCGCAATCGACGATGTCGAGCTCGATGCTGTCGTCGTTGGCCGTCAACAAGCCGTTCTCGTTGTCGCGAAAGCCGCAGTCCACCAGCGTCAGCGAGCCGGCCTCGAGGCGGATGCCGGCGCCGTTGCGGTCCGGCACCGTGGCGCCGATGAAGTCGAAACCCTCGATGCGCTGGCGCCGGCCTGTCATGACAAACAGGCCCTTGCCCTGGGCATGGGCGCCCGCCGCAACCAGGCTCACGCGGCCGCCCACGGCGCGCAACGTCAGGCCCTGCTGGGGCCAGGTGGCGGCGTCGCCGACGTATTCGCCCGCATCGACCTCGACGACCATGCCGTCCCGCGCCTGCCGCGCCGCGGCGGCCAGCGTCCTGACGGCGCGCCGCGGTCCGACCTGCAGCACTGGTCCGGCGTGGACGGCCATCGGCGCCAGGCTTGCCGCGACAAGCAGCGCGCGACGCTGCATCAGCCGGCCTTTTTCATCTTGGCCTTGAACAGCTCGACGATGCCGACTTCGCGCGGACCTGCAATCAGTTGGAAGCCTTCGCCCGCGGCAATCGAACCCTCGTTCTTGACCGCCAGATAGAAGCCGCAATAGCCGCTCTGGGTCATCAGCTTGGCCGCCTGGTTGAAGCCCATGTGGGCATTGAACTTGAAGCAGGGATAGCGCGGCTCGGAGACGACGAGCTCGCAGTCCGGGAAGCGCAGCACGTCGCCGATCCAGACCTTGGTTTCGAGCAGGCCCGACAGCGTCAGGTTCTCGCCGCAATCGCCCGGCTGCAGCGCACCCTCGACCTTGGCCTGGCCGCGCACCGTCTGCCAGAAGGCGTAGTGCTCCTGCGGATAGGCATAGACCGCCTTGCTCAACCCCCCATGGACGCTGAGGTCGGCCTGCTCGTCGCCCTCCAGCGACAGCGACCCCACGGCCACGCGACCCTCACGCTGGCGCTTGCGAATGGCCGAGTCCAGGGCCTGGCCGGAAGTGGCGACGAAATGTTCGACGCGGGCGGTGTTCACGCTGAAGACTTGCATGGCGGGCATTGTCCAGGAGGCTTTCGGCGTGTTGGCCTACAAGGGCGGACAGGCCGCCGATCTAGGCTTACGCAAAAACCTCCAAAGGGAGACTTATGAATGCACTCGACAGCGGCGCCAGGGTCTGGGCCGGGCTGGCCGTGCCCCCGTCCAGCGCGCTGATGTTCGTCGTCGGTGTGCTGCTCGCCGGGGCCCTGGCCGGCGAATTCATTGCCGCCACCACGCGGCTGCCGCGCGTGGTCGGCTACACGCTGGCGGGTTGCGTCGCGGCCGCCTTCGGCCATGGCGTCGCGATGCCGCTGGCCGGTGCCGCCCAGACCGTCACCGACCTGGCCCTGGGCCTGCTGCTGTTCGAAATCGGCTGCCGCGTGCATCTGCGCTGGCTGGTGCGCAACCCCGGCCTGGCCCTGACCAGCCTGGCCGAGGCCTTGTTCAGCGCGATCGCGGTGGCGCTGGTGCTGCGCCTCTTCGACGTCGGCTGGCAGACCGCCGTGGCCTGCGCCATCCTGGCCATGCCGGCACCGGCCGCCGTGTCGGGCCGCGTCGCGCTCGAACTGGGCGCCGAGGGTCAGGTCACGCAGCGCGCCACGGTGCTGACGGCGCTGAACACCCTGTATGCCGTCATCGCGCTGACGCTGATGCGCACCTGGTGGGCGGCCGACGACGGCGGCAGCCTGCCACAGGCCTTGGCAGGCCTGGCCATCTCGCTGCTGACGACCCTGGGCGTAGCAGCCCTGCTGGCCGGGGCGACCTATCTGGCGGCACGCCGCCTGGACCTGCGCAACCAGAGTGCGGCCCTGCTGCTGTTCGGCCTCGTCGCCTTCGCCATCGTCGCGGCACGCGCCATCGGCGTGTCGACACTGCTGATGCCGCTGCTGGCCGGCCTGCTGCTGCGCAACACCAGCGAGCGCCCCTGGGTCTGGCCGCGTCACTTCGGCACTTCAGGCGGAGCCCTGGTGCTGATGCTCTTCGTCATCGTCGGCTCGGCCTGGTCGCCCAAGATCCTGGTCGCCGGCGGCTTTGCGGCCCTGGCCCTGCTGGCCGCGCGCTTCATCGCCAAGACCATCGCCATCGTCGCGCTGGCGCCCATGGCCAAGGCCAGCTGGCGTCAGGGCCTGGCCCTGTCCATCACGATGACGCCGCTGTCGGCCACGGCCCTGGTCATGCTCAGTGAGCTGATGCGCGCCGAGCCCGAGCTGGCCGCCGGTGCCGTGCCCATCATCCTGGCGGCCATCGCGGTGCTGGAGCTGATCGGCCCCATCGCCGTGCAGTTCGCGCTTCGCCTGGCCGGTGAACTGCCGCCGGCGCCCAAGCGCCGCAAGAACAACAACAAGGAGGCCGGCGAATGAGCCTGGGTGAATTCTCCAAATCGCAGCCGCTGACGCTGGGCGTCGAGCTGGAACTGCAGATCGTCAACACCAACGACTACGACCTCGCGCCGGTCTCGGGGGACCTGCTGCGGCTGATGGAAAAGCGCAGCATCCCCGGCGACGTGAAGCCGGAAATCACCAGCAGCATGATCGAGCTGGCGACCGGCGTGTGCACCGGCTTCGGCCAGGTGCTGTCGGAGCTGGGCCAGATCCGCGATGCGCTGGTGGACTGCGCCGAGCGCCTGGACGTCTGCCTGGTGGGCGGCGGCACCCACCCCTTCCAGCACTGGAAGCGCCAGCGCATCTTCGAGACGCCGCGCTTCCACGAGCTGTCGTCGCTGTACGGCTATCTGTCCAAGCAGTTCACCATCTTCGGCCAGCATGTGCACATCGGTTGCCCGAGCGCCGACGAGGCCCTGGTGCTGCTGCACGGCATGAGCCGCTTCATCCCGCACCTGATCGCGCTGGCGGCCTCGTCGCCCTTCGTGCAGGGCGAGGACACCGGCTTCGACTCGGCGCGGCTGAACTCGGTGTTCGCCTTCCCGCTGTCGGGCCGCGCGCCCTTTGTGCAGACCTGGGATGACTTCGAGACCTACTTCACCAAGATGACCCGCACCGGCGTCGTCTCCGGCATGAAGGACTTCTACTGGGACATCCGCCCCAAGCCCGAGTTCGGCACCATCGAGGTCCGCGTGCTGGACACGCCGCTGACCATCGAGAAGGCCGCGGCCATTGCCGGCTTCATCCAGTGCCTGGCGCGCTGGATCACGGTCGAGAAGCCCTTCAAGCTCAGCGAGGACGACTACCTGCCCTACACCTTCAACCGCTTCCAGGCCTGCCGCTTCGGCCTGGACGGCACCTTCGTCGACCCCGAGAGCGGCGAACACCGCGTGCTGCGCGACGACCTCATCGCCGTGCTGAGTCGCCTGGACACCCATGCCGGCGACCTGCATGCCGAAGCCGCCCTGCAGTACGTGCGCCGCGAGATCAACGGCATCGGCAACGACGCGTCCTGGCTGAGGCGCGTCGAGGAAGAGAACCACCTGCTGCCCGAAGTGATCCGGCGCGCCTCCATGCGCTGGCACGGACGCTAGGCCACCGCGCCCCTACTTCAGCCCGAACAGCTTGCGCGCGTTGCCGTAGCGGATCTGCGCCTTTTCCTGCTCGCTCAGGCCCAGGCGATCGAAGGCGGCCAGCGTGCGCGGCAGGGACAGCTGCGGAAAGTCCGAGCCCAGCAGCACATGGTCGACGCCGACATTGCGGAGGGTCCAGACGAATTCGTCCTGGATGGGTGAACCCGCTGCGATGACCACGCTGGCCGAGATGTCGAAATAGATGTTGTCCGCGAACAGGCCTTCGGCCGTGCGAGCCAGGGCCAGGATGTTCCAGAAGCGGAAGTTCAGGCCACCCAGGTGGGCAAAGATGAACCGGGTCTTCGGGCTCTTCAGCGCCAGGTTGAAGAGGTTCTCGCAGTCGCCCGGCAGGATGCTGGCGTTGTCCATCAGCACGACGATGCCCAGGTCGCCGGCTCGCCTGACCAGGGTCAGCACGCGCGGGTCGGTGACGTCGAACTTCTGCGTGTGGGCATGCAGCTTCAACACCTTGATGCCGCGCGACGCGACCCGCTCCAGCTCGGTCACGGCGGCGGGGCCGTCATAGGGATGCACCGTCGCGATCGGCAGCATGCCCGGATGCCGCGCGGCGAGTGCGATCAGACCGTCATTGCTGGCGCGGGTTTTCTCGATTTCGCCCGCCGGCGCCTGGTTGGGCCCACCAAACCACATGGCTCCGAAGCCGTCCACCGACTGGCCGGCCGCCTTCAGCTGGGCCTCGTAGTCGCGGATCGAGGCTTCACCCGCCCACAGATGGACATGCGAGTCGAATGTCTTCTGCTGGCCGATGGCTGCACCTTGAATCAGCAGCAGCACGAGTGCAAGCAAGGCGGACTTCATCTTTTCTCCGGTGAACGCGACAGGTGCTGCCGCTGAATTGGTGCGTCAGGGTCGAGTATTCCCCAGGACTGCTGGCAACATCGCGTGTTGTTCCCCGCCACCCCCATGACTGAAATCCCCGCCCGCACCCGCTGGGCCATCGTGCTGCTGCTGTGCGCCTGCGGCGTGCTGGCCGGCGGCCAGTTCGCCAAGATCTCCATCGAATTCACCCGCCTGCAGGCCGTCTATGCCGCCTCGCCGGCCGGCATGGGCCTGCTGCTGTCGACCGTCGGTGTGGTGGGCCTGCTTTGCGGCGTCGTGACGGGCCTGCTGGCGCCGCGGGTGGGCTACCGACGCCTGCTGCTGATCGGCCTGGTCGGTGGCGCCCTGCTGTCCGGCCTGCAGGCCCTGCTGCCGCCCTTCGGCCTGTTCTGGGCCAGCCGCATCCCCGAGGGCGCGGCCCATCTGGCCATCATGGTGGCCACGCCCACCCTGCTCATCCACGCCAGCGCGCCGGCGCACCGCACGGGCGTGATGGGCCTGTGGGCGACGGTGGTGGGCCTGTCCTTCGCCCTGTTGGCTGCCCTCGACCGATCGCTGCCCGAAGGCCTGGCGCCACGTGCGGCCCTCGCCGGCCACACCGCGCTGCTGCTGCTCGCGGCTGCAGCCGTGCGGTTCTGGGTCGCCGACGTCGCCACGCCAGCTGCATCGCCGTCCGCGCGATTCAGCGTGCTGACCCTGCACCGCGAGGTCTATGCCGACCTGCACACGGCGTTGCCCGGCCTGGCCTTTTTCTTCTATGCCTTCCCGACCATCGCGCTGATCACCTTCGTGCCGCGCTTCAGCGGCCAGGGCCAGGCCGGCTTCCAGGCCGCCCTGCCACTGATGGCCACGGCCGGTACGCTCGCGGCGGGCTGGGCCGCGCGACGCTTCCAGGGTGGGCCGGGCCTGGTGCGCTGGGCCTATCTGGCCTTCGCCGCTTCGGCGCTGATGTTGGCCGTGGCCGCAGCGGCCGGCATCCCCACCGAAGCCCTGGCCCTGCTGACGCTGACCTGTGCGGGCCTGGGCGGCGGCGCGGCCTCGACTCTGATCCCGCAGCTCAACCCGGCCCCGGCCCAGCAAGCCCGCGCCTCGGGCGTGCTGGTGCAGCTGGGCAATCTGGGCTCGGTCAGCGGCCCACCGCTGTTCGCCGCCTTGGCGGACCGGTTCGGCCTGGCGGGCCTGGCGGGCCTGGCCGCCTTCACGGCGGCCCTGGCGCTGCTGGTGCTGGGCCGGCTGGCCGCGCGGCTCCAGGCCTAGCGGATGACGAGCTGCAAGGTCGCTCCCGGCGGGACGATGACGCCGCTGCGGCGATAGCGGGTCGACCCGGCCGGCACCGCGTCGCTGATATAGACGAAGGTCGTGGCCCCGAAAGTGCCGCTCAGCGCGGGCGAATGGTCCTGGTGGACGCCCTGGATGTAGGTGGGGTCCAGCGTCGGCAGCAGATAGATGCCGTCCGAGCGCTGCGCAAAGCCGTAGCCCGCGGGCGACTGCGCCGGCGACAGTGGCGACATGACGCTGGCCGCCATCTGGACGATCTCGGTCGCCAGGTTCGTGCCTCCTGAGTTCTTGATGGCGGTATCGAAGCAGGTGTAGCTGTCCTGGCCCGGGGCGTAGTCGCTGCAATCCGTCAGCAGGCGCTTGAACAGGCCGGTGCCGTAGCGGCGGGTGACGAAGGCGCCGAGGACGCCGCCATGGGCATAGGTGTAGAGGTTGGTGCCGTTCGGGTCGGCGGTGTAGCTGACGCCGCCAGCCATCCACATGAAGAAGGGCAGGCGGCCCGAAGCCATGTCGTCATAGGGCTGGCCATGCTCATTCTTCAGCAGGCCGGGGACGACGATGTCCTCGCTCATCATGGCCGTGGTTTCCTCCAGCCATGACTCGTGCGTGATGCCCAGCTTCACCGTGCGCTGGAAGGCGTTGACCATGTGCATGCTCTCGTGCACCAGCGACGACATCAGGTAGTTCCTGGACGTGGCGAGCATGCGCATGTTGAGGACGAACACCAGCGCCTCGTTGGAGCTGGGTTCCTGGCTCTTGCGGAAGTTGTTGGCAAAGGAGAAATAGCCACCCCAGCCGACATCGCTCTTGGGATCGCCCAGCAGGATGTTGACGTCCTGCAGCGTGTCGTCGCCGATCAGGGTGGCGTCGGCGCTGGCGCCCCACACGTCGCCTGTCAGCGCGGTCAATTGCGCGTAGGCGCCCGAGTTGCCGCAGTAGAAATTGGAAAAGTCGCTGATCGTCGTGGCACTGACCAGGCCGTTGGTCAGCGACGTGGTGTCCACCCAGAACACCGCATTGCGGCCGCCAGGCAGCGCGCATGTGGCTTCGACGCTGGCGTCGTAGGCCGGTTCGCCCAGGCTGCCTTGCCAGGTGCGGCGGCTGTGCAGCGCTGGAGGCGCGCCTGCACGCCCGGTCGCCAGCGCCTTGGCGCCCAGGGCCTTGCGCAGCGGCGCCGCGGATCTGGCGTAGGCCTTCAACAGCGCCTCGTTGCGCTGCTGCAGCTTGCCGTGCGCCTCATCGCGCCGGCTTTGCGCGGGACCGGGTGCCGCCTGCGTTCGCCGCAGGCTGGCCTTGGCAGCAACAGCACCGGCGGCAGCCTGACCGAAGTCGGGCAGGCTGGGCGCGGCACGCGAGCTGCCATTGGAGATCAGCAGCATGATGGAGCGCCCCGGCGCGACGTTGTCGATGTCCAGGTTGAAACCCTGGTCCTCGGCCGTGGTGTTGGTCTGTGCCCAGATGCCGGTGCCCGAGCCGGTGTAGCGGTTCACGCCGACCGCGCCGCAGTTGGCACCCGTGCAGGCGGGAGACAGGCTGCCGAGGATCTGGCCCACGACCCGCGCCGTCACGCGCACGGGATCGGCGCTCAGCCCCTGGCTGTTGGTGGCGACGACGCTGACGTCGTAGCTGCCGGCGCTGGCAAAGCGACGCGTGACGCTGGCACCGCTTGCCGTGGTGCCATCGCTGAACTGCCAGCGGTAGCTCAGGGCCAGGCCCTTGGGATCGGTCATGCGGGCGGTGAACTGGACGTCCTGGCCCGGCAGGGCCGGTTGCGGTGTCATCGTCACGGCGGAGGCAATCGGCGTTTCGCCTGCAGCCGCGACGGTGATGGTGGCGCTGTCCGACTCGCTGTCGGACAGGCCGTCGTTGACCACCAGCGACACGCCGTAGCTGCCGGCCACATCCACGTTGAACCTGGGCTGGCGCGCGGCGGGGTCGTCCAGTCGCGCCTGGCTGCCGGCGGGCTGGGAGGTCAGGCGCCACGCATAGGCCAGCGGGCTGTTTTCCACGTCGCTGCTCTTGCCCGCGTCCAGCGTCACCGTGCTGTTCAAGCGCGCCGAAGCCGGTGCGGTGATGCGCGCCACCGGCGGGTTGTTGGCGGTCACGAAATACAGATTCGACGAGCGGTTGCCGGTGTACTTGTCCTTGACGTCCACCCAGAAGGCGTAGGTGCCTCCGACATCGGGGGTGAACCGGGCCTTGCTGCTGCTGGCGCTGCTGAGTGTGACCTGGCTGCCGCGCGGTACGGAGGCGATTCCCCACTGGAAGGTCAGGGGGTCACCGTCGGGGTCGGAGCTGGCGCTGGCGTCCAGCACCACCTCGCGCCCAGGAACGGCGAGGGGCACGCTGGCGACTCGCACGATCGGGCGGTGGTTGACGATGACCGGGATGGTGCGGGTGTCTGTCGACTCGCCGTCGCTGACTTCCAGCTTGAGCAGATAGTCTCCCGCCTGCTGCGCCACCAATTCGGGCTTGGCGCTGGTGGCGTCGGTGAAGCTGGCCGAGGCGCCGGGCGGCGTGCTCAGCACCGTCCACTTGAAGGTCAGCGCGTCGCCGTCGGCGTCGTGGCTGCGGCTCGCATCGAGCAGCATGGACTCGCCGGGAATGAGCGGCTGGAAGATCAGGTAGTCGGCCACCGGCGCGTGGTTGTTGCTGGCGACGGTCACGCTCTGGCGCACGCGCGCGCTGTCGGCCTTGCCGTCGCTGACCACCAGGCTCACCTCGTAGATGCCGCCGCGGTCGGGCACGAGGTTGGTCTTCGCGCCGTCGGGTGCATCCAGCACGGCCTTGCTGTTGGCCGGCGCGGTCGTCAGCGTCCAGGCGTAGCGCAGGCTGTCGCCCTCGGCGTCTGAACTCTTGGCGGCATCGAAGCTGAGTGTCTTGCCGACCTCGGCGGTACCGGACTGCGTGATGACGGCGGTTGGCGCGGTGTTGATGCTGCCGCCACCTCCGGTATTGCCGCCACCTCCGGTATTGCCACCGCCACCCGTGTTGCCACCACCGCCACCACCGCACGCCGTCAGCAAGGCCAGCAGGGCAGCCATGAGTCCGCGCGTCAGCCCCGGTCGCAAGGCGCGAGGCGAAATGTCGAAGGCAGGGAGGTGATCGGTCATCGCGGTCGTCCAAGGCTTGAAGGCCGGGCGGAACACGCGTCTGCCCGACCCGCGCAGCGGATCAGACCGAGTGGCACCCTCCCTGGCTGCCGTCCGCGCTGGCCGGGGGCGCGCGGAGGCTTGTCTTTGTGCCGAATGATAAGAGCGGGCTTTCGCCAGCACCGCAGCCATCCAGCCGCCTGAATCAGCGTCGCGATGACAGCGCTAGCCACGCCAAAGTTGCACGAAGTTTCACGCCGCCTTCGCGCAAACCCTAGGCCCGCTTCGCCACCGCCGTGAGCTTTGCGCCCATGGCAGCATGGCGTTATTCCTGTTTTGCATGACCCCACCGACCCGGGTGGTTACGGCGTGATTACATTGGATTCGACAATCCACCTCCTCAGGTTCGGTGTGCTTGGGCCAGCTTGCAGGCTGCCCCAAACACATTCCCATGATTGGAGCTTTCGCCATGAACCAACCCGCCATGCAGGGGCTGCGGCTGAACCTGCCTGCCTATGTCAAGAACGCCCGGCTGATCGCCTGGGTCGCCGAGATCGCCGCCCTCACCGAGGCCGCCGACGTCTACTGGTGTGACGGCAGCGCCGAGGAATACCAGCGCCTGTGCGACCAGCTCGTCGCCGCCGGCACCTTCAAGAAGCTGAACCCGACCCTGCGCCCCGGCAGCTATCTGGCCAACTCCGATCCCAGCGACGTCGCCCGCGTCGAGGACCGCACCTACATCTGCACGGCCAACAAGGAAGACGCCGGCCCGACCAACAACTGGATGGCCCCGGCCGAGATGCGCGGGCTGCTGCAGACCGGCGAGCAGGCCCTGTTCAAGGGCTGCATGCGCGGCCGCACCCTGTACGTCGTGCCCTTCAGCATGGGCCCGCTGGGCAGCCCGATCGCCCACATCGGCGTCGAGCTGAGCGACAGCCCCTATGTGGCCGTCAACATGCGCACCATGACCCGCATGGGCCGTGCAGTCATCGAGCTGCTCGGCACCGACGGCGACTTCGTCCCTTGCGTGCATACCGTCGGCGCGCCGCTGCAAGCCGGCCAGGCCGATGTGTCCTGGCCCTGCAACAAGACCAAGTACATCGTCCACTACCCCGAGACGCGCGAGATCTGGAGCTACGGCTCGGGCTATGGCGGCAACGCCCTGCTGGGCAAGAAGTGCTTCGCGCTGCGCATCGCCTCGACGATGGGGCGTGACCAGGGCTGGCTGGCCGAGCACATGCTGGTGCTGGGCGTCGAGAGCCCCGCCGGCAAGAAGATGCACGTCGCCGCCGCCTTCCCCAGCGCCTGCGGCAAGACCAACTTCGCGATGCTGATCCCGCCGGCCGCCTTCAACGGCTGGAAGATCACCACCATCGGCGACGACATCGCCTGGATCAAGCCGGGCGCTGATGGCCGCCTGTACGCGATCAACCCCGAGGCCGGCTATTTCGGCGTCGCCCCGGGCACCAACTCGCACACCAACCCCAACTGCATGGACAGCCTGCAGCGCGACGTGATCTTCACGAACGTGGCGCTGACCGACGACGGCGACGTCTGGTGGGAAGGCATGAGCGACACGCCGCCGGCCCACGCCATTGACTGGCAGGGCAAGGACTGGACGCCCGAGATCGCCAAGGCAACCGGCGCCAAGGCCGCCCACCCCAACGCGCGCTTCACGGTTGCCGCGACCAACAACCCGGCCCTGGACGCCAACTGGGACAACCCCGCCGGCGTGGCCATCGATGCCTTCATCTTCGGCGGCCGCCGCTCGACGACCGTGCCGCTGGTGACCGAAGCACGCGACTGGACCGAAGGCGTCTACATGGCCGCCACCATGGGCTCGGAGACGACCGCCGCCGCTGCCGGCCAGCAGGGCATCGTGCGCCGCGACCCCTTCGCCATGCTGCCCTTCATGGGCTACAACATGGCCGACTATTTCCAGCACTGGCTGGACCTGGGCGCCAAGCTTGAAGCCTCGGGCGCCAAGCTGCCCGCCATCTACTGCGTCAACTGGTTCCGCAAGGGCGCCGACGGCAAGTTCGTCTGGCCCGGCTATGGCGAGAACATGCGCGTGCTGAAGTGGATGCTGGACCGCCTGGAAGGCACGGGCGGTGGCCAGGAGCATGTCTTCGGCGTATCGCCCGGCTACGGTGACCTGAACTGGGACGGGCTCGATTTCTCGCAGGAGAAGTTCGACACCGTCACCCGCATCGACGCCTCCGAATGGCAGGCCGAGATGAAGCTGCACGACGAGCTGTTCGCTCAGCTCGCCTTCCACTTGCCCGCCGCGTTGCCCGCCGTCAAGGCGCGCATCGAAGAGCGCCTCGCCCGAGAGGCTGGCTGACCCTGTTCCTTTGAACGTTCCGGTAATGACACCTTGACGGGCGCCTTCGGGCGCCCGCTTTTTTGGGGGGTCAGCGGCGGCTGCCGAACACCAGCAACAGGCCACCGATGGCGATGGCGCCCACGCCCAGCCACATCGGGATGTTGACCTGCTCCTTCTCCTTGGCCGAGACCTCCAGCGAACCCAGCTTCACGACGGTCTTGTCCTTGGTGTAGCTGAAACCGCCCATCGCGAGGCTGGCTGCGCCGACGACGAGCAGCAGGATGGCAATGATCTTGGTGGCACCCATGGCGCTCTCCTTGTTTGAGGTGCGCTCAGTCTCAGGGCGGCAGGGCGTTACCAAAAGTTGTCGACGGCGCAAGCCGCTGTCGGACGAAGCCGACAGCGTGTCGTTTCACGGATAGTTCTTCAGCGTCGCCGTGTTGCTGCCACCGCGGCAGCGCGCCGCGTCGCCCGCGTCGTTGATGACATGCTCGATGCTGCCCTTGTCCACCAGGCAGACCGTGATCATGTGGTGCATGCGCACGCCCGGCGATTTCACTGGATCAGGCACTTCGAAGGCACGGTCCAGCACCACGTCGGGCTTCAGGAAGACGCTGTAGGCACCCAGGCCCCAGGCCTCGTGGCGGGTCACCGTGTCGGCCACCTTGTAGGCGGCATAGCCGCGGCCCGTCGGGCCCGTCCATTCGGCCTGCGTGGGCGGGTCGTAGGGGATCTCGGACTGGTAGAAATAGACCCGCCCGCCATTGCCCTGCCAGACGACCTGCTCCTTCTGGAAATGCTCGACGAAGAGGCCGTAGATGGTCACGTCCTCGCCGTTGACCCACAGGCCATGGGCGGAAGGGTTGCTCGTCCAGCTGACGCCCTCGCCATGGTCGGCGCGCCAGATCCAGGTGTGGTCGACCAGGGTGTCGTGGGCATTGATGCGCAGCGCCGTGTCGACCTGGCCGGCGGCGGCGCCGCCGATGCGGAAGAACAGGTCGTGCAGCATGATGGGGTCACGCTTGTGGCGAGCCTTGGCGCCCACGGGCGCCACTTCCATCAACACGCCCGAATCCTGCTTGCCGGCGTCCAGGAACAGTCCCGAAATGGTCAACCCGTCGACATCGGCCGTCTTCACCAGCGGCTGGCCGTTGTCCGAGCGCAGCGTCGGGAAGCCGATGCCCAGCACCACGGTGCCGGCGCGCTTGACCTGCAGAGTCTCGGTCAGCAGGTACTCGCCCGGCGTGAACAGCAGATGCCTGCCGGCGGCCAATTGGACATTCAACTGGGCTGCCGTGTGGCCGGGCTTCGCGATGAAGAACTTCGCGATGGGCAGGGTCTTGCCCGGGGCGACGGCACCATCGGCCCAGGAGATGCCGACGCTGTCGCGTCGCAGGGCCGGCAGGCGCACCGCGTAGCCGCCCTGGGCATCGATGAAGAGATAAGGCTTCTCGCGCACCAGGGGCACTTGCGCGACCTTGGTGTAGCGCTGGCCCGGCGTCGGGAACTCGCCGGCGGGCTCGCCCCTGACGCCGACGAAGACCATGTTCCAGTTCGAGCCCGTCCAGCAGGCCCACTGGCTGTTGCGCGACAACCATTGCTGCTGCGTCGCCGAATTGACCTGGCCGTCCACCAGCACGTCCGAGAACCAGCCGCCGCTGGCCCAGCCCTTGTTCTGGTTCAGGCGGATATTGCCGCGCACATGCATGCGCCGGAACGGGATGGCCTGGGACACCGCCCATTGCATCGTGTTGTCGCCGATGCCCAGCGTCGGCGTGACGGCGAAGTTCTCGGCGCCACGCCAGAAGTTCTGCGTCGCGTTGTCGTTGTCCAGCAAGGCCGTCGAGCGCAGGTCGCCGATGACATGGACATCGTCCGGATGCGCACCCAGGCCCAGCACCTGGGTGTAGAAACCCACCGGGATGCGCAGGTCCTGATAGGTGCCCGGCTTGAGCAGGATGGCATCGCGGCGAGGGCCGAAATGGTTGGGTTGCTGGGCGGCGTAGATCTCGTCGATGCGCTGCTGCATGCCGGGCGTCGACGGGTCGAAGATGTGGACGTTGGGACCGAAGTCGGGCGTACCTCCCGCCAGGACCGCCGTCGCCAGGCCGGCGGCCAGCGCCCCCATCACCACTCGCTTGCACTGCATGTCTTTTCCTCGCCAGGGCTGCTGGCCGTCGCTTGTTTGGAATCGGTTCCAATTTCCGGATTGGATCACGCCCGACGAAGCCCGGCCTTCAGGGTTACTCCGGCGCGGAGCGGCGCACAATGGCTCGACTTGCGCAAGGAGACCCGATGAGTCAAGGCTTTGGTCATGAATTGCCGGCACGACATGTGCAGCAGGATCACCGCAAGGTTTCCCGCTACCTGTTCGTCATCGGGTCCAGCGCCGGCCCGGTCGCCAAGCTGTTTCTCGACAGCCGCGAGCAGGTGGGGGAGTTCGACGCCGGCACCGAAGAGGTCGCCGTCATGACACGCAGCGCCACGTCGTCCACGGGCGCCAGCGGCACTGAATGGGACAAGGCCTTGTCCGGCCACAGTGGGCAGGAGCGCGCGGCCGCAACTGTCTATCTGCTCGATGTCTAGAAGCTCGACCCGGGCTGCTTGAGAAATTCGCTCTCCTCGGCCGTCGACGCGCGGCCCAGGATGGCGTTGCGGTGCGGATAGCGCCCGAAGCGGTCGACTATTGTTTTGTGCTTGAGTTCGAACTCGTGTGTATGCGCCGGCGCCCGCTCGCGCATCAGCGGTTCGGCCGCCGCATGGATGGCGACGGACTCGCTGTGCATATAGGGCATGTAGAGGAAGGCGCGCTGCTCGACGGGCAGCTTCAGGTCGTCGCCCGCGGCGACGGCCTCCTGCGCCAGCGCCAGGGCCAACGGATCGGCCGCAAAGGCACCCGGCGTGCCGCGATGGATGTTGCGGGCGAACTGGTCCAGGGCGATGACCTCGGCCAACCGGCCTTCGGGCGTCGTGCGCCAGCCGAACAATTCGCAACGCCCGGCCTGCTCATGCAGCTCGCCAAAGCGGCTGCGCACCCACTCGTCAAAGGCCGGATCGACCTTCCACCATTGGGCGGGCTGGATCTCCTCGAACCAGAAGCGCAGGACGTCTTGCGGCGAGACCATCACTTGCGGCCACCCAGCAGCAACAGCAGGCCACCCACCGCAATGGCTCCGACGCCCAGCCAGACCGGCAGGTTGACCTCCTCCTTCTTCTTGGCGGTCAGTTCCAGCGGCCCCAGCTTCACGACGGTGCTGTCCTTGGTGTAGCTGAAGCTGCCCATGGCCAGGCTGGCCGCGCCGGCGACGAGCAGCAGCACGCCAATGATCTTGGTGAAATTCATATCCGCTTCCCGAGTTCGAAGCGGCCAGCTTAAGCGCTTCACCACGCGTAGCTCGCCCCCAGCAACCCGTAGTTGCCACCGCCCTGCGCTCCATGGCTGCGACCGATGCCGGGCGTGATCGTCCAGCCCGCGCCGGCCGCAACGGCAGCCTTCATCTGCAGGCTGCGCACGTTGCCGCCGTCGTGCAGGCGGTCCTGCAAGAGCTCGCCATTCAAGGCGACGCGTTCGCTGACGCGATACGTCGCACCGAGCTGGTGGCTGCGGTCTAGCGCCGCCTCGTCGCGGTTGACGGCCGTGACGCGCTGGCCCAGCAGAGGCACGCCGGACAGCAGGCCGCCACCGCCCGTCGTCTGCGTCGTGGTCGTCGTGTAGCGATTGCGCAGGGTGGCGCCGTAGACGCTCAGGCGCGGCGTCACCGCCACGGCAGCGTGCACGCCCACGCCGTGGCCCTTGAGGCGCTGCTCGACCGGTGTGGTGCCGCCGCCGGATGTTGTCGTGCCACGCGCGCGGGCATTGCGCCTGACCCCGTCCACGCCGACATTGACGCCGTCGGCCGGCTTCCAGTCGGCCGTGACGGCGACATCGTTCTGGCGCAGCCGATCGCCATCACGTCGCTGGCTGACATTGACACCGGCCTGCCAGGCTTTGCCGGCCACGCCGCCGCCGACCGACGCCTGCTTCGGTCGGTAGGTCGTGTCGCTGACCACGTCGCGGCTGCGCGACTGGCCAACGCCGGCCTGCAACCAGGCGTTCTGCCCCACCGGCAGGCTGACCGCCGCCGCGGTGCTCTGGTTGCGCTGGCCATCCCGCTGCACGGCCAGGTTCAGTGCGCGTTTGTCGGCGTTGGGGGCGGTCTCTTCGGCATGGGCCAGGCCGGCCAGCAGCAGGGTCGTGAGGAGGAGGCAGGGCGATTTCATGGCGCTCTCGTCGAGTGGTGCGGGCCGGCCGATCCGGCCCTTCAACCCGACAACGGCGCCGCACGCCCAATCCTTCCCATCCGCGTGTAAAGAGCTGCAAACAGTGGCGGCGGCCGCCTCGCCGCCCGAAAGGCGGGCGCTAGAGTGCGCGGCCGCCAACCGATAACGAGGGAGAGGGAAGAGGCTGCCCCGTGCCGCCCCCCGCCATGCATGCCGCAGCCGCGCGACACCTTTCCCAACGCCTTCGAGGCCGCCTTCCTGGTGGCCTGCCTGTTTGCCGCCGAGTTCCTCATCGGCGCCGCCTTCTACGACGCCAAGGCCGTCCTCGGCATCGAGCCCGACGAACTGATGAGCGTCGTCGTCGTGCTGGCCAACGGCCTGGTGCTGACGGCCGTCATGCAATGGGCCGGCCTGGGCTATGCCGCCGTCTTCCACGAATCGCGCAGCTCGCCGTCGGCGGTCGTGGGCCTGCTGGCCCTGCCCATCTTCTGCGTGGTGCCGGCGCTCGCCCTGGGCAACATCGCCCTGGGCACGCTGGTGGTCGCCTTGTTCCCGATGTCCGCCGCGGATGCCGCCATGTTCGAGCGCATGGCCGCGGGTGGCTGGATCTCCACGTTGACGGCCTGCCTCATTGCGCCGCTGGTCGAGGAGATGCTGTTCCGCGGCATCATCCTGCGCAGCTTTCTGCGCCAGTACGAGCGCTGGCCGGCCATCCTGGGCTCGGCCCTGCTGTTCGGCCTGTCGCACATGAACATCTACCAATGCGTGGCGGCCTCCGTCGTCGGCCTCGTCATCGGCTGGCTGTACGAGAGGACGCGCTCGCTGTGGCCCGGCATCCTGCTGCACGCGGCCTACAACACCACCCTCAGTCTCGACCTGAACACGGACGCCCTGTCGCCCACGCAATGGGGCATCGCCCTCGCGGGGGTCACGCTCGGCAGTGTCACGCTGCGCCGCCTGCTGCTGCCCCGCCGGACCTAGGGCGACGACATAGCCCGACTGCGGGCCGCGCCGAAGCGATAGCCGCCGTCCTACAGGCGGGCGGCACCGCGTCCGCCCCGCGTGCGGTGGGCTGCTGCTTAGATTTCGGTTTCAGCGGTGCGCATCGGGTGTTGCCGCTTCCGATGAAAGGAACCCCAGCCATGAAGATCTCGAAACTCGCCTCCCTCGTCGTCGTCGGCGCCCTCGTTGTCCCCCTGGCCAGCTTCGCGGACGACAAGCCCGCCGGTACCGCCAAGGTCTGGGTCAAGGACTCGGTCGTGACGACCAAGATCAAGACCCAGCTGGCCACGGCCAAGATCTCGTCGCTGGCCAAGGTCCACGTCGAGACCGATGCCAACGGCTGGGTGGAGCTGACCGGCAAGGTCGCGACCCAGGCCGAGAAGGATCGCGCCGAGGCCATCGCCAAGGCCGTCGACGGCGTCAAGTCGGTCGACAACCAGCTGACCGTCGGCAAGTAACAAGCCCCCCGGCCTCTCGCGCGCGGCCCGCCGACACCCCTCGGCGGGCCGCGCCTTTTGGTGGCCCACCACCCGGATCGACACATGAACCTGACCGGCCAGCAGCACCTGCCCGTCTCCCAGGCCCAGGCCTGGGCCGCGCTGCACGACACCGCCTTGCTGCAAGCCGCCCTGCCGGGCTGCGAAGCCATCACGCCCGCCGGTGACAACGCCTTCGACGTGCTGATGACCGTGGCGGTCGGCCCGGTCAAGGCAAGGTTCCAGGGCCGGCTGCAGCTGTCGGAGCTGATGCCGCCGCAGAGCTACCGCCTGAGCTTTGAAGGGGCGGGCGACGCCGCCGGCCATGGCAAGGGCCAGGCCCTGGTCCAGCTGCAGGCCGTGGCAGCGCGGGACACCGTGCTCAGCTATGACGTGACCGCCAGTGTCGGTGGCGCGCTAGCGCTGATCGGAGCTCCATTCGTCGACACCGCCTCGCAACAACTGGCCCAGGACTTCCTCGCGCGCTTCCACGCCGCACTGGCCGCGGGGCCCGCTCGCGATGCCGCTTGAGCTGACGAGATATTGCAAATTTCCAGGTCACGTTCGTGACGGCCTGAAACAAGCGGGTTTTCCCCGGTGTGACGCCGGTACAATTTCACAAGTCCGAAACAACGGGCCTGCCCCCAGCAGGCCCGTTCTTTTTATGTCCAACCCGTCCCGACGACTGCCGCACATCGACGTCCTGAAGGCGGTTGCAGCCCAGATCATCGTGCTGCACCACCTGGTCAGCTACGGCCCGATCGCCCGCGCCGCCCATGCCGCCCTGCCCCTGCTGGCCAGTGCGATGCATCAGTACGGCCGCATGGCGGTGCAGATCTTCCTGGTCGTCGGCGGCTACCTCAGCGCGCGCGGCCTGTCGCCGCGCGGTCAGGCCCTGCAGGCCGGCGTGCCCGAGCTGCTGTGGCGGCGCTATCTGCGCCTGGTGCTGCCCTTCCTGGCGGCCCTGGCCCTGACGCTGGGCATCTCCGGCCTCATCGCCTCGTCCTGGCCCGAACTGGTGCCGACCGACATCAGCCTGGGCCAGCTGCTGGCCCATGCCCTGCTGCTGCACGACGTGCTGGGCTACGAAGCCCTGACGGTAGGCGCCTGGTATGTGGCCATCGACCTGCAGCTGTTCGCCCTGCTCGTCGGCTTGATGTGGCTGGCGCGCCGCGGCTGGCGCCACCCCAGCCGTCTCGTCGTCGGTCCCCTCCTCGTCGCCGTGCTGGCACTGGCCTCGGCCTGGGTCTTCAACCGCCAGCCCGACCTGGACGCCTATGGCCTCTATTTCTTCGCGGCCTATGGCCTGGGCGCCCTGGTGCACTGGCTGGGCCTGTGGCGCCACCGCCGCGCCGGCCTGTGGCTGCTGGCCGTCGCCATCCTCGCGTCGCTGATGCTGGACTGGCGCGACCGCCTCGCCCTGGCCCTGGCCACCGCGCTGTGGCTGTCCTGGGCCCAGGCCCGCCACGCCCGCGGGGTGCCGCTGCTGCCGGCCGCCTGGGCCGAAGCCTTCGCCCGCGCCGCAACACCGTCCTACGCCCTCTTCCTGCTGCACTTCCCGGTGCTGCTGCTGGGCAATGCGTTGCTGGCCCATCTGCCGGGCGCGACGCCCGAAGCCGGCGTGGTGCTGCTGGTCGGCACCTGGCTGCTGGCCAACGGCCTGGCCCTGCCCTTCCACCGCTGGGTGGAGGCACCGGCCGCGCGCTTCGATCCCTTGGCCTGGCTTCCCCGCCTGCGCACAGCCTGACCAGACGCCCCTCGCCCACCCTCGCCTCGCTGAACGCGGGCGTGTGTGGTCGGTCCCCCGAGGGGCCGGCAATGCTTGCCGGATCGACCGGCAAGCACATCGCCGGAGCGGGCCGGCTAGGGAGCGGCCCGGCGCTCGGCCCGCACGGCGCGTGCTAATGTCTGGCGCAGCCAGCCCGAGGATGCGCTTCCATGACGACGCCCACCGCGGCCCCCAGCCGCGAACAACTCCTGCATTGCCTGTACGAGGCCGCCGAGCTGGAGCACAACCTGATGTGCACCTACCTCTATGCGGCCTTCAGCCTGAAGCAGGGTGAAGCCGAAGGGCTCAAGCCTCACGAGGCCGAGGCCGTGGAACGCTGGCGGCGCGAGATCACCGCCGTGGCCATCGAGGAGATGGGCCACCTCGTCGCGGTCTGGAACATCACGGCGGCCCTGGGCGGCGCGCCGCGCATCGGCCGCGGCAACTTCCCGCTGGACCCCGGCAACCTGCCGGCCCGCGTCGTCGTCAAGCTCGCGCCCTTCAACGACGCGACGCTGCAGCACTTCATCTTCCTGGAGCGCCCCGAGGGCAGCACCGAGCAGGACGGCGAGGGCTTTGCCGCCGAGCGCCTGTTCGTGCGCGGCTCGACGGTGCCGCGCGTCACACCCATGGCCTGCGACTACGAGACCGTGGGCCACTTCTACCAGCAGCTCAGCGAGGACCTGGCGGCCTTCGTCGAGCTGCATGGCGAAGGCACGGCCTTCTGCGGCGACCGCTGGCTGCAGCTCGGGCCCAACGAGCTCAACCTCGGCGGCGCCCGCCACGTGCTGTGCAGCAAGACGGCGCTGGCGGCGTTTGATGCCATCGTGCGCCAGGGCGAAGGCGCGCCCAGCGACAGCGACACCTCGCACTACCACCGCTTCGCCGCCATCCGCACTGAGCTGGCCGCGCTGCGCCAGGCCAACCCGGACTTCGAGCCCGCCTGGCCGGCCGCCACCAACCCGGTGCTGCGCCGCCCGCCGCGGCCCGAGGGCCGGGTCTGGCTGGAAAACCCGGCCGCCGCCACCACGGTCGACATCGCCAATGCCAGCTATGGCCTGATGCTGCGCCTGCTGGCCCAGGCCTATCTGCTGCCCGGCCCGTCGGCCGAGAAGGCCCTGTGCATCGACCTCGGGCTCGGCCTGATGCGTGCCTTCACGCCGCTGGCCGAGCATGCCGCGCGCCTGCCCGCCGGCCCCAGCAACCCGGGCTGCCATGCCGGCGCCAGCTTCACGGCCCTGCGCGACGCGGCCGCCCTGCCGCCGGGCCCGTCGGCGCGGCGCTTCTTCATCGAGCGCCTGGGCCAGCTGGCCGAGGCCGGTGCCGCCCTGCATGCCGAGCTCGGCGCCGAACGCACCGGCCGCGCGGCCCGCCATTTGCAGACGCTGTACGAGCGCGCCGAGCGCGGGCTGGACCTGAACGCCCCTGCCCCCCGGGCCGCTGCGCCGGCACCGGCCGCAGCGCCCGCACCTGCAGCCCCGCCGACCGAGACCGTCGACGGCGTCGAAGTTGTGCAGGGTGAAAAACTGGAGCTGCGCTTCGAGGCCCAGCGCTGCATCCATGCACGCTTCTGCGTGACCGGCGCACCCAAGGTCTTCCTCGCCAATGTGAAGGGGGCGTGGCTCTATCCCGACGCCATGCCCGTCGAGCGCCTCGTCGACATCGCGCATGCCTGCCCCTCGGGCGCCATCCAGTACCGCCGCAAGGACGGCGAGGCGGACGAGACGCCGCCGCCTGTCAATCTGCTGTCGGTGCGCGAGTCCGGGCCCTACGGCATTCGCGGCGAGCTGCTGCTGCGCGGCCAGTCCATCGGCACACGCGCCACGCTGTGCCGCTGCGGCGCCAGCAAGAACAAGCCCTTCTGCGACGGCAGCCACCACGACATCCATTTCGCTGCGACGGGCGAGCCAGAGACCGGCCTGCTGGGCCTGCCCACCGACATGCCGGCAGTACGCGACGGCCGCATCGACATCGAGCCCGAGCCCAACGGTCCGCTGCAGGTGCGCGGCCCCATCGAAGTGCTGAGCGGCACCGGCCGCATGGTGTGCCGCGTCGCGCAGGCGCGGCTGTGCCGCTGCGGTGGCAGCCAGACCAAACCCTTCTGCGACGGCACCCACGCCCGCAATGGCTTCAGCGCCCCCTAGTACCTTCGACTCCACGCTGGACGCCCCGGCGCGCCCACGCGAGTCGCCGCACGACCTCGCCGCGCGCGTGCTGACGACGGTGCTGGCCTGCCTGGGCGGCGCGATGACGGCACTGGCCGCCTTCGAATTCGCCGCCGGCCGCACCACGGCCCTGTCGGGCCAGCGGCTGATGATTGCCCTGGGCATGCTGGCTGCCGCCGGCCTGGGCCATCTGCTGCGCCGCGCCAGCCATCCCAACGCAGCCTGCGTCGTCACGCTGGCCACGGCCATGGCCACCATCGCCGTGCATGCCGTGCAGGTCGGCCTGGGCGTGCACACCGTGTCGCTGGCCGTCGCCTGCATGGCCATCACGCTGGGCGGCGGCTTGGCGGGCAGCCGCGCGGCCATGGCGCTGACCGCCCTGTACCTGAGCGCCGTCGGCGTGCTGGCCTGGCTGGAGGCCAGCGGCCGCATCCCCGGCGCTGGCGCGCCGCTGCGGGTGACGCTCGGGGACCGCATCGCTGCCCATGGCCTCTATGCCTCCACGGCCCTGCTCTCGGCGCTGCTCATCAACCGCGTGCTCGGTGCCGCACTGCGCAAGGCCTTGAACGAGGAAGCGCGCCTGAGCCACCTCGTGCAGGCCGCGCACAACTGGGCCTGGGAAGCCGATGCCAAGTTCCGCGTGACGATGCTGTCCGACGAGTTCGAGACCCTGTCGGGCCACCAGCGCGAGGCCTTCCTGCGCATGGGCGAACCCGGCGGCGTCGTGCTGGTGCGCGACGCCGACTATCCAGGCCTGCTGGAAGACATCCGCGCCAAGCGCGCCTACCGCGACCGCGTCAACGCCTTTCGCACGCCCGACGGCCGCATCCTGTGGGCGCTGACCTCGGGCGAGCCGGTCTTCGATGCCGACGGCACGCATATCGGCTGGCGCGGCGTCAGTCACAACATCACCGGCGAGCGTCTGGCCCTGCAACAGCACCAGCGCACCGCCAACATGCTGGACCGCGTGCTGCGCGCCAGCCCCGACGCCATCTGCGTGGCCCATATGGAGGACGGACGCATCCGCTTCGCCAATTCCGGGTTCTGCGCCCTGGTGGGCATGACCCGCGACGAGCTGATGGGCCGCTCGGGCCGCGAACTGGGCCTGTGGCCCGACAGCAGCGAACCCCAGCGCCTGGCCGCCGAGCTGGCGGCCTCGGGCATCGTGCGCGACTTCCGCTCGGCCCTGCTGGTGGATGGCGAATGGCGCGACGTGCTGGTGTCGGCCGCCACCCTGGACTGGGAGGGCGAGCCCGCCACCATGCTGATCGCCCGCGACATCACGGAGCGTGAGCGCGCCCGCATCGAGGCCGACGCCATCCTCGACCACGCCAGCGTCGGCATCGCGCTGACGCGCGGCGAGCGCTTCGGGCGCGTCAACCGTCATTGGCAGGAAATCTTCGGCGGCATCGAGCCGCAACTGGTGGCGGGCGCCCTGTGCCTGCCCTCGGCCCACGAGATCGCCAGCAGCGCCCTCGCCTTCGAGCGCGATTGCATCCGCCCCGACGGCCGGCGCATCACGGTGCAGTTCAATGCCCGCGGCCTGCCCACCACGCTGGCCGCCCGCGACGACAGCAGCGCCGAGCACGCCACGCTGTGGGTGGCCGAGGACGTGACGACACGCCGCCAGCAGGAGGGCGAGCTGCGCGCCGCCAAGCAGCAGGCCGAGACCGCCAGCCATGCCAAGAGCGCCTTCCTTGCCACCATGAGCCACGAGATCCGCACGCCGCTGAACGGCGTGCTGGGCCTGGCGCGGCTGCTGCAGCACGGCAGTCCCGACGACACCCATCGCGACAAATACCTCACCCACCTCGTTGGCGCGGCCGAGTCCCTCAACGAGATCGTCTCCAACGTGCTGGACCTGTCCAAGATCGAGGCGGGTCATCTGGAGCTGGAGAAGATCGAGTTCGACCTGCATGCGCTGGCCCAGGCCAGCTTCGAAGGCTGCGCGGCCCTGGGCCGTGAGCGCGGCCTGGACATGCAGATCGAGCTCGCGCCCGGCCTGCCCCGCCTCGTCGTCGGCGACCCGCTGCGGGTGCGCCAGATCATGGCCAACTTCCTGGTCAACGCGCTGAAGTTCACCGAGCGCGGCCACATCCGCCTGAAGCTGGCGGCGGCCGATGCCAATCGCGTGCGCATCGTCGTGCAGGACAGCGGCATCGGTGTGCCGGCCGAGCTGCAGGGCCGGCTCTTCCGCCCCTTCGCCCAGGCCGACGATTCGACAACGCGGCGCTTCGGCGGCACCGGCCTGGGCCTGTCCATCTGCCGCGAGCTGGCCACGCGCATGGAAGGCCGGGTCGGCGTGCAGAGCGACGGCGCCAGCGGCTCCAGCTTCTGGGCCGAGCTGGCCCTGCCCACCAGCCACACCATCGACGACACGGCGACGCGCAAGCGCATCCCGCTGCCGCCGCGCTACCCACTGGCCGGCCAGCGACTGCTCGTCGCCGAGGACAACCCCGTCAACCGCCTCATCATCACGGCCCTGCTGCAGCGCCTGGGCGCCGAGGTCGTCGAGGCCGAGGACGGCGAGCAGGCCGTGCGCCTGGCGCGCGAGCAGGCTGGCCGGCTGGACGGCGTGCTGATGGACCTGCACATGCCCAAGGTCGATGGCCTGAAGGCGACCCAGCTGCTGCGCGCCGATCCGGCGACGGCCAAGCTGCCCATCCACGCTTTCACCGCCGCCGTGCTCGACCAGGAACGGCATGCGGCGCTGACGGCGGGCATGAACGGCTTCATCGCCAAGCCCATCTCCGAGGACGAGGTCATCCGCGTCCTCGGACGCCAGCCCTGAAAGAGCTTCTCATGCCCATCCGCATCGTCAGACTCGGCAGCCCCCGCGCTGAAGGCGAAGGCACGCGCATCGGCACCGTGCGCCGCCCGCCGCGCGGCGTGCCCAAGGCCGAGTTCGCAGCGCGCGATTTCTACGACGTCTGGTTTCCCAATCTCGCACCCAGCGTCGAGACCATGAAGCTGGGCCAGGCGGCCGTGAGCGAGGCCGAGTGGAAGGCGTTCAAGAAGAAATACACCGCCGAGATGGCCGAGCCCGAAGCCCAGCACGCCCTGTCGCTGCTGGCGACACTGTCGGCGCAGACGAATTTCTCGGTGGGCTGCTATTGCGAGGACGAGGCGAGATGCCATCGGTCGCTGCTGCGCGAACTGCTGGCCGACAAGGGCGCGCTGTTGGACCACACGTAGATCGATCAGCCTCATGCAACCTGTGCCCCAGATGTCCTTGATGCACCGTTCCGTCACTGTTTTGGCCTTGGGCTTTGCAGGTTGGGCTGGTGCGGCGGAAGTGCCATGCGCTGCAACAGCGGAAGCTGCAGCAACGGCTTTCGTGCAATCGTCCATTCAGGCGCCAAAGGAAGGCATCCCCCTGCTGGCGCCAAAGTCGCTGGCATCCTTTCGCACACGCCTGGCTCAGTTGCTGGATGACCGATACGCGCCAAGTTCGGGAGAACTCAGGCGGCGACTCCATATCGAAGACCTGGCTTCGGCAGCCGCCACGCAGATGACGGATGCCGAGTTCGTCGGCGCGTACTTTGTCGCCGGCGCAGCAAGAGCGGCTCCTGCTTCACTGCTGGACCTTGCGGTCACCGAACGACGGGAGGACCGGTATTTGGGCGAGGTCGTCACGGTCCGTTACCGGCTTGCTGCACAAGGTCGCGAGGTGGCGCAGGAGCGCACCTACCACCTGTCGAATGACCAAGGATGCTGGCAGATGAACGTGCCTCTGGAGGCGCGAGCGCGGCTGGAGCAATTGGCAAGCTTTCTCAAGGAGTCGCGCGTCGATCCGCAGTTCCTTGCGGGCAAAGCACCTCGACTGGCGTTGCACGTTGCGCCCGCTTCGGCGGCCGCATTTCCCGCATCGACTCGATTCAGCACGCCGGGCAGCATGGGGGATCCCATCTGGGTGGCCGATGCACCCCTGCTGTCGGCGAAGGATCTGAATGGCGTTTCAGCCTACTGGGACTGCCAGCCGTCGGAACAAGGCGCGGAAGATGCGGCCGTGCGCTTGCGCTTCAGCAAGGCCGCGGCCGCAAGGCTCGAGCGCTGGAGTGCCGGGAACGTCGGCGCCATGCTTGCCGTGGTCCTGGACGGCGAGGTCGTCACCTACGCCAAGGTGGCGAGCAAGCTCAGCGACCGGCTCTCGCTTTGCCTGCCGGGCAAGACCCTGGAGCAGGCTCAGGCCATCGCACGCCGATTGGCGGGCCAGCCCGCGTAGCGGCTCAGGCCCCGCCGTTGTCCTGCGCCTCGCGCTTGCGGTTCATGTCCGCCAGCGTCTTGCCCGGCTCGTCGCGGAAGGGCTCCTCCAGCACTTCCAGCGTCTCAACGCGGTCGACGCGGAAGCTGCGGAAATCGTTGCGCAGCTCACACCAGGCAGCCAGGGTCCAGACCGGGCCCCAGAACAGGCAGGCCAGCGGGCGCACGATGCGCTCGCTCTTGACGCCGCCCAGGTCCAGATAGCCGACCTTGAGCTTGCGCCGCGCCTCGGTGGCCTCGCGCATGGCGGTCAGGTGGGCGCTGGTGGCGGGGTCCAGGGCCGGCAGCGGCGCGTACAGGGCCAGGCTCTCCGCCGCGGCACGGGCGTCCAGCGGCAGCACGGCGAGGATCTTGGACAGCGCGTTCTCGGCCTGCCGGGCCAGGGCCGCGTCCAGGCGCGACTCGGCCATGCGCACCGTCGCGACCAGGGCCTGGGCTTCCTGCTTGCTGAACATCAGCGGCGGCAGGTCGAAGCCCGCCCGCATGCGATAGCCGACGCCCGCTTCGCCCTCGATGGGCACGCCCTGCTGGCCCAGGGCCGCGATGTCGCGGTAGACCGTGCGCATCGACACCTCGAGGCGGCTCGCAAGGTAGTCGGCCGTCGTGAGACGGCGTCCGCGGATGAGCTGGACGATCTGGAAGAGGCGGTCGGCGCGGCGCATAACCAGGCATTGTGTGGCAGCGGGCACGACCCTTGCAGAAGACAGGGGTCAGCGACAACGACGTCGAACATCATCATGGCCATCTATGCTTCCTTCCAGGCCCGCGGCACCCCGCAGGCTGAACTGGCCACCCTGGGCACCATCAGTGCTCCGCTGGCATCCCTGGCTCAAGACCAGCTTTTCGTCGCACGCGCCGCGACGGGGCGAAGCCGCCCTGCGAAAGGGCGGAGTCAGCCCATGGCCGTGCAGAGCTCGACCAGCGTGCCGTCCGGGCAGCGCACATAGGCCACGGTCTGGCCCCAGGGCTTGGTGACGGGTGCGGCCAGGGCGCGTGCACCGGCGGCGATGGCCCGGTCGTAGGCCGCCTGCACATCGTTCACCGTGAAGCCGATCTCCATGCCCAGGGGCTGGGTGCTGGAATCGGCAGCCACGTAGTCGTGCTGCACGCTGTCGCGCGCGGTGGCGTGGTCGACGAAGGCCAGCTTGGTGCCGGAGGCGCCGGTGTCCACCTCGCCATAGGCGCCGCTCTCGTGCAGAAAGCGCGCCTTCAGGCCAAAGGCCTTGTCGAAGAAGGCCAGCGATGCGGCGACGTCGGGCACGTAGACGAGGGTGTAGGCAAAGTTCATGGCGACCTCTTGAAGTGCAATGTCCTCATGCTGCGCCGGGTTGGCTGTCAGCGCATGTCAGGAGCACCTGGGAAAATCCCGCTCAATGCAAGCCTTCCTCATCGCCACCGGCCTGGTGGCCCTCGCCGAGATCGGCGACAAGACCCAGCTCCTGGCCTTCATGCTCGCGGCCCGCTTCAAGCGGCCCGTGCCCATCGTGCTGGGCATCTTCGTCGCGACCATCTTCAACCATGCCGCGGCCGGCGCCCTGGGCTCCTGGCTGACCGGCATCATCGGCCCGGTGGTGCTGCGCTGGATCCTCGGCCTGTCCTTCCTGGCCATGGCGGGCTGGATGCTGATCCCTGACAAGCTCGACGAGGACGACACGCCCAAGCCCGGCCATGGCGTCTTCGTGACGACGGTCGTCGCCTTCTTCCTGGCCGAGATGGGCGACAAGACCCAGATCGCCACCGTGGCCCTGGCGGCGCGCTTCCCGGCCGACTTCATCGGCGTCGTCGCCGGCACGACGGCCGGCATGATGCTGGCGAATGTGCCCGCCGTCCTGGTCGGCGGCAAGCTGGCCCAGAAGCTGCCGGTCAAGCTGGTGCACACGGTGGCCGCCGTCATCTTTGCGCTGCTGGGCATCGCGACGCTGGCCGGCCTGGGCGAAAGCCTGGGTTTCTGAGGGGTGAGGAAGGTCACCAGGTGACCTAGCATGCCGGCGACTCAACACCACCTCGGGGAGAGGCTGTCATGACCTTCCAGGACTCCATCAAAGTCTGCTTCAACAAATACGTCGACTTCTCGGGCCGCGCCAGCCGCTCGGAATACTGGTGGTTCGCACTGTTCGTCTTCATCGGCAATGTCGTGCTGGGCATGGTCAGCCATTGGGCAGGCCTCGTCTTCGTGCTCGCCTGCCTGCTGCCCCAGCTGGCCGCCGCCACGCGCCGCCTGCATGACACCGGCCGCAGCGGCTGGTGGCAGCTGATCGCCTTCGTCCCGCTGATCGGCTGGATCATCCTCATCGTCTTCCTGGCCCAGGAAAGCGGCGAAGCTTCAGAGCCCGCCTGAGCGGGCGGCGTCGATGAAGGCGCGCAGCTTGGGCGCCAGCGACGCACGCCGCGGGAAGTAGAGAAACAGCCCCGGCTCCTCGAAGGCCGACGCGGGCAGCAACTGCTGCAGCGCTCCGCTGCGCAGTTGCTCCCGCACCAGGGGCTCGAAGATATAGGCGATGCCGACGCCCGCCAGGGCCAGATCGCGCGCAAAGCTGGCGTCGGTGATGACGGCGCTGCCCGTCGTACGCACCGCCAGCGTGTCGCCGGCCTCACGCAGTTCCCAGTCGTAAAGGCTGCCGGCCGCCAGCAGGCGAAAGCCGATGCAGTTGTGCACCGCCAGTTCCGCCACACGAGACGGCACGCCCCGGCGGGCGACGTAATCCGGCGAGGCCACCAGGATGGCCTGGAAGGGCGGCGTCAGGCGCACGCTGACCATGTCCTGCGCCACCTGCTCGCCCAGGCGGATGCCGGCATCGAAACCCTGAGCGACGATGTCGACGAGGGCGTCGTTATCGTGCACCTCCACCATCAACTTCGGGTGCTCCACGGCCAGCTTCGCGAGCAGCGGCGGCAGCACCATCTGCGAGGCCACGCGCGAGGAGTTCAGCTTCAGCACGCCGCTCACCTCGCCACGCGCAGCGCTCAAGCCCTCGACGGCCGCGCCAATGTCCTCCAGCGCCGGCCCGACGCTGGCGAGAAAGCGCTGCCCCGCCTCGGTCAGCGCCACGCTGCGCGTCGTGCGCGCGAACAGCGGCTCGCCGAGTGCGTCCTCCACCACCCGCACCGCATGGCTGACGGCCGACGCGCTCAGACCCAGGGCCTGAGCGGCAGCCGCAAAGCCGCGCTTCTCGGCCACGGCGACAACGATGGGCAGATGGGCCAGCAGCTCACGGTTCATTCATGAACCATATCGCATGACCCATGCAATTTCGACGTCTTTATCCGATCACATCGTTTCAAGACACTGGACTCCGTCGCAACCCACCACCCCACGGAGCCCCCATGACTGCAACCCAACGCCCCACCTGGTTCATCACCGGCGCCTCGTCCGGCTTCGGCCTGTCCTTCGCCAAATACGCGCTGAGCCAGGGCTACAACGTCGTCGCCACCGCCCGTCAGCCGGCCCGCCTGGCGGCGCTGGCCGAAAGCAACCCCGAGCGCGTCCTCGTGCTGCCACTGGACGTGACCGCCGCTGGCGACGCCGAACGGGCCGTCGCCGCCACGCTGGAGCGCTTCGGCCGCATCGATGTGCTGCTCAACAACGCCGGCTTTGGGCTCGTCGGCGCCGTCGAGGAGACGCCCGACGCCGAGCTGCGCGCCCAGATGGAAACCAACTTCTTCGGCGCCGTGGCCGTGACCCGCGCCGTGCTGCCGACGATGCGCGAGCAGCGCAGCGGCGCCATCGTCAACCTGTCCAGCATGGGCGGCCAGATGTCCTTCGGCGGCTTCGGCGCCTACTCGGCCTCCAAGTTCGCGCTGGAAGGCCTGTCCGAGGCCCTGGCCCAGGAGGTCGCACCCTTCGGCATCCAGGTCCTCATCGTCGAACCCGGCGCCTTCCGCACCGGCTTTGCCGGCGCCGACGTGCTGCGCCAGATGCCCGTGCTGCCGGCCTATGACGACATCGTGGGCGGCACGCGCAGCTTTGCCAAGGGCATGGACGGCACCCAGGCCGGTGACCCGGACAAAGCGGCAGCGGCCATCGATGCGGCGCTGAAGGCCAAGGTCACGCCGCTGCGGCTGCAGTTGGGCGCGGATGCGATTGACGCGGTGCGGGCGCACAGCGAGCAGTTGCTGAAGGATCTGGCGGCGTGGGAGGGTGTGGGGCGCGCGACCGCATTGGATGTCTGAGTCGCGCTGACGGAGGTCAGGCGTCGACCTTTCCACCGCTGGCCGTGACGCGTTCAAGGATGTAGGCCTGCATCTCTGGCGCCAATTCACCGAGAGGCAGTGTCATGAAATGCGCTTTGGAAAAAAGCACCAGCCAGAACCCTTCGAAGCGCCACACCGCTTGAACGGCTGACCACTTGAGCGTCGAGCTTCCCATGCCAGAGCTGACGGTGAAGCCCTCGTCGTCTGCTGCGATCTCAGCCATCGGCCGCCCCATATCGCGGAGCTTCTGCCGCCCATTCCTGTAATGCAAGACATAGAGCGCTGCTGAAAACACGACGCCGATCGACACGGCGGCACCCAGCGCGCCAACGCCCCAGCTGCGGTCTCCATTCGCACCAAGCCAGACGACGTATGCAGCCAAGACGGCAAGCACCAAAGGAAAACCAACTCCGACCGTTCGGCGCCAGAAAGCAAAGGTGGCTTTCCTGACGAGGGAATCGCTGAAGGTGAGCGAAGCAATATGGCGCATGAGGAGCTATTGAAGATCGCCGAGCAAACTGAACCGGAAGGTGTGCCGGCGGAAAGTGCAGGAGCTACACACCGCGCCAATTGCGAATGCCCTCGGCAAGGACGTCGTCCCAGCACTCTTGCGCAACGAACTCACCGTACTCACTGGCCAAATGCTCCAGGAAGTGGGCAACGACCGCACGTTGGCTTGCATCGAGCAATGAGAGGCTTGGATGTCGAGGTCCTTCGGAGAAATGGTTGATGAACTGCATCATGAAGAGATCTCCCGCCTTGTCTCTGGAGTCTGGTGCAGCCAATTCCATCAGGCGGGGAAGCAGGTAGGCCTTCGCTGCCGGCGTCAGATAGCACAGTGGCCCCCACGCGCTAGTACCAAAGTCGAATGCGGTGAGTTGCTCACGCGGCTTGCCGCCCAGCATCTCTTCGTAGTCGATTCGCTCGGGCTCATAGAGATCCGGATCGATGTAACTCGACGGCTGGTTGAAACAGGCAAACGACTTCTCCGCCTCGCGAAAATCAAACGGTAATTCCATATCGTCAGCGCTTGTTGGTGGTCATTCAATACGTCGACACCCTCGCGTGCCTTTCAACACTCTTCGGGCTCTTCCACGAACAGCCGCGGAACCCGTCGAGGCTCACAACCCTGCACGCATTCGTAGATGACGGTCCCGCGCCTGCACATATTGCTGTGCGTCTCACTGAAACGGATCCTGAAGTAGGCACCGGTCAGGGGTGATGATTTACCTTGCCGGCAATCCAGAGCTTCCGGGCCACCGGTCACCGGTGATTCACCGACCCAGGCACATTCCCCTTCGAATGCGACAGCCGCCACCTGCTTGTTGGTAGCGTGCCCCTTGGCATCGTTCTTGAACGTGATGATGTCGCCGATATTGACCACGACCGTCTGGTTCAACCGGTTCTTGCCCCAGGAGCCGGTGTTCGTGACGGCATCGGCGGCATCGGAGCTGGCCAACATCGCCGCAGCAAGCGCCGCAAGCCTCGCACAGTCCCTGCTCCACACCAGCCTCGTCCTGCCTCGGCCCGCCCGGAACTCCTGGTCAGAGCCCTTCATATTTGCCCTCCTGATCAACGTAGAGAAGGCTGACAAGAAACCACCGCTCGGCTGTTTTCTTGAGGTGATATTCGTAGTCGTTCGCGATGGCGAGCGTTCCGATGAGCTTGGTGTTTTTCGTCCTGACAACACACCCTTGCGGCGTGAGTTCAACGCCAAGCACGACCTCTCGGCTGTTGTCATGAGATGCGTCACTGCCAAAGGCAACGGGCTGGTGCTGAAAACCTGGAGGGCAATACTTCGCTATCAGCGAGGCATAGGCAGACTCCGCCAAGTCGAAGCCGGCATCGGGATCCTGGGTGTAAGCGTCGTTGGCGAAGCTGTTCCAGTGTTCATAGTCAGCGATGTAGGCGCGGACAAACTCGTCGGGTCCAAGGCCTTCGACAGCCACTTCCGGCAAGCAGAACGCGCGTTGCTCCAGCGCCCGATCTTCTGAAACCGGCTCCGATTCCTGCTGAAGTGCCTTTCCCCAAATGCTGACGACGCCTTCAAAGCGCCCCGGTTCAGTCGCAGAGATGCGTATGGCGCTCGGAACAACGCTCTTGCCCTCGTACGCTGGCGTTGCGGTGTATTTGCGAACCAAGCCCTTTTCGGCCATCGGTCGGATGGTGCTCAGATCCAGGCGGCTCTTCAACTCGACCGCAAACGCTGGAACGTAGACGACATTCGGCGGCTCGTCCTGCCCGCCAAATTCCATGGGGAGAAGGAGCAATTTCTTGAGTTCGCCTCGCTTGTACAACGCCTCGGCCTTGTGGCGGGAATCGACGTGCCGATAGTCCGGGCCCGTTTTCGGCGCACCCAGTCGCCTAAGCCATTCAAGCACGTCGTTCTCCCCAAGCCCTCATCATTCCGCCAACACCTGCCTCACCGCCTTGTCCCACTCCGCCAGCCTCGCCCCCGCTTCATCCCGCGACATGCGCGGCTCGAAGGCGCGGTCGAGCTGCCAGATGGCGCCGATCTGCTCGGTGGACTCGTAGACACCGGTCCCCAGCCCAGCCAGCAGCGCTGCACCCAAGGCCGTCGTCTCGATGACCTTGGGCCTCAGCACCGGAATGCCGAGCAGGTCGGCCTGGAACTGCATCAGCAGATCGTTGGCACTCGCGCCGCCGTCGACGCGCAACTCGGTCAGCCGGTCCGCCGCATCGACATCGGCGTTCATCGCCGTCAGCACCGCCGCGCTCTGGAACGCGATGCTCTCCAGCGCGGCGCGGGCGATATGGGCCTGTGTGGTGCCGCGCGTCAGGCCGAGCAGCGCACCGCGCGCATCGGGCCGCCAATAGGGCGCGCCGAGGCCGGCGAAGGCGGGCACGAACATGACGCCGCCGGCATCCGCCACGCTGCTGGCGAGCGCCTGCACCTCGCCGCTGCCGCCGATGGCCTTGAGCCCGTCGCGCAGCCATTGCACGACGGCACCGCCGACAAAGACGCTGCCCTCCAGCGCGTACTGCGCCGTGCCATCGACCTGCGCCGCGCGCGTCGTGATGAGGCCCTGCGTGGAGGTGCGCGCCTGGGTGCCGGTGTGCATCAGCAGGAAGCAGCCGGTGCCATAGGTGTTCTTGGCCTGGCCCGGGGTCAACGCTGCCTGTCCAAACAACGCGGCCTGCTGGTCGCCCGCGATGCCGGCGATGGGGACACCAAATTCGGTCGCCTGGCCGAAGACGCCGGACGAAGGCTTCACCTCGGGCAACAGGCTCTTCGGAATGTCGAAGGCCGCCAGGAGCTCGTCGCTCCACTCACCGCGATGGATGTCGTAGATCAGCGTGCGCGAGGCATTGCTGGCGTCGGTGGCGTGCACCTTGCCGTCGGTCAGCTTCCACAGCAGCCAGCTGTCGATGGTGCCGAAGGCCAGCTCGCCGCGGGCAGCGCGCTCGCGGGCACCGGGCACGTTGTCCAGCAACCAGCGCAGCTTGGTGGCCGAGAAATACGGGTCCAGCACCAGACCCGTCAGCTCGCGCACGCGGGGCTCCAGGCCCTGGCTCTTGAGCTGCTCGCAGAAGGCCGCCGTGCGCCGGTCCTGCCAGACCAGGGCCTTGTGCAGGGGCTGGCCGGTCTTGCGGTCCCACAGCACGACGGTCTCGCGCTGGTTGGTGATGCCGATGGCCGCCACCTTGACCCCGGCCTTGGCCACGGCCTCGCGGGCGCACTCGACCTGGTGGGTCCAGATCTCTTCGGCATCGTGCTCCACCCAGCCCGGCTGGGGGAAATGCTGCGGCAGCTCGCGCTGGGCGACCGCCAGCAGGCGCCCGTCGCGCCCGAAGACTAGAGCACGCGAACTAGAAGTCCCCTGATCCAACGCGAGCAGTGCGTCCATGGCCGTCATTCACTTAGAGTGGTTGCATGGATCATTTTGACGTCGTGGTGGTGGGAGGCGGCATCAACGGCACGGGCCTGGCCCGCGACCTGGCCGGCCGGGGTTGGCGCGTGCTGCTGGCCGAGCGCGACGACCTGGCTTCGCACACCTCGTCGGCGTCCACCAAGCTCGTGCATGGCGGGCTGCGCTATCTGGAGACCTATGAGTTCTCGCTGGTGCGCAAGGCCCTGCAGGAGCGCGAGGTGCTGCTGCGCAGTGCGCCGCATCTGATCCAGCCACTGCGCTTTGTCTTGCCGCATGCGCCACATCTGCGCCCGGCCTGGATGATCCGCATCGGCCTCTTCCTCTACGACCACCTGGCGCGCCGCGAGCTGCTGCCGGGCTCGCACGGTCTGCGCCTGGCCGGCAGCGTCTATGGCGCGCCGCTGAAGCCCGAGTTCACGCGCGGCTTTGTCTATTCCGACGGCTGGGTGGACGACGCCCGCCTCGTCGTGCTGAACGCCCAGGACGCCAGAACGCGTGGCGCCGAGGTGCTGACGCGCTGCGCCGTGACCGAGGCCGTGCGCGGTGCGCAGGGCTGGCAGATCGCGCTGCAAAACGGCCGCCGGCTCCAAGCCCGCGCCCTCATCAACGCGGCCGGCCCCTGGGCCGAGCGCTTTCTGCGCGACCACACCCGGAAGACCGATGGCCAGCCCCTGCCGGCGCGCGGCCTGCGCCTGGTCAAGGGCAGCCATATCGTCGTGAACCAGCGCTTCACCCACGACCACGCCTACATCTTCCAGAACGCCGACGGCCGCATCATCTTCGCCATTCCCTACCAGGGCCGCTTCACGCTGATCGGCACGACCGATGTGGAGCTGCCCGAGCACGAGGAGCCGCCGTCGCGCGCGACCATCGCCGAGGACGAGGTGGCCTATCTCTGCGAGCAGGCCAGCCGCTACCTGGCCCAGCCGGTGCAGCCGGCCGACGTGCTGTGGACCTATGCCGGCGTGCGCCCGCTGCTGGACGAAGGCGGCTCGGCCTCGGCCGTCACGCGCGACTATCTGCTGGAGGCCGACAAGGACGGCGGCGCGCCGCTGCTCAATGTCTGGGGCGGCAAGCTGACCACCTATCGCAAGCTGGCCGAGGACGGCGCAACCCAGGTGAGCGAGATGCTGGCACCCCACAACGTTCAGGCCCGCAAGCCCTGGACGGCCGGCGCCACCCTGCCCGGTGGCGACCTGGGGGCGCACGGCGTCGACATCGACGGTTTTGCCGCCGAGCTGCAGGCGGCCTATCCCCGGGACGGTGTGCGCCGCGTGGCCCGCAGCTATGGCAGCGTGGCGCGCGAGCTGCTGGCGGCGCCGCCGGGCGCCGAGATCGCACCGGGCCTGTTCGAGTCCGAACTGCGCCATCTGGTGGAGTTCGAATGGGCCCGCAGCGCCGAGGATGTGCTGTGGCGGCGCAGCAAGCTGGGCCTGCACTACACGACCGAGCAGCGCGAAGCCGTGATGAACTGGTTCAGGACCTAGAACGCCAGCTTGAACCCAGCCGTCTTCAGGCGGGCCCGCGCGCCGGCGAACTGGCGGCCATAGGACGCATCGACAAACAGGCGATCGGGCAACACGGCGACACGCAGGGCCGCATTGGCCCAGGGCTTGCCGCGGTCGTCGCCGAAGACCTCGGCCATGGGCTGCCAACGCCCACCTTCGCCGAAGCCGCCATGCTCGACGGCCAGGGCCCAGGTGGTGCTGCGCCGTTGCAGCAGCTCGTCGCGCTGGTGTCCGAAGTTGGCATGCAGGGTCAGGTCACGCGTCAGCGGCGCGCTGCCGATGAGGGTCAAGCCCGCGCTGCTGCGCCGCCAGGCCGTCTCGACATGACGGTGCGACAGGCTCCAGCCCAGGGTGAGCTGGGCATCGCCATCGGCCCAGGCCGTGCTGGCCAGCATCGTCTTGCCGTTCAGCGCCAGCTCGCGGGGGCGGATGGCGTTCAACGCCACCTCACTGCCCCAGCCGATGCCGCAGCCCAGCTGCAGGCTGGTCTGGCGCTGGCCGCCACCGTCCAGGCGCCAGTCGCCATGCGCGCCCTCCAGTTCGCAGGCGTGCGGGTCCATGACGGCGGCGTCGTCGGCCTGCAGAGGCCGGCCGGCCTCTGCGGCACAGGTGACGAGAACGAGACTGAAGACGAAGGCATGGCGCATCGTTGAAAGAGCCTAGCGCCCGGATGTGACGCCGGCATGGGGGAAGATGCCGGCATGTTGTTTGGATTGCTGTTTGCCCTCGCCGCGGGGTTGATGTGGGGGCTGGTGTTTGTCGCGCCCATCATGTTGCCCGGCTATGCCCCCGCCTTGCTGACGGTGGGCCGTTACCTGGCCTTCGGACTGATTGCCCTGCCCCTGGCCCTGCTGCTGGACCGCCGCGCGCTGCGCGAACTGCCCCGCAGCGACTGGTGGGAAGCCGCCAAGCTCAGCCTGGTGGGCAACTTCCTCTACTACCTGTGCCTGTCGGCCGCCATCCAGCGCGCCGGCGCGCCGCTGCCGACCATGATCATCGGCACGCTGCCGGTCGTCATCGCCATCTGCGCCAACCACCGCAACCGCGTGCGCGACGGCCATCTGCCGTGGGCCAGGCTGGCGCCATCGCTGCTGCTGATCGCGGCGGGCCTGGCCTGCGTCAACCGCGATGAGCTGGCCACGCTGCAGGCCGAGGCCGGCGACCCGCGCCGCTATGCCGAGGGCGCGCTGCTGGCCATCGCCGCCGTGGCCTGCTGGACCTGGTATCCCATTCGCAATGCCGACTGGCTTAGGGCACATGCCGATCGGAGCCCGCGCGCGTGGGCGACGGCGCAAGGCCTGGTCACGCTGCCGATGGCGTTGGTGGGCGTGCTGCTGCTCGCCCTTGTCTGCCTGCTGGCGCCAGGGACGCTGATCCCGGCCGACTACACCTTCCCCCTCGGCGACAGGCCGTTGGCCTACGTGGGCCTGATGGCGGCCATCGGCCTGTGCTCTTCGTGGCTGGGCACGCTGTGCTGGAACGAGGCCAGCCAGCGGCTGCCGACCTCGTTATCGGGCCAGTTGATCGTCTTCGAGACCCTGGCGGCGCTGGCCTATGCCTTCGCATGGAACCGGCGCACCCCGCCGCCGGCGACCTTGGCAGGCGTGCTGCTGTTGATCGCCGGCGTGGTTTGGGCTCTAAGGATCAAGCCGGTTAAGCACGCTTAGAACCCGGAGTTGCCGGAGCCGCGGTTCAGCGTGAAGCCGCCCGTGTTGCTCAAGCCGCCTTGGGCTGCACCGCTGACCGTCACGTTCTGGAAGGTCGCATTGCCGCCTGACTTGATCTGGATGCCGTAGGTGCCGGCCCCCGTGATCGTCACGCCGTCGAACAACGCGCCCTGCACCTGGTTCGGTCCACTGATGTAGATGCCCGAGTAGGTGCTGTCCTGGATGACGAGGTCCTTGATGACCAGGGGCGCGGTGATGCTGGACGTGTCGGCGAACAGGAAGAGCGCGCCGAACTGGTCGTTCCAGTTGGGCTCGAAGCCGCCCGTGCGCACCAGCGTGTTGCCGGTGATGCGCGTGGTGCCGCTGAAGGGCACGGGGCTGAAGCGCGAGCTGACCGTGATGCCGGAAGAACCGACGACCGTGTCGCTGATGACGTTGTACTCGGCGCGGTTGCCGTAGCCGCCGTAGATGCCGATGCCATTGGCCAGCACCGGCGACTGCACGGTGTTGCGCAGATAGGCCGAGTTGGTCACCGCGGCGCCCTCCGAGAACATCGCCAGCGCGTCGTCACCGGTGTTGCGCACGACGCTCTGGTCCATCACCACGTTCTGCACATTGGCGTGGATGTTGACGCCGTCGGCAAAGGTGTTGCGGATGCGCAGGCCGCTGGCGTAGAGGCCGTTGGTGCCCGAGTCGATCCACATGCCGACCTTGGTGTGCTCGAACCAGAGGTTCTGGAACATCGAGCCGGTGCCGAAGTTGCCTTCCAGCGGCGCGTCGGTCATGACCTGGCCGTCGGGATCGCGCAGCGTGACCTTGCCCAGCATCAGGAAGTCGGCCAGCTTGACGTTGTTGCCGGTGCCGTAGAGGCCGCCGTGGCCGTCGTTGCCCAGCTCCACCGTCGAGTACCAGGGACCGGCGCCACGCATGGTCACGCCGGAGATGTTGATGCGGGAGCTCAGCTTGAAGGTCCCGGCGGGAATCCACACCACGCCGCCGCTCGGCTGCGCCGCTGCGATGGCCTGCTGGAAGGCCGAGGTCGCGTCGCCGCCGCCGGACACCGCGCCGTAGCTGGTGATGGAGAAGGCGCCAGCCGGCATGGCATAGGCGGCCGGCACGACCTCGGTCTCGATGAAGTCGATGTCGTAGTAGGCCGCGGTATTGCCGCCGTCCTTCTGCAGCTTGAACACGGTGCCGGCCGGGTAACTCGCCAGCGGCACATGGATCTCGTCGTAGAAGTGGCGCGGCGTGCCGTCCGACGGCACGTCGCGGAAGGGGTAGGCGCCGTAGACCCAGGCATAGGTCGACGTCAGGGTGAGGTCCTGCACCTTGGTGCCGTTGGCGTACAGCGCCAGCGTCGCCGACTGACCACCGCCGCCCGGCGCGTCGGGGATGGAATAGCGCAGCACCAGGGAGTTGGTGGGCTGGGTGGTCGTGAAGCTGACCTGATGGCCGGTGTTGGACAGTCGCACCAGGCTGCGGCCGCTGGACTCGGACTGCACGGTGAAGGGCGTACGGCCGGCGGTCATCACGGTGGCGTTGGTCGACGCGGCCTCGGCTTCATACAGCGTCGTGCGCACGGTGGCGCCGCGCGCGGCGGCCGTCAGCTCGCCGGCCACGCTGAGGCTGTCGATGCCGACGTCAGCGCCGGCCGATGCAGACTGCAGCCCCACGGTGTTGTGACCGGTGCGCAGCGTCAGCGGCAGGCTGAGCGTCGCCCACGTGCTGCTGGCCGGGATGCTGACCGTACCGACCTTGGCGGCATTGACGATGACATCCAGAGTGCGAGCGCTGCCGCTGGTGTTGAGGTAGCGCAGGCTGGCGGTGGCGCTGCCGTCGCCGCTCATGAAGACGGTGCGGATGGCGCGCGCGCCGCTGCTGGAGAAGCCGGCCGCATAGCCGCTGCCGTTGTAGCCGCTGACCGAGGTCGACACCGCGGCGCCGCCGGACATGAACCAGGTCTCGGCCTCGGCTGGCGTGACATTGGGGTTGCCGCCACCGGTGACGGCCGCGACGTCCAGCGCGTCGAGGTTGACGTTGCCGCTATCGCTGGTCGTGAACTTGTAGGCGACCGTATGGGCGCCAGCACTCAGCGTGACGGTGGACGTCTGCGTGGCCCAGGTGTCCCAATTCGCCGTGGCGGGCAGCGTGACCTGGCCGGCGGAGGCGCCGTCGACATAGACGGTCAAGGTCTTGGCCGCGCCCGTGCCATTGGCATAGCGCAGGCTCAGCGAATGGCTGCTGGCGCTCGCCGCCGTCACGGCGAAGGCGACCTGGGCGTTGCCCTTGTTGCCATCGGTGAAGCCGCCGACAAAGCCGCTGCCCTGGTAGCCGGTGTGATCGGTCGCCACGACGGCGCCGCCGCTCAGCGTGGCGTTCTCTGCCTCGCGGCCGCCGCTGCCGGTGACGACGGCGTCGACATCGAGCTTGTCCAGGTTGACGTTGCCGCTGTCGGCGCCGGTGAACTTGTAGGCGATGCTGTGGTTGCCGGCGGTCAGCGCGACGGTGGTCGTCTGTACCAGCCAGTCGTCCCAGTTGGCGGTGGCGCCCAGGCTGACCTGGCCCTTGGACACGCCGTCCACATACAGCGTCAAGGTCTTGGCCGAGCCGGTGCCGTTGGCATAGCGCAGCTTCAGCGTGTAGTTGCCGGCCGTGGCCGCGTTGACGGTGAAGTTCGTCTGGGCATTGCCCTTGTTGCCATCGACGAAGCCGCCGACAAAGCCGCTGCCGGTGTAGCCAGTGTGGTCGGTCGCGGTGGACGCGCCGCCGCTGAGGGCGGCGCTTTCGGCCTGGAAGGTGGCGGCGTGAACAGTGGTTGCCAGCATCAAGAACGGCAGGCAGGAAATCAGGCGACGCAGCGCCGGTGTCGTTTGCATGGGGTTGTCTCCGTAGTAGTCGTCACGAGACCCGTCTAGCGCGGGCCGAAAACCACTCTAGGGACGACAACCACCCCATTGGCGATGCCCCGGCGGGGCGCAAGGCCTGAAGCTTCAAAACCTTGGGAAGGCTTCAGGCTGGCTTCAGATTCGCCATAGGCGGCGAGGACGCTGACGCAGTCGTCTCCGGGCGTAGACGACGACTGGTAACGCGACCCGAGGATATTCACCGATGCGGCCACATCCAGCCGCGATGCACGCCCCGACCCGCCAAGAGAAACGGCGGATAGGACAAGCAGCGACGCCGTTGGATGTCGGCGATGCAGCGCAAGCGGACACCCCCACCTAGGCAGAATCGATGCCATGACAGTCAACGAGTACGTCTTCCCATGGAAGGTATTTGTCTTCGCGCCTCTAGTTTGGGTGGTGGCTTTTCCCGTTGCGCTTTTCATTGCGGCCTGCGTCGTTTCGCAGCACGACCTGAACCACAAATTTCAGGTTGGCGTCGTCTTCGGCCTCATTACATTGCCGTATGCGTATGCGGCAACGCTCTTGGTCGGTCTACCGATGTACGTTCTATGTCTGCTTAGACGTCTGGAAAGATGGACGAGTTGGATATTCCTATTTGCCGGAGCCTCTGCCTCGGCATTCGTTGCCTGCCAGCGCGGCAGCGACAACGAAATGACGATCGGGCTCTTCCTGGCGGGACTTGCAACAACCATCGCGGCTTGCCTGTTGGAGCGTCGAAACCGCCTAAAGCAGCTGACGTAAGACGAGACAGTCCGCTTCCAGCCTGGAGCGGCTGGCAGCACCCATAGCCAGGCGGCACGGCCGCAAGCTTTGAAGTTGGGCAAGAATCGCCGGCCCGCCCATGCCCTCCGACCTGCCCCCTCGCTCCGTCGCCCTAGAGATCATTGCCGCGGCGCTGCTTTTTGGCGCTAGCCTGTTCGCCGTCCACTTTGCCATCGCCGATCAGGCAAACGGCAAGCCGTTTCGGGCCATCGAAGCCGCAGGGGCCGCCATCCTTTTCTTCGGGGCCTGCTTCGACCCCGTGAACTGGATTTGGCGCCTTCTGCCCTTCACCAGGCGGGATCAGATCATCCAGCCGCCGCCGTGGGCCAAGATCGGATGGCTCGTCTTCGGTATCGGTTGGGTGGTCTTTGTGGTGGGCCTGATTGGCAAGTACACGCACCACGGTCATTGAGCAGGCTAAGTGCGGTGGCCGCCCGCTTTGCAGCGGCAGCTGTCGTTCGGATTGACTCCGGCCGATGTAGGCTGTCGGCCAAGAGCCCGCACCGACGGCTGGCAGTTGTCGTCGGCAATGCCGGTTCAGCGTCACCTAACCTCTTCCGCCGCCGAGATCAATCTTCCTGCTTCGGATGAAGAATTGTGTCCACGAAATAGCGGTTGTCCCAATGGTCCGGTCTGTTTGGATAGCTGGGGCATACCGTACTGAGAGTACTCGCGGCGTGTGCCCATGGCCATCGGCCCGTGGCGCCTCCCCCAAAGCCCGCATCCCACACGAACTTGGTCAACTCAGCGATCATTTCACCTGACTGTTTATCAATTACTTTAAGCCTCGTGCCGGAGATCCAGAGTTCACGGTCTTCGGGGTCGACCAAGTCTTCGTAATCAAGGGCATATCGCGTACTAGATGCTGGAATGTGGTCGCGCTTGAAGTCAACCCGCCAGTCGGCGCGGCGCGCGCCTCCCGGAAATGACGCCCGAAACAGCCTGCCAGTGGCACGGTCCCTGTACTCGACGAACTTATAGCCCAGGATCAGCGGCATACAACGCTCGCAGTTCGGTCCGTTGTCGGGAGTCAGCATCCCCCGCCGGTCCGGAATCAACCGGTCCCGCACCTCTGTCATCAAGAACTCTTTGATGTAGTCGTCCCCTCCAGACTCGCCCGCCATTGCTGCCTCGGGATACATCGGATCGAAGTACTCCGTCCCGCCCCAGGGAATCGGCTTCTTGACCTTGGTCAGCTCAATGCCTTCCACGTCTTTGACGGTGCGCTTGATGACTACGCCGGCGGTCTTACAGCGCTCTTTGAACAGAGCCTCGGCCTTGGCGTACTTCTCACGGTAGGCCGCCTCATTAGCTTCTGCCGCCTTGGTGGCCTGACTCTTGCCGCAGGCGGTGAGGGCGCACAGGGCCAGAGGCAATAGCATCACACACGCGCCAACGTTAGTGGGAAGTGATCTTGGCGGCATACTGATTCGTAGATTGATTGGAACATTCTCCAATGTTCGGCAGCTTCGAACCGAGGCTGACTACCAAGAAGGTCAAGCAGGCCCTTGCTCGTCTCCAGCTTAATGGCGATACCGGCTTTCAGCCTGAAGCAGCAGTTGGTTTGAATTGACTACCCCTGCTTTCGCATTCCGGGCTTGGCCTCTGAGAAATCAGCTACCTAGCCGTTGAACCTCAAGCCGGGAACACCTCGAACACCCTCTGCCCATCGAAGCCATCGGCCTCGCCGCGTTTGCTGTGGCCGCGCGCGTTGCTGATGACGCGCGTGTCGCCAATGCGGTAGTTGTGGCGGCAGTGCAGATGTCCGTGGATCCACAGGCTGGCGTGCGGCAGCAGGTCTTCGTCGTCGTTGCAGAAACTGGCCGTGCCGGGCTGACGACCGTAGCGCGGGTCGGCGCTTTTCAGGCTGGGCGCGAAATGGGTGATGGCCACCGTCGCGTCCCAATCTCCCGTGCGCTGGAGTTCGTCGGCCAGCCAGGCACGCTGCTCCAGCGCCAGCACGCGCACAGCATCAACACCGAAGGGCTCCCCAAAGCGAGTCGACTGCATGACGTTCTGGAAATAGCCCCCCGCCCGCATCGCGCGATCGCGGCCCGAGGGGCCGAAGGCGTCGAAGTCGCACCAGCGCGTGCAGCCGACAAAGCGCACGCGCCGGCCTTGCGCGTCCGTCATGACGACGGACTCGTCGTCGAGCATGCGCAGGCCGACTTCCTTCACGTGGGCACGCAATGCCTCGCGCGCCTCGTCCACGTCGCGGCGGTCGTACTCGTGGTTGCCCGGCACGAAGAGCACGGGCACCGGCCAGCCGCGAAACAGCTCGAAGCTGCGCCAGGTCGTGTCGATGTCACCCGCCAGGATCAGCAACTCGGCGCCCGGCGCGGGCGTGGGAACGTAGCTCTCAGTCTCCAGGTGGAGATCCGAGAGCAATTGGAAGCGCATCAGTTGCTACCGTGGCAAACCTTGTACTTGCGCCCCGAGCCGCAAGGGCAAGGATCATTGCGCCCCACCTTGGGCGTGTCGCGCTTGATGGTGTCCACGCGGTAGCGCTCGGCCTCGGTCAGGTCGGCCAGGTCGGCCACCGTGACGACGAGTTCCTCGATGGCGTCGTCCAGGTCCTTCAGCGGATGCTCGCGGTTCAGGGTCGCGACGACTTCCTTCTCCTCCGCCGTCTCGGCCGGCAGGTGGCGGTACAGGCGGGCCATGGCCGCGCTGACGTCTTCGTTGGGCATGTCGGCCAGCTCGGGGAAGCACAGGGCCGCATGCTGGAAGCCGGCGACCCAGGGCATCAGGGCGCGCGAGATCGGGCCCAGCTCGTCGTAGCTGGCGCGGGCCGAACGCTCCTCGTCGGTGGCGTCCTCGGGCAGGGGATCGGGCTCCTGCTCTTCATCGACCTCCAGGATGACGGGGTCGAACCAGCCGTCCTCGACCAGGCCGCGGTTCAGGGCGGCGTGGCGGCGCTCGACGAGTTGGGTCAGCTTGTCCAGCCAGCCGGCATCCACGGTCTCGGGCAGCAGGCCGCCGTCGTAGTCAAAGATGTTGGGCAGCCATTCGTCGGACTCGATGAGGCGGGGTTGCACGATGACGCCGCAGAGGTAGCCGTCCAGCATGGAGGCGTCCAGCGGCTGCAGGGGCTCAGGCGTGGCGGCGAGGAGTTCGTCGAGTTCGGCGAACTCGGCGTCGGTGAGGTCTTGGGTGCTCATGGGCGCGGATTGTCGGGGTTTGCCCCGGTCCAACAAGCCACCGCATCAAAAACGACGGGCGGGTCCGATCGCAATCGATGTCATCGATGTCAGCGCCAAGCCACATTGGTAAAAACCCAAATGACATCGATAACATTTGCCATCAAAGTCCACTCCATCGAAAGTCGGCGACGGCCGCGACGGCTTTCGGGACGCAGAACAAACAACCATCACCGGAGACAACCATGCCCAGCTCCCACGCCGTGGCGCGCAACCGCGCCCCGCTGTTCCGCCTGCAGCTGATCGCCCTCGCCACCGCCAGCCTGTGCGGTGCCGCCTTCGCTCAGGAAGCGGCCAAGCCCGCCGCAAAAACTGCCGCTGAGGCCCCCGAGGTCAAGGAACTCGAAGCCGTCGTCGTGACCGGCACGGCCCGCCGCGAAGGCGTGCGCAAGCTGGAAGCCGGCTTCTCGATCACGACCGCGACGGAAGAACAGATCAAGCAGGCCGCGCCCACCAGCACTGCCGACATCCTGAAGACCGTGCCTGGCGTGTTCGTGGAAACGTCCGGCGGCCAGGCCGGCGCCAACATCCGCGTGCGCGGCTTCCCGACGCCGGGCGACGGCCCCTACTCGACCTTCCAGCTCAATGGCGCGCCGCTATATCACCTGCCCACGCTGAGCTTCTTCGAGCACTCGCAGCTGTTCCGCCTGGACGACACCATCGACCGCATGGAAGTGCTGCGCGGCGGCCCCAGCCCCATCTTCGGCAGCGGCCAGCCCGGCGTGACGGTCAACTTCATCCAGAAGGACGGCCGCAACCCTGAGGCCAGCCTGCGCGTCACCACCGGCACGGGCAACCTCAAGCGCGTCGACGGCGTCTATGCCGGCAAGCTCAGCGACCAGTGGAACATCATGGTGGGCGGCTTCTGGCGCGAAAGCGACGGCGTGCGCGACACCCAGTTCCCCGCCGACAGCGGCGGCCAGGCCAGCGTGGTGCTGAGCCGCAAGCTCGACAACGGCAGCCTGCAGCTCTATGCCCGCGCCCTGCGCGACCGCAACGCCTTCTTCACGGCCATTCCGGTCGTCGGCTCGGCGGACGGCAAGAGCGCGTCCAGCTATCCCGGCTTCGATGCGTTGAAGGACTATTTCTACGGCAACGAGCTGCGCAACATCGTGTTGGAGACGGGCCGCGCCACCGGCCGCACCCTTCCCAACGGCAAGCCCGAGATCCAGCGCACGACCGTCACCAAGGACCTGGCCGACGGCCGCGGTGCCGATGTGCAGACCTATGGTGCCAACTTCGACACCAAGCTGGGCGACTGGACGCTGACCAACAAGCTCAGCCACACGACCGGCGACACGCCGACCTACGCGCTGTTCTCGGGTGCGAATCCGCAGACCCTGTCCAGCTACATCGCCTCGCAGGTGACGGCCGCCAACGGCGATGCAGCCGTCGTGGCCGCTGCAGGCAAGGCCGCCGTCACGGGCACCGCCACCTTCACCAATGGCGGCGGCACCGTCGCCGGCAACACGCCCGTCATCGTCAACGGCATGTGGGCCGTCGACAAGGCGCTGCGCTCGACCAGCAACGAGACCCGCCTGTCGCGCGAGATCGCCCCGGGCAACAACCTGACCCTGGGCCTCTACCTCGCCAGCTACAGCTCGCACGACGTGTGGACCCTGGGCCAGGCCCAGCTGATGACGGTGCAGTCCCATGCCCGCCTCATCGACGTGGCCCTGGACAACGGCGTCAAGGCCTCGCGCAACGGCTATGTCACGCCGCCCTTCTCCTTCGACCTTGACGCGAACTACAGCGGCAACACCCGCGCCTTCTTCATCGCCGACGAGTGGCAGCTGACCAAGGAGCTGCGCGTGGACCTCGGCGCCCGCCGCGAGACCCAGCGCATCACCGGCACGATTGCCAACGTCAGCAGCGGCGACCTCGATGCCGACCCGACGACGATCTACAACAACAACCTGTCCTACTTCAACGGCACCAACACGTTGATCGACAGCAAGCTCAGCCGTTCGTCCTTCACCGGTGGCGCCAACTACGCCTTCACGCGCGACTTCAGCGCCTTCGTGCGCGTCAACAAGGGCCATCGCCTGCCCGACTTCGACGTGCTGCGCGGCCGCGGCGCCAACGAGACCAAGGACTCGGTCGAGGACATCACCCAGTTCGAGATCGGCCTGAAGACGGCCACCAAGCTCTACAGCGCCTTCCTGACGGCCTACGCCAACAAGCTGACCAACTCCCAGACCCAGCAGTTCACCAACGCCGGCAACGTCGTGCTGCGTCCCAACAGCAAGGCCACGGGCGTCGAGTTCGAGCTGGCCCTGCGCCCCGGCTATGGCTTCGAGATCGCGGCCACCGGCAATGTGCAGGATGCCAAGTACAAGGACTTCCAGCAGTTCAGCGGCAACCGCGTCGAGCGCGCGCCCAAGTTCCAGGCCCGCCTGACGCCGAGCTGGCAGACCCAGACCGGCTTCGGCCAGCTGCGCACCTTCGCCACCTTCAGCCATGTGGGCGAGCGCTTCGCCGACCAGACCAACACGCTGAAGCTGCCGGCCTACCGGACGATCGACGCAGGCGCCGTGTTCTCCATGGACAACGGCCTGGAAGTACGCCTGACCGGCACCAACCTGACCAACAAGGTCGGCCTGACGGAAGGCAACTTCCGCGTGCCGGGCCAGGGCGTGGGCCAGGACGGCGTCTTCCTCGCGCGGCCGCTCTTCGGACGGGCCTATGAGCTGAGCGTCGGCTTCCAGTTCTGAGGACGCGCCAAGATGGCGACGCCTGAACTCCAAGCCCCACTCGACATGACCACCACACCTGCAGTCTCCCTGTCGAGCGGCGGCCTGCGCATCAAGCTCGCCATCATCCTGACCTACATGCTGTTCGGCGCCCTGCTGAACAGCGTGGGCGCGGTCAACCTGCTGGTCGTGCAGACCCTGGGCGTGGCGCGCGCCGAGGCAGCATTGCTGGACGCGTGGAAGGACCTGCCGATTGCGCTGACGTCTTTCCTCGTTGCCTCGCTGCTGCCGCGGCTCGGGCTCAAGAAGTCCATGCTGCTGGCCCTGGCCGCCGTCGGCGCGGCCTGCCTCGCCATGCCGGTGCTGTCGGCCTTCTGGGCCATCAAGCTGATGTTCTGCACCCTGGGCGCGGGCTTCGCCCTGGTCAAGGTCTCGGCCTATTCCATGATCGGCCTGGTCACCCAGGACCGCGCCGGCCACGCGCGCTTCACCAACCTGCTCGAAGGCCTGTTCATGGTCGGCGTGCTGGGCGGCTTTCTGCTGTTCAGCCAGGCGGCTCATGCCGAAGGCCAGGGCTGGCTGCAGGTCTATTGGCTGCTGGCGGCATTTGCCGCTGGCGCCTTCCTGCTGCTGCTGGTCAGCCCGCTGGACGAAGGCCCCATCCGGTCGCCCAACACGACGCTGCGCCAAGACCTCGTCGCGATGGCACCGCTGCTGAAGCTGGCCCTGGTCGTCGTCTTCCTGCTGTCGGCATTCTTGTACGTGCTGATCGAGCAGGGCATCTCGACCTGGCTGCCCAGCTTCAACAATGAGGTGCTGCACCTGCCGGCGGCGATGAGCGTGGGCCTCGCGGTCATCATGCCGGCGACGACTGCGTTAGGCCGCCTGACCAGTGCCGCCGTCATCGGCCGCCTGGGCTGGTTTGCCGTCGTCATCGCCTGCCTGGTCGGCATTGCAGGCCTGATCCTCGTCGCGCTGCCGATGGCCCGAGGTGCGCAGCCGCTGACCGGCGACGTCGGCTGGTTCAACGCCCCGCCCGCCGCCTATCTGCTGCCGCTGACCGGCCTGCTGCTGGCACCCATCTACCCGGCCATCAACTCCGCCATGCTGAGCGCCCTGCCGCAGCGCCAGCACGCGGCCATGACCGGCCTCATCGTCGTCTTCTCGGCACTCGGCGGCACGCTCGGCAGCTTCATCACCGGCCGCCTCTTCGTCGCCTTCGACGGCACCACCGCCTTCGGCCTGCTGTTGGTGCCCGTCGCGGCGCTGGCGGTCTCGCTCACCCGGCTGCGCCGGCATCTCGCTTCGTCCACATGACTTCCCGTTCGCAGCGCCCGGGCGACTTGTTCGCCATCGCGCCCACCCATGCCGTCGCCCCCGCCCAAGCGGCAGCCGCGACGCCTCACGAACTCTATGGCGAGCTCTTCGTCGCCGTGCAGATGACGCGCGTCTTCGGCGATGGCAAGAGCTTTGTCGACGCACGGCCCAAGACTTCGCCCTCGCTGATCCGCGCCCGCTTCGAGGCCGAGCGCCGCCTGCCCGGCTTCTCGCTGTCCGACTTCGTGCACGCCCATTTCGAGCTGCCCGGGCATGACGCGCCGGTCGGCCCGCGCCTGGGCGTCCGCGAGCACATCCAGGCCCTGTGGCCGCTGCTGGTGCGCGAGCATGCCCAGGCCCAGGAAGGCGAGACCCTGCTGGCCCTGCCCCGGCCCTATGTGGTGCCCGGCGGGCGCTTCCGCGAGCTGTACTACTGGGACAGCTACTTCACGATGCTGGGCCTGGTGGCCGATGGCCGGCGCAACCTGGCCGAGCATATGCTCGCCAACTTCGCCCACCTGATCGCGACCCACGGCTTCATTCCCAACAGCAGCCGCAGCTACATGCTGAGCCGCAGCCAACCGCCGTTCTTCTTTCGCATGGTCGAACTGCTGCATGCGGACGACCCGGCCGCCGGCTTCGCCGCGCATCTGGATGCGCTGAAGACCGAACACGCCTTCTGGATGGCCGGCGAGGCCGCGCTGGTGCCGGGCAAGGCCCACCGCCGCGTCGTGCGCACGACCGATGGCGCCCTGCTCAACCGCTACTGGGACGACCGCTGCACACCGCGCGAGGAGAGCTGGCGCGAGGACGTGCTGACGGCCGATGCCGCTCCCGGCCGACCTCCCGCCGACGTCTGGCGTGACCTGCGCGCCGGCGCCGAAAGCGGCTGGGATTTCTCCGGCCGCTGGTGCGCCGACCCCGCCGACATCGCGACGATCGAGACGACAGCGCTGGCACCCGTCGACCTGAACGCGCTGCTGGCCGGCCTGGAGAACGCCATCGCGCTGGGCGCCGCCCGCAGCGGCGACACCGCCACGGCTCGCGCCTTCGAGGCGCGCTCGGGCACACGCCGCCAGCTGCTGCAGACGCGCTTCTGGCGCGCCGACACCGGCCATTTCTCGGATCTGAACTGGCGCAATGCCGCCGACCCGCGCCCGCTGACCGCCGCCGCCCTCGTGCCCCTCTACCTCGGCATGGCCACACCGCCCCAAGCCGACGCCACGGCCGCCCAGGTGCAGCGCCATCTGCTGGGCGCCAACGGCCTGCTGACGACGGCCCTTGTCACCGGCCAGCAGTGGGACGCCCCCAATGGCTGGGCGCCTTTGCAATGGATGGCGGCCCAGGGCCTGCAGCGCTATGGCCATGCCGCCCTGGCCCGCGACATCGCCGCGCGCTGGTGCGCCAGCGTGCACCGCGTCTATCTCGCCACCGGCCGGCTGCTGGAGAAATACGACGTCGCCGAGGACAGGCCCGGCGGCGGCGGCGAGTACGAGACCCAGGACGGCTTCGGCTGGACCAATGGCGTCTTCGTGGCCTTCAAGGATGGATTGCTCAAATCGACGGCAGCCCCCTGAGCCTTGGGGGGGCCGGGTCACCGGACCACCGTGACCTCGGGCTAAGCTGGGCCCCGACATGCCTGCCGACTCGCCCGCACTCAGCCCCGCTGCCCTCGCCCGCTGCATTCCCTTCTTCGTTTTCATGGCCTTCCTGGCCCTGCGCGGCTATCTGCCGGCGGACCTCGGCCTGGACTCGCGCTGGATCTACGGCGCCCAGACCCTCGTCGTCGCCGGCCTGCTGGCGTACTACTGGAAAGGCTATGGCGAGCTGGCGCGCCAGAACCTGCCCGAGGCCCGCGAGACCGGCTGGGCCGTCGTCGTCGGCATCGCCGTCTTCGCCATCTGGGTGCAGCTGGACGCACCGTGGATGCAGCTCGGCTCGGCGACGGCCAGCTTCGTGCCGCTGGATGCCGATGGCCGGCTGATCTGGCCGCTGATCGTGCTGCGACTCATTGGCGCGGCCCTGGTCGTGCCGGTGATGGAAGAGCTGTTCTGGCGCAGTTTTTTGATGCGCTGGGTACAGCATCCTGGCTTCGAGCGCGTCGACCCGCAGGCCGTCGGCATGAAGGCCATCGTCATCTCCACCTTCGTCTTCACGCTGGCCCACACGCTGTGGCTGGCCGCCGTCGTCGCGGGGCTCGCCTACGCCCTGCTCTACCGAAAGACCGGCAAGCTGTGGACGGCCGTCATCGCCCACGCGGTGACCAACGGCCTGCTGGGCATCTGGGTCATTTCGACCGGGCGTTGGGAGTTCTGGTGACCCCCGGCATGCCCCCTGGATCGCGGGGCCTGCGGTTCTAGGGAGAACCCTGAAATCCCACCGGGGCGCTTCCTACACTGCGCCCGCCCTGCGTCAACGCGGAGCCGTCAGGTGCGAAACAGCGCCGGTGCAGTCCAGACCAGGGAGTTCCATGCCTTTCAGTTCCCAGCGCCTGCGCGGCGCTTTGGCCAGCCTTTGCCTGACCGCCTTGTTGAGCGGTTGCGGCGGTGGCGGCAGCAGCCCAGCAGCGCCCACGCCCACTGCCCCGGCAGCCACCGGCCAGATCAGCGGCCAGGTGCTCAGCGCCACTGATGCCAGCCCGGTGCCCGGCGCGCGCATCACCGCCGCCGGCACCAGCACGGTCAGCGATGCCCAGGGCCGCTTCACGCTCGGCACTCTCGCGCCCGCCAGCGCCGTGGTGCTGCGCATCCAGGCCGACGGCCATCTCGACGCGGTGCTGCCGCTGCCCGTCACGGCCGACCAGAGCACCAACATCACCCAGCGCCTGGTTGCCGCCGGCAAGGCGCAGACCTTCAGCGCCGAGGCACCCGGCACCTTGCGCGCCGCGAACTCGCTGGCCAGCGTGGACCTGCCGGCCAACGCCTTCGTCATCGACGGCAGCAGCACTGCGGCCACCGGCACCCTCAGCGCACGGCTCAGCGTCATCGACCCCGCCCGCGACCCCGCCGCCATGCCAGGCCGTTATGTAGCCAGCAGCGGCCGCGCGATCGAGAGCTTCGGCGCCATCAACGTGGACCTGCGCGACGCCGCCGGCAACAAGCTCAACCTCAAGGCCGGCGCCACCGCCACCGTGCGCATCCCGCTGGCCAGCCGCTCGGCCACGCCGCCGGCCAGCGTGCCGCTGTTCCATCTCGACGAAGCCACCGGCCAGTGGGTGCAGGACGGCCAGGCCACGCTGAAGACGACCGTGGACGGCAGCTACTACGAAGGCACGGTCAGCCACTTCAGCAGCTGGAATGCCGACATGGAGATGGACACCATCTTCGTGAACGGCTGCGTCAACGACAGCGCCGGCAAGCCGACTGCCTGGGCGTATGTGCAGGCCACGGGCCTGGACTATTCCGGCATGGATGCCGCCGTGACCGACGCCGCCGGCAAGTTCCGCGTCGCCATCCGCAAAAGCTCGCTGGCCGAACTGGTGGCCATCGCGGGTGAACGCAACAGCTCCGCGCTGGCGGTCGGCCCGTCGGCCACCGATGTCACGCTGCCCAACTGCCTCGTGCTCACCGACGCCGCAGCGCCCAAGCTGCTCGGCACGCTGGCGGATCGCACCGTGGTGGCCGGCCAACGCGCCAATTTCCGCGTCAATGCCAGCGGCAGCGCATTGCGCTACCAGTGGCAACGCAATGGCGCCGACCTGCCCGGCGAGACCTTCGACACCTTGAGCGTCACCGCGCGCCTGGCAGACGATGGCGCCCGCTACAGCTGCGTGGTGCGCAACGGCCTCGGCCAGGTCACCAGCGCAGCGGCCCTGTTGCACGTCGACCCCGCCACGCTGCCGGTCATCACCGAAGCGCCGCACAGCGCCAGCGCCCTCGTGGGCGCCACCGCCAGCTTCACCGCCACGGTCGCCGGCAGCGCGCCGCTCAGCTATCAGTGGCAGCGCAACGGCGCGGACATCGCCGGGGCCACGGCGGCGACCTACACCACGCCCGCGCTGACGCTGGCCGACCAGGGCGCCCGCTACCGCCTGGTGGTGCGCAACGCCTACGGCAGCGCCACCAGCGCCGAGGCCACGCTCAGCGTCACCGCCTCGGTGCTGGCCGCGCCCAGCATCAGCAGCCAGCCCGCCGCGGTCACCACGGCACCCGGCCAGACGGCGAGCTTCGTCGTGCTCGCCAGCGGCAACCCCGCGCCCACCTACCAGTGGCTGAAGAACGGCACGGCCATCGGCGGCGCCACCTCGGCCAGCTACACCACACCCGTGCTGGCGCTGGGCGACAGCGGCACTCTGTACAGCGTGCGGGTCAGCAATTCCCAGGGCGAGGTCGTCAGCACGACCGCGCAGCTGACGGTGCAGGCGCCCAGCAGCACCGAAGCCGACCAGGCCAACCTGATGCGCCTGCTGGGCACCAGCGGCATCTGGCTGCAGGCCGCCAGCGCGCCGCTGGAAGTGAGCGACGACCAGGGCCGTGTGCGCAGCAGCGCCGCCGTCTGCCAGAGCGGCAGTGTCAGCACGACGCTGGGCGGCGTGACGCCCGCCGTGGGGCAGGCCCTGCCGGCCGGCGGCGTGCTGGCCACCCGCTTCACCGACTGCGTAGACGACGGCACCCGCTACAACGGCAGCGCCAGCGCCGACTACAGCCTGACCAGCCTGGGCTCGCCGATCAATGGCTCCGCCACCGTCACCCTGAGCGATCTGCGCATGGCCGATGCCAGTGCCGGCAGCGACTACACGGTGACGGGCAGCGCGGGCGTCAAGCTGGCCGGCCTGGTGGACGGCGGCAGCGTCGTGCAGACGGTCATCCTCACGCCGGTCGCCGGCAGTCGCATCGTCAACAACCTGCTGGCACTGAGCGCGACCGTGACGGGGGGCAGCCTCTCGGTCACCACCACGACGCGCAGCAGCGACCAGCGCCTCACGGAGACGCACTTCAGCTACGTCAACCTCGCCTTCGACGTGGCCGGCACCCCCTACGTGGCGGCGGGCAGCCTGGCCCTGGTTTTCAACGGCGCCAACGGTGCGCTGAGCAACGGCAACGGCGAGATCACGCTGTTCAGCAGTGGCGCCAAGGTGGGCCGGCTGTACTTCGGCAACGGCGGCCTGCAGATCGAGGTCAGCGGGCACGTGCAGCCGTTCGCGACGGCACGGGGGCGCGTGATGCGCTGAACCCGGTTCAGCTTCGCCGCCGGCCCAAACCGGTTCTCTCCAGGTCGCGGAAGGCCTCGAAGATCCACGACCTCAGGCCGATGACGACGCTGTAGGGCCGCTTCTCGGACGGCGGCAGCTTCTGGTCCAGCAGATGCTGGCGGGCAAAGTCGTCGGCCGCGCGCTGCAGCCGCTCGGCCAGCTCGCGCGCATGGCCGGCGCCGAACTCGCCGTGCACCAGGGTCAGCAACTCGCCGTCGCCGTCGAAGCCGCCGGCGAAGAAGTCGGCCATCACGCGCTCTCTGAAGAACTGCATGACCGGCCCCTGCGCCCGCCAGCGCAGGGTCTTGGCGACCTTGAGCTTGTAGCGGTTGTGCGGGCGCAGCTCGATGACGCCCAGGCGGTCCAGCTTGGCCAGCGCCGCGACGATCTCGGCCTCGGCCATGCGGTAGCGCGTCAGCATGTTCTCCAGCGGCCACTGGCTCAGGCAGCAGATGGCCACCAGCAGCAGCTTGGGGTCGGCCACCACCGCCTTCTCCTGCTCCAGGCTCAGCTCGCGCTGGGTCGGCGTCTCGCGCACCAGGCGGGCGGCCAGCTCGGCGAACTCCAGGCCCAGCACGCGGCAGATCTCGTCCACGCGTGACAGCGGCATCTCGCCACCCGGCGCCAGCATGCGCTTGACGCTGGACTCCGACAACTCCAGCTCACGCGCCAGCTCGGCATAGCTGAGGCCGCGCGTCTTCAACTCGGCCTTGATCAGGGCCACGAGGGATTGCGTGCTCGACATGGGTGCCAACGGTAGCGCATGACGAACCGGCGCAGATCGTGGCGCGCTACTGCATGCGATTTCCGGCGGTTGGCGGCCCGCAGGCCTCGAGCATCGCGGCCCTCAACACCTCTGCACGCCGATGAAGACCCTGTCTGCCCTTGTCCTCGCCGCCCTGACATCCGCCGCGAGCGCGCAAGCGCCCACCGGCTCCGACTACATGGCCTGGTCGCTACCCACCTTCGTCCTGTCCGCGACGATCATCGACGCCAGCGGTGTGCCCATGCAACTGACGCCGCAAGGGCTGCTCGCCACGAGCACCGTGCTGACCGTGTTGGGGATCTACGAAGAGGGCCATGGCTTCAGCTGGCTGCTGGAACGGCCCGCAGATGGCGCCCGCTTCAGCGTGCGCATGTCCGGCCGCCTGGCTGAAGGCACCGCCCTGGCCCCAATGGGCGTCGTGTTCCTCACGGCCTGCAGCGCCGGCGGCCTGCTGTCCGTCGGGGAGCGCGTGGTGGGCTTCATTCCCAACGCGTCGGGCAAGGCACTGCTGCATCACGAACGCATCAGCGGCTGAAATCCCATGCTCACCCGACGCCATCTCCTGTGCTGCGGCGCCGCCGCCGGCCTGTTCACCTCCCTCGCCGGCCCGGCCCGCGCCGGCCTGCTCAATGCCTGCCGCAACGGCATCCCTGAAGACTTGAAGCCGTTGCTGGCCCGCACCTTCGACGGCCTGGACCCCACCCAGCTCTGGGACGTACACACCCATCTGCTCGGCACCGGCGACTCGGGTTCGGGCTGCACCGTCAACGCCCAGCTCAGCCAGTGGTGGCACCCGGTGGAGATGCTGCGCAAGCGCTTCATCCTGAACGCGGCCTGCGTTCCGGCCGATGCGCCCAGCGTCGACCGCGCCTATGTCGAGCGGCTGAAGGCCCTGGCCGACGACTTCCCGGCCGGCGCGCGCTGGATGCTGTTCGCCTTCGACCAGGCCTGCGACCAGGCGGGGCAGCCGAAAGCCGCCCACACCACCTTCCATGTGCCCGATGCCTATGCCGCCGGCGTCGCCGCGGCCCATGCGGATCGCTTTGCCTGGGTGGCCTCCATCCACCCCTACCGGCCCGATGCACTGGCACGGCTGGACCACGCCCTGGCCCACGGCGCCGTGGCGCTGAAGTGGTTGCCGTCCAGCATGAACATCGACCTGCGCGACCGCCGGCTGCGCCCCTTCTACGAGCGCCTGGCCGCCAGCCGCCTGCCCGTCATCGTGCATTGCGGCGAGGAGCACGCCGTGCCCGGCGCCAGGCGCGACGAGCTGGGCAACCCGCTGCTGGTGCGCGCGGCGCTGGAGCAGGGCGTGCGCGTCGTCATCGCGCATTGCGCGTCGCTCGGCCTGGCGCTGGACCTGGATCGCAACCGCCCCCACGAGGTGCCGGCCTTTTCCCTCTTCGAGCGGTTGATGGACGAGGACTGGGGTGGGCTGCTGATGGGCGACATCTCCGTCGTGCTGCAGGCCAACCGCAAGCCCGAGGTGGCACGCACGTTGATGATGCGCGAGGCTTGGCACTCGCGCCTGCTGCATGGCTCCGACTACCCCCTGCCCGGCATTCCGGCGGCCATCCGCCTGCCGGCCCTGGTCAGCGCCGGCCTGATTGCAGCCTCCGACGCCGCCCCGCTGGAGCGACTGCGCGAGCACAACCCGCTGCTCTTCGACCTGGCCCTGAAGCGCCTCGCGAGCTGGCGCGGCGCCCGGCTGTCGGCATCGATTTTTGCGACTCGACCCCACTTCGAGCGCCCGGCGGTGTCATGAAGCGCTACTTTGCGGCGCTTGCCACGCGCCTTGGAACTATTCCCGAGGCCGGCACTCCCGGCATCGCGCAAGATCGCGGCCATCGCAACATTCGTTCACAAGCAGACCTCACCATGGCCCAAACCCCCTACATCCGACGTGACACCAGCGCCTGGCGCCTGCAGGTCTGGGTTTCATTCGGCCTCAGCGTGATGCTGTGCGGATCCGGCCTGGCCTGGCTGCCGGGCCAGGACCTGGACCGCGCCTTCATGGTCATGGGCTATGTGTTCTGCCTGTCCACGGCCTTCGCCCTGGCCAAGTTCATCCGCGACAACCAGGAGCGTCAGGTCGACACGCCGATGTGGCGCCTGGTCGTCTGGTCCGGCTTCGTGCTGGCCATGAGCCTGACCGGCTGGGGCCTGTGGCGCATGGAGATCCAGCCCGTCTGGAAGGCCTATCTCGGCGTCTGCTGGCTCTATCTGATCTCCAACGTCTTCACGCTGGCCAAGATGCTGCGCGACGCCCACGAAGCCGACATGATGGAAGCCCGCATGCAGGGCCGCCGCGACGCCATGCAGGCCGGCGACGCCAGCACCAGCCAGTAAACCCGGGAGCAAACCATGAAGCAGCTGTTCGCCGTCACCACCCTTTGCATGGCGCTGAGCCTGCCGGCCCACGCTGGATCCCCGTCCGAGGCCAGCGCCGTGCTGTCGATCGCCCCCGTCGTGCTGTCGGTGGGCGCGGTCAGCGCCACCGGTGTCGCGCTGAGCGCCCTGCCCGTGGGCATCCTGTCGGCCGGCGTGACCCTGGTCGTCGTCAGCGTCGAGGTCGTCGGCGGGGCCACGGTCTGGGTGCTGGAGCGCGCCTCCGACGGCGCGCGCATCAGCATCAGGGCCGCGGGCAAGCTGGCCGAGGGTGTGGTCGTGTCCACCGGTGCCGCCGTCACGGTCTCGGTCATCGGCGCGGGCACGGTGCTGTCGGTGGCCGGCGATGTCATCGCCTTCATCCCCAACGAGATCGGCAAGGCCCTGCTCTACAACGAGCAGGTCAGTCGTTGAGAACAGCTGCTGCCATCGCCGTGCTGGCTGTGGCCACGGCGGCCCAAGCCGGCCGGCCCTGCGATGAAAAGCAGCCGACGGCGCGCCAGATCGAGCAAGGGCTCAACCTGGCCCAGGCCACGGCCCGCCAGCTCGATGCCAGCGGCGCCCAGGTCGTGCTGCTGGCCCGCGCGGGGCAGGACCTGTCCAAATACGGCCTGCAGTGGTCCCACCTCGGCTTTGTCTACAAGGACAGCTCGCAGCAGCCCGCCCCGAATGGTGGAGTTTGGCGCGTCATGCACAAGCTCAACCACTGCGGCACCGACCACGCGGCCCTGTACCGCCAGGGCCTGGGCGAGTTCTTCATGGACAACCCCAAGCGCTATGAGGCAGCCTTCGTCGTGCTCAAGCCCCAGCTGCAGCAGGCCCTGCTGCCTGTGCTGACGGACAACGGCCTCGTCGCGCGTTTCAACGAGCGCCGCTACAGCATGGTGGCCTACGCCTTCGGCACCACCTACCAGCAGAGCAACCAGTGGGTGCTGGAGACGCTGGCCGGCAGCGCCGGATCTGCCATCTACACCCGCCGCGACGCCCAGGCCTGGCTGAAGGCCCAGGGCTACCAGCCCACCGACCTGCACCTGTCCACGCTGACCCGCCTGGGCGGCCGCATGACCCAGGCCAACATCGCTTTCGACGATCATCCGAGCGCGCGCCGTTTCACCAGCCATATCGACACGGTGACCGTGGACTCGATGTTCGCGTGGCTGGCGCGCGCCAACCTGTCCGACTCTCCGCAACTGGTCAAGCCATGAGCCAAGAACATCCGAATCAGTTCGCGCTGTTGAAGCAACGCCGCTTCGCGCCCTTCTTCTGGACGCAATTCCTCGGCGCCGCGAACGACAACGTCTTCAAGTTCGCGTTCACGCTGATGATCACCTACCAGCTGCAGCTGGACTGGCTGCCGTCCAAGATGGCCGGCCTGGTCATCGGGGCCTTGTTCATCCTGCCCTATGTGCTGTTCTCGGCCACCAGCGGCCAGCTCGCCGACAAGCACGACAAGGCGCGGCTGATGCAGCTGGTGAAGAGCCTGGAAATCGCCATCATGGTGATTGCCGCCTGGGGCTTCTACGCGGCCAATGTGCCGGCCCTGCTGCTGTGCGTCTTCCTGATGGGCCTGCACTCGACGCTGTTCGGCCCGGTCAAGTACGCCTACATGCCGCAGCAGCTCAACGAGCGCGAGCTGACAGGTGGCAACGGCATGGTGGAGATGGGCACCTTCGTGGCCATCCTGCTGGGCCAGTTGCTGGGCGGCATCCTGGTCGACACGCCCGTCGTGGGCCCCCAGCACGTGGCCTGGGCCTGCCTGGCCCTCGCCGTCGCCGGCCGCGTGACGGCGCAGGCGATTCCCGCCAGCCCGTCGACCGACCCGGGTCTGGTCATCAACTGGAACCCCTTCACCGAGACCTGGCGCAACCTCAAGCTGGCGCACGAGGGCCTGGCCGTGTTCCGCTCGCTGCTGGGCATCTCGTGGATGTGGTTCTTCGGCGCCGTCTTCCTGAGCAATTTCCCGGCCTTCGCCAAGGAGGTGTTGCACGGCAGCCCGCAGGTCGCGTCGCTGCTGCTGGCGGTGTTCTCCATCGGCATCGGCATCGGGTCGCTGATGTGCGAGATGCTGTCCAAGCGCCATGTCGAGATCGGCCTGGTGCCGCTGGGCGCCATCGGCATGAGCGTGTTCGCCATCGACCTCTATTTCGCCGCCACGGGCCTGCCGGCCAGCGAGCCCTACAGCGTCAGCGCCTTTCTGGCGGTGACGGCCCACTGGCGCGTGCTGGCCGACCTGACGCTGCTGGCCCTGTTCGCCGGCCTGTACAGCGTGCCCATGTATGCGCTGATCCAGCTGCGCGCCCAGCCCAGTCACCGCGCCCGCATCATCGCGGCCAACAACATCCTGAACGCGGTCTTCATGATCGCCAGCTCAGTCATCGCCGGCGCCATGCTGGGCGCGGGCCTGACGATTCCGCAGATCTTCCTGGCCGTCGGCATCGCCAACGCCGTGGTGGCCTTCTACATCTTCCTCATCGTGCCGGAGTACCTGCTGCGCTTCGCCGCCTTCGTGCTGACGCGCCTGGTCTACCGCTTCAAGGTCGTCCACGACGAGCGCCTGCCCACCGCCGGACCGGCCGTGCTGGTCTGCAACCACGTCAGCTTCGTCGACGCCGTGCTGCTGATGGCCGCCAGCCCCCGCCCCATCCGCTTCCTGATGGACCACCAGATCTTCAAGATCCCGGTGCTGGGCTGGATGTTCAAGCTGGCCAAGGCCATCCCCATCGCGTCGCAGAAGGCCGACCCGGCCACCTACGAAGCCGCCTTCGCCGCCGCCCGCGCGGTGCTGGAAGACGGCGAGATGGTCTGCATCTTCCCCGAGGGCGGCCTGACCCGCGACGGCGAGCTGCAGCCCTTCAAGGGCGGCGTCATGAAGCTCATCGAAGGCCTGCCGGAGGTGCCCGTCATCCCCATGGCCCTGGGCAATCTGTGGGGCAGCTTCTTCTCGCGCGTCGAGGGCGGCAAGGCCATGGTCAAGCCGATGCGGCGGGGCGTCTGGAGCCCGGTCAGCCTGACGGTGGGTGAGTCCATGGCGCCGGCCGCGGTGTCGCCTGAAGGCTTGCAAACCCGGGTGCAAGGGCTGCTGGCGGGGACGGCGTCGTGAGCGACGCACGCACGCCTTTCGGCCGCGTCGTCCTGGTCGTCCTGCTGATCATCGCCACCCTGGGCTTCGGACTGGCTGGCCTGTGCGGCGGCGTCTTCACGGTGATGGCCATCCCCGAAACGATTTCGCCGCCGAAGCACGGCAGTTTTGCGGGCGCCATTCTTTTCATCTCCCTGCCCAGCCTATTGATCGGCGGCGGGCTGGCGTGGCTGTGCGTACGAAAGCTGATCCGCATGTCCAGCAGCGACGATTGACCCCGCCGCCGCGTGAAACGGGAATTGCCAAACATGAGTGACGACACCGCCAGCACGATCGGGCGCCAGCTGGCCCGCGCGCTGCGCGGCAAACCTTGATCAACGACGCCGCCACGGCCGCCTGGGTCCACAGCGCCTTCGCCTATGCCGGCATGGCCCTCGGCGCCGCGATGTGGCGCAGCACGCTGCGCCAGCATTCCCGCGGCGGCGCACTGGCACCAGGCAATTTCGGCGTCCTCGTCGGCCTGCTGCTCGGCGCGGCCCTGGGCAACAAGCTGGTCTTCCTCATCGAGCGCCCCGACGTCGCCCAAGCCCTGTGGCAAAGCGGCACGCTGATCTGGCCGGGCCAGAGCATCGTCGGCGGCCTGGTCGGCGGCCTCATCGGCGTCGAACTGGCCAAGAAACTGACCGGCCAGACGCGAAGCACCGGCGACGCCATGGTGCTGCCCATCGCCCTCGGTCTCGCCATCGGCCGCGTCGGCTGCTTCCTCGCCGGCCTGCATGACGACACCTATGGGCTCCCTACTTCGCTACCCTGGGGCGTGGATTTCGGCGACGGCATGCCGCGCCATCCCACCCAGCTCTACGAAATCGTCGTCGTTCTCGCCCTGGGAATCTCGCTGCACCGCAGCCGCTTCGCGACGCCCGGCCTGGCCTTCAAGCTCTTCCTCAGCAGCTATCTGCTCTGGCGCTTCGCCGTCGAGTTCCTCAAGCCCGTGCCCGTCGTGTACCCGCTGGGCCTGTCCGGCATCCAGTGGACCTGCCTGGTCGCGCTGATCGTCTACACCCCCCTCGTCGCCCGCGCCTGGCGCCAACCCGCCCTGGCCACGCCATGAACCGCAAGAACCGCCCCTATCTGTTCTACGACACGACACAGTCGGTCTGCACGACCTGTCTGCGCCACGTGGAAGCCAAGATCGTCATCAAGGACGACCACGTCTACATGGACAAATGGTGCCCGGCTCACGGCACCGAGCGCGTCCTCGTCAGCGACGACGCGGCCTGGTACCGCCAATGCCGCGAGGTCTTCATCAAGCCGCCCGAGATGCCGCAGCGCTTCGCGACGCCGATGAAGTACGGCTGCCCCTACGACTGCGGCCTCTGCCCCGACCACATGCAGCACAGCTGCCTGTCCATCGTCGAGATCAGCGACCACTGCAATCTGCGCTGCCCCACCTGCTACGCCGCCTCGGGCCCCGAGCGGCTGACGCACCGTTCCATGGAAGAGGTCATCGCCATGCTGGACGCCATCGTCGCCAGCGAGGGCGAGGCCGACGTCGTGCAGATCTCCGGCGGAGAGCCGACGCTGCACCCGCAGTTCTTCGACATCCTCGACGCCGCCAAGGCCCGGCCCATCAAGCACCTGATGGTCAACACCAACGGCTTGCGGATCGCCCAGGACGCGGCCTTTGCCGAGCGGCTGGCGGGCTATGCGCCCGGCCTCGAGGTCTATCTGCAATTCGATTCGCTCCGGCGCGAGGCCCTGATGGACCTGCGCGGCGCCGATCTGCGAGGGCCGCATGAGGCAGCGCTGGCGCGACTGAACGCGCTGGGCCTGTCGACGACGCTGGTCATGACGGTCAAGCGGGGCGTCAACGACGACGAGATCGGCGACGTCATCCGCCACGGGCAAAGCTACGCCTGCGTGCGCGGTGTGACGCTGCAGCCCATCCAGAATGCCGGCCGCGTCGAGGCCTACGACGCGGCCAAGCATCGCCTGACCGTCAGCGAACTGCGCCGGCGCATCGCCGAACAGAGCGGCATCTTCACGCCGGCCGATGTGCTGCCCGTGCCCTGCAACCCGGACACGCTGGCCATGGCCTACGCCCTGCGCACGCCCGAGGGCCTGGCACCGCTGACACGCTATCTGGACGCCGCCACGCTGCTGTCCGGCGACCGCAGCACCATCGTCTTCGAGGGCGACCCGGCGCTGAAGGCCTCGGTCTTCAAGCTGTTCTCGACCAACCATTCGCCCGAGAGCCAGTCCAACTGCCTGTCGGAGCTGCTGTGCTGCCTGCCCAAGATTGACGCGCCCCAGCTCAGCTACCGCGACGTCTTCCGCGTGCTGATCGTGCAGTTCATGGACGCCCAGTCGCTGGACATCCGCGCGCTGAAAAAGAGCTGCATCCACATCGCGCGGCCCGACGGGTGCCTCATCCCCTTCGAGGCCTACAACCTGTTCTATCGCGATGAGCGCCAAGCGGAGCTGGAACAGATTCGCGCCGAGATCGATGCCCAGCGCGAGCAGCGCCTGCGCTTCGTCAAGCCTGCGGCGTCTGTCGTCCGCGCCTGAACAGCCGCTTCACCCTCAGCTTGATGGCCCGCGCCGTGCGCCAGACGCCACTGCTGCGAATCCAGACCAGCAGGTCGGCCTTCCAGCGCGTCCAGCGCGCATAAAAGCGGGCGAACCAGGGCAGCTGCATCAGCGCCGGCTGGATGAGCTGGAACAGCCAGGCCAGCAGGGCCGTGCCCACCAGCTTGGCGCCGATGACGAGGACCACGCCCAGGCCGTAGCGGCCCTGGGCCACCAGCCAGACGGCCAGCAGCTTGATGGGCAGGATCAGCAGGCTGGGCAGGATCAGCACGACAAAGGCCCAGCGCGGCGGCAGGCGCTTGAGCAGGGCCTCGAACTGGCGGATGACCGGCAGCTTGGCGATCAGCGCAAAGACGCGCCGCAGCGGCTCCCAGCCCCATTCCTCGAACAGGATGAGCAGGGCGAGGACGACCTTGATCAACCAGCGCAGCGGGGCGAACAGGGTTTTCAGCATGCCGCTATCTTGGGGCCGCGCCGCGTTTCACCAAGGGGTCAGATTCCCCTTGCCCGATCCGCATGGAACTGCGCCCGCCAGGCCTCGAAGCGGCCGGCATCCAGCGCGTCGCGCATCTCCTGCATCAGGGCCAGGTAATAGTGCAGGTTGTGCACGCTGGTCAGCATGGGGCCCAGCATCTCGCCACAGCGGTCCAGGTGGTGCAGATAGGCGCGGCTGAAGCCCTTGCAGCATTCGCAGGTGCAGGTCTCATCGACGGGCTTCTCGTCGGCCTTGTAGCGGGCATTGCGCAGGCGCAGGTCACCGAAGCGGGTGAACAGATGGCCGTTGCGCGCATTGCGCGTGGGCATGACGCAGTCGAACATGTCGATGCCCTGAGACACGCCCTCGACCAGATCTTCCGGCGTGCCGACGCCCATCAGATAGCGCGGCTTGTTGGCCGGCAGCTGGTGGCCGGTGTGCTGCAGGATGCGCTGCATCTCGGCCTTGGGCTCGCCGACCGACAGGCCGCCGATGGCATAGCCGGGCAGGTCCAGCTCGGCCAGGCCGGCCAGGGAAGCGTCGCGCAGATTCGTGTACATGCCGCCCTGCACGATGCCGAACAGCGCGTTGGGGTTCTCCAGGCGATCGAACTCGCTGATGCAGCGCTTGGCCCAGCGCAGGCTCAGCTCCATGGACGACTTGGCCTCGCGCTCCGTCGTCAGCACGCCCTTGCTCTCGTAGGGCGTGCACTCGTCGAACTGCATGACGATGTCGGAGTTGAGGATGGTCTGGATCTGCATGCTGACCTCGGGGGTCAGCAGCAGCTTGTCGCCGTTGACGGGCGAGGCGAACTTGACGCCCTCTTCGCTGATCTTGCGCATGGCGCCCAGGCTCCAGACCTGGAAGCCGCCGGAGTCGGTCAGGATGGGCTTGTTCCAGCTCTCGAAGCGGTGCAGGCCGCCGAACTGCTTGACGACGTCCAGGCCCGGCCGCATCCACAGGTGGAAGGTGTTGCCCAGGATGATCTGGGCGCCCATCTCTTCCAGCGAGCGCGGCGTGACGCCCTTGACCGTGCCATAGGTGCCCACGGGCATGAAGATGGGCGTCTGCACGACGCCATGGTTGAGCGTGAGCGTGCCGCGGCGGGCGCGGCCTTCGGTCTTGAGGAGGTCGAACTTCAGCATGGGACGGGGATTGTCGCAGCGCTCAAAAGCCCCGCCTACACTGGACCGCGATGAGGATCTCCGCCACGGTCACGTAGAGGACACCCCAGATGCTGCGCCGTCGGCCCCTGCTCACACTCGCCACGACCCTGCCTTTGCCTGCTCTGGCCGCACGGCCGCCGCTGCCGGCCTTCTGCCACGCCCTGCCACCCCTGAGCTTCGAGCAGGATGGCCAGGCGGCCGGCCTGGCCGTCGACCTGCTGCGCCGCATGGCCGATCTGGCCGGTCTGGAGCTCAATCTGGCCCTGCAACCCCGCATGCGTGCCGAGAAGTCCTTTCTCGAAACGCCGGGCAGCCTGCTCTTCCCGCTGGCCCGGCTGCCCGAACGCGAGAACCGCTACCGCTGGGTCGGCCCCATCCTGCCGCGCCGGGTCGGCATCTACAGCCTGAGCAGCCGCAGCGACATCCACTTCCGCGGCCTGCACCAGCTGGACGGACTGCATGTGGGCGCCACCGCCGGCACGGCCACGCTGGAACAGCTGCTGGCCGAAGGCCTGAAGCCGGGCAAGGAGCTGGAGGTCTCGCCCAGCTACGAGGCCAGCGTGCGCAAGTTGATGGCCGGCCGCATGGACCTGCTGGTCATCGGCGACCTCAACATCTACTGGCAGCTGCACCAGATGAAGGAGCCGGCGGACCGGATCCGCGAGGTGGCCGTGCTCGACACCAGCGCCGACTACTGCTTCGGCCTGCGCACGGACAGCGACCCCGCGCCGGCCGAGGCCCTGCAGCGCGCCCTCGACCAGCTGCGCCGCAATGGCGCGCTGGAGAAGCTGCGGCAGGCCTATGGCCTGCCGGCCAGCCCCCCCTAGCAGCCTCGCCATCAGGGTTGCGATCGATGCCAGGCAATCCATGACCGCCTTAGTCTGCAGCCACACCACCAGCCGGCGGCCCATGACTCACGCGCCGATCCCCACCCTGCTCGCAGGGTTGATGCTGGCCTGCACAGGCCTGGCTGCGCAAGCCTGCGGCCCGTATACCGCGGCTCTCTATCCCTACGCCCGCTTCTATTACGAAGACCCGCAGACGGGGCCGACCGGCATCGACAAGGACATGTTCGACGAGCTGGCGCGCCGCTCGGGCTGCCAGCTGCGCATGGTGGTGGAGTCGCGCGTGCGCATCTGGGACCAGATGCGGCGTGGACGGGTGCAGCTGACGCTGTCGGCGCTGCTGAGTCCGGAACGTCTCGAGATCGCCGAGCTGGTGCCTTATGCCCAGGGCCGCTACCAGGTGCTGATGAGTCGCGAACTGGCGGCACGCATTCCCAGCATCGCCGCCTTCGAGGCCGACCCCAAGTTGCGCCTGCTGGACGTGCGCGGCTATGCCCACGGCCCGACCATCGACGCCTGGGTCGCGCGCATGCGCAGCCAGGGGCGTCTGGTCGAGACCGGCGACTTCAAGACCGCCGCGCGCATGCTCAAGGCTGGCCGTGCCGACGCCCTGCTGGCCCTGCCCAGCGGCTGGGGCATCGCCCAGGCCGCCTTCGACGACCCGGATGAACTCGTGCCCGTGGACGTCACGCCCAACGAGCGCAATGCCGTCGCCCTGGCCATGCTGCGGACCCTGCCCGAGGCGGATCGATTGCGGCTGCGACGCGCGCTGCAGTCCATGCTGGCAGACGGCAATGTCCACGAGACCCTGAAGCGTCATCTCGGCGAAAAAGGCGCCAAGGCAGCGGTCTACACCGGAGACTGAAGGCGGCGGGACAATCCCGCGCCATGCCCCTGACCCTGGCCGCGCCGGCCGAACACGAAGTCATCGTCAAGAAGAGCCGCTTCCTCGGCCGCGTCGAGCCCTGCGCCGACCGCGCGTCGGCGCTGGCCCGCGTCGCCGAACTGCGCGCCGCCCACCCCGGCGCAGCCCATGTCTGCTGGGCCCTGCTGGCCGGTGGCCACTCGGCCGCCAACGACGACGGCGAGCCCGGCGGCACCGCGGGCCGACCGATGCTGGACGTGCTGCGCCACCAGGGGCTGGACGGCGTGCTGGCGACGGCGGTGCGCTACTGGGGCGGCGTCAAGCTTGGCGCCGGCGGCCTGGTGCGAGCCTACACCGACTGTATCGCCCAGGCCCTGCTGACGGCCGACAAGGTAGAGCGCGTGGCCCAGGTCGAAGTGGGCTGCGAGCTGCCTTACGAGCTGGAGGGCCGGCTGCGCCGGCTGGCCGAGCAGCATGGCGCCGTGCTCGCCGACGTGAGGCACGAGGCGCGCGTGCACATGCGCTTCTCGCTGCCCGTCACGGCACGGACGGCCTTCACGGCCGCCGTCGATGAAGCGGCTCAGGGCCGCGTGGCCTGGGCGCGCGAAATCAGCATCGCGTCGCCATAGCTGAAGAAGCGGTAGCGCTGCGCGATGGCATGCGCGTAGACGGCGCGGATGTGCTCGTAGCCGGCGAAGGCGCTGACCAGCATCATCAGCGTGCTCTTGGGCAGATGGAAGTTGGTGACGAGACGATCCACGACGCGGAAATTGAAGCCCGGCGTGATGAAGATGTCGGTCTCGCGGGCACCGGATTCGAGCTGGCCGCTGTGTGCGGCCGACTCCAGCGCACGCAGCGTCGTCGTGCCGACGGCGACGACCTGGCCGCCACGCGCGCGGCAGGCGGCCACGGCTTCCACCGTCGCCTGCGGCACCTCGAACCATTCGCTGTGCATCTTGTGGTCGGCCAGGGCCTCGACGCGCACCGGCTGGAAGGTGCCGGCGCCCACATGCAGGGTCACGTGGGCCTGCTCGACACCGCGCTCGGCCAGGCGCGCCAGCAGGGCTTCGTCGAAGTGCAGGGCCGCGGTCGGCGCCGCCACGGCGCCGGGTTCCTTGGCGAACACCGTCTGGTAACGGCGCACATCGTCCTCGCCGTCGGCATGGGCGATATAGGGCGGCAGCGGCACATGGCCGTGGGCCTCGAGCAGCGCGAAGGGGTCGCCCGCAAAGCGCAGGTGAAAGAGGCCGTTGTCCGGCCCGCAGCGGCCGAGCACCTCCGCTTCGAAGGCGTCGGCAAAGCGCACGCGGCTGCCCGGCTTGGGGCTCTTGCTGGCACGCAGATGCATCCAGACTTCCTGGGTGCCGGGCAGCACCCGCTCGACCAGGGCTTCGACATTGCCGCCGGTCGACTTGACGCCGAACAGGCGCGCCTTGATGACCTGGGTGTTGTTGAAGATCAGCAGGTCGCCCGCGTTCAGCAGGCCGGGCAGCTCGCGGAACACGCGGTCCACCAGCTCGGCACGGCTCGCGTCCAGCAGCCGCGAGGCGCTGCGCTCGGCGGCGGGATGCTGGGCGATCAGCTCGGGGGGGAGGTCGAAATCGAAATCGGCGACCGTGTAGGCCGCGGCGGGAGAAGAGAGGCTCATGGACGCGTTGGAGGGCCGGACAGACCCGTGCCAAGGAAGACAGGCATTGTCCCATCGGCCCTGGCCGCGCCTTTTTCCACGGCAGTGCCCGCCACGTCATACGGACGTCAGCGTTGTCATCCTAGACTCGCGGCCCCGTGAAGCGCCGTCGTTGTCTTGCCCTGCCCGCTCTACCCATGCTGCTCGGCCTGCCCGCCGCGGCGGCCGCGGGGCCGGCCGAGCGCGCCCTGGTGGGCTTCACCGAGAACCTGGCGCCGCTGAACTACCAGGACGGCGGCGAGGTGCGCGGCTTCAGCGTCGAGCTGCTGCGCAAGATGGCGGCCGCTGCCGGCCTGCCGCTGGAGCTGCAGGTGCTGCCCTGGCAGCGCGCCGTGCAGATGGCCGAGACCCAGTCGACGAGCGTGCTGTTCTCGCTGACGCGCACGCCCGAGCGCGAAGCCCAGTACCAGTGGGTGGGGCCGATCGCGCCGCGACGCGTGCTGATCTACCGGCTGGCCAAACGTGGCGATCTGAGCCTGCCCCAGCTCAGCGACCTCGGCGAGCGCCGCATCGGTGTGGTGCGCGATTCGGCCGCCGACCGCCTGCTGCAGGCTGCCGGGCTGAAGCCGGGCATCGAGCTCGAACACGGGCTGGACGACGCCACCAATGTGCGCAAGCTGCTGGCCAGCCGCATGGAGTTCGTCGTGCTGCTGGACTGGGCCGCCGCCTGGGCCATGCGCCAGCACAAGCTGGACTACGCGACGCTGCAGCCCGTGATGGAACTGGACGTCGCGCGCGCCTATTGGTACGGCCTGCGCCCCGAGGCCGACCCGGCGGTGGCCAGACGCCTGCAGGCCGCGCTGGACGCGATGAAGCGCGACGGGCGCTATGAGCAGCTGAGGCAGCGCTATTTCCGCTGAAGCAGCGCTGCCGGTGGCGTCAGTTGCCGCCGGTGCCGGTCACCAGCAGGGTGCCGTTTTCACCGCTGATCCAACCCGAGCGGGAGTCCGCGAAGAACACGTCGGTTAGGGTGACGCGGGTCCCCGCCTCCTGACTCTTCCAGGTTTTGCCACCGTCCTGCGTGGACAGCACGGTGCCACCCGTACCGACGATCCAGCCCTGGCGGCTGTCGAGGAAGCGGATCTTCTGAAGGCTGGCCGTCGTCAACGGCGTGGACAAGGTCCAGGTCACACCGCCGTCCTTGGAATTCAGCATGGCGCCGTACTGGCCGACCACCCACAGACCCGCTTCACTGGCCGCGATGCTGGTCAGCGGCGTGTTGGTACCGCTGTAGCGACCGACCCATGTCTTGCCCCCGTCCGCCGTGGAGACGATGCGCCCGTTGCCACCCACCATCACGCCCTGCAATGCGCTGGTGAAATGCAGTGCTGCGAAATCCTCGGTCAGCGGCGCAACCATCGTCCAGTTCTGGCCGCCATCCGTCGTGGCCAGCAAGCGCCTCTGGTAGCTGTTGTTGTCGGCGCCTACGGCGAAACCGTTGCTGGCATCGACAAAATGGACGCTGCGGAAGGTGTAGGCCAGGGAGGTCAGCGGCGCGCTCCAACGCTCGCCGCCATCCGTGCTCATGTAGAGCCTGCCATCGCCCGAGAGCAGCCAGCCCTTGTTGGCATCGACGAACTGGATGCGCGCACCCTGGCCATAGCCTTGCAAACCCGCCAGCTTGACGGCCCAGTCCAAGCCCCCGTTCTTGGTTTCCAGCAGTTCGCCGTACTGGGTCAGAGCCAGCCCGCGGTTGGCGTCCTGGAACCACAGTGCGTTGTAGTTGCGGGGCGATGTCGACGAGGACTGGCCCCGCACGATGCTCCAGCTCGCCATCCCGTCTGAGCTGACCCAGACGTTGTTCTCAGCCAGGGCGACCCAGTTCTTGGCATCCAGGCGTTGGAGCTGCTGAGCGGGCCAGCCGGAGCTGGAGCTGTAGCGTGTCGGCACGGCGATATTGCGCCAGGTGGTGCCAGCATCCTCGCTGACCTGATGGACGTATTGGGAATTCTGATCGTAGAAGCGCCGATAGAGCACCCCGGGCAGCAGGGCGCGAATATCGATGCTGTAGGTCTGCGCCCCCGCCGGCACGTCCATTGGCGCCCATGTCCGGCCGCCGTCCGTCGTGCGGTAGAGCGCCGAGTACATCCACATGACGCCGTTGTTGGCATCGAAGAAATCGGCACCGTAGACCCCATAGTTGCTGGACGGCAGGCCCTGGGCTGTCAGCAGCTCCCAAGTCGCCCCCGCATCGGTACTGCGATGGACGACGGGGGTGTAGGTCGGGCCCTTGACCGGGTCATAGGCATAGATCTGCTGGATGACCAGGACCAGCGATCCCTTCACGATCAGGGTTGGTGTGCCCTGGCTGGGGTAGTCGCGTACGGTCGTCCAGCTCTTGCCCATGTCCGTGGACTTGCGCAGACCCGCGTAGTTGACAGCCCACACTGTGCCGTCCGGTGTCACGCTCGTCGAATAGCCGCTCAGGTTGACCTGCGACCAACTGGCCCCGCCGTCGGTCGTGGCGGTGATCACGCTGCTGGGCGAGGTGAGGACCGCCGTCGAGGCGTTCACCACCATCAGGCCGGGAGCAAAGCCGTCCGCCGGGCTCACGCTCTGCATGCTCCAGTGGGCGCCGCCGTCGGTGGTGTGCAGCACGGCGCCATAGCCACCCAAAGCCCAGCCGTTGTTGGCGTCAGCAAAACGCACGGTAGTCATCATCGCGGAGATGCCCGATGACTGGCGCGTCCAGTTCTTGCCACCGTCCGTGGTCTTGAGGATCTCGCCGGCGTCGCCGGTCGTCCAGCCCAGCTGGCTGGACAGGAAGTAGAAGTCGCTGATCGAGTTGCCGCTCGGACGGGGTGCCTGCCAGCACCAGCCGCCCTGGTTCTCGGCGCTGCAGCTCAGGCTCTTGACCAGAGCGCGGTTGTTGACGGCCACCTTGAACTTGACTTCCTTGCTGGTGCCTGCCGAATTGCTGACCTTGAGGCTGACCTCGAAGTCGCCGGCCTTGGTGTAGTCGTGCTTGGGACTGGCATCCGTGCTGCTCGTGCCGTCGCCAAAGGTCCACGCGAAGGTCAAGCCGCTGAGACCGGCGGCCGAACTGGTGAAGGCGGTAGCACCCGACGTCTCAACGACGGCAGGAGCGGTGATCGCCAGGTTGTCGGGAATGGCTGTCGGCTGGACCACCGGCGGCGGCGCTTCGCTGCCACCACCTCCACCACCGCAGGCCGTCAGCACCGCTGCAGCCAGCATTCCCATTCCCAAAGCGCGCAAGCGCGGCGTCACCTTCTGCATCGCAGATCCTCCCTGCCCTGATTCGGGCCGTTTTTGTGTGGGGTCGGATTGTGGTGCAAAACCCCGGTGTTGCCCTGCAACCCGCTCAGACGAGGGGGCAGGTCCCTTCCGATAAATCCGAGGCCGCGCGCACGCAAAATGCCGCCCATGTCCGAGGCCGCCGCCACGCCCCAGCCCGCCACCAAGTCAGCGCCCCAGAAGGCGATGGAAAAGCTCGGCCTTTTGCGCGACATCGACCTGGCCCTGCACCTGCCGATGCGCTACGAGGACGAGACCCAGCTCACGCCCATCGGCGCACTGCGCGAGGGTGAGGCGGCCCAGGTAGAGGGCGTCGTCGTCGACTGCCAGGTGGAGCTGCGCAGTCGCCGGCAGCTGCTGGTGCGGGTCAAGGACGACACCGGCTCGCTGCTGCTGCGCTTCCTGCATTTCTATCCGTCGCAGCAGAAGCAGATGTCCGCCGCCTCGCGGCTGCGTGTGCGCGGCGAGGCGCGCGTGGGCTTCTTCGGCCGCGAGATGGTGCATCCCGTCGTCAAGGTGGTGGAGGAAGGCACGCCGCTCGCGCAATCGCTGACGCCGGTCTATCCGTCGTCGGCCCAGCTGCCCCAGGCCTATCTGCGCAAGGCCGTGGCCTCGGGCCTGGCGCGCGCCGACCTGCGTGAGATCCTGCCGGCCGGCGTGGTGCCAAAGGAGCTGCCTTCGCTGAAGGAGGCCCTCAACTACCTGCACCACCCGCCACCCAGCGCCTCGCAGGAGGCCCTGCACGAGCACCACCACCCCGCCTGGCACCGGCTCAAGTTCGAGGAGCTGCTGGCCCAGCAGCTGTCGCAGCTCCAGGCCCAGCGCGAACGGGCCTTGCTGGTTGCGCCCGCACTGCGCGCAAGGCCGGGCGGCTTGCACGAGAAGCTGCTCGCCGTCCTGCCCTTCCAGTTGACCGCTGCCCAGCAGCGCGTATCCGAGGAAATTGCCCAGGACCTGGCGCGGCCGCAGCCCACGCACCGCCTGCTGCAGGGCGATGTCGGCTCAGGCAAGACCGTGGTCGCCGCCCTGGCCGCCGCCGTGGCCATCGATGCCGGCTGGCAATGCGCGTTGATGGCCCCGACCGAGATCCTGGCCGAGCAGCATTTCCGCAAGCTGATCGGCTGGCTGGAGCCGCTGGGGCTGAAGGTGGCCTGGATCACCGGCAGCGTGAAGGGCAAGGCCAGGCAGAAGATGCTGGACGCCGCCGCCTCGGGCGAGGCCCAGCTCATCGTCGGCACACATGCCGTCATCGAGGACAAGGTGCGCTTCGCGAAACTGGGCCTGGCCATCATCGACGAGCAGCACCGCTTCGGCGTGGCCCAGCGCCTGGCCTTGCGCAACAAGCTCAAGGCCATGGACCTCGAGCCGCACTTGCTGATGATGAGCGCCACGCCCATCCCGCGCACGCTGGCGATGACCTATTTCGCCGATCTGGACGTGTCCACCATCGACGAGCTGCCGCCCGGCCGCAGCCCCATCGTGACCAAGGTGTTCACCGAGTCCAAGCGCCACGACGTGGTCGACAAGATCCGCATGGCGGTGGCCGATGGGGCCCAGGTCTATTGGGTCTGTCCGCTGGTGGAGGAGAGTGAAGCCGTCGACCTGCGCAACGCGACCGAGACGCATGCCGAGCTGAGCGAACAGCTGCCGGGCACATCGGTGGGCCTGCTGCACGGCCGCATGTCGCCCAGCGACAAGGCGGCCGTCATGGCCGAGTTCTCCAGCGGCCGCATGAGCGTGCTGGTGGCGACGACGGTCATCGAGGTGGGCGTGGATGTGCCCAATGCCAGCCTGATGGTCATCGAGCATGCCGAGCGCTTCGGACTGGCCCAGCTGCACCAGCTGCGCGGCCGCGTCGGGCGCGGCGCCAAGGCCAGCGTCTGCGTGCTGATCTACAGCCCGCCGCTGTCCGACACCGGCAAGTCGCGGCTCAAGGCCATGGCCGAGACGACCGATGGCTTCGAGATCGCGCGGCGCGACCTCGACATCCGCGGCCCCGGCGAGTTCATGGGCTCGCGCCAGAGCGGCGCCGAGCTGCTGCGCTTCGCCGACCTGCAGGAGGACGCGCCGCTGCTGGTCGCCGCACGCGCGCTGGCGCCGCGGCTGCTGGACCAGCACCCCGAGGCGGCGCGGCGCCAGGTCGCGCGCTGGCTCGGGACCAAGGCGGAGTTCCTTAAAGCCTAGGAAGGCGCGGCTTCACTTGCAAGTGAAGCTCTTCGCATTCACCTCCTTGACATTGCCGGCACCGCAGGCGGAGACGGCATGCTCGCTCATGCGCGCGACGGCGTTGGTGTCGGCCGGCGTGTTGGAGGGCGGCGCGAAGACGCAGGCGCTGAGCAGGGCGGCGGTGATCGAAGCGGCGACAAAGGAAGCGAGACGGAACATTCGAGTTCTCAGGGTCAGGTGTGAAGAAGCCCTCATCCTTCCCGACGCCCTCGACGCGGTCACGCATTGAACGACGGACTGCAGATCGCCGGGGACAGGCTGCACAACAGACCGATGGCGCTACAGCTCCAGCTTCTCCCGCAGCAGCTTGGCCTGGCGCCGCGACACTTCGACCTGGTGGCCGTCACGCAGCAGCACCCGATAGCCGTCGTTGCTCCAGGGCTCGATGCCCTGGATCCAGCGCAGATTGATCAGATGGCTGCGGCTGGCGCGGAAGAAGAGCTGGGGGTCCAGCTTCTCCTCCAGGCTGGTCAGCGTGCGGTTGATCAGCGGGCGCTGGCCGTCGAACCAGGCCTGGGCGTAGTTGCCGCAGGACTCGAAGCCGGCGATGTCGCCCAGGCGCACGAACCAGCAGCGCTCGCCATCGCGCAGGAAGACCATGTCGTCGGCGCCCTTGAAGGCCCCCGGCGCCACCGCAACGACCGGTGTCGGCCGCAGCCGCTCGCGCGCCTTGGCCAGTGCCGCCTCCAGACGCAGCGGGTCGATGGGCTTGAGCAGATAGTCCAGCGCATTGCGCTCGAAGGCGGCCAGGGCATGCTGGTCGTAGGCCGTCGTGAAGACGACGAGGGGCAGGTGCTCCAGCTGGTCCAGCAGATCGAAGCCGGTGGCGCCAGGCAGTTCGACATCAAGCAGCAGCAGTTCAGGCTGCAGCGTGTCGATGGCTTCGCGCGCCGGCGCCAGTTCGGCGGCCTCGCCGACGATGTCGGCGTCGGGGATGGCTGCGAGCAGGGTGCGCAGCTCCTGGCGGGCCAGGCGCGAGTCTTCGACGATATAGATCCTCACTGATGCACCCTTCGCGCTACGCGCTGTCCCGCCAAGCGGGAGCGAGCTTGCTTGGGACGGCCCGGCGCGGCGCTCATGCCGCCAGCTCCACCGTGACCGTCACGCGGCCATCCGCCGCGGCGATGCGGCAGTCGGCCCCATCGCCGCCGGCACGCGCCAGTCGCTCGCGCAGATGGGCCAGGCCCAGGCCGGTACCGTCCGACGAGCCCGGCGCCCATTGCCCGGGATTGCTGACCGCCACGGCGAGCCGCGCACCATCGCGCTTCAGGCCAATGTCGACAACACCGCCGCCGGCGGTGCGCGCGATGCCATGCTTGATGGCGTTCTCCACCAGCAGCTGCAGCAGCATGGGCGGCACGCTGGCGCCGTCCGTTGCCGGGTCGACCTGCCAATCCACGCGCAGCCTCTCCTCGTGGTGGAGCTGCTCAAGCGCCACGTAATCGCGCACGACGGCCAGCTCATCGGCCAGGGGCACCCGCTCCTTGGCGCTGTGCTGCAGCGTGTGGCGCAGGGTGTTGGACAGGCGGCTCAGCATCTCGCGGGCGCGGGCCGGGTCTTCGTTGATGAGGGCGCGCAGGTTGTTCAGCGCGTTGAACAGGAAATGCGGGTTGATCTGGGCGCGCAGCACCTGCAGCTCCAGCTCGCGCGCGGCGGTCTCGGCCTGCCACTTGGCGATCTCGCCGGATCGCCAGCGATTGAGCATCTGCACCCCCATCCAGACCGCCAGCCACAGCCACAGCAGCACGCTGGTGTTCATGGTGTAGCTCACCATCACCACGCCGCCGCGCGGCATGCCGGGCGGGAACTCCAGCAGGCCCAGCGACAGGCCCGCCCAGTTGACGAGATAGGTCAGGACCTGCAGCCCGAAGGCGAACAGCGGCGGCAGCAGGAACAGCCGCAGCAGCAGGCTGTGGACCGGCAGGTCCAGCCAGCCGCGGCGCAGGGCCAGGGCGCGCAGGGCTTCGCTGCAGGCCCACAGCCCGGCGGCGACGAAGATCATGACGAAGGTCAGGGAGCCGCTCAGCGCGCCGAAGCTGGCGATCATCGCCATCGAGAGGCCGGCATAGCCACTCCACACCAGCGCCTGGATGACGCTGCGCCTGCGCATGTTCATGGGCCTCCGCTGTCCTGTGCTTTTACTTGGCAAAAGCCAGGAAGCCCTTGACCTCGCCGACCAGCCAGTCGGCATCGTCCCACATGAGGAAGTGGTAGCCGCGCTGGCTCATGGCCACCCGGGCGCCGTTCAGGCCGGCGTATTGGGTCTCGAAGATCTTCTTGGTGCTGTCCAGCGTCGAGCCCATGGGCTCGAAGGCGGCCCAGGCGCCCAGCACCAGGGTCGGCGCGGTGATCTTGGGCAGCAGGGGACGCAGGTCCTCGCCCCACAGCTCGGACATGGCCTGCGCCGTGGTGTTGCGGTCGCTGGCCAGGCCCCAAGCGACGATGCGCTCGGCATTGGCCGGGCTGCGGCTCATGCCGCCCGCACCCTGGCGCACGCCGGCTTCCCACTGTTCCTTGTTGCCGGCCAGCATCTGCTGGCGCATGCCGGCGACCATGCCCCGCGCGGCCTCGGGCGTCATGCCACGGATGCCGGCCAGGAACGGCAGGGAATCGACGATGACCAGGCGCTCGATGCGGCCGGGTCTCTCGGCGGCCATCTGCAGGGCCAGCACGCCGCCCAGGCTGTGGCCCATGACGATGGGCTTGTCGAGCTTGCGGTCGTCGACATAGGCCAGCAGGCGGTCCCGCATGCCGTTCAGGAAGTTGTCCGTCGCGACGGCCGGGGCACCCGCAAAGCCGGGCAGCTGCACGATATGGCATTGCACGCCGGGCTGCAGGGCGGCGCAGGTTTCGGTCCAGGTGGACGCAGCGCTGTTCAGACCCGGGATCATCAGCACCGGCCGGCCCTGGCCGACGACGTCCACGCGCAGATCGCGATATTCGACCGTCGCGGCCTGGCTGTGGCTCACCCACAGGGCGGTGGCGATGCCGACGGCGGCGGCGAACAGGCCGGTCCAGGAGGTCTTGCGGATCATGGCGTCTTCTCCATCAAGGTTGCGATGGAAGCCATGTTGGCGAGACCGCGCCAAGCCCGCCGGCGTCAAAGGACGAACGGCGAGCCGCGCTGACGAATGGCGAGCCGCCAAGATGGGTGGCACCTCATCACCCGGCCGTCGTGCCTTCTTGCGGGGCGAGCGCCGGGCCGCTCCCTAGCCGGCCTGCTCAGGTGATGTGCTTGCCGGTCGATCCGGCAAACATCGCCATCCCCTCGGGGGATCGGCCAAGGTACTCCTTGGACGAGGGGCTCACTTCCGTTATTTCAGCCTCTGTGCCCAATACACCAGCACCTCGGTGCGCGGCTGGATGTCGGTCGGGCTGTAGGTGTAGGTCGGCACGACATTGATGGCATCCATGGTGTTCAGCCCGGAGATGATGCGGCCGAACACGGCATAGCCCGGGTTGGCCGGGCTCTGGTAGTCCAGGCTGGTGTTGTCGTTGACGTTGAAGAAGAACTGGCTGGTCGCCGAATCGGCATCGCTGCGGCGGGCCATGGCGATGGTGCCGCGCAGATTGGACAGCCCGTTGTTGCTCTCCAGCTTGATGGGTGCGTACAGCGGCGTCTTGGTGAACATGCCGCTGGTGTAGCCACCGCCCTGGATGACGAAGTCGCGGTCGACGCGGTGGATCAGCGTGTTCGTGTAGAAGCCCGCGGACACGTATTTGTAGAAGTTGGCGACCGTCTGCGGCGAGTAGGTGTCGTAGAGCTCAACGACGATCTCGCCGCTGCTGGTCAGCATGCAGACCGTGCCCCATTTGCTCGCGGCCGACGCGGCCAGGCCCGCCGCGCTGCAGGACAGCGTGGGCGGATTGGGGTTGGGATTGGGGCGCGGGTACTGCGTGCCACCGCCGCCGCCCCCACCTCCACCACCCCCGCCGACATCGATCTCGACGCCGCCACCGCAGGCGCTCAGCGCGGCTGCCGTGCCCAGGGCAAGGACGAGGCTCAAGAATCGGGTGGGCAGGCGCATGGACTTCTCCGGTGACGGTCTATTCGATGGGATCAACGCCAGGCTTCGCGTCATGTTGACTCTGCTTACAAGCCTTTACCTGTGCTGGCTATAGTCCGCGCCGCCGCCACGAGCGGCGCTTTGTTCCACCCTTTGGTCGTATTCCCCATGTCCCTGCTTCGCACCCGCCGCCTCGCCCTTCTGCTCGCCCTGAGCGCCAGCCTTGGTCTCACCGCCTGTGGCGGTGGTGGCGGCAGCTCCGGCACGCCCGCCAACAGCGACCCGAACGGCTGGGCTGCAGTGACCACGTTGAAGACGACGGACAACACCGTCGGCACCGGCGCCTCGGCCGACACCGGCAAACCCGTGCAGGTGACCTATACCGGCTATGTGTATGACGTGCGTGTCGCCGACACCAAGGGCACCAAGATCGACACCAACGTCGGTGGCACGCCTTATCCCTTCGTCATCGGCGCCAACGCCGTCATCTCTGGTTTTGATCAGGGCACGCAGGGCATGAAGGTGGGCGGAAAGCGCACCGTGACCGTGCCCGCCGCCATGGCTTACGGCAGCACCGGCTCTGGCACGGCTGTGCCGCCCAATGCCGCGCTGGTCTTCGACATCGAACTGGTCGCCGTGGACCCGAACAGCTGGACGACCGTCACCGCACTGGCAAAGCAGGACACCCTCATGGGTGCCGGCGCCTCGGCTGACGCGGGCAAGACCGCGACCGTGACCTACACCGGCTACATCTACGACAAGCGCGTTGCCAACACCAAGGGCACCCAGTTCGACAGCAACGTCGGCAAGACGGGCCTGCAGGTCAAGCTCGGCACTGGCGGCACCGCAGGCAGCGTCATCACCGGCTTTGACCAGGGCATCCAGGGCATGCGTGTCGGCGGCAAGCGCACCATCACCATCCCGGCCAGCCTGGCCTATGGCAACCTGGGCCAGGGCAGCATCCCCGGCGGCGCCGCCCTGGTCTTCGACATCGAGCTGACCGCCATCAACTGATCACGAGGTTGTCGATGCCCCTGCTGCTTTTGCGCCGCTCCGCCCTCCTGCTCGCCCTGAGCGCCAGCCTCGGTCTCGCGGCGTGCAGCCGCGGTGACAACGGCGCCAACGCCAACGCCATGGGCTGGAATACCGTGACCGCGCTGAAGGTCACGGACACCGCAGTGGGCAGCGGCGCGCAAGCCGACGCGACCAAGACCGTGTCGGTGAACTACACCGGCTATCTCTTCGACGTGCGCGCAACGGCCGACAGCAAGGGCACGCAGTTCGACACCTCGGTCGGCAAGTCGCCATTCACCTTCACGCTCGGCACCGGCGCGGTGATCCCGGGCTTCGACCAGGGCATCGCGGGCATGAAGGTCGGTGGCAAGCGCACCATCACCATCCCGGCCGCGATGGCCTATGGCAGCGCGGGTGCGGGAGGCGCGGTGCCGCCGAACGCCGCCTTGGTCTTCGACGTCGAGCTGACCGCGGTCAACTGACCTCGAGGTTGTCGATCAGCCGCGTGGTCCCGAGCCGCGCGGCGCCCAGAGCGACCAGGGGCTGGCCTTCGACGGCGGCCCCGAGGTCGTGCTGGCGACGCAGCGTCAGATAGTCCGGCGCCCAGCCGGCATCACGCATCGCTTGCATGGCATCGGCCTCGATGGCCGCCAAGTCGCGCTCGCCGGCCTGCCAGCGGGCGATGAGTGCCTTCAGCGTGCGCGACAGGCGCAGCGCCTCCACCTTCTCGGCTTCGCTCAGATAGCCGTTGCGCGACGAAAGCGCCAGGCCCTCGGCGCTGCGGCGCGTCTCACCGCCGTGGATCGCTATGGGCAGTGCCATCTGCGCCGTCATGCGGCGCAGCACCATCAGCTGCTGGTAGTCCTTCTTGCCGAACACGGCCAGCGTCGGCTGCACGATGTTGAAGAGCTTGTGCACGACGGTGCAGACGCCCGTGAAGAAGCCGGGGCGGAAATGGCCTTCGAGGACGTCGGCCAGCTCGGTCGGCGGGCTGACCTTGTAGCCCTGGGGCTCGGGGTAGAGCTCCTTCTCGCTGGGCGCGAAGACGATGTCGCAGCCCGCGCCTTCCAGCAGCTGGCAGTCGCGCTCCAGCGTGCGCGGATAGGTGTCGAAGTCTTCGTGGGGCGCGAACTGCAGCCGGTTCACGAAGATGCTGGACACCACGGCGCCGGCCGGGCCGACCAGCTCACGCGCCTGACGCACCAGCTGCAGATGACCCTCATGCAGATTGCCCATGGTGGGCACGAAGCCGCGCTGGCGGTGGAGGGCCAGGGCTTCGCGCAGTTCGGGGATGGTGTGGATCACTTGCATATCAGTTTTCCGGTATTGCGGGCCGAGCGCTGGGCCGCTCCCGAGCCGGCCCGCGCTGGCGATGTGCTTGCGGCTCGATGCCGCGAGCATCGCCGTCCCCTCGGGGGACCGACCAGGCTCGCCCGCGTTCAGCGTGGCGAGATTGGGCGAGGGGCAGTTTCATTTCAGAACCCGTGCACTTCGTTCACCGGGAAGGTCTTGGCCTTCACTTCTTCGACATAGCCCTTCACCGCGGCCAGCACCGAGTCCTTGCCGGTCATGAAGTCCTTGACGAAGCGCGGCTTGCGGCCGGGCGTGATGTTGAGCATGTCGTGCAGCACCAGCACCTGGCCCGAGGTGCCCACGCCGGCGCCGATGCCGATGACGGGCACGGGCGACTCGGCCGTGATCTCGGCAGCCAGCGCTGCCGGCACCATCTCGTAGAGCAGCATGGCGGCGCCGGCCTCGACGGCCTCCCAGGACTCGCGCTTCATGCGGGCGGCGCTTTCCTCGTCGCGGCCCTGCACCTTGAAACCACCCAGGGCGTTGACCGTCTGCGGCGTGAATCCCAGGTGCACGCAGACCGGGATGCCGCGCTCGCTCAGGAAGCGCACGGTCTCGGCCGTCCAGCCGCCGCCTTCGAGCTTGACCATGTGGGCGCCGGCCTTGACCAGGGCCGCGGCGCTCTTCCAGGCCTCTTCCTTGCTGACGTGATAGCTGTCGAAGGGCAGGTCGGCAATGATCCAGGCCCATTTGTGGCCGCGCGACACGCAGAAGGTGTGATAGACCATGTCCTCCAGGCTGACCGGGGCCGTGGAGCCGCGGCCCTGCAGCACATTGCCGAGGGAGTCCCCAATCAGCAGGATGTCCACGCCGGCTTCGTCCAGCAGGCTGGCAAAGGCCGCGTCATAGCAGGTCAGCATGGCGATCTTCTCGCCGCTGGCGTGCATCTGCGCCAGGCGCGGCAGGGTCATGGGCTTGCGGTCTGTCATGGCTGGCGTCTCCTGGAAAACCCTGGGGCACCCCCCGAGGCGGCCGCAGTGTAGCGTTCGGGCCTATGACCCTCACAGAGTTGCGCTACATCGTCGCGGTTGCCCGCGAGCGTCATTTCGGCCGCGCGGCGGAGGCCTGCTTCGTGTCGCAGCCGACGCTGTCGGTCGCCATCAAGAAGCTGGAGGAAGAACTCGACCTGAAGATCTTCGAGCGGGGCGGCAGCGAGGTGTCGGTGACGCTGCTGGGCGAGGAGATCGTGCGACAGGCCCAGTCGGTGCTGGACCAGGCCGGCGCCATCAAGGAGATCGCCAAGCGCGGCAAGGACCCGCTGGCCGGCGCCCTGCGCCTCGGGATCATCTACACCATCGGCCCCTATCTGCTGCCCGAGCTGGTCAAGCACACCATCGAGCAGTACCCGCAGATGCCGCTGATGCTGCAGGAGAACTTCACGGTCAAGCTGCTGGACATGCTGCGCACCGGCGAACTGGACTGCGCCATCATGGCCGAGCCCTTTCCCGAGGCGGGCCTGGCCACGGCTCAGCTCTACGACGAGCCCTTCGTCGTCGCCCTGCCGGCCGTGCACCCGCTGGCCACGCGCGAGACCATCTCGGCCGAGGAGCTCAAGCGCGAGACCATGCTGCTGCTGGGCACCGGCCACTGCTTCCGCGACCATGTGCTGGAGGTCTGCCCCGAGTTCGCCCGCTTCAGCAGCGACGCCGAGGGCATACGCCGCAGCTTCGAGGGCTCGTCACTGGAAACCATCAAGCACATGGTGGCCTCGGGCATGGGCGTGACCGTCGTCCCCCAGCTGTCGGTGCCGCGCGACCCGACGCCGCATCTGCGCTTCGTGCCCTTCAGCGATCCCATCCCGACGCGTCGCGTCGTGCTGGCCTGGCGGCGCAGCTTCACGCGCTACGAAGCCATCGCGGCCCTGCGCAACGCCATCTACGCCTGCCAGCTCGAAGGCGTAGCCCGGCTGTCCCAGTAAGCGCTGCGGTGGCAATGCTGCGCCGCACAATGTTCTACTGCACGGGTCCTCACCCTCGCGCCCCCGCGCGCCTCCCGCCATGAGCCACCCTCCTGTCGACACCACGGCCGGTGCCATCCACTTCGTCGGCGGTGAAAAAGGCGGCGTGGGCAAGTCGCTGCTGTCGCGCCTGCTGGCGCAGTACTTCATCGACAAGGGCATCCCGTTCACGGGCTTTGACACCGACCGCTCGCACGGCGCGCTGCTGCGCTTCTATGCCGACTACGCCTCGGCCGCGCTGGTCGACAGCTTCGAGGCGCTGGACGCCATCGTCGAGAGCGCCCTGGCCGAGCCGGGCCGGCGCGTGCTGGTGGACCTGGCCGCGCAGACGCATGCGCCGCTGGCGCGCTGGATGGATGAATCCGGCGTGCTGGACCTGGCCGCCGAGTCCGGCGTGGCCGTGCAGTACTGGCATGTGATGGACGCCGGACGCGATTCGGTGGACCTGCTGGCCCGCCTGCTCGACCGCTTCGGCGACCGCCTGCGCTATGTGCTGGTGCTGAACCAGTTGCGCGGCGACGACTTCTCGCAGTTGGAGCGCTCCGGCCAACTCGAGCGCGCGCTGGCGCTGGGCGCCCGCACCATGCCGCTCAAGCATCTGCAGGACGCCGTGCTGCGCAAGATCGACGCAGCCGACGCGAGCTTCTGGTCGGCCCGCAACGCCACCAGCAGCGAAGGCGCCAAGCTGGGCCTGCTGGAGCGCCAGCGCCTGCGCGTGTGGCTGGCGCAGGTGGAGAGCGAGTTGACGCGCCTGGGTGTGTAGAGCGCCACTCAATTTTGGCTATCGGTAGCTTAGGTCTATTCAACCCACGGACCGAATAGCCGTCACTAAGCTTCTCCTTCCCTGACCCCCAAAGGAGCTGACATGACGCAAGCCGGAGACACCACCGCGGGCAAGTGCCCCTTCCACCACGCCGCCGGCAGCGGCACCAGCAACCGCGATTGGTGGCCCCAACAGCTCCGCGTCGACCTGCTGAACCAGCATTCGAGCAAGTCCGACCCACTGGGTGAGGACTTCAACTACGCAGAGGCCTTTGCCAAGCTCGACTACGCAGCGCTCAAGGCCGACCTGGTCCAGCTGATGACCGACAGCCAGGACTGGTGGCCCGCCGACTTCGGCCACTACGGCCCGCAGATGGTGCGCATGGCCTGGCACGCCGCCGGCACCTACCGCACCACCGACGGCCGCGGCGGCGGCGGGCGCGGCCAGCAGCGCTTCGCGCCGCTGAACTCCTGGCCCGACAACGTCAACATCGACAAGAGCCGCCGCCTGCTGTGGCCCATCAAGCAGAAGTACGGCCAGGCCATCTCCTGGGCCGACCTCTTCATCCTTGCCGGCAATGTGGCCCTGGAGTCCATGGGCTTTCGCACCTTCGGTTTCGCCGGCGGCCGTGAGGACGTCTGGGAACCGGACATGGACGTCGCCTGGGGCGCCGAGACGAAATGGTTGGCCGACGACAAGCGCTTCGAGGGCGAGCGCAGCCTGATTGCCAGCGTCGGCGCGACTCATATGGGTTTGATCTACGTGAACCCCGAAGGCCCCAACGCCAGCGGCGACTACCTGGCCGCAGCCAAGGACATCCGCGCCACCTTCGGCCGCATGGCCATGGACGACGAAGAGACCGTCGCGCTGATCGCCGGCGGCCACACCTTCGGCAAGGCCCACGGCGCCGCACCCGAGCACCACAAGACCGCCGAACCCGAGGGCGCCAGCATCGAATCGCAGGGCCTGGGCTGGACCAGCGGCTTCGGCGGCGGCCATGGCAAGGACACCATCTCCAGCGGCCTGGAAGTCACCTGGACCCAGACGCCGGCGCAGTGGAGCAACCACTTCTTCGACAACCTGTTCAAGTTCGAGTGGGAGCCGATGACCTCACCCGCCGGCGCCAAGCAATGGGTGGCCAAGAACGCGCCCGAGGACATCCCCGACGCGCACATCCCGGGCAAGTTCCACAAGCCCACCATGCTGACGACGGACCTCACGCTGCGCTTCGACCCCGAGTTCGGCAAGATCTCGCAGCGCTTCCGCGACGACCCACAGGCCTTCGCCAATGCCTTCGCCCGCGCCTGGTTCAAGCTGACCCACCGCGACATGGGCCCCAAGGCGCGCTACCTCGGCCCCGAAGTGCCCCAGGAAGACCTGATCTGGCAGGACCCGCTGCCGGCCGCCATCCATCACCCCACGCCCGGCGACATCGCCGACCTGAAGGCGAAGATCGCCGCCTCGGGCCTGTCCGTTGGCGAGCTGGTCTCGGTGGCCTGGGCCTCGGCCTCGACCTTCCGCGGTGGCGACAAGCGCGGCGGGGCCAATGGCGCCCGCATCGCTCTCGCGCCGCAGAAGGACTGGGCCGTCAACCAGCCGGTCGCCCAGGCCGTGGCCCGGTTGGCCGAGATCCAGAAGGCCTCAGGCAAGGCGTCGCTGGCCGATGTCATCGTGCTGGCCGGCGTCGTCGGCGTCGAGCAGGCCGCCAAGGCGGCCGGCGTGGCCGTCGAAGTGCCCTTCACGCCGGGCCGCGTCGATGCGACCCAGGCCCAGACCGACGTCGAATCCTTTGCCCCGCTCGAGCCCCTGGCCGACGGCTTCCGCAACTACAGCAAGGGCAATCTGGGCGCCTCCACCGAGGCCCTGCTGATCGACCGCGCCCAGCTGCTGACGCTGACCGCCCCCGAGCTGACCGTCCTCGTCGGCGGCCTGCGCGTGCTCGGCGCCAACACCGACGGCAGCAAGCACGGCCAGTTCACTGACAAGCCCGGCACGCTGAGCAATGACTTCTTCGTCAAGCTGCTGGACATGGGCACGGTCTGGAAGCCGACCGACGCGACGACCGAGGTCTTCGAGGGACGCGACCGCAAGACCGGTGCCGTCAAGGCCACCGGCACGCGCGCCGACCTGATCTTCGGCAGCAACTCGGTGCTGCGCGCCTATGCCGAGGTCTATGCCAGTGCCGACGCCAAGCAGAAGTTCGTCAAGGACTTCGTCGCCGCCTGGAACAAGGTCATGAACCTGGACCGTTTCGACATTCACGCCTGAAGGAGAACGACAAGATGAAGCAAGTCGCACGCACCGCTCAGCGCGGCTTCGGCTGGTTTGTCTTTGCCAGCGGCAGCCTCGTCGCTCTGGCCTTGATCGGCCGCTGGCTGGGCCACTGAGGCCCTCCGGGTCTCAGCCCGCCAGCCGGAACGCACTCACCGCTGCCGCGAGGCGCTCGGCCTGCTGCTTGAGCGCCTCCGCGGCGGCCGCAGATTCCTCGACGAGGGCGGCGTTCTGCTGCGTCAGCGAGTCCAGATGGCCGACGGCCGTGCTGACCTCGCTGATGCTGCCGCTCTGCTCGCTGCTGGCGGCGGCGATCTCCTGCATGATGCCGGTGACCTGACCGACCGAGGTGACGATCTCGGTCATCGTCGCGCCGGCGTCGGCCACCAGGCGCGAACCACTCTCCACACGCTCCACCGACGCCGAGATCAGCGTCTTGATCTCCTTGGCCGCATCGGCCGAGCGCTGCGCCAGCGAGCGCACCTCCGAGGCCACCACGGCAAAGCCGCGGCCCTGCTCGCCGGCCCGCGCCGCTTCCACCGCAGCATTCAGGGCCAGGATGTTGGTCTGGAAGGCGATGCCGTCGATGACGCCGATGATGTCGGCGATGCGGCTGGAGCTGCTGCTGATCTCCTGCATGGTCGTCACGACTCGCGACACCACGTCGCCGCCGCGCTGCGCCACCATCGACGCCGCCACCACCAGCTGGTTGGCCTGTTGCGCACGCTCCGCGTTGAGCTTGACCGTGTCGGTCAGCTGCTCGGTGGAACTGGAGGTCTGCTCCAGGCTGCTGGCGGTCTGCTCGGTGCGGGCCGACAGGTCCTGGTTGCCGACGGCGATCTCCTGCGAGGCCGTGCGCACCGACTCGCTGCTGTCGCGGATCTCGCGCAGCACGCCGCTGAGCTTGTCGACGAAGGTGTTGAAGCTGCCGGCGATCTCGGCCAGCTCGTCCTCGCCGGCCGTGCTGACGCGCCGCGTCAGGTCGCCGTCGCCGGAGGCAATGTCCTGCATGACCTCGTTCAGCTGCGCCAGCCGCTTCAGCCGTGCAGCCACCAGGCCACCGATGGCCAGGCCCGCCAGCACCAGCACGACCACCGCCGCCAGCAGGGAGCTGATCGCCAGGCCGCGCAGGCCGGCCAGGGCTTCGGACTTGTTCAAGGCGATGACCAGCACCCAGTCGGTGCCCTTGACCTCGGTGGCCAGCAGCTCATGGCTGACGCCGTCGATGTCGGCGGACTCCAGCTTGGCGCCGCCGGCCAGCTGGTGCAGCCGCTCCGCCGTCAGGCCGGCCACTGCATCCTTGGCCGGCGTGCCACCGCGCTTGAGGTCGGGGTGGGCGATGAAATTGCCGTCCTTGTCGGTCAGGAAGGCAAAGCTGCTCGGCGTCGGCCGGATGGACTTGACGATGTTGACGACGTTGTCGAGGAAGACGTCGCCCGCTGCCACGGCCGTCGCCTTGCCGCCCTCCTTCACCGCGACGGCGAAGGTCACCACCATGCGCTGGGTCGCGGCGTCCTTGTAGGGCGAGGTCAGCACCGCGCCGCTGGCGCCGGCGGCCAGCAGATACCAGGGCCGGCCGGTCGGGTCATAGCCCTCGGGCAGGGTCTGGGGCGCATTGAAGAGGATGCGCTTGTCGGCGAAGGCGACGTAGCTGTTGTCGAAGCCGCCGGAGTCGTGCGCCTGCACGAGGAACTTGACCGCATCGCCCTCGGGCACCGCGGCCACCGGCATGGTGGATTTCACGACGGCCGCCTTGGACGCGGCCCAGTCCGAGATCGCCTGGGCCTGGGCCTGGGCGAGGCCCAGGGTGTTCTTCTGCAGGTCGCCCAGCACCTGGCTGCGCGCCGTCAGGTAGTTGGCGACCGCCAGGGCCAGCAGGCCCAGCATCATGGCGCCCACAGCGAGCGTGACGAGCTGCGCGCGCAGGGACTTGAACTTTGCAAGCATGGGATCCCTCCAGTTGCCGGCTGCCAGGTCTTGCGGCGCCGTTGCCTCACCCTGGCGCCGACTCTATCGACGGCCCCGCGCGCCGTCCATCCACCCCTGTACACACCGGCAACGCTTGAATCCGTTAGGCTCGCCGCATCACGTTCACGGAGTCGCCCATGGCCAAGAAATCCGCCGCCCCATCCATCAGCATCGGCATCAACGAGAAGGACCGCGCAGCCATCGCCGCCGGCCTGTCCAAGCTGCTGGCCGAGACCTACACCCTCTATCTGACGACGCACAACTTCCACTGGAACGTCACGGGGCCGATGTTCAACAGCCTGCATGCGATGTTCATGGCCCAGTACACCGAGCTGTGGAACGCCGTCGACCCCGTCGCCGAGCGCATCCGCTCCCTGGGCTTCCCGGCGCCCGGCAGCTATGCCCAGTTCGCCAAGCTCAGCGGCCTGCCCGACGCACCAGCCACGCCGCCCAAGGCCATGAAGATGGTTGAGGTGCTGATGCAGGGCCACGAGGCCGTCGCCCGCACGGCGCGCGCCCTCTTCCCTCTCGTCGACAAGGCCGGTGACGAGCCCAGCGCCGATCTGCTGACGCAGCGCCTGACCGTCCACGAGCAGACTGCCTGGATGCTCAGGAGCCTGCTGGAGGAGTGATGAAGGTCGCCGTCCTCACCTTCGACGGCTTCAACGAGCTCGACAGCTTCATCGCGCTGGGCCTGATCAACCGGCTCTTCGCCCAGGGCTGGTCGGCCGCCATCACCAGCCCGAGCGCCCAGGTGACGTCGATGAACGGCGTCACCGTCACGGCCCAGCAGCCGCTGGAGTTCGCCAACGAGGCCGATGTCGTGCTGTTCGGCAGCGGCATCCACACCCGCGCCATCGCCAACGACCGCGTGCTGCTGGACCGGCTGCAGCTCGACCCGGTGCGCCAGCTCATCGGCGGCCAGTGCTCGGGCACGCTGCTGATGGCCCGGCTGGGACTGTTGGCCGACATGCCCGCCTGCACCGACTCGACCACCAAGCCCTGGGTGGTGGAAGCCGGCGTGCGCGTTGTCGAGGAGCCCTTCCACGCCCGCGGCCCCATCGCCACGGCCGGGGGCTGCCTGGCCTCGCAATACCTGGCCGCCTGGGTCATGGCCTCGCGTGCCGGCCTGGACGCCGCCCGCAGCGCGCTGACCTATGCGGCGCCGGTGGGCGAGAAGGAGGCCTACGTCGAGCGCGTGCTCGGCGTCGTCAAGCCTTTCCTGCCGACGGCCTGACCGCGCGGGTGGCCTGGCGCAGCCGGCCAACGCCCTCGGCCACGGAGCCCACCGTCACCTGGTGGTACTCCGAGCCGGCCGGCAGCTGCTCCATCAGCCGGCGGTGGGCCGTGGGCATGGCGTGATAGGGCAGATAGGGCGCCACATGGTGCAGCGCATGAAAGCGCAGGCCGACGGGGCAGAGCAGCACCGAGATCGGCCCGTTGGAATCGACGTTCAGCGAGTCCAGCAGCTGGCCGCGCGCATCGCGCCCCTCGGCTTCCTCGACGTAGAGATGGGTGCCGCCCATGGCGCGGATGGTGTTCAGCGTCGCGATGGCGATCACCAGCAGTGCCCAGGCCGCGACCCAGGCCCAACCGGCAAACAACCCGACGGCCACCAGCGTCCAGGCCCAGGCGCAGCACCACCACTCGATCTTCAGCGCCTCGGCGCGGGCGCTCTCCTTGATGGCCGGTGCCCGGAAGGGCATGCGCAGGGCCATGTGGACGAACTCCGGGATAATCTTCTCGCGGATGGGCGGCAGCACGGCGGCCAGCGGCGTCAGGAGGCCAAAGCGCACCCACAGGGCCAGCGGCAGCGCCAGGTTCAGCGCGAACAGCTTGGCGCTGGCGCTGCCGGCGCGGTTGTGGAACTGGTCGTACTCACCGTCTTCCTTCGTGCCGTAGGTCGCCTTGTTGTGGTGGCCCTGGTGGATGGGCAGATAGAGCATGAAGGGGATCAGCAGCGGCACGCCCGACAGCGCATGCCAGGTCAGGCGAAATCCCTTCATGCCCTGTTGATGGAAGATCTCGTGGATGAAGGCCAGGCTGCGGTAGAGCAGCAGCACCGCCGCGACGAAGGCCAGCGCCCGCACCCCGGTCAGCCCCGGCAACACGGCGACGGCAAAGCAGGCCCAGCCGAGCACCGCGCAGAGCAGCAGGTCCGTGAAGAAGATGGCTGGCCGCGGCTCGCGCAGGTCGGCCACCAGTTCCTGGACCCGCTTCATGTCGACCTGTTTGTCCATCGCGCCCCCCGACCTGGCTAGACCCGGCAACGATAATTCAGCAGGCTTCGGCGCTCCAGCGCTTTGCGCGGCTCATCCCCCGTCTTGATGTCGGCTTTTTGACCCTTGCTGCACGCTCAACGACCGTTCGCCCCATCGCCTCGGCGGCAGCCCCCGGCGGCCCTAGCCTGCGTTCAGACCGATCCGGGTCTGCAACGGGAGATTGATCGATGAAGACCTATGCACTGGCCGCCGCGACCGCGGTGGGAACCCTGGCCACCGCCCTGGCCGTCACGCCGGAACTGCCGGCCGGCTGGCTGCAGACCGGCGATGCCAAGACCTGCCGCGGCCAGGTGCTGCCGGCCTCCGGCGGCCCCAGCGCCAAGGCCTTCACGCTGAGCTGCAAGGCCGGCACCGAGGGCTACTCGACGCTGATGCAGCAGATTTCCGGCGCCGATTACGCCGGCAAGCGCGTGCGCCTCAGCGCCCGCCTGCATGGCGAGCAGCTCGAGGCCTGGGGCGGCCTGTGGATGCGCGCCGACAGCGGCCAGCGCGCCGGCACGGCCTTCGACAACATGAACGACCGGCCGCTGCGCGGCAGCTTCGGCTGGCAGACGGCCCAGGTCGTGCTGGACATCCCGGCCGATGCCACGGCTTTGAGCTTCGGCTTCCTGCTCAACGGCGCCGGCCAGCTGCAGGCCACGCAGTTCGCCATCGACGTCGTCGCCAGCGATGTGCCGACGACGGGCCAGAGCGGCGCCCCAGTGCTGCCGCGCCAGCCCAGCAACCTGACGCCCTCTTGAGCCGCGACCTGAGCTGGCAGGGGGGCGAGCTGGCCCAGGCCCTGCGCGAGGAAGGCCTGGGCTGGCAGCGGCCCGGCCCATTGCTGGCCGGCTTGGTCCTGTTCAGCCTGGCCGCGGTCTGGTGGCGCGGCCACCCGGCCTGGGCTCTGTCCCTGGGCCTGTGGCTGGGCCATGCAGCGACCGACGGGCTGAGCGGCCTGCTGGCGCGTCATCGCCGTGAGCTGCCCAGCCTGCTGCCGCTGGCCCTGCTGCTGGGCGCGGCCCTGGGTTGGGCCGTCGAACAGGTGCTGACGCCGCTGCCACTGAGCGCCGAGGCCCGCCTCATCCGCGCCTGGCTGCACCTGGGCTTTGGCACGCTGCTGCTGGGCCTGCCCCTGCTGCAGGGCCTGCGCCGGCTGCGCGCGGTGCGGCGCGTCGAACAGGAAAGGGCGCGACTGCGGGCCGAGCTGCAGATGCTGCAGGCCCAGATCGAGCCCCATTTCCTGTTCAACACCCTGGCCACGCTGCGCAGCTTCGTGCGCCAGGGCTCGGACCGCGCCCTGCCGCTGCTGGACGCCGTCACGGGCTTCCTGGACACCGCCCTGGAGCGCGTGCGCCGCACCGAGTCGACGCTGGGCGAGGAATGCCAGATCGTCGAGCACTACCTGGCCATCATGGCCCTGCGCCTGGGCGGGCGGCTGAGCTGGCGCGTCGAGGTCGACGAGGCATTGCGCGGCCTGCCCCTGCCGCCGCTGATGCTGCAGCCGCTGGTGGAGAACGCCATCCAGCATGGCATCGAGCCCAGCGAGAGCGGCGGCGAGGTGCGGGTGCAGGCCCTGCGGCAGGACGGCCATCTGCAGCTGCGCGTCATCAACAGCGGCTGCCCCCTGAACCCTGGCGAGCCGGCCGGCCATGGCCTGGCCCTGGCCAATCTGCGCCAGCGCCTGCAGGCCTTGCACGGCGACCACGCCGCGCTGACCCTCGCCACCAACGCCGACGGCCTGACCGAAGCCACGCTGACCCTGCCATGACCACCGCCCTCATCGCCGACGACGAACCCCAGCTGCTCGACGAGCTGCAGCAGCTGCTGGCCGAGGCCTGGCCCGAGCTGGACATCGTCGGCCGCGCCCGCAACGGCACCGAGGCGCGCCGGCTGCTCGATGAGCTGCGCCCCGACATCGCCTTCCTCGACATCCGCATGCCGGGCATCGACGGCATCTCGCTCGCCGGCCTGGCGCCCGCTGGCACGCGGCTGGTCTTCGTGACAGCCCATGCCGAGCATGCGCTGGAAGCCTTCGAGCACGCCGCTGTCGACTATCTGCGCAAGCCGGTCACGCCCGCCCGCTTGGCCGCCACCGTGCAGCGATTACAGGCCGGCGCGGACGCGGGCCGGCTGCGCTTCCTGCAGGCCTGGACGGGCAACACGATGAAGCTGCTGGACGTCGACCAGCTGGCCGCGCTGCGCTCCGAGCTGCGCCACACCCGGGCACTCAGCCAGGATGGCGAGAACCTGCTGCTGCGCACCTCGCTGGGCGAGCTGATGGAGCAGCTGGACCCCCAGCTGTTCTGGCAGATCCACCGCGGCTCGGTCGTCAACGCCCGCGCCATCGAACGCATCGAGCGCCGCGACGACGGCGAACTGTGGGTGCACTTGAAGGGCTTGAACCAGCCGCTGCCGGTCAGCCGCGCCCACCGGGGGCGTTTTCGCGGGATGTAGGCGCCCAAAACCCGGCCGCGCAAGCTGAATCAGACTGATTCAGAACCGATTCAGGACAAAACAGGGGGCAATCCACAGCATGCGGGCCAGCCGGCCATCGCTTAGAGAGGGTCCGGCCCTGCCTCACCCCGACTCCTGAAAGGTCTGTCATGTCCGACTTCCGCTCGCGTTTTCCCATCGCCCCGCTGACCCTGCTGCGCCTGACGGTGGCGCTCTTCGTCGCCCTGCACGGCTGGGTGCGCTTCGTCCATGGCGACGCGCTGGGCTTCGGCGTCTATGTCGAACAGCATGGGGTGCCGCTGGGCCGCTGGCTGGGGCCGGCGGTCACCGCCTACGAGATGCTGGCCTCCATCGTGCTGGCCAGCGGGCGCTTCGTCTTCCCGCTGAGCCTGGGCTTTGCCGCCATCTACATGGTCGGCATCCCGGTCTACCACTGGCCCAACGGCTGGTTCTCGTCGGGCAGCGACGACGGCTGCGAATACCCCACGCTGATGATCATCTGCTTCCTGTGCCTGGCCTGGCAGCACGCGCCGGGTGCGCTGCGCGCCCGCTGGCCGGCCCTGTTTGCCGCCTGAAGGGTGGCCGTGGAGGCTGGCAACGATAATTGCCGGTTAGTCCCGCTCCAGCCTCTATGTCCGAACCCATCGCCAGCCGCATCGAGACGGAAGTCCGCCGCCGCCGCACCTTCGCCATCATCAGCCACCCCGACGCCGGCAAGACCACGCTGACGGAGAAGCTGCTGCTGTTCTCGGGCGCGATCCAGATCGCCGGCTCGGTGAAGGCGCGCAAGGCCAGCCGCCATGCGACCTCGGACTGGATGGAGATTGAAAAGCAGCGCGGCATCTCGGTGGCCTCGTCGGTCATGCAGATGGAATACCGCGACTGCGTCATCAACCTGCTGGACACCCCGGGCCACCAGGACTTCTCGGAAGACACCTACCGCGTGCTGACCGCCGTGGACGCGGCGTTGATGGTCATCGACGCGGCCAACGGCGTCGAGCCGCAGACCCGCCGCCTGCTGCAGGTCTGCCGCGCCCGCAACACGCCCATCCTGACCTTCGTCAACAAGATGGACCGCGAGGTGCAGGAGCCGCTGGCGCTGATGGACGAGATCGAGCGCGAGCTGGGCATGACGGTCGTGCCCTTCACCTGGCCGGTCGGCATGGGCAAGCAGTTCCACGGCGTCATGGACCTGCGCCAGCAGCGCATGCGCGTCTTCGCCCCCGGCGAGGACCGCGCCGCCGGCACGGAAGAAGTGCTGGAAGGCCTGGACAACCCCGCCTATGCCGAGCGCTTCGGCATGCAGTACGACAACGCCAAGGGCGAGATCGAGCTGGTGCGCGAAGCCGCGCCCGAGTTCAGCCACGACGACTTCCTGACGGGCAAGCAGACGCCGATGTTCTTCGGCTCGGCCGTCAACAACTTCGGCGTGCAGGAGGTGCTGGACGCTCTCGTCGAGCTGGCGCCGCCGCCGGATTCGCGCCAGGCCATGCAGCGCACCGTGCAGCCGGAGGAGCCCAAGTTCACCGGCGTGGTCTTCAAGATCCAGGCCAACATGGACCCCGCCCACCGCGATCGCATCGCCTTCGTGCGCGTGGCCTCGGGCCGGTTCGAACGCGGCATGAACCTGAAGGTGGTGCGTTCCGGCAAGAGCCTGCGCCCGAACAGCGTCGTGACCTTCATGAGCCAGAAGCGCGAGCTGCTGGACGAAGCCTTCGCCGGCGACATCATCGGCATCCCCAACCACGGCGTGCTGCAGCTGGGCGACACCATCACCGAAGGCGAGGCCCTGCAGTACACCGGCCTGCCCTTCTTCGCGCCGGAAATGTTCCGCGCCGTCGAAGTGGCCGACCCGCTGAAGACCAAGCAGCTCAAGGCCGGCCTGCAGCAGCTCGGCGAAGAAGGCGCCATCCAGGTGTTCCGGCCCATCGCCGGCAGCGTGCTGCTGCTCGGCGCCGTCGGCCAGCTGCAGTTCGAAGTCGTCGCCCACCGCCTGGAGCACGAATACGGCTGCAAGGCCCGCATCATGCCCAGCCGCTTCCAGGTGGCGCGCTGGGTCACCTGCGACGAGCCGGCCGAGCTGAAGCGCTTCATCGACGCCAACGACCACCGCATGGCCTACGACGCGGTGGACGCGCCGACCGTGCTGGTCGAGTACGCGCCGGAGCTGCGTGCCATCGAAGCCAACTGGCCCAAGATCAAGTTCCACGCGCTGCGCGAGCACGCGGGCCTGGTGTTCCAGCAAAGGCTGGATGGCTGAGGCTAGCGGGCCTGCCAGCTGCCGGCCGAGCGACCGGTCAGTTTCTCCAGATCGCTCCAGACGCTCCGCTGCTGCGCGGCTAAGTCGTCGATCAGGCCGCGCATGGCTGCATCGAACACGCCAGCCTTCATCTGCGCACAACGCTGCATGCAGGCGCGCAGGCGCTCGGCTGGAGGCAAGGCGTCGAGGTCCAATCCTGAACCATAGGGTCCGTCCAGCCTGCCATCTGCACATGCGGAAGTGCAGCTCAAATCACGCAACTGGTTGCGGCAGCGCTCAGGGGTGATGGGCTGCGAATTGATCGCCAACAGCACATCCAGATTCCCCGCCACATCAGCAGCAGGGCGCACCCGCAACTCGACGGGTCGATCATGAGGCTGCAAGCGCAGCAGCGTCCTGACCAACAAGCCCTGATGCCTCAAGTGCCTTGCAAGTCCTAGCGATTCAATCTGCGCATCGCTGGGGCTCCATCCGCGCGCGTACTTCACCACCTGCTGGTAGGCGATTGTGTTCGTCGCGATCAGCAGCGACGAACTCTGCCTTCTCTCACGCTTGGCCGCCTCCTCCACGATCGCCGTGACGATGGCAGGAAAGTGACGACCTGCGTCAGCAGGAACCTCGATGGGGAACTCCAACGCCCGCAAAGCACTCGCGCCGCTGACTGCGAAACCCTTGTCGGCGCCCGCCACGTAGAGTACAAGCCAGTCGGTCTGGTGGGCTGCGATGCCGGGCAGCAAGCGCCGCAACGGCAGCTGATCACTGCTCGGCAAGTCGATGCGCCAGGCCGGCAGCGCGCAACTCGAAGCCGCACAGAAGGCATGCCGCAGTTCCGTTCGTTCGCCAGGCCAATGGAATGACGGTGAAGGCCCGATTCGCCCCCATTTCTGACCCGCGGGACATAGATCGAATCCCTGGTGTTTTTCCAACCGCGGGGCGCCAAACCGTTCCAGGTCCATCAATGCTTCGGCATCGACGGACTGCCAATGTTGGCCCGGAAACTCACCGAGCAGTGAGCGAGGCGCTCGCACGATGAAGTGCGAATGCCGCCCATCACGCACCCACAAGCCCACCGGCCAGGCACCACTGGCATCTGCGTCGGCCCGCCCGACGACGACGTTACGGTCATCGACCTCCGCCAAGACAGGCGCAGCCAAGCACAACACGCACATCATCGCTGCAAGCCAGCAACGCCACTTCATTCGCTCACCACTTGCCCGTCAATACACATCGGGCGGCGATGCTAAGGCCTGGATTGAGTCCAGCAAAACAGCCATTGCCAACGCGTCTTGGATAGCCACGCGCGCCGTGTCACCCGAACGTCGGCCGAGGAGCTCGAGGCGGTGAATGGTGAGCCGGTAGCTGGGCGCCGCGGACTTGGCCCGCGGCCACGGCGGTCGGTTTTCGAAAAACCGGACATCCCGCCCCCCGATCGCACGCCCTTTCTTCCTCTGCCTTGAGGGCATAGGCGAGCGTCGGGATTGGCGGCGGCGGGCGGCCGTGGTTTGCTGGGCGACCCCAACCCAGGGAGGCGCCCATGCCCGGCCTTGCATCCCCCTTCGCCCGCCCAACCCTTGTCGCCGTCGCGCTGGCAGCGGCCGGCGCCGTCCAGGCCCTGCCCGCCCTGCCGGCCGCCCAGGCCTATGCCCAGGCCACCAGCACCGACTTCGCCGGCAATGCCTGCGACAGCGGCCTGCTGGTCGGCGCCAGCAGCGCCTCGGCGGGTTGCGCCTCCGTCTCGACCGGCGTCAACGCCGGCAGCCTGGCCACCGCCGGCTCCGGCAGCGTGCGCATCACGTCCAACGCCGACACCCAGAGCACCGGCCTCGACAGCCACGCCGGCAACGGCTGGTCCAGCGCGGGCTTTGTCGACTGGATGGCGATTGCCGGACCGGCCGGCAAGACCGGCGTGCTGACGGGCACCCTCTATTTCTCCGGCGGCCTGGGCGCGTCGGCCAACGGTTCGGCGAACAGCTCGACCAACGCCGGTGCCAGCTACAACTTCAGCGCGAGCTTCTTCGGCCAGAACGTGGGCCTGAGCGGCGGCGTGCTGCAGGCCACCAACGGCACGTCGAACAGCAGCAACCCGGCGGGCGGCGCCTTCACGGTCACGGCGCCCATCAGCTTCGGCAACGACGGCTGGGCCATCGGTGCGATCACGATGACAGCCATCACGCAGGCCGAGTCGGCGGCACGGCCTTACCAGCAGACATCGGCCTCACCCCTCATCAGCGCTGACGCTCGCGCGGCCGCCGCCTTCGGCCACACCCTGTACTGGGGCGGCATCACCATCCTGACCGTCGATGGCGTCGAACTCAGCGGCTATGCGCTGACCTCGGCTTCAGGCGCCGACTACCGCTTCTCGACTTCGCCGGTACCCGAGCCCGGCACGGTCGCGCTGATGCTCGTCGGCCTGGGCGCCATCTCCTGGCGCAAACGGCGCAGCCGCCTCTGAGCCCTCAGCAGGACGAGCCCAGCCAGCGGCCGGTGGACAGCATGCGCTGGTCCACCTCGTCGCTGCTGAGCGCATTGCCGTTGCGGCCGTCCACGGCATTGCCACGGCCGTTGAGCTCGATGCGGTAGCTGGTGGGCCCGTAGGTGGCGTTGAACTTGCCCTGGGTCAGCCCGCCGCCGCCGGTGCGGCAGACATAGCTGCCGGCAGCCTCGCTGGTGTTGAGCTTGCTGGCGGTCGTCTCGCATTTCCAGGGGCCGGAGCCGCTGAGGGCCGATTCCAGATAGGCCGCCAGGTCGATCCTGGATTGCTGGGGCGTCAGGCAGGCCTGCTTCTCGGCCGCCTGCTGCTTGTCCATCTCGGCCTTCTGGGCGTCGGCGAGGCGGCTGCGCAGCTTGGCCCGCAAGGCCGTCAGGCCAGGCTTCATGGACTGGCCGTTGATCCAGATCTCACTGTCCGAGGCCCACAGGCCGGGGTTGACCTCCAAGACGGGTGAGGCGACGGCCGGCAACGCGGATGCGGACAGGACCATGAAGAGACCAAGACAAGACAGGCGAGGCATGTTGAGGTGAAGAGCTCCAAACGGCGCGCATTGCAGCAGTCCCTTCCCCGCAGCGGAATCCCTTGATCGCTTGCGCATGTAACGGCTCGCTACCATGCCGCCATGTCCATGGCCTCTTCCCGACCCTGCCCCTCCTGCGGCGACGCGATGCAGCTGCGCACCTTGCCCGCCCACCATGGCGCGAGCGTCGACATCGACTTCTGCTTCGCCTGCCACGGCATCTGGTTCGATCACCAGGAGAACCTCAAGCTCGCGCCGGAGGCGATCGCGACGGTGTTCAGGGAGATGCACCGCCACCAGGGCGAGCCGCGCCATCCGCTCAAGGCCAGGCTGAGTTGCGCGCAATGCCGCAGCACCCTCGTGCAGGGCTTCGACATCGTGCGCAGCGGCCGCTACATCACCCACCGTTGCCCCCAGCAGCACGGCCGCTTCAGCAGCTTCTCGTCCTTCATGATCGAGAAGGGCTTTGTGCGCCAGCTGACCCGACCCGAGATCGCCGACATCGCGGCCAAGGTCGGCACCATCAACTGCAGCAACTGCGGAGCGCCGGTCGACCTGCGCAAGGAAGACGCCTGCTCGCATTGCCGCTCGGCGCTGTCGCTGCTGGACCCGCAGGCCGTTGAACAGGCGCTGGCCGGCTATGCCAAGGCGGCGGCCAAGGGCCCGACACCCGAGGGCGTGGCCGATGCGCTGGCCATGCTCGCGCGCGACCGTGCACGCGCCGAGCGCGAGTCGCGCCAGAGCGGCTACCGCCCGGAGATCGGCAGCGTCTATGCGGTGGATCTGGTAGCGGTCGGCCTGGGCCTGATCAGCACGCTCTGGGACGACTGAAGCGCGATGGCCGCCAAACCCAGCGACTTCGACCGGGGCCTGGCCCTGCACCAGCAAGGCCGCCTCGCCGAGGCCGAGCAGCTCTACCGCCGCGTGCTGCGCACGGCGCCGACGCATTTCGACGCCCTGCACCTGCAAGGCGTCATCTGCGGCCAGACCGACCGCTTCGATGAAGCCCTGGTCCTGCTGAAACGCGCCCTGGCCCAGCGCCCCGACAGCGCCCCCGCCCTGACCAATCTCGGCAACACCCTGGGCAGCCTGGGCCGCCACCAGGAAGCGGTGCAGGCCTTCGAGCGCGCCCTGGCGGTGCGGCCCGGCGACGCCAAGGCCCTGCGCAACCGCGGCACCAGCCTGCGCGCGCTGGAGCGGCCCGAGGAAGCCCTGGCCAGCTTCGACGCCGCCCTGGCCCTGCAGCCCGCCTACCCCGAGGCCCTGATCGGCCGCGCCGAATGCCTGCTGACCCTGCACCGCCGCTCGCAGGCCATCGCGGCCTTCCAGCAGGCCCTGGCCCTGGGCAAGGACGTCGATCAGATCCAGTACGCCCTCGCCGCCCTCGGCGTCGGCAGCGCGCCGTCGACAGCGCCGGCCGGCTATGTCGAGGCCCTGTTCGACATGTATGCCCACAACTTCGACGACCACCTCGTCAAGACCCTGGGCTATCGCACGCCCGAGTTGCTGTGCGCGGAACTGCAGCGCGCCCATCCGCCGACCGGAGGCGAGGTCATCGACCTCGGCTGCGGCACCGGCCTGTGCGGGCCGCTGCTCCAACCTCTCGCGGGCCGCCTGACCGGCGTCGACCTGTCCGGCCTGATGCTGGCCAAGGCGCGGGAGCTGGGCCTGTACGACGAGCTGGTGCAGGGCGACATCGTCGCGGCGCTGGAGGGTCAGCCGCGGCGCTTCGACATCGCCGTCGCCGCCGATGTCTTCGTCTATATCGGCGACCTCGAGGCCGTCTTCGCCGCGACTGCGGCCGCGCTGCGCCCGGGTGGCCTGTTCGCTTTCTCCGTCGAGGCCTGCGAGGACGGCAGCGACTTCGCCCTGGGCGCCAAGCGGCGCTATGCCCATTCGCTGACCTATCTTCAACGTCTGGCTGCGGCCCACGGCTTCACGACGGAATCGTCCACGCGCTGCGCCATCCGCAAGGAAAGCGACGAGGCCGTCGATGGCCTGCTGGTGGTGATGAAGCGCGCCTAGCGCAGCTTCTTCGCGAAGTTCTGCTGCACGCAACGGCTGATATAGCCGCTCAAGCCCCGCCCGGCCTGGGCGAGTCGTTTCATCTCGTCGACCTGTTCGGCACCCGGCCTCCCGGCGTCGTAGACATAGACCGAGCCGTCGACAAAACGCACCGCAATGCTGGCCGGGCCGAGTTCATAGGCGACGACGCCGGAGTCACCGTTGCGGTTGAGGTAGCGCTGCATGGCGGCATGCCCGGCAAACGGCATGCCGTGCCATCAACTGCGATGATGCGCGTCCCCCGCGCCCACGCCCCCGACTCCGATGAGCCAGCGTCTCCTCCCCCTTCTCCTCGCCCTGGGAGCCAGCCTCGCCCAGGCCGCCCCCGAACTCGAAACCGTCGTCGAAGGCCTCAAGACCCCATGGGCCGTGGCCTTCCTGCCCGACGGCCAGTTCCTCATCACCGAGCGTGATGGCACCATGCGCACGGCCAAGGCCGGCGGCAAGCCCAGCGCCCCCATCACCGGCGTGCCCGCCGTCGATGCCGTCGTGCAGGGCGGCCTGCTGGATGTCGTCACCGACAGCGACTTCGCCCGCAACCGCACCATCTACTTCTGCTTCTCGGAGCCCGGTGCCAACAAGACCAACAGCACGGCCCTGGCCCGCGCCCGCCTCAGCGAAGACAGCAAGCGCCTGACCGACGTCAAGGTCATCTTCAGCCAGAAGCCCAAGATTGAGAGCAGGCATCACTTCGGCTGCCGCATCGTCGAGATGCCCGACGGCAAGCTGATGCTGAGCATGGGCGAGCGCTTCAGCCAGCGGGACAGCGCCCAGACCCTGGACAATCACCTCGGCAAGATCGTGCGCGTCGGCAAGGACGGCAGCGTGCCGGCCGACAACCCCTTCGTGAACACGCCCGGCGCCCTGCCCGAGATCTGGAGCTACGGCCATCGCAATTCGCAAGGCCTGACCCTGGACGACAAGGGCCAGCTCTGGGAGCACGAACACGGCCCGATGGGCGGCGACGAGCTCAACCTGATCAAGCCCAAGCTGAACTACGGCTGGCCCGTCATCAGCTACGGCCTGAACTACGACGGCACCAAGGTCGGCGACGGCATCTTCGCCAAGGCCGGCATGGAGCAGCCCATCGTCAAATGGGTGCCGTCCATCGCGCCCTCGGGCCTGGTGCGGCTGAAGAGCGCCAAGTACGGCCCGGCCTGGCAGGGCAACTTCTTCATCGGCTCGCTGAAGTTCGGCTATCTGGAGCGCGTCAAGCTCGACGCCGACAACCGGCCCATGGAGCAGGAGAAGCTCTTCGTCGACGCCGGCCGCATGCGCGATGTGCGCGAGGGCCCGGACGGCCTGCTCTACCTGGTGCTGGAAGCCCACGGCCGCATCGTGCGGGTGAAGCCCTGATCTGAGGCTCGGGACATTTCTGGTTCAATCGCGGCGCAAAAAACCGATGAATCAGGGAGTCCCGCATGTCCAACGAGTTCGGGCGCCGTGATGGCGCCCTGTTCCGCCACGCCCTCGGCGCCGCGCTGATCTCGACCCTGGCCGCCTGCGGCGGCGGTGGGTCCGACGCACCCGCACCGGCTCCGGCCCCCTCGCCGGCGCCAGCCCCCGCGCCCGCTGCCGTGGCGGCAGCGGATGCCTACACCGTGGCCTGGAACGCCGGCACCGCGCTGGGCGTGACCGACAACGACACTGTCAGCAATGGCAGCGCCAGCGTGGCCGTGGACAGTGCGCCCGCGCACGGCACGGCCACCGTCGACGGCAGCAAGATCACCTACACGCCCAGCCCCGGCTTCTTCGGCTCCGACAGCTTCAGCTACAAGCTCAGCGTCGGCACGGCCAGCCAGTCGGCCACGGTCAAGGTGACGGTGGAGGCCGCGCTGACCTTGCAGGGCCAGGTCACCGATGCGCCGGTCGCCAACGCCACAGTCAAGGCCGATGTCGGCGCGCAGAGCTTCACGGCCACCGCCGATGCCAATGGCCGCTACACCATCGCCGTCAGGAGCAGCCAGCCCGGCGATTTCGTCACGCTCACCGCGACGGGCGCCGGCACCCAGTCCAAGGTCGTGCTGACCAGCCTGCCCGGTGAGATCGGCGGCCTCGCCGCCGCGGCCAAGGATGGCAAGCTGGCCGCCGAGCAGAACGCCGCCCTGAACCTGACGCACCTGAGCGCGGCCCAGGCCGGCCTCATCGCTCAAGCAGGCGCACAGCCCAAGACCAATGCCGAGCTGACGGCGGCACTGGAGCGCCTCGGGCCGCAGACCGTGCTGGACGTGGCCGCCACGGCCAAGCTCGTCATCGACGGCGGTGTCGCCCTGCCGGCCGGCGTGGCCGACACCCGCGCGCTGCTGAACAGCGCCACGGCACTGAACGGTTTGCGCAACAGCCTGCGACGGGACAAGGCCGTCGATTTCGAAGCCGCCCGCCAGGCCACGCTGGGCGACACCGCCCTCAACGCGCCACCGCCTTCACCGGCAGCCAGCGGCGCCCCGGTGACGCTGATCTACAGCTATGGCGACGAGGCCGGGTCCCAGGCCGTGCGCACGCTGACGTTGCGCGCCGACGGCACCGGCACCGACGTCACCGACCGGCCGCGCGCCGTGCACTGGACCGCTGGCGCTCACTCGACGACCGTCACCTACGACCAGTACCCGGTCGAGAGCTACCGCCCCTACGACTACACCTACCTGGGCCAGTTGCAGATCTCCGAAGATGTCCCCTTCCAGCTCATCCGCACGGGCTTGGTCCTCAGCGATGTCGGCGGCCCGCAGGGCGCGTCGCTCGCCAGGGTCACGCGGCTGGGGCGGGTGATGCGGGGGGCGCCCGGTCAGGTGCTCGGCGTGCGGCAAGTCGACAGCAGCGACCTCATGCGCCGGCAGACCGCCACGCCGGCCTTCAAGGCAGAGGACTTCGCGGTCGGCACCCAGTGGGCCGGTGTGCCCTCGTCGCTGAGCCTCCTGATGGACGCGGTGGAGTCCCATCAGGACATCGCGACCATCACTTCGGCCACCGAGCTGACGCTGTCGCGCTCGGGCCTGAAGGGCAATTGGCGCCTGGTGGACGGCAAGCTGCGCGTGGACTTCGCGCGCAACTCCTATCTGTACACCTTGCTGGGCAAGGGCGCCCACGGCGATGCGCGCTGGCTGATCCAGGACCTGGGAGCGGACGGCAGCCCGCAGACGGCCGTGGAAGTGAGCGTCATCCCGGTGGCCATTCCGACGCTGGACCGCGCCTTCTGGCAGCACAGCTTCGCGTCCAACGTCACTGCCAGCTACAGCCCGGGCACCTACTACCAGCCGCGCAGCGACGGCCGCTTCGGGCTCCAGTACACCGAAGCAGGCCAGCCGCCCACCGCCTTCGACTTCAGCCGCCGCGAGTGGCGCCTGCTGGCCGATGGGCGCCTGGAGGCGGTGCGCAGCTACGAGGCCAACTGCAGCATCTACCAGCCGCTGCCCGGCCAGGGTGCCTGCACGCTTTGGCAGCAGCGCGAATGGCAGCCGCTGCTGCGCGTCGGCGACACCGTCTGGGTGATGCAGCATGGGCCGGTGGTGTTCGATACCGATGGGACCGCAAGCAATGCCGACTCCTGGATGCTGTTGGCGCTGACACTGCAAGCCGACTGACACCCGTCGCCAAAAGGGGAGATGCCGATGCCGACTCGCCTGATCCGCCGCCTTGCCATGGCCTTGGCTGTGGCCGCCACCGTCGCCCAGGCCGCGCCGCTGACGCCCGCCGAGCTGCCCGCCGCCACGCGCGACTGGCTGCCCTGGGCCCAGCAAGGCCAGCCGCCGCTGGGCTGCCCGGCGGGCAGCGCCGAAGGCGAGACACCGGTCTGCGTCTGGCCCGGCCGGCTGCAACTGGGCGCCGGCGCGCGTGAGGCGACGTTCAAGCTGGAGGTGCAGGTCTACGGCGCACCGGCCCGCATCGTGCTGCCCGGCGAGGCCGGCGCCTGGCCGCAGGACGTCAAGGCCGGCGGCAAGCCCCTGGCCGTCGTCGAGGCGAGCGAACACCCTGCCGTCTGGCTGCCACCTGGTGCCCATGTCGTCGAAGGCCGCATCACCTGGGCCGAGATGCCGCAGAACCTGGCCGTGCCGGCCAACCTGGCCACCATCGTCGTCAGCAGCGACGGCGCCACGCAAGCACGCGCGCCTGATGGCGAAGGCCGTATCTGGCTGCGCGCCGTGGCCAGCCCCGCCGAGGCCACCGACAGCGTCAGCGTGCAGACCGTGCGCCTCATCGACGACGAGCTGCCGCTGACCGTGACCACCGCCTTCGACCTGCGCGTGGCCGGCCGCGCCCGCGTGGTGGAGCTGCCGCAGGCCCTGCTGCCGGGCCTGCGCGCCATGCAGCTCGACAGCCCGCTGCCGGCCCGCCTGGCCGATGACGGCCGTCTCATCGTGCAGGCCCGGCCGGGCAACTGGCACATCGAACTGCGGTCGCGGTTGATGGCGCCGGTGCAGGCGTTGAAACTGCCCGAGGGCGCGTCCGACGAGGAGGTCTGGGTCGTCAAGGCGGCGCCGGCCCTGCGGCTGATCCGCCCCGAGGGGCCGACGAGCGTCGACCCGCGCCAGGTCGAGATGCCCGATGCCTGGCGCGCCCTGCCGGCCTTCCGCCTCAAGCCCGGCGAGACGCTGAAGCTGACCGAGCTGCAGCGCGGCAATGCCAAGCCGGCCCCGGATGCATTGAAGCTGGAGCGCCGGCTGTGGCTGGACTTCGACGGACACGGCCTGACCGCCAGCGACAAGTTCGAGGGCCAGCTGTCGGCCAGCTCGCGCCTGGCCATGCCCGCGCCGGGCCAGCTCGGCCGCGCGGCCCTGAACGGTGCCGACCAGCCCATCACCCGCCTGGCCGCCGACGGCCCCGCCGGTTTCGAGGTGCGCGACCGCAACACCGCCATCGAAGCCGACAGCCGCTGGCCTATCGACACCGCCCTGCCGGCCAGCGGCTGGAGCGTCAGCGTCGACAAGCTGCGCGCCCAGCTGCAACTGCCGCCCGGCTGGCGCCTGCTGCATGCCCAGGGGCCCAGCAGCGCCACTGGCGCCTGGATCGGCCTGTGGACGCTGTGGGACTTCTTCTTCGTGCTGCTGGCCGCGCTGGCGGCCTATCGCCTGCTGGGCTGGCGCGTCGGCGTGCTGCTCGGGCTGTCCCTGGTGCTGACCTGGCACACGCCCGGCAGCCCGCCGGCCGTGCTGTGGTTCGGCCTGCTGGCCTTGACGGCCCTGGCCCGCGCGCTGCCCGCGGGCCGCGCGCAGATGGCGTTTGCGCGCGGCCGCTTCGCGGTGGCGGGCATGCTGGCCCTGCTGCTGCTGCCCTTCGCGGTGCAGCAGGTCAGGGAGTCCATCTATCCCAGCCTGGAGCAGGTCCCCTGGACGGCGGGTGCTGTCGCGGCGGTCACGGGGCCGAGAGAGGTGCGCATCGTGGAAGAACGTCTGCCCCCGCCCGCGTTCCAGGTTTCCGTCCAGTCGGCGCCGCCGAGCAGGTACGAGAGCCTCGTGCAGAAGCGCGCCCCGATGGAGCGCGTCGACCCCAATGCGCGCGTGCAGACCGGCCCCGGCCTGCCGACCTGGAACTGGCGTGTCCACACACTGAGCTGGAGCGGTCCCGTCACGCCCGAGCAGACGCTGCGGCTGTGGCTGCTGCCGCCGTGGGCCACAGCGCTGATGAAGCTCGGCGGCCTGGCCCTGCTGGCCCTGGCCCTCATCGTCGTCACCGGCTTGAAGCCGCCACTGCGTTCACCACGAGCGGGCGCCGTTGCGGCCGCCCTGCTGCTCGCCCTGGGCCTGACGCCTCAACCGAGCGAAGCCCAGGCCGCCAACTGGCCCAGCGCCGAGCAGCTCAAACTCCTGCAAGACAAGCTCGCCGCGCCGCCCGACTGCCTGCCGCGCTGTGCCGAGCTGGCCCGCCTCTTCGTCAGCGCCTCGGGCTCGACGGTGCAATTGCGCGCCGAGATCCACGCCCAGGCCCTGGTCGCCGTGCCCCTGCCCGGCCAGGGCACGGGCTGGCAGCCCGGCAGCGTCACGATGGACGGCCAGCCCGCCGCGACGCGACGCGACGACGAAGGCCGGCTGCTGGTGGCCGTGCCGGCCGGCGTTCACCAGGTGGTGCTGAGCGCCGACGTGGGCGGTGCCAGCAGCCTGGACATCACGCTGCCGCTGCCGCCACGCGCGCTGCAGAGCGATCTCAAGGGTTGGGCCCTGGCCGGCCTGGACCCACGCGGCGAGAGCACCGGCGCCATCACGCTGAGCCGCGCCGCCGGCGCCGGCAGCGCCCGCAGCGAGGATGCGGGCACCCAGCGCGACGCCCTGCCGCCCCTGGTGCGCGTCGAGCGCCTGCTGGAACTGGGCCTGCGCTGGCAGGTGCAGACCCATATCCAGCGCCTGGCCCCCAGCCGCGCGCCGCTGCGCGTGCGCTGGGCCCTGCTGCCCGGCGAGGCCGTCAGCGATGCCCGCGTGACGGTGGACGGCGGCGTGGCCAGCCTGCAGCTCGGCGGTGAGGAAGAGGCCGACGTCGCCAGCAGCCTCAAGCCCAGCGAGGCGCTGACGCTGCTGGCCGGCAAGGAGGCCAATCAGGTCGAGCGCTGGACGGTGGACGCCTCCACGCAATGGCATGTGGAGGCCAGCGGTCTGCCCGCCACGGCCCTGCAGCAGGGCGGCCAATGGCAACCCGAGTGGCGGCCCTGGCCCGGCGAGACGCTGCAGCTGGCGGTGCGCAAACCCGCCGGCGTTCCTGGCCAGACACTGACGCTGGACAGCGTTCGCACCACCCTCGACCCCGGCGAACGCAGCACCGATGTGCAGCTGAGCCTGAAGCTGCGCGCCAGTCTCGGCGGCCCGCACGCCATCAAGCTGACCGCCGGCGCCGAACTGCTGGAGGTGAAGCTGCGCGGCGAAACCCTGCCGCTGCAACTGCGCGACGGCGCCGTGACCCTGCCGCTGACGCCCGGCCCGCAGGACGTGCAGCTGCGCTGGCGCGCGCCCGAGGGCATGGGCTTCTGGTGGCAGCACTCGGGCCTGGCCCTGGGCCTGCCCGGCGTCAACGACGCGCTGACGCTGGACGTGCCCCAGGACCGCATCGTGCTGGCCGTCGGCGGGCCGCTGATGGGCCCGGCTGTGCTGATCTGGGGCGTGCTGGTCGTCGTGCTGGTGATCGCCTGGTTCGCGCCACGTGGTCTGCCGGGCGTGATGGCACGGCCGGCCTGGCTGATCCTGGCCCTGGGCGTGGCACCGGTATCGCTGTGGGCCCTGGTGCTGCTGGCCGGCTGGTTCGCGCTACTGGAGGCGCGCCGGCGCTGGACGCAGTCCCTGCCGAACACGGCGCGGTGGCTGCGCATCCTCGTGCAGCTGCTGCTGGTGCTATGGACGCTGTTCGCCGTCGGCGCCCTGCTGGACGTACTGCGCACCGGCCTGCTCGGCTACCCCGACCTGCTGGTGGCCGGGCCGAACTCCACCAGCCACGAGCTGAGCTGGCTGCACGACCGCTTCACCGACCGCACGGCCGGCGCCTGGGTGCTGAGCGCGCCGGTCTGGCTCTACCGTGTGCTGATGCTGGCCTGGGCGCTGTGGCTGGCGGCCTCGCTGCTGAAGTGGGTGAACTGGGCCTGGAAGGCTTTCAGCGAGGGCGGAGCCTGGCCGGACAAGCCGGCAGCGGTGGAGTCGACGGATGACAGCTCGCGCAACCAGACCCAGGGATAGATGCCGCGGTCGTGGCCGTCGCTGAAGACGAGCTGAAGCGCGTACTGGCCCACCGGCCGCGCGTCGGCTAGTTGCGCGGCACGCTCATCGCTGCGGCTGCGGCCGGCGCGGCAGTCACCGCAGCGGCAGGCGGCGCGCAGACGGGCAGCGGGCAGTTCGGTCGCGCCGTCGCGCCAGCGCAGGCGCAGCATGGCGGGCGTCAGGTCGACCGCTTCGGGCAGCTCGGTCATCGGTCCACTCCCGCGGGCGCCCCCAGGCGCTGCAGCGACAGCCGCACGGCCTTGCGGACCTCGGGGTCGGGGTCGGCAGCGGCGGCCTGAAGCACCGGGACGGCCGCAGCGTCGCCGATGTCGCCCAGGGCGATGGCCGCTTCCTTGCGCAGATTGCCGGCGGGGTGGATGAGGGCTTGGCTCAGCACGGGCAGGGCCTGCGTGTCGGCGATGCGGCCCAGCGCCCGGGCAGCGCGCAGGCGGACCTGCCAGTAGTCGTCTTCCATCGCAGCACGCAGCGCGGCGGCAGCGGCCATGGCGCGCAGCTTGCCCAGCGTCGACGCTGCTTCCTCGCGCACCGTCCAGGCAGCATCCTGCAGCGACTCGCACAGCGCGGCCTGCACGCTGGCGATCTGCTCAGGCGCCGCCAGGCCCAGGGCACCGGCGGCGGCGCGGCGGACCTCGGTGTCGGCATCGGCGATGACGACGCGGGTCAACAGCGGCAGGGCCGGCGCATGCTTGAGCCAACCCAGCACGGCGACGGCCTCGCGGCGCACGCTGGCGTCGGCGTGTTGCAGGGCGGCGAACGCGGGAGTCGCCGCGGCAGGCACGCGAAGTTCGCGCAGGGCACGCAAGGCAGAAGCGCTGATGAAGGCATCGGGCGAGGCGGCATGGGCCAGCAGGCGCTCGCCGGAGCGCGGGTCCTTCAGCTCGGTCAGGGCCTGGGCGGCGGCGCCCGAGACTTCAGCGGTGTCGCTCAAGGCGGCAGCGAGTGCGTCGACAACAGCGGGTTCGTCCCAACCGGCCAGCGCGCGAGCGGCCTCGGCGCGCAGCGTGGGGTCGGGGTCGTTTCGCAGCAGTTGCGCGAGTGCCGGCAGCACGGCGGCGTCCTCGATGTCGGCAAAGTCCAGCACGGCGACGCGGCGCACACCGGGGTCGGCATCGGCCAGGCGTTCGAGCAGCTCCTGCACTTCGGGGTCGATCAGATCAGTCATGTCGGCTCAGTTCGCGAAGCGCCAGCGTGGCGTGCCAAGGGGTGTCAGCCGCTCCAGCGGCGGCGCGTGGCCGTCCTCGCGCAGCAGGGCCAGGCAACGGCGCTTGAGCTGCACGAACTCGGGCTCGGTCAGCAGCGCCGCGCTGCGCGGGCGGGCGAAGTCCAGCTTCAGCTCCTCGACGATGCGGCCGGGCCGCGGACCAATGACAAGGACGCGGTCGGCCAGGAAGAGGGCCTCGTCGATGTCGTGGGTGACGAAGACGACCGTGGTGCGCATGCGCGTCCACAGCTCCAGCAGCAGCTCCTGCATGCGGCTGCGGGTCAGCGCATCCAGCGCGCCGAAGGGCTCGTCCATCAACAGCACGCGCGGGTGGTTGATGAGTACGCGGGCAATCTCCACACGCTGCTGCATGCCGCCCGACAGCTCGCGTGGGTAGCGGCGCTCGAAGCCCTGCAGGCCGACCAGTTGAACCAACTCGGCCGCCCGCTGCTCGCGCTCGGCGCGCGGCACACCTTTCATCTTCAGGCCATAGCCGACGTTGTCGAGGACGGTCTTCCACGGGAACAACGTGTGCTGCTGGAAGACCAGGCCACGGTCGGGATCGGGGCCGGTGATGGCCTCGCCGTCCAGCGAGAGCTGGCCGTGCGACGGCGACAGATGGCCTGCGAGCGCGCCCAGCAGCGTGGACTTGCCGCAGCCCGAGGGGCCGAGCAGGCAGACGAACTCGCCGGGATCTATGGTGACCGACAGGTCGCGCAGCACCTCGAAGCGGGCCGAGCCCTCGCCCAGCTCGATGGACAGATGCTCGACGGTTATGCGCCCGTTCATCGCTTGCCTCCCTGCCAGGGCATGAGCCTGGCGCCTGCCCAGATGACGAGGGCGCTGCTGCCCATGCCCAGGGCGCCGATGACCAGCATGCCGACGACGATGTTGGGATAGGCCTGGACGGTATAGCTTTCCCAGGTGTAGTAGCCGATGCCGTACTGCCCGGCGATCATCTCGGCGGTGACGAGGCAGAACCAGCAAGTGCCCATGCCGATGGACAGGCCGGTCACGATGCTGGGCGCGGCACCCGGCGCGACGACTTCGGTGAAGAGCCGCCAGCCGCGCGTGCCCAGGCCTCTTGCGGAAGCGATGAGGCGGGCGTCCACGTGCTGCACGCCGTGGATGGTGTTGAGCAGGATGGGGAAGAGAGCGCCGACGAAGGTGATGAAGATCATGCTGCCCTCGGACGAGGGGAACATCAGGATGGCCAGCGGAATCCACGCGACGGCGGGGATGGGGCGCAGCACCTCCAGCGGCGGCAGCAGCAGCTTGTTGGCCAGCGGCAGACGGCCGATCAGCAGACCCAGGCCCATGCCCAAGAATGCGGCGAGGCCGAAGCCGGCCCCGACGCGCATCAGGCTGCTGGACAGATGCGGCCAGAGCTTGGGCGACTGCGCCAGCTGCCAGGCCGCCTCCAGCACCTCGGCCGGCCGCGGCGTGTTGGCGAAGGTGACGAAGCCGAGGTTGATGCGCCAGGCGCAGGCCAGCTGCCAGGCCAGCAGGCAGCCGACGAGGGACAGCAGCTGCAGCGACAGCCGCGTCAACGACGGCCGCCAGAGCGGGCGAGGTGCGGCCTCGGCAGGCGCGGGAAGGACGGCGCTCATGGCATCACTTCGCCTTGGCGACAGCCTGGGCACCCGCAAAGTCCAGCGCCTTGCCCTTCACCGCGGCGGCATAGGCATTGGCGGCGTCCTTCTGCAGGAAGGCGCTCAGCTGGCCGTTGGCGTCGGCGACGAAGGAGGCGTTGGGTGCCAGCAGCTTGATGCGATGCACGAGGTCGTGCACATAGACACCGCGAGCCTTCTTGCCTTCGGCTTCCAGCTTGCGCAGGTCAGCCAACGCGCCTTCGATGGTGGCGTAGTGGCGCACCTTGGGCTCGCCGACCAGCCAGATGCCGGCCACGCGCTGGAAGTCGGTGATGGGTTTGCCGGTCACCGCGTCGTTGGCTTTCAACGCCAGCTTGTCGTAGTTCTTCAGCTTGGCTTCGTAGTCGAGGCCCGAGGCCTTGAAGGCGGCGCGGATGTAGCTGTCATCGATGAAGGTCTCGGCCTTCAGCGGCGATTCGCGGCCCATCAGCTTCAGGGTCTCGATGGAGGTGGCCAGGGCCTTGCGGTACTCGGGCTTCCAGGTGTTGTCGCGGGTCTGCAGGCCGAGAGGCCCGTGATAGAGATAGTTCACGGCGGCTTCGATGCCGGTGACCTTCTCGATCAGCTCGCTGTACTTCTCGGGCTCGGCGGCGATGAGCTTGTCGGCCTCCAGCGCGGCGCGCAGGAAGGCGACGACGATCTCGGGGTACTTCTTCGCGTAGTCCGCAGCCACCAGCGAGCCGTGATACGTCGGCGCATTGGCCTGGGCGCCGTCATAGATCTTGCGCGCGATGCCGCGATGCTCGAAGAGTTCGACAAAGGGCACGAAGTCGGCGTGCGCCTCGATCTTGTTGGCCTGCAGCGCAGGGCCGGCCACCTCAGGCGCCTGCGTGATGATGTTGACGTCCTTCTGCGGGTCCCAGCCCTGGGACGCGATGGCGCGCAGCAGCATGCCGTGCGACGTGGACGCGAAGGGGACGGAGATGGTGCGGCCCTTCAGCTCGGACAGTGAGGTGATGGTGGACTGCTTGGACACCACGACGCCGTTGCCGCTGCCCAGGGTGCTGCCCGACAGCACGGTCAGGAAGAGGCTGGCTTTGCCAGCCTTCAGGAAGGCGGCGCCGTTGTTGGAGCCCGGGAAGTCGGCCATGGAGCCGATGTCCAGCTTGTCCGCCACCATCTCGTTGGTCAGCGGCGCGCCGGAGGTGAAGTTCTTCCACTGGATGTCGTAGGTGACACCCTTGTACTTGCCATCCTTGGGCAGGTATTTCTCCAGCAGATGGAGTTCGCGGATCAGCAGGCCGCCGGTGGCGCAGTTGATCGTCGTGTCCTGGGTGCCGATGGCAACACGGATGGTTTCTGCATCGGCACCGGAAGCCAGCGCGAGAGACAGAGCGAGGAGAGCAAGTTTCTTCATGGTGGTGGAGGTCAGCGCAGCAGATAGGGAATCTCGACGTGGACGGCGCCGGTGGGGCAGTCCTTCTCGCAAGGCATGCAGTACCAGCACTCGTCGAACTTCATATAGGCCGTGCCCTGGCTGAGGTCGATGGCCAGCACGTCCAGCGGGCAGACGTCCACGCAGACGGTGCAGCCCTTGTGGGCTATGCACTTGTCGGCATCGACGGTGACGGGCACCTGCGTGGGCGTCAGCGCCTGGGGGCGGATGGGGATGGTCATGGTGGTCATGGGAAGTCCTCTCAAGCCGGGACGGCGTCAGGGATGCGCAGGCGGCTGTAGGCGGTGCTCTCGGCCTGGGCGATGGGCACGATGTAGGGCTCGATGGCGCGCTTGAAGCAGGTCATGCGGCCGTCCGCACCCTTGTGCAGTTGCGCGTGCACCATCCAGTCTGCGTCGTTGCGCTCGGGGTAGTCGACCCGCGCGTGGTACAGGCCCCAGCGGCTTTCCGTGCGGAAGAGGGACGCGCGCGCAGCCATCTCGGCGCAGTCGCGGATGAAATGCACTTCCATCGCCCGCATCAGCTCGTGCGGGTCGCGCGCTTGCAGCAGCTTGAGGTCTTCGCGGATGCCCTCGAAGCGCTCCAGGCCCAGCTCCATCTTCTTCGTGACCTTGGGCGGCTGCAGATAGTCGTTGACCATGCGGCGTAGCTTGAACTCGACCTGGTTGGGCGGCAGGCCGTTCTCTCTCAGCAGCGGAGCCTGCACACGGGCACGCTCGGCCTCCACCTGGCCCGCATCCACCGGTGCGAAATCATGCTCGGCGCAGAACCGGGCGCTGCTCTCGCCGGCCAGCTTGCCGTAGACGAAGGCACCCAGCATGTAGTTGTGCGGCACGCTGGCCATGTCACCAGCGGCATGCAGGCCGGCCACCGTCGTCTGCGCATGCTCGTTGACCCACACGCCCGAGGCGGAGTGGCCGCTGCACAGGCCGATTTCGGAGATGTGCATCTCGACCATGCGCTCGCGGTAATCGGTGCCGCGGCCGGCGTGGAAGCGCCCGCGGCTGGGGCGTTCGTTGGTGTGCAGGATGGTCTCGATCTGGCTGATCGTTTCTTCCGCCAGGTGGTCCAGCTTCAGGAAGACCGGACCGTTGCCGCCCTGCAGCTCGCGGTAGAACTCCCACATCATCTGGCCCGACCAGTAGTCGCACTCGATGAAGCGCTGGCCCTGGGCGTTGGTCGTATAGCCGCCGAAGGGCCCGGTCACATAGGCGCAGGCCGGGCCGTTGTAGTCCTTGATCAACGGGTTGATCTGGAAGCACTCGATGCCCGACAGCTCGGCCCCTGCGTGATAGGCCATGCTGTAGCCATCACCCGCGTTCGTCGGGTTCTCGTAGGTGCCGAACAGATAGCCGCTGGCCGGCAGTCCGAGGCGCCCGGCCGCACCGCAGCTCAGCACGACGCTCTTGGCACGGATGACGTGGAAGTCCGCCGTGCGGCAGTCGAAGGCCATGGCACCTGCGATGCGGCCTTCATGCGTCAGCAGGCGCGTCGCGACGAGGCGGTTGGTGATCTCGACCCGCGTGCGCTTGAGCTGGCGATACAGCACCTTCTTGATGTCGTGGCCCTCGGGCATGGGCAGCACATAGCTGCCCATGTGGTGGACCTTCTTGACGGCGTAGTCGCCGGTCTCGTCCTTCTCGAACTTGACGCCCCAGCGGTCCAGCTCCTCGACCATGGCGTGGCTGTTGGCCGCATAGGCCATGACGGCCTTCTGGTTGACGATGCCGTCGTTGGCGACGGTGATCTCGCGCACATACTGCTCGGGCGTGGCATGGCCGGGCAGCACGGCGTTGTTGAGGCCGTCCATGCCCATGCTGATGGCGCCGCTGCGCTTGACGTTGGCCTTCTCCAGCAGCAGCACGCGCAGCTTGGGGTTGGCCTGCTTGGCCTTGACGGCCGCCATCGGGCCGGCGGTGCCGCCGCCGATGACGAGGACGTCGACTTCGGTTTCTATGGTGTTCATCGGAATGTGGCGTTGCGTTGCAGGCGCAAGCGGTACTGGAAGTTGTCGGCGCGGCAGTACAGGTGCTCGTAGTCGAGCGGTCGGCCATCGGCGCCGTGGGTCAGACGTTCGATATGCAGCAGGGGCGAGCCGCGCTCCACATCCAGCAGGGCGGCTTGTTCGTCGTCGGCGAGCTGCGCGTCCATGACAAGGTCTGCATGGCCGAGCGGCGTGGCGCAGTCGGCCTCCAGGATGCCGAAGATGTCGCGCACGGCCAGGTCCTCGCGGGCGACGCGCTGGCCCAGCACCAGCGGCAGCCAGGTCAGGTCCAGCGACACCGGCTGGGCGCCGACATGGCGCACGCGGCGGATCTCGGTGACGGGTTCGCCGGCCGTGAGCAAGAGGCGCTGGGCGACTTCTTCAGTCGCGGGCACCGTGCTCACGGCCAGCACGCGGTTGTAGGTGTCGTGGCCCAGGGCGCCCATCGCCTCGGCAAATCCCTGCAGCCGGCCCAGTTCCTGGAAGGGCTTGGTGGGCGACACGAAGCTGCCCTTGCCCGCCACCTTGAAGATGACGCGCTCCTTCTGCAGGTCGCTCAGCGCCTGGCGCACGGTGATGCGGCTGACGCCGTACAGGCCCATCAGCTCGCTCTCGGACGGCAGGCGGTCGTGGGGCTGCCAGGCACCGCTGACGATGCGGGCGCGGATGTCCTCGCGGATGCGGCTGTACAGCCGCACCGCGGCGGGGCCGTGGTGCAGCGGGGCTTCAGCGCGGATGGGAGCAAGCATGGGTGAGAGGGCCTGACCTGTCATGTCAGGTGCTCACATCGCAAGGGCTGTGCCGACCCGCTCAACAGCGCCATTTCTCCCATGAAAACGGGCCTTGAGAGAGGGCTGAAAGCGACGCCTGTTCGCTGCTCGCCAATCAGCAGACTGCTGCGAAATCAACAGTTCGCTGTTGATCCGGCAACAGCGCGGCCCGTCGACAATCCCGCCCGATGTCGGACTGGTTCTCCCTCGCCCAGCTGCTGGGCTATGTCGCTTTCGTGCTCGGTGTCGCCTGCTTCCTGCAGACCGACGACCGCCGCTTCAAGCTCTTCATGACGGGCGAATGCATCGCCTACATCGCCCACTTCGCGCTGCTGGGCAACCCGACGGCGGTGGCGAGTTCGTCGCTGTCCATGCTGCGCTCGCTGGTGTCGCTCTACACCCGCGCGAAGTGGGTGGCCGTCGCCATCGTGGCGGCCAATGTCGGCTTCGGCCTGGCCATCGCTCACCAACCCAGCGACTGGCTGCCGTTGACGGCCTCGTGCCTGGGCACTATCGCCTTGTTCACGCTGCAGGGCGTGCCGATGCGGCTGCTGATGATGTGCGGCACAGGCCTGTGGATCGCCAACAACGTCATCGTCGGCTCCATCGGCGGCACGGCGCTGGAGGTGGTCATCGCGGTCATCAACCTGACGACCATCGTGCGGATGCTCAGGTCTCCACCGCCTCCCCCAGCCGCTCAAACTCCGCAATGACCTGGGCGCCGAGCAGCAGCAGCGTGGCGCCCACTTCCAGGCTCAGCAGCACGGCGATGGCCGTCGTCAGTGAGCCGTAGACGGTGCCGATCTGCGACAGCGTGCCGAAGTACCAGACCAGCACATGCCGCGACAGCTCCCACAGCAGGGCCGCGGCCAGCGCACCGATCAGGGCCAACGACAGCGAAGGCCGCCCGCCGGGCATGACCATGTAGACCGAGGCCAGTACGAAGACCTCGCCGGCAAAGCCCAGCAGATACAGCATGACGCCGGACACGCCGTCCAGCGACCAGATGAAGCCGAGGAACTCCACTTCGCGCTGCCCCAGGGCCTGGAAGCGGCCGGCCACCAGGGTCACCAGCAACAGGCCCAGGCTCAGGCAGAGGATGTAGACGTAGGGGATCAGGGCCGACATCAGGAAGTGGCGCCGCCGCTGCTGGCGACGGTGATGGAAGATCCCCGACATCGCGCTTTCCAGCACCGAGAAGGCCAGGGAGCTGAAGAACAGCATGCTGGCCAGCAGCACCCAGCCCATCACCTCGCGGTGGTCCAGGAAGCGCGCCAGCTCGGCCACGATGGCGGCCGACTGGCCCGGGATCAGCCATTCCAGGTAATGACCCACCGTCTGCAGCAGCCGGGCCTGCTCGACCCAGTGCGACAGCGCGATGACGCTGAGGATCATCAGCGGCACGATGGACAGCAGCGCGTAATAGGCCACGGCACCGGCCAGCAGCAGGCCCTGGTTGGCGCGGAAAGCCTTCAGCGTCTGCCAGGCAAAGGCCCAGGGGTTGAGCAGCAGGCGGGCCGTCTGGCGCGCAAACCTGTGGGTGAAACGACTCATGCCGTGAGGGTCGGCCCGAGCCGGCGTCGCGGCTTGTCGGCGGCCACAACGCGCCCATGTCGGACGGCGCCTCGACGCGCTGATGCGTCCGCCCCAGTGGGTGTAACAGCGCGTACGCTGTGGCGCCATGAGCACCCAGCCGCCCCTCATTGAAACGACATTGCCCGCCGGCGAGCCGCTGCGCCTGCACATGCCGGTGGACGTGCGCAGCATGTCGCTGGCACTGCTGGCGCTGGTGGCCGTGCTGTTCGCCCTGCATGTGGCCGGTGCCTTCTTCGTGCCGGTGCTGCTCGGCGTGATGCTGAGCTATGCGCTGAATCCGCTGGTCGACCGGCTGCAGAAGCTGCGCCTGCCGCGCGCCCTGGCCTCGGCCCTGCTGCTGCTCGGTCTGGTGGGCGGCGTGGGCTGGACGGGCTATGCACTGTCCGACGACGCCAGCAAGCTGCTGGAATCGCTGCCGGTCGCGGCAGAGAAGGTCAAGTCCGCCCTGGCGGCGCGCCGGCCCGGCGCCAGCAGTGCGCTGGACCAGGTGCAGAAGGCCGCCACGCAACTGGAGCAGGCGGCCGAGTCCAGCGCGCCGGCGCCGGCAAGCGCCAGTTCGCGCGGTATCACCCGCGTCGTCGTCGAGAGGCCGCGCTTCAACCTGCACGACTATCTCTGGACCGGCACGGTCGGTCTGCTGGCCATGGCAGGTGCGGCAACCGTGGTGGTCTTCATCGCCTTCTTCCTGCTGTCGGCGGGCGACACCTTCCGGCGCAAGCTGGTGCACCTCGCCGGCCCGACCTTTGCCAAGCGCCGCCTGACGGTCCAGACCCTGGACGAGATCGGCGCTCAGATCCAGCGCTATCTGATGGTGCAGGCCTTCACCAGCGCGATGGTGGGCCTGACCATCTGGCTGGCCTTCATGGCCGTGGGCGTGGAACACGCCGCGGTCTGGGGCGTGGTCGCCTTCGTCGGGGACTTCATTCCCTACATCGGCGCGGCCCTGCTGACGACCAGTTCGGGGCTGATGAGCTTCGTGCAGTTCGGCAGCGTCGACATGGCCATGCTGGTGTCAGGCATTGCCCTGGGCGTACACACGCTGTCGGGCAATCTGCTGATGCCTTACCTGAGCAGCCGAAGCAGCCGCATGAACCCGGTCGCCGTCTTCATCGGCGTGCTGGCCTTCGGCTGGCTGTGGGGACTGTGGGGACTGCTGCTGGGCGTGCCCATCCTGGCCAGCACCAAGGCGGTGTGCGACCGGGTGGAGGGCTTGCAGCCCGTCGGTGAGCTGCTGGGGGCTTGATCCCGGCTGATACTCGAGGCTCATGAGCGCATCGCCGCCGCCTTCCGCCTCAGCTGCCGAGCCCGACGACACCGAAGTGCAGCGCATCGCGTTCGCGCAATGCGTGGCGACGCTGCGCCGCACGCTGCTCACAACACCGCTGGGCTGGGGGCTGGTGGTGTGGGTGTGCTGGGGTCAGGTCTCGCAGCCCGCCCTGCTGGCCTGGCTGGGCCTCGCACTGGCGGGATGGGTGACGGGCCATGTGCTGCTGTTGCGCATCCTGCGCCAGGGCACCGACGTCAAACGCCACCACCTGCTGCTGCTGGCCGTGGCCGTCATCGACGGTGCCTGCTGGGGCGCCATGGCGCCGCTGCTGATGGGGGCCAACGCCATCCTCAATGCCTCGCTGGCGGCCATCCTGTGCGGCGTGTCGGCCGTCAACGCGCCGGTCTACATCACCCGCATCCCGGTCTACTTTGCGCAATGCGGCGGGCTGTGGCTGGCGGTGCTGACGGCCCTGCTGCGCGTGCCCACGCCCGCGCTGATCGACATGGCCGCCCTGGGCCTGGCCCTGCTGCTCGGGCTGCTGTGCTTCTATCTGCACGGCATCGGCGCCCGCGTCGTCGAAGGCATACGCCTGCAACTTGCCAATGCCGCGCTGGCCGCGCAGCTGGGCGAAGCGCTGGCCGCCATGGCCGAGCAGGCCGCGACCGACGCGCTGACCGGCATGCCCAACCGCCGTTCGCTGGACCAGACCCTGGCCGCCCAGCTGTCGATGGCCGAGCGCGAGGGCCGACCCTTCGCCGTGCTGATGCTGGACCTGGATCACTTCAAGACCGTCAACGACACCCACGGCCATGCGGTGGGTGATGCGGTGCTGCGCGCCTTCGCCCAGCGCGTGCAGGCCCAGCTGCGGCGCTCGGACGTCTGCTCGCGCTACGGTGGTGAGGAATTCGCCGTTGTGCTGGCCGGCACGTCAGCCGCACTGGCGCTGGACACCGCCGAGCGCCTGCGCCTGGCCGTGGCCGGTGCACCGCTGGTGCCCGGCGTTGCAGTCACGGTGTCCATCGGCGTGGCCAGCTGGCGCAAGGGTGACGACGCGGCTGGCCTGCTGGCGCGCGCCGACGCCGCCCTCTACGCGGCCAAGCGCGCCGGCCGCGACCGCGTCTCGGCCGGCTGAGCAATTGCTTTTCGGGCCGAGCGCCGGGCCGCTCCCTAGCCGGCCCGCGTTGGCGATGTGCAAGCGGCCCGATGCCGCTTGCATCGCCGTCCCCCTCGGGGGACCGGCCAAGGTATTCCTTGGGCGAGGGGCTTAACGATTGGCCGAGTAATTGACCGGCAGCCAGTCGTAGCCCTTGCCATCCACGCGCAGCTTGCCGATGCCGGGGAAAGACACATGGGTCACGGCCACGTAGTAGCCGTCCTTGGCGGCGGCGGCATAGGCCTTCTCTCGCGCGGGGGCAGCGGCCTTGGGGTCGGAATCGAAGCTCATGGTCACGGCCGGCTCGGGGAACTGCACCGCGGCGACGTGCATCAGGTCGCCCCAGAACATCATCTTCTGGCCCTTGCTCTCGGCGACGTAGTTGCTGTGGCCGGGCGTGTGGCCGTAGGCTGGATAGGCCTTGACGCCGGGCACGATCTCGACGCCTGCGGCACTGCCCTCGAAGGGTTTGAAGCGGCCAGCGTCGGCATAGGCCTTCACATTGGCGGCGATGGCCTTGGCGCCGTCGCCCTTGGCGACCTGTTCGGGCGCCAGCCAGAAATCGGCGTCGCGCTTGTCGACACGCAGCGTGGCGTTGGGGAAGTTGGCCTTGCCGTCGGCGCCGGTGCCGCCGATGTGGTCGCCGTGCATGTGCGTGATGACGATCTCGTCGACCTGGTCGGGCGTGTAGCCCGAGGCCTTCAGGTTGGCCAGCACGCGGCCCAGCGTCGGGCCGAACAGGCCGGAGGCGCCGGTGTCGACGAGGACGATCTTGCTGCCCGTGTTGATCAGGTAGGCGTTGACCGAGGTCTCCAGCGGCACGCCGAGGTAGGCGTGCTGCAGGGCCTTGACCGTGTTGGGCGCGGGCTGCTGCAGCAGCTTGTCGACGGGCAGGTCCAGGGTGCCGTCGTTCAGCGCGGTGATCTCGAAATCGCCCAGCTGCAGGCGATACCAGCCCGGCGCTTGGCCCTTGAGCTGCGGGCCGGCGGCGAGGGCCGTCGTGACGCTGAAACCAAGAGCGAGGGCAGCGGGAAGCAGGCGTTTGAGCATCGTTGTCTCCGGGGGGTGGATGGGGTGCGGCGCAGGATAGCGGCGCCCGCGCGGCCCTGCAGCCCCCAGGGGTTGTCGTCCGGTTTCCGGACAGCGGTGGCCGGCGCCCATGACTGGAATCCGGACAGTGCCGCCTCTTCAGACGCCCAAATCGCGGGTTAGCTCGCAAGGGTTTGCCTGTAACTCGCCCCGAATTGGCGCGGGCATGCCTCTTGCGCTTGGGCTCCTGGTTCCGCACACAACAACCAGGAGACAAGCCATGACCCGACGCCAGCCTGCGCGTTCGCCTCTGCATTTCGCCGTCCTCGCCGCCCTCGGTGCCACGATCGCCCTGCCGGCTGCCGCGCAAACCGCCGCCGAACCCGCGATCACGACGCTGGACGTCGTCAAGGTCACGGCACGCAAGCGCGAGGAGTCGCTGCAGGATGTGCCCGTGGCCGTGACGGCGCTGACCGCCGATCAACTCGACAAGCTCGCCATCAAGGACCTCGGCGACCTGCAGGGCCAGGTGCCCAACCTGACCATCTACGCCGCCCGCGGTAGCAACACGACGATCACGACCTTCATCCGCGGCGTCGGCCAGGCCGACCCGCTGTGGGGCGTGGACCCGGGCGTGGGCATCTATTTCGACGACGTCTACATCGCTCGCCCGCAGGGTGCGCTGCTGGATGTCTACGACGTGCAGCGTGTCGAAGTGCTGCGCGGCCCGCAGGGCACGCTGTACGGCAAGAACACCATCGGCGGCGCGGTGAAATACGTGTCCAAGCCGCTTCCCACGCAGACCGAGGGGCAGGTGACGCTGGCCATCGGCAACTACGGCCAGGTGACGGCCAAGGCCGGCGTCGGCACGGCGGTCAACGATGGCCAGATCCGCTTCCGTGTGGCCGGCGCCAGCCTGAACCGCGAGGGCTACGGCAGGGACACGACCGACGGCACGCCGGTCAGCGACCAGTCGACCATGAGCGGCCGCTTGTCCATGGGCTGGTTCCCGACCGGCTCCAGCTTCAATGCCCAGGTGTCGGTGGATCGCACCCAGGACAACTCGCACATGCGCGGCTTCCAGCGTCTGGCCGTCAACGCCTTCGACCCCGCCAAGACGCCGCCCGGCACCAACCGCTACGACATCGCCAGCGGCATGCCCAACGCCAACGGCACCAAGAGCGAGGGCGAGTCGCTGACGCTGAACTGGGGCGCCAGCGGCGACTGGAGCCTGAAGTACATCCTGGCGCATCGCGAGTCGGACACCAACACCTCCATCGACTTCGACGGCCTGCCGGCCAAGATCGCCGATGTGCGCGCCGAGTACCACGACAGCTCGCAGAGCCACGAGCTCCAGGCCGTCTACGAAGGCGACAACAGCTCGGGCGTCGTGGGCCTGTACTACTTCGACGGACGCGCCGGCGGCACGGTACGCAACAACTTCTTCAACCTGAGCTTCGGCACCACCAACGGCCAAGTCTTCACCCAGGGCAAGGCCATCTTCGGCGACTGGAGCTGGCGCCTCGGCCCGGTGTTCTCGGTCAGCGCCGGCCTGCGCTACACCCGCGAGGACAAGCGCGCCGTCGTGCTGAACCAGGCCTTCGCCAACGACCAGTTCAGCGGCACGCCCATCGCCGTGCCGGCCAACTTCGACAAGGAGCGTTCGGTCACCAACACCTCGCCGCGCCTGTCCCTCGAATACAAGGCCAGCAAGGAGATCAAGCTCTACACGACGGCCTCGCGCGGCTTCAAGAGCGGCGGCTACAACATCCGCGCCAACACCGTCTCCTTCCCGTCGTCGGGCCGGCCCTTCGAGGACGAGAAGCTCGACTCGCTGGAGCTCGGCGCCAAGATGGTGCTGGACGGCGGCCGGCTGGAGCTGAACACCGCCGTCTTCCACAACAAGTACAAGAATGTGCAGCTGTCGGTGTTCACCAGCTACACGACGCCCACCGGCCAGCCCGGCTTCTTCGGCGACTTCACCAACGCCGGCAAGGCGACGGTGCAGGGCGCCGAACTCGAGTTCCTGTGGATGCCGACGCAGGCCTGGCGCCTGAGCGGCAACCTGGCCACGCTGAACGCCAAGTACGACGAGTACATCGACCGCGGCGTCAACGTGGCCGACCAGAAGAAGTTCAGCAACACGCCCAAGTTCCAGGCCAGCCTGAACGTCGAACACAACGCCAAGCTCGGCATCGGAACGCTGCGCTCGCGCCTGGGCGTCAGCCACCGCAGCAAGGTCTACCCGACCACCGACCTGTCCGAGGCCCTGGCCCAGGACGCCTACACCCTGGTCAACGCCGGCTTGATCTGGGAGAAGGATGCCAAGCTGAGCTTCTTCCTGCAGGGCAACAACCTGACCAACAAGGCCTACAAGACCGACGGCTACAACATCGCCGCCCTGGGCGTGCTGGACGCCTTCTACGGCCCGCCGCGGACGTTCACGATTGGCGGCACCTTCAAGTTCTGACGTTGGGTTAGTGGGTTGCCTTCTCGGAGAGTGTGGTTACTCGATGCATTGCCGGGAGTCCGTCCCGGCGGCCGGGTAACTTTCTTCTGCGGGGCCAGAAGAAAGTCACCAAAGAAGAGGCCCTGAACCGCACACGAGCACCAGAACGCCATGAACGGCGCGCGAAAACACCCGCTGGCGTAGCGGCAAGAAGCGACCCGCTTCGCTCTCGCTGCTGACCCTATCACCAGCACCAAAGATCGAACCACCAGTCCGATGAACGCGCGGCTGCACGCCGGGCTCACGAGAAATGCCAAATGCAGCGTCGCTCGGGCGACGCGGCTGTTCGGTATTTCCTGATGAGCCCGGCGTGCAGCCGGCGTTAACGGTGGTGAAGCGGCGATCAGTGATGGTCGTCACAGGGACAGCAGCGAGAGCGCAGCGGGTCGCGTGTGGGCATGGCCCAGTTCCGAGCATCGCGAGCGCAAGACACCACTCGAGTGCGGATTGCGTTAGCGCTCCTCTTTTGGTGACTTTTCTCTGGCGCGTCAGAGAAAAGTTACCCGCCCTGCCGGGGCGGACTCCCGGCGCCACACTCGCCACCCGCCCGAAGTACCGAGCACCAGCATCAATACGCCAAGTGGCGCCCACCGCCCGCCGCGCTACATTCCCGCCGTCATGCCCCTGTCCAAAAACCAGACACCCGCGCCCGCCGGCATCCCCCAGGATGTCAACGGGCTGCTGCGCCTGGCCGCGCGGTCCATGTTCGACGTGCTGGCGCGGTCGACGGAAGGGATGATGGTCATCGACCGCAACCACCGCGTCGTCTGGATCAGCGAGGGCTACAAGCGCTTCCTGCCGGCCCTGGGCTTCAACGACGAGCACGAGTTCGTCGGCAAGCGGGTGGAGGACGTCGTCCCCAACACGCAGATGCTGCAGGTGCTGGAGAACGGCAAGCCCGTCCTCGTCGACCTGCTGACCAACAAGGCCGGCACCTTCCTGGTCAGCCGGCTGCCGCTGCGCAACGACGACGGCGAAGTGATCGGAGCGCTCGGACTCGTGCTTCTCGACCACCCCGAGACAACCATGCAGCCGCTGATCCAGAAGTTTGCGCGGCTGCAGCAGGAGCTGGAGGACACGCGCCGCCAGCTCGCCGCCCAGCGCCGGCCCAAGTACACGATCGCCAGCTTCATCGGCGCCAGCCCAGCGGCGCTGGAAGTGAAGCGCCAGGCCCGCCGCGTGGCCCAGACCGACTCCACCGTGCTGCTGCTCGGCGAGACCGGCACCGGCAAGGAGCTGATGGCCCACGCCATCCACTCGGCCTCGCGCCGCGCCCACCGGCCACTGGTGGGCGTCAACATCGCCGCCGTGCCCGAGACCTTGCTGGAGGCCGAGTTCTTCGGCGTCGCCCCCGGCGCCTACACCGGCGCCGACCGCAAGGGCCGCGACGGCAAGTTCAAGCTGGCCGACGGCGGCACGCTGTTCCTGGACGAGATCGGCGACATGCCGCTGGCGCTGCAAAGCAAGCTGCTGCGCGTGCTGCAGGAGCAGGAGGTGGAGCCGCTGGGCAGCAACACCGTCATGCGCGTGGACGTGCGCGTGATTGCCGCCACCAGCCGCGACCTGGCCGCCATGGTCGCCGCCGGGCAGTTCCGCGCCGACCTCTACTACCGCCTCAACGTGCTGCCCATCCGCGTGCCGGCCCTGCGCGAGCGCCTGGACGACATCGAGGCCCTGGCCGAGGCCCTGGGCGAAGACATCGCTCGCCGCAGCGGCATGCCGCAGAAGCTGCTCAGCCCCGACGCCATCGAATGGCTGATGCAGCAGGCCTGGCCCGGCAATATCCGCGAGCTGCGTAACACGCTGGAGCAGGTCAGCCTGATGAGCGACGACATGCAGCTGACGGCCGCGCATTTCCAGGGCGGAGCGGTGGCGCCGATGGCGACGGCAGTCGCTGCCGCGCCGGCATCTCAACCGGTCGCACCCGCCGTCACGACGGCACAGGCCGTGGCGCCGCTGCCCGAGCTGATCGAAGCGCTGGAGCGCGACGCGATTGCCCGCGCGCTGCAGGCGACGGGCGGCAATCGCATGGCGGCCGCGCGGTTGCTGCAGATTTCGCGGGCGTCGTTGTATGAGAGGCTGGCGAGGTGGCCGGAGCTGGAGCGGGCCGCCGAAACATGAGGCGGGCCTTTCCAGGTACGCGCTTCTCCAGGGCCGCGGCCGCCGGCCTCCTTCTACCTCTCGCGTTGGCCATCACCCGCATCAGTTGGTCTTCGCTCTCCGATTGGACGGCGCAGGTGAGCATGCACTGGCTGCTGATGGCGACACCGCAGATACCGTTCGCGTTGATTGGCGGTTTGAGCCCTCGGCTTCGACCGTGGATGTGGGGGCCGCTAACGGCGCTTTGCGTGCTGCTGCTGGCCTATCACGCTTGGGTGCAATGGTGGGTGCCCCAGACTGAACGCCACTTTGCACAGCTGTTCTACGCCACTCTGGTGCTGCCCATCGCGCTGCTGATGCTCATCTCTCAATTCGCTTGGCATCTTCTGACCAGAACCAGGACGACACGTTGATTCGTGTCTACATTTCAGACGCCGCCTGGCATTCAGACACCCCCGTCGAGCCGAAACCCGCCATATTCGCGGGTGAACCCGTAGAGAAACCGCCCCCTGCGACCCTTCCCCGCCGGGCACGGCCCTTGCAGAAAGGGAAGCTGAACGTCTGCCGACAGAGCAGGCCTGACGAACTTCTGGAGACAAGCCCCATGCGCTTCACCATGCGCCGCTTTGCCCTTGCGATCAGCCTTGCTGCCCTCGCATTGCCGACCCTGGCCCCGGCCGCCGGCAACGAAATCCGCATCGCCCACGTCTACAGCAAGACCGGCCCGCTGGAGGCTTATGGCAAGCAGACGCAGACCGGCTTCATGATGGGCCTGGACTACGCCACCGGCGGCACCATGACGGTGGCGGGCAAGAAGCTCGTCGTCATCGAGAAGGACGACCAGGGCAAGCCCGATGTGGGCAAGAGCCTGCTGGCCGCGGCCTATGGCGACGACAAGGCCGACATCGCCGTCGGGCCGTCGTCCAGCGGCGTGGCCCTGGCCATGCTGCCAGTCGCCGAGGAGTACAAGAAGATCCTGCTGGTGGAGCCCGCCGTCGCCGACTCCATCACCGGCGACAAGTGGAACAAATACATCTTCCGCACCGGCCGCAACTCCAGCCAGGATGCCATCGGCAATGCCGTCGCGTCAGACATCCAGGGTCTCAACATTGGCATCCTGGCCCAGGACTACGCCTTCGGCCGCGACGCCGTGAAGGCCTACAAGGAAGCGCTGAAGAAGGCCAAGATCGTCCACGAGGAATACCTGCCCACGGCGACGACCGACTTCACCGCCGGCATCCAGCGCCTGGTGGACGCGCTGAAGGACAAACCCGGCCCCAAGGTCATCGCCGTCGTGTGGGCCGGCGCCACGCCGCCCTTCGGCGCGCTGGCCGCACTGGACCTGCAGAAGCGCTACGGCATCGCCGTCGGCTCGGGCGGCAACATCCTGCCGGCCATGACGGCCTACAAGCAGTTCCCCGGCATGGAAGGCGCCACCTACTACTACTTCGGCATCCCGAAGAACCCGGTCAACGAATGGCTGGTGGCCAACCACTACAAGCAGTTCAAGCAGCCGCCCGACTTCTTCACCGCTGGCGGCATGAGCGCGGCCATCGCCCTGGTCGAGGCCCTGAAGAAGACCAATGGCGACACGGCCACCAACAAGCTCATCAAGACCATGGAAGGCATGAGCTTCGAGACGCCCAAGGGCAAGATGACCTTCCGCGCGGAGGACCACCAGGCCCTGCAGTCCATGTACCACTTCCGCATCAAGGTCGACCCCGCCTTCCCCTGGGGCGTGCCGGAGCTGGTGCGCGAGATCAAGCCGGAAGAGATGAACGTGCCGATCCGCAACAAGCGCTGATCCGCCCCACTCCCGCACCCCACACGACGCATCGAGGAAGCCCCGGACATCACGGGGCCTGAGAAGAGCTGTACCCATCCAAAGCCTTCGAAGGAGACAAACCCATGTCGTTCGGACCCAAGAAAACACTCTGGCTGTTGGCCGCTGCGCTCACGGGCGCGGCGAACGCCGCCGTGACCCTGCCCGCCCTCAACATCGACACCAGCAGCATCTCGGTGTCGGGCCTGTCCTCGGGCGGCTTCATGGCCAACCAGCTGGGCTATGCCCACTCGGCCACCTTCAAGGGCGTCGGCGTCTTCGCCGGCGGCCCGTACATGTGCGCGGGCCACAGCAACTACACGGCCTGCATGTACAACGCCAGCATCAGCGCCAGCCAGCTCAGCACCATGCAGGGCGACATCAACAACTGGAGCGGCAGCAGCATCGACGCCAAGGCCAATGTCGCGGCACAGAAGGTCTACCTCTTCGTCGGCAGCAGCGACACCACCGTCGGCCCCAACCCGATGGATGCGGTCAACACGCAGTACGGCAACAACGGCGCCACGCCTCAGTACGTGAAGCGGGCCGGCACGGCCCATGTCTTCCCGACCGATTTCGACGCCACCGGCAACAACAGCTGCTCGACCGCCGCCTCGCCCTACATCAGCAACTGCGGCTACGACGGCGCCAAGGCCGCCCTCACACAGTTCTACGGCACGCTGAACGCCCGCAACGATGCGCCGGCCGCGGCCAACTACATCGAGTTTGACCAGACCGCCTACAGCGCCGGCAACCCCGGCATGGCCGCCACCGGCTGGATCTATGTGCCGGCCGCATGCTCGGGCGGCGCCAGCCAGTGCAAGCTGCATGTGGCCCTGCACGGCTGCCAGCAGAGCTACGGCAACATCGGCGACAAGTTCATCAAGAACACCGGCTACACGCGCTGGGCCGACACCAACAAGATCGTGGTCCTGTTCCCGCAGACCAAGGTCGACAACACCAGCCACAGCACCGCCGCCAGCGGCTCGCTCGCCAACCCCAATGCCTGCTGGGACTGGATAGGCTGGTATGGCGCCGACTTCGCCCGCAAGAGCGGCGTGCAGATCACGGCCCTCAAGGCCATGGTGGACCGCGTCGCCTCCGGCACCGGTTCGGGTGGCGGCGGTGGAGGTGGCGGCACCACGCTGCCGGCGCCGACCGGCGTGGCGACCTCGGGCGCCACCACCAGCAGCATGGTCGTCAGCTGGGCTGCCGTGACCGGTGCGAGTGGCTACAACGTCTATCGCGCCAGCACCAAGGCCAACGCCTCGCTGGTGACGGCGACCAACTTCACGGACACCGGCCTGGCCGCGGCAACCACCTACAGCTGGACGGTGCGCGCCGTCGATTCCGCGGGCGCCGAGGGCACGACCTCCGCACCCGCCACCGGCACGACGTCGGGCACGGCGGCCACCTGCTACACATCCAGCAACTACGCCCACACGACCGCCGGCCGCGCGACGCAGTCCGGCGGCTACACCTACGCCAAGGGCAGCAACCAGAACATGGGGCTGTGGAATACCTTCACGACGACGACGCTGAAGCAGACCGGCCCAGCCTACTACGTGATCGGCACCTGTCCATGAGCACCGATGCTTGAAACGAAGAATCTCACCATCCGCTTCGGCGGCCATGTGGCCGTCGATGGCGTGTCCTGCGCCTTCCAGCCCGGCACGCTGACGGCCATCGTCGGCCCCAATGGCGCAGGCAAGACGACCTACTTCAACCTGATCTCGGGCCAATTGCCGGCGAGCAGCGGCGAGGTCTGGCTGGATGGTGAGAACCTGACAGGCCAACCCGCGCCGGTGCGCACCCGCCGCGGCCTGGGTCGGGCCTTCCAGCTGACCCAGCTCTTCGCCCACCTGAGCGTGCTGGAGAACGTGCGACTGGCCGTCCAGGCGCGCCAGGGCAAGGGGCTGCGCATGCTGTCGGTGTGGCTGTCGCACAAGGAGCTGATAGCCGAGGCTCGCGCCATCCTTGAGCGCGTGCGCCTGGCCTCGCGCGCCGACGACCTGGCCGCGAGCCTGCCGCATGGAGACCAGCGCAAGCTGGAAGTGGCCATGCTGATCGCCCTCGACCCCAAGGTCTATCTCTTCGACGAACCGACCGCCGGCATGAGCGTGGACGAAGTGCCCGTCGTGCTGGACCTGATCCGCGCACTGAAGGCCGAGAAGAAGCACACCCTGCTCTTGGTGGAACACAAGATGGACGTGGTGCGCGAACTGGCCGACCGCATCATCGTGCTGCACCAGGGCAAGCTGGTGGCCGACGGCGACCCCGACACCGTCATCGCCTCGCCCATCGTGCAAGAGGCGTATCTTGGGGTGGCCGCATGAACCTTCTTGAATTGAAGGGCGTCCACACCCACGTCGGGGCGTATCACATCCTCCACGGCGTCGACCTCGACGTGCCCGCGGGTCAGGTGACGATGCTGCTGGGCCGCAATGGCGCCGGCAAGACCAGCACCCTGCGCACGTTGATGGGCCTGTGGACGGCGAGCAGCGGCTCGGTGACGTTCAAGGGCCAGGACATCACCAAGATGGCCACGCCCGACATCGCCTCGCGCGGCATCGCCTATGTGCCCGAGACCATGGGCATCTTCGGCGAGCTGACGGTGGCGGAGAACCTGCTGCTGGCGGCACGCGGCGCGAAGAAGCTGGCCGAGCTGGACGCGTCGCGCCTGGACTGGCTGTTTGGCTTCTTCCCCGCGCTGAAGACCTTCTGGGGCCATCCGGCCGGCAAGCTGTCGGGCGGCCAGAAGCAGATGCTGGCCATCGCCCGCGCGCTGATCGAGCCCCGCGAGTTGCTGGTCATCGACGAGCCGAGCAAGGGGCTGGCGCCGGCCATCGTGCTGAATCTGATTGAAGCACTGAGGTCGGTGAAAGCAAGCGCTGGCACGACGGTGCTGCTGGTGGAGCAGAACTTTCGGGTCGCCGCGGAGCTGGGCGACCAGGTGGCGGTGATGGATGACGGCAAGGTGGTGCATCGCGGGGCGATGGCTGAGTTGATTGCGGATGCGGGGTTGCAGCAACGGTTGCTGGGGTTGTCTTTGGGAGCGCACCAATGAGTGGGTTTGCTTTTGCGACGAGCCTCCCCAACCGGTGCAGTGCCGCGGGAATCCGCCCCGCGAGGGCGGGTAACTTTTCTCTGACGCGCCAGAGAAAAGTCACCAAAAGAGAAGCGCTCAACGCAATCCGCACTCGAGTGGCGGCATGCGCTCGCGATGCTCGGATTGGTCCATGCCCACACGCGACCCGCTGCGCTCTCGCTGCTGTCCCTATCACCAACGCCATCCATCGCACCACCAGGCCGCTGAACGCGCGGCTGCACGCCGGGCTCACCAGAAAGCCAAAGACAGCGTCGCTCGGGCGACGCGACGAACATCACCGTTCGGAACGTCGCCCCAGCGACGCGGCACTGCACCGGGTCAGAAGGCTCTTCGCAAGAGCACCCTTTTGACGGACGCCCCATGAAACTCGACCCACGCCCCCTCGCACTTCTTGCAGCAATCATGCTGCTCGCCCTGCCCCTGACCGGCAGCGCCAGCACCTGGCTCAACCTGACCCTGGCCGGCATCGCCATGGGCTTGATCATCTTCGTCATAACCTCGGGCCTGACCCTGGTCTTCGGCCTGATGGACGTGCTGAACTTCGGCCACGGCGTCTTCATCGCCCTCGGTGCCTTCATGGCCACCACGGTGCTCGCCGCGATGGCGCCGTGGGCCAGCAGCCCAGACGTCTTCGCCAACCTCGCTGCACTGGCAACAGCCTGCCTCGCCGGCATGGCCATCGCCGCTGCCGTCGGCGTGGTCTTCGAGCGCGTGCTGGTACGGCCCGTCTACGGCCAGCACCTGAAGCAGATCCTCATCACCATGGGCGGCATGATCATTGGCGAGGAGCTGATCAAGGCGACCTGGGGCGCCCAGCTGATTCCGCTGCCGATGCCGGATGCGCTGCGCGGCATCTTCCTGCTGGGCGACGTGGCGGTGGAGAAGTTCCGCGTGCTGTCCATGCTCATCGGCATCGCCGTGCTCATCGCACTGCTGCTGGTGCTGAACCGCACCAAGATCGGCCTGCTGATCCGCGCCGGCGTGCAGGACCGCGAGATGGTCGAGGCCCTGGGCTATCGCGTGCGCCGCCTCTTCGTTGGCGTCTTCGTAGCCGGCGCCGCGCTGGCGGGCCTGGGCGGTGTGCTATGGGGCCTGGTGCAGCAGGGCGTCACGCCGCAGATCGGCGCCCAGGTCAACCTGCTGCTCTTCATCGTCATCATCATCGGCGGCCTGGGCTCGACGGTGGGCTGCCTGGTCGGCGCGCTGCTGGTCGGGCTGATGGCCAACTACGTCGGCTTCATCGCCCCCAAGGCGGCGCTGTTCTCCAACATCGGGCTGATGGTTGCCATTCTTCTCTGGCGTCCCCAGGGCCTCTACCCGGTGGGAGCCAAGTGATGATCCGCTCGCTGCTCTCCCACGACCTGCCGCGCAGCCGCATCCTCGGCGCGTTGCTGATCGCCTGCTTCTTCGGCCTGCTCGGTGCGCCCTTCATCTTCCCCGGCACCCAGGCCCTGAACGTCGCAGCCAAGATCCTGGTCTTCATCCTGCTCGTCGCCAGCTACGACCTGCTGCTGGGCTACACCGGCATCGTCAGCTTCGCCCACACGATGTTCGTCGGCATCGGCGCCTACGGCATCGCCATCGCGTCGACACGGCTGGGGTCGGACTGGACGTCGCTGGGCATGGGCTTCATCGCGGCCCTCGCGCTGAGCGCCGTGCTGGCCCTGGCCATGGGCCTGGCCAGCCTGCGCGTGAAGGCCATCTTCTTCGCCATGATCACGCTCGCCGTCGCTTCGGCCTTCATGACCCTGGCCTCGCAGCTGAGCGACTTCACCGGTGGCGAGGACGGCCTGAACTTCCAGCTGCCCGAGGCGCTGAAGCCGTCGACGGAGTTCATGGACGCCCCGGTCCTGGGTGTCATGCTGGACGGCCGGCTGCTGACCTACTACCTGCTCTTCGTCGCCGTCGCCGCCTTGATCGCGCTGCTGCTGCGCATCGTCAACTCGCCCTTCGGCCGCGTGCTGCAGGCCATCCGCGAGAACGAGTTCAGGGCCGAGGCCATCGGGTATCGGACCGTCGTCTATCGCACCGGCGCCAATGTCATCGCAGCCCTGCTGGCCTGCTGTGGCGGCGCCCTGCTGGCCCTGTGGCTGCGCTACACCGGCCCCGAGACGGCCATGAGCATGGAAATCATGCTGGACCTGCTGCTCATCGTCGTCATCGGCGGCATGGGCTCCATCTACGGCGCCGTCATCGGCAGCGTGCTCTTCATCGTCGCGCAGAACTATCTGCAGGCCCTGCTGAAAGGCGCGGGCTTGCTGGTCGAGGGCGTGCCTGTCTTGAGCACGCTGGTTTCGCCCGACCGCTGGCTGCTGTGGCTGGGCCTGCTCTTCGTGCTGGCCGTCTACCACTTCCCCGGCGGCATCGTCGGGCGGCTGCGGCTCGCGGCGTGGACGCGCGCCAGGGGAGAAAAGAAAACATCATGAGATCGCGTTACCTGAACTGCCTGGGTCGCGAGATCCACGTCACGCAATGGGGTGACCCGCGCACGCCCACCGTCATCGCCTGGCATGGCCTGGCGCGCAGCAGCCGCGACTTCGACGACTTCGCGTCCGCCATCGCCCATCGCTGGCATGTCGTTTGCCCCGACACCCTGGGCCGCGGCCTGTCGCAATGGGCCGTCGACCCGGCGCGCGAATACTGCCTGAGCTTCTACGTCGAGCAGGCGGAAGCCCTGATGGACCAGCTCGGCCTGACCAAGGTGCATTGGGTCGGCACGTCAATGGGTGGGGCCATCGGGACGCTCGGCGCGGCGACCCGGCTGCGCGGCCGCATCAAGCGCCTGGTGCTGAACGACAACGGCCCCGAGCTGGCCGCGCCGGCCCTGGCGCGCATCAAGAGCTATGCCGGCCAGCCGCCGAGCTTTGCCACGGTGAGCGAACTGGAGGCCTATTTCCGCGAGATCTACGCCAGCTTTGGTCACCTGAGCGACACGCAGTGGCGCCACCTCACCGAGACCTCGCTGCGCCGGCTGCCCGACGGTCGGGTGACGACGCATTACGACCCGGCCATGGCCGATCAATTCGATCACCATCCCGAGGACTACAGCCTGTGGGAGGCCTGGGACCAGCTCGACCTGCCCGTGCTCTGTCTGCGCGGCGAGGACTCGACGCTGCTGACCGCCGAGACCGCCCAGGCCATGCGCGAACGCGGCCCGCGCGCAGCCGTCGCCCTGATCCCCGGCTGCGGCCATGCACCCGCCTTGAACACGCCCGAGCAGATCGGTTTGATCGAACGTTTCCTCTCTGCGGACCAGACCCCGTGAATGCCCGTAAGCCAGCGTCAGGCTTCAAGGCCTAGAGTCGCGCAGCCAACCCGGAAGTCCATGAGCGAATTCATCCTCGAGACCCAGGACCTGACCAAGGAGTTCAAAGGCTTTACCGCCGTCGACTCGGTCAACCTGCGCGTGCAGCGCGGTCACATCCATGCCCTGCTCGGCCCCAACGGCGCCGGCAAGACCACCTGCTTCAACCTGCTGACCAAATTCCTGACGCCGACGCGCGGGCGCATCGTGTTTGCCGGCAATGACATCACCGGCGAGAGCTCGGCCCAGATCGCGCGCCGCGGCGTCATCCGGTCTTTCCAGATCTCCGCCGTCTTCCCCCACCTCACCGTGCTGGAGAACGTGCGCATCGGCCTGCAGCGCTTCACCGGCACCAGCTTCCATTTCTGGAAGGGGCTGACCGGCCTGAAGACGCTGGACGCCAAGGTGCTGTCGCTGCTGGAGCTCGTCGACCTGCGCGACATGGCGAATGTGAAGGCCGCCGACCTGCCCTATGGCCGCAAGCGGGCGCTGGAGATCGCCACCACCATGGCCATGGAGCCGCAGCTGATGCTGCTGGATGAACCGACGCAAGGCATGGGCCATGAAGACGTGGACCGCGTGACGGCGCTGATCAAGCGCGTGGCCGAGGGCCGCACCGTGCTGATGGTGGAACACAACATGAAGGTGGTGGCCAGCATCGCCGATCGCATCACCGTGCTGGCGCGCGGTGCCGTGCTGGCCGAGGGCGACTACGCCACCGTGTCCAAGCACCCCGCCGTGCTGGAGGCCTATATGGGCACCGAGGCGACTGAATTGGTGGGGGCGCATTGAGCTCATCAGGAAATACCGCGTCGCCCGAGCGACGCTGCATTGGGGTTTCTGGTGAGCCCGGCGTGCAGCCGCGCGTTCAGCGGCCCTCTGTTGCGGTGATTGGTGCTGGTGATAGGGACAGCAGCGAGAGCGCAGCGGGTCGCGTCTGGGCAGATACCGCTGTCTGTTTTCGCGCGCCTCTCATGGCGTCGTCGCGATGGTGTGCGGTTCAGGGCCTCTTCTTTGGTGACTTTCTTCTGGCCCCGCAGAAGAAAGTTACCCGGCCGCCGGGACGGACTCCCGGCAATGCAACGATGAGCCGCGCTCTTCGCCCAGCGAGCTGACAAGCATGGCCACCCCAGCCCTCGAAATCCAAAACCTCAACGCCTGGTACGGCGAAAGCCACATCCTGCACGGCATCAACCTCAGCGTGCAGCCCGGCCAGGTCGTCACGCTGCTGGGCCGCAACGGCGCCGGCCGCACCACGACGCTGCGCGCCATCATGGGCTTGACCGGAGCAAGAAAAGGCTCCATCAAGGTCCACGGTGAAGAGACCATCAACCTCTCCACCCACCGCATCGCCAACCTCGGCATCGGCTACTGCCCGGAAGAGCGCGGCATCTTCGCCAGCCTGTCGACCGAAGAGAACCTGCGCCTGCCGCCGCTGTTGAAGGCCAAGCGCGGCAAGGTCATGAGCGAGACCGAGATCTACGCGATGTTCCCCAACCTCGCCGAGCGCAAGCACAGCCCCGGCACGCGCCTGTCGGGCGGCGAGCAGCAGATGCTGGCCGTGGCGCGCATCTTGCGCACCGGCGCCGACATCCTGCTGCTGGACGAGATCTCCGAAGGCCTGGCCCCCGTCATCGTCCAGGCCCTGGCCCGCATGATCCGCGCGCTGAAGGCCCAAGGCTTCACCATCGTCATGGTGGAGCAGAACTTCCGCTTCGCCGCCCCGCTGGCCGACCACTTCATCGTCATCGAGCACGGCGAAGTCGTGCTGTCCTTCCCCGCAGCCGACCTGCCGGCCCACCAGGCCAAGATGGACGAGCTGCTCAGCGTCTAACCCGACCTTCAACTGGAGACATCATGAAGAAGACCCTCATTGCCGCAACACTGGCCGCCTGCGGCTTTGGCGCCCAGGCGCAGATCTCGGGCGACGTCATCAAGATCGGCTTCCTGACCGACATGTCCAGCGTCTACGCGGACATCGACGGCGCCGGCGGTGTCGAGGCCATCAAGATGGCCATTGCCGACCTGAAGGGCATGACCGCCGGCAAGAAGGTCGAGCTGATCTTTGCCGACCACCAGAACAAGGCCGACGTCGCCTCGGCCAAGGCACGCGAGTGGATCGACACCCAGGGCCTGGATCTGCTGATCGGCGGCACCAACTCGGGCGCCAACCTGGCCATGGCCACCGTCGCGGCCGAGAAGAAGAAGCCCTTCATCTCCATTGGCGCCGGCAGCTCGGCGCTGACCAATGCCAACTGCACGCCCTACACCATCCACTACGCCTACGACACCGTGGCCCTGGCCAACGGCACCGGCGGCGCAGTGACCAAGGCGGGCGGCAAGAACTGGTACTTCCTGACCGCCGACTACGCCTTCGGCGCGGCCCTGCAGGCCGACACCACGGCCGTTGTGCAGAAGAACGGCGGCACGGTCAAGGGCAGCGTCAAGCACCCGCTGAACGCCAGCGACTTCTCCAGCTTCCTGCTGCAAGCCCAAGGCTCGGGCGCCCAGATCCTGGGCCTGGCGAACGCTGGCGGCGACACCATCAACGCCGTCAAGGCCGCCAACGAGTTCGGCATCACCAAGGGCATGAAGCTCGCCGGCCTGCTGATGTTCATCAACGACGTGCACTCCCTGGGCCTGAAGACCACCGAGGGCATGTACCTGACCGACTCCTGGTACTGGAACCAGAGCCCCGAGGCCCGCGCCTGGAGCCGCCGCTTCTTCGAGAAGATGAAGCGCATGCCCTCGTCGCTGCAGGCCGCCGACTACTCGGCCGTGATGCACTACCTGAAGGCCGTCGAGGCGACCAAGACCGACGACGCCGACAAGGTCATCGCCAAGATGAAGGACACGCCGATCAAGGACTTCTACACGACTGGCACCATCCGCAAGGAAGACGGCCGCGGCATCCATGACATGTTCCTGATGCAGGTGAAGTCGGTGAAGGAATCGACGGAACCGTGGGACTACTACAAGGTCGTGACCAAGATCCCGGGCGACGAGGCTTTCACCAAACTCGCCGACTCGAAGTGCCCGCTGGTGAAGAAATGAACACAGCCACAGAGGCGCAGAGACACGGAGGAATTCCCTTTGCTGCTCTCTCCGTGCCTCTGTGTCTCTGTGGCCTATTCCTGAGACAAGCGTGACATGACAGAACTGTTTGGTATTCCCCTGCCGGCCCTCTTGGGTCAGCTGCTGCTCGGCCTGGTCAACGGCTCGTTCTACGCGATGCTGTCCCTGGGCCTGGCGGTCATCTTCGGCATGCTCAACATCATCAACTTCGCCCACGGGGCGCTGTACATGATGGGGGCCTTCTTCGCCTGGATGGGGCTGGAATACCTGGGGCTGAACTACTGGTTCATGCTCGGTCTCGCGCCCTTCGCCGTCGGCCTCATCGGCATCGTCATCGAACGCACGATGCTGCAGTGGCTCTACAAGCTGGACCACCTCTACGGCCTGCTGCTGACCTTCGGCATCACCCTGGTCATCGAAGGCGTGTTCCGCAGCGTCTACGGCGTCTCGGGCCAGCCCTACCAGGTGCCCGACGCGCTGCAGGGCGCCACCAACCTCGGCTTCATGATCCTGCCCAACTACCGCGGCTGGGTGGTGGTTGCTTCGTTGATCGTCTGCTTTGCGGTGTGGGCGCTGATCGAGAAGACGTCGCTGGGCGCCAAGCTGCGCGCCGGCACCGAGAACCCCAAGCTGGTGCAGGCCTTCGGCATCAATGTGCCGCGCATGGTGACGCTGACCTATGCCGGCGGCGTGGCCCTGGCGGCCTTTGCCGGCGTGCTGGCCGCACCCATCCTGCAGGTGTCGGCGCTGATGGGCTCCAACCTCATCATTGTGGTCTTCGCCGTCGTCGTCATCGGCGGCATGGGCTCCATCCTCGGCTCCATCCTGACCGGCCTGGGCCTGGGCATCGTCGAGGGCCTGACCAAGGTCTTCTATCCCGAGGCGTCCAACACCGTCGTCTTCGTCGTCATGGCCATCGTGCTTCTCGTCCGTCCGGCCGGGCTGTTCGGAAAAGAGAAATGAACGACAACAAGAAGCTCATCGGCTACGCCGCCCTCTTCATCGGCATCGCGCTGCTGCCGGCGCTGGGCGTCTATCCCGTCTTCGTCATGAAGGTGCTCTGCTACGCGCTGTTCGCCTGCGCCTTCAACCTGCTGGTGGGCTTCACGGGCCTGCTGTCCTTCGGCCACGCGGCCTTCCTGGGAACGGCCGGCTATGTCTGCGGCCATGCGCTCAAGGTCTGGGGCCTGCCGACGCCGGTCGGTCTCATCGCCGGCATGGCCGGCGCAGCCGCCGTGGGGCTGGTGTTTGGCCTGCTGGCCATCCGCCGCTCGGGCATCTACTTCTCGATGATCACGCTGGCCCTGGCCCAGATGCTGTACTTCTTCTTCCTGCAGGCGCCCTTCACGGGCGGGGAAGACGGCCTGCAGTCGGTGCCGCGCGGCAGCTTCCTCGGGCTGGACCTGCACAGCGACCTGACGCTGTTCTACGTCGTGCTCGGCATCTTCATCGCCGCCTTCTGGCTGATCTACCGCATCGTCCATTCGCCCTTCGGCCAGGTGCTGACCTCCATCCGCGAGAACGAGGCCCGCGCGACGTCGCTGGGCTACGACACCGCCCACTTCAAGCTGCTGGCCTTCGTGCTGTCCGCGGCCCTGGCGGGCCTGGCCGGCGCCACCAAGACCCTGGTGCTGGGCTTTGCGACGCTGACCGACGCGATCTGGACCACCTCCGGCCTCGTCATCCTGATGACGCTGGTGGGCGGCATGGGCACCCTCGTGGGCCCCATGGTCGGCGCCCTCGTCATCATTGCTCTGGAGAACAAGATCGGCGACTTCGGCAACTGGCTGGGCGAGTTGACCGGCGTGGCCTGGTTCAACAGCCTGGGCGAATCGGTCAGCCTCGTCACCGGGCTGATCTTCATCGTCTGCGTGCTGGCCTTCAGGCGCGGGCTGGTGGGTGAGGCGATGGCGCTGCTGGAGCGCAAGAAAGCCTGATCACATCTGGGCAGCAATCACCTCGGCCGAGATGAAATCCGGCCGGTTCAGCCGCTCCCGCCACCAGCTCAAGGCCGGCCCGTTGTCCGCCGTGCGCCAGGCCAGATGAAAGCGCTGCGGTGGCCGCGCCTCGGCCAGGCTCTTGCAGCGCAGCCGGCCCGCGTCCAGGTGCGGCTGCGCGATGCACAGCGGCAGGTGGCCGCAGCCCAGGCCGGCGAGCTGGGCCTGGAGCTTGGCGTCCAGGTCGGGCACGCTCAGCGCCGGCTGGCCGGCTGCCACGTTGAGGCTGCGTGCTGGCAGGCGGTGTGAACTGTCCGCCATGCTGACGACACGGTGTGGCTGAATCTGCTCCCAGGTCAGCGGTTCGGGCGCATCGGCCAGCGGGTGACCCGGCGCCACGCAGAAGGCCACCTCCAGCTCGCCCAGCGGACGCACCGACAGGCCCACGCCCGCCGGCGGCTCGCCCACCGCACCCACGGCCAGGTCGGCCCGGCGCGTGACGAGTGCATCCCAGCAGCCGCCCAGCACCTCGCGGCTGAAGCGCAGTTCGGTCTCGGGGTGATCGCCCGCAAAGCGCGCGGCCTCTGGCACCAGCAGCGCGAAGGGGACGGTCACGTCCGCCGCGATGCGCAGCGTCGTCTCCCAGCCCCGCTCCATGCGCAGCGCGCGCACCTCCAGCGCCTGGGCGGCGCGCAGCAGCTGGCGGCCGTCGTCCACCATCAGTCGGCCGGTCGGCGTCAGCACGGCGCGGTGGCCGCTGCGGTCGAACAGCGTCACGCCGAGGTCGGACTCGAGCTTCTGCACCTGGTAGCTGATGGCCGAGCTGACGCGGTGCAGCTCCTCGGCGGCCGCCGCGAAGCTGCCGCGGCGGTCGATGGCGTCCAGCACCATCAGCACTTCCAGGCTGAGTTTCATTGGTCAGATTATTTGATCAAGTCGATGAGAAAGCATCGCTATCTTCACCCGGGCGGCCTGCCTAGAGTAGCGGCACGCCTGAGGAATTCCCGAAGGCAGCTTGCAGTTCAAATTTTTGACCAACTCCAGGACGCCCTCATGCCCATCGCCACCGCCAAGCCCGCCCAATCCCTGCTGAACCCGACCGACCACGCGCTGGTCCTGATCGATCACCAGTCGCAGATGGCCTTCGCCACCCACTCCATCGACGCCACGCTGCTGCGCAACAACGCCGGCCTGGTGGCCCACGCTGCGGCCGAATTCAAGGTGCCCACCCTCCTGACGACGGTGGCCGAGAAGAGCTTCTCGGGCCCGATGTTCGACGAGATCAAGGCCGCCTTCCCCGGCCAGGCCGCCATCGACCGCACGTCGATGAACACCTGGGAAGATGTCAACGTCATCCAGGAAGTCAACCGCATCGGCAAGGGCCGCATCGTCTTCGCCGGCCTGTGGACGTCGGTGTGCATCGTCGGCCCGGTGTTGTCGGCCATTGACCAGGGCTTCGAGGCCTATGTCGTGGCTGACGCCTCGGGCGACGTGTCCGTGGAAGCTCACGAGCGCGCCATGCAACGCATGATCCAGGCCGGCGCCCGCCCGATCACGTCGGTGCAATACCTGCTGGAGCTGCAGCGCGACTGGGCCCGCACCGAGACCTATGAGCAGACCACCGGCATCGCCAAGAAGCTGGGTGGCGCCTACGGCCTGGGCATCACCTATGCGCAGACGATGTTTGGCGGCCACGAAGGCTGAACGCCTCACGCACAGCCAGGAGCCGGCACCATGAAGGTCTACCTCTTGTCCCTCGGTGCCGGCCTGCTGGTCGGCATCATCTACGGGCTGCTGGGCGTGCGCTCGCCGGCACCGCCGGTCATCGCGCTGCTGGGCCTGCTGGGCATCCTGGCCGGCGAGCAGGCCGTACCGCTGGCCAAGCGGATGATCCAGGGCCCGTCCATCCACGCCACCCGCGAGTGAGCCCATGCCCGCCGACCTGATCTTCGTCAACGGCCGCTTCACGACGCTGGACCGCGCCGTGCCCAACCCCGAGGCCGTCGCCATCACCGACGGCGTCTTCAGCGCCATCGGTGACCGCGCCGACGTGATGCGCGAGGCCGGCCCGGCCACGCGCGTCGTCGACCTGCAAGGCCACCGCGCCATCCCCGGCCTGAACGACAGCCACCTGCACCTGATCCGCGGCGGCCTCAACTACAACCTCGAACTGCGCTGGGAAGGCGTGCCGTCGCTGGCCGACGCGCTGGCCATGCTCAAGGCCCAGGCGCAGCGCACGCCGCACCCGCAGTGGGTGCGCGTGGTGGGTGGCTGGACCGAGTTCCAGTTTGCCGAGCGCCGCATGCCCACGCTGGCCGAGATCAATGCCGCCGCGCCCGACACGCCGGTCTTCATCCTGCATCTCTACGACCGCGCGCTGCTCAACGCCGCCGCGCTGCGCGCCGTGGGCTACAACCGCGACACGCCCAACCCGCCGGGCGGCGAGATCCAGCGCGACGCGGCCGGCAACCCCACCGGCCTGCTGATCGCCCGGCCCAACGCGATGCTGCTCTACGCCACGCTCGCCAAGGGCCCCAAGCTGGAGCCCGAGGCGCAGATCAACTCAACACGCCGCTTCATGCGCGAGCTGAACCGCCTGGGCGTGACCAGCGCCATCGACGCCGGCGGCGGCTTCCAGAACTACCCCGACGACTACCAGATCATCCAGAAACTCGCCGACGAGGGCCAGCTCACGGTGCGCATCGCCTACAACCTGTTCACGCAGCGCAAGGGCATGGAGCTGGACGACTTCAAGAGCTGGACCTCGCAGGTCAAGCCCGGTGACGGCAGCGACTTCCTGCGCCACAACGGCGCCGGCGAGATGCTGGTGTTCTCGGCGGCCGACTTCGAGGACTTCCTGGAGCCCCGCCCCGAGCTCGCGCCCGACGTGGAAGGCCAGCTCGAGGCCGTCGTGCGCCACCTCGTCGAGCACCGCTGGCCGTTCCGCCTACACGCCACCTATGACGAGTCCATCAGTCGCATGCTGGACGTGTTCGAGAAGGTGAACCGCGACGTCCCCTTCGATGGCCTGCACTGGATGTTCGACCACGCCGAGACCATCAGCGCGCGCAACATCGAGCGGGTCAAGGCCCTCAACGGCGGCATTGCCATCCAGCACCGCATGGCCTTCCAGGGCGAGTACTTCGTCGGACGCTACGGCGCGAAGGCGGCCGAGCAGACGCCGCCCGTGGCCCGCATGCTGGAGATGGGCGTGCCGGTCGGCGGCGGAACGGATGCCACCCGCGTGGCCAGCTACAACCCCTGGACGGCGCTGAGCTGGCTGGTCACCGGCCGCACGGTCGGCGGCCTGACGCTCTACCCCGGCGCCCAGCGCCTCAGCCGCGAAGCCGCGCTGGAGCTGTGGACTGCGGGCAGCGCCTGGTTCTCCAACGAACAAGGCAAAAAGGGCCGCCTCCAGGTGGGGCAGCTGGCCGACCTGGCCGTGCTGTCGGCAGACTACCTGCGTGTGCCGGAAGACGAGATTGGCGGCATCGAGTCGGTGCTGACCGTCGTGGGCGGCCGCGTCGTGCACGCGGCAGACCGGTTCCGCGACCTCGACCCGCCGGCCCTGCCCGTGCTGCCGAGCTGGTCGCCCGTCGCCACCGTGCCGGGCCACTACCGCCGCCTCCAATCGGTCAGCGCCGACTGCCTGTGCGCCAAGGCCTGCGGCGTGCACGCCCATGCTCACGGTGCGACCCTGGCCCGGGAGACGCCCGCTCGAGACGTGCGCGGCTTCTGGGGTGCCCTCGGCTGCAGCTGCTTCGCGTTCTGACCATGCCCATCGCACCGAACCGCGCCACCCCGCTGCTCGCCGCCGTCGCGGGCTATGTCGACACGCTGGGCTTCGTCGCCCTGTTCGGCCTGTTCACGGCCCACGTCACCGGCAACTTCGTGCTGATCGGCGCCGAGCTGGCCCGGCCGGGCCACGGCGTGCTGCTCAAGCTGCTGGCCTTCCCGGCGTTCATCGCCGGCGTCGTCGTCGCGCGGCTGATCGCACTCGTCTGCGAGGGGCGGCAGAGCACGTCGCAGCGCTGGCTGCTCGGCACGCAGGCCGTGCTGCTCATCGCCTTCATGGCGGCCGGCCTCGTGGCCCACCCGGCACCGCAGAGCGACGCGCCCTGGGTGCTGCTGGCAGGCTGCCTGGGCGCAGCGGCCATGGGCGTGCAGAACGCCACCGGCCGCCTGCCCCTCGCCAAGTTGACGCCACACACCGTGATGACCGGCAACGTGACCCAGCTCGTCATCGACGCCACCGACGTGGCGTTGCGCCGCGCCGCACCCGGCACGCGCGAGCGGCTGCGCAAGCTGCTCTGGCCGGTGCTGGCCTTCGGCGCCGGCGCCATGGCCGGGGCCGCGGCGTTCATGCAGATCGGCTTCCTGGCGCTGCTGCCCGCCGTGCTGGTGGTCACGTGGCTCGCGGTGGTGCGGATCGATGTTGAAGAGGCGGCACTGCAGCGCGCCGCTTGAACACGAGCACATTGCCTGCCATCACCAGCAGCAAGCCCATCAGCGCCGGTGCCGTCCATTGGTAGCCCTCCACCCAGGCGGACACGTTCAGCGCGACGACCGGGAACAGCACCGTGCTGTAGGCCGCCCGCTCCGGGCCCAGCCGCCCGACCAGGGTCAGATAGGCCGTGAAGCCGATGACCGAGCCGGGAATGGCCAGATAGAGCAGCGCGCCGACATAGCGGGCGCTCGCGTCGAACGCAAAGGGCACGCCGGCCAGCAGCGCATAGCCCGCCAGGATGGTCGTGCCGACCGCCATGCCCCAGGCATTGGTCTGCACCGGCTTCAGCCCCTGACCCTGCAGGGCCGCCGACAGCAGATTGCCGGTCGAGAAGCACAACGTACCGCCCAGGGCCCAGGCCAAGCCGACGGCGCTGGCATGGCCGCCGCTGATCTCGGGCCAGAACAGCAGCACCAGTCCGCCCAAGCCCAGCGCCCCACCCGCGAGCACCTGGGGCGCAATGGCCCGCCCATGCACCACGCGGGCCAGCAGCGCATTCCACAGCGCCGCGCTGGAAAAGACCACGGCCACCAGGCCGCTGGCCACCGTCTGGCTGGCGTTCAGAAAGCAGACGAAGTTCAGGCAGAACAGGCACAGGCCCTGAGCCAGCACCCAGGTGAGCGCTCGCCCACGTGGCACGACCAGTTGGCGCCGCCAGGCCAGCCAGGCGAACAGCAACAGGGCCGCCAGGGCGAAGCGGTAGGCGATGGACAGGGCGATGGGCACGGGCCCGAGCTGCCACTTCAGGGCGATCCAGGTCGTGCCCCAGATCAGGACGACGAGCACATACAGCAAGGCATTCATGCCGCCAGCATGGCGTGCCCGGCCGGGGCGTGATTGCAGAATCCTGCGCATCGTCGACCCCATCACGACACGGGAAAGCCGCGCGGCCCTAGCATCCCGGCATGGTTTCCCTGACCGCCGGCGCCACCGCTGACGAGCCCGTCTTCGACGTGCTGGGCCGCTCCAACGCACGCCGGGAACGCGAAGTCGCCCTCACCGATGGCCTGCGCCTGGTGCAATGGCACAACCACGGCGGCCGCATGGACTACCAGCGGCCCGGCCACCACACCCTGTCGGTCTATCTGCAGGGCGGCCACGCCACCCACCTCATCGAGACGCCGCGCGAGACCGGCTCGCCGGGCTGCCACTGCATCCTGCCGGCCGAGCACGAGTCGCACTGGAACGTCGCCGGGCCGCTGCGCTTCGTCCACCTCTACCTGTCGGCCCCCGCCTGGGCCGACCGCGCCGTGCGCCTGCTGGACGCCGAGCCGCGCGCCATCACGCTGGAGCAGCGCATCTTTGGTGCCGACGCGGTGCTGGCCCGCTGGGGCCAGGACGTCGCGGCGCTGGACTGGCAGGACCCGGCCGAGCGCTTTCGCATCGATGGCCTGAGTCAGGCTGCCCTCGACCACCTCGTGCTGCAGGCGGCCCAGCCGCGCCAACGCCAACGCGCCGAACGCGCGGCAGGCGGCCTCTCGGGCGTCGCGCGCCGGCGTGTGCTGGAGTTCGTCGATGCCCATCTCGACGGCGCCGAACTCAGCCTGCCGCGGCTGGCCGCCGAGGCCCATCTGTCGGAATTCCACTTCGCACGCATGTTCCGCGCCTCCATGGGCTGCAGCGTGCACGACTGGGTGGCGGCGCGCCGGCTGGACCGGGCTCGAGCCCTGCTGGGCGACACCGACCTGCCGCTGGCCGATATCGCCGCGGCCTGCGGCTACGCCAGTGCGAGTCATCTCAGCCAGCGCTTCAAGGCGGTGCTGGGCACCACGCCGGGGCAATTCCGTCGACTGCTGCCAACACGCCGTCAGCATTTACCAACGAGTTAGGGGGAGCGGCTCGCGCCGACATGGCCCACCATGGGGTCCATGCCCACGTCGCCCCGCTTCAAGTTCACCGTCACCCTGGTGGTGTCGGTGCTGGCGGTCGTGCTGACGCTTTTCGTGCCCGGCGAGGACGATGCACCCGGCAGCGTGGCCCGCACGGCCGGCCTGCTGCCCCCGCCCCAGCGCTGAAATCCGCCCGCTGTGGCGTGACAAACGACGCCACCTGGCGCCCCCTTCGAAAGGCCTGTTCGCCGAGCGGACACCCAGTGGCGCGATGATGTGCGACTTTTGTAGTCCCGCACGCCCCCGAAGATGAACGAGCTGTTGACCTGGACCCTGGCCGCCTTGGCGGCTGCCGTCGTGCTGTTCCTGCTCTGGCTCGGCCGCCGCCGGCAACACAAGGCCCGCACCGACGCCCAGCGCCGCGAAGCCGAGCGCCTGATGCAGGATCAGGCCGAGCATGCCGCTCGCGCCCAGCATGTGTCGGCCGAGATGGCCGCGCGCCAGGATGCCGACTCCCAGGCGCTGCGCGAGGTCGAGGCCGCCGTGGCCCAGCGCCTGGCCCAGCAGCGCGCCGAGGAAGAAGCGCTGGAGGCCGAACGGGCCCGCGCCGAACAGGAAGAAGCCGCCCGCCTGGAAGCCCAGGCCCAGGCTGCGCGCGAGGCCGCCGAGGCCCGCCGCCTGGCCGAAGAGCGCGCCGAGGCGGAACGCCTCGAAACCGAGCGGCTGGCTCGCGAAGCGGAAGAGAAGGCCGCCCGTGAGGCGGCCGAAGCCGCGGAAGCCGAGCGCCTGGCCCAGGAACGCGCCGAAGCCCGGCGCCTGGCCGAGGAAGCGGCCGCCCGCGAGGCCGAAGCACGACGCCAGGCTGAACTGGAAGCTCAACAGAAGGCCGAGGCCGAGCGCCTGGCCCGCGAGCAGGCCGCCCGCGAGGCCGCCGAGCTGCAGCGCCAGGAAGACGAGCGCGCCGCCCGGGAAGCCGAGGCGCTGGCTGCCGCGCAGGCCGAAGCCGAACGCGTGGCCGCGGCTCGCCGCCAGGCGGAAGAGCAGGCGGCCCGCGAAGCCGCCGAGGCCGCCCGTCAGGCAGCGGCTGCAGCGGCTGCTGCTGAACGTGCAGCGGCCGAAGCTGCAGTGGCCGTCGCCGCCCAAGACACCCGCGAACTGCGCGCCGACGAGACCCTGGTCCTGGTCGCCGACGATTCCAAGATCGTCCGCGTCAAGATCAGCCGGCTGCTGATCGGCCAGACCTACCGCGTCGCCCTTGCCGAGAGCGGCGAACAGGCCCTGGAACTGATGGCTGCCGAGCGCCCCCATGTGCTGATCACCGACGTCGAGATGCCTGGCATCGACGGCTTCGAGCTGACCCGCCAGGTGCGCGCTGCTGCGGCCACGGCCCATCTGCCCGTGTTGATGATCACCTCCTCCGACGACAAGCAGGAGCAGGCCCAGGCCGCCGGCGTGACCCAGTTGCTGGGCAAGCCCTATTCGGAAGAAGTGCTGATCGCAGCCATCGAGAAGGCGCGCCTCGCTGTGCGAGTTCCGGCCTAAGCGCCAGCCTTCTGCACCTCACGCGCCCACCGGGGCGCCCATTGCAGCAGGGGTTCTATGGCCACCAGCAGCGAGCGTCCCTGCGGCGCCAGCAGGTAGCCGCTGCCCGCGTCATGCTCGACGAGCAGGGCTTGGCGCAACTCCGCCAGGCGCTGGTTCAGCACCGAAGCCGACAGGTCGCCGCAGGCGGCCTGCAGGGCGCGGAAGTTCAGGCTCGCGTCTTCGCCGCGCAGCTCCCACAGGATGCGCAGCGTCCAGCGGCGATGGAAGAGCTCCAGGGCCGCATTGATCGCGTCTTTCCCTGAGGCCGGCTCCCCGGCCGCCACCAGCTTGGCGAGGCGTTTTGTGGTCATGCTTTGATTTTAGAAGCAACAGCGGCTAGAGTCCGCCCACCGCAACGCTTCTGATTTCGAAGCATGAACATTTCTTCTGCCCCTCGCATCGCCCCGCAACCCCTGCCCCTGCCGTCGGACCTGGCCGAGCGCATGAACCGCCTGCTGCCCGCCGGCATGCCGCCGCCGCAGATCTTTCTGACCGTGGCCCGCCATGGCGAGCTGTTCAAGGAGATGGTGGACAGCGGCTTGCTCGGTCCCACCGGCCTGGCCGACCGCAAGCGCCTGGCCCCGGCGCTGCGCGAGGCCGTCATCCTGCGCACCTGCGCCATGGCGCGCTGCGACTACGAGTTCAATCTGCACGAGCAGACGATCTCGCGGCGCATGGGACTCACCGATGCGCAGATCGCCGACCTGCGCGCAGACATGCCCGAGGCGGCGCTCTGGACCCCGGAGCTGTTGGCCATCCTCGAACTCGTCGATGGCCTGGTCCAGCGCCTGAACGTCGACGACGCGACCTGGGCCCGTCTGCGCAGTCATTTCGACGAGCCGGCGCTGATCGAGATCACCCAGCTCGTCGGCCACTACACAGGCGTGGCCATGCTGGCCGCCCTGGCCCGGCCGGCCTTCGATCGCTACCGCTAGGCCAGGCACCAGATACTGCGGGCATGCCGCTCGCCGAGATCGACCTCCTCCCGCCCCAACCCGACCAGATGCCACGGGTGCGCGCCTATCTGGAACAGCTGGCCCGCGACGAGGGTGTGCCTCAGGTCAAGGCCACCGACGACTTCCTGACCCGCACGCTGACAGGCCCTCAGCCGGCGGCGGTTGCCCATCTTGTCCACAGGCGTGGCGTGCAGACGCCCTGCGGCCTCACCGTCCATTCCTGGAAGTGGGGACCGTTCAGCGGCGTGCTGGACATGTATCTGCACGTGCTGGTGCTCGACCCGGCCTCGCGCGGCCAGGGCCTGGGCCGGGCCGTCGTCCAGCGTCTGCTCGACATCGCGGCCGACAAGGGTGCGTCCCGGCTGGAATTGCTGACCACCCGGGACAACGTCGGCGCTGCGACCTTCTACGACAGCCTCGGACTGACGCTGGCTTCGCACATGATGGTGAGGCGCCGGCCCATTGCAGCCGCGCCCTGAAGGGCTCGCGCGTCAGACGCAAATCGCACGCAGGATCGGACCATTGAGGTGAGGTGATGTTCCGCCTTCGAGACCTCCCTAGAGTCGCGGCCGGCTCGAGCGGATCGCGGGCATGTCGCCGGCGTGCCGAGCCGACTCAGGGGACTCTCATGCAGATCGCGAAATACATCCTGAAGCTCGCTGTCCTCGCCCTGGTGGGCACATCCGGCCTGGCCGCCGCCGAGACCTTCAGCTTCAACATGGGCAGCAACTTCAGCCTGCTGGGCAGCGTCAATGCGCCGACGGAGCCCGTGCCGCTGCAGGTGGTGCTCGATGCACCCGTGGCCACGGACACCTTCATCCAGATCGTCAGTTCCGATCCGTCCATCCTGATCGTCAGCGGCGGCGGGGCCACCGTCCCCGCCGGGCAGCTCTCATCGGCGGTCCTGCTGTCAGGGCTGCAACTCGGGAACGCCAACTTGACGGCCAGCTTCGCCGGCGCCGGGGCAGTCGCCTCGGTCTCCGTCGTGACGCAGATTCCCACAGTCCCCGAGGCCAGCACCCTGGCCCTGCTGTCGATGGGCAGTCTGGTCGTTCTCGGAGCAGCGCGGCGACATCGCAGGCCCCTCATCTGAACTCGCGCATGTCGACAAACGTCGCTATCGTCAGCCACCATGGACAAGCCCTCGAACGCCACCTCCCTGCTGCAAGGCAGCTGCCACTGCGGCGCCGTACGCCTGACCCTGCCCTCCGCACCCGAGAAGGCGACCAAGTGCAACTGCTCGCTGTGCCGCCGCACCGGGGGGCTCTGGGCCTTCTACGAATTCGGCACGGTCAAGGTCGAGGGGCATCCCGAAAACACCGCCGAGTACATCTGGGGTGACAAGACCCTGCGCAATATCCGCTGCGCCCATTGCGGCAGCCCGACTCATTGGGAGCCGCTGGGCCCCGAAGCCGGCAGCCGGCACGGCGTCAACCTGAACAACTTCGACCCCGAGCTGCAGAAGGGCGTCCATGTGCGGCACTTCGATGGCGCCGTCACCTGGACCTTCCTCGACTGAAGACGGTCATCGGTTCCTGAGCACTGGCGTCAGGAGCGTCGCAACCCCGACCAGCTCACCTCGTTCAAGAAGCTGACGTCCAGCTTGGCCGGCGACTGCGAGCGGTCGAGCAGGAAGACGCTGTCGCCGCGGGCCTGCAGGATCTTGCCCATGGCCAGCGTCAGCGGCACGTCCACCACCGGCAGGCGCGGATAGTTGGACGTGACCCGCACCAGGTTCTTGGCTATGCGCGTGACCGTCAGCGTCACGCCGCTCTTGGACGAGCCCTTGGAATCGGAGATCACATCGCCCTCGTAAGTGCCTTCGGCGGCGTCGCCAAGGTCGGGTTTGCGGCGCGGTTCTTCGGCAGCGCCGGCGCCCAGGGCCCAGGGGGCCAGCAGCGCGGCGGCAGCGGCGCGGACGACATCGGATCGACGCAGGGTCATGGGGTTTCTCCGTCAGGACACGAGAGCCTGATGCTAACGACGCCCCTTAGACTTCGGCCATGCAACTCAAGATCGTCGTCTATTCCAAGTCCGCCTGCCCGCAGTGCGACACCGCCAAAAGCCTGCTCAAGGCCCGCAGCCTGGCCTTCGAGGAGATCAAGATCGACGACGACGAGCAGCGCATGGCCTTCTTCGAGAAGTGCGGCCCGTCGGTGCGCCAGATGCCGCAGATCTTCATCAACGACCAGCGCGTGGGCGGCGTGGCCGGCCTGCAGGCCGCCTTCGCCCAGCTGAAGATCTGAACCTGTCTGGCGCTTTTCAGCGCTTCACGGCGGCCAGCAGCCTGGCGGTGAACTCGTTGAGCGCCGGCCCGTTGTCGATCCAGCGCACCACCGCGACGAGGTCGTTCTCCCAGTCGACGTAGATGATGTTCTGGCCATTGCCGCGGAAGGTCACGCTGCTCTCGGGCGCCGCCGGCAGGGCCTTGCGGCCGGTGTTCAGGAACCAGTTGCAGTAGCCGTATTCGTCATTGGCCGGCCCCGGCGTGCGGGCCTTGGCAATCCAGTCGCGCGACACGATCTGGCGGCCCTGCCACTCGCCCTGGCGCAGATGCAGATAGCCGAAGCGCGCCATGTCCCAGGCGTCGATGAAAAGGCCGCCGCCCCAGTGGCCGCCGCCCGAGACCGACTGCACGCGGGCACCGTCCAGGTCCACCCAGCTGTTGTCATAGCCGTACCAGCGCCAGCGGCTGGACGCACCGATGGGGTCCATGACCTGCTCGCGCAGCACCTCGGGCAGGGGCCGGCGCCAGACCTGCAGGGCCGCATAGGCCAGCACATTGACGCGCACATCGTTGTACTTGTAGTGGCTGCCGGGCTCGTAGACGGGCCGGTTGGGCCAGTCCTCGGGCGTCTTGCCGACGGGACGGTCGGCCCAGTCGGGCTTGCCCCAGAGCGTGCCCTGCCAGTCGCTGGTCTGACGCAACAGATGCTCCCAGCTGATGGGCGCGTTCTTGGCCGAGGTGAACAGGTCGACGCCAGGCGGCATGGCGTCGGCCGCGCGGTCGTCGGTGCTCTTGATCAGCCCTTGTTGCCAGGCCAGGCCGACCACCGTCGACAGAAAGGTCTTGGTGATGCTGTGCGACATGTCCACACGCCGCGTGTCGCCCCACTCGGCCACCACCTTGCCGCGGCGGATGACAAGGCCATTGATGGCGGCGCGCTCGCGCGTCGGGCCGATCTGGCCGCCATAGAAAGGCTCGTTCTTGCCGAAGCTCTGCGCCAGCGCCAGGCCCTGGTCGCGCGGTGCCGGGTTCTCGTGCGCCTGGGCATAGGCGATGGCCTCGGCCAGCTTCGCGGCATCCAGGCCCACGGCCGCCGGCGCGGCTCGCGCCCAGTCGCCACGGGGCGGGAAATAGGCGGGCTCAGCAGCAGCCAGCGTTGAGACGAGGGCTGCGAGGAGGACGACTCGGCGGGAGAGGTTCATCGCATCATTGTGGCTAGAGACGCTGCTGCTCAAGCCAGGCTCACTGCTGCCGGTACTTCGCTGTGATCGCATCGATCAGCGCCTGCCGCACCAGGGCCGACGGCGCGTCGGTGGCGCCCGGCCAGGCACTCTGGGTGACCACGACGAGATTCAGCTCGGGGTCGATCCATAGGCCCTGGCCGAAGATGCCCGAAGCCCGGTAGGCCTTGCCGCGCGTCGTCCACCATTGCAGCCCATAGCCACCGCGGCCCTGCAGGACCTCGGTGGCTTCGCGCGTCGTGGTGGTCGCCTGCTCCACCCAACCGTCCGGCACCAGGGCCCGCCCGTCGGGCAGGCGTGCGCCGCGCATGAAGAACAACGCGAAGCGGCCATAGTCGCGCAGCGTGACCGAGAGGCAGCAACCCGCAATCTCGGCGCCGGAGCGGTCGAGCATCCAGTAGGCGTCGCCCTCCATGCCCAGCGGCTGCCAGACCTTCTCGGACAGGTAGTCGGACAGCGTCCTGCCCGTGGCCGCCCGCACCAGCGAACCGACGAGATTGGTCTCGCCCGTCTTGTAGACCCATTTGCTGCCCGGCGCCGCTTCGCGCGGCAGCCGCGCCATATAGGTCACGACCGGATCGGAGCCATTGACCGAAGGCTCGTTGGCGAAGCGGGCGACGTCGGAATTGGGGTCGCCATAGTCTTCATTCCAGCGCACGCCCGACGTCATGTTGAGGAGCTGCCGGATGGTGACGCCCTCGTAGGCCGAGCCCTTGAGACCCGGCAGGTAGGCCGTGATCGCGTCGTCGAGGCTCTTGATGCGGCCCTCGCGGATGGCGGCGCCAACGAGGGTCGAGGAGAAGGACTTGGCGACGGAGAAGCTGGTCCAGCGCATCTGCGGCGTCTGGCCGAGCCCGTAGCGCTCGAGCACGACGCGGCCGTCCTTCAGCACCAGCAGGCCGGCAGCGCGGTTGCGAGCCATGTAGTCGTCGACGGTCCAGGTCTGGTCCGCGACCTTGAACGTCAGCTCCAGCGGCTTGTCGGCCACCGGCAACGGCGTCACCGTCGCGCCGCGCTTCACGAGCCGGGTCGGGAACTGGTCCTCCATATGGGGATAGCCGGCCTTTTGCTGCTCGAAGGACCAGAACAGCACGCCGCCACCCACAGGCGCCGGAGTGCTGCTGGCCGAGGCAGGCATTGCCGCCATGACGGCGCCGCTTTCCGCGGACCTGGCGGGCTGCAAGATCGACAGCAGCAGTACGGCCGTGCAGGCCGCATGGCGCCGCAGGGTGACGAAACTCTTCATGGCGTTGACCTCGGATGGCTGCGTCCGCCGAGCTTAAGGGCAACGTGCCTCTTGTCCTGCTACGCTGCCACGGCACAGGGCGCCGCGCCTTCGTCGCTGTCAGACCCGCTGGAGTGAAGGATGTTTCTCGCGTTGGACGGCGTGGGTGATCTGCAGGCGCAGGTGCTCAGGGCCTTGAAGCAGGGCATACAGGACGGCCGCCTGGCCGTCGGGTCCCGCCTGCCCTCGACACGGGACCTGGCCACCCGGCTGGGCGTGTCGCGCAACACCGTCATCGCCGCCTATGAGTCGCTGTGCGCCGAGCAGTTCGCGGTGGCGAAATCGGGCTCGGGCACACGCGTTGCAGCCAGCCCGCCGCGGCAGCAGGCAGCGCCTGCACCGCCGCCCGTACAGGCGCAAAGCCGCTACGCCGGCCGCGTAAGGTCGCTGCCGCCGGTGACGCTGGAAAAGCGCGAGGAAGGGCTGCGCTGGAATCTGCAATACGGCGAGCCCATGGTGGACGTGGCCATCTTCACCATCTGGCGGCGCGCCCTCATCCACGCAGCGCAGCACACCGGCGCCCACGGTGCGCCGGCCCAGGGCCTGATGGAGCTGCGCCAACAGATCGCCGACCACCTGGGCAAATACCGCGGCATCCGCTGCACCGCGGCCGACGTCATCATCGTCAACGGCACCCAGCAGGCGATTGCGCTGGCCGCGCGCATCCTTGTCGACGAGGGCGAGACGGTGGTGCTCGAGGAGCCGCACTACCAGCTGGCGACCCAGGCCTTCACGGCCCATGGTGCGGTGGTCCGTCATGTGCCGGTGGACGACGAAGGCATCGTCGTCGAGGCCATGCCCGGCAAGGGCGTCAAGCTCGCCTATGTGACGCCTTCGCACCAGTTCCCGTCCGGGCGGGTGATGTCACTGCCGCGCCGGGCCGCCATGCTGGAGCGCGCGGCGACCCAAGGCTTCTGGATCCTGGAGGACGACTACGACGGCGAGTTCAAGTTCGACGGCCGTCCGCCGTCCGCGCTGCACTCGCTGGACGAGAGCGGTCGTGTGCTCTACATCGGCACCTTCACCAAGACCCTGCTGCCCTCCATCCGGCTGGGCTACATCATTGCGCCCGAGCCGCTGCGCCGCGACTTGGTCAAGGCCAAGATGCTGGCCGACATGCGCTGCAGCGCCGTGGAGCAGGCGGCGGTGGCGCGCCTGATCTCGACCGGCGCCTATGTGCGCCACCTCAAGCGCGCCACCCTCGAACTGAAGAAGCGCAGGCGTGCGCTGCTGGCAGGCCTGCAAGCCCACTGCGGGGCTCTCGTGCAGATCGACGACAGCGGCGGCGGCATGCACCTGATCTGCTGGATGCCGCAGCTCAGCTACGTCCATCTCAACGCGCTGATCGCGCTCGCCACATCGCGCGGCCTGGGCCTGCATGCGGTGGAACATCACTTCACGAAGCAGCCGCGTTGCCCCGGGTTGCTGATGGGCTTTGCCGCGCTGTCGGTGCCCCAGATCAACGCGGCCACGGCGATGCTGGGCGAATGCCTGGCCGATGTGGTGGGCGACGCCTCCAGCCCCCCCTAGATTCGCCCATGACGACCGGCACGGAGAGCTTTCCCTGTGCCCGCAATTGGCTCCAACTGAGTGCTCGGCAAGTGGCTCTGTCCGCTGCCAGGGGGCCGTCTCAGACTGACTCGTCCCAACCGCATGAGACGACGTGCAGCCATGAAACATCCCCTCCAACCCATCGCCCTGCTGGTTCGAAGCCTCTTCACGATCAGCTTGTCTGCGAGCGCCTTCGCGCAGACGCCCGATGCGCCCGGGCAGCCGCTCGAGCGCGTGGTCGTCACGGGCTCCTCCATCAAGCGCGTCGATTCCGAGACGGCATTGCCGGTACAGATCATCACCAAGGCCGATATCGCACGGACCGGCGCCACCAGCACCGAGCAGCTGCTGGCGTCGATCTCGGCGGCGTCGAGCATGGGCTCCACGACCAATGCGATGGGCGCGGGCGCATCGACGGGCGGCCTGTCCTCGGTCTCGCTGCGCGGCCTGACGGCCGACCGCACGCTGGTGCTGGTCAACGGCCGGCGCCTCGCGCCCTTCCCCGGCGGTGCCCAGGCCTCGGTCAACGTCAACACCATCCCGCTGGCCGCCATCGAGCGCGTGGAGATCCTCAAGGACGGCGCCTCGGGCGTCTACGGCAGCGACGCGGTCGCCGGTGTCGTCAACTTCATCCTGACCAAGTCCTTCGACGGCGTGCAGGTCGGCGTCTCCACCGGCGCGCCGACGCGCGACGGCGGCGGAAAGAACCGCAAGGCCTCGGTCGTCGCCGGCTTCGGCGACCTGGACGCCGACCGCTTCAGCGTCGTCGCGTCGGCCGCCTACGAGAAGGAGGACGCCCTCTACGGCCGCGAGCGCGACTTCTCCCGCAGCGGCAATGTGCCGCCCTTCTACACCAACGGCGCCACCGGCCAGGGCAATATCGAAGGCCCCTGGATCCCGGGCAAGACGCTGCAGGAGGTGGAGGGTACGCCGGGCTACCGCTTCTTCCGCTCGCCCAACAGCAGCTACGGCAGCCCCGTCGACTGCAGCAGCATCGGCATGTTCAAGCGCGCCGCCGGCGGCTACCAGGGTGCGCCGGTCTGCTCCTTCGACAGTGCGCCCTATGTCGGCCTCATCCCGACCCGCGAGCTGAAGAACCTCACCGCCAACCTGACCTGGAAGGCCAGCGACAACCTCGAGGTCTTCGCCGACGTGATCTGGGGCCAGAGCAAGGTCACGCAGAGCTTTCAATCCAGCCCCATACGGGCCTCCTTCCTGGAGACCGACGACCTGTTCGTACAGAAGCATGTGGACCCGGCCCTGCTGCTGCTGCCCGGCAACCCCAACTACCCCACGGCCTATCTGCAGTCGCGCGGCTTTACCGACCTCATCGGCAAACCGCTGGCCGTGACGGTGCGCGAATCGGCCCTGGGCAGCCGCATCAACACCGACATCAGCACCCAGACCCGCGCCACCCTGGGCGCCAGCGGCCATGTCGGCGAGCATGACTACGAGCTGGCCGCCTCGCACAACGAGAGCAAGCTCAGGGGCCAGGCCGTCAACGGCTATTTCTCTCAGGTTGGCTATGCGGCCGTCATCAACGACCCCGCCAACAACAGCCTCTGGAACCCCTGGGCGCCAGGTGGACAGCAGCCGCAACAGCTGGTCGACAAGCTCAAGGCCACGGCCTACGCCGGCCAGACCTTGAACGGCCTGGCCAAGACCGACGTCGTGGACGGCAAGGTGACCGGCCCGGCCTTCACCTTGCCCGGCGGCGCGGCCCAGTACGCCGTCGGCTTCCAATATCGCAAGGAGGCCTACAAGACCGACCCTTCCGCCGCCCTCTTCAGCGGCGACATCGCCGGCCTGGGCGGCTCGGTGGCACCTATCGACCGCTCGCGCAACGTCAAGGCCTTGTTTGGCGAGCTGAGCGTGCCGGTGTTCAAGGCGCTCGAGGCCTCCATCGAGGCCCGCAACGACCGCTACAACGATGTCGGCTCGTCCACCAACACCAAGGGCAGCCTGCGCTGGCGGGCGGCTGACGGCCTGGTGCTGCGCGCGTCGGCCGGCACGGGCTTCCGGGCGCCGACGCTGGTCGACCTGTGGACACCGCAGACCCTGGGCTCCTCCGAGCAGTTCGACGACCCCGCGACGGGCCAGACCGATCTGCAGGTCAATGCGCTGGCGGGCGGCAACCCGGCTCTCAAGCCCGAGAAATCGCGCCAGCAGCAGGTGGGCTTCGTGCTGTCGCCCATCAAGCAGTTCTCGGCCACGGTCGACTTCTTCAAGATCCGCCTCAAGGACATCATCAACACGCCCTCGGCTCAGGAGGTGGTGTCGGGCTTCCGGCGCGGCGACCCGGCCTATGCCGGCCTCGTCAAGGTCAGCCCGGCCAACGAGATCCAGCAGATCACGACGGCCCTGACCAATGCCGGTGACGCCAGGCTGTCCGGCTTCGACGTCGATCTGCTGTGGCGCGACACCTTTGCCTTGGGACGCCTGGACGTGAACCTCGTCGGCACCTATATGAGCAAGTTCGACGAGGCCAGCCCGGGTGGCTTCCTGTCGCACAAGGTCGGCACGACGGTCGAGAGCGATGGCTCGCCGGTGCTGGGCGCCAATGGCGGCGGTGTCGTGCTGCGCTGGAAGCACATGCTGAGCGCGACGTGGACGAAAGGGGCCTGGTCGGCCACGCTGGTGCAGAACTACTACACCGGCTATCGCGACGGCGATGACCTGAACGGCAATGCCCACCGCGTGCCCAGCCAGGCGATCTACGACGCGCAGCTCAGCTGGAAAGGCTGGCGCGGCCTGCAGCTGACGCTGGGCGTCAAGAACCTGCTCGACAAGGACCCGCCGACCTATATCTTCGTCAGCAACCAGTTCCAGTACGGCTACGACGTGTCGCTGTACGACCCGCGCGGCAGGCTCGCCTATGTCAACGCGACGTACCGCTTCTGAAGGATGGGCGGCGGCCTTGCTGGTGGTCGCGCTGGCGGCTGTCCTCGCGGCGGCCTTGCCGGCCATGGCGGCCGAGAGCTGTGCGCTGAAAGCCAGCGGCACGCCGCCCACTGTGATCGAGACTTACACCTCGGAGAAGTGCAGCTCCTGCCCGCCCATCGAAGCCTGGGTGTCGACGTTAGCCGGCGACAAGTCCCTGCTGCCGCTGGCCTTCCACGTCGACTACTTCGACGACAAGCATTGGAAGGACCGCTATGCCAGCGCCGCCTACACGCGGCGGCAGAAGGAGGCGCTGGCCTTCAGCGGAGCGCCCGCCATCTACACGCCCCAGGTGCTGGTGAACGGACGGGATCGCACGCTGCCGCCCGTCCCGGCCGCCGTGGATGCGGGTGTGACGGTGGAGATGCAGGCCGAGGGCGGCCGGCTCATTGCACAGTTGTCGTCGCAGGCGTCCCAGCCGCTGGAACTGGCCGGCTACTGGGCCGCCAGCGAGAACGGCTTGAGCAGCTATGTGGGCGGCGGCGAGAACGCCGGGCGGACGCTGAAGCATGACTTCGTCGTGCGCGACTACCGCAAGCTGCGGCCGTTCAAGCTGGCGACGGGCGCGCCCGTGCGTCTTGAGTACGAAGGCGACCTGGACGGCGCGCGCGAGGTCGCCCTGGTAGTGACCGATCCATCGAACGGCAGACCGGTCCAGGCCCTGCGCTGGAAGCCGCGCTGCTGATGGCGTGTTGGCCCTATTTCTTGGGCGCCGAGGCGGCGTCGGCGGCGGGCGGCGCGTCCTTGACCCAGGTGCCCTTGGCTGCGAGGCAGGCCTTCTTGTTCTTCGCCATGTCCATCGTGCCGTCAGCCGCCTTGCAATGGTGGTTCTGGCGCGTGCCAGCGGCGAGTGCCATGGAGGAGGCCGTGACCAGAGTCGCGGAGACCAGGGCGATGCGCAGCAATGTCGTGGAAGTCATCTTGGGTCCTTGGGTGTGTTGCGGCCAGTGATCACAAAAACTCTACTGCGGCGCACGCCCGGGATGTGTGTCCCAGTGTTGCGCCGCGGGCCTGATCCCTTGCGCCAAGCCGTCTGCCTCCGGCGGCGCCCGCTCAGGGGGACCAGTTCACCGCATCGCTCAAGCTCGGCTGTACGCCGCGCAGCCTCCGCGACAGCGCCGTACCGCGCTCGAGCAGAAAGCCGCGCAGCCTCTCGGCGTAGCCCACTGAAACCGCCTCTCGCACCGACGGCCTGCCAGCCAAGGCCTCGCGCCAGGCCTGCATGCGAGGCAGGCCATCGAACAAGCCATCCGGCGGAATGACGTCGAAGTAGCGGAAGACGGGACCGAAGACCGCGTCAACGAGGCCGAAGCGGCGGCCGGCGAACCAGGGGCCCTCTCCCAACTGGGCTTCCAACTGCTCAAAGCGCGATCGCAGGGCTCCATAGGCCTTGTCGAGCGCCGCGTCATCGACCGCGCTGTAAAGCACCGCGATGCCACTCAGCACGGCCGAGCCGAACTCCATCCAGGCCCGCTCGCGGGCCCGCGCCAGCGGCTCGGCCGGGTGCAGACGCGGCGCCTGGGTCTCGTCGAGGTATTCGCAGATGACGGCGGACTCGAAGATGGCCTCGCCGTCGACCCTGAGTACCGGCGTCTTGCCCAGCGGCGACAGGCGCTGGAACCAATCTGGCTTGTTCGACAGGTTCACATCCAGACGTTCAAAGGCCACGTTCTTCTCCTTCAGCACGATGGCGGCGCGCTGCACATAGGGACAGAGCGCATGGCTGATCAGCGTCAGCGAGCTCATGTCGCAGCTCCCAGCGTGAAGCGCTCGCTGCGCTTGAGGGCCGCGGCTCCGTCGCCGGCCAGCCACAGCACGACCGACACGGCAGCCAGGAAGACCGGGTACTCCCAGCCGCCACCGGGCGCATTGAAGACCCAGCCGTTGGGCAGGTGCACCCAGGTCGCGCCGAGCAGGATGGGCACCAGGCCAAGAGCGATCTGGCGCGGGTAGACGCCGAGCAGCAGCAGCACTCCGCCCAGGGCTTCTGCCGCGAAGACGACATAGGCCAAGGCACCCGGCAGGCCCTGGCCGGCAAAGAACTGCGCCGTGCCGGGCAGGGTGAAGACAAAGAGCTTGAGGCCCGCGTGGGCGAGGTACATCAGGCCCAGGGACAGGCGCAGCAGCAGCAGGCCGAGTGAGGTCGAGGAAGCCATGGAGCATCTCCAGAAAAGGTGTTGCGGTGCGGCAATGTAGGTAGGCGTATGGCGCATGAAAATACGCAAATCAGTCAACTCCGATTGCATCCATGCAATACGAACTCGCGCCCGCCGACCTCACCCTGGTGCTGGCCCTGCACCGCGCCGGCACACTGGCCGCCGCCGGCGAGAGGCTCGACGTCAATGCCTCCACGGTGTTTCGCATGCTGCAGCGCCTGGAGCGCGGACTGGGCCAGGCCCTGTTCGACCGCGGCCGACATGGCTACAAGGCCCTGGAGCTGGCGCGCGCACTCGCCGCCCAGGCCGAGCAGGTCGAAGCCGCGCTGGAAGCGGCCCGTGCGGCGGCCCAGGCCCAGCCGGGGCAGGCTGCCGGAACGGTGCGCATCACGACGACGGACACGCTGCTGCACGGCCTGCTGGCGCCCGCGCTCTCGGCGCTGCACCGTGAGCAGCCGCGGCTGCAGTTCGAACTGCACACGGGCAATGAGCTGGCCAGCCTGTCGCGGCGCGATGCCGACATCGCGCTGCGCGCGACGAGCAAGCCGCCGTCGCATCTGATCGGCCGCCGCGTCGGCCCCATCCGCGTCGCCCTCTATGCCGCGAGATCCAGCGCCATCAAGCACTGGGACCAGGTCGAGGCTGGCGACGTGGCCTGGGTGGCGCCGGATGACGGGCTGCCCGAACACCCCTCGGTGCGCTGGCGCCAGAAGCACTTCCCGACGCTGCAGCCGGCCTTCCGCACCGGCAGCGTGCAGAGCGTGGCCGAGCTGGTGGCGCTAGGCCTGGGCGTGGGCGTGCTGCCGCTTTTTCTCGCCGAGCCGCGGCGCGAGCTGCGCCGGCTGACCGAGCCGCTGGACGAGGCCGAGACCGAGCTCTGGCTGCTGACCCACCCCGAGACCCGCCATCTGCAGCGGGTGCAAGCGGTCTGGAGCCACCTCACCCAAACCCTGCAACTCAGCTGACGCGATCCCAGGGCGGCGTGTCGCCGCCACCAAAGCGCTCGGCCAGGAAGTCCACCAACAAGCGCAGCGCCAACGGCTGGTGCTGGCGCGAGAGGAAGACGGCGTGCACGCCCAGGGGCTCGGGCTCGTAGTCGGGCAGCAAGCCGACGAGGCGGCCTTCGCGCAGGTCTTCGCCGACGAAATAGGTCGGCAGGATGGCCAGACCGCCGCCGGCCAGCACCGCGCGACGCAACACGGCGGCGTCGTTGGTGGACAAGACGTCGGTGATGGGCAGCTCCATGACCTGGCCGGCATGGCGGAAGCGGTACTGGGCCGCGCTGACAAAGGTATGGGCCAGGCAGCGGTGGGCCGCCAGCGCCTCCAGCGTCTCGGGCCGGCCGCGTTCGGCCAGATAGCCCGGCGAAGCGCACAGCACCGAGCGGCACACGCCCAGCGGCCGCGTGATCAGCGTCGGCTCCAGCGTGTTGGTGATGCGCACGGCGAGGTCTATGCCTTCCGCCGCCAGGTCCACGCTGCGGTCGGCCACGGTCAGCGAGAAGCCCACCTGGGGATGCAGGCGCTGGAAGTCGATCAATGCAGGCGCGAGCTGGGCTTCGGCAAAGGACGGCGAGCAGGTGATGCGCAGCCGCCCCGAGGGCTCGCGCCGCGCGGCGCCGACCTGGTGGGCGACGTCTTCACTCAGGTCCAGCAGTTGGCGGCAGGACGCCAGCGCCGACTGCCCAGCCTCGGTCAGACTGAGCCGCCGTGTCGTGCGATGCAGCAGGCGCGCACCCAGCCAGGCCTCCATGGCGGCCAGGTAGCGGCTGACCATGGCGGTGGACATCTCCAGCCGGTCGGCGGCCTGGGTCAGGCTGCCCTGCTCGACGACGGTGACGAAGACGCGGGTGGCGGTCAGGCGGTCCATTGCAACGATTGATGCAATAAATATTCGATTGAAGCGGACTTTATCTACTGAACCGCGATAAATACAGTGAGTCCGTCGATTCAACCCCACCGGAAACACCGCCATGTCCTTCTTCCAGACCCGCCGCTTCGCCCGCCTGCTGTTGCCCACGCTGGCCGCCGTCGCCACCGGTGCCGCCCTGGCCCAGGCGCCGGCCTCGCCGCTGACCGTCAAGGTCTACAACGCCGACGCCGGCAGTTTCCATGTCAACGCCGTCGTCGTTAGCGGCAAGACCGAAGCCGTCGTCATCGACAGCGGCTTCACCCGCGCCGACGCCCTGCGCGTGGCCGCCAACGTGCTGGACAGCGGCAAGTCGCTGAAGGCCATCTTCATCAGCCAGGCCGATCCGGACTACTACTTCGGCGCCGAGGTGCTGAAGAGCCTCTTCCCCGAAGCCCAGCTGCTGACCACGCCGGCCGTGCGCGACAAGATCCAGGCCAAGCTGGCCGGCAAGCTGGCGTTCTGGGGACCCAAGATGGGCACCAATGCGCCGCGTCAGCCCGTCGTGCCCACGGCCATGACGGGCCAGACCCTGACCGTCGACGGCGAAGCCATCGAGGTGCGCGGCACCACCGGCCCGCTGGCCCATCGCCCCTGGGTGTGGATCCCGTCCAGCCGCGCCATCGTCGGCAATATCGCCGTTTTCGGCGGCCTGCATGTGTGGACGGCCGACACGCAAAAGCCTGCCGAGCGCGCGGCCTGGCAGGCTCAGCTGAACGAGATGCTGAGCCTGAAGCCCGCCCTCGTCGTGCCCGGCCACATGGCCGCCGGCACGGCCCTGGATGACAGCGCCATCCGCTATACCCAGGCCTATCTGCAACGCTTCGAGACCGAGCTGCCCAAGGCCGCCAACGCGAGCGCGCTGATCGCCACGATGCAGCAGGCCTACCCGCAGGCGGGCTTGGGGCTGGCGCTGGACATCGGTGCCAAGGTCAACAAGGGCGAGATGGCCTGGTAAGCCCCGGCCCTCGCGGGGCGAGGCCATTCGGCGGACACTGTTGACCTTCCCATCATGGGAAGGCTGAGGATGGCGACATCCATCCCACCGACATCACCCCGATGAGCCCCACTTCCGCCCTGAACGACGTGACGCTGCAGGTCAGCGGCATGAGCTGCGCGTCCTGCGTGCGCCGCGTCGAAAAGGCCTTGCAGGCCGTCCCCGGCGTGCAGCAGGCCAGCGTCAATCTGGCGACCGAGAAGGCCAGCATCCAGGCCCTGCCCAATGTGCCGGTCGCCGCGCTGACGGCCGCCCTCGACAAGGCCGGCTACCCGGCCACCGCCGTCGAGGCGGCCGCGCCGCCCGTACCCGAAGCCCGCGGCGGCCTGCCTGCCTGGTGGCCGGTAGCGCTCGGCGCCGTGCTGACCCTGCCGCTGATGCTGCCCATGCTGACGGGCCTCATGCTGCCCGGCTGGCTGCAGCTGCTGCTGGCCACGCCGGTGCAGTTCGTCCTCGGCGCGCGCTTCTACCGGGCCGGCTGGAGCGCCCTGCGCGCCGGCAGCGGCAACATGGACCTGCTGGTCGCTCTGGGCACGTCGGCGGCCTATGGCCTGTCGGTCTATCTGCTGGACCGCCACCCGGGCCATGGCCATCTCTATTTCGAGGCCTCGGCCGCCGTCATCACGCTGGTGTTGTTAGGCAAATTCCTGGAGCAGCGCGCCAAGCGCCAGACGACGGATGCCATCCGCGCGCTGAATGCGCTGCGGCCAGCCACGGCGCGGGTGCTGCGCGGTGACGTGGAGACCGAAGTGCCGGTGGCCGAAGTCCGCGTGGGCGACCTCGTCGCCGTGCGCCCGGGCGACCGCATCCCCGTCGACGGCGAGATTGTCAGCGGCCGCAGCCATGTGGACGAGTCGCTGATCACCGGCGAGAGCCTGCCCGTCGCCAGGAGCGAAGGCCAGCGTGTCACCGGCGGCGCCATCAATGCCGAGGGCGCTCTGACCGTGCGCACGACGGCCATCGGCGCCGAGACGGCCCTGGCCCGCATCATCCGCATGGTGGAGTCGGCGCAAGCCGCCAAGGCGCCCATCCAGCGCATCGTCGACCGCGTCAGCGCCATCTTTGTGCCGGTGGTGCTCGTCGTCGCCGCCCTGACCTTTGCCGGCTGGTGGTTCTACGCCGGCAACGCCGAGCAGGCCCTCATCAATGCGGTGGCCGTCCTCGTCATCGCCTGCCCCTGCGCCCTGGGCCTGGCCACGCCGACGACGCTGATGGCCGGCACCGGCGTCGCGGCCCGCCAGGGCATCCTCATCAAGGATGCCGAGGCCCTGGAGCTGGCCCATGCGGTCAGCGTCGTCGCCTTCGACAAGACGGGCACGCTGACGGTGGGTCAGCCCACGCTGAGCGCGGTGCTGCCGGCCGCAGGCGTGAGCCGCGAGGACGTGCTGCAACTGGCGGCGGCACTGCAACGCACGAGCAGCCACCCGCTGGCCTTGGCCGTGCTGTCCGAGGCCAAGGGCCTGCCCGCGCTTCCCGTCGAGCAGGCGCGCGCCCTGCCGGGCCGTGGTGTCGAGGGCCTCGTGCAAGGTCGCAAGCTCTCGCTCGGCAGCGCACGCCTCGCGCAGGAGCTGGGCGCCGAAGCCTCGGCCGATGCCGAGCGGTGGGAGGCCGAGGGCCACACCGTCTCCTGGCTAGTCGAAGGCAACCGCCTGCTCGGCCTGCTGGCCTTTGGCGATCGCATCAAGGACACCGCCGCCGAGGCAGTCGCGGAGCTGCAGGCCCGCGGCATCCGCACCGTCATGCTGACCGGCGACAGCCGCGGCGCTGCGGCCGGCGTGGCGCGCCAGCTCGGCATTACCGAAGTCCATGCCGAGGTGCTGCCCGGCGACAAGGCAGCCACGGTGCAGACCCTGCGCAACAGCGGCGCCGTCGTCGCCTTTGTCGGCGATGGCTTGAACGACGGTCCCGCGCTGGCCGCCGCGTCGGTGGGCTTTGCGATGGCCGGCGGCGCCGACGTGGCGACCGAAGCCGCCGGCGTCACGCTGATGCGTGGCGACCCACGCCTCGTCGTCGATGCCCTCGATATCTCGCACCGCACCTACGCCAAGATCCGCCAGGGCCTGTTCTGGGCCTTTGCCTACAACGTCGTCGGCATCCCGCTTGCGGCCTTCGGCCTGCTCAGCCCCGTCATTGCCGGCGCGGCCATGGCCTTCAGCAGCGTCAGCGTCGTCGCCAATGCGCTGACGCTGAAGCGCTGGCGCGGCAAGGCGGCCGGAGGAACGCCATGAACATCGGCGACGCAGCCCGTGCCTCGGGCGTGTCGGCCAAGATGATCCGGCACTACGAGAGCATCGGTCTGGTGCCGCCGCCGGCCCGCAGCGAGGCCGATTACCGCGTTTACGGCGAGCGGGAGCTGCACCTGCTGCGCTTCATCCGCCATTCGCGCGACCTGGGCTTCTCGCTGAAGCAGATCCGCGCCCTGCTCGGCCTGTGGCAGGACCGCGAGCGCCCGAGCCGCGAGGTGCGCGACCTGGCCCAGCAGCATCTTGATGAACTCGAGACCAAGCTCGCCGAGCTGCAGGCCATGAAGGCGACGCTGCAGCAGCTGGTGCACAGCTGCCATGGCGACGAGCGGCCCGACTGTCCCATCCTCGACTCGCTGGAAGACGGCTCGCGGTAACAAAGCGCTGACACATCCGCGCTATCGTTGGTCCTTCTCACCCTCATCACGAGCCCACGATGCGCCTCGTCCATCTCGCCCTCCCCGCCGTCCTGGCCCTGGCCACGCAGGCCGCCCTGGCCTCGTCCACCACGGCCTCGTCCGCCGCCGACGCCGGCTCATCCGCCTCGGGCAGCGTGTCGGACTCCTTCAAGGGCTCGTCCAACAGCAGCGCGGGCGGCGAACGCCGCGCCGAGGGCCGCTACCGCGTCACCGAGGTCGCCCAGGCTGACACAGCCGGCAAGCTGCGCCTGAAGCTGGAGCGCGAAGGCGCCGAGCCCGTCGAGCTGACCCTGCCCCAGCAGGCCCTGGCCGCCCGCACCGTCAGCGTCGGCGACGAGGTGCAGGCCACGACCCAGCCGTACGGCGTCGCCTTTGCGCACGCCGACACGGGCAAGGCCTTCTTTCTGGTGCTGGAAGACGCCTGGCATCGCGAGCTGGCCGCGCGCGTCGTCACGCCTTGATCCGGGCCGCCCTCGCGGCGGGCGCGCTGCTGGCGGCAGGCGCCGCCCAGGCCGGCGCACTCCCCCGAGGCTGTGACCCCCAGCGCGAGGTCTCCGCCGCCCAGCAGGACCAGCTGCTGCGCTTCACCGCCGTCATCCGCCAGGCATTGGCCGAATCCGGCAGCCCGGCGGCATTGATCGCGCGCTCAGGCACCGACCTGTCGCGCTTTGGCCTGCGCTATTCCCATGCCGCCGTGGCCCTGGCCTCGGGTCTGGACACCCCCTGGGCCGTGCGCCAGCTCTATTACGCCTGCGCCGAGGGTCAGCCCCGCCTGTTCGACCAGGGCCTGGCCGGCTTCATATCGGGCAGCGACGACGTCGACGTCGGCTATGTCACCCTGGTGCTGCTGCCGCCCGAGGCCGCCGCACCGCTGGCCGCCACCGCCCTGGACAAGCCCGTTGCGCTGGGCCTGCTGAACGCCCGCTACAGCGCCAACGCCTATCCCTTCAGCACGCAATACCAGAACTGCAACCAGTGGGTCGCCGAGCTGATCGCCGCAGCCGCGGGTGGCACCCGCACACGGGCCGATGCCCAGGCCTGGCTGCAGCGCGAGGGCTATGCGCCCGAACCCGTCCAGGTGCCGGGCTGGCTGATGGTGGCTGGCCACTTCATGCCCTGGTTGCATTTCGACGACCAGCCCCGCGAGCAACTGCGTGCCAGCGTCGTGCAGACCAGCCTGCCCGACAGCCTCGAGGCCTTGGCGCTGCGGCGCTGGCCGGCGGCGCGGCGCATCGAGTTCTGCCATGGCCCACAGGGCGTCGTGCAGCGCGAGGGCGGCGCGCCGCTGGCGGTGGGCTGCCGGCCGCAAGCGGGCGACCGGGTCGTCGCACTGGACTGAGCGGCTTCGGCGCCTAGCCGTCGGTCAGCTCGCGGTGCAGCCAGGCGCGCGCCAACGTCCAGTCGCGCTTGACCGTGGCCAGCGAGATGGCCAGCACCTCGGCGACCTCCTCGTTCTCCAGGCCGCCGAAGAAGCGCAGTTCGACGACCTTGGCCGCGCGGGCGTCCACGGCCTCCAGCGCCAGCAGGGCCTCGTGCACGGCCACCACGTCCCGGTCGGCGGGCAGCGCCAGCTGCTCCAGGCCCGACAACGTGATCGCCGCCCGCTCGGCCGCGCGCTTGTCGGCCCGCCACGCCAGCTCATGGTTGACGAGGATGCGCCGCATCATCATCGACGCCACGGCCAGGAAATGGCCGCGGTTGCGCCACTGGGTACGCGTCTGCGCCGCCAGCCGGAACCAGGCCTCATGCGACAGCGCCGTGGCCGACAGCGTGTGGCCAGCCGCCTCGTGGCGCAGATGGCCCCGCGCCAGGCGGCGCAGTTCGTCGTAGAGCACTGCGAACAGGTGGTTGCCGACGCCATCGGCATCGGCGGCCTGCTGGTTGAGCCAGACGGTCACATCGGACAGGGGCAGTTCTTCGCTCATCGATGCCACATCCTAGCGGCGGGTGTTTTTGAATCTCCGTGAGCCTTTTGGCGCCGCCACGTGGCGTAAGCAGACAGGTCCGGCTTTTTCCGGCTTTTTCGCGATGAGGTTCACCATGCGACCCGCTCCCCGACCCAAAAACCTGGCTCCGCTCTCCCTGCTGCTGACCACCGCCTTGGTCGCCTGCGGTGGCGGTGGCGATCCCGCGCCTGATCCGGCAGCCGCTGCGCCCGCGGCACCCGCACCCGCACCCGCACCCGCACCTGCACCTGCACCTGCACCTGCACCTGCACCTGCACCCGCGCCAGCGCCAGCGCCGGCCCCAGCACCCGCACCTGCGCCTACGCCGGCTCCAGCTCCCGCACCGACTCCCGCGCCTGCACCCGCTCCCACGCCTGCACCGGCCCCGGCGCCCGCCGCCGGCAACGAGTGCGTGCCGCTGGTCGCCAAGGCCGGCGATTCGCTGACGCTGCGCCAGACCTCCAGCCAGGCCGGCTCCACGACGATGACGGTGAAGTACGACTTCACGGCCGGCAGCTACAAGGGCCAGACGGCGACGGTCGCCACGCTGACCGCCAACGGTCTCGCCGGCGGCAAGGTCTATCTGGACCCGGTCACCGGCGCCGTGCTCGGCGAGGACGCGGCGGCGGCCGGTGCCAACGACACCGTCACCACCTATGACCCGCCCGACTGGCAGCAGCGCCTCACCGCCGCCGGCATCCCGGGCGGCGGCAGCGGCAAGATCAATGTCACGGCCACCATCACCGGCAAGAGCGTCACCGACGGCTTCGCGTCGCTGGGCGGCGCCACCGCGGTCGTCCTGAAGTACGAGTTCCAGGTCAACCGCGACGCCAACGAGACGGTCACGACGCTGGCGGGCAGCTTCGCCAACTCGTGCAAATACCGCGTCGAGTTCACGGTCAAGGACTTCCAGGTCCAGGGGCCGGCCGCGTCCAGCCCGCTGCTGGCGGCGGTGCTGCCGCTGATGAAGGACGCCTTCGCGGCGCCGACGCAGGTGACGCTGTGGACCACCAATGCCGTGCCCTTCATGATGCCCAAGAACGTCACGACGATCACGCTGCCGGCACCGACGGGCGTGGTGACCAGCACCCAGGAGCTGATCGCCCTGACCAAGGCGCCGCGCTGAGCGGGCACCCCGGGGCGGGCACACTGAGGGCATGACGACGCCGAAGTGCCCCCCCGAGCAATGGCCGGCCGTGCGGCGCCTGTTCGACGCGGCGCTGGACCTGCCGACGGGCGAGCGTGCCGCCTGGCTGCGCGCCAGCGGCGAGCCGGCCGAGGCGGTGGCCGAAGTGCTGTCGCTGCTGACCCATGACCCCGGGGCCACCCAAGACGCGGCCGACTTCCTCGCGACGCCGGCCATCGCCAGCGGCCACGCCGGCCTGCGCCTCGGGCCCTGGCGGCTGACGGCCCCGCTGGGCAGCGGCGGCATGGGCGAAGTCTGGCTGGCGCAGCGCGACGACGGCGCCTACGAGGGCGAGGCCGCCATCAAGCTGCTCAAGCGCGGCATGGACTCGGCCGCCGTGCTGCAGCGCTTCGCCCAGGAGCGCCAGGCGCTGGCGCGGCTGGACCATCCCCACATCGCGCGCCTGATGGACGCCGGCCTCAGCCCCCAGGGCCTGCCGTACTTCGTCATGGAAAGGGTGCAGGGCCGGCCCATCGACGCCGCCTGCGACGGGCTGCCGCTGGAGGCCAGGCTGCGGCTGTTCCTGCAACTGGCCGACGCGGTGGCCCACGCCCACCGCCATCTGCTGGTGCACCGCGACCTCAAGCCGGGCAATGTATTGGTGACGGATGACAGCCAAGTCAAGCTGCTGGACTTCGGCATCGCCAAGGCGCTGGACCCCGAGGATGCCGAGCACACCCAGGCCCGCCCCTTCACGCCCAGCCACGCCAGCCCCGAGCAGGTGCGCGGCGAGCCGGTCGGCACCGCCACCGACGTCTACTCCCTCGGCGTGCTGCTCTATCAGCTGCTGACCGGCCAGCGCCCCTATGGCCGCGAAGCGCAGACACCGCAGGCCCTGGCCCAGGCCGTGCTGAACGAAACGCCGACGCGGCCGTCCAGCCTCGGCGAACCGCGCGAGCCCTCGGCCGGCTGGTGGCGCACGCGCGAGCGCCTGAAGGGCGACCTCGACAACATCCTGCTGAAGACGCTGGAGAAGGACGCGGCGCGCCGCTATGTCAGCGTGGACGCGCTGGCCGCCGACCTGCGCGCCCATCTTGCAGGCCATCCCGTCAGCGCCCGGGCGCCGACACCGGGCTATATCGCGGCGCGCTTCGTCAGGCGTCACCGGCTCGCCGTCGGGCTCGCCGGCATCGCCGCGCTGGCCCTGGTCGTCGGCCTCGCCGGCACGCTGTGGCAGATGCGCGAGGCCCACGCCGCCCAGGCGCGCGCCGAGGCCCGCTTCACGCAGCTGCGCGAGCTGGCACGCCAGCTCGTCTTCCGCTATCACGACCAGATCGCCCAGCTGCCGGGCAGTCTCGCCACCCGCGAGGCCCTGCTGCAAGATGCGCTGCGCTACCTCGACGGCCTGGCCGCCGAACTCGGCCCCGATCTCGCCCGCCAGCCGGCGCTGGCACGCGAGCTGGCCGAGAGCTATTCGCGCATCGCCGAGCTGCAGGGCGACGGCTTTTCCCCCAGCCAGGAAAGGCTGGACGCCGCCCGGCGCGACATCGACAAGGCCATCGCGCTGCAGCCCTTCTACCTGGCCGCCGTCGCGCGTGACGCTATCGCGCTGCGCGAGGCAGCCGACATGTTCCAGGGTCGCGCCCTGCTGGCCAGCCGCGCCGGCCGGCTCAGCGACAGCGTCGCGGCCCTGCAGCGTGCCCGGGCCCTCAACCAGCAGGTGCTGGCGCTGGATCCGCGCGATCCGCAAAGCCTGGCCCAGCTCGCCACGGTCACCGGCCGCCTGGGCCTGATCCAGGGCGGCAATCCGATGCAGGCCCAGCTCGGGGACCTGGCAGGGGCCGGTCGTCTGCTGACCGAGGCCGTCGAGCTGTTCGCAAAGCTGCGCGCACTGCAGCCCGACTCTGCCGAATGGGCGCATGAAGCGGCCTGGGGCCACCAGCTGCGCGCCAACTGGGCCGTGCTCAACGGCGACCTGGCCCTGGCCAGGCGCGACATCGTCGCCGTGCTCGAGCTGCGTGCCGCCGCCGTGCGTATCGATCCGCAGAACAGCAACTACCGCTACCAGCGGGTGCCGGCACACATCTCGGCCGCCCGCATTGCCAGCCTCGCCGGCGAACACGAAGAGGCCACGCGCCAGCTTGGCGAAGCCCGCACCGCGCTGCGGCAGGAGCTGGCGCGCGACCCGCACAACCAGGCGGCCCAGCGCGACCTTGCCCTGCTGGGCCTGAGCGAGGCCCGCGCCCGCTGGGAGGCCAGCCCCAGCCCCGCGGCTGCCCGCGCGCTGCGCGACTCGCTGTACGCCTTCCCTCCCGCCAGCGCGCTGGCCGGCGACTTCTACCTCAGCCGCTGGCGCGCCGAAGCCGCCTGGTGGGCCGGCCGCGCCAGCGACAGGCCGGCCGACAAGCTGCGCCTCGCCCGCGAGGCCGAGGCCTTGATGCAGGACGAGTCCAGCCAGGGCGACAACGCCAGCCGCCGCTGGATGCAGGCCCTGGCCCTGGGCCTGCAGGCCGAGGCCGAGCAGGACGCCGGTGACGCGGCGGGCGCAGCGGCGAGTGCCGCCCGGGCGGTGGAACTCTGGGGCGACACGGTCCCGGCGTTCTACCGCGACGAGGCCGAACGGGCACGCCGCATCGCCGGCCGGTGAATCCACAGAAGTGATGGTTTCGATTGGCGCCCGTCACGCGGCGTCGCTAGCATCGCGCCGCCCATGGGGAGGAAGCCAGGGGGCGCATGCCGGCGACACCGTTGGAAACGGATCCTTCGACCGGCTTGTCCTGGCAACCGACAAAAAACGATCCACTTCGATGATCGACAACGGTCTGACAGACACGCCGCTCGCCAGCTTTGACCTGCTGCTCGGTCTTCTCTATGAAGCCGTGCTGGCGCCCGAGGGTTTCCAGGCTTTCATCGAGACCTGGTGCGATGCGTTTGACCTGAAAGCCGCGCAGCTGATCATCCGCAACGAGAGCAGCCAGGAAGCCAAGGTCCTGTGGACACACGGGTTCGACTTGCGATGGCTGGAAAGCTATGCGCTCGTCTACGCGCCAGAGGATTTGTTGGCGATGCAGATGAGGGAGGCTCCGATCGCCTCGTTCTACGCCAGCAACCTCGATATTCCCCATCCCGAACGCTTTCCGCAAACGCGCTTCTACAAGGAATGGATCGTCCCGCAAGGCGTGGCCTATGCCGCAGGCGGCACCATCCTGCGCGAGGGACCTTGGCTGACCCAGGTTTTCTTGCAGCGATCGCCCAGCCAGCCGCCCTTCAGCCGTGGCGAGATCGATGTGTTCAACCGTCTGGTGCCGCATATGCAGCGCGCCTTCCAGATGCGGCAGCGCTTCACCGACATGCAGCTGGGGCAGAACCTGCTGGCCAGCAGCCTGGACGTGCTCGCCATGCCGACCCTGCTGTTCGACGAGTTCGGCCGGCTGGCACACAGCAACCGCAGCGCCGACACGCTGCTCGCGAGCCGGCAGGCGCTGTGGGTGGAGCACGGGCATCTGGTGACCCGCGATGCCGAGGCGACGCGCAGCCTCAACCTCGAACTGACCAAGGTGCTGCGCGCCAGCCAGGGCCAGGGATCAGTGCTGAACGGCGTCGTGTCCCTGCCGCGGCGCGGCCGCACGCCGCTGGTGCTGATGCTGGCGCCGTTGCGGCTGAAGGACGAGGCCCGCATGCAGGGCGCCGCACTGCTCTTCGTCTTCGACCCCGAGGCCACGCCCAGCATCACGGCCGACACGGTGCGCCAGCTGTTCGGCCTCAGCAAGCGCGAGGCCGAGCTGGCCGCCGCCCTGTGCTCCGGCCTCACGCTGGACGACCTGGCCGCGGAGCGCGGCACCTCCATCAACACCGTCCGGTCGCAGCTGAAGAGCGTCTTCAACAAGACCGGCACCAGCCGCCAGGCCGATCTGGTCTCGCTGCTGCTGGCCAGCCCGGCCTATTTCCTGGCCCAGGAATGAGCCGCTCAATAGAGGTCGCGCGCTGCCGACCTGACCTCGTGCAGCAGCTGCCGCGCGCCGGGGGACATCAGATGCCCTTCGCGGGTGATGATGCCGAAGGCGTCCATGTGGCAGGGCAGGTCGATGGGCAGGATGGCCAGCACATTGAGTGACGCGTAGTAGCGCGCCACTTCCACCGGCATCACATGCAATGAATCGGTCTGCTGCAGCAGGGCGGTGATGAGCAGCAGGGCCGTCGTGTCGACGTTGTTGGACGGCGGCTCCAGCGCGGCGCGGCGGAACATCAGCTCCCAGCGGTGGCGCAGCACGCTGCCGGGCGGCGGCAGGATCCAGGGCTGGTCGGCCAGGTCGGCGAGCTTGAGGTTGTCTTCCTTGAGCAGCGGGTGGCCGACGCGCGCGACGGCGCAGGCGGGCTCGACGGTCAGCTCCTCGTAGTGCAGGCCGGCCGCGTCTTCCTCTTCGACGATGCGGCCGATCATGAAGTCGAGCTTGCCCCGCTGCAGCATGTCCAGCAGCTGCTTGCTCGACTCCATGTGCACGCCGATGCGCAGCCTGGGCGCCTGCAGCTTGATGCGCGCGATGGCGCGCGGCAGCAGGCCCATGGCCGGGGTCATGATGACGCCGACCTCGACCTGGCCGGCCAGGCCGTTCTTCAGCGACACGATGTCGTCATGGGCCGCCGACAGCGACGTCAGCGCCATGCGGGCGTGGCGGATCATGGTCTCGCCGTAGAGCGTGGGCTCCATGCCGCGCGGGTGGCGCTCGAAGAGCTTCACGTCCAGCATGTCCTCCAGGTCCTTGAGCTGCTTGGACGCGGCCGGCTGCGTCATGCACAGCACCTCGGCGGCGCGGTGGATGTTGCGCTCGTCGTCCAGCGCGATCAGCAGCAGCAGCTGGCGCGTCTTCAGGCGCGCACGCAGGAACCAGTTGGGATTGGGGCTGGCGTCGGTCAGCGACGCGCCGTTGTCTTCGTCGTCGTCGCGTGCCATATCAAGCCAAGTTCACGCGGCCGTCGGCGGCCAGCACGGTGTTGATGTCGTCGCCGGTTTCCTCCAGCTGCACCAGCGTGGCCTGGCGGGCGCCGACGGCGTCACGCGCCTGCAGGGCCGTCAGGATGGCCTTGTGGCGCGGCAGGGAAAGGTCGTGCGTATTCGGCAGCTGGCTGGACAGGATGATGGACTCGCGCAGGGCCAGCGACAGCATGTTGCCGATATAGGCCAGCAGGTCGTTGCCGGTGGCCTCGGCGATGCGGCGGTGGAAGGCCAGGTCGGGCTCCAGCAGCTCGGCCGTCGTCTTGGCAGCGGCCATGCCTTCGTAGGCTGTGGCGATGCCGGCCAGCTGCTCTTCGGTGGCGGCGCGGGCGGCCAGGGCGGCGGCGGCAGGTTCGAAGATGCGGCGCACTTCCAGCAGGGTCTGCACGAAGTCGCGCTGGGGCCGGGACTGGATGAGCCAGTACAGCACGTCGGGGTCGAGCAGATGCCACTCGTTGCGCGGCCGGACGATGGCGCCGGCGCGCTGGCGCGACACCACCAGCCCCTTGGCGACGAGCACGCGCACGGCCTCGCGCAGCACGGGGCGGCTGATCTCGTAGCGCTCCAGCAGCTGGGCCTCGGGCGGCAGCTTGTCGCCGGGCTTAAACTCGCCGCCGACGATGGCCAGGCCCAGCTCGCTGACGATGCGGCCATGCTGGCTCTTGCCCTCGGGTTGGGCGCTGTAGGTGGAGTGATCGGCTCGAGTCTTCATCAGCGGCAGGCGATCGAACAAAGCGCGCATTATGGAAAGCGGGCGACAAAGCCACCCTTGGGGGAAAGCGTGAGCTGGGCCGCGGGTGCCGCCAGCTTGCCTTCGATGAAGTCGCGCGGACCCTCACCATCGCTGATGAGCTGGCCCTGGCGCTTGCCGAGCCAGCTCAGGTCCAGTTGAACATCGCGCGAGTTGTCGTCGGCGTTGAGGCCGGCGATGAACCACTGCTTGCCGGCGCGGCGGGCCAGCACGACGAACTTGCCGGGCTCACCGTCGAGGAAGCGCACCTCGTCCCAGTGCCGTGGCAGCTCGCGCAGCAGCGTCTTCACAAAGGCCGGCACCGTGGCCATGCCCTCTGGCGTCTCGGCGTAGTGCTGGATGCCCGACAGGAAGATCACGCTCTCGGCCAGCTCGAAACCATTGCGTGTCGCGCGCTGGATGTTGGGGATGTCGCCAAACACCATGGGCGTGAAGTCCATGGGGTCGAAGAGGTTGCGCGCGAAGGGCAGCATGGCCGCATGACGGGCGACCTTGTCCTGGTCGTCCTGCGTGAAGGTGGCGAACTCGAAACCCTTCACGGCCTCGGTCGTCAGCAGGTTGGGATAGGTGCGGCTCCAGCCGCGCGGCAGCGTGGCGCCGTGGAAGTTCAGCAGCAGGCCAGCCTCCGCCGTTTCCTTCAGCAGGTCGACGTAATAGGCCTGCATGGACGCGCCGTCGCCGCCGAAGAAGTCGACCTTCAGCCCCTTGATGCCGATGGCCTTCACGCGGGCGAACTCCTTGGCACGGTCGGCCTGGGTCAACAGCGCGCTCTTGGGGCTGTACTCGGTGTCGTTCCAGGCGCCCGAGGAGTTGTACCAGGCCAGCAGGCCAACGCCCTGGGCCCTGGCGTAGTCGGCCAGCTCCTTCATCCTGGCGTCGCCGATCTTGCGATCCCAGTCGGCGTCCACCAGCGTGTAGGGCCAGTGCATGTCGGCGGCGTAGTCGATGAAGCGTTTTTGCACCTCGAACACCGTGCCGTCGTCCTTCAGCAGGGCCCAGCTCCACGAGGCGGGGCCGGGCTTGAGCTTGGCCTTGTCGAAGGCGACGGCAGGCGCGGCGAGGTCGGTGCCCAGCGTCGACTCCATGACCGTCTTCAACGGGCCGATGGCGAGCACGCGCCAGGGCGTCATCAGCGGGCCGTCGATGTCGGCCAGCAGACCGCCGCCAGTATTGACCTCGCTGGCCTCGGGGAGGCCGATGCGATAGGTGCCTCCGGTGGAGTCGCTGGCCAGGCGCGAGGCGTGGAAACGCCCGTCCATGCCGGCCTCGGTGATGGCGACCCAGTTGGCGCCCGAGCGGAACAGCGCGGGGAAGACCCAGCCCGCATGAGAGGGGGCGGCGGTGCCGACGGGGATGTCGGCCTGGTAATGCTCTTCGTAGGAGGGGTTGGTGCGCTTCCAGCCCGTCTTGGCGACGGACATGGGCTGCAGCCAGGCGCGGACTTCGGGTGTGAAGGCGAAGCTGGTCAGCTCGTCCTTGAAGGTCTTCCGGCCAGCGCCGTCGATCGTGTAGCGCAGCGCCAGGCCGTCGTTGGAGGCGCGCAGCGTGAGGACGAGCTGCTGGCCGGCGGCATTGGCGAGGGTGAAGCGCTGCTCGTTGGCGCGGTAGTCGATGCTGCTCTTCTTGCCAGCCGCCAGCGTGTACTGCTCGCGATGAGTCTTGACCGGCGATGTGTCCAGGAGCTTGAGGCCGTTGGCGTAGTCGCCCTGCTCCAGCACGAGGCCCAAGCGCGATGCCAGCAGCACCGGCTGGCCGGCGCGCTGCGCCGTGTAGACCAGCTGCTGCTGGTCGTTGACCGACACGTCGACCTGGAGCTGGCCGTCGGGGCTGCTCAGCGCTTGTGCCAAGGCGGGGATGGCGAGCAGGAGCGAGGCGATAAGTTTCATGGCGAGTAGAGGCCGTCGGCGACCGGCGTTCCGAAGTCGGGGAAGCCGTCGTCGCGCCAGCCGAAAGCCTGCACGCGCGCGTGGCGGTTGGGGTCGTTGAGCGGGTCGCCGACGATGTCGCGGTAGTTGCGGGCGTGATAGACCAGCAGATCGATCTGGCCGTCGGGCGTTGTCGTGAAGCTGTTGTGGCCGGGGCCGAACTGACCGACGGATTCATCCGTCTTGAACACTGGCGCGGGCGACTTGTGCCAGCTCTTGGGGTCGAGCAGATCGGCGTTCTCGTCGGCCCACAGCAGGCCCATGCAGTAGTTGGCGTCGGTCGCAGCGGCCGAGTAGGCGATGAAGACGCGGCCGTGGCGCTTCAGCAGGGCCGGGCCCTCGTTGACGCAGAAGCCGATGCGTTCCCAGGCCAGGTCCGGCCGCGTGATGACGACGGGCTCGCTCTTCAAGGTCCAGGGGTTGGCCATCTCTGCGAGGTAGAGGTTGCTCTCCGTCGGCGGGCTCTTCTGCGCCCAGCACAGATAGCGCTTGCCCTGGTGCTCGAAGGGTGTGGCGTCCAGCGAGAAGCCGTCCTCGGGCGTGATGATCTGGCCACGCTCCACCCAGGCGTCGCGCAGCGGATCGTCGCCTTCGCACTCCAGCACATACATGCGCAGCTTCCAGATGTCGTCGCGCTCGCTGGCGGCGAAGTAGACATACCAGCGGCCGTCGATGCGATGCAGCTCGGGCGCCCAGACATGGAAGCTCATAGCTCCGCTGTCGTGCTTGCGCCAAATCACCTTGGCGGGAGCGGTGGTCAGACCGGGAATGCTGTCGGCGCTGCGGATCTCGATGGCGTCGTAGCTGGGCACCGAGGCGGTGAACCAGTAGCGGCCGTCGACCCGACTCAGATGCGGGTCGGCGCGCTGTTCGATGAGGGGGTTGTTCCAGCTGCTGTTCATGCGCGAACGGCTTTCGTGACGATGACGTTCCAGGAGGCGGGCCTCAGCTTCACGCGGAGTTGCTCGCCTTCGATCGCAATGCCGTCGAGAGCTTGGGGAGCGACGCGTTCGGGCGCGTCTGCGGTGTTGGTGGCGTCGAGATCCGTCGAATGCAGTTGCTCGGCCTTCACCAGCTCGCGAGCCAAGCCCAGGCCGCGCAGCGTGATGGACAGGTCCATCTCGTCAGTGAGGCTGCGGTTCAGCAGGAAGACCGCCGTCTGTCCCCTGGCCGCGTCATCGACGACGCTGGCGCACAGATAGGGCAGCTCGCCATGCCTGGTGTTGGCATAGCCGGGAGACTTGACCACCGCGCGCAGCACCTCGCCATGCGCCCAGCGCGCAGCCTGTGCGAAGGGATGAAAGATCGTCTGCCGCCAGGCCGCGCCACCGGGCTCGGTCATGATGGGCGCGATGACATTGCAGAGCTGGGCCATGCAGGCGACCTTGAGCCGGTCGGCATGGTTCATGAACATGGTCAGCATGCCGCCGATGAGCAGCGCGTCCTCGGCCGTGTAGACCTCTTCCAGCAACGGCGGCGCTTCGGGCCAGCCGGCTTGCTTGAGGTGCTCGCCATGGCGGGCGCGGTACCAGACGTTCCATTCGTCAAAGGACAGCTTGAGTCGCTTGGTGGAGCGCTTGCGTGTCGCGACCGAATCCGCAATCGCCACCGTGTCCTCGATGTAGCGCGCATTCGTCTCAATCTGCGCGAGGAAGCTCTCGGTGCTCGTATCCGCAGGAGGCTTCACGAAGTAGCTGTGCAGCGACAGGTAGTCGACGAACTCGAAGCAGTGCTCCAGCACGCGGTCTTCCCAGGCACCGTAGCTCGGCATGTCGTAGGCCGAAGAGCCGCAGGCGGCCAGCTCGATGCTCGGGTCCACCCAGCGCATCAGCTTGGCGGTCTCCTTGGCGATGCGGCCGTACTCTTCCGGGCTCTTCTGGCAGATCTGCCAGGGGCCGTCCATCTCGTTGCCCAGGCACCAGAACTTGATGCCCAGCGGCTCCTCGGCGCCATGGCTGCGGCGCAGGTCCGACAACGCCGTGCCGCCGGGATGGTTGCAGTACTCGAGGTAGTGGCGCGCTTCGTCGGGCCCGCGCGTGCCGAGGTTGACGCCGAACATGGGCTCGATGCCGACCTTGCGGCACCATGCCATGAACTCGTGCGTCCCAACCTGATTGGTCTCGGTCGAGAACCAGGCCAGGTCCAGCCGCCGCGGGCGTTGGTCCTTCGGCCCGACTCCGTCTTCCCAGTTGTAGCCCGACATGAAGTTGCCGCCGGGATAGCGCACGATGGTGGCACCCAGCTCCCGGGTCAGCTCCGCCACGTCGCCACGAAAGCCGTGCTCGTCGGCCGTGGGGTGGCCGGGCTCGTGGATGCCGTTGTAGACGCAGCGGCCCAGGTGTTCGACGAAGACGCCGAACAGGCGACGGTCCAGCGGCGCGACGGAGAAATCGCGGTCGACGATGAGTTGGGCTTCAAACATCAGCGGCGTGCCTTCTTCAATGCCTTGTTGACCCGCTTCTCGACGCTGGCCTGCACTTCTTCCATGGGCTTGCCGGAGATCATCACGTTGGCCACGTCCTCGCCGATCAGCAGCTCGATGGCGCGCTGGGTCGGCACATTGCCCGGCATGCCGATGCCGGTCTGGGTGATCTCGGTCAGGGCCTCGCGCATGGGCAGGGCGCGGAAGGCGGCACTCTCGGCCACGGTCTTGCTGACGGGCAGATGGCCGGTGCGCGACCACTCGGCGCTGCGCTCCCAGACGAACTTCAGGAACTTGACGCTGGCCTCATGCGCCTTGGCATCCTTGGCGCCGCCCTTGAACAGCGCCCAGGAGTGGCCGTCGGCAAACACCGCCGGCTTGGCGTAAAGCTGCGGGAAGGGCTTCACCACATAGGCGCCCTGCAGCTTGGACTCGGGCTTCTGCGATTCGCGCAGGAACTGGTCGATGGTCCAGGTGCCGACGACGACCACACCCGCCTCGCCGTTCAGGAAGGCCTGGTTGGCGGCGGCGTAATCAAGGTTGGGCCGCACATGGCCTTCGCGATACAGCGTCTGCATCAGCGTCAGCGCGTTGACGACGGCGGGCTGGTGCATGTTGATGGTCTTGCCGTCGTCGGAGAACAGCTTCGCGTTCTGCTGCGCGACCAGGGTCAGGAAGGTGCGGTCGTTGGCCGCCGTCTCGTTGGCCACGGCCCAGGCGAAATAGGGCTTGCCGGTGCGCTGCTTGAACTGGCGCGCCTGGGCCAGCAACTCCTCGGGTGAGCGCGGCAGCTCGCTGAGCCCGGCCTTCTTCATCAGGCCGGTGTTGATGTGCCAGAGCCAGGCCCAGGTGTCGAAGGGCAAGGCATAGGTCTGGCCGTTGAAGGCAGTGCCGCGGCGCGCGTGCTCGGTGAAGTCGTCCACCGGCACACCCACGCGCTTGAAGTCCTCATCGAGCGGCAGCACCAGCTTGCGGCGCACATAGTCGCCCAGGGCGGACTCGTGCATGACGGCGACGGTCGGGATGTCCTTGGCCACCAGCCGCGCGGTGAGCTGGTCGTAATAGGGCCCCCATTCGCCGATCTGCGTCTTGACGACGATGTCGGGGTGGGTGGCGTTGAACTCGTTGACGAGCGCCGTGACGATGCCGCACTCGCCCAGTCCCTCGGACGTCTTCACCACCTGGCCGTACTGCGCCTCGCAGCTGCCGAAGAAGCGCATCAGCGTGATCTCGGTTTTTTCACCCGAGTTGTCCTTCGCCCCGCAGGCAGCGAGCAGCGCGGCGAACAGGCAGATCAGGAGTCGCTTCATGCCTTGCCCGTCCCGGCCACGGCCGTCACCAGATGGCGCTGGAAGAAGAGATACAGCATCAGGGCCGGCATGCCGGCGAACACGGCCTGCGCCATCAGGAAGCCAAGCCCCTCGGACTGTGCGAAGTTGGTTTGCGTGGAGGCCAGGCCGCGGGTCAGCGTGTACATGTCCGGCTGGGTCGCGATGACCAGCGGCCAGAGGTAGTCGTTCCAGCAGGCCAGGAAGGTGAAGATGCCGAGCGTCGCCTGCGCTGGCAGCGTCAGCGGCAGGATGATGGTCAGAAAGGTCTTGAAGCGCGAGGCGTTGTCCAGCAGCGCGGCTTCTTCCAGCTCGGCCGGGATGGCCTTGAAGTACTGCGTCATCAGGTAGACGCCGAAGGGCGCCGCCAGGCCGGGCAGGGCGAGGCCGGCAATGGTGTTCTGCAGGTTCCACTCCGAGAACAGGCGGTGCAGCGGGATGAAGACCGACTGCGCCGGCACGGCCAGGCCGAACATGACAAGGGCGAACAGCCACTTGCGGCCGGGGAACTCGCAACGCGCAAAGCCATAGCCGGCCAGGGACGACAGCACCAGCACACCCACGGTCTGCAGCAGCGCCACCAGCGCGCTGTTGCCCAGCCAGCGGAAGACCTGTGAGGTCTGCAGGATGTCCAGGTAGTTGGCCAGCGTGTAGGGCGGCGCCAGGAAGACGTCGGTGCGCGTCAGCAGGAACTCGTTGGGCTTGAAGGAAAGCGCCAGCACCCACAGCAGCGGCGCCATCCAGGCCAGGGCCAGCAGGGTCAGCGCGACCATCACGAAGCGGTCGAACCAACCGCGGCGCAGCAGCGGGTTCATCGCTGGCCTCCCTTGTCGCGTTCCAGCCAGAGCTGGGTGGAAACGCCGATCAGCATGATGGCCAGCAGCACCTGCGAAGCGGCCGTGGCATAGCCCAGCGAGAGCTGCATGAAGGCCTGCTCGTAGATGAACTGCACGACCGAGCGTGTCGTGTTGTTGGGCCCGCCATTGGTCATCAGCATGATCTGCGGGAAGACCTGGAACTGGCGGATCACCTCGATGAGGGCTACGAGGATGATGGCGCGCTTGAGGCTGGGCAGGGTGATGTGGGTCAGCACGCGCCAGCGCGGCGTGTTGTCCAGCGCGGCGGCCTCGTAGATGTCCGAGGGAATCTGCTGCAGGGCCGACAGGAACATGATCATCGGCAGGCCGATGATCCACCAGACCGTAACGAGGGCCACGGTCAGCAGCGCGAGGTTGTCACTGGTCAGCAGCGGCAGTTCGGGCAGGCCCAGGGCCGCAAAGAATTGCGCGATGAGGCCGCGCTCGGGCATGAGTGCCAGCTTCCACACCAGCGTGATCAGCGTGACGGAGAACACCGACGCGCAGAAGAAGGTGGCGCGCAGGAAGGTCGCGAGCTTGCCTTGGCGATTCAGCGCCAGGGCCAGCATCAGCGACAGCACGACGAAGATGGGCGTGCTGATGGCCACGAAGCGAATCGTGTTCCAGACGACCTGGTGGAAGACCTCGTCGCCCCACAGCTCCTGATAGTTGGCCAAGCCCACCCACAGGCTGTCGTCGGACAGCAGGTCGTGGTCGTGGAAGCTGATCCACACGCCCTTGGCCAGCGGCCACAGCAGCAGCAGCACGTAGAGCGCCACGAAGGGCAGCACGAAGAGGGCATAGGCCGGGCGCGAGGCGCGCAGGCCGACCGCGCTCATGCCAATGACTCCTGCGCGTGATAGGCACGACCGCTCTCGTCGAAGAGGTGCGCCTCGGCCACGTCGACGCTGACGGCCACGTACGCGCCCAGCTTGGGCGAGACACCCGCCGGCACGGTGACGATCAGCGGCGTGTCGCCTTCCAGCTTGAGATGGGCCAGCGTGCGCTCGCCGAGGAACTCGACCAGCTCGACGCGGCCGCGCAGTGGGCCTTGTTCGGCCACGCGCAGGTTCTCGGGACGGATGCCCAAGGTCAGGCCTTGAGCGGGCAGCCCTTCAGCCGCGACACGCGTCGTGACCCATTGGCCTCCGGGCACCGTCACGACCACGCGGCCGCGGTCGTCCGGCGCGCGTTGCACCGGCACAAAGCCCATGCCCGGCGTGCCGATGAAGCTGGCGACAAAGCGCGTAGCGGGCCGGCGATACAGCTCGGCCGGCGTGGCGACCTGCTCGATGGCCCCACCCTTCATGACGACGATGCGCGTGGCCAGCGTCATGGCCTCGATCTGGTCATGGGTGACGAAGACCATGGTCGCGCCCAGGCGCTGGTGCAGCTGGGCCAGCTCCAGCCGTGTGCGGCCACGAAGCGCCGCGTCAAGATTCGACAGCGGCTCGTCGAACAGGAAGATGCCCGGCTCCTTGACTACCGCACGGCCGATGGCGACGCGCTGGCGCTGGCCGCCGGAGAGCTGGCCGGGCTTGCGGTCCAGCAGCGTGTCCAGCTCCAGCATGCGGGCCGACTCGGTGATGCGCTTGGCGATCTCGTCGGCCGGGATGCCGATGTTCTTCAGCCCGAAGGCGAGGTTGTCGCGCACCGTCATGTGCGGGTAGAGGGCGTAGTGCTGGAACACCATGGCCAGGTTGCGCTGGCCCGGCGGGGCGACGGTCACGTCGCGGTCGCCGATCAGGATGCGGCCGCCCGTCACTTCCTCCAGGCCGGCCACCATGCGCAACAGGCTGGTCTTGCCGCAGCCCGAGGGGCCGAGGAAGACGACGAACTCGCCTTCGGCCACGTCCAGCGACAGGTTCTCGATGACCTGCACCGCGCCATAGCGCTTGCAGACGTTCTCCAGCTTCAGGCCAGCCACGGTGGGTCTCCGGTTCAATCTTCTTGTGAGGGAATCACAGGCCAGCCATCGTCGGACCAGCTCAGGCGCTTGATGCGCAGATGCGGCTTGCCGCCGCGTTCACTGTCGTAGGCGTGATGAACGAGCCAATCACCCACCACGTCCTGGTGGCCGGGGCCTTTCCAGCGCGTGCCGCCCGATAGCAGCGGCGTACCGCCAGCGTCCATCATGTCCTTGCCGTCGCGGTCGAGGTAGGGACCTTGGACGCTGCGGGCGCGGCCGACGCGGATGTTGTAGCTGCTGGCGGCGCCGCGGCAGCAGAGGTCGTAGGAGGCGAAGAGATAGACCCAGTCGCCACGACGAGCAATCGTCGGTGCCTCGATGCCGCCCTTGCGGCTGGCGATGAACTTCGTCTCGCCAGTGGGCCGCAATGTGTCGGCGCTCAGCTCGGTCAAGCGGATGCCGCCCCAGAAGGAGCCGTAGCTCAGCCACAGCTTGCCGTCGGTGTCGGCGAAGAGGTCGGGGTCGATGGCATTGAAGTTGTCTTCCGCGCGACTCTGCACCACCAGGCCCTCATCACGCCACTCAGCGCCGTCCGCCTTGTCGCTGCTGACCAGGCCGATGGCCGAGCGGTTCTTGCCGAAGGTGGAGATGGAGTACAGCGCCCAGATGCGGCCGCGATGCGCGAACAGCTTGGGCGCCCAGACATCCAGGCCCTTGTGTTCGGGCACGGCATCAAGCCACCAGGCGGGCGGCTCGCTGAACACAGGCGCGAGACGACGCCAGGTCTTGCCGGCGTCGGTGGACTCCAGCCGCTGCAGACCCTTGCCCGTCGTGAAGACGAACCAGCGCTCGCCCTGGATCAGCAGCGTGGGGTCATGCGCGCTGGTATCGCCCTGCGGCTCCATGGCGCAGGCAGAAGCGGCCAAGCACAGCGCGAGCAACGCTGCGAACAGCGCGCGCATCACTTGCCCCAGCGGAGAACCAGGGGATCGAGTCGCTTGGCCGCGTCCAGCAGGCCGGCGCGCGTCTCGGGGCTCATCTCGGGGAAGGGGTGGCGTGGCGCGTCGCTCTCGATGACGCCGCCGGCCTTCATCAGCGCCTTGGCCGTCAGGATGCCGCCCTGGCGGTTCTCGTAGTTGATCAGCGGCAGCCAGCGGCCGTACTGCACCACGGCTTCCTCGCGGTCGCCGGCGTGGAAGGCATCGAAGATCTTGCGGATGCCGTCCGGGAAGCCGCCGCCTGTCATGGCGCCGGTGGCGCCGGCATCCAGGTCGGCCAGCAGCGTGATGGCTTCTTCGCCGTCCCACGGGCCTTCGATGGCGGCACCGCCGACGCGGATCAGCTCGCGCATCTTGGCTGCGGCCTGGGGCATCTCCAGCTTGAAATACTTCACGTTGGCGATGTTGGCCGCCATGCGCGCCAGGAAGGGCACCGACAGCGGCGTACCGGCCACCGGGGCGTCCTGGATCATGATGGGAATCGAGATCGCGTCGGACAGGCGCTGGTAGAAGCTCTCGATCTGGCCTTCGGATACGCGGAAGGTGGCGCCGTGGTACGGCGGCATGACCATGACCATGGCGGCACCTAGCGACTGCGCGAATTGGCTGCGCTCGATGCAGATCTGTGTCGAGTAATGCGTCGTCGTGACGATGACGGGCACGCGGCCGGCCACATGCTCGAGGATGGCACGCGTCAGGGTCTCGCGTTCGGCATCAGCCAGCACGAACTGCTCGGAGAAGTTCGCGAGGATGCACAGGCCGGTGGAGCCGGCGTCGATCATGAAGTCGACGCAGCGCAACTGGCCGGGGAGGTCCAGCGTGCCGTCGGCGTGGAAGATGGTCGGGACGACGGGGAAGACGCCGCGGTACGGTCGCGTAGGGCGGGTGGTGGAGGCGCTCATGATGGGGCCCTTGTCTCTGGAAGTTTGGAATGCGCGCACCGTCGGGCGGTGGGCGGCCAGCTGTCATCGCCGGCAATGGTCCGCATTAAAGTATGACTATTTAGGCGAGTTGATTGGGGTTAACCCGAAATTTGTTGGCTTTGCAAACAAAAAAGTATGACTAATAATTCGATCAATGCCAGGCCAAAGCAGCCGGGCGACTGCTTTGCTTCGGAGACAGTTCGATGAGTTCCTATGCCCTCTACCCCAGCCTGCAGGACCGGGCCGTCCTGATCACCGGGGGCGCCACCGGCATCGGCGAAACGCTGGTCGAGGCCTTTGCCGCTCAAGGGGCCAAGGTGGCCTTCATCGATCTGGCGGCCGAGGAGGGGAAGGCGTTGGCGGCGCGCCTGGCTGCGACGTCGCGCCACGCACCTCAGTTCATGGCAGCGGACCTGTCCCAGGTCGAATCCCTGCGCGCTGCCATTGCGGCCCTGCGCGAGCGCACCGGGCCGTTCACCGTGCTGCTGAACAACGCCGCCAACGACAAGCGGCATGCGGTGGAAGACACCACGCCGGAGTTCTGGGACGCCAGCGTCGCCGTCAACATCAAGCACCAGTTCTTCACCGCCCAGGCTGTGCTGCCGGACATGAAGGCTGCCGGCTTTGGTTCCATCATCAACTTCGGCTCCATCAGCTGGATGCTCAAGCAGGGTGGCATGCCGGCCTACACCGCCAGCAAGGCCGCGGCCCAGGGGCTGACGCGCTGCCTGGCGCGCGACTTCGGACCGTACAAGATCCGCGTCAACACGCTGGTGCCGGGCTGGGTCATGACCGAGAAGCAATTGAAGCTCTGGGTCACCGAGGAGACCAAGCAGGAGATCGCCAAGGGTCAGTGCATCAACGAGCCGCTGATGCCTGATCACATCGCACGCATGGCACTGTTCCTCGCGGCCGATGACAGCGCCATGTGCACGGCGCAAGACTTCATCGTTGACGGCGGTTGGGTCTGAGCATGCAGTGCGTCGAGTACGGGCGTCTGCCCGACGGCCGTGTCGTCCATGAGTACACGCTGGGCAATGGCCTCGGACTGAAGCTGAGCGCCATCACACTGGGCGGCATCGTCACCGGCCTGTGGGTGCCGGATGCCCAAGGCCAGAGCGGCAATGTCGTGCTGGGCTTCGACAACCTCGACGACTACGTCCACCGCAACCCGTCCTTCGGCATCATCGTCGGCCGCTACGGCAACCGCATTGCCCACGCCGGCTTCGAGTTGGACGGTGAGACTTACCCGCTGGCCCGCAACGACGGGCCGAATTGCCTGCATGGCGGCACCGAAGGCTTCGGCCATCGGCTGTGGACGGCCGAGCCTGTGGAGCCCTGCGCCGGTGAAGCCGCTGCGCTGCTGTTCAGCTACACCAGCCCGCATGGCGAGCAAGGCTTCCCCGGTGAGCTCAAGGTCAGTGTGCGCTACGCCGTCAGCGCGACCGAGAACAGTTGGCGCATCGGCTACGAGGCCACGACCGACCGCGCCACCGTCGTCAACCTGACCCATCACGACTACTTCAACCTCGCCGGCGACGGCAGCGTGCTGCGCCATCGCCTCACCATCCCGGCGTCCCGCTACAGCGAGGTCGACGAGCACCTGATCCCACAGCGCCACGCATCGGTCGAAGGCACGCCCTTCGACTTCCGCCAGCCCACCGCCATCGTCGCCCGCATCCGCAAGGCCCATCCGCAGCTGCTCGTCGCCAAGGGCTATGACCACAACTTCCTGCTCGACGGCGAGCCGGACGCCGACGGCCTGCGCCTCGCCGCCACGCTGGACGATCCGCATTCCGGCCGCCGCATGCAGGTGCTGACCAGCGAACCCGCCATGCAGTTCTATTCCGGCAACTTCCTCGACGGCAGCCTGTGCGGGCCGAACGGCCGCATCTATCGCCAGGGCGACGGCCTGTGCCTGGAGACCCAGCACAACCCCGACTCACCGCATCACGAAGCCAGCGAGGACTGGCCTTCGACGGTGCTGAGGCCCGGGGAGACATGGCGCAGCACCACAATCCATCGCTTCTCCTGACGAGGATCGCGCCATGGACCTGCCCGCCCACCAACTGACGATGACGGTGCTGATGACACCGGACACGGCCAACTTCTCCGGCAACGTCCACGGCGGCAACATCCTCAAGCTGCTGGACCAGGTGGCCTATGCCTGCGCCAGCCGCTATGCCGGGCGCTATGTCGTCACGCTGTCCGTGGACCGCGTCATCTTTCGTCAGCCCATCCACGTGGGCGAGCTGGTCACCTTCCTGGCCAGCGTCAACATGACGGGCAGCTCGTCGATGGAAGTCGGCATCAAGGTCGTGGCAGAAAACATCCGCACCCAGGAAACCCGCCACGTGAACAGCTGCTATTTCACGATGGTGGCCGTCGGTGACGACAACAAGCCCGTGCCCGTGCCGCCGCTGCGACCCTTCACCCCCGAAGAGCGCCAGCGCCATGCCTCGGCAATAGCGCGCAAGCAGGCCCGCGCCGCTCTCGAATCCAAGTCCCCCGCCCGCCCCGATGAGCCAAGCTGAACATCCCTTTGCCCTCGCCCTTGCCCAACCCAACCGCCTGGGTGAAGGCATCCAGTGGCATGCCCCCAGCGGCCGCTGGTGGTGGACCGACATCGAGGGCTCCTGCATCCACGCCTGGACACCCGGCGCGAGCGAGACGCTGCAGGTACGCCTGCCCGAGCGCGTCGGCAGCTTTGTGCACGGCCGCTCGGGCGCCCTCATCCTCGCCATGGCCAAGCGCCTGGCGCGGCTGACCCTGCCCGACCTGCAGGCCACCGGCAGCGTCGCCGCCGAGCCCGAGACGATCACGCCGCTCGAGGCCCATCTGCCCACCACGCGGGCCAACGACGGCCGCTGTGATCGCAGCGGCAACTTCGTCTTCGGCACGCTGGACGAAGCCCACCCGCGCCAGCGCATCGGCAGCTTCTACCAATACTCGCTGGCCCACGGCCTGCGCCGGCTGGCGTTGGACGGCGTGGGCATCTCCAACAGCATCTGCTTCAGCCCCGATGGCCGGCGCATGCACTACTGCGACACGACCACCACCCGCATGATGGTCTGCGACTACGACGCAGCCAGCGCCCAGGTGAGCGAGCCGCGCCTGTTCGCCAAGAAGGAATACGACGACGACTGCTGGCCCGACGGCTCCACCATGGACGCCAAGGGCTGCTTGTGGAACGCCGAATGGGGCAATGCTGCCGTCGCGCGCTATGCACCGGACGGTCGATTGCTCGGGCGCTACTCTGTCCCGGTCAGCAATGTCACCTGTCCCGCCTTCGGCGGTCCGGCGGGCGACCAGATGCTGGTCACGACGGCGCGCGAGGGGCTCTCGACGGCCGACCTGATGGCCCGCCCGCTGTCGGGCAGCCTGTTCGGCATGAGCGTCGAGCCCGGCCTCTACCTGGCCGACGCCTTGTTCAACGACGACTGAACACGTCGCGGAAGACGGCGCCGTCGCCATCGACGCCGGTGGCCGCCGGCAGACCCATCAGCCGGCGCAGCAGCGGGTAGACCTCGACGTTGTCGAAGCCTGGCAGCACCCGGCCCCCGGTGAAGGCGGGGCCGGTCGCGATGAACAGCGAGTTCATCTCCGGCGCCATGTGGTCGTAGCCATGGTTGCCGCCGGTGGCGGCCTTGCGCGGCGGGGCGGCCAGCACCAGCCAGCCCGGCTGGGCGAGGCACAGGATCGGCGGAATGCGCGGGTTCGAACCGTAATGGAAGCGCGCCGGGATGTCGGCTTTGCGCCAGCACTGCATGTGCTCGTGAGGGACGAGCAAGGCCTTCTCGACCTGCGCTTCCATGCCGGGCAGCGGAGCGAGGCTGGCGAAGGTGCCGGTCTCGACCAAATGGTAAAGCTTGGGGTCGACCAGCCTGTCCAGCGCGATCGTGCGTTCGCTGCTGGTGGCGGCCATGCCGTGGTCTGCCACGATGACGAGATTGGCCGGTTGGGCCATTTGCTTCAGGCCGGCCAGCAGCGCGCGGATCGCACCGTCGACCTGGGCCACGGCCCGCGTGGTTTCCGCGCTGTCCGGACCGTAGTCATGGCCGGCCGTGTCGACCTTCTCGAAGTACACCGTCACGAACTTCGGGCGGATCTCGGCGGGCCGGCGCAGCCAGTCCAGCACCGTGTTGACGCGCTGCACGTCGGTGATGGCCTGGTGGTATTGCATCCAGTCCGAGGGGCGCGTGCCCTCGACCTGCTTGTGGCCGTCGACGTCTTCCATGCCGCCGATGGCGACGTTGGCGCCCGGCCAGAACATGACGGCGGTGCGCACGCCGGCCTTCTCCGCATCCACCCAGATGGGCGGTGCGGCGTTCCACCACCAGGGGTCGTCCGTGGACATCGTGAAGGGCGCCTTGCGCTCGGGCGACTCCATCCGGTTGCCGACGATGCCGTGGCGATCCGGGCGCAGGCCCGTCACCAGCGTCCAGTGGTTGGGGAAGGTCTTGGTCGGAAAGGAGGGGTGCATGACGCCCGAGACGCCATCGGCTGCCAGCTGCGACAGCGTGGGACTCACGCCGCGTCGCAGGTAGTCCTCGCGGAAGCCGTCGATGGACACGAGGATGGTCACGGGCTGGCGCGACTCGGTGGCGGTCGGCGCCGGGGTGGCACAGCCGGTCAGGCCCAGCACGATGGCAGCCAGCAGGCCTGCGACGGTGGTGGCTGCGCCGAGCAAGGACCGGGCGTCTCGAGAAGGTGTCAGCATGAGGGACGCTGAAGAAAAACCGTCCTTCACTTTAGCCTCGGTCGTGCCGGCTGCCGTCCGCTTCGCCCCCTGAAATCGGCGCCTCGGGTGCCGGGCGCGGCCTAGCGCTGACCGGGCTTGCGCACCCAGGCGTCCATCCAGTCCGATCCGGACAGCACGCGCCGCGAGCGCCACATCTCGTCGCGCGGCTGCGGGCTGGCGGGCGTTGCGGGCCGGGTCTGGGTTGCCGGCTGGCGGGGCTCGATCGCGGTGGCGATGAAGCTGAAGTGTTGAAGGCGTCGCATGCGACCTCCTCGGGCATCGAGACAACACCACCGTAAGCAGTGGCGCGTCAGGAACGCATAAGGAGGCCTGGCGGATTACTTGCCGATGCAAAAACTGCTGAAGATGACGCCCAGCAGCTCGTCCGCCGAGAAGGCGCCGGTGATTTCTCCCAGGGCGTCGTGGGCCAGGCGCAGCTCCTCGGCCAGCAGGTCCAGGGCCGCGTCGCGCTGCTCGGCGATGGCGCGGGCCTGCTCCAGATGCTCGGCGGTGCGGGCCAGGGCCTGCACATGGCGCTCGCGGGCGATGAAGAGGCCTTCGGGCACGGCCTGCCAGCCGGCGGTCTGCAGCAGGCGCTGGCGCAGCGCTTCGAGTCCGTCGCCGGTCTTCAGGCTCAGCGCGATCTCGCCGGCCGGGGCAGCAGCGAGGTCGGCCTTGTTGAAGACCTGCACGATGCGGCTTGCATCCACGAGGCCCAAGCGCGCGCGGATGCGCTCGTCCTCGGCCTCGTAGTCGGCCTGGCCGACGCGGCCCAGGTCGTGCAGGAAGAGCACGACGTCGGCATCGGCGATCGCATCCCAGGAACGCGACACGCCGATGCGCTCGACCTCGTCGGCGGTCTCGTCACGCAAGCCGGCGGTGTCGGTGATGTGCAGGGGCACGCCTTCGATCTGGATGGTCTGGCTGACCTTGTCGCGCGTCGTGCCGGGAATGGGCGTGACGATGGCCAGTTCGGCGCCGGCCAGCGCATTCAGCAGCGAACTCTTGCCGACGTTGGGTTGGCCGGCGAGCACGACCTTGAGGCCGTCGCGCAGCAGCGCCCCCTGGCGCGTGCGGGCCTGCACGGCACCCAGCTGCGCAGTCAGGCGATCGAGCCGGCCAAAGGCATCGGCCTTTTCGAGGAAGTCGATCTCCTCCTCTGGAAAGTCCAGCGTCGCTTCGACCAGCATGCGCAGCTGAATGAGCTGGTCGCGCAGCACGCCGACCTCGTGCGACAGCGCGCCGCCCAGGGCCCGGCTGGCGCTGCGCGCAGCGGCTTCGGTGCTGGCGTCGATGAGGTCGGCCACGGCCTCGGCCTGGGCCAGGTCGAGCTTGCCGTTCAGGAAGGCGCGCTGCGTGAACTCGCCCGGCTCGGCCAACCGCAGGTTGGCGCCAGCCTCGATGACGCGGGCCAGCAGCAATTGCATGACGACGGCGCCGCCATGCGCTTGGAGTTCGAGCACATGCTCGCCCGTGTAGGAATGCGGTGCCGGAAAGTGCAGGGCCAGACCCTGGTCGATGGCCGCACCGTTGGCGTCACGGAAAGGCAGATAGCTCGCCTCGCGCGGTTTCAGCGCACGACCACAAAGGGCTTGGATCAGCGGGGCCAGGTCTTGCGGCGACGACACGCGCACGATACCGACGGCGCCTCGCCCCGGAGCGGTGGCGATGGCGGCGATGGGGTCGGCGTGTCGGGCGAGCATGGGTTCGATTGTCGCGGCCCAGAAAGGAAAACAGCCGCCGTCACTGGATGTGAAGGCGGCTGCTTTCAGGTGTTGGCGCGGGGGAGGCTCGGTTCGAGTGCTCTCGTGAGACTCGTCCGAGCCGGTGTTCTCTGCCCCGCGTAGCTATTGAACTGCTGGCGGCGCCAAGAAAAAAGCCCCCGCGTGCGGGGGCTCATTCAGGGGGTGTGAATCAGTTCACGCCCAACCGTTTGTTGATGATCCACTGCTGGGCAATGGACAGGATGTTGTTCGTCAGCCAGTACAGCACCAGGCCGGACGGGAACACGAAGAACATGATGCCGAAGGCGACGGGCATGATCCACATCATCTTCTGCTGCATCGGGTCCTGGGCCGGCGGATTGAGCCAGACCTGGAACAGGCTGGACGCCATCATCAGCAGCGGCAGGATGAAGTAGGGGTCGCGCACCGACAGGTCGGTGATCCACAGCATCCACGGCGCCTGGCGCATCTCGACGGTGGACAGCAGCACCCAGTACAGGGCCATGAAGATGGGCATCTGCGCAAAGATGGGCAGGCAACCGCCGATGGGGTTGACCTTCTCCTCGCGGTAGATCTTCATCATCTCCTGCTGCATTTCCTGCGGCTTGTCCTTGTAGCGCTCCTTCATCTCATTGATGCGGGGCGCCAGGGCCTTCATCTTGGCCATGGACTTGTAGGCGCTGGCATTCAGGCTGTACAGCGCCATCTTCAGCAGCAGCACCAGGGCGACGATGGTCCAACCCCAGTTGCCGATGAAGCCATGCAGCTTGTCGAGCAGCCAGAACAGCGGCTCGGCCAGGATGGTCAACATGCCGTAGTCCTTGACGCGCTCCAGGCCGGGGGCGAGGGCGGAGAGCTTGTTCTCTTCCTGCGGGCCGGCGAACAGCGTGGCCTGCTGGGTGACGCTCTTGTCAGGGTCGATCGTCGGCAGGGTGAAGACCATGCCGGCGGCGTAGGTGTCAGCGCGCACGCCGACCTGGCCGAGCTCCTTCTGGACGAAGAAGTCGCGCTTGCCCTGCTGGTTCACCAGCCAGGCGCTGGCGAAATAGTGCTGCACCATCGACACCCAGCCGTCATCGGCCTGCTTGGTGATGTCGACCTTGCCCTTGTCGATGTCCTCGAACTTGAGCGTCTTGAACTTGGTGCCGCTGTTGTAGACGGCCGGGCCGGTGAAGCTGGGCGTGAAGGCGGCGCCACCGGTCACGGTGCTGCCGTCGCGCACGAGCTGCAGGTACAGGCGCGGCGTCAACGGGACGCCGCTGACGTTGATGACCTCGTGGGTGACGTCCACGGTGTAGACGCCACGACGGAAAGTCAGCGTCTTGACGATCTTGAGACCGTCCACCGCCGGCGACTCCAGCTTGAGCTGCAGCGATTCCTGGCCGTCCTTGAGCTGACGGTCACCGGCCACGGCCACATAGGCACGTGCCGGCAGACGCGTGCCCTGGTCGCTGATGAGACCGGTCTGGGCGCGGTAGTGCTGGGCGGCGTTGAAGAGGACGATGGGCTGGGGTGTGAACTCCGGCTTCTTCTGCAGATGCACCATCTGCAGCAGCTGGTCGGTCACCGTCGGGTCATAGGAGGTCAGATAGCTCGGCAGCTCGGCGCGGACGATGTCGCCGCCCAGCGTGTCCACCGTGACCGCCAGCACGTCGGTGCGGATGGTGATCTGCTCCGACGGGGCTGCAGCCGGAGCGGCGGCCGTCGCCGACGGGGCTTGACCCGCTGCACCTGCTGCCTCTGGCGCGCCGCCCGGAGCGGGCGTGGCCGGCGCCGCCGACACGGTCTTGGGCGTCGGGCTGAACATCGAGGGATGCCCGTTGTGCTTTTGCCAGCCGTCCCAGAGCAGGACGAGGGACATCGTGAACACCACCCACAGCACGGTGCGGCGAATATCAGTCATGGAAGGGACTCGGGAGAGGAGGACGGCGCGCGGGGCACCGGGGACGTCAGGCGGGAAAACAGGCGCGGCGCATTGTCAGGCACGGGGTCGTGCCCGCCGGCGCAGAGCGGATGGCAGCGCAGGATGCGGTGCACGGTCAGATAGCTGCCTGCCAGGGCGCCGTGCTTTTCGAGTGCCGCCAGCGAGTAGCGCGAGCAGGTCGGCTCGAAACGGCAGGCATTGCCCAGCCAGGGGCTGAGCATCAGACGATAGCCGCGCACGATGGCCATCAGCGCGCGGGCCGGCCAACTCGGCGTCATACCTTCGGGGCCGGCTTGGGAGCCATGGCCTTGTCCAGCAGCTGGGCCAATTCGGCGCGGGCGGCCTGACGCAGGGCGTCGGATGCGGCGCTGGGGAACTTCTGGCGGTCAAAAGGCGAGCGCAAGCGGACGACCCACAAACCCGGCGGCATGCCGGGATGTTCGGCAAATGCGGCGCGGATCTGGCGCTTCAAGAGCTGGCGCGTCACGGAACGCTTGGCATGCCGCTTGGGAACGACGATGCCCACCCAGCAGCCCTCAACTTGAACTGAGGGCGCAGCGGGCGGGTCATGTTCCACAGGGTTGTGAACAGGCTGTGATTCGCCTGTTGATAACTCGGCTGAAGCTGTGCGTAACTTTGCGGCATGCCAGACGCTGGGCGCCGGATTGGCCGAAAGGTGGTGCAGCGCGAAATGCGCGCTGCGTGCCCGGCTCTGGCGGCCGAGCACACGCTCAAAGTCCACCGGGCGCTGCAGCTTGCCGATCATCATCGGTTGCCCGGAGGCTGACGACGCGAGAAAGCGTCGTCGCGCGGCTTAGACGGCCAGGCGCTTGCGGCCCTTGGCGCGGCGAGCGGCGATGACGGCACGGCCACCGCGGGTCTTCATACGCACGAGGAAGCCGTGGGTACGGGCGCGGCGGGTCTTGGAGGCTTGGTAGGTACGCTTCATGGGAGACCTCTTTTGAGGGTTTGTTCAGGCTGGGCGCAGCGGTTGGCACCCGGCGATGAGACCGGTGCCCACTGGTGGACCCCGGCTAAAAAGCGCATGGCGAACAAGTCGCAATGCGCGAAAACCCGGCATTACAGCAGAAGCCGCCGGCGCGGTCAATAAGTCGCGGGTCTCAAGCCGGGTTTGCCAGGGATTGACCTCCTTCGAAATTCTGTGGATAACCTCCGGTTTGGGTGGCCCCGGATCCGTACAATCCGACCGCTCGAGAACAAGTTTTCCACAATGAGCCTAGAAGAACAGAACGGGGCGGACGGGGTGCAGGTGACAGCGGGCATGAATTCGGCGGATTGGGCATCGGACCTGTGGCGGCGCGGCTGTGAGCGCCTGGCCACCGAGCTTCCCGAACAGCAGTTCAACACCTGGATCCGGCCGCTGCCACCGGCGACCGTGGCCGGCGAGAGCGCCGACGCCGCCAGCGCGCTGATCGCGACGCTGAAGGTCCCCAACCATTTCAAGCGCGACTGGATCCGTCGCCAGTACGCCGCCCGCATCGAAGCCATCCTGACCGAACTGGCCGGCCGCCCGACGCGGCTGGAGCTGGCCCTGGTCGCCCGCGAGCCTTCGGCAGCCGCCATCAGCCTGCCGGCCGGTCCGGCGCCCCAGCAGATGCCCATCCCGACGGTGGACGCAGGCATCGCCAGCCTGAAGCCTGCCGCGGCGCCCGTGGTCATGCTGCCTTCCCAGGCCCCGGCCGCCAGCAAGCACCGCATCAACCCGCAGCTCACCTTCGACACGCTGGTGCCCGGCCGCGCCAACCAGATGGCCCGCACGGCGGCCCTGCACGTGGCCGGCGCCCCCGGCATCACCTACAACCCGCTGTTCATCTACGGCGGCGTCGGCCTGGGCAAGACCCATCTGATCCACGCCGTCGGCAATGCGCTGCTGAAGGACAGGCCCGACGCCCGCGTGCTCTATCTGCACGCCGAGCAGTTCATCTCCGACGTCGTCAAGAACTACCAGCGCAAGACTTTCGACGAGCTCAAGGCCAAGTACCACTCCTTGGACCTGCTGCTCATCGACGATGTGCAGTTCTTCGCCGGCAAGGACCGCACCCAGGAAGAGTTCTTCAACGCCTTCGAGGCCCTGCTGGCCAAGAAGGCCCACATCATCATGACGTCGGACACCTACCCCAAGGGGCTGGTGGACATCGACGAGCGCCTGACCTCGCGCTTCGACGCCGGCCTGACCGTGGCCATCGAGCCGCCCGAGCTGGAGATGCGCGTTGCCATCCTGATCAAGAAGGCCGAGGCCGAGGGCCAGCCCATGCCCGAGGACGTGGCCTTCTTCGTCGCCAAGAACGTGCGTGCCAATGTGCGCGAGCTGGAAGGCGCCCTGCGCAAGGTGCTGGCCTATGCCAAGTTCTCGCACAAGGAAATCAGCATCACGCTCGCCCGCGAGGCGCTGAAGGACCTGCTGTCCATCCAGAACCGCCAGATCGGCGTGGAGAACATCCAGAAGACGGTGGCCGACTTCTACAAGATCAAGGTCGCCGACATGTACTCCAAGAAGCGCCCGGCCAGCATCGCCCGGCCGCGCCAGATCGCCATGTATCTGGCCAAGGAGCTGACGCAGAAGAGCCTGCCCGAGATCGGTGAACTCTTCGGCGGCCGCGACCACACCACCGTGCTGCACGCGGTGCGCAAGATCGGCGGCGAGCGCCAGAAGAACACCGAGCTCAACCAGCAGCTGCATGTGCTGGAGCAGACGCTGAAGGGTTAGGCCGGCGTCGCCGGGGCCGGCCTTCAGTCGTCGTCGACCTCCCCGTACACCGCCAGGAAGGCTTCGAGGAATGCGGGCGACGCGCTCAGCGTCAGCGCGACGGTCAGCCAGCCGCCCTCTTCCTGCTGCACGAGCAGCTCATGGTCCCAGGCGTGGCCGTCCTCGACGGGGCCGTGGCGGCTGGGAAAGTGGGCGTGGGCCCAGTCCAGCACCTGCTGGGCCTCGGCCAGCACGGCTTCGTGCTCGGCCTCGCGGGTCGAGGCCATGGCTTCCAGCGCGGCAATGCCGTCGTCGCCGTCGCTGAAGTCAAAGATCAGATAGCGCATGGCCGCAGGCTATCAAACGCGCGATCAGGCGGAGGCCTTCTTCAAAGACAACAGACGCTGCACGGCGCAGAAGACGAAGAGCAGGGCGCCGATGACGATCTTGGTCCACCAGGAACTCAGCGTGCCGTCGAAGGCGATCAGCGTCTGGATGAGGCCGAGCACCAGCACTCCTGACAACGCGCCGGCCACATAGCCATAACCGCCCGTCAGCACGGTGCCGCCGATGACGACGGCGGCAATCGCATCCAGCTCCACGCCCTGGGCGTGCTGGCCATAGCCGCTGAGCATGTAGAAGGCGAACAGCAGACCGGCCAGCGACGCGCAGAAGCCGCTCAGCGCGTAAACCGCGACCTTGGTGCGGCCGACGGCCAAGCCCATCATCAGGGCTGAGGCCTCGCTGCCGCCCATCGCATAGACGGTGCGGCCAAAGGCCGTGCAGTGCGCGATCCACAGGCCGGCGCCCAGCACGGCGATGGCGATCAGCGCACCGGGCGACAGAAAGGCGCCGGCGAAAGGACCGGGCAAAGGGATTTGCGTCTGCGACAGCGTGACGAACAGCGGCGCATCGATGGTGATGCTGTCCACGCTGATCAGAAAGCACAGGCCGCGCGCCAGGAACATGCCGGCCAGCGTGACGATGAAGGCCTGCAGCTTGAAAACGTGGATGATCAGGCCCTGCAGCGCCCCAAAGACCGCACCGCCCAGCAGTGCTGTCACGATGACCAGCTCCGCCGGCCAGTGCGCGACCTGCAACAGCCAGGCGGCGACCATGGTCGTCAACGCCAGCACCGATCCGACCGACAGATCGATGCCGCCCGACAGGATGACGAAGCTCATGCCGACGGCGATGACGAGCAGGAAGGCGTTGTCGATGAGCAGGTTGAGGACGACCTGCATGGAGCCGAAGCCCGTGTAGCTGCCGGCGCCGACGATGAAGAGCAGGGCCATCAGCGCAACGCTGACCCAGCTGGTGAAGGAGGGAGCGGCAAGCAGGCGCTTCATGCCTTCTTCCTCCACGTCGACCAGAAGGAAGACTGCGAGATGCAGACCGCGAACACCACGACCGCCTTGACGACCATGGTGACCTGGGGCGGCACACCCATCGCATAGATGGTGGACGTCAGCGTCTGGATGATCAACGCGCCGATGAGGCTGCCGGCCAGGCTGAACTTGCCACCGCTCAGCTGCCCGCCACCCAGCGTCACGGCCAGGATGGCGTCCAGCTCCAGCAGCAGGCCAGCGTTGTTGGCGTCGGCGCTCTTGATGTTGGACGAGATCATCAGCCCCGCCAGGCCCGCACCGAGGCTGCAGTAGACGTAGACGAAGAAGACGATGGCGGCGGTGCGCACGCCGGCAAGGCGCGCGGCGACGGGGTTGATGCCGACGGTCTGGATGAAGAGGCCGAGGGCCGTGCGCTTCATCAGCAGGGCTGTCAAGCCCGCGACCGTCGCGACGACGAACAACGACACCGGCAGGCCGAGCAGCCAGCCACCGCCCAGCCAGAAAAAGCTCGCCGGTTCGTAGACGGTGATGATCTGGCCGTCGGTCAGCAGCTGGGCCAGGCCGCGGCCGGCGACCATCAGGATCAGCGTCGCGATGATGGGCTGCAGGCCCAGGGCCGAGACGAGCAGGCCGTTCCACAGGCCGCACAGCAGGGCAGCGCCCAGGGCGGCGGCGAAGGCGATGGCCAGACCGTGCGACCCCACGAGCACACAGCCCACCGTGCCGGCAATGGCGACGACGGCGCCCACCGACACGTCGATGCCGCGCGTCGCGATGACCAGGGTCATGCCCAGGGCCGCGAGCATCAAGGGCGCCGCGCGGTGCAGGATGTCGACCAGGTTGCCGTAGAGATGGCCGTCCTTGATCTCGAGATGCAGGAAGCCCGGCACGAAGACGGCGGCGACGGCCAGCAGCAGGGCCAATGCGGCAAGAGGCCGCGCGAGCGGGTGGCGCCAGAGGGGCGCGGCAGGCGCACGAGGCGTAGGCATGGGGAGGGCGGCTTCTTTCATGCAGATTCTGCGGCGATGACCTCGAGCACGCTGCGCTCGTCCAGCTCGCCACGGCGGTAATCGCCGGTGGCGCGGCGGTCGCGCAGCACCACGACGCGGTCGCTGCAATGCAGGACTTCGGGCAGCTCGGAGGAGATGAACAGGACGGCCATGCCGGCCTCGCCGCTCTTGCCGACGGCCAGGGCGCGGACCTGGTCCATCAGGTCCTCCTTGGCGCGCACGTCGATGCCGCGTGTCGGCTCGTCGAGGATGAGGACGGCCGGCTTCGTCGCCAGCCAGCGCGCCAGCAAGGCCTTCTGCTGGTTGCCACCGGACAGTTGGCCGATCGTCGTGTCGGCGCTGGCCGTCTTGATGCCCAGGCGCTGGATGTAATCCTCAGCCAGGGCCTGCTGCTGCTCACGGCTCATGACGAGGCGCAGGCCGTGGCGGGCCTGGAGCGCCAGCAGGATGTTGTCGCGCACCGAGAGTTCGAGGATGGCGCCCTCGTGCTTGCGGTCCTCGGAGCAGAAGGCGACGCCGGCGGCGATGGCCTCACGCGGCGAATGCCAGCGGCGGGTCTGACCGTGCATGTCGACATGGCCGGCATCGGCCGCGTCGGCACCGAAGAGCAGGCGTGCGGCCTCGGTGCGGCCGGAGCCGAGCAGGCCGGCCAGGCCGACAACCTCGCCACGCCTGAGCTCCAGGTCCAGTGGGTGCAGCGCGCCGCGCCGACCCAAGCCTTCGGCCTTCAGCACAGGGGCACCGGTCTCCGTGGCGCGGCTGTCCAATCGGCTGGGCTGCTGGTCGGGCGGCGCGCCCACCATCTTGTTGACCAGGGCCAGGCGGCTCAGGTCGCTCGCCAGGTATTCGCCCTCGGTCTCGCCGTTGCGCATCACCGTGATGCGGTCGGCCAGGGCATAGGTCTGGTCCAGGAAGTGGGTGACGAAGAGGATGGCCAGGCCCTGGTCGCGCAGGCGGCGCAGCACGGTGAAGAGGCGCTGCACGGCCGCATCGTCCAGGCTGGACGTGGGCTCGTCGAGGATGAGGACGCGCGCCGAGATGCGCAGGGCGCGGGCGATGGCCACCATCTGCTGGACCGACAGCGAATAGCGCGACAGCGGGGCCGTCACGTCGATGTCGAGGTCCATCTGCGCCAGCACGCGCTTCGCTTCAGCGCGCACCGCGGCCCAGTCGATGCGGCCCCAGCGGCGCGGGAAGCGCCCGGCGCAGATGTTCTCCGCCACGCTGAGGTTGGGGCAGAGGTTGACCTCCTGGTAGACGGTGCGGATGCCGAGATCCTGTGCGTCTTCCGTGCGCTTGGGCGCGATGGCCTTGCCGTCCAGCGTGATGCTGCCGGCGTCGGGCTGATAGAGGCCCGTCAGCACCTTGATCAGCGTGGACTTGCCGGCGCCGTTCTGGCCCATCAGTGCGTGCACTTCGCCGGGGAAGAGGCGCAGGCTGACGTCGCTGAGCGCCTTCACACCGGGGAAGCCCTTGTGGATGCCGGCCAGCGCCAGCACCGGGGTACTGCTGGCCACTTCAGTATTTCCGGTTTGGCAATTCCTTGGCCGCGACATCGGCCGTGTAGACGCTCTCCGTCACCGTGATGCGCTTGTCCACCGGCTTCTTGGCGACGATGTCCTTGGCCAGCTGCATCAGCTGCGGGCCGAGCAAGGGGTTGCATTCGACGGTCACATTCAGCTTGCCGGCTTTCATCGCTTCGAAGGCGCCGCGAACGCCGTCGATGGAGACGATGGCAATGTCCTGGCCCGGCTTCAGGCCGGCTTCCTCGATGGCCTGGATGGCGCCGATGGCCATGTCGTCGTTGTGAGCGAACAGCACGTCGATCTTCTTGTCGCGCTGCTTCAGGAACGACTCCATGACCTCCTTGCCCTTGGCACGCGTGAACTCGCCGGACTGGGAGCGGATGATCTGCAGCTTGGCATTGGCCTTGATGACTTCCTCGAAGCCCTTCTTGCGGTCGATAGCCGGCGCCGAGCCCACGGTGCCCTGCAGCTCGACGATGTTCAGTGCGCCGCCCGGTGCCTTGGCGGCGCGCTCCACCACCCACCTGCCGGCCTTGCGACCTTCCTCGACGAAGTCCGAGCCGATGAAGGTGGCGTAGAGCGACGGGTCGGCGACCTTGACGGACCGGTCGGTCAGGATGACGGGGATGCCGGCGGCCTTGGCCTCCTTGAGCACCGTGTCCCAGCCGCTTTCCACGACGGGCGAGAAGGCGATGACGTCGACCTTCTGGGCGATATAGCTGCGGATGGCCTTGACTTGGTTCTCCTGCTTCTGCTGCGCGTCGGCGAACTTCAGCGTGATGCCGGCCTCCTTGGCCGCGGCCTTCACGGAGGCGGTGTTGGCCGTGCGCCATTCGCTCTCGGCACCCACCTGGGAGAAGCCCATGACCAGCGGCGCGGCAAACGCAGGGAGCGCGGGGGTCAGCAAAGCGGCGGCCAGCAGGCTGCGGCGCAGGATCTTCATGTCTGTCTCCGTATGGGTCGGTCTTGTGACGGCCATCGTAGAAAGGCGAGCGATGCGCGACCAATGACATTTCTCGGCCAAGGCATACCGAAAGCGGTATGGCTAGTCACGCAGCCCCAGGCTGACGATACGGACATGCTCGCCGCTGCGACGCAGCTTGTCCAAGCTCTCGTCGAAACGAGAGATCAAATTCCGCTGCTGGGCCGACTTGTTGAAGGCCAGATAGGTCGGGTTCTCGGTCAGCGGGTTGGGCAGCGCACGCACCGAGGGGTAGTCGCCTGTGGCCAGCAAGGCGTCGCCGGACTGCTCGATGGCGATGGCCACATCCAGGAAGCCGCGCTCCAGCTTGCCGAAGTTCTGAGAATCGGAGGACACCGGCTCGACCAGCACGGCGCCCGCCCGCGCGGCCGCATCGAAGGCGTCGCCATAGCTCCAGCCCCGCAGCACGCCGACGCGCAGGCCGCGCAGATCGTCGATGCGGTCGAATAGCCTCAGGCCGCCGCGGCGCGTGTAGACCCGGATGGTCTCTACATGCAGGGCCTGGCTGAAATCGTTGCGCGCCTGGCGGTCGGCCGTCGCATACAGGCCGCCCACGCCATGCTCGGCGCGGTCCAGGCCCGCCAGCGCGCGAGGCCAGGGCAGGCAGACGATACGCGCCGGGACATCCAGCTGGGCGAACACCGTACGCAGCAGCAGCGCATAGACGCCGCGGGGCTGGCCATCGCGGCCGGCATACATGAAAGGCGGGTTCTGGCTGTCGAGGGCGATGACAACCTCGGGCGCGGCGCGGGCAGCGAGCGGCGTGGCGGCAAGGGCGAGGCAGGTGCGGCGGGTCAGCGGCATGGGGGCAGTGGAAAGGCTGCCGGCCCCTGTCGTCAACCTAACGCAGCAGCCGCAGGCCGTAGAGGCCGCCGGCGATGGAGCCGGGTCTTGCCACGAAGTGCACGCTGAGTTTTCCGCCCGATGAGGCGACGAGATCGGCCGGCAGCGGGATGTCGCGGCTGTAGAGAGCCTGGGCTTCGGTCGCCAGCTCCAGCTCGGCAATGACGCGGCCGTTGACAACGACGTCGAAGCGCCGGCCGGCGTCACCGCTGGCCAGGGTCAACCGCAGCACGCGGGCTTGAGACTGGGGATCGTTGAGCTCATAGCTGAACCACTGCCTTGCATGCCGCCAGCGCCCAGCCGGCGCGATGCCGGACTCGACCTCCTCGCCCTTGAAGCCATGGTCGGACTCGGGCTGCTGCTCGCCGGGAGCGACCTGATCGAGGGTCTGGGCGTCCAGCGCCAGGCGCACCGCCTCGGCCTGGGCCAGCTCGGCGCGCATCAGGCTCTGCTGGGCCGGCGTGCCGTGCGCCCAATAGACCATGTAGCGCGAGTCATGCAGGCGGAAGAAGGGAATGAGCTGCAGGTTCTCGCTGCCCTTGCCGCCCTGGATGAGACCAGGCGCCGTGAAGGTCAGCGGCTGGCCGCGCACCGGCCTGAATCGGCGCACGAAGTCGGCCTTGTCGCTGACAAAGACGGGCGCGGCCTCCTGCGGGCAGACGGGTCCTTGAGCGATATGGCCCATGCGCGAGCCATCGGCCTTGAAACTGAGGGCCTCGCCGGGCTGCGGCGTCTTGGCGGCCAGCACGATGGGGCCGTGCAGCACGGCGACGTAGTGCTTCAGGCCGGGCATGGGCTCCAGCGCCGTGCGCATCGGCAGTTCGACATCGACGTGGTCGCCAGCAGCCCAGGCGCGGCGCAGCTCGACATGGCCGCCCGGCCTGGCCTTCACGGCGATCGGCTTGCCGTTGAGCTTGACCTTCAAGGCGCCAGGCCCCACCCAACCCGGGTAGCGGATCTTCAGCGCGAACTCGCCGGCCTCGTGCACGGTCAGCCGCGTGCGCGACTCGTCGGGAAAACGGGTGGTCTGCGTGATGTGGGCGCCGCGCTCGCGCCAGTCGAGCTCGGAAGCGATGAAGAGGTTGACGGTGAGCGAGTCGCCATCGTGGGCGTAGATGAACTCGCCGTGGCGTGCATGGCTCTCGATGCCCGAGCCCACGCAGCACCACATGCCCTGGTCCACCTGCGAATAGACGCGGTAGTGCTGGGGCCGCATCGGCGTGAAGTAGACGAAGCCGCCCTCGCCCGGATGCTGGGACGCGAGGATGTGGTTGTAGAGGGTGCGCTCGTAGAAGTCGGCGTAGCTGCCCCACTCGGGATGCTCCCGTTGCAGCAGCGCCGTCAGCTTCAGCATGTTGTAGCTGTTGCAGGTCTCGGGCCCTTCGACCTCATTCAACATGGGCCTGAAATCGTCGGCCGGATGGAAGTGCTCCTTGACGCTGTTGCCGCCGATGGCGACCGTGCGCTTTTCCGTCACCGTGCGCCAGAAGAACTCTGCCGCGCGCCGGCCTTCGTCCTCGCCGCCAAGCTGGGCGATGCGCGCAAAGCCGATGACCTTGGGGATCTGCGTGTTGGCATGCAGGCCGGTCAGCTTGTCTTCGCCCGCGGCGAGGGGCTGCAGGATGGCCTGGTGGGAGAAGCGGCGGGCCAGGGCCAGATAGCGCCGGTCGCCCGTCATCTCGGCCACGTCGGCCAGCACCTCGTTCATGCCGCCGTGCTCGCTGCGCAGCATGTCCTGCATCTGCGCATCCGTCAGCGGCGCGGTCAGGCGCAAGGCCCAGTCGCTCATGCGGATGAGCATCTGCTTCGCGTCGGCATTGCCTGCATGCACCCAGGCGTCGCGCAGGCCGGCGAAGAGTTTGTGCAGGTTGTACCAAGGCACCCAGCGGCCGTTGACGGAGAAGCTGTCGACCTTGAGCTGACCGGCTGCGACCTCGCTCCAGGCCTTGGCGCCATCGGGGATGCCACCGATATAGCCCGTGCCCAGGGCGTCCTGGCAGCGCTTCAACTCGGCAATGACATAGTCCAGGCGCCGCTTGACCTCGGCGTCACCGGTCGAGGCGACCATCAGGGCCAGGGCCGAGACGTAGTGGCCGCCCATATGGCCATCCAGGCCCGACGACTCCCAATTGCCATAGCTCGGCACCGGCACCGGCAGGCCGGCCTCACGGCGGAAGGGCGCCAGCAGGCGCTCGGGGTCGAGGGCCATCAGATAGTGCAGGTCGGTGGTCTGCGCCTCGAGGAAGGGCCCGTCGAGCAAGCGCACCCGGTCCAGCGGGAAGCCCTGCGTGGCCGCGCCCGCGCCGCTGACGACGAGGGCAAGGGCCAGCAGCAGGGCGCGCATCTTCAAGCCCCCGTGCGAATTGCCCACAGTGACACGCCACCCGACGACAGCGCGCTGAAGCTGACCGCGAAGGCGCCGGCATTCGTATGCCACTGCCGCGACAGCACGCCGACATAGGTCGTGGTGCCCGACGTCAGGGACAGCTTGTTGCCGGCCTTGGTGGTCCACGTGCCCGTCATGCCGCCGCTGACTGTGCCGTCGGCATTCAGCGTGACGTTGATGGAGGGCTTGGTCGTCGCCGTGATGTCCAGGCCGTGGTTGACGAGCTTGTAGGTTCCCGCTGCCTGGGCCGCGCTGATATCGACCGTCTGCGCCGGCGTGGCCAGGCTCAGTGGCGCATAGCGCAGCGGTGCGATGACCAGCCAGCCGTCGTCGTTCAGGTGCATCTCGTGCACACGCACCTCGTGGGCCTCGCCGGTGTTGGGGAAACGCGTGTGGAAGATGATGAAGTACTGCTGGGTCGTCGCGTCGTAGTAGGCCGAGTTGTGGCCGGGCGAGACATAGCCCAGGGCCGTGCCGGTCTCGCCGGCGGCCAGCGCGAACTGGTGGCCGCCGACCAGCTTCATCGCGTGAGGCGTGATGCTGGCGTCGTCGAAGACCGTGCCCGCCGCACCCTTGACCGTGGCCATGTCGGTGCCGGCGCCGTCGACATAGGGGCCGTCGGGAGCGCGCGAGCGCGACACGCGGATGTTGTAGCCGCCGGCCGCATCCAGGCCGCCGAAGGAGCAGAACAGGTAGTAGTACTGGCTCTGCGGGCTGTAGAGGACGTAGGCGCCCTCGATGCGCGCGTGGTTGCCGCCCATCAGGTGCTTGCCATAGCCCTGGCCGGGCTTCACCAGGCCGGTGGCCGGGTCGATCTGCAGGATGAAGAGGCCGCCCGAGTAGGAGCCGTAGATCATCCACAGCTTGCCGGCCGCGTCCTTGAAGACCTGGGGGTCGACGACGTTGGGGTGGACGGTGGCGTCGTAGACAGTTCCGTCTTCGCTGGCCAGCCCCCACATACCGGACTTCAACAGGATCTGCTTGTTGACATAGGGTCCATCGACCTTGTCGGCCACGGCAACACCCAGGGCGGAGCGCGGCGAGTCGCCCTTGCAGGCGCAGTAGTACATGTAGAACTTGCCGTCGTCGAGCCTGGCGACATCGGGCGCCCACAGGTCGGTGACCTGGGCCCAGGCAAAGGTGTCGGCCAACTCGGTCGTGACCTTGCTTCCGAACAGTGGATTGCTGTTGTTGACGCCATCGGCCAGCCGGGTCCAGTTCATCAGGTCCGTGGTCTTGGCGGCCGCGAGGTGGGAGCCGAAGACATAGGCCGTGCCGTCGACGCGGATGACGGACGGGTCATGCACGGAGACGTTGGTGAAGCTGATGGGCGACTGGGTCGGTGTGGGGGCAGGAGCGGGCGTGGGTGCAGGCGCGGGGGTCGGTGCCGGTGCCGGTGCCGGTGCGGGACTGGGCGCCGGCGAGGACGCGCCACCGCCTCCGCCGCCGCAACCGGTCAGCGCAAGGGCGGCCGAGCCTGCGAGGAAGTCGCGTCGGTTCTGAAAGGCCATGATGGATTTGTCTCCGGGTCTGGTGGTGATGTCCGCTGCAGCCTAGGAGGCTCGGCGGCGGCGCACCAATGACATTCCAGGCGCGGTTGATCCTGGTTTTGATATGCCGCGTGCGGACCTCGCACGCAGCGCAAAGCCTGGGCAAGCAGCACGGCAGGCCCAGGGTTGCGGATGGCGGGGAAACGCTGGCCGAGCGGGCGCTCAGCCCTCGACGGCGACGACGACGATCGACTTGGCCGGCAGCTTCAGCGTCAGCTTGCCGCCGGCGGCCTGGGCCTCGAAGGCCTGAGGCACGACCTGGGCCGGCTTGCTGAGTTCGTTCTGCGCATCCATCGCGCCAGCGGTCAGCAGCTGGCCCTTGACGGCCTTGGGGGCGGTGGCCCCCACCTGCAGGGTCAGCTCGGCCGCCTCGTTCGCATTCGAGTTGACGAGGCCGATGTAGAGCTTGCCGTCCTTGGCCCGCGCCGCCGTGGCGGAGATGCCGGGCATCTCGACATTGCCGACCTTGTAGACCGGGTTGTTCTCGATCTTCGCCGGCAGCGAGGTGGCGTCCTGGAAGGGCGTGTACAGCGCAAAGGCGTGATACGTCGGCGTCAGGACAAGCTTGTCCTTGGATGTCAGGATCATGGCCTGCAGCACATTGACCATCTGCGCGACATTGCTCATCTTGACCCGGTCGGCATGGGCGTGGAAGACGTTGAAGTGCAGGGCCGCCAGCAGCGCGTCTCGCAGCGTGTTGCGCTGGACCAGGAAGCCGGGGTTGCTGCCCGGCTCGGGGTCGTACCAGCTGCCCCATTCGTCAAAGTACAGCGCCAGGCGTTTCTGCGGATCGTTCTTGTCGAGGATGGTCGTGCTGCGGGTCAGCGTGTCGTCGATCTTGCCGACCTGGGACAGCATGGAGATCCACTCACCCTCGGGGAAACCGACGGCCGAGCCCTTGCCTTCCCACTTGCCGCTGGGGAAGGTGTAGGCGTGGTGAGCAATGGCATCGAAGTTGAAGCGCACGCTCTTGCTGAGGACATCCGTCCACGTCGTGTCGGTGTCGTTGCCGCCGCTGGCGATGAACTTGGGCCGGTTGTTCTCGGGCGTCTTCAGGAAGGTCGCCCAGTGCCGGTACATGTCGGCGTAGTACTCGGGGCGCATATTGCCGCCGCAGCCCCAGGTCTCGTTGCCCACGGCGAAGTAGTGCACGCGGAAAGGCTTGTCGCGGCCGTTCTTGCGGCGCAGTTCCGCCAGCGTGGACTTGCCCTCGGCCGTCATGTACTCCAGCCACTCGGCCATTTCCTGCGGGCTGCCGGTCCCCATATTGCCGTTCACATAGGCCTCGGCGCCCAGCTGCTCGACCAGGTCGAAGAACTCGTGGGTGCCGACGGCGTTATTCTCGGGCACGCCACCCCAGGTGGTGTTGACCTTGACCGGGCGCTTGCCGCGCGGGCCGATGCCTTCGCGCCAGTGGTATTCGTCGGCAAAGCAGCCGCCGGGCCAGCGCACCAGCGGCACCTTGAGTTCCTTCAGCGCCGCGACGACGTCCTTGCGCCAGCCGCGCACGTTCGGGATCTTGGACTCGGGGCCCACCCACATGCCCTCGTAGATGCCGGTGCCGAGATGCTCGGCGAACTGGCCGTAGACATTGCGGTGGATGACGGGGCCGGGCTGGTCGGCGTTGACGACCAGCTTGATGTCGGCGGCCAGCGCGCTGGCGTTCACCGCGAGCATCGCCACCAGGGCGAGCAGTTGCTTCTTCATCGTGTTGTCTCCTTCGTTGTTCTCAAGAACACAGCCACAGAGGCACAGAGACACAGAGGCAGTGGTGCTTTCTCTCTGTGTCTCTGTGTCTCTGTGGCTTTGTTGGATTTCAGTTGCGGGTCAATGCACCATCACGGCGCCGCCAGACGCCGCGCTCATTCGGTTCGCGCAACACGGCCGGCAGCAGGGCGCGCGGCAGGTTCTGATAGCAGACCGGGCGCAGGAAGCGCTGGATGGCCGCGGTGCCGACGGAGCTGCTGCGGCCGTCGGACGTGGCCGGGAAGGGCCCGCCGTGGACCATGGCCGTCGACACCTCGACGCCGGTGGGATAGCCATTGGCCAGGATGCGGCCGACCTTGCGTTCCAGTGCGGGCAGCAAGGCGCGGGCGGCGGCGAGATCGGTCTCGTCGTCATCCTGCAGTTGCAGCGTGGCGGTCAGCTGACCTTCCAGGCCCTCGATGACGGCCAGCAGTTCGGCCTCGTCCTTGCATGCGACCAGCAGGGAAGCCGGGCCGAAGATCTCGGCCGACATCTGGTGATTGGCGAGAAAAGCCGCGCCGGTCGTCTTGAACAGGCTGGGTGCACCCTGGCAGCCGGCGGAGGCGCCGCGCAGCAGCGTGTCGACCTGGGCCTGGCCGGCGAGCTGGTCCTCGCCACGCTGGTAGGCGCCGGCGATGCCGGGGGTCAGCATGGTGCCGGCGGAGACAGGCTTGAGTGCTTCAGCCGCGGCCTTGGCGAAGCGGTCGAAGTCGGCGCCGGCGATGCCCAGCACCAGGCCGGGGTTGGTGCAGAACTGGCCCACGCCCATGGTGAGGGACGCAGCAAAGCCGGTCGCGATGTCGGCACCCCGCTCGGCCAGCGCGCCGGGCAGCAGGACGACCGGGTTGATGCTGCTCATCTCGGCATAGACCGGGATGGGCTGGGGGCGCGCCGCGGCCGCGGCCATCAGTGCGATGCCGCCGCTGCGCGAGCCGGTGAAGCCGACGGCCTGGATGGCGGGGTGGCGCACCAGGGTGTCGCCGATGCCATGGCCGCTGCCGGTCAGCAGGGCGAAGACGCCGGCGGGCAGATTGGACTTGCGCACCGCCTCGACGACGGCGCGACCGACCAGTTCGGACGTACCCGGGTGGGCCGAGTGCGCCTTCACGACGACGGGGCAGCCTGCGGCAAGCGCCGCGGCGGTATCGCCACCCGCCACCGAGAAGGCCAGCGGGAAGTTGCTGGCGCCGAAGACGGCCACGGGGCCGACGCCGACAAAACGCAGGCGCAGGTCGGGCCGCGGCGGCTGGCGCTGCGGCAGGGCGGTGTCGATGCGGGCGTCCTGCCAGCTGCCTTCGCGCAGCAGCTCGGCGAACAGCTTCAACTGGTTCATCGTGCGGCCGCGCTCGCCTTCCAGGCGCAGGCGTGGAAGGCCGGTCTCGGCCATGGCGCGCACGATGAGGTCGTCACCGAGGGCCAGGATCTGGGCCGAGATCTGGTCGAGGAAGTCGGCTCGCTCGTGGTCGCTCGTCGCACGGAAGGCGTCGAAGGCGGCGCCGGCGAGGACGCAGGCCTCGCTGACCTGGGCGGCATCGACAGCGTTGAAGTCGGGGCCGAGGGCTTCGTTCCTGCTGGGGTCGAAGGCCTGGAAGGCGGCACCCTTGCCGCGCACCGCTTCGCCGCCAATCAGGGCCAGGCCTTGAATGGTGTTGCTCATGGATTCAGACCTCAATGGGAGTGGCGCGGCACGGCCGAGCCTCGGCAGCCACGCAAAAAGTCGAAGTCGCAGCCCTCGTCGGCCTGCAGCACGTGCTGGATGTAGAGGTGCCGATAGCCGGTGGCGTCGGCGGGGTCCACGGTCTGGGCCGCGGCCCAGACCTTCAGACGCTCCTGCAGCTCGTCCTCGGGCACGTCCAGGTGCAGGCGGCCGGCGGCGCAGTCCAGCTCGATGAAGTCGCCTTCCTGCACGACCGCCAGCGGCCCACCCGCGCGGGCCTCGGGCGCCACATGCAGCACGACGGTGCCGTAGGCGGTGCCGCTCATGCGCGCGTCGGAGATGCGCACCATGTCCTTGATGCCCTGGGCCAGCAGCTTGGGCGGCAGGCCCATGTTGCCGACCTCGGCCATGCCGGGGTAGCCCTTGGGGCCGCAGTTCTTCATGACGAGGATGCAACTGGCGTCGACATCCAGGTCGGGGTCGCCGATGCGGGCCTTGTAGTCGTCGAAGTTCTCGAACACGACGGCACGGCCGCGGTGCTTCATCAGCTCGGGCGTGGCGGCCGAGGGCTTGAGCACGGCGCCGCGCGGCGCGAGGTTGCCGCGCAGGATGCAGATGCCACCATCCTCGATCAGCGGCTTGTCCAGCGGCCGGATGACCTCGTCGTCGTAGATGGGCGCGTCGACGCAGTTGTCCCACAGGCTCTTGCCGTTGACGGTCAGGGCCTGCGGATGCGGCAGGCGATCGGCCTCGCCCAGGCGGCGGATGACGCCGGGCAGGCCGCCGGCGTAATAGAACTCCTCCATCAGGAAGCGGCCCGAGGGCAGCAGGTCCACGACGGTGGGCGTGCCGCGGCCGATGCGGGTCCAGTCTTCCAGCTCCAGCTCCACGCCCATGCGGCCGGCGATCGCCTTGAGGTGGATGACGGCATTGGTGGAGCCGCCGATGGCCGCATTGACGCGGATGGCGTTCTCGAAGGCTTGCTTGGTGAGCACCTTGGACAGGCGCAGGTCTTCCCACACCATGTCGACGATGCGCATGCCGGACAGATGGGCGAGCACATAACGGCGTGCATCGACGGCGGGGATGGCCGCGTTGTGCGGCAGGGAGGTGCCCAGCGACTCGGCCATGCAGGCCATCGTGGACGCCGTGCCCATGGTGTTGCAGGTGCCGGCCGAGCGCGAGTGGCCGGCCTCGGCGGCCAGGAAGTCGTGCATCTTGATCTCGCCGGCCTTGACCTGCTCGTGCAACTGCCAGACGGCCGTGCCCGAGCCGATGTTCTTGCCGTTGAGCTTGCCGTTCAGCATGGGGCCGCCGGTGACGACGATGGCCGGCACGTCGACGCTGGCCGCGCCCATCAGCAGGGCCGGCGTGGTCTTGTCGCAGCCCACCAGCAGCACGACGGCGTCGACCGGGTTGCCGCGGATGCTCTCCTCGACGTCCATGCTGGCGAGGTTGCGCGTCAGCATGGCGGTGGGGCGCAGATTGCTCTCGCCGCTGGAGAAGACCGGGAACTCGACCGGCCAGCCGCCGGCTTCCAGGATGCCCTTCTTCACATGCTCGGCGAGCTTGCGGAAGTGGGCATTGCAGGGCGTCAGCTCGCTCCAGGTATTGCAGATGCCGATGATGGGCTTGCCCTGGAACTCATGGTCGGGGATGCCCTGGTTCTTCATCCAGGAGCGGTACATGAAACCGTTCTTGTCCTGGGTGCCGAACCACTCGGCGGAGCGCAGCTTGACCTTGCTCTTCTTGTCGTCAGTCGTCATGTCTTGTCTCGGAGGTCGTTCTGGCGGCACGCAGGTTTGCCGCATGGAAACGATGCTAGGAGCGGAGGGATACGCGATCCAATCAATTAACTCGGCGTACCGATATCGAAACCGGCATCAATCGCGCCGGGAAGGCTTGCCAAAGAGGGGCATGCCGTCGGCCGACCAGCGCAGCGGCTTCACGAAGGTGTGGCGGTCGGGGTTCCACAGCGGGTCGCCCTCGATCTCGGTGTAGGTGCGGGCGTGATAGACCAGCAGCACCTCGTCGGGGTTGTCCGTCACGGTGAAACTGTTGTGGCCGGGGCCGAAGACGCTGTCCTCGGCGCAGCTGCGCATCACCGGCTGGACGGACTTGCGCCAGTTCGCCGGGTCCAGCAGGTCGGCGCCTTCGTCGGCCCACAGCAGGCCCATGGCGTAGTTCTCGTCCGTCGCGCTGGCCGAATAGCTGATGAAGACGCGGCCGTGGCGGATCAGCACCGACGGCCCCTCGTTGACGAGGAAGCCGCGGCATTCCCAGTCGTGCTCCGGGCGGCTCAGCAGCACCGGTGCGCCGGCCAGCTGCCAGGGCGTCTGCATCGGCGCGATGTAGAGGTTGGAGTTGCCGGCGATGGCCGGGTCCTTCTGCGCCCACAGGTAGTAGAGCTGGCCGCGGTGGCTGAAGGTGGTGGCGTCCAGGCAGAAGCTGTCGATGCCGGTATCGACCTGGCCGAGGAACTCCCAGGCGCCGCCCAACGGGTCCTGGGCGGCATTCCGGATCGCGTACATGCGGTGCTGGAACATGCCCAGGCCATCCAGAGCACGTGTCGGCGCCGCGGCGAAATAGACATACCAGGCGCCGTCGTTGAAATGCAGCTCGGGCGCCCAGATCAGCTCGGAGTACGGCCCCGTGTCGGGCTTGTGCCAGACGTCGAAGATCGGCGCATCGACCAGGCCTTCGATGGTCGTTGCACGCCGGATCTCGATGCGGTCGTACTGCGGCACCGAGGCGGTGAAGTAGTAATTGCCATCGGCGTGGCGGGAGATGTGGGGGTCGGCGCGCTGGCGGATCAGCGCCTCAAGCAAGTCGGACATGATGGGTACTGCCAGATGGAAAAAGGGCGCTGCCGGGAAGATCCCTGCAACGCCCGGCGAGCACAGGCTCGACTCAAAGCTTCCAGCGGAAACCGACCGAGAACGCGCGCCCGATCTGGACCGTACCGAAGTTGGTGATCTCCGGGCTGCCGGCGTCGCCGAAGTGGTAGTACTGCTGCTGCATCTCGTTCGTCAGGTTGACGCCGCTGATGTCCAGCGCCATGCGATCGTTGATGTTGTAGGTCAGCTGGAAATCCACGCTCTTCTCCGGCTGGCGCCAGATGCCGATGGGGTTGGCGAACAGCGCAGCTTCGTTGGCGGCCAGGAAGGCGGAGCGACGGACATAGGACAGGCGGGCACCGACCGGGCCCTTCTCGTAGGCCAGCGTCCCATTCCACGACAGCTTGGACACGCCGAAGAAGGGCGTCTCCAGCTGAGAGACGATCTCGCCGGCGCTGTTGGCCGTCGGCACGTTCTGCGACGAGGTCAGGCGCGTCACGCTGCCCTGGAAGCCCAGTCCATCCAGCAGGCCCGGCAGGCCCTTCGGAAAGTAGACCGTGCCCAGTTCGAGGCCACTGATCTTGCCGTTGGACGCATTGACCGGCGAACTGATGACGTAGTCGTAGCCGTTCGTGTGGTCGCCGCCCGAGGTCGAGTTGCGGAAGGGGTCGTTGGCCGGATCGACGTGGACCCGGCGGCGCAACGGCACGACCAGACCCTCGATCTTGCGCTGGAACACGGTGCCGTAGATCGCACTGTCCTTCTGGAAGTACCACTCGCCCGTCAGGTCGAGGTTCTTGGAGCGCGTCGGCTCCAGGCCGGGGTTGCCACCGCCGCCGCCGCCATAGCCGACGCGGGAGACGTCGTCGCTGAGTTGCAGCACCGGATTCAGATCGCCGAAGCCCGGCCGGCGCAGCGTTTCACCATAGTTGAAGCGCACCAGCACGTCCTTGGCCGGCTCGTAGCGCAGCGTCAGGCTGGGCAGGAACTTCCTGGCGGTCTTCTCGCCGTTAGTCGGTGTCACCACCTTGGTGGTGGCGTCGACGGCGTAGGCGGTCATGCTGGTATCGACCTGCACATAGCGCACGCCGAAGTTGGCGCGCAGGGTGCGGCCGAACAGCTGGCTTTCGGTGTCCGCCATCAGGAAGAGGTTGGTGGTGTCTTCCTTCACATCGAAGGTCTTCTGCAGACTCAGCTTGTCGGTCGTCAGGAAGTTCGCATCGACCGAGTTGTAGAGCTTGCGCCACGCATCGATGTTGTCGCGGATGAAGTAGGCATTCGGCTCGATCCAGGAGCGCGGCACGTCCGAGATGTCGCTGCCGAAATTCGAGTTGACGTGGTAGTAGTCGGCGCCCAGCGAGGCCAGGTTGCGCCCCAGGAAGGCCGATTGCGTCCGGTTGGCTTCAGAGGCCTTGCGGCTGTCGAAACGCGCGCCGAAATTCAGCGTCTTCAGCGGACCCCAGTCGGCGTCGTAGACACCGTTCAGGCTGGCGGTTCCGGCGCTGCCCTCGTTGCGGTTGGCGTTGTCGTAGAACTGCGCCACGTTCCACTTGGCCGGGTCCACCAGGTCGGCGTTGTTGTTGAACTTGAAGGCCATGTTGCCGCCGCCCGAATTGAAATCGACGGTGATGGACGGCGCGACGCGATCGATGCGGGTGGCGGTGAATTCCGAGTGGAACTTGCTGGTCTGGTAGGACACATCGCCGTCCAGCCGCAGACGGTCACCGAGATTCCACTTGCCGTTCAGGGCAAGGATGCGGGAATCGGTAGCCGAGGTGGTGTAGTCGCCGCTGTTGAAGCCGTAGACGTCATTCACGGTCCGCGTCTTGATGACGTTGGTGCCCGGGAATGTCGTGATCGTGCCCGCGGGGTTGCTGCCGAGACTGCCCCACCAGTCCACGAAGCTGAACAGCAGGCGGTTGAAGGACTTGTCGCGATAGCCGTTGTACATCGCCTCGAACGTGTACACGGCGTCTGCGTTCGGTTGCCATTGCAGGGCGACGTTGGCGGCCGGGCGCTTGCGCTCGCCCTGGACATCGCTCTGGAAGACGGCGTCACGCGCCAGGTAATACGGGCGTGCCGTGCCGTTGAAGTTCAGGGTCGAACCCGCCTGCTGCGGCAGGCCGGTGTAGGTGCCAGGCGTCCAGATGTTGTTGTCGAAGACGCGCTGCAGCGGCGTGTAGCCGGCCGGAACTTCGGCCGCATTCGGGCTGACGAAGGGCACCATGGCCCCGGGCGTCACGCTCTCGTTGCGGTAGTCCGTCTTGACCATCGACAGATTGACCAGGGCACCGAAGTCACCCGCGTCGGTCTTCCAGCGGTTGCTGGCCAGCGCGCTCAGCTGCGGATTGGCCTTCTTGGCCGGGTCGAGATAGGTTTCCCGCGCCAGCAGCGAAAACTTCGAGCCGCTGAAGTCGAGGGGGCGCAGCGACTTGACGTCGATCTGGCCGGCGATGCCGTTTTCCAGCTGGCCGGCGTCGCGGGTCTTGTAGACGTCGATCTGGCGGACCAGGGTCGACGGGATGTCCTGCAGCGCCACCTGGGTGCCGGAGGCGGTGAAGATGTTGCGGCCATTCCAGGTCGTGGCGATGTCGGGCAGGCCGCGGATCGAGATGGTGCCGACTTCGCCGCCGGCGCGGTTGGTGACCTGGATGCCGGTCACGCGCTGCAGCGCTTCGACGACGTTGTTGTCGGGCAGCTTGCCGATGTCTTCGGCGACGACCGATTCCACGACCTGGTCGTTGGTGCGCTTGTTGGCCAGGCTTTTGGTCAGCGAAGCGCGCACGCCGGTAACGGTCACCGTGTCCAGCGACTCGGCCTTGGCGGCTTCCTGGGCCAGCGCACTGCCGGACAGGACGGCCAGCACGGCGGCGGCGGTCAGGCTGAGGGCAAAGGTCTGGGAATGGGCGCGCGCAGGCAGCGGCGCCAGGCCTTGGTTCTTCATCGTGTCTCCGGGAATCGTTATGGGTAGGCAGGTCCAAACCCGCTCAGCGTCTTCAGCCTCTAGAGGGCTGGTGGGCTCGGGTCTGAATTCATGCTAGGGGGCCGACCGATTCGCGGCTAATCACATTTTTGGACTTCTCGATGCTGGTTTTCGCATCGCATGTCCGGGTTAACCAGCAGGCTTCCCCAGGCTCGACACAGGGATTCGGCACCATGCAGAACGCCGGTTCGAGGCCTCTGTGAAGCAGGAACAACAACGCCCTCGCTACGGAGGGCGTGCGGGGTGTTGGCGACGGGTCTTCAGCCGCTGGCCAGCTTCAAGGCCGCCTGGTGCAGGCGCACCATGTGATACGGGTCGGGCTGCACATCCTGGCAGCCGCCGGTCTTGCAAGGCAGGGCGTCGGCGGCCTGCCAGCCGCCGTGCTCGATGTCGATGAGCTGCTTCTTGATCAGCTCCTGCGTCTGCTCGTAGCGTCGCCACAGGTCGTTGCGCGCCGACTCCTTGGCGGCGACCATCAGCGCGTGCAGGCATTCGGCCTGCTGCCACCAGCCCTTGCGGGTGTCGGTCTTGATGCCGTCGGGGAAGGCCCGCTGGCTGCAGCCGCCGTCGATGTCGTCATAGCCGGTGGCCAGCGCATACGAGAGCACGCGCTCAGCCACCTGGGGATAGATGGGCGAGACCACGCCGCCCGTCGTCAACAGATGGCTCCACTCGAACTGGTGGCCGATGTCGATATAGCCGCCGGCTTCCTTGGTCGGCAGCGGCTTCCAGGCCTCGTCATACCACTCGGGGATATGGGCGCTGCCCTCGGCCTGGCCCTGCATCAGCTGGTTGACGACGAAGTCGCCCACGCGGCGGGCTCCCGCCTCGGCCAGCCTGTCGCCGGTGGACTCGCGCAGGGCCAGCAGGGCCTCGAACATGTGCATGACGGGGTTTTGCGTGCGTCCGCCGGCAATGGGCTTGAAGTCGCGCTCGCATTCGCTGTAGAGCCCGCCCGTGGGATCGAAGAAGTTGAGCTCGATCTCGCGCCAGGCCTGCAGGGCGGCGTCGCGGTAGCGCACGTCGCCGCCGATGCGATAGACATCGGCCAGGGCCAGCAGCGCGAAAGCATGGCCATAGGCCCGCTTGACGCCACCCCTGGGGGCGCCGTCCGGCCCCACGCTGTGCAGGAAGCCGCCATGCACCGGGTCCCGGAAGCGCTGCAGCAGATAGTCGGCGCCGCGCCGGGCGACCTTGATGTAACCCGCGTCCGGGATGAACTCGTGACCGGCGGCGAAGGCGTAGACCAGGCGAGCCTGGCCGGTCAGCTCCAGCTCGGCTTGCGGCAGCGGTTGCCAGCGTCGATCGAAGGCCAGATGGAAGCTGCCGTCGGGACGCACGGCGTGGCTGTGCCAGTGCAGCAGCAAGGCTTCCAGATCGTCCCGATGCCAGCCGGTGTCGATGCGGTTGCGGATGCGGGCATCGGGATCGCTGCAGGCCGCCATGGCGGCCAGCAACGCAAGGACGGAGCGGCGTGGCAGCTTCAACTCAGCGACCATGGGGCCAGGTCGCCTTCTTGGTGGGTCCCTTGCTGCCCTTGCCCTTGGCCGCCCAGAGCTTGTAGGCCGCCGGCGTCAGTTCGCGTTTGAGCAGCGCCACCAGCTCACCATGGCCAATGCCATGGGTCAGCAGCACCTTGTTGTAAGGCGGCACATCTTCAAAGGCGGTCGCGATGACGCGCTTGACTTCTTCCGGGTTGAGCTTGGGGGCAGGCTTGGCCATCCCCGCATTCTGTCAGCGCCAGCGCTCCGCCACCCAGGCGGCGACCCCACCAGACACGGTGCTTGCAAAGCAGCCCCAGACGGTATCCACCAGCGCCAGCTTCAAGGGCCAGTGGCGCAGGGTGGACAGGTTGGTCAGGTCATAGACGCCATAGGCCACCAGGCCGACCAGGGCGGCGCGCGCGATCTGCTGGCCCAGCGGCTGGCCGGCCGGAAACAACGCCAGCGCCACCAGGGCGGCCGGATAGGCGAGATAGAAGGCAAGGGCTGGCACCCAGCGGATGGGGTCGGCCATCTGGGCGCCCATCTCCTGGCGATAGAAGTCGCGGGCCAGCCAGCCGAGCCACAGCGCGTCCAGCACGCCCATGATGAGCAGGGCCACGAGATAGGGTTTGAAGAAGGCTTGCATGGCGCCGCAGTGTGCCTGCGGGTTCGCCGGCCTCGCGTCGGACAGCGCCGCCTGCTGCGCCGGCCAGCGTCGTCCTACAGCGGCTGTGGCGCCGCGCTGGCACGGCGGCCTGTCCCGCAGCCCCAGCATCGGGCCATCGACAAATTCATTGGCTTGCGCCACCCCAGCCATGACCACCACCACTCCCGTCGTGACCCTGACACCCAAGCCGACCGCCGCGTCCAACCGGCGGCCGGCGCTGTCGCTGCTCGCCTCGGAGCCCGCGCGGGCCACGGTGGAAGCGTGGCAAGCGCTGATGCATTGGCGCAAGCCGGCCACGCAGATCGGCGCCGGCCATACCGTGGTGCTCTTCCCGGGCCTCGGCACCGACGGCCTGACGCTGTGGCCGCTGCGCCGCCACCTGGAACGCTCGGGCTTTCGCGCCCTCGACTGGGGCCAGGGCATGAACACCGGCCCGCGCGGCGATGTCGATGCCTGGCTGGAACAGCTGGCCGACAGGCTGCACGAGCGCGTGGCGCCGGCGCGCGAGGTCAGCTTCGTCGGCTGGAGCCTCGGCGGCTTCTATGCCCGCGAGCTGGCCAAGCGCTGGCATGACCGCGTCCACCATGTCGTCACCATCGGCACGCCTTTCAACGGCAGCGTCGACGACACCAACGTGGGCTGGCTGTTCCGCCTGCTCAACGGCAAGGCCGCCCCGACCGAGGCCGCCCTGCGCGAACGCCTGGCTGAGCCGCCGCCGGTGCCCACCGTGTCGCTGTACAGCCGCCGCGACGGCGTGGTGTCCTGGGAGGCCTGCACGCATGCCAGCCGCTGGCCGCTGGCCCGCGACATCGAGGTGCAGGCCAGCCACATGGGCATGGGCTGGGCGCCCGAGGTGCTGAACCGCGTGACGGGCGTGCTGGGTTGCCGCAAGGCGGGTTCCGTGGCTGCAGCGGCGGCGGCATGACCACCGCCGTGATGACCGCCGCAGGTCGCCTGCTGCCCGGTGCCGACCCGCGCGAAGACGATCCGTCGCCTTCGCCCGCGCCCATCCCCGAGAAGCTGCCGCCGCGCGAACCCGTCACCCCGGTGAAACTGCGCGCCACGCTGAAGCGGGTGTTCGGCCTGCGCGAGCTGCGCCCCGGCCAGGGCGAGGTCATCGCCCGCGTGCTGGCCGGCCAGAGCACCTTGGCCGTCATGCCCACGGGCGCTGGCAAATCGCTGTGCTACCAGTTGCCCGCCGTGCTGAACGGTGCCCTCACCGTGGTCATCTCACCGCTGATTGCGCTGATGAAGGACCAGTGCGACGCCTTGCAGGCCAAGGGCGTGGCGGCGCGCCAGCTGCACTCCGGTCTGGATGCGAACTCGCGGCTGGAGAGCGAAGCTCTGCTGGCGCGCGGTGCCGTCCGCGTGCTGTTCACGACGCCCGAGCGCCTGGCCGATGCACGCACGCTGGGCCTGCTGCAGGAGCAACGCGTCGGGCTGCTCGTGGTGGACGAGGCGCACTGCATCTCGCAATGGGGCCACGACTTCAGGCCCGCCTTCAGCGCGCTGCGTGACGCCCGCCGGGCGCTGGGCCGACCGCCTGTGTTGGCGCTGACCGCGACCGCCTCGGCGCCGGTGCAGCGCGAGATCGCCGCAGCCCTGGACATCCCGCGTGACGGCGTGCTGTGCCATGGCGTCTACCGACCCAATCTGCGCCTGGCCGTGGAGCTGCCGCAGACCGAGAAGGAAAGGCGCGAGCTCATCCTGCGCCGGCTGCGCGCGCTGGACGGCGGCAGTGCGATCGTCTACTGCGCCACGGTGCGCGAAGCCACCGCCCTGCACCGTGCGCTGCGCGAGGCCGAACTGCCGGTCGGGCTGTATCACGGCAAGCTGCCGGCCAAGGACAGGGCTGCGGCTCAGGAGGCCTTCATGGCCGACGAGACGCGTCTGATGGTCGCGACCAACGCCTTCGGCATGGGCATCGACAAGCCCGACATCCGCCTCGTGCTGCATGCGCAGATGCCAGCCTCCATCGAAGCCTATGTGCAGGAGTTCGGCCGCGCGGGGCGCGATGGCGACATTGCGGACTGCGTGCTGCTGTTCCGTGAGGGTGACCGGGCGCTGCAGCAGTTCTTTGCTGGCGGCCAGGCGCCGTCCCGTGAGGAGCTGGGTACCGTCTGGCGTGCCCTGGCCAGCCACACGCCGCAGGGCGGTTGGCTGCCGGCCGCGCTGGCCGAGATGGCGCGCTTGCCGCAACGCCGGCTGGACAAGGTGCTGGCGGCGCTGCGCTCAGTGCGTGCGCTGCGCGGCAACGAGGCGGATGGACTGCGCCCGGCGACACGGCGCGGACCAGAGGCCGTCGTCGAGGCCGCCGAAGCCGCGGCCCAGCAACGCGTGCAAAGCGGCAAGGACGGCCTCGCGGCCATGGTGCTCTATGCCAAGGCCGGTGGCTGCCGCTGGGCTAGCGTGTTGGCCCATTTTGGCGAGACACCGGACAGCGACTCGGGCCGCTGCGGGCATTGCGACAGCTGCGCGCGCTTCGAGGGCCTGCTGGCCACGGAGATCAAGGCGCCGCAGCCCGAGGTCCAGGAGGCGCCAGCCGCCGCCTTCGCTCCCGGCCAGCGTGTGCGCGTGCGCCGCTTTGGCTGGGGCGAGGTGCAGGCCTGCACCGAGGAGCTGGTGCGCATCGCCTTCCCGCGCCATGGCACGCGGGACATCCATCCAGATTTCGTGTTGGCGACCGCTCGCGGTTGATTTTCGGGCCAAGCGACGGGCCGCTCCCTAGCCGGCCCGCCGCGAGCATCGCCGTCCCCTCGGGGGACCGACCAGGCGCGCCTGCGTTCAGCAGGGCGCGACTGGGCGAGGGGCTTCAGGTCTCAGCCGCCCCGCGTGACGGGCATCGAGACTCTGTCCGCCGGCAGCTTCATGTGACTGGCCAGTTCCAGCTTGGCCAGCGAGTTGCGATGCACCTCATCCGGGCCATCGGCCAGGCGCAGCGTGCGCTGGTGGGCCCACATCATGGCCAGCGGCGTGTCGTCGGAAACGCCCATGCCACCAAAGACCTGGATGGCCCAGTCGATGACCTGCAGGGCCATATTGGGCGCGACGATCTTGATCATCGCGATCTCGGCCTTGGCGACCTTGTTGCCCACCGTGTCCATCATGTAGGCCGCCTTCAACGTCAAGAGGCGGGCCTGCTCGATCATGCAACGCGACTCGGCGATGCGCTCCTGCGTGACCGTCTGCTGGGCGATGGTCTTGCCGAAGGCCGTGCGGGCGATGGCGCGTTCGCACAGCAGCTGCAGCGCACGTTCAGCGGCGCCGATGCTGCGCATGCAGTGATGAATGCGGCCGGGGCCGAGGCGACCCTGGGCGATCTCGAAGCCGCGGCCTTCGCCGAGCAGGATGTTGCCGGCCGGCACGCGCACATTCTTCAGCTCGACTTCCATGTGACCGTGCGGCGCATCGTCGTAGCCAAACACCGACAGCGGGCGGATCACGCGGATACCCGGCGCGTTGGCCGGCACGACGATCATGGATTGCTGCTCGTGCCTGCCGGCATCGGCATTGGTCTTGCCCATGACGATGTAGACGGCGCAGCGCGGGTCGCCGGCGCCGGAGCTCCACCACTTGCGGCCGTTGATGACGTAGTCGTCACCATCGCGCTCGATGCGGCATTCGATGTTGGTTGCATCCGACGAGGCCACGGCCGGCTCGGTCATCAGGAAGGCCGAGCGGATCTCGCCGCGCAGCAGCGGCTCCAGCCATTGGTCCTTGAGCCCCTCGGAGGCATAGCGCTCCAGCGTCTCCATGTTGCCGGTGTCCGGCGCCGAGCAGTTGAAGACCTCGGGCGCCCAGAACACGCGGCCCATGATCTCGCACAGCGGCGCGTATTCGAGATTGGACAGGCCCTCGGGCGCGCGATTGGACTTGGGCAGGAAGAGGTTCCACAGCCCGGCCGCGCGGGCCTTGGGCTTGAGCTCCTCGATGACCTTGGTGGGCACCCAGGCGTTGCCGGCACGGCGGTTGGCTTCGACCTCTTCGAGATAGCGGCGCTCGTTCGGGTAGATGTGCTCGTCGAAGAAGGCGAGCAGGCGCTCGCGCATCTGCGCGACCTTGGGGCTGTAGTCGAAGTTCATGGCGCGGCTCCTGGTGGAATGGCGCCAGTGTGGCGCAGCGCGCCACGCGCGCTTGTCACCCAGGCATCAACCGCCGAGCAGCTTCTCTTCAGCGAGGGCCAGCGCCGCCGGCATGCCGCTGATGACCAGGGTGTCACCGCCGGCCAGCGTGGCGCCGTCGACCAGCAGGCCCTTGCCATTGGCACGCCGCAGTGACACCACGGCGACACCCAGGGCATGCAGGGCGAGGTCATCCAGCAGCTTGCCGGTATGCGGGCTGGCGCTGGGCAGGGTGACCGATGACAGCCGCGCCTGGTCGAGCTCGTCGACGGTGTCGTCGTCGGCGCCATGGAAATAGCCGCGCAGCAGGCCGTAGCGCTTGTCACGCGCATCGCGGGTGATGCGGATGACGCGGCGCATGGGCACGCCGACCAGGGCCAGCGCATGCGAGGCCAGCATCAGCGAGCCTTCGATGGCCTCGGGCACCACCTCGGTGGCGCCGGCGGTCTTGAGCTTCTCGAGGTCGGTGTCGTCAATGGTGCGCACGACGACCGGCACCTTGGGCGCGTGCTCGCGCACGAGGTGAAGGATCTTCAACGCCGACGGCGTGTCGTGATAGCTGACGACGACGGCGCTGGCCCGCGCCAGGCCGGCGGCCATCAGGCTCTGCACCTTGGCCGCATCGCCGAACACGACGCTCTGGCCGGCCGCCGCGGCCTGGCGCACGCGGTCGGGGTCCAGGTCCAGGGCCATATAGGGGATGTGCTCGCCCTCCAGCAACCGCGCCAGGTTCTGGCCCGAGCGGCCGTAGCCGCAGATGATGACGTGGGCCTCGGACTGGATGCTCTTCTTGGCGATCATCGTCAGCTGCACCGATTGCATCAGCCAGTCGCTGCTGGACAACTTCATGACGATGCGGTTGCTGTACATGACGAGGATGGGCGTGCCCAGCATGGACAGCACCATGCTGGCCAGCACCGGGCTGACCCATTGCTGGGCCACCAGGCCCTGCTGGGCGCCCAGGGTCAGCAGCACGAAGCCGAACTCGCCGGCCTGGGCGAGGTACAGGCCGGTGCGCAGAGCCACGCCGGGCGGGGACTTGAAGAGGCGCGCCAGACCGGCAATGAGGGCGAACTTGGCCACCACCGGCGCCAGCGTCAGCAGGATGACCAGCCACCAACTGTCCACCAGCGGCCGCCAGTCCAGCTTCATGCCGATGGTGATGAAGAACAGGCCCAGCAGCACGTCGTGGAAGGGCCGGATGTCGGTCTCCACCTGGTGGCGGTATTCGGTCTCCGAGATCAGCATGCCGGCGACAAACGCGCCCAGGGCAAGGCTCAGCCCGAAGTGCTCGGTCAGCCAGGCCAGGCCCAGGGTGACCAGCAGCAGGTTGAGCATGAAGAGCTCGTCGCTCTTGCGGCGCGCCACCAGGGTCAGCCACCAGCGCATGACCTTCTGGCCACCATAGAGCAGCAGGGTCAGCAGCACGGCGGCCTTGAGCCCTGCCCAGGCCAGGGCAGTCATCATTTCGCTGCCGCTGCTGTTCAGGGCCGGGATCAGCACCAGCAGCGGCACGACGGCCAGATCCTGGAACAGCAGCACGCCCATGACGAGCTTGCCGTGGGGGCTTTCCAGCTCCAGGCGCTCGGCCATCAGCTTGACGATGATGGCCGTCGAGCTCATGGCCATGGCCGAACCCAGCACCAGCGAGCCCTGCCAGCCCATCTCCCAGGCGATGCCCAGCATGGCGAAGCCGGCGATCAGCAGCACATTGCCGGCCATGGCGCCGGCGATGGTCAGCACCACCTGGGCCATGCCGATGCCGAAGACGGCCGTCTTCAAGGCGCGCAGCTTGGGCAGGTTGAATTCCAGCCCGATGGCGAACATCAGGAAGACGACGCCGAACTCCGCCAGGTACTGGATGGAGGCCGAATCGTGGGCGAAGGCCAGGGCGTTGGGCCCGATCAGCACGCCGACGGCCAGATAGCCCAGCATGGGGGGCAGCTTCAGGGAACGGCAGATGACCACGCCGAAGACGGCGGCCACCAGATAGAGGAGGGCGAGGTCGAGGGAGGTCACTGCCGGATGGTATGCGGGCGGCGCTCAACCGCCCGCCGGGGCGTCCCGGACGTGAAATCCGGCACTGGAAACCGATGCCATGCACGCCTTGCATGAGCGCATACGCACTTGGCTAGACAAGTCGTGGCGAGACGGGCGGGCTTCGCGATACCGTTCGCCCCACTCAAAAGTTACGGAGCATTTCATGCCCAACCTGTCGTTTGTCTCGCCCACTCGCAACAGTCCGTGGGGGACCTATCTGTCGCAGATCGATGCCGTCGAGCCCTATCTGGGAAGCCTGAGCCGCTGGGTCGAGACCCTGCGCCGCCCCAAGCGCGCCCTCATCGTCGACATCCCCATCGAGCTGGACAACGGCACCATCGCCCACTACGAGGGCTACCGCGTCCAGCACAGCCTGACGCGCGGCCCCGGCAAGGGCGGCGTGCGTTACCACCCCGACGTGACGCTGGAAGAAGTGATGGCCCTGTCGGGCTGGATGACGATCAAGAACGCCGCCGTCAACCTGCCTTACGGCGGCGCCAAGGGCGGCATCCGCCTGGATCCGTCGCTGCTGTCGATGAAGGAACTGGAAAAGGTTACGCGCCGGTACACCAGCGAGATCGGCATCATCATCGGCCCCAACCAGGACATTCCGGCTCCTGACGTCAACACCAACGGCCAGATCATGGCCTGGATGATGGATACCTACTCGATGAACGTCGGCGCCACGGCGACCGGCGTCGTCACCGGCAAGCCCATCCCCCTGGGTGGCTCGCTGGGCCGCGTGGCCGCCACCGGCCGCGGCGTCTTCGTCGTGGGCCGTGAAGCCATGCGCCGCCTGAACATCGACATGGAAGGCGCCCGCGTCGCCGTGCAGGGCTTCGGCAACGTCGGCTCCATCGCCGCCAAGCTGTTTGCCGCCAACGGCGCCAAGATCGTCTGCGTGCAGGACCACACCGGCACCATCGTCAACCACAACGGCTTCGACATGCAGAGCCTGCTCGACCACGTGGCCCTGACCCGTGGCGTGGCCGGCTTCAAGGGCGGTGACACCATCGCCAACGAAGAGTTCTGGGACATCAAGAGCGACATCCTGATCCCGGCCGCCCTGGAAGGCCAGATCACCGCCGAGCGTGCCCAGCGCATCCAGACCCGCCTGGTGCTGGAAGGCGCCAACGGCCCGACCACGCCCGACGGCGAGGCCGTGCTGGCCGACCGCGGCATCGTCGTCGTGCCCGACGTCATCGCCAACGCCGGCGGCGTGACCGTGTCCTATTTCGAATGGGTGCAGGACTTCTCGTCCTTCTTCTGGACCGAGGACGAGATCAATGTCCGCCTGGACAAGATCCTGATCGGCGCCTTCAAGCACATCTGGGAGACGGGCGAGCAGCACAAGATCCCGCTGCGCACCGCCGCCTTCACGGTGGCCTGCACGCGGGTGCTGCAGGCACGCGAGGAGCGCGGCCTGTACCCCTGAGATCCACGTCTGATCCGATGCCAAGACGGCGGCCTGCGGGCCGCCTTTTTTTTTGCGCGCTACCGGAACACGGTGGGGTACTGGCGTCGGTACCAGTCCTCGATCTCGCCATGCTCCAGCGTCAGGAACTCCTTCAGGCGCGGCACGGCGAGGAAGCCGAGCACGCAAACGGCCATCAGCAAACTCCAGGCTGTGTAGACCCAAGTCACGCTGTGGCTTGCCAAAGCCGTGCCGACCAGGGCCGGGCCGATGGCGCCGGCGAGCCGCGTTGTCATCGACCCGGCGGCGAACATGCGCACGCGGTACTCCTGCGGAATGGCCAGCGCCCGATGCGTTGCGCCTACGAGGCTCATCGCCGCGTTGCAGAAGCCGGCCACCAGCAGTCCGGTCAGCATCAGCCACGGCGACATCGACAGCCCGACTGCGGCCAGTGCGATACCCTCGCTGAAGCCCAGACCCACACGCACGCGGTAGCGGCCGAAGCGATTCACCAGCATTTGCGAGCCGAAGACACTGCCCAACAACACCCCCAGCGAGAGTGCACCGAGGCACAGGCCCAACCACTGCCCCTGCAGGCCGAGTGCATGTACCTTGATCGGAATGAGCATGCCCACGACCGGCCCCTGAAAGATCCAGACGGCGAAGTTCACCAGCGTCCAGCCGCGCTCCATGGGCACACGCCATTTGGCGGCCAGCCCGGCGCGCAACTCGCTCCACCAGGCATCGAACCCGCCGCTCCGCGGCTTCACAGTGACGGCCTTCGGAATCCGTGAGGCCACGAGCATGGCGACCGCGAGCATCGCAATGGAGCCGCACAAGGTGGCCGTGACACCCGCCACGCCCAGCGCTGCGCCGGCCAGAAGCGGGCCGACGATGCCGGCCACCGCATGCGTCGTCTTGCGCAGGCGCAGGGCAAGAGGCAGGCTGGCCGGCGTGGTGACTTCAGGCAGCACGGCATCGCGCGCCGGGTCGACAAAGGACGCGGCGAGCACCTGCACGATGGCCAACATGGCCAGAGCCGGCACGTTGAAAACACCGCTGAAGGACAGCGCCACCATCGCGACCGCCACGCCGCACAGGCAACCCAGCCCCGACGTGATCTGTCGAGCCTTGCAGATCCTGTCCCCCAACGGCGAGACGGCCGGCACGATGAAGAAGGCCGCGACTGCCAATGCGACGCTGAACGTCGCAATCGCCTGCGCGCCGCCTCGGCTGGCCAGCCACCACGGCAGGATGACCGCACTCCCCAGCTCATTGAGCAGTACGAGGAAGTCGGCCAGCAGCACGGCGCGCAGGCCGCGGTTCGAAGTGAGGACGACGCGGACGTCGGCGGGAATGAGGTGTCGCATGGGGGCGCGCAGCGTAGCAGCGGGTGCCCCCATCGGCGCTCATTCAGCCATCGACACCCCGACGCGCCAGGAATTGCCAATCCGCTCGGTGCTGAAACGCACCGGCAGAAAGACCGTGATGGTCTCGATCTGGGTGCGCGCATGCAGGCTCAGCATCGTGCAGCTGAAGGCGGCGGGCCGGCCGGTCGCGTGCACGGCCAGGGCCAGCGGCAGCATCCACTGGTCAGTCAGATGCTCGCCAAGGGCACCGTCGCTGCGCAGATAGTCCTGCACCGCGCGCACCGCTTCCAGCGCCACCTGCTCCGCCGGGCGGCCCTTCTCGCCGAAGCTGGTGAACAGCTCGGTGAGCTCCGTGTAGGCCAGCGTCGCCATCAGCGCATTGCCCGGACCTTCGTCCTGGCGGGCGGTGCCCTGCAGCAGCTTGTCCCGCGGCCAGTTCATGCGTTCGCCCAGCAGCGACAGCTCCGCCCAGGCGACGCGGCCGGGAATGCCGGGTGACAGGCATTCCGCGAAGGCGTCCACACGCTCGCCACGGCTCAGCACGTCCACGGGTGTCAGATGCGCGGTCGGCGCGATGCGCGCCGTGAAGCGCCCGCCGCCGGCCGGGTAGAAGCCATGCCGCATCAGCTTCAGCTCCAGGCCCACGCCCAGCTTTTGCAACAGCGGCGCGAAGCTGCGCTCCAGGAAATGGAAGGGCGGCGCCATCGGGTTGTGCGTGCCGCCCGACAACGTCAGCTGGCTCTCGCCCACCGCCGTCATCAAGGCCGGCAGCACGGTCTGCAGCACCAGGGTGCAGCTGCCGGCCGAGCCGATGTGGAAGTGATGCTCGCCCGCGCGCACCTCGCCGGGCTCGAAGACCAGGGTCTGCGAGCCCAGCTCGGCCCCTTCCACGCGCGCCCCATGGCTGACAGCTGCGGCCGCCTGCACGCAGGCGAGGTGCTGGCGCATCAGGCCCGGCTTGGGTCGGCGCGCACGGATGTTCTGGAAGCGCACGGCTTGGCCGGTGCACAGCGACAGGGCCAGCGACGTGCGCAGCACCTGGCCTCCGCCTTCCCCGGTGCTGCCGTCAATCTCGATCATTCTTGTTCTCCTTGTTGTCCTATCCCTTCACGCACACGACCTGCTTGAGCGTGTAGACCACTTCCACCAGGTCGTGCTGCGCGGCCATCACGGCATCGATGTCCTTGTAGGCCATCGGGATCTCGTCGATGACGTTCTCGTCCTTGCGGCACTCGACGCCTTCGGTCGCTTTGATCTGATCGGCCAGCGTGAACATCTTCTTGGCCTGCGTACGGCTCATCACGCGGCCGGCGCCATGGCTGCAGCTGTCGAAGCTCTCCGGGTTGCCCAGGCCGCGCACGATGAAGCTGCGCGCGCCCATGCTGCCCGGGATGATGCCCAGCTGGCCACGCTTGGCGCTCACCGCACCCTTGCGGGTCACGAACACGTCGTGACCGAAGTGGTGCTCCTGCTGCACATAGTTGTGGTGGCAGTTCACCGCTTCCACATGGGCCTCGAAGGGCTTGGTGATGACGGTGCGCACGGTGGCGATCAGGTTGGCCATCATCACCTCGCGGTTCTTGGCCGCGAAGCGCTGCGCCCAGCCCACGCCGCGCACGTAGTCGCCGAAATACTGCGCGCCTTCCTCGAAGTAGGCCAGGTCCTTGTCGGGCAGGTTGCGCTGATGCTGTTCGGCATCCTTCTTGGCCAGCTCGATGAAGTGGGTGCCGATGGCATTGCCCACGCCACGCGAACCCGAGTGCAGCATGAACCAGACCGAACCGGCCTCGTCCAGGCAGACCTCGATGAAGTGGTTGCCGGTTCCCAGGGTTCCCAGGTGCTTGCGGTTGTTGGTGTTCTTGATGCGCGGATGCAGCTCGCACAGCGAGTCGAACTCGTCCACGAGCCCGGCCCAGGCCTGGTCCACCAAGTCAGGCGGGTTCTCCCAGGCGCCAGGGTCGCGGCCGCGATGCTTGGGCGCCGAGCCGTGGGGCACGGCGCGCTCGATGGCGCTGCGCAGCGGGCCCAGGTTGTCGGGCAGGTCCTCGGCGGTCAGCGTGGTCTTGCAGGCCATCATGCCGCAGCCAATGTCCACACCGACGGCCGCCGGGATGATGGCCTTCAGCGTCGGAATCACCGAGCCCACGGTGGCGCCAATGCCCACGTGCACATCGGGCATGGCCGCCACATGCTTGAAGACGACCGGCAGCTTGGCCGCGTTGGCCAGCTGTTCCAGCGCCCTGGGCTCCACGGGCACACCGCGGGTCCAGGCCTTGATGGGCACGCCGCCGTCGGGCTGGGAGAGGTTGTAGTTCTTGGTGTCCATGTTCTTCTCGTTCAAATCCAAAGTGGCGTCGCAGGGCGACAAGGGTTGGTGAAACAGTCGTGCTCTATCCCCTGAGCTACGGTCCCCCTGTATGGGACCGGCGGGACTCGAACCCGCGACCACGAGCGTGAAAGGCTGTAGTTCCACCGGCATTCGCCTTGCGACGCCGAAAACAAAAAGGTGCGACTAGAGAGGCAAGACGTTAGCCGCCCTGGCTGCCCAGGGCCGGGGATTCGAACCCCCGGCGTACCGTATGTAGTCCTGCCGGCATTCGTACCGGAAAACAAGGCCCCCGCGGGCGACAAACAGGTGGTGAGACATCAGTTTTGGATGTAGTCCCACCGGCATTCGCCACGCGACGACGCAAATCATTGAAGTTGAAGGGGAGCCTCGAGCGACGAGAGTCGCAGGACGCGGTCTACGGGTTCTCCGTTGCAGGCTTGCGGGCCTGCGGCGACCTGTTGGTGCTGTAGTCCTGCGGGCATTCGCCCGAGGCTCCCTTCAAACGCTTTCTTCTTTCTGCTACTGAGGGTCGAGCTGGATCTTGTCGATCTCGCCCACCCAGTGCTCGGCACCTGTCTGGCCGGCGGCAAAGCGCGCCATCATCGTGAACACGGCGTCCGAGAAGCCGCCGACATTCATGATGTCGGCCCGCTCCACGGCCTGGGTGGTCGCGTAGGGCTGCAGGTCCAGGCAGATCAGCCGCGCACGCGGGTTGCGCCGCTTCAGCTGTTCCCACTCTTGCATCGTCTGCGTCGCGCCACGGCGGTTCGCGTCGACCCAGGACTCGTTGTCGGAGACCAGGATCACCACGTCCACCTCGGCCTTCTCGCGATTCAGCAAGGACAGCGGTGCGCTGCAATTGGTACCGCCGCCGCCGATGGCCGCCAGCGCCTGGGCCTGCGTCAGCACCGAGTCACGCGGGTTCAGCTGCAGCTTCACGACGTCCTGCTCGAAAGGCAGCACGCGGGCCTGACGGTTCTTGGCACAGATCGCCGCAGCCACCAAAGCGGCCACGTCGATACAGCGCACGGAAGACGTTGCGGAACCACGGTTGCCCGTCACCGCCGAGCTCATCGACCCGGACACGTCCGGGCAGACAACCACGCGGCCTGCGAAGGCCGGCACATTGGCCAGAGCCGCCTCGAGCGCGTCCTGCAGCGCTTCCCGCACCACGGCCGGCACGTCAGCGCCGGTTGCCTTGTAGGCCGACAGCAGCTGGAAGGGCAGCACGCGGGCACGACGAACGGCTTCCGGGTCGCGCAGCTTGTCGGCCACGACCGTCTCCATCCCTTTCACACCAAACACGCCTTGGCGGGCCAAGGTGTTCAGGTTCTGGCGCACCATCTGCCAGGAGCCGTCACGGGCGATCTGCGCCCAGTGCTCGGTCTTCAACGGCAGTGCGGTCAGCAGCTGGAAAGGCACGGCGGGCACTTCAGCGGGTGCCTTGCCTTCAGCCAGCTCGTGCTTGAAGCGCTCGAAGGCAGCGGTCAGCGGCGGCAGGGCGGTGGCGTCAAAGGGACGGCCGATCAACCAGGCGAGCCAAGCGGCACGCCAGGCTTCGGCGGGCTTGGGGTGAACCATCTTGACCACATCGGCCAGGGACGGCGTGGTACCGACGGCGGCGTTCAGCAGTTGCTGTTCGGTCGCCGACAGCAGCCATTGCTGCACCAGCTTCTTGGGACGCGAGCCCAGCGACTTGCGGCCGAGCTGGCCGCTTCGCAGCATCTGCACGAAGCCGCGCAGGGTCTTGCCGTTGTCGACCACGCGGCTGAACACCTTGGCCAGCAAGGCCACGTCGCGCACAGCCAGCTGCGCGGCCAGCAGCACGGGCATGTCCTTCATGTGCGCCTGGCGGGCATAGACCGCCGTCTTGGCGACGAACTCGGCGTCGACGGACTGGGCCAGGGCCAGCATCTGGTCGAACTGGGCTTCGGCGTCGGCGTAGAAGGTGGAATTCAGGCAACCGGTGGCGGCGAGTTGGGCCAGTTGGTGGCGCGCGCTCAGCGCATAGGCGGGTGCGCCGGCCTGGTTGCGGGCGGTGGCTGCGGGCAGCAGGGCGCCGTTGGCGGTGTGGAAGAGTTGGGTGTTGACCATTTGCTTTCTGCTTGCATTCAACTTGTGCCGCTTCTCTTTGCAACGGGTGTGCCAGCTTTCATTTCCTCGCCTGAAAATCTCGCAACTCATTGATTTGCATGGACATTGACGTCCAACCATCTCGGCTCTCGATTTTTTGCCCGTCCATAAAACTAGAATTCCAGCTAGCTAACTAGTTGAATATCTATGCCCAAGCGCAAGGTCATGATCGGCTTCCTCGGCAGCCAGCTCGACAGCGGCCAGGGCAGCGGCCGCTGGGAGAAATGGCGGCCGACGGTGTCCATGGCCCAACACGAGGACCTGGTCGTCGATCGCATCGAGCTGCTGCATGCGCCCGGCCACATTGGCCTGGCCGAGCAGGTCAGCCGCGACATCGCTTCGGCATCGCCGCAGACCGAGGTGCGTCTGGCACCCATGGGCGTGCGCGATCCCTGGGACTTTGGCGAGGTCTATGGCGCCCTCTATGACTGGGTGCGCACCTATGACTTCGACCTCGACGCCGAGGAGTACTGGGTGCACATCACGACCGGCACCCACGTCGGCCAGATCTGCCTCTTTCTGCTGGTCGAGTCGCGCTTCATTCCGGGCGTGCTGCTGCAGACCTCGCCGCCCAAGCGCCAGACACGCGGCAATGCCGGCACCTACACGCTGATCGACCTGGATCTCTCCCGCTACGACGACCTTGCGCGCCGTTTCGAGCAGGCCCAGGCCGACGCGCTGGACTTCCTGAAGAGCGGCATCGCCACGCGCAACCCCGCCTTCAATGCGCTGATCGCCGAGGTCGAGCGCGTGGCCGTGCGCTCGCGGGCGCCGGTGCTGCTGACGGGGCCGACGGGCGCCGGCAAGTCGCATCTGGCCCGGCGCATGTACGAGCTGAAGAAGGCCCGCCACCAGGTCGCCGGCGATTTCGTCGAGGTGAACTGCGCGACGTTGCGAGGCGATGGCGCCGCATCGACGCTGTTTGGCCACAAGAAGGGGGCCTTCACCGGCGCCGCGGCCGACCGCGCCGGGCTGCTGCGCGCGGCGGACGGCGGCGTGCTCTTCCTGGACGAGATCGGCGAGCTGGGTGCCGACGAGCAGGCCATGCTGCTGAAGGCGGTCGAGGAGAAGAAGTTCTTCCCCGTCGGCGCCGACCGCGAGGTGGCCAGCGACTTCCAGCTCGTGGCCGGCACCAACCGCGACCTGCGGCTGGAAGTCGCGGCCGGGCGCTTCCGCGAAGACCTGTTCGCCCGCATCAACCTTTGGTCCTACACGCTGCCCGGCCTGGCAGAGCGGCCCGAGGACCTGGCGCCCAATATCGATCACCTGCTGCAACGCGCCGGCGCCGAACTCCAGCAGGCCGTGCGCTTCAACACCGAAGCCCGGGCGCGCTATCTGGCCTTTGCGCAGTCCGCCAACGCCCACTGGAGCGGCAACTTCCGCGACCTGTCCGCCAGCATCACCCGCCTGGCCACGCTGGCTGAGGGTGGCCGCATCGACACCGCCCTCGTCGAGGCCGAGATCCTGCGCCTGCGCTGGATGTGGCAGCGCGACGCCGTCGACACCAGCGCCCAGGTCGATCTCGCCGCCGTTCTCGGTGAGGAGAGCTGGCAGGCCCTGGACCTGTTCGACCAGCTTCAGCTCCAGGCGGTGGCCGACGTCTGCCGCCGAAGCAGCAGCCTGTCCGAGACCGGACGCCGCCTCTTCCACCGCTCCCGCGACAAGCGCCAGGTCGTCAACGACGCCGACCGGCTGCGCAAATACCTGCTCAAGCATGGATTGAGCTGGGAGCAGCTCAGGTAGGTACATAGGCACAATTCGGTCAGCCCGGATGGACAGCCTGCGCCAAGCGGGCACATTGCTGAAATCGCTGTCATGACTTCCGAACTGCCCTCTTCCCCACCGCCGGCCGGGCTGAGCCGCCGCCATCTGCTGCAAGGCGCCATGGCTGCGGCCTTGCCGCTTTCGGCTGCCGCTGCGCCTAGCCCGCTGATCGTCGGCGGCCTGCCGGTCACCTGCAATTTGACCCTGCCCATCGCCTGCTCGGCCCGGGCGGCCAACAACAAGGCCGCGGGCAGCTCGGCCTTCCAGTTCGAATACAGCAAGTACAACGGCTGGCCCGAGATCAAGGAATCGCTGATGACGGGCGGCATCCAGGCCGCTTACATGCTGGCACCCCTGGTGATGGACCTGGCCGACAAGAAGATCCCGGTCAAGATCGTGTCTCTGGGCCACCGCTCGGGCGCTGTCATCATGGTGCGCACCGACTCGCCCTACAAGAAGTTCAAGGACCTGACGGGCAAGCGCATCGCCATCCCCAGCCGCTTCGCGGTGGACTTTTTGTTCCTGCGCAAGATGCTGGCCCAGGAGGGCATGACGCCCAAGGACATCCAGATCGTCGAGATGCCGCCGCCCGACATGCCGGCCGCCCTCTTCGCCAAGGCCGTGGACGCCTACTGCACCGGCGAACCCTTCGGCGCCGCCGCCCAGCGTGCCGGCTACGCCAAGCCGCTGCGCATGACGCGCGACGAATGGCGCAACTACATCTGCTGCGTGCTGACCGTGCGCGAGGAACTCATCAAGGACAACCGCCCCCTGGTGCAGAACCTCGTCGACCATGTGCAGGGCGCCGGCAACTGGCTGGACCTGGGCGCCGCCAACCGCGAGAAAGCCATCCAGATCGCCGCCGGGCGCAAGTTCTTCAACCAGGACCCCAACATCCTGCGCTTCGTGATGGAGAACCCGACGGACCGCGTCACCTACGGCGACCTGCGCATGATCCGCACCGAGTTCGACGAGCTGATGCAGCTGTCCATCGAGGCCGGCACCATCAAGCAGCCCATCGCCTACGAGAAATACGTGGACGACAGTTTCGTCAAGGCGACCAAGGCGGCGCCGATCACGATATGAAGCGTCGTGTCCTGTTGCTGGCAAGCCTGCCGCTGGCCGCCACCGCGAACACGCCGCGCCTGAAGGCCGGCGTTTTCGAGCCCGCCCAGCCCGCGCCCGAGTTCGCGCTCAAGGGCAGTGACGGCGCGCCGCTGAGTCTTGCCCGCTTCAAGGGCAAGCTGGTGCTGCTGGTGTTCGGCTTCACGAACTGCCCCGAGGTTTGTCCGACGACACTGGCCACGCTGGCCCAGGCGCGCAAACAGCTCGGCACGGACGCCGCCGACGTGCAAGTCGTCTACGTGACCGTCGACCCCGAACGCGATGACGTCAACCGCATCCGCCAATACCTGGAAGCCTTCGACAAGAGCTTTGTCGGCGGCACCGAGGCGCCCGACAAGCTGGCCGCCATGCGCAAGCGCTATGGCGTCGTCGCCGAGAAGATCGCGGCCAAGCAGCCCAATGCCTACGGCATGAACCACTCGACCTCGGTCTGGCTGATCGACCGCACGGGCAGGCTGCGGGCCATGATGCCCTATGGCCACGAGGCCAAGGACTTCGTGCACGACATCCAATTGCTGCTGGCGGCCAAGTGAAGCGGCTGTTGTGGCTCCTGCCGGTGGTGGCGCTGGCGCCGCTGGCCTGGGCCGCCTTCGCGCCTCTCGAGCTGGCCTCACGCGACGAGCTTTTCGAGATTCCGGCCGGCACCTACGCCCGCCGCATGGCCGGCGACAAGGTCGAGATCCTGCCCGACACCATCCACTTGACGCTCGGGCTCAACGACCAGCTGCTTCTGCGCAACAAGGACGAAGTGCCCCAGCAGTTCGGGCCCGTCCTCATCATGCCGGGCCAGAGTTTTCGCCTGCCCTTCGAGGTCGCATCGACCTACAGCTTTGCCTGCAGCGCCCATGCCAGCGGCCAGATGGCCGTCATCGTCGCGCCCACGCCCGAGGCCGGCTGGCCGCGGTTGAAGTGGCGCTGGCAGCACCGCAACAAGAACACCACGGAGACCTCTGCTTGAACTCGCGCCTGGCCAAGATATTGCCGCCCCTGGCCGTCATCGCCCTCGTCATCGGGGTGTGGTGGTGGATCGTGGTCCGCTCGGAGAGCCCCATCTTCCCGACGCCTTGGGCCGTCGTCACCGGCACGATGGAGCTGGCCGAGGACGGCACGCTGTGGGAGCACATCACCGCGTCGCTGATGCGTGTCGGCATCGGCTTCGGTCTGGCCATGCTGGTCGGCATTCCGCTGGGCCTGTGGATGGGCTGGGTGACGGGCGCCTACCGCACCTTCAACCCCATCTTCCAGATGCTCAGGCCCATCTCGCCCATCGCCTGGATTCCGTTGGCCATCCTGTGGTTCGGCGTCGGCGACGTGGCGCCCATCTTCCTGATCTTCATGGCCTCGGTCTTCCCGCTGATCGTGCAGACGACCTCGGGCGTGCACACCATCGACCGGCGCTATCTGCGCGCGGCAGCCAACTTCGGTGTGTCGCGCGGCGTGCTGTTCCGCCGCGTCGTCATCCCGGCCGTGCTGCCGGAGATCATCGTCGGCATGCGCGTGGGTGTGGGCGTGGCCTGGCTGGTGGTGGTGGCGGCCGAGATGATCGCGCTGCGCTCGGGCCTGGGTTATCTGATCATGGACTCGCGCAACGCGGGCAACCGCTACGACCTCGTCATCGCCGCCATGATCATCATCGGCGTCATCGGCCTGCTGCTGGACGGCATCACGCGCCTGCTCGAAAAACTGAAAACCGTGCGGTGGCGCTATGTCCGTTGAGTTGAAGCCCCTCCCCCAGCTCGCCGCGCTGGACGCGGGCGAGTCTGGCCGGTCCCCCGAGGGGACGGCGATGCCCGCGGCGTTGAGCCGCGAGCACATCGCCCAAGGCGGGCCGGCTAGGGAGCGGCCCGTCGCTCGGCCCGCAACACTGGATCACTGATATGCCTGCAAAGATTGCCGTCCAAGGCCTGAACAAGGCCTTCAAGGCCGCCAAGGGCCAGCTGCTGCCCGTCATCGATGGGCTGGGCTTCGAGGTCGGTGAGGGCCAGTTCGTCGCCATCGTCGGGCCTTCGGGCTGCGGCAAGTCCACGCTGATGAACATCCTCGCGGGCTTCGAGAAGCCCGACAGCGGCGCCGTCCTCATCGACGGCCAGCCCCACCCTGGCCCCAGCCCGCAGGGCATCGTCATCTCGCAATACGGCTCGGTCTTCCCCTGGCTGACCGTGCAGCAGAACCTGATGTTCGGCCTGAGCGAAAAGCACGGCAGCGACAAGGCCGCCCTGGCCGACCATTACGCCGCCATGGTGGGGCTGAAGGGTTTCGAGAACGCCTACCCGCACGAACTGTCGGGCGGCATGCTCAAGCGCGTGGAACTGGCCCGGGCCTTCATCGTCAAGCCCGAGATCCTGTACCTGGACGAGCCTTTCTCGGCCCTGGACGCGCTGATGAACCTGCGCATGCGCAACGAGTTATTGCGCATCCTGGCCGAGGAGAAGCACACGGTGCTGCTCATCACCCACGACGTGGACGAGGCCCTCTACATGGCCGACCACATCCTCGTGCTGTCGCCGCGGCCCACGCGCATCCAGGCCCGCTTCGAACTGGACATGCCGCATCCGCGGCGCCTCATCAGCCCCGAGATGGACAAGCTCCGCGAAGACATCCTCAAGGAGCTGGGCCTGGAGATGCCCGCCTGAACTGAAACCCCTCGTCCAGGAGTACCTTGACCGATCCCCCGAGGGGACGGCGATGCTCGCGGCATCGAGCCGCGAGCACATCGCCGGCGCGGGCCGGCTAGGGAGCGGCCCGGCGCTCGGCCCGCAAAGAATCAGCCGGCCGCGGCGGGCTTCAAGAGAGCACCGGTGCTGTCCAGCACCCGCAACGTGACGGGGATGGCAGGCGCCACGCTCTGGGTGACGGTGCAGAAGTCCTCGAAGGTGTCGAGGACGCGCTGGATGTGGCCGAGCTCGCTCGCCGGCTTGCCCAGGTGCAGGTCGACAGCCAGCCCCTGCACACGGTTGCGCCCGTGCTCATTGCGGCCCACGCTCGCCTTGACCTCGGTGCGCAGCGGCGAGGGGTCGTCCTTGTACTTCTGACAAGCAAACCACAGCGAGGCGCTGAGGCAGTTGCCCACGGCCGAGGCCAGCAGCTCGACCGGGTCGGGCCCGAGGCCCGTGCCGAAGGGGACGGGCTCGTCGGACAGCAGCACCGGGATGTCGGGCGCGTAGTGATGCTCGAACTGATAGCCCTGACGCTGGATCAGGGTGACGCTGGGTTGGTCCATCATGCTTTCCATACTGGGAATCACACCCGCATCCTGACACGCCCGTCCACTAGACTGCGACATCCCCCATCAAAGACATGCAGCAAGAACAGCTACCCGTGAAAGTCGCCGTTCTTGGCGGATCGGCCGGCAGCATCGAGGCCTTCGCCGCCGTGCTGGCGGGGCTGCCCGAGCGGCCGGGCTTCGCAGTGCTGGTCATCAGCCACCTGAACCCGACCCAGCAGACCCAGCTCGACGCCATCCTGCAGCGGCACACGGCCATGCCCGTGGAGCGGCTGGCGCACATGCGCAAGATCGAGCACGACCGCGTCTATGTGCTGCCGGAAGACGCCACGGCCACGGCGCTGGACGGCCACTTCCGCATCACCAAGCGCGCACCGGGCCTGCACCTGCCCATCGACATCTACCTGGCGTCGGTGGCGCAGGACCCGGATGTCGAGGCCGCCGCCGTCATCCTGTCCGGCACCGGCAGCGACGGCGCGGCCGGCGTCGTCGACCTCAAGGCCAGCGGCGGCCTGGTGCTGGTGCAGGCGCCATCCTCGGCCAACCACGATGGCATGCCGATTGCCGCCATCAACACAGGCTTGGCTGACGAGGTGCTGCCCGTCGAGGACATCGCCGCCAAGTTGATGGAGCGCTTCGGCAATGCGACGGCGACACAGCCCGAGGATTCGTACAGCGATGCGCTCTCGACTGCCTTGGCGCTCGTGCAGGAGCGCACCGGCACCAATCTCGGTTACGTCAAGGACGTCAACCTGCGAAGGCGCTTCCTGAGGCGGGTACTTTTGCAAAAAGATCGTGATGTGACCGGCTATCTGCAGCACCTGCGCACCGACCCGCAGGAAGCCGCAGCGCTGCGCGACGACATCCTGATTGGCGTCACGGCCTTCTTCCGCGACGCCGAGTTCGTCAACGTGCTGCGCCTGAGCGTCATTCCCAAGCTCATCGAGTCGCGCCGCGACGCCATCCGGGTATGGGTGCCTGCCTGCTCGACCGGCGAGGAGGCGTACACCATCGCCATGCTGCTGCGGGAAGCGCTGGATGCCAACGGCCTGAACAGCAAGGTGCAGATCTTCGGCACCGACATCAACGAGGCCTCCATCGAGACGGCCCGGGCGGGGCTCTATTCGGCCGCTTCGGTCGAGAACGTGCCCGAGGCCTATGTCGCCAAGGCCTTTGTGCAGAACGCCGGCAGCTTCATCATTCGCAAGGACATCCGGGCGATGTGCGTGTTCGCGCGGCACAACCTGATGACGCACGCGCCCTTCCTGGGCATGGACCTGATCAGCTGCCGCAACATGCTGATCTATCTGCGCAAGGAGGCGCAGGAGCATGTGATGGGCGTGCTGCACTATGCCGTGCGCCCGGACGGTTACATCCTGCTGGGCCGCGCCGAGGCAGCGTCAGCGGCGCAGGGCTTCGAGCATGCCGGCCACCCGCATCTGTACCGAAGGGCAGCCGAAGGCCCGCGTCCGCGGCGTGGCTGGCCGGCGGAAGCCCTGCTGCCTTGGGCCGCACCCCGCGACGAAGCCGTGCCTCGCGCCAAGGTCCAGACCGACCAGGTCGAACTGGCCGTCAATCGCTGCGCGATGGAACGCTATGTACCGCCAGGCTTCGTTGTCAACGAAGCTGGGGACGTCGTGCAGTTCCGTGGGGACGTGGCCGCCTTCGTCGCGCCGGCCACCGGCGAAGCCACGCTGTCGCTGTCGCGGCTGCTGCGGCCCGAACTGAATGTCCCGGTCCGCACCGCGCTGCTCGAGGCCAAGCAATCGGGTGCGCCGGTACGTCGGGAAAGGGTACCGATCGATGGCAAGGTTTACGCGTTGGAGGCCCTGCCCTTCACCGTGGGCGCGGACGCCCGCCACTGCCTGCTGACCATCCAGGAGCAGGCCGGCGACACCCTCAACCTCGAAGCCCTGCGCACTGACAGCGGCGGCAGCCGCGAAAGCGACCTCGAGCGCACGGTGGTGACGCTGTCCACCGAGCTGGATTCGGCCCACGCCCAGCTGCGCACCATGGTGACCGAGTTCGAGTCGGCCAACGAGGAGCTGCGCACGTCCAACGAGGAGATGCTCAGCGCCAACGAGGAGATGCAGAGCGCCAACGAGGAGCTGCAGAGCGCCAAGCAGGAGCTGGAGTCGACCAACCAGGAGCTGAACTCGCTGAACGAGGAGATGAAGGTCCGCAACGACCAGCTGGCCGTCGCCAACGACGATCTCAGCAACCTCGTCGAGGGCATCCCTCTGCCCGTCGTGCTGCTGGACCGGCACCTGCGGTTGCGCCATTTCACGCCCCAGGCGGCAGAGCTGTTCTCGCTGCAGCCCGATAGCGTCGGCCAGCCACTGCCGACACTGAACAACCGCTTCTCCACCACCGACATCGAGCGCATGGTGGATGTGGCCGTCAAGGGCCTGGCCGCCACCAAGACCGAATACCGCGACGCCAGCGGCCGCTGGTGGCTGGTCAACGTGCGCGCCTACCGCACCTCGGACGACCGCATCGATGGCGCCGTCATCGTGTTCGAGGACATCGACAACCTGAAGCTGGCGGTCTCCCATGCGGAGACGGCCCGCGGCGAGGCCGAGCAGGCCAACACGGCCAAGGACGAGTTTCTGGCCCTGGTGTCGCATGAGCTGCGCGCACCGCTCAACGTGATCTCGGGCTGGGCGGCGGTGCTGGATCGCATGCAGCCGCAACTGCCCGACGGTGCTGCCGGTGCAGACAAGAGCCCCGAGCGCAAGGCGATCGCAACCATCCTGCGCCAGTGCCGAGCCCAGGCCCAGCTCATCGACGACCTGCTGGACGCCTCGCGCATCACCTCAGGCCGCTTCGTCATCGACCAGCAGCTGATCGACCTCGGTGACTGCGTGGCGGCGGTGCTGGAGAGCATGCAGCCCGCCGCGCGGGCACGCGAGCTCAGCCTGACCAGCAGCGGCCTGCGCATGGGCCACATGGTCAACGGCGACAGCCGGCGCCTGCAGCAGATCGTCAGCAACATCGTCAGCAACTCGCTGAAGTTCACGCCCAGCGGCGGCCGCATCGAGGTCGCACTGACGCGCTTTGGCGGGCTGCTGGAGCTGTCGGTCTCGGACACCGGTGTCGGCGTCTCGGAAGACCTGCTGGGCCGCATGTTCGAACGCTTCACGCAGGCCAATATGGGCCGCACGCGCGAGCACGGCGGGCTGGGACTGGGCCTGTCCATCGTCAAGTACCTGACGCAGGCGCATGGCGGCACCGTCGCCGCGCTCAGCGATGGCCTGGGCAAGGGGCTGCGCATCATCGTGCGCTTCCCGGCCCTGGATGCGCCCGCCGGCGCGCCCAAGTCGCAGGTGCCGTCCGACGTCATCGGCAGCGAACTGCGACTGTCGGTGCTGCTGGTGGACGACGACGCCGAGGCCCGCGAGGCACTGGGCGAGCTGTTGCGCCTCGTCGGCGCCCGTGTCGAGACGGCAGGCTCCGTGAGTGCCGCGATGGCGACGCTGCAGACACGCTCCTTCGATGCCATCGTCAGCGACCTGGCCATGCCGGGCCAGGACGGGTTCGAGCTGATGCGCTGGGTGCGCGCCCACGAGATGCGCGATGGCCGCTCCCGCAGCTATGCGATCGCGCTGTCGGGCCTGGCTTCGCTGCAGGACCGCGACATGGCCCTGTCGGCCGGCTTCGACGACCACGCCTCCAAGCCCGTCGACGCCGAGACGCTGGTGGGCTGGCTGGCCGTGGCCCGGGACCGGGTGCGGCAGAGCTGACGCCGGACGGATCAGCGCAGGTCGTCGGTCTCGAAGTAGATCTCGGTCAGGCCCCTGGCCTTGAAAGCTCGCTGCACATCGGGTCGCTTGACGCCCTGCAGCGCGACATCGACCTCGCCCTTCACCCCAGGCGAGTGCAGGCGCACGATGTGGTCGAAGTCGGGCCGGCGGTCGATGGTCTTGAAGGCGAACCACTCCTGGCCCTGGCCGATGAGGCGGTAGCGCCCCGTCGCCGCATCACGCTCGGCCGGGCTCAGGCGGCGGAACACCAGCACCTCGTCCACGACGACGCGCTGCTCGGCCTTCTGCGGCTTGCCGCCGCGCTCGAAATGGCCTTCGAAGAAACGCGCCTTGAAATCGCGCAACGGCTGGGCGTGGCCGGGCGCAAAGCGCAGCAGATCGAAGGCCTCGGGGTCGAAGGTCCAGAGCTTGGGCCGGCGCGCCAGCGTCTCGCGCAGGGCTCGGTCGGCAGCCGCGTCGGCCAGGTGGAAGCGGAACACGAGCTGCGTGTCGTGCGGCGTATGGAACATCGGCAGATGCGAGGCATACAGGCCCTCGCGACCACCGAAGACAGCCATGCCGTGGCCACCCATGGCGGTCTCTTCGGCGCGCGCCAGCAGTGGCAGCGCGGCCAGGGTCAACAGGGCGCGGCGCTTCATGCTTGCGCCTCCACGATGAGCTTGCCGCGATGGTCGCTGGTGAACAGGCTTTGCAGCGTCGCCGGCAACTGGTCAAAGCCCTCCACGACCGTCTCCTCGAAGACGATCTCGCCCCGCTGCACCATGGGTCCGACGACGCGCAGCATCTCGTCCATGCGGTGCAGATAGTCGCGGGCCAGCATGCCCTGGATGGTGGCGCGCTGGTAGAGCATGTGGTGCAGGAAGCGCGGGCCCAGTTCGGGCGCGTCCAGGCCGCCCGAGTACTGGCTGATGGCGCCGCAGATGACGATGCGGGCCCGGCGGTTGATGAGGGGGATGACAGCGTCGGTGATCCAGCCGCCGACATTGTCGAAATAGACGTCCACGCCGCCCGTCAGCGCCTTGATCTCGCTCGCGAGCGATTCGGCATCCGTGTGGGCCTTGTAGTCCACCGTCCAGGTCAGCCCGAGTTTTTCACGCAGCCACCCGCACTTGGCTGCGCCACCGGCAATGCCCAGCACGCGGCAGCCGTTCTTCAGCGCGAACTGCGCCACCAGCGAACCCACGGCGCCGGCCGCGCCGGACACCACGACCACCTCGCCCGCCTTGGGCAGGCCCGACTCCATCAGCCCGAACCAGGCCGTGCGACCCGGCATGCCCAGCACGCCGATGGCCGTGGACGGCGGCGCGAGGGCCGGGTCGAGCTTGCGCAGCACCGAGTGGTGGACGCGCGCATGCGTCTGCCAGCCGAGCATGCCCTCGACCCAGTCGCCTGCCGTCAGCGTGGGCACCGACGAAGCCAGCACACGCGCGACGACGCCGGCCGTCTGCACCGTGTCCAGCGCATGCGGCAGCTCGTTGTAGGTGGGCTTGAGGGACTGGTTGATGCGCATATACGGGTCCACCGACCAGTACCGCGCCTCCACCAGCACCTCGCCGGCCGACAGCGCCGTCGCCAGCGGCGTCGTGACGAGCTCGTAATGCTCGGGGCCGACCAGGCCCTCGGGATGGCGGCGGTAAAGCCACTGCCGGTTGTTCAGATGTGCGTCCATGGCGGCGATCTTCCCGCCGCAGATGATGCCTGTGAAGCAAAACAAAGTCGATAATCGATGCCCAGCAAGACACAAAACCCATGGACATCGCCGACCTGCGCAGCTTTCTCGTCATCGCCCGCCACGCCAATCTGCGCGCTGCGGCGGACGAGTTGCACCAGACGCCGTCGGCCCTGTCCAAGGCTGTCAAGCGGCTGGAAGCGTCCCTCGCCACCCCCGTTTTTGACCGCATCGGAAAGGCCATCCGCCTGAACGCGGCCGGCGAAAGACTGCGCGAACGGGCCCTGGCCCTTGTCACGCTGGCCGAGCAGACCGAGGCCGAGTTCCGCGGCGTGAGCCTGCGCTCACATTGCCGCCTGCTGGCGCCCGCTGTACTGCAATGGGGGTTCGGTGCTGCGCTGGCGGCCCGGCTATCCGAGCGCCAGCCGCAGGCCAGCCTGAACTTCGTGACGCTGTTCGAGGACGCTGCCCTGGCTGCGCTGGCCCGCGGTGAAGGCGACTTGGCCCTGGTCACCGGCGTGGCCCTGGGCGCCGCCCTGCCGACCGGACTGGCAACGAAACCCCTGGGCGAAATCCGCATGCAGCTGGCCGCCGGCCGCAGCCACGCGCTGGCCGAACGCAGCACGGTGCCGACGGCCGAAGTGCTGCAGCACGACTTCGCCTGCCCACAGCACTCCATGTTCTGCGGCCTGGAGCGCGGCAGCCGCGCCGACGGCTGGCGCGACGATCGCCTGCCGCGGCGCATCCGCTTCTGGCTGGACGACCTGCAGCTGCTGATCAGCCTGGTGCGCAGCGGCCAGGCCCTGGCCTATCTGCCCGATTTCGCGCTGGCCCAGCACGGCGACCTCGTGCGGCTGACGGTACCCGACTGCCCCTACGAGTGCGTCGAGCAGGTCCACCTGGTGTGGCGTCCGGCCACGGCCAGCGGTTGGCTGGCCGGCCTGATGGCCATGCTCTGAAACCCCTGTCATCGCGAGCCGGGAGCGCCGCGTTGCCGGCCGTCACCCCCGCGCCGCCCTCGACAACGGAATAATCGCCCCATGCCTCGCCTCCTTTCCCTTGCCGTGCCAGCGCTGCTGGCCGTGTCGCTGGCCGGCTGCAGCGGTCTGCCCGCCCGGTCGATCAAAGCCGAGAAGTCGGTCTACCAGGGCGAGAGCTTTGCCGCCGAGGAGACCTTCTCGCGGCTCTTCGACGCCAATGTCGAAGACACCTGCGAGGCCGCGCGCCGCGCCCTGCTCAGCCAGGGCTACGTCATCAGCAAGGCCGCCAGCGGTGTCGTGCAGGGCGCCAAGCATTTCCAGCCTGCGGGCGAGGTGCATGTCGAGATCGCCTTCAACGTCGTCTGCGTGGGCGACGGACCCAAGCAGCAGATCGCCACCGCCTATGTCAGCGCCCAGCAGGACCGCTACGCGCTGAAGAAGAGCAACCAGGCTGCCAGCCTGGGCCTCAGCGCCTTGGGATCGATCTCGGTGCCGCTGTCGTCCAGCGACGATGCCCTTGTCAAGGTCGCCTCCGAAACCATTCCGGCGGGCGAGTTCTACGACCGCTTCTTCACGCTGATGCAGCGCATGCTGCGCGAGAACACCACGTCGCGCTGAAGCGGGTCGATGTCAAAACTCACCTTGCAAGAAGTCATTTCTCAGGCATTGCGTCACACCCGCGCCTGTCGGCCCCCGCCTAGGATGGGTTCGCCATGGCCGAGACTCCGCCCCCTTTTGCCCTGCCTGCCGCGCCAGGCTGGCGACCGCTGGCGGGCTTTCGGCGGCTGATCGACGCCGCCTGGAAGGTGCCGGGCGACCCCGCCGAGGCGGCCCGGCTGCGCGGCGACCAGTGGCGCGCCGTCGTCGACCAGCTCCCGGCCTCTGTCATTGCAACGGCGATCGCCGTGGTGCTGCTGCTCGTGGCGCTGGGCGGGCATGCGGACCTGCTGCCGGTGCTGCCGACGTTGTTGGCGCTGGTCGCCCTCAATGGGCTGAACTTCGCACTGTGGTGGCACGAGCGCTACCGCCGCTCGCCCGAAGCGCCACCACGCGGCATCAAGGCCGGCCTGCTGCTGGCCCTCGACCTGTTGATCGGCGGCGTGCTGGACGTGCTGCTGATCCTGCAGGTCGCCCAGCAGGTGCCGAGCGGCCTGCATGCGCCCCTGGTGGCCACCGCCGCCGGGGCCATTGCCGCCGCGGCCTGGATGTTCGCCCTGCTGCCCGCCGTGGCCATCGCCTGGGTGATCGGCGCCTGCGGCTCGCTGGCCCTGGGCATCATGCTGCTGCCCCTGCCGTGGATGGACGGCCTGCTGCCGCTGCTGCCGCTGTACGCCATCGTGCTGTGCATGGCGGCCCTGCTCAATGCCCGCCTCTTCCTGCAGGGCCGCCACGCCCAGCATGAAGCCGCGCGTGACCGGCTCACGGTCTCGCTGCTGCTGCGCGACTTCGAACACCACGCCAGCGACTGGCTGTGGGAGCTGGGCCGCGACGGCAGGCTGAGCCACGTGTCGCAGCGCATGGCCGAGCGCCTGGGTCACCCGCCAGAAGCCTTCATCGGCGAGCCCCTGCTGGCCCTGCTGACCCGTCACCTGCCGCCCAACAACCCCGAAGCCAAACAACGCCTGGACCGGCTCGGCGACGCGCTGCTGACGCATGAGCCCCTGCGCGATCACGCCCTGCATCTGCAGATCGGCGGGGAGGACGTCTGGTGGGCCCTGAGCGGACGCCGCCTGGAAGGCGACGGCGGCTGGCGCGGCGTGGGCAGCGACGTCAGCGAGGTGCGCGAACGCGAGCGCGAGCTGCTGCGCCTGACCGACCAGGACACCGTCACCGGCCTGGCCAACCGCCACCAGTTCCATCGCCGCCTGGCCCTCTATCTCGGCGGCGGCGGGCCCATCTCGCCCTGCACCGTGTTGCTGCTGGACCTGGATTGCTTCAAGCAGGTCAACGACAGCCTGGGCCACGCGGCCGGCGACCACCTGCTGGCCGCCGTCGGCGAGCGGCTGCGCGACAGCCTGGCGGCCCGGCGCGGCCATGGCGACCTGGTCGCCCGCCTGGCGGCCGATGAGTTCGCCATCCTGCTGCGCGGCGAGCTGACTCCCGAGGCCACGCAGCGCCTGGGCAAGCAGCTGCGCTCGGCCCTGCGCGTGCCGGTCACCATCGCCGGTCACGAGATCGACGTGCGCGCCAGCATCGGCGCCGCCTGCGCGCCCCGCCACGCCCAGACCGCCGACCCGCTGCTGCGCGCCGCCGACCTGGCCCTGTTCGCCGCCAAGGCCGCCGGCCGCGATCGCCTCGTCCTGTACGAGCCGGCCATGCAGCAGGAGGCCCAGGACCGCATCGCCCTGCTGGCCGACCTGCGCCTCGCCCTCGACGCGGGTCAACTGGAGATGCACTACCAGCCGCAGATCGAGTTGGCCAGCGGCAAGCTGCTGGGCTTCGAGGCGCTGATGCGCTGGCGCCATCCCAGCCGTGGCCTGGTGCCGCCGGCCGTCTTCATCCCGCTGGCCGAGGACAGCGGCCTCATCGTCGCCATCGGCGCCTGGGCCCTGCTCGTCGCCTGCCGCGACGCCGCGCGCTGGCCCGGCGAACTGCGCGTGGCCGTCAATGTGTCGGCGCTGCAGTTCGAGCGCAGTCCCATCGAGCTGCATGTGCTGGAGGCGCTGGAGCGCAGCGGCCTGCCGGCCGACCGGCTGGAGATCGAGCTGACCGAGTCGGCCCTGCTGAACGACAGCAGCCATGCCATCGACCTGTTGACGCGGCTGCGCGCCCTGGGCGTGCGCATCGCGCTGGACGACTTCGGCACCGGTTTCTCGTCGCTGGCCTATCTGCGCCGCCTGCCGCTGGACCTGCTCAAGATCGACCGCGCCTTCATCGCCGACCTCGACCATCCACGCGCCGGGCCGACGGCGCGCGCCATCGTCTCGGCCATCCACGACCTGGCCCGGGCCCTGGGCCTGCACACGGTGGCCGAGGGCATCGAGACGCCGGAACAGCAGCAGGTGCTGACCGAACTGGGCTGCAGCCTGGGCCAGGGCTTTCTGTACGCCCAGGCACTGCCGCGCGACGCCACCCAGGCCTTCGTCGAGCTGGCCCACCGCCAGGGCCTGGCCGCGGCCCGCGAGGCCCACCTCGACTCCGTCAACCCGCCGCTGACCAGCTGGCCCTCGACGCGGATGCAATTGCGCAGCTCGATGCAGCTGCCGGATACGCGTTTCAGCGCCGGCGATCACTGAGCGACTGAACTGTCGCGTTCTTTAGGCTGCCAAGTGACCTCGATACTTTCGGTCGTATGACCCGGAGTTGGTTTTGCCCTCACTGCAACCGCATGCTGGAGAACGCCAGGACGTGCGATAGATGCCCGTCGTGTCTCGCGTACTTCGGCCCGTTCAACGATTGGAGTTCACTCCCTGAGGGGCAGGCGCCTTGGGCATCAAGTCCCAAAACAGCTGGCGCCAAGCGCTGGTGGAGCAAGGCAGGAGCTCTCGACTTGCTACGCTACCTGCTGAGCCTACCGCTGATGCTGATCGGAGTACTGCTGGCAGTGGCCGCAGTAGGAGCGAATGGCTTTTTCATTGCCATCGTTCCGGCGGTGCTGTATGGGTCGGTCGGTGGTTTTGCCATGAGGTCTCGCTCCCTCCTGGCGACGGCGTTTGCGATGCTGCTGTGGATCGCCACGCTGGCCTTGCTGAGCTTGATTCCCGACATTTGCCTGATCTGTAAGTAGGCCCCCGATCCGCGGGGTCTGCCCTCGGTTTGCAGGACTAGACAGCTTGAAACGGGCGGCCAGACCGCCCAAGCTCTTCGCACCGGAAAGATTCCGGACGAGGGGACGCCATGACCACCCTGTCTTCCATCGCAGCCCGCGTGGCCGCGGCGAGCCTGGCCCTCATGCCCGTGCTGGCAAGCGCCCAGGCCAACTGCGGCGTGCCCGGCACTCCGCCCTGCCCGACACCCGAGCCCGGCAGCTGGCCGCTGGTGGCCCTGGCCCTGGGCGTGCTGGCAGCGGTGAAGTTCATCCGGCGCAAATAGCGCCGTCGGGCTCAATTCGCGAGACGCGTCGCGCGGGCCTGCAACAGCGCGCGCTGGACCTCGTTGTCGGTCAGCTCTGCCGCGCGCAGATAGGCGTCGCGCGCCTCACCCACGCGGCCGAGGCGCTCCAGCACGTCAGCCTGGGCGCCGGCCAGGAAGGGGTAGCGCTTGAGCTGGGGTTCGGCCGCCAGCTGCTCCAGCAGCGGCAGGGCCGCGGCCGGACCGTCGGCAAAGCTGACGGCCACCGCGCGGTTCAGCGCAATGACGGGCGACGGGTTGAGGGCGAGCAGGCGGTCATAGCCCGCGACGATGGCGCGCCAGTCGGTGTCTTCTGCGCGGGCCGCACGCGCATGGCAGGCCGCGATGACGGCCTGCAGCGTGTAGGGACCGGGCTCGCCCATGCGCAGCGCCCCTTCCAGCGCGGTCAGGCCGCGGCGGATCAGCAGCGGGTCCCACTTGCGGCGGTCCTGGTCGGGCAGCAGCACGGGTCGGCCTTGCGCGTCCATGCGGGCGGGCAGGCGGGAGGCCTGGATCTCCAGCAGCGCAGCCAGGCCGTGCACCTCGGAGTCGGCGGGCAGCAGATGCTGCAGCTGGCGCGCCAGTCGCAGGGCCTCGTCGCACAGGGCCGGGCGCAGCAGACTGGCGCCGCTGCCGGCGCTGTGGCCCTCGTTGAAGATCAGGTAGACGACGGCCAGCACCGCGCCCAGGCGCTGCTCGCGCTCGTCGGCCGTGGGCAGCTCGTAGGCCTGGCCGTTGAGCGCCTTCTTGGCGCGCACGATGCGCTGGGCGACGGTGGCCTCGGGCTGCAGGAAGGCGCGCGCGATCTCGGCCGTCTCCAAGCCGCCGAGCAGGCGCAGCGTCAACGCCACCTGGGCCTCGCGCGGCAGCACCGGGTGGCAGGCAATGAAGATGAGGCGCAGCTGCTCGTCGCCGATCTCGGCCTGGTCGCGCGCCGCGTCCAGGTGGTCGACGAAGTCGGGCACGACATGAGTGCCCATGGCCTCGTCATCGGCCGCGAGATGCTCGTGCTCGCGCTCCAGCATGGCGCGGCGGCGCAGCCGGTCCAGGGCCTTGTTGCGGGTGGAGGTCATCAGCCAGGCGGCAGGGTTGGCGGGCTGGCCGTCACGCGGCCAGGTTTCCATGGCGGCGATGAGGGCGTCCTGGGCGCAGTCCTCGGCCTCGTCGAGGTCGCGCAGCATCTTGGCCGCGGCGCCGACGAGGCGGCTGCGCTCGATGCGCCAGACGCCCGCGGCCAGTTCTGCATGATCCACGGTCAGGCCGCGTTGTAGGCAGCCTTGAGGGCTGCGAGGTCGATCTTCTGCATCTTCCAGACGGCCTGGAAGACGCGCTGCACGCGGGCCGGGTCGGGGTCGCGCACCATGTCGAACCAGTCCTTGGGGATGATCTGCCAGCACAGGCCCCAGGCGTCCTTGACCCAACCGCAGGCCTGGGGCGCGCCGCCGTTGGCGGGCAGCTGCTCCCAGAGCTTGTCGATCTCGGCCTGGTCTTCGCAGACGACGGTCAGCGAGAAGGCCTCGGTGAGCTTGAAGTGCGAGCCGCCGTTGAAGACCGTCATGCGCGTGCCGAACAGCTCGAAGTTGACGATCATGACCGTGCCGGCCGCGCCGGGCGAGTTCTCGCCCCAGCGCTGGGTGTCGATGACGCGGACCTGGTCGGCGCCGAAGACCTTCTGGTAGTGGGCCACGGCGTTTTCGGCGCCCTTCTCGAACCAGATGAAGGGCTGGATCTTGGGTTGGATCTGCATGGTGATCTCCTGTTCAAGCCTGGGGAGGCATACCGGACATGTGGACGAGTTCCCAGTGGTGGCCGTCGAGGTCCTCGAAACCGTGGCCGTACATGAAACCGTAGTCCTGCGGCTCGCTGGGGATGTTGCCGCCGGCGGCCTTGGCCTTGGCGACGAGGGCATCGACTTCCTCGCGGCTGTCGCAGCTCAGGCACACCCAGCCGGTGGTGTTGGTCTTGGGGTCGGGGAAGGTCTTGGGCGTGAAGGTGCGGGCGAAGTCCTCGGCCAGCAGCATCGCGAACAGGTTGTCGCCGAGGATGAGGCTGGCGCCCTTGTCGTTGGTGAACTGCGGGTTGAAGCTGTAACCGACAGCCTCGAAGAAGGCCTTGCTCTTGGCCAGGTCCTTGACGGGCATGTTGACGAAGATCTGCTTGTGCGCGTGGCTCATGGTGGGGCTCACAGGGGTTGGACGAGGTGGATGAGGTTGCCGCAGCCGTCCTCGAACATGACGGCCTTGATGGGACCCATGTTCTCGGGTTGGCCGCGCACGACGACGCCGCGCTCGCGCAGCTTCTGCGCCTCGGCCTCGACATCGGTGGTGACGAAGGCGGTGCAGGGCATGTTGGCGTCGTAGAGGGCCTTCTGATAGACCTTGGCCGGCGCGAAGCCCAGGGCCTCGAGGGCCAGTTCAACGCCTTCGATGCCGTCGGGCGACACGACGGTCAGCCAGCGGTAGGTCGGGCCCATGGGGATGTCGGCCATCTTCTTGAAGCCGAGCTTCTCCGTGTAGAAGGCCAGGGCCTTGGCCTGGTCGTCGACGAAGACGGAGGCGATCTTGATCTGCATGGTGTTCCCTTTCAGTGCGTCGACTCGGACAGGGCCTTGAGCCGCTGCAGGGCCTGGGGCCAGGTCGTGTTCAGGAAGTCGGTGAAGCCGTCGTCCCAGCTCTGCAGGTGGATGGCCAACCGCGTGCCGCCGGCCGGCGTGGCGCTGAAGACATAGCGCTCCCGGGCCGGTTCGCCATGCAGGGCGCTGTCAGTGACGGGGCGGCCGTCCCTGATCTCGCCGACCAGGCGCAGCGACAGCTCTTCGTGAGGCCGCGCCACGTCGACGACAGCCTCCATGCCGAAACCGCGCGGGTCCAGAAAGCGCAGGCGGCGGCCGGCTTCCCAATGGCCTTCGAAGTAGGAGCCCTCGGCGAAGGCGCTGGTCCAGTCTCGGTAGGCGAGGGGGTCGAACATGCAGTCCCAGACCCGGGCGGCGGGCGCTGCAATGTCGATGCCGAATTGCAGGTCTTTCATCACTGGGCCTCCGCGATCTGGCGCAGGTTCTGCAGGCCGTCCTCGAAGTCGCGGCCCACCATCTTGTCCATGTTGATGAAGACGCCCATCAACTTGCTGATGAAGTTGGCCGGGCCGTTCATGGTCCAGCGCACCTCGGTGGCGCCGTCGGGCGTGGGCTGCAGCGCGAACTCGGCCTGGTTGTGGGCCTCGAAGGGCTTCACGAAATCCAGCTTCAACTGCACGGCCTTGCCCGGCTGCTGGCTGACGATCTCCAGGCTGCCGCTGCCGACCTCCTTGCTGTCCCAGTCGTAGCGCGAACCCACGCCGGCCGCCGCGCCGCTGTAGGCGCTCTTGATCAGCGGGTCCTTGCGCTCGTAGGGGTTCCAGCGGTTGAAGCTGCGCAGCTCGCTGACCAGGGGCCAGAGCTTGTCGGCGGGCGCGGCGATGCGCAGGCGGCGCTCGACCTTGAACTCGTCGGGCCGCGTGGCGGCATAGGCCAGCAGCAGAGCCAGGGCCACACCCAGGCAGATGAAGATGATGGAGAGGTTGCTCATGACATGCTCCTCATTCGCTGCGGATGGCCATGTCGCCGCCGGGGGCGAAGTCGGCGTCTTCGTAGAGACGGCGCACCTCGACCTCGCAGGCCATGCCGATGAAGGGCATGGGGAAGCGGCTGGCCCAGGCCTGGGCCTCCTCGACGGAGCGCACCTGGATCAGCGTGTAGCCGGCGATCAGCTCCTTGGTCTCGGCGAAGGGACCGTCGATGCGGCGCACGCTGCCATCGGCCTCGTAGCGCTGGCGCCAGCCGTCACGGCTGGGACGCAGGCCGGCGCCGTCCAGCAGCACACCGGCACGGGCCATCTCCTCGTGGAAAGCGCCCATCTCCTCGAAGAGCTTGGCGTACTCGGGGCCGGGCGGGTCGCCGCGCTCGCTGACGGCGTTGGCGCGGACTTGGATCATGAATCGCATGGCGGGTCTCCTGGGTGGGTGGCAGCGCCTTGATTCGCTGCCTTCATTCCCACGACGATCCATGCGGCCCGGTTTCGACAAGCCTCGGGAAACTACCAGTATTTCGAAACTGGGGGTTTCCGGGCCGAGCGCTGGGCCGCTCCCGAGCCGGCCCGCCGGGCGATGTGCTTGCGGCTCGACGCCGCAAGCATCGCCATCCCCTCGGGGGATCGGTCAGGCGCGACCGCGTTCAGTGCGGCGCGACTGGACGAGGGGCTCACATATAGCAGGGACCCACACCTCGGATCTCCACCGTGGCCCATTCGGCCGCCGGGCAGCGTTCGGCCCAGGCCATGGCGACGGCAGGGTCTTCGGTGTCGAGCAGGAAATAGCCGCCCACCATCTCCTTGGCCTCGGCAAAGGGGCCGTCCCAGACCTGGGCGCCGCCCTCGCGCTTGGCATAGCGTTTGGCCGCCGAGCCCAGGGAGTTGGTACCCAGCAGCAGGCCGGTCTCCTTCAGTTCAGCGGTGAAGTCCAGCATGCGCTGGTAGACGGCCTCGCCGGCGACGCGGCCACGTTCGGCACGCTGGCCAATGGGTTCGACGATGAGCAGCATCTGGGGCATGTTCGGGTCCGCAGGTCGGTGGCAATGGCCGGCATTCTGGCGCCAGTCACTCCTCATTTCTGACAGTAGTTGGGCGAATGGCCCGGATGGGGCACAGTCGGACTTCAGCGGGCTGCATAAGCTCGCAACTCAGCGGAGGCCGAGATGGACGACATGACCCATGTCGCGATACTGCTCGTGAAGGCCACGCCGGAGCTGCCCATCGTCGGCGCAGCCTCGGGCCGGGCCAAGGTGCTGGGCTATGACGCGCAGGCCCTGCGCGGCATGCCGCTGTCCCTGCTGTGCCCGCTGCGCCAGCCCGACGGCCGCCCCTCCGCGGCCACGCTGGACAGCGTGCTGGCGCAGCTGCAGCAAGGCGGTTCGCTGAGCCTGCCCTGGACCTTCCAGACCCGTGATGGCGAGACCCGACCCCACGAGCTGCACCTGACGCTGACCGAGCGCGAAGGCGAGCCGCAGGTAGCCGTCTGCATGGTGGACGTCAGCCGCATGCAGTTCGCCGAGGTGCTGAACCAGGCCAAGAACGAGTTGCTGGAGATGGTCGCCTCCGGCCAGCCGCTGACCCCGGTGCTGAACCGGCTGACGGCCCTCATCGAATCGCAGTTCGAGGGCCTGTACTGCACCGTGCTGCTGCTCGACCTGGACGGCCGGCATGTGCATGTGGGCGCCGGCCCGCGCATGCCGCACGACTACATGCAGGCGCTGGAGGGCGCCGAGATCGGGCCCACGGCGGGTTCCTGCGGCACCGCCATGCACGACGATCGCCTCGTCATCGTCGACGACATCGCCACCCACCCGCTGTGGGCGGCTTACAAGGCCCTGGCCCTGCCCTATGGCTTCAAGGCCTGCTGGTCGGCGCCCATCCATGCGGCCACCCAGGGCGTCATCGGCAGCTTCGCCATGTACTACCGCGAGGTGCGCCGGCCCAGCCCTGAGGAGATCAGCGCGCTGAACATCGCCAGCCACCTCGCCGGCATCGCCATCGACCAGGCCCGCCGCGACGAGGAAAGGCGCCGCACGGCCCAGTGGCTGGAGGAACAGGTCCAGGCCCGCACCGCCGAGCTGCTGGCCGCCCAGGACGAGCTCGTCAACAGCCGCAAGCTGGCGGCCCTGGGCCAGCTGCTGGCGGGCATCGCCCATGAGATGAACACGCCGCTGGGCAACGCGCTGCTGAGTGCCAGCGCCCTGCGTGCCGGCAGCGCCGGCTTTGCCGAGCGCATGGCCGGCGGCGCGCCGCTGAAGCGCCAGGAGCTGGTCGAGTGGGTGGCGCAGGCCCAGGCCGGCACCGAGCTGGTCGAGCAGAACGTCGACCGGGCGCTGCGCCTGGTCAACCGCTTCAAGGAGCTGACCGAGGGCAGCGGCCGTGCCGTGCGCTCGCGCTTCGACCTGCGCGAGGCCGTGCTGCAGGCCTGGGCGCGCGTGCAATCCCGCCTGGCCGTCGAACGCGTGCGGCTGACCAGCGAGCTGCCCGAGCGCTTCGTGCTGGAAGGCTATCCCGAGGTGTTGCAGCAGGTGCTGGAACAGCTGCTGGAGAACGCCTGCCTGCATGCCTTCCGCAACAACAGCGGCGGCCATATTCGCGTGATGGCCCGGCGCAGCAGCGACCGCCTGACGCTGGAGCTGCACGACAACGGCGCCGGCATGCCGGCCGCCGACCTGGCTCGCGCCTTCGAGCCCTTCTTCACCACCACCTTCGGCCAGGGCGGCAGCGGCCTGGGCCTGTTCGTCGCCCACAGCCTGGTCAGCGGCATGCTGGGCGGCAGCCTGGAGCTGGAGAGCCAGCCGGGCCAGGGCACGGTGGCCCGGCTGGTGCTGCCGGTGCAGGGCGATGAGGCGCTGGCGCTGGCGGCCTGAACTGGAGCCCCCCGTCCAAGGAGTACCTTGACCGGTCTTGCAGACCGCGCAGCCGACAGAGCGGCTGCTCTTCGGCAGGCACGCCAAGTCCACAGGACTTGCCGTGTCCGGCCTCAGCCCCCGAGGGGAGGGCGATGCTTGCCGGATTGACCGGCAAGCACATCGCCAGAGCGGGCCGGCTCGGGAGCGGCCCAGCGCTCGGCCCGCAAGATCAACGCCGGATCGGCGAGCTGCCGCGCCAGGCCGGGTCGCTCCAGCGCTGGAAGGCGCCCATCAAGGCGGGCTCGCTGGACTGGCGCTCGGTGGCCAGGTTGGCCAGCGACACGACCTCAAAGCTGCGGCGGTACTTGCCTTCGGCGCGGAACTCCCGGGCCAGCAGCATCTGCGCACCACCCGGCACCCAGCCGGCGAACTCGGCCACCCCCAGGCCCGGCTGGGCCGGTGCGGGCGGCATGACCTCGACGCGCCAGCCGCCGTTCTTGCCCGGCTCCTTCAGGAAGACCCAAAGCTCGCGCCAGCCATCCAGCGGCTGGGCGGCCAGGGACAGGGCGCGGCCCTCGCGGTTCAGCGAGGCCGAGGCCAGCGCGATCTGGCCATAGCTGCAGCGGCGCGCCGCCAGCTTGCCGCCTTCCTTCAGTTCGACGCAACGCTCACCGTCGGCACCGGGCTGCAGCGTGAGCTGCACGGTGCCGAAGTCGCGCGCGGTGGTGGACGTGCCCAGCCAGCGCGCCGCGTTGACGCGCATGGCGGCATCGGCATAGGCGGCCTGGTCGTCCTCGGTCAGCTCGCTCGGCGCGATGCCGGCGAACTCGGCCAGGGCCGGCACGGCCTCGCCCCCGGCGCCACGGCGGGCCTGGGCAAAGGCCAGGCTGGCGGCGACGCTGGCGCGACGCATCAGCAGACGGTTCTTCCAATAGCTCGGCAGCGCGGCCGCGTCGACCTGTGACAGCACCTGCTGACGCCACTGGTCACGCGCCTCGGCCTCGCGCGCCGTGGCATGCGGGTTCAGGCAATCGGGCCGCGTGATGGCCAGGGCGGCGCGCACGCGCTGCTCGGGCGCGGCGGCGGTGACGAGCAGGCGGCGGAAGGCCTCGCCCTCGTAGCAGACCTGCACGCGGCCTTCCTCGGCGTCGAAGGACTCGAACTTCAGGCCGTAGCGGGCCGCGACGTCCATCTGCGCGGCCAACTGGCCCTCGGCGGGCTTGGCGTCGCGCAGCGAGGCGCGGTCGGCGATGCGCTCGGCAAACTGACCCATGGCCTCCAGCGCATCGGCGCCGCCGGGGCCGGCCATCTCGTCCTTGCTGGCGGCCTGCACATAGGCCGCGGCCAGGCCCAGTCCCAGGCCTTCGGTCCCCCATTGCTGGCGCGCCAGGTGCAGCTGTGCCAGCAGTTCGGCGCTGGCACCGTCGCCGCGCGGCATGAGCAGCACCTGACCCTTGCGCATCCAGCCACCACGCTCGCGGCGGTAGTCCCAGACCTGCCAGTGGTCAGCGCGCTCGGCGCGGATCTCCAGCGCCTCGCCACGGCCCATCTGGGCCTGCAGCGAGGCAGTGTCGCGCGGCGCGCCGCGCAGCGGCGAGTCCTGCACGACGAGGCCGGCGCGCGGGAAGACCGGCAGCTCGGGCGCCGGCGCAGCGTCGGCCTCCGACATGATGACGGCGGCCACCGCGGAGGCCACGATGATCAGTGCGATACGACGCATGATGGCTTACTCCTTCTCCGTGGTGGCTTCGCCGTTGCCTTCGGCAGCGGTGGCCTTGGGCTGGGTGCCGCCCAGCAGGGCGTTGCCGATGAAGCCGCCCGAGCCGGGCGGGGCGATGATGACCTGCACCTTGTCGGACAGCTTGTCGGCCATGGCCTTCTGCACCAGCAGCGGGTGCCTGGTCAGCAGGGCGCCTTCGGCCGCCATCTGGCCGGCATTGGCCTTGCCGATCTGCGTGACGCGATAGGCCTCGGCATCGGCCAGCTTCTGGCGTGCGGCGGCCTCGGCGTCGACCTCGATGCGGCGCGCCTTGGCCTGACCCTCGGCCTGCTGGACGCGGGCGGCGCTGTCCGCCTGGGCTTCCAGGGCGCGCTGCTCGATCTGCTTCTGCTTGAAGGGCAGCACATGCTTCATGGCCTCCTCCTGGGCCTTGGCGGCAATGATCTGCTCACGGCCGGCGGCCTCGGCGGCGGTCTCGCGGCGCACCTTGTCGGCGGCGGCCTCGAGCTCGGTCTCCTTGACCTTCTTCTCCGAGATTTCCAGCGTGTAGCGCATGCGCTCGCTGGCCAGGCTGTCGGACAGCATCTGGTCCATGCCGCGGCGGTAGTCGGGCGGCAGGTCGACCGAGCCGATCTGCACGCTCTTCAGCAGGATGCCGTCATTCGCCAGCTTGGCGCGCAGCTCGGCTTCCAGCGCGCTGGCGATCTCGGCGCGCTGGCTGGAGAAGATCTCGCGCACCGTGTGCTTGGCGATCTGCTTGTAGACGACGGCCTGCACGGCCGGGGCGATGACGTCGGCCTCAATGTTGTCGGGCAGCTTGCGCGACAGCTCGGGCAGGCGCCTGTCGTCCACGGCCCAGCGCACCGTCATGTCCAGGCCCAGCGACAGGCCCTCGACCGACTGCAGCGGCGCCGGGCCGGTGGCCTTGGCCAGGTTGGCGGGTTGGAAGCTCTGGTCGCGCAGCGGGAACAGGCGCACCTCGTGCAGGGCCGGGAAGCGGATGAAGCTGCCCTCGCGGAACTCGGTGGTGCCGCCGCTGAACTGGTTGGTGCGCAGCGCGGCCTGGCCATGGGGCACGGCCTGCAGCGGCGGGTGGGTGACGACGGCATAGCCTGCGGCCGTCACGGCCGTCAGCAGGATCAGCGGGGGCAGGGCGCGGCGCAAAGAGCGGGCGGCAACGGGCGCGGAAGCGGATGCGGCCTCAAAGCCGCGGCTGGCTCCGCGATTGAAGGCGTTGCGGATGGAAGCGGCGAGGGTCTTGAGGCGTTGCAGCATGGTGGAGGACTCCTGGGCAGTGATGCATCGCTGGGTTGTTGTGGCGATGCATGGCGGCCATGGTTCCCATTGCTGCGGGAAGGGACGAGGGGAGGGCGGGGTGGGTGTCTTCCGGCGGGGCGGAAAGAATCTTCCGCAGGTCAGGCCGGATTGACGCTGGCATGCGTCCTGCCTTAGCTTGCGAAGCCGCCTACCCGCCCCTGGAGATGACGATGCGTTTCTTGCGCCTGATGTTTGCAGCCCTGCTGCTGTCCTTCTCGGCGACGTATGCGCTGGCCCAGCAGCATGTGGTCTACCACTTCGACGACGCCCCGGCCCAGGCCATGAAGGGCCTGCGCAACATCCGCAACCACCTGGATGGCGACCCCACGGCCCAGATCACGGTCGTGGCCCTGGGGCCAGGTGTCGATGTGCTGATGCCCGGCTACAAGGACGCCAATGCCAGCGACTACGCTGCCCAGGTCACGGCCCTGAAGGCGCGCGGCGTGAAGTTCGAGGTCTGCGAGAACACCATGAAGGGGCGCAACCTGAAGAAGGAACAGTTCCTGCCTGAGGTCGACTACACGCCGGCCGGCGTGGTCCGCCTGGCCAAGCTGCAGGGCCAGGGGTTTGCGTATATCAAGCCTTGAAGCGGGCGCGGCATCACTTGCCGGGCTTGATGGCCACCGGCCTGGGCCTGATGCCGGGCTGATAGGCGAGCACCTCCACCTCTACGCCGGCCTTCTGGCCAGCCAGCTTCAGGCCGGCCAGGTTCGGCATTTCCGCGGTGCTGGCCTCCTTGGGGCCATGCACGACGATCCTGGGCCGCAAGCTGGGGTTGGCGGTGGGCGCAGCTTCCTTGAGCTGCCCGGAGTCCACGAAGGCCAGGTAGTTGTTGACCTTCTTGAACAGGGACTTCATCGCCGGGCGCGTGTTGACCCTGTCTTCCTCCAGCAGGACCAGCAACCGGGCCTGGGACGTCTTGCCGTCCAGTTCGATCAGGTCGACCTGATCGGCGCGATCGAGGCTGCCGGCGTGAGCAGCGGTGAACAGGCAGGCGGCAGCAAGAGGCAGGAAAATTCGCATGGCAGTTGGGCGCTGCGCCGGACTCGGCTTCGACAGTTCGGGGAGGTGCCGATTCTGGGGCGTCTTGAAAGACAAATCTTCAGCCTTGCCGCCAGAATCCAGCCATGCCCAAGCTGACCGCCGCCGACACCTCGCAGGCCGTCGACCAGTTCATGGCGGCGCTGGATCATCCCTTCAAGGCCGACATCGAAACGCTGCGGGCCGCCATCCTCGCCGTCGACCACTCCATCGCCGAAGGCATCAAGTGGAATGCGCCGAGCTGGCGCACGACCGAGTACTTCGCCACCACGCATCTGCGCGCCAAGGCCGGTTTCGGTCTCATCCTGCATCTGGGCGCCAAGGCCCGTGAGCTGCCGGAAGGGGGGCTGGCCATCGCCGACCCCGGCGGCCTGCTGAAATGGCTGGGCCGAGACCGCGCCCAGGTCGAGTTCGCGTCAACGGCAGACTTCGACGCCCGGCTTGCGGAATTGCAGGCCGTGCTGAAGCAATGGATACGCAGCGTCTGAGCTGTCCCGGCAAACCGTTACGCCGGCGGCCCTTGCGCCGGCCGGCAATGGATATCCTGACCCCATCGCACCCAAGGAGACATCGATGAAAAGCACATGGATCGTGGCCGCCTGCCTGCTGGCCTGCTCAGCGGCCCACAGCGCCGAGATCACGGTGAGCGTGAACATGGCCGAGAAGCAGGGCGACGGCGCCGCTGTCGGCACGGTGCGCATCGTCGAGACGCCCTATGGCCTGGCCTTCTATCCCGAGCTGAAAGGCCTGCCGCCCGGCCTGCATGGTTTCCACATCCACGAGAAGCCCTCCTGTGCACCCGCCGAGGCGAACGGCGCCACCGTGCCGGCCGGCGCCGCCGGCGGCCATTTCGACCCGCTGGGCACGAAGAAGCACGGCGAGCCCTGGGGCGACGGCCACCTCGGCGACCTGCCGCCGCTGTTCGTGGGTGCCGATGGCACGGCCGGCTCGCCGGTGCTGGGTCCGCGGCTCAAGCTGGCCGACGTGAAGAACCACGCGCTGATGGTGCATGCCGGCGGCGACAACCATTCCGACCACCCCATGCCCCTGGGCGGCGGCGGGGCGCGGGTGGCCTGCGGGGTCATTGGCAGCTGATGATCGACAACCCAAGCGCTCCACTGACCGTCCTCTGCATCCCCGGCCCCTGGCAGTCCCGCTCGGAATTGCTGGAGGCCATCGTCCGCGGCGGCAGCGGCTATCTCTTCGCCGGCCAGGTGTTGATGCACATGGACACGAAGCAGGCTTGCGAGCTGGAGTTCCATGCGCGCGATCCGCGCATGGGCGCGGCCTTTCGCGCGGCTGGCCCGCATTGGGCGCAGACGCCGGACATGCAGCGCATCGACGAGCACGCGGCCGTCGTCTACCTGGTCGCCAACGGTGGCACGGCGATCGCGGCCGAAGGCCTGATGCAGGCCGCCGCGGCGCTGCTGGACGCGGGCGGCCTCGGCGTCAAGGTGGAAAGCAGCGGCATCGCGCATTCGCCGTCGGCCTGGAAGCAGCTGTGCGCCGATCTGCACCTGTTCAGCGCCCATCGCGCCTATGTGCTCTACATCACGGGGTCGGAGGTCTATTCCTGCGGCATGCACAACCTGGGCCTGCGAGATGCCATCGTCGAGAACGGTGGCGACACGGCCGAGGCGGTCGAACTGATCCGCAGCTTCACGCGCTACCTCTTCACCGAGGCGCCCACCATCCGGGCCGGCCAGACCTTCTCCACCGACCGGGACGCCCCGGCCTACCGGCTGCTCGACGACGCCGGCCCCGGCTACGCCGAGGACTCGCTCTACCTCAACCCCTACGGCTGCTGGCGGCTGGTGCCGGTTTGAGCATCACGCCCATCGGACGCTTCACGCCTCAGCCGCCTCCTCCATCCAGGCCTGCAAGACCGGCGACCCTGCAGGATTGAGGCGCCGGACGCGGCCGGCATTGGTGGGATCGGGAGGCATCACTTCCACGGCAATGAGGATGCCGTCCCGCTCATCGCCGCGCCCGAACAGCCCTTCTTCATCCAGCTGTTTCATCGCCATCTCCATCGCATCGAGGCGAAGCTGATGCTCCGCCTCCCACGCCGCCCAGGCCATCTCGTGCGTCATGCGGGGCCGCAGCTCGAAGAGGCGGATCACCTCCAAGAAGCAATGCTGGCCATAGCCGCAATAGGGCGAGTCGGCGTACGACCACTTGAGCAGGTCAACTTCGCCTGGGGCGCCTGCCTTGGCTGACAAGGCCTCGGATGACCAAGCGGCCAGGGTCGGCGGCAGGGCTTCGCCCGTCGTGACGAGGGTGAGGTAGTAGAAGGTTTCCGGATGCTCCGTGAACAGCTGTTCCACGGCCCGGCGCGTGGCCGCGGCCAGGGCCTGGACGAGGGCCTGCTGTGTGGGCTGCGATGGATGCTCGGCCATGCCGCGATGCGGGGCGTATTGGGGTCGACGGCCAGTCTGACATCCTTTGGGAGGGTCGCCGACACAGCCGGAAGAATCCTTCCAGGGCCGAACCCCCGGCGCTCCGGATAATCCCGTCATGCCCCGCATCGCCGTCATCGAAGACGACCCCACCACCAGCGAGCAGCTGGCCGGCTGGATTCGCAACGCCCGCCCCGAGCTGACGGTCGACCAATGGTTCGACCGCGACGCCGCTGAAGCCGCGCTGCTGCGCGAGCGCTATGACCTCGTCGTGCTGGACATCGAGCTGGGCCGCGAGCGCAATGCCGGCGTGGCCCTGATCAACGAGATCAACAAGCAGGGCCTGGGCACGCCGGTGCTGGTGGTGTCGGCCATGCCGGCCGCCATCTACCGCAGCATCATGAAGGCGCTGGACGCCTGGGACTATCTGCAAAAGACGACCTTCGATGAGGCCGAGTTCATCGAGACCTTCCTCGACATCCTGCGCACCGCGCGGCTGCGCGAGCCGGCGCCAAAAACGGCCGCCAAGGTCGGCGACGAGAGCCTGCAGCTCGACCCGCTGAAGCAGCGCACGCCGATGTGGCGCGGCCAGCGCATCAACCTGCCGCTGACCGCCCAGCGCATCCTCGCCACGCTGCACGAGCGCACCGGCGAGGTGGTCAGCTACGAGGAGCTGTTCGACGTCGTCAAGAGCGGCCGCAACCGCGACAACGTGCGCAAGCATGTGGCCACCATCCGCGACGCCTTCCGCGACGTCGACCCAGCCTTTGACGGCATCGAGAACATCCCGATGCGGGGCTTTCGCTGGACGGGTGGATGAAGCTCGGCCGGGTTGATTTCCCGCTGCCCGACATGCCGCGCTTGGGGCTGGCGGCGTTTCGCAACCGCATCGTCTTCCACCTCGTCTTCGTCGCCCTGGCCCTGGCCACGCTGGCCCTGGCCCTGGCCCTGCTGAACGAGGAGAGGCAGCGCAACGCCCAGCGCTACGAGCAGACCTTCGCCAAATCCCTGGCCGAGATCGTGGCGCAGCTGCGCCACCCCTCGGGCCAGCTCGCGCTGATGAATCCGGAGCCGGCGCAGGTGGATGCCGGCTGGGTCGCGCCGCTGGTGCTGCCGTTCGCGGCCATCGACTTCGACGATGCGACCAAGGCCCAGCGTGCCGTCGACATGGCCGGTTGCGCCCTGCAGTACCCCGGCGGCGCCAGCCTGTGCACCGCGGTGGGCAGCAATGCCTATGCGGGCGGCTTCGTCTACCTCGTAGCCGGCCTGGACGCGCCGCCGCTGGTGTCGCGTGCACGCGGCACGCTGGAGCTGGCCGATGTGCACCGCGTGAGCATCAGCCTGATGCGCGATGGCGTCGTGCAGCATTGGCTGGCTCCCGTCGAGATGCTGGACGCGCAGCGCGGCCAGCTGCCCGGCTTCACGGTCAGCGAGGCTGGCAACACGACGACGCTGCCTTACAAGGCCCGCCCGCAGCGCGACTTCCGCGGCTGGGTCTGGCGCGAGGGCCCCTGCCTCAGCACGGCGGAGCCCTGCCCGCGCCGCACGACGGTGTCCATCCGCCTGCCGGTGGAAGCGTTTCGCGAAGCACTGTTCCGGCCCGGCGGTCCGCAGTGGCCGCCCGCGGACCTGTCCCGTACCGGCCTGAGCCTGGCCCTGCTCGGCCCCGGTGGTGCAACGCTGTTCGACAGCGCCGCCTCCATTGGTCAGCCGCCGCTGACGCTGGCGCGGCTGTCCGGCACGCTGGCGCCGGGAGAAACGCTGCAGATCAAGCGCGGCAACAACCTGGTCGCGCTGCTGCAAGGCGCAGAGGAGGCCGGCGCGCCACCCTCGCCCTGGCTGACGACCCTGATCCAGCACCTGCCGGCGCCGGCCATGCCGCACACCCTGCAGGCCAGAGACACGGTGACGACGCCGGCCGGCCGTTTCGACATCACGCTGACGGGCGACCTGCAAGGCCTGGACCGGTCCTTGAGCGCCAGCGCCGCCCGGCTGGCCTGGCCGGTGGGCGCCATGCTGGCATCAATTGCGCTGGCCTGGCTCATCATCGAGATGGGCCTGATCCGCCGTGTGGCCTCGCTGACCCAACGCGCCGCCGCGCTGTCGCACCAGCTGCAGCGCCCCGACGAGAAGCGCTTCGAGCTCGGCACCCTGGACGTGGCCGACCTGCGCGGCCGCGACGAGCTGGGCATCCTGGCCGGCAGCCTGTCCGACCTGCTGCAGCACGCCCGCGACAGCCTGCGCCGCGAGCAGCTGCGCGCCGAACGCGAGCACGACCAGTGGCATGCAGTGGGCCACGAGATCATGTCGCCACTGCAGTCGCTGATGCTGCTGCACGCCGGCGATTCCGACCCCAGCCGGCGCTATGTGCAGCGCATGCAGCAGGCCGTCAAGGTGCTCTACGGCCAGGCGTCACCCAGCGAGGCCCTGGCCGCCGCGACACTGGCCGTGGGCCGGCTGGATGTGGATGCCTTCCTGCGCCAGGTGGCCGAGAACGCGGCCTATGCCGGCATTGCCGATGTCGCCTACACGCCCGGCGAGCCGGTCTGGGCCCAGGCCGACGAGTACCCGCTGGAAGACGCCATCACCCATGTGCTGACCAATGCCGACCGCTACCGCGTGGCCGGCACACCCGTCACGCTGGCCCTGCGTGTCGAAGGCGAACTGGCCCTCGTCGACATCCACAACCAGGGCCCTCACATCGCCGACGAGCAGCTGACACGCATCTTCGACTACGGCGTCAGCGATGCCGAGCCCGAGGACGGCGTGAGGCGCGGCCAGGGCCTGTTCGTCGCCAAGACCTATCTGGCCAAGATGGGCGGCAGCATCGCGGCACGCAATGTCGAGGACGGCGTCGTCTTCGAGATCGGGCTGCGGCGCTCCTAGTTCGGCTTCTTCCTCATCCGGTCCAGCAGCCCGCGCGTCGCCAGCTCCGACGTCAACGACATCTCCAGCGGCGCGCGCACCAGGCCGGCATGGCCGTACTGCAGGTTTTCGTAGACCTCGGCCGCGGCGGGGAAGTGGTCGAGCAGGCCGGCCAACGACTCGTGGCCCTGGTGCTCACGCAGCTCGGCGCCGAGTTTCTGCACCAGGAGCTGGTATTGGTGGGGATCGGCCGCATGGCCCTGGCCTTCAAGCGCCTGCAGCAACTGGGCCAGGCGCACGAGGGACAGCAGTTCGGCGGGGACGGCAAGCTTGATGACGGAAGGCATGTGTCCCAGATGCCGCCGCCGGCCGGCATTTCAAGCGGCGCGGTTGCGGCATGTTGCACACCGGCCCCGCACAATCAGCGCCAGGAGACCTGCCGATGAAGTTCCTGCCCGACGAAACCTATGCCCTGCTCGACGCCACCGGCGCCATCCGCCAGGAAGCCGGCGGCCGCGAGTTCTGGTCACAGCCCCAGGAGGCCCTGGACGCCCTCGGCAAGGACTGGCTGGTGTCGGAGTTCGTCTGCGACGCCGACTGGGGCAGTTGGGAGATGCACCCCCACGGCGAGGAGTTCGTCTACCTGCTGGACGGCGACATCCAGTTCCTGATGGAGACGGCCGACGGCGCCCTGACCTCGCAGCGCATCACCGACCGCGGCGCCGTCGTCGTGCCGCGCGGCGTCTGGCACACGGTCAAGGTGTACCGGCCCAGCCGCATGTTCTTCATCACCATGGGCGCCGGTACGCGCCATCAGCCGGCATGAAATGATGCCCCTCGCCCAGTCTCGCCTCGCTGAACGCGGACGAGCCTGGTCGGTCCCCCGAGGAGACGGCGATGCTTGCGGCGTTGAGCCGCAAGCACATCGCCCAAGCGGGCCGGCTCGGGAGCGGCCCAGCGCTCGGCCCGAAAGATGGCAACTCAAAGAGGAGATGGCATGCCCCGCGACATCGTCTACACCCCCAAGGCTGCCAAGCCGCCGCCGGTCTACAGCCAGGCCGTCAAGGCCGCGGGCCTGGTCTTCGTGTCCGGCACGGCGCCGACCGATCCCGAGACCGGCCAGTTCGTCGGCACCACGGTGCAGGAGCAGACCCGCCAGTGCCTGACCAACATCACCGCCATCCTGGAGGCGGCCGGCAGCTCTCTGGACAAAATCGTCAGCGTGACCATCGTGCTGGCCGACGAGGACGACTTCGCCGGCATGAACGAGGAGTACCTGCGCTGGTTCCCGTCCAACCCGCCGGCCCGCCAGGGTGCCAAGCTGCCGGCGCGCATCCCGGGGCTCAAGGTGTCCGTCGCGGCGATTGCGGAGGCCTGAGCGCGGCATGGCCGACGAATTCGACTGCCAGCGCTGCGGCGCCTGCTGCGCCGTGTTCCGCGTCTCCTTCTACTGGGCCGAGGCCGACGACGCGCCCGGCGGCACGGTGCCGGTGGCGTTGACGCGCCAGGTCAGCCCCCAGCACCGCTGCATGGCCGGCACTGAGACGCAGCCGGTCCGTTGCGTCGCGCTGCAGGGCGAAGTCGGGCGGTCGGTGGGTTGCAGCATCTACGCCCAGCGCTCCAGCACCTGTCGCAGCGTCGAGCCCGGCGACGCCCAATGTCGGAAGGCCCGCGCCGCCCACGGCCTTGAAAGCCCGCGCCGCGCCGCCATCTCGGCAGATTCGCCCCAACCTCAGCTGCCATGAAGTCACTCGGCAAACGCGCCACCGGCCCTCGTCTTGAACGCATGCGGGCCTCGCCGCGCTACCGGGTCACCGACTCGGGCGAGGGCTTCCACAACGTCCACCCCATCCAGCCGGGGCTGCGCGACCGCACCGAGAGGCCGTCCCTGGGCGACTTCCTCTGCTCCGAAGGCCGCCGCACGCCCGCCGGCCCCCTGCCCGCGCACAACCCGCTGGACGCCTGGCTCAAGCCCACCGACACCGGCCTGCGCGCCACCTGGCTGGGCCACTCGACGGTGATGATCGAGATCGACGGCTTTCGGGTGCTGACCGACCCGGTCTGGGGCAAGCGCGCCTCACCTTCGCAGCTGGCCGGCCCCAAGCGCTTCCAGCCCGTGCCGCTGGCGCTGAAGGCCTTGCCCCCACTCGATGCCGTCGTCATCTCCCACGACCACTACGACCACCTCGACATGGCCACGGTCAAGGAGCTGGTCAAGCTGCAGGCCGTGCCCTTCATCACCTCGCTCGGCGTCGGCGCCCACCTCGAAGCCTGGGGCATCCCCGCCGAGCGCATCGTCGAGCTGGACTGGTGGGAGCACTGGCAGGCACCCAAGGGCGAGCTGCGCATCCACACCGCACCGTCTCAACACTTCTCGGGCCGCTCCCTGACCGATCGCAACGCCACGCTGTGGTCGTCCATCGTCATCGAGACGCCGAAGCACCGCGTCTTCTTCAGCGGCGACACCGGCCTGACGACCGAGTACGCGGCCATCCGCGAGCACTTCGGCCCCTTCGACCTCGTCATGCTCGAGGTGGGCGCCTTCCACCCCTCCTGGGGCGACATCCATCTCGGCCCGGAGAACGCGCTGAAGGCCTACCAGCTGCTGGGCGGCGGCGCCTTCCTGCCGGTGCACTGGGGCACCTTCTCGCTGGCCCTGCACGACTGGGACCAGCCGGCCGAGACCCTGCTGGAACTCGGCCCCAAGCAGGGCGCCCAATTGCTGATGCCGCGCCTGGGCGAGGCCGTGGAGCCGGCCAAGGGCGAACCGGCCCAGCCCTGGTGGCGCGAGGCCGAGGCGCCCGGCCACAAGGTCTTGAAGCCGGCCGAGCCCGACGACCCGAGCAAGATGCCCAAGGCCATGCCCTGGCCTCTCGATTGACGCCACGGATGATCCTCGACCTGGCCGCCTTGCGCACCCTGGTGCTGGCCGTCGACCTCGGCGGCTTCAGCAAGGCGGCCGAGCGCCTGCACCGCACGCCCGCGGCCATCAGCCTGCAGATGCGCACGCTGGAGGAGAGGCTGGGTCAGCAGCTCTTCCGCAAGGTGGGCCGGCAACAGTTGCCCACCGAGGCGGGCGAACGCCTGGCCGCCTATGCGCGGCGTATGCTGCAGCTCAACGACGAAGCCCTGCTGGCCCTGCAGGCCGGTGAACTGGTCGGCGAGGTGCGCTTCGGCATGCCCCAGGACTTCGCCGACGGCTGGCTGCCCGACACGCTGGCGCGCTTTTCCGCCAGCCAACGTTCGGTGAGGCTGGACGTGTCGGTCTGCGGCAGCGGCGCCGTCAACGCGGGCGTGACCGCCTGCACGCTGGACCTGGGCCTGGCCTTTGGCGATGGGCCGGCCGACGCGCCCGACGCCATCGGCCAATGGCCCATCGAATGGTTTGGCGCGCCCACGTTGGCAGTGCGCGCTGGCGAACCCGTGCCGCTGCTGCTGTTCGAATCACCCTGCGTCTTCCGCCGCCTGGCCCTGGACGCGCTGCAGCGCGAAAGCCGCGCCTGGCAGGTCGCCTTGACCAGCACCAGCGTCTCCGCGCTGTGGGCCGCGGCCCGCGCCGGCCTGGGCGTGCTGCCGCGCGCGGGCCTGCACCGGCCGGCCGGTGTGCAGGCCGTCGGTCCGGCCCTGGGCCTGCCGCCGCTGCCGGCGGTGACGGTGTCGCTGCGCCACCAGTCCGAGGAGCATCGCCCGGCCGTGACGGCCCTGGCCGGCATCGTGCGCGACGACGTGCGCTCTCGGCTGGACGCGGCCAACACTTGAGCAACGCTTAAGCATCCGGCGAAAAACTCTCGCTTGTTGTGGGGCCGGCGCCTTCCTAGAGTGGGCCACCTCCCTCCACCCACGCCACCGAGATGCGCCCCACCCTGACCTCCGGCATTGCCACCCTGCTGCTGGCCTGTGCGGGCCTCGCCGCCGCCCAGACCATGACGCCCGTCACCGACCCCCAGGACCCTGAGAACCAGCGCATCAACGCGGTGCTGCAGGCCTACACCCGCTGCGTGAGCCAGGGCGACCGCGCCGGCTTCGAGCGCCTGCTGCTGGACACGTCCATTCCCTTCATGGGCCTGCGGGGCTCGCTGCCGGCCGACTTCGCGCCAGGGCTGCCCGCCGTGCAGGCCTATGCAGGCTTCCGGCAGTCGGTGTTCGAGAGCGGTCGCAAATACGCGCAGCGCTTCTACGACATCCACATCGAACGCGACGGCGACCTGGCCCAGGCGTCGCTGAAGTTCGAGACCCGCCTGGTCGAGCAGGGCGGTGGCGGCCAGGGCTGGAAGATCCTGCACCTGCTCAAGGTGCGCGGCGACTGGAAGATCGCCAGCGAGTTCTACACGGTGGACAACCTGCCCAACGACAAGTCCTAGTTCGCCGGGGCGCTGCTGCCGCTGCCCTCGATCTTGTCGGCCGTCTTGCGCACGGCATTGCTCGTCGCGTCGGCGCCCTTCTTGACGCCGCTGGCGGCGGCATCCACACCCTTGGACACGCCGCGGGCCGTCGCATTGGCGCCCTTCTCGATGCCCCGCGCCGTCGCCTTGGCACCGCGCTCGATGCCGCTGGCCGCCGCGTGAACGCCGCGCGCCACACCGCTGGCGGCGGCCTGGGCACCGCGCGACACGGCCCCTTCGATCTTGTCGAGGGTGGAAGGCGGCTCATCGGCCGCGAAGGCGGAGGCGGCAATCAGCAGGCCGGCGATCAAAAGCAGGGGCTTGTGCTTCACGGGTCATGCGTCCTTGGAAAGAAGCGCCCGATTTTGCCCGCACCGCCGGCCCCGCGCGTGTCAACGCGTGACGATGGGGAAGGTGCCCGAGGCCTTGTCGATCAGGCCCAGGAAGCGCGCCAGGTCGATCTTGCTGCCGGTCACCTGGATGTCGTCCGAGGTCAGCATGTCCTTGGCGCCGGCGGTGCCGGCCATCATGCGTACGAAGAAGCCCTGGGTCAGCGTCAGCGTCGCATTCGCATCGGCGGCCGGTTCAGCGCGGCGGTGATGGAGGACGGCGTTCTCGATCCACAGCACATAGCTCTCCTTCGTGTCGGTCAACACCAGATTGATCTTGAAGTTCTTGCCCTCGGCGGCCGGGCCGTTGAGGCCGGCGGCCATGGCCTCCAGGAAGCGCTCGATGGGCGTCTGGGCCAGCATGTCGACAAAGGCGGCGCGATTGATGCCTTGCTGGGGCGAGCCACCACGCAGCTCGGCAGCCGCCGTCAGATAGCTGTTGCGCCAGGTGCTGGCCTCGGCAACATAGCCCAGCTGGTCGTAGGTGCGGGCCAGCAGCTCGCGCGCAGCCTTGTGGCCGCCGTCGGCGAACACGACCTGGTTGAGCAGCTCGGCGGCCCAGCGGTAGTCGCCTTTGTCGAAGGCCTGCTGGGCCACGGCCACAGCCTTGTCCGCGCCGCCGGCCAGCTCGACATAGCGCCTGGCCATCTCCACCGGCGGCAGCGGGTCGAGATGGGCCGGGTTGCCGTCGTAGGCGCCCAGGTAGAACTGGTAGACGGCCTTCACGTTGTGGCGCAGGTCGCCGTAATAGCCGCGCGTGCCGAAGTAGCTCTGCAGCGATGGGGGCAGCTTGACCTGATCGGCGATCTCAGCCGGCGTCAGGCCGGCGTTGATGAGGCGCACTGTCTGGTCGTGGGTGTATTTGTAGACGTCGCGATGCTGGGTGATGAACTCGGCGATGCGCTGATGGCCCCAGATCGGCCAGTTGTGCTGGCCGACATAGACCTCGGCATCGCCCAGCTGGTCCAGCGCATCCTGCATGTAGCCGGCCCAACGCAGCGCGTCGCGCACCTTGGCACCGCGCACCGGCAGCAGGTTGTGCATGGTCTGGGCCAGGTTCTCGGCACCGCCATAGACCTTTAGCGCGGGAATCGAGAACGTCATCTCGGCCGGCGCCTCGGCGCCGGGCACGTTGTGGAAGACGATGCGTACGCCGTCCAGCACGCGCTCCTCGGTGGGTTGGGTGATGAGGTCGGTCGGCGCCAGCACGCCGAAGGTCCCGTAGCCCACGCCCTTGCCCAGGCCGGTGTCCACCAGGCCATGAGCCGAGCGCTCCAGGTTCTTGCCGAACTGGTAGGCCGAGCGCCGGCCCATGGCCGTGCCCACCAGCACGTTCTCGCTGGTGGCCTCTTCCATGAAGCCATTGGAGGCGATGACCGGCACGCCGGCCTTGACCTGCTCGGGCGTCAGCACGCCCAGGGCGCCGCCGAAGTGGTCGACATGGCTGTGCGAGAACAGCAGGGCCGTGACCGGCTTGTTGCCGAGGTGCTGGCGCGCGAAGGCCAGGGCCGCGGCAGCGGTCTCGCGGCAGGTCAGGGCGTCGACGACGATCCAGCCGGTCTTGCCCTCGATCAGCGTCATGTTGCCGATGTCGAAGCCGCGCAATTGGTAGACACCGTCGACGACCTTGAACAGGCCGATCCGGGCATTCAGCTTGGCGTGGCGCCACAGGCTGGGGTTGACGGTGGGCGGTGCGTCGCCGTCGACAAAGTTGAAGGCGTCGAAGTCGGTGATGACGCTGCCATCGGCGGCCAGGATCTTGCCGCTGGGGCGGGCGATGAAGCCGCGCCTGGCGTCTTCGAAGTCCTGCTGATCAGACAGCGGCAGGCTCTTGGCGAAAGCCGCGTTGGCCTGCACCGTCGTGGCGCTGGCATCGCCGGACGGCGCTGCGGTTTCGCGGCTGCAGCCGGCCAGGGCCAGCAGGGCGACAAGGGCAAGCGTCGTCTTCATGATCTGTTGTCTCCTCGGATCATGTCGGCGGCCTTCTCGCCGATCATGAGGGTGGGTGCATTGGTGTTGCCGCCGATCAGCGTCGGCATGATGGAAGCGTCGACGACACGCAGCCCGCCCACGCCGTGGACGCGCAGTCGCTCGTCGACGACGGCCATGGCGTCGCGGCCCATCTTGCAGGTGCCCACCGGGTGGTACTGCGTGTCGGCACGCGCTCGAATGTCTGCAGCGAGGCCGGCTTCGTCGTCGGCCCGCACCGGGTAGAGCATTTCGCCGCGGAGGCCGTCAAAGGGCTTGGATTCGATGAGGCGCTGCTGCATCTGCGCGCCCTTCACGAGCAGGGCCAGGTCGCGCTCGTCGCTGAGGAAACGCGGGTCGATGCGCGGCGCGGCCAGCGGGTCAGGGCTGGCCAGCTCGACGCTGCCGCGGCTGTAGGGCCTCAGCACGTCGACATGGCAGGAGATGCCATGGCCCCAGTGCAGCTTGCGGGCATGGTCGTCAACGATGCCCATGACGAAGACCAGTTGCAGGTCGGGCACGGCCACGTCGGGCGATGAGCGCATGAAGGCGCCGGACTCGGCAATGCTGCTGGTCAACAGGCCGGCGCGCTGGCGCCGCCATTCACCGATGGCACGGGCCAGGCGCACGCCACCGCGCAGCGAGACGCCGAAAGTGGGTGTGTTGGCTGCGCAGCGCCAGGTCTGCACGTAATCGATGTGGTCCTGCAGGTTCTGGCCGACGCCGGGCAGGTCGCGCTGCACATCAATGCCCATGCTTTGCAGATGAGCGCCGGGGCCGATGCCGGACAGCATCAACAGCTGTGGCGAGCCGAAGGCGCCGGCGCTGACGATGACTTCGCGGCGGGCGCGCACGAGTCGGGTCACGCCACCGACGCGGTAGTCCACGCCCACGGCACGGCCGTTGGCCAGGCGCAGCTTGGCGGCCTGGGCGCGTGTGATGACCTGCAGATTGGGCCGCCCGAGGTTGGGCGTCAGATAGGCCTTGGCCGCGCTGCAGCGCTCGCCATTGACCTGGGTGACCTGGTAGACGAAGGCACCATGCTGCTCAACGCCGTTGTAGTCCGGCGTGTGCGGCAGGCCCTGCAGAGCCGCGGCCGCCAGGAAGGCCTGGTTGATGGGGCTGGGGCTGCGCGGCAGCGTCACGTTCAGCGGCCCGCCGCGGCCATGCAGCGGGTCGTCGCCGAATTGCTCGTTGTTCTCGGAGCGACGGAAGTAGGGCAGCACCTCTTCATGGCTCCAGCCGATATTGCCGAGACTTGCCCAATGGTCGTAGTCCCAGCGATGGCCACGCACATAGAGCATGGCGTTGATGGAACTGCTGCCGCCCAGGGTCTTGCCGCGGGGCTGGTAGCCGCGGCGGCCGTTCAGTCCGGGCTGGGGCACGGTCTCGAAGGCGTAGTTGTTGATGCGCGTCGGCACCATGGCAACGACGCCGGCTGGCGCGTGGATGAGGACGCTGCTGTCCGGCCCGCCGTTCTCCAACAGGCAGACAGACACGGCCGGGTCCTCGCTCAGCCGCGCGGCCAGCACGCAGCCGGCCGAGCCGGCGCCCACGATGACGTAATCGAACTCCACCTGATCTGCCCCTCGCTTTGCGTTGCGGGGCCGAAGGATGGAAGGTGGCGGCCCTGACGTCCAACGCATAATTGGCCGGCATTCATTGCGTTTCTTGCATATGAACCTGCGCCAGCTCTCCCATCTCATCGCCCTCGCCGACGAAGGCCGCTTCGTCGCGGCGGCAGAGCGCGTGCACCTGAGCCAGGCCGCCTTCAGCCGCAGCATCCAGGCCTTGGAAGAGGACTGGGGCCTGCGCCTCTTCGAGCGCGGGCCGCTGGGCGCCGTGCTGACGCCGGCCGGCCGCACCCTGGTGGAGAGGGCGCGCCGCCTGGTCTTCGACGCCGACTGCCTGGAGCGCGACGCCGCCCTGCTGCGCGGCGGCCTGCTCGGCGAACTGGCTTTTGGCGCGGGGCCGGTACCGGCTGCGGTTCTGGTGCCACCGCTGCTGGCCGAGCTCAGGCGCCAGGCGCCGCAGATCGTCGCCCGCGTGCGCTACGGCAATGTGCCCAGCCTGCTGACCCTGCTGACCGACGAGGCCATCGAGTTCTTCATCGCAGACCCGCGCATGCTCGGCGACAACAGCCGCGTGGAGATCGCGCCGGTCTCGCGCATCCGCGGCAGCGTCTATGCGCGCGCCGGCCATCCGCTGCTGGGCGCGTCGCGCGTGACGGCCGCCGACCTGACGCACTACGGCCTGGGCCTGGTGTCGGTGTCAGCGCAATTGCAGGCCTATGTCGCCCAGGGCCTGGGCTTTGCCAGCCCGGCTGACCTGCCCGTCGTCGTCGAATGCGACGACCTCACCACGCTCGCACGCCTCGCCGCCGACGGCGACCTGCTCGCCGCCCTGCCGCGCGGCCTGCCCCTCATCGACAGCCTGGGCCTGCAGCCCATCAAGGGGCTGAAGACGCTCGGCGAGCTGTATGTGGACGCCCACGCCGTCTGGCTGCGCGGCCGCACGCTGGCCCCGGCCGCCGAGACGGCCCTGAGCCTGGTCAGGGCAATGGCGGGTTCGGGTAGCTGACGATGAGGGCCAGCGGCTCCTCGCCGAGCTGGCGGATGCCAACGACGGCGCCGTTATAGAGATAAGCCGCCATGCCCGCCGTCATGCGCTGCGTCTCGCCGTCCGACGTGACTTCGCCTTCGCCGGACAGCACGTAGTACACCTCGTCATGCGCCAGCGCATGCAGACCGATGGCCGCGCCGGGATGCAGCACGCGCTTGCGAAACTCCATGGCGCGCGGTTGGGGTGCCGCGTCGCTGATGCGATAGGCCGTGGACATGCCGATGGCGCCGTGAGGCGGGGGTTCTTCGACGCGAGTGGCGGATTCGTGGATGACGAGCATGGCCGCAGGATTCTCAGCGGACGGCCTTGACGCGTTGCGCCGCCGTCTCCATGCCCCAGGTGAGCAGCGTGAGCTTGCGTCGATCCCTGTCGTCAAAGCGCAGCTCGAACGGCCGCTCCAGCGCGTAGTAATGCGTCGGCGAGGCCGGCACAAAGGTCAGCCGCAGGGATTGGCCTTCCAGCGTGCCGATCAGCCGCCCGCCTTCGGCGCTAAGCCGCAATTGCATCGCCTGCGGCAAGGCCAGCGCCCACAAGCCCTGTCGAGACTTCACAGCGCTGTCAGCCAGGCGGACCGCCGTGAAGGGCAAACCACCATCACCGGTCACCGGCGTTGCGGTCTCGGCAACCAGCCGCCATTGACCGTCGTCCTCGCGCGCCCACAGCGCCGTCCATCGCGTGCTGCCCTGGCGCGGCAGGCCGCCGAAATAGGTGAAGCTGGCGCGCTCCAGGCCGCTCAGCAGCACGACGCTGTCGGAGACGCGCAGGGCCTCTTCCTCCAGCGTCTCCGACGCCACTTGGCGAAGCTGGTCGTTGCTGCGCCGCGCGGCCAGCTTTTCGGCCGTGACGCGGCGACCGCCCACGTCGGTGTAGACGTAGTGTCTGGACAGGCCTTTGAGATAGCTGTCCATGTCGCCGCGGCCATGCGCCGCGGACAGCTCGGCGTCGCGGGCTTTCACCTCGGCGATCAACGGGTCCACCGCCTGGGCGGCCGAGGGGGCTGCCTGGCTCAGCAGAAGGGCAAGGACCACCAGGATGCGAGAGATCAGCATGGGATGCTCCCTTGCCGGATGAGCGCCGGCTCCACGCATCCTAGTAGTTCGTCCGCCGCTTCAACTCGCGCTGGCCATCCTCTCCGCCAGCCAGTCCACAAACACCCTCACCCGCGACGACAGCTGGCGGGCGTGCGGGTAGAGCACATAGACCGGCATGGGCGCCGGCTGCCAGTCGGCGAACACCTCGACCAGCTCGCCGCTCGCCAGCTCACCCTCGAAGTTGTAGCGCGGCGCCTGGATGAAGCCGAGACCCGCCAGGCAGCAGGCGCCATAAGCCGAGGCGCTGCTGACGGTCACGGGACCGGGCAGGGTCAGGCTGTGCGCTTCGCCGTCGACGACGAAGTCGAAGGGCAGAACGCGGCCGCTGCTGCCGATGTAGTTGACGGCCTGGTGGGTCGCGAAGTCCTCCAGCGTGCGCGGCGTGCCGCGGTGAGCCAGGTAGTCGCGGCTGGCGCAGGTGACCTGGCGCAGCTGGGCCACCCGCCGACCCACCATCGAGGAGTCCTTGGGCTCGCCCGAGCGCAGCACGCAGTCCACGCCCTCGCGCACCAGGTCGACAAAGCGGTCGCCCAGGCCGATCTCCAGCTCCACGTCGGGATAGCGGGCGTGGAAGTCGCCCAGATAGGGCAGCACGAAGCGCTGGGCCTGGTTGCCCTGCATGTCCACGCGCAGCTTGCCGCGCGGCTTGAGCTGGCTGCTGCGGAACAGATCCTCGGCCTCGCCCACGTCCTGCAGGATCTGCTGGCAGCGCAGGTGGTAGGCCTGGCCGTCCAGCGTCGGGCTGACATGGCGCGTCGTGCGGTTGAGCAGGCGCACGCCCAGGCGGGCCTCCAGCTGCTGCAGGGCCAGGCTGACCGAGGCGCGCGGCAGCTGCAACTCATCCGCCGCCTTGGTGAAGCTGCCCAGGTCGACGATGCGCACGAAAAGGCGCATCGCATCGAGTCGATCCATCGCCGTTTTGTCCCAATTGTTTAGACGGATTGGATTGTGATGTCTTGTTCGTCTGATTTATCCGAACAAGCCCGAACAATACATTGAACTCACAGGGCCGCCAGCGGTTCTGCCTCCCAACCAACGACTGGAGCACCCCGTGAGCAACACCACTTCTTCCTCTTCCCCCGTCGCCATCGTCACCGGCGCCTCGCGCGGCATCGGCGCCGCCATCGCGCAGCGCCTGGCCGCTGATGGCCACGCCGTCGTCGTCAACTACGCCGGCAATGCCGTCGAAGCGCAGAAGGTCGTCGACGCCATCCAGGCCAAGGGCGGCCGCGCCATCGCCGTGCAGGCCAACGTGGCCGACGCCGGCGCCGCCAAGCTGCTGTTCGACGCCGCCACCGAGGCCTTCGGCGGCGTGGACATCCTCGTCAACAACGCCGGCGCCATGGCCAACGAGCTGCCGCACCTCGCCGACACCGACGACGCGACCTTCGACCGCCTCTTTGACATCAATGTGAAGGGCAGCTTCCTTGCCATGCGCGAGGCCGCCAAGCGCTTGCGCCACGGCGGCCGCATCATCAATTTCTCGACCAGCGTCATCGGCCTGGCCCTGCCCGGCTACGCCGTCTACGCCGCCACCAAGAGCGCCATCGAGACCATGACCAACATCCTGGCCAAGGAGCTGCGCGGCAAGAACATCACCGTCAACGCCGTGGCCCCCGGCCCGACGGCAACGGCCCTGTTCCTGAACGGCAAGACGCCCGAGCAGGTCGAGCGCCTGGCCAAGATGGCGCCGCTGGAGCGCCTGGGCCAGCCCGAGGACATCGCAGCCATCGTCGGCGTGCTGGCCGGCCCGCAGGCAGGCTGGGTCAATGGCCAGACCGTGCGCGTCAACGGCGGCATCGTCTGAAGGAGAGCGACATGGCCAACAAGCAAATCATCCTTGTCACCGGCGCCTCCAGCGGCATCGGCCGCCTCAGCGCCTGGGCCCTGGCCGCCGCTGGCCACACCGTCTACGCCAGCATGCGCGGCGTGAGCACCCGGAACGCCGCCAAGGCGCGCGAGCTGCGCGACTGGAGCTTCGCCCGCGGCCTGGACCTGCGCGTTGTCGAGCTGGATGTGCTGTCTCAGGCCAGCGCCGACGCCGCCGTGGCGGCCATCCTGGCCGAGCAGGGCCGCCTGGACGTCGTGCTGCACAACGCCGGCCATCTCGTCGTCGGGCCCACCGAGGCCTACACGCCGGAGGAGATCACGGCCGTCTTCGACACCAATGTGCTGGGCACCCAGCGCGTCAACCGCGCGGCATTGCCCGTGCTGCGCGAGCAGCAGCGCGGCCTGCTGCTGTGGATCGGCAGCACGACCACGCGTGGCGGCTTCCCGCCCTTTCTCGGCCCCTATGCAGCGGCCAAGGCGGCGATGGACTCGCTGGCCGTCACGATGAGTGCCGAACTGGCCCGCTTCAACATCGAGACCAGCATCGTCGTGCCCGGCGCCTTCACCAGCGGCACCGACCACTTCGCCAACGCCGGCGCGCCGGCCGACGACGCCCGATCTGCAGCCTATGCGCGCTATGCCGGCCTGATGGACCAGGTGGGCACGCGGCTGAACACGCTGATGCCGCCCGAGGCCGACCCGCAGGCCGTCGCCGACGAGGTCGTGCGCATCGTCGGCCTGCCGCATGGCCAACGCCCCTTCCGCTCGGTCGTCGACTTCATCGACGACGGCGCAGCGGCGGTGACCGCGGTGGCCGAGCGGGTGCGCGAAGAGTTTGCCGAGCGCATCGGCATCGCCGACCTGCTCAAGCCCGCCCTGGGCTGATCAGCGCCGCGGCTTGCGCTTGGCCGCAACCGCGGCCAGCTCCTGCGGGCTGACCACAAAGGCCGTGTTGCCCACCACGCGCTCCACGGCCAGGTCGATGAAGGCCCGCACCCGCGCCGGCTGGGCCACGCGGCTGCCGTAGTAGAGGTAGAGGCCGAGGTGGGCGCAGACATGGTCGGTCAGCAGCGGCACCAACTGGCCGTTGCGGATCAGCGGCGCGGCCGTCGCGCCGACGAGCTGGCCGATGCAGTGGCCGGCGACGACGGCATTGGCCTCCAGCTCGACGTCATTGGTCATGAAGATGGAGGCCACGTCGCGCCCGACGATCTCGCCGTTCACCAAAAACTCCCAGGGCATGGCCTTGCCCGTGCTGGGGTGGCGAAAGCCGCTGCAGCGGTGCTGGTCCAGCTCGTCGATGCTGCGCGGTGAGCCATGCCTGGCGATATAGGCGGGCGCGGCGCAGACGATGAGCTGCAAGGGCATCAGGTGGCGCGCAATCAGGCCTTCGCCCGGCGGCGTGCCGGCCCGAAAGCCCACGTCGACGCGGTCGGCCACCCAATCGCCGATGCGGTCATCCAGCTGCACATCGGGCTCGACCTCGGGGTGGCGGGCGCAAAACTCCTCCAGCACCGGCCACAGCACCGGCAGCATCAGCGAGCGGGTGGCCGTGATGCGCAGTGGCCCGGCGATGACGTCGCGGCCCTGGCGTGCGCCGTGCAATGCGCGCTGCAAGGCCTGCAGGCCGGGCGCGGCAGCGCTCAGGAAGCGTTCGCCTTCTTCCGTAAGGCTGAGGCGGCGCGTCGTGCGGTGGAAGAGGCGCACGCCGAGATGGGCCTCCAGCTGCGTCAGCGCCTGGCTGGCCGCCTGCGGCGTGATGCCCTGGGCCACCGCGGCCTGGCGCAGGCTGCCCAGCTCGGCGGCCTTGGTGAAGGTGGTGATGGCGCGCAGCTCGTTGAAAGCCATTGTCACGAATCCATTGCGAATCAATGAAGAGATTCTGGGCTAGTTGGATGGCAATCCAAACCCTAGATTTCGCTCCATCGGCCGACACCTCAACCACCCCGAACCCTGGAGCCCTTCATGAACACCCCCACCACCTTCAAGCGCGTCTGGATGATCACCGGCGCCTCGCGCGGCATTGGCGCTCGCATCACCGAAGCCGCCCTGGCCCATGGCGACGCCGTCGTCGCGACGGCCCGTGACGCGGCCGTCATCGAGAAGCGCTTCGGTGCCCAGCCCGGCCTGCTGGCCGTGGCCCTGGACGTCACCGACGAGGCTCAGGCCGCCCAGGCCACGGCCACCGCGCTGGCCCGCTTCGGCCGCATCGACGTCCTCGTCAACAACGCCGGTTATGGCCTGCTCGGCGCCGTCGAGGAAGCCAGCGCCGACGAGGTGCGCCGGCTGTACGACACCAATGTCTTCGGCCTGCTCAACGTGACCCGCGCCGTGCTGCCGCAGATGCGTGAGCGCCGCAGCGGCCATGTCATCAACATTTCTTCGCTGGGCGGCGTGCGCTCGGCGGCCGGCTTCGGCGTCTACTGCTCGACCAAATTCGCCGTCGAGGGCATCACCGAAGCCCTGCATGCCGAGCTGGCACCGCTGGGCATCCATGCCACCGTCGTCGAGCCGGGCTACTTCCGCACCGAGTTCCTCGAAGGACAGTCCCTGGTCACGTCGCCGCGCGAGCTGGCGGACTACGCCGCCACGGCCGGTGCCGTGCGCGAGCGCGCCAAGCAGATCAGCCTGAACCAGCCCGGCGACCCCGTGCGCCTGGCGCAAGCCATGCTGGCCCTGGTGGACGCCCAGAACCCGCCGCTGCGCCTGCCCATGGGCACGGACACGCTGCAGGCCATTGCCGACAAACACGCCTTTGTCGAAGCCGAGACGGCCGCATGGCGTGGGCTGGCAGCGTCGACGGACTACCCGGCCTGATCGAACTCAGCCGCGGCGCTTGCCGCTGTCGTGCACGACCTCGCCGTCTTCCTTGGTGAAGGGCGGCAGCGGGCCGACCGGCAGCAGCTCCAGCACCGCCTCGGATGGCCGGCACAGCGCCGTGCCCAGGGGCGTCACGACGATGGGGCGGTTCAGCAGCACCGGATGCTGCTGGATCGCATCCAGCAGCGCGTCGTCGCTCAGCGCTGGGTCGGCAAGTCCCAGCTCGGTGAAGGCCGTTTCCTTCTCGCGCAGCAGGGCGCGCAGCGGCTGGCCGGCGGCGATGGCCAGTGCGCGAATCTCGTCGCGACTGGGCAGGGCGCTCATGTACTCGACGATGCGCGGCTCCAGGCCGGCATGGCGGATCAGCGCCAGCACATTGCGCGACGTGCCGCACTTGGGGTTGTGGAAGATGGTGATGTCGGTCATGGCTTGAAGGCGAGCAGTTCGCCGGGCGTATCGAGGGGCCGCAGGCTCTTCTGCCACCAGCCAACGTCACGCCAGCGGCCGTGCTTGTACCCCACGTTGCGATAGACGCCGATGGCCTCGAAGCCCATGGCTTCGTGCAGGCCCACGCTGCCGGCGTTGGGCAGGGCCACGCCGGCAAAGGCGTGGCAATAGCCCAGCTCGCCGAGCAGCGGCAGCAGCCGGCCGTAGAGGGCCCGCCCCACACCCTGACCACGCGCGTCCTCGTGCACATAGACCGTCGTGTCCACCGACCACTGGTAGGCGGCGCGCTCCTTGTGCTTGCTGGCATAGGCATAGCCGCGCACGGCGCCGGTGGCGTCCTGCGCGACCAGCCAGGGCAGCGAAGCCAGCGTCTTCGCCATGCGCTGGCGCATCTCCGCGGCATCTGGCGGCTCGGTTTCGAAAGAGATGGCGGTGTGCTGCACGATGGGGCCGTAGATGGCGGCGACGGCAGCGGCGTCATCGAGGGTGGCGGTGCGGATCTTCATGCCGGGTCTTTCATCAATGGGCCGGGCACGCGGCCAGCAGCAGGCCGAACAGCCAGGGTGTCAGCCCCTGCCAGCGTCTGAGCGGTGCCCAGCGTGGCGACAACGCGGGTGCGCCTGGCTGCCATCGTCAGCCGCAGCAGCGCGACGCCGGTGCGGCCGCGATCTCGGGCGCCGGCTTGGGTGCGCAACTGCTCGGGCCGCAGCCGCGCTTGGGCGTCGACGTAGCGATGGGCGCGCTCGGGGCAGCCGCATCGGCCACCGGACCACAGCAGCCGCTGGCCGCACCGGCCGGCGTCAAATTGACCGAGCAGACGCCCGTCTCGGGCAGCTGCAGCTCCACGCGGTCCGCCGCGGCAAGGTCGCCCGCGAGGGCCGCAACCACCGAGCGCGCCTGCTCGAAGCCGGTGGCCATCAGGAAGGTCGGCGCGCGGCCATAACTCTTCACGCCAACGGTGTAGAAGCCCGGTTCCGGATGCGCCAGCTCGCGATGGCCATGCGGGCGCACGGTGCCGCAGCTGTGCAGATTGGGGTCGATCAGCGGGCCGAGGGCCTCGGTGGACTCCAGCCAGGGGTCGAGCTTCAGGCGCAGCTCGCTGCCGAGCGAAAGGTCGGGCCGCTGGCCGGTGGCGCAGACGATCTCGTCAACGCCCTCCACGACGACGGGCTGCTGCTTCGCATCGATACCCTGCACGCGCAGCGAGTCGCCCAGGCGCTCGATGCGCGTGATGCGCAGGCCGCTGAAGAACTCCAGCGCGCCGCCGTCGCGCAGCCGGCGCAGCGAGGAACCCAGGGCACCGCGCGCCGGCAGCGCATCGGCATCACCGCCACCGAAGACCCGCTGCAGGGCCGGTGAGCGCACCGCCCAGGCCAGGCGCGTGCCGGGCGACTGGCGGGCCAGCTCCGCCAGGGCCAGCAGGGCATTGGCGGCGGAATGGCCGGCCCCCACCACCAGCGTGCGCTTGCCTTCATAGCGACCCCGCAGCGGACCGGCGACGTCGGGGATGCCGTAGAAGATGCGATCGGCAGCCTCGGCCTCGCCGATGGCGGGCAGGCCGTTGGCGCCGACGGGGTTGGGCTGGCCCCAGGTGCCCGTCGCGTCGACGACGGCGCTGGCGTGCAGCTCCTGGGCCTGGCCGGCCTGCTCGAAGCGCACGACGAAGGCGGCCTGGTCGCGGCCGGCGCTCTTGACCTTGTCGAAGCCCTCGCGGCTGACGGCCGTGACGCGCGCCCCCAGCTTCAGGCCGGCCGCCACCGCGGGCAGGGCGGCAAAGGGCCGCAGCACGCGGTCCAGCACTTCGCCGGCCAGCGGCAGTTCGGCGGCTGGCGGCGGTGCCCAGCCCGTGGGCGCCAGCAAGCGGGCCATCGCAGGGTCCACATTGAACTGCCAGGGCGAGAACAGCTGCACATGGCCGTAGTCGCGCAGATGGGCGCCCACCTCGGCGCCGGACTCCAGCACGACGAAGGGCAGGCCGCGTTCGATCAGCTGGGCCACGGCAGCCAGGCCGACCGGGCCGGCGCCCAGCACGGCCACGGGCAAGGTCGTGTCGGCGACGGGGGCCTCCTGCAGCGCCAGCGTCATCAGCGCCGCGCAGGCCGGGCAGGCGCCCTGGAACTCGGCCGAGGCCTTCAGCGCGGCCGGCACGTCCTCGATCTTCATGCGCTTGAAACCGTACTGCGCGAAGTACTCAGGCGCCGTCACGGTCAGCAGATACAGCGCCGCGATGCCGCGCGCTCGCGCCTCCCGCAGCAACCGCTCGACGAGCAGGCGGCCGACGCCCTGCTTCTGCAGTCCGGGCGCGATGGCGACGGAGCGCAGCAGCGCGACGTGGCCATAGACCTCGGCACCGGCGCAGCCGACGACCTCGCCATGGCTGGTCGCCAGCAGATAGGTGGGCAGATGGGCCTGGGCGCCCTCAGTGGGCAGCTTGTTGGCCAGCAGCAGGGCCTGGACGGCGGGCCAGTCCGACGCGCCGGCCTGACGCAGGGAGATGGAGGTGTTCAGCAACATGATTTGGAATCCGGGGTGGGCTCCCTCAAGGCCTCGGTCGAAGGCGGCAGGCAGCAGGTGGCGGCCGGGTCTTCGCGCAAGGCCTTCAGGAGGGTCAGCAAGGAGGTCTCGACGGCGTCGCGCTGGTGCGGGCTCAGCGAAGCGAGCAGCGCTTCGGCGTGGTCATCGAGGGTCTGATTCAGGGCTTGCACCGTGCGCTCGCCGTCGGCGGTGAGCGTGACGAGCCAGCTCCTTGCGTCTTGCGGGTTCGGCTCCTTGGTCACCCAACCACGGGCTGCCATGGCCTCCACCGCACGCGACACCCAGCTCTTCTCCAGGCTGACCCGCGTGCCCAGCTCGGACAGCGGCAGCGGCCCGGAGCGGCCCAGCTCGGTGAGCAGATGACACTGGGTGCTGGTGGTGCGGCAGCAGTCGGCCACGACGCGCTGGGCGCGGGTGTACAGGCGCGCAACCTCGCGCAACAGGCTGCCGGGGGCGGATTCGCTCATTTGGATGTGAATAGCAACTACCTGGGCTCATGGTGAGCGAGGGGAATGTGGTTGTCAATAGCAACTATCTGGGTTGAAGCAGCGGGGCCGCGGCCCCGTGCTATCGGTATTTCAGGACGGCAGCGAAGCGGCTGCGGGTATGGACAGCCAGCGGTTCACCAGCACGGCCAGCGCCGCGCCCGCCAGTTCCGCAAGCACGAAGCCCGGCGCGCTGGCCGGAGAGATGCCGGCAAAGCTGTCGCTGAACATGCGGCCGAACACGGCGGCCGGGTTGGCAAAAGACGTCGACGCCGTGAACCAGTAGGCCGCGCCGATATAGGCCGCCACCATCGCCGAGGCCCGCCCCGCGGGCGCACGCAGGATGACGAGCAGCAGGCCGAAGCTGGCCACGCCCTCGGCGATCCATTGGCCGTTACCGGTCCGCGTCTTGGTGGAGAACTGCAGCAGCGTCATGTCAAACATGGCATGCACCAGCCAGGCCCCCAGCATGGCGCCGACGAGCTGCACCGCGACATAGGGCAGCAACGCGCCCGCCGGCAGTTCGCCACGCCAGGCCATGACGGCACTGACGGCGGGGTTGAAGTGGGCACCGCTGATGGGGCCGAAGACCTCGATGAGGACATAGAGGCCGCCAACCGTCGCCATCGTGTTGGCCAGCAGCGCGAGGGCGACATTGCCGCCCGACAGGCGCTCAGCCATGACGCCGGAGCCGATGACGACGGCCAGCAGCAGGGCTGTGCCAAGCGCTTCAGCAAGGAGTTGGCGGGGCAGGCTCATGTGCGGGCGATGCCTTCGAGGGCCTGCTGCAGCTCGACCTTGCTCAGGCTTTCGAGGGGCAATTGCAGCAGCTGCAGCAGGCGATAGCCGATGGCCTGGCGCGTCAGCTCGAAGGCGCGGCGCTTGCCCTCGTCGCCGCCTTCGGCGTTGGACGGGTCGGGGTAGCCCCAGTGCACCTTCACCGGCTGCCCCCGGCCGCCGAAGAAGACCGGGCATTGCTCGGCCGCCGCGCTGTCGCAGACGGTGATGACGATGGACAGCGGCGGAGCACCGTCCTGGCTGAACCGGTCCCAGCTCTTGCTGAAATAGCCGCTGGCATCCACACCGGCGTTCTGCAGCGCCTCGACGGCAAAAGGGTTGATGCGCCCGCTGGGTGCGCTGCCGGCGCTGTGGGCTCGCACGTCCTTGCCGAGCTTGCCGGCCCAGTGGTTGAGCATGCCCTCGCCGAGAACGCTGCGGGCGGAGTTGTGGGTGCAGAGGATGAGGACGTGGGTGGTCATGGCACTCAACAGCAGGTGTTGCCCTTGGCCGGAACAGCGCAACTCGCGCCCTGGCAGCAGTTCTCGGTCAGATAGCCCAGCACGCCGTTCATGCGCTCATAGGCGGCGCGGTAGATGAGGTTGCGGCTGGAACGCTCCTGGGTCACCAGGCCGGCATTGACCAGCTCCTTCAAGTGGAAGGAAAGGGTGTTGGCCGGCATGCCCAGGGCCTCGGCCATGGTGCCGGGCGTCAGCCCCGCCTCACCGGTGACGACCAGGGCGCGGAAGACCTTGAGGCGCACCGGCTGCGCCAGCGCGGCCAGGGCCTTGATGACATCTTGTTCATCCATATTTCCAGAATACTCGAATTATTGAACGGCAGCAAGTCAGGTGAAAGATCGGTGGCGCCGCCTCAGGCCCAGGCTTCGTACAGGCAGCTTCTGAAAACGTCGTTCAGCCCCGGCAACACCTCGCCGCGCTGCAAGGCTTGAGGATGAATGTTCTCCAGGCGCTCCAACTCAGCCTCGATGAAGTCATTGATGCGGCGCACCGGCGCCGACAGCCCGAGTTCCGGCGCGGCGCGCTTGCGTTGCAGCAACTCGTGGACGTCGCCGAGCAGCGCCGACTGGTCATCGACGAGATGCAGCAGCTTGGCGAACTCGATCGGTGCCGCGCTGCCGTAGCGCTCCAGCCAGCGCACCGACAGCAGCGGGCGCAGCACATAGAAATACTTCTTCAGCGGCACCTCGTCGCCGCGCAGATAGCCGCGGTAGTTGGTCTTGGCCATGCTGCGGTAGTGGTGCATGCCGCTGACGCAGTTGTAGATCTCAGGCATCAAGGCCCGCACTCGCTCGGCAAAGCTGCCGCGAGTTGCATAGACGACGGGCGATTGCACCCATTCGACGAAGGCCGGATTGGACTTCCAGAACAGCCGCAGCGCCTTGCGCAGGTCCCAGCCGTTGAGGTCGATGTCGTCGACGATGGGGTATTCGATGACGTCGCGCTGCTCCTCCAGGCCGACCGACAGATACCAGTCGCGGCGATGGACATAGATGAAGCGGGCGTCGTAGTCGCTGTTGGGCGACTCGAAGCCCCAGGCGCGACTGCCGGACTCGACGGCCAGCAGCACCTGGACGTCATGCTCTGCTTCGGCGCGCCGGATGCGCTGCAGGATTTCTTCTCGGACCGGGGCGGGAATCATCCCGCCATTTTCTCAATGCGCCTGCGCCGCCATCCACGCGTCGATGCGCTTCTCCAGCACCGACAGCGGCAGCGAGCCCGCGCCCAGCACCTGGTCGTGGAAGGCCGCCAGGCTGAACTTCGAGCCCAGCTTCTGCTCGGCACGGCGGCGCAGTTCCTGGATCTTCAAGGCGCCGATCTTGTAGCCCAGGGCCTGGCCGGGCCAGGCGAGATAACGGTCGATCTGGGCCACGGCCTGCTGCTCGCCGGCACCGGTGTTGTCCATCCAGTACTTCAGCGCCTGCTCGCGGCTCCAGCCCTTGGCGTGCAGACCGGTGTCCACCACCAGGCGGGCGGCGCGGCTGATCTCCAGGCGCAGCTCACCCGCATAGGCCACCGGGTCGGTGTACAGGCCCAGTTCGTGGCCCAGGGTCTCGGCATACAGGGCCCAGCCCTCGCCATAGGCATTGATCCAGTTGCGGCGGCGGAAGTCGGGCAGGGGCATCTCCATCTGCCGGCCGAGGTGGAAATGGTGGCCCGGCTGACCCTCGTGCAGAAAGAGGGCCGTCATGGTGGAGACGGAATAGATCTTGGGATCGTTGATGACGGCCCAGAAAACGCCCGGCGCGCTGCCATCGGCCTGGCCGACGGTGTAGTGGTCGGATGCGGTCTCGCGCGTCAGCTCGGGCTCGGCGCGGATGTCCAGGGCCATGCGCGGCAATTGGCCAAACAGCTTGGGAAGCTGCGGCGCGACCATGAAGTTGATGCCGCGATAGGCGTCCAGGATTTCAGCCTCGGTCGTGAACGGGCGGAAGCGCGCGTCGGTGCGCGCCCAGGCCAGCAGGCCGCCGTTCTTCAGCGGATCGCCCTCGAAGCCGAGCTGCGGCGCGATGCGCGTGATCTCGCCCTGGATGCGCGCCACTTCGTTGAGGCCCAGCTCATGGATCTGCTCGGGCGTCAGGTCGGTCGTCGTCTGGTCACGCACCCACTGGCGATACCAGGCCTTGCCGTTGGGCAAGGACGTCCAGCCGATGCCGCCGCGTTTGCGGGCCGCAGGCAGGTAGTCGGCCTCGACAAAGGCGAGCAGGCGACGCAGGGCCGGCTGGGTGTGCTCGGCCAGTTCGCGCTGGTAGGCCTCGGTCAGGCGGGTGCGGTCGGCAGCCGCGACGCCCTCAGGCAGGGCACGCACCGGCGCCGTGTAGGGGCTGTGCGCGGCATCCGCCTCAGCGAGGTTCTTCAGCAGCGGCAGGGCCGCCTCGACGACAGGGGCCGCCTGCACCACGCCACGCTTGATGCCTTCACGCATGTTGGCGATGGCCTGGTCGCACCAGGTCGGCAGGCCGGCGACGCGCTTCAGATAGGCGTCGAGCTGGGCGGCCGTCTTCAGCGGCTGGCCGCCCTCGCCGCTGGAAAAGAAGGCCAGCTGGAAGGGCGTGGCGCCCATCTGGTGCAGGGGCAGCAGGTGGTCTGGATAGCGCTCGAAGGCGAGCTGGGCGCGCAGCTGCTCCTCCAGCAGTTCGCGGTTCAGGCGCTCGGTGGGCGGCAGGCTGGCGTCGGGCAGGGCGGCCAGCTCCTTCAGGAAGCCGCGCCAGGCGGCGAAGCGCTTGCTGCGCTCGGCCGGTGCGATGCCCAGCCCCAGCTGGTCGTCGAAACGGTTGTCACCGCCCTCGGTGGCGGTCAACGGGTCGAAACGGGCGCGAGCGTCGTAGTAGCGCGTGGCGACGTCGGCCAGGCGTTCGGCGGGGGTGGCGGCCTGGCTGGGGGCGATGAAGGCGAGAGCCAGGGTCAGGGCGAGCAGTCTCATCGTTATCGTCCTTGTGGGAGGGCGGCATTGTTGTCCCGTCAGCCACCCGACGCTGTCAGTAGAGCGAGCAGCCCCACAATCGCGCGGCTGACTTTTCTCACCCTGTTGCGATGCGCCTTGTCTCCCTTGCCCTGCTGACCACCGCCCTGGCCCTGACGGGCTGCAACAAGCGCCCGGCCGATGTGCCCGCCGCATTGCCGGCCGCCTCCGCCGCGCAGGACGCCGAAGCCGCGTACGAGTTGCGCGCCTACTCCACAGTCGTGCTGGGCCTGCATCGCCAGATCGTCGTGCTGATGGACGGCGAGGCCACGCTGCCGCCCGCCCAGCGCCGCGAGGTCCAGGCCCTGGGACAACAGCTTTTTCATGAGCTGCTGCAGCGCCAGCAGCGCCTGGCTGACCTGGCGCTCAAGCCCGAATTGCTGGAAGCCACCGCGGCCCTGCTGACACGCATCGAGAGCGAGAAGAGCTGGTACGACGCCGATCGCCTCGCCTTCAAGGAGGTGCTGGGCCAGCTCGCCAGCGGGCTGAAGAACGCCCAGACCCTGGACGGCATCAAGCTGGCCCGCCGCGCCCAGGACGACCTGGACACGCTGGCCGAGGTCGAGAAGGCCTATGAGCAGGAGCTGAAGGAGGTCTTCGGCGGCTTTGCCAAGCGCGGCATCGAGCTCAAGCGCGAGAAGTGGGCGGACTACGTCGCCAAGCTGAAGACCCTGCACACGCGCGAGGCGGTGATGAAGCAGCATGGCGCCCAGCTGCCCGCCGCGGCCGACCTGGCGCCCGAGCCCGCGGCATCAGGCGCCATGCGCGGCGTGGCCGTGAAAGACCGCGAGGTCTTTGGCGACAAGCTGCCGCCCAAGACCGTGCTGCTGACCTTCGACGACGGCCCGCATGCGCGCTACACCGACGAGATCCTGGAGATCCTGAAGCGCTACAACGCGCCGGCCGTGTTCTTCCAGCTCGGCCAGAACCTCGGCAAGGTCGGTGCCGACGGCAAGATCCAGCCCGGCAACGGCAGCGCCGTCGCCAAGCGTGTTCTGGCCGCCGGCCACCAGCTGGCCAACCACAGCTTCACCCACGGGCTGATGAGCAAGTTCGAGCTCGTCAAGGTCAAGGAAGAAGCCGCCAACACGGAGGCGCTGCTCGACGCGGCGGGTCGCAACGGCGACGCCTTGTTTCGCTTTCCCTATGGCGCCCGCAACGACGGCGCGCTGACCACCATCGAAGCGCTGAAGCTGCGCTCGATGATGTGGAACGTCGACTCCCTGGACTGGAGCGATCCCATCCCCAAGAGCATCGCCGCGCGCGTGATGGCCGAGCTGGACAAGCAGCAGCGCGGCATCGTGCTCTTCCACGACATCCACGCCCGCACCGTGCAGGCCCTGCCGCTGGTGCTGGACCAGCTCGCCGCCGAGGGCTGGCGCTTCGCGAGCTTCAAGGACGGCCAGTTCGTCGTCTCCACCGACAAGACCGCCGCCGCACCGCCGCCCTCCCCCGGCGAGCTGTACCGCGACAGCCATGCCCTGGTGATCGGCATCAACCAATACTCGGCCTGGCCCAAGCTCTCGCATGCGGTGCGTGATGCGCAGGCCGTGCGCGAATCCCTGGTCACGCGCTTCGGCTTTCGCGCCGACAACGTGACCTTGCTGACCGACGCTGAAGCCACCCGCGCCAACATCCTGAAGGCGCTGAACGAGCGCTTCGGCGACGCCAAGCGGGTCAAGCGCGACGACCGCGTCTTCGTCTTCTTTGCCGGCCATGGCAGCACGCGCAAGCTGCCCAGCGGCCGCGAGGTGGGCTACATCGTGCCGGTGGACGCGGGGCTGAACGACCTGCAGTCCGACGCCATCGCCATGCCCCAGCTGCAGGAGGTGGCCGAGGCCATCACGGCCAAGCACGCCCTCTTCGTCATCGACGCCTGCTACTCCGGCCTGGGCCTGACTCGCGGCGGGTCCAGCGCCATGGACAGCAACTTCGCCCGCACCAACGCCCGCCGCATCGGCCGCCAGATGATGACGGCCGGCGGTGCCGACCAGCAGGTGGCCGACGACGGCCCCGGCGGCCATTCGGTGTTCACATGGACGCTGCTGCAGGCCCTCAGCGGCAAAGCCGACCTGAATGGCGACGGCCTCATCACGGCCACCGAGCTGGCCGCCTATGTCGCGCCCGCTGTGTCGGCCATCGCCCACCAGACACCGGCCTTCGGCAGCCTGCCGGGCAGCGAAGGCGGTGAGTTCATCTTCGAGCTGCCGACGGCCCAGGAGCCGGGCCTGAGCGGCGCCGTCGCCCAGCTGGACGACAAGGCCAGCCAGCTCGCCGTCAAGCTCGACGAGGCCAGCAACGCCGGCCGCCAGGCCGCGCCCACTGCGGGCGGTGCCAGCGCCGTGCAGGTCACCATCAAGGGTCTGGACGGCAAGGACCAGGCCCTGGCCGCGCCCACGGCCCGCGTCGATGCCGGTGCCCGTGTCACCGCCCAACGCGCCAACGACCGCGGCCTGCAGCTCTATCGCGAGCGCCGCTACGACGAGGCCGAGGCGGCGTTCAAGGAAGCCTTGCAGCTGCAACCGAAATTCGCGCTGGCGGCCAACAACCTGGGCTTTGTGCTCTACCGGCGCGGCAAGCCCGCGGATGCGGCGGTGTGGTTCGAGAAGGCCGTGGAGATGGATGCGAGCCGGTCTCTGGCCTGGCTCAATCTCGGCGATGCGCGCTTGCAGGCCGGCGACGACGGCAAGGCCATGGCGGCCTACAAGACCTTCCTCGAGCTGGCGCCCAAGCATGCACGGGCGGCGGAGTTGCAGGCGTGGATTGCGAACCCATCGGAGGGGACGAAGCCGAAGCCGCTGTGAGGCGAGCACAGGACGTGAATCGCCTGGTTACTTCAGTTTTGGCTAGAGTCAGCCCAAGGCGCCGCGAACGTAGCGGCACTCACCGCGAGGAGCCAGGGCATGACCAGCACGTCGTCGGGGCCGTTGCCGAGCGAAGGCCCCGCCTCGCCTACGGTCCCTGACTCGGAGGCGCAGCGTTACCAGCAGTTGTTCGACTGCAACCCGACGCCGATGTGGGTCTACGACCTGCAAACGCTGCAGTTCCTGGACGTCAACGAGGTGGCCTGCCAAAAGTACGGCTACACGCGGGAGGAATTCCTCTCGATGACCATCCGCGACATCCGGCCGCCTGAGGACGTGGCGGCCATGGAGGCCTCGGTGCGGCTGACGCCGGCGCAGGTGTTCAACAGCGGCGTCTGGCGGCACCGGCTGAAGGACGGGCGACTGATTTACGTCGAGATCACCTCTCACGAGATGCCCTACCAGGGGCGCATGGCACGCTTCGTCGCGCCTCTGGACGTGACCCAGCGCGTGCTGACCGAGGCCGCCTTGCGCGAGCGCGAGGCCGGGCTGCGCCGCGCCCAGACCCTGGCGCGGCTGGCCCACGTGGTGGCCAGTGCGGACGGCGTCTACGAAAGCTGGTCCGAGACTCTGCCGCAGCTGGCCGGCTGCGATCCTGAGGCCATGCCGCGTACCCACCAAGGCTGGATGGACACGCTGGTGCATCCCGACGACCGCAGGCGGTTCAGCGAGGCTCACGAGCAGGCCATGCGGACGGGCGCGAAAGTGGAGGCTGAGTACCGCCTGGTGCGGCCCGACGGTGGCGTGGTCCACGTGGCGCAGGTCATCGAGCCGGTCGAGGATGCGACCGCCATCGGCGGCCGGCGATGGTTCAAGACGCTGCAGGACGTGAGCGAGCAAAAGGCGACCGAGGTTGCCATCCGGACTCTTAACGACGAACTGGAAACGCGCGTCGCCGTACGCACCCGACAGCTGGAGGCGTCCAACCACGAACTCATGCTTGCAACCAGCGCCGCGGAGGCTGCCAATCAGGCCAAGAGCCACTTTCTTTCCCGCATGAGCCACGAGCTGAGGACGCCGCTCAACGCCATCATCGGCTTCGCCCAGTTGCTGTCGCAGCCCAACCATGGCTTCGGAACCGAGCGACAGGCCATCTTCCACGGGCACATCCTGTCGGCCGGCCAGCATTTGCTGAAGCTGATCGGAGAGCTGCTTAACCTGGCCCGCATCGAAGCCGGCAAGGTGGAGCTGGAGATGCAGCGCCTGTCCCTGGGCGAGGTGTTCGCGGAATGCGAGGTCATGATCGTTCCGCAGGCTCAGGCGCGCGGGCTGGCGACGTGCTTCGCGGGTGCCGCCGAGCCGCTGTCCGTCATCGCCGACCGCACCCGGCTGAAGCAGGTGTTACTCAACCTGCTATCCAACGCGGTCAAGTACAACCGACCGCAGGGTGAAATCTCGCTGACGGCCCAACCCCTCGGCGCCCGGCATGTGCGTATCGAGGTGCGCGACACGGGCGCAGGGCTCGCACCGCAGCAGGTGGCCCACCTCTTCGAGGCTTTCAACCGGCTGGGACAGTCGGCGGCTGGGGCCCATGCCGTCGAAGGAACTGGCCTGGGACTGGTTGTCACCAAGCATCTGGTGGAGCTGATGGGGGGCCGCATCGGCGTCGACAGTACGCCGGGCGTCGGTAGCTGCTTCTGGCTGGAACTGGTGGGAGACACCGCCCCGCCGCCCTCGACGGCGAGGGCGGAACCGCTGGCGCGGCTGGAAGCTGCCACGCCGGCTCGTGCCCCACGCATTGTGCTGCTCGTCGAGGACGACCTGCCCAGCCAGTCCCTGGTGCAGGCGCAGCTGGCGCACCGCGCCGACCTGCAGCTGATAGTCGCCACCAATGGCCGCGAGGGCATCGCGCTGGCACTGGCGCACCGGCCCGATGTCATCCTGATGGACAACCGCATGCCGGAGATTACCGGCCGCCAAGCGGTCCAACTGCTGGGTCAGGACCCGCGAACCGCGGGCATCCCCATCATTGCGATCAGTGCCGGCGCCGGCGCGCCAGCCCCAACCACCGCGGAAGACGACTCAGCCCGGTGGTTTCGCCAGGTCGCCAAGCCCTTCAGCCAGCACGATCTGCTGGATGCGATCGACGCGGCCATGGGCGAGACGGCGTGACCTTCCACGGGGCAATCATCGTGGACCGACGCGCTGCTCCACCAACCCCTTCAACGCCCTCAAATCCTTGAGCACATGCGCCGCATCCCGCTCCAGGTCTTCATCGCTGGCTCCCGCCGTCCTCAGCACCACAAACGTCAGCGCACAGCCCTCATCCACCGGCGTGACCCGGAACGCGTTGTGCGTGGTGACGCCATCGGGCGTCGTCACGTCATGGTCCAGAACACCGAAGTCGTTGCGCGGCGCCATCCGGATCTCGATGCGGCCCATGGGTGAACCCGTCACCACCCAGTGGTCGCCTTCCTGCTCGACGTCGGCCGACGCCAGGCCCGAGGCCCACAGGTGCAGGTTTTCGCGCCGCGAGGCGAACTCATAGACCTGGCTCGCCGGGGCGGCGACGGTGGTGCTGACGACCTTGATTTCGCGTGGCATGGGGTTCTCCGAGGGGTTGGAGGGGGTCACAGGGCAAACGATAGGCCCGCCGTTCGTCGGCCGGACCGGTTTCGTCACAGGTCTGTGTTCCACTCCAACTCCGGAGTCGGTTTATGACCTCCGGAGATCTCGATGACCTCATCTGCTACGTTCCCCGCTGCAGCCCGACGCGACATGCTTCGCGATGAGTTGCTCGCCACCGTCAGCCTGCTCAAGCAGCGACGCGCGGCCGAAATCGCGGAGGGCTATGTCGACGATTACGTCGCCCTGCACTGGATGGAATGGCATGGCGGCTCGCTGCGCCTGACGACGACGGGCGAGAACGTCTGCCGGCACCTGAAGGCCCTGCTGGCCCGCACGGCCGGACGCAGCACCGTCTGATTTCGCCCCGGGCAGCGAGCAGGCGCTGGCGCGCCTGTGTTCCACTTCCCCCGTGAAGTCTGACTCCCCCTCGCCCAAGCCCCCCGCGCCCGCCTTCCCCCTGCCGCAGCCCCGCCACGCCGCCCGGCTGCCCGCCACCCTGGCGCCCGAGGACTGGGCCCGCATCCGCCAGGCCGCCTATGCCCTGCCGCAGGTGCTGGTGCCGGACGACCTCGATGACGGCACGGACGAGTCCCTGGACCGCCTCGGCTGCATTCAGATCTCCAAGGCGGCCGGTGGTGGCCGGCCCAGCCGCTGGATCCTGCCGCAGCACCTGTCCGTCGCACTGGCTCAACTCGATGCGACGCCAATGGCCAACACGCTGCGCTCGCAGATGCAGCAGCGCCTGCACCAGCTCGACAGCCTGGGCCTGCGCCGCGAAGGCCTGGTGTTCACGCGGCTGTGCGTGCACCCCCTCACCCTGGCCCACGAGGGCTGGCGCATCGACCTGTCCCACCGCGTGCCGGTGCCCGAGGAGCCTGTCTGGGCCTTTTTCCGCGATGGCGATACGGCCGCGCTGCGCCACAGCCTGGGCCAGGCCCCCGAGTACTCCTACAAGGCCGAGCTGGCCCTGCACCTGAACCACCTCGTCGCGCGCAGCGAGGCCATGGGCGATGCGGCCCAGCTCGCGTCGCTGCTGCCGCGCCTGCAGGCCGAGTGCGGCGTGCCCATGCCCTACGAGGACCTGAAGGCCGCGCTGACCCGCGCCCAGGACCGCTGGGAACAGACCGTCGAGGAGCAGAGCACCCTGGCCAGCCTGGGCCGCGAGCTGGCCTTCCAGGGCTATCCGGACAGCTTCGACGCGGCGCGCAAGCTGGGCCGCAAGGTCACGCTGTATCTGGGCCCGCCCAACAGCGGCAAGACCTATGCCGCCTTCGAGCGCCTGGCCCAGGCCCTGGACGGTGCCTATCTGGCGCCGCTGCGCCTGCTGGCCCTGGAGGGGCGTGACCGCCTTGTGGGCCGCGGCGTGCCCTGCTCGCTGCTGACCGGCGAGGAGAGCGTGCCGGCAACGGATGCGCGCGTCGTGTCCAGCACCATCGAGATGGTCAACACGCGCGATGTGGTCGACGTGGCCGTCATCGACGAGGCGCAGATGATCTTCGACGACTCGCGCGGCTGGGCCTGGACCCAGGCCATCGTCGGCGTGCCGGCGCGCGAGCTCATCATCATCGGCTCTGCCTATGCGGCGCCGGCCATCGAGCGGCTGCTGCAGCTGTGCGGCGAGAAGCCCGAGCGCCGCCATTTCGAGCGCAAGCAGCATGTGCAGCTGATGCCGGCCCCCGTGCCCATGACGCATCTGCACGCGGGCGACGCCATCGTGGCCTTCAGCCGCCGCGACGTGCTGATGCTGCGCGACCAGATCGGCCAGGCCGGCCACAACGTCAGCGTCATCTACGGCGCCCTGCCGCCCGAGGTGCGCCGCCGCGAGGCGGAGCGCTTTGCCGTCGGCGCCAGCGACATCCTCGTCGCCACCGACGCCATCGGCATGGGCCTGAACCTGCCCATCCGCCGCGTGCTGTTCTCGACGCTGACCAAGTTCGACGGCGTCGGCGACCGCGAGCTGTCGGTCAGCGAGGTGCACCAGATCGCCGGCCGCGCCGGCCGCTACGGCATGCACGACGAGGGTTTTGTCTCGGTGCTGAAAGAGGCCGAGGCCGACGCGATGAAGATCCTGCGCCAGCAGCTGCCCAAGGAGCCGCGCGCGCCGCGTGACTTCAAGGCGCCGGTGGCGCCCAACTGGCGGCATGTGCAGACCATCTCCCAGCGCATGGGCGTCAACAAGCTCTATGCGGTGCTGAGCATCTTCATGCAGCAGCTGCGCCTGGACGACGCCCACTTCGCCGTGGCCGAGCTGGAACAGATGCTGGAGCTGGCCGAGATGCTGGACCGCAACGCCAGCGCCCTGCCGCTGCAGGAGCGCTTCAAGTACGCCCAGGCGCCGGTGGACTCGCGCCTGCCCATGCTGGTGGAGCAGTTCGCCTCGTGGGCGACCAGCCATGCCCGCACCGGCAAGGCCGGCGACCCCTATTTCCTCGACGAATACGACCAGCACGGCCGCCTGGACCGCATGGAGCAGGCCTTGCGCATCTGCACGCTGTGGCTGTGGCTGGACCTGCGCTTCCCCGGTGTCTATGGCCATCTGGAGGCCGTCGTCGACCTGCGCGGGCGGCTCAACGACGGCATCGAAAGGCAGCTCAAGGGCAAACGCCCGTTGTGGCAGCGGCGCGGGCGCTAGCGATGTTGCGCAGGATCATCACCATCATCCTGCTGGGCATCCCGCCCCCGCTGCTGATGCGCTGGGACGGGCATCACGGCCACCATGTGCCGAAATGGCTGATGGCGGCGGTCTGCGCTCCGTTGGCCATTGCGCTGCTCATCTGGGAAGACGACGACGTCAGCGACACCGGCCGCGCCATCGGCAACTGGGTGCTGTTCCTGATGGGCATGTTCGCCCTCGGCATCGGCATCTTCGGCTTCGCCATGCGGCATGAGTCGGCCGTGTTCCTGGCGTTAGCCTGGATGTTCCCGGTGGGTGCGGTCATGACCATCGCCGCCGTGGTGCGTGCACTGCGGGATTGAGTCATGGCCCTGGAGCTGCGCAGCGTCGCCGACATCGAAGGCCCCTGGGTGGAGCCTGACTTCGACTCCAGCCTCATCCAGCGCTGCCGGCTCAACTGGCAGGTGCCTGTGTTCGCCCTGTCCAACTACGCCCTGGCCACCTTCATCCGCCAGCGCCGTGGCCTGAGCCTGGCGCTGCCCGAGGCCAGGTGCCGCCTGAAGGCCGGCTTCGTCGACGGGACCGAGCTCCATGACGAGGAGCTGCAGATGGCCGTGGACGAAGCACCCGACCTCTGAGCTTCAGGCCGTCACGTAGCGCGGCGCCGGCGTGTTGCTCGACAGCTGGCCCAGCATGGTCTGCCGCGCTGCCTCGTAGGCCTTCAGCGGCGCCTCGTCATGCAGCGACGGCACGGTGATCAGCTCGCCGCCGTCGAAGCCCACCAGGGCCGCATCGACCAGGGCCTCGGCCGACATCACCCACTCCTTGGGCAGGTGCTCGACGGCCAGGCCACCGCGCTCCCAGAACTCGGTCGCCGTCGCACCGGGCAGCACGGCCTGCACGCGCAGGCCCTGGGCGGCCAGCTCGTGGTGCAGGGACTGGCTGAAGGCCGTCACGAAGGCCTTGCTGCCGCCGTAGACGCCATTCAAAAGTTCGGGCGCGATGCTGACGATGGATGAGATGTTGATGACCGCACCCCGGCCGCGCGCGACAAAGCCGGGCACGGCCGCGTAGGTCAGACGCGTCAGCGCCGTCACATTCAGTTCGATCATGTGGGCCATCTTTTCGACGTCGGCCTCCAGCAGCTTGGCCGGTGTGCCGACGCCGGCGTTGTTGACCAGCAGGGTGATGCTGGCGTCTTCGCGCAGCCGCTGCTCGACGCGGGCGCGTTCCGTGGCGTCGGCGAGGTCGGCGACCAGGACCTCGACCTTGCGGCCGGTCTCGGCCGTCAGCCGGGAGGCCAGCGTATCGAGGCGCGCGCCATCGCGGGCGACGAGGACAAGGTCGTGGCCGCGGCGGGCCAGGCGGTCGGCGTAGACGGCGCCGATGCCGGATGAGGCGCCGGTGATCAGGGCGGTGCCAAGGGAAGACGAAGGGCTCATGACAGGTTCTCCGCAAGGGAAGTGAATGACATGGGCAAATTCTGGGGACACAGGCGCATGTCTCAAATGACGTATACAGTCATGTTTTGAGACATCAACACCAAGTGGCCGGCATGCACCGCCTGGGCTTTATCGTCAGTGAAGGCTTCCAGCTGATGGCGCTGTCGACGCAGGCCGTCTTCGAGTTCGCCAACCTCGTCACCGAAGACAAGTTCTACGACTTCGCCTGCTACAGCGTGACCGGCGGCGATGTGATGTCGTCCAGCGGCGTGCGCGTCAGCACCCTGCCCCTGGCCTCCTGCACCCAGGCCGACACCTGGCTGGTGACGGGCGCCTCCGACCCCATCGTGGCGCCGGCTGAAACCGAGGTGCTGAAGTTCCTGCGCCGTGCAGAGCGCCATGCGCGGCGCATCGCCGGCCTGTGCACGGGCGGCTTTGCACTCGCCGAGGCCGGCCTGCTGGACGGGCGGCGCGCGACCACGCATTGGCTGTTTGCCCGCGACCTGCAGGCCCGCCACCCCGAAGTCCAGGTCGATGACGACCGCATCTTCATCGTCGACGGCCCGCTGTGGACCTCGGCCGGCATGACGGCCGCCCTGGACCTGGCCCTGGCCATGGTGGAGGCCGACCTGGGCCAGGACGTCGCCCGCGCCGTCGCCCACAAGCTGGTCATGCCGCAGCGGCGCACGGGCGGGCAGTCCCAGCATTCCGAACTGCTGGAGCTGGCCCCCAAGACCGACCGCATCCAGCAGGCCCTGGACTATGCGCGCGCCCACTTGAAGCAGGCGCTGTCGGTGGAAGAGCTGGCCGAGGTGGCTCACCTGAGCCCGCGCCAGTTCAGCCGCGTGTTCACGGCCGAGACCGGGCAATCCCCGGCCAAGGCCATCGAAGGCCTGAGGCTGGAGGCGGCGCGGCTGATGATCGAGCAGAGCCGCCACCCGCTGGAGATCGTGGCGCGCGAGTCGGGCTTCCGCGACCGGCGCCATCTGCGCGAGGTGTTCGTGCGCAACTTCGGCGTGCCGCCGCAGGTCACGCGACGTGGCGCGCGCTTGGGCAGTTAGCCACTACCATCACGCATCCTCGACGACCTGCTCCGTGATGACCCGATCATTTCGCCTCGCCCTGCTGACCGTCGCCTTGACGGGCTGCGCCTCCACGCAGTTTCGCGACCCCGGCCTGAGCGCCGAGGCCGATCGCAGCACCCAGCGTGCCGTGGCGGCGCAGAAGGACGGCATGCGCGAGGTGGCGCAGTTGCAGGACGCGCGTGCCGATCGCTTGAACGCCCAGTCCAAACGCTATGGCTTTGGCGACTGGCTCGCCGATGTCGTGTTTAACGCGATGCTGGACAACGCATCTTCTGGCTCCAAGCGGCGCTGACCGCTTCGTGAGGCGCGGCACCGCGGAAGCAAGTCTCCGCGGCCCAACTTTTTTCTTCCACGGCGGCTGTCCAGAATGGCAGCGTCGCTCTGAAGGAGAAAACCATGGCTGCACTGCACCGCGCGAGTCGCGCCGTGATGGGCCTGGGCTCGCTGCTGCTCTGGTCCGCTGCGGCCCAGGCTGCCGACCGCGTGCAGGCCCTGCGCCCCGGCATCAACCGCGTCGCCCTGCAGGCCGGCACTGCGCCCGGCATGGCCATGCTGGCCCACCGGGAGAACTTCAATGCCCATGGCTTCGAGGTGTTGACGCTGTACGCCGAGCTGCCGGTGTCACAAGGGCAGCGGCCGCAGTGGCAGATCGTGCCGCTGTTCGACGCAGCCGGCGAGCACCTGGAGCTGACGGCCGGTGGCGGCGCGGACTGCCTGCTTCACGACTTCCGGCTGCTGCGCCCCGCGCGGGGCCGTGACGCCGAACTGGTGCTGGCCGAGCGCGACCTGGGCGAAAGCTTCGCCGCGGCGGCCCAGGTCCGGTTCCGCTTCTTCCGGCTGCGCGCCAATCGTGAGGGCGAAGTCGGCCGGCCGGTGATCTATTTCGAATTCGATCACGGCGAGGTCGCCAAGGCCACGTACTGTGACGTCGGCGAGGCGATGCGCGCCGAGCTTGGCCTGCCAGCCGCCTGGTTGCGCTAGACCACCCGCAACGCCACCAGATCACGTGCCGTCTGCACGATGGCCTCGCGCGGCGGGCGCGGCACCCAGCCCAGCACCTCGCGGGCATGGGTCGAATCCTGGTGACGGGTCGTGCCCAGTTCGCTGGCAGCGGCACGCACCGCCGGGCTGACCTTGGCCAGCAGGCGCACGGCCCAGTCGGGCATTTCCAGGGTCGGCACCTTGCCCGCCTTCTCGCCAAGCTCGGCACGCAGGATGGCAGCGATCTCACGCAGCCACAGGAAACCGCCGCAGGCGATGAAGCGCTCGTCGGCCATGCTCTGTGGCGCGGTCAGGGCGCGCCAGTGCAACTCGGCCACGTCGCGCACGTCGACGATGCCGAAGCCGATGCGCGGCATGGCCGGGATGCGGCCCTGCAGCAGGCTCTGCACGATGACGACACTGGCCGAATAGTCGGCACTGGCTACCGGCCCGAGCACGACGGAAGGGTTGACGGTGCAGAACTCCAGCCCACTGCCCTCGCGCGCCACCCAGTCGCGCGCGGCGCGCTCGGCCACCGTCTTGGACTGCACATAGGCCGGGATGCCGGGCGTCTGCAGCCGCGTCCAGTCGTCCTCGGTGAAATGGTGGTCGCCCGGGCCGTGGCCATAGGAGATGGCGGCGACGGAGGATGTCATGACGACGCGCCGCACGCCGGCATCGCGGGCTGCCCTCAGCGCCCGCAGGGCGCCGTCGCGGGCAGGCGTGATGAGGTCGTTGGCATCGCGCGGCACGCCCACAGGCAGCGGCGACGCGAGATGGGCCATGTGGCTGCAACCGGCCGCCGCCTCGGCCCAGCCGGCGTCGGCCAGCAGGTCGGCAGCAAAGCAGCGCAGCTGTTCGCTGCTGCCCACGCCCAGCCCCTGGCGCAAGGCCGGCTCGCGCTTCAGGTCGCGCACGGTGGCGTGCACCTGCCAGCCAGCGGCCAGCAACTGGCGGATCAGCACACCGGCGATGAAGCCGCTGCCGCCGCTGACGAGGATGGTGTTCACGCGCGTCACTCCACGAACATGCGCGCATGCCCTTCATGCGCAGCGGGCAAGCGCCAGTAGGGCGACTCGAAGGTGACGTGGATGGACGGGCACTCGTCCTTGGGCCGCAGGAAGACGCTGCGCACCTGGCGGCCGTGGGCCTGCAACACCCGGCGCAGCTCGTCCTCGCCGGGCAGCGCGAAGCCTTTCTGGGTGTACAGCATCAGCTCCGCCGCCGATGGGTGCCGGGCCAGGGCCTCGAAGTCGACGCGGCCCATCTGCAGCAGCACGCCGGCGTTCTGCAGTTCGGGCCAGTGCTTAAAGGTCTCGTAGCTGGCCAGCGTGCCGTCGCGGCTGTGGACGAAGGCCCAGCGCAGAGCCTTCAGCCCCGCGATGGGCTCGAAGCTCTGCACCTTGGGCAGCTTGAACATCTCCAGCCGCTCGACGCCCCAGGCTTGGGGCAGCTCGCCGATGTCGGTGATGCTCAGGCAGTTCGCCAGGCGCAGCTCTTTCAGCGCCGGGACCTGCGCCAGGCCCTCCAGCGAGGCCAGCGGTGCGCCGGACAGGATGAGGGTCTCCAGCCCCTGCCAGCCGTCGAGGGCCTTCAAGGTCTTGAGCTTGCGCGGACGCCGCAGTTCCACGCTGCGCAGGCTGGGGTTGTTCAGCCACCGGGGATCGAGCTTCTCGGCGTCCAGGCTGCGAAAGCCGCGCAGCTTGGGCAGCTTGCGGTAGTCGCCATGGGCCTGGGGCGCCTTGTGCAGATAGATCTGCTCCAGCGCCGGCAGCTGGTCGATGCTCGCCAGACTCAGCGCTTCCGATGGGCTGCGCAGGCCACGGATCTTGTCGGCGTAGCGCTGCAGCGGCTCCAGGGAGCCCAGACCCGAACCAGGGCTGACCCAGTAGACATCGTTCTCCGCCAGTGCGGCCTCGGAGGCGGCGCTCCAGCGGTAGATGTCCAGGTCCATGGTGCCGTCCGGACGGCCCTGCAGCCAGTGGTCGTCGTTCTTTTCCAGGAAGTCCGGCGTCTCGCAGAACCACCCTTCGAACTCGCAGTCATGCCGCGGGCCGAGCCGGCACATCTCCTGGGCCCAGGCGAGCAGGACGTCCTCCGCCATCGGCAGCGGCGGGGTGAGGCCGCTGACCGCCCACGACGCCATCTCCAGCCAGGTGGCGGTCCAGTCCACAAAAGCGCCCGTCTTGCGCACCTGCGGTTGATAACCACGCGCCTTCAGCACGGCGGCCAGCGCGTCGGCCTTGGCCTGGGTGTTGGTGTGGAAGAAGAACTTCAACGCCCTCTCGTCCGTCGGCCGTATGCGCCAGGCCCGCAGCGACCTCAGCTGCTGGGGCGTCTTCCAGGCCGCCCGGGCCAGGCTGCGCTCCAGGCGCTCCTCGGTGACAAAGCTCTCCATGCCCAGCCTCTCCCTTGACGAATGCGCCACATCGTAAGCAAGGAAAACGGCGGCCCGGCCCCATGACGGCCGTCATGCCCGGGCGATTGCGCATTGCCAGCCCGGCCGCAGCCATGGACAGTCTCGGCTTTCGCAGTTTTCCGGGACACCCCCTTGACCTCCGCCACCCTGACCGCGGCCGCCGACGCCACAAGCGACGCACGCGCCCGCCACGATCGTTCCTTCCTGGGCCACCCCGCCGGCCTGGGCTGGCTGTCCTTCTGCGAGCTGTGGGAGCGCTTCAGCTACTACGGCATGCAGGCCCTGCTGGTGCTCTACCTCAGCAACTACCTCTTCATGCCGGCCAACATCGGCCATGTGGCCGGCATGGATGCGCTGCGCCATGCCATCGAGAACGTCACCGGGCCGCGCTCGCCGCAGCAGCTGGCCTCCGCCGTGTTCGGCCTCTACGTCGGCCTGGTCTACCTGACGCCCATCTTCGGCGGCCTGCTGGCCGACCGCGTGCTGGGCCGCACCAAGACCGTCGTCATCGGCGCCCTGCTGATGGCCGCCGGCCACTTCCTGATGGCCTTCGAGACGGCGCTGCTGCCGGCCCTGTCCTGCCTGCTGCTGGGCGTGGGCTGCTTCAAGGGCAATATCGCCGCCCAGGTGGGTGACCTCTACGCGCCGGGCGACAAGCGCCGCGCCAGCGCCTTCCAGATCTTCATGCTGGCCGTGCAGATCGCCGTCATCGCCGCGCCCATCGTCTGCGGCACGCTCGGCGAGCGCGTGGGCTGGCACTGGGGCTTCGGCTCGGCCGGCGTGGGCATGCTGATCGGCCTGTTCGTCTACCTGGCCGGTCGCCGCTACCTGCCGCCCGAAACCAGGCGCGAAGCCGGCAAGCAGGAAGCCCGTCCGCCCATCGGCCGCCGCGGCGCGCTGCAGGTCACCCTGCTGGTCGCCATGATCCCGCTGCTGATGCTGTCCATCGTCGGCAACCAGCAGTTCAACAACGCCTACCCGCTGTGGTCGCAGCAGCACATGGACATGAACGTGGGCGGCTTCGAGGTGCCGGTCACCTGGCTGCAGGCCGTGGACGCCACGGTGAGCTTCCTGACCATGCTGGGCTCGATCGCCTTCTGGCGCTGGTGGGCCACGCGCCGCCGCGAGCCCGACGAGGTCACCAAGATGGCCCTGGGCTGCTTTGCGGCCTGCGGGGCGCCGGCCCTGCTGCTGATCCCGGCCTTCGCCATCGAGGGCGGCGGCGGCAAGATCAGCATCCTGTGGACCTTCGCCTACACCCTGGTCAACGACATCGGCTTTGCCAACATCATGCCGGTGGGCCTGGCCCTGTACTCGCGCGCCGCACCGGCCGGCCTGCAGGGCGTCATGATCGGCCTGTACTACCTGCACCTGTTCTTCGGCAACACCTTTGTCGGCTGGCTGGCCGGCCTGCTGGAGGTCATGCCGGGCTCGCAGTTCTGGGGACTGCACGCGGTGCTGGTGGCCGCGGCCGGCGTCGGCCTGCTCATCGTCAAGCTGCTGTTTGGTCGCCTGCTGGCGCCGGACGAAGAGCGGGTCAATACGGGCACCGTGTGACCCCGTGAACGACGCCCTCGACCGACTGGCCCGCGAACTGGCGCTGGATGCGCCGGAGCGGCTGCGGTTGAGGCTGCGCTTCGGCCTGGCCTGCGTGCAGCGGGTGCATCACCTGCTCGAAGACCCCGCCGTCATCGACTGCCTGCACGTGCTGGTGCGCCACCTCGAGGGCCGGGCCTCATCCGCCGAGCTGGAGACCGCAGCAACGGAGGCGGCCCGGTTGGCCAACCACCACCCCGGCTCGCGCTCGCTGGACGGCGTGGGCCACGCGGCCGTGTCGGCCTCCTATGCCGTCGCCAACGCCCTGGCGGGCAAGGCCCTGCGCGCGGCCGAGTACGCGGCCTACGCCAGCGTCTACGGCGAGGGCGGCTATGGCGCCGTGCAGCAGCGCGAGTCCTTCCAGCCGGAGATGGACTGGCAGGTTCAAGCCTTGAGAAGCCTTGCCGCTGAAGAGCCGCGCTAGGAGCCTGCCTACACTGCGGCCCATGATCACCGTCCACCACCTCAACAACTCCCGCTCGCAGCGCGTGCTGTGGCTGCTCGAAGAGCTCGGTCTCCCCTACGAGATCAAGCACTACCAGCGCGACGCCAAGACCTCGCTGGCGCCGCCCGAGCTGCGCCAGGTGCACCCGCTGGGCAAGAGCCCCGTCATCACCGACGGCGGACTGACGGTGGCCGAGAGCGGTGCCATCCTGGAGTACCTGGTGGATCGCTACGGCCAGGGTCGGCTCAAGCCCGCCAACCCGGCGCCGGAAGACGCCGACACGCTGCGCTACCGCTTCTTCATGCACTTCGCCGAAGGCTCGGCCATGTCGCCGCTGCTGATGAAGCTGGTGTTCAGCAAGATCGTCAAGTCGCCCATGCCCTTCTTCGTCAAGCCGATTGCCAAGGGCATCGCGGCCAAGGTGCTGGGCGGCTTCGTGCAGCCCAATATCGACTCGCAGCTGCGCTTCCTGGAATCGGAACTGGCGTCACGGCCCTGGTTTGCCGGCAATGAGTTCACGGCGGCCGATGTGCAGATGAGCTTCCCCATCGAGGCCGCAGCGGTGCGCGGCGGCGACATGGACGCCTATCCCAAGCTGCGCGACTTCCTGGCGCGCATCCATGCGCGACCGGCCTACAAGAAGGCGCTGGAGCGCGGTGGACCGTACAGCCTGATGAGCTGATCCGCCTACACTGACCCACGGCCGCACACTGCGCGGCCGCCACCGTCTTGCCCCGCCGGCCTGTCGCCCGGTCGCTGTGACTCCACAGCGGCGCTGACCTCCCCGTGTCGCATTGCGCTCGAACACGCAGGTCACCCCGGAGGGCGCATGCCCGGCTACGAAATCAAGGTCCAGTCCCTCGCCATCGACGGCGCGGCGGACCTGCAGATCCGCTCCCTGCTCGACAACGACCAGTTCGCCGACCCGGCTGGAGCCGCCGAGGCGCTCGGCATCTCGTCTGCGCAATGGCCGTTGTTCGGTCAGGTCTGGCCCTCGGGCCTGCGGCTCGCCGCCGCGATGGCCGTGCGGCCCTTGCCGGAGGGCGAACGCATCCTGGAGATCGGCTGCGGCCTGGCACTGGCCAGCCTGGTCTGCCATCGCCGCGGCGCCGAGGTCACGGCCAGCGACATCCATCCACTGGCCGGCGCCTTCCTGCTGGAGAACCTGCGCCTGAACGAACTCGCGCCGATGCGCTATTGCCATGGCGACTGGAGCGAAGACGCCGTGATCTCACAGGGCGGCGCGCCGCGCGTGCAGGGTCGCTTCGACCTCATCATCGGCAGCGACGTGCTCTATGAACGCGACGACGGCGGCGCGCTGGCGACCTTCATCGACAAGCACGCGCTGCCCAGGTGCGAGCTGCTCATCGTCGACCCCAACCGCGGCAACCGCGCGGCCTTTGGCAAGCGCATGGCGTCGCTGGGGTTTGAGTTCAGCGAGACGCTGCTGAGTGCGGAGGCGGGGAGGCCGGACTATCGGGGGAGGTTGATGAGGTTTGTGAGGGGCTGACACGCCTCTTGGGCTTCACCTGCGATGCCCAATCGCCCAGGCGGCATTGGATGGTGTGGACACGCCGCTGCAATTGACTGATCGGTGCTTGCAGAAGATCGCAGTCCAGCACATTCCCATCCAGATGACGGTGGTCGGAGTAGACGTTGACCAGCACCTCGTAGTCCAAGGTGCGCAATCGCTTCACCTGCACGGGATCGAAAGACACGTCCTTCACCCGCATCGAGAACGAATCCTTTTCTGCGCGTCGAAAAGAGGCCAGGTTGGCCCCGCCTGGTCCGACGACGTCCGCGAAACTGATGCTCAACCCGACCCATTCCTGGTGCGCCTTCAGAAATTGGCTGGCCTTGGCATCGAGCTGGATCTCCAGCGTGAAATCCGGTTGCTCAAGGCGTGGCTCGGCGGCAAGCACCGGCCCGCTCGAAGCCACCGCCGCGATGAACCCGATCAGGCCCACGCAAACGCCTTTGACGGTCATCTTTGGGCGCCCTTGCTCCCGTACTCCACCACCCTGCACCCCGCCCCCTGCGGGTTCTCGCAGCAGGCCGCCAGCTTCTTCAGGCTCTCGCTGAACTGCTCGTTCCACTGCGTCTGGCTGTGCAGATTGCCGGGGCTCATCCAGTGCGATTGCGGGAAGCGCCGGGACCATTCGTCGCCCCCCTCCTGAGGCGCGCGGCCGGTGGACTGCTGCATGGCGACCTGGCAGGAGTTCATGTTGCCCATGCGGTGGCAGGCCGTGCAGGTGTTGCCACGCGTCGTGATGCCGAAGGCGTGCAGCTTGGACCAGGCCCTCTTGAAGTCCTCGCCGATGGCCTTGGGCTCGTAGAAGCCGAAAGGATCGCCCGGCAGCTGCGTCGTCTGCGCGATGTAGGGCGAGTACATGAAGGGCCCGCTGTCATGGCAGTTCACGCAGGCGGGCTGGCTCCACGCCACCTGATGCGGCGTCTGCCAGACCTTGTCGGCCGGCACTGCCGGGCGCTTCAAGGTGCTGGGCGAGGGCACGGCGCGGCCGTCGATGCCCGTGGCCGCGCTCAACGGCGCCTTGGCCTTGGCGGTGAACCAGCAGGTCTTGCCGTCCTTCAGGCTGTGGGAGATGACATTGATCTCGTCGAACCACCAACTGCCCGCCGGGCGCGCCACCTGCTTGCGGCAGATGGCGCTGATCTGCGCCCCCTTGTCGTCGCGCAGCACCAGGGCGCGGCTGCCGGGCACGCACTGGCTTTGGGCATCGGCCTGGTGCAGCAGCGAGGGCCGGTCGCAGCTGGGCGGCGCCTTGTCGGCCGGCACGGGCTTGCCGTCGATGGTGATGGGGATTTCCTCGCCGGCCATGCAGCTGAAGGCCGGTATCTCGGCGATCTGCTCGGCACATTGGCGGCCGTATTCGAACAGCGTCCCGGCCTGGGCGGTGCCTGCGAGAAGGAGGAACAGCAGCGCTCTCATGCGACCACCAGGCCTTTCTCCGCCAGCACGACGGCGCGGATGGCCTGGTGGTAACGGGCATAGCCGGTACAGCGGCAGATGTGCTGGCCGACGGCGTCCTCAATGGCCGCATCGAGCCCGTCGCGCCGGACGGGCTGCACGCGCAGCCGGCCCAGCAGCATCTCGGTCGCCATGACAAAGCCCGGCGTGCAGTAGCCGCACTGGAAGGCGAAGTGGTCGAGGAAGGCCTGCTGCACGGCGCTAGGCTTTTCCATGCTGCCGGTGCCTTCCACCGTCGTGATGGACTGGCCCTGCAGAAGCGCGACCGGCGTTGAGCAAGCCAGCATGGGCTGCGCCTGGCTGCTCGGCTGGCGGCGCGCGGCCACGGTGCAGGCCTTGCAGACACCGATGCCGCAACACAGCCGCGTGCCTGACAGGCCCAGCTCCTCACGCAGGAAGTCGACGAGAGGCAGGTCGCTCGGCACCTCGGTCTGGATGGGCCGGCCATTGACGTGGAACTGGACGGGGACGAGATGGTCGTTCATGCCAGGGCCCTTTCGATGTCGGCAGCGGTGATGGGCAACGAGCGGAAGCGCTGCCCGGTCGCGTGGGCGATGGCATTGCCGATGGCCGGTGCGATGGGGCAGAGCACGGCCTCGGCAATGCCCTTGCCGGTGGTCTCGGTGGTAGGCAGGGGCGTGATGCTCATGCGCGCCAGCGGCACGTCGGCGCTGAGGGCCACGTGATAGCGGTCCAGGTTCCAGCGACCGTCGCCCGCGCCGCCGGCTTCCAGCGGCAGGTTCTCCAGCAGCGCATAGCCGATGCCCATGGCGATGCCGCCCTGGGCCTGACCCATCAGCAGGTCGGGCTGGATGACCTTGCCGGCATCCACCAGCAGCTGCACGTCGACGACGCGCGGCGCATGGCTCCTGGGTCCGATCTCGACGGCCACCAGCACGCCCGAGGGCGCATACAGGCTGCGGCCATAGAGGGCCGCCGCAGGCTTGGGCGGAATGACGTTCTGCCGCAGCACGGGCGTCCAGTTCGACTGGCCCGCGGCGCGCAGCGACAGCCCGTCAACGGGCAGCTGCAAGGGCGGCCCGGCCGGCACGGCATAGGTCCCGGCCACCCAGGACCCCTCGTAGCAGCCATGCACCATGGCCGCCGCCGTGAGACCGGTCTTGTGCACCTGCGTGGCCAGCGCGCGCAGCGTCAGCGGCGCCAGGCCCGGCGCGGTGAGATGACCCTGGTCCCAAACCGTCTTGCCCTGGACCTGGGCCAGCGGCACACCCCACAGCGCCGCGGCCGCCGGCAGCAGGCCGGCCTGGAACAGCACCTGGCTGGCCTGCTCGGTGACGTGGACCTGGTGGAAAGCCGTCAGGCAGGCACTGCTGGACATGGCGAAGGCCGCCGTCCAGTTGGGCTGGCTCCAATTGCCGCCGGCATAGGTGCTGACGTCCAGCGCATTGAAGCTGCCGACATCGCCCATGACGATGTCGTGGGCGTTGTGGCCCAGCCAGCCGGCGGTGCTGATGGCCAGCGTCGTCGCCGAGCCGTTGCCCATGTCGACGCAGTTGGTGCGCACGGTCAGCCGCCCGATGGCATCCATGGCCACCTCGGCCATGACGCCGTCCTTGCCCGTGCCATAGGCCTGGTTGGCCAGCGCAAAGCCGACACCGTAGCGGATGCCCTCGCGGGCCTTGCGGCGCTTGACGGCCTCGCGGTCGCGCCACAGCGCATGCTCGCGCGAGCGGCGGCAGATCTCGTGCAGGCGCATGGGCTGCTGCAGCGGAGCGCCGGTGATGGTGCGGTCGCCCTCGCGCAAGACATTGATCTGGCGCAGCTCGATGGGGTCGCGCTTCAAGGCCACGGCCACCTCGTCCACCAGGGTCTCGACGGCAAAGCTGGCCTGGGGCCCGCCGAAGCCGCGCATGGAGCCCGCCACGACGCCGGTGCTGGGCTGGGCGATGGCATCCACATAGGCCTGCTTGATGTCGTAGCCGCTGAGGCCGCAATAGGCTGCCAGCATGGCGACGAACTGGCTGTAGTTGTTCTGGCCGCCCGAGGGCAGGACCTGCTGGCTGCCGAAGGCGAGGAACTTGCCCGTCCGGGTGTCCACCGCGATGCGCTGGGTGATCCTGCTGGCCAGCTGCTTCAGGCCGCCCTGGAACTGCTCATAGCGGTCCTGGGCGATGCGCACCGGTCCGTCGGCCAGTGCCGCCGTGACGGCCAGCAGCGGCGGGAAGGTGGACACGTCGCGCCCGCCGAAGCCACCGCCGGGGTAGCAGGAGTTCAGCACCACGGTGGACACCTTGATGGTCGGGCAGGCCTTGAACAGGTCCAGGCTGTCGCCCGAGTCGCCATTGGTGGCCTGGGTGCCGAGCACGAGGTTGAGCGTGCCCGTGCCGGAACTGTCCAGCCAAGCCAGGCCGGCCTCGGGCTCCATGAACATCGGGTCCAGCACCTGCGTCGAGTAGCTGCCACCGATTTGCAGCACATGGGGATCGGGCGCCTGCAGCGTGGTGTCGATGCGGCCCCGCATCTGGCGGGCCGTGCTGTTGTAGGGCTGGCTGGACGAGTCGGGCTGGTAGGGGTCGGAGGCATAGCCCACCTGCACCTGCGAGAAGGGCTCGATGCCCGGCGCCTCGTAACGCGTCAGATAGTTGACCGGGCTGTAGGCCATCACCCAGGGCTGCTTCGGCGGCGCGGCCAAGCCGCTGGCCTGCACGACGCCGGGCTGGAACTGCAGGGCGCGCTTGGCACGGCGGTAGGCGTTGCCGTCGGCAAAGATCAGGATGGCCACCGGCTGGCCGTAGAACTGCGGCGCCGTACCCACCGGCACCAGCAGCTGCGAGACCCCGTCGGCGCCGGCGCTGGAGAAGGGCAAGGAGAGGTTCAGCGAAGCCAGGTCGCGCTGCGGCCAGGGGAAGCCGGTCAGCGGCGTCTGCGTGATGGTCAGCAGCGGCAGGGCCTTGGCTTCGCTCAAGCGCCCGAGGTCCAGGCCGCTGAAGGCCAGGCCGGGCTGGGTGGCGCGCAGGATCATGGCCATGCGCTCGGTCTGCGGCCAGCCAGGCATGTCGACGGCGCGGAAGTCGCGCGCATAGATCTTCTGCCCCGTCACCTTGGCCAGGCCGTCGATGCGAAAACGCGCCTTGCCGGGGCCGCCGGACCAGTCGGGCGCGCCGGGCGGCGTGTGCGGCTGGACGGGCGTGCCTTCGGGCTGCGGCCGGGCGCCAGGGTTCTTGATGATAGGCGGCTTGAAGGCCAGGGCCAGTTCATGCACCAGCAGCGTCACCGCCGCCGCGCCGGTGCCGATGACGCGACGCCGCGTCAGCTGGAACGGCCCGTTTGTGTTCTGCGACACGCCTGTCTCCCATCCGATGGATGGGACGCAGTTTGGCGCCGTCGGCCGACGTCTACGGCCGGGGTTTTGCCTGATTCAGCGCGTCAGGCGATAGATGAGCACCGCCGCCCGGATCGCACCCTGTTCTATGGATGCGATCTCCAGCCACTCGTCCGGCGTGTGCGCGCCGCCGCCCGCAGCCCCCAGGCCATCGAGGCTGTCAACGATGGGCGCCACGAACTGCACATCGCCCGCGCCGCGCTGGCCGGGCGGGAAGGCCACGACGGCGTTCAGGCCGGCGTCGGCGCTGGCGGCCGAATAGGCCTCCAGCACCTTGAGGTTGCCTGGCGTGGGCGCCATCGGCGGATAGCTTTCGTGGAAGCTGATCCTGGAGCGCGTGCCCGGCAGGGCCTGCTCGACGATGGCCTGCATGCGCTCGCGGGCCTTGGCGCCCTGGGCCTCGGTCAGATAGCGCAGGTCGCCGCGCACCTGGGCGTCGCGCGGGATGACATTGGTCTTGCCGAAGGCCTGGCCCTGGCTCTCGCCGTCGTCCCACTTCGCGCTGGTGCCGGCCACCACCGTGGCGGCATTGAAGGTCAGGTCGGGCTCGATGAGCTGCTCGCGGAAGGCATTCAGCACCCGCGCCGCCTCGTACAGCGCGCCATAGCCGTCGCGACCGAAGACGCCGGCCGAGTGGCCCGTGCGGGCCGTCACGTCCAGATGCCAGGTGCCCGAAGCGCGCCGGCCGATGGTGGCGGTGTCACGGCCCTGCTCGTCCTTGGTGGCGCCTTCGAAGGCGAGAGCCACGTCGCTCTGCTTCGCGGCGTCGATCAGTGCGGCCCGCGCCACGGCCGCCGGCGAGCCGACGCGCTCCTCGTCGCCCGTGAAGACAGCCCGCACCGTGGTGCCCTTCAGCGCACCGGCCTCGTTCAGGGCCTTCAGGGCCAGCAGGATGATGACGTCGCCGCCCTTCATGTCGGACACGCCCTGGCCGCGCACGCGCTTGCCGTCGGATGCCCAGGGCGTCACGGGGCTGTCCTTCTCGAAGACGGTGTCGAGGTGGCCGATCAGCAGCACGCGCCTGCCCTTGTCGCCGGTGCGCTCGGCGACCAGATGGCCGGCCCGCTTCATCTCGGCCGGCATGTCGACCCAGCGCGTCTTGAAGCCCAGGGCCTCGAACTCGGTGGCGTAAAGCGCCCCGACCTCGCGAACGCCGGCCGGGTTCAAGGTGCCGCTGTTGACGAGGACGCTGCGCTCCAGCAGCTTCAGCGCGTCGGGCGTCAGCCGTTTCACGTGGGCGACGATCTGCGCCTCCTGCGTGTCCAGGCCGGTCGCCAGGGCCGCGGACGTGGCGAGCAGCAGGGAGAGGGCGGTTGCGAGGGCGTGTAGCGGCTTCATGGCCCGAGTGTCACCCAGGCCTGTGAACAGCCCCACAAGTTCAGGTGGTTAGGGCGTCGTCCACCGCATTGCTGCGCGCAATGACCAAACGCTTCTCGGCCCGCCAGGCCGGCAGGCTGTCGGGCGCCTCGCGCGGCGACAGGCCGTTGGCGCGGATGGCGCCCACATAGCCGTCGCGGCCCTGGGCCTTGGCGGCGTAGAGGGCCGAGTCGGCCAGGGCCAGGCAGGCGCGCCAGTCCCACAGCCGCGGGTGGCGCGGGTCCAGCGGGAAGGCGCAGAAGCCGATGGACACGGTGACGTGCACGGTCTCGCCCGGCGCGATCTCGAAGGGCTTCTCGCGCACAGCGGCACAGACACGCGCGGCCAGCTCGGCGGCGTCGCGCCGCTCGGTTTCGCGGGCCAGAGCCAGGATCTCCTCGCCGCCCCAGCGCACCAGGGAATCGGTCTCGCGGAACACGCTGCGCAGGCGCTCGGCCAGTTGCACCAGCACCGCGTCACCGGCCGCATGACCGTGGATGTCGTTGACGCGCTTGAAGTGGTCCAGGTCCAGCAGCATCAGCAGCAGGTCCGCATCCGGCCCCGGGCCCTCGGTGTCGGGCGTCTCGAAGCGGCGCAGGCACAGGCGCAGGTCGTCATCCAGGCGCAGCTCCAGGTAGCGGCGGTTGCGCAGGCCGGTCAACGCGTCGGTGAGGCTGAGCTCGCGCAGCTCGGCGGTGCGCTCATCCACCAGGGCCTTGAGTTCCACCTCGCGGCGGCGCAGCGAGCGCGTGCGCCAGCGCATCCAGGCCCAGATGGCCAGCAAGGCGGCCAGCACGCCGGCGATGCGGGCCGCATCGGTCTCCCACCAGGCCGGCTCCAGGGTGATGGGCAGGCGCAATTGTTCCGTGCCCCACAGCGCATGGTGGGCCGTGGCGCGCACCTGCAGCGTGTACTGGCCGGGCTTGAGCGGCCCGAAGCTGGGGTTGCGGCCGCTGGCGTCGACACGGGTCCAGTCGCTGTCCAGGCCCTCCATGCGGAATTCATAGCGCAGCCGCGTCGGGTCGGCGTAATCCAGCGCCGCGAACTCGATCGACAGGCTGCGCTTGCCGGGCGGCAGGGTCAGGCCCTGGGCCGGCCGCGGCAGATCCCAGGGCTGGCCGTTGACGCGCAGGCCGCTGATGACCAGGGGCGGGCTGGTGCGCTGCGCGCGGTAGGCGTCGGGCAGCACGCGCAGCAGGCCGCGGCTGCCGCCGAACAGCAGGCCGCCGCCGGGCAGCTCGGTGCTGGCAAAGAACCAGAAGCTGCCAAAGTTGGCGCCCTCGGCGCTGCCGAAGCTGTCCAGCCGGTCGGCGGCCGGGTCGTAGACATAGAGCTGGCTCCAGATGCGGCCCTGCTCGTCCTCGTGCAGGTTGCCGCCGAACACGCCCTCCATGCCGTGGCGCTCGCTGATGCGCTCGAAGCGGGCGCGGCCCTCGCCGTCCCAGCCCTTGAGGCGGTGCAGGCCGCTGACCGGCGTGTCCACCCACAGCCGGCCGTCGCGGCCCCACAGCATGCCCATGACGATGGGGCTGGCCAGGGCTTCCTCGGGCGCCTGGGGCACGATCTCCAGGCCGTTCTCGCCGGGCGCCTTCTCGCGGAACAGCCCCTGCTGGCCACCCACCCACAAGCGACCGTCGGGCGCCAGGCTCAGCACATAGATGCCGCCATGCAGGGGCCCGCTGAGCGGATGCAGGCGCTCCAGCGCGGCGGCGGATTCGTTGGCCAGGCGGTAGAGACCCTCCTGCATGCCCAGCCAGATGCTGCCGTCGGGCCGCAGCAGCAGCTGTTGGGCGCGCGCGCCGTCCAGCGGCCAGTCGCGCAACAGACGGCCATTGGCGGCGCGGTGCTCCAGGCGGCCGGCCGCGGCCATCCACAGGCTGCCGTCGGCGGCCTCGGCCATGATCTCGACGACGCTGCGACGCTCGCGCGGCCACTCGCCCAGCGTGGCCAGGTCGCGGCCGGGGCGGCCGTCCAGGCGGGCGATGTGGCCGGCCTGGGTCGGCGCCAGCACCTCGCCGTTCTTCAGCGCCAGCACGGCGCGCACGTCGGCCTCGGCCAGCGGGCTGTTCAGATCGGTGTCGGGGCCGCGCACGGCCAGCGCCGGGTGCGACAGGTGGCGCTGCACGCCCACGCCATAACCGCTGACCCACATGGCACCGCTGCGGTCTCGCAGCAGGCCGCTGATGTCATTGCCGGCCAGGCCCATAACGCGGCGCGAGTCCTGGCGCAGGCGCGCCTCGATGGCGCCGCTGGCCGGGTTGATCCACAGCAGGCCGACCTTGCAGCCCACCCACAGACGGCCATCGGGGCCTTCGGCCAGCGCATGGATGGGCATGTCCAGCGTCTGCACCCAGCGCACCTGGCCTTGCTCAACCACCCCCAGGTGCCCGTCCTGGGTGCCCAGCCAGACGCGGCCGGCCCGATCCTCGGCCAGGGCCTGCACCGGCATGCCGGCTTCCAGGCCCGGCAGGTCCAGGTTCTCCCAGGCACCGTTGACGAAACGGGCCAGGCCGCGCCAGTGGCCGGCCCAGACGACGCCGTTGGCGCCGACCTGCAGGGCGAGCACCCGCTTTTCGGCCTGGCCACGCCAGCGCAGCTCATGCGCCTCGAAGCGCTTGTTTTTGGGGTCGTAGCGATACAGGCCCTGACCCAGGGTGCCGACCCAGATGCTGCCGTCCCGGCCCTCGGCCAGGGCGCGGATGGGCGGCTGCGGCCCGGGGCCGCCCTGGGCGCTGCCATGGGCTTCGACGCGGTCCTGCTCGGGGTCGTAGGCCACCAGGCCCTGGAATTCCGTGCCTATCCACATGCGCCCGTCGGCTGCTGGCGCCATGGCGCGGACCCAGCCCAGGCTGCGCTTGGCCATGGTGTCGCCGACCTGCTCGATGGCCCGCAGCCGGTAGCCGTCGTAGCGCGTGACACCCTTGTTGGTGGCGATCCACATGAAGCCGGCGCGGTCCTGGGCGATGGCCGGGACCGAGTTCTGCGGCACGGTGACGCTGCGGAACTGCACCTCCATCGGGCCCACGCCGCTGTCGGCGCGGGCAACCTGGCCCGCCCCGAGCAGCAGCAGGCCGAGCAGGCCTCGAATTAGGGGGTGCATACCCCCGGCATCCTAAATGCGCCGATTGACGACGCTGTCATGCCGGGTGTAAAGCAAGGCCCTCAGTCGGCCAACAAGTCACGCAGGCTGCGCCGGGGATCGGCCATGAAGTCGCGCATGACCTGGAAATGCGCCGTGTCCTCATAGCCGACGCGATGGATGCCGTCGGCGTCGAAGCGGTAGACCCAGGCGTCGGGGTAGGCCATCAGGACCGGCGAATGCGTCGCGATGATGAACTGCGAGTCCTGGCGCACCAGGGCGTGCAGGCGCTTCAGCGCATCGAGCTGGCGCTGCGGCGACAGGGCCGCCTCGGGTTCATCGAGGATGAAGAGGCTGCGGCCGCCAAAGCGCTCGTTGAGCAGCTTCAGGAAGGACTCGCCGTGCGACTGCTCGTGCAGGGAGCGGCCGCCGTAGGCATCGATGACGGGCGGCCCGCCCGGCCCCTCATCCAGCTTCTCGATCTCGGTGGCGACGTTGAAGAAGCTCTCGGCGCGCAGGAACCAGCCGTCGCGCGGCCGCTTGAAGCCCTTGGCCACGCGCAAATACTCGTGCAGCACCGAATGCGAGAGCCGCGTGCCGAAGTTGAAGTTCTTGCTGCCACCTTCGGCGTTGAAGCCCACGGCGACGGCCAAAGCCTCCAGCAGCGTTGACTTGCCCGAGCCGTTCTCGCCGACGAAGAAGGTGACCTTGGGATGCAACTCCAGCCGGTCCAGCGTGCGCACCGCCGCCAGGTTGAAAGGGTAACGGTCGAAGGACTCGACCTTGTCGCGCTGCAGGGCCAGGTGGAAGACGAATTGGGTGGCGAGCATCGACCTCGACTATGCCAAGGCCGCCACCGCTGTCATCACCCCCCTAGCTCGTGGTCGCGAATCCCTAACGTACAAATTGATGCAATATCGGCATCGGAAGTGACAGGGTCGACGGAAACAATGTGGGGACAAATTAACGAGGCAGGGAGCGCTCGTGGACCCGTCCGAACACCGGACCAATAACTTCAATGTCTTGCGGCTGGCACTGGCGTCGCTGGTGATCCTGTCGCACGGGCCGGAATTGCACGATGGCGACCGCCATCGCGAACTGCTGACCGGCCTCTTCGGCACGCTCAGCTTCGGCGAATTCGCCGTCGACTGCTTCTTCCTGCTCAGCGGCTTCCTCATCTTGCAGAGCTGGCAGCGCCAGCCCCAGGTGCTGGCCTACCTGAGGAAGCGGATTCTGCGAATATTTCCGGCCTTTGCCGTGGCCAGCCTGGTCTGCGCCCTGGTGGTGGGGCCCCTGGCCGTTGCGAGCGCATCCGCGTACTGGAGCGAGTTCTCGATCCCGAGCTTCCTCAAAGGGCTGGCGACTCTGTATACACCGATCACGCCGCCGGTGTTCCCGGACCGGCCACATCCCGAGATCAACGGTGCCATGTGGACCATCCGGTGGGAGTTCTTCTGCTATGTCACGGTGCTGGCGGCGGGCGTGTTGGCCCGGACGCGCCTGCGCCTGGCCTGGACGACGATGACGGTGATCGTGTTCAGCGTCTGGCTGTTCGAACGCCTGGTCCATGGGGTGGAGCCCCACCTGCCCTACACCTATTGGCAGCATCCGCTGTGGCGTCTGCTGGCCTGCTTTCTGGCCGGCGGCTGCTTCCATCTGTACAGAAACCACCTGGCACCGACCCGGCGCGGCGTGCTGCTGGCGCTGCCGGCCCTGCTGGCCTGCATGTTTTCACCGCAGGCCAGCGAGCCGGCACTGATCTGGCTGGGCGGCTATCTGCTGCTGGCGTTTGCCGAGACACCGGTGCCGCTGTTGTCGAGGATCAACCAAGGGCCGGATCTGTCCTACGGCATCTATCTGTACGGCTGGCCGGTGCAGAACCTGGCCAGCGCCTACTGGCCGCAGGCGGATGTGTGGCTGATGCTGCCCGCGGTCTATGCCGTGGTGGCCAGCCTCGCCGCCCTCAGCTGGTTCCTGATCGAGAAGCCCTGCCTGCGGCTGAAGACTCGGCGTGCCGATGCCGTCAAAGCTGTCGAGCCCCCTGGCGTCGGCAGACCGACCCGCGATGCCGGGCAACGCCAGGACCCGCGCTTCGGCGAGCTGGCCCGCGCCGGGAAGTCAGCGGAGTAGGTCGGCGGCGCGGCTCACGCCAACGAGCTGACCGCATCCACCACCACCCGCCCATCCAGCAGCCTGAGCGTGCGTGAGGCCTGGGCCGCGTGCTCCAGCGAGTGCGTGACCATGACCAGGGTCGTGCCCTCGACATTGAGCTCGCGCAGGATGCGCATGACCTCGGCGCCGTGGGCGCTGTCGAGGTTGCCGGTAGGTTCGTCGGCCAGCAGCAATGCGGGACGCGCTGCAATCGCGCGGGCGATGGCCACGCGCTGCTGCTGGCCGCCGCTCAACTGGCTGGGCCGGTGGCCGGCGCGGTGGGCGATGCCGAGTCTCTCCATGACCTCGTCGACGCGCTCGCGGCGCGCCCGCGCCGGCAGCTCGCCGTATTCCAGCGCCAGTGCGATGTTCTCGGCCACGCTGAGGTCGTCGATGAGGTTGAAGCTCTGGAACACAAAGCCGATGCGGCCGCGGCGCAGCGCGTTCAGCTGCTTCTCGCTCCAGCCCGCGACGTTGTGGCCGTCGAACCAGTACTCGCCGCCCGACGGCGCATCGAGCAGGCCGAGGATGCCCAGCAGCGTGGACTTGCCGCAGCCCGAGGGGCCGGTGATGGCCAGGTATTCGCCGGCCTCTATGTCGAGGTCGATGCGGTCCAGCGCGGTGGTCTCGATGTCGCCGCTGCGGAAGGTCTTGGTGAGGTGTTTGAGCTTGAACATGGTTCAGTTCAGTTGAAGAGCGAAAGCGCCCGAGAAGGCGCGGTAGGGAGAGACGACGACCTGCTCGCCGGCCTGCAGGCCACCGAGGACTTCGACGACGCCGTCGGCGCGGCGGCCGAGCTTGAGTTCGCGGCGCTGGGCATGGCGGCCGTCGGCGTCGAGCACAAAGGCCCAGGCGCCACCGGTGTCGGCGTAGAAGCCGCTGTCGGGCAGCAGCAGGGCGCGCGTCGGGTCGCCCAGCGTCAGGCGCACGTCCAGGCCCTGGCCGACCTGCAGCGGCGGCGCATCGGCATCGAAGCCCAGCTCGATGCTGAAGCGGCCGTCCTTGACCTGGGGGTCGATGCGCGCCACGTGCAGGGCGTGCTCGCGCCCCTCGTGAGCCAGCGTGGCCGGCAGGCCCTCGCGCACACGGCCCAGGTGAAACTCATCCAGGCGCAGCTCCAGCTTGAAGCGGCCCAGGCTGTCCAGGCGGCCGATGCGGGTGCCGCTGCGCACGCTCTCGCCGACCTGCAGCGCGAGGCCGGTCAGTCGGCCGGCCACCGGCGCGCGCACGGCCAGGCCTTCGCTGGCGGCGCGCATGGCGGTCAGGCGCTGGTCCAGGTCGGTGACGGCACGCTGCATGGCCTGCACCGACTGCTCGCGGGTGCGCAGCTCCTCGCGGCCGTCGGCCTGCAATTGCGCAAGCAGGCGCCGGGCCATGGCGAGCTTGTCGGCGGAGTCTTCCAGCGCCGACGGCGACAGAAAGCCCTGCGCGGCCAGCTCCTGGTTGCGCTGGTGCAAGCGGGCCGCACGGTCGCGCTCGAACTCGGCCTGCGTCACTTCGCGGCGCTGCACGGCCTGGGCCTGGGCGAGGGCGGCGCGGAAGGTGGCGAGGTTGGCGAGCTGCTGGGCGGCTTCGCTGGAGCGCGCCATCAGCTCCTGGGCACGCTGGGTGCTGCTGAGCACGACGAGCAGCTGGCCGGCTTCGACGCGAGCACCGTCCTTGACCAGCACCTGCTCGACGCGGCCGTCCTCCGTGGTGTCCAGCAGCACGGACTGCAGGGGCTGGGCCACTGCGCGGCCCGGGACGACATCGCGGAAGGCGCCGGTCTTCACCGTGGCGATCTCGACATCGGCCCGCGCCACGATGGTGCCGTGGGGCCAGTAGCGCGCCAGCAGCATCGCGACGGCCAGCGCTGCGGCGGCGGCAAGCACGATCAGCCCGTAGCGGCGCGGTACCGCCACGCGACGGTCCATCGCGACGCCCGAGGTCAGCACAGCGCTCATCCCTGCAGCGCCTGCAACGGTCTCAGTGCCAGCGCTGCATGCAGATGGCGCGCCACGGCCAGCGCCGTCACGCCGGCCAGCAGGGCAACGGCCGCCAGCAACACCCACAGCGAGAACGGCCCCACCGGTGCACGCTCGACAAAGTCGGCGAGATAGCGCTGCGACAGCCAAGCTGCCACCGGCAGCGCCAGCGCGCAGGCCACGGCCAGCACACCAGCGAACTCGCGAGCCAGCAGGCCCGCCACCGCACCGGCGCCGGCCCCATGCAGCTTGCGCAGCACGATCTCGCGCTCGCGCCGGCGCAGCGTGTAGGCCGCCAGCGCGTAGATGCCCACGGCCGCCAGGCCCAGGGCCAGCAGGCCGGCGATGCCGATCAGGCGGCCCAGGCGGGCATCGTCCACCACCTTTTGCAGCAGCATGTCGCGCACCGGCAGCGCCTGGGCGTCCGCGTCCGGGAAACGTTGCTTGACCAGGGCCGTCAGCTTGGCACGCGTGACCTGCGGATCGCGGCTGTGCACGCTGATCGCGCCACCGCCGCGCTCGGCCTGAGGCCAGATGCCATGTGGCTGCGGTGGGCTGCGCGGGCCTTCCAGCCGGATGTCGTCGATGACGGCCACCACCATGGCCGACCGGCCGCCGTCGATATTGCTCGCCGCGCCCAGCAGCTGGCCCACCGCTGCCTCCGGGCTGGCAAAGCCCAGCGCGCGCACCGCGCTGCGATCCAGCACGATGGCGTGCTGTGCGACCTCGGCCACATGGTCGGCCGACAGACGACCGGCGACGACATGCATGCCATAGGTTTGCAGGAACCCCGGCAGGAAGTCCACGCCGATGCGCAGGCTGACCGACTGACTGCCGGCCCCCTTGAACTCGCCGTACCAGCTGGAGAAATCGCGCCCCGGCACGTCGTCGGCCGCGCTGGCGGCAATGACCTCGGGCCAGCTGCGCACGCTGGCCAGCAGCGAATTCAGCTCGGCCGGCTGGGCCTCCCAGGGCAGGTCGATGGCCACGCGGTCCTGCACGTCGAAGCCGCGCGGGATCACGCCGGCATGCTCGGCCTGCCACAGCACCGTGAAGGCCAGCGAAGCGAACACGGCGGCGGCGCCGAACTGCAGCGTCGTCATCAGGCGGCGCAGCCAGCGGCTGGCCGCGCCCTCGCTGTGGCTGCGCCCGGCCAGGGATTCGGCCGGCCGCACGCGCAGCGCGATGGAGGTCAGCGGCAAGGCGCTGAGGGCCGCGATGGCCAGGCAGAGCGCAGCGGTCAGCGCAACCGTGGCGGCGCTGACGACCGGCGCATGGAACTGGCGCTGCATCAGCACCTCGGCCAGCGGCGTGGCCCACCAGGCCAGCAGCAGGCCGAAGACGCCGCCGAGGCCGGCAACCGCGGCCGCCTCGACAAAGAACTGCTGTGCCAGCCGCGGTGCATCCGCACCCAGCGATTTGCGCAGGCCGATCTCGCGCTGGCGGCGCAGGGTGCGCACGCTCCACAGGTTGACGAAGTTGATGACGGCCAGGGCCAGCACGCCGGCCGCCGCGGCGCCCAGGCCGCCCAGCCAGCGGCGCCGGTAGGGGCTGCCCGCGCCATGCAGGCCAATGTCGGCGACCGGCAGGGCGCGCAGATAGGCGGGCTTGCCGCCGCCCTTCAGGAAGTCGGAGGGGAAGCCTGGCGGCAAGGGCTGCCTTTCCATGACGCGCTGCGCCAGCGCGGACAGCTGGTCGGGTGTGGCGCCCGTCAGCAGGCGCGCAAACAGGCGGCCATTGGGCAGGTACCAGCTGTCCGACAGCTTCAGATAGGCCTTGGCGGCCGGCGCCTGGAAGCCGGCGATGGCGTCGAACACCAGCGTGCCGTTCGGGTTGGGCGTGGGCAGCACCGCCTTGACGGTCAGCGCGAACTGCCCGCCCGGCGAACCATCGGGCATGGGGGGCAGCGCGATCGAGAAGTTACGCCCCAACGCCTGCGCCGTGCCGAACAGGCGCTCGGCCGCCTGCGCCGTCAGCGCGATGCCTTCGGGCGTGGACAGGGCGGCCGTCAGGTCGCCGGCCAGGGGGCGCATGCCGAACAGGGCCTGCACATCGGCATCGGCGAGGGCGATGCTGAGCCGCGTGCTGCGCTGCCTGCCCCCGGCATCGGCGGCCCGCGAGGGCAGCTGCGTGAACAGCACCCGGCTCGAAAGGCTCATGGGCGCGCCGCTCTCGCGCAGCGCGGCCTGCAGCGGCACCGTGGGCACATCGCCCATCCATTCGGTCTTGATGCCGCCCGGCCCGCGCGCCTGGAACTCGAAGGCGACGAGGCGGTCGCGCTGCGGCAGGTCGCCATCGGGCCAGAGCGCGTCCTGCAGGAAGCTGGCCGTCAGCAGCGCCAAGGCCAGGCCCAGGGCCAGGCCGGCAATGACGAGGGCGCTCTGGCCGGGGTCGGCGCGCAGCTGGCGCCAGGCGAACTTGAGGGGTGTGAACGAGGGCATGAGGGCTTCAGTGCAAGAGCCGGGCCAGGCATTCTTCCCAGGGAAGCCACCGCCAGGCGTCCGCTTGCGAACACCCGCACTGTCCGCTTCCGGACACCGCCTTGCCGGGGCGGACGAGGGCCGCCTAAAGTCGCGCCCTCGCATGCCCGGCATCCTCATCCTCGACGACGACCCCGACGTGGCCCTGGCCGCGCGGCTGGCCCTGCGCAGGCTCGCACCCGTGGCCGTGCGCCACGCGCCGGCCGAGCTGGCGGCGGCCCTGGACGAGATCGCCCCCGACGTGCTGCTGCTGGACATGAACTTCACGCCCGGCGCCAGCGATGGTGCGGCGGGCCTGGCGCTGCTGCGCGAGGTGATGGCGCGCCGCCAGGCACCGGCCGTCGTCGTCATGACGGCCTATGCCGAGGTCGAGCTGGCCGTGCAGGCCCTGAAGGCCGGGGCGGTGGACTTCATCACCAAGCCCTGGCCCAACGAACGCCTGGTGGCCTGCGTGCAGGCGGCCTTGGCACGGCGTGCACCGGCGCCTGCGGTGGGCGAGCTGCTGGGCGATTCGCCGGCCATGCAGTCGCTGCGTGCGCAGATCGCCCAGGTGGGCGCCAGCGAGGCCAGCGTGCTGATCCTCGGCGAGAACGGCGTCGGCAAGGAGCTGGTGGCCCGTGCCCTGCATCGCGCCTCACCACGATCGGCCGGCCCGCTGCTGGCCGTGGACATGGGCTCGCTGCCTGAAGCCCTGGTGGAGAGCGAGCTCTTCGGCCACCGGCGCGGCAGCTTCACGGATGCGCGCGAGTCGCGGCCGGGGCGTTTTGTCGCGGCGGCCGGCGGCACGCTGTTCCTCGACGAGATTGGCAATCTGCCCCTGCCTCAGCAGGCCAAGTTGCTGGCCGCGCTGGAGCGCCGCGAGGTGACGCCGCTGGGCAGCGACAAGCCGGTGGCCGTCGACGTGCGCGTGCTGGCCGCCACCAATGTGGCCGAGGCCGAACTCTTCGATGCGAAGCGCTTCCGGCCCGACCTGCTCTACCGCCTCAACACCGTGGTGCTGCGTGTGCCGCCGCTGCGCGAACGCGGCGCTGCTGACATCGCCCTGCTGCTGCGCCACTACCTGACGCAGTTCGCCAAGCGCCCCGTCGAGCTGACACCGGACGCCCTGGCCCGGCTGTGCGCCTACCGCTGGCCGGGCAATGTGCGCGAGCTGCGCCAGGCCTGCGAACGCGCGACGCTGCTGGCGCGCGGGCCGGTGTTGAGCTTCGCCGACTTCGGGCTGGCCGAGATCGCGGCAGCTGCATCCGTCGAACCGGGGCTGGACCTGGCGCAACGCGAACGCGAGGCCGTTCAGGCAGCGCTTGCCCAGGCCGACGGCAATATCAGCCAGGCTGCCAAGCTGCTGGGCGTGAGCCGGGCGGCGCTGTACCGCAAGCTGGAAAAGCATGGGCTTTGAGCGCGTCCCTGTTGCCGCATCGGCGCTGGTGATGACGGCCAGCGCCGCCGCGGCGGGCGCGTCCCTGGACTCGCCGCGCGTGCTCGTCGCCTGTGCCTTGGCCGGCCTCATCGCGGCCGCTTTCGGCTGGGCCTCGCTGACGCGGCTGGCCCGTCAACCCAAACCCCTGCCGGCCGATCCGCTGCCACCGCCACGGCCCGACCTGGACGCCGCTCTTGAACACGCGCCCCTGGCGCTGTGGCGGCTGACGGCCGGCGCACCGCCACTTGCCCTGAACGCCGCCGCCCGCCGCCTCATCGCCCCGGGCCGCGCCGCCGAACCCGCGGCCCTGCTGGCGCTGCTGGAGGCCGACCCCGGCCGGCGCGTCGTCACCCTGCCCACCGAGCACGGCCAGGAACGCGCCGTGCTGGCCGTGTCGGCCCTGACGGTGCAGGGCCAGCCTTGGCGTCTTGCGGCGCTGGCGCCCATCGAATCGGAGCTGGAGACCGAGGCCCTGGCCGCCTGGCGCCAGCTGGTGCAGGTGCTGACCCACGAGATCATGAATTCGCTGACGCCGATCGCGTCTCTCGCCAGCAGTGCGCCGGCCCTGCTGGCAGCCGGCGAGCACGAGGAGCTGGAGGCGGCCCTGGCAACGCTGGCGCGCCGGGCCGCGCATCTGCAGGCCTTTGTCGAGCGCTACCGCAGCGTCAGCCAGCCACCGGCGCCGACGCTGGCCGACACGCCGCTGCTGCCACTGCTGCAGGCGGTGCAGCGCCTGGTGGCGCCAGCCTGGGAAGCCGCGGGAGGCCGCGTCGAGCTGAGCGTCGAACCGGAGAGCCTGGCCCTGCGCACCGACGCGGCTCAGCTGGAGCAGGTGCTGATCAACCTGGCCCAGAACGCGCTGCAGGCGTGCGCCGGGCGGCCCGCGCCCGAGCTGCAGATCGAGGCGCGCCTGAGCCGCGGCGCGCGGTTGCGGCTGACGGTGACCGACAACGGCCCGGGCGTCGCGCCGGGGCTGGAGTCGCGCATCTTCACGCCCTTCTTCACGACCCGCGAGGGCGGCAGCGGCGTCGGCCTAGCCGTTGTCCGCCAGCTGGTGCACGGCCTGGGCGGCACGGTGCGCCATGCCAAGCGGCCCGGCGGTGGTGCCTGCTTCATCCTCACCTTTTGACGCAACTGCGGTGGAGTTAGGGGCTCCCGGTTCACGGCGCCGTCACCGAGGCTTTCTAGCCTGCGCGGTCCGCTGACCTGACTGGAGACCCTCGATGTCCAAACCCCTTCGCTGGGCCGGCCTGTGCCTGCTCGTCTTCGCCTCGCTGAGCGCCACTGCCCATGACCGCGGCCGTGCCGAGAACGCACCGCTGGTGATCGGCCACCGCGGCGGCGCCACCGGCTATCTGCCCGACCACACGCTGGAAAACTACGCCCTGGGCATCGCCATGGGCGCCGACTATGTGGAGCCCGACCTGGTCTCGACCAAGGACGGGGTCCTGATCGTCCGCCACGAGCCGAATCTGATCGCAACGACCAATGTCGGCTCGCTACCGCAGTTCGCGTCGCGCAAGCGCACCGCCGTCATCGACGGCGCCACCGAAACGGGCTTCTTCGCCAGCGACTTCACGCTGGCCGAGATCAAGACGCTGCGCGCCATCCAGCCGCTGAGCGACCGCGACCCGAGCTTCGACGGCAAGTTCGAGATCCCGACGCTCGAAGAGGTCATCGCCTTCGTCAAGCGCAAGTCCGCCGAAGAGGGCCGGCGCATCGGCATCTATCCCGAGACCAAGCACCCGACGTATCACAAGAGCCTGGGCCTGCCGCTGGAGGACAAGCTGCTGGCCGTCCTGAGCCGCGCCGGCTGGAACCACCGCAGCGCGCCCGTCATCATCCAGTCCTTCGAGACGGCCAACCTGAAATACCTGCGCAGCAAGACCAGCGTGCGCCTGGTGCAGCTGGTGGACGCCAACGACGTCAATGCCGACGGCAGCCTGCACTTCACCAAGCCCTATGACAAGCCCTACGACTGGGTCGTGTCCGGCCGCGCCGGCCTGTTCAAGGACCTGCTGACGCCCGCCGGCCTCGCCGAGGTCAAGACCTATGCCGACGGCATCGGCCCCTGGAAGACCTATCTGATCTCCAGCGCCTGCAAGACGGTGGCGGCGGGCGGCGGCTGCGCCGACAGCAATGGCGACGGCCTCGTCGACGAACGCGACCGCAAACTGTTGGCGCCCAGCGACATCGTCACCAACGCGCACAAGCTGGGCCTGGTGGTGCACCCCTACACCTTCCGCAGCGAGCAGAAGCGCCTGGCCAGCGACTACAAGGGCAGCCCGGTCAACGAATACCTGACCTTCTACGAGCTGGGCGTGGACGGCGTGTTCGCCGACTTTGCCGACTCGGCCTTCGCCGCGCGGGCCATGTTCCTGCTCAAGAACGACCCCGGCTACGCCCGCTGCCTGGTCAATGGCCGCGGTTGCGTCAACTCCCGCGACTGAGTAAACAGCTGCAAATCGCCGGCATATCGTGCAGATATGCCGGGCTTCCTCGATGGTGTGACCTTGTGGCGGATGTTAGGCTGCCCGCTGTTACACGCCGGGGATGGAGATGTTTCACGAGTTGCAGGAGTTGTTGGGCGCCTATTTGATGCCGGTATTGATCGCAATACCGCTGGCCATCATCGTGCTCATCGCCGCCTTCAAGCGTGACGATTACCGTCCGCCGCGCGAGTACACCCCCCCGCCGCGCCCGCCCGAAGGCGGCCAGCGCGCCAATGCGCCGGTGGTGCTGCCGCCCCTGCCCATCAGCGCGAACGCCGGCCCCAATGCCGGGCCGTCCATGGCCAGCGCCTTCGTCACGGCGCCCTCGCCCATGCAGCCGCCCAAGCCGGCGCCTGTCGTGCCCGAGGGCCCGCCCACCATTCTTGTCGCCGACGACTCGGCGGTCGTGCGCACCAAGCTCAAGCGCCTGCTCGAAGGCGCCGGCTTCACCGTGGTCCAGGTCAACGACGGCAACGAGGCCATGGCCCAGCTGGACGAGAAGCCCGAGATCGCCGTGCTGATCACCGACCTCGAGATGCCCAACAAGGACGGTTTCGAGCTGATCGCCGACGTGCACGGCAGCCTGACCACCGAGGACCTGCCCGTCATCGCCATCACCGGCCACGACGAGCTGCACGGCCGCGTCGGCCAGATCGAAGGCGTCTACGGCATCTTCAAGAAGCCCTGGAACGACCGCGAACTGCTCAAGCGCGTGGAGTCCCTCGCGCACCTGCGCACGGCCGCCAGCCGCCGTGGCCGCCGCGCCAGCGATCTGCGCGCGCCGCCGAGCGCCTGAGGGCCGCACCGGGCTATCCTTTCACCAGGCGCCAGCGCCACCCCGCCCCGGCGCGTGAATGAATTCACCCGCCGCCGCCCTCGGTTACTCGACTGCGGGCGCCGTCTGCGTGGATGATTCGAGAAGAACTTCTTAGCGGAGCCGTTCGAATGTCGTATCTGGACCCGATGGACCAGCAAGCGCTGGAGGTCAAGATTTCGGAGTTGCTGGTCGCCACCGCGGACGGCTACGACCCCGAACTGGACCGCAGCATCACCGATGTGCTGCTGCTGCTGCGCAAGCAGCTGCGCATGGACGTGGTCTTCGTGTCCGAGTTCATCGGCCGCGAGCGGGTTTTTCGCTTCGTCGAAGGCTCGGTGCCGAATGGCCCGCAAACCGGCGATGTGGCGCCGCTAGAAGAGAGCTACTGCCAGCGCGTCGTCGAGGGGCGCCTGCCGGAATTGGTCACCGACACCCGCCCGCTGGTCAACAGCGGCGAACTGCCCACGTTGAAATTCAAGGTCGGCACCCACCTGAGCACGCCTGTGGTCCTGCCGGACGGCCGGGTCTATGGCACGGTGTGCTGTTTCAGCGAGTCGGCCCGGCCCGACCTTCGGCAGAGCGCCCTGGCCTGCCTGCGCCAATGCGCGCGGTTGGTGGCGCGAAAGGTGGAGGTCCAGCCGCATGGCGATTTCGCGCCGACCCAAGTCGAGTGGCACCCGACGGAGCCGGCGCCCTTCCCGGAAATCACAGGCTCGGGCGAGTCGCGCTGAGCGTCAGGGCAGCACGCGCACCTTGATATTCCGGAAATGCACCGTGCTCTCCGGGTCGTGGCCCTGCAGGGCGAAGGTGCCGCTGGCCAGATAGCGCTGCTCCAGGCCCTTCTTGCGCACGATGGGCGACTCCTCCGTGTAGTCGGCCGTCTTCTCGTTGCCGACGAAGGTGGTGACATGCTTGCCTTCGACGCGGATGGTCAGCGTGAACCACTGACCGTCAGGGGCGATGACCTTGGGGAAGTCCTGCACGCCCCACAGACCGCCGGTGCGGCTGGGGTCGCTGTGGGAGTTGTTGACCTGCACCTCGTAGCCGAGGTTGGGCCAGCCGACCTCCTGCCACTTGGTGTGGAAATAGACGCCGGAGTTGGCCTTGGCGAAGGTCATCACATCGGCCTTGAACTCGAAGTTCTTGAAGTCGTGCTGCTGCACGGGACCGACATAGAAGAGGTGGCTGCGCGGGCCCTGGACGACGATGGCGCCGTCCTTGACGCTGAAGGAGCCGGGCGCATCGCTGGCGCGCCAGTTGTCCAGGCTCTTGCCGTCGAAGAGCAGTTGCCAGCCGGCGGCTTTCTCGTCGGCGCTCAGCGTGTTGAGGTTCATGTCGGCGGCGTGGGCCGCGGTGGCGAGAGCGAGGCTGGCGGCGATTGCGGTGAGTTGGCGCATCAGGAAACTCCGACGATCTGCAGGACTTTGAGGGGAGGTCCGTCGAAAGTGACGGACGGGACGTTGCCGACAAAGCCGAGGTCCCTGCTGCCCTCGGGCGTCGTATAAAAACCGCCGGCCGTCAGGTCGCGAAAGCGCTTGAAGAAGCGCGCCGCGGTGGCGAACTCGGGCCTGGCCTTTTGCACCCAGCAGATGTCGTCGGCGATCTGCGCCTGCTGGGACGCTTCGAGCTGGTCGAAACGCTTGCCGGCAAAGCGCCTGGCGCTCTCCGCCTCCAGCCAGACCAGGCCCTGGACGATGACGTCCCTGTCCTTGACCTGGTCGGGGTAGGGCGCGCTGATCCACTCGTCGATGAAGAGGTGCACCTTCAATTGCGCGGCGCTCGGTGAGCTCTCGTCGGCCGGGATGATGAGCCCGCACAGCGCCTGGGCCGTGCGCGACTGCTCGGGCTTGAAGGTCAGCGGCCACAGCTCGCCGCTGCGGTAGGTCGGTGTCAGCTTGGGGTCGGTGCCATAGCCTTGTCTGGACTTGCCTCCCGAGCGCTTGGCCGGCGTCGCACCGGCGGACATCTCGGTGCCCAGGGCCGCGCTGGCGGCCAGCATCCATTGCAGGGTGGTTCTGCGGTCCATGCTCAGAGTTCCTTCCTGCGCAGACGGTCGACGATGTGGTCGGCCTGGCGCCACGCCAGGGCCATGATGGTGAGGGTCGGGTTCTTGTCGGCGTTGGACGCGAAGGGCGCGCCATCCGACAGGAAGAGGTTGGGCACGTCCCAGGTCTGGCCCCAGCCGTTGGTGACCGAGGTGCGCGCATCGGCGCCCATGATGGTGCCACCCACCTCGTGGATGATGGAGCCGCCCGGTGCGATGGCCTTGACGCCGTCCAGCTCGGGCCCGCCACCCTGCACCTTGCCGCCCATGGCGGTGACGATGTCGGCGAAGGTCTTCTGCATGTGGGCGGCCTGGCGGGTCTCGTGTTCGGCCCACTGCCAGTGGAAGCGCAGCACCGGGATGCCGAAGCGGTCCTTCACGGTGGGGTCGATCTCGCACCAGGACTGCTCGTTGGGGATCATCTCGCCGCGGCCCGCGAAGTAGACGAAGCTGCCGTACAGGCGCCTGACGTCCTGCTTGAACTTCGCGCCATAGCTGCCCTGGGTGTAGCCCTCCAGGCCCGCGCCGGTGCCCGAGGTGGGCATGCGTTTGCCGGTGCTGATCTCGATGTGATAGCCGCGTGGGAAGCCGAGCTTCTTCGCCCAGTCGCGGCCCTGCTGCTGGTAGAGCCACCAGGGCGCATAGGCATGGCCGCCGCCGGCGCCGTCCTCGTTGTGGGGCGGCAGGCCCTCCAGCGCGGGCACCTGGCCCGACAGGTCGCTGCCGACGGTGTCCATGATGTAGCGCCCGACCTTGCCGCTGCTGTTGGCCAGGCCGCCGGGCTTGCTGTTCAGCAGGATGCGGACCGACTCGCAGGCACTGGCCGCCAGCACGACGGCACGGGCCTTGGCCTCGATGTGCTTGCCGGTCTTGCGGTCGACGAAGCGCACGCCGCGGGCCTTGCCGTCCTTGGTCGTCACCTCGTAGACCATGGCGTCGCAGAGCACGTCGAGATTGCCGCTGGCCAGGGCCGGCGGCAGGTGGACGGCGGGGCTCTGGTAGGTGGCGCCGATGGAGCAGCCGCGGCCGCAGGGCGTGGCCCAGAAGCAGGCCGCCCGGTCGCGCATGGCCTGGGCGACCAAGGCCTGAGCGCGCGGGTTGCCGGGGTGGAGCAGGGCCGGGATGCGGGCGTCGTCGAGCTTCTTGGTCAGCACCGCGCGGTGGATGGGCACGACGGGCACGCCCAGCGTCGCCGCATGCTTCTTGATGAGGCGCTCGCCGACCCGCATGGCCGGTGCCGGCAGCAGGCAGCCTTCGGGCGAATCGGGCGTGTTCTCCAGGCCGTCGTTGCTGCCGTAGATGCCGACCAGCATCTCGACCTTGTCGTAATAGGGCGCGACATCCTCGTAGCTGATGGGCCAGTCGAAGCCCAGGCCGTCGCGGCTGTGGGGCTTGAAGTCGTAGGGGCCGTTGCGCAGCGAGATGCGGCCCCAGTGGTTGGTGCGGCCGCCCAGCATGCGGGCCCGCCACCAGTCGAAGCGCTGGGTCTCGTCCGTGGAGGCCTGCGTGTAGGGCTCGCCCGGCACCTGCCAGCCGCCATCCACCGTCGCGTCGTAGAAACCGAAGGGCTTGTCCGGCGTGCTGGCGCCGCGCAGGGGCGCGTCGCCGTTGGTCTGGAACATCGGTGTCTCGGTGCGGAAGTCGTAGTGGCGACCGGCCTCCAGCATCAACACCTTCACGCCCTCCAGCGCCAGCGTGTAGGCCGTCTGGCCCCCGCCGGCGCCCGACCCTACGACGATGACGTCGTAGTCCTTGGCCATGCTGCGCGTCGTCACGAAACCCATGCACCTCTCCCGGGGAAGACGGCGCAGTGTGCCACTACGGAGAAAGCGTTTTCATCTCGTCGTGGGTTGAGCCCTCGGGCTGAGCAGGGCGGCGACCGTGACGAGGCCCAGGGCCAGCAGCAGCACCGGCAAGACCTGGCGCGTGACGGGGTCGAACAGCAGGCCAGCCAGGGCCAGGGCGGCGCTGCTGGTCAGGGCGTCGCAGAGCTGCAGCGACGAGGTGTTGCTGCCTTGCTGTTCGGGCGGCGACAGCTTGAGCAGCAGCACCGACAGGATGGGGAAGGACAGGCCAATGCCCAGGCCAACCAGGATCCAACCCACCACGACCAGGGCCGAGGGCAGGGCGAACAGCAGCGGTGAGATGACGACGCACAGAGCCAGCGCCGTCAGCGTGAAACCGCCCGGGAGCAGCAGGCGGCGCGACTCCGGTTTGTGCACGCGCGCCTGCAGGGCGCTGCCGATGCTCCAGGTCACAGCGCCGGCGCTGAGCGCCATACCGGCCTGGGTCAGGCTCCAGCCGAAATGCTGGGTCAGCATCAGCGGCAGAAAGGCCTCGGCGCTGGCGAAGGTGGCGGCAATGAGGCCGCGCAGCAGAATGACCGTCGGCAGGCCGCGCGCCGCCCTCAATGTGCCGGTGGGCAGCAGCAGCCGGGCGGCAATGCCGGCAACCACCAGCCCGGCCGCGAACAGCAGGGCCGAGTTGGTGCCGGTCTGCTGGCTGGCGCTGTGCAGGGTCAGGGCGCCGACGCTGGCCAGCAGGGCCCAGCGCATGGCGCCCCAGCGCAGTTCCTCGCCGGTGCCCGTGCCGACTCGCTTGAGTGCCGGCAGCACGAGCGCCGCAGCCACCGGTACCGCCGCCGCGACAACCAGGAAGACCGAGCGCCAGCCGACCCACTGCACGAGGAAGGACGCCAACGCCGGCCCGACCAGGCCCGGCACCACCCAGGCCCCCGCGAACATGGCGAACATCTTGGGGTGCAGCGACGGCGGCACCACTTGTCCGACACCGACATACAGCGTCACGCCCAGTACGCCGCTGCCCAGGCCCTGCAGGGCGCGCCCCAGCACCAGCATCTGCATGGACGGCGCCAGGCCGGCGAGCAGCAGGCCGGCCAGGAAGGCCGCCAGGCCGGCCAGGGCCGCGCGATAGGGGCCACGCTTGTCGCAGAGCTGGCCGGCGGCCGTCATGCCCAGCACCGAGGTCGCCAGCGTCGCGCCGAAGGCCAGCGCGTAATAGGGCAGGCCGTTCAGCGCCTCGGCCACGGCCGGCATCGCGGTGGCGACGGCGATGGACTCGAAGGCCAGCATGGAGATCAGGGCGACGGCGCCGATGCAAGCGGCGCTGCGGCCAGGGGCGAAGAGCTTGTTTTCGGACGCGCGGTCGGGCGCGTCGATCGGGTCAGAAAGATTCATGGCGTTGGAGACTAAAAGCTCAAGCCCACTTCAAGTCAAGCAGGCTTTGAAACCCCAAGGGACAATCGGGGCATGTCAGTTTCGGTCCTTCATTGCGCCTCTGCCGGCTTCGAGTCGGCCTGCCGCATTCCCGCCCTGCCCGCCTCGCACCGCAGCCATGGCCTGCATGGCCACAGCTATTTCGCCACCGTCCGCACCGCCTTGCCGGCGGGTTGGGCGGCTTTCCCTGGAGGCGAGGTCGAGGCGCTGCGTGCCCGCATGGCCGAGACGGTCATGCCTCTGGATCATGCCCTGCTGAACGACCATCTGGCCGAGCCCACCGACGAGAACCTGGCGCGCTGGGTGCGCTCCCGCTTGGCCGTGCCGGGCATCGTGCAGGTCGGCGTGCAGAGCACCACCCACAGCGGCGTGGACCTGGACAACGCCGGCCATGCCCATGTCTGGCGGCGCTACCGCTTCCAGGCCGCTCACCAGCTGCCCAATGTGCCGGCCGGTCACCAATGCGGCCGCATGCATGGCCATGGCTTCGAGGTCATCCTGCATGCCAACGCGGACCTCGGCGAGCGCGACCTGTCCATCGACTACGACCATCTCGACGAGGTCTGGGCGCCGCTGCATTTCGAGCTGAACTACCGCTGCCTGAACGACATCGCCGGCCTGCAGAACCCGACCAGCGAGAACATCTCGGCCTGGCTTTGGCAGCGGCTGAAGCCCGAGCTGCCCGAGTTGAGCTGGGTGACCGTCTACGAGACCGGCTCCAGCGGCGCCAACTTCAATGGCAGCAGCTACCGCATCTGGAAGGAGATGACGCTGGACAGTGCCGTTCGCATGCGTCAAGCCCCCGATGGTCACCCGCTGGCCGGCATCCATGGCCACACCTTCACGCTGCGCCTGCACCTGGCGGCACCGCTGGACCAGGTCATGGGCTGGACGGTGGACTTCGGCGATGTGAAGACGCTGTTCAACCCGATCTTCAAGCGCCTGGACCATCACCCCTTGTTCGAGATCGCCAACTTGCCCGATGGCGACGCGGCGTCCATCGCCGCCTGGGTGCTGCGCGAAGGTGGCGGCGTGCTGCCGCAGATCGACCGCGTGGACTTGTACGAGACGCGCGGCTCGGGCGCCATCGTCAGCCGCGCTGACTCCGAAGAACTGATCCCCGTATGACGTACAGCGTTAAAGAACTCTTTTTCACGCTGCAGGGCGAGGGCGCCCAGGCCGGCCGCGCGGCCGTGTTCTGCCGCTTTGCCGGCTGCAATCTCTGGACCGGCCGCGAGCAGGACCGCGCAACGGCGGTCTGCACCTTCTGCGACACGGATTTCGTCGGCACCGATGGTGTGGGCGGCGGCAAGTTCGCGACGGCCGATGAACTCGCCGACACCATTGCCAAGGCCTGGCCCGGCGGTGGCAGGCCTTATGTGGTCTGCACCGGCGGCGAGCCGCTGCTGCAGCTGGACACGCCTCTCATCGACGCCCTGCACGCGCGTGGCTTCGAGGTGGCCGTCGAGACCAATGGCACCCAGCCGGCACCGCCGGGGCTGGACTGGATCTGCGTCAGCCCCAAGGCCGACGCACCCCTGGTGCTGACCTCGGGCCACGAACTGAAGCTGGTCTATCCCCAGCCGCTGGCCCAGCCTGAGCGCTTCGCCGGTCTGGACTTCCAGAACTTCTTCCTGCAGCCCATGGATTCGGTGCTGCAGCGCGAGCACACCAAGGCGGCGGTGGCCTATTGCATGGCCCATCCGCAGTGGCGGCTGTCGGTGCAGATGCACAAGGTGGTGGGCATCGCCTGAGGTCGTCCCGCTAGAAGAACCAGACCGTCCGGATCAGGCCATCGGTCACCTGGTAGACGGCAACGGCCTCGACCACGCCTTCCCGAAGGCCCGTGACCTGCTCGTGATCGACGACGGTGTCGCCGGACACCTGCGGCAGCGCGGTCTCGTCAGTCGCAGCCGAGCACCTTGTAGGCGCCGTGGTCCGATGCACCGGCGCCCACCTCACGCCAGCCGGCCTTGGCATAAAAAGCCAATGCCCGGGTGTTGAGGCTCACACACTTCAGCCGCCATGGCTTGGGCAGCCAGGGCAGCAGCGAGGTCAGCAACTGCTGTCCCACGCCCTGGCCCCGCGCCTGCGGCGCCACATAGAGGTGGTGGATGAAGGGATCGGCCACCTGCACGGATATCAGGCCCAGCAGCCGGCCGTCGTCGCCCATCGCGACATGAACCACCTCGTTCAGGGACACCTCGGCGAAGCGGGGGGACTGCCTGGCGCTGTCCGGCAGCCAGTCGGCGTTGGTGATGGCTTCGGCGTAAAGGGATTGCAGCGCGGCTGTGTCTTCAGCCGAGGCGGGGCGGATGGTGAGCAATGGCGGGGAGGCTCAATGGAAAACTGGATTGTCTGTGACGCCCGGCTCAGTGCAGCGCACGCTGCGGCCTGGCGCAGAACAGCGCCACCACGGGCTCGCCGCCAGCCTCCAGCGAGCAGTGATAGGTGCGGCGGCGCAGCCGCACCGGGCCCCGCGTGATACCGACGGCGGCCACCGACTCGTCGACCGCCACGTCGAAGCCGGCATCGGCAAGCCGGCGCAGCCATTGAGAGGCCGATTCATGGCGTTCGCTGCGGCGGCCCTCGGGCTGGCCGAGGATGTCGGCGATCTCGCGACCGAAGAAGCCGACCTTGAGGGCATCACGTTCGGCCTGCTCCAGCTCCAGCCGGTCCAGCGTGTCGAAGACGGCATTGAAATGCGCGAAGCAGTTGCGAAAACGCGGGTAGAGCGCCGTCTCGAGGTGGTCGACATCGGGCTCGGCCAGCACCAGCAGCGCGGGGTCGAGCTCATGCAGCCGCTGCAGCACGCACTGGCGCTGGTCGCGGCCCTGCTCGTCGTCGTCGATGTGATGAAGGGCAAAGCTGGCATTGATGATGGGCGAGCTTGCAGCGCAGACCCCACGGATCAGCGCCCATTGGCCTTCCTCCAGCGACTCGACGCTGCCAAGCACCGGCAGCACGCGCAGGGCCAGGCCGATCTTGCGGCCCGCCTGCTCCAGCTGCTCGCGCGCTTGCTGCAGCGCAGCCTCGGCCGGCTCGATGCCGATGACCGTCAATTCGCGCAGGCCCTGGGCGACCAGGGCGGGCAGCAGATGCAGCACCTGCCGGCCGGTGCCGATGCCGACGTCGATGAGCACGGCGCTGTGCGCGCCGCGGCAGGCTCGGGCAATGGCCTGGTTGCAGACCGTCGTGGCCAGGCCGACAAAGGGCAGGGCGCGGCCCAGCAGGTTGAACAGCTCGATCTGGGTCCGCTCGTAGCGCTGCAGATAGAGATTGGCCTGGATGGCCGTACGCCCTTCCAGGCGCTGCGCGAGCGCGGCGCCGAAGACATAGAGGCCCACATGGCGCGGGTCGTCGGACTGCTGCACGCCGTCCAGCCATTGCAGCAGGCCGGCACGCGCGGCCGGGCTTCCCGCCTCGACGGCACGTGCCAGGCGGTGGAGTTCCTCGACCTGGGCATCGAAGCGGGTGCAGGGCCGGGCGGAGGTCGGCGTGGCGAGTTGCATGGCATTGCGTCCTGGGGCTGATGGAATGCCTCCAGTCTGCGAACACCAGGTTTCAATGGGGCTGCGGCCGAGCCGGTCTTCGGCTGCAGTTGTTGCTCGGCTGCGCAACGATTGAAACTTGAGGCCAGGTTCAGCAGCCGATCTCCACGGCCTGCAACACCTTGCCATCCCTGGCGTCGCTGGCCACGGCGATCCAGCGGCTGCGGTGGCCGGTTTCGCCAGCGTTTGCGGGAACGGCCCATTCGGCGGGGCTGCGCCCATCCCAGTTCGGCAGCCGGACGTATTCGCGCACCACGCTGTCGTGGTTGAGCGTCTCGCCGCGGTTCTCACCGGCGCGCACGCGGCTGCTGTGGCCATCCTCGACGCGCACCCACCAGAGCTGGATGACCGAAGGCGCGCCGGCCAGGGCCTCGGCGCCGAGCTTCAGTTCACCGCCGGTGTTGCGGCTCCAAGCCAACCGAACGCGGGCCGGCTCCGAACTGGCAGCGGGCAACGAGGCGCTGCGCCAATCCCGCCCGTTGATGACGATCTGCGGTGTGTAGGCATAGCGCGAGCCGTTGACGCCGACGCCCTGCTTCTGCCGCTCCGTGAAAGCCGGGCTGGAGAAACGGTCCGGCCAGCCCAGGCCGTTCCAGTAGTCGACATGAAAGGCGGCTGTGATGAGGCCAGGTTGCCCCTTCAGCGAACTCAGCCAGCGATCGGCAGGCGGGCAGGAGGAGCAGCCTTCGGAGGTGTAGAGCTCGACGACGCGCGGCACCGTCGCACCGCTTTGCACCGTGGTGGCACCGGGGCAGGTCTGGGCGAGAGCGGCGAAGGAGGTGGCACTGGCCATCAGCAGCATGAACAGGCGTTTCATCAGCCTGCGTCGCGTGGACGGTGAGGAACCTGACACCGCGACCCGGTCAGTCGCGGCAATAACCTTCGCCCACCTTGACGATGAGGCAGTCGCGCTTCTCGGCCAGCCACTTCATGCCCGTCTGCGGGCCGCTGCCGGCGCGGACGGCCTCCAGCACGCCGTCGCGCGTGAAGACCAGGGTGTCGGTGCCGGCCTTGGCATCGAAACGCCGCGGCCCGTCCAGGTTCTGCACCGTGATGCTGTAGGTCCCCGGGCCGCCGGTGATTTCCAGGAAGGTGCCTTCCGGGCCTTGCCATCGGCCGAGCCAGCCGCCGGGCGCTTCCGAGGCCGCGGGTGCCGAGGCTGAAGCCGCCATGGGCGCTTCGGCGGATCGGGTGCAGGCACTGAAGGCGGCGCAGGCCGCGATCAGCGGGACCAGTTTCAAGCGGTGCATGGCTGCACGAGGGCTGCCGGGATGGCCCAGTCTGCCTTCGGAATGCGCCAGCCCATGTCGGAGGACTTCCCGTTCAGCCACGAAAAAGGGAGCCCGCAGGCTCCCTCTCGATGACGCGCTTGCAGGCGTCGGACTCAGAAGCGATAGCCGATGCCGAACTTGACCGACACCGGGTCCAGCGTCGTCTCGATGGTCTGGCCGGTGGACAGGCTGCCCGTCGTCTTGATGAAGGTCTTGGTGACCGACAGGCTGGCAGACCAGTCCTTGGTGATGTTGAAGGCGCCACCCAGTTCCATGGTCGTGCCGAAGCGGCTCTTCATGGACAGGGTCGTCGGGTTGCTGGGCGTGCCGCCGGTGATGCCGGACAGCGTGGCCGTCGACTTGGGCTTGAAGAAGTAGCCATAGGTGACGCCCGCGCCGACGAAGGGGCGGAAGGTGCTGTTGGCTTCGCCGAAGCGGTACTGGGCCAGCAGCGTCATCGGCAGGGACTTGACGGTGCCCAGCTTGCCCACGCCTTCGATGGCGCCGGCACCGACCACATCGTGCTTGAAGGGCAGCGCGATGGGCAGGTCGATGCTGATGTTGTCGGTCCAGTAGTAGGTCACACCGCCGACGAAGGACGAGGCCTTCTTCACGTCGACCTTGGTACCGGCCAGGCTGGGGGCGGTCAGGTCACCGCTTTCGACATGGGGGGTGATCTGGGCGGCACCACCATAGACGACGATGCTGCCGGCCGATTGCGCGAAGGCGCTGCTGGCACCGAGGGACGCGATCAGGGCGGCCGCGGCACCGAGGAGGAACTTGGTTTTCATGGGTTATCTCCGTGTGTCGAGGCGCGGTTTACAGCCAGCCCTTGGTGGCCAGGGCCTTGCCGATCAGCTGTTGCGTCAGCTGGTGGCCATAAGGCGTGGGGTGGAAGCTGTCGGAGAAGGCATAGCTCTTCCACCAGTCGGCACCACCGCTGACACCGGCGGGCGGCGCGGCGGACAGGGCCGCGGCCGTGCAGGTCGGGAAGTTGTAGGTCGGCAGACCGTCGCTGCCAACACCGGTGATGGGGCAGGCCGGCGTCTTGACGTTGGTCAGGCCGAACTGGGCGGGCGTCGCCACCTGGTCCTGGAAGGCCTTGTAGAAGTCGATGACGATGACGCTGTCGTTGCCGGCGAACTTGGCGGCCAGCTCGGTGTTGAAGGCCGTCATCCAGCCCTGGAACAGGCCTTGCGCCTGGGCACGTGCGGCGGCGCCGGTCGTGCCGCCGCCGCTGGCTGCGGCGATGCTGTCCAGCACCATCTGGAAGCGCGGCGTGTAGCTGACGTCGGGCATGTTCATCAGCACGACATGGGTGGCACCCTTGTCGAGGACGCTGGCCTTGATCTGGGCCGCGAACTTGTCGGCCAGGGCCGTCATGTAGGTCGCGCCGATCTGGCCGGTCGTAGCCGCGCCGCCTTGCAGGGCCGCGCCGATCTGGGCCGGGGTCAGCAGCGTGCCGAGCAGGGCCGAATAGGTCTTGGCACCGTCCTTGGGGATGGTCAGGTAGGCACCGACCAGGTCGGCCGCGTCATTGCCGCCGCCGTCGATGATGACCAGGTCGCTGGCCGTGTAGCTGCCAGCCGCCGCGTAGGTGGCCATCTGCGTGCCCACGTTCAGCGGGTTGGCCGCGCCGCCGGCGCCGGTGTAGGTGATGCGGCCGCCGCCGATGGAGTAGTTGGTGCAGCCCGTCTTCGCTGTGTTGGCTGCGAAGGTCGTGCCCGTGAAGACGAAGAAGTTGCACAGCGTCTGGCCGTAGTTGGCCGCGACGCGCTCGGCGTAGATCAGGTTGTCCGTGCTCTGGACGGTGAACTTGTAGCCGAAGGTGCCGCTGTCCTGGATGCTGTCGCCGAAGACCTTGACCGAAGTGATGGAGACGCGGGGGGTCGTGTCGGCCGTGGCGCCGCCGCCGCAGCCGGCCACCAGCACACTGCCCAACAGCGCCACCGAGGCGGCGGCGATCCGGGTGAGGAAGGGTTTCATTGTTGTCTCCTAGGCGACACCGCAACTGCACGGCGCATTCAAATTCGGGAGCGCAACTCTAGCCGCAGCTTTTTAGAACGGTCGTTCGTTTTTCCCCTCAGTCGCGTAAAGAAACAACGCTGAAGGCTTGAGGACGGTCTGGCCTGACAAGTCTGTGGATGGCCCTGGGACAACCGTCCAGATATCCACAGCCCGACAGCGGTTCGCGAAGTTGTTCCCAATCGGGAGCCAATTCATACCGGGGTCGGCGCACAGGCTTGTGCCGCTGCCAAGCGCTTGACGTGGTTGGGGTTTTTGCCTTTGTCCACAGCGGGAGGCGCCCTCTACTACGACCACCAATTTGAAATCTTGAATACAGTTTGGAATACATCGGACATCTTTCCATGGACATTCCAGCCCTGCAGCGCCGTCTGCGCCAGTTCGCCGCCGACCGCGACTGGCAGCCCTACCAGACCCCGAAGAACCTCGCGATGGCCATGACGGTGGAAGCTGCCGAGCTGCTGGAGATCTTCCAGTGGCTGACGCCGGAGCAATCACTGAGCCTCGATGAAGACCAGCGCCGCCATCTTGGCGAAGAGCTGTCCGACGTGCTGCTCTACTTGGTGCAGATCGCCGACCATGGCGGCGTCGACCTGGAGGCCGCCGTCGAACGCAAGTTGGCGATGAATGCCATCAAGCACCCGCCCAAGCAGTCTTGAAGAGGTCTTGATGGAAACCATCGCTGTCGTTGACTTCGAGACGACGGGCCTGGGCCCGACCACCGGGGGGCGTGCCACGGAGATTGCGGCCGTGCTGGTGCGCGATGGCGAGGTCGTCGACGCCTGGAGCAGCCTGATGAACAGCGGTGCGTGGGTGCCGCCCCACATCCAGTCCCTGACCGGCATCACGAACGCGATGCTGGCGGATGCGCCCGATTCGGCAACCGTCATGTGCGAACTGGCCCGCTTCACCGCGGGCTGTCCGTTGGTTGCGCATAACGCTGCTTTCGATCGGGGCTTCTGGCAGGCCGAGATGGAACGCGCCGGCGTCGCCCGCGATCCAGCGCATGATTTCGCCTGCACCGTGCTGCTGTCGCGGCGGCTGTGGCCGGAGGCGAAGAGCCATGGCTTGGGAGCCATCACGCAGTTCCACGACATCCGCTTCGATGGCCGTGCCCATCGGGCCTTGGCCGACGCTCGGGTGACGGCGGAGTTGTTACCGAAAGTTCAGGGCGAGGTCGCGCGCCGCTTCGCGATGGACCTCGGCGACATGGCCGTCGACCATGCTCTGATGCTGGAGTTGCAGAGGACGCCGCTGCGTTGGCTCAGGCGCGGGCTGGTCGAGCACGTCAAGGCCAGGCGGGTGAATTCCGTGGCGGCATGAGCGTATAAAAAATTCTGTCAAGACCCCGTCTGTCGTGATCGGACAAGGACAATCGCGCCCTTTCGTCCCGTGCTATTTCAAGTTCCATGTCCGTGATCCAGGTTCGCCCCGCCACTCTGCGCGATGCCAAGGCCATCGCCGAGATCCACGTCGCTGCCAGTCAAGACGCCTACAAGGCCCTGCTGCCTGCCGCCGCGCTGGATGCGATGTCGGTGCAGAAGCGCCAGGCCTTCTGGCGTGAAGCCATCGACCTCTGCGAGCCGCAAGTCATCGTGGCCCACCTCGACAACAAGATCATGGGCTTCGCCGGCTTCGATCGTTCGCGCGACAAGGGCACGCCGGCCACGACCGGCGAGGTCTGGGCCCTGTTTGCCGACCCGGTCCACTGGGACAAGGGTGTGGGCCTGGCGCTGTGGGATGCCACGCGCGACGGCCTGCAGGAAGAAGGCTGCACCAAAGCCACGCTGTGGTGCTATCTGCGCAACGAGCGCGCCCTGCGCTTCTTCGAGCTGGCCGGCTTCAAGCGCGAGCTCGGCAGCGCCCGCACGACGGAAGTCGGCGGCGCCCGCGTCGAAGAAATCCGCCTGCACCGCTCCCTGGTCTGAATTCCGCCCGTCCGGGCGAAGAGAAAGCGCCCCTCGGGGCGCTTTTGTCTTGAGAAGTCGGCGTCAGGCGGCGTAACCCCTTGAAGCCAGGGCCCAGCCGTCGGTCGCGTCGTCGTGGCGCTGGATGTGCACGGGGCTGAGCTTCTTGGCGGCCGCGCGTTCGACCAGGTTCTCGGCCTGCGCAGCCGTCAGCTGCAACGCGAAGCGGGTCCAGCGCTTTTGCACCAGGGGCAAGGCCCAGGCGTCTTCCAGCGCCCAGCGGATCTGGTGCGGCTCCTGCAGTTCGGCAGCGGCCAGCACGCGCGGCGCCAGGGCCAGCAGGAAGCGGTTGAAGTCGGTGCGCAGGATATCGGTCGGCAGCAGGGCCTCGAGGCGGCTCAGGCGGGCGCTCCAGCCCGGCGTGGCGAGCTGGCGTGTCACCAGGGCCTGCAGGGCCTGGATGGGGTTGAACAGGCGCAGGCGGTTCGGCGGCAGCACGCGCAGCGGGATCTGGGCGGCCTGCTCATGGCTCAGCGGCGTCACGAAGCTGGCCAGCACCGACAGACGCTCCCACTCGGCTTCGGCCAGGCCGCCGATGCGGCTGATGGGACCCGCGGCGCAGCTGGTGGCCATCTCGGTCAGCGCCTGGTGGCCGCGCTGGCCCTTGGCCTGGTTGGCGCGGCGGCTCATGACGGCCAGGTTGCCAGCGGCATAGCCGGCGTCGTCGCGGACGCGGTCGATGCTGTAGGCCTCATCGTCCAGCAGCTCGCGGGTGATGGGGCAATGCTGGGTGTCGAGCTGGGCCAGGTGGTGGGGCGTCAGCTGGATGTCCTCGAAGCTGCGGCCCCGTGCCCAGGCATGGGTGCGCAGGGACAGCCAGCGCTCGACCTGAGGGCTGGCGGGCTGGCGCACCGGGCGGCCGCGTGCGGACAGCCAGCCGCGTTGCAGCGGCGACTGCGGGTAGAGGTGGGCGATGGGCGGCGTGACGCCATGCAGGGCGTAGTCGCGGCCCAGAGCCAGGCCGGTGCGCTCGTGGGCGCTGATGGCGGCCGGGGCGTCGTCCATGTCCAGGTCGAACTGGACCAGGGCGGGACGGGCGGCGATCTGGGTGTTGATGACGGCTTGCATGACTGACTCCTGATTGAGAGGCACGCCGTTGAATCGCGGGCCTTGGGAGCAGTTTGTGAGCCAGCTGGCTCATGAGATGATCCACCTGGAAAACACTGTAAATATTTTCAGGAGTCTGTCCGGCATGGACCGCACCGAACGCTTCTACAAGATCGAGCAGCTGATCCGCTCCAGGGGCTGCGTGTCCTTTGCGACGCTGATCGAGGCCCTGGAGGTGTCGCCGGCGACGCTGAAGCGCGACCTGGCCTATCTGCGTGAGCGCATGGACGCGCCCATCGAGTACGACGCCGGCGAGAACGGCTACCGCTTCGGCCAGCAGTGGCGCGGCGGCAAGCATGAGCTGCCGGGGGTCTGGTTCAACGAGGCCGAGTTGCACGCCCTGCTGACCATGCAGCAGATGCTGGCCGGCCTGGACGAGCAGGGCGTGGTCGGCCGCCATCTGCAGCCCATGTTCGACAAGATCACCGGCATGCTGGGCGTGGATGCGGCCGAGGCCGACGAGCTCAGGCGCCGCGTCAAGCTCATCGGTACGGCGCGCCGGCGCGTGGCCAGCGACAGCTTCGAGACCGTGGGCAGTGCCGTCGTCAAGCGCAGGCGCCTGGCCATCCGCTATCGCAAGAAGCGCGATGCCGTAGCTGGCGAGCGCGAAATCTCGCCGCAGCGCCTCGTCCACCACCGCTATGCCTGGTATCTGGACGCCTGGTGTCATGCCAGCGATGCCTACCGCCGCTTTGCCCTTGATGGCATCGAGACGGCGACGCTGCTGGAGACGGCTGCCAAGCCCGTGCCACTGTCCGAACTGGAAGCTGAGCTGGACCAGGGCTATGGCATCTTCGCCGGCGGCATACCGCGCGAGGCCGAGCTGGTGTTCAGTGCCGGTACGGCCGCCTGGGTGTCGCGCGAGGAATGGCACCCGGCCCAGCAGAGCGAATTCCTGCCCGATGGTCGCTGGTGCCTGCGCCTGCCCTATGTCGACGATACCGAGCTGCTGATGGACCTGCTGCGCCACGCCGGCCAGGTCGAAGTGGTCGCGCCGACGGCCCTGCGAGAGGCCTTTGCAGCGCGCCTGAAACAGGCGGCCGCGGCCTTGTAGGACAAGCCCGCTTCATTCGTGGTGGTGCGTGTCAGGCCCCGGTCAATCGCGTTAGGCTTCCAACGTGTTTGATCCCCCCGACCAGGAGCCAACAATGAGTGACGCAACCCAGGCGAAGGAAAAACTGGCCACCGATTTCCGTGCCGTGATGGACGACATCGATGCGCTGATGACCGCCACGACAAACAAGGCGGATGGCGAGGTCAAGGCCTTGCGCGCCCGCATCCAGGACCGCTTGTCCGGCGCCAAGGAAAAGTTGCTGGATGCCCAGCATGAAGCCATCCAGCGCGCCAAGGATGCAGCCACGGCGACCGACGACTATGTGCACGCCAACCCCTGGCAGGCCATCGGCGCTGCGGCAGCCGTCGGCCTCGCTCTTGGCGTGCTGATCGGCCGCCGTTGAGCACGACTTGAGCGACGCCAAGGAACCCGTCTCCGCGCCGCTGCGGCGGCTCGGGGTCTCGCTGCTGACGCTCGGCCGCATCCGGCTCGAGCTGTTCGCCATCGAGGCGCAGGAGGAGAAGGAGCGCATCGCCAGCCTGCTGCTGTGGGCGGTGCTGGCTGCCTTGCTGGCGGGCTTCGGCCTGTTGATGGGCCTGGTGCTGATCACCGTGATGCTCTGGGACAGCTACCGGCTGCTGGCGCTCGGCGTCAGTACCGTCGTGCTGATTGCGGCTGCGGTTGTCGCCGTCGCCAAGGTCAAGAAGTTGATCGACCAGCCGGCCAGCCTGTTCCAGTCCAGCATTGGTGAGTTGCGCGCGGATGCCGACGCGCTGCGCCGCCAGGCCGGGCCATGATTCCCCGCATCCCCGACGACCCGGCCCTGCGCGCCCAGCGCAAGGCCAATCTGCTGCTGGCTTCCGAGGTGATGCGCGGCCAGGCGGCCCTGTCGGTCGACGACATCGGCAAGCGCGCCGACGGCTGGGTGGTGCGCATCCTGGCATGGCGCGATCTGCTGGCCAGTCCCGTGGTGCTGGCCACGGCCAGCGGTGCTGCCGCGTTGTTTGCCGGAGCCGGCCGTGACCGCCGCGGCAAGCTGTGGCGCGGCCTGCGCTGGGCCTGGCTGGCCTACAAGGTCTGGGGCCGCCGCAAGGGCTAGACGAGGGCGCTGTCGCGGCCCTTGCCGTGGGCCGGCACGCTGTCCAGATCGTGCAGCCAGGGCATGGCTGAACTCTTCCAGACCTGCACCACGGGCTTCAGTTGAGCCCGTTCGTTGACGCAGCCCAGGCGGATGTTCAGCGTCTTGGGCTGGTCGGCCTCGGTGGCGAAAAGCTGGGTGCCGCACTCCGCGCAGAAGGCTTGGGCGCGGCGGTTGCCGCTGGCGGCCACCTTCACATAGCTCTTGGGCGTGCCCTGCAGTTCGACCTGCTCGACAGGAACCGGCACCACGGCCCGGAAAGGCCCGCCCGAAATGATCTGGCAGTCGGCGCAGTGGCAGGCAAAGACCCGGGCAGGGTCCGCTTCTGCCGTGAATCGCACGGTGCCGCAATGGCATTGACCGGTGATCTTCATGGGGCCTCCTCGTTTCAGTTTTCTGCGGCGTCGAGCCTTTTCATGCGCTCACTCTGCCAATAGACATCGTCGCCGCCCAGGCCGTCGAGGTTGGCGCGGTTCAGCACGCGGGCCAGCACGAAGAGCAGGTCGGACAGGCGGTTCAGATACTGGCGCGGCGCGGCGCGCACGGTCTCACTGGCGGCGACCAGGATGACGGCACGTTCGGCGCGGCGGGCGATGGTGCGGCAGACATGGGCGATGGCCGCGCTGCGCGTGCCGGCTGGCAGGATGAATTCCTTCAGCCGCGGCAGATGCTCGTTGTAATGCTTCAGGGCCTCGTCCAGGCGCAGCACCGCCGCGTCCTTCAGCAGTTCGCCACCCGGCCATGACAGTTCACCGCCGAGGTTGAAGAGCTCGTGCTGGATGGTGACGAGCAGGTCGCGGATGTCGTCGGGCAGGGGCTCGGCCAGCAGCAGGCCGAGATTGGAGTTCAGCTCGTCGACGTCGCCCATGGCCTCGACCCTCAGATGGGTCTTGGGTACGCGGCTACCGTCCGAGAGGCCGGTGGTGCCGTCGTCGCCGGTGCGGGTGGCGATCTGAGAGAGTCGGTTGCCCATGATGGCGGATGCGGGTCTGTGGTCGGACCCGCATCCTGCCTGAATCTCGTTCTCAGTGCCGTCTGCCGCTGCGGTGGAAGGCGGGCTTGTGCACCGGTGCTTCGTGAGGCTGGAAGCCCGTGGCCGGCGACCAGCGCGGCGCGGGCGGCGCGTCATGGGGCGGCGGTGGGTCGCGGAAGACCTCGCGCCAGCGCGCGGCCAGCAGATCGAAACGCACGGCGGCCAAGGTGATCAGGACGACGGCGGCGATGAGCAGCAGCAAGGTCAGGGTGGGGTCCATGCAGGTCTCCCGGGTTCGCTGTGTGCCCATGCTGTCACCACGGCGGGTTCACTGCAACACAATCCTTGCTCGCCTTCCGGAGTTGCCTGTCATGAACGCGCCCGAATCCTTCGCCACCCCGCCGCTGCCGGCTGCCTTGCTGGACGCCCTCAGGGCCGAGTTCGCCGAGCGCTGCTCGACGGCTTTGGCGGTGCGCGAACAGCATGGCCGCGATGAATCGGTCTTCGACGTACCGCCGCCCCAGGCCGTCGTCTTTGCCGAGAGCGAGGCCGAGGTGGCGCGGGTCGTGGCGTTGTGCGCCCAGCATCGTGTGCCGGTCATTCCCTATGGCGCCGGCTCGTCGCTGGAAGGCCATCTTCTGGCGATCAAGGGCGGCATCAGCCTGGACGTGTCGCGCATGAATGCCATCCTGCGCATCGATGCCGAGGACCTGACGGTGACCGTGCAGCCTGGCGTCACGCGCAAGGCTCTCAACGAAGCTTTGAAGCACGAAGGCCTGTTCTTCCCCATCGATCCCGGTGCCGATGCGTCGCTCGGCGGCATGGCGGCCACGCGGGCCAGCGGCACGAACGCCGTGCGCTACGGCACCATGCGCGAGAACGTGCTGGGCCTGCGCTTCGTCAATGCCTGTGGCGAGGTCGTGCGCAGCGGCTCACGCGCCAGGAAGAGCAGCGCCGGCTATGACCTGACGCGGCTGGTCATCGGCAGCGAAGGGACCCTGGGCGTCATCACCGAGCTGACGGTCAAGGTACACCCCCTGCCCGAGGCCGTGTCGGCCGCGGTCTGCTTCTTCCCCAGCATCGACGCGGCCGTGCGCACGGCCATGCAGATCATCCAGATCGGCGTGCCCATCGCACGCTGCGAGCTGCTGGACGCCAACGCCATCAAGGCCGTCAACGCCCACGACAAGCTGGGGCTCAAGGAAGCGCCGATGCTGCTGATGGAATTCCACGGCAGCGAGGCCGGCGTGGCCGAGCAGGCGGCCACCGTGCAGGACGTGGCGGCCGACCATGGCGGCGAGGCCTTCGAGTGGGCGACGACGCCCGAGGCCCGCACGCGGCTGTGGACGGCGCGCCACCACGCCTATCTGTCGGGCCTGCAGATGCGCCCCGGCTGCCGGGCGGTGACGACGGACACCTGCGTGCCCATCTCGCGCCTGGCCGAGAACATCAACGCCAGCATTGCCGAAGTCGAGGCCGCCGGCCTGCCCTATTTCATCGTCGGCCATGTCGGCGACGGCAATTTCCATATGGCCTATCTGCTGGACCCGGCACTGCCCGAGGAGCTGGCGACGGCCGAGAGGCTGAGCGCGCAGATGGTGGCGCGGGCGATTGCACTGGAAGGCACCTGCACCGGCGAGCATGGCATCGGCCTGCACAAGCAGGGCTTCCTGCTCGATGAGACGGGCGAGGAGGCAGTGGCGCTGATGCGGGCGGTGAAGCAGGCGCTGGATCCGCTGGGCATCCTGAACCCCGGCAAGATCTTCGTTGCCTGATCGAGGAGGTCGCCCCGCATGATCCCCGTTCGCATTCGCGGTTTCGTCAGCGCCACCTTGCTGGTGCTTGCCATGGGACCTGCCCTGGGCGCATCGACGCAGGAGCAGGAAGCGATGGCAGCCACGCAGGCCGCATGTGACGCGTTCCGCTTGCGTGATCTTGCGGCGCTGGAGCGGCTGCTGGCACCGGAGTTCACCCTCGTCAGCACGACCGCCGAAGTTCAAAGCCGGGCGCAGGCCATCCAGGAGGTGCGGGACGGTGACCCGCAGTACGAACGTTTCGAGAACCATGGCATGACGGCGCGCGTGTATGGAGATACCGCAGTCGTCCAGGGCATCACGTCATTGAAGGGCCGCTCCGGCGGCAAGCCCTTCGCCGTCGACGTCCGCTTCACGGACACGCTGGTGCGGGTGGATGGACGCTGGACCCTCGTGGTCAGTCACGTCACTCGCATGCCGTCCTGACGCGGGCCGGGCGGCCTCAGAAGGTCTTGCGCAGCAGCAAGGCCGAAGCCAGGCCTGCCATCGGCAGCCGCTGTTCGGCCGTGAGTTCGGGGCTGAACCACACGGTGCCGGCACCCATGGTGGCGACCGCGGCCACGACCTTGCCGTCCAGCTCGAAGGCATAGCCCAGCGCGACGCCGTTCAGCGTGATGGCGCCGTCGCCATGCCGGTCGGCCAGACGTTGCAGCGGTGTGAGCTTCAGGTGCCGGCCGGTGTCGTCCTCGGCCCAGCCCTGCAGCAGGGCGCCACGCTCGTCGTCGAAGAAGGCGAAGCGCCAGCCGGCCTGCTCTTCGCCCGTGGGTTGGACGGTGCCGATGACGCTGATCTGGCGACTGATCTCGACGCCGAAGTCCTTGGGCAGGCCGAACCAGCGCACCATCCAGTCGCGGCGCTGCTGGTCGAGCTGGCTGGTGAGCTGCACATCGACCTCTTCGCCGGCGGCAGCCACCAGCGTGTAGCGCAGTTGGTGCTTGGAGGTGCTGAAAGCCTCTTCGAAGCGGCTCCTGTACACGCCCAGTTCGGTCTTGGAGCAGCCGTTGGGGCAGGCGGTGGTCCGGGTCTGGCCGCGCGACTTCAGGTCGCGGGTGGCGTAGTCGCCGAAGCGCAGTTCACGCCCGGGCCGCCAGCCCTGGTGGCCGCTGGCCGTGAGCGGGGTGGCGGTGGCGAGGGCGTCGGGCGGCAGCACCTCACCGGGCTTGGCGGCCAGGGCCGGCAGGGCCAACGCGAAAGTGAGGGACAGGGCAGCGAAATGACGGTGGGGCATGAAGGGCATGGCGACAGCTTACTGAGGCGATCTCCACAATCCAGAGGGCATGGGTGCCCGGGGCGCCCTCCTAAACTGCCCCGATGGACACCCTCGCCGCCCCTCCCGCTGGCGCGCTGCGCCAGTTCGCCGACCTGCCCGGCCCGCGCGGCGTGCCGGTGTTCGGCAATCTGCTGCAGATGGACTCGACGCGGGTGCACCAGCAGGTCGAGGCCTGGTGCGAGGAGTTCGGCCCCATCTTCAAGCTGACGCTGGGCAAGCGGCGCATCGTCGTCGTCGGCGACCACGCGCTGATCAGCACCGTGCTGCGCGACCGCCCGGACGGATTCCAGCGCAGCAACCGGCTGCAGGACATCAGTGCCGAGATGGGCATGAGCAGCGGCCTGTTCATCTCCAATGGCGAGGTCTGGAAGCGCCAGCGCCGCATGGTCATGGCCGGCTTCGATCCGGTGCACGTGAAGCGCTACCACCCCTTTCTGCAGCGCGTGGCCGAGCGCCTCATCGGGCGCTGGCAACGGGCCGCGAGCGACGGTCGTCGCATCGAGCTGCAGGCCGACCTGATGCGCTTCACGGTGGATGCCGTGGCCGGCCTGGCCTTTGGCGAGGACGTCAACACGCTGGAGTCCGATGAGGACATCATCCAGCAGCACCTGAACCGCATCTTCCCGATGCTGTTCGCGCGCATCTTCAAGCTGCTGCCGACCTGGCGCTGGTGGCCCTCGGCCGAAGACCGCGCATTGACGCGCAGCGTGGCCGAAGTGCAGGCGGCGGTGCAGGGCTTCATCGCCAAGGCACGAGCCCGCATGGCCGCCAACCCCGCGCTGCGCGAAGAGCCCACCAATCTGCTCGAGGCCATGATCGTGGCCGCCGATGAACCGGGCAGTGGCATCGACGACGAGCAGGTGGCCGGCAATGTGCTGACCATGCTGCTGGCCGGCGAGGACACCACGGCCAACACCCTGGCCTGGATGGTCTGGCTGCTGTGGAGCCACCCCGACGTGATGGCCCGGGCGCGCGAGGAGGTCGACCGGGCCTGCGGCGACGCCGCCCTGCCCTCGCTGGAGCAACTGGGCGAGCTGGACTATCTGGACGCCTGTGCCCACGAGACCATGCGGTTGCGGCCGGTCGCGCCCATCAACACTCTGCAGGCCATCCGCGACACGCAGGTGGGCGACGTGCAGCTGCGGGCCGGCATGATCGTCATGGGCGTGATGCGCCGCGATCCGACGAGCGAGCGCCACCTCGACCATGCCAAGACCTTCGACCCCGATCGCTGGCTGGAGGACGCCAGGCAGGCCGGCGCGGCCAAGCGCCTGTCCATGCCCTTCGGCGCCGGGCCGCGCATCTGCCCGGGGCGCTATCTGGCGCTTATGGAGATCAAGCTGGCCATGGCGGCCCTGCTGCGCCATTTCGACATCGTCAGCGTCGACACGCCCGATGGCCAGGCGCCACGCGAGCATCTGCAGCTGTCCATGGGGCCGGTGGGCTTGGCGATGCGGTTGCGGGCACGTGGCGCATGAAAAAGGCCGCCCGAAGGCGGCCTTTGCATGGCGGCAGATAAGCCTCAGAACATCGCCTTGAACTGCACGCCGTAGGTGCGCGGGTCGTTGATGAAGCCCGTCAGGTTGTTGAAGTCGATGGCGCCGGTGACGCGGACCTGGTTGGTGATGTTGCGCACGAAGCCGGCAGCCTCGTACTTGCCATTGCCCCAGACATAGCCCGCGCGCAGGCCGCCTTCCGTGAGGGCCTTGCCGGTGAACTCGGTCGCCTCGTACAGGAAGAAGTTGACCTTGGAGCGGTAGGCCCAGTCGGTGTAGACATAGACCTCGTCACCGCTGGGCAGCGGGATGCTCCAGCGCGCCGTCAGGTTGTAGGTCCACTTGGGCGCATTGGGCAGCGGGTTGCCGTCGATCATGGCGTTGCCATTGACGATGGGGTCCAGCACCGTCGGGAAGCCGGTGCCCACCTTCAGCGAGCCGCCCGGCGGCACGCCCAGGCCGGCGTCCTTGATCTTGGTGTTGTTCAGCGAGCCGCCGAAGGTCACCAGCACGTCCGGCGTGATCAGGGCTTCCAGGTTCAGCTCGGCGCCGTTGCCGCTGGCCTTCTTGGCGTTGAGCAGGCGGGTGGCGTTGTTGCTGCCGCCCACGGCCGTCAACTGCAGGTCCTTGACGGTGTAGGTGAACAGCGAGCCCGACAGGCGCAGCGTGCGCTTGAGCAGTTCGCTCTTGAAGCCCACTTCGTAGGAGTTGACGTTCTCCGGGCCGGCCTGCGACTGGCCGGCGAAGGCCGAAGCGTTCTGCATCGACGAGGCACGGAAGCCGTTGGCGTAGCGGGCGTAGAGGTTGGTCGTGCTGTCCAGCTTCCAGGTGGCCGACAGGTCGCCGCTCCACTTGCCGTCGTCGGTGCTGGCGCTGGTGCCGGTGGACGTGTTGAACAGGCCCGTGCCGGCGTGGGTGCTGGACAGGTCCTTCTTGTCCTTGGTGTAGCGCAGGCCGGCGCGCAGCTTCAGCTCGGGGCTGACGGCGTAGTTGATGGAGCCGAACACGGCGCCGGCCTTGTTGGTCTGTGACGTGTAGATGTGGTCGACGTCGGCGTGGGTCGTCGTGTTGTAGGTGATGTTGTCGATCGTGTACCGCTCGTTGAAGAGGTAGACGCCGGTCTGCCAGCTCAGCGGGCCGCTGGTGTTGGACTCCAGGCGCACTTCCTGGGTCAGCTGGCGGTGGCCGTTCATGCCGCTGCCGGTTTCGGACTGGAAGGGCACGCCGGCCTGGCCGGGCACGCCGCCGTCGATGTCGCCGCGCGACAGGGGCTTCACATGCTCGCCGCCGGTGATCGAGTAGATGTTGATGCCGGGCAGCGACCACTTCAGGCGCAGGCTGCCGCCGTACTGCTTCAGGGTCTGATCGTTGACGCCGTTGAAGGCGACCTTGTCGGCCTCGAAGCCGTCGGCCAAGTCGTTGGTGCCGCGCTTGATGGCATTGGCGCGGAAGAGGCGCGGGCTGCCGTCGAGGTCGCGCACATGCAGGTTGGCCAGGGCGCTGAATTCCTTGTGCGGCTCGAACAGCACCTGGGCGCGCACGGCGGTGTCGCGGTAGCCCTCGGTCTTGGGCGTGACGGCGCCGGGGGCGGTGTTGTCGACCCAGTTGGCGCGGCGTTGGCTCTGCGCGGAGATGCGGGCGGCCCAGTCACCGGACAGCGGCAGGTTGGCCGCACCCTCGAGGTTGACGGTGCCGTAGTTGCCGACGGTCACGCTGGCATAGCCGTCCTGCTTGTGGCTGGGCTTGACCGAGTCGAACTTGACGACGCCGGCCGGCGTGTTGCGGCCGAACAGCGTGCCCTGCGGGCCGGCGACCACTTCGACGGCAGCGGTGTCGAAGATGGGGAAGCCCTTCAGGATGGGGTTCTCCTGGACCACGTCGTCGACGATGACGCTGACCGGCTGCGAGGCGTTGAGGCGGAAGTCGGTGTTGCCGTAGCCGCGCAGGTAAAAGCGCGGGAAGGCGCGGCCGAAGCTGGACTCGATGTTCAGGCTGGGCACGCGGCCCGACAGGAAGCGCAGGTCCTGGCCGCCGGAGGCCAGCACATCGAGCTTCTCGCCGCTGATCTTGCTGACGGCGTTGGGCACGTCCTGGATGTTCTCGGCGCGACGCTCGGCCGTGATGACGACGGTTTCGAGCTGGCTGCGGTCCTTGGGGGCTTCCTGGGCCAGGGCCGGCAGGGCGGCGCCGAGGGCGAGGGCCAGGAGGCTGAGACGGGGGGCGTACATCGGGCAACAACTCCAAATTTGGCGGCCCGAAAGCTGGGCCGGCGGCGATTGTGCGGATGCAGCATGCGAAACGCTGGCGTCATGGCGACGTTGTTGCGCAAGTCTGACGGACCCGTCAGTTTTCGGACGGGCGCGGTCGGTGCCCCTTGCACCGGGCTGGTGCCAGTGCCCGCGAGAATGCGCCGCATGAAGCGTCGTACTCTGGTTTTCCAAGCGGCCGTGCTGGCTGCCCTGCCCGCTTTCGCGAGACCCGCAGCGGTCGTGGATTTCGCCGCACTGGAGCGCCGGGTACAGGGACGCCTCGGCTTCTTCGCCGTCGATACCGGCAGCGGCCGCGTGATGGGCCATCGTGCCGACGAGCGCTTCGCCATCGCGTCGACCTTCAAGATCCTGCTCGCCGCCCGCGTGGCCCAGGGCGTGGAGGCCGGCCGCTGGGGCTGGAATGACGCTGTGCCGTTGCGCGAGAGCGATCGCGTGCCGCACTCGCCGGCCTTTGACCGCTACCTGCCACGGGGCCAGGCGACGCTGGCCGAGCTGGTCCAGGGCATCGTCGTCGAGAGCGACAACCCCTGCGCCAATGTGCTGCTGCGCCGCTGCTGCGACGCACCCGCCGGCCTGACGGCCTGGCTGCGCCAGCAGGGCGACACGGTCACGCGCCTGGACCGTTTCGAGACCGAACTCAACGAGAACGCGCCGGGCGACGAGCGCGACACGAGCACGCCGCGCGCTTTTGCCAGGACGCTGCAGCATCTGCTGCTCGGCTCCGGCCTGAAGCGTGCCAACCAGGCGCGTTTGTGGGCCGATCTGCAGGCCTCGCGGACCGGACTGAAGCGGCTGCGCGCCGGTGCACCCGAAGGCTGGCGCGTCATCGACAAGACCGGCAGCGGCTCGCGCGGCGCCGCCAACGACGTGGCCCTGGTCTTCCCGCCGGGCGGCCGCTCGCCCTGGGTCGTCGTGGCCTTCCAGTCGAACTCCAAAGCGTCGGCTGATGAGCTCAACGCGGTGCACGCCGACGTGATGCGCGCGTTGGCGAAGGCCTGGGCATGAACGCGCCCAATGCCAGCCGCCGCCAGTACGTAGAGCGCATGCATCGCGTGCAGGCCCATATCGACCGGCATCTGGACCAGCCCCTCGACCTCGAGGCCCTGGCCGCAGTCGCCCACTTCTCGCCCTATCACTTCCACCGCCTCTTCCTCGCCTGGATGGGCGAGACCCTGGGCGACTACCTGGCGCGCCGCCGCATGGAAAAGGCCGCCCAGCGCTTGCGCGGCCAGCCCGAGTCGACGGTGCTCAGCATTGCCCTGGGCGTGGGCTATGGCTCGGCCGAGGCCTTCGCCCGTGCCTTCAAGACCCGCTTCGGCCATTCACCGACGCAGTGGCGCAATATCGATCAGGCCGACAGCAATCTGGATCAGGGCGGCGCGTGGCGCGCCGACGAGCATGGCTTCTCCCGCAACCGTCACGACGACGAAGGAGAAACCATCGTGAATGTCCGCCTCATCGACCGCCAACCCGTGCGCATGGGCTATCTGCGCTACCAGGGCGCCTATGGCCCCGAACTCGGCCGCTTCTGGGCCGAGACCTTCAACCCCTGGCTGGCCACGCAGAACCTCGGCCCCGTGGCCCGCTTCGGCATCGGCCACGACGACCCCAGCCTGGTGCCGCCCGAGCAATGCCGCTACGACGCCGGCGTGGCCGTGCCCGACAGCTGGGTGCCCAATGGCGGCGCCCTCGTCACCGAGCTGCCCGGCGGCCGCTATGCGGCCCTGGACTTTGTTGGCACGGCCGCGGAAATCGGTGCCGCCTGGGCGGCCATGATGGGTCAGTGGCTGCCCAGCAGCGGGCTGCAGCTGGATGCGCGGCCCTGCTTCGAGCACTATGGACCAGCCTCGAAGTTCGACTTCAAGACCGGGGTGTTCGATTGCGAACTGTGCATCCCGGTCGCGCCCTTGTGAGCCCCTCGCCCGGGCCCGCGCCGCTGAACGCGGGCGTGTCCGGTCGGTCCCCCGAGGGGACGGCGATGCTTGCGGCATCGAGCCGCAAGCACATCGCCAAAGGCGGGCCCGGCTAGGGAGCGGCCCGGCGCTCGGCCCGCAAATTCAGACCAGCGGAGCGAACTGGCTGACCGTGCGGTCGCGCCCGGTTTGCTTGGCCTGGTAAAGCGCCCGGTCGGCGCGTTCGATGGCGAGGTGCAGATCCTCGCCCGGCGCGCACTCGGCCACGCCGGCCGAAAAGGTGATGTGCAGGCCCGGCACCAGGCTGTCGAAGGAGGTCGAGGCCAGGGTGTCGCGCAGGCGCTCGACCAGGCTTGCCGCCGTTGCCGCGCTGGCCTGCGGCGTGACGACCAGGAACTCCTCGCCACCCCAGCGGCCGGCGAAATCGGTGCTGCGCAGGGCCGCCTGCAGGGCCGCCGCGAAATGACGCAGCACGGCATCGCCGACCGCGTGCCCGTGGCGGTCGTTGACCATCTTGAAGTGGTCGATGTCGATCAGCACCAGGCTCATGGTCTGGCCGCTCTGGCGCTGGTTGAGCTGCTCGGCGGCCAGGCGCTCGCTCAAGTGGCGGCGGTTGCTGATGCGCGTCAGCTCGTCGTGATGGGCCAGGTACTGGATGCGCTCCAGGGCCGCGCGCAGCTCGGTCGTGCGCGCGCCCAGCTTGGCGCGCAGCCGCGCCATGTTGACCGACAGCACCGACACCGCCGTCATCAGGATGGCCGCAAAGCTGAAGTGCAGAGCCTCGACGGCGGGCGGGAAGCGCACCGGGTCGGTCGACGCGCCATAGGCCATGGCGGCGCCCAGTGACATGAGGCCGAACAGGTAGAGCCCGAAGGCCTGGCGCTGGCTCAGCACGAACATGCCCCATACCAGGTTGAGCAGCATGATGGCGATGATGGCGCCGCGCAGCGGCGGGTCGATGGCATAGCCCCAGGCCGTGATCAGCACGCCGAAGACCGACTGCGGCAGGGTCAGCGAAGCGTCGCTGCCCAGGTGGCGGCTCAGGCCGGTGCGCACCAGCAGATAGAAGCCCGTGATGCCCGCCAGGCTCAGGCCGCTGACCCAGGCGCCGGGGCCGGCCTCCATCAGGCCGAGGTTCACTTGCACAGCCACGTTCAGTGCGAACAAGCCATAGACCGCCAGCGCCAGCAGCGTCAGCTTGACCGCGCCGCGGCCCTGGCCTTCGGGGCCGAGCAGCCAGTCCGCCCCGCGAGACGGCGCGGGATCGGGAACGGGGTGTCGCTCGGGGGGCATGGGGCGCTGAGGATAGCCGTGGGCCGGGCTGCCGTGGGTGCCGACACAGTTGGTTGCAAGGGCCCGGTCAGGGCACGAGGTGCAGCCCGTCTTCTGCCCAGGTCATGGGGCCGGCGTAGTGCTGGCGGATGGCGGCCTGAACCGCATCACGCCGGCCGTCGACTGCCGGCGACAGGTGGGCGAGCAGCAGCTGGCCGGCGCGCACATCGGCGGCGATCTCGCCGGTCTGCGTCGGCGCGGTGTGCAGGGTGTAGAGCACGGGCGGCGAATCGGGCGGGTCGAGCACCACGCTGTTGACGACGAGCAGGCTGGTGTCGGCGGCAAGGCGGCGCAGCGCGGCATGGCCGGCCGGGTCGATGTCGCCGCTGAAGGTGAGGCTCTTGCCACCGTGGTCTACGCGGTAGATGACGGCCGGCGCGTCGCGGTGGTGGCCGGCAATGGCCGTGACGCGCAGGCCGTCCTCGTTCAGCAGCACGCGGGGCTGCTTCGTGCTGGCGGCGATGTCGGTGACCTGGAAAGTCAGCGGCGCCGAGAAGTCGCGCAGATAGCCGAAGGCGCCCTGCCTGCCGAACAGCAGCTCGACAAAGCGGCGCGTGGACGGGAAATCGGCATCGTCGCGCTGGCGCGCGCGCTGAGCGGCCGGGCCGAAGATCTTCAGCGTGATGGGGCGGCCCGACGACACCGCGCGCGCCTTGACGAGGCCGGGCAGCTCGCCGGCATGGTCGGCGTGCAGATGGGTCAGCAGGATGAGGTCCAGCTTGTTCAACGCCAGCTTGGCCTCACCCAGTCGTGCGAAAGAGCCCGGCCCGGCGTCCACCAGGATACGCGGCACGCCGTCCACCAGCACCACATGGCTGGAGCCGGCCCGGCCGGTGGCGCCGGGGCCGCCGGAGCCGAGCACGACGAGTTCGAGGGCGGGCTGCGGGGTTTGGGCCCGCGCGGTCATGGCCAGGCTTGCCAGCAGCAAGAGGAGAAGGGCGCGACGTAGAGGCTTCATTGTGGTCCTGGGTGGCAGCGCCATCATCGCGCGACGCTTCGTTGCGCAGCGAAGCATCGAGGGGCGCGGTCGCCACACACTGGGTGCATTCCTTCAACGCCCAGCGAGCCCACCATGCCCATCACCTGCTTCATCCGCTACGAACTCGACCCGGTCCAGCGCGAGGCCTTCCGCGAATACGCCCAGGCCTGGGGCCACATCATTCCCCGCCTGGGTGGCCGCCTGCTCGGCTACTGGCTGCCCCACGAGGGCACGAACTACGAAGCCTGGGGCCTGGTCGGCTTCGACTCGCTGGCGGCCTACGAGGACTACCGCACGCGGCTGAAGGCCGACCCCGAAGCGCGGGCCAACTTCGAGTTCGCGCGACGCCAGCGCTTCATCCTGCGCGAGGAGCGCACTTTCTGTGAGGATGTGCGCCCATGATCGCCGTCATCTTCGAAGTCGAACCCACGGCCGAGGGCCGGCCCGCCTATCTCGACCATGCGGCCGCCTTGAAGCCGCTGCTGGAGCGGATGGACGGCTTCATCTCGGTGGAGCGCTTCCAGAGCCTGACCAACCCGGACAAGCTGCTGTCGCTGTCCTTCTGGCGCGATGAAGAAGCCGTGCGTGGCTGGCGCGAGATGGAGAGGCATCGCCAGGCCCAGGCGGCCGGCCGCGGCGGCTTGTTCCAGGACTACCGGCTGCGGGTGGCGCATGTCGTGCGCGACTACGGGCTCAACGAGCGCGAGCAGGTGCCGCGATGAGTGCTGAGCCGCGTCTGGCGCGCATCGCGGCGGCCATTGCCGACCCGACGCGGGCGCGCACCCTGGCCCGCCTGCTCGACGGCCGCCTGCACACGGCGGGCGAGCTGGCCACGCATGCGGGCGTTGGCGCGGCCACGATGTCGGCGCACTTGAAGCTGCTGGTCGACGAGGGCCTGGCCCGCGTGCGGCCGCAGGGGCGTCATCGCTATTTCGGCCTGGCCGATGGTGATGTGGCCCATGCGCTGGAAGCCCTGCTGCGCGTCGCCGACCGCCGCGACGGCATCGACGAGCCGGCGGCCGACCTCAAGCGCTGGCAGAAGCCCGAGATGCGCGGCCTGCGGCATGCGCGCAGCTGCTATGGCCACCTGGCCGGCGAGCTGGGCGTGCAGTGGCGCGAGGCTCTGCTGGCCAAGGGCTGGGTCACCGCGGCGGCAGACGGACGCTATGACCTCAGCGAGGCGGGTCGTGACGCGCTGAAGGAGTTGATGCCCGAGGGCGAATTGCCCAAAGGCCGTGTCCTCTACGACTGCGTGGACTGGTCCGAACGCCGCGACCATTTCGCCGGGCCACTGGCGGTGGCGTGGCTGGAGGCCATGGTGGACAAGGGCTGGCTGAAGCGTGTCGGCGATTCGCGCGAGCTCAAACCCACGCCGCCGGGGCGCCTCGTCCTGGTCGAGGGCTTGATGGGCGATGTGCCTATTCCCGGTTGCTAGGCCAAGACCGCTTCGGCGGGCGTTTTGTTGGCATAGTCATCTCGCATCAGTCACCCACGCGAGACCAGCGCATGCCCTCTCTCCAACCCTGTCGGCACTGTGGCGGCCAGGACCTGTTTTCCTTCACCGTCCAGGCCGGCGGCACGACGGGAAGCCTGCTGCCGGTGGGCGCCCTGCATGGGCCTAAGTACGAGAACCGGGTCTGCGGCGACTGCGGATACACCGAGTGGTTCGTGGCCAAGGAGCATCTCCAACTCGTCAGGGAAAAGTTCGCGCGCGCCGGGTCTTCCGGCCGGACCGAGGCCTAGTGCCGCGAGCCATGAGAAACGCTGCGGCCCTCGTCGCTTCTGCGCTGCTGTTGACGGCATGTACGCGGGCCGATCCAGGCATCAGCGACCGGCTGTCGGCGCTGGTCGACTCGGGCGCCGCTGCTATCGATATGGCCCTGCTGGGACCTGCCGACTGGCAGAAGGTCTGCGTGTTGCAGCCCTACACGTCCAACGAACGGGCAGAACAGATCCTTGGCTTCAAGTGGGATGCCGCCAGCAAAAGCTCGATCGGCACCAACGACGGTATCCATCTGCTGGTCTTCGTGAAGGGCAGTGACGTCGTGGCCTACGCCGAGCATCCGAGGAGCAAGGGTGATTTCCTGAAGCTCAGCCCTCACTGCCTGAGCCGTTCCCATGCCCACTTGCTTCGACAGATAGGGCCCGACGGCCGGGTCCAACTTGTTTTGGAATAGATCCTCCCCTTGTTGACATTCCTCTTCCGATGCCTGCTGTTCTGCTTCGGCTTGGTGCTGGTGGTCGATGCGGGCTTGCCGATGCGCATGCACCAGCTGCACGTGGACCGGCACACCAGCAGCACTTCCAATGACACGCGGTCGAGCGGCAGGAGCGACACCAGCTACACCCTGCATTTCGTCGGGGGCGCCTTGTCGAGCTGTGATGTGGGCTACGCCACCTACACGACGCTGAAGGACGGCGACAGCGTGGAAGTGAAGGCCACCAAGCTGTTCAAGCGTTGCGTGCAGATCGAGCGCGATGGCGAGACCTTCGAGTACAGCAAGTATTGGCGGCTCTTCCAGCTGGTGGGTGGCGCACTGCTGATCCTGAGCGCCGTCGGCTTGCTGGGCCGCGATGATGACGACGACAGAAGCGGCTTCAGCATTCGTCCCAGCTGGTGACGTGAGCCCGTGAGTACGACATGCGAACTCTGAAAACACCGATCCTGCTGCCACTGACGGCGACCTATTTCGCCGCCAGCCTGGCCCACTTCAGCCACAACGCCCAGTACATCGCCTTCTATCCCGGCATGCCGGCCTGGCTGACGCCGGAGAAGGTCTGGCTGTTCTGGTTCGCTGTCTGCGGCGTCGGTTTGCTGGCCTGGGTGCTGACCCGGTTGGGCCTGCGCTCGCTGGGCCTGCTGGCCCTTGGCGTCTATGGCGCCCTGGGCCTGGACGGCCTGCTGCACTACCGCCTGGGCCTGTGCTCCGAACACACGCTGATGGCCAATCTGACGATCTGGGCCGAGGCGACGACGGGGCTGACGCTGTTGCTGGTGTCGGCGGTGCTGTTTGCGCGGCGTATCGCCAACGGAGGGATGCCATGGCCACGCTCGACCACCTGATCCTCAAGGTCAATGACCTGGCCGCCAGCGTCCGCTTCTATGTGGACGTGATGGGCTTCAGCGACGTCGGCCGCGACGGACCCTTCACCGTCATCAAGGCGGGGCCGGACTGCCAGCTGCAGCTGGCGCCCTGGGGCACGTCGGGCATGGAGCACTATGCCTTCGCGGTGACGCCGGCCGAGTTCGACGCGATCTTTGCGCGCATCAAGGCTCAGGGACTGGGCTTTGGGCCGACCTTCGATGCGGTGGGCAGCAACACCGGGCCCGGCAGCGAGGTTGGCGCGCGCGGCGCAGGGCCGACGCTCTATTTCAACGACCCCAACAATCACCTGATCGAGATCAGGACCTACGGGGCCGCGGGCTAGCGTTTGCCTTTGGGCGGCGTCAGCGGCGCGCCGCGCTGCTGGGTGGTGAGATCCCACTCGTAGACCTCGCGCGTGGCCTTGTCGATGGCGTAATAGCCGAGCAGATGACTCGCGTCCTTGGGCTCGCCCGGGCCGTCGAAGCGCAGCGTGAAGACGAGATCGGTGTCGACGGCATGGCGTCTGCACCGGTAGTCGCCACGCTTGTTGGGGCCGGCCAGGTGCAGGGCCCGCGCGGTGGCGATCAGCTTGAGGCAGGCCTGGCGTTCCGTCAGGCCGGCAGCGTGGACTGGCAGCGCCGTACTGGCGAGCAGGGCGGACGTGAGCAGCAGGGAGCGAAGCATGGGGGCGAGTATCAACCCGCCTGGGGCGGCACGCTCCAGCGCTTGGTCACGTCGCCGCGCTGGTTGACGCTTTCGAGCTGCACGCCAAAGCCCCACAGGCGGCCCACATGCTTGAGCACCTCCTGGGCGCTGTCGTGGAGCGGGCGGTTGAGGTGCTGCACGTGGCGCAGCGTCAGCGACCGGTCGCCGCGCAGGTTGACGTTCCAGACCTGGATGTTGGGCTCGCGGGTGGACAGGTCGTACTGGCGCGAAAGCGCCTGGCGCAGATGGCGGTAGCCGCCTTCGTCGTGGATGGCCGAGATCTCGTACTCGCTCTTGGCCTCATCGTCGAGGATGGAGAAGAGGCGGAAGTCGCGCATGATCTTCGGGCTCAGGTATTGGCCGATGAAGCTCTCGTCCTTGAAGTTGCGCATCGCGTGGTCGAGCGTGGGCAGCCATTCGCTGCCGGCGATGTCGGGGAACCAGTCGCGGTCTTCGTCGGTCGGGTTCTCGCAGATGCGCTTGATGTCGGTGTACATCGCGAAGCCCAGCGCATACGGGTTCAGGTTGGCGCCCGGGTGCTGGTAGACGACGTTGGTGTGGGACTTGAGCCACTCGATCATCATGCCGTCGGACAGATAGCCATCGTCGTACATCTGGTTCAGCAGCCTGTGATGCCAGAAGGTGGCCCAGCCCTCGTTCATGACCTGGGTCTGGCGCTGCGGATAGAAGTACTGGGCGATCTTGCGCACGATGCGCACGACCTCGCGCTGCCAGGGGTCGAGCAGGGGCGCGTTCTTCTCGATGAAGTAGAGCAGGTTCTCCTGCGGTTCATCGGGGAAGCGGCGGCTCTCGGCGGCCTCGTCCGGGCGGTCGGGCTTCTTGGGCAGGGTGCGCCACAGGTCGTTGATCTGCGACTGCGCATGCTGCTCGCGGTCCTTGAGGCGGGCACGCTCCTCGGCCAGGGACAGCTTGGCGGGGCGGCGGTAGCGGTCGACGCCGTGGTTCATCAGCGCGTGGCAGCTGTCCAGCAGGGTCTCGACGGCATCCAGGCCGTAGCGCTCCTCGCATTCGGCCACGTAGTTCTTGGCATAGACGAGGTAGTCGATGATGGACGAGGCATCCGTCCACATGCGGAACAGGTAGTTGCCCTTGAAGAAGCTGTTGTGGCCGTAGCAGGCGTGGGCGATCACGAGGGCCTGCATGGCCAGCGTGTTCTCCTCCATCAGATAGGCGATGCAGGGGTCGGAATTGATGACGATCTCGTAGGCCAGGCCCATCTGGCCGCGCTTGTAGTTGCGCTCGGTGCTGATGAACTCCTTGCCGTAGCTCCAATGCCGGTAGTTGACCGGCATGCCGACCGAGGCATAGGCATCCATCATCTGCTCGGCGGTGATGACCTCGAGCTGATTGGCATAGGTGTCCAGGCCGAAGCGCTCGGCCGTGTTCTTGATGACGGTGTGGTACTCGTCGATGAGCTCGAAGCTCCAGTCGTTCGGCGAGGGCAGGGGCTGGCTGGGACGCTGCGGCAGCGGCTTCATGCGCTGCAGCGGCTGGCGCTGGCGGCGCTCGGTCATGCCCTTGGGCGGAACGGCAACGCGCTCGGGGTGGCGTCTGTCTTCGAGGCTGCTCATGCTGGCGCGCCTTCCTTCTTGAACAACTCACGGAAGACCGGGTAGATCTGCGAGGCCTCGACGGCCTTGCGCATCGCGAAGTGCTTGGCGTCCTCGGCGAGCTTCTGGTACTCCTCCCAGAGGTTCTGCTCGGGCTCGGCCACCTGCACATAGGCGAAGTAGCGGCACAGCGGCAGGATCTTGTCGGCCAGCAGCTCGCGGCAGCGACCGCTGTCGTGGTGCCAGTTGTCGCCGTCGCTGGCCTGGGCACCGTAGATGTTCCACTCGGTCGGCGAGTAGCGCTCCTTGATGATCTGCTCCATCAGGACGAGAGCCGACGAGACGACGGTGCCGCCGGTCTCGGTAGCGTGGAAGAAGTTCTGCTCATCGACTTCCTGGGCCTGGGTGTGGTGGCGAATGAAGACGACGTCGATCTTCTCGTAGTGCCGCGTCAGGAACAGGTAGAGCAGGATGAAGAAGCGCTTGGCCAGGTCCTTGCGGCCTTCGTCCATGGAGCCGGACACGTCCATCAGGCAGAACATGACGGCCCGCGTCGTCGGCACCGGGATGCGCACGCGCGAACGGAAGCGCAGGTCGATGGGGTCGAGGAAGGGAATGGCCTTGATGCGCTCGCGCAGGTGCTGGATGCGCTCGCGGGTTTCGAGCAAGAGGCGTGGCGTCTCCGGCCGGTCTTCCTTCAGCAGCTCCTGCTCGCGGGCTTCGAGTTCGTGCAGTTCGCGGCGCTTGTCCATGCCCAGGGCAATACGGCGCCCCAGGGCCCCGCGCATGGAACGCACGACGTGCAGATTGGTGGGCGTGCCGTCGGAGACGAAGCCAGCGCGCTGTGACCGCCACTCGGGCGTGTCGGCCAGTGTCGTGCGGGCCAGGTTGGGCAGGGCCAGGTCCTCGAAGAAGACCTGCATGAACTCTTCCTTGCTGAGGTGGAAGACGAAGTCGTCCTCGCCCTCACCCTGGTCGCTGGCCTCGCCGCCCCCACCGCCGCCGCCCTGGCCACCCTTGGGCTTGGCGATGCGGTCGCCCTTCACATACTCCTGGTTGCCCGGCCGCACGACCTCGCGCACGCCGCCGTCGCCGTGGCCGAAGACGGGCTCGCTGAGATCCTTCTTCGGAATGTGGACGTCCTCACCGCGCTCCATGTCGCGGATGCCACGGCCGTCCACCGCGCGTTTCACCGCCTCGCGGATCTGCTCCTTGTGTCGGCGCAGGAAACGCTCGCGGTTGCCGATGGACTTGTTCTTGCCCGAAAGGCGTCGATCAATGATCTGCTGAAGCGACATGCCCCACCGCCTTGTTCAGCTGGACTTCCTCACGCGCAGATACCACTCGCACAACAGCCGGACCTGCTTGGCCGTGTAGCCCTTGTCCACCATGCGCTGCACGAAGTTTTCGTGCTTCTTGGCGTCCTCGGCGCTAGCCTTGGCGTTGAAGCTGATGACGGGCAGCAGCTCCTCGGTGTTCGAGAACATCTTCTTCTCGATGACGGTGCGCAGCTTCTCGTAGCTGGTCCACAGCGGGTTCTTGCCCGCGTTGTTGGCCCGCGCCCGCAGCACGAAGTTGACGATCTCGTTGCGGAAGTCCTTGGGGTTGGAGATGCCGGCCGGCTTTTCGATCTTCTCGAGCTCGCCGTTCAGCGCCGAGCGGTCGAAGACCTCGCCGGTGTCGGTGTCGCGGTACTCCTGGTCCTGGATCCAGTAGTCGGCATAGGTCACGTAGCGGTCGAAGATGTTCTGGCCGTACTCGCTGTAGCTTTCCAGGTAGGCGGTCTGGATCTCCTTGCCGATGAACTCGGCATAGCGTGGCGACAGCTGCTCCTTGATGTAGCTGACGAACTTTTCTTCGGTCTCCTTGGGGAACTGCTCGCGCTCGATCTGCTGCTCCAGCACATACATCAGATGCACCGGGTTGGCGGCCACCTCGGAGCTGTCGAAGTTGAAGACCTTGGACAGGATCTTGTAGGCGAAGCGCGTGCTGATGCCGCTCATGCCTTCGTCGACGCCGGCGTAGTCGCGGTACTCCTGGTAGCTCTTGGCACGCGGGTCGGTGTCCTTCAGGTTCTCGCCATCGTAGATCTGCATCTTGGAATACAGCGACGAGTTCTCCGGCTCCTTCAGACGCGTCAGCACCGCGAACTGGCTCATCATCTTCAGCGTGCCGGGGGCGCACTTGGCCTCGGCCAGCGACGAGCCGCGGATCAGCTTCTCGTAGATCTTGACCTCTTCGCTGACGCGCAGGCAGTAGGGCACCTTGACGATGTAGACACGGTCGAGGAAGGCCTCGTTGTTCTTGTTGTTGCGGAAGGTCTTCCACTCGCTCTCGTTGCTGTGGGCCAGCACGATGCCGTCGAAGGGGATGGCGCCGAAACCCTCGGTGCCCTTGTAGTTGCTTTCCTGGGTGGCGGTCAGCAGCGGGTGCAGCACCTTGATGGGCGCCTTGAACATCTCGACAAACTCCAGCAGGCCCTGGTTGGCCAGGCACAGGCCACCGGAATAGCTGTAGGCGTCGGGGTCGTCCTGGGCATAGGTCTCGAGCTTGCGGATGTCGACCTTGCCGACCAGGCTGGAGATGTCCTGGTTGTTCTCGTCACCCGGCTCGGTCTTGGCCACGCCCAATTGCTTGAGCACGCTGGGATAGCGCTTGACGACCTTGAACTTGCGGATGTCACCGCCGAACTCGTCCAGTCGCTTGACGGCCCAGGGCGACAGGATGCGGTTCAGGTAGCGGCGCGGGATGCCGTAGTCGCGCTCCAGCAGCGGGCCGTCCTCGATCAGATCGAAGAGGCCGAGCGGGCTCTCGTTGACCGGCGAGCCGGCCAGCGCGTAGAAGGGCACATGCTCCATCAGCTGCTTGAGCCGCTCGGCGATGGAGCTCTTGCCGCCGCCCACAGGCCCGAGCAGATAGAGGATCTGTTTCTTTTCCTCCAGGCCCTGCGCAGCATGCCTGAAATAGGACACCACCTGCTCGATGGCTTCTTCCAGGCCATAGAACTCGGCGAAGGCCGGATAGATCTTGATGGTCTTGTTGGCGAACAGCCGCGACAGGCGCGGGTCGTTGCGCGTGTCGAGCATCTGCGGCTCGCCGATGGCCTGCAGCATGCGTTCTGCGGCCGTCGCATAAGCAAGCGGGTTTTTCTTGCACTCCGCGAGGTACTCCTCCAGCGTGAGTTCCTCGACCTTGCTGCGCTCGTAGCGCGCTGCGAAATGGCTGATGACGTCCATGCCCACCTCCTGCGGTTTGAACTCCACGCAGTCACAGGCACGATCCGTGCCCGAGGGGACTGGGGGGTTCTGATCGCGCCTCAACTGCAAGGCGTCATCAGAACTCTCCACTTCGCTGATCAGCAGCTTCTCGCTGCGGCTCTCTCGTCGATCTGAAGAATAAGCCGCAATCTTCCTGTCAACAGCCCACCAACAACAAAGCTCGCTCTTTCGTTGACAGGGTGCTGGTCCAGCATACGCCCGCAGTTTGGGCAAGACCTGGCACTTTTCGGTCAGACCACACAAACATGGGGGCCTTGTGGCTGGGTGCCGACAGCGGCTGCCGGTGAAGAACTGTTGCGACAGTGATGGGTGTCACGGAGGCCCCAGCGCCCCACTGAATCCAGGGGGCATCGTCGCCCCGTATCCAAGTGTTGAGCGCCCGCCCGCAGCATCTTGTCGGACGCCGCCTCATTCCGTTGGACCCTGCGAGTCAGCTGCCGCGCAGCTTCTCGAGGATGCCCGACAGAGCGTCGAGCGAATCGAAGTGGATGGCCAGTTCGCCGCTCTGGCCGCGCTTGCTCTTCTTCTTGACGCGCACTTCGACGGTGGCGCCGAGGGCGTCGGCCAGCTCCTCCTCCAGCCTCAGCACGTCGCGGCTCTTGTCGCTCTTCACGCGCAGCAGCGGCGTCTGGCGGGCGGCGCCCTGGTGCTTGGCGACCAGCTTCTCGGCCTCGCGCACGCTCAACTTCTTGGCGGCGATCTCGCTGGCCGTCGTGATCTGAACAGCACCATCCAGCGGCAGCAGGGCGCGGGCATGGCCCATGTCCAGGTCGCCGGCCATCAGCATGTTCTGCACCGGCGCCGAAAGGTTCAACAGGCGCAGCAGATTGCTGGCTGCGCTGCGTGAACGGCCGACCGCCTGGGCGGCCTGCTCATGCGTGAGGCCGAACTCGTCGGTGAGCCGCTTCAGGCCGTGGGCCTCTTCCAGCGGATTGAGGTCTTCGCGCTGGATGTTCTCGATCAGCGCCATCGCGGCGGCCGACTCGTCGGGCACCGCCTTCACCAGCACAGGCACCTCGCGCAGGCCGGCAAGTTTTGCGGCACGGAAGCGGCGTTCGCCGGCAATGATCTCGTAGGCGACGCCGCCATTGGGCGTGATCGGCCGCACCAGGATCGGCTGCATGATCCCTTGCGCCTTGATCGACTCGGCCAGCTCGTACAGCGAGCCCTCGTCCATGCGTGTGCGCGGTTGGTATTTGCCGGCCTGCATCTGTTCGAGCTTCAGCGTGCTGGGCGTGCCGTCGCGCTCAGGCGCCGGGGTGTCGCTGACTTTGGGGCCGAGCAGGGCTTCCAGGCCGAGGCCGAGGCCTTTGGGTTTCTTCGTGACCATGGCGCGGATTGTCCGTCAGCGTTTCGAGAGGCTTTCCAGCAGCTCCCGCCCCTGCGGCCAGTCCCCCAGGCCGGACTCGGCGTTCAGATGACCCCGCGGCCCGGCGACGACGACGCTGCTGCCCCAGTCGGCCGCCATCTGGCTGCTGCGCTCGGCGGCGCCGAAGGGGTCGTCGCTGCTGATGACGGTGATGCTGGGGAAGGGCAGGCGGGGCCGGCGGATGGGGCGCCAGTTGTGCAGCTGGGGCGGCATGTCCTCGCGCTCGGTGTCGGGCGGGGCCACGAGCAGGGCGCCTTTCACGCGGCCCGTGTGCTGGGAATGCTCGGCCCAGGCGGCGACGAGCTGGCAGCCCAGGGAATGGGCGACGAGCAGGGCCGGGGCGTCGTCCTGCAGCAGCACCTCATCCAGGCGCGCCATCCAGTCGCCACGGCGCGGCCAGTCCCAGTCGTGCTGCTCGACGCGTTCGTCGCCGTGCAGCCGCTCCCAGCGGCTTTGCCAGTGGTCCGGGCCCGAGTTTTGCCAACCGGGGAGAAGCAGTACACGCTCAGATTTCATGGTTTGCCCTTATCCTGCACAGTTCGATTTTCAGCGGTTGGAGCAGCGGCGATGACGTTCAAGGTGTTTGTGGATGGCCAGGAAGGCACCACGGGTTTGCGCATCCACGAGTACCTCGCGGCGCGCAAGGACATCGAAGTGCTGAAGATCGACGCCGACAAGCGCAAGGATCCGGCCGAGCGCTCGCGCCTGCTGAACGCCGCCGACGTGGCCTTCCTGTGCCTGCCCGACGCGGCTTCGCGCGAGGCGGCCTTCATGGTCAACAACGACCGCACCTGCCTCATCGACGCCAGCACGGCCCACCGCACGGCGCCCGGCTGGGCCTTCGGCCTGCCCGAGCTCGCCCGCGGTCAACGCGGCGCCATCCAGGCCAGCAAGCGCATCTCCAACCCGGGTTGCCACTCCAGCGCCTTCATCCTGGCGGTGCGTCCTCTGGTCGACGCCGGCCTGCTGCCCAAGGACGCGGCCGTCAGCGCCACGTCCATCACCGGCTACTCGGGCGGCGGCAAGACCATGATCGCCGAGTACGAGCAGCAGCCGCTGCCGGCGCACCTGAAGGCGCCGCGGCCCTATGGCTTGGGGCTCAAGCACAAGCACCTGCCGGAGATGGCCGCCCACACCGGCCTGGCCACGCCGCCGGTCTTCCAGCCCATCGTCAGCACCTTCTACAAGGGCCTGGCCGTCAGCGTGCCCCTGCACCTGAGCCAGCTCAAGGCCGGCACGACGCCTGAGGCCGTCCACGCCGCCCTGGCCGCCCACTACGAGGGCGAGCGCTTCATCAATGTGAAGCCGCTGCGCGATGCAGCCACGCTGGAAGCCGGCTTCTTCGACGTGCAGGCCTGCAACGACACCAACCGCGTCGACCTGTTCGTGTTCGCGTCGGACACGCAAGTGCTGCTGATGAGCCGCCTGGACAACCTCGGCAAGGGTGCCAGCGGCGCGGCCGTGCAGAGCATGAACGTGCACCTGGGCGTCGAGGAAAGCCTCGGGCTGGTCTGAACCGGAAATCGGGGCGCTGAGGCGCCGTCCAGCGACATAGGATGACGCTTCTCGTGGGGAGGCGCGATGTCGAAGACTGCAGGCATGGATCCTGTTCTGGCCCGGATCTCTTTGGTCATTCCGGGCCGCACGATCGCCTTGGGTGGCAAACCCGAGGAAGGAGTGGCCGCGTGCCGGCTCGACAGCGAAGCCATGCGGTGGACCTATGTGCTGCGGGCCCGCGAACGTTGGCTCAGTTCCAGTGACGCCAGCAACAGCCGCGAAGAGCAGGCCTATCGCACGCTGAAGGGCTTTGGACTGAGGGACGCCGACCTGGAAGCCCTGGCCCGCGCCCCGCGCGTCGTTGTGCGCATTCCCTACACCTCCGAGCACGAGGGTTGGCAGGCCCGCATCTTTCCCTGGGAATACCTGCTGGCCAAGGCCACGCGGCGCTATCGCAACGTGGACAACCACCGCGTCACCGTGATGCGCGAGTTGGTGCCCAAAGCGCCGGCCTCCTGGCAGAAGTCCCGCCAGCCCAGCCTGCTCTATGTGCAGAGCGCGCCCGGCGGCTTGCGGCAGAGCTGGGACTTCAGCGCCGAAACCAGGCGGCTGAAGCGCGCCCTGGGTGGCACCCGCCTGGTCGAGTTGAAGGATCCGAGCTGGCAGCAGCTGCACGATGTGGTGAAGCAGCTCCAACCCGACCTCATCCACCTGAGCGGCTTTGACAACCTGGCGGGCCTGAAGGCTCTGCGCGACCTGGTGCCCGAAGCCGAGGCGGTGGAGGCCGAATTTGGCCCCATGCGCCTGGACGAAGTGCTGGCCAAGGAGTCCAGCGTGCCCGACGGCATGCTGCTGGCCGGTGAGGCCGCCGGCACGGCCGTGATCGGTGCGCAGCGGCTGGCCGAGGCGCTGCGAGCGGGCGGAGAGCACTGCGCCTACTTCGTCTCGGTGAGCCTCGAGAACTCGGCCGCTCGCACGGCGGCGCTGATCGTGGCGGAGCGTGCGGCGCTCTCGGCCGTCGGCTTCCAGGACGCGATCGAGGACCAGCTGGTGGACTTCTTCTTCGAGCTGGTCTACAGCCAGCTCGACCAAGCCGTGTGGAACCTGCCGCTGGCCTTCGAGAGCGCCTGGATGCGCGTGCGCAAGGAGCCCCGGGCCACGCGAGCCACCGGCGTCACCTTGTGGATGGGCGCGCCGCTGAACGAGGCCGCCTTCAACCAGGGTGAACCTGCCGCGGCCGAGTTGCGCGATGCCGGTACGCCGCCGCGGCTGCAGGCCGTGCCGGAGGAGGAGCTCAACTACGCGGTGCTGCACAACAACGGGCGGCTGTTCCGCCAGATCGTCGTGGAGCGGGGCAGCGCGCTGCCCGACGACTGGCTGAGCGTCGATGTGGAACTGCAGCTCGGCCCCGAGCAGGCCCGCTGGCGCAAGCGCTTTGTCGCCGGCGAGACGCGCTTCGACCTCAGCAACGAGGTGCATGTACCGCTGACCGCGGCGCTGATGCGCTCGCTGCAGGAGGCGGTCAACAGCACCCTGATGGTCCAGCTCAGCCACAACGACAAGGTGCTGACGCGCGACAGCCATCGCCTGCGCCTGCTGCCCGTCGACCAATGGCGGGACAACGACAAGGACGGCCAGTGGCTGCCGTCCTTCGTGCTGCCGCGCGATCCGGCCGTCGTCAGCGCGGTGGAGCTGGCGCAGCGCTATGTGCGCATCCTGCGCGACAACCCGGCCGCCGGTTTCGAGGGCTACCAGGCCGCGCCGAGCACCGAGGAGGAACAGCTGCGCGAGGTCGACCTCCAGGTGCAGGCGATCTGGGCCGCCCTGCTGCATGAATGGCGGCTGGGCTATATCAACCCGCCGCCGTCCTACAGCAGCAAGCTCGATTCGCAGCGCCTGCGCACGCCCAGCGCCATCCTCGGCGGGCGGGCCGGTACCTGCCTCGACCTCGCCCTGCTGTTTGCCGCCTGCCTGGAGCTGATCGATGTCTACCCGGTCATCTTCCTGCTCAACGGCCATGCGCTGCCGGGTTATTGGCGGCACAACAGCTTCCAGGCCGACTATCTGGCCGTCAGCGGCGAGGGCGCGCATGGCGCGATGGCCGGCGCGGCGGATCGCAACTCCTCCGCCAGCCTGCAGCGCTATGCCTGGCAGGCCATCGGCAACGCACCCTACCGTGAGGTGAGGCAGCTGATCCGCGCGCGGCGCCTGGTGCCGATCGAGACGGTGAGGCTGACCGAGCACTGCGGCTTTGTCGAGGCGGTGGAGGCGGGCATCGATGCGCTGGCGGAAGCGGAAGACTTCCATTCGGTGCTGGACGTCGTGACGGCACGCATGAAGGGCATCACGCCCTTGCCCATTGTGGAGGAGAGGCCATGAGCAGCAGCAAGCTCTGGGCCGACGTCAGCGACAGGCTGGCGTTGGAAGAGGCGCCGACCCAGCTCAGCACCCTGCCGATCGGCCAGCGCCGCCGGCGCGCCGCAACGCGCGACGCCGATGGCCGCGCCAAGGTCGAGCTGGTGCGGGACGAGGACGGCCTGCTGCGCTGGGTCTATTCACCGCCGACCACGCCGGGCGGCACGGGGCGGCGCTCCTACCGCTCGATCCGCGTGGCGCCCGACGACGTGGTGCAGAGCTTTCGCTTCAACGACTTCGGCGCCAATGCGGTCACCGACAAGCTGATCGAAGCCGACAACTGGCTGACGCCCGATCAGGGCATGCAGCGCTGGCAGGACGGCCATCTGGTGGCCGATGCCCAGCCCCAGATCGACAAGGGCCGCGTGCTGCTGCTGGTGCATGGCACCTTCAGCAAGTCGCAGATGTGGTTCGACGAGTTGCAGGCCACCGAGGCCGGCCGCAAGCTGCTGGCCGGCTGGCAGCAGAAGTACAGCGCCATCCTGGCCTTTGGCCATGCCACCCTGTCGGTGGCGGCCTGGTCCAACGCCCTCGATCTGCATCGGGCCCTGCTGAACGTCAGTGCGCCCATCGACGTGGTCTGCCACAGCCGCGGCGGCCTGGTGGTGGGCTGGTTGATGCGGCTGCGCGCCGTGCCGGTGGAGCGCGTGGTCTTCGTGGCCTCGCCGCTGGTGGGCACCAGCCTGGCCGCGCCGGACAAGCTGCGTGCCGCCCTCGACATGATCGCCAGCTATGCCGACGCCGTAGCGGCCGTCAGCAAGCAGGCGACGGGCATCCTGCCCTTCGCCGAAGGCGTGTCGCTGCTGGCCAAGATCTTCGGCAAGGTGCTGCACCTGGGCAGCACCACGCCCATCGTGGATGCCGCCGTGGGACTGGTGCCGGGGCTGGCGACGCAGCAGCTGGTCAAGAACAACAGCGATGTGCGCCAGCTGTTCGCCGACCCCTGGCTCAGCAAGCCCAAGATGTTCGGCATCGGCGCGTCTTTCCAGCCCGATGAGAGTGCGCAGCCGATCTGGAAGTTCTGGCGGCGCTTCAGCCACATCGGCGACCAGGTCAAATACGGCGCCGCCGACATGGTCTTTCCCGGGCCCAACGACCTGGTGGTGGACGTGGACTCGATGTTCCGCCTGGGCGAGGGCGGCAACATCGCCTTCGAAGCCCTCGGCGTGGGCCCGACCACCCACCACACCAACTACTTCCGCGACGAGCGGGTGATCGCCTATCTGGGCGACCAGCTGTCGATCCAGTCCTGAGCGGCCGCGCGATTCGGGTGCGCTACTGGGCGACGAGTTCCACCCGTCGATTCCTGGCCCGCCCGGCGTTGTCGCCATTGCCGGCCACCGGCGCCAGATTGGCCAGGCCCTTGGGCACGAGGCGCTTGGCATCGACCTTGTAGGGCGCGGCAGTCAGGGCCGCAACGACGGCCTGGGCGCGGGCGAGGCTGAGCTTCTCGTTGGCGTCGAAGCTGCCGACGTTGTCGGTGTGGCCGACGATGTACGCCTTCAGCGAGGGCTGGTTCTTCAGCAACTCGGCCATGGCATCGAGCTGGGCCTTGGATTCGGGCTTGAGCTCGGTCTTGCCGGTGTCGAAGAACAAGCCGGTCAGCGTCACGCGGCCCTCGGCGGCGAGACCTGCCTGAAGCGCGGCGGGGTCGACCGTGACCTGGCCCGTCTCCATGGCCTTGGGCTCGACGACCTGGACATAGGTGGCGACCAGGCCGGTCGTCGCGTTGGCAGCCAGCGAGTTGTAGATCAGCACGGTGGCTTCCTGGCCGGGCTTGCCCAGCGTGCCGACCAGCATACGGCCGTCGTCAGGGGACAGGGCCGAGGTCAGGTCGTAGCGGCTGCCGGTGGGTGTCTCGACCGAGCCCTTGGCCCAGACGAAGGCCTTGCTTGGAGCACTCGTCTTCAACCAGGCGAAGTAGAGGTCGGCGCAGTCGCGCTCGCAGGCAAAGCGCTTCTTGAAGCCGGCGGCGTTCAGCGCCTGCTCGTAGTTGCGCCACACCTCCAGCGAGGCCTTGCCGCGCGGGGCGATGTAGACCGTCTGCGTAACCTTGCCTTCCAGGGTGAGGATGTCCTTGAACTGGCGCTTGTCCGCCTTGGACAGCTCGGCGCCGGCGGGCAGCACGGCGCTGTCCCAGTTGGAGACGCGCTGGCCGGCCAGCCAGGAGCCGGCGAAGCGCTTGATGAGGGGGTGGTCGGCGGCGCCGGGCAGGTCGACCGCGGGGGCGTCGGCGGCGAAGGCGCCGGCCTGGACGACCAGGGCCAGCAGGGCAGCGGCGAGGCGGGCGGAGGTCTTCATGGTCAGTGTTGTTGTGAAGTTATTGAGGCACCATCTCGACACGACGGTTTTTGGCGCGGCCGTCTTCGCCGGCATTGGACGCGACGGGCGCAAAGCCCGCATTGCCGTGCGGCAGCAGGCGGTTCGCGGCAATGCCGCGCTGGGTCAATGCCGCGATGACGGCCTGGGCGCGGCCCTGGCTGAGCTTGAGGTTGGCGTCCACGCCGCCGACGTTGTCGGTGTGGCCGACGATGAAGACCTTGAGCGCCGGCTGGGCCTTGAGCACGGCCACCATCTGATCGAGCTGGGCCGCGCTCTCGGGCTTGACGTCGGTCTTGCCGGTGTCGAAGAGCAGGCCGTACAGCGCAATCCTGCCCTCTGCCTGCAAGCCGGCGCCAATCGCCTTGGCGTCCACCATGACCTGGCCCGTCGGCATGGCCTTGGGCTCGACGATCTCGACATAGGTGGCGGCGCGATGCGTGTATTCGTTCTCGGCCATTGACGTGAACAACAGCAGGTACAGCGTGCGGCCGCCGCTGGTGAGCGTGCCCACCGTCATGCGGGCCTGCTCGTGGCTGAGGGCCATCTCGAGGTTCCAGGCGGCGCCCGCGTGCGCGCCGTCCGCCGCCGGCAGGTTGCCCTCGGCCCACCGCATGCCCTTGGCACGCTCGGAGCCTTCCAGCGCGAAGTAGGCCGTGGTGCAGCCCTGGGCCTCACTCTCGCACTGCCAAGTCACCTTGAAGCCGGCGGCGGTCAGCGCCTGCTGGTAGTTGCGGTAGACCTCGAGCGGGCTCTTGCCCAGCGGCGCCAGATAGAAGAGGCGGGTGACCTTGCCTTCGACGCTGACCGGGTTGGCGAACTTGTCGTTCTCGGTCTTGGACACACCGCGCGCATCCGGGAAGTTGCGCTGCTCCCAGTCCTGCTGGGCATAACCCGCCAACACGCTGCCGGTGAAACGCTTCAGGACCGGGTGGTCGGCGCTCTTGGCGACGTCGGTCTTGGGCGCATCGGCAAAGGCCGCGGTGCAGAGGATCAGGGAGGCGAGCAGGGCGGCGCGGATGGGCGTCATGAGTGGCGGCGGGTTGGGTGGCGCGATGTTGATGCAGCCAACGCAGCGGCCCGAGTCGCGGACGACCTGCAAACGTGGGAGCCGAAAGGGGTGACGCGCCCCAGCGAGCGCTCAGAGCAGCTCGGCTTCCGGGCTGCGGTAGTGGTAGCGGTAGGCGAAGACAAAGCCCATGCGCGCATACAGGCGCTTGGCGACTTCGTTGTCGCTGCCCACCTGCAGATAGGCCTGTCGGGCGCCCTGATCGTGGGCGAGGGCCAGCAGGGCGCGGCACAGGCGCTCGGCATGGCCCTGGCGCGGCACGGCCGAGAAGATGTCGTAGAGGCCGACGATGTCCCGGTCGACGACCATCTGGCCGCAGGCGAGCAAGGCACCGCCGGCGTCGTTCAGCGCGAAGCCCTGGTAGGTGACTGGAGCGTTAGCGATGCGCTCGGCGTGGGCGGCGATGGCGGTGTCGGAAGACCCGCGCAGCCCACCGACGAGGCGGGCATAGGCCGCGGCGTCGAGGGCCTGGAGGGCGACCGGTGCAGTCTCGGGTGCGAGGGTGGCCATCACCATGACGTCGGCCGCGTCGAAGGCACTCCAGCCCTTGGCGGCGAGGTGGGCATCGAGGTCGGCCGGTTGACTCCAGGGCGTCACGCGCACGGCCAGAGGCAGTCCTGCGGCGTCATAGGCCTGCTGGCAGCGGGCCAGCAACTCGTCCAGCGGCAGGGTGCCCTGGCGCAGCGCGTTGATGCAGCGCGAGCGCTTGGCCTTGCCGGGCGACAGGCGGATCAGCCAGCCGTCGATGTCGGCCTGTTGCGGCGGCGCGCTGGCGTCCAGACCGGCGCGTTCTGCACGCAGGGCGAGGGCGTCAGTCATCGCTCAGCAGCGCTTGGGGATCGCGCCAGACGCAGCGCCATTTGGGCAGTGATGTGCCGCCGAAGGGTGTGCTCATGCCCTGGTCGGTGAACTCGGCACCCATGCGGGCATAGAAGCGCTTGGCAGGTTCGTTGGCGTCCAGCACCCACAGGAAGAGGGGCTGGGCGTGCGCCGGGCCGAGCTCGCGCGCCACGGCCTGCAGCAGCCGGCGGCCGATGCCGCCGCCCTTGGCGTCGGGGTGGACGTGCAGGTTGTCGACCAGCGTGCCCCACTCGGGATCATGAGCGGGCATCACATAGGCAAAGCCGATCATCTGGTTTTCGGCATCCTCGGCCACGATGCCGAAGGCGGCCGCGGCGTCCGGCCCCTGCAGGCGCTCGCGCCAGACGGACCGGCGGTCGGCGTCGACCTCGTGGTCCAGGTACTGATCGCTCAGCATGCCGCGGTAGGCGCTGCGCCAGCTGGTGGCGTGCAGGGCGGCGACGGCATCGGCGTCGTCGGCACGCATGGGGCGCAGCGAGACCTTGCTCACCGCATCGTCTCGATCCGCTTCACCATTTCCTTGGCGAAGTCGACAAAGGCCTGGGCGCCCTTGGACGCCGGGTCGAAGACGACGCCCGGCAGGCCATAGCTCGGCGCCTCGGCGAGGCGGACATTGCGCGGGATGACGGTGTCGAAGACCTTGTTGCCGAAGTGGGCCTTGAGCTGGTCGCTGACCTGCTGCTGCAGCGTGATGCGCGGGTCGAACATGACGCGCAGCAGCCCGATGATCTGCAGGTCGGGGTTCAGGTTGGCGTGGATCTGCTTGATGGTGTTGACCAAGTCGGTCAGGCCTTCCAGCGCGAAGTACTCGCACTGCATGGGCACGATGACGCCATGGGCGCTGCACAGGCCGTTCAGTGTCAGCATGGACAGCGACGGCGGGCAGTCGATGAGGATGAAGTCGTAGTCCTTGGCCGCCTCGGCCAGGGCGGCCTTGAGCCGGGCCTCGCGACGCTCCAGCGCCACCAAGTCCACCTCGGCACCGGCCAGTTCGCGGTTGGCGCCGAGCACGTCGTAGCCGGCCTTGTCAGCCCGGGCCTTGGCCTCGGGCAGGGTGGCCGACTCCAGCAGCACGTCGTAGACGGTCAGCTCCAGCTTGCGCTTGTCGATGCCGGAGCCCATGGTCGCGTTGCCTTGCGGGTCCAGGTCGACGACCAGCACCCGCTGGCCGATCTGAGCCAGGCCGGCGGCGAGGTTGACGGTGGTGGTGGTCTTGCCGACGCCGCCCTTCTGGTTGGCGATGCAGAAAATCTTGGCCATCTGTTGATCTATTGGTCGGCGGGGTCGAGGCGCGAGGATAAAGGCGAACACAGCCACAGAGGCACAGAGACACAGAGGTGAGAGGCTGAATTTCTCCGTGCCTCAGTGCCTCTGCGGCTTTGTTTCTACTTCGGCCGCATCCAAATGATGCAGCGCTGGGCGTCCAGGCCAGGGACGGCCAGTTGTTCCACGTGAAACACATCCACGTCAGCGGGCAGGGCGGCGATCTCGTCGGCCGGATGCTGGCCCTTCATGGCCATCCAAACCGCACCCTCGGCCAAGTGCTGGCGGGTCAAACGGGTGAAGTCGACCAACGACGCAAAGGCGCGCGAGGTGATGACGCCGAAAGGCTCGGTCTCCAGTTGCTCGACGCGGCTGTGCACGCCGTGCAGATTGGGCAGCTTCAGCTCGGCCGCGACCTGCTGGATGAAGGTGGTTTTCTTGGCGACGGCGTCCACGCAGCTGACGTCGGTGCCGCGGCAGCAGATGGCGATGACGACACCGGGCAGTCCGCCGCCGGCGCCCACGTCCATCAGTCGAGCCGGCGCGCCGTGTTTTTGCAGTGGGGCGATGACCGACAGGCTGTCCACCAGATGGTGGCTGAGCATCTGCGCCGGGTCACGGACTGCGGTCAGGTTGTAGACCTTGTTCCACTTCTGCAGCAGGGCCAGATAGGCCAGCAGCTGGTCGAGTTGGGTGTCGCTGAGTTCGAGGCCGAGTTCGGTGGCTGCCGCGGTGAGCGTGTCCCTCATGCCGCTTCTGCTTCCGTGAAGCCCTTGAACTTGCCCTTCTTCAGGTGCACCAGCAGCAGCGAAATCGCCGCCGGTGTGATGCCGGAGATGCGCGAGGCCTGGCCCAGGGTCTCGGGCTTGTGCTTGTTCAGCTTCTGACGCGCCTCGAAGGAGAGGGCATGGACGATGCTGTAGTCGAGCTCATCGGGCAGCTTCAGGTGCTCGAAGTGGGCGGCGCGGGCGACGTCGTCGACCTGCTTGTTGATATAGCCGGCGTACTTGGTGCTGATCTCGACCTGTTCGGTGACGAGGGCCGCCAGCTCGGTGCCGAGTTCGGCGTTCAAGGTTTCACGTGAAACACCGACTTCGGGTCGCGCGATCGTGGCGACTTCGGCGACCGTGTCGAACACAACTCCCGGACGGCGCAACAGATCGGCCAGGCTGTACTCGCGCTCCAGCGCCTTGCCCACCAGCCGCTCGGCGTCGGCCGCCGGCAGGATGCCGGGGTGCACCCAGGTGCTCTTCAGCTTCTCGGTTTCACGTGAAACAGCGTCGCGCTTGCGGTTGAAGGCAGCCCAGCGCTCCTCATCCACCAGGCCGAGCTGGCGGCCGGTTTCGGTGAGGCGCAGGTCGGCGTTGTCCTCGCGCAGCTGCAGCCGGAACTCGGCGCGGCTGGTGAACATGCGGTAGGGCTCGGTGACGCCCTTGGTGATGAGGTCGTCAACCAGCACACCCAGATAGGCCTGGTCGCGCGCCGGCGTCCACGGGCCATCGCCGCGCACCTGCAGCGCCGCATTCAGGCCGGCGAACAGTCCCTGGGCTGCCGCCTCCTCGTAGCCCGTCGTGCCATTGATCTGGCCGGCGAAGAAGAGCCCTTGGATGACCTTGGTCTCGAAGCTGGCCTTCAGGCCGCGCGGGTCGAAGTAGTCGTACTCGATGGCGTAGCCGGGGCGCAGGATGTCGGCGTTCTCCAGGCCCGGGATGCTGCGCACCGCGGCGAGCTGGATGTCGAAGGGCAGGGAGGTGGAAATGCCGTTGGGGTAGAACTCGTGCGTCGTCAGGCCCTCGGGCTCCAGGAAGATCTGGTGCGAGTCCTTGTCGGCGAAGCGGTTGACCTTGTCCTCGATGCTGGGGCAGTAGCGCGGGCCCACGCCTTCGATGACGCCGGTGAACATCGGGCTGCGGTCGAAGCCGCTGCGGATGATGTCGTGGGTCTTCAGGTTGGTGTGGGTGATCCAGCAGGGCACCTGCTGCGGGTGCATGGCGGTGCTGCCGATGAAGCTGAACACCGGCACCGGGTCCAGGTCGCCGGGCTGCGCCTCGCACTTGGAAAAGTCGATGGTGCGGCCGTCGATGCGCGGCGGCGTGCCGGTCTTGAGCCGGCCTTGCGGCAGCTTCAGCTCCTTCAGCCGAGCCGACAGCGACACCGCCGGCGGGTCACCCGCACGGCCGGCGCTGTAGTTCTCCAGGCCGACGTGGATGCGGCCGTCCAGGAAGGTGCCGGCCGTCAGCACGACGGCGCGGCCGCGAAAGCGGATGCCGGCCTGGGTGATGGCGCCGACGACGCGGTCGCCTTCCACCATCAGGTCGTCCACCGCCTGCTGGAACAGCGTCAGATGCTTCTGGTTCTCCAGGCGACGGCGGATGGCGGCCTTGTAGAGGATGCGGTCGGCCTGGGCGCGGGTGGCGCGCACGGCCGGGCCCTTGCTGCCGTTCAGGATGCGGAACTGGATGCCGCCTTCGTCGGTGGCCAGGGCCATGGCGCCGCCCAGGGCGTCGACCTCCTTGACCAGGTGGCCCTTGCCGATGCCGCCGATGCTGGGGTTGCAGCTCATCTGGCCCAGGGTCTCGATGTTGTGGGTCAGCAGCAGCGTCTGCGCGCCCATGCGGGCGGCGGCGAGCGCCGCCTCGGTGCCGGCATGGCCGCCGCCGACGACGATGACATCGAATTCCTTGGGGTAAAGCATCTCGGTCCTGGAAAGAACAATGCCCGCGCGAGTGCGCTCGGGCCAACCGCCAATTTTAAAGAGTGGGTGTGGATAAGTCATCCCATATGGCCTTGGCGCGCGGTCGGCCATGCCGCATTGAGCGCAATCCGGACGCTTGAAGACCCGGGGAATGCAGGTGGTCGCTTCGCCCGGGCGGGGGTGGGCGTTGCTGTCCACAATGCGGCACGTCTTGAAAGGGCTCCCATGCGTCACCGCTTCGTGTTTTTGTCGGCCTGCCTTGCCGCATCCCTCTGCCAGCCGGCCTGGTCGCAAGCGCTGTCCGTGCGCTTCTATCCGACGCAAGGCGTTCAGCCCTACGCCGTCGATTCGGTGCGAGGCATTCAAGGCGTGCTGGTGCAGAACATCGCCATCAGCAACGACGGCAGCACACCCATCACGCTGGATTCGGTGACGCTGGCCGTCAAGGGCCCAGGCACGCCAACCGACTCCCGGTTGCTGGAAGCCGCGGACCTGGCCAGGAGTGCCGCCCGCGGCAAGCAGATGAACGACGCCGGCATGATCGAGCAGCTCGGCTTCCAGTTCGGCGGCGCTGCGTTGCTGGGCCCCAAGCCGGTCTTTGCGGCCTCGGCGACGCTGGCGCCGGGCGAGACGCTGATGCTGGTGCAGCAGTTCCTGAGCTACCGCGGCAAGCGGCCGGCCGTCACGTTGCAGGTCGCTGGCCACGACGCCAGCCAGCAGGCAGTCACTGCCATCGCTTCGCTGCCCATCCTCAGCGGCGCCAAGAACAAGTACCGCTTTCCGCTGGCGGGCACCTGGTTCATCGGTGCCGGCCCGACCGCACACTCCCATCACCGCTGGGTGGTGCCGCAGGAATTCGCGCTCGACATCGCGCGCATCGGCGAGGGTGGGCTGAGCTATCGCGGCAAGGGCAGCCGGCTTTCGGACTACTTCGCCTATGGCGCTCCGGTGCTGGCAGCCGCCGACGGCATCGTGCGGGTCGCACGCCAGGATGTGCCTGAATCCGTAGACGACCTGCGTCGCCCGGGCGAGGAGCAGGCCGCCTATCTCAAGCGCGTCGGCGAGCTGCAGGACAAGCGCATGGCCCAGGGCGAGGACGCCCTCATCGGCAACTATGTGCTGATCGAACATGCCCAAGGCGAGTCCACCGTGTATGCCCACCTCAAGACGGCCAGCGTGCGCGTCAAGGTGGGCGACACCGTGCGTGCCGGCCAGGTCATCGGCCTGCTGGGCAGCAGTGGCAACTCCACCGAGCCGCACCTGCACTTCCATGTCTGCGACCGGCCCCTGGCGCTGCGCTGCGCCGGTGTGCCCGCGAGCTTTGACAACATCGAGCTGCCTTATGTGGATCAGTTGCGCGAGCTGCAGTCCGGCGACATCGTCGTCGCCAAGTGAGGCACGGCCCGGCAGGCAAAATCGCTGCTGCCCATGGAATGCCGGCCCCGCTGCGCCGCCTGCTGCATCGCGCCCTCGATCAGCTCGCCCATCCCCGGCCATCCGAATGGCAAGCCGGCGGGTGTGCGCTGCGTGCAGCTCGACGACGAGGACCGCTGCAAGATCTTCGGCCGACCCGAGAGGCCGGCCGTCTGCGGCTCGCTGCCGCCGCACGAGGAGATGTGCGGCGAGAACCGTGAGCAGGCCATGCGCTGGCTGGGCTGGATGGAAACCGAGACGGCACCGGGCCACTGACCCTTGCGGCCGCACAATCGGCCGCGCCATGCCTGCCGTCACCGACATCCCCGTTCCACCCGCCAGCCTGCTGGGCCGTCTCACCGCCGAGCGCGACGCCTTTGCCGATGCCTACACGCTTTGCTTGCCGCGTGCCGTGACCCTGGCCGAGTTCGTCGAGGCTTTCTACACAACGCGCCTCTTCCGGGTTGAGCGGGCCCTGCTGGGCCTGTTCGGCAAGCCGTCCAGCGACGCCATGGCACGGGCCGTCGCGCGCGGCGAGGGCGAGCGCTTCGCGGTCTGGACGGTGCAGGCCCGCGAGGGCGACGAGCTGTTGATGCACGAGGACAGCGGCGCCACCCGCTCCTGGTTCAGGGTCGAGCCGGCCACGACGGCCGGTGCGACGGCGCTGTGGTTCGGCTCTGCCGTCGTGTCGCGCCGCAAGGGGCCGGGCGGCGAGCCGCGCTTCAGCTGGGTCTTCCACGCGCTGCTGGGCTTTCACCGCCTGTACTCGCGCGCCCTGCTGGCCGCGGCGGCCCGGCGGCTTCAGCGCATCTAGGGCCCGGCGCCCTTGCCGCTGACCTTGTCCGTCACGGACTGCTTCGTCGCGGAGTCTTCGATCCAGACCTCGCAGGCCTCGGCCGCGATGCGGCCGGCCACGCGGTAGGCCTTGCCCGCCTCGGGCGTGAAGACCACTTCGCCTTCGGTCCGGCAGGTCGGGTTCGTCATGGCCAGGATGGGCGTGCCGTACTGCGTGAGGGCCTGCAGGCGCACGCGGGCCGGACGCAGCGGCAGCTCGTTGCTGAGCGCCACGGGCGATACCCCGAAGCCGCGACCCTGGTTGGCGCGCACCGTCGCCATGCTGGTGGCCATCAGGCGCCGGCCGTCCACCTGGGTCATCTCGAAGACGTGCAGCAACTGGCCGCCGGCGGGTACGGCCTGGTCGGCCACGTTGACGGTGGGGCCGGTGTAGTCCGGCGGCGTGGCGGGCTCTAAACCGGCGCAACCGGCCAGCGCCAGCGCGCTGGCCAGGGCGAGGGCGGCCTTCATCGGGCCACCGCGGCACGCATCGAGCGAGCCACGTAGGCCAAGGCGAAGGCGGCCAGCGCGAAGCCGACGATGACGCCCGGCATGACCTGGCCCATGCGCAGGCTTTCACCCTTCAGCACGGCCATCATCAGCGTGTTCTGGGCAAGACCTGGCACCCAGTAGTACCAGGCCGCCTCGCCGCTCGGATTCAGCAGGCTGACCATGGGCATCAGCGTGACGGCCGTGATGACCAGGGTGCTGCCGGCCTGGGCTTCCTTGAAGGTCTTGGAGCGGATAGCCAGGGCCATCAGCAGGGCCGAGAGGCCGGCGGCGAGCGGGATCTGCAGCAGCCAGAAGGCCAGCACCTCGCCGCTGCCGAAGCTGAACTGGGCTTGCAGCACATCGCTCTTCAGCAGCCACTGCGCCGGCACGAAGCTCAGGCTCGACAGCAGGGCCACGGCCATGCCCAGCAGCGCGACGGCCCCCCATTTGCCGGCCACGATGGCGCCGTGCGGCGCGGGGTTCATCAGCAACGGTTCCAGCGAGCCGCGCTCGCGCTCACCTGCCGTGCTGTCCAGGGCCGCGGTCAGCGCGCCGTAGAGCACGGCCATGATGATGAACATCGGGATGATGCCGGTCAGCCGCGCCGCGCGGGCCTGGGCGCTGGCGAGGTCGCGCTCCTGCACGTCGACGGGTTCGAGCAGTTCGGTGGACACCCCGCGCATGGCCAGGTTGAGCATGGCGCGCTCGCGGTTGAAGCCGCCCAGCAGGCGCGCGATCTGGCCGACGCCGGCGTTGGCGCGCTGGTTGGCGCTGTCGCTGACGACCTCCACCGTCGGCGCCTCGCCGGCCAGCAGCTTGGCCTCGAAGTCCTTGCGCACGACAAGGACGGGCTCCAGCAGCGTGGTGGCGCGCAGGCCCGCCTCATAGTCGGCGGGCGCAGGCTTCAGCGTGTAGGTCTGGCGCTCGATGTAGTTCTTCAGCGTCGGTGCGGCCTCGATGCCGACGGCCAGGATCTCGCGCTTGTCGGCGCGCTCCTCCAGCGAGGCGATCAGGCCGGACAGGCCCATCAGCAGCAGCGGCCCCATCAGCACGGCGGGGATGAGCAGGCGCAGCAGCGTGCGGCGGTCGCGCAGCGCGTCGGACAGCTCTTTGGCAAAGACGATCAGGGCCTGTTTCATGCGGCCACCTCTTCGGGGAAGGCGAGTTTCACGAAGGCGTCCTCGAAGCGGGACTCACCCGCCTGCTCGAGCAGGCCGGGCACGCTGCCGTGGGCCACGCTGCGGCCCTTGGAGACGATGATGACCTCGTCACAGAGCTGCTCCACCTCCTGCATGATGTGGGTCGAGAAGACAATGCATTTGGCGCCGCCGGCGGGGCTGCGCAACCAGCGCAGGGCCTCGCGCAGGGCGCGGGTGGCCAGCACGTCCAGGCCGTTGGTGGGCTCGTCCAGCACGATGTTGGCGGGGTCGTGCACCAGGGCGCGGGCCAGGGCCGTCTTCATGCGCTCGCCCTGGCTGAAGCCGTCGGCGCGGCGGTCCAGGATGCCGCCCATGTCGAGCAGCTTGGCCAGCTCGTCGGCACGCGCATTCGCGGCATCCGGCGTCATGCCCTGCAGGCGGCCGTAGTAGACGATGTTCTCGCGCGCCGACAGCCGCGGGTAGAGGCCGTGGGCGTCGCCGAGGATGCCCATGCGCGACAGCGCCTTCAGCGGCGCGTCCTTCACCGCGATGCCGTCGACCGTGATGTGGCCGGCGTCCGGCGGCAGCAGGCCGGCCAGCATGCGCAGCGTCGTCGTCTTGCCGGCACCGTTGGCGCCCAGCAGGCCGGTGATGCGGCCGTTGGCGGCCTTCACGCTGACGCCCTGCACCGCATGCACGATGCGCTTGGCGCCGCGTTTGAACAGGCTGCCGCCGCTCTGCGCGACGAACTGCTTGTGAACGTCCTGGATATCGATCATTTCGCGGCCTGCACGGGTTGGAAGGCGACGGGTCGCGGGATGCGCATGGCGCACGCGGCGTCCTGGGGCAGGGCCGCGGCGTCGGTCTTGGCGTCGATGAAGCGGAACATCAGGTCGCGCATGCAACCCACGCCGGACACGCCATGGCCGGCTTCGGCGACGACGATGTGCTGCACGCGTTCCGGATGGCCGGCGCCCAGGGCCTGGGCGACATGCTCGCCGTGGCGCGGCGGCGTGGCGGGGTCGGCACCGCCGCTGAGCACGAGGACGGGGCTGGGCGCGGGTGGCATCTTGTAGAAGTCCGGTGCCACGTCGCCGCGCGGCCAGGCCTTGCAGACGCGGGCATACATCTCGGCGTCGGTGGTTCTGAAATCAGGCCCCGGCGCGTCCTTGGCGTCGCCGATGCGCGGCGCGTCCTCGGCGCACATGACCGAGAAATGCATGCCCATGGCCAGGCGCATGGACGGGCTGCTGCCGAAGGCTGTCGTCAGGCCGAACAGCGGCGCAAAGTTGCCGTCGGTGGCCGCGGCGTGGATGGCAGCGGGCAGGGCGGCGGCCAGGGCCGGCTGGTAGAGCGGCCCGCGCACCGAGCGCATCACCAGGTCGCGGTCGACGCTGAAGCGCTCCAGCACGCCGGTCAGCGGCTGCTGCACGGCGACCTGGCGCGGCAGCGAGGCCAGCAGCTTCTGCCAGTCGGCGCGCAGCTCGGGCTGGCTCTTGGCATGGGCTTCGAAGAGCTTGTCCAGGGCGGCCTGGCCGTCGGTGGAGAAGCTGGCCGGCAGGATCATGTCCGGCGGCGCGACGCCGTCGATGACGGTGCGTCTGACCTTGGTGGGGAACAGGCGCAGGTATTCCACCGCGGCACGCGTGCCGTAGCTGGCACCGACGAGATTCCACTGCGGCACGCCCAGCTGTTCGCGCACGGCGTCCATGTCCTGCATGGCGATGGTGGTCGTGAAGAAGCGCAGGCCACCGTCCTTGCCATAGGGCAGCTTTTCCAACCCGACACGGCATTCGTCGATGCGGCGCATCTGCGCGCCCGGCTCAAGCTGCTCGGCGACCGAGAGCTTGCTGTCGTCCGGGCAGTCCAGCGGTGCCGATTGGCCGGTGCCGCGCTGGTCGATGAAGACCAGGTCACGGCGGTTGTTCAGCCGGGACAGGCGCGGCAGCACGCGCGAGGCCACCTTGATGGCGCTCTGGCCGGGGCCGCCGGCCAGCAGCAGCACGGCGTCGGGCTGCTTGTTGCGCGCCAGGGCGGGCACGACGAGGTAATGGATGTCGACCTTCACGCCGTCCGGCCTGGCCGGGTCCAGCGGGCGCTGCAGGGTGCCGCATTGCAGCTCGTTGGGAATGCCGTCGATGCGGCAGGGCTTGAGCGGCGACGCTGCCGAGGCCGCGCTGCACAGGCCCGTCATCACCAGCGCCACCCCCAGGCGGCCTCTCCAGTCACGCATGCCAGTCTCTTGTTGTCGTTGGGATGGCGAGCAGTATCTGCCGCCATCCCGACGCCTCCAGCGACAGCCGGACGAGTGGCGAGGGCAGATGCGTGAATGGCAAGCAGGCCGGGTGGATGGCGGCTATGCTGCGCCCACTCCACCGGATGGTGGCGTAGAAAGGCTGGCTGTGCAGACACTCGACGAGATGCGTGACCGTTGCCTGCTGACCGATGAGCAGCATGCCGAGATCGGTGCCTGGGTCAGCCAGGCGCGCACCCCCGAGGCCATCCTGGCCATGCCCGAGGGACTGTGGCGCACACTGGAGCTGGCCAGCGTGCTGATGGATGTGGACGCCGACCTGCGGCGCCCGCCCGAGCTGTCTTTCGGTTAGCCCGCCGCCAACGCACCGGCCATCGTCAGGAACACGAGGCCCAGGGTGATGATGACCCAGTGCAGCACCGCCAGCAGGGCGGCGCGCAGCACCGTCGTCCACCAGCTGCCCGCGTGCACCCGCTTCAGCGCCACCACCGGATAGATGTTGGACCAGGCCCAGATGGCAAAGGCCACGGCGCCCCAGGGCAGCAGCACTGCCAGCAGCAGCATGCCGTACCAAGCCGCATGCAGATGCATGGCGAAGACGAAGTGGGCGCCATAGGGCTGGCGCCAGAACAGCAGCTTGAGCAGGCCGGCGAAGAAGGGCAGGGAGCACAGCACCGCATAGGGCGCCAGGCCCAGCATGGTCGCGCCCATGGCGTGCATGGAGCCCTTGGGATCGGCGCGCCAATGGTCTTCGGCGCGGTGCAGGCGGTCCTGCATGCCGTGAGGCAGCTGGGTGGCAATCTCGGGGTTCAGGATGTGCATCTCCCCGCTGTGCTCGGCCAGCTTCTTCTTGACCTTGGCCATGCCTTTGGATGCCGACGCCGCCGCCGAAGCGGCCTCGGGCACCATCTGCACCACCTCGTTGTCCGCTTCGTCATCCAGCCCCAGCGTGTGCGTGCTGCCCGGCATCAGCTTCAGCGCCAGGAAGAACAGCAGGCCCAGGGTCAGCAGCAGGCGCAGCGGCAGCACATAGCGCTGCTTGCGGCCGGCCAGGTACTCGCGCGTCAGGAAGCCCGGCTTGGCCATCAGGCCCCACAGGCTGCGCCACAGCGTGCCCTCGACGGCGATGTAGTGGCTGACGAACTCGTGTACGAACTCCATCAGCGACGGCGGATGGTTGGCCGTGTCCTGGCCGCACTGGCTGCAAAAGCGTGCCTGGCTGGCCAGCGTCGTACCGCAGTTCAGGCAGTCGCCGCTGGCGCCATGGCCACCGTGGCCGCCGCCGGCCGCCAGGCCCGCCAGTTCGGCCGAGGCTGCCACGGCGGCAGCGCCACCGGCCAGGCCGCTCAAGCCCGCGTCATCCATAGTCCATCCCTTCTGAGTCGCCGGCGCGGAGTTTGCCGCAGCCGGCGCTCCGATGGGGCATCTCAACCCGGCCGGATGCGGGCGACGACCTCGCGCGCCAGCGCCGCGGTGGCGTCCGCGACCGGCCGCCCGCAGGCGGCAGCATCGAGCACCAGCGGGATCTCGGTGCAGGCGAGCACCAGCACATCGGCACCGCGTCGGCTCAGCGCTTGGGCTGCCTCGGTCAGCAGGGCCTGGCCGGCCTCCAGCCGACCGGCCTTGACGGCGTCGATGCCGGGCATGACCTGCTCCAGCATCTCGCCGGCCGTGGGCAGCAGCCAGGTCGGGGCCGTCGCGCCGGGCAGATGGCGATTGATGTAGAGGCCCGAGGCGATGGTCGCGTCCGTTGCCAACAGGCCCAGGCGGGCCTGCGGGCCGGCCAGCCGCTGCGCTTCACGCAGGGCAGCGTCGACGAGATGCAGCATGGGCCGCTGCAACCGGGCCTGGACGGCATCGAACCACAAGTGGGCCGTGTTGCAGGGCATGACGATGAGGTCCGCCCCCGCCGACTCCAGCCGCCGGCCGCAGTCGACGATGGCGTCCAGCGGCGAATCGCCCATGCCGCGAAAGGCCGCCGTGCGATCCGGGATCTGCGGCAGGCAGCTGACGATCATGGGCACATGGTCCTGGTCGCGCGCGGCGGGCGTGGCGTCCAGCACCTTGCGCATGAAGTCGATGGTCGCCAGCGGGCCCATGCCGCCGAGCACGCCCACGACGTCCATGTCAGACTGCCGGCTTGTCGGAGAGGGTCTTCAGGTTGTCGCGCAGCTCCTTGCTCATCGGTGCATTCAGGTTGATGCCGCGCGGCGGAATGGGCGAGAGGAACCACTTCTTGTACAGCGCCTCGAACTCGCCGTTCTTCATCATGGCGCCCAGGGTGTCGTCGACCAGCTTCTTGAAGGCCGGGTCGTCCTTGCGCAGCATGATGGCGTAAGGCTCCACCTGCAGGGGGTCACCGACGACGGCCAGCGCGGCCGGGTCCGTGCTGCTGGCGCGCAGGCCGAACAGCAGGATGTCGTCCATGCCGAAGCCATCGGCGCGGCCCTGCTGCACCAGCAGCGCCGCCTCGGCATGATCCTTGGCCCCCAGCAGTTCGAAGCCCGCCTCTTCCTCGGCGTTGAACCGGCGCAGCACCAGCATGTTGGTGGTGCCGGTGGTGGACACGAGCTTGCGGCCCTTCAGGTCGTTGAAGCCGTGCACCGGCGAACCCGCCTTCACCAGCAGCCGCGTGCCGGTGTAGAAGTAGTTGATGGAGAACGCGACCTGCTTGCCGCGGCTGCTGTTGTTGGTGGTGGAGCCGCACTCGATGTCGATGGTGCCGTTCAACAGCAGCGGGATGCGGTTGGCCGACGTGACGGCTTGCGTGGCCAACTGCAGGTCGGCGCGGCCGGTCGCCTTCTTCACCTGCTCGACGACCTTGGCGCAGATCTCCCAGCCGAAGCCGGTGGGCTTGGCATCGGCGCCGAGGTAGGAGAAGGGAATGGACGAGTCCCGGTAGGCAACGGTGAAGGTGCCGGACGCCCTCACCTTGTCGAGCGTGCCGGGCTCGGCGTGGGCGGTGACGGCGAAGAATGAGGCGGCGAGGGCGACGAGCTTCATGGCGTTCTCGGGTGTGTGGATCGGATGCGTTGAATGCTAAGAAAACGTCCCCGCGTCGTGCATCGCGTTTGACGTCGAGTTCATAAGCTGGACTAATGAAGTCCGCCATGCGCATCAAGCACGTCGAAGTCTTCCACGCGGTCATGCTGACTGGCAGCGTCGGTGCCGCCGCCCGGCTGCTGCACGTCACCCAGCCTGCCATCACGCAGACGCTGCAACACGCCGAGCTGCAGCTGGGCTATGCCTTGTTCACACGTCAGAAGCGCCGCCTCGTGCCCACGCGCGAGGCCCAGGCCCTCTACCCGGAAGTGCAGGCGTTGATGCTCCAGCTGGAGTCCTTGCGCCGCATGGCTTCGGCGCTGCGGCAGGACCAGGACAGCCCGTTTCGCATCCTCATCGTGCCGTCGCTGGCCGTGCGCGCCTTGCCCGATGCGCTGCGCATCTTCCGCAAGGCTCACGCCGGCATGCCGGTGTCGGTGCGCACCCTGCATTCCAACGACATCGCCCGCGCGATGGCCCTGCAGGAAGCCGATGTCGGCATCGTTTACGGCAAGCTGCCGCATCCTGCGCTGCAGGATGAGCTGGTGGCGACGGGGCGCCTGGTCTGCGTGTCCGCCCGCAAGACGCGGGCCGACAAGCGCACGACGGTGACCCTGCAGGAGGTGCTGCGTGAACCCTTCATCCGCATCGACGAGCGCGACCCGCTGGGCGCCGTGCTGGCCGACCACTGGTCACGCCTGGGCCTGCAGGCCCAGGCCGGCATGACGGTGCAGACGCATCACATCGCCATGGTCATGGCCGAGCAGGGCTTCGGTCCGGCCATCATCGATTCCTTCACCGCCCAGGCTGCCTCGGGCGAGGCCCTGCAGGTGCGCACGCTGCTGCCCGAGGTGCCGGTGGAGATCCATGCCGTGCAGCCCCAGGGCCTGCGCTCGCCGCGGGCGGTGGCCGACTTCATTGCGGCCTTCCGCAGCGTCATCGCGCCGGCATAGGATTTGCCGGCTCCCTTGGCCCGTCAACCCGGAGACATCCCGCCATGAAGCTCTATTTCAGCCCCGGCGCCTGCTCGCAGTGCCCCCATATCGTCCTGCACGAAGCGGGCATCGCCCACGAGGCCGTGCAGGTCAACCTGAAGACCCACCAGCTGGCCGACGGCAGCGACTACTACGCCATCAACCCGCGCGGCTATGTGCCGCTGCTGGAACTGGACAGCGGCGAGCGCCTGACCGAGAACGCCGCCCTGGTGCAGTACATCGCCGACCTGGCGCCCGCCAAGGGCCTGCTGCCGCCGGCCGGCAGCCTGGCGCGCACGCGGGTGCAGGAATGGCTGGCCTTTGTCGGCAGCGAGTTGCACAAGGGCTTTGGGCCGCTGTTCAACCCAGCCGTGCCGGATGAGGTGAAGGCCCTCTTCAAGAAGAAGCTGGTCGACCGCTTCACCTGGGTGGACAAGCAGCTGGCCGGCAAGTCTTACCTGATGGGGGAGAGCTTTTCGGTCGCGGATGCCTATCTCTTCGTCATCACGGGCTGGACCGGCCGCATGGGCGTGGACATCGCGGGCCTGGAGAACCTGGCGGGCCATCAGGCGCGCATGAAGGCGCGCCCGGCCGTCCAGGCCGCGCTGCAGATGGAGCAGCAGGCCGCGGCCTGATCAGGCCTTGGCTTTCATGAGGCCGGCACAGGCCGACTTGGCCTTGGCGTCGCCGGCGTCCAACTTGCCGCAGACGCCGTCGAGCTGGGCCTTGAGGCGGCCGACGGCGGCGGCCTGGGTCGGGCCCTGGTTCCACGTCGTCAGCAAGCTGCCGACCTTCTTCAGCGAACGCTCGCTGCGCTCGTAGAAGGCGCCGGGGTCCTTCTCGGCCTCGGCGAACAACTGGGCGGCGGCCTTCTCGATGCGCGGCGTGTCCTCGGGGCTCAGCTCGATCAGCGCGCCCAGGTAGTTGGAGCCCCATTGCAGTCGCGTGGCCGGGCCCTCGCTCTTGTTGAAGGCTTCCTCGTACCAGCGCAGTGCATCGACCTTCTTGCCCTGCTTCCTGGCATTGCTGCCGAGCTGGCTCATCAGGTAGTAGGGCGAGTGGCTGCGCGCCAGGGCCGACTTCAGCAGCTCGTCGCTCTCCTTCCACAGGCCGGCGCGACCCAGCAGGTGAGCGGCTTCGGTGACGACGGCCTGGCGCTCGTAGCCATCGGTGATCTCGCGGTTGGCCTTGCCGGCCTGGTCACGCGCTTCGGTCAGCAGGGCGGCCGGGATGCCCTTGGGGTTGGGCTCGTCCTTGGCCGAATCGATGCGGGCCAGGTCGATGCGGCCCTGCAGCGCGTTCAAGCGGTCGGCGCGGGACAGCGTGGCGTCCTCGTTGAGCCGCTTCAGTGACGCGTCGAACTCGGCGACCAGCGCGGTGCGTGCCTCGCCCGGCTGAGGCGCAAAGGCCTTGACGAGGTCCGGTGCCTCGTTGGTCAGCACGTCCATCTGGGCGCGCGACTGGGCGGCGTCGCCGAGCACCGCGCGCAGGCGCGGCAGTTGCGCGGTGTCGGCCGCCTTGCCTTCGGCCATGGCGCCGACCGACTTCAGCCACAGCCGCGTCGTCGTCTCGGCGTCGACACCTTCGCTGGCCTTGGCCAGCTGGGCCAGCGTGGCCGGGCGTTCGGTCACCGGCAGCAGTTGCTGCTCGTCGGTCTCCCAGCCGTAGAAGCCCAGCAGCCGCCACTCGTTGGCATTGAGCTTCTTGCCGGCCCTGGCGTCGGCCAGCACCGTCTTGACCTGGCGGCCGCTGGACAGGCCCAGCTGCAGCACCTTCATGACCTGGGCCGCATCGGCCTCGCCGGGCAGGCGGGTGATTTCGTTGCCGGCCGGGTTGAAGAGGATGAGGGTCGGGTAGCCGCGCACCTTGAAGCGCGTGCCCAGCTTCTGCGCGCCGGGCCCGTCGCCGTCGATGCCCACCGCGACGAAGGCCTTGCTCTGCTCGATGAAGTCGGCGCGGTTGAACAGCGTCGCCTTCAGCTGGTTGCAGGGCGGGCACCACTTGGCGCCCCAGTACAGCAGCACCGGCTTCTTCTCGGCCTTGGCCTGGACGAAGTAGCGGTCGATGTCGGCATCGGCCGCGGCGGCCTGCCAGGACACGCCCGGGCCGGTGCTGGCATGGGTGGCCGGTGCGGCCAGGGTCAGGGCGAGGGCGGCAGTCAGCGCCAGGAGATGCAGTTTCATGAAGAAGCTTGGATTCGCAGCAGCGATAGCCTCGATTGTGCTCGGCCGCTTGCTCGCTTCTGTCACAAGGTTATTCGGCCGGTGCTGGCTCCCCCAGCACGCGGCAGGCCAGGTCGGTGTCCATGTATTCGGTCACCGACAGCAGCCGGCCGTCGGCGACCCGATAGACCATGCAGTAGTGGTTGTCATAGGCCTCGCCGCCGGTTGTCATCACCTCGCCTCGGTACTGCACGACGACGGTGTCGTCTTCGGCGATGAAGTGGTCGGCGTGGCTGCGGTAGCGCGTCGCGAAGCGCTTCATCAGTGGGGCGAGCAGCTGTTGCAGCACGGCCTCCCGGCCCTGCCAGCTGCGCGACCAGGCCGAGTGGCCAGCGATGGTCCAGCTGAAGTCCTCGGCCATGGCGTCGCGCAGGGGCCGGCCGTCGCCGTCGGCCAGGGCGGCGTAGATGGCCTGCAGCAGGGCCTTGTTGGCAGCAGTGGTGGTGTTCATGGCTTGCTCCTGGGTTGCAGCGGGTCGCGCGCCGGGCGGTGGCCGGTGGCGATCCAGTCGTCGTAGAAATCCAGCTTCTGGTCCAGGGCCATCAGCGCCTCCTGCCAGCGGGCGATGGTGGCCAGCACGTCGGCGCGATGGGCGGCCAGCATGTCGCGGCGCGCGGCCAGGCTCTTGCGGCCCTGGGTGACGAGTTCGGTGTAGCGGCGCATCTCGGCGATGGACATGCCGGTGGTGCGCAGCCTCTCCATCAACTCCAGCCAGGCGACGTGCTGCTCGCGGTAGCGCCGCCGGCCGCCGCTGTCGCGTGCCACGCCGGGCACCAGGCCTTGGGCCTCGTACCAGCGGATCGCATGGACGGACTTGCCGCAGCGCGCGGCCAGGGCGCCGATCAGCAGCAGGGGAGGGTCGTCGAGAGTGGTCATGAAGCCATTGGACGACCTAGAGTGCACTCGAAGTCAAGGACCCGTTCGATGAGCAGCACAAGACTCGATCTCGCTTTGGGCCGCCTGCGTGCCGCCGCCCGACCCGAAGCCCTGGAGGCCATGGCCCGCTTCGGCCTGACCGGCGACGCCCGCCTGGGCCTGGCCGTGCCCACGCTGCGTGCCCTGGCCCGCGAGTTCAAGCGCGACCATGAACTGGCCCTAGCGCTGTGGAACAGCGGCATCCCCGACGCCCAGATCCTGGCCGGCATGGTGGCCGAGCCGGCTCGGCTGACTGTGGCGGAGATGGACCATTGGGTGGCCGGCATGGGCGCCTGGGACGTCTGCGACCAGGCCTGCACCAATGCCTTCGTCAAGAGCCCGCTGGCCTGGGCGGCCATCGCGCGCTGGGCCAGGCGCAGGCCCGAGTTCGAGAAACGGGCCGCCTTCAGCCTGCTGGCCGTCGCCGCGGTGCACCAGAAGACTCGGCCGGACGCCGACTTCCTCGCCCGCCTGCCCCTCATCGAAGCGGCGGCCGACGATGAGCGCAACTTCGTCAAGAAGTCGGTCAACTGGGCGCTGCGCCAGATCGGCAAGCGCAGCGCAGAGCTGCGTGAGCCTGCGCTCACTGTGGCGGAGCGCCTGTGCCAGCGTGAGGAGAAGTCGGCGCGCTGGATTGGCAACGATGCCCGGCGCGAGCTGAGCCGCCTGGCCTAGGCGGCGCCGAGCTGCTCCTCGATGGAGCGCGTCTTCTCGTTGGGCGTGTCGCCGCTGTGCAGCGTCGTCTTGCGCTCCACCAGCATCAGCAGGCATTCCTCTTCGGCCACCGGGCAATGCTCCACGCCGCGCGGCACGACGAACATCTGCCCGGCTTCCAGCGTGACGGCGCCGTCGCGCATGTCAATGCGCAGCCGGCCGCGCAGGATGTGGAAGAGCTCGTCCTCGTCCGGATGGCGGTGCCAGCCGAAGGTCCCCTGCACCTTGGCGACCTTGACGTAGTTGTCGTCGAAGGCGCCCACGACGCGGGGCGACCAGAACTCGGTCAGGCTGGCGGCGACGTCGACGGGGCTGATGGCGGCGGTGGTGGACATGCGGGCTCCTGGCTGGAGTCTCAGCCTAGCTCAGCCGACCCGGAACGGCTTTCGTCAGGGTTTGCGGCCTCATAAATCGACTCTGACCCCAGTTTCAGTCCCTCTTTTGGGGGGAGGGGCGGGGGATGCGCCGGGGCTTCATCCCCCCTCGCTCCACCCTCCGGGTGATGTCCCGGAAAGGGCCCGGCCGCGATGCTGACGGCATGGCGTTGAACACGACGCCGCCCCTTCAGCAACACGGAGCCGACACCATGCAATTCTTCAGTTCCTTGCAGTCGTCCAAGTCCAACGCCAAGCTGACCAACGGCGCGCCGCTGCGCTGCGTCAACAGTGCCGTCAGCGCCCGCAAGCTGGACTGCGGTTGGTACGACTCCAGCTTCGACCTGGCTGAGGGGCTTGAGGTCATCGAGCAGGACAACGACACGATGTACCAGCTCTGGGAACTCTCCCTGAACTGAGCCCACCCCCTACGGCCTGACGGCCGCCCCCTCAAGGGGGCTGAGCCCGGACATCAACAGTCCTGAGGACTGTTGGTGCCTGGCGAAGGACAAGGCCTCTGGCCTTGGCAACGTCAGCCGCCCGGCACAGCGCTTGCGCTGCGGTGAAGGCTCATATCGCGCAGTGATGTGATGCCGGAGCCAAAGCCGGATCGGCGGGAGTTGCGCGAGGGAGCGCCGGCCTGCGGCGGCGCAGCAAGACTAGAGGGTGCAGGCGAGCTTGGTCCCTTGCAGGATGGCCCGCTTGGCATCCAGTTCGCCGGCCTCCAGCGCGCCGCCGATCAGGTGGACGTTGACGCCGGCGGCCCTCAGCGGCGCCTCCAGTTCGCGCAGCGGCTCCTGGCCGGCGCACAGCACGATGGTGTCGGCCTCGATGAGCTGGGCGTCGGTCCGCTTTTCGCCATAGCTGACCCACAGGCCTTCGGCCGTGATCTGCTCGTAGTTGACGCTGGCCAGCATGTCGACGTTCTTCATCTTCAGGGCGGCGCGGTGGATCCAGCCCGTCGTCTTGCCCAGGCCCGCGCCCGGCTTGCCGGCCTTGCGCTGCAGCAGCGTGATCTGGCGGGTCGGCGCCTCGGGCGCCGGGCGCAGCAGCCCCGCCCTCACCTGCTCGGGGTCGCCCACGCCCCAGTGACGGCGCCAGGCCGCCGGGTCCAGCGTCAGCGAATGGCCGGCCTCCAGCAGGTATTCGGCCACGTCGAAGCCGATGCCGCCGGCGCCGACGATGGCGACGCGGCCGCCCACCGGTTTCTCGTGCCTCAGCACGTCGATATAGCTCAGCACCTGGCCGCGGGCCTGGCCCTCGTCCTGGCCCTTGATCTTCGGGTTGCGGGCGCTGACGCCGGTGGCCAGCAGCACTTCGTCGAAGCCCTTCAGGTCTTGGGCCGAGACCCGACAGTTCAGCTTCAGCTCGACGCCGGTGATCTCGATGCGGCGGCCGAAGTAGCGCAGCGTCTCCTGGAACTCCTCTTTGCCCGGGATGCGCTTAGCCATGTTGAACTGGCCGCCGATCTCATGGGCCGCGTCGAACAGCGTCACCGCATGGCCGCGCTCGGCCAGCGTCGTCGCCGCGGCCAGGCCTGCCGGGCCGGCACCGACGACGGCGATGCGCTTCTTCGCACCATTCACCGGCTTGAGCACGATCTCCTGCTCATAGGCCGCGCGTGGGTTGACCAGGCAGGTCGAGATCTTCTGCGCGAAGGTGTGGTCCAGGCAGGCCTGGTTGCAGGCGATGCAGGTGTTGATCTCGTCCGACCGGCCCTGGCGGGCCTTCTGCACGAAATGCGAGTCGGCCAGGAAGGGCCGGGCCATGGACACCATGTCGGCGCTGCCGTCGGCCAGCACGCCTTCGGCCACCTCGGGCGTGTTGATGCGGTTGCTGGTGATCAGCGGCGTCGTGATGCCCTCTTCCCGCAACTGGGCGCGCAGCTTGGCGGTCACCCAGGCGAAGCCGGCGCGCGGCACGCTGGTCGCGATGGTCGGGATGCGGGCCTCGTGCCAGCCGATGCCGGTGTTGATGATGTTCGCCCCGCCCTTGGCCACGCGCCGGCCCAACTCGACGACTTCCTCCCAGCTGCTGCCGTTGGGCACCAGGTCCAGCATGGACAGGCGGTAGATGATGATGAAGTCCGGCCCGACGGCCTCGCGCATGCGGGCGAGGATCTCCAGCGGCAGGCGCATGCGGTTTTCATACGAGCCGCCCCAGGCGTCGCTGCGCTGGTTGGTGTGCTCGACGAGGAACTGGTTGATGAAATAACCCTCGCTGCCCATCACCTCCACGCCGTCATAGCCGGCCTCGCGGGCCAGCTTGGCGCAGCGGATGAAGGCCTTGATCTGGCGCTCGATGCCGCGCGGGCTCAGCTCCCGCGGCGTGAAGGGCGAAATCGGGCTCTGGATGCGCGATGGCGCCACACACAGCGGCGAGTAGCCATAGCGGCCGGTGTGCAGGATCTGCAGCGCGATCTTGCCGCCCTCGGCATGCACGGCGTCCGTGATGATCTTGTGCCGCCGCGCCGCGCCCGAGGTCGCCAGCGTGCCGGCAAAGGGCTTGGCCCAGCCTTCGATATTGGGCGCGAAGCCGCCCGTCACGATCAGCCCCACCTCGCCCCGGGCACGCTCGGCGAAGAACACGGCCATGCGCTCGAAATGCTTGCGCCCGTCCTCCAGGCCGGTGTGCATGCTGCCCATCAGCACGCGGTTCTTCAGCGTCGTGAAGCCGAGATCCAGGGGGGCGAGGAGATGGGGATAGTTCATGGCGGCGATGCTAGCGACGCGCAGGCGCCGGAATTGGAGTGTTCTCCTCAGCGCCGAGGGTGACGCTGTGGTGACGGTCGGTCGTCAATCACCAGCAACAGTTCTTCACCGGCCGCTAGGTGGCGGAAACCGTGACATCCTCAGCTTGAGTTCTAATCGCGAGTCCGCGTATTTGGCCGCAGCTTTGCAACAGGGCCCGGCGGTTTGGTTTTTTCGGAGAGTTTTCGATGCGATTCACCCCCTGGGCCACTCGACTGGTCTTGACGCTGAGCCTTTCGGCCACCGCCTTCCTGACGGCCTGCGGCGGCGGCGGCGGCGGCGGCAGCGACACGCAAGTGCGCCTGCTCAATGCCTCGCGCTCCTATCCCCAGTTGGATCTGACGGTCAACGACAAGTCCATCAACACCAAGGTGGGTTATGCCGCCGTCGGTGACTACGGCACCGTCGACACCAACAACACCGCCACCAAGGTGCTGACCAGTGACGTCGGCACCAGCGTCTCGGCCACGACGCCGACGCTGGCCTCGGGCAGCAACTACACCTTCATCACCTACGGCTTCGCCGGTGCCGTCCGCACCACGCTGCTGCAGGAAGCTGAAACCGCGCCTGACGCCAACAAGTCCAAGCTGCTGGTCCTGAACCTGGCGCCCGACGCCGGCGCGCTGGACGTCTACGTGACGACGGCGACCGACGACATCAACTCCGCCACGGCACTGACGACCAACCTGCAAGGCGGTACCAGCAGCGGCTACGTCCAGATCAACTCGGGCACCTTCCGCGTCCGCGTGACCGGCTACAACAAGCGCAGCGACCTGCGCCTGGACCTCCCGGCCCTGACCCTGGACTCCGCGACCGTCAACACCCTGATCCTGACCGCCTCTGACGGCGGTGTGCTGGTCAACGGCATCTCCATGGTTCAGAAGGGCGCCGTCAAGAACTACCCCAACGCCCAGAGCCGTGTGCGCACCGTGGCCGCGCTGACCAATGGCGCCGCCGTCGGCTCGACCGTCAACGGCCAGCAGATGTTCAGCAGCGCCATCAGCCCCCTGATCAGCGACTACGTGACGACGTCTTCCGGCGCCAGCACGCTGACCACCACCGTCAACGGCGCCGCCGTGAGCTTCACGCCGCCGACGCTGACCGCCGGCAACGACTACACCCTGCTGGTCTGGGGTGACGCCGCGGCGCCCAAGCTGTCCGTGCTGAATGACGACAACCGCCTGCCGACCGTGAACGGCAACGTGAAGATCCGCATGGTCAACGCCATCGCCTCCCAGCCGGCTGGTGTGTCGCTGAACGTGGACTTCAGCACCATCGCTGCCAATGTGCTGCCGGGCACGGCCTCCACGCCGAACAGCATCTCGTCCACGACCGCCTCGCAGGTGGACGTGACGGTGCCGACCTCGGCCACGCCGATCTACACCAACTCCACGCTGGCCTTCCCGGCCAACAGCGTCTGGACCTTCTTCGCCGTGCCCAACACGGCCACGACGGCCACGACCAACTCGCCGGTGCCGGGCTTGTCCGCCCTGCCCAAGCGCGAGCGCCCGTAAGCCAGGCTGACCTTGGCAAAAGCCCCCGAGCCTCGCGGCCGGGGGCTTTTTCTTTCTGGCGCGAAGATCGCACCGTGTCGACACCCACCCGCGTTCACCTGCAACGCCTGCGCCTGCTGTGGCGCAGCGCCGGCTGGCCCAGCCAGGACCTCGTCGAGGTCGAGCTGCTGGCGGCGGGCTGGGTCGAGCGCCTGCAGGAGGCCGACGGCCGCGAACGCCTGCGCGTCACGGACGCTGGCATCGCCCATATCGCCGCCTCGCTGACCCGCAACCGCGCTGCGCGCGATGCCCATGAGAGCCTGGTCGAGCGCGTCGCCACCGAGATGCAGCGCGCCGGGCGCATTGCCTGGCGCGGCCTCGCGCTGCGCGCCGGCCTGCCTGGTGAAGACGGCAAGATGCTGTGGGTCAACGCCATGCCCGACGTCTATTCCATCCGCCACAGCACGGTGGAGGACTACCTCGAACCCGCCATCCACGAGATCAAGGTCAGCCGTGCCGACCTGCTCGGCGAGCTGCGCCGCCCGGCCAAGTCCGCCGCCTACCGGGCCCTGTGCGGCCAGTGCTGGTTCGTCATCAAGGCCGGCATCGCCCAGCCCGAGGAGATCCCGCCCGACTACGGCTTGCTGATCGGCCACGACAGCCATCTCGAACTCGCCCGGCCGGCGCCCAAGCGGGCCCACAAACCCGACTTCGCGACCTGGATGGCCCTGGCCCGCGCCACGCCATTGCCTGCGCCCGAAGATCCACAATCCGCGCTTTGACCGTCGCGACTGCGCCATGGCCGCTGCCAACAAGACCGTCCCCACCGATGCCGACGTCGAGGCCCATCTCGCGGCCCAGCCCGAAGCGCGCGCGGCCGACTGCCGGGCGCTGATCGCGCTGATGCAACGCGCCAGCGGCCACCCGCCGGTGATGTGGGGCCGCATGGTCGGCTTCGGCCACCACCACTACGTCTACGACAGTGGCCGCGAAGGCGACATCTTCGAGATCGGCTTCGCCAGCGGCGCGGGCGGCAAGGGCGACATCAGCCTCTACATCGGCACCAGCGCCGAACGTGAAGCCCTGATCGCCAGGCTGGGCAAGCACCGCCAGGGCAAGGGCTGCCTCTACATCAAGCGCCTGGCCGACGTGGATTCGGGCGTGCTGGAGCAACTCTGCGCTGCAGCATTGCGGGAGAAGCGGGCATGAACACGGGCTCCATGCTCGACACCAACTGCCCGCGCTGTGGCGGCGGCTTCGAATGCGGTGTGCAGGCCGGCCACTGCGCCTGCTTCGGCATCCGCCTGACCGAGAGGCTGCGCGTCGAACTCGCCGAGCAGTACAGCGGCTGCCTGTGCCTGCCTTGCCTGCGGGAACTGATCGAGGCGGATGCACGCCGGGCGATGACGGCTAGCCCACAGCAAGGTTGAACAATTGGCGCGCACCGTCCTTCGGTATGGACTCTGGTTGCTGCGGACACCGAAGGGCGCTCAGGACTCCAGAGTGTTCCATGAGGAGAAGCGCGGAGATTGGCCCATCAGCCTCCAACAACGAGCACTTGGCATCCGCCTTCACGCACCCGGCATCTATGGCCGGTCGTTCGCTCGCATGGGCGACTGGAAAGGCTTCTATCTCACGGCGACTGGAGAGGCCCCGATCAAAACCACGCGCGAGCTCGTAGCCGGCGCGAAGCGGAATCTCGGGCTGTCTCGCTCCGCCCCGCACAAGCTCTTCGCAGCCAGATGCCGGGCCAGGGAAGCATCCGGCTATGCGTTGCTGGCAGCGCCAAGATTGCACATGATCAGGACTCCGCCTTTCGGCTGCCTTCGCGCCGTCATCTACGCGAGGCGAACCAAGGTCTCGACGTAGTCATCGCGTCAAACGATGGGTTCAGCCAGCGCCTCAGGCTGACCGGCTGCAGCCACCTCGGCCAGATAGCCCGCCAGCCGAGCGGTGTCGCAGTGCACCGTCAGCGCGCTGACGCGGCCCCAGCGCAGCTCGAACTCGTGCATGCCGACATTGCTGCCCTCGCGGCCGCCCGGCAGGCGGAAGCGGTCGCGCCAGCTGATGACGGCACGCGTGCACCAGGGCCAACCGCTGACCCAGACGCCGTCGACTTCGAAGCGCAACCCCGGCAGCAGACGCTGCAGCCGGCCGTACCAGCGCGTCGTTGCGCCCAGGTCGCGACGCTCGCCGCCCAGGGCGTGGTCGCCCACCATGCAATGGCGATGCGCCGCGGCGAACTGCGCCGGGATGCCGTCGTAGCGCCCCGCGTTCAACTCGGCAAAGGCGTTCAACAGCTTGCGCTTGACGATGGCGTGATACATGGCCGCTCTCTCCTTTCGCTTCGCCCAGTCATGCGATGGAAAACATGATCTTGACGATGTAAAGATGGGCGCAGTATCCACCTCGATCTTGACGATGGCAAGATGTGGCGCATGAACAAGCCTGCTTCGGCTCGCCCCCCTGCCGCGAAAGCCTCCCCAGCTCAACCGGCGCGTTCGCCGCGGGCCGTCAAGGCCGCGGGCCAGCCCGCCGCCGAGAAGCCGCCGCGGCCCCGCGCCAAGGCGGTTGGCGCCTATCACCATGGCGAGCTGCGCGAGGCCCTTCTGGACGCCGCCGAGGCCCAGCTGGCCCAGCGCGGCGCGGCGTCCTTGAGCCTGCGCGACGTGGCGCGTGGCGCCGGTGTGTCGCATGCGGCGCCCTATCACCATTTCGCCGGCCTGCCCGAACTGCTGGCGGCCCTGGCCGAGCGCAGCTTCCAGCAGCTGGGTGCGGCCATGCAGGCCGGCGTCGACGCCCACCCGGCAGATGCCCGGGAGCAATTGCTGGCCATCGCCACAGCTTATGTCGACTTCGCGCGGCGACGGCCGGCGCGCTTCCGGCTGATGTTCGGCCCCGTGCTGGCCTCGCGCCACCAGCATCCGGGCCTGGACCGCGCGGCCGAAGCGAGTTTTCGCGTGCTGCTGGACGCGGCCACGCGTTTCGATGCCGCGTCCGGTCCGCTGATCGCGCTGACCGGCTGGAGCTTGGCCCATGGCCTGTCGCATCTGAGCCTGGATGCGGCCTTCACCGGCCTGCCCCTGCCCGGCCCCCTGCCCGAGCCGGCCGACCTTGTGCGCCTCATGAGCGCGCGGGTCTTGGCATGATGGCTCCATGCCGCTGCTCGACCGCATTGCCCCACCTCTCTTCATCTTCATCTGGGCCACCGGCTATATCGTTGCCAAGCTGGCGGCGCCCTATGCCGACCCGCTGACCTTCCTGGCCTGGCGCTATGCCGGCGTCGTGGCCCTGATGCTGGGCCTGGCCCTGGCGGCGCGGGCGGCCTGGCCGTCGCGGCGCGACATGGCCCATCTGGCGGTCTCGGGCCTGGGCATCCAGGCCCTGTATCTCGCCGGCGTCTGGGTCTCCATCCGCCAGGGCCTGCCGGCCGGCACGGCGGCCCTCATCGTCAACCTGCAGCCGGTGCTGGTGGCCGCGGCGGCGCCGCTGATCGGCGAGCGCGTCGCGCCACGTCAGTGGGCGGGTGTGGCCCTGGGCCTCGTGGGTGTCGTTCTCGTCATCTGGCACAAGCTCAACCTGGGCTCCAGCTATGGCCCGCCGCTGCTGCTCTGCCTGATGGCTTTGCTGGCCATCACCGGCGGCACGCTGTACCAGAAGCGTTTCGTGCCCCACTTCGACCTGCGCACCGGCCAGGTCGTGCAGTTCGCGGCCTCGCTGGCCGTCACCCTGCCCGCGGCCTGGTGGTTCGAGCCCATGCGCATCGAATGGAACGCCTCGGTGATGGTGGCCATGGCCTGGAGCATCCTGGTGCTGACGGCCGGCGGCATCAGCCTGATGTTCTACATGCTGCGGCATGGCCGCGTCACGGCGGTGTCCAGCACCATGTATCTGGTGCCCTCTGTCACCTCCGTGATGGCGTGGTTGCTGTTCGGCGAGACACTCGGCGCACAAGCCATCGCGGGCATGGGCGTGACGCTGCTCGGCGTCTATCTCGTCGTCGCGAGGAAACCGGAGACATCCTGACATGACGACCCGAGCGCACCACAAGGTCTGGCCCGTCCGCATCCCGCATGCCATCGAGCCGCCGGCCACGGCCCTGCCCGACAACCTGATGATCAACGCGCGGCGCTTTCCGCAGCGCACGGCGCTGGTCTTCCTGGGCCAGAAGACGACGTATGCGGAACTGGCCGCCCAGGTGGCGCGTCTGTCGGCCTGGCTGGCCCAGCGTGGCATCAGACGAGGCGACCGCGTGCTGGTGGGCCTGCAGAACTGCCCCCAGCTCGTCATCGCCCACTACGCCATCCTCAGCGCGAATGCCGTCGTCGTGCCGGTCAACGCCATGAACAAGGCGGCCGAGATCAAGCACCTCATCGAGGACAGTGGCGCCGTGCTGGCCATCACCAGTGCCGACCTCAGCGCCGAGTGGCTGGCCGCCGGCATGGCCGCCCAGAACCTGGTTGTGACCCGCCTGGCCGAGGTTCTGCCCGGCGGCCGCAGCGATGGCGAAGGCCTTCCCCCGGGCTGGGCCGACTGGCTGAACACCGACATCGCCCTGCCCGCCGGCGCCACCGCTTGGGGCCAGGCCCTGGCCTGCACGGGCGCCCCGCCCACTCTCGACGTGGGCGCCGACGACCTCGCCCTGCTGCCCTACACCAGCGGCACCACGGGCAACCCCAAGGGCTGCATGCACAAGCACCGCAGCCTGCAGCACAACATCTTCGCGGGCGGCCTGTGGGCCAATGTCAGCCACGAAGACGTGGTGCTCGGCGTCGTGCCCATGTTCCACATCACCGGCATGGTCGTCGTCATGCACGGCACGCTGGCGGCCGGCGCGGCCCTGGTGCTGATGCCACGCTGGCAGCGCGAGTACGCGGCCCGCCTCATCGCCGAACACCGCGTCACGCGCTGGACCAACATCCCCACCATGGTCATCGACCTGATGGCCAGCCCACAGGTCGACAGCTTCGACATGAGCAGCATGGTCACCATCGGCGGCGGCGGCGCGGCCATGCCGCAGGCGATTGCCGAGCGGCTGTGGCAGCGCTGGGGCCTGCGCTACATGGAAGGCTATGGCCTCACCGAGACGGCCGCGCCCAGCCACAGCAACCCCTACGACGCCCCCAAGCAGCAATGCCTGGGCGTGCCCTATCTGAGCTGCGACGCGCGCGTCATCGACCCCGACACGCTGAAGGAGCTGCCGGCCGGCGAGGCCGGCGAGATCATCGTGCGCGGTCCCATGGTCTTCGAAGGTTACTGGGGCCGGCCCGACGCGACGGAGGCGGCTTTCATCCAGTTCGAGGGCCAGCGCTTCTTCCGCACCGGCGACATCGGCTACGCCGACGCCGACGGCTATTTCTTCATGACCGACCGCTTGAAGCGCATGATCAATGCAAGCGGCTTCAAGGTCTGGCCGAGCGAGGTCGAGAACCTCATGCATGCCCACCCCGGCATCGCCGAGGCCTGCATCATCTCGGCCCCCGACGCCTACCGCGGCGAGACCGTCAAGGCCGTCGTCGTCAAGCGTGCGGGCCATGAGTCGCTCACCGAGGCCGAATTGCGCGACTGGTGCAAGGCCAACATGGCCGCCTACAAGGTGCCGGCCTTGATCGAGTTTGTCGACACGCTGCCCAAGAGCGGCGCGGGCAAGGTCATGTGGCGGGCGTTGCAGGAGAGGGAGAAGGCGCGGGGCGGGTGACAGAGACGGTCATACGCGCGCGGCGGCCCCCGGTGGCTTGAACTCAGCGGACTGCCGTCCCTGCGTCTGCCGCAAGCCCGAAGCAGAGGGTCGCCCCCGGCTCCCTGGCCTACGCCGCTTTTGCAGCGGAAACGGTCCTTCGCATGGACCTAGGCGGATGTACGCTGCGGACCAGGAGCCAACGTCCGCCGACGGCAGCAATCGCGTACCGGCTGACCTAACTTGAGTCCTGCGATGCATGACGAACTAATTGGACGGGCGCAGCTTTGGTCGAACGCGCTGGCGGACTGTAAACAGGCACTAGACCTTGCTGACCGGCTTAGCCATGCAGCGTCGGCTTCGGCAGTCGTCGCCGAGGAAGTCAACTTCGAAGCGTTTTATCAAGCCGAGACCGGTCGGTCGTACGACCGGCTTCGAGGATATTCGGGTGATCCCGAGGTGCTCGAGCGTTTTCGTCCAGCACTCCCCACACCGCGCGAATGCCACCTAGGTGCCTTTCACCTGCACAAGATTGCCATTGTCTATCTGGCCCAGTTGTACTCAAGTGGGAACCCAGCTGCCGGTGTCGTAGCGAAGAACAAGAGCGATGCGGGCGATGAACTTCGACAACGGCTTCTAGAACTGGCTTTTCCAAACGAACCAAACCGTGTCGCCTTCGGCGAGACAATGATGCGCGTTCTGCGTCTGCGCGATAAACAAATCGGGCACGCCGACGGAAGCGAATTTGCGGTTCGTCACGCGCCCCATTACGTGACCACCACAATTGAGCCGGTACCTTTAGACCTGCAGCAAGAACTTCACCGGGTTTTGCCTTTGCTTATCAAGGCGGCTCAAATGCTGATCGGTGATTTGCTGATTGCAAAGGCTCCGCATCAACGCCAGGACGAATAGAGCTTCTGGCGCACTCCACGCTACAGAGATCGCGGGCTGGAATATCGTCGTTGAGTTGCTAGTCGGCACCGGTGTAGCCGGCCCGAAGGACTGCAATCCGCCTGAAGCCGCCTAAGCCAAGTCAAACCAAACCCACCGAGCTTCGGTTTGCGGCGCCACCGAGATCTGCTTGACCGTCGACAGCTGCAGCCCATCGCCGCCCCGCAACTCCAGCGGTTGTGGCTCGCCATCGACATCGGCCAGGACGACGCCTTCCAGCACCTGCAGCCAGCCAAAACGGTCCGGTTGGATGTCGTGGCTGCAGCATTCGCCGGGCTGGCCGGCCACGGCCCAGATGTTCACTGGCGCACGAAGCTGCAACACGCCCGGTTGCTCCGCCGCACCCGCCACCAGGCGTGGGCCATTCGTGCCGAGCAGCGCTCCTTGCAGCAGCTGATAGCGTGGTTGGAGGTGGTCTGCGTTGCCGTGCAGCCAGATCTGGAACAGATGCGTTGGCGCCTCGGCGGGGTTTCGCTCCGAGTGCTTGACACCGGTGCCGGAGCTGATGAGCTGGACATCGCCAGCGCGCAGACGCCCGTGATGGCCGGCCGAGTCCTTGTGCTCGAGCTCCCCCGACAACATGAAGGTCAGGATCTCGAAGTGATCGTGAGCGTGCTCGGCAAAGCCCGACCCGCCGGCAACGATGTCCTCGTTGATCACCCGCAGCGCACGAAAGCCCATCCGCGTCGGGTCGTTGAAGGAGCCGAACGAAAACGTGTAGTGAGCCTGCAGCCACCCCGTCCTTGCCCAGCCACGGGCCTGCCGATCGTGAAACACATCGCTCATGGTCTTTGCTGCCGAGGGGGAACCTGCATACCGGCTTTATAGCGGGCTCGACGGCGAAACAAGGCCGAGACCAGGGCGTGCAAGCCGGCCTAACATGGCCAGATGCTGACCCAGCCTCGCTACGTCCTCGCCGTCCCCGACCTTGCGCGCTCAGCCGCGTACTACCGCGACGTGCTCGGCTTCACCGTCCACGACATGGGCGACCCCGGCTGGCGGTGGCTGGAGCGTGATGCCTGCGTCATCATGGCCGGCGAGTGCCCGGACGCGACCCCACCGGCCCAGCTGGGCGACCACAGCTATTTCGCCTATGTGCAGGTCGGGGCCATAGACGCGCTGCACGCGGAGTTCACCGCCAAGGGTGCCGAGTTCATCAAGCCGCTGCGCGACGAGCCCTGGGGCATGCGCGAGTTCGGCATCCGGACGATGGACGGGCATCGCATGATGTTCGGCCAGCCGACGTCATGAAGCGGGCCTGGACCGCGCTCGGCGCGCGCGATGGCGAAGCCCTGCAAGCCGAGCTGCTGGCCCGTTACGCCGAGCCGCATCGCGGCTATCACACCCAGCAGCATCTGCATGAATGCCTCGCCCTGTTCGGCGAGTTCGCCCATCTGGCCGAGCGGCCCGCCGAGGTCGAGATCGCGTTGTGGTTCCACGATGCCATCTACGACGTGCACCGCCATGACAACGAAGCCCTGAGCGCCGACTGGGCGCGCGCGGCCCTGCTCGACGCGGGCGCCCCAGCCGACGCGGCCGAGCGTGTCGCGGCCCTGGTGCTGGCCACGCGCCACAGCGTGGCGCCCGCCACGGCTGACGAGCAACTGCTGGTGGACATCGACCTCGCCATCCTCGGCGCGGCACCGGCGCGCTTTGCCGAGTACGAAGCGCAGATCCGCGTCGAGTACGCCTACGTGCCGCAGGCGGTCTTCAACGAGAAGCGGGGCGCCATCCTGGCCGGCTTTCTCGCCCGGCCGGTGCTCTACGGCACGCCGGCCCTGCGCGAGCGCTTCGAGGCGCCCGCGCGGGCCAATCTTCAGGCGGCCCTCAGCGCGCTGTCGCGGCCCGAGGGCGTGAGCAGCAGATAGAGCAGCGGGCCGATGGAGCCGGCGGCCAGCGTGATCAGCGCGAAGGGCCAGACGGTGCGGCCGGTCTGGCGCGCATCGCGCCAGATGAAGCCCAGCGCGATCCAGGACATGATGATCAGGTCCGCCAGCACCTGCCAGGCGCCGACGCTGCTCATGCCGGCCTGCCAGATGCCGAGATAGCCAACCTGCCACATCACATAGGTCGAGAACAGGCCGAAGGCGGCCAGGACGATGACGAGGGCGGTTCGCATGAGGATCTCCTTTGCGGTGGTTGATGGCGCCATGCTCGGCAGCTGCGCGCATCGCCGCAATGACCTCGGAGGTCATCGCCGCCGCGCTCCGGCTGGCCTATGGTCCGGCGCCATGAAGCTGCTCGTCCCCATCGCCCTGGTCCTTGTCGCCCTGCTGCATGCGCTGCCACTGGCCGGCGTGCTGGGCGCGTCCAAGCTGTCGACCCTGTATGGCGTCGATGCCCGCGATCCCGCGCTTGAGTTGCTGCTGCGCCACCGCGCCGTGCTCTTCGGCCTGCTGGCCGCCTTTCTCGCCTATGCCGCTTGGCAGCCCGCGCTGCGCGGTCCGGGCCTGGTTGCCGGCGGGGTCAGCGTCGCGTCCTTTCTGCTGTTCGCTATGCCGGTCGGCCTGCTGACGCCTGCGCTGGTCACCGTCGTCAGGCTGGACGCGGCGGCCCTGATACTGCTGCTCGCCGCCGGCATCGTGCATCTGCTGCCCACGCCCTCACCATGACCGCCACCCTCGCCGCCCTGCGCAAGTCGCGCCGCGTCAGCCAGCTGGAGCTGTCGCTGCGTACTGGCGTCTCGCAACGCCACCTCAGCTGCATCGAGACCGGCCGTTCCCGCGCCGGCCGCGAGACGCTGATCGCCCTGCTCGACGCCCTGGGCGCCACGCTGCAGGAACGCAACCAGGCCCTGCTCGCGGCCGGCTACGCACCCGCCCACGCCGAGCGTGCGCTGGATGCGCCGGAGATGGCACCGGTGCGACTGGCCCTGGAGCAGCTGCTGCACGCCCACGACCCGACACCGGCCCTGGTGCTGGACGGCGAATACAACCTCGTCATGGCCAATGCCGGCCTGGTGCGGCTGCTGGGGCTGCTGGGGCTGCCGTCCGATCACCTGCTGGCCGGCCCCTTCAACCTGCTGCGCGCCATCTTCAGCGAGGGCGGCCTGCGGGACTTGTGCGTCAACGAGGCCGAGCTGTGCGGCGAGATGTGGGCCCGCGCCAGCCGCGAGGCCGAGCATCTGCCCAAGCTGCGCGCCCTGCTCGACGAGCTGCGCGCCGACGTGCAGCCCTGGGGCCCGGTCGAGACTGGCGGCCTGCCAGTGCTGGCCCTGCGCCTGCGCGCGGCCGATGGCCGCACGCTGAGTTTCTTCTCCGCCTTCACCAGCTTCGGCACGCCGCTGGACATCACGCTGGCGTCCTTGAAAGTGGAGCATCTGTTCCCGGCCGACGAGGCGACGCGCGCGGCCTTGATGGGCACGCCCGCCTCAGATGCGCAGTGATGTCAGTCGGTAATTGCGAGACTCGGCGAAACCCTTGACCGTGCAGGAGACGGGTTCCACACACTGAAAAAAGCGCGTGTCCCTCCGCGATGCGTGCCAGGCGCCGTGCCTTCCGCGCGGTCTCAACAGTGAACCCGTCTCATGAGCCAGCCTTCATCACCCATGCGGCGCCGCCTGCGCATCGCGGCCGCGCTTGCCGTTGCGGCCTGTGCGTCCGCCAACGCGGTCACCGTCACCAGCAGCTATGTGCAGAGCAGTGCCTCTGAAATCTCCCGCCTGCTCGGCGGCTACAGCCAGCCGCGCGTCTACCTGAACGCCTACGCCTGCGGCGAGCAGCAGCTGAGCGCCATGGCCTGCAGCCCCTACGTCATCAGCGTGGGCAGCAACTTCCTGCAGCAGCAGGAAGCCTATGGCAGCTACGTGGCCAAGTTCGTGCTGGCCCACGAATGGGGCCACACCATCCAGTTCAACTACGGCATCCGCTACCAGGCGCCCTACCAGGAACTGCAGGCCGATTGCGTGGCCGGCAGCTTCGCCAAGTACGCCGAGACCAGCCTGCGCTACCCGTCCTTCATCGAGGCGTCGGTGCGTTCCGCGCGCGCCGCGGCCGACTACGGCACGCATGGCACGCCGTCGCAGCGTGACTACTACGCGCGCCGCGGCTACGCCACCAGCACCAACACCTGCCTCAACAGCCTGTAGGCCCATGCGTTATGCGCTCCTGATCGGCGTCGCCTGCATTGCGGGCTGGGGCGCATACACGCTGTGGCAGCACCCGGATGCGCCCTCGGCCGGACTGCAGGCGACAGGCCCTGCAGCCGGCGCCGGCAAGAGCGAGATCCACAAGAGCTTGCTCGCCTCGGTGCCTCCCCAGGCCAGCGGCCTACCCACGCCGCTGGCCTCTCCTCTGGCATGGCCGGCATCGTCGGCCGCGCAGCCAGTCGCGGCTGCCGGCCTGCCCGCCGCGGCGGCCCAGACACCGGCTGCTTCAGCCGCGACCGACCCCACGCCGCCGCCCCTGTCGGCGGCCGACAAGGCGGCCAATGACGCCTTGCGCCAGCTCGGCTATTTCATTGACGAGCGTTACTACAAGATGGGCCTGGACGCGCTGCGCCGGGCCGCCGCGGCCCAGGACGTGCAGGCCCTGACGCATCTGGCCGAGCGCTATATGTTCGAGTTCGACGGCCATCCCCAGGCCCAGGGCTACGAGCCCGGCTTTGCCTATCTGCAGGCCGCCCGCGAGGCGCTGCAGGCGGCCTATGTGCTGGGCAACCGCCATGCGGCGGCCATGCTGTCAGAAAGCTATCTGATGCAGCGCCAGACCGTGGATGCCGCGGCCTGGAACCTGGTCGCGCAGCGCTCGGGTGACAAGCTGAGCGCGGACTGGTTCCTCACCACCGAAGACTACCGGCGCCTCACGGACATGCAGCGCAACCAGGCCGCACAGGCGGCGGACCGGCTCTGGGCGGCGCTGCAGGCCAGAAAGCCGGCCGGCACCTGAGGCGGCCGCCGGTGGGAGTTGTCGTGACTGGCTGCGCTTTCAGCAACGGGAGTTACGCAGAGGGCGGGCTTTCCTCGAGTGCAGCGTCGGGGGCTGACCGTAGCATGGCGCGCCTTTCTTCGCGGCCTGCAACGATGCCCCTCCCGGCACCCCCTCTTTCTCCATCGCCCACTCGCGAAACACCGGAACGCTTGGCATTGCCGTCGGCCGGCGAAATCGGCTTTGCGCATCTGGTGAGCGCGTTGCAGGTGCCGGAGCCGATCGCGGTGCCGACCGAGGTCACGCGCAGGCGTCCCAAGGCTTCCCGGGTGCCGGCGGTGGCCAGCGCCGAAGAATCGACCGGCGACATGCTGTCGCGCGCCGAACGCTGCGCCCGTGGCGGCCGCATCGAGGAAGCCCTGTCCCTGTGCCAGACGCTCAAGCCGCGGCTGGTGGCTGCAGGTGACCTGCTGTCGCAAGGCATTTGCGAGCACATGGTGGCGCTCAGCCAGCAGTACGCCGGCCGCATGAAGGAATCCACCCTGGCCGGCTACCGGGCCATGGACCTGCTGAGCCGCGCGCAGGCGCCGGGCCGGCTGCTGCGCGTGCTGGGGCTGCAGGCCATCGGCATGGCGCGCATGGGCGACGTGGCGGAATCGCTCGGCCTGCTGGGGCGCGCGCTGCGCCTGCTGCCCGAGGTGAACGACCTGCCGGGCGAGCAGTGCATCTTGTGGAACAACGCGGGTGCCGCCTATCACGCACTCGGCCGCCTGCCCGAGGCGGTGGACGCTGCCGTCCGGGCCATCGGCCTGCTGCACGCCTTCGACGAACCCAATCTGCGCGCCGTGTGCCACGGCAACCTGCTGATCTACCGGCTGGAGCGCGAGCTGGCGCGTGATGCATCGCTGCACAACGACGAGCTGCTGCAGGCGCTGGACGGCATCCGTGCCCACATCGAAGCGCTGATCGCCGACGAGCGCCACCATTTCGTGCCCGAGAGCGTGAACGCCGCGGCCGACGCGATGTTCGCGCTCGGCCGCATGGACGAAGCCCGCGAGTGGTTGTGGCGTGGCGTGAAGTCGGCGCGCACCACCGGCGCAGGCCCGGAGCTCGGCCTGCTGGAGTGGCGGCTGGCCTACGTGGACAGGCTGGCCGGCCAGTACCGCGCCGCAGCGTCCCATATTGCGCTGGCGCTGGAGTTGCTGGGCGAAGGCCAGTCGCCCGAGCCGCTGGCACGCGTGCATCTGGAAAACTGCCTGCTGCAGGAGGCACAGCAGCACTGGCGTGCGGCGCTGGACAGCCACAAGCGCTACGCCGAGATCCGCGAGACCTTGCTGAAGTCGCAAGCCGATGCGCGCACCCAGGCGCTGTCGGCGCGGCTGGAGGTCGAGCGCGAACACGCCGAGGCCGCGATGCAGGCCCTGGCCGCGCGCACCGCGCCCTAGCCGGCCGTCAGACCGGCCACCGCCGCCACGATCTGCTGGCGCAGCCACTGCAGGCCGCGATTCGTTTCCTGCTGGCGATGCCAGATCAGGCTGACCTGCACCGGCGGCATGGCGAAGGGCAGCGGCAGCATCGCCAGCGGCAGCGCCGCGGCGCAGGCATCGGCCAGGCGACGCGGAATGGTGCCCAGCAGATCGGTCGCGGCGACGACGCCGGGAATGGTCATATAGCCGGGCACGAAGAGGCCCATCTGGCGGCGCACCTTGGCGGAGCCGAGAACGATCTCCAGCGGTGAGCCACGGCCGGCGCGCGGCGGGATGGTGACGTGCTGGGCGGCCTCGTAGCGCGCCAGGCTGATGCTGCGCCCGGAGGGCGACAGCGCGGGGTGGCCTTGGCGGGCGATGACGACCAGCTCTTCCTGGTGCAGGGGCTGGTAGCAAAGCTCGGGCGCTTCGAAGTGCAGATAGTCCAGCGCCAGGTCCAGGGTGCCGGAAGCCAGACGCATGGGCAGGGTGTCGGCGGCGTCGGGCTCGACCTGCAGCACGACCCGCGGCGCCTGCTCGCGCACCCGCGCCAGCAACGCAGGCAGCAGAGCGAACTGGGCGTAGTCGTTCATGGACAGATGAAAGCGCTGTTCGGCTTGTTGGGGGTCGAAAGCGGCCTCAGGCGCGAGGCCGTCCTGCAGCAGACGCAGCGCGGCGCGCACGGGGCCGTGCAGGGCCTCGGCCTGGGCGGTCGGCGTCATGCCGCGGGCATTGCGCACGAACAGCGGCGCACCGAGCTGCTCACGCAGCCGGGCCAGCGCATTGCTGACGGCCGGCTGGCTGAGGTGCAGGCGCTCGGCGGCCCGCGTGAGGTGGCCCTCCTGCATCAGGGCGTCGAAGACGCGCAGCAGGTTCAGGTCCAGCCGGTGCCATATCGGATTCATGAATGACGTGCCCCACCAATATCCATTGGAAAGATGATGCGGCGGTCCCTAGGCTGGCGGCAATCAGGAGACATCCCCATGATTCCCGTACGCCAGCCTGCCCTTCCCGTCCACGACGTCGCCCCGTTTCGCGCCCGCTACCGCGCCGCCATCTCGCCGCGCTACAACGCCTGGCTGCATGGCGGCTTCGTGCTGGCCTGGGGACTGGCCACGCTGGCGTTCTTCTGGCGCCAGGTGGCCAGCCCCAGCCTGCTGGAGTGGCTGGCGGTGCCGGCGGCCCTGCTGTTCTGCAACTGGGGCGAGTACCGCATCCACCGGGGCCTGGGCCACACCAAGACGCGGCTGGGCAAGCTCTTCTACCAGCGCCACACGGGTGACCACCACAGCTTCTTCGCCGAAGGGCATATGCATGCGGAGGGCGCTCGAGACTGGCGCGTCATCCTGTTCCCGCCCTGGCTCATCGTCGTGTTCACGCTGACGCTGGCCCTGCCGGCCTGGTGGCTGCTGAAGCACTGGAGCCCCAACGCTGCGGCGCTGTTTGGCGGCACCGTCATCGCCGGCTATCTGCTCTACGAGTTCATGCACGCCTGCGAGCATCTGCCCGACGGCCATGCGCTGGCATCGCTGCCCTGGATCCGCCAGATGCGCCGCCTGCACCAGCTGCACCACCGCCGCAGCCTGATGGCCGAGCGCAATCTCAACATCGTCATGCCGCTGATGGACTGGCTGCACGGCAGCCTGCATTGGGAGCCCCATGACGAGATTGAGGGGCAGACCGCGATGACGCACTCGGTGCAGATCCGCGGCACGCCCGAGGCGGTGCTGGCCTATGCCGGCTCACCCAGCCACTGGCCCGACTGGCACCCGTCCTCGCGCGGCGTGCAGGTCGGCCCGGGCGTGCAGGGGCCGGCGACCTGCTTCGAGGAAGACATCCACGCCGGCGGCCGCCCGGGGCATCTGCGCTGGCGGGTCACTGCCCATGAGCCGGGCCGGCATTGGCAGGCCGAAGCGCAGGGTCCGCACCGGCTGTGGCTGCGGGTGGACTACTTCGTCGAGGCCTGCGCCGGCGGCACGCACTTCGAGCGCCGGCTGGTCTACACGCTGCCGGGCCTGATCTGGGGGTTCTACAACCGCCTCATCGGGAGGCGGCGTGTGGAGCAGGAGTCGGTGGAGTCGATGGTGAGGTTGAAGCGGGCGTTCGAGTCGCGCGCGGGCGGCTGACGAGACGCGTCCCGGCACGATTTCTGCGCCAAACGGCAATTCGCCTCATGCGATGCCGCGTCTTGGTCGGACCAGGCATCTCCCTTGCCTACGATATGCGGTCAGGTCGCGACGGCTTCAGCCACGAAAGCCTCGCCGACCCTGCCGCGGCAAAGATGCCGCGGCATGCAGACGCCCTCCTTTTCTGATGAAACTCCCCTCCGTCGTGGCGACGGACGCTGTCGTCCGCTCCATTGAACTTGCCGAAGTCCAGGCCTCGCGCCGGGCCGCTATGGGCTCCAAGCCCGTCATCAGCCAAATGTCCATGCAGCAGGCCATCACCGTGACCAGCCTCGGCGGCCAGTCCACGCGGGCCGTCTTCGGTGTCGTGGGCGCAGCCCGCTACGAGGCGGTCAGCAAGCTCTAGCAGAGCCGCGAGGAGCAGTGGCTGCGCCGGCGAATGTCACGGCCGCCCGGTTGCCCTGAAGCTTGAAGGACAGATCGCCGCGGCGGCCACCGTCATTCGACAGCCGCGGACTCGTTTTCCGTGTGCCGGTCGGGCTCCGTGGTGCGGAGGATCTCGTTCAGCACGGAAGTGGCGTAGTTCCCGGCGGGCAAAGAGAACGTGAGCACCAGCTGCTGGGCTTGCGGCCATTCCCATGACATGTCCACCGGGCACGCCACCAGCGCGCGGCGCTCCTGATCCAGGCCGGCGTGTTCCATGCCGTCGCACAAGGTGGCGTGAAGTGCAGCCACGCCGTTTTCCAGGGCCCGGGCTTGATCGGTGGTGACCACGCGGCCCCGTCCCCACATCGGTCCGGTGGGCCGGCCCGCCTCGTCCATCACGTCGCCGGGCAGAGTCTGGCCCCAGAGCCCCTGCTGAATTCGCAGCGCCAGCACTTCATTGAAGACGAAGGAGCGCACCGCCGACAGGTAGATGCCTTTCTTCTTCGGATTGCGCACGCGGATTTCGCGCGCCAGCATGGCCCGGCCCTGCTCGACATTGCCGCCCTCGAAGCCGAAACGCTGGGCGCCGAAGTAGTTGGGCACGCCCTGTGACGCGATGGCCTGGAGATTGGCCTCGATGGCGTCGCGGTCGCCGCTCACGTCACGCAGCACGATGCGGAATCGGTTGCCCTGCAGATCACCGGGGCGCAGCTTCTTCACGTGGCGGCTCTGGCTCAGCACCTTGAATTCCGGGTGCTGCAGACCGGTCAGGTCGGGCGTCTCGCCCTTGGGCAGATAAATACTGAACCACTGACGGGTGATGGCGTAGCGGTCCTTGAGGCCGGCATAGCCCACGTCCCATTCATTGACGCCAGCGGCCTCGGCCAGCTGCTGGGCGACGAAGGCGGTGTTGGCACCGTTCTTCTGGACGTCCAGCCAGATGTGTTCGCCCGCACCTGAGGGCGGCTGCAGCGGCAGTTCGGTCACGATGAAATCCTCGTTGAGGAATTTCAGGGTGGCGCTGGCACCGGTGGCCGGATAAGCGTTGGGCCACTGCGGCAAGGTCGTGTATTGAGCGTCGGTCATGGGCGGTCTGACGGCACCCGCTGGAGATCGGGACAGACTGTCCAGCCGACCCGGGGCGGTCCGGACAGCGATTCTCTCCCGGCCCGCATCTGCGAGACGCCTCTCAGGCGTCGCGTCCGGTCAGCGCGTCGCTCGCCCCAGGCCGGCCACAAAGGCCGAGCAGGCCCGGCTGGCGTCCGGATCGCTGCGCCAGCTCTGGGCCAGCGTGCGCAGTGCAGCCCGCATCTCGCGGGGCATGGTGCCGTCCAGCGGGTCGTCGGCCACGGCAGACAGATGGTCGGCGTAGAGCAGGCGGGCCTCGGCATCGCAGTCCAGCAGCTCCATCACCGCGCTGGCCAGGGTCTGGAACTGCTCGGGCGACAGCTCGGCCGGCCGTTGCTGCGGCCAGGCGGCCAGGCAGAGGTATTCAATGGGGCCAAGGCTGCGCCGCTGCGCGCGTGGTTGCTGCGAGCCCCAGGCGGCGCGCGAGCCGCTGGGCAGGCGGCCCTGGCTGAGGGCCTGGGCCAGGGTCTGGGCCACCGCGGCGCGGGCCGCGTATTCGCCGCGCAGGTTGACCTCGGCCAGCACGCGCAGAAAGGCGGGGTAGAGCTGGTCGCCCAGGCCGGTGCAGACGGTCTCCATCAGCGCGACGGCGCCGTCCTGGCGCGGGCCGAGGTCGACGCAGCCGCCGATCAGGGCCTGGGCCGCATCGACCCAGCGCGGCTGGGCGAGCAGCTCAGCCAAGCAGGGCCGTGAGCACGCGTTCGGCGTGCTGCTGGACCGACAGGCCGCGCTGGTCGATCGCCACGTCCGCTCGCAGCGTGGCCGCGCCGCCCGCGCCCAGGCCGTCCAGCCAGGCTGGTCCGCCACCAGGCGCCGGCGCCGAGGGCGCGCCCAGGGGACGCAGCGAGGCCGCCGTGGTGAACAGCGAGGCGGGGGAGGACAGCGGGGCGCCGATCATGGCAATGGCGGTGAGGGATGAAGGATGGCTGTCAGCCTAACGGCGTCGGGCCGGCAAGGCGACTGCGGCTGCCCCTAATTCGTCAGTCGTCAGGCAAACAGATGTTTCAGCAGGTCCTTGACCACGCTGGCCCGCACCAGCATCTCCTCGTTCATCAGCGCTACCAGGCTGCCGAGTTGCAGCAGCAACACCAGATGCCCCACCACGGCCTTGATGGACATGGACAGGCTGAACACATTGAGCTGCTGGGCGTAGCGGTTGATCAGGCCGAGCACGCCGTCCACCAGATAGAGCAGCACCAGCGATGGCGCGGCCACCAGCAGGGCCAGGCGCAGCATGCGGCCGAACTCGGCCTCCATCGCCAGCTTGCCGGCCGGCAGCAGCTGCCAGCCGCCGTGGATGGGCCACAGCGCGAAGCTGTCCAGCAGCAGGGCCGCGAACAGCATGAAGCCGCCCGAGGCCATGAAGACCCAGCTGGCCAGCCGCGCCAGGAAGGCGCCGGTGAGGGACGTCTGGTGGCCCGACAGCGGGTCCATCACTTGGGCCTGGGACGAGCCCACCTTGGTGTCGATGAGCTGGCCGGCCATCTCGAAGGACCACATCAGCCCGGCGAACAGAAAGCCCAGGGCCGCGCCCAGCAGGGCCTCGCGGCCATAGAGCACGGCCCATTGCCAGCCGCTCATCTGCAGCGGCCGGGTCTCCTGCACCAGCAGGCCCAGCAGAGCTAGGGCCAGGAAGAGCGCGTTGCGGATCAGCCCCGGGATCAGGTCCTGGGTGAACAGCGGCACCAGCAGGAAGGCCACCGCCACCCGCATGGTGGACAGGCCGAGCAGCAGGGCCGCATCGGTCGGGTGACCGATCCAGAACTCCATCATGCGCAGCCGGTCCACCGCGCGTTGCGCGGCTCGTGAATGTTTGCGGGCCGAGCGACGGGCCGCTCCCTAGCCGGCCCGCCATGGCGATGTGCTTGCGGCTCGACGCCGCAAGCATCGCCGTCCCCTCGGGGGACCGGCCAAGGCAATCCTTGGACGAGGGGTTTCACCGTTCTATCTTGACCAAGCCGGGGAACTCGCTGAAGACCTTGTCACCGAGGCGGTAGAGGCTGCCGCCCAAGAGCGAGGCGGTGATGAAGATGGTGACGACGATGGCGAAGAACTTGGCCACGTATTGCACCGTCTGCTCCTGCAGCTGGGTGGCTGCCTGGATGAAGGCGATCAGCAGGCCGACGATGGCCGCCACGAGGATGGGCGGCGCCGACAGCAGCAGCACCAGCCACAGGGCCTGCTGGGTGAGCTGGATGACTTCGCTGTTCATGTCTGGTAAGTCAAGACCAAGCCGTGGGTCAATTTCACCCAGCCGTCGATCAGCACGAAGAGCAGCAGCTTGAAGGGCAGCGACACAGTGGTGGGCGACAGCATCTGCATGCCCATGGCCATCAGGATGTTGGAGATGACGAGGTCGATGACAAGGAAGGGCAGAAAGATCAGGAAGCCGATCTCGAAGGCCACCGTCAGTTCGCTGACCGTGAAGGCCGGCACGATGACGAGGAAGTCGCGCTCGCTGAGCTCCTTGGCCTGCTCGGGCTTGAGGCTGCGCTGGGCCGTCTTCAGGAAGAAGGCGCGCTCCAGCGGTCGGCTGTGCTTGATGAGGAATTCGCGCAGCGGCTCCTTGGCGGTGTCGGCCGCGGCCAGCATCTGGCTGGTGGAGGCCTTGGCGGTGGTGGGTGCGGCGGCAAGGCTCTCCTGCATCTCCACGCCCACCGGGTACATGACGTAGATGCTCAGCACCAGGGCCAGGCCGTTCATGACGACATTGGGCGGCACCTGCTGCAGGCCCATGGCATTGCGCAGCAGGCTGAGCACGACGACCAGCTTGGTGAAGGACGTGACCATGACGGCCACGAAGGGCGCCAGGGCCAGCAGGATGACGGTGATGAGGGCCGAGGCCGGCGTGAAGGTGCTCAGGTCCATCGCTCAGATCGCATCGATTCGAAAGGCCTGGCCCATGCCCCAGGGAATCAGCCGGCCGCGGGCGCGCACCTGATCGGGGCGCGTGACGTCGATGAGCTGGCATTGCACGGGCAGGGTTGGAACGGTATCGCTCCAGCCCATGACGACTTCCACGGGCAGTGCCGATTCCCAGCGGGCGACCAGCTGCCAGGGCCTGTCGCCCGCCGCCGCCTCGCTGCGCGCCCGCAAGTGGTGGGTGACGGGCGCTTCCAGCAGCAGCACGCCGCCCGGCTCCAGCGCCGCCAGCTCCTCGTCGGCGAGGCGCCATTGCGCCAGCACGGATTCCGCGGCCGTGGCCTGCCATTGCAGGCCCGGCACCTCGGCGGCTCTGCCGAGCGCGCGCAGGGCCGGCCAGGGCAGGGAGAGGCATGCCTGCACTTCGGCACCGCGCCAATGGGCCTGGGCCAGGCCTGTGCCGATGCCGCCCGACTGCGCGACCCATTGCCAGTCTGCGGCGGCCACGAGCCCTGCTGCCGCCAGGCCGTCCAGCAGCTCGCCCGCCAAGTCCAGCACGACGGCGGCCTCGGCGGCGCAGGGCGTCAACTCGCCGAGCTCGAAGTCGTCGGTGCTGAGGCTCAGGCGGGCGGGGCCGCACAGATAGTGCCAGCTCAGCGCCTGGGTCAGGGGCTGGGGAATGAAGCTCATGCGCGGCGGCTCACCATGATGCGGGTCAGCTCGGTGACTGAACGACACTTCATCTTGCGCATGCCGCGCGAGCGGTACAGCTCCACGCTCTTCAGCGACAGCTTGATCTCGTCGGCGATGTTCTTGTTCATCAGGCCCTTGACGACCAGGGACAGCACCTGGCGCTCGCGCGGCGACAGGGTCTGGGAGCGGCGCTCGAACTCCTCGCGCGAGCCCTCCACCTCGGTGTCCATGCCGCTGTCCACATCGGTCGGCGCAAAGGCGCGGTCCAGGGCCGCGCTGAGGGCCACGTCGTCCAGAGGCTTTTCCAGCAGCGACACGGCACCGCGCTTTTGCATCGCGGCCACGGCCAGCGGCACATCGGCATGGCCGCTCATGTAGATGACGGGCAGGTGGATGCCGCGCTCGCGCAGCGCGTCGTGCAGGTCCAGGCCGGACAGCTCGGGCATGCGCACGTCCAGCATCAGGCAGGTGGCCTCGGGCCAGGTCGTGCCCACGGCCACGCGGGCCAGGGACTGCAGCGCGTCGCGCGGGTCGCCCCAGTCACGCACCTGGCAGCCGAAGCCCTCCAGCCAGAAGCGCAGCGAGTCGCGGAATTCGTGGTTGTCGTCCACCACATAGATCTGTCTGGGCGTCATGTCGTCTTCTCCAGCATGGGTTGGGTCGTGGCTGCCATGACCGGCAGTGCGAAGTGAAAGCAGCAGCCGCCCGCGTCGCGCCGCGTGAACCAGAGCCGGCCCTGGTGCATCTCGATCAGCGAGCGGCAGATGGACAGCCCCAGGCCCATGCCGTTGGGCTTGGTGGAGCTGAAGGGCAGGAAGAGTCGGGCCTCGGTCTGCGGCGTGATGCCGGGACCGTTGTCGCTGACACGCAGCTCGGCGCGGTTGCCGTCGACGATCAGTTCGAGTTCGATCAGCGGCTCGGCCGGCCGGTCCAGGCGCAGCGCGTCCAGCGCATTGCGCAGCAGGTTGATCAGCACCTGCTGCAGCATGACGGCATCGCCCTGTACGGGCACGACCTGCCGTGGCAGGCGCAGCGCCAGGTGCACGGCCTCGCGCTGCAGGTCCCAGTCCAGCAGGGCCAGGCTCTGGTGCACCAGCTCCACCAGGTCCAGGGTCTCGGTCTTGGGCTGGCGCGACTGCGTGTACTCGCGCACCCGGCCGATGATCTGGCTGGCATAGGTGACCTGCTGCACCGCCTTGTCCAGGGCGGCGAGCTCGTCGGTGCTGTCGGGATGGCGGCGCGCCAGGCGCAGCTTGAGGCCGCGCAGCAGGTTGGCCGTCGCGCCGATGGGCTGGTTGAGCTCGTGGGCCAGCACGCTGCCCATCTCGCTGACGGTCAGCGAGCGCGACGTGAACAGCAGGCCCTCGCGGTCGTCGAGCTGGCGCTGCAGATGGTGCAGGCGCTCGCGCTCGTCGTCCAGGCGCAGCAGCACATGGCGGGCATCCAGGGCCACGCGCTGGGCCGTGTACTCACCGCTGACGCCACAGCGCGTGCGTGCACCCAGCGGCGCCAGCAGGGCGCTGGCGAGGCCGTGCAGGGGCTGCGCCCAGTCCTCGGCAAGGCCACCGACCTCGCCGGGCAGCAGCGCCTGCATGGGGGCGTTCAACGCGACGAGGAAGTCGCCGTCGAGGATGGCCAGGGCCTCGCCCAGTTCACCCAGGGCGTGCAGCAGGTCGGCGTCGACACGGTTCATGGGCCCTCCTTCGGCCACAGGGGTTCGCTGCACAGCAGCCAGGTCAGGGAGTTGCGCGCGCCCAGCAGCGCGCGCAGGCTGGTGCTGGCCTGGGCCTGGACAAGCACCTCGGCCCATTGCGAGATGCCCGGCGCCACGTCGTCCAGGCGCAGCTCGCAGCTGACCTGGCCGGGTGCGAGGCGGGTGCTGCCGGCCAGTTCACGCAGCGTGCGCGGCCGGCCCTGGGCGCTGAGGCCCACGCGCACGGCCCACCAGCGTTCGTCCACGGTGGGGCGGGCGGTGCGCCAATGCGCCGGCCAGCGCCGCCACAACCAGGTCGTGGCGTCGCGGCTGGGCTGCAGGCTGGCGAGGCCGACGGGACTGGCCAGCAGCACCGGCAGCCCCAGGCGCCAGGCCTGCAGGGCGGGCCGCAGCGCGGCCGAGGACGGCGCGTCGGCAGCCGCCTCGCGCAGTTGGGCCAACAGGGCGCGCGCCCAGGCCGGGATCTCCTCGGCGGTAGCAAAGGCGGGTGGCGGCGCGGCCTCGGCTTCGCTCTCCTCCTGAGCATCGCTGCCGGCCTCGTCGAAGAGCTGGCGCCAGGCCGGCGCATCCTGCACGCGCCAGCGCAGCTCCGGGCCGTTCTGCAGGCTCAGTGGCTGCATCAGCACGGGGGCCGCAGGAATGACCACGGCGGCCGCTTCGCTGCGCTGCATGAGGCTGGCGGGCATGTCCGCGGGGCGCGTCTGCGGCGCGGCCTGTGCGGGCAGGGGCGCAGCGGCCTGGGGCGCTTCGGCCGTGGCCTCCGACTGCGCCACGGGTGGCGCCTCGGCTTCGTTCACAGCGGCCTGCAGGAAGGCCTGCCAGGCCTCGCCGGGGTTCAGGGCCTGGATGGCGCTGATGCCGCTCATGACGTCACCTCGTCAAGCGGCCCGCGCGACTTGCCCGATCGCGACGCCTGCTTCAGGCGCAGCCGCAACACCTCGTGGCCGGCGTCGCGCAGGCGCTTGTCCAGGTCGGTCAGCTGCTGGCGGGCCTGGGCCTGCACGACCGGAGGCACGCGCAGCTCCAATTGCAGCGGCGCCTGAGGCTGGGCCTGCTCGACACGCAGCTGCCAAGCAGGACCCGTGGACGGCAGCTCAACCTGCCAGACCCGCGCCAGCGGTGTCGACGCCGGTGCCGGCTCGGCGACCTGCTGCACCGCTTCGATCACCCGCAGGGCCGTCGGTGACAGCGGGGCGATGTGCGTGAGCGCGGGTTCCGGCATGCCTGGGGTGGGCAGGAGGCCCACGGTTGCGGGCGGTGTGGGCTCGATCGCGGCGGTCTCGCTTTCGTTGCGCAGCCCGGAGCCGGCGTTGCGCCAGCCCCAGGCCCCGCTTTCTTGCGGAATCGGCAGCGCCTCGGCCGTGGCCGGGGATTCCTCCACCATTCGACGCGTGCCTTGCAGCGATGGGGAAACCGGGCCGGGCGGCGCGGCGTCGACAGCAACGGGCTCGGCCTCGCCGCCCACGGAGGGCCTGGCCTCGCCCAAGGTCTGGTCGCGCAGACGTTGATAGGCGTGGCTCCAGTCCGAAGGCACAGGGTCTTGACCAACCAGCGAGGGCTCGGCCGCGACCAGGCGCGCGCGTTGCAGCGCAGCCAGCGGGGTCAGGAGCAGGGGCAGCAACAGCTTCACGATGGCGGCTTAGTGCAGGGCCCGGCGGGCGTCCTCGGCGTCCAGCTCGGCCTGCTGCTCGCGGGCCTGCAGGTCCTGGCGGCGCTGGTCCTTCAGCGTGGCGTCGACGGCGTCCTCGCGAGCCTGGGCGCGGGCCAGGTCGGTGCGGCAGCGAGCCACCTCGGTCTGGGCCTGCTCCAGCGTCTCCTGCTCTTCGAGCAGGGCGTATTCGTCACGCTCCAGCCGATCGGCCAGCACCTCGCGGTGGATCTTCAGCTGCTCGCCCCAGCGCGGCATGTCGACGCTGCCGGGGCCACCCCAGTGCTGGGCCAGTTCGGCCAGACGGGTGCGCCCGAAGTCGATGGCGGCCTCGCGGATGTCGACGGCCAGCCGGGCTTGCATCTCCCGGGACTGGGCCTGCTGCAGGGCCTGGAGGGCGCGGCGCACGCGCAGCTGGCGCAGGCGCAGCCACTGGCGGCCTTCGGCGGTAGAGAGGCTCACGTGACGATCTCCCGCAGATGCTGCAGGCCGCCGTCCCAGTCGCTGGGCTCGTGGGTGGCCTGTTGCAGCAGGGCCTTGATCTGCGGCATGCGCTCGATGGCCTGGTCGGCCAGGGGGTCGCTGCCGGCCTGGTATTCGCCGACGCGCAGCAGGAACTCGACCTCCTGGTGGCGGGCCATCAGCGCGCGCACCTGGGCAGCGTCGCGCTGCTGCTCGGGCGAAGTCACGCGGGTGAAGACGCGGCTGGCGCTGGCCAGCACGTCGATGGCCGGGTAGTGCTGGGCCTGGGCGAGGGCGCGCGACAGCACCATGTGGCCGTCGAGGATGGAGCGCACTTCCTCGGCCACGGGGTCGTTGCCGTCCTCGTCTTCGGCCAGCACCGTGTAGAAGGCGGTGATGCTGCCGTGGGCATCGTTGCCGGCCCGCTCGAACAGCCGCGGCAGCTCGGCAAACACCGAGGGCGGATAGCCGCGCCGCACGGCCGGCTCGTTGGCCGCCAGGCCGATCTCGCGCAGGCCGCGCGCGAAGCGGGTCACCGAGTCCATCATCAGCACGACACGCGCGCCCTCGGCCCGGAAGCCCTCGGCGATGGCCGTCGCCGCATAGGCCGCGCGCACGCGCTCCAGGGCCGGCCGGTCCGAGGTCGACACGACGACGACGGAGCGTGCCAGGCCCTCGGCGCCCAGGCTGTCTTCCAGAAACTCCCGCACCTCGCGGCCGCGTTCGCCGATGAGGCCGATGACATTCACTTCGGCCCGCGTGCTGCGCGCCAGCATGCCCAGCAGCGTCGATTTGCCGCCGCCGGCCATCGCGAAGATGCCGACGCGCTGGCCTTCGCCAACGGTCAGCAGGGTGTCGATGGCACGCACGCCGCAGACCAGGGGTTCATGCACCGGGCGGCGTTGCAGCGGCGGCGGCGCGTCGCGGTAGAGCGGCACGCGCGGCAGCTGGTCCAGCGGCGGCCCACCGTCCAGCGGCTGGCCGAAGGCGTCGATGACGCGGCCGAGCAGGCCGGGGCCGCTGGGCAGGTTGGCGGCTTCGTTCAGCACCTCGACGGCGGCGCCGACGGGCAGGCCCTGCAGCGAACCCAGTGGCGCCAGCACGGCCTCGTGGCCCTGAAAGCCGATGACCTCGGCCAGCAGGCCGTCGTCCAGCGGACGCGAAGGATCGAAGACGCGGCAGCTCTGGCCGACGCGGGCCTGCACGCCGGTGGCGCGCATCAGCGTGCCGCCCGCCTGCACGACGCGGCCCAGCGTGGCCACGGTGCGGGCGCGCTGCAGGCTGCGGCGCAGCGTGTCGGTCTCGGCGTCCAGGCTCAAGGTCATGCCGCAAGACCCCAGGCACGGGCCAGCCTCTGCACCTGCGTGGCGAGGCTGGCGTCGGCCGTGCCGAACTCCGTCGTCAGGCGGCAGTCGCCTTCGGCCAGCTCGGCATCGGCCACGATCTCGGCGCTGGCGAGGCCGGCCTTGTCGTCGGGATCGATGACGCCCAGCGCGGCGCGCAGGTCGTCGATCTGGTGCGGGTGGACGTGCAGCCGCCAGGTGCGGGCCGGCAGCAGCTCGCGCGCCGCCTGGGTGGCCAGGCGCGCCAGGCCTTCGTCGGCCGGCAGCGGGCCGAGCAGCTTCTGGAACACCTCCAGGGCCAGTCGCGCCACATCGCGCTGCTGGCGCTGGCATTGCGCCTCGAAGGCGTGGGTCAGCCGGGCCAGGGTGTCGGCCACCTGGGCGCGCGCCTGGCTCTCGGCCTGGGCCAGCCCCTCGCGCAGGCCTTCCTCGCTTGCCCGAGAGCAGGCCGCCTCGACGCGCACCTGCTCCTGCTCGAACAGCGCACGCAGTTCGCCGAGGACCTGGTGCGCGTCCTGCAAGGCGGGTACCTCGGCGGCGCGCAGCACGCGCCGGTCCGACGCGATGCCCAGGCGCGCCTCGGGCTCGCGGTGCCAGAGCATGAAGCTGTTGCTGCTCATGCCGACACCACCTGGTCCTGCAGGGTCAGGGTCTCGCGCAGCACCGCCAGGGCCGTCGCCTGCGGCATGACCCAGGCGGCCACGGGACCGAGGCGGCGGCTGGCGGCATGGCGCAGCGAGCCATGCGGCAGGCCGGCCAGCAGCACGGCGGCCCCGGCCTCGGTGAAGCGCTGGCTCAGGGCCTCGGGCGTCGTCACCTCGGGCCAGTCGCTCAAGGACGCCGGCAGGCCGGCAGGAAGCGCCGGCCAATCCTGCGTGCTGCGCAAGGCGCGCCACCATGGCGCACCCAGGGCACTGCGCGCCAGGTCGCGCAGCGGGCCGGCGATCCACAGGCGCAGGGCCGGTGCGGCGAGCACGGAGCCGCAGCGGCGCGCCAGAGTCAGCAATTCATCGCGCTCCAGGGCCAGCCAGGCCGGGGCGGCGTCGAGCTGGGCCCAGCTCAGCGTGCGTGCTTCGGCGGGGGCCTCGGCCAGCAGTCGGCGGGCGACCTGGGCGCGCAGTCGGCGTTCAGTCATGGCGACCGCCTTCCAGTGCGAGCTGGGCCGTGGCCCGGCGGCGGCGCCAGGCCAGCCAGCCAGCCGCGCCCAGGCTGGCACCACCGAGGGCGATGGCCAGGGCGAAGACGGCGCCGGGCTGGCTCTCGGGCACCGGCGTGAGGGTGGGCGTGGGCTCGGCCGCGAAGGCGACGACCGAGACGCTTTCGTAGGGCAGGCCTTCGACGCTGTTGACGACCAGGGCGCGCACCTTGGGCAGCAGCGTGTCGACGTTGAGGCCGGGGCGGTGCTTGATCATCACCGAGGCCGACGAGGGCTGGACCTTGTCGGACAGCGGATGGCGCTCCGGCACGACCAGGGTCACGCGGGCCTGCAGCACGCCGTCGATGCTGGTCAACGTGTGCGACAGCTCCTGCGACAGCGCATGCATGAGGCGGGCGCGCTCCTCGACCGGCGTGGACACGAAGCCCTCGCGCTTGAAGACCTTGCCCAGGCTGTCGAAGTCCTCGCGCGGCAGGCCTTGGGCCTTCAGGATCTGCACCGCGCGGGCGAAGTCGGCCTCGGGCGCGACCACCTCGAAGCCGTCCTCGCGCGAGGCCTTCTGCGCCGGCACGCCGGCCAGGCGCAGGGCCGAGACCATGTCGTTGGCCTGGCGCTCGTCGAGCTTGGCATAGAGGGTCTGGTCGCCACAGCCGGCGAGCAGCACGGCCATGGCGAGCGGGAGAAGGCTTCGAAGCTGCTTCATGACTGTTGGCGGAACAGTTGTTGAAGGCCTTCTGAAGTCCGGTTCGCGATGTTGGACGTCAGCTGGCAATGGAACATGAACTCCTGGCAGCGCACGGTCAGGTTGACCAGCTCGCCCGGTGTCAGCTCCTGGCCCGAGGCCGCCGCCGCGCGGGCGTCCTGCCCGAGGGAGGCGGCTTCGGCGTTGATGTGGTCCAGCGGCTGCACGAAGCGCTGCATGCCCAGGGCATGAGCGGACGTCGAGCTCGCGTCCAGGCGCTGGACCGCGCCCGCCATGGCGCGCTCGAAGCCCGCCACATCGGCGGCGGGCGAGAGCTGGCCCAGGCTGGACAGCGAGGCGCCCGCGCCGAGCTGCACGTCCTGCACGGGCGCCGCGAGGGCGATGCCGGGTGTCACTGCTTGCGAGCCATCGTTTCGAGGGCGGAGCCGACCGTGGACACGGCCGTGTGCGAGCTGCTGGCCAGGAAGCTCATCTTCAGCGACATGGCGGTCAGCTCGGTCACGGCGGCCGGCGTGTCACCACCGTTGTTCATCGCAGCCGAGGCGGTCTCGATGTCGCCGGCCTGCTTGTCCAGGGCCTTGCCCCAGGCGTCGGCCATGGCTTCGAACCAGGAGCCGCCGCTGCTGTTGGTCTTGCCGCCCGTGGAACCGTTTACGGGTGCTGCGGCGAGGGTGTTGAGAAGCGTGTTGGACATGGGAATCTCCTTGAGGGAGGGTTGGGGGAGCAGGTTCAGAGCGTCAACCGCGTGCGCTGGCCGTCGCGTTCGACGACGACGGCACGCCCGGCGATCTCGACGACGCGATGGCCGCTGGGCAGCAGGGCGCCGCTGAAGTAGCGGCTGCCATCGGCGGTGATGAAGTAGGGGCTGTCGGCGTTGTCGATGACGGCGACCAGGCGCTTGGCGGGGTCTTCCGCCGGCGGTGCGGCCGCGGCGACGGCGGTGGCCGGTGGCTGGTTGTCCAGGCGCAGCGCGGGCAGGCGGGCGATGTCGCGCCTCGCGGCCGCGGCGGCTGTCTGCACCTTGGCGGCATCGCGCTCCTGGGTGCGCAGCACCAGCTCGCCCTCGGGCGACCAGCTGGCCTGGGCCGCGATGCCGTGGAGGCGGAAGACCTCGACGGTGCTGGCCAGCAGATCCGGCGTCGTGGCCGGTGTGGCCGCCTGGGCAGGCGGCACGACCTTGGCGACGACCTGGCCGGCCTCGCGCAAGGTGCCGCCACGCCAGGCCAGCGATGCACCGCCGATGACCATCACCAGGCCCAGGGCCGTCAGCACGCCTTCGAGCATGGAGCGCGATGCGGGCTGGGGCGCGAGGGCGCGCCGGGGTTCCGGCGCCTCGGGGCCGTCGTGCATGACGGGCTCGGGCCACTCGTCCTGGTCGGCTGGTCCATAGGCCACCACGGTGTCGCCCAGGCGCAGCGGCTGGCCCGGCGCCCAGGCCTGGATGGCGTCGCTGGGATCGAGCGGGCGTTCGGCCAGCACGGCGTGGCCGGCGATCAGCTGCAGGCCGACGCGGCCGATGCCCGTGGGCACCACGCGCAGCTGGAAGTCGCCATCGCTGGCGAGCAGGATGTCGGCGAATTGGGTGTCGCCCTGGTTGGACGCGTTGACGCCGCAGACCAGCAGGTCCTGCTGCGCATCGAGTCGCGCGCGGGCGCCAGCCTGCCGGCCCGCGAGCACACGCAGTTCGAGGACGGAAGCAGGGAGGAGGGACTTCATGGCGGTTTACTCCTGCTGGGCGGCGCCTTCGCCGCCGCCGCCAGAGCCCGACGGAGCGGCCGGATTGGCGAGCGGCTGGCGGGCTCTTTCCATCACATCGGCCGTGGCCTTGCTGTTGGCCAGGCGGGGCGTGATGAGGAACATGCGTTCGACGCGCTGGCCGCCCTTGCGCTGCGTCTTGAAGAGGTTGCCGAGGAGGGGGATGTCGCCGAGAACCGGCACCTTGTCGACGCCGGCCGTCGAGCTGTCGCGCACCATGCCGCCGATCAGCAGGCTTTCGCCCTCGGAGATCAGGGCCTGGGTGTTGATGCCCGAGCGCTCGACGATGGGCAGGTTGTCCACGCTCTGGCCGGTCAGGCCGCCGTCTTCGATCTGCACCAGCAGCTTGATGCGCGCGGGTTCCTCGCCTTCCTTGAAGACGTGAGGTGTCACGCGCAACCGCGTGCCGGCGGTGACGTTGAAGAGGTCAACGTCCTCGCGGCCGGCGACGCGCACGTAGTAGGTCGAGCTGTTGTCGAACACCGCCTCGACGTTGGACAGGGTGACGACCTGGGGGCTGCTGACGACCTTGGCCGCGCCGTCGCTCTGCAGGGCCGTGATGCGGGCCACGAAAGGGAAGCGGTCGCCGATGACGGCGGAGATGACGCCGCCCTTCGCCGCGGGCGTCGGGTCCTGCTGGCCGTTCAGACGCAGGTCGCTGGCCGTGCCGTTGCCGAACATCAGGCTGTTCAGGCCGTGGTTGTAGCGCCAGTTGATGCCGAGCTCGCGCATGCGGTCGGTGTTGATGTCGATGATGGTGGCCTCGATCTCCAGCGACTGGGGCTCGACGTCCAGCGACTTGATGAGGGCGGCATAACGGTCCAGCCGCTCGGGCAGGTCGCGCACGATGATGGCGTTCAGGCGCGGGTCGGCCTCGATGCGCGGCGCGAAGTCGGGAGGCGTCGCGGGCTCGGCCGCTTCGGGCTGGCCATAGCCGACCTGGGTGAGAGCCGCCACCAGGGTGTCGGTGCCGCGCACGCTCGGTGCCGCCTCATCGACCAGGCCCAGCGTGGTCGTGTTGCGCGCGGACGCACTGCGCACGCGCTGGCTGCCCTGGGCGCGCGAAGGGTCGGTGGTCACGGCGGCGGCGCGGGCCTGCTTCGGCTGGCCCACCAGGGAACGCAGGATGCTGGCCACGCCGGGCAGCGTCGTCTGCTGGCCGCCGAAGCTCATCGGCACGTCCTGGGCCCAGGCGTAGCGCAGGTAGAAGATGCGGTAGTCGGGCAGGGGCTGCTGCTGTTGCGGCGCCCAGGACTTCATGGCCGCGCCCGTCGTGCCGGGGCGCACCTGGCGCACCAGCTCGTCGACCTGCTGCACGAAGCGCTTGGCGCCCACGGCCAGCAGGGCGCCGTCCTCGCCGAACTTCAGCGTGTTGCGGGCATCGGGCAGCTGCAGAGCCTGGGCGGCGCGCTGCACCTGGGCGGCAGCGGCGGGCGTCAGCAGATAGCTGCGTGTCTGGGTCTCGCCGGCCGGCGCGATATAGAGCACGCCGCCGTCGTAATAGCTCAGCAGGTTGTAGGCGCGGCCCAGGTCGCGCAGCAATTTGGCGGGCGTGCCTTCGAAGCGGCCGTTGACCTGGCCCTGCACGCCGCTGGCGACGACGGGAATGTCGCTGCCCGAGAACAGCCCTTGCAGGAACTGCTCGAGGGGCTGGTCGCGGGCCTCCAGCTTGACGGCGCGCAGGCCCTCCGGCAGCGGAGCAGCCGCGAGGGGCAGAGCTTGGGCCAGCAGCAGCGTGGCGGCTGCCGCGATCTTGAGTTTGGAGGTCATGCGGCGAGCAGCGCGGCTTGCGGTGAAGGCGCGTCCAGACGGGGTGGGGGCAGGTGGTGCAGCGGCGTCAGCCGCAGCGTGGGCAGCAGTTCGTGGAAGGACAGCACCGGGGTGTCGAAGCACTCGTTCTCGATGAGCTTGCGCAGATGCCAGCGCAGGTCGATGGCGCAGACGATGGCCTGCGGCCGCAGCGCCTGAACCTGGGCCTGAACCTCGGCCGCGAACTGGCGGGCCACGTCGGGCGAGATGGCGAGTTGAGTGACGCCGCCGCTGACATGCAGGTTCTGGCGCATCAGCTGCTCCAGCTCCGGCGACAGCATCAGGGCCTGCAGCTCGCCGTTCGGGCAGATGCGGTGGTGGGTCTGGCGGCGCAGCGCGATGCGCGTCATCTCCGTCAGCGCCTGCACGTCCTTCTCGCGCTGGCTGGCCTCGGCCAGGGCCTCGAGGATGTCGCGCAGATTGCGGATGGAGACTTCCTCGGACACCAGGCGGCGCAGCACCTCGGTGACCTTCTGCACCGGCAGGGCGCGCAACACCTCCTTGACGACGTCGGCCAGCTCGGCCTGGGCGCGCGTCAGCAGCTCGCTGGTTTCCTGGATGCCGATGAAGAGGCCGGCCTGGCGGCGCAGGGCCTGGCGCACCTGCTCCGCGAGCAGCTGCGGGTCCTGCCCGGCCTGCTCGCCCTCGGACAGCGGCACTTCATGCGCCAGCAGGCGCCAGCCTTCGCGGCCCAGGCGGCCATGCAGGGCCACGCGCGGCAGCGGCAGGCCCTGGTCGAGCTGCAGCTCGTCCAGCATGGCCTCGATGGCGCGCGTCACGGCGATGCCGCCGTCGCCGAGCAGGGGCTGGGGCAGTTCCAGCAGCAGCGGCACGGAAGGCCGCACGCGCGGCTGGGCCGTCTTCAAGGCGCTGGGCTCGGGCTGGCGACGGCTGGTGCCGAAGTCGGGCATGTGCTGGGCCATCCAGTCGCGGCCCCAGGGCGTCAGCAGCACGCCGGCGGCGCCGAAGACGATTGCCAGCAGGCCGAAGACCAGCGGCGGGAAGCCCGGCACCGCCGCCAGCAGCACGCAGATGCCCGCCGCCATCATGTGCACGCGCGGCTTGGCGCCGAGCTGCTTGCGGATGGCGTCGCCGAGGTGGCGGTCGTTCTCGTCGTCGTTGATGCGCGTGACCAGCAGGCCGGCGGCCATGGCGCCGAGCAGGGCCGGGATCTGCGCCACCATGCCTTCGCCGATGGACAGGATGGAGTAGCGGTGCACGGCGTCGGCCATGCTGAGGTCCTGCTGCAGCACGCCGATGGCCAGGCCGCCGAGCAGGTTGATGAGGATGATGACGATGCCGGCGATGGCGTCGCCCTTGACGAACTTCATCGCGCCGTCGAGGCTGCCGTGCAGCTTGCTCTCCAGCTCCAGCGTGCGGCGGCGGCGCTTGGCCTCGTCCTTGTCGATGAGGCCGGAGCGCAGGTCGGAGTCGATGGACAGCTGCTTGCCCGGCATGGCGTCCAGCGAGAAGCGCGCCGCCACCTCGGCGATGCGCTCGGCGCCCTTGGCGATGACGATGAACTGCACCACCGTGATGATGAGGAAGACCACCAGGCCCACCACCAGGTTGCCGCCGGCCACCAGCTTGCCGAAGGTGGCGATGATGTGGCCGCCGTCGGCATGCAGCAGGATGAGGCGCGTCGTCGCGATGGACAGGGCCAGGCGGAACAGCGTCGTCATCAACAGCACGCTGGGGAAGACCGAGAACTCCAGCGGCCCGGCCACGTAGACGGCGATCAGGATCAGCACCAGTCCCGAGGCGATGTTGACGGCCACCAGCAGGTCGATCAGCCACAGCGGCAGCGGCAGCACCATCAACGCCACGATGGCGACGATGCCGGCGACCAGGAAGAGGTCGCTGAAGCGCGCGATCAGGCCCTCGCGCGGCCGGTCGGCCGCGGCGAAGTAGCCCGAGAGGCCTTCCTTGGCGCTCATGCATGCGCTCCAAAGCGGCGACGCAGTTCGGCGTAGACCGCCATCACGTCGCGCACATAGGCCTGGGTCTCGGCAAACGGCGGCACGCGGCGGCCGTGGCGTTCGACGGCGCCCTCGCCGGCGTTGTAGGCGGCCAGCACCAGGCGCAGGTCGTTGCCGAAGCGGGCCTGCAATTGCTTGAGATAGCGGGCCGAGGCGTCGAGATTGGCTTCGGGGCTCAGCAGTTCGCGCTCGGCATTGGCCACGCCCAGGCCGCGGCCGGTGGCCGGCATGAGCTGCATCAGGCCGCGCGCCCCGGCCGGTGAGATGGCCTGGCTCTGGTGGCGCGACTCGATGTGGGCCAGGGCATGCAGCAGCAGCGGGTCGATGTCGTGGCGCTGGGCCACCTGGGCCATCAGCGGGGCCAGCGAGCGGATGCGGGCCTGGCCGGCGGGGTCACGTGTTGACAGCGGCTGGACCGAGACGGGAGGCGAAGTCGTAACGACAGGTGCGGCCGGCTGCACGTCCACCGGCAGGAGCTCGGGTTCGGCCGGCATTTCCATCGGTGCCGAGCGGCTCCTGACCAGGGTGGCCCCGCAGAGCTTCTCGGTCAGCGCAAAGCCACTGGCGCCGGCGGCCGGGTTGGCGTCCAGCAGGGCTTCCGCGGACGGCGATGGGCAGTTCGGTGCGCCGGCCTGCGCGCCGAGCAGCACGCCACCTAATGCACCGGTCGCCATGACCTGGCAGATCCGTTGGAGTCCGAACACCTTTTGTCTTCCCTGCTTTTTGGACGGGCGGACTATGGGGGCAAGGTCCTCCGAGAGGTTGACGGTTGCAAGTAGACGTAACTGACTGACCAGTAGACATTGCTCCTTTGTATGCAGTCCACCTCCCCCCACGTTTACGCGTGGAAACATTTGCTGCGTCGCGCCCCTCTCGGACCGGGCATCGTTCACATCCGCAGCGCCCTGCGCCCATACCAGTGGGTCGCTCAGCCCCCTAGAAATAGGGCGGCGCTGCAAACAAGTTTTCACAAACCCCGTTTGCACCCCCTAGAAATAGGTGTTAGGGAGCCATGGCCGAGGACAGCGGCGACAAGACCGAACAGCCCACACACAAGCGCCTGCAGGACGCCCGCAAGAAGGGCGATATCGCCAAGGGCAAGGAGCTGACGAGCACGGCAACGCTGCTGGTCTGGCTGGTGATGGGCGCGTTATGCCTGCGCATGGGCTGCGAGCGTGTCGCGGCCCTGTGCGAGGGCCTGTTCGCGCGCGTGTCAGTGGGCTGGCGCGAGGAAGGCTTCGGCCATGTCGCGGCCCTGCTGGGCTGGCAGAGCGTGGAGCTGGCCCTGCTGATGGTGGCCCTGCTGGTCATCCCGGTGGCGGCCCTGGGCACGCTGGTGGAGTTCCTGCAGGCCGGGCCCGTGCTGGCTTTCGAGAAGGTGGCGCCCAAGCTCGAGCACCTGAATCCGGCCGAAGGCCTGAAGCGCATGTTTTCTCTGGACAACCTGGTCGAGCTGATCAAGGGCATCCTGAAGACGGCCCTGCTGGTCGGCATCGGCTGGGCGGTGGCGAAGCTGGTGCTGCCCGATGCGATGAGGCTGGCCTCTGGCGCCGACCGCCCGGCCCAGCACTTCGGTGGCCTGGTCTGGGAGGCTACCGTCAAGACCCTGGCCTGGACGGTGGGCGTGTTCTTCGGCGTTGCCTTTCTCGACACGCTGTGGACCCGGCATCGCTTCACCAAGAAGATGCGCATGAGCATGCGCGACATCAAGCAGGAGATGAAGGAGAGCGAAGGCGATCCGCATCTGAAGCAGCAGCGCAAGCAGGCCCATGCCGAATGGAGCCAGCGCAACCAGCAGGCCGCGGCACGCGGCGCCAACGCCCTGGTCGTCAATCCGACCCATGTGGCCATCGCCATCGACTTCGAGCCTGGCCGCTGCCCCGTGCCCACCGTCAGCGCCAAGGGCGAGGACCATGTCGCCCGCGCCATGCGCGAGGCCGCCGAGGAGGCCGGCGTGCCCATCGTGCGCAATGTGCCGCTGGCGCGTGAGCTGCTGGCGCGCTGCGAGGAGGGCGAGGTCGTTCCGCCCGACCTGTTCGACGTGCTGGCCGAGGTCATCCTCTGGGCCGAGGGCGTGCGCGAGCAGCTCAAGTGGGAGGCCGACCGCGCCGACCCGCATCGCCGCAACGAGGTTCCCGCCGAACCACCGCGCGCCCGTCCCGCGCCGGGTGAAGACCTGACCCGCCATCCCGACGTGGACCCCCGGGTCGTCCCCGTCGCAGCCCATTGAAGCCATGCAGGACCTGATGCTCAACCTCGCCAGCACCGTCGTGGCCCTGGCCTTCGTGCTGCTGCTGGCCTGGGTGCTGATCCGCGGCTGGCGGCGTCTGCAGACCCTGGGCGGGCGCAGCCCGGCGAACGACGGCGACGCGCTGCGTTTCGTGCGTGCCTTGCCGGTCGGCGCCCGCGAGCGCGTCGTGCTGCTCGACCATGCCGGCGAGCGCTGGATGCTGGGCGTCACGGCCGGTGGCATCAGCCTGCTGGCGCGCTGGCCCCAGGGCGAGACCGCGGCGGAGCGGCAGCCATGATGGCCTTCTCACATCACGGCGAAAAGCTGCGCCTGCGCGAGTTCGTCCAAGGCGACGCCGCCGACATCCAGCGCCTGCACGCCGACTCGCGTGTACGCGCCCTGCTGCCCGACGAACAGCCCCTGCACGAGGCGCCGTGGGCCGAGGCCTTCACCGCCTGCCTGTCCGGCTTCTACCGCCGCCATCCCGGCCTGGGCATCTGGCGCTGCGACGTGCCGCTGGACGACGCGACCGGGCAGTTCGCCGGCTGGTTCAGCCTCATGCCCATGCAGGCCAGTCCTGGCATCGAAGTCGGGATGGGCGATGCCGAGCTGGGCAGCCGCCTCAGGCCTGAGTACTGGGGTAGCGGCATCAGCCTCAGCGGCGGCGAAGTGTTGCTGCGCCATGCCTTCGAGACGCTGGCCCTCGGCACGGTCTGGGGCATCTGCCACCCCGACAACCGCGGCGCCCGTGTCTGCCTCGAAGCCCTGGGCTTCACGCCGCGCGGCCGCTCCTTCTACGAAGGCCAACCCTCCGATTTCCACGCCCTGGACGCCGCCACCTGGTCGGCCGTCCGGACCCTCAGCCGCCGTGAACGACTGCGCCAGACCCGGCGTGCCGCCCCGGCCCCAGCCCCGCCCTCGTCATGACCTCAACCGCCTCCCCCAACCGCTGGCAGGCCGCCCTCGGCCAACGCCTGGCACAAGCCCTGGAGCAGTCACGCTTCGCGCATGCGCCTCAGGCCGATGGCGCCCCGGCTCACGAGGCCGACGCCACGCGCTGGCGCCTGCCCTCCCGCGTCGCCGAGCCCGCCGTGGCCGCGGCCGTGCTGAACGAGATGCTGGGCATGTCCGCCCAGGCCGGCCTCGCCACGCACTGCCTGCAGCATTACCGCAACCAGCTGGCCCAGGGCCGCGCCGAGGACGACCTGGGCGTCGCCTTGGCCGCCTATCTGGGCGCCTGCCGCCAGGCCTTCGACCACGAAGCGCTGACGCCGCAGCGCTGGCAGGCCATCACGCAATGGGTCAAGGCCTGGGTCATCGACGAGCTGCCCTGGGACGACGCTCCCCTGGCGCAGCGCCAGGACTGCTTCGAACGCTTTGCCGTACTGACCGTGGCGTTAGGCGAATGGACGGTGCAGGCCAGCCGCCAGGGCAGCGCCCAGCAGGCGTCGGCCACCTGGATGGCCCGCAACAGCCTGGCGCGTCAGCTGGGCCTGGACCTGCCGGCCCTGTGCGCGGTGCTGCGCCAGCTGGACGGCGCGACTGCGGCCAACCCTAGCGCTGCCCATGCAGAAATAGGAGCAGCCGCATATAGGCAAGCCAAGCGGGACCCCGTTTAATGAAACCTGTCAACGCCGCAGAGTTTGGTTCGAAACCTTAGCGACAAGACACGCAGCGGATTCGGTGTTTTTCAGTCGCCACCGGATCCAGATGCCTCGCACTCAACCAACCACTGCGGCAGGGTCTGCCGCAAGACCCCTCAAATTTTGGAGATCGACATGGGATCAGCAATTAGCAGCGTTTTCGGTGGCGGCGGCGCCGGTGGCATCCTGGGTGCCGTGGGCGGCATCGTCGGTGGCATCTTCGGCGGCCCGATCGGCTCGATGATCGGCCAGGCCGTCGGCAACCTGCTCAACGACGCCCTCGGCAAGGCCTTCAACAACGTCGTCGACGACATGGTCAGCAACCACGGCATGCCCAAGTTCCTGGGCGACGAGGTCAAGGCCAAGGCCGGTGAAACCCTGGGCGGCCTGATGCACGGCGGCATTCCCAACGAAGCCACCCAGGCGGCCAAGGACCACTTCGGCCCGGCCATCAACGAACTGGCCCACAACTTCGCCAACGACCTGAGCTCGCTGATCCTGCAAGCCCTGGGCAAGAAGGCGGCCGGTGGCGAAGAAGGCTCGACGGGCGCCGTCGGCGGCAAGGGTGGCAAGACTGCCGGTGGTGGCTGGCTGCAGGCCATCGCTGCCGCCATGGGCCAGGCCCTGGGCGACAAGGCTGCCCAGATGGTGTCGCTGTCCGAGCAGATGACGACGCTGAATGCCCAGGCCAAGACCGGCAGCGACGCCGTCAAGACCGCAGCGGCGAACGTCAAGAACGACGATGCCCAGAGCAGCGCGGCCCTGCAAGGTGCACAAAGCAAGGACCAGCAGAACGCCCGTGACTTCAACATGGCCATGACCCAGTTCCAGGCCACCAGCCAGGAATACAGCATGCTGAACAACGTGTTCTCCACGGCCATCAAGGCTCTGGGCGAATCGCTGTCTTCGATGGCACGCAAGCAGTAATCCTTCCCTCTGCGAGGGCCGCGCGGCTGCTTTTTGCGGCCGCGCGGTTTCCTCATTTTGGAAACCCGTCCCGATCGGCCCTCAACCCGCGATGCGAATTTCGGCCTTGTCCGCGCTGCTGACGCTCAGCCTCCTGAGCGGCGTGGCGGCGTCGGCGCAACCGGTCTCGGATGCCGCCTCCGGATATGTGTTGTTCCGGGACGCCCAGGGCGCCTTGGTCAGAAGCACACCGGACGGCCGGAGTGCCGGCGTCCTGTCTTCCCGGCTGGATGACAAGGTGCGGATCGCGGTGCTTGCCGCCGGCCGTCAATACGCCGTGTTCCAAGCCAAGTCGTCGCGCCTGGACACTGTCGCCGTCTACGACATGGCAACGGCGCGTCTGCAGTATTCGCAGGATGTGCCGGCGCACACGGACATTGCCGGGCCCTTGTTCGGCGATCCCGACACCTTTCTGCTGCGGACCTTCGTCGGTGCCACCGACAACGGCAAGGCATTCGTCGTCAATCTGCGCACCGGCGCGCTGCTGGGCACCCTCACGACACAGGGCACGCCGGATGCGATCGAGGTGCTGCCCGACGGCCGCATCTACCGCATCAACGGCAAGACGGGCCGCATCGCCGTGGCGGGCGCCGACGGCGAATGGCGCGAGATCGGCATGCTGCGGCCACCGTCGGAGCTGAAGATCGGCACCTGGAAGCTCAGCCATGCAGGCGACAAGCTGGCCATCTCCTACGGCAGGGTGGATCGCATCGGCGTCTACCGGTCCGACATCTGGGTGGCTCGGATCGACGGCAGCGGCCAGTACCGCCTGACCAACCAATGGGACATGAAGTTCCCCCTCTGGTCGCCCGACGACCGCCGGATCGCCTTCCAGGTCGACACCCGCTCCAGCATGGTCGGCGCGGGGCTGCAAGGCGGTGGATTGACGGGGCAGTGCGGCTATTGGCATGTCCCGGCCGAAGCGACCGGTGTGTCCGGCATCGCTTCCCAGCAGGTCCACCCGGTGGCCACCGAATTTCTCGTGAGCGCCGAGGGAGCGTCGGCGTCTCGCATCTGCAAAGTCGTTGGATGGGAGCGCTGATGGCTGCCACCCGCCAATGGGATTTTGATTTCCGACTCGAGGACCAACCGTGAAACCACGCTTCGCCGCATTCCTTCTCTGCTCTGCCCTGACCGCCCTGCTGACCGCATGCGGCGGCGGCGGCTCCTCCGGTGGCGACACGCCCACGACGCCGACCACGCCGCCCACCACGCCCGTCGACCCGCCGACGCAGCCCACCGGACCGACCGGTTCGCTGTGGCACAACGACTTCGCGCTGGATCTGCGCAACGGCGTGCAGCTGTCGCCGCTGAATGGCGACGCGCCGACGCAGATCACCAACCAGACCGACAGCGACATTGCCGTCTGGCCCGATGGCAAGCAGTACATCGTCACGCGCCGCGACATTGCGCGGGGTGTCACCGACATCACGGTGATCGACCGCGCCACCGGCAATGCCGTCTACCAGGGCCAGGCGACCGGCTATCTGCGCGGCGTCGAGCCCTCGCCCACCGACAAGCGCCTTGTCAAGGTGCGCCAGGGCGAGAACTCGGCCTCCCCCTTCGAAGAGCATGTGCTTGACCTCTCCACCATGCAATCGCGTCTGGCCATTGCCGACAGCGACTGGTTTGCGTGGATGCCCGATGGGCGCTACATGCTGATCAGCCTGGGCACCGGCAGCATGCGCGTCGCCAGCCTCGGCGGTACCGGCGAGACGGTCGCCGGACAACTGCAGGTACCGGCGGACCGGCGCACGGGCCAGTTCGGCGTCAGCCCGGATGGCAAGCGTTTCCTGATGCCGCTGACCCGCCGCGGCAGCGCCACCAACGAGACCGACCTGTGGATCGGCAACATCGACGGCACGGGCTTCGAGCAGTTCACCGACACCAAGGTGTTCGCTGGGGCGGCGTGGTCGCCGGACGGGCGCTATGTTGCCTACGTCACCGACACCGGCATTTCCTGCGGCGCCGGCACCTGCCAGGGCGTGTGCGAGCAGTGGTACTCGGCGGTCGACCAGCGCAAGGTGAAGGGCATGGTGGGCACGCCTGGCAGCGACATCTTCACCGTGCGCAGCCGTTCCGGCGGAACGACGCGCCTGGGTTGCTCGGTGCTGGCCTGGACGCCGTGAAGCTGGGTTCTCGGCGATACCACCGCCGCTTCGCCCTGCTGTCGCTGCTGGCGTTCTGGGGCGGCGCTGCCTTCGCGCGCGACGACCGCCCCGCCGGCATGCTCTGGCACGACAGCTACACGCTGGACTATCACCGCGGCGTGCAGGCGTCGCCGCTGGATGGCCGCCCGTCCGTCGCCATCACGAACAACAAGGACATGGACATTGCCGTCTGGCCGGACGGTCGCCAGGTGGCCGCGACGCGCTATGACGCGCGCGACCGCACCACCACGTTCGTGGTCATGAACCCCGCGACCGGCAAGGCGGTCTACAGCGGCACGCTCGACGGCCATGTCAGCGATCTGTCGCCTTCGCCCACCGACCGGCGCCTGGCCAAGGCGCGCCTGAGCGAGACTTCGCTGACCGCCTTCGAAGAGCATGTGCTGGACTTGGCCACGCTGAAATCGCGCTACCGCATCGCGGACGATGACCATTTCTCCTGGATGCCCGACGGCCGCTTCATGCTCATCAGCATCAAGACCGGCCGCATGCGCATCGCGAGCCTGGACGGTGGTCCCGAGACGCTGGTCGGTCGCCTGGACATCCCGCCCGAGCGTCGGATGGGTGAGTTCGCCATCAGCCCGACGGGCCGCGAATTCATCATGAAGCTGCCGCTGCGCAACGCCGTGCCCAAGGAGGCCGACCTGTGGATAGGCAGCATCGACGGCTCGCGCTTCGAGCAGCTGACGCAAGCACGGGCGATCGGCTCCGCGCTGTGGTCGCCGGACGGCCGCTATGTGGCCTACACCGTCGACACCGGGCATTTCTGCGGCATTGGCGCCGGGGGCGGCTACTGCGTGGGCAGCTGCGACCAGTGGTACACGCCCGTCGGCCTGCGCAAGGTCAGGGGCTTCAAGGGCACGCCGGGCGCCGAGGCCTTCCAGGTCAGCAACCGGAGCGGCCAGCCCCATGAACTCAACTGCCATGTGCTGGCGTGGACGCCCTGACATGAAGGCCGCCGCTGTCGCCGCCTTCGCCTGCAGTGCCGGTCTGGCCGCGGCCGCAACCCCGCCCGCTGACCTGGCAGCCAATGCTGCAGCCCTGACAGAACTCGTCAACGCCGTCAGCCTGGACGTGATGTCCGAGGCCGCTCTCGAAGCCTGCGACGACATCGGTGCGGCGTCCACGCCGCAGATGCGCAGCGCCTGGGTGGCCTGGCGCGACAAGCACCAGATCGCGCCGTTGCGCATGGTGGTCATGGAGCTGAAGCGCCGCCAGGGCAGCAGCGTGCCGCCGTGGACGACCATCACCGAGCCCATGCGCCAGCGCGTGCTGGCCGATCCGGCGCCCGACAAGGTCTGTGCCGGCCTCATCAACGACTGGCAGGGCGCAGGTATGGATGCCTCGGCCCAGTTCCCTCAGGCGCGTGCCGCGGCCATGACGCTGGTGAGGGCCAAGATGGTGTCTGCGCCGGAGATGCCCGCGCTTGCGCCCGGCGCCGTGCGCGGCCAGGTCTTTCTGCCCAGCCAGATGGCGGCGCTGGCGGCGCAACAGAAGCACACCTGGAGCGCCATCTCCGACGAGGAAGCCCAACGCACGCTGGGCTTTGTCTACATCAAGGGCCGCGTCGAGCGCTGGGGCGCGGACGGGGACCGCTTCCAGCTCGTGCAGGAGCAGGGCGAGCGGCGCGCCCGGCTCAGTGTCACCCTGGGCATCGATGCCGAACCCTGGGTCGGCCGCGAGGTCGTCATGCGCGGCCTGGTCACATCGCTCAGCGCCGGCTACGTGAAGCTGTCGGCCGCCGCCGTGGTCGGCGACCCCTCGGGCCTGACGCCCTCCCCACTGCCGCAGGCGGCACTGGAGCGCAAGGAGGTGCTGCTGCAGCGGGTGTTGAAGGCACCCGGACAGGGCCTGCCCGACAAGGAGCTCGCCGCCGTCGTCATCCACGGCGAGAGCAACTTCAACAACGGCACGCATTGGGACGAGGACGTGCGTTTCCTGCTGCGCGACGGCACGGCATACCGGCGCACCGAGATGCCGCCCGACCAGCTCAATGTCGCCGCCTCGCGCCAGCTCGAGCCGCAGCGCTGGGGCCGCTGGCGCGCCAGTGGCAGGAGCTACGAGATGCAGGCCCAGGACGACAACGGCCGGCCCAAGGACGACTGGAAGGCCGAGAAGCATTACGCCGTCAAGCCCTGGCCCCAGGGCGCGCGGCTGGAGGGGTCTTTCAGCCGTGGCAGCTTCAGCGGCAGCCTGGCGCTGGGCGGCACCTCGGCCACGCGCAGCTTCCGCTTCACGCGCGACGGCCGTTTCGAGCGCAGCTACAGCTCGTTCTCCGGCTCCGGCACGCTGGCCGCCACGATGAACAACGTCAACATCGCCGCCTCGTCCCATGGCGACGGCAAAGGCAGCAGCAGCAGCGGTGGCGGCACCGTCGGCGGTCCCTTCGGCACGGCCGGCGCCGTGAGCTCGCGCAAGCAGGACGACGGCGCCAGCCGCCGCGGCCGCTACCAGCTCAGCGGCTATGTGCTGCTGCTGGACTACGACGACGGCCACCAGGAGCGCCTGCTCAGCTTCCCCGTGCACGACGACAACAAGACCGTCTATGTGGGCAACGGCAGCCTCAGCCTCGACAAATGAACTTCAGGAGTCAACCGTGAAACGACTTTCCCGCACCCTCGTTCTTGCAGTCGCCTGCGCCGCCGCGCCGGTCTTCGCCCAAGTCGCCCCTTCCCTCAGCCTGGCCGAGCAGATGCGCGGCATGCTGAGCAAGCCGCCGGCCACGGCGACCGCCGCTGCACCGACCGCGCCGGTCTTCAGCCCCGCGCCTGCGGTCACGTCGGCCAGCGCGCTGGCGGCCCTCAACGCGCCCCTGGTCGTCAACGGCCCGGCCCAGGTCCGCCAGTCCGCGACCGAGCTGGCGCTGCGCTTCCCGGCCCAGCATCGTGGCGCCATGACCAAGGCCTATGAGGAATCCTTCGTGTTCTGGCAGAAGCTCGAGACGCAGCTCGGCCTGACGCCCAACGACGTCGCCGCCGGCGTGGCCGCCTTCATCGCCGGCAACTACAGCGCCTTCATGCAGCAGCAGGTGCCGGACGAGGACTTCAAGTCCCTGGTGCTGCAGATGCAGGGCATGCTGTCTCGCAATGCCGGCTTCACGCAGAGCAGCCCGGCTGCCAAGCGCGCGATGTTCGAGCAGCTGGCCATGGTGGGCACCTTCATGGTCGTCTACCGTGAGCACCTCAACCGCCAGCCCAGCGCCAACGAGGAGATCAACTTCCGCAACGCCGCCAAGGCGAATCTGGAAGTGGCGCTGGGGCTGCCGGTGGAGCGCATCCAGATCGGCCGGCAGGGGCTGGTCGCGCGCTGAGGCCTGGCTTGGTGCGGGTGCTCAGCGCCCGGCCTTGCAGTCGCGCATGACGGAGGGTGAGGCGTTGAAGCCCTCGATGCGCCAGCCCTGAGGCGTCCACGCCGCCGTCATCGCTCCCGCGAAGCTGACCCACTGGTTGCGGCGGTTGCTCAGCGGCGGCATGTCCAGCCGCGGGCTGTCGGTGGCCATCAGGATGGCGCGCAGGTCGGTGCGCTGCACCGGCGCGGGAACGTCGGGCAGGCAGCGTGCCGCGTGGCGCATGACGCTGGCGGGCGCTTTCACATCGTCCGGCCCCTCGACAAACAGCAGTTGCGGCAGTGACAGCTTCTCCAGGGCCGCGCCGTCATCGCGGGCGATGGCCTCGCGCAGGCTGCGCCAGAACTGCACGAAGGCCGCATGCCTGTCCACGCTGGATTGGCAGCCCTTGCCTGCCGCAGCCAGCATGAAGGTCGACGGCAGGACCAGGGCCCCGCAGGCGGCCGGTTGCAGCGTCACGGCATAGCCCGCCGCCGAGCGGCTGACACGCAGGGCGTGGTCGCCGCCTTCGCTGCGGTCGCGCCACGTGAAGCGCCAGCTGCCGTCGGGCTGCTGGATGGGTGCACCCTCGGTGGACAGGTCGCATTCGCGGGTGCCCGCCGCGATCGACACGCTGGCGCCCAGCGGCGCGCCCTGCTCGTCCAGCGTCAGCGCGGCACGATGGATGTCGTCGGGCGCGCAGGCCAGCAGGGTCGGCAGATCTGCCCGCGCTGCGACGGACAGGCCGGCGAGCATCAGGAGGGCGGCAAGGGGACGCAGCAGCATGGGCGCGAATGGGAGGCCGGGGGCCTGGCAGTATCCGCAGTCAGGGCGCGCGGCGCACGCCGATCGCGTCACTCAAACGGCGGACAGACTCGGTCACCGCATCGGGCCGCGTGCCGTCGGCCAGGACCTCGCCACGCTGGTTGCCGCCGACGACGCGCACACGGCCGCCGTCCAGCACCTCCGACACGATGGCGACATGGCCTTGCGCCGGGTTGTTGCCGCGCGGGAAGACGATGACGTCGCCCGGCTTCACATGTTGGGCGTCCCGGGGCACGGCCTGGCCCCAGTTCAACCAGCTGCGCGCGGCGGCACTGCGGGTGCCCTGCACGCCCGCCTGCTGCATCGTCCAGTTGACGAAGGAGGAGCACCAGGAGGTCTCGTCGTCCCGGGCCTTCAGCGTCGTGGCCTGGTGGTACTCGACGATGCGCGGGTTGTCGCCGCTGCCGGCGATCTCGTGCGTGCCGATCTCGGCGCGGGCGATCTGCAGGTGGCGCGGTATGCCGGCGTTCGGTGCCGCCGCCGGGGCGGCCGTGGCGACAGCGGGTGCCAGCAGGCCCTGGCGCTGCAGGGCAGCTTCGAGGGCGTTGCTGCGGCGCAGCTGGTCAGCCCGGATGACGGCCTGCACCTGGGCCTCGGTGGGCGTGCGGCCGTGCAGCTGGTTCTGGGCGATGGTGGCGAAGCCGCTGCCGGCCAGGCCGCCGCGCTGCAGCGGGAAGCGCTCGCCGGTGGACGCATCGACGAAGCTGTTGACACGCAGCTGCGTCAGATGCGCCGTGTCGATGGGCTGGCCGCGCAGCGTGCCGAGCTGGTCGAGGAAGCGACCGGCCGCCGACTCCGACTGGTTGAACAGGTCGAGATAGGCCGAGGCCAGGCGGGCGTTGTTGGGGTCCAGGCCGGCACGGCGCGCGGCGGCTTCGTAGGCGGGCAGCTGGCCGCTCAATTTCTGCAGCTGGCGGCTGTCGGCATCCGTCGCGCTGGTGGCGGCGTGCTGATAGGAAAAAGAGCCGCGGTTGTGGGCCGCGTTGCCGGGGTCGGTGTGGCCGCCATAGGCCGCGGTGAAGCTGCCGTCGGGGCGGCGCGTGCCTTCGGCGCTGCCGATGACGATGGCTGCCGGCGCGTTGGAGCCCAGGGCCGGATCGGTGAAGCGCTGCAGGTCCAGCGAGGGGGCGCGTTGGCCGGCCAGTGGCGCTGCCGCCTGCTGGATGGCCGCACCCTGGGCCGTGCGCAGGCCGGAGCGCACCGCAGCCTCGCCCGTTCCGGCGGGAGCTGGCGTGGCGGCATGCGTGGGGCGATGGATGAGGTCGCCGACATGCAGCAGGTCGGGATCCTGGCCGCGACCGTGGCCGGCGTGGGCGCCGAGCTTGCCGGCGTCGAACTGCGGGTTGGCGGCCAGCAGCTCCTTGACGCTGATGCCCCAGCGGTCGGCGATGCCGGCCAGGGTCTCGCCGGCGACGACGTGGTGCTCGCGCTCCAGGCCCGGCGTGGCGACGGGGATGACCAGCTGCTGGCCGACCTGCAGCTTGTCGGGGTCGTGGCTGCCGCGGCCCATGCGGCCGTCGGCCTGGGCCACGTCCATGTGATTGGCGCGCATCAGGGCCTCAGGCGAGATGCCGAGGCGGTGGGCGATGCCGGTGAGGGTGTCGCCGTTCTGGACGCGGTAGTTCTGCAGGGCGGTCATGAAATGTCCTTCTCCGCCAAGCCTGGCGGGCTGACTTCCATTTCAGACGCAAGCCGCGCATCGCGCCAGCTGCGGCTGGCCGCAATTCGGGGCAGCCGCAGCTAGGGTCGGCCGCAACGCCTCGGGCTGCAGCGATTGAAGATCGAGTCCGCCACGCTCAGTTGGCGTGGTAGCCACCGGAGACGGCGTCGGCGACCATGCGGGTCCAGGTGTCGAGATGGACGAAATCCACCGAGTCCGGGAAGCGGTGGGCGCCGAACAGCAGGGCCTCGGGGTCCAGCACGGCTTGATGCGTCTCGGGCGTCGGGTGCTTGAGCTCGGCCAGCAGCACGACGCGGCGCGACGTGTGCATGTCGTCGGCGAGGTCGCCGGCATCCAGGTTCAGGCCCCAGTGCCAGTCGCCGTTGGCGTGGCGGATGGCCTCGCCCAGGCTGGTGCCCAGGTCGCCGAGCAGGCTGTTGACGATGAAGGGGCCGCTGCGCGGGCAGTCGGGCCAGGGCTTGTGGCGGGGCAGGCGGTTGAAGGCCGGCAGCTGCGGCCAGTGCGCCTTGGCCCAGGTGTTCAAGGCCTTGGCATAGGCGGTGCCGTGCAGGGCCTGCGAATCGGGGCCTTGATGGGCGAGCAGCCAGTCGCGCAGCCGCCGCTGGCGCTCGTCCAGCGTGGCCTGGAACCAGTCCAGGTTGGCCTCGGCCTGGCTCTCGCTCAGCGCACGTCCCGACCCGGCATGGGGCAGCTCCCAGGCGGGGTAGTCGCTCAGGTCCCAGGGGGCGGCTGCGCTGCCGCCCAGCCAGCGCTGGATCAGGTTCAGCATGGTCACTCGCGCAAATGAAGATGGGCGGCCCCGAGAGGCCGCCCTTGGCAACAGGCCAATCTCAGAACCAGCCTTTTACCGTATCGAAGACGCCGCGGCCCGCCGCATCACCGGCCAGGGCGCCGCCGATGCCACCGATGATGCCGCCCACCACCGTGCCGACGCCCGGGAAGATGGCCGTACCGATGGCCGCACCCGCTGCCGCGCCGCCCCAGCCACCCAGGGCGCCGCCCGTGATGCCCGAGGCCGTGCGGCCGGTGTTCTCGCCGATGCGGCCGCCGTCGGCGTGGTAGGCCTGGCCCAGCGAGATGGCGTCGAGCACGAGGCCGACCGGCCGCGCGACCTTGCCCACACCTTCCAGCACGCGGCCGGAGCCGCGCAGCATGCGGTTGGCGCTCAGGGCCTCCGCGTCGCGGGCCACCTGGCCGCGGATCTCGCTGTCCAGGCCGGTGCGGCCGACCTTGGACTCCACGTCGATGCGCTGGCGCATGCGCCGGTCGGTGGCGGCCGGCTCGGCCACCACGTCCACGCGCCGCGCGCCGCCCTGCACAGTCACCTCGGTGCGCGCCGGCACGCCGGCCGCGCGGAAGCGGTCGGCGATGGCATCGCGCGCCAGGGCGCCGTTGGTGTTGTTGGCGACGGCCGAGGGCACGCCCGAGCTGCGCGTCAGCGAACCCGGCGGCGAGGGATGCACCGCCTGGCCCACGTCGATGCCGTTGCTCTGCAGCAGCTCGGTCAGCCCGCGCGTGAAGCCGCCCTTGCCCGTCCAGGCGCTGGTGGTCGCCTCCCAGCGCTTGGTCAGGATGGGGTTGTCGATCAGCAGCTGGCTGCCCTGGCGGGTCCAGGCCTGGCCGGCGGCCCAGAGGCCGCCGGGAACGGCTTCACGGGCCGCCTGAAGCAGGTCCTGGTGGTAGTGGGCGACGTCGCCGGGATGGCCCGAGGCCAGCAGGTGCTGCTCGATGGCGGCATGGGCCGTCTCGGCGCCCTGCGGGTCGCTGCGGCGCGCGTCCACGACCCAGTGCGAGAGGCGCTGGGTGTCGACGACGCCGGTGCGCGGGTCGGTGGCGCGGCCGACGACGTCCGCCGCCGGGTTGCCGGCGGGCGGGGGCGCCGAACGGCTGCCCGAGACTGAATCAACAGCGGCAAGCATGGCGGCCTCCGCTCAGAACTCCAGGCGCGCCACGGTCAGCGAGAAACGGTGAGCGTCGCGCGTGGCGGGCTCGCGGTTCTCGCCGCCGTGGTTGCCCAGGGCATGCAGGAAGGCGCCGCTCAGCGAGGCCGACAGCAGGCCCGAGAAGGCGTTGAAGACCTGGTGCAGGAAGTTGACCGCCTGCTTTTGCGTGCTGGGGTCCAGGCCCGGGTTCTTCTGAAGGTCGGTCTTGTTGATGTAGCTCTGGTCGACCTTCTGGATCTGGCCGTTGCCATCCACCGCCAGGAAGCCTTTGCCTGCCGGGTTTTCCTGAAGCACATTGCCATCGGCATGCGTCCAGTCCAGCGTGCTGCCCCAGCCGGCGGCCTCGTTGATCTTGAGGTCGCCGACGGTGTTGGTATCCACGCCGCTGATCTCGACACCGTAGTCGCCATTCGTGATGGCGACCTTGCTGGCGAGGGTCATGCCGTTGCCGGCGTTCCAGGGCGTGGTCTCGATGGTGACCTTGGTGCCGTCCTCGAGCGCAAAGGTCGTGGTGCCCCAGAAGTCGAAGGCGTGCGCGCCGTCGATGTTGACGTGCGGGTCACCCCAGATGTTGTAGTTCTCGCCGGTCTTCTTGTTGAAGATGTTGACGGTGTTGTCGTCGCCGGCGGTGATGCGATAGTTGTCGTTCTCGAACACCGCCCGGCCGCCCTGCATCGAGGTGCTGGCGTGCGTGGGGTTGGTGCTCGGCAGAGCGGAGGTGGCGGTCAGCGACGTGGTGCCGGCCGTCTGGATGCTGGTCATGGGGTTCTCCTCGGAGGGGTTTTTCAGTCGCGTGGCCATTGCATGCGGACTGGCCCGAAGTCGCTAGCTGCGGCCACCCGCAATTCGGGGCAGCCGCAGCTAGGGTTGGCCGCAAGCGCAGCCATACTTCGCCCCCATGCCCCGTTATGTCGCCCTGCTGCGTGGCGTCAGCCCGATGAACGCCAAGATGCCGGAACTCAAGCGCTGCTTCGAGGAAGCCGGCTTCACCGACGTGAAGACGCTGCTGAGCAGCGGCAATGTCGTGTTCTCGACAGCTCGCTCGGCATCTCTCCCGACGCTGCGCAAACGCTGCGAGAAAGCCATGCGGGACGGCCAGGGCCACAGCTTTATGACCCTGGTGCGCTCCACGGCCTATCTGCAGGCCTTGCTGGACAGCGACCCCTTTGGCGGCTTCAAGCTGCCGGCCGGCTCCAAGCGCGTCATCACCTTCCTGCCCGAGCCGCTGGATGCCAGCCCCGTCGAGTTGCCGGCCCTCTGCGGCGAGGCGCGCATCCTGGCCGTCAACGGCGGCGAGGTGCTGTGCAGCTATGTGCCCGAGGCCAAGGGGCCGGTTTTCATGCACCTGCTGGAGAAGACCTTCGGCAAGGCCATCACGACGCGCACGGTGGACACGGTGACCCGCTGCGCCCACGCCTGAAGCGCGGGGCGGAACTCCCCATTTGCGGGGGGCGCGACGTTCTTCTTCACCTGCCCGGACGCCCCCGGCTGGCCAGAATGGCAGCCAGAGTTGTCGAAGGGAGCAGGACCATGACGAGCGCCATCCGTTTCAAGCCCAGGTTCTGGCTGCAGGCCGGTGACGCGAGCTGGTATCCGGCACCGTGGTGGGCCGAAACATTCCCGCTGCTGGACGCCTTCGCCGACCCCGCGCACACCCGCGCCGAGCAGATCGCCCGGGCGCACGAGCTGCGCGAGATCGTCGAGCGGGGTGAGCGGGTGCTCGGCACCGCGCCCGGCGGTGCCCGCGTGGTGAGCGACGCGGTGCTGGCCGTCTACGCCCGGGCGGGCGTGAGCCATCTGCTGTCCCAGCACTGAGGGCTGGACGGCCTGTTCCTTCCGGCGTGCAGCCTGTCGCATCGCCGTTGAATCGCTGGACCCGGCCATTGAGCATGGCCGGATGCTCAAACCCTCCACCCCTTCCCCCGTCCTTCGCCGCACCCTGGCCGGCCTGGCCTTGTGCCTGAGCCTCGCGCCTGCGCTGGCGGCTTCACCCACCGCCGCCCTGGAGTCCGTGCAGGGCCATCGCGTCGAATTCCTGAAGGCCGGGCCGCCCAAGGGCGCACCCGTCGTCGTCTTCGAGAATGGTGCGCGCATGACGCTGGACAGCTGGACCGCCGTCGTCGAGACGCTGTCGCGCGACGCAACCGTCCTCACGCACAACCGCCCGGGCTATGGCCAGAGCGAGCCGGCCGAAGGGCCGCGCAGCGGCGAGGCCGTCGTCGAGGAGCTGCGTGCCCTGCTTGCGGCCCAGGGGCTGAAGCCGCCCTATGTGCTGGTGGGCCACTCCCTCGGCGGCCTGTACATGCAGTGGTTTGCGCGCCGCTACCCGCAGGAGGTGCAGGCCCTGGTGCTGGTGGACGCCGTCTACCCGCGCATCATCAAGAAGCCCGAGGACTTCCCCTGGTATGCGCGCTGGGGCAAGCGCCTGCTGATGTCGCGCGCCGTCTCGGACGAGGTCGACCAGATCCACGCCACCGGCGAGGCCGTGCTGGCCCTGCCGGCCTTCGACGACTCCCGCATCGTGCAGCTCTTCAACGTGCCCAAGGACAAGACGGCCGTGGCCGTGGACTTCGGCGTCGTCGACGACAGCCCGGCGACGGTGGCCTTCGTGAAAGGCCTCTACCCGCGCGCCCGCAAGCACATCGTCGACTCCGACCACCAGATCCAGACCGACAAGCCCGAGCTCGTCGTCGCGGCCATCCGCGAAGCGCTGGCGCTGCGATCTCAGGCCGGCTCGTCCGATTCGGGGAGGTGAATCAGGCCGGTGTGGAAGTCGTACTCGAAGACCTCGCCGTAGCGCGCCCATTCGATGGCCACGCGCAGCACGCGCTCGGCCTCGGCGGCGTCCATGCTGTCCATCAGCAGCTTCAGGAAGGGCTCTTCCTTCAGCTCGCCGTCGGCCTCCTGCTCCAGGCTGTGGCGGATGAAGGCGGCCAGCGGCACATGCTCGAGCAATTGCTGGCCGAAGAGCTGGCGGCGGAAGTCGTGGCTGCCGTCGACATAACGGTGGCCCAGCGGCGTCATCAGCAGGTCGCCGCCGCTGAGCTGGGCCAGGCCCAGGCGGTGCAGGGCGTCGGCCAGGGGCAGCACCTCCTCGTCGGTGAGCTCGCTCTCCTCGACCAGCTGCGGCAGGTCGGCGCGGCCGCGGAAGGGGTCGGCCACCAGCAGCTCCAACAGGCTTTCCATGCGGCCCACGTCGGCCTCGGGCAGGCGGTCGGACAGATGCGGCTTGGCCGGCTCCTCGGCAGCGCCCGCTGTCGGTGCGGCACTGGTCATGAGCTTGTAGACCTCGTCGATGAGCAGACGCACCTCGGCGCTGTCGGCGCGGCGCGGCCGCGGCAGCGTGATGGGCAGCTCGGCGCGCACACGGCCCGGGTTGCTGGCGAAGATCAGCACGCGGTCGGCCATCATGACGGCCTCCTCGATGTTGTGCGAGACCACCAGCATGGCCTGCGTGGGCATCTGGCCGCCGTCCCACAGCTCCAGGATCTCGTTGCGCAGGCGCTCGCCGGTCAGCACGTCCAGGGCCGAGAAGGCCTCGTCCATCAGCAGCACGGCCGGCTGCATGACCAGGGCCCGCGCCATGCCGACGCGCTGGCGCATGCCGCCCGACAGCTCGCGCGGCAGGGCGCCCTCGAAGCCGGCGAGGCCGATCAGCTCGATGGCTGCCTCGGCACGCTGGGCCCGCTCGGCTGCGGCCACGCCGGCCGCCTCCAGGCCCAGCTCGACGTTCTGCTGCACCGTCAGCCAGGGGAAGAGGGCGAAGCTCTGGAACACCATGGCGATGCCGGCCGCCGGCCCGAACAGCGGCTGGCCGCGGTAGTGCACGTCGCCGGCATCGGCCGGGATCAGGCCGGCCATGATGCGCAGCAGCGTGCTCTTGCCCGAGCCCGACTGGCCCAGCAGCGCGACGATCTCGCCCTTGGCGAGGGTGAAGTCCACGTCCTCCAGCACCGAGCGCAGGCTGCCGTCGGAGGACTTGAAGCCCTTGGCCACGTCTTTCAATTCGATGAGTGTGGTCATGTCAGTTGAACCTCGTGTTTTGCGGGCCGAGCGACGGGCCGCTCCCTAGCCGGCCCGCTCTGGCGATGTGCTTACCGGTCGATACGGCAAGCATCGCCGTCCCCGCGGGGGACCGACCGGGCACGCCGGCGTTCAGCGCGGCGGGACTGGGCGAGGGGCAGACAGTCATCAGAAATGCATCCTTTCTTCAGCGATGCGATACAGCCGCCGCCAGACCCAGTGGTTCATCGCCATGACGAAGACGCACATGACGCCGATGCCCAGCGCGATGCGCGGGAAGTCGCCCGCCGTCGTCATCTGCTGGATGTAGCTGCCCAGCCCCGCAGCCTGCAGTTGGGTGTCGCCCCAGGTCACGTACTCGGCCACGATGCTGGCGTTCCAGGAGCCGCCGCTGGCCGTGATGGCACCGGTGACAAAGCTGGGGAAGATGGCCGGCAGCAGATAGCGCTTCCAGGCCAGCCAGCCCTTCAGTCCCAGGTTCTGGGCGGCCAGGCGCAGCTCGGTCGGGATGGTGGAGGCGCCGGCCACGACGTTGAAGAGGATGTACCACTGCGTGCCGAGGATGATCAGCGGCGACAGCCACAGGTCGGGGTTGAGCTTGTACTTGACGATGACGAGGACGGCGACCGGAAACACCAGGTTGGATGGGAAGGCGGCGAGGAATTGCGCGATGGCCTGCACGCGGCCGGCGATGCGCGGATTCAGGCCTATCCACACGCCCACCGGCACCCAGATCAGCGACGCGACGGCGATCAGCACCAGCACGCGGGCCAGGGTGTACAGGCCCAGCTGGAAGACATGGGCCGCCTCGCCCCAGCCCACCTCGGTGTGGATGAAGCTGACCAGGCGCCAGATGGCGAACAGCACCAGGGCTGCGATCAGCGCATCCCAGGCACGCGCCCACAGCGGGTTGGGCGGCTGGGGCTTGGCACGGATGGAGCGGCCGTCGTAGCTCTTCTTCAGCGGCGCGAAGCTGGCCGTGATCCAGCGCCCCGGCCACTCGCCGAACTTCTGCAGCAGCTGGGTGCGGCGCAGCCAGGTCAGCAGCCAGGACTGCGGTGCGTTGTCGCTGCTGGCGCCCTCGAAGCGGAACTTGTCGGCCCAGGCCAGCAGCGGCCGGAAGAACAGCTGGTCGTAGAGCAGGATGCCCACCAGCATGCCCAGGATGGCCCAGCCGATGGCGCCCAGGTCGCGGGCCTCGATGGCGACGGCGATGTAGGAGCCCACGCCCGGCAGCTTGATGTCCTGGCCGGCCACCGAGATGGCTTCGGACGCAACGACGAAGAACCAGCCGCCGCTCATGCTCATCATCATGTTCCACAGCAGATTTGGCATGGCAAAGGGCAGCTCCAGCCGCCAGAAGCGCTGCCAGCCCGACAGCTGGAAGATGCGCGCCGCTTCCTGCAGCTCGCCCGGCACGGTGCGCAGCGACTGGTAGAGGCTGAAGGCCATGTTCCAGGCCTGGGACGTGAAGATGGCGAACAGCGCGGCCAGCTCGACGCCGAGCAGGTTGCCCGGGAAGAGGGCAATGAAGGGCGCGACGGCAATGGCCTGGAAGCCCAGGATGGGGATGGACTGCAGGATGTCCAGCAGCGGCACCAGCACCTTCTCGGCCGCCCTCACCTTGGCCGCCAGTACCGCGAACACGCAGGCGAACACGACCGAGGCCGCCAGGGCCAGGAACATGCGCAGCGTGGTGCGCAGCAGGTAGTAGGGCAGGTAGGCGACGTCCAGGCTCAGCGGCAGGGGCTGGCCGAGATGGAAGGGCCGGGCCATGGCCGCCGCGGCCATGGCGAGCAGCACCAGCACCGCCAGGACCAGGGGCAGCAAGGCCCAGTCCCAGCGGTTGATGCCCGCCTCGACGGCGGTACGGGTGAAGAAGAAGCGGCGTTCGGTCATGGCTGCAGCGGAGCGGAACCGCGCAGCCTAGCCCGGCTTCGTTAGCCGGGTGTGAAGCCTGCAGTGCCGGGGCTTGCGCCCAGCTTGCAGTGCAGCCGATCAGCGCGTCAAGCGGAACTCTGCGTGGGCCTGGGCGGTCGAGCTGCCACCCACCCAGACATCGAAGGCGCCAGGCTCGACGCCCCAGGCCATGGTGGCCGGGCTCCAGAACTTCAGCTCTTCGCGGCCCAGCGTGAAGCTCACGGTCTGCTCGGCGCCCGGTTGCAGGTTCACGCGCTGGAAGCCCTTGAGCTCGCGCTGCGGCCGCGCGGCGCTGCCGGCGCGCTGGTGGATGTAGAGCTGCACCACCTCGTCGCCGGCGACCGCGCCGGTGTTGCGCACCTTGACGCTGACCTTCACGGGTTCGCCCGCGCGGGCCGTCGTGCGGTCCAGCGTGGGCGCGCCATAGGCAAACGTCGTGTAGCTCAGGCCATGGCCAAAGGGGTACAGGGGCGAGGAGGGCGCGTCGGTCGAATAGCGCGACGTGAAATTGCGGTCGGCCTCGTTGGCGTGGGTGAGGTTGTGGTTGTAGTAGGCCGGCACATGGCCGGTGCTGCGCGGCCAGCTCACCGGCAGCTTGCCGCCCGGGTTGACGGCGCCGCTGAGAACGTCGGCAATCGCATGGCCACCTTCGCTGCCCGGGAACCAGGCCTCGACGATGGCCGGCACATGGGCGTCGGCCCAGGCGATGTCCAGCGGCCTGCCGTTCAACAGCACCAGCACCACCGGCTTGCCCGTGGCGACCACCGCTTGCAGCAGGGCCTGCTGGTTGCCCTGCAGGGCCAGGGACGCCACCGAGGCGGCCTCGCCGCTCATGTTGGCGCGCTCGCCCAGCACCATGACCACTGTGTCGGCCTGGCGCGCGGCCTCCACGGCCTGGGCCAGTTCGGCCTGCTGTTCGGCAGCGGGCATCAGGGCCGGAGCGGGCTTGCCGTCGTTGGCGTCCCAGGGCAGGGCGTAGGCACGCTGCATGTCACCGCCGCGCGAGAACGTCACCTCGGCCTGGGGCCAGCGCGCCTTGATGCCTTCCAGCACCGTGACGCCCGCGCCCTTCTCGACCGTCCACGAGCCCTTGATGTCTTCGCCGCTGTCGCCCAATGGGCCGATGACGGCGATGCGCTTCAGCGCAGCCGCGAGGGGCAAGGCGCGGCCCTCGTTGCGCAGCAGCACGATGGAGCGCTGTGCGGCCTCGCGCGTGGCGGCGCGGTGGGCGGGGTCGTTGAAGACGGCTTCCTTGCGGGCCGGGTCGCCGTAGGGCTTCTCGAACAGGCCCATGCGCAGCTTGACCGTCAGCACATCGCGCACGGCGTCATCCACCACGCGCTGCGGCAGCTTGCCGGCCTTCACCAGGGCCGGCAGCTGGCGCATATAGCTGTTGCTGGCCATGTCCATGTTGACGCCGGCCTGCAGGCCGCGGGCGGCGGCATCGGCGTTGTCGGCCGCATAGCCATGGTTCTCCAACGACTGCACGGCGAAGGCGTCGCTGATGACAAAGCCCTTGAAGCCCATGTCCTGGCGCAGCACGTCGCGCAGCAGCCAGCGGTTGCCCGAGGCGGGCACGTCGTTCAGCGTCATGTAGGCCGACATGACGGTGCCGGCACCGGCCTCGACAGCGGCGCGGAAGGGCGGGAAGTAGACGTTCTGCAGCAGCACCTCGGGCACATAGACCGAGTCGTAGTCGCGCCCGCCGTCGGCCGCGCCATAGGCCGCGAAATGCTTGACGCTGGTCAGCACCCGCTCGGGCGTGCCCAGCGCCGGCCCCTGCAGGCCACGCACCTGGGCGCGCGCCATGGCGATGCCCAGAAAAGTGTCTTCACCCGCACCTTCCACGATGCGGCCCCAGCGCGCATCGCGGGCGATGTCGACCATGGGCGTGAAGGTCCAGTTGATGCCGGCCGTCCACGACTCCCTGGCCGCGATGGCCTGCGAGCGTTCCACCAGCGCCGGGTCCCACGTCGCGGCCATGCCCAGCGGCACGGGAAAGACATTCTTGTAGCCGTGGATGACGTCGTAGCCGAACAGCAGCGGGATGCCCAGGCGGCTCTCCTGGACCGCCACGCGCTGCAGTCGGGCGATGAGGTCGGAGTCAATGGTCCACAGCACCGAACCCGCCTTGCCGGCACGGATGAGCTCCTCGGGCTTCTCCTGGTTTGGGCCGGGCACTTCGGCGCCCAGCTGGGTCAGCTGGCCGATCTTCTCTTCCAGCGTCATGCGTGCCAGCAGGGCCTGGGCACGTTGGGCCACGGGATCGGGCGGCGCGGCGAACGCGGTGCCGGCCAGCAGGCTGATCGCGGCTGCGAGCGGGAGAAGTCGGGCCATCGGGAGTCTCCGTTGTTGTCGTTGTGAGCGACGGCGACTCTAGGGACGGCCGGGACGGGCGTGAATCGCCGCGCGGGCGATCCACCTATAACATCGGCCGATGCGAGGTGTGATCGGATCGACCGGGCCCATGATGCCCATGACGGGCTATTTCAACAGCCGCTCCGAGCCGCGCCAGTGGGTGGAAGGCAATCTCGCGCACTGGAACGGCTACTTCACGCTCAGAGGGAAAGGCGAGGTCCGCTTCGCCAACGAGACGGTGCAGACCAGCGTCGGCGAGCTGCTGCTGCTCGCGCCCGGCCACCGGCGCAACTACCGCATCCCCGACCCACGCATGGGCTGGGAGTTCTACTGGCTGCATTTTCGGATGACGCCCCGGCTGGGCGAGCAGCTGGACTGGTTCGAGCCCTCGCGGCCCTGGCAGTCCCACGGCGTGACGAACGTGTCGCTGCGTGTCGAGCTGGCCTCGCAGCTGGAGGCGGCGCATCGCTTCAATCTCACCGAACCCGACCTGCCTCAGCGTGAAGCCATCGTCGAGGCATTGCTCGAAGCCTTTGTGCTGCGGGTGGCGTCAGCAGCCACCAGCCCGAGCGGCGCCAGCCCGGTAGACCCCCGCATCGAGCGCGTGCTGGAATACTTCCACTGCGATCTGGCCACCTCGGTGAATGTCGACCAGCTGGCCGAGATCGCGGGCCTGTCGCGCTCGCAGTTCTGCCTGCTGTTCCGCCGCGGCACCGGCCGTTCGCCCCAGGCCTATATGGAAGACCGGCGCCTGGAAATGGCGGCCCACTATCTGCGCACCACCGGCCAGCCCGTGGCCGAAATCGCCGAGATGGTGGGCTTTGCCAGCCCCTTCTATTTCACGCAGCGCTTTCGCCGCCGCCATGGCCTGAGCCCGAGTGGCTATCGCGGCCAGCACAAACGCAGCTGAACAACGACTCGTTGCAGTTCTTGTGGCTCGTGGCCGTCTCGTCGCCTAACGGCACAACTCGTCTCCCCAGCTTGCGCTTCACGGTTGTATCCGGCGTCTTCTCCTACAGGCATGGAACGTCAGAAGCCTAAGGTAGTGAAGACGGCGGTGCACGGTGTGCCGCCGATCTTCTGAAGGAAACGACATGGCCAACCAACGTCAATCCAGCGACAAGCAACAGTCCCAGGGCGGACAGAACGTCCAGCAAGGCGGTCAGCAGCGCGATCAGAGCCCCGGCCAACAGAACCAGCAGGGTTCGGGCAGCAATTCGCCTCAGCAAGGCGGTCAGAGTGGCCAGTCCATTGGCCGTGACAGCCAGCAGGACCAGCAGCGCGACAAGTCAGGTCAGTCCGGCCAGCAGCAGGGCTCCAAGAACCGCTGACTGCGCAAGGGCTTGCGGGTGAAGCGTCGCGAGATGCCAAGCCCGGTCTAGCCGAGCCACAGGCCAGGGCCGCTTTCGCGCGGCCTTGGCCTTTTATTCGAAGAGATGACCGAGGTCGTGGTGGCCCATGGACTCGGCCTTGGTGCGCAGGTATTTCTCGTTCTCGGGGCTGGGCCGCGTCAGCGAGGCTTCGCGCTCCACCACGTCGATGCCGAATTCGGCCAGGGCGGCCATCTTCAGCGGGTTGTTGGTCAGCAGGCGGATGCGCTGCACGCCCAGGGAGCGCAGCATGCAGGCGGCGGCGTCGTAGCGGCGCGCGTCGATGGGCAGGCCGAGCTGGGCATTGGCCTCGATGGTGTCGGCACCGGCGTCCTGTTCGGCGTAGGCGCGCAGCTTCTGCACCAGGCCGATGCCCCGGCCCTCGTGGCCGCGCATGTAGATGATGGCGCCACGACCCTGGGCGGCGATGCGCTTCATGGCGCTTTCCAGCTGGGGCCGGCAGTCGCAACGCAGCGAGCCGAAGACCTCGCCCGTCATGCATTCGGAGTGCACGCGCACCAGCGGCGGCTCGTCGCCGGGCTGGCCCGTCAGGTCGCCCATGCTCAGCACGACATGCTCCTGGCCGGTGTCGTCCTCACGGAAACCGTGGATGGCGAACTCGCCATAGGGCGTCGGCAGGCGGGTGGAAACGATGCGTTCGATCTTCATGACGGGTGCCATTGTCCCCCTCGCGGGGAAAACCCGCTGTCGCCCGGGTTAGGCTGTCGCCCCCAACCGGCTTCCAGGAGGTTTGCATGGCCCAGACGATCCAGTTCCAGCGCCCCGATGGCGCCAGCGTGTCCGGTTATCTGGCCGAGGCCGCCCAGCCCCTGGGCGCCGTGGTCGTCATCCAGGAGTGGTGGGGCCTGAACGACCAGATCCGTGGCGTCGCCGAGCGTTTCGCCTCGGCCGGCTTCACGGCCCTGGTGCCCGACCTCTACCGCGGCAAGCACACCGTCGAGGAGGAAGAGGCCCACCACCTGATGACGGGCCTGAACTTCGGCGACGCTGCCTCGCAGGACGTGCGGGGCGCCGTCGCCCATCTGAAGAGCCTCGGGCTCGGCAGCGGCAAGGTCGGCATCACCGGCTATTGCATGGGTGGCGCCCTGACGGTGCTGTCTTCCACCCTCGTGCCCGAGGCCGACGCGGCCGTCGTCTGGTACGGCATGCCGCCGGTCGAGTATGTGGACGCCAGCAAGATCAAGCTGCCCCTGCAGGCCCATTGGGCGACCCAGGACGAGTTCTTCCCCATCGCCGGCGTGGACGCCCTCGAGGCCAAGCTGGCCGAGTCCGGCGTGCGCTACGAGGCCCACCGCTACCTGGCCCATCACGGTTTTGCCAACGAGGAGGCCCAGGGGCCGGGCCGCATCGCCAAGACCCAGTACGACGCCGCCTGGGCCCGGCAGGCCTGGGACCGGGCGATGCGTTTCTTCGGGCAGCACCTGGCCTGAACGGGTGGCGACGTCGCTCGCGCGCCTGCTGCCTGAACTGCGCGCCTGCACGCATTGCGAACCGGCACTGCCGCTGGGCGCCAAGCCCATCTTCCAGCTCGACCACCGTGCACCCATCCTGATTGCCAGCCAGGCACCGGGCCGCATCGCTCATGAAAAGGGCCGGCCCTTCGACGACGCCAGCGGCGACCGCCTGCGCGCCTGGCTGGGCGTGTCGCGAGAGACCTTCTACGACCCCGCCTGCTTTGCCATCTTCCCCATGGGCCTGTGCTTCCCCGGCAAGGCCGCTTCGGGCGACCTGCCGCCGCGGCCTGAATGTGCGCCGCTGTGGCGACGGCAGGTGCTGGATGCCCTGCCCCACATCCGGCTGACATTGGCCATCGGGCAGTACGCCCTGTCCTGGCATCTGCAGCGCAAGGCCTCGGTGGACGAGGCGGTCACCGGCTGGCGCGAAGGCCTGGCGCGTGGCCTGCTGCCCCTGCCCCATCCCAGCCCGCGCAACCAGAACTGGCTGAAGCGAAGGCCCTGGTTCGAGGCCGAGGTGCTGCCGGCGCTGCGCCTGGCCGTGGCTCAGGCTTTGACAGGCCCTAGTCCGCGCGCTCCGGCTTGATGGCCTGGCAGCGCTTGACCAGCTCCTGGATGCGGGCCTCATAGGCCAGCTGGGCCGCCGGTGCCTGCAGCACCTGGCGCTTGAGCAGGGCCTGGCCGGCCGGTGAGGCGGTGAAGGCCTCGATGGCCTTGCCATCCTCGGCCGTGATGGCGGGATAGGGCTCGGGCGGCTGCTCGCCCAGCGTCGTGTAGATGCCCAGCAGGCCGTGCAGGGCGTATTTGCGCCCGGAAACCGCGTTGAAGAACTGCTCGGCCGCGGCCAGCTCGTCGGCGCTCAGGGACTCGGCGACGACCTTCTCCGTGGTCGGGTACAGCTCGTCGGGCTGCAGGGCCTGGATGCAGGCGTTCTGAACCGCCGGCAGCACGCCCTTGGCCTCGCGTTTCTTGGCGGCGATCTGCAGGCCGATCAGGGCCGACCGCGCGGTGAGTTGGGCGGTGAGGGATGCCGCCTGCGCGGCGGAGCTGGCCAGCAGGCAGGCGGCCAGCGCAAGGAGACGGGTGTTCTTCATGGCTGCGCATTCTCGGCGCAGCGGTCAGACGGTCTCGGCCGTGCCGCGCCTCACCTGCAGCCGCCTCTCGTTCAACCAGGTTTCGGTGTCGGCGCCCAGCTCGTCGGGTCGCAGGCCCTCGGCGCGCAGCGTGCCCACAAAGCCGTCGCGACCCTGAGCCTTGGCCGCGTAGAGGGCGGCGTCGGCCAGGCTCAGCGTGGCATCCCAGTCCCAGGCCCGCGGCGCATCGGGGTCGAGGGGGAAGACCGCGAAGCCGATGGACACGGTGACAGGCAGGGTGCTGCCGTCGGGCAGGGTGAAGGGCTGCTCGCGCACGGTGGCGCAGAAGCGTGCCGCGAGCTCGGCGGCGCCGTCGCGCGCGCCGCCGCGGGCCAGGGCCAGGAACTCCTCGCCGCCCCAGCGCACCAGCACGTCGCTCTCGCGGAAGACCGTGCGCAGGCGGCGCGCGAACTCGACCAGCACCTGGTCGCCCGCCGCGTGGCCATGGCGGTCGTTGATGCGCTTGAAGTGATCGAGGTCCATCAGCATGACGAGGAGGTCGGCCTCGTCGTCGCGGCTGTTGTGGCGCGGCTCGGTGTAGTGGCGCAGGGACAGCTGCAGGTCGGAGGCGACGCGCGAGTCCAGGTAGCGGCGGTTGCGCAGGCCGGTCAGCGGGTCGGTGGTGCTGGCCTCGCGCAGCTCGGCGGTGCGCTGGTCCACCAGGGCCTGCAGGTCGGCCTCGCGGCGGCTCAGCTGCAAGGTGCGCCGCGCCACGCCCCAGCGCAGCAGCAGCCAGGCCAGGGCAGCCAACGCCAGCAGCACCGCGGCCTGGGCCCAGCGCATCTGCCACCAGGCCGGCAGCAGTTCGATGTCGAGCAGCAGCGGGCGGTCGCCCCACATGCCGTGGTGGTTGGTGGCATAGACCTCCAGCCGGTAGCGGCCCGGCTGCAGGCCGCCGTAGCTTGCAAAGCGGGCGCTGGCATCGGTGAAGGTCCATTCCGAGTCCCAGCCTTCCAGCCGCATCATGTAGCGCAGCTTGGCCGGGTCGATGTAGTCCAGGGCGGCGAATTCGACGGCGAAGCTGCGCGTGCCCGCCGGCAGCTGCAAGCCCTTTTGCAGGTCCTGCTCGGGCTGGAAGAGCTGGCCGTTGCGGCGCAGGCTGCTGACGACGACCGGCGGCGCGTAGCGCGAGGGCATGAAGGCCAGCGGCTCGATGACGAGCAGGCCGCGGCTGCCGCTGAAGAGCAGGCGGCCGTCGGGCAGGGCAGCGTCGGCGAAGAAGCGCGGCGTGCCCATGGGCGGCCCTTCGGAGCCGCTGAGCTCGTCCAGGCGGTTGGCGATGGGGTCGTAGACGGACTGCTGGCTCCACACCCGGCCCTTGCTGTCTTCGTGCAGGTTGACGCCGAAGGGTCGGCCGGGCGCGCCCATGCGCTCGCTGATGCGCTCGAAGCGCGCGCGGCCCTGCTCGTCATAGCCCTTGAGGCGGTGCAGGCCGCTGACGGCAGTGTCCACATAGAGGCTGCCGTCGCGCGTCAGCAGCAGGCCCAGCACGGCGGGGAAGCCCAGGGCCTCGCCCGGCGCGCTGTGCACTTCGGCCAGGTGCTGGCCATCCCAGCGGAACAGGCCGGCCAGGGCGCCCACCCAGAGCTGGCCGTTGCGCGGGTCCACCCGCAGCGCATGCACGCCGCCGCGCAGCGGCTCGCCATCGTCACGGCGCATGCGTTCGACGCGTGAAGCCTGGGGCGAGGCCAGGCGGTAGAGGCCGTCCTGCATGCCGACCCAGACCTCGCCACCCGGCAAGGCCAGCACGCGATGGGCCCGCCCGCCTTCCAGCGTCCAGCCGGCAAGCAGGCGGGCAGTGCGCGGCTCGCGGCGCTCCAGGCGGCCGTTGGCCACCAGCCAGACGCTGCCGTCCGGCCCTTCGGCGAGGTTGTCCACCGGCGTGTCGGCCTCGCGCGGCCAGCGGCCGACGGTGCGCAGCTGCTCGTCCAGCAGGGCCACCGGGCCGCTGTGGGTGGCCACCATCAGCAGGCCGTCGCGGCGGGGCAGCAGGCCGCGCAGGTCGCTGCTGGCCAGCGGGCTGTTCGGGTCGGCATCGGGGCCGCGCACGGCCAGGGCCGGGTGCTGCTGATGGCGCTGCAGGCCGACGCCATAGCCGCCCACCCACATGGCGCCGGTCTGGTCGCGCAGCAGCACATTGACGTCGTTGCCGGCCAGGCCGCCGGGCAGATGGGGGTTGTGGCGCAGCTGGCGCAACAGGGTGCCGCTGGCGCCGTCCAGCCAGGCGATGCCGTCGGTCAGGCCGGCCCAGACCATGCCGTCCTGGCCCTGGGCGAGGGCCTGGGCGCCGCCCTTGAAGCGCGCCGCCAGCCAATGCGGTTCGCCGCCGGCGTCAATGCGGCCGACGCGGCCGTCCACGCTGCCGAACCAGAGCCGGCCGTCGCGATCCTCCAGCAGGGTGCTGATGCCGATCGGGCCGTCGGGCAGCGGCAGGACCGTCCAATGGCCGTCGGCGCCCCGGTGGGCAAGGCCGCGCCAGTGGCCGGCCCACAGCGAGCCGTCGCGGCCGACGGTCAGGGCCAGCACGCGCCGCTCGGCCTCGCCGTCGACGAGCAGGGCTTCGGTTTCGAAACGACCCGCCTTGGGCTCGTAGCGCAGCAGGCCCTGGCCCAGGGTGCCCACCCAGACGCGGCCGGCACCGTCCTCGGCGAGGGCGCGGATGGGCGTCGGGTGTTCGCTGCCGCTGCCCAGCATGCGCACGCGGTCGAAGGCGGGCTCGTAGCGGGCCAGGCCGTTGACCTCGGTGCCTATCCACATGCCACCGTCGGCGGCTGGCGCCAGCGAGCGCACCCAGCCGAGGTTGCGCTGCACGGCTGTGGCGCCTTCGCGCTCGATGGGGCGCAGCCGGTAGCCGTCAAAGCGCGCCAGACCGTCGCTGGTGCCAGCCCAGATCAGGCCCTGGCGGTCCTGGGCCAGGCTGCCCACCACGTCGCGCGGCACGGCGACGGTGGCGAACTGGGGCTCCAGAGCGCTGGACGCCGGCTGTGCCATGGCCGCCCCGGCCAGGACGGCCAGCAGGCAGGCGACCAGCGCAGGGATGCGGGGGATCATGGGCGACACGGTCCTGAAAACGCGCATTCTCCGAGCCAGACCCGGGGCGCCCGCGCCATGTTTACCCGCCCTCAAAACGCCGACGCGGCCGTCCTGGGGGGCCATTCCGCACCAGCTGCTAGATTGACCCATGACTTCACCCGCCTCAGCCTCCGATCACCTGAACGCATTTCGCGGCAGCTGCGCCTGCAGCCAGCTTCGCTATGAAGTCGCCGGACGCCCCCTGCAGGTCGTGGCCTGCCACTGCGACCTCTGCAAGCGCATGAGCGGCGGCCCGTTCTGCGTCTATGTCGTGGTGCGGGAGAAAGACTTTCGCCTGACCGCCGGAGCAACCAGCCGCTATCAGGCCACCGACCGCACCACCAAGCATTTCTGCGGCTCCTGCGGCACACCGGTCTTCAATGCCAACCCGGCCACCTATCAAGGCCTGGCCATGCTCTACGTTGGAACGACCGAGGACCCGAAGCGCTACGAGCCCAGGATGAACATCTTTTGCGAGAGCAAGCTGGCATGGGTGACGCCCAATGCGGGCAGCCAGTTGTTCAGCCGGTCGCCGGGTGAAGGTTCGTAGGCGGGTGGCCCGCGCCGTCAGATTGGCAGCGCGTTGGTCGACTTGACCTCTTCCATCACCGCATAGGTGCGCGTCTCCCGCACCCCCGGCAGCGTCCAGATCACGCTGCCGATGAACTCGCGGTAGGCGCCCATGTCGCGCACCCGGGTCTTGAGCAGGTAGTCGAAGCCGCCGGCCACGAGGTGGCATTCCAGGATCTCGGCGCGGGCCTGGACGGCAGCCTTGAAGTTGTCCATGACGTCCATCACCGTGCGGTCCAGGTGCACCTCGATGAAGACCAGCATGGCAGCGCCCAGCTTGGCCGGGTTCAGCCGCGCCTCGTAGCCGAGGATGAAGCCGTCGCGCGTCAGGCGCTTGACCCGTTCCAGCACGGCAGTCGGCGACAGATGCACCGTTTCCGCCAGCTTGAGATTGGAAATCCGCCCATCCGCCTGCAACACGCGCAAGATGCGTTCGTCGATCTTGTCGAGTCTGGCTGCTTCATCGCTCATCTGGATTTTTCTCTGCGTCGACGTCAATCCTTGGAATTTAATCCAAGTGACACGCCGATAGAGTGCGAAACCTCACCAGGAGACCCGCATGCCCACGCCCTTCGCCGCCCCGACCGAGCAACCGCGCCTGCCCGATCCCTACCGGCCCGAGCATGGGGTCGTGCAGGCCCTGGCCGAACGCGTCGGCGGTGCATTGGACTGGCCCGGCGTCATCGCCATGGCCAGCCCCTGGGTCGAGCAGGTGCGCAAGAACCCGGCGCCTTTCTGGGCCATGGAATCGCTGCTGCGCGAATACCCCATCACCAGCGCCGAGGGCCTGGCCCTGATGCGCCTGGCCGAAGCCCTGCTGCGCGTGCCGGACGCGCCGACGGCCATTGCGCTGACGGCTGACCAACTGGGCCGCGCCGACTTCGACGGTGCCAGCGAAGGCAGCCCGCACAAGATGCTGGCCGCGCTGTCGGCCTCGGCCATTTCCATGTCCAAGCGTTTCCTGCCGGGCGCCGAAGACGACAACGGCCTGTTCAAGCGCCTGGGCGCCCAGACCGTGGTGGCCGCCACCGTGCGTGCCATCCAGCTGCTGGGCCGGCAGTTCGTGCTGGGCCGCAATATCCAGGAAGCCATGAGCGAGGCCGACAGCGCCCGCAAGGCGCAGAAGCAATTGCGCTTCAGCTACGACATGCTGGGCGAAGGCGCCCGCACCGAAGACGACGCGCGCCGCTACCAGGCTGCCTATGTCGGCGCCATCAAGGCCATCGCCGCCGGCCAGCGCGCGAACTCGCCGGAGGCTTCCGACGGCATCTCCATCAAGCTCAGCGCGCTGTTCAGCCGCTACGAGGTGCTGCAGCGCGAGCGCGTCTTCGCCGAGCTGCTGCCGCGCGTGTGGCAGCTCATCGAGCTGGCCGCCAGCGCCAACATCAACCTGACCATCGACGCGGAAGAGGTCGACCGCCTGGAGCTGTCGCTGGACGTGCTGGATGTGCTGGCCGCCAAGATCGCGGTCGCCTACCCGCAGTGGCGCGGCTTCGGCCTGGCCGTTCAGGCCTACCAGACCCGCGCCCTGGCCGTCATCGACGAAGTGGCGGCCATCGCCCGCAAGCACGGCCTGCGCTTCATGGTGCGCCTGGTCAAGGGCGCCTACTGGGACGGCGAGATCAAGCGCGCCCAGGAGCTGGGCCTGAACGCCTACCCGGTGTTCACGCACAAGCAGCACACCGACGTGAGCTATCTGGCCTGTGCCCGCGCGCTGATCCAGCACGCCGACGTCATCTACCCGCAGTTCGCCAGCCACAACGCCGGCACCATCGCCGCCATCGTGCAGATGGCCCGCGCCACCGGCGCCCCCTTCGAGATGCAGCGCCTGCACGGCATGGGTGAAGGCGTCTACCGTGAGGTGCTGAAGGACGGCTCCATCCCTTGCCGCGTCTACGCCCCGGTGGGTGAGCACCGCGACCTGCTGGCCTACCTGGTGCGCCGCCTGCTCGAGAACGGCGCCAACTCCTCCTTCGTGCATCAGCTGGCCGACCCGACGGTGCAGGTGCCCGAGCTGCTGGGCTCTCCGCTGACCGAGGTGCGCGCCCGCAGCGCCCTGCCCCTGCCGCCCGACCTGTACCGCGACGCCGAGGGCCGTGGCCGCGCCAACTCCACCGGCGCCGACCTGACGGCCCCGGCCCAGCGCGCGCCGCTGCAGCTGGCGCTGGAGACCACGCCCGTGCGTGCCGTGCCCGAGGCTTCGGCCGCCGATGTCGACGCCGCGATGACGCGTCTGCACGCCGGCTTCAGTGCGTGGAACGCCACGCCTGTCGCCCAGCGCGCCGCCATCCTGCGCCGCGCCGCTGACGACCTCGACGCCCGCCTGGCCGAGTTCTGCGCCCTGCTGGTCAAGGAAGCCTTCAAGACCCAGGCCGACTGCGTTGCCGAGGTGCGCGAGGCCGTCGACTTCCTGCGCTACTACGCCGACCAGGCCGAAGCCGAGCCCGCGCTGATGCAAGGCCGCGGCGTTTTCGTCTGCATCAGCCCCTGGAACTTCCCGCTGGCCATCTTTGCCGGCCAGGTCGTCGCCGCGCTGGTGGTGGGCAACAGCGTCGCCGCCAAGCCGGCCGAGCAGACGCCCTATGTCGCGCTGAAGATGGTCGAGTTGCTGCATGCCGCCGGCGTGCCGGCCGACGCGCTGGCCCTGCTGCATGGCCCCGGCGAAACCGTTGGCGCCGGCCTCGTCGCCCATGCCCACACGGCCGGTGTCTGCTTCACCGGCTCGACGATGGTCGCCCAGATCATCAACAAGGCGCTGGCCAAGAAACCCAATTCGCCCATCCCGCTGATCGCCGAGACCGGTGGCTTGAATGCCATGGTGGTCGACTCGACGGCCCTGCCCGAGCAGGTCATCGATGCCGTCGTGCAATCGGCCTTCCGCTCGGCCGGCCAGCGCTGCTCGGCCCTGCGCCTGCTGTGCGTGCAGTCCAGCATCGCCGAAGGCGTCATCGAGATGCTCAAGGGCGCGCTGTCGCAGCTGCACGTCGGCCAGCCGGCCCACCTGGCCACCGACGTCGGCCCCGTCATCGACGATGAGGCCCACGCCAACATCAGCAAGCATGTCGAGCGCCTGAAGCGCGAGGCCAAGCTGCTGGCCGAGGCGCCGGTGGCCGAGCCCATGCCGCGCCAGATCCGCCCGGTCGCCTTCGAGCTGCCGCGCATCGCCCACCTCGGCGAGGAGATCTTCGGCCCGGTGCTGCACGTCGTGCGCTTCGAGGACTCGGTCGACGACGTCATCCAGGAGATCAACGCCCTGGGCTATGGCCTGACCCTGGGCATCCAGACCCGCATCGACAGCCGCGCCCAGCGCCTGGCCGACGAGGCCCGCATCGGCAATGTCTACGTCAACCGCAACATCATCGGCGCGGTGGTGGGCGTACAGCCCTTTGGCGGCGAAGGCCTGTCCGGCACCGGCCCCAAGGCCGGCGGCCCCGACTATCTGCGTCGCTTCTGCGCCGAGCCGCAGCTCGACGCACCGCTGCCCACGCTGGCCATGAATGGCGGCAGCGAGGCCCTGGCCGTCGGCGCCGACGCCGGCTGGCGCGACACGCCGCTGGCCGACCGCATCGCCACGCTGCGCCGTGCTGCCGACACGCTGGATGCGCCCGCATCGCTGACGCTGCGCGGCCTCTTCACCGCCGCGCAGACGCAGCTCGCCGATCTGGTCCTGCCCGGCCCCACCGGTGAGAGCAACACCCTGCGCCACCACGCCCGCGGCGTCTTTGCCGTGCTCGGCCGTGGCGAGGCTGGTCTGGCTGCCGTCGTCAGCGCCCTGCTGGCCGGCAACAGCGCCATCTGGCTGGGCGGCGACGAACGCGCCCGCCAGGCCCTGCTGCGTGCCGGCCTGCCCACCAGCGCCCTGACGCTGCTGCCCGACGCCACGCTGCCGGGCCTGCTCGCCGCGCCTCAGCTCGCCGGTGTGGCGCTGGCCTCGTCAGACACGGCGGCGGCCCATGTGCTGGCACAGGCCCTGGCCGCCCGCCCCGGCGCCATCCTGCCGCTGGTCACGGCGGCCGGCCATGTGCGCCAGCTCTACCGCTTCACGGCCGAGCAGACGCTGACCGTCAATACCGCAGCAGCAGGGGGCAACGCCGCGTTGTTGGCGGGCGTTCACTGAGCCGCGAATGAGCGTGGCGGGCGTATCCTCGGTGGCAAACATGCCCCGAGAGAAGAGGCCCGCCCTTGAGCGCCCCGTCCGCCATCGCTGATTGCCTGTTTGACACGACCCATCTCGGGCGCCGGGGTCTGCTGGGCCTGGCGGCCGGGAGTCTGTTGCCGACCTGGGCGGCCGGTGAGCCCCTGCTGCCGGCCCTGATCCCGGACGATGTGCTGCTGGACTACCAGCGCTTCCTGGCCGGCCGCGACCCGGCCGCCATCACCGACTACGGCGGCGCCTTGTCGCGTCGCGACGTCGTCGAGGTGGTGCTCATCCACCAGGCCCTGGCCCGCCAGGACCGCAAGCTTCGCCTGAGCATGGCCCCCATGCCCACCAGCCAGCGCCTGCAGGCCGAGCTGCGCATCGGCCATGCGGCCTGCAGCGCCACCACCTACTGGCGCGAAGACTTTCCCCAACCCGACGGCCTGCTGTTCAGTGACGCGGTGCTGCTGGAAGGCGAGTTCGAGGCCGGCCTCTACACCACGCCCGGCAACGCACAGGCGTTGGCCGCTCGCCAACTGCGCGACGTGCAACAGCTGCGCGTGCTCAGCAACAACACCTGGCGGGTCGACTGGCAGACGCTGGAGCAGCTGGGCATGGCGAATCTGCAGCACGTGGCCAGCTGGAACCTGATGCCGCGCATGCTGCAGCAGGGCCGCGCCGACCTGCTGCTGGCTCCCTTCCAGCCCACGCCCGACATGGCCCTGGTGGTGGACGGCGTGCGCCTCGTGCCCATCCCGGGTCTCAAGGTCAGCATGCGCGGCACGCGCCATTTCCTCGTCTCCGCCACCCACGCCCTCGGGCCGCGGCTGCTCGACCAGCTCAACGCCGGCCTGGCCCGGCTGCGCCAGCAGGGGCTGGTGCGGCGAGCCTATGAGCAGAGCGGCTTCTTCAATGCCAAGGTGGCGGGGTGGACGCGGCTTTAGGCGATCTGCCGGCGCGTACGGAGTTGTACACGGCCAGTGCAAAGTTCTTGGCGCCCAGCACGGTATAGACCCACGCCTTCTGCCAGCGGTGCTGCACGACAAAGACATGCAGATGCCAGTTGGGGCGCTTGCGGATCGAGCTGCCGCTATGGATCAGCATGAAGGCTTGCGCATCTCCAACCGACGCCAGAGCCAGACGTTCTGCCTCGCAGATGAAGAAGCTCATCAGCTCGGCCGAGGAATCTGGCGGCTCCTGCTGCTCGTGGCAAAGAACGAAGCAATGCCGAAGCAGCGGCAGGCGGTACTTCACCAGCACGCACGACCGCTCGGCATAACCAGCGGGTACCAGGACTTGTCGGTCGAGCATGAAGCGGGGCACGAAGGCATTCTGGGGCCTCGCCAAGCCGGCCCATCTCAGACACCATCGCGCCACACGCCCGCTGTCCCGGCGTGCAGGGAGAGAACACGATGTTTCCTTGGTTCTGGCTCTGGGCGCCGCAAGTGCGCCTGCCTTTCAGCGGTGATGTGGCTCAGGAGATCGAGCCGCGGCTGGACTGGTTCTTCAATGCCATCAAGCCGCAAGCCGGTGATGCGCGCATCGAGGCCCAGGCCTTTGACGTCGCCAGCTATGGCGATCAGCTGGGCGTCATCACCAAGTTGCTGATGGAGATGGCCGAGCGGCTGCCGGCGGAGGAGCAGTCCCGCTCCCAGCCGCTGCAGGAGCTGCGCGCCATCCACAAGCGCATCGAGGCCATCAAGGACACCGAACGGGTCAAAAGAATCCGCTGAGGAATCCCGCCGTCGCGTCGCTGAGTCCGACGATCTTGTTGGTCGCCTGCCGGTAGAACTTGAAGTTCAGCTCGGTCTCCGGCCGGCCGTCATCCCAGTCGGCAAAGAGCTTGAGTTCGGCGCGACCCAGGCGGCGCGTGGCGGAGGCCGTGCGCTTGACGGTGATGCTGACCCGCGGCGTCTGCCGCTCCACGTCGGGCATGCGGGGCGTGTCTTCGGCCGAGGTGACGACACCGCGTGCCACCAGGCCGGCGCCGCCTTCGTTCTCGCTGGCGAAGAGATAGATCACGTCGCCGACGGCGATGCGCTTGCCGTCGTACATGGTCTTCTGCGCGGCAAAGGCCCAACTGCTGGCGTCCGGGTCGGCGATCTCGGCCTTGATGGCGAAGCTGCGGCGGCGTTCAGGCATGGTTGTCGGGTTCGTAGCGGCGTTCGCCGGTGCGTGGGTTGTACAAGACCTGCAGGGTCTGCCCGGACTCGGGGTCGACAAAACGCTCCTCGGTCTTCTGCCAGTCGCCATCGACCCCCGCGTTGCGGGAACGATAGCGCCAGCGTTCCACCAGCACGGCGACGGCGATGGCGAAACCCCAGAGGGCGGCGGGCATCGCGTCGCGGTGGCCGGCCAGATGGGCGCCCAGGCCGATCACGCCGACGGCCAGCGCCACGATGAGCAGCAGGGTGCGCAGCATGGTGTCGTCAGGCCGGCTGCTTCTCGACCACCACGGCGGTGCCGTAGGCGACGATCTCGCTCATGGTCTGACCCATCTCCGAGGAGTCGAAGCGCATCATGACCACCGCATTGGCGCCCATCAGGCTGGCGTTCTTGACCATGCGGTCGATGGCGTGGCGGCGGGCCTCTTCCAGCAGCTGGGTGTATTCGGTAATCTCTCCACCGACGATGGAGCGCAGGCCGGCGAGGATGTTGCCGGCCAGGCCGCGGCTGCGCACGACGACGCCGAAGACCTGGCCCTTGACCTCGGTGACGCGGTGGCCGGCGAGGTTTTCCGTGGTGACGATGAGCACGCTTGACTCCTGTGGTTGAAGCGGGTGTGGCGTGATCCTCAGATCGCGGGCATCAGGAAAACATAAGTGCAGCAGGTCAGCCCTCCACAACCGTGCCGGGCGGCACGACATGGGCAAACATCCAGAAGTCGCCCGGCCGGCCCCTGACCAGGCGGTAGCTGTGCAGCAGGCCCTCGCGGTGGAAGCCGCAGCGCTCCAGCACCTTCATGGAGCGGGCGTTGGAGCTCAGCGCCGTCGCCTGCACGCGCAGCATGCCGACATGGCCGTGCGCCCAGTCGACCAGGGTCCGCGCCATCCGGCTGGCAATGCCCTGGCCCCAGGCCGAAGGCGACAAGTCATAGGCCAGCTCGGCTGTGCGGTTCTCGGGCGAGACGGTGTGAAAACCGATGGAGCCGACCATCTGCCCCGTGGCGCGGTCGGCGATGGCCAGCCGGAACAGCGAAGCCGGCGTGTGGGCGATGGCAACGTAGTGGGCCAGGTCTGCTGCCGCCTGGGGCTTCCAGCTCGTGTGTTCGTGCACGAGGGGCAGGGACAGATAGCCGAACCAGACCGGGAGGTCGGCGGCTTCAATCGGCCGCAACATGACGAGGGGGTGGTCGGACTCGGGTAGGGCGGTGAACTGCATGGGGACATTCTGCTCACCCGCACAATGGCTGGCGATGCTGCCGATGACCCCGCCTCCCGTCCCCAACGTCGACCCCAGGCCCGAGCCGCCGCCTGAGCCCGACTTCGAGGCCTGCTGCGGCAATGGTTGCTCGCCCTGCATCTTCGACCTGCACGACCTGGCGATGGACGACTACCGCCAGAAGCTGCGCGCCTGGCGGGAGCGACATCCGGAAGCCCCTGCCAGCGCCTGAAGCCGCCTTCGTCTACTGCTTGGAAAGCGGGTTGCGCCCGTTGATGGGCTTGTAGCGTTGACCGTCGTAGCGCAGCACCAAGGCCGTGGCCTTGTTCGCTCGGGCCACCTCGAAGGTCTTCTCATCGATGTCGACGGCTTCACCGCTGAAATCGATCTTGATGTCGGGCCAGTCCTTGGGCGAGCGTCGCTGCATCGTCATGTCGCCGCGGACGACGATGCAATGGCGCAGCCGCCAGTCGAGCTCGGTCTCTCCCTTGCTGCGTGCCTGCATCGCCTCCTTCACCATGTCGTCGCAAGGCCCGCTCCAACCTTCGGAGTCATTGACCACCGGTTCGGAGAGCACCGGCACGGCTCCCTTTGCGTTCAAGGCGAAGATTTCGAGCAGGTTCTCGCAATAACCCTGGCCACAGGACTCGGAGTTGACTGCGACGCCGACCCGGCCGCCACCCAGATCGAGGGCCTGGAGATCGCCGACCTTTCCCCAGGAGCCCCGCCTAGCGAAGCTCGGTACCTGGCTGGTCAGCAGCCACCGCCCTTGCTTCAGGGTGAATTCGAAGAGGCCCAGATTGCCGCCTGAAGCATGTCCGTCGTATGGCTCTCCGCCTTCGGTGATGCCCACGCCCTGGGCAACGAGCAATCGATGCTCGACATCGGGTGCCAGCACAGGGCCGGGTGACACCCGGACGTATTGATCCGGTGCATCTTGGCCGGTGGGAATCACCATCAGCCGGCCCGAGTCGCCAACGGGAATGGCGACGCTCGTGCGGGCAATGACTTCATCCGTCAACGCCCGTGGTGTGTCGTCAACGGCACCCACCGGTTTGGCGACCTCGGAAGCGGCCTGTTGCGACGCTGGCGGAGGGGCTTCACGCTGGCAGCCCGCGAGGAGGGCGATGAGCCAGGCGGTGGCCACCCGCTTGCAGTAGAGAACATTCATTTGAAAATCGTTGTCCGCCCCTGATCTCTTCCGATTGTCTCCACCGGACCTCATTGCCATGTGCCGCAACATCCGCACCCTCTTCAACTTCGAGCCCCCGGCCACCGAGGTCGAGATCCGCGACGCGGCGCTGCAGTTCGTGCGCAAGCTCAGCGGCTTCAATGTGCCGTCGCAGGCCAATGCCGCCGCCTTCGACCACGCGGTAGCGGCGATTGCCGATGAAGCCCGCACGCTGATCGCTTCGCTGGTGACGACGGCCGAGCCCAAGAACCGCGAGATCGAGGCCGAGAAAGCGCGGGTTCGCTCGCAGGCGCGTTTCGGCGGCTCCGGCGGATGATGCGCGGCGCGTCGATTGGACGCCGCCACTCCGCAGGAGATCACGATGCCCAAGCTGCTGTCCCTCGTCGTCTGCATGACGCTGCTCACCTGGCTCACCGTGCTCGTTGCGAGCCTGATCCGGGCCAAGGCCTGGACACCCAAGGGGCTGATGCTGGCCTTCGGCAACCGCGACAACCTGCCCGAGGCGACGCCGCTGGCCGGCCGCGCCCAGCGCGCGGCGGCCAACAGCCTGGAGAACCTGCTGTTCTTCGCGGCCCTGGCCCTGGTCGCTCAGGCCGCGGGTGCGACCAACGAGCGCGTGCTGCTGGGCGCCCAGGTCTTCCTGTGGGCGCGGGTCATCTATGTGCCGGTCTATGTGATCGGCGTTCCCTTCGTGCGCACGGGCGTCTGGACGGTCAGCATCGTCGGCCTGGCCATGATGGTCATGGGCATGACCTGAAGCACAATCGCCGCGCCCCCGGCTCCCTCCCATCGCCATGCGCCTGAAGCTCGCCCTGTTCTTCGTCGCCCTGCTGCTGCTCGTCGCAGCCTGGTTCGCCTTCGCCTGGCACTGGAGCTATTCCAGCGGCGAACGCGCCGGCTGGGTGCAGAAGTTCTCGCGCAAGGGCTGGGTCTGCAAGACCTGGGAAGGCGAGCAGGCCCTGGTGTCCCTGCCCGGCACGGCCTCGGTCGAGAAGTTCCAGTTCACCGTGCATGACGAGGCCACCGCCGAGGCCATCAACAAGGTCATGGGCCGGCGCGTCAACCTGCACTACGAGGAGAAGGTCGGCCTGCCGACCTCCTGCTTCGGTGAGACACGTTATTTCGTCACCGGCGTCACGCTGGTGGACGAGATCTCGCTGTCGCCGGGTGTCGTCGTGCCGGTGCCTCCGGCTTCCGCCGCGAGCCAGTAAGGCCGGGTTCCGGCATGGCATTGCTGCCATGCCCTGGCAACGTTGTCAGGCGACACTAGCCCGATGTCGTTGTTCCAGCCCTTGGTCTCGCGCTTCGAGCGCCTCGTCGATCCCTATCCAGATTCGCCCGAGACTGCCGGCACCGCCCACCCCGAGGCGCTGCCGAACAGCTTCTTCGCCTTCCTGTGGCGCTGCGCCGACGGCGTGCGGCGCCATCTCTTCGTCGTCACGCTGTTCACGGCCGGCATCGCCGCCGCCGAGGCCCTGCTGTTCAGCCTGATGGCCCGGCTGGTGGACTGGCTGGCCACGCAGAAGCCGGCCGAGCTGTGGAGCCAGCCCCAGCCCGTCGTGCTGATGCTGCTGGGCGTGCTGGGCGTGTCCATCGTGCTGGCCGCGGTGCAGGCCCTGACCAAATACCAGGGCGTGTTCGGCAACTTCCCGATGCGGCTGCGCTGGGTCTTCCACCGCCGCATGCTGGCCCAGAGCCTGGCCTTCTTCGGCGACGAGTTCGCCGGCCGCATCGCCACCAAGGTCATGCAGACGGCCCTGGCCGTGCGCGACACCTGGCTCATCGTCGTCGACATCCTGGTCTACGTGGCTGTCTACTTCGGCACCCTGGTCGCCATCGTCGCCAGCTTCGACGTCTGGCTGATCGCGCCTTTCGCGGCCTGGCTGGCGCTGTACCTTGTCGCCCTGCGCTACTTTGTGCCGCGCCTGGGCAAGATCGGCCAGGCGCAAGCCGATGCACGCAGCCTGATGACCGGCCGCATCACCGATGCGTACACCAACATCGCCACCGTCAAGCTCTTCGCCCACGGCCGCCGCGAGGCCTCCTACGCCAAGTCGGCCATGCAGGACTTCATGGTCACGGCCTATGGCCAGATGCGGCTGGTGACGGGCTTCGAGGTCGTCAACACGGTGCTGTCGGCCCTGCTGGTGGGCAGCACCGCCCTGCTGTCGCTGTGGCTGTGGGGCGTGTCGGCCATCGGCGTCGGCGCCGTTGCCGCGGCCACCGCCATGGCCATGCGTCTGAACGGCATCTCGCACTGGATCATGTGGGAGATGGCCTCGCTGTTCGAGCATGTGGGCACGGTGCAGGACGGCTTGGCCACGCTGGCCAAGCCGCAGACGGTGCTGGATGCGGCCGGTGCCAGGGAACTCGAGGTCAGCAAGGGAGAGGTGCATTTCGAGAAGCTGCGCTTCCACTACCCCAACGGCAAGGTCGTCGTCGACGGCCTGGACCTGACCATCAAGCCGGGCGAGAAGATCGGCCTGGTGGGCCGCAGCGGCGCCGGCAAGAGCACCCTCGTGAACCTGCTGCTGCGCCTGTACGACCTGCCGGAGAACGGTGGCCGCATCCTCATCGACGGCCAGGACATCGCCGGCGTGACCCAGGACTCGCTGCGCCGCCACATCGGCATGGTCACGCAGGACACCTCGCTGCTGCACCGCTCGGTGGCCGACAACATCCTCTACGGCCGCCCCGACGCTGCCGCCGATGACATGCAGCGCGCCGCCGTGCGGGCCCACGCCGACGAGTTCATCGCGACCCTGTCCGACCCCAAGGGCCGCACCGGCTTCGAGGCCCATGTCGGCGAGCGCGGCGTCAAGCTGTCGGGCGGGCAGCGCCAGCGCATCGCCATCGCCCGCGTGATGCTGAAGGACGCGCCCATCCTGCTGCTGGACGAGGCGACGAGCGCGCTGGACAGCGAGGTCGAGGCCGCCATCCAGCAGTCGCTGTACTCGCTGATGGAGGGCAAGACCGTGGTCGCCATCGCGCACCGCCTGTCCACCATCGCGGCGCTGGACCGCCTGGTGGTCATGGACGCCGGCCGCATCGTCGAGCAGGGCACGCATGCCGAGCTGCTGGCCCAGAACGGCATCTATGCGCGGCTCTGGGCCCATCAGAGCGGCGGCTTCCTGGGGCTGGAGGATTAGGAGGAGGTCACTAGGACGCTCCTGGGGGTGCGGCGGGGCGCTCGTGCGACTTCACTTATTGCAGTGCTGGACGAGTCGGGCGGTAAATGCTCTGGCTGAATGAATGACTTGAGGCGTGGCATTCGTGTTCGTCCCCTTAATTCAATCTCCCTGTTTTGGTTGGATAACGGTGTCAATGAATTTCCGGCTGATGTCTGACTTGACGCCGGGGAATCGCATGCATTCGGAGCGCCCGCTAACTGCCGCGTATTCCCAAGGCCATCGCCCTGTCGCGCCGGAACCAAACCCCATATCCCAGACGTAGCGAGTTAGTTCGGCAACCACTTCTCCGGTTTGCTTATCGATGACCCGGAGCTTGGTGCCGGCAATCCAGAGCGAGCGGTCTTCGGGAACCACAAGGTCTTCGTAGTCCAACGCGTAGCGCGTACTGGACTTGGCAATCGGGCTGCAATGATGCTGTCCAGGAACCCAATTGGGATGGTCGAGAGACCAGTCCGGCGTGCATCGATACCGCTGGCCGTCACTTGGGCCGACGTATTCAACGAACGCGTAGCCCTTCCTGGCTCCGGGGCGTGTGACCTGCTTCTCCTTCGTAGGAGGGCCAAGACCGCCTCTCCTATCTGGTTGCGACGGCTCGACGAATTCGCTCATCAAGAACTGCTTGATGTAGTCATCTCCCCGGTGCTCGCCAGCCATAGCCGCCTCGGGATACATCGCATCGAAATACTCCTTCCCACCCCAAGGAATCGGCTGCCGGATCTTGATGAGTTCGATGCCTTCCACATCCTTGACCGTCCGCTTGATCACCACGCCGGCCGTCTTGCACCGCTCCTCAAACAGCGTCTTGGCCTTGGTGTACCGCTCCTGCGCCGTTTTCTGGGTCTCAGCTTCCAGACCAAAAGGCAAGGGCGCACCGCAGCCCGCAAGTCCGCCCGCCAGCATGGCGCTGGCGAGGCAAATCCGGATCGATGTGGTTTTCAAACCAAGCGGCATAGCGGATGTCTCATCCAATCGAGGCCAGGGCAAAAACATGAGACTTGCCTCGGATTCAGGATTCAAGAACTGTCCAGCGCCCGTCGCGGCGGCGTAGCAGCTGCTGGGTGAGGGCGCCCGTGGCGTCGGTGCCGATGCGGCGGTTGGCTTCGCGCAGCGCGGCAATGCCTTCGGCCGAGTTGGCGTCGCAGAAAGCCAGCACGTCGCGCGACGGGATGGCGACGACGGCGCCGTTGGGCGTCTTGTCGGCGAACAGGTGGTCCCACAGGCCGTCCAGCAACACCAGGCAGGCCTCGTGGTCGCCATCCAGCAGCAGGCCGTAGTAGGGCGGGTTCTCGACCAGCCTCAGGCCGGGTTGGCCCTTCACGAGCTTCATCAGGTTGGACAGGGACTGGCGGTGCAGCACGTCCAGGTTCATGCCCGCCGCGCGCATCTCGTCGCGGCCGACCGAGGTCCAGTGGGAACCCGCATCGACGTGATAGCCGACGATGAAGACGCCGCCCGTGGCCCGCGCCGGCGGCAGCATGCCGGGCTCGTTGGGGATGTGGTCCGGCAGCTGCCCCGGGGTCACACGCATCTCCAGCTCGTTGCCGTCGGCTCCGAGGCCGTTGGCCACGCCACGCACGATGGGCAGGGCCTCCTGGATGGGGGCACGCGGCGCCGCTGGTGCGGCCGCAGCGTCAGCCGGCGCAGGGCCGCGCCGCCGCTCGCGCAGCTCGGCCTGGCGGATGCCGGTGGCCAGCTCTTCGCGCCGGGTCTTGGAGGCCTGCCACACATACAGGGGCGCCAGCAGGCTCAGGAAGGGCACGGCGCAGCTCAGGAACAGCGGGTATTTGACGAGGGGCGAGGTGTCCAGCGCCGGCGCCGCGCGGCTGATGACCCAGGGGCCGAGGACCCAGGTTGCCATCCAGCCCACGACGGCGAGGGCCGTGAAATGACCCATCAGGCCGATGACGGCGGCCAGGGTCAGGCCGAACAGCCCCCAGACCGGTTTCTCCAGCGATTCGAGCAGCGCATCCTGCAGCAGCAGCTCATCCAGTTCGTCCGTCGCCCCCATGCCTCTCCTCCGTGCCGATGGCGGCGCAGTGTAAGGAGGTCAGCGGGCGATCAGCAGGCCGCTGGCGGGCAATGCCGCGCCGCGCAACTGGGCATCGAGAAAGGCATGGCTGATCCGGAAACCGTCGCCCACGTCGGACTGGGCCGCTTCGGTGGCGCTGCCGCTGCGCGGGCCGCGCGAGCCGCCGCCTTGCGGGCCGTGCATGCCGCCGCCCTCGCCACCCCCCGCGCCGCGTCCGCGGCCGGCACCGGGCAGGGGGACCTGGCCGCGGTGCTGGTCCTGGACGTGCCAGCCCTCGGGGGCCATCGTGCCTGCCAGGGCCGCATGCGAGACGGCGCCGAGGCTCAGCAGCCAGCCGCTGCCGGGCGCCAGGCTGTCGAAGGCCTGCCGGCGCTCGCCGGGGCGTTGCAGCAGGCCGAGCGGGTCCTGGTCGAGCTCGCTGGTGATCAGCAGCGTGGCCGCACCACCGGCCGGGGCCCGCATGGCCGGCGGGCTGATGGCGACGACGGCCTGCCAGCCGCCGTCGGCCCGCGCGTCGAGGGCGGTCTGCGCGCCGGTTTCATAGCCGGCCAGGGCGGCATGGCCCCAGTCCAGGGCCGGCTGGGCGGCACGCAGGGCTGGCTGCAGCCGGCGCAGCGCGTCGAGGCGGTCGGCGCGCAAGGCGTCGCCATAGTGCAGCCGGCCGAGCTCGCGGAATTCGCCGGTGCGGGCCAGCTCCGAGCGCCAGGCGGCCGCGTCGGCCTCCAGCGGCTGCACGCCCAGCACCGTGTAGCCGGCCAGGGCCCAGGACGCCGCCCAGCGCTGGCCGGCATCGCTGCCCTGGCCCAGGCCGGGCAGGTAGACGATGACAGGCTGGGCTGCCGGCGCGCCGGCGCTGCGCGTGACGTTGACGCGCCGCCCCTGCACCTCGAAGCTGGCCAGGGACAGATGCAGCTCCTGGGTCGCCGTCTCGGCCCAGGGCTTGGGCGTGGGCGGGCCGCCGGCGCAGCCGGCGAGGGTCAGGGCACACAGGAGCAGCAGCGAGCGGCGGGCGGGGCGTGTGAGGCTCATGAGCCGCAACGATAGCCGCCCCACGTCGCTGCTTTGTTTCTCGTCAGCTCCGCGACAAGCGGCCCTAGACTTCCGCCCCATGAATGCAGAAACCATCGCCTTCATCGGTGGCGGCAACATGGCCAGCGCCATCATCGGCGGGCTGTTGCGCGCCGGCATGAAGCCCGCCCAGTTCATCGTCGTCGAGCCCTATGCCCCGCAGCGCGAGAAGCTCGTCGGCCAGTTCGGCGTCGCGGCGCTGGCGGCAGGCGACGCCAGCCTGGCCGGCGCCTCGTGCGTCGTGTGGGCCGTCAAGCCCCAGCTCTTCGGCGCGGCAGCCGAGCCTGTCAAGGCCTGGGTCGGTGGCGCCCTGCATCTGTCGGTCATGGCGGGCATCCGCTCGGAATCCCTCGTCGCCGCCACCGGCAGCGAACGCGTCGTGCGCTCCATGCCCAACACGCCGGCGCTGATCGGCAAGGGCATCGCCGGCCTGTATGCACGGTCGGCCGTGTCCGCGCAGGAGCGGGCCACCATCGAGCGCCTGCTGGCGCCGACCGGCCAGAGCCTGTGGGTGGAGCACGAGGACGACCTCGACGCGGTGACGGCCCTGTCGGGCTCGGGCCCGGCCTATTTCTTCTTCTTCGTCGAAGCCATGATGGCCGCGGCCGTCGACATGGGCCTGACCGCCGACCAGGGCAAGCGCCTGGCACTGGCCACCTGTGCCGGCGCGGCCGCCCTGGGCCTGGGCTCGGACGAGTCGCCGGCAACGCTGCGCGAGCGCGTGACGAGCAAGGGCGGCACCACGCACGCGGCCATCACGTCCATGCAGGCGGACGGTGTCGACGCCGCCATCCAGCGCGCCGTGCTGGCCGCGCAAAAACGCGCCACGGAACTCGGTAAAGAATTCGGCTGAAGTGGGCATCGCAACACGAGACAGCCTGCGCGACTGGCTGCGGGCGCCGGGGTCGTTGAGCCGCCGGCTGGCGCGCCTGGGTGAGCGCTTCGAGGTGCAGGTGCTGCGCCAGGGCGTGGCGCCTTTTCGCGCCCTGGAGCGCGCGGCCCTGGGCCTGCCGCCGCGCGGCCTGACCGTGGTGCGCGAGGTCATCCTGCGTGTCGACGGTCAGCCTCTGGTCTGGGCGCGCTCCGCCGTGCACCAGCGCGCCACCACCGGCCCCTGGCGGGCGCTGAAGGGCCTGGGCACCCGCCCGCTGGCCCATCTGCTCTACGACGACTACCGCATCCATCGCAGTGAGCTGCAGCCGCGCCGCCTGTCCCGCCACGGCCACACGCGCCGCCATGCCGAGCGCCAGTGGCTGGCCGCCACCGGCCAGCCGCCCTCACCACAGATGCTGTGGTCACGCAATTCGGTGTTCAACCGCAGTGGTGCCCAACTGCGCGTCATGGAACTGTTCGCGCCGGTTTTGGCAGGTCAAAGATCCGGGTGAACCCGTACGACCACGCGCTTAGCTGTCCGCGAGCTGACGGGTTGATGATGAAACTGTTTCCATGCAGTCATAAATTCGCGTCACCCCCATAAACCCCCATAAACTCAGTCCGTATCAGAGGGGCGTTAGTAGACCCGCCGCGCAAAGACGCAACAGGCGGGCTGGATGGACTGGGGGCAGTGATGAATACCCGTGATGTCGTGATCTTCAGCGGCGAGCACTTTGTCGTGCCGCAATGCATTCAAAGAATCGACCATTTGTCGACCCATGGCTGGCAGCTTCGCTACGGCGGCACCAAGCTCTACTCCGACCACAGCCAGGACGGCAGCGGTGCCCGCCGTGCCCTGGCCATGGCCACCAAGGAACTGCTCAAGCGCATCGCGACGCTGCCGGCGCCGTCGCGCCTGCGCCGCACGCCCAGCCGCAAGAAGCAGAGCGACCTGCCTTCCGGCATCTCCGGCCCCATCGTGCGCCAGCGCGCCGGCAGCCGTGTGCGTGATTGCAGCTTCGCCGTGACCCTGCCGCGCTTCGGCGAAACGCCGCTGGCCCGCAGCGTCTACATCGGCACCGAGAACACCTACACCATCGAGCGCTACCAGGAGGCCCTGGAGAGAGCCGTGGCCCTGCGCGAAAAGGCCGAGGCCGCTTACCAGCGCGCCGCGACCAAGGAGCGCCGTGCCCAGGCCCAGGCCCTGAAGGTGAAGATGAACGGCCTGCTGGCCAAGGCCTGACGGGTTATCTGAAACTCGGTTGAACCGGCGTGGCGGCCGGTGGCGGACACAATCGGCGGCTTGGCCTTGATGCCCAGCCGCCCGCATGACCACTGCCGTCTCTCTGCCTGACCGAGTTCTCGCCCTGCTGAACGCGCTGCGGCCCGCGCCGCAGGCGGTCAATGCGCGCGAGCGCCTGCGTGTCGTCGTTGGCGCCTGCCTGGGTCTGTTGCTGGCCGGCCTGCTGAGCCAGCTGACGATGGGGCCGGGCCTGCCCTGGCTGGTCGCGCCGCTGGGCGCCAGTGCCGTCCTCGTCTTCGGCGTGCCGGCCAGCCCGCTGGCCCAGCCCTGGGCGGCCGTGGGCGGCAACACGCTGTCGGCCCTGGTCGGCATCGCCTGCATGAACTGGCTGCCCTTGCCGCCGGTAGCCGTCGCGGCCATCGCGGTGGCGCTCGCCATCGGCGTCATGTTCACTCTGCGCTGCCTGCACCCGCCCGGCGGCGCTGCCAGCCTGCTGATGGTGCTGACGGCCACCCACGACTGGCATTTCGCTTTTGTGCCGGTGGCGCTGAACTCCGTGCTGCTGGTGCTGGCCGGCATGGCCTACAACACGCTGACCGGCCGGCGCTATCCGCACGCCCAGAACGTGACGCCGGCGCCGGCAGCGCCCGGTGCGACCCTGGCGCCGCCGCGCTTCGGTGACGCCGAGCTGGACGCCGTGCTGGCCCGCTACAACCAGGTGCTGGACGTGCCGCGCGACGACCTCGCCGACCTGCTGCACGAGGCCGAGCTGCTGAGCTACCGCAACCGCCTGGGCGGCCTGCGCTGCACCGACATCATGTCCGCGCCGGTCATCACGGTCGAGTTCGGCACGCCGCTGGCCGAGGCCTGGGCCCTGCTGCAGCAGCATCGCATCAAGGCCCTGCCGGTGGTGGACCGCGTGCAGCGCATCGTCGGCATTGTCACGCGGGCCGACTTCATGCGCGCCGCGGACGCCGAGCAGCGCGAAGGCCTGGCCGGCCGGCTGCAGGCCCTGCTGAAGCCCTCGCCCGCCACGCATTCGACCAAGCCCGAGGTGGTCGGCCAGATCATGAGCCGCCAGGTGCGCGTGGCCAGCGCCGAGCGCGCCATCGCCGAGCTGGTGCCGCTGTTCTCGGCCACCGGCCACCACCACATCCCCATCGTCGGCGAGCAGGCCCGCCTCGTCGGCATCCTCACCCAATCCGATCTTGTGAAAGCGCTCAGCCATGGCCCATGACCACGACATCTTCCGCTGGGGCGTCATCGGCCCCGGCGGCATCGCCAACCGTTTTGCCGGCGCCCTCGCCGCCGTGCCGGGTGCACGCCTCGCCGCCGTGTTCGCGCGTGACGCCGCCAAGGGCCAGGCCTATGCCGAGCAGTGGAAGGGCGACGGTGAGCCGGCGCGCGTGACGACAGCGTTGCCAGACCTGCTGGCCGATCCTTCCATCGACGCCGTCTACATCGCCACGCCGCATTCCAACCATGGCGAGTACATCCGCGCCGCGCTGGAGGCGGGCAAGCCGGTGCTGTGCGAGAAGCCGCTGGTGACGACGCGCGCCGAGGGTGCCGCCCTCATCGAGCTGGCGCGCAGCAAGGGCGTCTTCCTGATGGAGGCACTGTGGACACGCTTCCTGCCGGCCTACGAGGTGGCCGGCCGCCTGCTGCGCGAAGGCGCCATCGGCGAGCTGCGTGCCATGCAGTCCAGCTTCTGCTTCGCCGCCAACTACGACCCCCTGCACCGCCAGTGGAACCCGGCCTTGGCGGGCGGCGCGCTGTGGGACATCGGCATCTACAACCTGGCCGTGACGCGCTGGGTGCTGCAGCAGATGAATGGCGGCATCTGCCCCGAGCCCGAGTCCATGGATGTGCAGGCCAAGATGGCGCCGACCGGCGTCGATGCCGCCGTCAACGTGACCCTGCATTTCCCCGGCGGCGTGACCTCGCAGTTCCGCTGCGGCTTCGACGCGGCCTCGGTGAACGCCTTCGAGGCCATCGGCTCCAAGTCCGGCCTGCGTTTCCCGCTGGACTTCTGGCAGGCCGAGGCGGTGGAGGTGGTCACGCGCAAGCAGCCGGCCGAGCGCATCGCTGCCCCCTTCGTCATCAACGGTTTCGAAGGTGAGATTGCCGAGGCCCAGGCATGCGTACGCGCCGGTCGGGTGGAGAGCCCGCGCATGCCGCATGCCGAGACCCTGGGCCTGCTGGGCTGGATGGACGCCATCCGCGCCCGCTTCCCCGGTGGCGTCAACAAGGCCTGAAAGCCCGAGCCATGGCCGGTGACGTCGACGCCTTCCGCTGGGCCGTCATCGGTCCCGGCGGTATCGCCAACTCCTTTGCCGCGGCCCTGGCCGCGGTGCCTGGCGCTCGCCTCGCCGCCGTGCTGGCGCGCGAGGCGGCCAAGGGTCAGGCCTATGCCGCGCGATGGCAGCGCGAAGGCGAGGCGCCGGCGCGAGTGGCGACGGCGTTGCCCGAGCTGCTGGCCGACGCCTCCGTCGACGCGGTCTACATCGCCACGCCGCATTCCCACCACGGCGAATACATCCGGGCCGCACTGCAAGCCAGCAAGGCCGTGCTGTGCGAGAAGCCGCTGGTGACGACGCGCGCCGAGGGGCAGGCCCTCATCGAGCTGGCGCGCAGCAAGGGCGTCTTCCTGATGGAGGCGCTGTGCACGCGCTTCCTGCCCGTCTACGACGTCGCCGGCCGCTGGCTGCGCGAGGGCGCCATCGGCGAGTTGCGCGCCATGCAGTCGAGCTTCTGCTTCGCCGCCAACTACGACCCCGAGCACCGGTTGTGGAACCCGGCGCTGGCCGGTGGTGCCTTGTGGGACATCGGCATCTACAACCTCGCCGTGACGCGCTGGGTGCTGCAACAGATGCAGGGCGGCGCCTGCCCCGAGCCCGAGTCCATCGACGTGCAGGCCAGGCTGGCGCCCACCGGGGTCGATGCCGCGGTCAACGTGTGTCTGCATTTCCCCGGCGGCGTCACATCGCAGTTCCGCTGCGGCTTCGACGCCGCCTCGGCGAACGCCTTCGAGGTGCTGGGCAGCGCAGGTTCACTGCGCTTTCCACGCGGCTTCTCCTATGCCGAGGTCGTCGAACTCGACCGGCCCCCGTCGTCGACCGAGCGCGTCGAGGCGCCCTTCGTCCTCAATGGCTTCGAGGGCGAGATCGCCGAGGTCCAGGCCTGCGTCCGCGCCGGTCGGGTGGAAAGCCCGCGCATGCCGCACGCGGAGACGCTGGCCCTGCTGGGCTGGATGGATGCCATCCGAGCCCGCTTTCCACAGCCGGCCTAACGGCCCACCAGCACGCGGTTGCTGCGCCCCGGGTGGCGCTTCAGCGTCATCGCTGCGCCGTCGCCGCGTGCCGCGCTCTGGGCGCGCACGCTGGCCGAGGCACTGGCCGTTACCGGGCAGCTGCCGCGGTCGACATGGCCCAGGGCCGCGGCCAGCATGGCTTCGGCCGTGTCGCCCAGCGCATGGGCGGTGTCATCGGCCACGGTGCAGCCCTTGACGAAGCGCGTGTTGGCCGTGCCGGTGGCGTTGGGCTCGAAGCCATCGGCGTAGTCGCCGAAGCCCTGGGCGTTGACGCCGGCGAACTCGATGGGGAAATAGCTGACGCCGCAGTTGTCCTTGGCCGTGAAGCCATAGGGCTTGCCGCAGGTCTTGCCGCCGATCAGCACGACGTCCACGCCGATGCCGCGCAGGCCATTGATGACCGATTCGCTGGCCGAGCAGGTGCCCGACTGGGCCAGCACATAGACGCGCGTCAGGTTCAGCGTCGGCAGCGGCTGCTCCTGCGTGCATTTGTTGCCCACCAGGATGCAGGAGGTGTCGAAGAAGGGCGTCGTCTCGTTCTCGGCGCTGCGCTTGGCGCTGTACTTCAGCGTCTCGAAAGCCTGGTTCGCGGTGCGCGTGGTGCCGGCGATCATGGTCGCCAGTTCGCTGGCGATGTAGAGGTAGCCGCCGCCGTTGTAGCGCAGGTCCAGCACCAGTTCGCGCACGCCTGCCGTCTGGAAGCTCTGCATGGCGGTGATCAGCTGGCCTTCCGACGGTGCGATGTGGTCGTTGAACAGCAGGTAGCCGGCGCGCTGGCCCGCCGGCGTCGTCACGACGCGCGCGATGGGCACGGGCGTCTTGGTGATGGCGGCGCTGGTCAGGCGCACGGTGAGCGTGCTGCCGCCCGCGCGCGAGAACGTGAAGTTGTGCTGGGCGTCGGCCAGGTCGGGGAAGAGGGCGCTGTTCAGGGCGTCGACACCGAATTGGTCACCCACGTCGGCGCTGACGCTGTCCACGTTGACGAGCTGGTCGCCGCGCTTCAGGCCGGCGCGATCCGCGGGGCTGCCGGGCTCGACATAGGCGATCTGGATCTGCCGCGGCGGCAGCTGGCTGGTCAGCTTCCACTCGATGCCGTAGCCGGCCTCGACGGCGTTCTCGAACAGCGCGTTCCACTGCGCGGTCGGGTAGGTGAAGCTGAAGCGGTTACGCGCCTGGCCGGTGTCGGTGGTCTGGGTCGTCTTCAGCGCCTCGAAGTAGGCGCTCATGGCCACATAGGTGTCGTTGCTGCTGTAGGCCGACTGGTTGGGGTCGACGCTGGGCACCTGGTCGCGCCAGAGGTAGGCCTCGTCGAAATAGGCGCGCAGCCAGGTCTTCTCGGTGCCCAGGTTGGCGGTGCGCAGGTTGCTGGCGGCCAGCGTGTTGTTGGCCGCGCATTGCTGGGCGAAGCTGGCCGAAGGGCCTGCGGGGTCGGGCGAGGCGGTACCGGTGCTGGGGCTGCCGCTGCTGGAAGAGCCGCTCGACGATCCCGGAGACGTCGGTGTGTCGCCCGGCCGGAAGATGGGCGTGCCCGCCGGGCCACCACCACCGCCGCAGCCTGCGAACAGCAGCGGCACAAGAACGGCCAACGCGGCGGCGCCGCGGAATGCATAGGACATGAACGAGCTCCCTGAATGAAGGCAAGCGGTCTGGGCCGCTTCGGGCCGGCAGTCTAGGGCCTGACTGCCTCAGCGCACGTAGTGCTTCTCGATGCGCGTGATGCTTCCGTCACGCTGCATGCTGGCGAGTCCCGCGTCCATCGCGGCCAGGGCGGCCATGCTGCGCGGGCTGTTCTTGGAGAAGCCCATGAAGGTGGGCTCCGGGTTGAAGTACTGCAGCGGCTGGCGGTCCAGCCGGCTGACCAGGCCCAGGTGGCGCACCTCCCACAGGCCTACCAGGGCCGTCACGATGACCACATCGGCGCGCTCGCGTTCCACCAGTTGCACGGCGGTGCCGACGTCGCGCGCGTATTCCACATGGCCGTCCACCTGCTCGAGCACCGCCTTGGGATAGATGTAACCGGCGCTGACCGCCAGCCGCAGGCCGTGCAGGTCCTGCAGCTTCTCCAGCTTCAGGCCCGAGCCGGCGCGCGTGTAGAAGTGGTAGTTCTTGCCGGCGCGGTAGCTGCTGCTCCAGCGCAGGAAACGGTCGCGCTCGGGGCTGTAGTTCACCGTCGTCGTGAAGTCGGCCGTGCCGCGCTCCAGCATGAAGAGGGCGCGCTTCCAGGGCACCCACTGGATCTCGATGCCGCCGGTGTGGCCGCCGCGCTTCAGCGCCTCGCGGGCGATCTCGATGTCGACACCCTCGCCGCTCGGGTGGCCCTGCGGGTTCACCAAGGGCGGATAGACGGTGTTGACCAGCAGCAGCGTGCCGCTGGACGGCGCGGAGGCCGCCGTGTCGGCGCTGGCCCAGCCCGGCGCCAGCGCGGCGGCGCCCAGAGCGAGGAGGCGGCGCCGCGTGTCCATGTCAGCGCAGGGCCAGGTCCACGACGGTGCCGGCAAAGACGGCAAAACCCAGCCAGTGGTTGGCGCGGAAGGCCGTGAAGCAGCCGGCTCGGTGACGCCGGCGGATCAGCGTGTAGTGCCACAGCGCCTGTGCCGCCGCCACCGCGATGCCGAGCAGGAACCAGCGGCCCAGGCCCAGGCGCAAGCCCAGGCCGGCCCACAGGGCCAGGTAGGTGACGTAGAAGATCATGATGCCGGGCACGTCCCAGCGGCCCAGCGCGATGGCCGACGAGCGCACGCCTATCCTCAGGTCGTCGTCGCGGTCCACCATCGCGTATTCGGTGTCGTAGGCCAGCACCCAGAACAGGTTGGCCACCAGCAGGGCCCAGGCCGACAGCGGCACGGCGCGCAGATTCCACTCCATGCCACCCAGGGCCGCGGCGAAGGCCATCGGGATGCCGAAGGAGAAGGCCACGCCCAGCACCGCCTGCGGCATGGCCAGCACGCGCTTGGCAAAGGGGTAGGCGATGGCCACGGCCAGGGCCGCGAAGCTCAGCAGGATGGCCGGCGGGTTGGTCGTCAGCACCAGGCCGAAGGACACCAGGGACAGCGCGGCGCCGAGGATCAGCGCCTCCTTCACCGACACGGCGCCCGTCGTCACCGGCCGTGCAGCGGTGCGCTGCACATGTCGGTCGAAATCGCGGTCGGCCACGTCGTTGACGCAGCAGCCGGCCGAGCGCATGAGGACGGTGCCGAGCGTGAACACAGCCAGCAAGTGCCAGCCCGGCCAGCCGTCCGCGGCAATCCACAGCGCCGACAGCGTCGGCCACAGCAGCAGCAGCCAGCCGGCTGGGCGGTCCCAGCGGATCAGCTGCAGATAGAGCGCCAACCGCGACGGCGGCGCGGTGGTGGGAATGACGGTGGACATGTCAGCCATTTTCACGCTGCTCAGGGGCGCTGGTTTGCTGCATAGTCATCGGATTGCATTGGGAGGTTTCTGCCATGAGCCTTGCCACCCGCGATCTCGTGCTGCTGCACTGGCGGCTTGCCAACGTCCAGGACTGGGACGGCCTGGGCCGCCTGCTACATGCCGAAATGACCTACGAGGCGCCGCAGAGTCGCGAGCGCATCCGCAGCCCGCTGGGCTACGTAGACTTCTTCGCCACCTGGCCCCAGCCTTGGCGGGCCGAGGTGTTGCGCTGCATTGCCGACGGCAGCAGTGCGATGACGCAGATCAGCTTCATCAGCAGCGCGCCACCGATGATGGGACTCAGTCTTTTCGACCTGAAAGACGGGCTCATCGTGAAGGTGACAGACTACTGGCCTGACCCTTATGAACCGGGGCCGCGTTTGTCCAAGCATGTAGAGAGGTATTGACCCTCATGAGCCGTTCGGCAGCAGCGTTGCTTCTCTCAGCCTCCTTGGGGGCCTGGGCCGCGCCGTCGCCTTTGCCCAAGGAGGTCCAGACCCTGGTCGACCAGCGCGAGGCCTGCGACCACTACCGCGGCCAGCGCGGGTTTGATGCCGAGCGGCAGAAGGACATCGACTGGTCGGTCTGCCAGAGCTGCCCCGGCACCGATGCTGAGCTGGCCCGGCTGAAGCAGAAGTACAAGGGCAACGCCCACGTGACGCAGGCCCTGGCGGGCCTGGAGCCGCGCGTCGAGCCCGATGACAAGGCCGCCCAGGCCAAGTTCTGCCAGGCCACGCGCAAGCCGGCCGGCGTGCGCTGAGGCTCGCCGCTCTCCTACGCCCGAGCCGAAGTCCTCGCTGCTCCCAGGTCTTGGCCGGCGCGCCTAAAGTCGCCCACCCCCCGACCGAGCTTCTGCCATGACCGACCTCAGCCGCTTCCCCATCACCCAGAAATGGCCCGCCGCCCACCCCGAGCGCCTGCAGCTGTATTCGCTGCCCACGCCCAACGGCGTCAAGGTGGCCATCGCGCTGGAGGAGATCGGCCTGGCCTATGAGCCGCATCTGGTGAAGTTCGACACCAACGACCAGCTCAGCCCCGAGTTCCTGTCGCTGAACCCGAACAACAAGATCCCGGCCATCATCGACCCCAATGGCCCGGGCGGCCAGCCGCTGCCGCTGTTCGAGAGCGGCGCCATCCTGATCTACCTGGCCGACAAGACCGGCCAGCTGCTGCCCGCCGATGCGGCGCGCCGCTACGAGGCCATCCAGTGGCTGATGTTCCAGATGGGCGGCATCGGGCCGATGTTTGGCCAGGTCGGCTTCTTCCACAAGTTCGCCGGCAAGGACTATGAGGACAAGCGGCCGCGCGACCGCTACATCGCCGAGGCCAAGCGGCTGCTCAACGTGCTCAATGTGCACCTGAAGGGCCGCGACTGGCTGGTCGGCGACGAGTACACGATCGCCGACATCGCCACCTGGCCCTGGGTCAACAACCTGGTCGGCTTCTACGGCGCCGGCGAACTGGTGGGCTTCGACGACTTCACCGAGGTGAAGCGTGTGCTGCAGGCCTTCCTGGCAAGGCCGGCCGTGCAGCGCGGGCTGAAGATCCCAGCCCGCGACTGACGGTCAGCGCGTTTCGCCCGTGATGGCGCGCGCCCGCTGCAATGACGAGGCGACCAGGCGAGCCGCCGTCTCGGCCAGCTCCGGCGTGTGGTCGGCCATGACCTGCATGCGCAGGCGCGCGCTGTTCAGCGACACCGCCGGGTATTCGACGAGGTTGGCCAGCAGGCCGGCCTCGGCCATCTCGCGGCTGGCCACGCGGGCCGTCGCGTCGTGGCCCAGCATGACGGGCACGATGGGCGAGGGATGGCCCAGCACCGTCACACCCTGTTCGGTCAGCGCGCTGCGCAGGGCGAGGATGGCGCTCATCAGGCGGGCGCGCCGCTCTGCGCCCTCTTCCGAGCGAACGATGGCCACGCAGGCCCGGATGATGGCCACCTGAACCGGCGACAGCGCATTGGAGAAGGTGTTGGGCGCCGCATAGAAGCGCAGGTATTCCTTGATCGCGCGGTCATGGCTGGCGACAAAGCCGCCGTTGGAGGCGAAGGTCTTGGAGAAGGACCCCATCACCAGGTCCACCTTGCCCAGCATGCCCTGCAGCTCGATCTGGCCGCCGCCGTTGGGTCCCAGGCAGCCCAGGTCATGGGCCACGTCCACCATCAGCAGGGCGCCGTACGCGTGGGCCAGGGCCTGCAGGCGCGCGATGTCCGGCGAGTCGGCATCCATCGAGAAGCAGCCCTCGGTGACGAGGAGGATGCCGTTGTGCGGGTCGCGCTGGCGCACGCGCTTGAGCAGGCGCTCGACATGGTCGGCGTCCAGGTGACGGTGCAGATGCACATTGGGCGTCGCCGCGCGCGCGCCCTCGTGCAGGCAGTTGTGGGCGAGCTGGTCGATGACGATGTGATCGGACTCGCGCACCAGGCCCTTGATGGCACCGAAGCCCGCGGCCCAGCCGGTCGGGAACAGCAGCACCTCGGGCGTTTGCAGCAGCTCGCCCAGCTCGGCCTCCAGCGCCACGGCCTCCTCGACATTGCCCGCCAGGGCGGTGGAGCCGGCGCTGTGCACGCCATAGCGTTCCATGGCTTCCTGCGCGGCCGCGCAGACCTTGGGGTGGCGGGCCAGCGACAGGTATTCCTGCGACGAGAAGTTCAGCCCCGCATGGCGCTGGCCGTTCAGCAGCGTCAGCTCGGCGGTGGCGCCGGGCCGGCCGCCCAGGCGTTTGGCATAGGGAAACACGCCATGCGCGACGCGCCGCTGCGCCCAGGCGTGGAAGGACCGCGCCTTGGCGGCCAGGTCGGCACCCGGTTGTGTCAGAAAGTCGAAGGACGAGCCTTTCAGCTCGGCTCCATGGCTGGAGACCTCCTCCCCCACCGTGTTGTTCTCCACGGTCCGTTCCATCAATTCGTCCATAGCGGCCCCCGATAAAAAGCTTTGTCGTGTTGTGTGTCGGACTGTGCTCAGCCCCGGTGCGGTTGGCATCCGCACTTCTGTCGAATTTGCAGTGCCGGCGTCAGGCCGGGCGTCGCTCGCGCTGCTTGGCGGCCACGGCCTTGACGATGGTCTTCAGCGGCGGCGCGGCCGCGAACGCCGCGGCATGCGGCGCCAGTGCCAGCGTCAGCAGTTGCTGCACGGCGGGCCGGTCCAGGTCGTCGGGCGATGCCAGGCGGATGCTGCGCACCCGCACCCCGTCGCCCTCCAGCAGGCCTTCCGGGTCGGGCAGGTCCTTGCCGTACAGGAAGAACAGCGTGACCCAGCGCGGATAGCCGGCGATGGACACCAGGCTGGCCGACGCCTTGTCGGCCCAGGCATAGCCGATGGCCAGCGCGTTGTAGTTGTCGTAGACCAGCTCGAAGCCCTGCGGCACGCGCGCACGCAGCTTGCGCCGGCAGGCCGAGAGCGTCTCGGCCATCGCGGGCATGTAGCGTTCGATGAACCCCGCCACCTGGCGGGCCGTCGCGTCGTTCGGCATCGGCGCTCCTGCTGCGCGGGCACTTTAGGCCGGATCGGGCCCCGAGTGCACGGCCAGGTTGGCGTGGCGCGGTTTTCATTCTTGGCAATCCCTGAGTGCCGCGCGACTCTAGGGAGAAGGAGGTCACGCGGCCTCACCCATTTGGGTGAATTGCGCGCGATGCCCCCTGGGGAGGGGGTGCCGCAAGGCCTGGCACCCCTTCTGTCATTCCTCGGTCAGGAATGGCGTGGGACGGGCCGCGCTCGGCGGCTTGCAATCCCTGCAGACGGACAAACGCCCGCTCATCGAGCGGGCGTCTGCAGCACCTCCTGCAATGGAATCAGGCGTCAGCGGCGGCGGCGCGTGGCGCGCAGGGCCAGCATGCCCAGGGCCAGCAGCGGCAGCGTGCCCGGCAGCGGCAGCGCATTGCCCTGGCGGCCGGTGACGGTGCCATCGAACCACAGGCCGTCCCAGGCGCTGTTGAGCGACTGGCCGCGGAACTCCAGCGTGTTGATGCCGCTGGTGAACAGCGCGCTGCCCGTGGCCACCGTCAGCACATGGTCGGAGAACCAGGTGCCGCAGGCGTTTTGGTCGCCGCCGCAGTTGCCGATGTCGGTGCCCGTGATGAGCTGGTTGTTCAGGTAGACGCCGAAGGTCCAGTCGGCGATGCGCCACAGGCCCGACAGCCCGACGGTCGACAGGTTGTAGCCGGTCAGGTCGAAGCTGGTCTTGATCCACACGTCGGTGCCGGTGCCCCACTGGGTGGCCGAAGAACCGGCGGTCACGCTGGGATCGCTGATCCAGGCGGCGGTGGTACCGGCGGTGCCCATGTTGCAGCAGATCTGCGCCGCGTACAGCACCTTGGCGTCGGCGTAGGTTGCCTTGTTGTCGGTGGAGATTTGCCAATGGGTGTCGGTCGACCCTTCCGCCTGCACGACGTTGGACCCGTCCACGCCGGTACGCAGAATGACGTCGGCCCTGGCCAAACCCGTCAGGGCGCATAGAAGCAGCGCCAGCATCCAGAACTTGCTCTTGCTCATCATGTTTCCCCAATACGTTCGAAACGAACCTCAGGTATGACGCATATTCCGTTCCAAGTGGCCGCAGGTTCGGGCGTCTCCCTGGGCAGGGCGGGTCCGGGCGACACTCCGGCCTGACAGTGCCGCGGGTTCTGTAAAGAAACTCGACAGCATTTCGCGGGCTTTGGCGCTCCCGAAAGCAGGCAGGTTGGCGGTCCCGAAGTGGCCGCCCGCTCGTTCGGCAGGCCCGGCCCCAGGGTTGACCCGTAGCCTGCGCGACAGCCTTGCCGGCCGGCCGGGCACCGTTTCCGGGCGACAATCGCAGCTTTACGCGCGCGCGCGGTTTTGGGCTTGCCCCAGCTGAATCTCTCCCCCCAAGAGGCCTCCATGATCGTTTTGAAAGCTCCCCAGGATCAGGTGCTCGGCGCGCTGCAAGCGGTGTCCGGCATCGTTGAGCGGCGCCACACGCTGCCGATCCTGGCCAATGTGCTGATCCGAAAGACCGGCAACCAGGTGGAGCTCACGACCAGCGACCTCGAGATCCAGGTGCGTACCACGGTCCAGTTCGACGGCGACGCCGGCAACCTGTCCACCACCGTCGGCGCCCGCAAGCTCATCGACATCCTGCGCTCCATGCCGGCCGACCAGACGGTCAGCCTGACGAGCAACCAGAACAAGATGACGCTGCAGGGCGGCAAGAGCCGCTTCACGCTGCAGACCCTGCCCGCCGATGACTTCCCCCTCGTTCAGGAAGCCGCCGACTTCGGCCCCGCCTTCAGCGTGCCGCAGAAAGCGCTCAAGGGCCTGATCAACCAGGTCCACTTCGCGATGGCGGTGCACGACATCCGCTACTACCTGAACGGCATCCTGTTCGTCGCCGAAGGCAAGAACCTGACGCTCGTCGCGACGGACGGCCACCGCCTGGCCCTGGCCCAGGCCGAGCTGGACACCGACATCCCCAAGCAGGAAGTCATCCTGCCGCGCAAGACCGTGCTGGAACTGCAGCGCCTGCTCAAGGACGGCAAGGACGACGACGCCATCGAGATGCGCTTCGCCGGCAACCAGGCCAAGTTCTCTTTCAGCGGCATGGAGTTCGTCACCAAGCTGGTCGAGGGCAAGTTCCCCGACTACAACCGCGTCATCCCCAAGAGCCACAAGTTCCGCCTCACCCTCGGCCGCGCCCCGCTGCTGAGCAGCCTGCAGCGCGCCGCCATCCTGACCAGCGAGAAGTTCAAGGCCGTGCGCCTGACCTTCGAGCCGGGCCTGCTGTCCATCGCGTCCAGCAATGCCGAGCAGGAAGAGGCCAAGGAAGAGATCGAGATTGACTACGGCGGCGACAAGATCGAGACCGGCTTCAACGTGACCTATCTGATGGATGCCCTGGCCAACATGAGCCAGGACATGGTCTGCATCGACCTCAACGACAGCGCCAGCAGCGCGCTGCTGACCATCCCCGAAACCACCGGCTTCAAGTACGTCGTGATGCCGATGCGGATCTGAGTCAGCACCCCTGACTTGGACACAGCGGGCTTCGGCCCGCTTCAGTGCTTTTAAAGGGCGATGAAATATCGCCCGCGAGTGAGAGAGAGTTCCCGATGAGTGATGTTTCCAGCAGCCCCGAGCACCCCGACGGCCTGAACGCCAACCAGCAGGCGGCGGCCGCGGCTGAGGCCAAATCGGGTGCGGTGTACGACGCCAGCTCCATCCAGATCCTGGAAGGCCTGGAAGCCGTGCGCAAGCGCCCCGGCATGTACATCGGCGACACCTCCGACGGTACCGGCCTGCACCACCTCGTCTTCGAAGTGGTGGACAACTCCATCGACGAGGCCCTGGCCGGCCACTGCGACGACATCGTCGTCACCATCCACACCGACAACTCCATCTCCGTCATCGACAACGGCCGCGGCATCCCCACCGGCGTCAAGATGGACGACAAGCACGAGCCCAAGCGCTCCGCCGCCGAAATCGCGCTGACCGAGCTGCACGCCGGCGGCAAGTTCAACCAGAACAGCTACAAGGTCTCCGGCGGCCTGCACGGCGTGGGCGTGAGCTGCGTGAACGGCCTGTCCAAGTTCCTGCGCCTGACCGTGCGCCAGAACGGCAAGGTGCACTTCCTGGAGTTCGCCAAGGGCATCCCGCAGGACCGCGAGATCGTCATGGTCGACGGCGTCGAGACCAGCCCCATGAAGGTCATCGGCGAGACCGACAAGCGCGGCACCGAAGTCCACTTCCTGCCGGACACGGAAATCTTCCAGCAGAACAACGACTACCACTACGACATCCTCGCCAAGCGCCTGCGCGAGCTCTCCTTCCTGAACAACGGCGTCAAGATCCGCCTGGTCGACGAGCGCAACAACAAGGAAGACAACTTCGCCTACGCCGGTGGCGTGAAGGGCTTTGTCGAGTTCATCAACAAGGGCAAGACCGTCCTGCACCCGAACATCTTCCACGCCGTGGGCGACAAGATGAGCGACCAGAACACCAACATCGGTGTCGAAGTGGCGATGCAGTGGAACGACGGCTTCAACGAGAACGTCCTCTGCTTCACGAACAACATCCCGCAGCGTGACGGCGGCACCCACCTGACCGGCCTGCGCGCCGCGATGACCCGCGTCATCAACAAATACATCGACGACAACGATCTCGCCAAGAAGGCCAAGGTCGAAGTCGCCGGTGACGACATGCGCGAAGGCCTGGCCTGCGTCGTCAGCGTGAAGGTGCCCGAGCCCAAGTTCAGCTCGCAGACCAAGGACAAGCTCGTCAGCTCCGAAGTGCGCGCCCCGGTGGAAGACATCGTCAGCCGCCTGCTGACCGACTACCTGCTCGAGAACCCGCTGGACGCCAAGACCATCTGCGGCAAGATCCTCGACGCCGCCAGGGCTCGAGAAGCCGCTCGGAAAGCGCGCGAGATGACGCGCCGCAAGGGCGTGCTCGACGGCCTGGGCCTGCCCGGCAAGCTGGCCGACTGCCAGGAGAAGGACCCCGCCCTGTGCGAGATCTACATCGTGGAGGGCGACTCCGCCGGCGGCTCCGCCAAGCAGGGCCGCGACCGCAAATTCCAGGCCATCCTGCCTCTGCGCGGCAAGATCCTGAACGTCGAGAAGGCCCGCTACGAGAAGCTGCTGACCAGCAATGAAATCCTGACGCTGATCACGGCCCTGGGCACCGGCATCGGCCGCGGCGCCGGTGGCGACGACTTCAACCCCGACAAGCTCCGCTACCACCGCATCATCATCATGACCGACGCGGACGTGGACGGCGCCCACATCCGCACCCTGCTGCTGACCTTCTTCTACCGCCAGATGCCCGAGCTCTGCGAGCGCGGCCACATCTACATCGCCCAGCCGCCGCTGTACAAGGTCAAGGTCGGCAAGCACGAGCAATACCTGAAGGACGGCCACGAGTTCGACGCCTTCCTGCTCAAGGTTGCGCTGCAGGACGCGAGCCTGGACACCGGCACCGGCGAAACCCTCAAGGGCGACACGCTGGACACCCTGGCCCGCAAGTACGTCGCGGCCCAGTCCGTCATCGAGCGCCTGTCCAACTGGATGGACATCGAAGCCCTGCACGTGCTGGCCAACGGCCTGGCGCTCAAGCTCGACACGCGTGAAGAAGCCGAAGTCAGCGCCGCCAGCCTCAAGGGCCTGCTGCACGACGCGCTGGTGACGGTCGAGACCGACCCGCGCACCGACAAGCTCTTCCTGAAGATCGCCCGCACCCACCACGGCAATGTGCGCGCCAGCGTCATCACCGCCGACTTCGTGCACGGTGCCGACTACGCCGTGCTGGCCGACGCCGGCCTCAGCTTCCAGGGCCTCATCAAGCCCGGCGCCCTCGTGCGCAAGGGCGAGGGCGAGAAGGCCAAGGAGGCCAAGGTCGAAGACTTCCGCGCCGCCATGGCCTGGCTGATGAGCCAGGCCGAAGGCAGCGTCGGCCGCCAGCGCTACAAGGGCCTGGGCGAGATGAACCCCGAGCAGCTCTGGGAAACCACCATGGACCCCACCGTGCGCCGCCTGCTGCGCGTGCAGATCGACGACGCCATTGAGGCGGACAAGGTCTTCACGATGCTGATGGGCGACGAGGTGGAGCCGCGACGCGATTTCATTGAGACGAATGCGTTGAGGGCGGGGAATATCGACGTTTGATTTTGTGGAGCCAGCTCCCATGAAGTTGGAGCGCCGCTTCATATCAAATGATCTCAATGGCTAACAAGAGATGAAGCGGGCGCCTGAAGTAGATTCCGCCGTTGGCGCGCGTCGTTAGGCGCGAGTCGGCCCGCAGACGCGGCGTCATTCGTAGAAGTGCGCAGGATCGTTTTCGCTTGTCTTCGTGCGGCCGTGGTGGACGTCTTATGGGAGAGGCAGCTTGGCAGTCCCAACTTCTAACGAAGCTACGACACGTGCTCAACTCGTTGACGCGCAGCTTGCCCACGCCGGCTGGTCCAAGACTCGAAGGAGCCTGATAGAAGAGTTCGTGCTGACAGCACGGACCCCTGAGGAAAGCTACAACGGCCTGCAGTTCGCAGACTATGTGTTGCTTGGCACTGATGGCAAGCCACTGGCGCTAGTTGAAGCTAAGCGCACCTCGCGCGATGAGCTGGCGGGCAAGCGGCAAGCCTCTGACTATGCCGATGCAATAAAGACGAAGTTCGGCCATGAGCCTTTCATCTTCTTGACCAACGGCAAAGAGATCCAGTTTTGGGATCGCGAGCGCTACGCCCCCAGAAAGGTTTCTGGCTTCTACACGCGGGACGACCTGGAGCGACTGCGCCATCAGCGCCAGTTCGCTCAGCCGCTCGATGGCATTGCTATCAATTCAGACATTGCCGGCCGCGACTACCAAAACGAAGCGATTCGACGTGTCACCGAGGGTGTTTCCGCCGCCAAGCGCAAGTTCCTGCTGGTCATGGCCACCGGCACGGGCAAGACACGGACAACCATCGCGCTCGTCGATACCCTGCTGCGCTCCAAGCGTGTGCAGCGCGTGCTCTTCCTCGCCGATCGTCGCGAACTGGTGCGCCAGGCCATGTCGGAATTCAAGTCCCATCTGCCGAACGAGAGCCTTGCCCGCATCGAGTCCGGAGAGACATCCGGCGCGCGCATCCAGTTCTCCACCTACCCAAGCATGATGCAGGTGTACTCACGCCTGTCTGTCGGCTACTACGACCTGATCGTGGCAGACGAAAGCCACCGATCCATCTACCAGCGCTACAAGGCGGTCTTTGACCACTTCGATGCCATTCAACTAGGCTTGACCGCCACGCCCACCGACTACATCGACCACAACACTTTTGAGTTGTTCGACTGTGGCGACGGAGCGCCCAGCTACTACTACAGCTACGAGCAGGCCATCGCCGACCACAACCTGGTGAACTACCGCGTGCTGGACGCGCAGACCAACTTCCAGCTGAAAGGCATTCAGGGCGAGGCGCTGCCGCAGCCACTTCAGCAGATGGCACGTGACCAGGGCGTGGAAGTCGACGAACTCAACTTTGATGGCACCGACATTGAGAAGGGCGTCATCAATCAGGGCACCAACGACGCCATGGTGCGCGAGTTCATGGACAAGAGTCGCAAAGACGTTCGCGGCTTGCCCCACAAGTCCATCATCTTTGCTGTTAGCCACGCTCATGCCAAGCGGTTGTACGAGAGCTTCAATCGCCTGTACCCGGAGCAGCAACGCCAGGGCATGGCCGAGATCATCGACAGCCACATGGAGCGTGCCGATGCCACTCTGGATGACTTTAAGTTTCGAACCATGCCGCGCGTGGCCATCTCGGTGGACATGCTCGACACCGGTGTCGACGTGCCTGCCATTCAGAACCTGGTGTTCGCCAAGCCTGTCTTCAGCAAGGTCAAGTTCTGGCAGATGATCGGTCGCGGCACGCGCCTGCATACCGACAAGGCCACAGGTGAGATCAAGAAGGACTTCTTGATCATTGATCACTGGAAGAACTTCGCCTACTTCAAACTCAAGCCCGACGGGGAGGTCGACCACCCCAGCGAGCCCTTGCCTGTGCGCCTCTTCCGATTGCGGCTGGAGGTGTGGCAGTTGCTCCACGGTCAGGAGCCAGGTGCGCAAAGCGCTCGTGACGCCATTGCAGTTCTCCAAGCCATGCTGCTGGCCCTGCCACGTCACAGCATCAACGTACGACCACACTGGGACGAGTTGGATGCACTGGCCGGGCAGTGGTCAGCGCCCGACCCCAGCAGACTCGAACACCTGTCAAAGACCATTGCTCCACTGATGCGCCTGGCGCCTTTGGCGGGACTAGACGAGTTGCAGTTCCGCATCTGGTGCGAACGGCTCACCGTGGCCTGGCTCAAGGGCGATGCCATAGAGCAAGCAACCGTGCGCGAGCGCATCCTGGGCGCAGTGACCAACCTTGCCGACAACATCCCCGAAGTGCAGCGCGTGGCTCAGCAGCGCGCCTGGGTGCAGTCAGCCGCGTTCTGGGACCACCTGGACATGAGCCGGTTTGCCGTCTTGCAGGCCGTGTTCGCGCCGTTGATGCGCTACCGGACCAGCGCCCCTGATCACACGGTGGAAATCAACCTTCCCGACAACATCACTCAGCGCAGTTGGATCATTTACGGCCCGAGTGGCGAGGGCGCCTTTGCAGAAAGCTACCGCCAGCAGGTGGAAGCGCTGGTTCGCCGCATGGCTGACCAATTGCCGGAATTGGCCAAGCTCAAGAACGGCGAAGAGCTGAGCAACGAAGAGCTGGAGCGCATCAGCGTCGCGCTGAACCAGGCCGATCTCTTCATCACCGAAGACACATTGCGCAAGGCCTTCGAAGCGCCGGCAGCATCACTGGTCGACTTCCTGCGCCACATGTTGCGTGAGGATGCACTCCTGCCCAACCGCCAAGAGCGCATCAATGTTGCGTTTGACGCCTTCATTGCCAGCCACAAATACCTGCGCGCCAACCAACTCAACTTCCTGCGTGCAGTGAAGGCGGCCGTGCACAGCCACGGCCGCATCACCCTGGCGGCGCTCAACGAGCCTCCACTGTCGCGAGTCGGTCGCGTGGAATCACTGTTCCCGCCGCAAGACATCGACGAACTCATTGCCTTGGCCAACACATTGTTGGACGAAGCCGCGTGACACCTTTAGGACGAACCTGAATGCTTGCTCCACATATCAAGAAGAAAGTTGACGAACTCTGGAACCGCTTCTGGGCCGCAGGCCTTACCAACCCGTTGGTGGCCGTCGAGCAGATCACCTACCTGCTGTTTCTCAAACGCTTGGAAGACATCGACCTCAAGCGCCAGCAGCGCGGCTTTCCATCGGTCTACGCTGGTTCCGAGTCCTGCAAATGGAGCTACATCCGTCAAGAGAAGACCAACCCCGGTCATCTCATTGACGTGGTGTTCCCATGGTTGCGCGAGCTCGATAAGCACTTCACCACCGCCAGCGCAGACGGCACCGAACTGGCCAGCCTCAGCAACCGCATGGCCGACGCTTACTTTCAGCTCGACCCCAACAAGGGCAAGGTGCTAAGTGACGCCATCGACGCCATCGACCAGTTGTTCGCGCGTGCCGGCGAGGGCAATGCTGCCCAAGACATCATGGGCGACACCTTCGAGTACCTGCTCAGCGAGATGGCTACCGCAGGCAAGAACGGCCAGTTCCGCACCCCGCGCCACCTGATCCGCTTCATGGTCGAACTACTCGACCCCGAGCCTGGCCAGCGTGTGATCGACCCCGCCGCCGGCACAGGCGGCTTCCTGTTCAGCACCCAGCAGCACCTGATGCGCAAGTACTCAGCGCAGGACAACGTGGTGCTGGAATGGGACGGCACGCCGCACCGCACCGATGGCGCCGCCGCCACGCCGGATCAATACGCGGCCATCCATAACGGCGCTAACCTCGTCGGCTTGGACAACGATCGCACCATGGCCCGAATCGGCTGGATGAACCTGGTGCTGCACGACGTGACCGATCCGCACCTGGTGCAGGGTGACTCACTCAGCAAGCGCGAAGGCAAGGAGAAGCTCAAACAACTCCTTGAGCCCGAGTCGTACCAGTACGTGCTGGCCAACCCACCATTCACTGGCACGGTGGACAGTGGTGACTTGGAGCCGGATTCCCTGTTGTTCCCTCGCGTGGGCGGTGGCGGCAAGAAGAAGGACGACGCCATCACTAACAAGAGCGAATTGCTTTTCTTATGGCTGATGCTCGACCTGCTGCGCGTCGGAGGGCGATGCGCGGTAATCATTCCCGAGGGCGTTTTGTTCGGCAACACCGAAGCACACATTCACCTGCGCCGGGAACTGCTCACCGAGCATGTGGTGGAAGGCGTCATTTCATTGCCTGGTGGCGTGTTCCAGCCCTACACCGGCGTCAAGACTTCGATCCTTATCTTCCGTAAGGAAACGCGGCGCGATGTCCGTGCCAGCTTCACCGGTGCCGTGCCCCTGCGCACCGAGCACGTCTGGTTCTACGAGGTTGAAGAAGACGGCTACACCAAAGACGCAAAACGCAACGCCCGGCCAGGTCAGCAGAACGACCTGTGGGACGCGCTGGAGAAATTTAAACTCTGGATTGATCAGGGGCGCTCAGGCGCTCAGCGCCATGAGACGACGCTATTGCAGCCGACCTTCCATGTCGAACGCTGGCGACAGGCCTTGCTGCGCGACACCGCTGACCAACTGACACCAGCGGGCCAGGCCTTTGCGACGCTGCTAGACACGAGCATGTGGGACGGGCAGGTCTGGGGCGTCCACGAGCTGTTTCCTGAACTTCCGCGCGATCCTAAAGCTGCTGAGATCCAAGTTCGCAACGCATCCAGCCGGATGTTGTACGACCTGGTGATCCAGTTCTTCGCGCCCCCCACTAGAACGGTGTGGGCCAAGTGGAGAGATGCAGGCACGGCCGACAAAAAGATGGAGGGCGACAAGGCCTTTGCGGAATGGCAAAAGGCCATCAAGGTGCCGCAGCAGGAGTTCAACCGCGCCGCGCGCGAGGCCCAGGTCTTCTTTGAACCGGAAGACGGCCATGCGCTGCCTCTGTGGAAAGACATGGTCAAGGACGCGCTCAATGCTGGGCTGTCCCTCCATCAGAACGCAGCCACTCAAGCGCCCGTGGTCCAGTTCAGCTCATATGAGCCAGTACCGGACCTGAACTCTGCACTAGCAGCAATCGCCCGTGAGGTAGCCAAACTGGACGGCTTCGACGTAACCCTGCGCAGCCTGGCCGTTGACCAGGCGACCGACCTCAAGGCAGCCAAGCACTGGGTAGTGCCGGTGCGTGCCTGGGCGCGTAACGACGAATGGCAGAGCAATGAGGGTACTGTGATCGGCTCGCACGACGCCGACGGCCTGGTGCGGCCCACCTATGTGCAAGCCATGTTGGCCGCAGGCGTGTACGACGAAAGGGGCGAACTCAAGGACGGCGTGCTTGACCCCGACTGCATCGAGGCCCGAGAGTGGAATTTGTCAGCCGGTCAGTACAAGCCCTTCGATTTCACCCAGCTCAAGAGCGACAAGAGCGTGGCTGAGATGATCGGTGCGCTGAAGGTGACTGAGATGGAAATCATCAAGGGCCTCGACAAGCTGCTGGCGATGGTTGAGGGCCGGGAATGAGGCTGCCCGAGACTTGGATACAGACGACAGTTGGAGCTGTCGTCGCTGATGTGCAACCTGGCTTTGCACAAAAGCCCGGCGAGGAAGACGAAGGGACGACGCCACAGATCCGCACGCACAACGTGACTCCTGACGGCAAGATCAGTCTGGAGGGAATCAAGCACATCACCGCCAGTGAACGGGAGCTTGCACGCTATTCCCTTGCTGCAGGCGATGTGGTCTTCAACAACACGAACAGCGAAGAGTGGGTAGGAAAAACAGCAGTCTTCGACAAGGGGGGCGACTTTGTCTTTTCCAATCACATGACGCGATTGCGTGTCCGCGAGGACTTGGTCTGTTCAAAGTACCTTGCTGCCTATTTGCAGTCGCTATGGTCGATGGGGTATTCGAAGACTCGCGCGAAGCGCTGGGTCAGCCAAGCTGGGATTGAGAGTGACACGCTCGCTTCCTTCAAGATCCCACTACCTACCATCCCCGAACAACAGCGGATTGTCGATGTGCTGCGGCAGGCCGACCTGGTCAACGATCTTGCAAGTAAGGCGAGACGACTCCTCGATTCGCTAGCCATGCAGCGCTTCGCGGAGCTTTTCGGTCATCCGGCGGAGAACCCAAAAGGCTTTGAGACCGCTGCATTCGCATCATTTGGGACGCTTGATCGCGGAGTCTCAAAACACCGTCCTCGCGATGCAGGCCACCTGTTCGGAGGACCCTACCCCTTCATTCAGACCGGGGACGTATCGAATGCCGGCGACTGGCTCAGCACATATAGGGAGACCTATTCAGAGGCTGGGCTTGCACAAAGCAGACTTTGGCCTAAAGGCACCCTCTGCATCACCATTGCCGCGAACATTGCCAAGGCAGCGCTTCTTGAGTTTGACGCCTGCTTTCCTGACAGCGTAGTTGGATTCACGCCGTTTGAAGGGGTAAGCAACGAATACGTGTTGTATTGCCTGCGCTTCTATCAGGAGTATTTTGAGCATCGTGCCCCGAAGTCTGCGCAGATGAACATCAACTTGGACACGTTGAGGACGTTGCGCATGCCAAGGCCACCAGAGGCTTTGCAGATTGAGTTCTCCCGCTTCGTGAATGAAATGCGCGAGTTGACTCGTGTGACAACAAAGCAGGCCTACAGGCGTGGCGGGTTGGCCGCCGAGTTGACTGTGGCTGCATTCACAGGTGATCTGAGTGCAGGTTGGCGCGAGCAAAACAGGGATCGTGTTGCGACGGCCGCTGCTCATCGTGATGCATCTCTACGCGTGCGTGGCACGAAGATCAACATTGGAGCAAACGCGATTGCCGCTCCCGTTGTTGAAGTCGTTCGTACTGCTCGCCCAGCACGCCATTGGCTGCTTGGCGAACTAAGTGACTTCCAGCGCCAGGTGTTGGCCGTCTTCACAGCTCATTGCCAGGTCACCGGCGAGCCCTTGCTGGTTGAAGACCCGGACGTGTTCGCCCGCTTCTGCGATGACGCTTTGGTGGCCGAGCGGCTTAAGGCCTTCGGCACATCGCATGGCAACCGCATCCGACGGTCGCTCAGCCAACTGTCTGCACTGGGGCTGATTGCCAAAGTCACATTGCCCAAGGTCGACCCTGAAAGCGGTGAACGTGACTACCTTAAGGCGTTCCGTCCCTTGCGGCCGGAGGAGTTCACGCGCTTGGGCGATGTGCAGGCCTTGCGCAAGGCCCTGTCACCCGATGCAGACGGGGAGTCGAGCTGATGCGGCTGCGTTACCTGCACCTGCAGAACTACCCACCCATCGCAAACATCAAAGTGTGCTTTGCCAGCGGCTCTCCCCTGGATCGCGAATGCGCCATTCGCTTTGTGGTGGGCGTCAACGGCAGCGGCAAATCTAACCTCCTGCGCGCAGTGGCCGAGGTCTTTCTGGCCCTGGCCGACCTGCGCGTGCCCGCCTTTCCGGTGAGCCTGGTGTACGAACTGGGCGTGAGGGGGTCACCCAATCACCGCACGCTGCTGTTGCATTGCCCGGGCGACCGCCACCAGGCCAGCCTGTGGCTGCACGAGCGATTCGCCTTTGACGACCAGAATGGCCAGGAGGTGTTTGATGTTTGCATCGAGCACTTGGCGCTCAAGGGCACACCCATCGTGCCTGGCTTCACGGCCTTGATCGAGCCAGGCCGGTGGCCACAGCGCGACAGCACGCCGCCGCAAATTGCGTTGCCCTCGGCGGTGTTGGCCTACACCACGGGCGATCTGCGGCCCTGGCGCTCGGTGTGGAACCGCAACCAGCGCGCCGAAGGTTTGCTGGAGAGCGGCGACGACCCGCAAAGTGACGAGCGCCCGGCAGGCTGGACGGCAGCACAGGAAAGCGCCTTGCAATCTTTTCGGCGAACCGAGGTAGAGCCTGCACCTCAGCCCGTGAGCGCCAGCGCCACCGAGACGGATCGGTTTCGGCGGCCCGTGCTGCTGGATGCCACCCTGCTGAAATGCGCGCTGCTGGCCGTGGCTTTGCCGCAAGCTTTTATCGAAACCACCGACTACCCCGCTCGTGCCGGGGTCGATGCGGCAATGGCCCAGCTTCGGCGCCGGACTGACAACAAGACACCGCTGCAGGATTTGCTGGAACGTGGCGGCTGGCACCATCTGGTGGCGGTGGCATTCCGCTCACGTTTGAGGTCAACGCAATGGGACCAGAAGCTGTGCGAAACCGCGCACGACTGGTGGCTGTGCGCCAGTGAGGTGATTGCCGAACCACACCCGGCGGAAACTCGCCGCACCTTGTTGTTCGATTTGAAAGGCCCGTTTGATGCACAGGCTCCGAGCTTTGCGTCGCCCGCTCGCGACGAATTGCTAACTTGCAGCACGCCGGGCGAGGCGTTGTGGGCCTTGTTGGGTGGCGCCAAAGATGCCAGCGCCTTCGACCTGTTCACCCGCCTGTTGGAATTGAATCAGACCGGACTGTTTGACGATGTGCTGCTGCGCTTGCGCCGCGCACCGGCGCTCGCCGATGACGACGTGACTGATGAGGACGACATCGGCGTGCTCAGGTACGAAGAGCTGTCAGATGGCGAGCAGATGGTGCTGGGCCGCATGGCCCTGTTTCACCTACTGCAGGGCCAGAAAGACGCCTTGCTGTTGCTCGACGAGCCCGAGACCCATTTCAACGACAAATGGAAGCGCGAGATTGTTGACATCATCGACGACGCGATTGGCAACACCTGCAACGACGTGTTGATTTCCACCCACTCGGCCATCGTGCTGTCCGATGTGTTCAACAACGAGATCGTGTTGGTGCAGAAGACCCCGCATGGCTCCAATGTGCGCAGCGTCGACGAGCCGACATTCGGCACCGATCCGAGTGCGTTGATGATGACAGTGTTTGGCGCCGACGACAGCATTGGCAAGAGGGCGCAGGAGTTCATTGAAGGCAAGCTAGCGCAAGCCACAGGCTCGCAGGCCGATATCGCCGACCTGGAGCGGCTGATTGCCCGCATGGGATCAGGTTTCTACCGCAGTGAGTTGCGTACCTTGCTGAACACCTGGCGGGGTGGCGATGCTTAAGCCCATCCATCGCGTGACGTGTTCGCCCGCCCTAGCGGCCTGCCAGCTTCTGATGCAGCGATTTGCCCTGTGGCTTTGCGAACCTGGCACCACAGCAGCGAACCTTACCCAAGCGGGGCTGCAACCGCCGGCAATGCCAACCGCCATAGAGGCGGACTGGCTGTGGGGATTTCTCCAGCGTAAGGTGGGCGGACAGCTGCTTCTGAACCGTGCCCAAGTCCTCGTGGCGATGTCCGCTGTACAGAAGGGCGCTGTGGCGGCTTGGGTGCAATCTGTCTCGGCACTCGCAGCGCAGTTTCATGCCACGCCGCCGCCATGGCCCGTGACAGCGCCGCAGGCGGGTCCGCTCAACTGGGGGGCGTTCAGGACCTTGATGGAGGCCTTCTATGGGACGGGATTCCGCACTGGCCTGCCCTATTTGGCAGATGGCACGCCTGTTGCGGCTGGCGGGGTCACGTACGCTTCGTTCGTCGATGCTTTTCGAATCGCGCATCGTCTGAACCCTGACCCGCACGCCCGCCAGGTTTGCGTGCTCTGTGGTGGGCCGCTCGGCGATACGCCGCATGTGGACCACTGGATCATCAAGAGCGCGTTTCCTTTGCTGAGCATGTGTGCGCACAACTTGACGCTGATCTGCGGCACTTGCAACGAAGCACCGAACAAGGGCGACAAGCCGGTGCACAGTGCAGGCAGCTTCGCCGACTGGTTTCACCCGTACTGGCGCCCAGGCAACGGTGCCGTGCAGCCTGGGTATGACCTTCATGCGGCTGCCGTGCACTGTTCAGCCGTTGCGCCTGTCGACCAGCCCAAGGCGGCAAATCTCGACGTGTTGCTCAACTTGGCAAGCCGATGGACTCGTGAATTCAAGGCGGAATATGCCAAGCATCAGGACGTCCTTCGGCGCAATGAGAGCCGACGAGTTAGGGCTGCTCAGGCGAGGCACACATTGCAGGAGCTTGGCGCGTACGTTCAGCAGTGGACAGGGGGCCTCTCGCCTAGCGAGCCGCATCATGAGGTTCATGCCACCCTTGGGCAAGCCATGATCGAACCTGCCCGAATGCAAGCTTGGTTTGCTGAGTTAGCGACGGTTCAATAGCCCCAGTCGGAGTAGCTTAGATATGGCCGAAATCACCCGTCGACGCACAGGAGAATTTCTGCGCGAGCTGTTCAGCATCTTGATGGCCGTGCCCGAAGGCATGCGCGCTAGTGACGCCCTGCAGTTGCTGTCCAGCCGCTTTACCTTGTCGCCCTACGAGGCCGACAACTACGAATCTGGCTCCCGCCGCTTCGAGAAGATCGTTCGCTTTGCCACGGTCGATTGCGTCAAGGCTGGCTGGCTGGTGAAGGACAAGGGGATCTGGTCCATCACTGACGAAGGTCGAGCCGCCTATGCAGAGCTGAGTGATCCAGAAGCCTTCTACAAGCGTGCTTGCAAGCTGTACGCCGAATGGAAGGCCGCTCAGCCTGACGCAGAAGTCAGCGTAGCCGCAGCGGCCGCTTCAACCACCGTCGCCGATGATGTGGACAGCACAGCCAAATCGGTGAGCGTTACCTTCGAAGAAGCAGAAGAGCAAGCCTGGGCCGAGATTTCGCAGTATCTGCGGGCCATGAATCCGTACGACTTCCAAGACCTTGTGGCTGACCTGCTACGAGCGATGACGTACCACGTGACTTGGGTGTCACCTCCTGGGAAAGATGGCGGCTTGGACATCTTGGCGTGGCCCGACGCGCTGGGCACACGGCTGCCACGCATCAAGGTGCAGGTGAAGCGTCAACAGCATGCCGTCAATGTCGACGGATTGCGCTCCTTCATGGCCTTACTTGGCGACGATGACGTAGGCCTGTTCGTCTGCACCGGCGGATTCACGAAAGACGCCGAAGCCGAGGCCCGCACCCAAGAAAAGCGTCGTGTGATGCTGATCGGCCTGGACAAGCTCTTTGATTTGTGGGACGAGCATTACGACCAGTTGACTGACCGTGCGCGGCGGCGGCTGCCACTGCGATCGATTCGCTTTCTTGCACCTGGCGGTTGAGGTTAGTCAGCTTGGGAGCTGTTCATAAATGGACTAGGCGTTATGTCAGGCTTTGGCGAGGTAGTGCCGTGGCCAGTCGCCGCCCACCAGACCCCACCCCACAAGTGATCCAGATACCGCCCCTCGCGGTACATCTCCCCGTTGTGCCCCAGCGCCGTGACGAACACGCGGCCTTTTTCGTAGGGGTGCCACCAGCTCACCGGGTGGTCAGCGCCCATGCCCTTGGCGACCTGGCCGGGCCAGATCTTGGTGGGGTCGTAAGTGCGCTCGTCCACGGCCAGCACGGGGTGGATGGTGATGCCGTGCGGGTTGCTGAATTCGTACCACTCGTCTGACCAGATCCAGCGGTCGGGCAGGCCGAAGGTGGCGGGGTGGTTGGCGTCGGCCTTGGTGACGACGGCGGTCTGCAGCATGGGGTGGATGACAAAGCTGCGGCCGACGAGCTTTTCGTACCAGGGCCACAGGCCCGGCTTGCTGATGATGGCGCGGTGCACGACGACGGCGTTGCCGCCGGCCTTCATGTAGCGCTCCAGGCCCGCGCGCTGGGCCTCGTTGAATTCCTCGCCCGAGCTGTTCAGCAGCACCACCGCCGCGTACTTGCTCAGGTCGCCCTCGAAGGCGCCGGGCTGGGCCGTCCACGTCAGCTCGAAGGCGTGCAGCTTGGCGAGCTTCTCGAAGCTGTCCCGCGCGATGGGGATGTACTCGTGGTGGTACTTGGTGGGCATGGCCAGCACCAGCAGCGAGAACTGGCCGTCGCCGGCCTGTGCAGGCACGGCAGCGCTAGCAACGGTGGCGGCCACGGCGAGGGTCTGCAGCGTCTTCTTGATCATGGTGCGGCTGATTCTTCCACCGCGGAGTTCCGGGCGGCGTTCAAGCGAGAGCAAGGCGCATGACTTTGCGGCCGCGAGCCCGGCATGGCCAGAATGCCCCCATGCCCGCCTTCTCCCTCGTCTCCACCAGCCAGCTCGCCCCCGAAGCCCTGCACGCGGCCTTTGTGCGGAGCTTTGCCGACTACCTGATCGGCCCCTTCAACCTCGCCCTGGATCAATGGCCGGGCTTCGTGCTGCGCCAGGGCGTGGACCTGAGCCTGGGGCGGGCGGCGGTCGATGCCGAGGGCAAGGTGCTCGCCTTCGCGCTGGTGGCGCCGCGGCCGACGCTTCAGCGCTGGCGGCTGGGCACCATGGGCGCGGTGCCGGAGGCGCGCGGCAGCGGCGCGGCGGTGCAGTTGCTGCAGGACTTTGTGCAACGGGGCCGCGAGGCGGGCCTGAGGGCGGTGGAGCTGGAGGTGTTCGTGCAGAACGAGCGCGCCGCCCGCCTGTACCGCCGCCATGGCTTCGTGGAGCGGCACGCCTTGCACGGCTACCAGCGCGTGGCAGACACCGGTAAGGCCCGCCCGCCGGCGCCCGAGCTGGCCTGCACCCAGGCCGAGGCGCTGGCCTGGCTGCGCGAGGCGGAGGCCACCGTCGCCGACCTGCCGTTGCAGGTGTGCGCCGACGTCGTGGGCGTGCTGACCGTGCCCTGGACGGCCTGGCGGCGCGGCAGCGCGCAGCTGGTGTTCACGGGCGACCGGGAGAACGGCCTGCTGGTGCGTTCGCTGATCGACCCCAACCCCGCCCAGCAGGACGCGGAGGCCCTGGTGCAGGCGCTGCTGGCCGCCCACCCGGGCGCCAAGGTCAGCGTGCCGCAGCTGCAGCGCAGCGACCTGGGCGGCGAGGCCCTGCAGCGCTGCGGCTTTGCCACCGAGGCGCTGCATCAGGCCCTCATGCGGCTGGATCTGGCGCCGGCTCTTCAGTAAGCAGCCAACCGCCCAGGCGCTGCATGGCCGCCGGCGTGCGCGCCAGGCTGCGGTGGTTGGTGCCGGCGAGCTGGTGCACGGTGACGGCCGCGCCGGCATGCTCCAGCGCACGCACGAGGGCGTGGGAGTGCGCATGCGGCACCTGCGTGTCGCGCTCGGCCAGCAGCACCAGCACCTCGCCCTTGAGCGCACGCGCGGCGGCGACGCTGTCCAGCGGTGAGCGCAGCCAGGGCGTCAGCGGCAAGAGCAGTGGGTTGCGATTGAGCACCGCGCGCAGGCTCTTCAGCGGCGTGATCAGCGCGACGCTGGCTGCCGGACGGCCGGCTGCGACCAGGCGCGCTGCGAGCTGCATGGCCACGCCGGTGCCCAGGCTGCGGCCGGCTAGGTGCAGGGCGCTCGACGGCAGACCCAGCCGCGCCAGCCCCCAGGCCGCGGCGGCTTCGGCGTCGGCCACGCAGGCGGCCTCGCTCGGCCAGCCGCCGCTCTCACCCAGGCTGCGGTAGTTGAAGGCCAGCAGGGCGCAGTCGTCGGGCAGCCAGCCGGCGAGGTCGGGCGTCCAGGCGACGTTCTCATTGCGCCCGCCAAACCACAGCAGCAGGCGGCGCGGTGCGTCGTGCGACGGCGTGGTCAGCCAGCCTTGCAGCTTCACACCGCCCGGGCGCTCCAGCCAGACGGCCTCGCTGCGCCGGCGGGCCGCGGCGGGGCCGGGGTCGGTGCGGCGGATGACCCAGGTGCGGCCGAACAGCAGCTTGCCCTGCAAGGCAATCAGCGCGGCCGCCAGGGCCGGGCACAGCAGCAGGGCCCAGGCCCAGGGCGGGAGGTTGGCAAGCATGGCGTTGGAGGGCAGCCGCAAAGCCACCCAGCCTAGGCCGCGGACATGACAGGCCGGTGAGGGCGCGTCCCTAGCTTCTCAATGCGCTCAGCGCCGGCGGCGCGTTAAGGTGCGCGGCCGATGCCCGACCTGGACCTGCAAGCCCTTCCCCCCGAACTGCAAACCGCGCTGGAGCGCGCGTGGCCCGGCTGCCCGGAGGCGCAGCGGCGCGCGCTGCTGGCGCCGCCTGGGCTCGGCTGGGAACCCCTCTGGCCCAACCGCCTGTGGGCCTGGCAGCCGGCCCGCCGGTGGTGGAGGCCGTTCTGGGCGCGGCAGCACCGAGCGCTCGACGAGGGCGCCTTCAGCAGGCACCTCAGCGATGCGCGCGGCGAGCCCTGGGACGCCGTGGAACCGTCCTACAAGGAGCGTATGTTCGACCCCGAGCAGCCGTTCTTCGAGACGCCCTGGACGCACGCGAAGGTGCTGCTGCGCAGCCCGGCGCCGGACGTGTTCAGCGACGGGGAGTTCTGGTTCATCACGCAGACGCTGTGGGGCGGCCATGTGCAGTCGGCCGCGTCCATGACGGAAAGCTGGGCGCGCGCGATGAAGGCAGAAGGCGCGCTGCGCGGCGGGCGCCGGAGCCGGTGGTTGAGCAACGCGCTGTGGCTGCTGAACATGGAAGCCACCGGCACCTATCTGTGAGCGCTCAGGCCCCGGCCGTGCAGCGCGACGCCGCAGCGATGGGCACGGGCTTGGGCGTCCACACCGTCAGCGCCAGGCCGATGCCCACCAGCGCCGCGCCGGCGATCTCGTTGGCATGCGGCGCCTCGCCCAGCACGGCACGCACGGCGATGACGGACACCGGCACCATGTTCAGGAACAGCGTGCCCATGGGCGCGCCGAGGCGCTTCACGCCGGCATTGAAGGCCAGCACGCCCAGCACGGTGGGGATGAGGGCGATGTAGATGAGCTTCGGGCTCAGGCTCAGCACCAGCTCGGGCGACGGGGCGGGCGCCCAGCCCACGAGGGTGGCCAGCACCGCGGCCGCGGCCAGCCAGGGCAGGGCGCCGATGGCTGTGAGGGCGGCGTATTCCAGCGGGCTGTGGTCGGGCAGCTTGGTCATGGCGCGGGTGTAGAACACCCAGCCCAGGGTGCCGGTCAGCGTGATGGCGTCGCCCAGCAGCATGCGGCCGTTGATCTCGTCGGCGTGGCCGAGCAGGTTGGCCACGGTAGCCACGCCGGTCAGGGCCAGGGCGGCACCGACCACGGCGCGCAGCGGCGGACGTTGGCCGTCCAGCAGCCAGCGCAGGCCCAGCGTCGTGAAGGGCATGGTGGCCATGATGACGGAGCCGTGCGAGGGCAGGGACAGGCGCAGGCCGTGGAAGACCATGATGCTGAACACGCCATAGCCGGCCAGGCCGACCAGGCTGTGGCGCAGCGCATGGCGGCGCAGCTTGGCCCAGGGCTGGACGCCGGCAAAGTGCACCAGCAGGGCCAGCACGCTGGTAGCGAGGCCGTAGCGCACCAGCGTGAACCAGACCGGGTCGAGCTGGGCGACGACGGGCTTGCCGATCAGGAAGAGGCTGCCCCAGGCGGTGGTGGCGAGCAGCAGGGCGACGATGGCGCGGAGGTTGGAGGTGGCAGTCATGGAGGGGCTCCAGACGGATTTCAATGGCAATCAGTCTGGGCGCCTCGCGCGATTCCCTCCATTCGTTTCGGCAGACCGCCCCGTTCGGAAAATCCACACCCCCGCCCGGCCCGGCGTGTTCAGAATGCCGGCCATGGAGATCTACCAGCTCAAGACCTTTGTGGCCGTGGCCACCGAGGGCAACCTCACGCGGGCCGCCGAGCGCGTCTTTACCAGCCCGCCGGCGGTCAGCGCCCAGCTCAAGGCGCTGGAGGACGAGTTCGGCGTCAAGCTGTTCGAGCGCAGCGCCCGTGGCATGGCGCTGACGCCTGCCGGCGAGCGCCTGCTGGAGGAGGCGCGCCGCACGCTGGCCGCGGCCCAGGGCATGCAGGCAGCGGCTGCGCAGATACGTGGCGAGGCGCGCGGCCAGGTGCGCATGGGCACGGTCAGCGACGCGGTGGCCCTGCGCCTGGGCGAGGTCTTCGTGCACCTGGCCGAGCACCATCCCCTCGTGCAATTGCAGCTGCAGCAGCTGGTGTCGCTGCGCGCCATCGCCGCCGTGCGCAAGGGCGAGCTGGACTGCGCCTGCGTGCTGCACGAGCACCCGGAGATCGAGGGCCTGGAGCTGCGTCGCCTGCAGGGTTGCGAGATCGTGCCCGTGGTGCCGCAGCGCCTGCTGCTGAACGGCGGCCTGCCGGCCGACCTGGCCGGCCTCGCCATGCTGCCTTGGGTGACGACGCCGCCGGACTGCGGCTTGCGCGTGCACCAGGAACGCCTCTTCACCCAGGCCGGCGCTGTGCTGGAGGTGGGCCTGCAGGCCGACACCGAGGTGGCGGTGCGCAGCATGGTGGCGGCCGGCATGGGCGCCGGCATGGTCAGGCGCGACCAGGCCGTGCTGATGGAAGACGCCGGCCAGGCCCGCATCTGGCCGGGCTGGGCGGCGCCGACCTGGTTCTGCTGGATCAGCAGCCCGGCCGCCATGGCCGTGCCGGCCGTGGGCGCAGTCAGGGACGCAGTGGCGCTGACCTGGGTCTGATCAGGTCTTCACGGGCGGCTCGCGCAACTGGGCCACGGCGGCTTCGAACTGCTGGGCGGCCTGCTTTAGGGCATCCAGCTCGGTGCTGGCACGCGTCAGCGCCTTCTGGGCCGCATCGCGTGCCGCAGCCTCGCCGCCGGCAGGCGCCGCGGTGATGGCGCCGAGCCGGGTCTGGGCCTCGGTCAGGGCGCGGGCCACCTGGTCACGCAGCGCGTCCAGGCCGTTCGACAGGCTCAGCGCTTCGTCGAGGCGCTGCTGCCAGTCGGGCGGGATGTCGCCCGGTGAGTTGCGAAGGCCCTCCAGGGTCTCGCGGTCGCTCTTGATGTGGGCCTCCAGCCCGTCGCGCTCCGTCGTCAGCGCTGCGTGCTGGCGCTGCAGGGACGCATCGGCAGGCGGCGTGGTGCCGCCTGCCTGCGAACGCAGACCATCGCCCGCGCTCTTGCTGCCGAAGTAGAAGCCGACCACCGTGGTCAGCAGGGTGATGATGGCGGTGAGCAGCTGCTTCTGCGCGTCTACGGCATCCGCTGGCCGACGGGGCTTCACCGCATAGAGATTGAGCTTGGCATCGGTGCCCGGGTCGGCGCCGGAGGCGGCCTTGCCAGGAGACACCACCACGGCCAGCACGGCGACATCCTTGTAGCGCGCCAGTTCGTCGGCCAGCTTGGCGGCCGGCACGGTGGTCTCGATGAAAGGCTTGTCGCTCACGGCGCCCTGACCGTCGTCGCCGAAGAACTTGAGCCCGAACACGGCGAACAACACCATCACGCCGACCGCCAGCAGGGTGCGCACCGAGCCCGACGGCAGGCCGAAGGCCTCGCTGGGATCGTTGAGCTTGAGGCCGCCGAAAACGATGGCCGTCAGGGTCAGCGCCGTAGCCGTCAGTACCAGCAGGCCGACGAACCAGAGGGCCGAGTCGCTGTGCTTGTCCTGCCGCCACAGCATCAGGGCCATCACGGCGCAAACCGCCAGCAGGCCGGTCACGCCCCACCTGACCCGCTGGGAGATCTTGTCGTCGTCCATGGTCGCCTCGCGCCGTGCAGCAAAGACCGTCACGCTAGCCGCCATGGCCGGGACGGGCATCCCCAGTCTTGCTGACGCGGCGGGTCACCGCTTTGTCATGCAGGCGCCGCCGCTTTTGCGCACACTCCGGCCATGGCCTACACGCACACCCTCGACGGCGAGCGCTACAGCTTCTCCGACCTGCGCACCCTGCTGGCGCGCGCCAGCCCGCGCCGCTCGGGCGATGAGCTGGCCGGCGTGGCCGCCGCGAATGCGCGTGAACGCGTGGCAGCCCAGCTGGCCCTGGCCGACCTGCCGCTGAAGGCCTTCCTCAGCGAAGCCGTCGTGCCCTATGAGAGCGACGAGGTCACGCGGCTCATCGTCGACACGCATGACGCGGCTGCCTTCGCGCCGATTGCTCACCTCACCGTCGGCGGCCTGCGCGACGCGCTGCTGGCCGACGCCGCCGACCCGGCGCAGAGCGCCGCCGGCCTGACGCCCGAGATGGCGGCCGCCGTCAGCAAGCTCTGCCGCGTGCAGGACCTGATGCTGATCGCGTCGCGCTGCGAGGTCGTCACGCAGTTCCGCAGCACCATCGGCCAGCGCGGCCGCCTGGCGACGCGGCTGCAGCCCAACCACCCGACGGACGACGAGGCCGGCATCGCGGCCAGCCTGCTCGATGGCCTGCTGATGGGCGCGGGCGACGCCGTCATCGGCATCAACCCCGCCACCGACAACCTGCCCCAGGTGACGCGGCTGCTGCAGATGCTGGACGCCGTCATCACGCGGCACGAGATCCCGACGCAGAGCTGCGTGCTGACCCATGTGACGACGACGCTGGAGGCGATGAACCGCGGCGCACCGGTGGACCTGGTGTTCCAGTCCATCGCCGGCACCGAGGGCGCCAACCGGGGCTTTGGCATCACGCTGGCGCTGCTGGAGGAGGCTCAAGCCGCGGCGCTGGCGCTGAAGCGCGGTGGCCGGCAGGTCATGTATTTCGAGACCGGCCAGGGCAGCGCCCTGTCCAGCGGCGCCCATCACGGCTGCGACCAGCAGACGCTGGAGTGCCGGGCCTATGCCGTCGCGCGGCGCTTCGAGCCGCTGCTGGTCAACAGCGTGGTCGGCTTCATCGGGCCGGAGTATCTGTACGACGGCAAGCAGATCCTGCGCGCCGGCCTGGAGGACCACTGCTGCGGCAAGCTGCTCGGCCTGCCCATGGGCGTGGACGTCTGCTTCACCAACCATGCCGAGGCCGATGTCGACGATGTCGACAGCCTGCTGACCCTGCTGTGCGCCGCCGGCTGCAACTACATCATGGGCGTGCCGGGCTCGGACGACATCATGCTGGGCTACCAGAGCACCAGCTTTCACGACGCACTCGCGATGCGCCGCCTGCTGGGCCTGCGCGCCGCGCCCGAGTTCGAGGCCTGGCTGCAGCGCATGGGCATCTTCGAGGCCGGTGAGGTGCCCCAGCTGGCCGACGGTCTGCCGGCGCGCTTTGCTGCCATGCTGGAGCAGGCATGAGCGTTGTCGAGCAGCCCTGGTCCCGCCTGCGCCGCTACACCGCCGCGCGCATCGGCCTGGGCCGCGCCGGCATCAGCGTGCCGACGGCCGGCCACCTCGCCTTCCTGCAAGCCCATGCCGAGGCGCGCGATGCTGTGCATGCGCCGCTGGATGCCGACGCGCTGCTGGAAGGTTTGCGTGCGCTGGGTGAAGTGCCGCTGCGGGTGCGGAGCCGGGCCATGGACAGAGCGAGCTATCTGCAGCGCCCCGACCTGGGACGGCGCCTCGACGAGGCCGATGCCGGCCGGCTGCAGGACCTGCAAGCGCCGGCGACCGATCTCGCCTTCGTGCTGGCCGACGGCCTGTCGGCGCTGGCCCTGCAGCGCCAGGCCCTGCCCCTGTTCACGGCGCTGCGGGAGCGGCTGCTGCAGGAAGGCGGTTGGACCTGGGCGCCGCCCGTCATCGCGACGCAGGCCCGTGTGGCCCTGGGCGATGAGGTGGGCGAGCTGCTGAAGGCACGCTGCGCGGTCGTGCTGATCGGCGAGCGGCCGGGCCTGTCGGCGCCCGACAGCCTGGGGGTGTATTTCAGCTGGGCGCCATGCGTGGGTCGGGTGGACGCCGAGCGCAACTGCATCTCCAACGTGCGCCCGGAAGGCCTGTCGCCGCAGGCGGCCGCGGCCAAGCTGCACGGCCTGCTGAAACTGGCACGAACGCGCCAGCTGAGCGGCATCGCGCTGAAGGACGAAGAAGACGAGCGCGCCCTGCCGACGGCGGCGGCCGCGCCCTTGATGCGCCTGCTGGGCGGCTAGCGCCGCGGCGTCAGCGTGTCGATGCCGGCGCCGGGGTCTTCCTCGCCGGCCACCGAGTCATCGAAGGCGCCGTTCTTCACGTCGCGCGCGGGGCGCTGCTTGGCGGTGGGCCGGTCGGCGTCGGCGGCCTGCGGTACAGACGGTGCCGGTTCGGGCGGGATGGGTGGCGTGCGGGTGGGGTCGGGCATGGTGTGCTCCAGGCAAGGAAAAAGGGGCGGCAACGCCGCCCCTTGGATCACGAAGCGGCTATGGGAGCCGGCTTACATCCACCACGTCGAGCCGTAGTAGTCGTAGACCTTGCGGCCGTATTCGTCGCTGTAGGTGGGCGCTTCGTCGCTGGGGTAGCGCGGCGCGCGCTCCAGCTGGGTCTTGTCGACGTTGACGACGTAACCGTCCTTCTGCGTGTCGTACTTCAGCTGATCCCAGGGCAGGGGATAGCGGTCGGTACCCATGCCGAGGAAGCCGCCGAATTCCAGGGCGGCATAGCGGACCTGGCCGGACTTCTTGTCGATGACGAGGTCGTCGATGGAACCGAGCTTGTCGCCGCTGGGGCTGTAGACATTGGTGCCTTCGACCTTGGACGAGGAGATGGTGGGGGTGACGCTGGCCATGATGGACTCCTGAGATTGAACATGGGCACGGCGCGGGCCTGCGGCCTGCTCCGCCAGGTGCTGTGCACACCATGAGTCCACTATGCGTGGCTGAACGTTTCGACGCAGTCGGGGGGCGCGCCCCGGCACTGTAGGAGTGGACCGACCGTGAGGTGACTCGGGCCAGATCTCGAAAAACACATGTCGCCGTATGTCTGTCAAAGTAGGCAAATATGCATTTTTTGCCTAAAATATTGGACAAATGACTGCTTCAACTCTTGCCATGCTGGATCGCCAGTTGCTGCTGCAACTGAGCGATCGACTCAAGCGTCTCCGGCAGGAAAAGGGCATAGGTACGGTTGAGATGGCGCACCGCGTCGGTGTGTCTCGTTCAACGCTCAGCGCGGTTGAAGCTGGCGACCCCGGTACCGCCATCGGGACCTATCTGCGTGTCATGTCCGTGCTGGGCGTCAGCGGCGAGCTTGCGTTATTGGCTGGAGACGCAATGCAGCCCGCGCCATCCGGATCTGCGGGCGCGCGCTCCAGACGCAGAAAGCCTGTCGTGCAAGTGCTCGTCTCTGCCGACGAGTCGCGTCACCAAGTCCAGGACCTCCAGAGCCTCGCGCTCCATGAAGAGGCGATACGGGCGGTGCAGAAGAATCCTGAACTGCTCGACAAGGCCAAGGCGACGCTGCAACTTTGGTTGACCACCAAGCCATCTTCACGTTCTGCGAGTCTCTGGGAAGAGTGGCGCAACATTCTTGAAGGCCGCAACTGGCGCAAGGTGCTGGGGCGTACGCGGCGCGCTCAGGAGTTGCGGCAAGCCTCGCCACTGCCGACCATCCTGCCGGAGGCCGTGAGACAGAACATCCTGACGGCAGCCAGCAAACTCAAAAGCGGGGTGCGGCTGGGCGGCGACCTCAAAGAGGATGTGTCGTGACTCGTGAAGAGCTGGAGCACATCATCCGCGCGAGCGCGGACGTGACCGATCAGTACGAGTTCATCATTGTTGGAAGCCAATCCATCCTTGGCGCAGTCCCCAACCCTGACCCTGTCTTCACGGCCTCGGCCGAAGCAGACATCTATCCACTTCACGCGCCCGGACTGGCCGACAAGATCGATGGCGCCATCGGTGAAGGGTCGCAGTTCCACGAACAAAACGGCTACTACGCGCAGGGCGTTGGTCCCGATACCGCGATCCTGCCCGATGGCTGGTTCCACCGCGTGCATCGAGTCCAGAACGGCAACACCAATGGCCGGGTGGGTTACTGCCTGGACCTGCCAGACCTGTTCATGTCAAAGGCGGCGCGGGCCGGGACAAGGATCGCGAGTTCTGCATGGCCATGCTGAAGCACCGCTACCTGCGACCGGAGCAAGCCCTGAATCTGGTTCATCAAATGCCACTGGACGACCGGCTGCAACGCAGCCTGCGCGCCACGATTCGTCGCTGGGTCAAGGCGCTGCGCGACGCCGGCCATGAGATCCCTGAGGCCTAGTTCTCGTCCAGGCTGATCAGCCCTTCGCGGATGGCCCATTTCACGAGGCCCGCGATGTCGTTCAAGCCAAGCTTCTTCATCAGCCGGCTGCGGTAGGTGTCCACGGACTTGGGCGACAGGTGCAGGGCCTCGCCGATGGCGCTGCTGGTCGCGCCCTGGGCCACCATCAGCAGGATCTGGCGCTCGCGCGGCGACAGGTCGCCTTCGTCACCCGGCGTGCCGGCGCTGGTCAGCATGGAGGCGGCGAACTCGGCCGCCTGCGGGCTCAGGAAGCGCTGGCCCGCGGCCACGGCCTGCACGGCCTGCAGCACCTCGGAGCTGGCCGAGCCCTTGAGCAGATAGCCCCAGGCGCCCAGCTTCAGCGCCTCGGCCACATGGCGGGGCTGGTCGGACATGGTCAGCACGATGACGCGCAGCTGCAGGCCGCGCTTGTTCAGCTCCGCCAGCAGCTCGAATCCCGAGCGCTGGCCCAGGCGCAGGTCCAGCAGCACGACGTCGGGCAGCAGGCGGCCCAGGTCGGCCAGGGCGGGCGTGGGACCGGCGGCCTCGCCGATGACCTCGTGGCCGGCGGTCTCGAGCACGATGCGCAGGCCATCGCGCATGATGGCGTGGTCATCGATCAGGTAGATGCGGCTCATCGGCGGGCGTCTCGTCGTCGGTGGCTTCCCAGGTCAATGCGACCATGGTGCCATGGCCGACACGGCCGTCAATGTGAAGTTCCGCACCGATGGCGAGGGCACGTTCGCGCAGGCCGATGAGGCCAAGCTGGGGCGCGCCGGCCGGCAGCTGCAAACCCCGGCCGTCGTCGCCGATGCTGAGTTCGAGCAGGAATTCATCGCCATCCAGCTGTACGGTGATGACCTGGGCGTCGGCGTGGCGCAGCGCGTTCAGCAAGGCCTCGCGGGCCACCATGAAGACGGCGTACTCGATGTCGGCCGGCCAGCGCTGCAGCTGGTTCGATTCGCTGGCCTGCAGCACGATGCGGGTGTCGCCGTGCTGGCGGATCTCGTTGTCGATGGCGGCGACCAGGCCGAGTTCGTCCAGCAGCGGCGGGCGCAGCTCGGCCAGCACGCCGCGCACCTGCCGGTTGGCCAGGGCGATGAGGTTGGCGATGCGCTCGTCCATGCGCTCGCGCTGCTCGGCACTGGCGCTGCGCCAGGCCTCCCAGTGCAGGCGCAGCGCGGCCAGGGTCTGGCCGAGTTCGTCGTGCAGGGACTGGGCCAGGCGGCGGCCGGTGCGCTTTTCCTGGTCGAGCAGGCTGCGGTTGAACTGGATGATCTCGTCGCGCGTGGCCTCGACGAGCCGCACCTGGGCGGCACGCTCGCTGACGTCGCGCAGGATGAGGCCGAAGCGTGCCGAGCCCGGCGCCAGGCCGAGGGCGTACAGGGTGCCCTCGAAGCGACGCTCGCGGCCGTCGGGCCCCTGGCCGTGCACCCGCAGCTCGCACGCGCCGTCGATCTGGGCCGCGCGCATCCAGGCCGCGCAGCCGCCGAAGCCCGGCAGCAGCGTATCCAACGTCTGGCCCAGGGCCGCAACGGACGCGTGGCCGCTGAGCCTCTCGGCGCCGCGGTTCCACTCCAGCACGCGGCCGGCGGAGTCCAACGTCGCCAGCAGGGTGTCGACGGCCGCGTCGGCCAGCGCGCGCAGGCGGCCGGCCATGGCGTCGGCGCGGGCGCGGGCACTGCGCTCGGGGCGGATGTCGTGCACGATCTGCAGGGCGCCGCCCAGGCGGCCCTGGCCGTCGAACATGGGCACGAGATGGCATTGCACGGCCACCGTCTCGCCGGTAGACGTCAGGGCCTCCAGGCGCATGACGAACTCGCCCGGCGGGTCGCCCAGCTGCTGGTAGGCCCGCGCCAGGCCTTCGCGCAGCGTCGGGTCCAGCAGGGCCTCGCCGGCAATGCGGCCGCGCAGGGCCTCGGTCGTCCAGCCCAGCAGCCGCGTGTAGGCCGGGTTGACGTATTCGCAGCGGTGGTGGTGGTCGGTCAGCGCGATGGCGACCGGCACATGGTCGATGGCGCGGCGCAGATTGCCGGCGTCGCGCGCCAGCCAGCCCATCAGCATCTCGGTGGGCGACTGCGGGCCGCGCTGGGCGCGCTCGGCCACCAGGTCCTGCACGCGGGCGCCCACATGGCCCATGTCGGCACCGCCGCCGGCCTGGCTGGCCAGCACGCTGTCGAAGATGGGGGCCCAGGGCGCGAGCAGGCGGCGGCCGGCCCAGAAGCCGGCCGCGGCCAGCAGCAGGGCCGACAGCAGGCCCACCCGCAGCATGGAGGAGGTCAGCTCGCGCAGCGGCGCCAGCGCCACGTCTTCGCGCTGCAGCACGACGGCACGCCAGGGCAACAGGGGGGCGTCGCTGCTGCCCAGGCCGCGCAGGGCCGACTGGGCCAGCAGCCAGCGCGCGCCTTCGGCGCTGCGCCAGGCCTGGGGGCGGGGGTGGGCCTGTGGCAGGCCGGCGGGAACGACGGCGCCCGGGGCCACGCTGCGTGTGCCCGGCTCGGTCAGCACCAGGCCCTGCAGGCCCTCGGCTGTGGCGGCGGCGGGCTCGCCCAGGGCAAGCGCCAGCTGTTCGTTGACCCAGTCCAGGCCCAGGTGGACGGTGACGACGCCGACGACCTCGCCGGCCTCGTTGAGCACGGGCTCGCCGATGTCGATGAGTTCACGCACGCCGCCGGGCAGTCGGGCCAGCAGCGGGGCGAGGGCGACGGGCTCGTGCACATCGCCCACCATGCCGTCACGGCCGCGCCGGAACACCGGCCGCTGCGCGAGTGAGGTGCCTTCCAGCCAGCCGCGGCTGCCGGCGATGACCTGGCCGTCGGGCGCGACGAGGCCGGCCCAGACGAAGCGCGGCGAGCGTTCGACGAGATGGTCCAGCTCGGCACGTGCGCGGGCGGGTGCCACGCCGGGTTGCAGGGCCTGGGAGCGCGCCAGCAGGCGCACCTGGCTGACCGCGTCGCGCAGGGCCAGCTGCAGCTGCAGGCCCATCACGTCGGCGCGCTGCTGGTTGCGGGCCAGGCTGCGCTCGATGAGCTCGGCACCCAGCAGCCGTTGGCCGACGAAGAGCAGCACGCAGGTCAGCAGCACGACGGCCAGGGCCGGCAGCAGCGCGAAGCGCCAGGTCGGTCGGGACACGCGGTTCATGCCGCCGCCGTCGTGACGCCCGGCCGCCTTGCTGCTGGCGTGCAGTCCATGGCTGGGCTCCTGGGTCGTCGTCATGGAACCACTGTCCGTCAAGACATGTAACGACGCCATGCCGGCCGTGTAGGGGATTCTTGACGGCTGCTGTCGGGGTTGCCGGAAACCCCTCATTAGCCCCTCGCCACGCGGACCGCACGCGAACAAGATGCGGCCCATGCTCATATCTGACCCCTCCGACGCTGCGCCCCGGGTGCTGCTGGCCGGTGCCGTGCCCGAAGGCGCGGCCACGCTGCTGCGCGAGGCGAATTACGACGTGCGCAGCGCCGCCACGGGCGCCGCCCTGCTGCGCCTGGCCGGCAGCGCGCCAGCGCCGGGGCTCATCCTGCTGGGCGAGACGGTGGCCGACCAGCATGGCCTGGACCTGCTGAGCCGCTTGCGCGACGACGCGACGGCACACGCCATTCCCGTCCTGTTCGTGTCCGAGGGCGGCGACGAAGAACTGGCCCTGGCCCTGGGAGCTTCCGACTGCCTGAGCCTGCCACTGCGCCCGCTGGTGCTGCTGGCCCGCGTGCAGGCCCAGCTCGAGCTGCACCGGCTGCTGGCCCTGAGCAACGCCCGCGCCAGGCCGCTGGGAGTGGCCGCGTGAGCGCTCTGCCCCTGCCCGCCTCGGGCCCGGCGCGCTGGCTGCGCCGGCTGCGCGATTTCGGCCGCAGCCGCCTGCTGCGTCGCCGCAGCCAGGCCTTGGGCGTGAAGGCCGTGCAGATGCTGAATGCCGTGCTGGCCGATGCCGGCGTCGCCGTCGTCGTGCACGACGCCGAGGGGCGCTGCCTGGTCTGCAACGACGAGGCCGCCCGCGTGGCCGGCCTGGTCGTCGCGCCGCCGCCGGGCAGCAGCCTGGTGGGCCGCCTGCCGGACGTGATGCTGCATGGCCCTTTCGAACCCACCGATGCCGAGACCTGGCAGACGCCGGCCGGCCCGCGGCTGTTTCGCGTCAACCGGGGCCGCCTGCCCGCCCATGTGCCGGGAGAGGGCGAGCCGCACTATCTCGTCGCCCGCGACGTGACCGAGCAGCGCCACGCCGCCGAGCGCCTGGTGCGCAACGAGCAGCAGCTGTCGCTGGCCATGCGCGGTGCGGCCCTGGGCCTGTGGGACTGGCAGGTGGTCAGCGGCGAGGTTCACGTCAACGAGCGCTGGGCCGAGATGCTGGGCTACCGCGTCGAGGAGATCGAGCCTCACCTGGACAGCTGGCGCGCCCTCGTCCACCCCGACGACTGGGCCGCCATCGACGCCTCGCTGCTGCCGCATCTGCGCGGCGACACCGACAGCTACCGCTGCGAGCACCGCCTGCGCCACCGCGACGGCCATTGGATCTGGGTGTTGGACGCCGGCCAGGTGGTCGAACGCGATGCCGAGGGCCGCGCGCTGCGTGCCCTGGGCATCCATCTGGACGTGACCGACCGCCGCGGCGCCATCGACGCGCTGGAGCGCTCGCGCCGCGAGTTGGAGGTGCGCGTGCAGGAACGCACCCGCGCGCTGGCGCAGGCGTCTGCCGAGGCGCAGGCGGCCAGCGCAGCCAAGTCGGCCTTCCTGGCCAATATCAGCCACGAGATCCGCACGCCCATGAATGCCATCGTCGGCATGTCACGCCTGCTGGCGCGTTCGGCCACCGACACCGAGCAGGGGGCACGCATCGCCACCATCGAGAGCGCCGCGGCCCATCTGATGACGCTGATCGGCGACGTGCTGGACCTGTCCAAGATCGAGGCCGGCCACATGGAGCTGGAACAGTTGCCGCTGGCCCTGCCCGAGCTGCTGCGTCAGTCGCTGGGCCTGTTCGGCCCGCAGGCCCAGGCCAAGGGCATTGCGCTGCGGCTGTGTGCCGCCGGCCTGCCCGAGCGCCTGCTGGGCGACCCCACGCGCCTGCGCCAGGCGTTGCTCAATCTCGTTGCCAATGCGGTCAAGTTCACCGACCACGGCGAGGTCGTGCTCAGCGTGACCCAGCTGCCCGAAGAGGGCGACGATGCGGTGCGGCTGCGCTTCGAGGTCAGCGATACCGGCCCGGGCTTCGGCGCCGAGGTCGCGGGTCGCCTGTTCAGCGCCTTCGAGCAGGGCGATGCTTCCATCGCGCGCCGCCACGGCGGCACCGGCTTGGGCCTGGCCATCACGCGGCGCATCGCCGAGATGATGGGCGGCAAGGTGGGCCTGTCCAGCCAGCCGGGCCAGGGCGCACGCTTCTGGTTCACGGCCCGTCTGCTGCGCGACCAGCGGCCGCGCGGCTTCGAGGAAGGCCAGTCGCTGCGCCTGTCGGCCGCCGAGCGGCTGCGCCTGCGCCACCATGGCAAGCGTGTGCTGCTGGTCGAGGACAATCCGGTCAATCAGGAGATCGCGCTGGCCGTGCTGGCCCAGGGCGCTCTGGAGGTCTGCGTCGCGCCCGATGGCGAAAGCGCCTTGCGCGAGTACGCGGCCTACCACGCCTTCGACGCCGTGCTGATGGACCTGCACCTGCCCGACATGGACGGCTTCGAGGTCACGCGTCGCCTGCAGGACGCCGGCATGAAGTCGCCCGTGCTGGCGCTGACGGCCAGTGCCATGCCGCTGGAGCGCGCCCAGAGCGAGCGCCTGGGCATGGTCGCTTTCCTGACCAAGCCATTGGACCCGGACGCGCTGCACGAAGCCCTGCTGGCGGTGTTCGCGGCAGCACGAGCGCTCTGATCGTCGGCCTGGGCCTACAAGGCGACGGCGAGGGCGCCGACTGCGGCGCGGGCTGTGGCCGCCGAAAGTCCTGGGGTTGAAGTTTGACGATCGAGCATGCCGCCCCGCCAGAAAATCCAGCTGTTGACCGTGGCCGCCCTGGTTGCCGTCGTGGCACTGACCGCCTGCCGCAAGGAGGTGCCGCCGCCCCCGGGTCCGCAAGAGTTGCCCAAGCCCAAGGCGAATGCATCGGCCTACGCCCTGCCTACCGCTGACGTGCGGTTGGGTCACTGAAGCAGCACATGGCTTCCAAGGCCAGCGCGCGCGCCATCTGGAAAGGCGCCATCTCCTTTGGCCTGGTCCACGTGCCGGTGTCCCTGCACACGGCCACCCAGGAACAGGAGATCGACTTCGACTGGCTGGACAAGCGCAGCATGGACCCGGTGGGCTACAAGCGCGTCAACAAGCGCACCGGCAAAGAGATCGCCAAGGAGCACATCGTCAAGGGCGTCAGGCTTGCGGGCAGCGACGACTATGTCGTGCTGTCCGACGACGAGATCAAGGCGGCCTATCCCAAGCGCACCCAGACCCTGCAGATCGAGAGCTTCGTGAAGGCGGACGAGGTGTCCTTCGTCTACATCGAGAAGCCCTACTACCTGGCACCCGACGGCCGCTCGGGGCGCGTCTATGCGCTGCTGCGCGAGGCGCTGGAGAAGTCTGGCGTCATCGGCATCGCGCGCTTCGTGCTACACAACAAGGAACACCTGGCCGCGCTGATCCCGGCCGGGCCGGCGCTGATGCTGGGCGTGCTGCGCTGGGCCGAGGAGATCCGCTCGCCCGAAGGCCTGGACCTGCCCAAGGCCGGCGCCGCTGGCGTCAAGGCGGCCGAACTGAAGATGGCCCAGCAGCTCATCGCGCAGATGACCTCGGCCTGGAAGCCAGCCCAGTTCAAGGACGACTTCACCACCGCCATCCACAAGTTGGTCGCCGCCAAGGCCAAGGCCGGCAAGAAGGCGACGGTGAAGCCTTTCGAGGAGGCGCCGGACACGAGCTCCAGCAATGTCGTCGACCTGAGCGAACTGCTGAGGCAGAGCCTGAAGGGCAAGCCGGCCAAGGCGCCGGCGAAGAAGGCTGCCAGCCGCAAGAAAGCCGCTTGAGCTCCAGGGCGCGGACCTTCGCGCCCATGACTTTCGGCAATTTATATAAGCGCTTATTAAATGCGGACCATGACACGCCCCGGCCTTGGCACCCAGCTGCGCACGCTGCTCGAACTGCTCGACGGCGAACTCGAATCCATCTATACGGAAGAGGGCCTGGACTACCGGCCGCGCTTCACGCCGGTGCTGCGCGCGCTGCTGGACGAATCGCCGCTGACCGTCGGCCAGATCGCGGCCAAGACCGGCATCAGCCAGCCCGCCGCCACGCAGACGCTGAACCTGATGCTGGCGCGCGATTGGGTCGAACCGCAGGCCGACCCGGCGGACGCGCGGCGGCGCCTCTATGCGCCCAGCGCCAAGGCGCTCGAGGCCCTGCCCCGGCTGCAGGCCATCTGGGCCGCCACCGGCGGCGCGGCCCGCGGCCTGGACGCCGAACTGTCCACGCCGCTGTCCGCGCTGCTGGATGAGGCCATCGCCGCGCTGCGCAACCGCTCCTTTCCCCAACGCCGCCGCGATGCGGCTGTCGCTCTTTCCTCTCGCTCCAAGAAAGCCTAACAAGCATGAAGACACTGGTTCTCGCCGCCCTGCTCGCCACCAGCCTGACCGCCTGGAGCCAGCCCGCTCCTGAAGGCCCGGCCATGCCGCCGCTGGACGCCGCGGCGCGCACCCAGGCGGCCCGCGAGCTGGCGCGCCAGCTGCGCGACCGCTACATCTTTCCGGAGCGCGTCAAGGACCTGGAGCCCCAGCTGCAGGCCGCGGCGGCCGACGCCACGGATGCGCCGTCCCTGGCCGAGAAGCTGAGTGCCGTGCTTGCCGAGACCACGCACGACAAGCATCTGCGCGTGGACGTGATGCCCGAGATGCCCGGCCGCGCCAAGGCCGAGGCGGCCGAGATGGCGGAGAGCTTTCGGTATGGCAACTACGGCGTGACCCGCGTGGAGCGGCTGCGCGGCAATATCGGCCTGCTGGAGCTGCGCCAGTTCGCCCCGGTGCGCCAGGCCGGCCCGGTCATCGCGGCGGCCATGACGCTGCTGGCCAACACCGACGCCCTCATCATCGACCTGCGCCGCAACGGTGGCGGCGACCCCGAGACGGTGGCCCTGCTGGCCAGCTATCTGTTCGACAAGCCCACGCGCCTCATCGACATCCGCTGGCGCGCCGGCAACCGCCTGGAGCAGCATTGGACCTCGGCCAAGGTGGCCGGTCCGCGCTACGGCCAGCGCCGCCCCGTCTATGTGCTGACCGAGCACGAGACCTTCTCGGCCGCCGAAGACTTTTCCTATGGCATGAAGGCCCGCCACCGCGCAACCGTCATCGGCGAGACCACGGCAGGCGGCGCCCACCCGGGTGACGGCTTTCGCATCAGCCCCGAGCTGATGGTCTTCATCCCGACCGGCCGTTCGGTGGACTTTGTGGACGGCGGCAACTGGGAAGGCAAGGGCGTGACGCCCGACCACGCGGTTCCCGCGGCCGAGGCGTTCACGCTGGCCCAGCGCATGGCCCTGGAGCAGCTGCTGCCGGCCGAGAAGCACCCGATGAAGAAGGGCGGGCTGGAGCGCGCGCTGAAGGCCCTGGACGCGCCGGCCAAGCCCTGAACCTCATTCTTCGGCGACGCGCACCACGGTCTTGCCGAAGTTGCCGCCCTGCAGCAACCGGGCGAGCGCCGCGGGCGCCTGTTCCAGGCCGTCGACGATGTCCTCGCGCAGCGTGATGCGGCCTTCCGCCAGCCACGCGCCCATGTCGCGGCGGAAGGCGTCGAAGCGCTCGCCATAGTGGTCCAGGATGATGAAGCCCTGCACGCGGACGCGCTTGGCGAGGAGGGTCGCCAGGTCGGGACCTGCTGCCGGCGCCGCCTCGTTGTAGTGCGAGATGAAGCCGCAGACCGGCATGCGTGCGTTGACGTTGAGCAGCGGCAGGACGGCGGCCAGCACTTCGCCGCCGACGTTTTCGAAGTAGATGTCGATGCCTTGGGGGCAGGCCGCAGAGAGCCGCCCGGCGAGGTCGGGCTCGCGGCGGTCCAGGCAGGCGTCGAAGCCCAGCACCTCCACGGCATGGCGGCACTTGTCGGCGCCGCTGGCGATGCCGACGACACGGGCGCCCTTCAGCTTGGCGAGCTGGCCGACGACGCTGCCCACCGCGCCGGTTGCGGCCGCGACGACAACGGTCTCGCCCGGCTTGGGCTGGCCTATGTCGAGCAGGCCGACATAGGCCGTGAAGCCAGGCATGCCCAGGCCCCCGAGCGCATGCGAAGCCTGCTTCACATTGCCGAGAGCGAGCAGGTCGCTGCCGTCAGACAGCGCATAGTCCTGCCAGCCCGCATGGCCCAGCACCAGCTCGCCTTCCTTGAAGCCGGCATGGCGTGACGCCACAACCCGACTGACCGTGCCGCCCACCATGACGCCGCCCAGCGGCACCGGTGGCGCGTAGCCCGGACCGACGGGCGCCATCAGGTTGCGCTGGTAGGGGTCGACGGACAAATACAGCGTGCGCAGCAGCACCTGGCCGTCGGCGGGCTCGGGAGTGGGCTGGGTGTTGATCTCGAAGTGCTCTGGCCCCGGCAGGCCTTGCGGATAGGCGGCGAGCGTCAGGCGGCGGTTCATTGCGCGCCTCCCGCAGCAGGACGGGGGCCATGGCGCAGCGTCAGCAGCGTGCCCAGCGTCAGCGCGACGACGGCGAAGCTCGGGCCGCCGAGGGCGCCGATGTGGTCCACCAGCAGGCCGCCACCGATGGCGCCGCTGGCGATGGCAATCTGGAAGGCCGCCACCAGCAGCCCGCCGGCGCCCTCGGCCTGGTCGGGCGCGGCGCGCACGATCCAGGTCTGGAAGCCCACCGGAAAGGCGCCGAAGGCAAAGCCCCACAGCGTGATGGCGATGGCCGTCACCCAGGTTGAGCTGCCGGCAACGAGCAGGCTGGCCGCCAGCGCCGCGATCAACACGCCGCCCGCGACGATGGCATGGCGCTCGCTGCGCCCGGCCAGCCAGCCGCCGGCGAAGTTGCCGAAGAAGCCGCCGATGCCATAGCCCAGCAGCACGGCCGAGATGGCGCCGACGGACAGGTGGGTGACCTGCTCCATCAGCGGCCGGATGTAGGTGAAGCCGGCGAAATGGCCGGAGACGACCAGCAGCACCGCCAGCAGGGCCACGCGCACCGGCGGGCGGCGCAGCAGCTCGGCCAGCACGCGCAGGTCGGGCTTGTCGCGCGGCGGCAGGGCCGGCAGCGTCAGCGCCTGCACGGCCAGCGTGACGAGGCTGACCGCGCCGGCCGCGATGAAGGCGCTGCGCCAGCCCCAGACGTCGCCCATCCACGCGCCCAGAGGCGCCGCGCAGACGGTGGCCACCGACACGCCGGTCAGGATGACGGACATGGCCTTGGCGAACTGCTCCGGCGGCACCAGGCGCAGGGCCAGGGCGGCCGACATCGACCAGAACCCGCCCAGGGCGATGCCCAGCAGCACGCGCGCCACCAGCAGCGGCCCCAAGCTGCTGGCCGTCGCGGCGATGGCGTTGGACACCAGCAGCAGCACGGTGAAGGCCAGCATGACGAGGCGGCGGTCCAGGCGGCGCGTCAGCAGCGGCAGCGAGGGCGCGGCGATGGCGCCGACCAGGGCCGTGGCCGTGACGGCCTGGCCGGCCGCGCCGTCGCTGACGCCCAGGTCGGTGGCCATGGCCGTCAGCAGGCTGGCTGGCAGGAACTCGGCCATGACCAGGCCGAAGACGCCCAGCGTCAGCGAGCCAATGGCGGGCCAGTGGTGGGTGGGGGCGGGCGCCGGGACGGGAGCGGCATTGGCGCCCGCGTCGAGGCAGGTGGAGCAGGGGGAGGACGACACGGCAAAGACCCTGAGTGACTAACGCCTTCATGCTAGGCATAGGATCCTGGCGTTTGAATGTCGAAAGAGCCGAGATGTTTGACTTTTCGTCCAAGAGCCTGGAGGCGGAACCCGGCGTGCCCGACACCTTGACCCAGGTGCTGCTGGGCCTGCGCCTGGATGGCGTGGAATACGGCCGCTGCCTGATGCGCGGCCCCTGGGCCGTGGCCTTCCCGGCCCAGGCGGCGGCGCGCTTTCACTTCGTCGCCAGCGGCGGCGCCTGGCTGCGCACGGCGGCGACCGACTGGCAGCGCCTGAACCCCGGCGACGCCGTGCTGCTGCCCCATGGCAGCTTCCACATCCTGGCCAGTTCGCCCGACGTGCCGACCGTGGACATCGCCACCCTCTCGCGCGTCGCCGTGGCCGACAACATCTACCTCGTCGGCGGCGAGCAGCTCGGCCCGCCTCAGCCGGGGGAGGCGCCGCCCGACGTGATGTTCTGCGGCGCACTGCGCTTCAACCTCGACCCCCTGCACCCGCTGATCGCGATGATGCCCACCGTCATGCTGGCCGGCGACCTCGCGGCCAAGGACGCCACCGTGCCGGCCCTGCTCGACGCCATGGAGCGCGAAGTGGCCCTGGACCGCATCGGCGCCTGCGGCATCCTGGCCCGCCTGGCCGATGCGCTGGCGGCGAGCATCATCCGCGCCTGGGTGGAATGCGGCTGCAGCGACTCCACCGGCTGGGTGGCTGCGGTGCGCTGCCCCAAGATCGGCAAGGTCATCGCCGCCATCCATGCCGACCCCGAGCGCGACTGGAACGTGCCCGAGATGGCCGCGCTGATGGGCGCCTCGCGCTCCAGCTTCGCCGAGGCCTTCACCCGGACGCTGGGCGAGAGCCCGGCCAAATACGTCGCCAAGGTCAAGATGTTCCAGGCGCGGCGCTGGATCGCCCAGGACGGCATGCGCGTCGCGACGGCCGCCGACCGGCTGGGCTATGAGTCGGAGGCCTCGTTCAGCCGCGCCTTCAAGCGCGTCATCGGGCACGCGCCGAGCGCGGCGCGGGGTGGCACCTAAACTTCCGCCTCTTCCGCGCCGCCCTGCGTCCCGATGTCCACCACCACCCTGCTGCTCCAGCTCATCGTCATCCTCGGCGTGGCCCGTGGTTGCGGCTGGCTGCTGCGCCATCTGGGCCAGCCCCAGGTGGTGGGCGAGATGGCCGCCGGCCTCATCCTCGGCCCGGCCGTGATGGGCTTCTACCTGCCCGACGTCCATGCCCAGCTGTTCGCCAAGCCGCTGCTGGGCGGCCTGAACGCGCTGGCCACGCTGGGCCTGGTGCTGTTCATGTTCGTCGTCGGCCTGGAGATCCGCGCGCCCGGCGGCCTGCGCTCGCAGCTGCGTTCGGCCGGCAGCGTCGGCCTGCTCAGCGTGCTGGTGCCTGCCGTGCTGGCCCTGGCCATCACGCCGGCCCTGCATCCCGGCCTGGCACCGGCGGGTGTCGGCTTCTGGCCCTTCGCCCTCTTCATGACGGCGGCCATGTCCATCACGGCCTTCCCGGTCATGGCGCGCATCCTGAAGGACCGCGGCATGACGCAGACGCGCTTCGGCCAGCTGGCCCTGTCCGGTGCCGCTGTCGTCGACGTCTTCGCCTGGGTGCTGCTGGCCTTTGTCGTCGCCCTGGCCGGTGCCGGTGAAGGCTATGCCGGCCTGGTGCGCATCCTGGGCGGCACCGTGGGCATCGTGGCTGTCCTCTACTTCGTGGCGCGGCCCCTGTATGCGCGGCTGCTGGCCGCCCGGGCGCCCGACGGCACGCCGTCGCTGGGCGTGCTGGCGGCCCTGATGCTGGGTCTGCTGGCCTGCGCCGCCGCGGCGGAATGGCTGCATCTGCATGCGGTGTTCGGCGCCTTCCTGTTCGGCGCCACCCTGCCGCGCGATGACCGCCTGCTGCAGTCGCTCATGCAGCGCATCGAGCCCCTGTCCATCGTGCTGCTGATGCCGCTGTTCTTCGCGCTGGCCGGGCTGTCGACGACGCGCTCGGCCTTTGCCGGCGGCGCCTTGGGCGCCATGCTGCTGGTGGTGGGCGTGGCGACGGTGGGCAAGCTGGTGGGCGGCTGGCTGGGCGCCCGCATGGCCGGCCTGAACGGCCCCGAAAGCATGGCCACCGGCGCGCTGATGAACGCCCGCGGCCTGATGGAGCTCATTGTCATGAAGGTGGGCCTGGACGTCGGCCTCATCGGGCCCGACATGTTCACCATCCTGCTCATCATGGCCCTGGCCACGACGGCCATGACCAGCCCGCTGATCACGTTGGCGCTGCGCTATCGCAAGCGCGTGGCGTTGGGCGCAGAGGCCTAGGCGGCCTCGAACCAGCCGGAGGCCGCCGCAAGCGCTGCGGGATGGGCCGGGATGAAGGCGTGGCTGGCGCGGATGGGCGCTGCCAGAGCGAACCTGCCCGGTGCTGCCTCGTCCGCGGCCACCATGCCGTCATGCGGCAATTTGAATCCCGCGAACAACCCCAAGGCACCCAGCCAGGGCCAGGTGCCGTAAATGCAGGCGGTCGGCACAGCGGGAAAGGAGATTTTTGCCATCTCCGCTGTATTGGCAGCCAGCTGCCCGCATTCGCCGGTCATGAGTTTGTAGATTCGCCAATTCTTCAATCGGCTGGCCAGCCGCATGGACGTGAGCGGCGAGGCCAATAAAACCATTCGACGAGGGGGCGGCAGCGCGGCAGCTGATTCCTGCAAAACCAGGCGCAGCAGCACGCCGCCAAAGGAATAGCCCATGGCGGCGTAGTCGCCTTGGGCCGCCACTTCCCTCAGCAGCGCTGCCAGCCGGGCCTTGATATCCGTCAGCGATTGCGACGAGGCCGAATAGTCGAAACAGCGCACCGAATATCCCCGCTGCTCGAAATGGCGGATCAGCTTGCCGCGCATATAGCGCTTGCCGCCCACGCCGTCGACGAAAACCAGCTGTTTTGCTATCTTTGGCATTTCTCCAGAAAAAAGGCCCGCTGCGAGCAGCGGGCCTTTTGCTTCATGGTCGCGATTCAGAACGGTTCTAAGCACAAGGAACTGTTGATACGCTGATTTGCTCAATGTCTACGGGCGCCGCTAAGGTGTCGCTGGTCGCAAGTGTGGGTTCAGTAGTCAGACGCTTCCAATGTTGCCCGAAAAGAGCCTCGGATGGCCGAAATGTGGGTTGTGTTAGGAGGTGCATATTCCGACGTCCCCTGAGCAGCCCCGTCCAGCGTCTGTTGAGCAACGAATCCGGCGGCAGTCGATCAGCGCGCCCAAACATGTTGCGCAGGGCGGGTCAGTGGACCGCTTCAGGCTGATTCTGTTGAAAAACTCGATCTGCGAGCGCGTACACGTTCCAACAGAAAAATCGACCGCTCAGATCGATCCAGGATCGACGATCGCACCGTCGGCAATGGTCGAGGGACCCCTGGGAAAGTGCGTCATGGTCGGGGCGCCGAGTTTTTCAACAGAATCGGCTGTAAGCGGACGCAGAGCCGGGGCGCTTCAGAGACGGGCAGTGCTTGCGTACGTTCTGGGCCGCGCAAAGGTGCCTTGGAGGCTGTCAGAAGCTCACGGCATGAACCTCTCGGGAAGAAAGGGCTTGGCGCTGACGTACGGTGTCTTGCCTTCGATCTGATCAGCCAGCAGTCGGGCACACGCAGGGCCCAACGTGAAGCCCTGGTGCCCATGTCCAAAATTGAACCAAAGGCGCCGATGCCGGTAGGCAGGGCCGACGACCGGCTTCATGTCAGCGCAACAGGGGCGGCTTCCCATCCATGGAGCGGCCTCGACAGCGGTGCCTAAATCGAGCAGCGTCCGAGCCTCAGCCTCTGCTAGTGCAATCTGGACGGGCGTGGGTTTGGCGTCGATGGCTGCCAGTTCAGCGCCTGTCGTGAGACGCAGACCCAGTTCCTGCGGCGACAGCACATAGCCACGTTCCGCATCAACGGTGGGGACAGCAACCGTGCCGCCGCCTCGGTAGTGCAGGTGGTATCCGCGTTTGACAAATAGCGGCAAGCGGTAGCCCAAGGTGCGCGTGGTCTCGCAAGCCCAGGGCCCCAAGGCGATCACCGCATGCTCCGCATGCACCATGCCGTCTGCGGTCTCGATTTTCCATCCCGTCGCCGTCGGCAAGAGCCGGGAGACATCTGAATTCAGGAAGCTGCCGCCGAGGCGCACAAACAGGTCGCCATACCGACGCACCAGTTCCCCGGGTTGGGAGATGCTCCAGGCATCGGTCCAATGGATGGCCCCTGCGAGCGCACCCACAAAGTCGGGCTCAACGACCGCAAGTGCAGCGGCGTCGAGGCTGTCAAAGTTGACGCCGTACTCCGACTTCAGCCCATGCGCTTTGACGAGTGACTCGTTCAGTGCTTGCTCGCTTCTGTACACGAGCCTCAGCCCGTCCCGGCGGACCAGGGGCTCCGCCTTTGCTTGATCGATGAAGCGGCGATGCTCGTCAACCGAGTGGCGGATCAGCGTCTCGTAGTCGCGGCTGATGACGCGATGTCGATGCGGCGCAGAGTGCCACCAGTAGCGGAGCAGCGCTGGCCATGCGGCCAAGACTCCCGACAGGTGGTACCGAATGTCCATGCGCCGGCCGAGCATTGCAGTCGCCAAGGTCGGCCAATCACGGGGAAATGCATACGGCTCGACCGCCTCCCGCTGGATCACGCCGGCATTGCCGTACGAAGTTTCCGACCCCGGGGCGCGACGGTCGACAAGGATCACCCGGTGGCCGCGCAGCGTGAGTTCAAGAGCGGTGCATGTGCCGACCATGCCGGCGCCAACGACGACGATCTCGTGCTTCATCGCTTTGGCCCCTGCGCGGCAAACACCGTGTGTCGCTTGCTGAGGGCAAGCCGAGCCCGGAGCAATTTCAGGAGGACTCTCATGGCGCGTCTCGACGGCTTCTTGGGACGTCGCAGATCACCTCGAGGGCCGACTTGATGCGCTTGCTGATTTCGTGCGCGAAGCGCATTTCTCCCTTCATCAGCAGCGGCGCGCGACCCTTGATGGATGCCATGTGGGCGCTTGCGAGCGTGGCGTGAACCAAGAGTCCGGCGGCATGGATCTCTTGGGCATTTCGATTCAAGGCAATCGTCATTCGCAGCACCTGAATCTCGCGCTCCGCGGTCGCAAGCTGCGTCAGGAGGCGTCGCTGCCAGGGCTTGCTCGGAGGGATGGCATCGATCAACTCGCCAACCATGTGGTCGAGGTAGCAGATGGCGCGCCCTGCTTCGATCGCATTCCGCAGCCTGGCAGGAACCGGGTAGGCGGTGAGGGGCCCACCTTGAGAGTCGGCTCCCTCGTCTGTCGACTGGTGTTCAAGCGAGGCCTGAAAGGCCGAATGGATGTCCTCCTCGATCCGGAGGTCGGGCGCGAAATCGTCGGCCGGGCCACTCGCACCGGGCGCCGAGTCAGGGGTTCGTTCTAGAAGAAGCATGTCAACTTTGGACATCTGTGAGCCGAGACCGTCGTCAACGGCCCGCGTGAGCTGGCGCGCGGGTGCGACCGGCGGCCTCAGCTGTTGGGAAGAAGGAGAAGATGGCAATCTCAGGCCTGAACCTCGGCCTGCAGGTGCCGTGCGGCGTAGAAGAACGCGATGGCGCTGGGCACAAGCATCGACGTGCAGGTCATCAGCGCCATGCGCAACGCGTCGGCACCGAAGGCGGCTGCATAGAAGTCCGAAAGTACGCCCGTCGCGAGCGGACCCAGTCCGCCGCCAAGCAGGCTCATGCAAAACATCAGCAATGCGACGGCCACTGCGCGCCGCGACGAGCCACACACCGCGTGGAGCGCCGCGAAGAGCGAGGGCATGCCGGCGGTGATCAGTACGCTGGCGACGAAGCTGCAGGCCAGAAAGCCGTGGAAATCGAGCGAAAAGCCCAGCCAGTAGGCCGGCCCTGCCAGGACGATGCCAAGGCCCGGCAACCGGGCGTACCAGGCCACGTTCGACCTGCCCAAACGGTCCGCGAGCCAACCGCCACCGAGGGTTCCGAGCAGCGCCGCCGCCGCCCCGACGCTGCCGTACACCGTGCCGACCTGGGTCATTGAGGCGCCCAACGAACGAACCATGTAGGAGGGGAAGAACATCACCACGCCGAAGGCCATGAAGGCGTACAAGGTGCCACCCACGATCAGGCCCACATAGCTGCGCTTTTGCATCAGCTTGCGCACCGTGTCGGCAAAACGGGCCTCGCCCGACGCCGCAGGCTTGGCATACCCCTGCAGCTCGCGCGGCTCCTTCAGCATCAGGTGTGTCAGCAGCGCCAGCGCCAGCCCCGGCAAGCCGACCACGGCGAACGCCATGCGCCAACCATGGTGGATGACCAGCCAGGCACCACCGGCAAAGGCCACCAGATAGCCGGCGGTCGACGAACTGGTGAAAAGCGCGAGCGCCAACGCGCGCCGCTCGGGCGGAAAGTAGTCGACGATCAGCGACTGAGCCGGCGGCAGCGCTCCCGACTCGCCCATTCCCACGCCGAACCGCGCCAGCATCAGCTGCCAGAAGCTCTGCACCGCACCGCACAGCGCCGTCATCACGCTCCACACCGTCAGCGACAAGGTCACGATGTGGCGGCGGTTGCCGCGGTCGGCCCAGCGCGCCATCGGGATGCCCAGCGTGGCGTAGAAGAAGGCGAAGGCGATGCCCGTGAGCAGGCCCATCTGCGTGTCGCTCGCGCCGAACTCCTTCTTGATCGGCTCCAGTAGCACCGAGATGATGCTGCGATCGATGTAGTTGGACATCGAGACGAGAAACAGCACGGCCAGCAAGCGCCAGCGCTGGCCTTCGCTGTACAGCGTGTGCGCCGGCGTGGACCCGTTCAAAACGAGGCTCCCAAGGTCAGCGTGAAGGTCCTGGGCCGCGACAAGGTGGCCACGGAGTTGATCGGTTGCGCGGCGGAAATCCTCGTCGTGCTGTAGGCGACGACGGCGTTCTTGTCGGTGACGTTGTCGATGCCCGCACGCAAGGAATAGCGATCCCATTCCACTTTGGCGCGCACATCCAGCGTCGCAAAGCCCGGCATCACGTAATTCGGATTCGCCGCTGGCAAGACGCTGTACGCCGCGTTGGCAGAGGTGCGATACCTCACGGTCGCTCCCATCGTCCAGCTCGCCGGGCCGGTGCTGGCGAACGCATAGTCGCCAAAGAGCGATGCCGTCATTTTCGGCGAGCCGGGCAGCGAGTCGCCCACCGCCGCGCCGAGGAGGGGCGCCGTGGTGCTGCCCAGTTCGGTCAGGCGCGCGTCGTTGTAGCCGAAGGAGGCCCCCAGCATCAGCGCGCGGTCACGCCAGCTCAGCTGCGCCTCGGCACCGTCCACCTCTGAGCGGCCGGCATTGCCCATGACGCTGAGCCCGCCGAGCAGCGCATTCAACTGCACCTTGCTCCAATCGATGTGATAGACGGTGACATCGAGGCCCAGGCGTCGGTCCATGAGATAGGCCTTGGTGCCGAACTCATAGCTCTTGACGGTGTCCGGATCGAAAGTGCGGTTGGGCGCCGCCGGATTGGTCTGCGGGCCGCCGGGGCGATAGCCGGTCGCGTAGCGGGCGAACAGGCTCCAGTCCTGGGCCGGTCGATAGCGGCCCACCAGGTGGTAGGTTGTGGCGCTGTCTTCCGACGCCAGCGCGACCAACGGCGGATTGCCCAACAGCCCGCTGCGTGTGATCGTGTAGTCCTGCTTGTTCTTGGCGTATCGCACGCCGGCGCCGATGTCGAAGTTGTCGGCAAAGTAGTAGGTGCCGCTGCCGTACAGCGCCGTTTCCTTGTACGTACCGGCGGGTGTGGAAGTGATGATGTTGGCGCCCGGGCCCGCCACGGGGTTGCCGGCATTGTTCAGACCGGCGATCGTGGTTCTGAACGACGAGTCCTCTTTCGTGTAGAAGAGCCCTGCCAAGCCCTCGAAGGCACCGAATCTCCGCGTGGCCAGGCGCACTTCCGCCGTGTCCTTCGTCAGCCGCACGTCCTGCTCGCCTTTCGCGGTGGCCGCCCCCAAGGCAGGCAGCGCGAGCGCGTAGGTCAAATAGTCGCCCTGCAAAGTGACGTGGGGCTTCGCTCGGCCCGCGCTGCCCGTGATGGTTCCGAGAGAACTCTCGTATTGCACCGTGGCTTCGGCAAGGTCAAGGTGGCTCTTGTAGCGCGGGGTGAAGACGCTGCTGAACCCGCGCTCGCCGTCGGCCGGAGTGCCCGTACCGGGCATGTTCTCCTGGTACAGGGGGCCGTTGGTGTCGGCGTCCTGGGAGAGCAAGCGCAGCGAGATCTGCGTTTCCTTGTTGGGCGTCAGCAGCAGGGCAATGGAGGCGCCCTTGGAATCGACCCGGCCGAGATCGGCTTCGCCTGTCACGACGTTCTTCGTGAACCCGCCATCGCGGCGCCCGAATGCGCTGACCTGCAAACCGGCCACACCGTCGGATAGGGGTGCATTGAACGAGAGCTTGCCGCCAAAGCCCGCCCCGCCGTCCTGCACCTTGCTCACGCCCAGCCGCACTCTGGCGTCAAAGTTCCGCGTGTCCGGCTGCTGGGGCACGATACGCATGAGTCCGCCCAGCGCTGTCGCGCCATACAGCGTGCCCTGCGGCCCTTTCAACACTTCGATGCGTTGGATCTCGAACAGGTCAGCGTCGGGTGTGAAAAAGGCGCCCACCGCCAAGGTACCACTGGAGGAGATGGGCGTTTCGCCGAAGTAGGTCGCCGTGGTGTTGGTCGTCTGCTGCGGACCGGTGTACATGCCGCGCATCACGACCACGCCAGAGCCGGCCGAGTTGCCGTAGACCTGCACGAGGTTGGGCACCAGTGATGCGTAGTCCGCAAACCGCTCGATGCCCAGGTTCTCGATCTGCTGCTGGGTCACCGTCGTCAGCGCGCTGGGGACATCGATGGCTTTCTGGCGCCGCTTGCTGACCGTCACTTCGACGATGGGAAGGACTTCGGTGTTCGTCTCACTCGGCGCCGCTTCTGACTGCGCCCGGACATCGGCATGCACGACCAAGAGCGCCGTGCATGCAAGGGCGATGTGCGTTGCTTTTGGCATCGACATGGCTGAGCCTCCTTTGTTTGAGGGCTCGACCGTATCGACGACGACGGCGGCACGCTTAGTCGTTCGGCAGGGAAATTTCGGTTGTCGACATTGCCGACCCGGTCAGGACTAAAGCCGGCACCTGCACTCATCGGGACGATGTGATGTGCGCGCGCGATGCCCCTTGTCAATCAGATTCACAACGGCAGCGATGTCGCTTTCAGACTCCGGAGAACAAAGCTGGACTTGCTGTGCCGCAGGCCCGGAATCTTGTAGAGCTTCTGCCGCAGCAGCCGTTCGTAGTCTCGTGTGTCTCGGACGGACAGCCGCAGCACATAGTCGTAGTCGCCAGAGACCAGATAGGCCTCGACAACCTCGGGAATGGCCTCGAGGTGTTTCGTGAATTCCGTGATTGCAGCGTCGGTGTGCTTGTTCAGCGTCAGTTGGACGATCAGCTGCTCTGGGCGCCCTACCTTCTCGGCATTCACCTTGACCGTGTAGCCCTCGATGACCCCGTTCTCCTCCATGCGCTTGATGCGGGCCCAGCAAGGTGACGTCGTCAGTCCCACCGCGTCGCTGACCTCTTGCAAGCTGGCGCGCGCGTTCTTCTGCAGGGCACGCAAGATGGCGATGTCGAACTTGTCGAGCGAAATTTCCTGATCCATAGCAACTCCACAGAAGGATTTGCCGCATAGCGTATCGATGCGGGGAAGAACAGCAACATTTTTTGCAGAGGCTACGGACAATTTCGGCATGAATGCGCGACTCCCAAGCCCGGCCGACACATGCCTTTCCGAAGCGCCCGAACGCTCTCGGACCGGCGCCCAGCTCCTGCTCGACGTACTCGCGGAAAACGGGGTCGACACGATCTTTGGCTACCCTGGGGGCGCGGTGCTGCCCTTGTACGACGCGCTCTATGCAGACACGCGCATTCGGCACATCCTTGTGCGGCACGAGCAGGCCGCGGTGCATGCGGCGCAAGGCTATGCGAGAAGCACCGGCAAGCTAGGCGTGGTGCTGGTGACTTCGGGGCCTGGGATGAGCAACACCACCACGGGACTGCTCGACGCACTCAGCGACTCCATTCCCATCGTCTGCATCAGCGGCCAGGTCGCCACGTCGCTCATCGGCACCGACGCCTTCCAGGAATGCGACGCCATCGGGATCTCGCGGTCGGTGACCAAGTGGAACGTGCAGATCCGTGCCGTCGATCTGATCGCAGCCACGGCGCGCAAGGCGCTGCAGGTAGCGAAAAGCGGCCGTCCTGGCCCAGTCCTTGTGGATTTTCCAAAGGACATCCAGGCCACCACGACTTCCGGTTCGAGGCAGCGCGACCTGGCGCCGCGACCCAACCGGTGTCGCCCCATCCGCCCCCAACATGTGTCCGCTGGAGCAGAGGCCATACGTGCTGCCAGCCGCCCTGTCTTCTACGGTGGCGGAGGCCTGATCAACTCCGGCCCCGGCGCCTGCGCCGAGTTCTCCAAGTTGGTCCGCGCAACGCAGGCTCCTTGCACCACAACGCTGATGGGTCTCGGCGCCTTCCCCGCCAGCAACCCCTTGTGGCTGGGCATGCCAGGCATGCATGGCACGCTGGAAGCCAATCTTGCGCTCCACGATGCCGATCTCATCGTCTGTGTCGGCGCACGGTTCGATGACCGTGTCACGGGGCGGCTCGACGGCTTCGCGCCGCGGGCCAAGGTGATCCACATCGACGTCGACCCGTCCTCCATCAACAAGCTTGTCCGCGCCGACTGGGCCTACGTCGGAGATGCCGAAACCGTCTTGCGACTGCTCAATGAAAGCCTCGAAAGCTTTCAACTGCCGGCCAAGCGCCTTGCCGTTTGGTGGGCCCGCATTGAAACGTGGAAGGCGGCCCGGTCGCTGGCGTTTGAAGACACTGCCCCTGCCATTGCGCCCCAGGCTTTGCTTCAGGAACTGCAGCGCCAACTGAACTCAAAGGATGCGATCGTCACCACCGACGTGGGCCAACACCAGATGTGGGCCGCGCAGCATTTGCGCTTTGAAAGACCGAACAGGTGGCTGACCTCGGGAGGCGCGGGAACAATGGGCTACGGCCTTCCTGCGGCCATCGGCGCGCAGATCGGCAACCCCGAGAAGCTTGTTGTTTGCGTGACCGGAGATGCATCCGTACTCATGAACATCCAGGAGCTGGCGACCGCGAGGCAGCACCGCACGCCGATCAAGGTCATCCTGTGCAACAACGGGCACATGGGCATGGTGAGGCAGTGGCAGGAACTGATCCACGGGGAGCGCTACAGCCACAGCTACAACGACGCCATGCCCGACTTTGTCGCCCTCGCCAGGGCCTTCGGGTGGGCGAGTGACATCGTCACCCGGCGCAGCGGCCTGGCAGCCGCTCTGCGTGAAGCGTTGGAACACGACGGTCCCTTCTTCCTGGACGTCAGGGTCACGGCTGCGGAGAACTGCTTCCCGATGATCCCGGCGGGTGCCTCGCACAACGAAGTTCTGCTCGCCAGGGGCAGGCATTACGTGGAACCGCCGATCCACGCACCGATCACGGATGCGGCAGCCGACTCCGTGCCTGCTCTGGCAAGTGGCGTAGAAGCGTGAACTACGCGGGCAATCCGGCGTTGACTTGGACGCCGTCTCGTCCCGCTGCTTTCGCCGCGTAGAGCGCTTGATCAGCCCGCGCGATGAGATCGCTGAGCCTGCAGTGCCGGCTGGCCTGCGCGATTCCCGCGCTCAGCGTGATGCGAACGCCCGGTGGCAGCTCCTGGCAATGGGCCGCGATGGCGCATCGCACGCGGGCGAACACCTGCATGGCGACGTCTGTGGGGGCAGCCATCACCAGGGCGAACTCATCGCCGCCCAATCGCGCCGCAAAGTCGTTCTGCCTACATGCCGCCTGGAGGTGCATCGACACCCAGCGTAGCGCCGCATCTCCAGCCATGTGGCTGTAGCTGTCGTTGATGGACTTGAAGTGGTCCAGATCGATGAGCATCAGACTCAAGGGCTGATCAGCGCTCGCTCGCCTCAGCGCCCTGGCCAGATACTCGTCGAAGTGACGGCGGTTCGCCAATCCTGTCAGGGCATCGTGCCGTGACTCGCTGTTGATGCGCTCGACGCGGTCGAGCACGAACTGTTCATGAAGTTCGTGGAATTGCTTGTAGGCGGCGAATGCCTCCTCGGTCTGGCCGAGCCGCTCGTGAATCAAGGACTTGAGGCGATAGATCTCGTCATGCCCCGGAGACGGCTGAAGAGGATCGCAAGCGCGCAGAGCTTGATTTATCGACTTCAAGGCCGAAGGCAGGTCGGCAGTCTGCAAGTAGGCGCGGGCCCGAAAGGCAGGGAGCATGGCCGACGAACGCGCCAGGGTGTCAGAGACTGGCAAAGCGGCCATTGCCGAATCGAGCGCCTTGTGTGCGTCGGAAACATGGCCCAGCGCAAGCTTGGCCAATGCGACGATGCCATAGAGCCCAGCGAACTGCCCCTGACGACCGCGAGCAAGGCGTTCTGACAGGACAGGCTCGATGAGTTCCACGGCCCGCTCGGCTCGGCGGCGCCAGACTTCATTGAACTGCCCCTTGTCGCGTGCCTGCACGGCTTGCGTCGCGATCGCAAGCGCCAAGTAGGCCCTGAGACGAAGACTCGCCGGTTCCTCGGGGGTTTCTTGAGAGGCCTGCAGCCCGAGCTCGAGTGCCTCGATCGACTCTGCGATCCGTCCCACCTCGATCAGGAGCGCGCCTCGGGCGGAAGCGACTCGAACGTGAAGCGCCGGATCCGCCACGAGGGCTGCGAGGTTGGCCGCCTTGGTCGCGTGCGCCAGGGCCGCTTCGTATCGCCCTTTCGCGAAGGCCACGGTCGCGCCAGCGATCAGCGCCAACGTCTGGCCACGCGCAGAACCGGCCTGGCGGAAGTATGAATAGGCGTCTGCACCCACCTCTTCTGCACGGTCGAGCTGCCCGGAGAGCGCCAGGGCGCGTGCGAGTGCAGGGAGCAGCCAGAACATCTGGTCCTTGCGACCCTGCTCTTCCAGCGCCTTGAGGGCAGATTCGATGCTTGGCAGTGTTGCAGCGCCGGCTTCCTGAGCCGCCAAGTCCAGGAGCCGAACTCTGTCATCCCAGGTTTCGGAAGTCTCCATGGCTACTCTCGGCGCGTCGGTTCCCCGGGGGCTACGCGGTCGGCCGCAAGGGGTAACGCCACAGCTCGCCACACCGGCGCAGATCGTCCTCCACGGTCACGCCCTCACACCAGCAATCCGAGGTGTTCAGCCAGGAAGGCGAGTTCCTCCGAATCGCGTTCAACATGCTTATCCCGCGTCATCGTGTTGTGGCCCACATGCTGGCGTACACGCAGCAGCACCGGCCCGGAGCCGGGCGCTGCCTGGTTCTGCAACCAGGCGGCGAGCTTGCGGCCGTGCCAGGGCGGGCAGGCGAAGTCGTCGGCGCCGCAGTCGATCAGGACCGCTGGGTACTTCTTCCCCGCCTGCAGGTTCTGGTACGGCGACCAGCGGTACAGCCACTGCGCCTCTTCGGCCACAAGGGCGTTGCCATAGTCAGCCGCCGCGGCGCGGGCCGTGAAAGGGTCGCGTACGCAGTCAAGCACGTCGCATAGGGGCACCTGCGGGACCGCAGCGCCGAAGAGCTCGGGCCGGAAGGCGATGGCCGCGCACACGGCCAGCCCGCCATTGGACGTGCCGGTGATGCCGATCTGTTCAGGGCGCGCGATGCCTGATCGCGGCAAGTCTTCGAGGACTGCAAAGAGATCGGCGAAGGTGTTCGGCTTCTCGGCCATGCGGCCACCGCGCCAAAAGTCGAGCCCGAACTCGCCGCCGCCGCGCAGGTGCACATGGACCCACGCCCCGCCCGCCCGCACCCAGGCCTTGGCCATTTCGCTCCAGCAGGGCAACCACGGCAGGTTGAAGCCGCCATAGCCGGTAACGATTGTCGGCCGCGGTGCCGCCTGCGGCCCGGGCCCGCGTAACACGTGGTAGGTGACCTCGTGCCCGTCAGCCGCGGATGTCGTGCGCGTTTGCAGGCTGGCCCCATCGAGTTGCCGCCCGGGCGCAGTCAGCGCTTCGGTCTTGCCCGTCACGACGTCGTGGCAATACGCGCGCGGGCCTTCGAGCAGCGACGAATGAACGAAGGAAACGCGCCGCCCATCGGACCACACGAGCTCGTCGACGATGGACAGGCTGAAGCCGAGCGCGAACTTGCCGACCGCACCCGCGCTTGGCAGGCCGATCTCACGTTCCACCGTGCCGTCCAGCGCCACGACGCGCAATCGCGAGATGCCCTTCGGCATGTCGGTGACGACCAGCCGGTCCGCGCACTCCGTGATGCTGGCGAGCGTCGCCTCGCCGACCGGCAAGACTTCGCGCCATGTCGAGCGGTCGCGCGGCGAGCTCAGCGGGATGGCCACGAGTCGTCCGTTCGGCCCAGTGTCCATCGTGATGGCGACGTACTGGTCGCCGACGATGCTGCCTTTCACGAGGCCATAGCTGGCATCGAGGAAGGGCTCCCACTGCGCATCCGGCAACAGCCTCTTGATGTAGGTCGGATGCACCGAGGTCTGGCTTTCTCGGATGATGGCGTAGCGGCCATCGGCGGTGACCGTCGGCATCACGGCCGGGTGGGCATGTGCAAGGGGGATCAGCCGCTTCGTCAGCTCGCCATCCAGCAGCTGCTCGAACACCCTCAGGCCGGGCGCGGCGGGCAGGTGGGCCAGCGCCGGGTCGGCCACGCCGGTGTACATGAAACCTGCGTTGCCGGGCAGCCAAGCAGCAGGAACGGTGGTGGTGGCGAACGGCAGCACATGGCGAACTTCGGCGGTCTCCACGTCGATGACGCGCACGACGGTGCCGCTGCCTTCGATCACCGTCACCAGCAGCAAGGACGCATCGGGTGACGGCTTCATGTCGTAGAGCACGGCATGCGGGCCGCACGAGGCCACGTCGAACAGCAGGCGCTGCTCACCGTCGATGGAGTCCGACACTGTGACGCACGGCGACCGGGCGCCAGCCGGCACATCGCGCCGGAACCACCGCCCGCCGAGCGGGCGCGGTGCGTGAAAGCTGAACATGTCGACATAGCCGTCCGCCAGCAGCGCACGCAGCTTGGCAAGGGCGGGCACTGCAGCGCAGGCGGCGCGCGCGTCGTCGTCCTGCAATGCCTGCCACTCCAGCGTTTCCGCCGTGTTTTCCGCGAGCCAGCGGTACGCATCCACATAGGTGACGGGCCCATACGTCACCGTCTCGGGTGAGGTTCGCGTCGCGGGATAGCGAGTCTTCATCCGGCTAGCCTATCGGGCACAGAGCCCCGCGTGTTCAGGGGGCTGCATGAACATTTAGGACGGATTCACGGCATGCGGTCAGTGCACCGCCAGCGCCGGCTCCCGGCGGCTGCGCCGGGCGAACTCGCGCGGCGATTCGCCCACCACATCGCGGAACGCGACCGCGAAGCTGCTCTGGTGCTGGTAGCCCACCGCATCGGCGACCTGCCCGATGTTCAGCCGCCCTTCAACGAGCAGAGCCTGCGCCCGCGCGATGCGCTGCTGCAGGCTGAAGGCCTGCGGCGTCGTGCCCAGGGTCCGCTGGAACAACTGGTTCAGCTTGTTCTTGTTGGTGCCCAGGTCGCTGGCAAGCTGCTGCAGCGTGGGCGGGTCTGCAAAGCGTTCGGTGAGGATGCGCCGCGCGGCCGTCACAATTTCGGCATCGCGGCGGCCACGGACACCGGCCATCGACGTCGATTCGAGCCGCTCTTTCCATGCCCCTGCGACCAAGGCGAGCAGTTCACTGGCGCGGGCCTGCACCTGAATGCGCAGCAGCCCGCCGCTGAGACGGCTTTGCACGAGGTCCTGCACGAGGCTGGCAATGTCGGCCTGGATCGGCATCGTCAGGGCGTTACAGGGACGATCGAGTTCGCCGTTTGCCAGCCGCTGCAGCGGCACCGGCAGGTCGCCCGGCTCGAGCCGATGCTGGGCCAGCAGCGACTGTGGCTCGAGCAGCACCGTCACCGCGCGCTGCCGCAGGCCGCCGGCGATGTCGACTTCCAGCACCGTCCCGCGGGGCAGCGCCGACACCGTCACCACCGGGCGCTGGAATGACCAGGTCTCTCCGTTCTGCACATACGAGCAGCTGTTGGCGAGAGAGGCGCGAATGATGAGGACGTCGGTCGACAGCACGGCGCGGTATCGGATGTCACGATGGAACTGAACATCGCCGACAGTGATCTGGGCATCGTCACTGCAATACGCGCGAACGGAACCTTCACCGATCCCCCTCAAGTCGAATTCCACGCCGCCAGCCCAGTCGACCAGAGGCGGTTGACCATGGCCGGCAAAGCGCTCGAAGAATCGTGGGTTCATGCGAGGCCCCTCTAAACATGCATGTTTGTATTATTTGAGCGAGGCAAGCTCGGCATGGGTACGGGATTACCCACCCAGGATCCTGGAAAAGACAGGGCGTTCGCCCCCATTGCGACATAGTTCACAAGCGCATATCGAGCCGCGGCTTGCTGCTGGGCCGTGCGCACAGGTTTTCAGCCGTTGCGCCCATTAAAGACAGCCGTGTATGCTTTGGTGCTATGGTGAATTCGGTGAAAGTTCCAGCGGAGCGATGGGTCGACGAGGCCCGCCGGGCGCTGGTGGAGGAAGGCATCGAGGCGGTCAAGGTCGACCGTCTCGCGCAACGGATAGGCGTGAGCCGTGGCGGCTTCTATCACCACTTCGCGGACCGGGCCGACCTGCTCTCGCGGCTGCTCACCCTCTGGCAGGAGACGGTCTTGTTCGTGCCCGCCGGCCTCGCCCCGAGGAAGCCGGCGGACGCATTGCGGGCCATCGATGCGATCGTGGATCACCTGATTCGCGAGGACAGCTACGACCCTCACTTCGATCTCGCCGTGCGCGCGTGGGCTCGGTCGGATGCGGCAGTCGCCGTGGTCGTTGCTGGCGTCGATGCGGAGCGCATCGCCGCCCTGTACAAGGTGTTCCTCGCGCTCGGCTGCAGCAAGCAGGAGGCCGATGTGCGGGCGCGCGTCTTCTATTTCCATCAGATCGGCTACTACGCGATCGGCGTCGCCGAACCCGCATCGGGCCGACGGGAGCGCGCCAAGATCTACGTCGACATCATTTGCGGCGCCGAGAACATCTCACGCGCGTCCGAAATGCAGGCAACCCAAAGGCGCCGGGGGCTTAGCGCCTAAGTTTCGGTGGCGCAAGCCGAAGTGCGAAAAGGGGTGCCCCGGTACGCTCGACGCGACTATGCGCACCCGCTATTCCGCCTGGAACCTGATCGCTGCTTCGCCCCATCACGACGATTGGGCGCCGGCCTGGCGGGATGCCGACCCGAAGCCCCGGTACGACGTCGTGATCATCGGCGGCGGCGGCCATGGTCTGGCCACGGCCTACTACCTCGCGAAGAACCACGGCGTCCGCAATGTGGCGATCGTCGAGGCCGGCTGGATCGGTGGCGGCAACACCGGCCGCAACACGACCATCATTCGCTCGAACTACCTCTACCCGGAGAGCGCGCGGCTCTACGAGCATTCCCTGCGCCTCTATGAGGGCCTGTCGAAGGAGCTGAACTACAACATCATGTTCAGCCAGCGCGGCATCGTCACCGTCGCGCACAGCCGCCACGACCTCGACGCCCAGAGCCGCTGGGCCAATGCGATGCGGTGCAACGGCATCGACGCGGAATTGCTCGACGTCGAGCAGATGCGCCAACTCATCCCCCGGCTGAACTTCGGCAAGAACGCTCGATTCCCGATCCTCGGCGGCTTCATCCAGCAGCGAGCCGGGCCGGCACGCCATGACGCCGTGGCCTGGGGCTATGCGCGCGGCGCGTCGGCCCTGGGCGTGGACATCATCCAGTCCTGCCCGGTCACGGGCTTCATCATGCACAGCGGTCGCGTCACGGGCGTCAAGACGCCGCGAGGCGACATCCGCGCCGGCAAGGTCGCGATGGCCGTGGCGGGCCATTCCACGGTGCTCGCCGGCATGGCGGGCTTCCGCTTGCCCATCACCAGCTATGCCCTGCAAGCCATGGTGAGCGAGCCGGTCAAACCCGTGCTCGACACGGTGCTGCTTTCGCCGGCCGTCGGTGCCTACTGGAACCAGAGCGACAAGGGCGAAGTGGTGATCGGTGGCGCGCTCGATCTCTTTCCTTCGTATGCTCAACGGGGCAGCTATGCGGTGACGCAGCAGGTCCTCGCCGCGACGCTCGAAATGTTCCCCTCGTTTTCACGGCTTCGCATGCTTCGCCAATGGGCCGGCATCGTCGACGTGGTGCAGGACTCGAGCCCCATCATCGGCCCGTCCCCGGTGCCGGGCCTCTACCTCAACTGCGGCTGGGGCACCGGCGGATTCAAGGCGATTCCCGTCGGCGGCTGGACGCTCGCCCATGTGCTTGCGACGGGCCGCAACCATGAGCTTGCCGAGCCCTTCCAGCTCGAGCGGTTCTCCACCGGCCGCCTGATCGACGAAGCCGCGGCTGCCGGCATCGCGCATTGAGCAGGAAGCGCAGGCCATGATGCAAATCGATTGCCCGCACTGCGGAAACCGCCCGGAGAACGAATTCCACTGCGGCGGCCAGAGCCACATCCAGCGCCCCGCCCTCGCGTGCAGCGACGAAACCTGGGGCGAGTACCTGTTCTACCGCGACAACCCGAAGGGCGACCACGCGGAACGCTGGCGTCACACCTTCGGTTGCGGCCGCTGGTTCAACATGGTCCGGAGCACCGTGACGCATGAAGTGAAGGCGATCTACGCCATGACGGACCCACGTCCGAAGGAGGACTGCTGATGACCGCCTTTCGACTGGAAGCCCCCGCGGGCAACGCGATCGATCGACAGCGCGAGATCGCCTTCAAGTTCAATGGAAGGGCGCTGAAAGGCTTTGCCGGCGACACCCTGGCGTCGGCCTTGCTCGCGAATGGTCAGCGCCTCATCGGCCGCAGCTTCAAGTACCACCGGCCGCGCGGCATCGTGTCATGCGGCGTGGAGGAGCCCACGGGGCTGGTCGACATCAGCGACGGCGCCGCACGCGTCCCGAACACCCGCGCGACTGACGTCGCGCTGTCGCCGGGCCTGGTGGCGCGCACCGGGAATGCCTGGCCCACAGTCCGCTTCGACGTCGGCGCGACGAGCTGCCTGTTCGCGTCCGTGCTCACGGCGGGCTTCTATTACAAGACCTTCATGTGGCCGAGCTGGCATTTGTTCGAGCCAGCCATCCGCAGGGCGGCGGGACTTGGGCATGCGGGCGAAGGCCCGGATCCGGACCGCTACGACGAACTGTCCATCAGTACCGAGGTGCTCGTCGTCGGTGCGGGGCTCGCGGGGCTGGAAGCCGGCGTGTCCGCGGCGGAGCACGGGGCCCACGTCACGGTGATCGAGTCCGACGCCTGGGCGGGCGGATGGGCCGCGACGGTGGGGGCAGGCACCAGCCGGCCCGCGTTGGAGATGCGCCGGCGTGTGGTGTCCCTGCTCGACCGCGCGGCAAGGGCTGGCGTGCGGTTGCGGCTCGGCGCCACGGTGTTCGGCCTCTATGACCATGGGCTCGCGGTCGCGGCCGAAAGCGGCGAAGGCGACCTGCGCGAACGAACGCTCCGCATACGGGCAGGCCGCATCATCCTCGCGACCGGCGCCTTCGACCGACCGCTGCTTTTCCCCGACAACGACCGGCCCGGCGTGATGTTCGCTCACGGCGCCGAGCGCTATGCGGCTCACTATGGCGTGGCGGTGGGGCGGCGCGTGGTAGTAGCAAGCGCTTGCGATGCGGGGCTGGAGCTGGCGCAGCGCTTGCGGAGCCTGGGCGTCGCCGTCGCGGCGACCCTGGACCTGCGCAGGGGCGAGCACGTCGTCGGTGTGCGTGGCCGCAACCAAGTGACGGGCGTCCTGGTGGCGAGCACGCGCAACGCCAAGCCTTGGGAGATCGAGGCCGACACGCTGCTGCATACGGGCGGCTTCACGCCCAACGTCGGCCTGCATTCGCAGGCCGGCGGTGGACTGCGCTGGCACGATGAATCGTCGATGTTCGTCCCGTCGCGTCTTGCGCGCGACGTCGAGGTCGTCGGCGCCTGCGCGGGTGTCTTCGACCTGGACGCCTCGCTCGAGCATGCGCATCTGGCCGGCCTGGGCCGTGCGGGCTCGGCACCGGTGGGTGGCGCAGGGGCCATTCCTTCGGTCAACGCGCCGCCTCCGCAACTCCGACGCAAACGTACAGGCAAGACCTTCGTCGATCTGCAGAACGACGTGTGCGACACCGACATCGCGTTGGCCGCGCGCGAGAACTACCGCTCCGTGGAGCATCTCAAGCGCTACACCACGACGGGCATGGCCACCGACCAGGGCAAGACCAGCAACGTGAACGCACTCGTCACGATGGGAACGCTCACGAACCGCTCGCCCGGCGAAGTGGGCACGACGAAGTTCCGTCCGCCCTACAAGCCTGTGACCCTGGGCGCCATCGTCGCAGGCCGAAGCGGCGAGCGCTATCGCCCGCTCAAGCGCATGCCGGCGCACGCCTTCCACGAATCCTGCGGTGCATCGTTCGAGGAGTTCAGCGGCTGGCTGCGTCCCGCCGCCTATCCGAGGGCGGGCGAAAGCCTGGAAGCCGCTGCCCAACGGGAGGCGGCGCACACGCGTGCCCACGTGAGCCTGTTCGAGGGATCGCCACTCGGCAAGATCGAGATCTACGGGCCGGATGCCGCCGCGTTTCTGGACCTGATGTACGTCGGCACGATGAGCACGCTGGCGGTGGGAAGCGCGCGCTACGGCCTGCTGTTGAACGAGAACGGCATCGTCATTGACGACGGCATCGTCGCGCGCATCGGGGCCGAGCACTTCTGGCTGAACACGACCAGCAGCGGTGCCGAGCGTGCGGCGCTCGCATTCGAGGAATGGCTGCAGTGCGAATTCGTCACCCTGCGTGTCATCGTGCAGCCCGTCGCGAGCCAATGGGGCAACGTGACCGTCGCGGGTCCCAAAGCCTGGCAGTTGCTGGAGGCCGTGGGCTTCGACACTGCGCTGGCGCCGGCATTGATGAAGCACATGACGATGCGCCAGGTCAGCTATGCCGGCGTCGCGATGCGCGTGATGCGCGCGAGCTTCAGCGGCGAGCTGGGCTACGAGATCAATGTGCCCGCCCTGCACACCAAAGCGCTGATCGAGCGGCTGTGGCAGACCGGCCGGAGTGCCGGGCTTGACGTCGGCCTGTACGGCGTCGAAGCCTTGATGTTGATGCGCCTCGAGAAGGGCTTCATCCACGTCGGCGTGGACACCGACGGGACCACGCTGCCGCAGGACATCGGCATGGCCCGCGGCCTGGACAAGAAGTCGGCCCACTTCGTCGGCCGCCGCTCCCTGCTGCGCGCTGCCGGCACCGACCCGGACCGCATGCAGCTGGTGGGCCTCGTGCCCACGGACGGCAGCTCGCGCCTGCCTGTCGGTGCGCACATCGTTGCTCACCGGCCTCCGGCGCCCATCGACGGCTTCGTCACGAGCAGCGGCTACAGCCTGATGCTGCAGCAGCCCGTGGCGCTGGCCATGCTGCGGCATGGATCGGCACGCCTGGGCGAAAGGCTGCGCATCCATCACCTCGAAACCGAGATCGAGGCCCAGGTCGTCAAGACGCCGTTCTTCGATCCGGCCGGGGAGCGCCTGCATGGTTGAACCCTTGTCGCGGTCCGACGATTCGTTCATGCAGGACCTCGTGCCGTGGATCACCGCGCTGGCCCATCGGCCGGGTGCGCGGCGCGTGGAAGCGATGCGCGTCCTGTCGGTGCGCCATTTCCAGGCGTCGCCGGCGGCGGAAACCGCCTTCGTGCAATCCGGGCTGGCCTGGCCCGCGCGCACCCTGGACCTCGTGTCATACCAAGGGCTACTGGCCGCCCGGCGGCACCCGGAGGAAGTCATCGTGATGGGCGAGGGCGCGCTCAACGAGCTGCAGCAGCTGCTGGACGCCTTGGCCCCAGGGCGCCACCCGGAGGCCCTGGCGATCGAGCTGACGCACGGCCTAGGCGTCATTGAACTCCACGGCCCTCATCTGGACGAATGGCTGGCCCGTCTGGTGGACTGCTCGGCGATTCCTGCCGAAGGCCGCGCCAGCCGGTGCCGCTTCATTGACGTGCCTGTGCTGCTGGCGCGACCCGCAGCCGAGCGTGTCTTCCTGCTCGCCGACCGGTCCCTGTTCCCCTATCTCGCCGATTGGCTGACCTTCTCCCACGAAGCCGCATTTCCCGAGTCATGACTTCGCCCCATTTCATCCTCACCATCCGCTGCCGCGACACCGTCGGCATCGTGGCGGCCGTCTCCACCGCACTGTCCGGGTCACGGGCCTTCATCACCGAGAGTTCGCACTTCGGCGATCCCGAGACTCAGTTGTTCTTCATGCGCACGGTGTTCAGGCCGACGGACGGGCCGTCGCACACCTTGGAAGACTTCCAGGCGGTGCTGGCGCCCGTGGCCAGGCGCTTCGACATGGAGCTGGCACTGCATGCCGCCGATCGAAAGACCAAGGTGTTGGTCGCCGTAAGCAAGCACGGGCACTGTCTCAACCACCTGCTTCACCAGTGGCACAGCGGCGAGCTGCCCGTCGACATGGTGGGCGTCGTCAGCAACCACGAGGACATGCGCCGCCTGGTGGAGTGGTACGGCCTGCCGTATCACTACCTGCCGATGCTGGATGGCAAGGAAAAGCAGGAGAGCCGCTTCCGGGATGCGATCGCGTCGAGCGGCGCCGAGCTGACGGTGCTGGCCCGCTACATGCAGGTGCTCTCCAACGAGATGTGTCGGCACCTGGAAGGCCGCTGCATCAACATCCACCACAGCTTCCTGCCCAGCTTCAAGGGCGCCAAGCCCTATCACCAGGCACATGCCCGCGGCGTCAAGGTGGTCGGCGCCACGTCCCACTACGTCACCAGCGACCTGGACGAAGGTCCCATCATCGAGCAGGAGACGCACCGCGTCTCCCATTCGCTCGATGCCGAGGCCTTCGTGCGCAACGGCAAAGACATGGAGAACCTGGTCCTGGCTAGGGCCGTTCGTTGGCATGCGGAGCACCGCGTCATGCTCAATGGATCCCGCACCGTCGTGTTTCAGTAGGCGCGCCCGATGCCCGTCATCACCACCATCGAGGACCTTCGTTCATTGGCACGGCGGCGCGTGCCCCGCATGTTCTTCGACTATGCCGACTCCGGCTCCTGGACCGAGGCGACCTACCGCGCTAACGAGGCCGACTTCCAGGCCATCAAGCTGCGCCAGCGCGTGGCGGTGAACATGGAAGGCCGCAGCCTGCACACGCGGATGGCTGGCCAGGACGTCGCGATGCCGGTGGCGCTGGCGCCCACGGGCCTGACGGGCATGCAGCACGCCGATGGAGAGATCCTCGCAGCGCGTGCCGCCGCCTCCATGGGCGTGCCCTTCACGCTGTCGACCATGAGCATCTGCTCGATCGAGGACGTCGCCGCGCGCACCCAGTCGCCGTTCTGGTTCCAGCTCTACATGATGCGCGACCGCGCCTTCATGGAGAGCCTCATCGAGCGCGCCAAGGCGGCACGCTGCTCGGCCCTGATGCTGACCCTGGACCTGCAGATACTCGGCCAGCGCCACAAGGATCTGAAGAACGGCTTGTCCGCACCACCCAAACCCACGCTGGCCAACCTGCTGAACCTCGGCAGCAAGCCACGCTGGTGCTGGCACATGCTGCACACCCAGCGGCGCCAGTTTGGCAACATCGTCGGCCATGTGAAGGGCGTGGCCGACATGTCGTCGTTGTCCGGATGGATCGCGCAGCAGTTCGACCCGCGGCTGACCTGGGCCGACGTCGAGTGGATCAAGCAGCGCTGGGGCGGCAGGCTGATCTTGAAGGGCATCCTCGATGAGGAGGACGCGCGCCTGGCGGCCGACACCGGCGCCGACGCCATCGTCGTCAGCAACCACGGCGGCCGCCAGCTCGACGGCGCGCCGTCGTCCATCCATGCGCTGCCGGGCATCGTGGATGCGGTGGGCGATCGCATCGAGGTCTTACTGGACGGCGGCGTCCGCTCGGGCCAGGACGTGCTGAAGGCCGTCGCGCTCGGCGCCAAGGGCACGCTGATCGGCCGTGCCTTCCTCTACGGCCTGGGCGCGATGGGTGAGGAAGGCGTGCGCACCGCGCTGCGAATCATCCAACGCGAACTCGACCTCACGATGGCCTTCTGCGGCCGTACGGACATCTGTCAGGTCGATCGAAGCGTGCTGCTGCCGGGCACCTATCCGACGGCGGCGCTGTACCGTTGAAGTTTCCTGTTCATCCCAACGTTCCTTGATCAACTGGAGTGATGCCCGTGAACCCATCCCATGAAGCGGTCGACCAGAAGGCCTCCATGCAGGAGCGCATCGACGCTGCGGTCGCCAGATTCAACCGCTCCGATGAGCCTGGACTGGTGGTTGGCGTGGCGTGGCGCGGCAAGACCGAGTACCGCCAAGCCTTCGGCCTGGCGAGCGTCGAGCTCGGTGTGGCCAACCAGCCGTCGACACGCTTTCGCATCGGCTCCACCAGCAAGCACTTCGCCTGTCTGGCCGTGATGCTGCTCGCCGAGGAAGGCAAGCTCGACATCGACGCCAGCGTGCGCCAATTCATCCCCGAACTGCCGGCGGAAGCGGGAGAACCGACGCTGCGCCAGTTCATGACGCACACGAGCGGACTGCGCGACTTCCTGGATGTGAGCTTCCTGGTGGATGGCTTCGGCGTGAAGCCGCGCGGCTACGCGCTGAAGCAGCAGATGCAACTACGCCAATTGAACTTCGCCCCAGGTGAGAAGGCCATCTACAACAACGGGGGCTACCAGCTGCTGTCGCTGGTGGTCGACCGGGCCGCCGGCGTCCCGATGGAGGAGTTTGTCGCCACAAGGATCTTCGAGCCGGTTGGCATGAAGGACACCTCTTGGGCCAGCAGTGACATCGACATCGTCCCCGGCATGGCAACGCTGCACACTCCCCGGGCAGAGGGCGGCTGGCGAAAGGGACTGTTCCCCTTTGAGGACATGCGTGCCGAGGGCGGCATGGTGTCGACCGTGGACGACATGCTGCGCTGGCTGGCCCACCTGCGCGCCGAGGCGAAGGTGGTGGGTTCCACCGCCACCTGGCAGCAGATGACGACGCCGGCGCGCTTGGTGTCCGGCGCTCAGGTTCCCTATGCGTTCGGGTTGTTCCCGCAGACCTACCGCGGGGTGGATGTCATCCACCACGGCGGTGGTGTCATCGGCGGCGCTTGCCAGATGATCACCGTGCCCTCGCGTGAGCTTGATGTCGTCATCATCACCAACGGCGCCCTCGTCAATCCCAGCGACCTTGCCGAGATGGTGATCGACTGCGTGCTCGATGACGAAGGGGTCACGCCCCGCGCTGCCAGTGGCGGGCCGGAGCCGTTCAAAGCGCTATTGGGCAACACGTATCGCTCCCGCACCTCCGATCTGGTCGTGCGCTTCGATGAGATTGCAGGCGGCGTGTATGCCACCGTCTACAACACGCCGCTGCCCACGGTGGTTGTGGACGGCGATCTCGCCGTGCCTTTCGAGAAGGCCGCCACCGGCCCGTTCGTGTTTCATACGGCAAGACTTAAAGGGCTCGAGACAGAGGCGCCGGACGAAATCACCGTGAGCGAGGGTTGCGTTACCGAAACCCTGTCGCGGCTCGGCGAGCCCCCTTCGCAATGGCCGGAGGACATCGTCGGACACTACACCGTCCCCGAGCTGGGCGCCACTGCAGAGATCAGCGATGTCGACGGCCGGCTGCAGCTCGTGGTGCAAGGGCGCTACGGTCACGCCGCCTACTTCCTGCAGGCGATCAGCAGCGACACATTCGTCTGTGAATACGCCATCGCCTTCCCGATGCGGGCGACCCTCACCGTGGAACGCAGCGGCGGCAAGGTCACCGGGTTCAGCTATTCGAGCCTGAGGACCCGCGGCGTGAAATTCGTCTCACGCTGAGGAAGGGGCGCGCCGCATCAACGCTGTCTGACCAGGCGGCGCGGGTCAAGTGATCACGATCGCCTAAAGAGTCAGGGATTTGGCCCAAAACGCCGCGCCTCGCCCTCCCTACGATCGCTGCAAGCTTCTTCGAGAAGCGAAGTGTCTGTAACTGGCGTCAGCCGGAGGCCCGGCGCGCTCATTCAGTGGTGAGCGAGCTCAGACAAGGTCGCTTTTGACCCTTCCGAATCGTCCACCACCCACGGAGATCCTCTCATGATCGATGTCGACTCGCGCCGCTCCCTGAAGTTTCGTTCGACGGGCGATCAAGCGCCCAGGATGCGGCTGCTGCCGTTGCTGATCGCCGCCGCATGCGGTGCGGTTGCCATCGGCGCTCGAGCGCAGAACGCGCCTGCCAACGCGGGCGAATCGAGTGCGGCGCCAGCACCGGGGCGCGCTGCCAGCGCGGCGGCGGCTGCTGCAGACAAGACGGAAACCTTGGAGACCGTGGTCGTCTCGGTCACGCGTCGCCGCGAGGTGATCCGCGAGGTACCGATCCAGGTCGACGTGCTCTCTGCGCGCAGGCTGGAAGATTCGGGAGCGACCGCCCTGCCCGACTACATGGCCAACCAGGCCGGCGTCAACGTGAACACCGGCCTGGTGATCGGCAACGCGACGGTCTCCATTCGCGGCGTCGGGACCGGGCCCGAGACTTCGCCCACCGTCGGCACCTACATCGACGACGTGTCCTTCGGCTCCAGCAGCTCCTACGGCGCTGGCGGCGTGATGAGCCTGGACATGGCGCTCATGGATCTGAAGCACATCGAGGTCCTGCGCGGCCCGCAGGGCACCTTGTATGGCGCCGGCGCGATGGGCGGCATGCTGAAGTACATCACCAACCAGCCGGACACCGAGGAGTTCAGCGGCAACGTCCGCGCTGGCGTCAGCTTCACCCGGAAGGGAAGCCAGAGCAACACCGTGGGCGGCGTCGTCAACGTCCCGCTGTCGGCAGGCGTCGCGGGCCTGCGCGTCTCGCTCTTCAGGGACGAGACTGGCGGCTTTGTCGACAGCGCGGGCCCCCTCCTCGCCAAGGATGTGGACAAGCGCACCGCACGCGGCGGGCGCGTGTCATTGCTTCTGACGCCAATCGCCGACTTGAGCGTGAAGCTGAGCGCCACCAAGCAGGACACGGACGTCGCTGGCAAGCCTCTGACCCAGTTGGACTTGAGCACCAAGAAGTTCAAGTTCGACGATGTCACGGGGTCGCTCGCCGTGCGCGAGCCCAGCAAGACCAAGGTCGAACTGCTTGCGGCCGAGATCGAGTACGACTTGCGCTGGGCAAAATTCGCCTCGATCACTTCTTCCCAGAAATCCAGCCTGGACCAGCGATTCGACGCCACGCTGACCTACGGTCCGCTGCTGGCTGCCGCGGCGGGGCTGACGGTTGAAGCGGTGCCCCTGGACACCTTCGTGGACGTGCGAAAGAAGACGCAGGAGTTTCGCCTGACCTCCCAAAGCAAGGGCGATTTCCTGTGGCTCGCCGGTGTGTTCTACACCGACGAGACGGCAGACAACGGTCAAGAGGTTGTCGCCACCTTGCCCGGTGGTGCTCCGTTCCCACTGTTCACCTCGTCGATTCCGAGCAAGTACACCGAGAAGGCCGTCTATGGTGACGTCACCTGGCGGATCCTGCCGACACTGTCGGCCACCGTCGGCGCCCGGTTGTCCCGCAACAACCAGACCTTCACCCAGAACACCAGCGGCCTGCTCGCCGGCGGCACGACGTCCCGCACGAACGACTCCGAGGAAACGAGCCGGACCTATCTGGCGACGGTGAGCTATGCACTCGACCCGAGGAGCAATGTCTACTTCCGCGCCGCCAGCGGCTATCGGCCCGGCGGGCCGAACGTCGCGCTGCCGGGCGTGCCCGACACGTTCTCGCACGATACGCTGGTGAGCTACGAGGCGGGCTACAAGGCAGACCTCCTCGACAAGCGCCTGTCCCTCCAAACGGCGCTGTACAACATCCGCTGGAACGACATTCAGCAGTTCTGCGTCGACATGACGCTCGGCATCAGCTATATCTGCAACGCCGGCAAGGCCAACATCAAGGGCGCGGAGCTGTCCGCCAACTACCGGCCCGACAACTCGCTGGAGCTGAGCACATCGCTTTCCTACAACAACGGCAAGCTGACCGCCGTCGAGGCCGGCTTGCTCAAGCCGGGCGTGCCGCTCCCTCGACTGCCGAATTCCGCGCGCTTCTCCGGGTCCGTGGGTGTCACCTACAAGTTCAACTTCGGCGGAAACGCGACGTCGGTAGGCCTGGCCCACCGGTATGTGGGTGAGCGCGACTCCAACTTCGAGGGCGGCCTTGTGGTCCCGAACTACAAGTTGCCTGCTTACTCCCTGACCGATGTCCAGGCCGGCATCGCACTGGGCCAGTTCCAGTTGACGGCCTATGTGCGCAACCTCTTCGACAAGCGCGCCCAGCTCGGCGCCGACACCAGCCCGGCGTCCAAGGGCGGCCCGGCCGGCCTGGCGATCGCGAGGCCCCGGACCATCGGGTTCACGGTGAGTTCGTCCTTCTGAATGCGGCGCCTGCGCTTCCAGCAATGATGTCTGAAGAGCTCGCCCTCGGTGCCGCCGTCCGCCTCGTTTCGGAAGCGTGGGACATCTTCCGGGACTGCGCCTTCGTGCAAATGCAGCAAGGCGGGCGGCTCCAGCAGCTGCCCGACCTGTCGGAAGAGGCGGCCCGCGCAGTATCCGCAAGGGCGCAAGCCATCACCGCTCAGATCGATGCCATCGACGCCTGGGCGCTGCCGCATGCCGTCGGCGTGCCGCTGCGCCAGGCGCGGTATGCGATGGAGGTGCGCCGGCATGCCGGCGCCTGGTACCCCACGGTCTTCGACCCCAGCGGTGTCGGCTTCTTCGGGCTGTTCGCCCCCAGCGCCTACTGCGGCGGATTCGCGCTGCAGTTCCTCTTCGACGGCCTGTCACGCCAGCAGTTTGCAGACCGTGGCGATCTCGACCGCTACCTGGCGGCCCTGCATGACCTGACGGCCTGCGTGGAGCGCATGGCCGAGCGCACGGCCGCGCAGGAGGCCGCTGGCATGCGCATTCCCAAGCCTCAGCTGCCTGCGGCGCGCGCCATCATCGCGGGCTTCAAGGGGCGGCTGATGACGCTGGTTCCCGATGGCGGGGAACGGTTCGCGAGCCTGCTCTCGAGCCATGAGGCGTCCTTTCGAGCCGCCGCGCGCCAGCGGGTGGCGGACACGCTCGAACCCGCCTTCGATCGATGGGCGGCCATCCTCGACCCGGCTTATGAGGACAAGGCCCCCGAGGGCGTCGGGATGTCCCAATACGAGGGCGGCGCGGAGATCTATCGCGAGCTCGTCCGGCTCCACACCACCCTGGATCTCGACCCTAGGGAGATCCACGAAACAGGCCTGGAGCGCCTCGCGCAGATCCAGCAGAGGATGACGGAGATCCGGTCCGAATCCGGCCTGGCGAACCACAAGGACTACATCGAGCTGCTGCGCAAGGACGCCCGCTTCAACGCGTCGACCCCGGAGGCTGTCGGCGAAGTCTTCCAGCGCTACATCAACCGCGTCAACAGCGCCTATCCATCTGCGTTCAGCACGCCGCTCGGAGCGGGATACGGTGCGAGCCGCCTGCCGAAGTCGCTCGAAAGCAGCATGACCTTCGGCTACTACTCGCCCGCCAGGCCCGGGCAGCCGATGGGGCAATACCTGTTCAACGGCGGCCACCTGACCCAGGTCCCCTTGCATACCTTGGCGGCGTTGACCTATCACGAGCTGGTGCCGGGGCATCACCTCCACATCGCTTCGCAGTACGGCAACGAGGCGCTTCTGCCGATCAGCCGCAACGCCTTCTGCAACGCCTACAACGAGGGGTGGGCCGAATATGCGGCCAACCTCGCGGGCGAGCTCGGGCTCTATGCCACACCCGAAGAGCAATATGGGCGATGCGTCCTCGACGCCTTCCTGACCTGCCGGCTGGTCGTCGATACCGGGATGAATGCCCTGGGCTGGTCGCTCGACCGGGCCCGGCAGTTCATGCGTGAGAACAGCTTCATGTCGGAGGCAGAGATCTGCAGCGAGACCTTGCGGTACTCATGTGACATCCCTGCGCAGGCGCTGGCCTACAAGCTGGGCGACACAGAGCTGATGCGCGCACGGGAAACGGCGCGCGCCAGGCTGGGCGATCGCTTCGACCTGCGCGACTTCCACGCCCGCGTCCTGGCCTTCGGTGCCATGCCCTTGCCCGACCTCCACCAGTATCTGAACGGTTGATCTGATGCGCTCCATGCCGGCCAGCTCACCCCTGCGCGTCTTCGTCGGCGCGCTGGCGCACGAGACCAACACGTTCTCGCCGCTACCGACCAGCAGGCGCAGCTTCTCCGAGGCCATCTTTCATCGAGGCGGCGACGAAGCGACGCTTTCGAAAGCGACGACCCTGCCGGGCTATGGGGAGATGCTCGAACTCTGCGCGCAGGCAGGCGACCACGCCACCGCCGGACTGTGTGCCTGGGCGCAACCCGGCGGGCCGCTGCCCCACCATGAGTACGAGCGCCTGCGCGACGAGCTGCTGGAAGAGATTGAGCGGGCCGGTCCGCTGGACTTCATCGTGCTCGTCCTGCACGGGGCGATGGTCTCCAGCGAATGCTGGGACTGCGAAGGTGACCTCCTGCTGCGGCTGCGCGAACGCGTGGGCGACACGCCGGTCGGCGCCCTGCTCGACCTGCACGGCAACCTGACCGAAGACATGACAGAAAGCGGCGCGCTGCTCATCGCCTGCAAGGAGTACCCGCACACCGACTTCCGCGATCGCGCGCACGAACTGCGCGGGCTGCTCGCCCAAGTGGCGCGCGGCGGGCGCCCCATGCCTCGGCCCGTGATGCAGCCTGTCCCGATGCTCGCGCTGATGGGCACCACCGAAGAACCCATGAAGGACTTCGTCCTGCAATTGAAGCGGAGCGAAGGCACGCCGGGATTGGACTCCGTCTCGGCCATGCATGGCTTCCCATGGTCCGACACGCCGCACTCGCGGGCGGCGCTCCTGGCCTGGTACGACCCACGCGAGGAGAGTGCCGAGGAAGCCGCGCGGTCGACTGTCGCAACGCTGGCTCGCCGGATGTACGCGATCGGCATTCAAACGCAAGGGATGCGATTGCCACTGCAGGAAGCGGTGGCGCGGGCACTGTCCCAGGTCTCGCCGAACAGCGGCCGACCCGTCGTGCTCGCCGACGGCTCTGACAACCCGGGTGGCGGCGCCGCCAGTGACAGCACCTTCGTGCTGCGCGAACTGCTGCGGCAGGGCGTGAGCCATGCCGCCCTGGGCATGATCTGGGATCCGCAGGCGGCGCTCGTCGCGGCCGATGCGGGCGTCGGTACCAGGCTGGCGCTGCGCATTGGCGGCAAGGTGGGCCCGCTGTCGGGCGATCCGGTCGACCTCGACGTGGAGGTGATCTGCGTGAGAAACGACGCCGCGCAGCGCGGCCTGTCCGGTGGGAAAGAGCCGCTGGGCCTGTCGGTGACGGTCCGTACACTTGGCATCGACATCGTCATCAACTCGATTCGCCAGCAAGTCTTCTCGCCGGATTGCTTCACCGAGATGGGCGTCGATCTGTCAACGAAGAGCCTGGTGGTGGTGAAGTCGACGCAGCACTTCCGGATGGGCTTCGATCCCATCGCCTCGACGGTCGTCTATTGCGACGCGCCCGGGTCGCTTCATGGCGACCTCCAGAAACTTCCGTTCCGTCACCTGCAACGCCCCATCTGGCCGTTAGATACAGCAGCAACGCCATCTCCGTGAATCCGCGTCGGGCGGTCGCCGGTGCATGATCCCGGGCTCGTCATTCACCGGGACATACCGTCCATGGCCGCATCGACCTTGCCGGAATCGGTGGCGAACACGTCGCGTTTGCTGGAAGGCATGCGGGCCTGGCGATTGCCCCTGACGAAGCTGATCCCACCCCTGCACCTTGCGCGTGATCTGCAGCATGCCGAGGTGCTGGAACGCTTGAAGGCGCATCGCGGTCACTGCCTGGTGCAGGCGCCGACTGGCTACGGCAAGACCGCATTGGCTGCAGCCCTTATTTCGGGAATACCGGGACACGTCCGGCACGGCTGGCTGTCGCTGGAAGCCGGCGACGACTCGGAGGACCGCTTCAGCCTGGCACTGGCTGCCGCATTCGCCAGCGCCCATCCTGCAAGCGCAGCGTGGATCGAAAGCGCCTTCACTGCCCATCCGACCCGTTCCCTTGGCGACGCGGTCACCGCCATCGTCAACGAAGCCACCCTGGTGCGCGTGGAGATGCTGCTGGTGCTCGACGACTGCCACACGATCGGGCAAGGCGCCCTCCATCAGGCCATGGCGCAGCTCCTGCTTCGCGCTCCGCGGAACCTGCGCCTGCTGATCCTGTCTCGGTCTCGATGGCCCATGCCGCTGGCATCGCTGCAACTCAAGGGCGATGTGCTGATGCTTCAGGCGGAAGACCTTGCCCTGAGCCAGCAGGAGTGCGTGCGCCGCCTCACTCGGGCGCACCCGCGGCTCGCCCACGACAAGGCCGGCGCGTTGGCGCAAGGCATTGACGGCTGGCCGCTTGCGACTGAACGCCTCGCCATGTTGCTGAAGGCTGCCGCTGATCGCTCGCCCGACCCGGCCGCTGACCTGCCAGCCTGGGACGAGACCTTGGATGCCTACCTTCGCGAACAGGTGGTCGACTCGCTGCCTGAACAATTGCGCCGCTTCCTGCTGCGGACCTCGCTGCTGTCGAGCTTCGACTTGGAGACCTGCAAAGCCCTTGCGGGAGGATTCGACGCCACCGCCTTGCTGAACGAGGCCTTGCAGAGGCAGTTGTTCCTCGTGCCCCATGAGCAGCGGCCGACCCACTACCGCTATCGCCGGTTCTTCGAGGCATGCCTGCGCCGGATCGCCGAACGGGAATGCGCAGGGGAGTTGATCGAGCTGCACCGCAGGGCAGCGCAGCACTGGCTGTCCCATCACGAACTGGCCATGGCGATGGACCATGCCGTACGAGCCGGCGACAAGGATCTCATGATCAGGTCCGTGGAGCGCCTTGATGAGCGCTCGGGCTACAGCATGCTCTGGGAATCGCTGGGCCGGGTGGTCGCGCAGCTGGACGACGACACCATCTGCTCGCACCGCACCCTGCTGGTCCACGCCTGCCGCTATTGGCTGTCGAAGGATAGCGACAAGCTGCTGGCGCTGCTCGATCGAACGTCCCTCTCGGGGCAACACAGCGCCTCGGCAGGGACTCCTGCGCAGCCTGTCGACGCCATCCTGGCCCTGTACCGCGCCAAGGTCGCATTCGGGCGCGAACAAGGCATCTCGGAAGGCATTGCCTGCGCGGAGTTCGCCTTGCAAGCCCTCCCGGGAAGCGATCTCCAAGGGCGCTGCGAGGCTCATCTGCTGCTCGCCGAGGCCAAGGCCCTCAGTGGTGCGACGCAGGCGTCGCTCGCGCATTGGGCCCATGCCGAAGAACTGTCCTTACGAGCCGGGTCCCCGTCCCAGGTCATCTGGTCCCGCCATCAACAGGCGGCCCTGGCGATGAGCATGGGCAACTTTGCAAAGGCCGTTGTCCTGCAGGACTCCGCCATCCTGCATGCAACGAAACACGGCGATCGCACGGGACACTCGATGTGGTGCCTCTACCGCGCGCGTGCCGAAGCCGCCTGGGAGCACTTCAATCTGGAAGACGTGACGCGCTTCGCCGAAGAAGCGCGGACCGCGTACAGCTATTGCGACTACGAGGGCGGCGTTCCGGTCATGATCCTGCTTGCACGGACGGCGCTGTTGTTGGGGCGGCCCGCTGCGGCGGAAGAGCGGCTTGCAAAAGCACAGCAGCTGCTGTGTGCCTATGGCCAGCACAGCCATGTCACCTCCTACCAGGACCTGGTGCTGGCTGAACACGCGCTGCGATTCGGCAAGCCGGCGATGCTGGCGCAACTGGAAGCCCGACTGAAACTGCCGACGCGCTTCGATCATGAGATCGCTCATCGGCAGGGCCGCGCGATGGCCCTCTGCCAGATCGGCACCGGCCGCATCCGCAGCGCCGCCCACCTGCTCGAGCGCATGAACGAGGAGAGCAGCGACGGATTGCTGACTGAGCAATGGCGGAACGACATCTGGCTGGCGGTCTGCCTGCAGAGGCTCGGCCAGGGCGCCGCGGCGAAGATGGTGTGGCGGGAATGCCTGACGTTTGCCGGGCAGCGCCAGCTCGTCGGCAGCCTCCTCATGGCCGCGCCCTGTGCAGAGCCTCTGCTGAAACCGGCCGTGGCCCCAGGGCCCACCGAGGCGCGCCTGAACCGGCGCTTGCGCGAGTTGAGCCGCAGCGGGCGGGAAGATCCCCAGACCCAGGACACCGAGGTTCCCGCCCCGCTGCTTGCGCGCGGCTTGACGACCCGCGACTGGCGGGTGTTCAAGCAACTGCTGACCGGTGCATCGAATGAAGAGATTTCGAACCGCCTGCACCTGGCGGTCGGCACGGTGAAAAACACGGTCACCACGATCTTTCGCAAGCTGGACGTGGCCGACCGCGAGGCGGCGCGTCAGCTGGGCAAAGCCTTGCTCGGCACGTCCGTGCCCAAGCGCTAGCCGGTGCGGCCGCCAGACGCGGTCAAAAAAAACCGGCCTCGCTGTTTCGAGCGAATGGGCCGGCGCAAAGAGGCTCATGCGTACCTCTCGGAGGACAGGGATCCACGGGCACTCGCGCAAGTGCCGTCGATCCTCGGCGACCAGTTTCTCTCTGCGCGAGTCACGACAGGGTCACGACTGGATGTGACGTGGCCAGGCCCGGAGGCCGCGCGCGACGTACCCCCTCGGGGAAAGGCCGAGCGCGAGGCACCTTCCCGGTTCACTCGTGCTGTAACAGTGACCTTGGTGTGACTCCGCAAGCTGAAGCAACGCACCAAACTTGGCGCGTCGATGGCATCGACGGCTCTGGATTCGGTCGTGATGCCACCGACCTCATCGTCCAGAAAACGTCAAACAGCACCAGCGAGACAAACGATGCCCAGCACGACTTTCAGCAGCGCTCCGCGCGCATTTCCCCGCAGAACCCGGCTCACGCTAGCGATGGGTCTGGTTCTTTTGTGCGCGAGCGCAAAGGCCTACACCAACGGCACGATGCTGCAGTACTTCGACTGGGACACCTCGTCCGATGGCCAGCAGTGGAACCGCATCAAGGCGGCTGCACCCACGTTGGCGAGCAAAGGCATCACCGCCTTCTGGCTGCCCCCCGCCTACAAGGGCGCATACGGCAGCACCGACGTCGGCTACGGCGTGTACGACCTGTTCGATCTCGGGGAGTTCAACCAGAAGGGCAGCGTTCGAACCAAGTACGGAACGAGGGCCGAGTACATCGCTGCCATCGACGCCATCCATGCGGCAGGTGCGCAGGCCTACGCCGACATCGTGTTGAACCACAAAATGGGCGGCGACGCCACCGAGTCGATCAAGGCGGTGCGCGTCGATCCAGCCAACCGCAATACAGAGCTCCCTCCAGATGTGAGCATCACCGCCTGGACGAGCTTCGCCTTTGCCGGGCGCAAGCAAGCCGACGGCACCCTGAAGTACAACAACTTTCAATGGCACTGGAATCACTTCAACGGCATTGACTACGCGCAGAACCTCGCGCCCGATGGCTGCGCCAGCGGCGTGAATTGCCGGATCTACAAATTCCGCGGAACCAACGGCTGGAACAGCAACGTCTCGACCGAATACGGTAACTACGACTATCTGCTGGGCGCGAACATCGACTTTGCCAACACGACAGTGAGATCCCACCTGAAGGATTGGGGTGTCTGGTACACCAACACGGCCAAACTGGACGGCTTTCGCATCGACGCGGCCAAGCACATCAGCTCCGACTTCTTTAACGAGTGGCTGTACCACGTCCGCAGCATGACGGCCAAGCCCAATGCCTTTGCCGTGGCCGAATACCTGACCTGGGACGTCACCGAACTGAACAACTTCGTGAACGCGGTGAACGACAACGCCAACAACAAGATGTCGGCGTTCGACGTGCCGCTGCACTTCAAGTTCTACGACGCTGCCAGCGGCAAAGGCAGCTATGACATGCGCAACCTCCTGCCGAGCACCTTGACGGCTCTGCAACCGCTGCGGTCGGTGACCTTTGTCGACAACCATGACACCTTGACGGGCCGCGGCTACGCGTCGCAGGTGGCGGACTGGTTCAAGCCCCAGGCCTACTCGTTCATCCTGCTCCGCAGCGGCGGTTACCCTGCGGTGTTCATCGGTGACTACGAAGGCGTGTCTGGCAAGGTGGTCAGCCACGCCTGGGTCATCGATCAGATGCTGAAGGCGCGCAAGTTCCACGCCTACGGCACGCAGTACGACTACTTCGACAACGCCGATGTCGTGGGCTGGACGCGCGTCGGCGACAGCGAACACCGCTACGGTGTGGCCGTCCTCATGAATGACAACCAGACCACGCAGGGCTCCAAGAGAATGTTCGTGGGCACTGCGCACGCCAACCAGTGCTTCTACGACGTCACCAACGCCACCACGACGCAGGTGTGCGCAGACGCCAGTGGCTATGCCACCTTCATCGCGCCGGCCGCCAAGGCGACGGTGTGGGTTCGCGTTGGCAAGTTCGGCCTGAATACCTGAACCCTTCCGGGGCTCGCAGCGAGCCCCGCTTCGGTCAACTGCCGGAGGTGAGATGGCCACGCGTGAAGGATTCAACAATCGCGTTGAGGGCCTTCCCGCCGGCCGTGACAAAAGCGGTTGAACCGCGGCGACCGACCTGCCGGCCTCACTGTTTCTACTGGCCTCTGGATATCATGCAATCGCGTCCGAGGGCCAGCCATGCTTACCGAGATTCAGGAAGCTTTTCTCTCCATATGGCTGTGCCCACTGGTGATGGCGTGCTGTTTGTCTGTGGGCGTGGGTTTCGCCGCAGGGGGAATGGTCTTTTGGAATCGCGCCATCCTTTGGCAGGTCGCGGCTTGGCCGTTCTTGTTCGTCATCAAGGACCCGCAATTACTCGCGTTGCTGACGCTGCCGAGCATTGTGCTGATTGCCTTGAGTGCGCGGTCAATGGTCCTGACGATTGACCATTACCTGAAGGAAAAAACCAGCCGGCTGGCGCTGTACTTTCCGTTTGCGGCGGCGGTATTGCCTGCTTTCATGCTGTTCACCGACGTGCTGGAGCGGCTCGCCGCCGCCCATCTGGTGTTCGGCCTGCAGGCACTTTGGATCGCCATGCGCCTGTTGCCGCGCACGGCGGTCTTGTCGGGACGCAGGTGGCGTTGGCTGGGGAGCTTGGCCTTCGCAACGACCGGTGTCTTTCTGCTCATTCCCGCGGTGTTGGTGCTGACCGACCGGCCTTTCTCAATGACGCTGGCATTCCAAGGCTGGAATGTGCTGACCATCATCGGCACCGTGGCCATTTTGCTGGCGCATCGCGACGAGGCAGAACAGGAATTGAAACGGCTGGCCACGCGCGATATCTTGACGGGTTTGTTGAACCGGCATGCCATCTTCGAGGCGGCGCATCAGAAACTCCGCGAAATCAAGCGCCAATGGAGCCCGTTGACGCTGATGCTGTTGGACCTCGACCATTTCAAGCAAATCAACGATCAACACGGTCACCCCATGGGTGACAACGTGCTGCGCCTGATTGGCGAGGTGCTGCACGACCGGTTGCGGCCCGGGGATTTTGTGGGGCGGTACGGCGGCGAGGAGTTTCTGCTGCTGATTGCGGGAGATGCGCATGCGGCCTCACTGGTCGACAAGCGCCTGCGCGAAGGCCTGGTTTCCAAGAACCCCGGCTATCCATTCAAGATCGATTTCAGCGCTGGCGCGGTGTCGCTGCCGCCCGGTCCGCCCGTGGAGCTCGATGAGTTGGTCAAGCGAGCCGATACGGCCCTCTACCGCGCGAAGGCCGAAGGCCGCGGCCGGCTGGTGATGGCCACCGAGGGCCCGCCCGGCGGCTCGACCTTCACGGCGCTGCGGCCGGCTTGAACATCAGGCGAAGCGGTCGCCGTCGAAGTCGACCTTGTTATGTGTTCGTCCTGCGCCAGCACCCGGCGGCGATCCTTGGACGAGCAGCGTCGCTATTAGGTGGAGAGGTTGTAGACGGCCACGCTCGCAGCTGGTGCCTCTGCCACGTGACGATTGGTGCGCGCGTCCGACAGGGGCGATTCGCCACTGCTAAGTTGAAATGTCCGTGCAGGAGTTGTCTGCCGAATCGGTTGTTTGGCGACCGATTTGTTGTCGCTCGACCGCTTGGGAGTTCGAGGCGGCTCGCCGTCGCGGACCTTTGCTTACGCTGCAGACCTGACTACCGATCCGTTCGCACGCCCTCGCAGAAGCCGGTGCTCATGGGCACTGGATCGCTCGTTCGCGGCAATGAACAGCACGCTCGCGTCCACTGGAGTACGTAGGAGGTCCAATTTGCGGCCGGGTTCAGCGGGCCTTTTTGGACCGCTCTCGATTGGGCAGGGCGAGGGGAGCATTGAGCTTGGCGACTGTGACGCCATGCCGCTCGGCGTTCACTGCCCATGTCTTGAACTGCTCCAGAAGCAACTCGTTCTCGCGCTCCAGCCGGTCCGCCTTCGCCTTGAAACGCTCTGCCTTGTCCAGCGCAGCCAGGATCTGCCCGTCTCGCGGCGTTCGAGGCCCTCTGGCTAGCGTGCCGCTGAGCTTCTTCTTCTTGAGCGCGAAGGAGTTGGCGATTCCTGGGTAGTCAGCGAACGTGAACCGCGAGTACTCGAAGCCAGTGAGCCGGAGTACCTCGGCGATCAGAAGGTCCCATGTGAGCTTTCCTGTCCAACCGTCCAACAGGTCGACCACGATGGAGATGGTGGCCTCCGTCAAATCTGGCGCGCGCTGCTTCCTCATCGCGGCAGGAGCTTGATGGGGTGAACGCCATCGGCAAGACGAACCTGTGGCGGCGATCCCTTGGCCAGGCGAATGCGAGCGCCAACGGGGACGGCCGGGTTCTCAAGGACCGACAGGAGCTCCCCAATTCGGCCCAGCGTCTTGACGTAGTGCGTGACCCACTTGTCTGCGCCGTATTCCTCGTCGGTCAGGGCCGCCCTGGCGCGCGCAAGGGCCTGCTCGGCCTCAGAACGCGATCTGCGCAGGTTTTCCTCCTTGTGCTGCTCGCCCTTCACGCACTCCTGCTCGTCGCAGTTCACGCAGTCGCGATGCATCTGGCAAGGCTCTGCCGCGAAGTCGAGCATGCAGTATCCGAACTCAGTCGTATGGGAGGCAGGCTTGCCCAGCGCCAGCAGTTCCGACCGGGTATACAGCTCCCGGCCCTTCGAGAGGACCAGCTCGGCGCGGTACCCACCTGCGGTGGCCTTAATGATCGGCGCCAAGACTTGGTCAGAGGTCAGGTGGTCGTACGCCCGGTTCTGGCGCACGTCCTTGCGGCCAGAGAAGATGGCGATTTCGGTGTCGGACAGCCCGCCCAATTGGGCCAACGTGTTCAAGTAGTGCCTGAACGCGTGGCTGGTGACGCGCATTGGCGACCCGTCATCCTCCGTGTACCCGTACCGATCGAAGATCGAGGACCGATGCTCCTGTGAGCCGAGCCGTACGTACAGATCGTCCTGGGTGACCAGCTGGAACATGCAGGTGTAGGGCGACTTGCCAGCATGGAGCTCCGTCATCAGGCAAAGCGCAAGCGACGCGCGGCACTCGAGGCCAGGGGCGCCAGGCACCTCTGGGAACGTCTCTGGAAGCAGGCTGAGAACGGCTGACTCAACGTCAGCAAACCGGTACAGGAACTTCCTCCCTACCGTGCGGGCAGGGCTTAACCCATGCCCCTTGATCCATACCGTCGCGCTGGTTCGGCTGCCCGACGGCCCCCAAAGGATCAGACCGACCTCCTCGGCAGAGACCAGCTCCACGCCCCTCAGGTGAGCTGCATCCTCGTTCAGGAACAAACGCCGTGGATTCTTCATGTACCAGTCTGCGATCGCGCGGGCCGGCGCGGAGGTCTTCTCCAGGCGAGCGATCACCTCCCTGGCGAGGGGTGCCATGTGCGATGGCAGCCACTTGGTCGTGTCATCGGAGAGCTTGGAGCCCGGCCACCGAATGCCGAGCTTGCCTTGGTACCTGCCCTCCCCATCAACCAGGCACCGAACCTCGAGCCGCATCACCTCGTTGACACGTTCTGGTGCACACAGCATCAGGGCGCAGTAGGAGGAGACGAGGTCGTCGGCGACGCCCTGAGCGTCGTTGAAGATCCCCGCGACCGCTCGAATGACGGCTGCCGACGGCAGTTTTTCCTGGCGCGCGGTCAGGGCCTCCTCCGAGATGCGGGAGTTGGTTTCCGCAGGCTTCTTGAGCCCGTGCTCCCAGCGGCCGCGGAGCTTGATGACGCCGAGCTCTTGCATGGTCTCTGCCAACAGCTCCAACTGGCCAGCAGCTCGATATGCAACGCTGGGGGACACGGATTCCCGGGCGATCTGCACGGCAGTGTCAAGTACCAGCGCGTCCGTCCCCGTGGGCCGTGCATCCTGCCCTTTGCGCCGCAAGGCTGCTTCCAGGTACCGTAGCGCCGACAACCGGACCTGCTGAGAGACGACAGGGCGACGATCCTGGAGGTAGGTCAGGATTGCTTTGGCAAACGACAAGAAGGGCTCTGGCAAAGCCGGCGTGGGGCTTGGCTTCGCCTCGCAGGCGGCCTCATGGGTGCTGAAGACGATGCGCGTTTTGTTGCCTTTCCCCTTTCGGTAGGCACTCTCCCAAATGTTTCGGTCGAATTGATTTGTCGCCGCCAGGATGGCGGACCTGCGGCAAGTCTCGACGAACGACATCATGTTGTCGTGAGCTGAGAGCTCGCCGCGAGGCGTGAAGTGGAGAACCGGGGTTGTCATGCCGTCATCCCGCCATGCCGCTGCTGACGGGCCTGCTCACACTCGGCGATGACCTCCCTGACGGCCGTAATGGCGTCGTCGTTCACACCGGCCATCCGTTCGTCGGCGCAGCGGTCCCGCTCAGCCAGAAGGCGATCTAGCGATTCCTGATGGGGTCCGTCCACCCAGGGCTCGAACCGGAAGCACGTATAGCAGGCAACGGGCTTAGCCAATCCGCAACCGGAGCCCTTGCCGCAGCTTCCAAGTGGATCGGCAGAGATGCGGAAATCGATGATCCGCGACCCTGGCGCCCCTCCTTGCGACGCCTGATGTTCCCCCCCTATGGTGCGGCCGCAGAAAGCCTGGGCGATGGGAGCAAGGCCCGCCGCCATGGCGCGGTCGATGTTCTCTACGATCGCCGGCGACGCCTCAAAGTACACATCGACGTTCTGGAGGTCAGCATGGCCCAGTCGGTCGGCGATGACCGCCTTGCTCGAGCCTTCTTCGGCCATTCGTGTGCCGAAGGTGTACCTGAAGCGCCTCGGGTATATCGAGATTGGCGCGAAGCCCGTACGGTCGGATGTGGGTGCAAAGTTTCGGATGCGTGCCACGAAGAAGCTGCTCAAGCCACGCCCCGTGGGATGGTTGAAGAACAGGTCACCGACGGGTCTCCGAGTATCTTCTTCCCCATCAAGCCGGACCTCGCTGAGAGGGAACAGGGCCGAGTCCGGCGTACAGCCCAGGTCTTCGATTAGGGCTTTGATGTGATCGGCCAGCAACTCCGCTGCTCGACCCGAGAGGTCGAATTCCAAGAATTCTGAGCGCGCGTGCACGCGGCCTTTCTTGATCTGGGGCAGCGCAATCTTGGCAGGAATCAACCGTTCAGGGGACGAGTAGGCTGGCGTGAAGTCACAGATCTTCAGCGACGCCAGCTGCGATGGGCGCCCACCACAGGCTGCAAGAAGGCGGACCATGACGTTGACCCAGAGGGGAATGTCGCCCACCTCATAGGCGGCGGTCACTGCCCGGAAGATGGCCCGGAATTCACTGTCGGTGAACGGGCCTTGATCAGGGTCGCGAGTCCTTACGGCGACTCCCTTAACGCTCCCTGGCTTGCGCAGGTGACGCAAGTAGTCAGCGCAAGCTTGGTCAACGCCTGGCAGGTCCAGCGCCCTCCACTTTTGAAGCAGAGGGTTCAGGCCTGAGACACGCCAGGTCGATGAAGTCCCTCTGAGCGATGCGACGTACATGCCCATCTCAATGGGAGTGATGGTGGCGCCGACAGCCGGCAAGGCCGGGTTCGCTCTAGCAAAATGCATGAACGACCAGAACAGGGCCGAGATGGTGCCTGGCGAGTAGCCCTTGGCGTACACCATCAGGGTGGATTTCAGCGCATAGACGAACTGAGCGAAGTTGGCAGGCAGGGCGCCAAAGTCAATCAGCAGGTGGAACGGCCCGTCGACCCAGTCCCAAACTGGCAAGCGAGGGTCGTAGGTCCGCCCGCTTTTCGTTATCGCTTCCTTGGGAAGCCCCGACAGTAGAAGCTCGTACGCGCTCTTTTGATCAGGACCGGCCATCAAGGGTTTTGTCCAGCTTTTCTTGAATGCTCAGCGCCACGGCCCGACCCTTTCGCTCGGTGTGCCGGCGCGTGTAGGTCGCCACCATGAGCGATCCGTCGACCCAGCCCTGGTGTTCGGCCCGCGCCCGTTCCTCCTCGACAGGGGCCATACCAGTCTTGTCGGCGTACTCGGTGAAGCGGTCGTTCCAGGTGTGGCGCAGCACGTGAGCCGTGAGGTCACGCGGTAGCTCAGGGCAAGCCCGGCGTATGGCCACGAAGATCTGGTTTGCGCTTGATAACGAGAGGGCGTCACCCTCGTCGGACGTGAAGATCTGGGGAATGCGCCGGGCAGCCTTGATGCTTCGCCGTTCGGTACGGATGAATTCCTCCAGGGCGCGGCAGATGTTGGGCCCGAGCGGAACCTCCCGATCTGCCGTCTTCGTGTTCGGCTGGTACCTGCGGGAGTCCTCAGGGTCATCGGCCCGTCGCAAGACCTGCAGCTTCGCGTTGTGCGCCAACAAGTCCTGGACCTTCAGGCCGAGCATTTCCCCTTTGCGCATTCCACCGGCGAGCAGGGTGATCACGATCATCTGGTTCCTGGCGCGGACAAAAGGCGTCGACCAGGGGTTCATGGGCGAGCTGGGGTCGATCACCTTCAGCAGCAAGGCTTCCTGATCCTCGGTGAGACCCTTGCGCGCGCCAACCTTGGACCGGCCACTGACTCGTGGCACCTGCGCCTGAAGGACGTTCAGGCCTCGCCGGGTTTCAGCGTCGAGGATCGCAGCCTGCTCCTCTGGCAGGCAGGCTTGCGCGTAGTCCGAAACGAACTTGAGGTAGTCGCGTGCGGTCCGAAGGCGAAAGGCATGCGTGCCGCCGCTGACGGGCGTACGAGGTTTAGCTTTCACCGTCGCGCGGAACCGAAGCTTCTCAATGTTCACGACGCGCTTTGCCTTGGCTTCGTCAACTTCGTCCAGTTGCCGCTTCTTGTACTGCGCCGCCTCTGCGAACGCATTCAGATCGGGCAGCGATAGGAAGTGGCCGGCGCTGAGCCTCTCCCAGATGTCCACCTCGCGCCGCTGCATGTGGTTGTGTAGGCCGGCCAGGACATCACAGACATCGTGGATGGTGTTCGCAGCCAAGCCGCGCGTTCGATAACGATTCAGGAACAGGACGGCGATGTGCACCGGCATTCCAGCGCGCAGGAGTACGGACAAGCGCTCGCCGTTGCGGAAGCGGATGCGCTTGGCTACGTACCTTTCAGTCTTCGAAGAATGCGGCGCGGTAGTTCCCATGCTGGACGCGTGGTTCGAGTCAGTGGCATCACTTTGCTGAAGTGCACTGCCAATCCATAAGGAACTATTTGCAGTTCACCTACGCGCTCGCTTGCCGTCGATGCGCGTGCCCATGGTAGGTATTTGCCGGGAAAAAGCCACATTGCATGAGTAGTGGTTGTAAATAGCCCATTAGGTGTTGATTGCATCCATCCAGGTCGAAATGTGCCGAGCGCGCGAGACCTGAGCTGACCTAGGCAGGCAACTGCACCAGGCGCCAGCAGTTCACTTCCATGCGAGGCTGCTCGTCGACCGGCGGCGCGTCGCGCTCATTGGCCAGCACAACCCCCACGGCGCCCACTTTCGTGCTGCTCATGTGGTCTTCTTTCCGGTACGTGCCGTGCGACGTGAGCGCCGGGCCGCATCGCGGCTCCGGCCAGGTGCCTTTGGGTTGACCCGCAGCAGCAATTCCATCTCGACGGCGTCGACGTGCTCCGGGATCAACCCGCAGTCGAACTTCTCGCCGGCGGTGTCGGCCAGCACGACGTGCTTGCCACTGGACGAGCTATAGAGCCAGACCTCGCGAATCTCGCGCGACCACCACTGGCCGGTGGGTGACTGCCACGCCGGCATCATGCAGACGATGCCCTTCACGCGCGCGGGATCAAGGCCGCGCAGCACGTCTGTCAGGTCGTACTCCCAGGCGATACACAGCGTGCGCGTGATGCTGAGGTCGGGCTCATTCTGGTCCACGATCTCCACTGAAAGTAGGAACCAGGGTGCATGGAGGGTCAGCTCCACCATACGCCAGTGCTGAACACCTGGGTCTTCAAGCGCTGCCGGGATAGGGAACTGGTACTGCGGATGCGATACGAACATTGGTTGCGGTGCGGTGGCGACGGGCATACGGCTACCGTCTGAGGTTTAAATAACTCAGCGTTATTTTGCGTGGCTGAAGCATCTGCGCCAAGCAATGGGGCCCATGGGCGAGTCCATCGCCGGGGAAAAAATGCGCTTACCGAATACGGCACGACATGAGCTAGGGTCCGGTGCTGAAATCACCATGGCCAAGACTCTTCACACCCGTCACAACGAGATATTCCTGGAGAAGCTTCAGCTTGCGCGCCTCGGAAAGCGCCTCCGCCAAGCCGACCTGGCCGACCGGTTGGGTCGAGATCAGGCGCTGGTCAGCAAGGTGGAGAGCGGCGAACGCAGGCTCGACGTCATCGAGCTTCGCGATTGGCTGCTCGCACTGGAAATCGACTTCATCAAATTTCTCAGTGAGCTGCACGCCGAGCTGGGGCCACATGGCATGTCCCAGCTGCGCGTGCTGCGCGGAAAGACTTCCGACAGCCCGCCGTCCTGATGCATTTACCGATGAATTTGAGTTATGTATAACGTGGCTTAGATAGCTCCATTCTTGGAGCCTTGGGCGGATGCCTATCCGCCCCAAGAATGCTCCCAAACCCGGTCGCCCCAAGGGCTACAGCAGTCTCGACGAGGGCATTGCCAAGGTCTTCGGGAAGACGGCAAAGGCGTGGCGACTGAACGCCGGTATGTCCCAAGAAGCGCTGGCCCTGGAAACCGGCATCGAGCGCTCCTATATCAGCCGGCTTGAGCGGGGATTGAGCCAGCCAACGCTGCTTGCGCTGCTCAAGCTGGCCAAGGGCCTCGGGTGCGAGTCATGGGAACTGCTCGGTCCAGTGGAAAAAGTCTTCAAGCGTCGTCGCTAGCCGTCACGGTCCGCCACTTTGGACCGCCTGGTGCGGAACCAGATGACGGAGCCTGCTGCGCCAAACCCGACGAGCAGCCCAGTGGGCGCGACCTCGTCGGCGTCCATGCCCGGCAGCGCCTGCCATCAATCCACCCACGATCATGGCCCAGACGGCCGCCGCGACGTAGGTCCGTTGCGCATTGATCCAAGGTTCCTGGGCCCGATGGCTCATGATTGCCCGCCAACGCTCGACGCAAAAGGCAACGCTCTACGCACCAGGCCTCCAGGTTGCTTATCGAAACAGCCCCTTGAGCCAACTCCACCTAGACGCAGACGTTCCAGTAGAACCGACTCCCTGGGGTGGCAAGTCGCTTTCCGTCTCGTCGGCATTGCGCTGTGCGCCGGTTTTCGTAGCGTAGTGTGCGTCTTTGGAAGCGCGATCACGTAGCCTGCCGCGCTGGACCGCCGCATCGGACATATCGGCGGCCCACTGGACCCTGCCGCCTCGAATGAAGTAGTGCGATCGGCAGGGGAACGACCAGTTGCCGATGGATGGATCCAAAGACACGTTCTCACCATCAAAAATCAGCTTCCAGTCCGTCGGTGACAGTGGCGTCACCACCTCCTTCTTGCATCCGCATGCACATCGGTGGGCGGCTACTGCATACGGCATGGAGACGTAGAGGACGCCTTCTTCTAGGTTGTCAGGCAGGTACTCCACGAACTGAGGCGAGAACTGGCGCTGCTTCATCGCCCAGTCTCGCTGTTGACCATCATGTTCAGGCTACTCGTGAAGGTGCAATCGTGGTCGCCGCTATCGTCCAGGTAGTAGCCGGAGAACCGCTTCCAGCGAAGCACGGCAAGCACCGCATTCATGGCGTTCAGTTCAGCAACCTGAATGTTGCTGCGATAGAGGTCATCGCCTTCGCGATCCGCCATGGAAACCCGTGCCGCAAGGTGACCGCGCATGCCCGGCGTGCTGGCCGTCACTCGGCAAGTGCCCCATAGCTGGCCGGAACCTTCGACGACCTGGATATCCATGCCGACGTCGATGAAAGGCACATCTGTTGAGCTGAGGTACTCAAGGATGGTTTTTCTTGCGGCCCCGCTATCAACGCAGACAAACACAAAGCTGAACTGAGCCAGTTCTGCAACGTTTGTCTCCGTGACATACACATCGTGCCCGACGATCCCTCGGCGCAACGGCGCGTACCGTTCTGCTAGGTACTCGACCTTCGACAAGCCTCGCTCAAGATCCGAGCGCGACGCGGCGCCTGGCGCGCGGAATGCGTTGTGCTGCCGGAACTTGTCGCCGTCAAAAAGGTGAATCTCCGCGACATGGGTTTTGGCGACGAGATCCAGGATGTACGCGCCGGTGCCCCCAAGACCCACGATGGCAATCTTTTGGGACCGCAGTTGCTGCGCGATCAACTGAATACCGGCTCGGCTCGATGCGGTGTCCTCGTACTCGAAGACCGATTCCGTCTCGATAGAGTCCACCAGCTTGAACGTCCTCGGGTCGCAGTCCGGGTGCCGGGCGCGTGCTTGGTGCCACATGACGTTGATGTAGCTGGTCATCTTCTCGAAGTAGTCTGCAAACCCACCAGATCGAGGTTTGTTAGAGAACGAGAAGTTGGGGGCCAGACCTTCGGCCCATTGGTATGGGCCAACACCGTGCTCCAGCGCGGTGATCCTGCTCCCATCTGCGTTGTGCGGATAGGAGCCGATGAAATAGGCGACGTGAGTCCCTGGTGCGGCGGTTTGGGTCGGCGATGCGAGGGTCAACTCGCTCGCCAAAGTGCCCAGGTTCAGATTTCCTTCAGCGTCCAGGTAGGGCACCGCATGAACAAGCAGGTAGCTTGATCGAACTTCAACCTCGTACCCAGCGTCACGTAGCCGCTTGAGATCCGGACTACGACTTATCAGTAACCGTGACATAGAACGTCATCCCATCTTTGATCCAGACTTGCTGCCCGTCGACCATCGAGCCCTCCGGGTTCCGGTGTGGGCCGCGGGCGTAGGTGATCGAATACACGGTGTTCGGCGCTGCGACCGCCTCCGGGAACGCCAGCTTCACTACGTCCCAATAGGTCAGGACTCGCTTGTGCACTTCGCGCGGTCGCGCGTTGACGATCACGCGAATCGAGATCGGCTTGATCACGAACCGCTCAACCCCCGGCGCAGTGAGATCAACGAAGTCCTCGTCGCCCACGACGTGGTCGCCGCCGGATGGCAATACTTGCCAGACGTCGTGCGTGAATGCCTTGGCGCCGATGAGCCGTTTGATTGTTCCCCCGGTGATCCGGCTGGCACCCCAATCGAGAGTCCTGTCGTCAACCAAGATGCGGAAGATTCTGTCGCTGCGAAAGATCACGAAGCGCTCAGCACCTGCCGATCGGAGATCGACGCTTTCATCCGGACGGAGACTTTCCAGTTGCCCTCCTTGCAAGACCTGGAAGGCAACATGCTCGACAGGATTCCCGACACCGGCCGCCGCCAGGATCTGGGCGCCCGTCACGGTGGCTGACCGTACGACCGCAGCTCTGTAGTTGAGCGTCTCATCGCCGATCAGGATGCCGTAGGGGCCATCGCTCTTGATCCCACGGCCACTAGCGATCGCGGCCGCGACATCCTCAATACCTTCTTCAAACTCGTGTTGCATGTGCTACCTCTTTCGCCCGATCCATCGCCCTGCGGCCCAACTGCCCAAGCCGGTCGTCAGCGGCCGGCAACTTCAATGTAGGATCAAGTGCTAAGAATGTCAAGCATGCTGCGTGTCCGCTGCCAAAAAAACTTCCTGGCGACCTTTCCCACCAATAGGAAGCTCTTGAAGACCGAACACGATCTGATGTCTGACGGTCATCTTGCGTGGCGTTTTCCCATGATGTTGACGTCAACGTCGCTTAGCACTTTGCCATACCGCTTGATAAACTTAGCAGCCTGCCCCATACTTGCGGCATGGCCGAATCGAAAGACAGCATCGCTCGCGCGTCGAGCCTCTTGGGTACCCATCTTGCGGCGGTCCGCAAGGATCGGGGGTACTCCCTTCGGCACGTTGAGGACCTGACCAAGAAGGCCGTCTCTAACGCCTACCTGAGCCAGGTGGAGAGCGGCAAGATTCAGCAGCCGTCCCCAAACATCCTTCATGCACTCGCGGCGGCCTACAAGATCAACTACGAGCAGTTGATGGAGATGGCGGGCTACATCTACGGCAAGAAGCGAGGCAGCAACGCCTCGAAACCCAGCATGTTGGCTGAGCTGAATCTGACGCCGGAAGAGGAAGTGGAACTGCTGGAGTACCTCCAGTTCAGGCGCGCACAGAAAGAGAAGTCCAGCAAATAATCATCGCAGTCTTGCGGTTAGAGGAGGAGAAGAACATGAGTGCAGTTCCAAGCGAGAACCCCGCTTTTGACCTCGTGGGGCAGACCATCGCCGACGGCTGGTTGGTCACGACGAGGCTCCCCCGCAAGAACGAGCCCGGCGGTGAGCACCAGACTGGCGGCAACTTCTCGATCGGCTACATCGCAACCAAGGGTGGCAAGAAGGCCTTCGTAAAGGCCATTGATGTGCAGGGCGTGATCGAGGATCGGCACAGCGGCTTGAAATTGGTGCCGCGCCTGAAGCGCATGACGGACAGCCATACCTTCGAAAGCACCATCCTCGAGGTCTGCAAGAAGGCGAAGCTTGATCGCATCGTGGAGGTCATCGCCAGCGATGACATCGAGGTGCCGAGTGCGCCTCACGGCATACCGGTTCCGTTCATCATGTTCGAACTGGCAGAAGGCGATATTCGCAAGGCGATCGACGCCAGCGAAAAGATTGACACCGCCTGGAAGCTCAAAGTGCTGCACCACGTCGCGGTGGGCATCCAGCAGCTTCATCGGCACGACATTTCCCATCAAGACCTCAAGCCGTCGAACGTACTGCTGTTCGGGAAGAAGTCCGTAGTTGCCAAGATCGGCGACATGGGGCGCTCGTCCCGACGAGGACTCGTCGCCGAGCATGATGACTGCGACGTCCCTGGCGCGGTCGCCTATGCGCCTCCTGAACAGGTTTTCGGTATCAGGCCCGAGCGATGGGAAGACCGGCGCGAGGGCTGCGACGTGTATCACCTGGGAGCGATGGCCGCTTTCCTATTCACCGGTGTGGTTCTGTCCGCGAGGCTTTCCCAAGCTCTCCCCGTCGACATGCGTCCGTATCTATGGGGAGGCCAGTCGGGCTGTGACTACGACACGGCACTGCCCATCCTGAAGAGAGCCTTGGCCGAGTTCGTCGCCGATAGCCAAACCTCCCTGCCGGTTTGGGCCGCTGAGGAGTTGAGCCAGATCATCCTGACCGCATGCGACCCGGACTGGCGCGTTCGCGGGGACTCGAAAGCTCGCCAGAGTCTCGCCAACAACGTCGGCATTGATGCCTACGTTTCGCGCTTTGACCGCCTGGCCAAGAACGCAGCAGTGAAGACGAGGAACTAGCGTGCTTCGCGACAAAACTCAGGCCCGCCGAATCGTCCCTCGGTGGCGTGCCTCGGGGCTGGCGGCAGCGTCTGCCGACTTCGGAGCATTGAAGAAGTCGGGCGCACGGCTCGCGCGCGCTGCGGACTCAAGGGGTACAGCCTTCCAGGCATTCACTGAAGAGCGCAGCCTTGGGACAGCGTCGGACGCCCTCGCTGAGGCCCTTCTTGAGCGCAACACTGAATCCGCCAAGAGTGCCGCCACATTCGTCATCCAGAACAGCATAGACGCGCCAGCGCCGCTAGTTCGATTGGCCAACGATACGCTGGGCAAAGATGCGTCGGTGCCGGGTCAGCTGCCGGCGCTTGGGGAGTTGGATGTCGCTCGTTGGCGGGCAATCTTGCGTCTATCCCCAAGAAACGCGGCAGTGTGGGCAGACATGGCTCGGCACTATTCGAGTCAAGGCGACCGAAGAAAAGCGATGAAGTGCATGAAGACGGCGCTGCAACTTGCGCCCGACCATCGCTGGATGCTTCGAACTGCCTCACGCTTTTTGGTTCATCAGGATGAAGCTGCAGCGGCGCACAAGCTGCTGGCCAACCATCCGCGCACCAAGACGGATCCGTGGCTGATGGCTGCCGAGTTGGCTTGCGCGCATATTGCGGGGAAGGCCCCAAAGTTTTGGAAGACTGCCAACGACGCTCTGCGATTCGATCATTTCGCAGCTGGCCATATTTCCGAACTGGCCACGGCCATCAGCATGATGGAGTTGGAAAGTGGGAAGCGGAAGCAGGCCAGAAAACTGGTGCAGCGAGCCCTCATTGCTCCGACCGAAAACACCCTAGCGCAGGTGCTGTGGGCAAAGGAGTCCAGACATCTCGGCGATGGAATAGAAGGGCTTGACAAGTTGATCGGTGCACGCCGTGACGCCTATGAAGCGGCCTACAAGATCCGGTTGAAGCGCGGTGACATTCAGGATGCCATCAAAGCGTGCCAGCTGTGGGTGCGGGATGAGCCGTTTGCCTCTAGGCCAAAGATCGAGACGAGCTTCGTCGCCTCCCTTCTCGATGATCACGACCTGGTCATCAGAACCGCCAAGGAGGCGCTGAGGATCGATGGCCGGCTTCCCAATGTGCTTGAGCTGAACCAGCTGTTCTCCCAACTTAGTTCAGGAAAACTCGATCTGCGCGATCCAGCCGTCTCACAAAAAATTCTGAACCGCTTGAAGGCGTTTCAAGAACTTGGGGGCTCGCTTGCGGTTCACGCCACTGCGAATCTCGCTCTGCTCGCATATCGCAGTGGCAACGCGGAAGTGGGCAAGGACCTTTACCGCTTGGCAATTGATCTCGCGCGCAAGAACGACGGCATCGAGAGTGCTGCCATGGCAGCCACCTTCGCTGCTCGCGAGGCGATCCTCGCTGGCGCTCCTGATGCCGACGCCCAACTCGAAGAGGCGATTCAGTTGGCGGAGCGTTCAGGCAGTGAAGCTGCAAGCTTCTACAACAGAAAGCTTCTGGCACTTAGTGCAACACCAGAACGTGCCGGGCTGATTCTCTCGCCAAGTTCGACGGCCGACTTCCTCAAGCCCGTCAAGATTCTCGAGATCGCGAAAGACCAGGGTGGCTTTGTTCTTACCGTCGGACGCACCTAAGGAACGGCTGCTCTGCTTTTCAAAATGGAGAGCCATCAAAGGTCCTCAGCTCCCCAGGCGGCATATCCAATTCGCGTAGCAACTTCTGCCACCACCCCACATCACGCCACGCGCCGTGCTTGAAGCCCACGCTGCGGTAGACGCCGATGGGTTGGAAACCGAGCGCCTCGTGTAGGCCCAAGCTACCCGCGTTGGGCAGTGCCACGCCGGCGAAGGCCTGGCAGTAACCCAACTCAGCCAGTAGTGGCAGCAGGCGACCATAAAGCGCCCGACCCACGCCGTGGCTGCGCATGTCGTCGCGCACGTAGATGGTGGTGTCGACCGACCATTGATAGGCGGCGCGTTCCTTGTGCTTGCTGGCGTAGACGTAGCCGCTGACGGTGCCAGCCGTGTCTTCAGCGACCAACCAGGGCAGCGTGGTCAGCGTCTTCTGGATGCGCGCGCGCATTTCGGTTGCATCGGGCGCGGGTCGATCTCGAAGGAGATCGTCGTGTGCTGCACGATGGGGCCATAGATGTCCGTGCCGCCACATTCGAAGTTTGAATACGCGTCGGCGCACGCCATGCTGCGCGAATGTCGACGCTGGAAGAACGCCTCAGATCACTGCGCGACGGCCGCTTGCTACTTGCGGCCCTAGTCAGCGCTGATGCCTTGTCTCCGGCATTGCGAGATCTTGCAGCGGGCGCGTTGCAGCGCTATCCGGACGATCAGGCCATCCATCACAGACTGCGCGGCACTGAAGCCAGTCAGGCATTGGCGTGGGGAGAGGCCTTAGCGGTGACTCGTACCCTGATCGAGGCCTTGATGGAACGGCGGCCTGGCGACGATCCCTGGAGGCAATGGGCTCGTGGAGTGGATCGGCACTTTCCTGAGGCCCGGTACCTTCCCAGCGGCATCACTTCGTGTGAGCGTTGGTCCGCAGTATTCCTTGATCCCTGGGTGGGCTTGGAGAGTGTGAGCTATCCATGTGGGTCCGCCGACGAGATCAAAGACGGAAAACGACGACCCTCGGCTTAGTTGTCCACAGGCAGATTTCTGGTCAGGACAAGAACTGAGAGGCCAATCCGGTCAGTGAAAGCCGGCACTAGCGGTCAGCGGTGCTGGAATACGCAGGCAGCAGTGCATCGCCAGCGGCGTATGCGCATGAGAAGTGTTATAGCGAAGCTGGAGTTCCCTGAACTCCAGTAGTCGGGCGAAACGACAGTGCGCGGGGCCGGGCGCTACGCGCCCGGCAGGTCCGTGGACAACGCGCTGCGTTGCCCACCGACAAATTGAGAAGCTCTCTCAACTCCCAATTCGAGCCTTTTCGCTACCCACAAACTCACCTAAGTAATCGAGGAGCTTCTCGGCCACAAGAGCTCGATTTGCGTGTGGGTACAAAAAAAAGGGCCCGCTCCCTGCGAGAAGCGGGCCACTACCCACAGAAAGTGAGTCTATTGACACTCAGAACGGAATATCGTCGTCCATGTCGTCAAAGCCGGTCGACGCCTTGGGCGCCGGGGCCGGAGCGCGCTGGGGCGCCGGGCGCTGGGCCGCGGCCGGGCGGGCCGCCGGACGGCCACCGCCGCCTTCCATGTCGTCGCCGCCACCGCGGCTGTAACCGCCGCCGCCGCCAGCGCCACGGCTGTAGCCGCCACCGCCGCCTTCGTCACCGCCGCCGCCTTCACGGCCGCCGAGCAGCTGCATTTCGCTGGCGATGATTTCGGTCGTGTAGGTGTCGCGGCCTTCCTTGTCCTGCCACTTGCGGGTCTTCAGGCGGCCTTCGACATAGAGGGGGCGGCCCTTCTTGACGTACTCGCCGACGATCTCGGCCAGGCGGTCGTTGAAGACGACGCGGTGCCATTCGGTCTCTTCCTGGCGCTCGCCGGTCTCGCGGTTCTTCCAGTTGCGGGTGGTGGCGAGGCTCAGGGTGACCCAGGCGCCGCCGCTGGGGTTGTAGCGAACTTCGGGGTCTTTGCCGACGTTGCCGATGATGATGACTTTGTTGACGCTGGCCATGACGCTCGCCTGAATTCGATGGGAAAGGGGATGAATTATGCCGGCCACCCCCGCCAAACCCCGTCAGCAACACCCCGGAGACCGCATCCCGCACCCCGGGGCCTGCACTTCGTCTCCCCACCCGCCGGCCGCCCGCCGGCCCTCCCTAAGATGAAGCCATGAACACTTCGGGTCACCGCCACGCCAACCGCCACAGCAATCGGCGCTTGTGGTTGGCGTACGCCGGCGCCTGCGCCCTGGCCTGGTGCCTGTTCGTGCTGGCCGGCAGCGAGTTCGACCGCGGCCTGGACCCCTTCTGGCTGGCCGTCTACCAGGCCACCACCATGCTGTGGGCGCCCATGCTGCTGGGTATCGCCGTCTGGCCGGCGGCCCGCCGCCTGCACGACAACGACGCCGGCGCCGCGGCGACCGGCCTGGCGCACGCGATGGCGGCGCTGTCGTTCTCTGCGCTGTGGCAGGCCGGCGAGTTCGGCGTCAACGCGGCCCTGTTCGGTACCGACCATGCCGGCGCCGTGCTGCTGGCCGGCATCCTGTGGCGCTCGGTCTGGGGTTTCGTGGTCTACGCGGCCATCGCCACCGCCTTCAACGCCGTGCTGCAGTCGCGCTCGGCGCGCTCGGCGGCCGTTCATGCCGCCCAGGCCGAAAGCGCCCTGGCCAAGGCCGAGCTGTCGGCCATCAGCGGCAAGCTGAACCCACATTTCCTGTTCAACACGCTGAACTCGCTGATCGCCCTGACGCGCAAGGACCCGGCCGCTGCCGAAGCCTCGCTGCTGAAGTTCTCCTCCATGCTGCGCTATGTGCTGGACACCAAGCGCGGCGCCGAGGACCGCGTCATGCTCTCCGACGAGATCGACTTCCTGCGCGACTACCTGGCCCTGGAGGCCCTGCGCCTGGGCCCGCGCCTGCGGGTGGACTGGGACCTGGAGGAGCGCGTGATGGCCGACGAGCTGCCGCCGCTGACGCTGCAGCCCCTGGTCGAGAACTCCATCCTGCATGCCGTGGCCAACCGCAAGGGCGGCGGCAAGGTGACCATCAGCGCGCGCCGCAATGCCCTCAACCATGGCCTGGACCTGGCCGTGGCCGACGACGGCCCGGGCTGCGAGCCCGAGGCCCTGGAACCCAAGCCCGGCCAGCGCCGCGGCGTGGGCCTGGCGGCGCTGAAGAAGCGTTTTGCCCTGGACTACGACGGCAACGCGCGCCTGCGCATTCACACCGCCCCCGGCGCCGGCTTCCGCGTCGACCTCTTCATTCCGCAGACCTGACCATGAGCACCACCACCGTCCTGATTGCCGAAGACGAACACCTGGCCGCCGAAGCCCTGGCCGACTGGGTCAAGGCCACGCCGGGCCTGCAGCTGGTGGCGGTCTGCGAAGACGGCGACGAGGCGCTGGCCCAGATCCGCGCGCTCAAGCCCGCCCTGGTGCTGACCGACATCCAGATGCCCGGCCTGACGGGTTTGCAGGTGGTGCAGGCCCTGCAGGGCGAGACCCACCAGCCGCGCATCATCTTCACCACGGCCTATGACCAGCATGCGCTGACGGCCTTCGAGCTGCATGCGGTGGACTATCTGCTCAAGCCCTTCTCGCGCGAGCGCTTCGACGAGGCCATCAGCCATGTGCTGCGCGACGCCGTGCCCAGCCCCGCCGACGTGGCCCAGGCTCTGGGCGCGCCGGCCGACGCGCCGCTGACCCGCCTGCTGGTGCGCGACCAGGGCAAGATCTTCCCGCTGCAGGTGGACGCCATCGAGTGCCTGCGCTCCGACAACAAGTACACCGCCATCACCAGCAAGGGCCGCAGCTTCCTCGTGCGCCTGCCCATTGCCGACTTCGAGACGCGGCTGGATCCGGCGCGCTTCCTGCGCGTGCAGCGCGGCTGCATCGTGAACCTGGATTTCGTCGAGAGCATGACCCCGGACGAGAACTCGCAGCTCGTCGTGCAGCTGCGTGACGGCACGCGCATCACGGCCAACCGCGAGGTCTCCAAGATGTTGAGGGAGCAGTCGCTATGAGAACCCTGTTGCTGACCCTGCTGATGGCCGCCGGCCTGGCCCAGGCCCAGACAGCGCCGCCCGCTCAGCCCGCGCCGCCGGCCAGCCCGGCCCCCGCACCCGCGATGGCACCGCGGCCCCTGCCGCAGCCCATGCCCATGGTGCGCCCCGTGCCGCCGCTGCCGCCCGAACCCGGCCGCGTCTACGCCCCCGGCGCCTTCGACAAGCTGGAGCTGGCCGGCGCCGCCCGCGTCATCGTCGTGCAGGGCGACCGCGACCAGGCCTTCATCGCCGGCGACGACGACGTGCAGAAAAACGTCGAGGTCGAGCTGGCCGACCGCCAGCTCGTCATCCGCCCGAGCGGCGGTTGGAAGATCTGGCGCAGCGGCAAGCTCTTTGTGCAGGTCGAGATGCGGGAGGTGCGCCAGCTGTCCGTCTCCGGCGCCAGCGACGTGCAGGCGCCCGGGCCGCTGCGCTCCGACCAGCTCAAGCTCAGCATCAGCGGCTCGGGCAATGTGAGGCTGGACCAGCTGCAGGTCAAGCAACTCGTCTTCACCATCTCCGGCGCCGGCGACGGCCAGCTGGGCGGCCACGTCGACGATCTGGCCCTGCAGATCTCCGGCAAGGGCCGGGTGATGGCCGAGCGCATGCAGGCCCAGCGCGCCCGCGTCAACGTCAGCGGCCTGGGCAATGTGGTGCTTTGGGTCACCGACGACCTGGCCGCCCACATCTCCGGCGTCGGTTCGGTCGATTACTTCGGCAGCCCCTCGGTGCAGCGTTCGGTGTCGGGCATGGGCTCGATCAGCGCCCGCGGCGAGAAGCGCTGAAGCGCTGAAGCGCTTCAACCAGGCCTCGTCAGCGCAACAGCTTGGCCGCGGACACCTCGCCGACCTTGGCGCCCAGTGCCCGCCCGACTTCGCCCGAATTGCGGTAATGCACGCCGTCATAGATCCGGGCGTTGATCACCTCCTGCGTGAAGGCGTCCACGCTGCTCCATGAGCGGGTGACGCCGGGCAAGGTCGGGCTGGTGCTGGACAGGCGCGGCGTCGGCCCGTTGCCGATCTCGGCTTTCAGGACCGCCCCCAGCGCGCCGGCGATGGTGCAGTGGGCACAAGGGTATTCGGGGTGCATCGGCGTCTCGATGAAGGGCAGCCAGCCGGCATCGCGCTCGGTGGCGTCGTTGCCGTCCTGGTCGCCGTTGCGGATCGCCGTGAACGGACGCCAGAAGTGGTAGTGGTACTTGGCCTCGAAGACGGCCTCGATGGCGTCGACCATCGCCTGCGCGCTGGCCGCCAGGAAGCGCGCGTTCTGCGTGACGTCGCGCCCGGGCTGCAGCGCCACCGAGCGCGCGATGGGGTAGTAGACCGTCGGCGTCGTGGCGGTCCAGAAGCGGGCGATCTCGGTCTGCTCCGCACTGCGCTGGCTGCCCGTGCGTGCGCCAAAAGCCTTGACTTCGTTGTAGTCGCGGGCCCAGACCGCGCTCTTCAGGTCAGGGGGCGGACCGGGCCGGAACTGATCGATCCGGTCCAGCACCCAGCAGCGCGCCGCTGGCAAGTCGGCATTGGCTGGCACCACCGTCGGCACATAGTTGCCGGGGCTCGTGACGGGCCGGTAGAAGACCGTGGGCGCTCCCGTCGGCGCCCGCAGCGCCAGGATGCCGGCGACGGCTTTCTCGCCCAGGGCGATGCCGTCGGCCTTGGCAGGTCCTTCGGCAATGGTGGCCAGGGCCGCCTGGTAGGCCGCCTCGACCGCCGCCCCCTGCGTCGTGGCCATGCGGTTCAGCACGGCGCGATTGGCTGCAGCCACCGCGGCTTCCACCGAGGCGCCGGCCGGTGCCTCCAGCTTCAGATAACCCGACTGCGGATAGCGCCGGGTGATGGCGTTGACCGACTCGAACACGGCCGCCTGGATCAGCACCATCGGTGCCTGGCCCCAAGGCCCGGCCTGGTGGGCCACCGCGATTTCGCTGGCCTTCTGGTTCCAGTCGGTGACCACGTCGGCCTGCACGCCCGCTGCCAGCAGCAGCGGCAGTGTGAAGGCACTCAGACGCTTCACGCTCGATGGGTTCATGGCCGTTCCTGAAGTTGCAGAAGGAGGGTCGATCATGGGGCGCCGACCCGGTGGGGTGCAATGCCGGGATCCCCGGCTCTCCTGCCACTGGGGGAGGGCGGGCAACGCATGACGATCGCCGGCTTCATCAACCTTGAGGAAACCGGGACTCGCATCAGCGCCCGCGGCGAGAAGAAACCTTCCGTGGACAGCCGCTGAGCCCTGCCTAAACTCCGCGCCAACATCGCAGAGAGGATTTCCATGGTCACGTGGAAGAAGGCCGTCATGGCCCTGGTCGGCGCGGGCGCCGTGTTGGGTGGCGGTTGGTGGGTGGCGCAGCGGCAATCCGGGCCCGCCCTGCCCAGCAGTGCCGAGATCGGCGGCGAGCAGGCCGCCTTCGCGCTGCTGGACTGCAAGGCGCGTCTCTTCGACGGCTCACCGGCGATCGCGCTGAGCTTCACCCAGCCGCTGGATGCCAAGCAGGACTTCGGCGCCCTCGTCACGGCCCAGGAAGGCGCCGCGCCGACGGTCAAGGACGACAAGAAGGTGCCGGCTCCCGACGCCAGCTTCAAGCCGCTGGCCGCCCGCTGGGTGCTGGGCGACAACCCGCGCGTCCTCTACCTGCCCTTCGTGACGCCGGACCGCAGCTTCCGCTTCGTCTTCAACGCCCAGCTGGCGGCCCGTGGCGGCGCCAAGCTCGCCACGGCGCAGAACTGCGAGGCCGTCAGCGAGGCCATGCCCGACGCCTACTACTTCGCCAGCCGCGGCCTGGTGCTGCCGGCGGGCCAGAACGGCGGCCTGCCCGTCGTCACCATCAACACGCCCGAGGTGGACGTGCAGTTCCTGCGCATCAAGCCCGCCTCGCTGCCGGCCTTCCTGGAGCAGGTCAGCGGCCGGCGTGAGCGCAACGTCAACTCCGGCGAGGAGGATGGCGAGGGCGGCTACTACTACGACGGCTACAGCGACAACCAGCGCCGCCTGAAGGGCACCGTGGGCGGCTGGGTGCTGGACGAGCTGCGCGCGATGAGCGAGAGCGTCTACATCGGCCGCTTCACGACGGACGCACGGCCGAACCGCCGCAATGTCAGCTTCCTGCCCGTCGAGGGCATCAAGGAGCTGCAGGAGCCCGGCATCTACGTGGCGATCATGAACCAGCCCGGCCGCTTCGGCTGGGACTACCAGGTCACGCATTACTACGTCACCGATGTCGGCCTGCACCTGCGCCGGCATGCCGCGCAGCTGGACGTGTTCGCCACCTCGCTGAAGAGCGGCGGCGCGCTGTCGGGGGTGGAGCTCAGCCTCGTCGACGAGGGCGGCAAGGCGCTGGCCCAGGCCCAGACCGATGGTGACGGCCATGCCGTCTTCACCGGCAGCAGCGACAAGGCCCGCGCCGTGCTGGCGCGCAAGGGCAAGGAGATGTCGGTGCTGTCGCTGCGCGACGCGGCCCTGGACCTGAGCGAGTTCGACGCCACCGGCCACCCCTCGCGCAGCAACAAGCTCTTCGTCTACTCGGGCCGCGACCTCTACCGGCCGGGTGAGAACTTCCAGGTCTCGGTGCTGGCCCGCGATGCCGACGGCAAGCCCCTGCCCAAGCCGCTGCCCATCACGCTGACGGTCAAGAAGCCCGACGGCAGCAAGCTCGTCGAGCAGCTGGTGCAGCCGAACAAGGCCGGCACCGGCTACTACCAGCAGGGCATCACCCTGCCCGCCGATGCGCCCACCGGCGGCTGGACCATCCAGGCCCGCGTCGACCCCGGGGCCAAGACGCCGGACACGCAATGGGCATTCAAGGTCGAGGAGTTCCTGCCCGAGCGCATGAAGCTCACGCTGACGGCGCCCGAGGGCGTGCTGACCGGAACCGGCGGATTGAGCGTGCAGGCCCAGGGCGACTACCTCTACGGCGCACCGGCCGCCGGCAACCGCCTGCAGGCCAGCGCCTATTCCGAGCGGCTGCTGATGCCACTGCCGGCCAAGCTGCCCGGCTTCATCTTCGGCGACCTCGCCGACGACAAGGCCAAGAACCGCCAGGACCTGGAGGAGCAGGAGCTGGACGCCGAAGGCAAGGCCAGCATGGACATCGCGACGGCCTTTGGCGAGCGCAAGTCGCCGATGCGCGTGCGCGCCGCCTTCAGCCTGCTGGAGTCTGGCGGCCGTCCGGTCGTGCGCGCCATCGAGCGCACCTGGTGGCCGGCGCCCGTGCTGGTCGGTGCGCGGCCCCTGTTCGACCGCAATGTGTCGCCCGAGAACGGCCTGGCCGAGTTCGAGCTGGCCCGCGTGGATGCGTCCGGTAACTTCAAGCCGACCAAGGAAGTCCAGCTCAAGCTCATCTACGAAGAGCGCCAGTGGTATTGGCGTTATGACGACGGCCGCGGCTGGAACTCGGGCTTCAACGTCAACGAGGAGCTGGTCGAGGCGCGCAGCGTCGCACTGAAGGAGCGCACCAAGATTGCCCTCCCGGTGCGCTGGGGCCGCTACCGCCTGGAGGTCATGGACCCCGACACCGGCCTGACGCTGCGCTATGGCTTCTATGCCGGCTACGGCGCCCAGGACGCCGACGACATCGGTAACCGGCCCGACCGCGTGCAGCTCAAGCTGCAGGGCGCCCCCTTCAAGCCGGGCGACATCGCCAAGCTGGCCATCAAGCCGCCGCATGACGGCGAGGCCATCGTCACCGTGGAAGGCGACCGCGTGCTGTGGACCAAGCGCATGGCCGTGAAGGCCAGCGGCACGGACATCGAGATCCCGGTCGACGCGAGCTGGGCCCGCCACGACCTCTACATCACCGTCGCCGCCTTCCGCCCTGGCAGCCAGGGCGACAAGGTGACGCCGGCCCGGGCCCTGGGCCTGGTGCACCTGCCGCTGAACCGCGAGGACCGCAAGCCCAAGCTGGCCCTGAGCGTGCCGGCCAAGACCCAGCCCTCGGTGACGCTGCCCGTCAGCGTCAAGGTGCCGGCGCTCGCCGGCAAGCCGGCCATCGTCACCGTGTCGGCGGTGGACGTGGGCATCCTCAACATCACCAACTACAAGACGCCCGACCCGCAGGACTTTTTCTTCGGCAAGCACCGCTACGGCGCCGACATGCTGGACCTCTACGGCCGCCTCATCGAGAAGATGGAAGGCAATATGGCCAAGCAGCGCTTCGGCGGTGACGCCGGCAAGCGTGACTCGCAGAGCATGCCGCGCAAGGTGCTGCTGGTGGACCTGTTCAGCGGCCCGGTGCAGCTCGACGCCAAGGGCGAGGCGACCATCAACCTGAAGCTGCCCGACTTCAACGGCACGCTGCGCGTGATGGCTGTCGTGTCGAGTGCCGACAGCTATGCGTCGGCCCAGGCCGAGACGGTGGTCGCCGCGCCGCTGGTGGCCGAGCTCAACATGCCGCGCTTCGTGTCGCCCGGCGACAAGGCAACCATCGCGCTGGATGTGACCAACCTCAGCGGCGCGCCGCAGGAGGTCAAGGTGGCCGTGTCGTCCAGCGGACCGCTGAAGATCAGTGGCGGGGCCGAGACGCTGAAGCTGGCCGACAAGCAGCGCCAGATCCTCAAGTTCCAGGCCGAGGCGCTGGACGCGTCGGGCCTGGCCCCCATCCAGATCAAGGTCACGGCCGGGGCGCTGAACATCACGCGTGAGGCCGCGCTGCAGGTGCAGCCCATCACGCCGCTGGTGCGCGACAGCCGCCGCATCCGGCTGGAGCCGGGCGCCACGCAGGTGGTGGACAAGGCCCTGCTGGACGCCTACTGGGCCGGTTCGGCGACGGTGGCGCTGAGCGTCTCCAACACGCCGCCCATCGACATCAAGGACCAGGTCAAGGGCCTGCTGATGTACCCCTATGGCTGCCTGGAGCAGACGACGTCCAGCGCCTACCCGCTGGTCTTCATCGACGACGAGGCCGCCAAGCGCTGGGGCATGACGCCGGTGCCGCGCGAGGAGCGCGCGAGGCGGCTGGACGGCGCCTTTGCACGCCTGGCAGGCATGCAGCAGCCCAAGGGCGGCTATGGCCTGTGGGCGGCCAGCAGCCCCTACGAGGCCTGGCTGTCGGCCTATGTGACGGGCTTCCTGCAGGACGCGCGCGACAACGGCTTCGCCGTGCCCGAGGCCCAGCTCAAGCGCTCGCTGGACAATCTGCTGGAGCAGTTCCAGCGCGCCCCGGCCCAGCAGACGGCGCCGGCCAAGGACCCCAAGCGTGACGACAAGGGCCGCATCGTCGACTACCGCGACGTCGAGCTGATGCGCATCGCCCACTCGCACTTCGCCGAGGCCGTCCACGCCGGCTACATCCTGGCCCGCGAGCAGAAGGCGCCGCTGGCCACGCTGCGCACCCTGCACGACCAGTACCGCAGCCATGCGCTGTCGCCGCTGCCGCTGGTGCACCTGAGCCTGGCGCTGAAGCTGATGGGCGACGAGGCTCGCGCCAAGGTGGCGCTGGACGAGGCCCTGCAGCGCGGCTACGGCTACCAGCCGGACGACACCAGCAACTACTGGTGGAGCCAATGGCTGGGCGATTACGGCTCACGCGTGCGCGACCGCTCGCTGGCCTATGCGCTGCTGCTGCGCCACAAGGTCACGCACGAGCGGCGCGAGAACCTGCTGTTCGACCTGTCCGACGACTTCAGCCGCCGCAACTACTACTCGACGCAGGAACGCCTCGCCCTCTTCCTCGCCGTGCAGGCCGCCACCAATGGCGCGGGCAAGGACGATGCCTGGAAGACCTCGCTGACGGTCGGTGCCAAGGCCGACGCCTGGAACGGCAGCAGCGTGGGCCAGCAGAGCTTCGAGGTGGCCCAGCTGAAGTCCGGCATTGCGCTGAAGAACGAGGGCAGCACGCCGCTTTACGTCGACGTGACGGGCCAGGGCTATCCCACCAAGCCGCTGACGCCGGTGAGCGACCGCATCGCGGTCGAGCGCGCCATGTTCACGACCGACGGCAAGCCCGTGACAGCGCGCCAGTTCACGACCGGTGAAATGTTCATCGTGCGCCTGCGCGTCAAGGCCAGCCAGACCATCAAGGACGGCCTGGTGGTGGACCGCATCCCGGCCGGCTTCGAGATCGAGAACCTCAACCTCAGCCAGGGCCCCAAGGCCGGCGAGTTCACCGTCGACGGCGTCAACATCGCCCAGGCCAATGCCAACGAGCGCATCGTGCACACCGAGTACCGCGACGACCGCTTCGTCGCCGCCGCGTCCCTGGGTCAGCAGCTGGACATGTTTTACCTGGTGCGCGTGGTGACGCCGGGCAAGTACGTGGTGCCGGCGACGTTTGCGGAGGACATGTACCGGCCGGAGGTGCGGGGGATTGGGAAGGCGGAGGGGGAGATTACGGTGGTGGACAAGAAGTGAGGCGTCTCGTGCAAACGGCAAGCGGTTCCCATGGCCGGCCGATCGCTGCAGGACTTGTGACGCTGATGCTCGCGCTGACCACGCCCCTGTCCGGGTGTGCGCCTGGGGCATCCAGGTATGTCCGCGTGGAGGTGGATAACGCGAAGTATTTCGGCCCGTACTGCAATGGCTCCATGGGCAGGCCCACGCTGGCCTTCTTCCCCTTCAACGGGGTCTTCATTTCGGCCCTGATCGACGAACGGGGCGAGGAGATCGGCATCGGCGTGCATGTGCCGTCGGGTATCACCGCCCAGATCCTGCAGCGAAGCGTGACCATCCGCCCAAAGACCGGCGCCGACAAGCTCCCGATGAGCCTGCCGTTGGAGCCGGCGTCCTATCTGCGCTACAGCGGATTTACTTGGCCGCCGGGTTTCCACACGACCGACCCTTTCGACCGCGAAGACTATTTCGGCGTGCTGGTCGGTGCGGCGAGAACGCCGCCTCGGTTCAACTCGATCGAAGCGCAGAACTTGGGCGCCAAGTGGTATCGCTTCACGGTTTCTGCCAATGTCAAGCGCCTCGATTCCGGGGTGATCGAACTGCCGGCGATGAGGATCAATGGGGTCGAATTCAAGGGGCCGACGATCCCTTACGACAACGTCATCTCGATCTTTCCGTTGCCCATCAACTGCTGATGGCGGCTGCGCACTCAAGCCCCCATCGCCCGCCCAATCAACCGATGAAAGTGATGCACCCCCTGCTCCCTCGTCGGCGAGTAGCGCCCATGTTGATAAAAGCGCGATCTCAACCCCTGCTGCATCGTCATGACGACGGCCTCGTCTTCCATCTCGACCTCGTCCAGCGCACCGCCGGCGCCGCTGCCCAGCAGTTCGGGCTTCCAGACGTAGGAGCGGAAGCGCACCCGCGTCCTCGCGGGGCCGATGGGCATGACCTGGTTCAGCGACAGGCCCCAGGGGTAGAAGTTCAGCATCAGGTTGGGGAACACCCACCAGTAGTAGGCTGCGATTCGCTGACCGAACTCGGCGGCTTCGGGCGGCAGCTCGAAGGCCGCCTCGTGGGCACGCGCCGTGGCGAGCTGCAGGTTGCTCCAGTCGTGCAGCTCGTAGCGGTACTGGCTGAGGTCCAGGGTCTGCGTCAGGCCCGGGTGCACGAAGGGGATGTGCAGGCCTTCGAGGTAGTTCTCGACGTAGAGCGCCCAGTGGGCGTCGAACTCGTAGTCGCGGCTGCGGCTGGCGTCGAGGCGGAAGTCCTGCAGCGGCAGCCAGTGCAGGCGCTGCATGGACGGGCCGAAGAAGGCTTCGAAGCTGTCGAGCGGGTCTTCCAGCGCCACAAAGCCCTGGGCGCCCCAGTCCTGCAGCGGGATGCGCGGCAGATGGTCGCAGGGCCGGGGAAAGTCCAGGGCCTGCTGGAACTCGGGCATGAAGACCATGCGTCCGTCCAGATCGAAGCGCCGCGAGTGGTAGCCGCAGCGGATCTGCGCCGCGTCCTGGCAAGGCTGGTGGATGAGGAGGTTGCCGCGGTGGGTGCAGACATTGCTGAGGCAGCGCAGCGTGCCGGCCGCGTCGCGCGACAGCAGCAGGGGCTCGTCCAGGCTGCCCGGCAAGAGGGTCTCGGGCTGCAGGCTGCCCGGCGCCGCCACGCCATGCAGGTCACCCAGCCATTGCCAACTGCGCGCCAGCACGCGCTCGTACTGCAGGCGCTGCACGGCGGGGTCGAGGTAGAAGGCCTTGTCCAGGGTCTCGGCGCGCGCGACCTCGGGGTTGACCTGCCAGCGGGAAGCGATGTCGTTCATGCAGCACTTTTACCCCCGCACTCCGCGCCGCCGGGCGCGTGTTTGTCCTCGTAGCATCGATCTCATGCGCACTGCTTTTTTCACCCTTCTCTTTTCTCTCGTCACGATCAGCGCCAACGCCGCGCCGCTGCCGCCCGCTGCGCGCGCCGAGGTTGATGCGCTGATGACCCGCCTGCAGTCCTCGGGCTGTGAGTTCAACCGCAATGGCAGCTGGTATTCCGGCGCCGAGGCCAAGGCGCATCTGCTGAAGAAGCTGGACTATCTGGAAGGCAAGGACCTGGTGAAGACGGCCGAGCAGTTCATCGAGAAGGGCGCCTCCACCAGCAGCGCGAGCGGCAAGGCCTATCTGGTGCGCTGCGCGGGCAAGGCGTCGGTGGAGAGCGGGCAGTGGCTGAAGGCGGAATTGCAGCAGCTGCGGGCGGTGCGTGCCGCGTCCAGCCCGCGCTGAAGCCGGCGTCCCGCGACGAGAGCGACCATGACAACACAGCAATTCACCGCCGATGGCAGCGTTCGTGACCGGCTCAAGTACGCGCTGAAGCCCTTGGGTGCGGCCCTGGTGTTGCCGCCGCTGGCATACGGCTTCTTGGGCGCAACGGTCGGCAATGCGCTGACGATGCTGGTGGTGGGGCTTGCAGTCACGCTGCCGCTGATCTGGGGCCGCAGATCGTGGGGCAAGACCATCGCCATCCACGCTGGCGACATCCAGGTCACGCGCCGTGACGGCAGCGTGCTGGCCATCGCGAGCAGCGCCATCACTGCCCTGCTCAACAAGGCCGATTGCGTGGGGGTCGTGTGGCAGGACGGCCAGAAACGCCGCAGCCTGGTCATCGGTGGCGAAGGCTTTTCACCGCAGACCTGGCATCAGCTAACGCAGGCCTTCCAGGCCCTGGATCAGCAACGCAAACAGGCGGCCGTGGCCGCCCCCTGATACCCGACGCGTCGCTCAGCGCCTGCGACGCGTGGCCGCGATCAGCAGCGCCGCCCCCGCCAGCGCAAAGCTGCCTGGCTCGGGCACGGTGGCGATGTTGTCGAGGGCGAAGCCGCTGGTTGCCGAGAAGCTGACCGAGGTCAGCTGCGCCCAGCTGCTGTCGAACAGCACCGATCCCGCATGGGCCAGGTCGATGCTCAACGAAGCCACCTGCGTGCCGCCCAGCACGCCGACCAGGGCCAGCGTGCCGGGACCGAAGCCCAGGTCGTAGCCGGCGACGTCGATGGATTGCAGGCCGAACATGCCGCCACCCAGCAGGCTCAACGTGAAGGGCGTGGTGTCGAAGCCGCCGACCATCGCGCCATCCAGAGGCAGGAAGCTGGCGGCCGGGCCGCTGATGACATAGCCCGCTTCGTTGTAGGTGGCGATGCCGGTGTTGTTGTCGATGTCGATGACACCGGGGTTGTCGAAGTTGACGAAGCCGGCCTGTGCCGCTGCGCTGCTGCCAAGGGCGGCCGCGAGGGTTAGGGCGCTGAGGAAACGATTCATGGTGATGCTCCTGGGGAGGGGGTTCAACGCGAACGGCGAATGGCCGTGGTGGCGGTGGTGGAGGCCGGCGCACCGCCCGCACCCGGGAGGGGTGTGTTGAGGTAGGGGAAGCCGGGCAGCAGCGGTACGACTGCCTGGTCGACGCCGTCGTGCAGCTCCAGCGACGTCGCGCCCAGCGGCACCGCGGCGCGGGTGCAGGCTGGGCCGAACAGGGCACCGCCGTTGTTCAGCCAGCACAGGCCTCCCATGACGGCGGCGAGGGACACGTCGACGACATCGTCCTTGGGCCGGCGGCCGTTGGGAAAGCCGGCCAGGTCGGGCGGGCTCTCGCCATCGCGCAGCGTGCCGACGATTCCCAGGCGGTTCTGCATCGCGAAGGGCCGCGCGGGGACGGCAGTGTTGAGCCGCAGCATCTCCGAACCTACGACATTGGCCGGCTGGTTGACGCCAGGGATGCCGGTCAGGAATGTGGTCACCAGGTCCAGGCGCGGCAGGTTGGTGGGCGCGGCGTTGCCGATGGGCAGCACGGCCGACAGCAGGGCCGGCAGCGTCGGGTTGGTCACGTAGGTGGCGAACTGCCCATCGCCCGTGGGCACCGAGGCGTTGAACTTGTCCTTGTCGGGCAGGCCGATGACGACCTCGTTGACCAGCGGGTTGCCCAGGCGCGAGACCTGCACCCAGCCACCGCCGGTCTTCACCGCGGTGTCGTAGCCGCTGGGCGGCGTGGCGTTGACGATCTGGCTCTGGCGCACGCTGGCCGTCGTCCAGCCGCCGATGACGGTCTCGTTGCCCTGCGTGAGGCAGCTCTTGTGCACCTCCAGTGCCAGCGAGGTGACGTTCTTGTCCTGGATGGAGTTGGCCGCCGCCGCGTTGATCTTGCTGCGGTCGGTGATGACGCCGACGTCGGCATTCACCAGGTCGAAGATGGGACCGAGGTTGACCGCGAAGGCCTCCTGGCGCTGGCCGACGAAGACCTTGGCCGGCATGGCGCAGCCGGGCAGGCTGACGCTGTAGATGTGCTGGGCCGCGTAAGCCGGGTAGTCGGCGATGGTCTTGGTGCCGATGTTGTCCACCGGCTTGTCGAACCAGGTGCCGCCAGCCGGGTTGTTGATGGCCGTGGCCGTGCCGGTGCGGCGGTCGCCGCGGATCAGCGTCAAGGCGAACTTTTCATTGACGTTGAGGGCCGCCGCATTGGGCGCGCTGACGGTGCCGGCCTGGGTCAACGGGATGGGCACGACCTGGTTGCCGATGGGCAGGGTGATGCCCTTGAGCGTGTTCATGAACTTGAACTGGAAGGTCAGGTCTTCCTTCGCGTCGCCGTTGTTGTCGATGTGGATCTCGTAGATGGCGTTCGGGTCCAGCTTGAAGTAGTTGGGGCCGCCGTAGGCATCCTGCAGCGGCAGGTAGTTGGCGATCAGCGTCACATAGCCGGCGCGCCCGCCGCTGCCGTTGGCGGCCACGCCTTCGTAGCTGTTGAACATGTAGAAGTCGGTGCCGTCGACGCGCGGCATGCCGCCGATGGACGGGGCCTCGCGGTGGCTGGAGGCCTGGGCCGGCAAGGCGGCCAGGCTTGCCAACACAGCGGTGGTGATGAGCGCTAGGGTGGGCGCGCGTGATGCGAGTTTCATGAAGGCTCCTGTTTGTGGGTGGGCCGCAAACAGATGGAAACAATCAGCGCTGCGGCTCAACTCATACGCAGCGCGCGCCGCTTGGATGCAAGCAAGCTAGGGGGGCTTGTCGGCTATCGTCTTCGGCATGCCGATGCGCATCACTCGCCGCCACCTCGAACTCACGCTTGCCGGCCTGCTCATGGCCGTTCTGGTGCTGGACTTCGCCTGCCCACTGCCCCAGCCGGCGGCACAGTCGCCGACGCTGACCGTCCTTGCCGCCGACGGCACACCGCTGCGCGCCTGGCCGGGTGACGACGGCGCGCAGCGCCATCCGACGACGCCCGAGGCCGTGTCGGCCAACTATACCGAGGCGCTGCTGCACTACGAAGACCGCTGGTTCCGCTGGCATCCGGGCGTGAACCCGGTGGCGCTGGTGCGCGCAGCCTGGCAGTGGGCGCGGCATGGCCGCATCGTGTCGGGCGGCTCGACGCTGACCATGCAGGTGGCGCGCCTTGTCGACGAGAAGGCGGCCGGCCGGAGCGTGCCAGCCAAGCTGCGGCAGATCGCGCGCGCTTTGCAGCTGGAGCTGCATTGCAGCAAGCACGAGATCCTGTCGCTGTATCTCAACCTCGCGCCCATGGGCGGGCCGCTGGAGGGCGTGGAGACGGCCAGTCGCGCCTATCTCGGCAAGGGCGCGGCCGACCTGTCCAAAGCCGAGGCGGCCCTGCTGGTCGCGCTGCCCCAGTCGCCCACGCGGCTGCGGCCGGACCGCGCCGTCGTGGCCGCGCAGACGGCGCGCGACAAGGTGCTGACGCGCATGCAGACCCTGGGCGTGTGGAGCGCTGCCGACGTGGCCGACGCCAAGCTGGAGCGCGTCTTCGCGCCGCCGCTGCGTGCGCGTTGGCTGGCGCCGCTGGCGGCCGAGCGCCTGCGCCAGGAGGCCAGGCACCGCGGGGCCGCGCCGGCCATCATCCAGTCGACGCTGGACGCCGGCCTGCAGAGCCGCCTGGAGCAACTGCTGACCGACCGGCTCAACAGCCTGCCCGATGCCGTGTCCCTGGCCGCTCTCGTCGTCGACAACCGCACCCTGGAAGTGCGCGGCTATGTCGGCTCGGCCGACTTCACGGATGCGCGCCGCGGCGCCCATGTGGACATGGTGCGGGCCAAGCGCTCGCCGGGCTCCACGCTCAAGCCCTTCCTCTACGGCATGGCGCTGGACGAGGGGCTGATCCATTCCGAGAGCCTGCTCATCGATGCGCCGCAGAACTTCGGTGGCTATGCGCCGGGCAACTTCCAGGCCGATTTCTCGGGGCCGGTCAGCGTCAGCGAGGCCCTGCAGCGCTCGCTGAACGTGCCGGCGGTGGACCTGTTGGACCGCCTCGGCCCCGAGCGCTTTGCCGGCCGCCTGCGCCATGCGGGCCTGAGGCTGCGCATGCCGGCCAATGCAGCGCCCAATCTGAGTCTCATCCTCGGCGGCGGCAGCACGACATTGGAGGAGCTGGTCGGCGCCTACACGGCGCTGGCGCGAGGCGGCATCGCGGCCCGGCCGCGCTTGACGCCCGAGGAGCCCTTGAAGGAGGCCCGCCTGATGAGCGAGGGCGCCGCCTTCATCGTGCGCGAGATCTTGGAGAACGGCGGCCGTCCCGGCAGCCCGTTTCGCGAGAGCGGCCAGCGCGTGGCCTGGAAGACGGGCACGTCTTTCGGCTTCCGCGACGCCTGGGCTCTGGGCGTGACCGACCGCTACACCTTCGGCGTCTGGATAGGCCGGCCCGACGGCACGCCCAACCCCGGTCACTTCGGCGCCAACTCGGCGGCGCCGCTGCTGCGCGACCTGGCCGCCGCCCTGGGGCCGGACGAAGCCCGCCAGCAACTCGCGCCGCGGCGCCGGCCCGACAACGTCGTCTCCGTGCCCATCTGCTGGCCGCTGGGCCTGTCCGAGTCGGCCACCGACCCGGCGCTGTGCCTGCAGCGCCGCACCGCCTGGACGCTGGACGGCGCTGTGCCGCCGACGCTGCCCGACCGCCTGCGCCCGGGTCCGCTGGCCGAGCCCGTCTGGGTGGCCGCGGGCCAGCGTGTGCAACCGGGCTGCGCGCCGACGGCCGAGCGCTTCGAAGCGGTGCGCTGGCCGGCCCTGCTCGGCCCCTTCCTCGATGCCGAGCAGCGCCATCCGATGGAGCGCCTGCCCTGGCGGCCCGACTGCGGCGGCAGCCAGCCGGTGGCCAACCGGCTGCGCGTCGTGGGCCTGGAACCGGGCACGGTGCTGCGTCCGGCGCCGGGGCAGCGCGATGTGGTGCTCAAGCTGCAGGCCATCGGCGGGCAGCAGGGCACGACCTGGTTGCTCGATGGGCAATGGATGGCCGACAGCCCCAAGGCCGCGGCCGCCCAGACCCTGCGCGTCGACCGCGCCGGCCCGCATCGCCTCACGGTCATGGACGGCCTTGGGCGCTGGGCGCGGGTGGAGTTCCAGCTTGCGGCACCATAGCGGCATGGACACCCTGCAAGCCCTCGAACAACGCATCACCGATCTCGAAATCAAGGCCAGCTTTGCCGAGGACACGGTCGAGCAGCTGAATCAGGTCATCGTGCGCCAGCAGGAGCAGATCGACCGATTGATTCGTGAGCTCGTCGAACTACGCAACCGCGCCACAGCGGCCGAGCCGGAGGGCGTGCGCAGCCTGCGCGACGAGTTGCCGCCACACTACTGACCGTGGGCAAGGAGCTGCATGGGAACGAAGCGGCCGCCACTTTCCAAGGGAGTGAATGATGAAGATCGGTTTTTCCGCGGGCTTCTTGATCGCAGCATCCGCGCTGCTGGTCGGTTGCTCAACGACAGCAAGGCTGGACACACCGGAGACGTCCTCATCGGCTGCCGCGTCAACGCAGGACCTGCGCCCGGCACTCGAGAAAACCAGCAAGATACTCAGCCTGCTGGTCACCAGTGAAGACTACGGCATCCGGCGCATTGGTGATGATTGGTATGAGCCGTCGCCGGTTCGGCTGTTGCAGGCCCGCGCCAACCAGCGGCGCAAAGGCAGTACCTCCGACGCCAAGATCGTCGTGCACACGCTGGTGACCTATGCCAACCACGCGGCTTTCGGCAGGGGCGTGGCCCAGGGCGCAGTCGTGGGTGGCGTGTTGGGCGGCGTCGTGGTCGGCGGTGCCGAGCCTGTGAAACCGAAGGTCTCCACGACGCTGTTCGAGCGGGCCGCATTCGAGGCCTTGAACGGCAAGGAATACCAGCGCGGACAGTTCAGCTCTGCGGAAAATCCGTCGGCCGTGCCGGTATTCATCGTCTATATCGATGCCGAAATCGACGGCCAGCGCCGCTTCACCCGGACGCTGATGCCCGCGCCGACGGGAAGCGCATTTGCCAAAGAGCTTCCCCTGGTGATGGAAGCCGCGATCGCTGCCCACCTGGACAAGTACTGATGACCGCCTGGTGATGCCGGAGCCGGCCCGCGAAGTTCAAGGCTCGTCGACCCAGTAGTCCAGCCCGGCATCCTGCTTCTGCAGCAGGCGCAGCCCCGGCGCGAAGGCGCCGACCTTGCCCGAGTCTGGGTAGACGCAGATCTCGGGCTTCTGCATCGTGCTGATGCTGATGTAGTGCAGCGGCGCGTCCGAGGTGTTGATGATGTGATGGGGGTATTCCGGCCCCGCCGGGATGGTGATGACGTCGCCAGCCCTGATCGGCACATGTTCGCCGGCCACGCGCAATGTGCCCTCGCCTCGGATGACGATGAACATTTCCTCCTCGGCATAGTGGTAGTGATAGGGGCAGCTCTGCTGGCCGGGCGCGACGATGTCGAAGCTGGCGCCCATCTGCCGGGCGGCCGTGCCCTGCGTCATCGAGGCGGTCTCGCTGTCGTAGCGCGGCTCGCGCAGGAAGCGCTCGCGCGGCGCTTCATTGAAGTTGCGGATCAGGGTCTGGCGCAACTCGGCGGCTTTCTCGGAAGGGGGCATCGGGGGCTCCTGGGACAATGGCGGCTGAATGAATCCGCCCGTGCATCTTCCAAGCCCCACCGACGACCTGCAATCCGCAGCTCACCAGGTCCTGTCAGCAGTCTTCGGCTACACCGCCTTCCGCGGCCAGCAGGCCGACATCGTCGAGCATGTGGCGGACGGCGGCGACGCCCTGGTGCTGATGCCCACGGGTGGCGGCAAGAGCCTGTGCTACCAGGTGCCGGCCATCCTGCGCCACACCCGCCAGCAGGGCGTGGCGGTGGTGGTGAGCCCGCTGATTGCGCTGATGCACGACCAGGTCGGCGCGCTGGAGGAGGCGGGCGTGCACGCCGCCTTCCTGAATTCCAGCCAGACCGGCGAGGAGTCCAGCCGCATCGAGCGCGAGATGATGAGCGGGCGGCTGACGCTGCTCTACGCTGCGCCCGAGCGCCTGACGACGCCGCGCTTCCTGGCTCAGCTGGCGTCGCTGCACGAGCGCGGCCTGCTGTCGATGTTCGCCATCGACGAGGCCCATTGCGTCAGCCAATGGGGGCACGACTTCCGCTCGGAGTATCTGCAGCTGAGCCTGCTGCACGAGCGCTTCCCGGACGTGCCGCGCATCGCGCTGACGGCCACGGCCGACGAGCTGACGCGGGCCGACATCATCCAGAGGCTGCAGCTGCAGGACGCCCGCGTCTTCATCAGCAGCTTCGACCGCCCCAACATCCGCTACCTCATCGTCGAGAAGAACGGCTCGCCGCGCGAGCAGCTGCTGCGCTTCATCAGCGACGACCACGAGGGCGAGGCCGGCGTCGTCTACTGCCAGAGCCGCAAGAAGGTCGAAGAGACGGCCGAGTGGCTGAAGAGCGAGGGCATGAACGCTCTGCCGTATCACGCCGGCCTGGACGCCGACGTGCGCCGCCGCCACCAGGACCGCTTTCTGCGCGAAGACGGTTTGATCATGGTGGCCACCATCGCCTTCGGCATGGGCATCGACAAGCCCGATGTGCGCTTCGTCGCCCACCTGGACCTGCCCAAGAACATCGAGGCCTACTACCAGGAGACCGGCCGCGCCGGCCGCGACGGCGCGCCGGCCGAGGCCTGGATGACCTATGGCCTGGCCGACGTCGTCAACCAGCGCCGCATGATCGACGAGAGCCCGGCCGAGGAGACCTTCAAGCAGGGTCAGCGCGGCAAGCTGGACGCGCTGCTGGCCTTGGCCGAGGCGACCGACTGCCGCCGCGTGCGCCTGCTGAACTACTTCGGCGAGGAGGCCCAGCCCTGCGGCAACTGCGACAACTGCCTGAACCCGCCGCAGACCTGGAACGGCACCGAGGCGGCGCGCAAGCTGCTGAGCTGCATCTACCGTTTCCACCAGCGCGGTGAGCGCTTCGGCGCCGGCCACCTCATCGACGTGCTGCGCGGCAAGGCGACCGACAAGACGCGCCAGTACCACCATGAGTCGCTGTCGACCTGGGGCTGTGGCGCCGACCTGTCCGAGCAGCAATGGCGGGCCGTGCTGCGCCAGCTGATCGCGCTGGGCCATGTGGCCGCCGAAGGCGATTTCAGCACCCTGGCTCTGCAGGACAGCGCACGGGCGGTGCTCAAGGGCGAGGTCGACATCCAGCTGCGCGAGGCCGAGGAGAAAAAGGCCAGGACGCGGTCCAAGACGGCGCGCGGTGGGGCCAAGCCCAAGGCCGATCCGGCCCTGGGCCTGGACGCCGAGGGCCAGGAGCGTTTCGAGGCTCTGAAGGCCTGGCGCTCCGAGGTCGCCAAGGAGCATGGCCTGCCGGCCTATGTGATCTTCCAGAACACGACGCTGGCCGAGATGGCGCGTGTGCTGCCGGGCGACCTCGCGGAGCTGGGCGAGATCAGCGGCGTCGGGGCCAAGAAGCTCGAGGCCTACGGGCGCGAGATCTTGCGCGTGCTCGGAAGATAAGCAGCCCCTCGTCCAGGCTTGCTCCGCTGAACGCAGGCAAGCCTGACCGGTCCCCCGAGGGGACGGCGATGCTTTCGGCTTCGAGCCGCAAGCACATCGCCCAAGGCGGGCCGGCTAGGGAGCGGCCCGGCGCTCGGCCCGCTGAATGAACGGACTGACCAGCTGGCCGCCTAGCGTCTCGGGCAGTTCGCGGTCGGCGCCGTAGGACGCGGGGAACTGCTCGGCCGGCAGGTGATAGGTGCCGAACAGCCGGTCCATCCACGGAAACAACGCCGCGTAGTTCTTGTTCAGCGCGCCCGGCGTGTTGGCGTGGTGCCAGTGGTGGAAGGCGGGCGTCACGACGATCTGCTCCAGCCAGCCCAGCCGCCATTTCAGGTTGGTGTGGATGAAGAAGGCCCACAGCGTGGTGATAGCCAGGTAGACCGCCACGGCCGCATCCAGCCCGTCGTTGCCCTGGCGGATGCCGAGCACGACGATGGGCACGGCCGACACCACGCGCGCGAACACCAGGTCCACCGGGTGGGCGCGGGTGTTGACCAGCCAGTCCAGCTCGGTGGGGCTGTGATGTACGGCGTGCAGCCGCCACAGCCATTCGTTCTCGTGCGACCAGCGGTGTGCCCAGTAGAAGGCCAGGTCGCCCAGCACCACCAGCGCCGTGACGCGGACCGCGAAGGGCAGGCTGGCGACCCAGGCATAAAAGCCCGCCGGGATGAGGCCGCTGGCGAACCAGGCCAGGGCGGCCGTCGCCACCACCGTCATGAAGGGCGGCAACAGCCCGCCCAGGAAGTAGTAGCCGACGTCCTGCGCCAGGTTGTGGCGCAGGAAGCGCTGGGGGCGGAGGGCGAAGCGTCGCTCCAGCAGGCCGAAGACGACGGCCATGGCCCCCAGCCAGACGGCCAGCCCCAGGGCTTTGTGCGGCAGCGAGGCCGCGAGCACCTGCCACTGCTGCCAGACCTGGCTCAAGGCAGGCCTACGGGGCCTGACGGCGCCGCAGCTTCAGTCCACCGAGTGCCAGCAGGCCCGCCGCGAGCAGGAGCTGTGGTGAGACTTCAGGCACCGCCGCGGCGGTCAGCGTGACGCCGTCGACGTTGAGGATCTCGGGATAGGAGCCTGGCAGGAACTCGGCCGCGAAGGTCAGGGCCTGCACCGTGGACGTCGCGGTGAACGTCATCTTGGACTGCACCCAGGTCTGCACGCTGGCCGACGTCTGCTGGCCGGTCTGGGTCTGCGACCCGAAGCTGACGCGCCATTGCTGCATGGCCGTGGGCGCGAGCGAGGTGTGGTTGGACATCGAGTAGAAGCTCAGCTCGTAGCTGGCGCCCACCTGAAGCCCCGACAGGGTCTGCGTGATGCCGACCGCGTTGAAGCGCGGCGCGAAGCTGTCGAGGTCCTGGATGCCGAAGTAGGAACCGCCTTCCGGGCTGGTGTGGTTCTCGAAGGTCTGCCACGACTCGCCGGTGGGCACGACCAGCGTCCAGCCGGTGGGAGCGCCGGCGCCCGAGAAGTTCATCGAGCCGTTGGTGACCAGGTTGTCCGCCGCTTGCGCCATCAGGGGCGCGGCGAGGAGCCATGGCAGATGTCGGAACATCATCTCGGACTACCTTCGTTGAGTGACGAGGTGGACCGTACGCCTGGCGGGAGGGGGTCTGAATCCCTAGACCCCGCGCTGGACACGCATTCCGGGGGGAGCGTGCCCAGCGTTTGCTGAAACCAGGCGGCTCAGCGGACAGCCGACGTCAAGTCGGCGCTCGCGACCTGGGTCGTGTCGGCGCTGCGGCGGCCTTCGATGACGACGCGCGGCAGCTGCTCGATGCTGGCCACGGTGTCGGGCGTGTGCACGCCGCTGATGACCACGCGGTCCAGCTTGACGATTTCGGGCGCTTCGGCGGGCGTCGTGATGGTCATCCAGGTGGCGCCGGTCAGGGCGACCAGGGCGACGAGGATGGCGGCGCTGACGGCTTGCAGGCGGGTGCGGGCGGCGGCGGTGGTGGTGCTGATGCGGTTCATGGCTTACTTCTTTCTCTCTGGTGTGCCGCCAGTGTGTTCTCGAGGGGGCCTCCGATCTAAGGGTTTGCGATAGGTTGCGGCTTTTCGCGGATGAAATGCGTCCGGCGCGGATCGGCAGTTCCTCAAGCCTGAGGGCGCGCCCTGACGCCGCGGTCATGCGGCGCCGGGATACTCCTGCCCTAAAAGCTAGGGGGAAAACTTATGGCACGGGGAAACGACGTCCAGCTCGGCGGCATCACCGATCTCAACCTGCTGGCCGACATCAAGCGCGGCTTTGTCGATGCGCTGGAGGTGGTCACCTACGTCGACCGCCTGCGCAAGGTGCTGAAGACGCTGAACGGCCTGCGCCTGGGCTCGCGCGAGTCCAGCTCCCCCGCATCGCCCTATACCGACATCGTTGCCCGCTGGCGCATCGTCCATTCCTTCCGCTGGAGCATCGTCGACGGCAAGGATGGCGCCCCCGACCGGCTGCTGCTGAGCGTCAACTTCGACGGCGGCTGGGAGCCGTATATGCGCGTCATCTGGGACCAGCTCGGCTCGACGCTGGACCTGATGCTCTGCCACACCGAGGGCTATACCCTGTCGCGCGCCTGCAGCTTCGAGCGCTATGCGCGCTGGGTGCGCGAGCACGAGGTGTCGGCCGACTTCCTCTTCATCGAGTCCGGCCGCAGCGTCGGCGACGCCGAATACCTGGCCCGGCTGGAAGCCGCCCAACGCGGCCGCGCCAACGAGCTGGAGTTCAACCGCCTGCGCGCGCCGGCCTCGGGCGAGACGCCGCCCCTGCCGACCGGCGACAAGGAGCGCTTCGCCATGGCGGCGCGTGGCCTGCTGCCGCTGGCGGGCCTGTACACCCTGCAGCGCTTCTTCGGCGACGCGGCGCCCGACCGCGACTGCCTGCTGCGTGCGACGCACGACGTGCTGTTCGAGCTGCGCGAGCTGGGCACCGCCGAGCAGTTTCCCAAGGACGGCGGCAAGACGGCCGGCGGCCAGCTGCGCCTGCGCCACCACGAGATGCTGGCCTGGTTCGAGCAGCCGCTGGACGAACCGCAGGTGACCGCTCGCGAGCTGTCACTGAATCCCGGCGACCTGCAGTGCTGCGTGCTGAGCAAGCCGCCCGGCAACCGCGGCGGCCTGGTGCTGCTGCGCGTGGCCCAGCCGACCCAGGCGGTGGCCTGGCTCAGCACCGCGCCCGTGCAGCGCGACAACCAGGATGGCGAGTCGCTGCCCGTCTGGCGTCAGGTGGCGCTGACGCTGAGCGGCCTCAAGGCCCTGGGCATCCCGGCGTCGCGGCTGGACCGCTTCCCGCAGGCCTTCAAGGAGGGTATGGCCGCCCGCGCCGGCCTGCTGGGCGACGTGCGCCACAACCACCCGTCGCACTGGGTGCTGGCGCCTCATGTCAACAAGATCGACCGCATCGATCCGGCCAACGCCCACGTTCTCATTCAGCTGCGCTTCGCAGCCGCCGGGCCGGGCGAGAACTTCACCGAAGCCGACGACAAGCGCCTGCACGAACTCGCCGAGGCGCTGACCGTCAACACCGGCCTGGCCCTGATGGCCATCGAGCCCATGCGCAGCAATGCCGCCGACAAGGAGCACTTCGGCTTCAAGGACGGCATCAGCCAGCCGGTGCTGGGCGGCGACGCGACGGGCCAGTCCTGGGACGACCGCGTCAAGACCGGCGAGGTGCTGCAGGGCTTCCCGACCGAGCGCGACAAGGGTTACGCCGTGCCCGAGCAGCCTGACGCGCTGCTGGACCGCGGCAGCTTCCTGGTCGTGCGCAAGTTGCGCCAGTACACCGGTCGATTTGCCAGGCGCACCTATTCCGAAGCCAAGAAGATCGGCCTGGACCATGAGCTGGTCATGGCCAAGCTGATGGGCCGCTGGCAGGACGGCCGTTCGCTGGCCGCGCCCGGGACCGCCGGCAACGACTTCAACTTCGCCAAGGACAAGGAAGGCTCGGCCTGCCCCTTCCACGCCCACATCCGCCGCACCAACCCGCGTGATCTGGGCGGCACGGCGTTCTCGAAGAGCCGCATGCCGCGCATCCTGCGCCGCGGCATGAGCTATGGCGCACCGGTGCATGCCGACGCGCCGGATGACGAGGACCGCGGCCTGGTGTTCATGGCCTACAACGCCCACCTGGCCGAACAGTTCGAAGTGGTGCAGCGCTGGGTGGCCGGCGGCAACGCCAGCGGCGGCTATTCGGCCCAGAGCGACCCGCTGCTGGGCGTGGTGGACGGCAGCGGCGGGCCCCGCCTCTTTCCCTTCGAGCATGGCGGCAAGCCCTACGAAGTCGACCTCGGCCCCGAGCCTTTCGTCACCCTGCAATGGGGCGCCTATTTCTTCGTGCCCTCCATCGCCACGCTGAAGGGCCTGCCGGGCTTGGTCGAGCTGCCCCTGCCGCTGCCTGCTCCCACGCCGCTGCCCGAGCGCATCCCCGATCTGCAGAACCTGGCCGCCGTGCAGCTGTGGCTGGAAGACACCACCAGCCGCGACGGCGCCTGGGCCTGGGTTCGCGCCCAGCCTGGCGGCGTGGTGGACACGGCTTATGGGGTGTTGGTGGGCGCGGCCGAACGCGTCTGCGAGGTGCTGAGGAATGTCCCCGACCGCTACTCCAACAGCGGCTATGGCGAACGCATGCATGACTCCATCGGCGTGGGCTACCTGGGCCAGGACGACGACAGCGGCCACCTCGACCTGGCCCCCGTCATCAACGCCGCCATCGAGGCCTACAGCGAGGAGTACTGCTATGCCACGGCGTACTCGGTCGCCAAGGCCGGCCTGTTGCAGCTGAAGAAGGAAGCCCGTGCGCTGCTGGACGCTTTTCCTGCTTCGCAGAAACCCCAGGACCTGCCCACCGACACGCCGCTGGACTTCGAGCGCCTCAGCGAAGGCGTGCTGGCCGCGCTGTGCAAGGCCTGGTTCGGCCAGCCCGACGGCCGCCACATCTGGGGCACGGAGTTCCACGCGGAAGCGCCGGCGCAAGGCGTGGCCGCGCGCTGCCCGCGTGACCTCTTCAAGGTCTCGCGCCATGTCTTCGGCCCGCACCCGACCGACGCGGTCAAGGCCGAGGGCCGCGCCGCCGGCCGCCGCTTCACCGCTGCCGTCGAAGACTGGCTGGCCGAGCCCGGCACGGTGCTGCCGCCGCTGGCCGCAAAGATCATCGATGCGGCCAAGGCCCTGCCCGACGCCACGCCCGACCTGCCCGCGCGCACGCTGGCCGGCATCATGCTGGGCTTCCCGCCCACCACGCATGCCAACTTGGTCACCGTGCTGGCCGCCTGGACGCAGACGCGCAAGCTCTGGGAGCTGCAGCCGCAATGGAACGCGGTCCCGCCCGAGACCCAGAACGCCCCGCCTCCTTATGCCGAGGCCGTCGCCTGCCTGCGCCCGACGCTGGTCGCCACGCTGACCCAGCGCCCCACGCCCTTCCAGATCTGGCGCAAGGCCAAGGTGGCGCACAAGCTCGGTCAGGTGGACATCGCACCGGGCCGCGTCGTCGTCGTCGGCCTGGGCTCGGCCACCCAGCAGGACCCCTTGCGCCATCACGTTGCTTTCGGCGGCGACCGCGCCGACCCCAAGGGCCCGCCGCCCCATGCCTGCTCGGGCTACGGCATGGGCATGGGCGTCATGCTGGGCGTCATCGCGGCCGTGCTGGATGCGGGGGTACTGCGCTACACGGGGGCGCAGACGGTGGTGGCGATGGGGGTTTAGTTGCGACGCATTGGCCTTTGCCGAGGGTTGATGTCTTTGGGCAGCGCCTGTGTCGGCGTTAGCTGGAGTCGGTATGCCAACTCAGATTGAAAAGCTGGAAGCCCATACTAGCCACCTTCTCGATGCTTTTCTCGGTCTCAAAGAGCGCTACGCGTTGCTGCACCCGATGCTGTTTGATGCCGATGTAGTGAAGCATCATGGTTCAGAGAAACGAGCACGAGGATTCAAGACCCTACGGCACTCGCTTTTTCTTTCTTGCGCTCAGGACATTGCAAAGCTTTCCCTCGACAAGGACGATAGGACGCCGAGTATCAGAAGGCTCGTAGGCGCTTTGCAGGATGAACATTTGCAAGCGGAACTACGAGAGCGGTTTGCAATTTGGGTAGTCCCTTCTGTCGAAGAAGAGGCCGATCCAGAGATCCGCGAAGCTCTCCGGCGGATGGAGCTGCGCGAGCAAGCCGAGCGTCGAGCTCAGTTTGACGAGATTCTTGCCAGTGCCAATGCGAAATTTTTAGCGCTCGAATCCGACGCCGCGCTGCTGGGCTTCTTAACTATCAGAGACAGGGTCTCTGCTCACACAGAGGTCCATCTAGTCGCTGACAAGTACCAATTCGTCGACATTGGCCAGCTTGGCATCAAGTGGGCTGATTTGAAGCGGATCGTCGACCTGATGCAGTCGCTTGTGGAAGAGTTGGGCATGCTGATTCGGAATGCTGGATTTGCATGGGAGAGTCTGGAATCTCAGCTTGCGAGGGCTAGCGCAGGTTTTTGGCAAACCAACTAGGGCGTTCAACCATGCCGCCGGCGGCGCGCTCGAGCAGTGCCGGCGGCATGCGCTATCTCGTCAGCAACTGACCTTCGCCAGCCCCGTCCCCGCTCCCGCCGCCGCCGGCAACTTCTGCTTCACACACGACGGCGCCTGCAGCGAGTAGCTGTAGGGAATCCCCAGCGGGAAGTTGGCCGTCGTCACCCAGTCCGTCGCATCCCGCGACGGTGAAGAGCCGCTGGCGACCCAGGTGATGCCATAGGTCGCAAAGTCGGCCGGGCTGGTGATGTTGTTGTTGCGCAGCTGCCAGTAGCCGATGGCCGAGCTGTCGCGCGAGGTCACCGGGTTCTGCGAGTTCTCGAACCAGTTGCCCTCGATGAGCGAGTAGCCGCCCATGCGGATGTTGGCGCCCGAGGTCAGCACGCCCGTGTACAGGTTGTTGTACAGATGGGTGTAGCCAGCGCGCTGCAGCGGCAGGCGGGAGCCGACGTTCTTGTAGTGGTTGTGGTGGAAGGTGATGAAGCGGTCGCTGGCGTCGCTGTCGCTGGAGCCGATCAGGCCGACCTTGTGGTGGTCGTGGATGTAGTTGTACGAGTAGGTGATGTGGTGGGCGCCGGCCTTGTTGTCGACCAGGCCGTCGAACTCCAGGTCACCCGCGCCGCTGCACTCCTTCAGGCTGCTGAACAGGGTGTTGTGGTCGACCCAGATGTAGCCGGGATACTTGCCGCTCTGGCCCTCGATGCCGATGGCGTCGATGCTGCCGGGCAGCAGGCCGATGGTCATGTTGCGGATGATGACGTTCTGCGAATCGGCCTTGACGGCCAGGCCGAAGTTGGCTGCGGAGCCGTTGGCGCCTTCGATGGTGATGTTGTCCTTGTTCTTGATCTCGACGATGGCGCCGGCGGGCTTTTGCCACTGCGTGCAGGCGTCGGGGATGGTGCCGAAGTCGAAGGTGCCGGTGTAGCGCAGCACCAGGCCCGAGCTGCCGTCATAGGCGTTGATGGCGGCCTGCATGGCCGCGGCGGTGCTGACCGTCACGGCGGTCTTGCTGCCGCCGCCCGTCACCGTGCCCGCATAGCCGCCGCTGGCGCCGGCCGGGGCGGGCGCGGGCGTTGGGGCGGGGGAAGGTGCGGGTGTGGGGGCCGGTGTGGGTGCTGGGGTCGGCGCAGGTGTGGGTGCCGGCGTAGGCGCCGGTGATGCCGCCGGGCCAACGGCGCATTTCTTGGTGATGCCGGGGTTGGGGTCGGAGCCGAAGGTGGCTGTCGTGCAGGCGATGTCGCCCTTGAGGCTCTTGACGACCCATTTGTCCTTGATGCCGTAGGACACCGAACGGGTGCTGGTGCCGACCTTGCAGGTCTCGCCTTCGTCGGCGCATTTGGAATAGCCCGAGGGCCAGTCGACGGCTTGTGCGGCCGAGGCGGCCAGCACGAGAGTGAGGGCTGTGCCGGCGGTGCGGACGACGGGCAGGGGCGGGGGTGTCAGCTTCTTGGTGATCATGGCTTTGTCTCCGGGGTCGTTGTGTGGGCAGCGCGGTGTCCGTCCGGATGCGCGCAGCGGACCGTCACGCCGGCCGGGAGTGGCCGCCGCGAAGGCTGTCAGGGCATGGGAGAAAACAACCGGCGCCGACGTCAGGTCGCTACCGGTCGATCCACGCGCATCGGCGTGGCGACTGCAGGTCGGTGCGGCAGCGCCGCACATCGAGAATCAACTATGGAACGTTGTTCCGATAATTTGGATACGTGGTTTCACGAAGCCGGCGGCAGTGACGCAAAGGCGCGGCGCCGGGCACGGCGCCTGCCGGCCGGCCGCGCGGGCTCATCCCTTGGGCTTGGGCAGCACCACCGTGAACACCACCAAGCCGTCTTCGTAGGCATAGGCCAGCGTGCCGCCATGGCCCTGGGTCATCTGCTGGGCGAGGTAGAGGCCCAGGCCCAGGCCGGAACGGTTGCGCTCGCGGTTGGCGGCGCGCTTGAAGGGGTCGAACAGCATGGGCACGAAGGCCGGATCGATGGGCTGGGCGGCGTTGGCGACGCGCAGTCGCAGCGCATCGCTGTCGTTGTACAGCCGCACGGCGATGGGCTGGGCCTGGTCGCCATGGTGGCGGGCGTTGCTGAGCAGGTTGCTGATGACCTGGGCCAGGCGGTCGGCATCGACGTCGGCCATCAGCAGGGGCGGCGCATCGAAGTCGACGATGCGGGCCGGGTGGGCCAGGCGCATCTCGGCGATGAGGTCACGCGCCAGCGCGACGAGGTCGGTCGGTCGGCGATCCAGCTGCAGGCCCGAGCCGCTTTTCACCCGCGACAGGTCCAGCACCTGGGTGATGAGGCGCTGCATGCGGCCGCTGCTGTTGCGGATGCGCGTGCCCAGCTCGCCGCCACGGCCGTCGCCCGACGGTGACCGCTGCAGCACATGGGCGGCCATGGTGATGCTTTGCAGCGGGTCGCGCAGGTCGTGGCCCAGCATGGCCAGCAGCTCGGTGCGCAGGCGGATGCTCTCGGCCAGCTTGGCGGCGTGGGCGCGCACCAGGCCGTCCAGCAATTGGGTGGCCAGGTCCAGCTCCAGCAGGGTCCAGGGCACGGCCTGGCCGCGCACCGTCTCCTTCCAGAGCTCGAAGGAGCCGCGCGGCGTCAGGCGCGGGCCCAGCGGGCCGGGCGTGTATTCCTTGATCGGCTTGCCGCCCCAGTGGATGGTCTCGATCTGCTCGGGCCGCAGCAGCACCACCCAGCCATCGGCCGCGGCGTCGAAGCGCAGGGCCAGCACACCGCACAGGGGGGCGAGCCGTGCCCGCAGGGCCGCGGGCATCTGGGCCGCGTCGTGGCCGTGCAGCACGTCGCCGCGGGCGGCCTGCAGCGACGCGGTGGTGCTGCGGTCCGACAACCAGCGCAGCAGGGCTTCGGCGGCGGCGCCGTCCACGCCATGCGCGCGCAGCTTGCCGCTCTCGCCGATGACGACGGCACCGGCGTGCAGCAGCTGGCACAGGGCCGGCGCCTCGGCGGCCAGGGCGCTCAAGGTGTCATCGGCCTGCAGCACCTGCTCGGCGATGCGGGTGGACAGCACGGACGCGGTGCGCAGCTCGTCGGCGCGCTGGCCGGCGAGCAGCGACTGCACCCGCGAGGCCAGCAGCTGGCCAATGACGTCGCAGGCCATGCGCAGCGCATAGGGCACGCGGCGTGGCGTGTAGTGGTGGCAGGCCAGCAGGCCCCACAGCCGCCCGTCGACGACGATGGAGATGCTCATGGACGCCGCCACGCCCATGTTGCGCAGGTATTCGATGTGGATGGGCGAGACCGCGCGCAGGATGGCGCCGCTCATGTCCAGCAGGTCCGGCGACAGGGCCTGCACCGGCACGGGCGTCGTCGTCACGTCGGCAATCAGGCGCAGGGTGTTGACGACATAGAGACGGCGCGCCTGGGCGGGGATGTCGCTGGCCGGGTAGCGGCGGCCCAGGAAGGGCTCCAGTGCCTCGGTGCGCGCCTCGGCGACGACGTCGCCGGAGTCGTCATGCCGGAAGCGATAGCCCATGACGCGATCGAAGCCGGTCAGCTGGCGCACCTCGGTGACGGTGGCGGCCAGCAACCCGTCGATGCTGTTCAGGCGCTTGAGCTTGTCCATGGCCCGGTGGGCCATCAGCGAGAAGCTGGTGAGCTGGCCGGCCGACATGGGCTGCAGCTCGAATTCGACGATGAGCAGGCCTTCGGCGCTGCGATGCGGCACGACGTCGAAGAGCTGCTCGCCCACGCGCAGCTCCTGGGCCAGCGGCATCAGGGCATCGGGCTGTGCCAGCGTGGCCAGCGACTCGGCGAGCAGCGCTTGCAGGGCTTCATCGGAGCCGAAGTGCCCGCTCTCGAGGGCCGCACCGAGAGCCGGCAAGGTGCACGGCGCCAGCAGCGCTGCCGCATTGGCGCTGGCCTGGCGCAGCACGCCGGTGGCGTCGAAAGCCAGCAGCACGCCGTGGGACTGGATGGCCCCGGGCGTGTGGATGGGCTCGCGGTCGCAGTTGTCCAGCGTGACGGTGGGCTCGCTCGGCATCGTCACGATGCGGCCTCGCTGAGGCGGGCGTCGAAGGCCTGTTGCAACTGCTCGAAGGCCTGCGCGGCGGCGCGGCAGGCGATCGCGATGGCGGCCGCGTCATCGCCGAGCGCGGCGTGCAGCTCGCGCAGAAAGCCCTGCCAATGGGCGCCGGTCTCCCGGCCACGGCCTTGCAGATAGTGGGTGGACTGCGGTGCCAGCGACGGGGTCAGCCGCCGCGCCAGCACCTGGCCGCCCAGCTGCGAGCCCTGCACCACATAGGCCACGCCCCAGGCGGCGGGCGGCTGGGCCCAGTCGGCGCGGCCGGTCGCGGCGGGGGCGTCGTCGGGGCCGATGTCGGCCGCCATCCAGCCCAGCAGCAGGGCCGCATCGCCGGGGCAGGTGGCCTCCAACGCCGGCCGGCAGGCCTGCAGCCAGCAACGCAACACCTGCAGATGCTCGCGGTAGTCGGCCGCCGTGGCGCCTTCACGCGACAGCGGCAGGCCGGCATCCAGCTGGGCGTGCTGGGCGGCCGTGGCTGCGCGCAGGGCAGCGAGGGCGGGTGATGAGGTGGCGGGCGACGGCGGCATTGCGCTCCATCGTAGCGGCGCGGGAGTTACGAGAGCACCGCGGTTACACCCTGCCCTCAGAGTTGCAAAGCCCGTTCCAGAAAGCCCGTCATGCCCAGGCGCTCGAACTCGCGGCCGGCGCGGTCGCGGGCGGCCTGCCAGTGGTCGTCCAGGCGCAGTTCGGCTTCCAGCAGGGCCGTGACGGCGGCCTCGTGCAGGGAGTTGCGCTGCTCGCCGGCGCCGCGGGCCAGGCCGAGGTAGCGCTTGGCCCGTTCGGTATCGCCCAGCCTTGCCGCCAGCCGGGCCGCCGCGCGGTAGGCCATGGCGCCGCCGATCCAGTCATGCTGTCGGCCGCGCTTCAGGGCCAGGGCGACGTGGTGGCGGGCCGCGCCGGCATCGCCCTGGGTGGACAGGATGTCGGCCAGCCAGCCATGCTGGAAGCTGCTGTACAGGCCGCCGCCGCGCGGTGCCAGCCAGGCGGTGGCGTCCAGGATGTGCTGGCGGGCGGTCGGGTCGGCCTCCTGCATCCAGGCGCCGTAGGCCCCGGCGGCGTGGCCCATGGCGCAGGTGAACATGCTGCGCACCTGGGCGCCGACACGGTGGGCCACGAGGGCGGCCTCGCGCGCCTCGGCCCAGCGGCCCTGCCACAGCAGCACGGCGGCGCGCCAGCCCTGCATGCTGGCTTCGACAGCATGGCCGCTGCCGCTGAAGGGGGCCAGGGCCTCGGCAAAGATCGCGTGGGCCTGGTCGAAATGGCCCTGGTCGCCCAGCACATAGGCGCGGCAGCACAGCGAGAAGGACAGGCCGATCTGGTTCACCGCGCTTTTGCTGGCGCGGGCGCGCTGGCGGGCGATGGCCAGGTCCAGCATGGGCAGGGCGTTGGCGTAGTCGGCCGCGGCGGCCTGCAGCTGGCCGACGGTGCCGGGCAGCTGGGCCAGCAGGGCGTTGTCGCCACAGTCCTGGGCCATCTCGACGGCAGCGCGGGCGTGGCGCAGGCTGTCGCGCGTCTCGCCCAGCGCATAGCCCACATAGGAGAGCCAGTACTCGGTGCGGGCGATGAGCGTGGGTTCGCGCTCGGCCCTGGCGAGGGCGGCGGCGTGCCGCAGCACGCGCAGGTCGTCCTGGGAGGCATCGAACACGCAGGCCATGCCCAGGCGCTGGGCGATGGCCACCCAGCGGCGGCGGCGCTCGGCGTCATCGGGCAGGAATTCGAGGGCCGCCAAGGCGGCGCGGAACTGCTTCTTGGCGCGGTCCAGGGCCGAGGCGGCCAGGGCCTGGTCGCCGGCGGCCTCGGCGTGGGCGGCGGCGGCGGGCCAGTCGTTGGCGGCCGCGCCGTGATAGGCCAGCTGCTCGTGCAGCTCGTTGCCGCCGTGGGCCGCCAGCTCGATGCTGATGCGTCGGTGCAGGGCCTGGCGCTCATGCAGGCCGGTGGCTTCGTAGACGACGTCGCGCGTGATGCCGTGCTTGAAGCGCAGATGGCCGGGGCGCTGGTCCGGGAAGATGAAGTCCTGCGCTGCCAGCGCCTGCACATCGGGGTGCTGCTCGCCGCGGCCCGCCAGGGCCTGCAGCAGCCAGACCGGGATGACGTTGCCGATGACGGCGGCCAGACGCACCAGCTGGGCCTGCTCGGGCGGCAGGCGGCCGACGCGGGACTCGACCAGGGCCGCCAGCCAGGCCGAGCTGCTCTGGCCGGCCACCAGGCCTTCGCCGGTGTCGGCCGCGGCGTGGCAGAGCTCCTCGATGAAGAGGGGGTTGCCGCCGGCGTGGCGCTGCACCTCGGCGGCGATGAAAGGGTCGATCTGCGGCAGCAGCTGCTGCACGGCGCGGGCGGCCTCGGTCTCGGTCAGCGGCGGCAACTCGATGAGGTCGGCATCGCCGTCGTTGGCGGCGGGCAGGGCGGCCGTGCTGGGCAGCGGCCGGCTGGCCGTCAGCAGCATCAGCGGCAGGCCCTCGCGCTCGGCGCCGGCGCGCAGGCGGTGCAGCAGGCGCAGCGAGGCATCGTCGGCCCATTGCAGGTCGTCGATGAAGACGAGCTGGGGCGTGCGCCGCGCCAGAGCCAACAGCAACGTCAGCAGGGCGTCCGCGCGCTGGCCTGCCTGGCTGTGCTGGGCGGCGAAGAGCTCGGGCGGGGCGTCGTGCAGGCCGTCCAGGCCGCGCAACATCTGCAGGAAGGGCTGCAAGGGCTCGGCGCTGAGATAGCTCTCGCAGTAGCCGCGGTGGATCTGGCAATGCTGATCGGCCGCCCGGCGCAGGAATTCCTCGGTGAGCCGGGTCTTGCCCACGCCGGCGCCGGCGCGTATGCCCAGCCACAGCGTGCTGCGATCGTGCAGGGTGCGCGCGAGCGCGGTGTCCAGCGAGGCCAGCTCGCTGCCGCGGCCGACGAAGGGGGCCAAGCCGCGGCGCATGCTCGCCTCGAAGCGCCGGCTCACGGGGGCGCGGCCGAACACGCGGTAGGCGGCCAGCGGCGTGGCGCGGCCGCGCAGCTGCAGCGAGAAACGCGGGCCGGTGTCGAAGAACTGGCTCTGCAAGCCCAGGCTCTCCTCGCTGGCGATGATCTCGTCGCGCTTGGCGGCCTCGGACAGGCGCGCGGCGATGTTGGGCGCGTTGCCCAGCAGTTCGAAGCGGCCACGCATCTGGTCGCCCTCGTTGACGAGGACGATGCCTGCGTGGATGCCGCTGTGCAGGGCCAGACCAGGGAAGTCGGCGGGACGGGGGCCGGGCGGCTGCAGCTCGCGCACGGCGGTGTGCAGTTCCAGCGCGGCCTCGGTCGCGCGGCGGCCGTCGTCCTCGCGCACCTCGGGGTGGCCGAAGACGGCCAGCATGCCGTCGCCCTGGATGCGGGCGATAGTGCCGCCATGGTGGGGCACGACGCGCTCGTACAGCGCGCGCAGGCCGGCCAGCATGGCCGCGTAATGCTCGGCCTCCATCCACTCGGCCATGGCGGTCGAGCCGCTGAGGTCGACGAAGAGCAGGGTCAGCAGCCTGCGCTGGCCGACGGGGGCAGGTTTTGCAGCGATGGGAGCGGTGGACTCGGTCACGGCGGCGTCGATCCTAGCCGCTGCACCCTGGGCGAAACCGCATGGAGAGCCCGTTTTGGGGTCAGGCCTCTAGTGCTTTTGTAACCTCTGAACCGTCGTCAACCTTGCAGCGGTACGAAATCGGTGTCCGCCACGGTGCGCGGCGCGTCCTGCGGCAGGTCTTCCTCGCGCAGGCCGAGGTAGATGGGCTCGCCGTTGCGACGGTGGATGTTGATCTTGGCGTTGTAGACGCGGTGGATCAGGCCGTGCTTGTCGGCCATCTGGTACTCGCTGATGCCCCACAGGCCGGTGTTGTCGCGGCGGCCGGTCAGGTAGCAGGCGATCTCGTCGACCTCGGAGCCGGCCAGCTTGAGGCCGTTCAAGCTGCGCAGCGGCGCGCGCGTGCGCTCGACGAAGTCCAGGCTGTCGATGCGCACGTCCTCGCCGCTGGCCTCGTCGTGCATCAGCGTGTTGAACTTGCCCACCAGGATCTGGCCCGGTTCGGCACGCTCGATCATGCGCGCCAGCTCGATGGTGACCTGGCCGACCAAATAGCTGAACGACGTCGGGTTCAGGCCCTCGGATTGGTAGAACTCGTAGTGCGAACCGACGTGGAAGCAGGCGCGCAGCTTGGGCACCGACTCGGGCCGCGTGGCGCGCTCGCGGGCCAGGGCGTTGTCGGCCAGGATGAACTGCATCAGCTGGTACAGCTCGACATTGGCCTCGACGCCGCGCATGCGGTTCCAGATGTAGAAGCCGTCGCCCGTCGTCGTGCGGGCGAAGTTGATGTTGATTTCCTGGTCCAGCAGCTTGGCATAGGCCGCGTTGACCGAGCAGGACAGGCTGTTGAGCTGCACGACCTGCTGCAGCGGCGTCAGCAGCGAGAAGCCGACCGCATCGAACAGGATGACGGCACGGTCCTCGACGAGGCGGATGCCGTAGCGCGCCGCGATGGCGGCGATCAGCGGCAGGCCCAGGCCCCGGTCCGGGTTGAAGGGCAGGTCGATGACCTTGGGCGTGACGCCGAGGGCGGCCGACACGCTGTCGAAGGCCTCTTTGTCCAGGTGCTCCGGGTTGGACAGCAGCTTGTCCAGCAGCCGCGTGCGCCGCGTCACCTCGGTCGGCGGCGAGGTGCCGTCGCCCAGGGTGTACTCGGTCAGCATCTGGTGCGGCGCGACCAGCACGCGCAGGCCGCGCGGCTCGGGCGTCCAGGCGTAGATGAGGTTGTCGCCCAGGCTCCACAGCGTGTAGAGGGCCTGGTCGAGCAGGATGATGTTCTCGCGCAGTGCGGTTTCGCTCAGGCCGGCCGGCGCCGGATAAGCCATGAAGCCATCCAGCCAGGACCGGCGTTTGCGCAGCTCTTCTTTCAAAGCGGGCTCCAGTCAGAAGCCCGGATTGTCTTTCAGAGTGCGAATAAATGTTGACGCCAAGCCGACTCGTCGGCGCAGCACAGGCCGCCGGCCTGCTGCGCCGGCGACTCGGCTCGGGTGTTTGTGGTCATTCCCATCGTCATGCGAAGACCTCAGGCGCGACGGGCGGTGACGGTCACGCGGGGCAGTTGTTGCACTTGGGCGACTTCACGGACGGCGTAACCGGTGACGACGACGCGCGGCAATTGAGCAACTTGAGGGGCGACTTCCTGCGTGGCCTTGCCGGTGATGACGACGCGGGGCAGCTTCTGGATTTCTTGGGGAGCGGCGCTGGCGGCGAAGGCGGTGAAGGCGAAGGCGGCAACGGCGGCGGCTTGGATCAGGACGGTGGCGGTGGTCTTCATGATGCTTCCTTTCGGGTTCTGCACAGCGGGATTGCTGTGTCGATGGAAGCAGTTTCGTCATCGGACCGCCGCGCCGCCACGCCGCTGCGATGAATCGCCAGACGCGGGCCGCGAGCTGCATGCGGCCGCGATGGACGGTCAGTCCTTGGGCGCCAGATGCGTGGCCAGGAAGCGCTCGACCCGGCCCCAGAAGTCTTCGTTGGTCTTGAGCAGGTGCCAGCCATGGCCCTCGTCGGCATAGACGACCCATTCGACGGGCTGGTCATCGCGCAGCGCCGCCTTCAGGTCACGGCCATGCTTGAGCGGCACGCGGACGTCGTCGGTGCCATAGGCCATCAGCAGCGGCAGCTTGATCTCTTTGGCCCGTGCCAGCGGCGACGTCGCAGCCATCTGCTCGGCATCTGTGGCAGGGTCGGCGACGAGCTGGGCCATGCCATAGCGCTTCCACTCCTCGGAGAAGTCGCTCCAGTGGATGCTGGACATCAGGCCGATATCGGTCACGCCCACCCAGTCGATCGCGCACTTGAAGCTGCTGGCCTGCTTCATGGCGGCCATCAGTGCCGCGTAGCCGCCGTAGCTGGCGCCGGCGATGCAGGCGCGCTTGGGATCGGCCCAGCCCTGCTTGGCCGCCCAGGCCAGGGTGTCGGCGAGGTCGTCCTGCATGGACAGACCCCATTGCTTCCAGCCGGCCTTGAAGAGGGCGAAGCCGTAGCCGGTGCTGCCGCGGTATTCCGGTTCCAGCACCAGATAGCCGCGGCTGGCCAGGAACTGGGCATTGGCTTCCCATTGCCAATGCGTGCCGCGCACAAAGGGGCCGCCATGCACCAGCACGACGGTGGCGCGTTGGGCGACATTGCCGCCCGCGGGTTGGGTGACGAGGACCGGGATCTCCAGGCCGTCGCGCATCTTGACGCGGTGGTAGTCGCGCTGCCCCATCTCCGCGGGTTTGATCTCGGGGCGCTGCGCGGACAGCATCTGCAGCTGCTTGTCGGCGGGCTTGTAGATCAGGTAGACCGGCGGGCGCTGGTCGGAGTAGGCCGTGACCAGCAGGTATTGCGAGGTGGAGCAGCGGCCGCAGGAGATGCGATTGACCGAGCCCGGCAGCTTGGCGTCGATGTCGGCCTGGTGGGCTTTCATCGCGGAGTCGAACCACACCGTGCCGGGCGCGTCGGTCTGGTAGTGGATGCCCAGCAGGCGGCGGGTGGCCGAGTCGTACTCGACGTGGCCGTTGAAATCGAAGCCGGCGAAGCTGACCAAAGGCTTGTCTTCCCGTTTCAGCGTGACCGGATCGAGCTTGAACACGGCCCGGAAGCCCCGCAGGCTGTCCACGACGAGGATCTGCCCGTCGGGCCCGAACCATTCGGGCTCTATGGTCTGGTCGTCGCCGTAGGCGGGCTGGTCCTGCCAGAGGCGCCAGTTCTCGCCTTCGCGCAGCCAGGTCTTGTGGCGCCCTTGCAGCCAGGTCTCGACGCTGCGCAGTTCGCCGCGGGCATCGAGGCGCCAGTTCTTCACGCCATCCGGTTGGCCGTAGCTGAGGCTGCGCTTCTCACCGGTGCGCGAATTCACGCGGGCGAACTGGATGCCGGTGGATTCCTTCTCTTCGGACCACGGCAGGCGGGCCACCAGCACGTCATCGCCTTGGTCGTCGAACGTGCCGGCGAAGCGCCAGTTCAGCTCCAGGCGCCGGTCCGTGATGCGGCTGGCGGTGTTGTTGGAGTCCCAGGCGGCCTGGATCAGCTGGCGCTGGTTGCTGCCGTCGCGGTCCACGGCCCACAGACCCGGTGCCGCTACGCGGGTGTTGCCGTCCTGGGAGGTGGAGACCTGGAAGACCAGGCGGTCGTCATTGATCCAGGCGTGGCTGTAGATGTCGGCATTGCCGAAGCCGGCCACGACCTTGTGCGAGCTCAGGTTCTGCAGGTCGATGACGGCCAGCCACAACCGGTCCTCCTTGCCCACCACCTGGACCGCCAGATAGCGGCCGCTGGGGCTGAGCTTGGGCGCCGTGAGGGCCGGCGTCTTGAAGAAGGCCGCGATGGGCGGCAGCGCAGCCTGCGCCGAGGCCGCGCACAGCAGGACGGCCGCGAGAGCGGCTCGGAGGTACTGGATCATTGTTTCTCCCTGATGCCGGTGACGGCGGCCGGATTGTGGTGGCGGGTCGCGGCCCGCCCGCCCGTGAAAACTGCCAGGGCCGCTCATGGGTTACCCGGGTCGACAAGCAGCGGCTCGCGTCCCTCGCCGTCCTCCGCCCGTGGCGTCCTCAGGGTTTGGCGTTGCCGATGTGGCGCCCCAGGAAGCGCTCGACGCGGCCCCAGAAGTCTTCGTTGGTCTTGAGGTTGAACCAGCCGTGGCCTTCGTCCGCGTAGACGACCCATTCCAGGGGCTGGTCGGCGCGCAGCGCGGCCTTCATGTCGGTGCCGTGCTTCAGGGGTACGCGGTAGTCCTCGCCGCCGTATGCCATCAGCAGCGGGATTCGGATCTCGCTGGCGCGGGCCAGGGGCGAGGTCTTGCGCATCTGGGCGGCGTCGGTGTCGGGGTCGGCCACCAGGCGCTTCATCCCGTAGTCCTTCCACTCGTCGGACATGTCGCTCCAGTTGATGCTGCTCAACAGGCCGATGTCGGTTACGCCGACCCAGTTGATGGCGCACTTGAACAGGTCGCCCTGCGTGACGGCGCCCATCAGGGCCGCGTAGCCACCATAGCTGGCGCCCATGATGCAGGCGCGCTTGGGGTCGGCCCAGCCTTGCTTGACGGCCCAGGCCAGGGTATCGGCGATGTCGTCCTGCATCGCCAGACCCCATTGCTTCCAGCCGGCCTGGAAATGCTTGAAACCATAGCCGGTGCTGCCGCGGAACTCCGGTTCCAGCACCAGGTAGCCGCGGCTGGCGAGGAACTGTGCATGGGAAGACCATGCCCAGTGAGTGCCGCGCACATAGGGCCCCCCATGCACGAGCACGACGGTGGGCGTGGCCGCCTTCACGCCGCCGGCAGGCTGGGTGACGAGCACGGGCAGTTCCAGCCCGTCGCGGGCCCGGATGCGGTGGTAGTCGCGCTGGCCCATGGCGGCGGGCGGCAGATCGGCACGCGTGCCGGCCAGGGGCTGCAATTCCTTGTCGGCCGGCTTGTACAGGTAGTACAGCGGCGGACGCTTGTCGGACAGCGCGGTGACGACCAGATGGCTGGCCTCCAGGCAACGCAGGCACTCGATGAGGTTGACGCTGCCGGGCAGGCGGGCGTCGATGTCAGCCTGGCGGGCCTGCATGGTCTTGTCCAGCCATACCGTGCCGGGCGCGTCGGTCTCGAAACGTACGCCCAGCAGGCGCCCACTGCCGGGTTCGGTAATGACACGACCGGTGAAGTCGTAGCCCGGTGTGGAGATCAGCGGTTCGCCATCGGCGCGACCGCTATCGGGGTCGAGGCGGAAGACGGTGTCGTAGCCGCCGTAGCCCTGCTCCCCCAGCATCAGGCCGTCCGGGCCGAGCCAGGTCGGAAAGGGACGCTTGCGGGCCTCGGGGTCGTCGTCGTACCAGAACTGCCAGCGACCGGCCTCATCGCGGCGGAACAGCCGGCTGCGGCCCTGGTTCTGGGTTTCGAGGATGCGCGGCTGGCCGCGCCAGTCGAGCAGCCAGTGGATCGTGTGGTCGGGAATGCCTTCGCTGAGCGTGCGGCTGAGGCCGGTCTTGGTGTCCAGGCGCGCCAGCTGTACGCCCGTGGCCTCGCGCTCCCCGTATCGGCGCCGGCGCAGCACGATCACCTCGGTGCCGTCCAGCGTCGGCGGTACGCTGTGCAGCACCCAGTTAGCGTCCAGCCGGCGGTCGTTGATCAGCGTGGCATTGGTGAGGAGGCGGCTGCCGGTCCTGATCAGCGGGCGCAGATTGCTGCCGTCCCGGTCCACGCCCCACAGCCCCTGCCCATAGACGCGCGTGGTGCCGTCTGGCGAGTCGGAAATGTCGAACACCAGGCGGTCTTCGCCGATCCAGTGGTGCGTCGAGATGTCGGCATCGTTGAAACCCGCGATGAACTTCGGCGCCTGCAGGTTCTGCAGGTCCAGCACCGCCAGCCAGATGCGGTCGTCCTTGCCAGCGGCCTGAATGGCGAGATAGCGGCCGCTGGGGCTGAGCTTGGGCGCCCGGGCCGCCGGGCGCTTGAAGAAAGCCGAGATGGGCGGCGGTTCGGCCGCCGCCGGCATGGCAGCCAGGACGACGCCGAGGGCGATGGCGAACGTTCCGATCAATGTCCTCATCGGGACCTCCCTGTCGGTGTTTGGACGCGTCGCATTGTGGCGACCTATCATGGCCGGTTCGCTCGTGAAAACTCCCCATGTCGTCCCCTGAGTCGAAATTCATCCGCGTGCGCGGCGCGCGCACCCACAACCTGAAGAACATCGACGTCGACCTGCCGCGGCACGCGCTGGTCGTCATCACGGGGCTGTCCGGCTCGGGCAAGTCGTCGCTCGCCTTCGACACCCTGTACGCCGAGGGCCAGCGGCGTTATGTGGAGAGCCTGTCCAGCTACGCGCGGCAGTTCCTGCAGCTGATGGACAAGCCCGATGTGGACATCATCGAGGGCCTGTCGCCCGCGATTTCCATCGAACAGAAGGCAACGTCGCACAACCCGCGCTCCACGGTCGGCACCGTCACCGAGATCCATGACTATCTGCGCCTGCTCTACGCCCGCGCCGGCACGCCCTTCTGCCCCGACCATGACCTGCCGCTGGAGGCGCAGTCGGTCAGCCAGATGGTGGACGCGGTGCTGGCCATGGCCGACGAATCCAAGCTGATGCTGCTGGCGCCGGTCGTGCGCGACCGCAAGGGCGAGTTCGTCGAGCTCTTCCAGGACCTGCAGGCCCAGGGCTATGTGCGCTTCCGTGTCGACGGCGCGACGGTGGAGGCGCCCGACGTCCCGGCGCTGAAGAAGGCCGAGAAGCACGACATCGACGTCGTCATCGACCGCATCAAGCTGCGCCACGACGCTGCCGACAGCCTGCGCCAGCGCCTGGCCGAGAGCTTCGAGGCGGCGCTGCGCCTGGCCGACGGGCGGGCGCTGGTGATGAACATGGACTCGAACGAGACCACGCTCTTCTCCAGCAAGTTCGCCTGCCCGGTCTGCTCCTACTCGCTGCCCGAGCTGGAGCCGCGGCTGTTCTCCTTCAACTCGCCGGTGGGCGCCTGCCCCAGCTGCGAGGGCCTGGGCCAGGTGACGGTGTTTGACGCCGACCGTGTCGTCGCCTTCCCGACGCTGTCGCTGGCCAGCGGCGCGGTGAAGGGCTGGGACCGCCGCAACCCCTACACCTTCTCGCTGCTGGAGTCGGTGGCGGCCCACTACAAATTCGACGTTGAGACCCCGTGGGAGAACCTGCCGCCGACGGCGCAGGAGGTGCTGCTGCGCGGCTCAGGCGCCGAGGACATCAGCTTCGTCTACCAGGCCGAGACGGCTTCGGGCAAGAAACGCTCGGTGAAGCGCCAGCATCCCTTCGAGGGCATCCTGCCCAATCTGCAGCGGCGCTACAAGGAGACCGATTCGGCCGCGGTGCGTGAGGACCTGGCCCGCTACATGGCGGCCAAGCCCTGCCCCAGCTGCGAGGGCTCACGGCTGCGGCGCGAGGCCCGCAACGTGGTGCTGCAGCCGGCCGATGCGCCCGCGGGCGTGCGCGGGCGGCCCATCTTCGAGGTCGAGCATTCGACGCTGCGCGAGTGCCTGGACTATTTCGAAGGGCTGAAGCTCAAGGGCAACAAGGCCGAGATCGGCGACAAGGTCATCCGCGAGATCGCCTCGCGGCTGCGCTTCCTGAACGACGTCGGCCTGAACTACCTGAGCCTGGACCGCAGTGCCGAGACCCTGTCCGGCGGCGAGGCCCAGCGCATCCGGCTGGCTTCCCAGATCGGCTCCGGCCTGACCGGCGTCATGTATGTGCTGGACGAGCCCAGCATCGGCCTGCACCAGCGCGACAACGACCGCCTGATCGCGACGCTGCGCCGGCTGCGCGACCTCGGCAATTCGGTGTTGGTGGTGGAGCACGACGAGGACGCCATCCGTGCCGCCGATTGGGTGCTGGACCTCGGCCCCGGCGCCGGCGCGCATGGCGGCCAGGTCATGGCGCAGGGCACGCCCGACGAGGTGGCGGCCAATCCGAATTCATTGACGGGCCAGTACCTCAGCGGCGCGGCCCGCATCGAGGTGCCCGCCGAGCGTCACAAGCCGACGGCCGAGCCCATGCGCATCGTCAATGCGCGCGGCAACAACCTCAAGGGCGTGACGGTCGAGATCCCGGTGGGCCTCTTCACCTGCGTGACCGGCGTGTCCGGCTCGGGCAAGAGCACCCTGGTCAACGACACGCTGTACACGGCCGTCGCCAAGAAGCTCTACCAGAGCCATGCCGACCCGGCGGAGCACGACACCATCGAGGGCCTGGACGCCTTCGACAAGGTCATCAACGTCGACCAGTCGCCCATCGGGCGCACGCCGCGCTCCAACCCGGCCACCTACACCGGCCTGTTCACGCCCATCCGCGAGCTGTTCGCCGAAATGCCGACGGCTCGCGAGCGCGGCTACGGTGCCGGCCGCTTCAGCTTCAACGTCGCCGGTGGCCGCTGCGAGGCCTGCCAGGGCGACGGCGTGCTGAAGGTGGAGATGCACTTCCTGCCCGACGTCTATGTGCCCTGCGACGTCTGCCAGGGCCGGCGCTACAACCGCGAGACGCTGGAGGTGCTCTACAAGGGCAAGAACATCACCCAGGTGCTGAACATGACGGTGGAGGACGCCTTCGAGCTGTTCAACGCCGTGCCGACGCTGGCCCGCAAGCTGCAGACGCTGCTGGACGTGGGCCTGGGCTATGTGAAGCTGGGCCAGAGCGCAACGACGCTGTCTGGCGGCGAGGCCCAGCGCGTCAAGCTGGCGCTGGAGCTATCCAAGCGCGACACCGGCCGGACGCTCTACATCCTGGATGAGCCGACCACCGGCCTGCACTTCGCCGACATCGCCCTGTTGATGAAGGTGCTGCACCAGCTGCGCGACGCCGGCAACACCATCGTCGTCATCGAGCACAACCTGGACGTCATCAAGACGGCCGACTGGCTCATCGACATGGGGCCGGAAGGCGGCGCGGGCGGCGGCACCCTGCTGGTGGCTGGCACGCCCGAGGACGTGGCGGCCTGCGAGGCCAGCCACACGGGGCGCTATCTGGCGCCCTTGCTGCGCAAGCGCTGATGGGCTTGAGGTATCTGCGGGCCGAGCGCCGGGCCGCTCCCTAGCCGGCCCGCCCATGGCGATGTGCTTGCCGGTCGAACCGGCAAGCATCGCCGTCCCCTCGGGGGACCGACCAGGCTTGCCGGCGTTCAGCCGGCGCAGGAATGGGCGAGGGGCTCAGCGTTTTTGACGGGCGCGGAAGATCACCACGAGCAGGCCCAGGGCGATCATGGCCCAGGTGCCGGGTTCGGGAACGGCCGGCGTGGGGCCGGGCAGATCGCCCGAAGGGCCGCCGCCGGGCCTGGGCACCGTGCCGGGCGGCAGGTTGGGCAGGCCGCCCCCGATGAGGCTGGGGCCGCGGCTGCCGCCGCTCGGGCTGGGCAGGCTGGCCAGCGTCGGCACGCCGGATGTGCTGGCAAAGCTGTCGGGCGCCGCTGCAGCAGCGGTCGGGCCGGCGGCCGGGGCTTCGAATTCCAGCGGCATGGCTTCCTCGCCCTCGCGGGTCGACGAGGCGACGTTGGCGGCGCGGGCCGGCGCCACGGCCGTCGGCTTGTCCAGGCGGCGGATGCGGCTGACGTTGCGGCAGACGGTGGGCACCAGGATGCACTGGCCGTCCTCGCAATAGACCAGGCCACGCTCCTGCGTCGTGGCCGTCCACTTGGTGCGCGTGACGGTGCGGCAGACGGCGCCGGGACCGAAGTGCATGTCGCGGATCTCGGGGGCGTAGGTCGCCTTGCCGGTGATGCCGTCGCGCTCGATGACGGCGATGTCGTCATAGCTGCGAGCCTTCATGCGGGCCTTGAGCTTTTCGCGTGTGGCCGCCGGGATGTCCTGATAGCGGTCGACGGCCGCGACCACGTCACCCATGAACGGGTTGACGCCGGGGCGGTCCCAACTGCACTGGGGCAGCGTGGAGCCGGCGGAAACGGCGAGTGCGAGGGTAGCGATCAGGGACATTTCAGGGCCCAGAAAAGGGTCGCGCCCGAATCAGGGCGCATGACCTACATACTAGGGATTCCAAGGGTTTTTCCGCGTTGAAGACCCCCGGAGATGAGGTGTGAGCCCAGTGCGATAAGTCACGCAAAACGGTGAAAACGATTGCCAACGACGCTTGGCCGGCCAGAGGCGCCATTGCTGCTATCGTGCCCACCGCTTCCTGCAGCCCCCATCCGCCATGACTGACCGCGCCGCGCCGCTGGTGCTTTACGTCGAAGACGACCGCATCCACCTGATCCTGATGGAGGAGGTGTTCCGGCTGCTGTCGGGTTGGGAGCTGCGCATGGCCGAAACGGGGGCCGAGGCGCTGCAGGCCCTGGCGGAGCGGCCACCGGCCCTGGTGCTGGTGGACATGCATCTGCCCGACATGACGGGCCTGGAACTGCGCGAGCGCGTGGCCGCCGATGCCGGCCTGGCTGCCGCGCTTTCGGACACGCGCTGGGTCGCGCTGTCGGCCGACAACCCGGGCGCCGTCGTGCGCGCCGCTCGCGCCGCGGGCTTTGACGACTACTGGCTCAAGCCCATCGACGTGCCGGTGCTGGAGGCCGGGCTGCGCAAGCTGCTCGGCTGAGCTGTGAGCCCCTCGCCCATTCCGGCCTGCTGAACGCGGGTCGGCTAGGGAGCGGCCCGGCGCTCGGTTCGCGACTCTGAGCTACGGACGAAAAAAAGCCCGGCAGAACCGGGCTTGCGTTGACGAGGCCGCGGCAAGCGCGGCGTCGCTTCACTTCAGGTGGCTGTTGATCAGCTTGGTCATCTCGAACATGTCGGCCTTGGCCTTGCCGAAGATTTCCTTCAGCTTGGCGTCGGCGTTGATGACGCGCTTCTGCAGCTCATCCTGCAGCTTGTTCTTCTTGATGTATTCCCAGACCTTCTTGGTCACGTCGGTGCGGGGCAGCGGGGCTGCGCCGACGATGGCGGCCAGAGCCGCGCTGGGGGTCAGTGCCTTCATGAAGGCGGCGTTCGGCGTGCGCTTCTTGGCGGGTGCCGCGGCCTTCTTGGCCGGAGCTGCCTTCTTCGCAGGAGCAGCGGCCTTCTTGGCCGGAGCTGCCTTCTTTGCAGCAGGCGCCTTCGCGGGCGCTGCCTTCTTCGCCGGTGCAGCCTTCTTTGCCGGTGCCGCCGCCTTCTTCGCGGGCGCGGCCTTCTTCGCAGTTGCCATGTCGATTCACTCCATCAAAGGTTGTTGATGTGCCGGGTCCGGGTGAAGGCCGCGTAAGCCTTCAATACTCTCTAGCACCCTGCGGCGGCGATGGTACTGCGCTCCCCAGGGGAAGAGAAGCTTTTCATAGAGGGGATGACCCGCAGAGGCCCATGAAATCGGGCCTTTGAGGCCCTGCTTGTCGCGAGGCCGCATCACTTGGGCCTTCGCGAGGCTTGCAATCGCTGGTGCACCCTTCGGCCTGCGGCCTGTCCCGCCAGGCGGGAGCGAGCTTGTTTGGGGCGGCCCGGCACTGCGCTCAGCCCACATCGTCGCCTTCGGGAGCGCGCTTCATGCCGCTGAGCATCGCGCCGACGAGGTTCTCGCGATGCCGCCAACTCGTCACGACAACGCCGCCGAGATGGCCGATGACAAGGGTCGCGATGCCCCAGGCCAGCCAGGCATGCAGGTCGGACAGCCACTCGTAGCCCCACAGCCAATCGGTGGTGTAGAGCCATCCGGTCAGCGACAGCGCCGCGGCCGTGGACCACAGCGCCAGCACCATCCAACCGCCCAGCGGGTTATGGCCGATGTAGCGAGGCTCATGGCCGGCGCGCATGGTGCGGGCGTAGGCGAGCACGGCACGCGGGCCGCGCACGAACTGCGCGAGGCGCGCATAGCGGCCGCCGGCGACGCCCCAGATCAGTCGCAGCACCACCGCGGCGCCGGCCACATAGCCCGCGGTGTGGTGCCAGGCATCGAAGTGGCTGGGCGGCCAGTGGCCGCTGATCCAGCAGGTGGCGACCGCGGCGGCCAGCGTCCAGTGCAGCAGGCGGACGAGGCCGTCCCAGACGCGGATGCGCATGCCGGCTTACTTCTTGTCGGCCGGCTGCTCGCCTTCGGGGTAGACGCGCTCGAAGGTCTTGGGGTGGAAGAAGGCCTCGGCCTTGGCACCCTTGTCGTCGAAGCCGTAGACCTCGTAGCAGCCGTTGTAGTTCTGGACCTTGCGGACCTTCCAGCCTTCGCCTTCGAGCTTCTTCTGCAGCTCCATCTGCGGCTTCTTCTCTTCCTTGGGCACCACGGGGCAGGAGACGTTGCCGTGGGCGAAGGCGGCGGAGGCGGTGAAAGCGAGGAGGAGGGGGGCGAGGAATTTCATGATGAGTCCTTCAACGGGGGGCGAAAGAAGAGGTGCCGGGCCAGAGCAGCGCCGGGCCGGCGTCGGCGAGGGTCTTGCAGCCCGAAAGCGCCATCGCGATCTCGAGTTCGTCGCGCAGCAGGCGCAGCGCGTGGGCTACGCCCAGGGCGCCGCTGGCGGCGAGGGCGTGCACGTAGGGGCGGCCGAGCAGCACGGCGTTGGCGCCCAGGGCCATGGCCTTGAGCACGTCGGTGCCGCGGCGGATGCCGCCATCGACGAGCAGGGGCACATCGGGGCCGAGCGCGGCGCGCAGCGGTGGCAGCAGCTCGGCGGTGGCGGGCAGCGTGTCCAGCGCGCGGCCACCATGGTTGGTGACGATGAAGCCGCTGACGCCGCGGGCCAGAGCCTCACGCGCGTCGTCGGCATGGGTGACGCCCTTGAGCAGCAGCGGCAGCTTGCTCTCAGAACGCAGCCAGTCGATCTCGCGCCAGGTGGCGGCGCGCGGCATCAGGCCGTCGAAGAGGGCGCTCTGGCCGGGCTGCAGGTCCAGCGGCTTCTTGACGCCGCCGAGGTTGACCGCGCGGATGTCGTCGGGCAGCTTGAAGCCGATGCGGCGCTCGCGATCCCGCGCGCCATGCACGGGCGCGTCGACGGTCAGCACCAGGGCCTGGTAGCCGGCGGCCGCTATGCGCTTCAGCAGCGCACGCATGAAATCGCGGTCGTCGCGCCAGTAGAGTTGGAACCACAGCGGGCCGGCCGCGGCGTCGGTGAGCATGGGCGCTGCAACGGCTTCCATGTCGACGCTGGCCTGCGCGCTGAGGACGAGGCCGGCCTCCTGGGCCGCCGCGGCGTGGGCGATGGCCAGCTCGCCGTCGGCATGGAAGAGACGCTGGTAGGCGATGGGAGCCAGCAGGATGGGGTGGCGCAGCTCGCGGCCGATCAGGGTCACGCGGGTATGGCCGCCGGCGAGGTCGCGCAGCACGCGGGGCTGCAGCCGGATGGCATCCCAGGCCTCGCGGTTGGCGCGCAGCGTCAATTCGTCGGCGGCACCGCCATTCAGGTAGGCCCAGGCGGCTTCGGTCACGCGCGCCTTGGCGGGCGCTTCGAAGTCGGCCAGATTGGCCAGGCCGTCGGGAAGGGCCTCGATGGCCGGCGCGCTCACGTGTCGGCCCACATGCGCAGGAGGTTGTGATACGTGCCCGTCAGCTGAACGAGTTCGGGCGTTTCGCCGAGTTCGCCGCGCAGCTGCATCAGGCTCATGTCCATCTCGTACAGCAGACGGCGTTGCTCGTCCGAGCGCACCATGCTCTCGATCCAGAAGAAGCTGGCCAGGCGGGTGCCGCGGATGACGGGCTCGACGCGGTGCACGCTGCTGCCGGGGTAGACGACGAGGTCGCCGGCCGCGAGCTTGACGCGCTGCTCGCCGAAGGTGTCGGCGATGACGAGGTCGCCGCCGTCATAGTCGGCCGGCTCGCTCAGGAAAAGGGTGCAGGAGATGTCGGTGCGCACGCGCTGCACGCCGCCGGGCAGGTAGCGCACGGCCTGGTCGACATGGCTGCCGTAGGCGTTGGCGGCGCCGCTGTAACGGTTGAACAGCGGCGGCAGCACGCGCTTCGGGAGCGTCGCCGAGAAGAACGGCGGGTGCTTCTCCAGCGCCTGCAGCACCAGGGCCTGCAGCTCGCGGTGCTGTTCGCTGCCGGGTTGCAGTTGTTCGTTGTTCTTGACCTGCGCAGCCTGGCGGCCGGCGGTCGAGCGGCCGTCGGCCCAGGGGGCGATGGCCAGCAGTTCGCGGGCCCGGGCCACGCCGGCAGCATCGAGGATCTGGGGGATCTTCAGCAGCATGGCGTGGCGCGGGCCTTTCTCGGTCAGAACTTGTAGGTGCCCGTCAGCGCGACGATGCGGCCCTTGCCCGGCACGTAGTGGCCCGTGTAGAGGGTGTCGGCGTAGAGCTTGTTGGTCACATTGTCGACGTTGAGGCGGAACAGCAGCTCGTCTTCGATGACCGTGTATTCGGCCATCAGGTTGCCGACGATGAACTTGGGCGCGTAGAAGCCCGGGTTGCGGTTGGGCTGCTGGCCGCTGCGGGCGTTGAAGCCGCCGCCGACACGCCATTGCGGCGTGATCTTGTAGGTCGTCCACAGGCTGCCGGAGTAGCGCGGCGTCAGTGACGGACGCGTGCCCTGGCCTTCCGCGCCTTCGGCGCCGATGTCGATGTTGGCCGTCGGCATCCAGGTGAAGGTGCCGAAGATTTCCCACTCGGGCGTGATGCGGCCGGTGATGTCGACGTCGATGCCCTGGGCGTGGCGCTTGCCGGACAGCACGGTCAGGTTGCTCAGCGGGTCGGTGTTGCGCTCGTGCAGCTTGGTGGCGCGGAAGATGCCGAAGCGCGTCGTCAGCTTGCCGTCGGCGCTGTCGTACTGGCCGCCGAGTTCGATGTTGACGGACTTCTCGGGCGGGACGTCCGCGTTGGCGGCGCTCAGCGAGTAGGTGTCGCCCGAGGTGTTGAACGACGTCGCGCCCATCAGGTGGAAGGACAGCTGGGCGCTCGGCTGGAACAGCACGGCGGCGCGCTTGCTCCATTCGGAGATGCGCATCGCATAGGGCTGGGTCGTCGTCGGCGACTGGGCATTGTTGGGAATGCTGTAGACGTTGTAGTCGCCGTCGAGCTTGTCGTAGCGCAGGCCGGCCAGCACCTTCCACATCGGGGCGATGGTCACCATGTCCTGCAGATAGGCGCCGTAGCCCTTGGAGACGTAGTCGTTGTTGGTGCGGAAGCTGCGCAGGTCTTCGTTGATGGTGGCGCCGTCATCGGGGCGGCCGATGGTCGTCGTCGGCTTGGTGGGCACCACGCCACCCTGGGCGGCTGAGTAGGCGGCGTAGACCTGTTTCTTCTCCTGCGAGAAGTCCAGGCCGGTCTGCAGGTTGTGGTCCATGCCGGCGGCCTTGAACTTGGCGCTCAGGTCGCTCTGCACGGTGACGGTCTGCATGTCCTGCACCTTGAGCTGGGTGCCGCGGTTGATGACGGTGTTGGGGCCGAAGGTGTCCAGGGCCACGCCGACCTTGGTGGGCTGCTGGGCCGCGGCGGCAAAGCGCACCGTGCCGGCGCGCTGGTCACGCGTGTAGCTGGCGTAGCGGGCCTTGGTGACCAGCTCGATGTCGGGCGTGAAGCGATGGGTGTGCTGGCCCATCACATAGCGGGCCGTGCCCTTGTTGCGATCGCTGTCCATGCCGTAGTAGGCGGTGGGGTCGATCGGCAGCAGCGTCGTCGCGCTCGTCGGGGCGGTCAGCGAGGGCTTGATCCACGGCATGCCGTAGTTCATGCCGTTCTCGTTCTCCAGTGCATAGAGGGTGACGGCGAACTCGTCGTCCTCGCCGATGCCGGTGCGCACCGAGCCCGCCAGGCCGACCTTGTTGATCATGTTGCCGGCGCCGTCGTTGTCGCCGCGGTTGACCATGGTGCCGACGCGCCAGGCCGTCGTCTCGCCGGTGCGGCGGTTGAAGTCGCCCACGGCGCGCAGCTGCGAGTGGCTGCCGGCGGTGATGTTGATCTCGTTCTGGTCGGCCAGCAGGGCCTGCTTGGTGACCTGGTTGACGGCACCGCCGCTGGAGCCGCGGCCGAACATCAGCGCGCCGGAGCCGCGCAGCAGCTCGATCTTGTCGAGGAAGAAGGTGTCGCGGTCGTAGAAGGCCGGGTCGCGCATGCCGTCGATGAAGATGTCACCGGTGCTCTGCAGCGAGATGCCGTGGATCTTGATGTCTTCCTCGCCACCCTCGGCGGCCTGGAAGGTGATGCCGGCGGTGTTCTTCAGCACTTCCTTGACGTTGTCGAGGTTGCGGTCGTCGATGAGCTTCTCGGTGACGATGGTCAGCGATTGGGGAATGTCGCGGAGGTCCTGCTTGCCCTTGCCGATGCGGGTCTCGGTGGCCTGGTAGCCGTCCTTGCCCTGCGGCTCGGCGCTGGCCTTGGCGCGCACCGTCGGCAGCACGCTTTCTTCCTTGGCGGGCGTCTTGGGCGTGGGGGCGGCGGTCTGGGCCAGGGCAGCCGTGGCCAGGCCGAAGCCGGCGGCGAGTGCGCCCAGGGGCAGCAGTGCCGGGGCCTTGTTCGATTTGTTCTTGCGGGACATGGATTTCTCCGGGGGATCGTGGTGAATGGGCATGGCTTTGCCCACGACGGCGCAAAGCGCCGCCCACGGCATGGCTACTCAGGGGGAGGGGGAAGGGATCAGCGGTCGACTTCGTAGGACATCGGTGCGATGACCTCCCACTCGACGGGCTGACCGTTTTCTGTGTACGGCGCGAAGCGGGCGCTGCGCATGTCCAGCAGTGCCTGCTCGTCCAGGCGGGCGAAGCCCGAAGTCTTGGCCAGCGTGATCTCGCGCGGCTGGCCGTGCACATCGACGATGACGCGCAGATGCACGACGCCGGACTCGCGCAGCCGCTTGGACATCAGCGGCACCGTCATACGCGGCTCTTTCAGATAGCGCACGGCGCTGGCCGGGATCTGCTTGATCTGCGGCGCGGGCGGCTGGACGACCGGGAGCACGGGCGTCGGCGAGGTCTGCGCCGGGACGGGGGCCGGCGGCGGCGTGGGAATGGCGGCAAAGACGGGCGACGGCGCGGGCGCGGTGGCCACGGCGATCAGCGGCGGGTCCACCATGGTCAGCGCCGGCACCTTCAGCTGCGGCATCGCGATGGGCGGGGGCGGCAGCGGCTTGGGCGGCTCGGCCGGCGCCACCAGACGCACGACGATGGGGACCACGCGGGCGACCTTGGCGCGCAGGTCCTGCACCTGGCTCAGGCCCCACAGGCCTAGCAGATGCAGCCCGACGATGCCCACCATCACCAGGCGGCGCGTGCCGGACGGACGCGACAGTTCGGCAAAGCTCGGCCGCGGCTCCTTCAGCTGCGGCGGCACCACCACGGCCGGGCGCGAGGGCACGGCGGCGGGCGCGGCAGCGGCCGAATTGGGAGCAACAAAGGCGAGGGCGGGCTTCACAGACAGGTCAGTGCCAGATTCGATTGAAAAATGTTAACACGAATGCGAACAATTCCTATTTGCGGAGTGGCCGCGATGAGGCAGTGATGCGACACCGTCGCGGCTCACGGCCGATATGCTGGCGGCCATGACCAAGGTCCTCGTTCGTTGGCTGCTGCTTGCCGGTGCTCTGCTGCTGGTGGCCCACCTTTATCCCGGCGTCATCGTCAAGAGCTTCACGTCGGCGCTGATCGCGGCCTTCGTGCTGGGCCTGCTGAACACGCTGCTGCGTCCCATCTTGGTGCTGCTGACGCTGCCGGTGACGGTCCTCAGCCTGGGCCTTTTCCTTTTCATCATCAATGCGCTGATGTTCTGGATGGCCGCCACCGTGCTGGACGGTCTGGCCGTGACCGGCTTCGCCGCCGCGCTGATCGGTTCGCTGATCTACAGCCTGTGCGGCATGGTCATCGACGTCGTCATGGAACGCGTATTCCCGGCCGACTAGGCGCAGACCATCTCGACGCCGGCCCTTGCCAGGGCGGCCAGTTCCTGGCGCGCGTCGCCCGCGCGGGCGCGCAGCGCGATCGAATGCAGCACCGCCGAGGCCAGCTGGGCACGGATCGCGACGTCGGTGCGGGCCGGCAATTCGCCTGTCTTCACGGCCTCTCTCAGGCGTTGCTCGAAGGCGGCGTTGAAACCGCGCAGGGAATCACCGAGCTGCTTTCGGATCGCCTCATCGCGCGGTGCCTCGGTGGCCGCGGTGCCGATCAGTAGGCAGCCGCGTGCGGCTTCGCCGGCCGGGTAGTAGAGCTGCAGGGCCAAGTCGTAGACGCGCAGCAGGCCGTCGCGCAGCGAGCAGTCCGCAAACGCCGCGGCGATGCCGGCGTCGGACTGCTCGGTGTACAGGCGCAGCGCCTGCAGATACAGGGCGTGCTTGTCGCCGAAGGCGCCATACAGGCTGGGCCGGTTCAGGCCGGTGGCGGCGCTGAGATCGTCCATCGACGTCGGCGCATAGCCCTGGCGCCAGAAGGCCAGTGTCGCCTGGGCCAGCGTCGCCTCGGTATCGAAGCTGCGCGGCCGACCGCGGGGGCGCGGAGCGGGTTTGGCTTTGTCTTCAGATTTTTGTACCACGATGAATGAAATTCATTGACGACAGTGAATTCTATTCAATACAGTACAAAAACACTGTTGGAGACCGAGATGGAGTTGTTCTTTTCCCCCATGGCCTGTTCGCTGGCGAGCCGCAGCGTGCTGTACGAAGTCGGCGCCGAGGCGCGCTTCACGCAAGTCGACGGCAAGGCCAAGCGCACGCTGGATGGCCGCGACTACTGGCAGATCAACCCCATGGGGCAAGTGCCGGCGCTGCGCACGAACGATGGCTGGGTGCTGACCGAGAACCCGGCCGTGCTGCAGTACCTGGCCGAGGCCTGGCCCGAAGCGGGCCTGTTGCCTGCCGACGCCCAGGCGCGCGCCCGCGTGCGCCAGTGGCTGGGCTTCATCGGCACCGAACTGCACAAGGCCGTTTTCGTGCCGCTGCTGGATCCCAAGGCCAGTGCCGATGTGAAGGCCTATTCGATGGACAAGGCCGCGTTGCGCCTGGGCACGCTGGAGGCGCATCTGCAGCGGCATGAGCACCTCGAAGGCAGCTATGGCATCGCCGACATCTACCTCGCCGTCGTGCTGAACTGGGCGCCCTATGCGGGCGTGGACCTGGAAGCCTGGCCTGCGGTCAAGGCCTATCACCGCCGCATCAACCAGCGCGAGGCCGTGGCGCGTGCGTTGCGCGAGGAGTTTGCGCTGTACCAGGAGGAGCAGCGCCTGCGCGCCGCCTGACTCAGTTGGGCAGCTCGACGTCGGGCGGGATGTAGCGGCCGCGGAACATCTCGCCCAGGATGGACTGGCGCTCGTAGACCAGAGTGCGCAGGCGGGCGTCGATGACCGAGGCCTCGACCTGGTCGGCGTCGGGGCCGCGCGACTGGCGCAGGCCGGAGCGCAGGCGGTCGATGGCGCCGTTGAGGTCGCCCGCGGCTGCCCGGGTTTCGGCCTGGGCGCGCACGGCGCGCAGGGGCTGGCCGAGCTTTTCCCAGACCAGGGAGAGTTCATGCCAGGCCAGCGCGTCGTGGGGCTCCAGGCTGACGTGGGTTTGCAGCGCATCGGCGGCCTCGCGCAAGGCGGGTGCCGACGTGGACGCCGGACCGGAAGCGAGGGCCAGGGCCACGCGCTGCATCAGCATCGGGCGTGACCGCTCGCCCTGCAGCGAGTCCAGCGCGGCAATACCGTCCAGTGGCCGGCCGCGCGCCTCGGCCAGTTCCGCGCGCAGATAGGTCAGCTGCCGGGTGGCGGCCGCGGTCTCGGTGGGACTGGGCTTGATCAGGTGCAGCGTCACCTCGGCGCTGCGCAGCGTGGCCTCGGCGCGGTCGAAGTTGCGCAGCTTGATGGACGCGAGCGCCGCCGCATAGCGGGCACCGAGCTGTTCGTATCCGCCGCTTTCCTTGATGTTGCGCGCGCCGGCGTCGTAGTTCTCCAGCACCTTCCAGGCGTCCACGCGCGGGTCCATCAGCACGCGCGAGCGAGCCGCCATCAGCGCGTGCTCGGCCAGGCCGCGCGGGCGCTCGAACGGCAGCAGCGCGAGCTTGGTGCGGGCGTCGCCGATGCGCTCGCTCGTCAGCGGGTGGGAGCGCAGATACGGGTAGGCGCCGTTGTCCATCAGGTGGTAGGCCTGCTCCATGCGCTCGAACATGCTGACCATGCCGCTGGGCGCGAAGCCGGCCTCGGTCATCACGTTGAAGCCGACGCGGTCGGCCTCGCGTTCCATGTCGCGCGAGAAGTTCAGCGACAGCTGCGTCGCCGCGGCCTGGCCGCCGACGATGCCGGCCTGGGCCATGTCGATATTGCCGCGCGAGGCGGCCAGCACGCCGAGCAGCAGACCGGCGATGGCGACCATGCTGTTCTTGGAGTCGCCGGCGATGCGGCGGGCGATGTGGCGCTGGGTGATGTGGGACAGCTCGTGGGCGAGCACGGAGGCGAGTTCGTCGCGCGACACCGTCATCTGGATCAGGCCGAGGTGCGTGCCGACGAAGCCACCCGGCAGCGCGAAGGCGTTGACGCTGCGGTCGCGCACCAGGAAGGGCTCCCAGGCGAAGCGGGCCTGCGTCTCGTCGCCGATCTGGCCCAGCTTGCGCGCGGCTTTCACGAGCGGGTCCCAGATGCTTTCCAGGTACTCCTGCAGCAGCGGATCCTGGACGTAGTCGGGGTCGATGCGGATCTGGCGCATGACCTGGTCGCCCAGGCGGCGCTCGGCGCCGACGTCGAGATCTTGCGAGACCGAGTCGCCCAACGCCGGCAGATTGACCTGGGCCTGGATGGGGGCGGTGGTGATGAGACAGGCGGCCGCGACCAGGGTCAGCAGGGTGCGGGAGGCGAGAGACTTCTTCATCGAACAGGAACTCCGGCCGGCGATAGCCGGCTGTCTATGATGCCTGCAACTCGGTTTCGTATTTGTTTCCTGAAATGACAACCCCCACGCTCGCGCTGCGAACTGCCACCCGCGGGGCCGCGTCAGCAGCTAAGGGCGGACGGGCGCTACTGCCATGACAACCGCGCTGACCCACTTCGACGCCCAGGGCCAGGCCCATATGGTGGACGTGTCGGCCAAGGCCGAGACCCATCGTGTGGCGGTGGCGGCGGGCGAGATCCGCATGCAGCCCGACACCCTGGCACTGATCGCCAGCGGCACGGCCAAAAAGGGCGATGTGCTGGGTGTGGCGCGCATCGCGGCCATCCAGGGTGCCAAGCGCTGTTCCGACCTGATCCCGTTGTGCCACCCGCTGCCCATCACCCGCGTCAAGGTCGAGTTCGATCTCGATGAGGCGGGCAGCCGCGTGCTGTGCCGTGCCCAGGTCGAGACCCTGGGCCGCACCGGCGTCGAGATGGAAGCGCTGTGTGCCGTGCAGGTCGGGCTGCTCACCATCTACGACATGTGCAAGGCCGCCGACCGCGGCATGGTCATCGACCGCGTGCGCGTGCTGGAGAAGCACGGCGGCAAGTCGGGCGATTGGCAGGCGGACGGCGAATCAGCGTAGTGAGCGCCAGTCGACGACGCCCGATGCCGGCTGGCATTGCGGCATGGCCGGCGCCGAAGCGGCGTCATCGCAGGTAGCGAACCAGTCGTCGCCCGTCGGATTGCGGAACTCGCGCAGGCGATCGGCCAGGAAGCGTGCACCTTCCTTGTCGCCCGTCTGCTCCAGGGATTGCGACCAGTGCATCAGCAGCCGCGCGTCGATCAGGCTGAACGCGGTGCGGCGCGCCGCTTCCAGCGCGCGCGGCCCCGGTGGCTGGCTGGTGGCGGCCGCGTAGTCCGCCTGGTGGCTGAAGAACAGGGAGCGCTGGCCGATGGCGATGCGCTCACTCAAGGGCACGGCGTTCGCGCTCGGCGCGTAGATGGCGACGATGCGGTGGAAGTCCCACAGCGCGAAGAAGCTGCCGGCAATCAGCAGGACGCCCAGGCCGTGCCAGGCCAGCGGGCCGGCCGGCCTGGCGGGCGCGTCCACCGGCAGCGTGAGGCCGAAGGCGAAGCAGGCCGGCAGCAGGAAATAGGCGTACCAGAGCGGGTACTCCAGCAGGCTGTGCAGGGCGATGGTCAGCACGATCATCAGCGCTGCCCGGCGCAGAGGCGTGTCGTCGTCCTCGCGCAGGGCGCCGCGCCAGGCCTTCAACAGCGCCCAGCCCAGCAGGGCCAGCACGGCGCCCGCCCAGGGCAGGCCGAGCTCGACGGCGAGCTGGGACGCGATGTTGTGCGTGTGGTCGAAAAAGGCGATGGGGCGCGTCGGGAAAGGCGTGAGGCTCCACGCGAAATTGAATTCGCCCCAGCCGACGCCGAACAGCGGGTTCGCGAGGGTCAGCGCCCAGGCGTCGCGCAGGATGGCCAGTCGCGACGGCGAGCCGGCGCCCTCGGACAGGCGCGACGCGGCGCCGAAGGCATGACCGCTCTCGGCCGACCACAGCGACATCAGCCACCAGCAGACGCCCAGCATCAGCGGCGTGGCGAGCAGGCTGAGACGCGCGCTGCGCGACAGCTTGCGATCGACGATGCCCCACAGCGCCAGCATCGCGATGCCGATGAAACCCGTGCGCGAGGCGCTGAGGACGACGGCGAAGACGCAGCCGAACAGCAGCGCCGGCAATGCCTGGCGCCAGCCGCGCTTCTCGGTGATGAAGACGGCGGCAACGGCGGCCCACATCATCAGGCTGGCCAGGTGGTTGGGCTGGCGCAGATTGCTGACGGCGCGGCCGGGGATGCCCGAGCGCGCGATGAGGATGCCGTCGGCCAGATCGGGCAGGAAGACCTGCACCAGGCTGACGACGATATTGAGCAGGCCAGCCATCAGCAGGCCCCAGCACAGGGCTTCGGCGGCCTGGCTGCGCAGCTCGCGCGACAGGCCCTGGGCGACCAGCAACGCCGCCAGGCCGGCGCCAACAACGGCTGCGGCGCCGAGGCCCAGGGAGGCAGGCAGCTGGCGCCAGACCACCGAGACCATCGGCGCCGCCAGCAGCAGCGCCAGGGCCAGGGCCGCGGGGCTCTTCAGGCCGGCGCGCCAGCCCGGCGTGAGGTGCGCCCACAGCAGCAGGGCGGCCCCCCACCCGCCGAGTGCGAGCAGCTGGTTGTAGAGCGTGGCCGCCGGCGTCTGGTTGAAGGCCAGCAGCGTGGGCAGGGCAGTGGCCAGGGCGATGCCGACGAAGGCGGGCGTGACCGGGGGGGAAGAAGGTGTCGCGGCAGACATGGGCGCGCATGATGGCATGCGCGGGGCGCCTCAGTGCTTGGCCGCCGCTTCCTCGTGATAGTCGTCGTCGATGTTGACGGCCCAGATCGCGTCGCGGCCCTTGCCGTCGCCATCGCCGTTCATGATGGCCTGCGCCGCCAGGCGCGCCGACAACATGGAGTGGTCCTGGTTGTTGTAGCGGTGCATGCCGTTGCGGCCGCACAGGTACAGGTTGCTCAGGCCGTCGAGCCAGCCGCGCAGCTCGTCGAAGCGCTGGAAGGCCGCGCCGAAATAGCCCGGGTAGGCCTTGGGCTGGCGCAGCACGGTGGCGTCCAGCAGCTCGGCCTCGTCGGCCAGCCCCAGCTGCTGCATCTCGCGCACGGCCAGCGCCTTCAGGGCCTCTTCGCTCATCGCCCACAGGTCGTCGTCGTCGCGGGCGAAGAATTCCAGGCCGAGCCAGACGGTGTCCGGATCGGCCACCATGTAGGGGCTCCAGTTGTTGAAGACCTGCAGGCGACCGACCTTGACGCCGGGCTCCTGGATGTAGATCCAGTTGTCCGTCACGCAGCGGGCCTTGCCGGCCACCTTGGGCGACATGCGGCGGTAGAGCAGGCCGACGGTGATGAAGTCGCGGTATTCCAGGCCCGAGGCGATGGCCAGGGCCGGCGCGTCCGGTGCGGGGCGCAGGGCCTGGGCGAGTTCGCGGATGGGCATGGTCGACACGACTGCGCTGGCATCGAAGCTCTGGCGTTCTCCGGCCGCGTCGCGGGCGACGACGCGCTCGACCTTGTTGTCCTGGCGATGGATCTCGTCGACCGCCCAGCCGCGCAGCAGCCGCCCGCCGCGGCGCTCGAACTCGGCGGCGGCCGTCTCCCACATCTGGCCGGGGCCGTACTTGGGGTAGAGGAAGCTCTCGATCAGCGAGGTGTGCTGGGTGTCGGTGCTGCCGGTGACGATCTTCTTCAGCGCCTGCTTGGCGGCGCTGCCGATGGACAGGCTCTTGATGCGCTGGGCGCCCCAGTCGGCGCTGATGTCGCGGCAGGGCACGCCCCAGACCTTCTCCGTGTAGTCCTTGAAGAACTGCAGATAGAGCTGGCGGCCGAAGCGGTTGATGAAGAAGTCTTCCAGCGTCTTCTCGGGCTTGATGGGGCTGGCTGCCGCGGCCATGTAGCTGCCGGCGAATTGCAGGCAGCGGGCGAGGCCCATATTGCGCACCAGGCCCATGCCGGGCTTGAGTGGGTAGTCGAAGAACTTGCCGCCGAAGTAGATGCGCGACTGGCGGTTGCGGATCAGCATGACGGCGTCGTCGGTCTCGCTGGCCGTGGCCTCATGGCCGCCGAGCAGGCGCTGCTGGCCCTGGTAGGCGAGCAGGGCTGCGCCGTCGCCGGATGCGGGCTTGGCCACGGGCAGCACATCGCGCCACCAGTCCATGACCCAGTCCGACTTGGAGAAGAAGCGGTGGCCGCCGATGTCGATGCGGTTGCCCTTGTAGGCGACCGTCTTGGAGATGCCGCCAATGGCGTCGGTGGCCTCTAGGATGGTGACCTGCGGGTAGCCGGCGCGCAGCAGCTCCAGCCCTGCGGTGAGGCCGGCGGGGCCGGCGCCGATGATGAGAGCCGGCGCCATCAGGAGCGCGACGCCGCGGTTGCGGGTGTGAACAGCAACTGCTTGCGCAGCGTGAAGTTGAAGCAGAAGACCACGCAGGCCGTGCCACCCTTGGCCAACAGTACGGGCATGCCCAGCCGCACGAACAGGCTCAGCAGCACCGTCGTCAGCACCAGGCCGGCCAGGCCGATCAGCACGAACAGCAGCAACTCCTGCTTCGTGCTTTCGAGGCGACGGGTATGGAAGGCGAAACGGATGCTGATGAGATAGATCAGGGCCATGCCGGCCAGGAAGCCGATCGACGCGGCCAGCGCCAGCGGCAGGCCCGCCCGCAAAGCCAGCATCAGCGATCCGGTGTCAAGCGCCAGCGCGAGAGCGCTGCCGGCGGCATAGATCGGGAGGCCTTGCAGGTGGTGGATGAAGCGTTGCACAGCGTTGAAGTCGGACTCGTCAGGGGCTCGGCCGGTCACTGTGACAGGCCGAAGTGCCGCTGTGGCGGCGCCACGATCAGGAAACTGCGGGACTGAGGGCATTCTGCACGGCGGTAGGTGAGAACTGGCTGCAGCGATAGAGATGGAATCGCTGGCTGCCGATGTTCCAGGTGGCGAGCGCCGGCGCGGCGGCGGGGGCCTCAAAGACAAGGAAGTCGGGGTGCTCCGCTTTCGAGCAATAGGTTTGCAGAGTCGCTGCGGAAGGCGTCAGACAGGTCCTCAGGTCGCGATCGCTGCCGTACTGGAGCCATACCGAGGCCTCGCACAGTTCTCTCTCAGTCTTGATGGGACGGTAGGCCTCGCGGCGTGGGCCGATAATTTCGGCGGTGGCGCGGTTGAACAGCATGCCGGCCCCCTGTTGAGGCACGTAATAGCTGACCCGATCGAGCAGCCCCCAGGTCGCTGAGAGGCCTTCGGGCCACCAGACGGTCGCTTCTGGAGGGATCAGCCCTTGAAAGGGACGTTCCGCAGCGCGAACCTCGATGGCCCGGGCAAAGGGATGTCGCTGATCCCAGTTCAAGACGGCGAAACCGGCCAGCAAGGCGCTCAGCGACAGGGCCACTGCAAAAGCCTGGCGGCTTGCGCGAGCCATCCACATCAGCACCCCGAGCATGGCAAAGCCGGTTGCGGGTTCCGAGAGAACGAGGGCTGCCAGGCCCACCGGCACCGACGCCGTGGGGTGCCAATGCAGGCGTTCGATCTGCAGGTTCAGGTGCACGGCATTGAGGCCGAGCGCCACCAGGACGCAGGCCGCGACGCTGAAGCGCACGAGGCTGGTCGACAGGGGCCAACCGCGGCTCATGCCCCATTCGCACATCACCCAGCCAGCCAGGATGGGCGCGCCATAGGCACTGGTGGCGTGGCTGTTGAGCATGGCCAGCACCACGATGCTCGCGGTGAGTCTGGACAGGCCAGGCATCTTCCAAAGCTGCCAGACCAGCCAGGGCGCCGTCGCCAGCGCCAGCAAATGGACGAGCCACAGCACCCGCCACAGCTGCATCTGCGTGGGCAGCACCCAATGCAGGCCATCGGTGGCCAGGAAGGCAAAGCCCGTGAGTCCCGCCGCCGCCGCCAGCAAGGAGATCAGCATCTGCCGCGCTGGTGATTTCGGCAGGCGCCTGGCGACGGACGCGATCACGCCGGCGTCCGTCAGGGCCGTCAGCCAGTCCGACAGCTCCCAGTTGCCGAGCACCACCTGCACATTGGACTGGGAGACCAATGACCACCAATAGGGGTCATAGGTGAGCAGCAGCCGGTCCCAAGGCATCAGGCCCGTGGCAGCCACCGCGAGCGCCAGGCCGGGCAGTGCCAGCAGCCCCAGCCAGCGCCGATCTCGGGCGACGGCGAGCAGCCAGGTAACGGCCAGGGCCGCCACGGCCAGCAAGGGGTGAAGCGCTGCCGCGCCGATCTGCAGCGCCAACGCGGCGCGCAGCCTGCCACTGGCCAGCGGGATCAGGCTCCACAGCACCAGCGGCTCCGCCAGGGTGCGGGCGGTGATGAAGTTCTCTGCAAAGCTGAACTTCTGCAGGCCGCCGTAGAGCGGCGACAGCGTGGCGATGGCGACCAGACCTGCGGCCGGGAGCAGGTCCATGCGGCGCAGCAAGGTCAAGGTGGCCAGCCCCGAGCCCAGGATGCACACGAAGAGCAGGCCGATATGGGCAATCTCGGGACTTGCCCAGGTGTAGAGCGGGTACAGCAGCCGGGAATAGACGGAGAAGGAATCCTGCGATCCGCCGGCAAAGAAAGGGTCGCCGTTCAGTGCACCGCCACGATGCAGCACCTGGCCGAAGTACAGCGCGCTGTCGTGCTGAATGCCCTCGTACATGCGCGAGATCAACAGCAGCGCGATGCCGCAGATCAGGCCGATCACGCCAAGACGGCTGCTGATCAGCGCTTTCGCGTCGTTCGATGAACTCGAATACCTGGACATACCGACCGTGTACGAGGATGTGGGGCAGGCGCGGAGCGCGGAGCCAATGAAAAAGGGCCCCAACGGGCCCTTTGGACTGCCGCCAAGGCGGCAATGTCAGGATATCAAGTCGTGCTGTTCTTGACGATGGCTTGCTGGATCGCCGGGGCGGTGACGTCGGTCGTGATGGTCCAGGTGATCGAGGTCGCGCCAGCGGGCATATTGGGCTGGAACTGAATGTACTTGCCACCCAGATCGGTACCGACAACGCCGGTGCCTTGCATGGTCAACTTGATGATGCCGTTGGTCGTGGTGGCGCTGGCGACTTCCTTGGTGGCCGTGAAAGCGGGAACGCCGTTGGTACCGGCGTCGCAGCCGGTCAGCGTGCCGGTTTCCTGGGCGCAAACGGCGACGGCCGTCTTGATGGCGTCGATCGACGACAGCGCGTTGCCGGCCTTGGCCTTGGCGGTGTAGTCCTTGTACTGCGGGATCGCCACGGCAGCCAGGATGCCGATGATGGCCACGACGATCATCAGTTCGATCAGGGTGAAGCCTTGTTGGGCGCGTGCTTTCAGGTTCATGTAGTACTCCAGAGAGTGTGAGGTGGTGGGAGGAGGCACACCCCACGAATGCAGGTGCCGTGCCAGCTTTTCAGGGCCTGCGGAGCGTGCAAAAGCACACGGAAGGATAGCTGAGGGGGGCGGTTCTGACAAAAAACGTCACTTCAGGCTGACGTGTTCTGTCAGGGCAGCCCCCAGGGCCGAGAAACGTCAGACAAAAAAATGGCGCCACGAGGGCGCCGGCCGTGATTCAAATTGGGGTCAGAGTGCCATTTCCTGCCCCGCCTGCAGCGCGCTGATGCGATGCGGGCTGTTCAGGGCCTGCACGCCCTGCATGACGGCCTCGACCTCGCCGGGCTTGATGTGGGTGATGCGCACGTCGACGCTGCCTGCCAGCTGGGTCAGCTCATGGCCGAGATCGGCCGGGCACAGATGCTGGCTGACATGGGCCACCTCGGCCTCGTCGTCGCTGAAGGCGGTCTCGATGACGAGATGGGACAGGCGCAGGTTGGCCAGGCGCCGCCACAGCGCGGGATTGGGGCCGGTGTCACCGGTGAAGACCCAGTGGGCGTGGCCGCTGGCCGGCCCGGCGTCGACGGCGAAGCCGACAGCCGGCACGGTATGGGCGGCCGACAGCACTTCGATGATGCGGCCGCCCAGGTCAAGGCGGTCACCGATATGGAAGGGATGCAGGCTCAGCACCGGGGCCTCGCGGCTGGGCAGGGCCGTGAAGTCGGGCCAGATCACGCCGTTGAAGATGTGCTGGCGCAGCGCGGCCAGGGTTTCGGGCAGGGCGTGGACCTGGATGGGCGGGCGGCCGGCGGCGGCGCGCAGTCGCAGCACGGCATCGGCCAGCAGCGGGATGCCCAGCACATGGTCCAGATGGGAGTGGCTGAGCAGGATGTGATCGATGCTCGCCAGCGCGTCCAGCGGCAGGTCGCCAACGCCCGTACCGGCGTCGATGAGGACATCGGCGTCGAGCAGAAAGGCGGTGGTCTTGTAACCGGCGGCAATGGCGCCGGAGCAACCCAGGACGCGGATCTTCATGCGGTGCGTGGCTCGGATTTAGGTGCCACGCGTCAGGCGGGGCAGAGCCAAGAATGTACGCACCCGTCCCAGGGGTCGGACGGTCGGATTACCGAGTTGGGGGTGTCGCTATCGTGAGGAAGTCACAGCAGCCGCGAGGCCCGCGGCGAGGCTGAAACTTCGGGCGATCAACCCTGGATGAACTGCATCTGCGTGCCGGCGAGTTCGATGAGATCGCCGGTGCGCAATGCAATCGATTCGCCCGTCAGCGGGATGCCGTTGACGCTCGGGCGCTGGGCGCCTTCGACGTGGGCGAAGACATAGCCGGTGGGGCGCTTGGTGATGGAGGCGACCTGCACGCCGGGCTTGCCCAGCGTCGTGACGACCTTGCTCAGCGCGACTTCGCGGCCGGCCGCGGCGCCGGTCAAGACCTTGATGGAGGCCGGGCCGACGGTGGCGCCGGTCAGCGAGCCGAAGTTGGAACCCAGGCCCAGGCTCGGCGGTGCGCCGGAGCCGGGCTTGAGGATCATGGTCTTCTCGTAATCGCCACCATCGTTCAGCAGGAACTTGATCTTGTACTTGCCGATTTCGACGGTGTCGTTGTCGGCCAGCAACTGCTTCTTGATCGCCTTGCCGTTGATGTAGGTGCCGTTGGTGGAGTTGAGGTCTTCGATGAAGACGTCGGCGCCGACCATCTGCAGCACAGCGTGTTCGCCGCTGACCGCGAGATTGTCGATGACGATGTCGTTGTAGGGGCGCCGACCCAAGGTGGTCTTGTCCTTGGTGATCTGCACCTCCTTGATCACGACGCCGTCGAGCGAAACCACCAGTTTGCCCATTTATGACCTCAAGTTCTGTTGTTCGTGCCGTGACTCTGCATGGGATGGCATGTCAGTTGCCTCCGCGTCGGCCGAAGGGCCACCAGCCCCGTCCTTCGGACCGTTGACGGCCTTCTGCGCGGGCCAGTATGAGCGCGATGTTATCGCGCCCGCCACTGTCATTGGCCGCGTTGATCAGTGCCCGTGCGGCTTCGGGCAAGGCCGGATTGCCGTTGAGCAGGTTCGCGAGGCTGTCATCGTCCAGCATGTCTGACAGGCCGTCGGAACAAAGTAAGTAAGTGTCGCCAGGCTGGACCTCGTGCAGATGCAGCTCCATCAGCACCGTATCCTCCACGCCGACGGCGCGGGTGACGAGGTTCTTGTTGCTGGAAAAAGCCGCTTCCTCGGGCGTAAGCAGGCCGGCATCGATCTGCTCCTGCAGCAGGGAATGGTCGCGCGTGATCTGCATCAGGCGGCCGGCTCGCAGGCGGTAGGCGCGCGAGTCGCCGACGTGGCCCAGCAGCAGGCCCTCGGGGCGGAAGACGCCCAGCACCAGGGTCGTGCCCATGCCGGCGTAGCGCGGGTTGGTGTTGGCGGCGTTGAAGATGGCGCGGTTGGCGTTGTCCACGCAGATGTCCATGGCGCGCTTGACCTCGCCGGCGCGGGCCTCGCGCCCGGCATCCTTCAGCCAGCGTCCCAGCTCAGAACTGACGAAGCTGGTCAACATCTGACTCGCCACTTCGCCTGCGTTGTAGCCGCCCATGCCGTCGGCCAGCACGGCCAAGCCGGCGGCCTCGTCCAAGGCGACCGAATCTTCGTTGTTGTCGCGCGCACGTCCCACGTCGGTGGCGCTGAAGAACTCCAGGGTCATGAGGCTTGCGGGGGCTCGTGGGGCTGGACAGAGGATCGGGGATTCTGCCCTGCTTCCCCGGGCGTCAAGCGCAGTGTTTGTGCGAAGGCCGCATCTTGGGGGGCCACCGATTCAGGGGCTGCCGGTTCTGTCTGCATGCTGACGACCAAGATGGCCTCGAGGTCGCGGGCCATCTGTTCACCGCTGGCATAGCGCAGTTCCGGGCGCTTCTCCAGTGCCAGTCCCAGGATCAGGGCCAGGGCTTCGGGCAGGCGGGGCCGGTGGGTGCGGATGTCGGCGGCCGGCTCGGTGGCAATCTGTTGCATCAGCCGCGCCATCGACTCGCTCTGGTGAGGCAGGGCGCCGCTGAGCAGCTGGTAGAGCAGCACGCCCAGGGAATAGAGGTCGCTGCGGCCGTCCACGGTCAGGCCCGCCAGCTGCTCCGGCGACATGAAGGACGGCGTGCCGAGCACGAGACCGGTGCGGGTGCGGCTGCCGTCGCCGACGCGGGCGATGCCGAAATCCATCAGCTTCAGGCTGCCGTTGATGCGGTCCAGCATGACGTTGGCGGGCTTGATGTCGCGGTGCACCACGCCCTGGCTGTGGGCATAGGCCAGCGCACGCGCGAGGCGAGCGCCAATCTGCACCACCTCGCGGGCCGGCAGCAACTGGCCGACCTTGGTGAACACGCTGAGGTCGCGGCCCAGCACGTATTCCAGCGCAATCCAGGTGTCGTTGCCGTCCTGGCCGGCGTCGACCACCTGCAGGATGTCGGGGTGCTCGAGTTGACGCGCGGCGCGGGCTTCGCGCATGAACCGTTCGCGCACATCGGCCAGGTCTTCGGCGGAAAACTCGCGGCTCAGCGCCAGGCGCTTGATGGCGACCTGGCGGCCGGTGGAGCGCTGCGTGGCCTTGTAGACGACGGCCATGGCGCCACGGCCGATCTCGGCGCCGAGTTCGAAGTCGTGCAGATCGGGCGCCGGCGTTGCGGCCGGCCGGGCCTGCATGGGGGAGGCGCCGGGTGCCTGGGTCTGCTGCACGGTGGGCAGGGTCGACGGCTCGCCGGGAGGATCGTCGTCCGCGGGGCTGGACACCCTGCCCACGAGGCGCTGCCAGAAGCCTCCCGATCTGCCGGTTTTGTCGCCGCTTGCCATGCGGCCGATCTTAGGCGGGCTCGCGCTTGCTGCGGCGTGCCAATGCCATGCCGACGGCGACGACGAAGACCGCGCAGCTGATGCTGACGGCGTAGTCCAGGCCGTGCATATGGGCCTCGAACCATTCGTGCACTGCAGCATCCGTCGTCGCCATCTCGCCGGCCACGAAGCCTAGCAGGGCCGCGCCCAGGGTGATGATGACGGGGAAGCGCTCCATCAGTTTCAACAGCAGGGTGCTGCCGAAGATGATGAGGGGAATGGACAGGCCCAGGCCGATGATGAGCAGGCTCAGGCGAGCGCCTTCGGGTGCGCTGTTGGCGGCGGCCGCGACGGCGATGACGTTGTCCAGGCTCATGACCAGGTCGGCGATGAGGATGGTGCGGATGGCCACCCAGACGCTGCTGCTGGCCTGCACGTCGGCGTCGTCGTCGTTGTCGGCGAGTAGCTGGATGCCTATCCACAGCAGCAGCACCGCGCCGATGAGCTTGAGCCAGGGCAGCTGCAGCAGCTGCACGGCGAACAGCGTCAACACGACGCGCAGCACGATGGCCGCGCCGCTGCCGAAGACGATGGCCTTCTTCTGCTGATCGGCCGCCAGGTTGCGGGCGGCCAGCGCGATGACGACGGCGTTGTCGCCGGACAGCAGGATGTTGACCCAGATGATCTTCAGCAGCGCGATGAAGAAGGCGGCGTTCAGCAGGTCCATGGCGAGGGGAAAGTTGGTCGTCGAAGTGTCGTTGCGGCCGGCGCGCGGCGCCTGCGTGCAACTACGCAGGCGTCGCAAAAGAAAAGGGCCGTTCGTTGAACGGCCCTCGTCAATGGCTCAGGCCTGACTTACAGCAGGGCCTTGAGCAGCTTGGCCATTTCGCTGGGATTGCGCGTGACCGTGAAGCCGCACTCTTCCATGATGGCGAGCTTGGCATCGGCGGTGTCGGCACCACCGGAGATCAGCGCACCGGCGTGGCCCATGCGCTTGCCCGGAGGGGCGGTGACACCGGCGATGAAGCCGACGATGGGCTTCTTCATGTTGGCCTTGCACCAGCGGGCGGCTTCCGCCTCGTCGGGGCCGCCGATCTCGCCGATCATGATGACGGCGTCGGTGTCCGGGTCATCGTTGAAGGCCTTCATCACGTCGATGTGCTTGAGCCCGTTGATGGGGTCGCCACCGATGCCGACGGCCGACGACTGGCCCAGGCCGATCTCGGTCAGCTGCGCCACGGCTTCATAGGTCAGCGTGCCGGAGCGCGACACGACGCCAATGCGGCCCTTGCGGTGGATGTGGCCCGGCATGATGCCGATCTTGATTTCGTCGGGCGTGATCAGGCCGGGGCAGTTGGGGCCCAGCAGCAGCGTGCGCTTGCCGCCGGCGGCTTCCTTGGCCTTCATCTTGTTGCGCACTTCCAGCATGTCCCGGACGGGGATGCCTTCCGTGATGCAGATGGCCAGGTCCAGGTCGGCTTCGACGGCTTCCCAGATGGCGGCGGCAGCGCCCGCGGGCGGCACGTAGATGACCGAGACGGTCGCGCCGGTCTGGCCAGCAGCTTCCTTGACGGTGGCGTAGATGGGGATCTCGCTGAACTTCTCGCCGGCCTTCTTGGGGTTCACGCCCGCGACGAAGGCGTTCTTGCCGTTGGCATAGGCCTGGCAGCCCAGAGTGTGGAACTGGCCGGTTTTGCCGGTGATGCCCTGGGTGATGACCTTGGTGTCTTTGTTGATGAAGATGGACATGTCTTGTTCTCCTGGGCTTAGGCGACGGCGGCGACGATCTTGGTGGCCGCTTCGGCCATCGTGTCGGCGGCGATGATGGGCAGGCCGGATTCGGCCAGCATCTTCTTGCCCAGTTCTTCGTTGGTGCCCTTCATGCGGACGACCAGCGGCACGCTCAGGTTCACGGCCTTGCAGGCGGTGATGACGCCTTCGGCGATGGTGTCGCACTTCATGATGCCGCCGAAGATGTTGACCAGGATGCCCTTCACTTCCGGGTTCTTCAGCATGATCTTGAAGGCCTCGGTGACCTTCTCGGCCGTGGCGCCGCCGCCGACGTCCAGGAAGTTGGCCGGCTCGCCGCCAAACAGCTTGATGGTGTCCATGGTGGCCATGGCCAGGCCGGCGCCATTCACCAGGCAGCCGATGTTGCCGTCCAGCGAGATGTAGGCGAGGTCGAATTTCGAGGCTTCGACTTCGGCCGGGTCTTCTTCATCGAGGTCGCGGTAGGCGACGATTTCCGGGTGACGGAACAGCGCGTTGGCGTCGAAGTTGAACTTCGCGTCCAGGGCCATCAGGTTGCCCTTGGAGTCGCAGTTCAGCGGGTTGATTTCCACCAGGGACGCGTCGGTGTCCATGTAGCACTTGTAGAGCTTGGCGAAGATGTCGACGGCCTGGTCGACGGAGCCACCGGTCAGGCCGATGGCGCCAGCGATCTTGCGCGACTGCGCTTCGGTCAGGCCGGTCAGCGGGTCGATCATCTCGGTGATGATCTTCTCGGGCGTGCTGTGGGCCACCTCTTCGATGTCCATGCCGCCTTCGCTCGATGCGATGAAAGCCACTTTCTGCGTGCCGCGGTCGGTCACCAGCGAGACGTAGAGCTCATTCTTGATGTCGGCGCCGTCTTCGATGTACAGGCGGCGGACCTTCTGGCCTTCGGGGCCAGTCTGATGGGTCTTGAGCTGCATGCCCAGGATGCCTTCGGCCTTTTCCTTGACGTCGTCGATGGTCTTGGCGACCTTGACGCCGCCGCCCTTGCCGCGGCCACCGGCGTGGATCTGGGCCTTCACGACCCAGACCGGGCCGCCCAGCTTCTGGGCGGCTTCAACGGCCTCCTGCACGGTGAAGGCCGGGATGCCGCGCGGCACCGGCAAGCCGAACTGGCGCAGGATTTCTTTGCCCTGGTATTCGTGGATTTTCATGGCTGGGTCTCTCGGGTCGGGGAAGTCAGGATTCGGAGTTCGCTGGCTCTTGGTGCCAGCGTGGATAGAACTTGGCCACGGTCGCGCTGTCGCGGCGCAGCGCGTGGCAGCGGTCGAGCTGGAACGGCGGGTTGCCGGCGGCGTCGCCCTCACGCGTGTCGATGACGGAGCCGGCCATGGCCTGGATGACGGCCGTCGGCAGCACCAGACAAAGTTCGGTGATGTGGGTGCAGCCGCGCGTGCCGCCCAGACGTTCCAGGACGGCCTGCCTGAAGCCCTTCATCAGGTTCAGCCCGATGAGGCGGCGGTAGGCGTCACCATGCTCGTTGCAGGCGCCGCTGTATGGCATCCACAGCGTGTCGGAGCTGGCCGCGGTGATGGTCAGGGTGGTGTCCACGGTCAGATGCAGGTGCATCTCGTGGATGGGGTCGCCCGCCTTGCGAGGCACGCCGGCCAGCGGCACGTCATGCGTCTTGGTGTCAGTCAGGCTGGCTTCGACATCGAACAGGCCGTCATCGCGCGCAAACACCTGCACATCGAGGGCGCGGCGATGCAGCAGGCGACGCGTGACGGACGGTTGGACGGCAGGCATGGAACGGGGTATGGCAAATCACCCCGGCCTGTGCCGGGACGGGGTCAGCCCGGCTCCCACAAGGCTTCGCCAGGGAGGCAAAGGCGCTTGTAACCGGGTGAACCCTCGTTTTAGGGCAGGCGGCAATGTAGCACGGAGGGTGAAAACGCCCCCTGCGCGCTCGGTCAAGCTGTGCTTAGGCCCTCAGCAAGCGGCGCACCACTTCAGGGGTAAACCCGCGTGCCAGCAGGAAGCGCGTCTGGCGCGCCTGTTCGGCAGCTTCACGCGAAGGCTCATCGCCAAAACGCTTTTTCCAGACCTCGCGGGCGCGTTCCATCTCGGTTTCGCGCAGGCTCGCCTGTTGCTCGGCGTCGAGCTTCAGCCCGTGCTGGGCGAGTTCCTGCTGGATGCGTTGGGCGCCGAAGCGGCTGGCGCGCAGATGCAGGCGGGATTCGACGAAGCGGGTTTCGTCCAGATAGCCGCCCGCGGCGAGGGTGTCGAGCAGGGCATCGACGGCAGCTGCACCGGATGCCTGCTCCTCCCCCTCCTCTGCCCCCTCGCCTTCCACGTCCAGTCCGCCTTCGTGGGCGGCCAGACGTGCACGTTCCCGCTGTTGCTGCTCGATGCGCAACAGCTTGCGCCTGAGTTCGGCCCGGCTGTGCTCGCGCTGGGCCAGCAGGCCGATGGCGCGGGCCTTCAGCGACAGCGGCGCTCGGGTCGCCATGTGGCAGGCGCCGGGCGACTTATTCCTCGGCCGCCTGGGTCAGCGGCGCCACACCCAGGGATTCGCGGATCTTGTTCTCGATCTCGCGGGCGACATCGACGTTCTCGCGCAGAAACTCGCGGGCGTTGTCCTTGCCCTGGCCGATCTTCTCGCCCTGGTAGGCATACCAGGAGCCGGACTTCTCGACGACCTTGGCGATGACGCCCATGTCGACGATTTCGCCTTCGCGGCTGATGCCTTCGCCGTAAAGGATGTCGAACTCGGCCGTCTTGAATGGCGGGCTGACCTTGTTCTTGACGACCTTGACCTTGGTCTCGGAGCCGATGACTTCCTCGCCCTTCTTGATGGAGCCGATGCGGCGGATGTCCAGGCGCACCGAGGCGTAGAACTTCAGCGCATTGCCGCCGGTGGTCGTTTCGGGCGAGCCGAACATGACGCCGATCTTCATGCGGATCTGGTTGATGAAGATGACCATGCAGTTGGTCTTCTTGATCGTGGCGGTCAGCTTGCGCAGGGCCTGGCTCATCAGGCGGGCCTGCAGGCCAGGGAGGCTGTCGCCCATCTCGCCTTCGATTTCGGCCTTGGGCGTCAGCGCGGCGACCGAGTCGACGACGATGAGGTCCACCGAGCCGGAGCGCACCAGGGCGTCGACGATTTCGAGGGCCTGTTCACCGGTATCGGGTTGGCTGATCAGCAGCTCCTGCAGATTGACGCCGAGCTTCTGGGCGTACTGCACGTCGAGCGCGTGTTCGGCGTCGATGAAGGCGCAGGTGCCGGCGAGCTTCTGCATCTCGGCGATGACCTGCAGTGTCAGCGTCGTCTTGCCGGAGGACTCGGGGCCGTAGATCTCGACGACGCGGCCGCGCGGCAGGCCGCCGACGCCCAGGGCGATGTCCAGGCCCAGGGAGCCGGTAGAAACGACCTGGATGTCTTCGATGACCTCGCCTTCACCGAGGCGCATGATGGAACCCTTGCCGAACTGCTTCTCGATCTGGGCGAGGGCGGCCTGCAGGGCCTTGGCTTTTTCGGTGTTCAGGGCTTTGACGGGGGCGTCCATGCAGTTCTCCAAAGGAATGTCGGAATTATGGGGCAATCTGTATGTTTGTACAGTATTCGTGTCCCCTGATCTGAGGAAGCAGCGGCCTCAGGCTTGAAGGGCATTCTGCGAGCCAGGTGGCTCAAGGCGTGAGCCACCAACTCAACACCTAACATCGGCGGCGGAGACATAAAACCTATGCGCATCCTGATTGCCGAAGACGACCAAGTGCTGGCCGATGGCCTGTTGCGGGCCCTGCGCGCCTCGGGCTATGCCGTGGACCGGGTCACGACGGGCACCGAGGCCGATTCGGCGCTGGCGACCCATGAGTTCGACCTCGTCATCCTCGACCTCGGCCTGCCGCGCCTGCACGGCCTGGAGGTGCTGCGCAAGCTGCGCGCGCGCGGCTCGACCATGCCGGTGCTGATCCTGACCGCGGCCGACAGCGTCGAGCAACGCGTCAAGGGGCTGGATCTGGGCGCCGACGACTACATGGCCAAGCCCTTCTCGCTGCAGGAGCTGGAAGCGCGCGTGCGCGCCCTGACACGGCGCGGCCTGGGCACGGCCAGCAGCCTCATCAAGCATGGGCCGCTGACCTTCGATGCCACCGGACGTGTGGCCTATATCAACGACCAGATGCTGGAGCTGTCGGCGCGCGAGCTGTCGCTGCTGGAGGTGTTGCTGCAGCGCGCGGGTCGCCTCGTCAGCAAGGACCAGCTCGTCGAGCGCCTGTGCGAATGGGGCGAGGAGGTCTCGAACAACGCCATCGAGGTCTACATCCACCGCTTGCGCAAGAAGATCGAGCAGGGGCCGATCCGCATCGCGACGGTCCGCGGCCTCGGCTATTGCCTCGAGAAGATCTCGTCCTGATGGGACACCCCGCCGGCCGGGTACAGCCGTCGACCCTCCGCGAGGGTCGGGCCTTGCTCGGGAGCGGCCCAGCGCTGCGGCCCGTTTGATGCCAAACAAGGAAGGCGCCAGCCCCCAGCAGGGCTCGCTGTTCGGCGAGATCCTCGACTGGATGCTCGCCCCGCTGCTGCTGATCTGGCCGATCAGCGTGGCGCTGACCTGGCTGGTGGCCCAGGGCATTGCCAGCCGACCCTATGACCGCGAACTCGGCGAGATGGCGCGCAGCCTCGGCCTGCAGGTGGCGGCCGAATCGGCGCCGAGCAAGGGCCGGGACCGCTATGCGCTGGCGCCCGAGGCGGCCGCCCTGCTGCGCGCGGACGCGTCGGACACGGTCTTCTATCAGGTGCTGGGCCTGCGCGGCGAGTTGCTGAGCGGCGACGCGACGCTGCCGGTGCCGACCGAGGACGCGCCCGTCGTGCCCTGGGAGCTGCATTTCCGCGACGACGAGGTCGGCCCTGACGCCGTGCGCGTCGCCTATCTGTGGATTGCGCCCGAGGGCCAGGCCGGGTCAAGCAAGACCATGCTGGTGCAGGTGGCCGAGACCCTGGGCAAGCGCGCGCGGCTGACCAACGAGATCATCAAGGGCGTCATCCTGCCGCAGTTCGTCATCCTGCCGCTGGCCGTGCTGCTGGTCTGGCTGGCATTGGCGCGTGGCATCTCGCCGCTGAACGAGCTGCAGCGGCGCATCCGCTCGCGCGAGGCCTCCGACCTGTCGCCCATCGACGAACAGCGCGTGCCCGACGAGGTGGCACCGCTGGTGCAAGCCATCAACGACCTGCTGGCGCGGCTGGACTCGTCCATGAGCCGGCAAAAACACTTCCTCGCCGACGCCGCCCACCAGCTGAAGACGCCGCTGGCCGGCCTGCGCACCCAGGCCGAGCTGATCCAGCGCGAGATCGACGCCGGCCGTGCCTCGCCCGATGAGATGAAGCGCTCGCTGGCCCAGATCGCCCGCGCCAGTGAGCGGGCGGCCCACATGGTCAACCAGCTTTTGTCCATGGCACGCGCCGAGGATGCCGAGCAGGCGATGAAACGCGAGCCGCTCAGCCTGGCCGAGATCGCCATCGACACCGTGCGCGACTTCGTGCCGCGGGCGCTGGAGCGGCGCATCGACCTCGGCTACGACGGCGTCGTGCCGGACGACAGCCGGCTGCGCGTGAATGGCCAGCCGGTGCTGCTCGGCGAGCTGATCCGCAACCTCGTCGACAACGCCCTGCTCTACACGCCGGCGGGCGGCCTGGTCACGGTGCGGGTGGTCGAGGACCCCTTCGGCCAGGTCGTCGTGCTGCAGGTCGAGGACACCGGGCCGGGTATCGCGCCGGCCGAGCGCGAGAAGGTCTTCCAGCCCTTCTACCGGTCGCTGGGCAGTGGCGTGGAGGGCTCGGGCCTGGGCCTGGCCATCGTGCAGGAGATCGTGCAGCAGCACGAAGCCGAGCTGACGCTGGACGACACCCGCCTGCGCCGCGCGGCGGGCGGCGAATCGCCCGACGGTCAAGGACCGGGGGCGCGCTTCACGATCCGTTTTCCTGCCAAATTGCCGGCGGAACCCGCGGCTATGTCTTCACCAGCTTCCTGACCCGCGCGATCGACAGCAGCAGGCCCAGCGACAGCCCTAGCGTCACCATGGCCGTGCCGCCATAGCTGATGAAGGGCAGGGGCACGCCGACGACGGGCAGGATGCCGCTGACCATGCCCATGTTGACGAAGACATAGGTGAAGAAGGAGAGCGTCACCGCCCCGGCCATCAGCCGCGTGAACAGCGTCGGCGCATCCGACGCGATCATCAGCCCGCGCAGGATCAGGGCCGTGAAGCCCAGCAGCAGCGCCAGCGCGCCCATCAGGCCGAACTCCTCGCCGAAGGCCGCGAAGATGAAGTCGGTGGTGCGCTCGGGAATGAACTCCAGGTGGGTCTGGGTGCCCTGCATGAAGCCCTTGCCGGTCACGCCGCCGGAGCCGATGGCGATCTCGCCCTGGATGATGTGGAAGCCCTTGCCCAGCGGGTCCTTGGACGGGTCCAGCAGGGTGCAGATGCGGTGCTTCTGGTATTCCTTGAGCACCGGCCATTTGAGGTCGGGCTGGCAGATGGCGTCCTCGCTCAGCACGAGGGTGGTGGCGCCGGCGGCGGCGAGCACCAGGGCCGGAACGATGAGCTTCCACGGCAGACCGGCGAAGAAGATCACGTACAGGCCGGCGGCCAGCACCAGGATGCCCGTGCCCAGATCGGGCTGCTTGGCGATCAGCAGGAAGGGCACCAGCAGCAGGCCGAAGGCGGCGATGAAGTCCGGCCAGCGCAGCAGGCCTTCGCGCTTCTGGAACCACCAGGCCAGCATCAGCGGCGTGGCGAGCTTGAGCAGCTCGGACGGCTGGATCTGTGTGACGCCGATGCTGAGCCAGCGCGTCGCGCCCTTCTTGGTCACGCCGAACAGGGCAGTCGCGATCAGCAGCACCACGCCGAAGGTGTAGAGCGGGATGGCCAGGGCCATCAGCTTCTGCGGCGGCACCTGGGCGACGATGAACATCAGGCCCAGGGCCAGCACCATGTTGCGGGCGTGGTCGGGGAAGCGGGTGCCGTTGTCGTAGCCGGCCGAATACATGCACAGCAGGCCCCAGCAGCACATCCACAGCACGGCGATCAGCAGCGGGATGTCAAAGCCGATGAACCAGGGCCGCAGGCGTTGCCAGAGGGGTGGGCGTTCGATGACGGTCATCGCGAGGCTCCGGAGGCAGGGGCCAATGCCGAGACGGCCGGGCCCGGCAGCAAGGGCACGTCCGCCGCCTTGCGGGGCGTGCCGATGGGCGCGAAGGTCTGGCCCAGCTGCGTCTTGGCAATGTCTTCCTCGCTGGGGTACTGGCCCAGCAGCAGGTAGTCGAACACGCGGCGGGCGATGGGCGCGGCCGAGGACGAGCCCCAGCCGGCGTTCTCGACGATGACGGCCAGGGCCACGGTCGGGTTGTCCACGGGCGCGAAGGCGACGTAGAGCGAGTGGTCGCGCTTGCGCTCGTCGGCCTTGATGCTGCTGTACTTCTCGCCAGCCTTCAGGCCGACGGCCTGGGCCGTGCCGGTCTTGCCGCCGCTCTGGTAGCCCGCGCCCAGGAAGACCTGCCGCGAGGTGCCCTCCAGCGTCACGCCGTTCATCGCGTTCTGGATGACGGCGACGTCGGCGGGCTTCAGCGGCAGGGCGGGGAGTGCGTCGCTGGCGACGCGGCGCTGCTCGTGCTTGACCACGTCCTCGATCTCGCGCACCAGCCGCGGCTTGTAGCGCTGGCCGCCCGAGGCGATGGTGGAGTAGGCCGTGGCCATCTGCAGCATGGTGAAGTTGTTGTAGCCCTGGCCGATGCCCAGGGAAATGGTCTCGCCGGCATACCACTTCTGCTGCTCGGGCTTCTTGAACTTGCGGCGCTTCCACTCGGTGGACGGCAGGTCGCCGGTCACCTCGCCCTGCACGTCGATCTCGGTCTTGCGGCCCAGGCCGAAGGGCTCGAGCTGGTCGTGGATGAGGTCCACGCCCATCTCGTTGGCCAGGCTGTAGAAGTAGACGTTGGACGAGCTGACGATGGCCAGGCGCATGTCCTTGGGGCCGGCGCGGTCGGTCTCCGGGCTGCCGAAGGTGCGGCCACCGAAGCTGAAGGTCAGGTTGTCCATGATGACCGTGCTGGGCGAGCGCTTGCCCGTGTTCAGCGCGGCCATGGCCATCAACGGCTTGAAGGTGGAGCCGGGCGGGTAGGTGCCGCGCAGGGCGCGGTTCAGCAGCGGCTTGTCGATGTCCTCGTTGAGGTCGCGCCAGGAGTCGGCGTCGATGCCGTCGACGAAGAGGTTGGGGTCGAAGGTGGGCTTGGACACGAAGGCCAGCACCTCGCCGTTGCGCGGGTCGATGGCCACCAGCGCGCCGCGGCGCTCGCCGAACAGCTGCTCCACCAGGGCCTGCAGCTTGATGTCGATGGACAGGTTCAGCGTGTTGCCCGGCGTGGGCGGCTTGTGGTCCAGCCGGCGCACGGCGCGCCCGCCCGCACTCGTCTCGACCTGTTCGAAGCCGGTCACGCCGTGCAGTTCCTTCTCGTAGGCCTGCTCCAGGCCCAGCTTGCCGATGTATTCGGTGCCACGGTAGTTGGCGAGGTCTTCCTCCTCCCAGTCGTCCATGGTCTTCTTCTCGGCCTGGTTGATGCGGCCGATATAGCCGATCAGGTGGGCGCCGACGTCGCCGAGCGGGTAGGAGCGGAACAGCCGCGCCTTGATCTCGACGCCGGGGAAGCGAAAGCGCTGTGCGGTGAAGCGGGCCACCTCTTCGTCCGTCAGCTTGGTGCGGATGGGCAGGGAGTCGGTGTGCTTGGCCTCTTCCAGCAGGCGCTTGAAGCGGCGCTTGTCGCGCAGCTGGATCTCGATGACCTGACCCAGGGCCTCGATGGTGGCGTCCAGGTCGGCGACCTTCTCGGGGTTGATTTCCAGCGTGTAGGCCGAGTAGTTGCTGGCCAGAACGACGCCGTTGCGGTCCTTGATGAGGCCGCGGTTGGGCACGATGGGCACGACGGCGATGCGGTTGGACTCAGCCCGCTCGGCAAAGCTGTCGTACTGCGCCACCTGCAGCCACAGCAGGCGCGCCACCAGCAGGCCGAAGCAGAACAGCACGAAGGCACCCGCGGCCAGCACGCGCATGCGAAAGCGCGACAGCTCCTGGTGGAGGTTCTTGAGGACGACCACGTCGGTTTACAGGGGCCGGTGGGCGTCGCGGTCCGGCGCACGGCGCTGCGGTGCCAGCAGCAGCAAGCTCGCCACCGGCCACAGTGCGGCCTCGAAGACCGGCGCCAGCAGCACGCCCCAGCCCGGCCACATGCCGCCGACGATCATGCGCACGATCAGCGCCAGCGCGTGGGCGGCGAAGAACAACGGCAGCACCTGCACGGCCTGGGCACCGATCGGGAACCAGGTCAGGCGGCGGTGCAGGGTGATGGCGCCGAAGCTCAGGCCGCTGTAGGCCAGGGCATGCTGGCCCAGCAGGGCGCCGTCATGCACGTCGATGGCCAGGCCGAAGATGAAGGCCCACAGCACGCCGACGCGGCGCGGCTGGTGCACGCCCCAAAACACCAGCACGACGGCCAGCACGTCAGGCATGGCCGCGATGCGGCCGGCCGGCACCATGTCGATCATCATGGCGACGATCAGGGTCAGGCCGATGAACCAGGGGTTGGCCGGCAGCAGCAGCTGGTCGGCGGCGCGAGGCATGATCATGCCGAGGTCTCCACAATTCGCTCGCCGGGCCGCCCCAAGCGCGAATTGGCCCCCTCGGGGGGCCGCCTGAGTGTCAGCGAGGCGGGGGGCAGACAGTCCCGCATGATCATTGGGAGGCTCCCGAGGCCTTGGCGGCGGCTCTTTCAGCAGCCTTCGCGGCGCGCTCTTCCTTCTTGGCCGCGCGTACGGCGGCCTTGGTGGCGGCGGCGGACGCGGCTTCCTCGGCGGCAGCGACCTCGGCCTCCTTCTTCGCGTTCAGGTGGCGGTCCTGGGGCAGCAGGATGAGCACGTGGCGGGCGCTGTCGGGCTGGGCGATGGGCGCCAGCAGCACCTGGGCAAAGCTGGAATCGCCGCGCCGCTCGACGATGGCGACCTTGGCGACCGGCAGGCCCGGCGGGTAGACGCCGTCCAGGCCCGAGGTCGTCATCAGGTCGCCCACCTTGATGTCGGCGTTGGCGGCCAGGAAGCGCAGCTCCATGCCGGCACCGTCGGAGCGGCCGGCGGCGGCGTTGCGCATCTGGGTGCGGGCGTTCAGCAGCGGGATGGCGGCTTCCTTGTCGGTCAGCAGCGTGACCTCGGCCGACAGCGGGTAGACGCGCGTCACCTGGCCCAGCACGCCGGCCTCGTTGATGACGGGTGAGCCGGATGCCACGCCCTGCGTCGCGCCACGGTCGATGACGACGCGGCGCGAGAAGGGATCGGGGGCCTCGAACAGCACTTCCGCCGGCAGCGAGGGCACATTCAGTGACGGCAGCAGGCCCAGCAGCTTGCGCAGGCGGTCGTTCTCGGCCTGCAGGGCCTCGGCGCGCGACAGGCGCTCGGCCTGTTGGGCGAGCTGCCGCTTGGCCTGATCCTCGGCTTCCATGGCGCGCTTGGTGCCGCGCAGGTAGTCGCCCGCCGTCTCCCAGGCGTCCACGGGCGTCAGCAACAGGCGCTGCACCGGGTGCAGCACGAGGGCAAAGGTGGCGCGCACCGGCTGCATCAGCTTGAAGCGGGCATCCGCCACCATCAGCAGCAGGGCCAGCGCCGAACACAGCGCGAGCTTGGTCAGCGCCGACGGACCCTGGCGGAAAAACGGCGGGGGGGTGCGGTCTAAGGTGCCGAGGGGCATGGCGCGCGCGGCGCTTTAAGGGCTTATTCCGAGGTGAAGATCGAACCCAGGCGCTCCATGCGCTCCAGGGCCATGCCGCAGCCGCGCACGACGCAGGTCAGCGGGTCTTCGGCGACCAGCACTGGCAGGCCGGTCTCTTCGCCCAGCAGGCGGTCCAGGTCACGCAGCAGGGCGCCACCGCCGGTCAGCATCATGCCGCGCTCGGCGATGTCGGCGCCCAGCTCGGGCGGCGTCTGCTCCAGCGCGTTCTTCACGGCAGAGACGATCTGGTTCAGCGGGTCAGTCAGGGCTTCCAGGATCTCGTTGGACGAGATGGTGAAGCTGCGCGGCACGCCTTCGGAGAGGTTGCGGCCCTTGACTTCCATTTCCTTGACCTCGGAGCCCGGGAAGGCGCTGCCGATGTTCTTCTTGATGGCCTCGGCGGTGGGCTCGCCGATCAGCATGCCGTAGTTGCGGCGGATGTAGTTGATGATGGCTTCGTCGAACTTGTCGCCGCCGACGCGCACCGAACCCTTGTAGACCATGCCGCCCAGCGAGATGACGCCGACTTCCGTCGTGCCACCGCCGATGTCGACCACCATGGAGCCCGAGGCCTCGGCCACCGGCAGGCCGGCGCCGATGGCGGCGGCCATGGGTTCCTCGATCAAGTAGACCTCGCTGGCACCGGCGCCCAGGGCGCTCTCGCGGATGGCGCGGCGCTCGACCTGGGTGGAGCCGCAGGGCACGCAGATGATGATCCTCGGCGACGGCTTGAACGTCTTCGAGTCGTGGACCATCTTGATGAACTGCTTGAGCATCTGCTCCGTCACCGTGAAGTCGGCGATGACGCCGTCCTTCATCGGGCGGATGGCCTCGATATTGCCGGGCACCTTGCCCAGCATGGCCTTGGCCTCGCGGCCGACGGCCTGGATGGTCTTCTTGCCGTTGGGGCCGCCCTCGTGGCGGATCGACACCACGGAGGGCTCGTCGAGGACGATGCCTTTGCCGCGCACGTAGATCAGGGTGTTGGCGGTGCCGAGGTCGATGGCCAGGTCGGTGGAGAAATAGCGGCGCAGGGAGGCGAACATGGTGTGACGCGAGGAGCCTCGCGGACGGCGCGCGACTCGAAAACGGGGGGCTGAATAAGCAGCGAGGCCGCCCGGCCGGCGACGAAATCCGTCGCTGAAAGGGCAGCCCCGAAGGCCATGAAGATGGGCGGCGATAATAACCGATCACCTTTGTTTTGAGCCCGCCGCCACTGGGTTTTCGGCTCAATCCTTACACCTGAAAACGCACCCATGAGCCTCACCCACGAAGACGTGAGCCGCATCGCCCATCTGGCCCGGCTGGAACTGCAGCCGGCCGAGTCGGAGGCCCTGCTGGGCAATCTGAACGACTTCTTCAAGATCGTCGACCAGATGAGCGCCGTCGACACCGCCGGCGTCGAGCCGCTTTACACGCCGCTGTCGGCCATCCAGCAGGTGCAGCTGCGTCTGCGCGATGACGCCGTTACCGAGAGCAACCAGCGCGAAGCCAACCAGCGCAGCGCCCCGGCCGTCGAGGACGGCCTCTTCCTCGTTCCCAAGGTCATCGAATGAAGCCCGTTCACGACATGGGCGTGGCCGAGTTGGCCGCCGCCCTGAAGAGCCGTGCCCTGTCCAGCCGCGAGGCCACGCAAGGTCTGCTGGACCGCATCGCCGGCCACGACAAGGCCCTGGGGGCCTTCCTGCACGTCGATGCGGAGGGCGCCCTGGCCCGCGCGGCCGCGGCCGACGCCCTGCTGGCGGCCGGCCATGGCGGCGTGCTGACCGGCATCCCGCTGGCCCACAAGGACATCTACGTCACGGCCGACATGCCGACGACGGCCGGCTCCAAGATGCTGGCCGGTTACCGCAGCCCCTTCGACGCCACGGTTGTCGCCAAGCTGAATGCGGCCGGCACGGTGTCGCTGGGCAAGCTGAACTGCGACGAGTTCGCCATGGGCTCGGCCAACGAGAACAGCGCGTACTTCCCTTCGCACAACCCCTGGGACGTCAGTCGTGTGCCAGGCGGCTCGTCGGGCGGCTCGGCCGTGGCCGTGGCGGCGCGCCTGGTGCCCGCCACGACCGGCACCGACACCGGCGGCTCGATCCGCCAGCCCGCCAGCTTCACGGGCATCACCGGCATCAAACCGACCTATGGCGTGTGCTCGCGCTACGGCATGATCGCCTTCGCCTCCAGTCTGGACCAGGCCGGCCCCATGGCCCGCACCGCCGAGGACTGCGCCCTGCTGCTGTCGGCCATGAGCGGCTTTGACGAGCGCGATGCGACCAGCGTGCAGCAGCCGCCCCAGGACTTCCACGCCCAGATGCTGGCCGCCCGCGAAGGCGCCACCGCAGCCCAGCCGCTGAAGGGCCTGCGCATCGGCCTGCCCAAGGAGTTCTTCCCGGCCGGCCTGTCCGCCGACGTCAACGCCGCCGTGCGCGCTGGCCTGGCCGAACTGGAGAAGCTGGGCGCCACGCTGGTGGATGTCAGCCTGCCGCGTACCGAGCTGGCCATCCCGGTCTACTACATCATTGCCCCGGCCGAGGCGAGCTCGAACCTGAGCCGCTTTGATGGCGTCAAGTTCGGCCATCGCGCTGCCAAGTACGGCGATCTTCTCGATATGTACAAGAAGACGCGTGCCGAAGGCTTCGGTCCCGAGGTCAAGCGCCGCATCATGATCGGCAGCTATGTGCTGTCCCATGGCTACTACGATGCCTACTACCTGCAGGCGCAAAAGCTGCGCCGCATGATCGCGGATGACTTCCAGCAGTGCTTCAAGCAGTGCGACGTCATCGCGGGCCCAGTGGCGCCCACCGTCGCCTGGAAGCATGGTGAGGGCAAGGACAACCCGACCCAGGCCTATCTGGCCGACATCTTCACGCTGCCCGGCTCGCTGGCCGGCCTGCCCGGCATGAGCGTGCCGGTGGGCCTGGGCGCCGGCGGCATGCCGGTCGGCCTGCAGCTGATCGGCAATTACTTCAAGGAAGGGCAGCTGCTGCACACCGCGCACGCCCTCCAGCAAGCCACCGACTGGCACCAAGCTGCTCCGGCTGGGATCTGAACATGCCTACATCCAAGCTCATCCGCGGTTATGAGGTCGTCATCGGCCTCGAAAACCACGTCCAGCTCTCCACGCAGAGCAAGATCTTCAGTGGCAGCTCGACCGCCTTCGGTGCCGAACCCAACACCCAGGCTTCGCCCGTGGACCTGGCCCTGCCCGGCACGCTGCCGGTGCTGAACCGCGCCGCCGTCGAGCGCGCCATCCGCTTCGGCCTGGCCGTGGGTGCCAAGGTGGCGCCGCTGTCCATCTTCGCCCGCAAGAACTACTTCTACCCCGACCTGCCCAAGGGCTACCAGATCAGCCAGTTCGAGATCCCGGTGGTGCAGGGCGGCGCGGTCGAGTTCTTCGTCGGCGACGTCAAGCACAAGGTCAACCTGACCCGCGCCCACCTCGAGGAAGACGCCGGCAAGAGCCTGCACGAGGACTACCACGGCCAGTCGGGCATCGACCTGAACCGCGCCGGCACGCCGCTGCTGGAGATCGTCTCCGAGCCCGACATGCGCTCGGGCGCCGAGGCGGTCGAGTACGCCAAGACCCTGCATGCGCTGGTGATGTGGCTGGGCATCTGCGACGGCAATATGCAGGAGGGGTCCTTCCGCTGCGACGTCAACGTGTCGGTGCGCAAGCCTGGCGACCCCTACGGCACGCGCCGCGAGATCAAGAACCTCAACAGCTTCCGCTTCCTGGTCGATGCGGTGAACTACGAGGTCAACTGGCAGATCGACGAGATCGAGGACGGCCGCAAGATCCAGCAGGCCACGGTGCTCTACAACGACCAGACCGGCGAGACCCGCGCGATGCGCAGCAAGGAGGACTCGGCCGACTACCGCTACTTCCCCGATCCCGATCTGCCGCCGCTGGTCATCGCGCCGGAATGGGTGGAGCGTGTGAAGGGCGAGATGCCCGAACTGCCGTCGGTGATGGCGGCGCGCTTCGAGACTCAGTTTGGACTGACGGAATACGACGCGATGACGCTGACTCAGAGTCGTGAGATGGCGAGGTATTTTGAAGACTGCGCTCTGACTTGCGGTCAGCCTAAGTTGGCCGCGAACTGGATTCTGGGCGAACTGAGTTCAGCGTTGAACGAGAGCAGCTTGTCTATTGAGCATTCGCACGTTGACCCGATCGCGCTGGCGAACATCATTGAGCAAGTGGTTAAAGGCCGGATAAACGGCGGCGGTGCTAAGACTCTGTTCCGTTCGCTGTGGGCTAAAGAGGCCGCTGAATTTGCGTCCATCGTTGACCGCATCAGCGAAATCATTCGAGTAAGAGATCTGGAGCAGGTCAGCGACACCGGCGCCATCGAGGCCATCCTCGACGAGGTGCTGGCCGCCAACCAGAAGTCGGTCGACGAGTACCGCTCGGGCAAGGACAAGGCTTTCAACGCCCTGGTCGGCCAGGCCATGAAGGCGACCAAGGGCAAGGCCAACCCGGCCCTGGTCAACGAGTTGCTGAAGAAGAAACTCGGCTAAGCGGTCGGCCTCAGGGTTTCTCTGAGGCCGAATTCAGCGCTTGGGCGTCGGCGGCGGTGTTGTCGGGGGCAACTCGCCCAGGGGCGGCAGCGTGCCCGGCGGGGTGCCGGCCCAGAGCTTCTTCAGCCGGGCCAGTTCGGCGTCGAAACTCTTGTTGACGCGCACGAGTTCGGACTTCTGGTTCTCGATGAGCACTTCCTGGGCCTCGATGCTGGCATCGTTGGCGTCCAGGGACTGCTTGAGCTTGGCCGGCAGCGTCTTGCCCTTGTAGAACTCGGCCTCATCCAGCAGGGGCTTGCGCTCGACGTTCAGGTCCTTGATGCGGCGCTCGGAGCTGCGCATGGCCTTGGTGGCATCGTCCAACGCCGCATTGCGCGCACGCTGGTGAGCGGCCTCGTTGGGGTAGCGCAGCATCAGCGTGCGGTCGCGGCGGATGGCGTCCAGCTGCGCAAGGCGCTCAGCGGCGGCGCGGCGATCGGCCGCTTCCTTGTTGGCGCGATCCTCGGGGCTGAGAAAGGGCGGCAGCGTCGAACGCTGCGAGCCGTCGGGGTTCAGCACCCGCTGCTCGCGCGCCGTGCATTCGGGAATCGGGCGGTCGCCCGTCAGCTTGCGGCCATCGGCCGTCGTGCAGGTGTAGATGCCCCGGGTGGGCGCGGCATCCTGTGCCAGCGCGGTGCTGGCGACGAACAGTCCGGCAACGACGGGCAGGATACGCATCAGACCCCGTAACGCTCTCGGTAGGCCAGAACGGCCGGGCGATGGGCGGCCAGTTCCGGCGCACCCTCCAGAAAGGCCAGCAGGTCGGCAAGACCCGCCACGGCGACGACCGGCAGGCCGTAGCGCTGCTGCACTTGCTGCACGGCCGATTGTGGACTGTCGACACCGCCCTCGGCGGCTTTCTCCTGGCGGTCCAGCGCGATGCTGACGCCGCAGGGCGTGGCGCCGGCGGCTTCGATCATCTGGATGGACTCCCGCACCGAGGTGCCGGCGGAAATGACGTCGTCGATGATGAGGACGCGGCCCTGGACCGGGGCGCCGACCAGGGTGCCACCTTCGCCGTGATCCTTGGCTTCCTTGCGGTTGTAGGCAAAGGGCACATTGCGGCCGCGGCGCGCCAGCTCCATCGAGACGGCGGCGGCCAGCGTGATGCCCTTGTAGGCGGGGCCGAAGATCATGTCGAAGGCCAGGCCCGACGCGATCAGGCGCTCGGCATAGAAGCCGGCCAGACGGCCGAGCTTGGCGCCGTCATCGAAGAGGCCGGCGTTGAAGAAGTAGGGGCTGAGGCGTCCAGCCTTTGTCTTGAATTCCCCGAAACGCAGCACGCCAGCCTCCACGGCGAAGGCGACGAAGGACTGGGCGAGGGGATCAGCGACAGACGGGGTAGGCGCGGCGGACATGTGACAAAGATTCTAGGGGTCAAAAAAACAGGCCCGACCCCTAGAAGGGGGGCCGGGCCATGCGTGGTTTTCACCAAGTCGCGGGCCAGGCCCGCTTGTCGTCTTGCGGGTCACCAACCCGCTGAGTCAGGTGAGGACAGAGCAGCCCAGGAGTACCTGGGCAGGTCTGTCCCGCACTGTCAGAAGCTGGCCTTGAACTGAACGCCGTAGCTGCGGGGCTCGTTGACGATGCCGGTCAGGTTGTCGAAGTCGATGGCGGCGACCGTCTGGCGGTGGTTGGTGATGTTGCGCGAATAGGCAGCGACTTCGTACTTGCCATTGGCCCAGGCGTAGCCGGCGCGCAGGCCGCCTTCCAGGGCCGCCTTGGCGCGGTACTCGACGGCCTCATACAGGAACATGTTGTATTTGTCCTTGTAGGCCCAGTCGGTCAGCACGCTCAGCTCGCCGTTGCCCAGCTCGACGCTGTACTTGAGCGTCCAGTTCCAGGTGACCTTGGGTGCGCGCGGCAGGGGGTTGCCGTTGATGCTGACGGTGCCCGCCAGCGGGCCGGCCGGATCCAGCACCGTGCAACCCGTGTTGGCTTCCAGGAACTGGAAGTTGGCATTGCCGCAGGGCTGCACGAAGAGGTTGGGGTCCTTGATCTTGGTGTCGTTGTACGAGAAGCCCAGCGTCGTGCGCCAGTCGCGCGCGATGATGGCCTGGGCATCCAGCTCGAAGCCCTGGCCCTCGGCCTTGGCGGCGTTGACGAGGCGGTTCTGGTTGGTCGAACCCGAGCCGGCGGTCAGCTGCATGTCCTTGACGCGGTACTTGAACACCGTGCCGCTGATGCGGGCGGTGTTGTCCAGCAGGTCGGCCTTGAAGCCGGCCTCGACGGACAGCACCTTCTCGGAGTTGGCGACCGAGATCGAGTCGCCGAACAGCACGCGGCCCTGGATGGACGGTGCGCGGTAGCCGGTGGCGACGCGCGCGAACACGCTGGTGGACTTGTCGAGGTTGTAGTTGGCGCCGAAGTCCCAGCTCCAGTTCGTCGACTTGGGGTGGGTGTAGAAGGGGCCGATGATGTCGACGTTGTTGGCCTTGCCCGGCGTCCAGGTGCGCACGGCGTCAAAGTCCTTCTTGTCGTCGGTGTAGCGCAGGCCGGCCGTGATCTTGAAGTCCGGCGTGATGGCGAACTTCACATTGCCGAAGGCCGCCCAGGACTTGGCTTCCTGGTGCTGCACGGCGTAGCCGTTCTGCGGGTCGCCGGCGGCAAAGCTGTCGAAGTTGAAGCTGTCCACCTGCAGCTTCTCGTTGAAGTAGTACAGGCCGGCGATCCACTGGAAGGGCGCGCTGGTGTTGGACTGCAGGCGGAATTCCTGCGTCGTCTGGCGCAGATAGGGGATGCCGTCGGCCGTCTGCGAGTCAAACGGGATGACCGAGGGGTAGGGCGTCGTCGAGCCCGAGGGGTAGTACTTCGGGCCGTCGGCGATGCCGCCGAAGCGGCTGCCGAAGCCGCCGTCCACGTCGCCGCGGCTGTAGAACTTGGCGCGGTCGTGGGCGGTGATGGAGTACAGCGACACGCCGTCGAAGTCCCAGCGCAGGCGCGCGCTGATCTCGCTGGACTTCAGCGTCTGCGAGTTGTAGCCGTCGGTGGGGTAGTAGCTGTCGTCGTAGCCGTCGACGAGGTCGTTGGTGCCGCGCTTCATGATGTTGGCGCGGAAGGTCGTCGCCGTGCCCTTGAAGTCACGGGCCTGGACCTTGAAAAGACCCTCGAAGCCACCGTTCTTGTACAGGGCCTGCAGACGCAGCGCCTTGTCGTTGTAGCCCTCGAGGTCGGCCGTGCCGCCGGCCGTCGCGGCAATGGGGTTGTGGACGCGGTCGTCCTGGCGTTGCACGATGCCGGCCACGCGCATGGACCAGTCGGGGCTGAGCGGCACGTTGACGGCCGTTTCCAGGTTGACGGAGTTCCAGCGGCCGTAGCCAATGTTGGCGTAGCCCTCGAACTTCTTGCCCGGCTTGGCCGAGTCGAACTTCATGACGCCGGCCGGCGAGTTGCGGCCGAACAGCGTGCCCTGCGGGCCGCGCAGCAGTTCCACCTGGGCCATGTCGAAGACCGGGAAGCCCTTCAGCGCGATGCTTTCCTGCACGACGTCGTCATAGACCAGGCCCACGGGCTGGGACGCGTTCATGTCGAAGTCGGTGTTGCCCAGGCCGCGCACGTAGAAGCGCGGGAAGGTACGGCCGTAGTCGGACTCGATGTTCAGGCTGGGCACCTTGCCGGACAGCGCGCGCACGTCCTGGCCGCTGGCGTTGTAGGTGTCCAGGTCCTCGGACTTGATGGCCGAGATGGACAGCGGCACTTCCTTCAGGTTCTCGGAGCGGCGGCTGCCGGTCACGATGACGGCCTCGAGCTGGCTGACGTCCTTCTTGGCTTCCGGCGTGGCGGCGGCTTGCGCCAGCGCGGCCTGCATCGGGAAGGCCGTGCCCAGCGCGAGCGCGAGCAGGGTCAATGAAAGGCGGGGGTTCGGCATGAGAAATCCTCGGGTTGACGGGGGGAAGGGCATGCGGGGGCGAAAAAATGGGCGCTCGTAACGCCTCTGATTCCTACGGGATCGTAAAGATCACGTGACCGTTTGATGATGAAAGCCTGCGGCTTGTGTTGTGCGTTTGCTGCACTGCGATACTTCTTCAGGTCAAACCCTCCCCCCAGTTCCCATGCGATTCATCACCGCCAATCTCAACGGCGTGCGTTCCGCCGCCAGCAAGGGCTTCTTCGAGTGGCTGGACCAGCAGCAGGCCGACGCCGTCGGCGTGCAGGAGATCAAGGCGCAGGCCGACGTGGTGGAGGCCAAGTTCCGCCACTGCGACAAGCTCGCGGGTCATTTCCACTACGCCGAGAAGAAGGGCTACTCGGGCGTCGGCCTCTATACGAAAGAGGAGCCCAGCGACCTCATCACGGGTCTTGGCATCACCGAGTTCGACAGCGAGGGCCGCTGGGTCGAGAAGCGCTTCGACAAGCCCGGCCGCAAGCTCAGCCTCATCAGCGTCTACTTCCCCAGCGGCACCAGCGGCGAGGAGCGCCAAGCGGTCAAGTACCGCTTCCTGGCCGCCATGCGCCCGCACCTGATGGCGCTGAAGGCCGAGCGCGAATTCATCCTGGTGGCCGACGTCAACATCGCCCACAAGGAAATCGACCTGAAGAACTGGCGTGGCAACCAGAAGAACAGCGGCTTCCTGCCCGAGGAGCGTGCCTGGCTGACCACCCTGTTCGACGCCGGCGCTGAAGGGGGCGGCCTGGTCGATGTGTTCCGCACGCTGAACGACAAGGCTGAGCAATACACCTGGTGGAGCGCCCGCGGTGCAGCGCGCGCCAACAACGTCGGGTGGCGGCTGGACTATCACCTGGCAACACCCGGCATCGCGGCGCTGGCCAAGGCCGAGGCCATCTACACGGGGCAGATGTTCAGCGACCATGCGCCGCTGACCATCGACTACGACTTCAAGCTCTGAGCGGGGCGGTTACACGGCGTGACCGGGCGCTACGGACCGGGGATGCCTCCTACGTGAGATGACGCTCGGGGCCGACGCCCGGAGCGAAGTCGCGGTCATAGAGTGGGTTCAGCCGCGGTGGAAATGCCCGGCACCCCCGCCGGTCGGCATTGCTAGTCGGCCACCGCACTGACTGAAAAGGAGCTTCCCATGTCCACCCTCAAGACCGTCACCAGCGCATTGACCGCCGTCGTTCTCGTCAGCGGCATCGGCCTGGCTGTTGCGCAGACCGAAGATCAGAAGCAGCCCACCGATCCGGTGGCCGCATCGACCGCCGCTCCCCTGAGCGAACAGACCCCGGCCGATCCGAACGCAGCGCCGGCCGATGTCAACGCCATGCCGACTGACAGCACCGCTGCCGTCCAGCAGCCCGCCCCCGCCGACGACCCGGCCAAGGTGACGCCGCCGGTCGACAGTACCGCTGCGACGCCGACCACCACGACGACCGACACGACGACCACCACGACGACGACGCCGAGCCCGTCCTACGACCAGCCGGCCACGCCCGCCCCCCGCGCTGACCGTCACTGATCGGCCGTTGCCAGGCGCTGCCTCCGTCACCTGCCATGCATTTCGGAGCACGCGCCGAACTCGCCGCCGACACCCGGCGGCGTGACATCCTCATCGGCCTCGCCCAGGGCAGCGTCATCGCTGCCCTGGCCTTGGCCGTCTTCTTCACCTTCTTTGGCGGCAGCTTCAAGCGCAAGCCCGTGGTGGCGCCGGTCCATCGCGTAGCGGGGATCGCCAAAGCGCCCGTTGCCGCCCAGCCGCCCGCCGCGCCCATCGAGCGCCAGCTCGATTTCGGCAAGGTGCGCGCGCCGCTGGATGTGACGCGCGTTGCCGCCTGGGCGGTTCGCGAAGCCGACAACGGCAGCAGCGCCTTCGCCATCGTCGACAAGCGCCGCGCCCAGGTCTACGTCTTCGCGCCCGGCGGCCGCCTGCTCGGCACCAGCCCAGTGCTGCTCGGCTATGCGTCCGGGGACACCACGGTCGCCGGCATCGGCAACAAGAGCATCGAAGAGATCAAGCCGCAGGAGCGCACCACGCCCGCAGGCCGCTTCGTCTCGACACCCGGCCGCAATGCCGATGGCAAGGAAGTGGTCTGGGTGGACTACGACGCGGCTGTCTCCATGCACCGCGTCATCAACAGCAACCCCGCGGAGCGCCGCCTGGAGCGCCTGGCCACCCCGACAGCGGCCGACAACCGCATCAGCTGGGGCTGCATCAACGTTCCCGTCGAGTTCTTCGAGCGCACCGTACTTCCCAACCTGGGCCAGAGCCGTGCCGTCGTTTATGTTCTGCCGGAAAAGCAGCCGCTGATGGCCTTCTTCCCAGCCGCCGCGCCTCCGCAAATGCTGGCCCAGGCTGGGTCGCGGCGAGGTAACAGCGCCAAACCGTGAACTTCTCGACTGTTGGTTACAAGATCCCCTCCCTAGACTGCCCGCAAGGCAGGCGCGAAGGTTGCGCCGCCAAGTTCCTGGGGGCATCGAGTGGGCAGCAGTTGGGCGGTTCGGGCCAAGGCAGTCTTGTGTGGCATGGCCACGGTGTGGAGCGTCGTTGCGGCTGCTTCCCCGAGCGCGCAGGTCATCTCACGCCCTGTCGCCAGCGACGCGGGAGACAACCGCCCTTTTGCCATCGTCGACAAGCGCCAGGCGACGCTGTCCATCTACGCCGCTGACGGCAGCCTGGTCGGCCGCGCCCCCGTGCTGCTCGGCCTGACGCCCGGCGACCAGGAGCCCCAGAGTTCGCGCGGCAAGGAGCCGTCGGCCCTGAAGGTCAATGAGCGCGTGACGCCATCCGGCCGCTTCGAGGCCCAGCCTGGCCGCAACCTGAACGGCGAGCGCATCGTCTGGTTCGATTACGAGGCCAACCTCGCCATCCACCGCCTGCGTCCCGCACCGGCCAGCCAGCGCCGCTCTGAGCGGCTCGCTTCGGCCAAGCTGGAGGATCGCCGCATCACCCTGGGTTGCGTCGTCGTCGACCCGGCCTTCTTCGACCAGGTCGTGCTGCCGACGCTGGGGGCCGGCAAGAGCCTGGTCTACATCCTGCCGGAGCGTGAACCCGTTCTCGCTGCCGCCGCGGGCGCACCGCACGCCGCCGCCCCCTGAGTTCCGGAGCCTGCGGCCAGGCCCTAGGATGCGGCCGCATGACCCTGATCAGCATCGTCACCAGCTGCCTGAACGAGGCCGACAACGTCGTCGAGCTGCACCAGCGCATCAAGGCCCAGTTTGAAAACGGCGGCCCGGCGTCGGATTTCGAGTTCGAGCACATCTTCCTGGACAACGGCTCCACGGACGACACCGTCGCCCGGGTAAAGGCGATTGCCGCCGTCGATCCGCGCGTCAAGCTCATCGTCAACGCGCGCAATTTCGGCCATGTGCGCTCGCCGCTGCACGGCATGTACCAGGCCAGCGGCCAGGCCGTCATCTGCATGGCCTCCGACCTGCAGGATCCACCGGAGCTGATCGGCAAATTCGTCGAGCACTGGCGCGCCGGCGAGCTGATCGCACTGGGCGTCAAGCCGAGTTCGCGCGAAACCTGGGCCATGGCCGTGCTGCGGCGGTTCTACTACCGCGCGCTGGGCCGCATGGCCGACGTGCCGCTGATCGCCAACTTCACGGGTTTCGGCCTCTACGACCGCTCGGTGGTGGACATGATCCGCGAGCTGGGCGACCCCTATCCCTATTTCCGCGGCCTCATCGCCGAACTGGGCATCCACTACGCGACGGTGGAGTTCGAGCAACCCGCCCGCGTTCGCGGCATCACCAAGAACAACTTCTACACCCTCTACGACCTGGCCATGCTGGGGCTGACGAGTCATTCCAAGCTGCCGCTGCGCCTGGCCACGCTGGCTGGCTTCACGCTGAGCGCGCTCAGCCTGCTGGTGTCACTGGGCTATCTGCTGGCCAAGCTGCTGTTCTGGGACTACTTCGCCATCGGTACCGCGCCGGTCATCATCGGCCTGTTCTTCTTCGGTGCGGTGCAGCTCTTCTTCATCGGCCTGGTGGGCGAATACGTGGCCGCCATCCACACCCAGGTCAGCAAACGGCCGCTGGTGGTGGAGAAGGAGCGCGTGAACCTGCCGCCGGGCGACGCGCTGCCGCGGCATTCGGGCGGGCCGCGCGAATGACCGAGGCGCGCGCCGGCCGCGCCATCGGCTGGCTGTTCTGGGCCTATCTGGGCTGCGCGCTGCTGACCATGGCGGTGTCAGCACGGCTGTGGTGGCAGTCGCCGCTGCGATTGACCGCCTACGAATTCGACTTTTTCGTCGGCCTGTTCAGCGACGGCTATCGCGTCATCAGCGAGAGGGTGTTGCAGGGCCGGCTGCTGCATCTGCTGGCTTTTGCGCTGCTCGGCGCTCTCTATGCCGGCATCGTGCTTGGCTTGGCACGGCAACCTGAGGCCTGGTCCGTGCGGCGGATCGCCGCCAGTTGCGCGGCGCTGTCCGTGGTGTTTGCCTTCGGCATGCCCTGGGTCAGTCCCGACGTGTTCTTCTATATCGGCACCGGCTGGGTGGACGCGCACTACGGGCTGAACCCCTATCTGCACGCCATGGCCTCGGTGCCCGGCTATCTGAGCGAGCCGATGTTTGGCAACGTGCATCCGCCATTCATGCAGGGCACGACTTCGTACGGACCGGCTTTCCAGAAATTGGCGGCCGGCGTTGCGGCGTTGTCCGGCGGCAGCATCAAGCTGGCGCTGGCGTTGCACAAGACCCTCTATCTTGGCCTGCATGCGGCGGCCAGTGCCATGGTCTACCGCCTGGCGCCGCAGCCATGGCGCCGCGCCGCGCTGTTCGGCTATGCCGCCAATCCGCTGATCCTCTTCAGCGTGCTGACCTGCGCGCACAACGATCACCTGATGAACGTCTGCATCCTGGGTGCGCTGTGCCTGCTGCAGAGACGGCTGACGTTGGCCGCCGGCGCGGCCTTGGGTGCAGCCTTCAGCCTGAAGTACTTCCCGCTGGTCTTCCTGCCCATCTTCATGGCGATGGCGCTGCTGCAAGCTGCCGGGCCGCGGCTGCGCTGGGCCGACTGGCGCCGTGCGCTGTTGTTGGGCGCTGGTTTCGTGCTTGCCGTGCTGGCCCTGCAGCAGCTCTATCCGGCGTCCTCGGAGCGTGTGTCCCAAGTTGTCAGCACGGGCGTGGGCGTCTATCGCAACAGCATCTTCCATCTGATCGACGGGTTGACCCAGTACGTGCTGCCGCCCTTGCTCGATGTGCAGGCCGCGCTGATCTCGCCCGAGGACATCGGCGGCGTGCTTCGCCTGGCCTACATGGCCGCCTATGCGCTGCTGTGCTGGCGCTACTGGCCAAGGCTGAGGCGCGAACCCTTTGAGGCAGGCGTCGAGTTGTGCCTGATGGCCACGCTGCTGTATTTCGTGCTCGTCAACGCATCCAACCAGGAGTGGTATCTGACCTGGCTGATGGGCTTCGCCTTCATCCTGCCGCGCGGCGCAGCATCCACATTGGCGTTGCGGCTTTCGGTGCTGTTTCTGCCCCTGGTCATCTTCACGGTGAAGAACGACCGCACGATCGTGTTCGCGTCCAATCTGACGCTCTATCTGGTCGTGCTGGTTTGCGCCTGGCTCTATATCCGGCGCCAGCTGCGCTGAACTACCCGGGTCGACGTCGGTAGACTTCGATGAATTCGAAGCCGGGCACCCGCTCATAGCGCCGGTCCAGCCGTGCCATGAAGGCGGGCGGGAAGAAGGTGTAATCACCTTTCAGGAACACCATCAATTCGAAACGCCCATTCGACGCCTCGGCGAAGTAACCATCCTGGCGCGACACCGCAAAGGAGAATCCGGGCTGGAACCAGACGGGCTCACCCACTGGCGAGCCCTGCCTGAAGGCCGCGTAGGCCCACTGCATGCGCGGTCCGAAGAAGATGGCGCGCCGTGGCTGCCCTTCCAGCAACCGGGCCACATCGGCATAGGTCCCGTGCAGGCGCGGGCCGGCCGTCAGTCCCTTGAAGAAGCCGTCGGCAAAAGGCTCCGGCCTTGTGCTGTGCTCGAAGAAGGTGCGCGGTCCGATGCTGCTCACGCGCTGGCGGCTCAGCGCCACGCCTGCGCCCATGAAGATGCCCAGCACAGCTGTCGCCACGAGGTAGCGACCTGCCAGGCCGGGCCCATCAACGGGAGCCTGGGCATCCAGGCTCGGCGCAACACCGACGGCCAGCGCCCAGATCATCAGGCCGGCATGGATGATCACCATGTCCACCAGCTTGACCTCGCCCGACGTGACGAATGCGAGTGCACCGGTTGCGATCGTCACGGCGCCGATGAAGGCCAGGCGCGGGTCGCTGCCAGGCCGCAGCGTCCGGGGCACCAGTACCCCCAGGGGCAACAGAGCCAGGGCCAGGCCCGCGAGTGCGGTCACGACGACGAGGGCCGATGCGTTGACGAAACCCGCACCGATGACGACACCACGTTCAGCCACGCCGCGGTAACCCGCGACGAAGTCAGCCAGGCTCATGCCGTAGGCTCGCAGCAGGCCCTCCAGGCCCGCCAGCGCGATCAGGCCCGCCAGCACCGCCGGCCCGCGATGCGCGCGACTGATAAGGAAGAGCAGCGCCACCGGCAGCAGCATCACGCCGGCCACGTTGGGCTTGGCGCTGGCCAGCAAGGCGACCGAGCCGGCCCATGACACCCAGGCACGGCGCTGACCGGGGCGAAGCCAGGTCAGCGCGGAGGAGAGCGCAAAGATCACGCCGGCGGCCGAGGTGATGGGGTTGTACCACCAGGAACTCAGGGGCAGCATGGCCATGGCGATCAGGCTGGTGGCCAGCAGTGCGGCCATCCACGGCCGGCCCAGCAACGCCCGCCACAGCCACAGCACCCAGACCATGGAGGCCAGGGAGAACAGCGCAAACACGTCGACGAGTGACTGCCAGGACACGCCGCCGAGCTGGAACGCCCACAGGGTGCCGAGCAGGAAGCTGGGCGGCGTGGTGTTGGGGAAGTCGGCGGGAAAGCGCTGCCCCTGCAGCTGGCGCCAGCCGAAGTCCACCACCAGACTCATGTCGTAGCCGCCGAACTGGCGCATGCCGAGAACATGGATGGCCAGGCCCAGGCTCAGCAGCGTCGCGGTCACAACCGCTGCATAGGTGATGCCGGAGTTGCGGTTGGCGGGAGCCGGCAGTCGCAGCCCAAAGGCCAGCACGCACAGACCGGCGCCCGCCAAGGTTGCGGCCCAGATCGTCAGCGTCATGATCGCGTCGTCCGATGCGACCGCGCACAGCAGGCCCAGGCCCAAGGCGACCAGAAGCAGCGGCGCCGCGATGGCGCGCTGGGTGGCCGGCCAGATCAACCAGCGGGAGACAGAGCGCATGTCGACTTCATGCATGGAGGCGATGCCAATCGGCGGTGCGCTGTATGGCCAGCGGCAGCGCCGTCCAGTCGCGCAGGCCCAGGGAGCGGGCGCGCTCGATGTTGGGCAGGTAGTGACGGCGGGCGTCGTCCGGCTGCGGCGGCCCCAGGTGCACATCGCCCCCAGGGCAGAGCTGGTCACGCGCCAGCAGGGCCAGCTCGGCCACCGTCAGCGCTTGGTCGGATCCCACGTTCACGGCCACCGTCCGCGGCGCATTCACCAGCAGGTGAAGCAGCCACCAGGCCAGATCGGCGCCATACAGATAGCTGCGCACGGCCTGGCCGGCCGAATTGAGGCGCAGCGGACCGCCGGCCAGCGCGTCCCGGACGAAATTGCCGATGGCGAAATGGCCGTTCAGGTCCAGGCCCGGTCCCACGAAGGCGAAGCAGCGCGTCAGCACGGCGACGCTGCCCTGTCGCTGCGCATGCAGCGTGGCGAGCAGCTCCGACACACGCTTGGCCTCACCGTAGGCGCTGCTCGCTTGGGTGGGATCGCAGGCGCCGGGCGCGTCCTCCATCACACCGCCCGGCTCGGGCGGCATCGAGCCGTACTGCGCGCCCGATCCGGTCAGCAGCAGACGCTGCACGCCATGGTCGGCGGCGAAGTCCAGCGCCCGGCGCGTGCCGGCCAGTGCGTCGTCGAAGACCGCCTGGGCATCGACATGGGCGCCGGCATGGGTGTCGGTGGCGGCATGCAGCAACAGGTCGAAAGGCCCGTCGCCCGGCCAGGGTTGGCGCGCATCGCCCGCAAGCAGTTGGAGCCAGGGAAGGCCCGCGGCCCAGGGTTGCTCGGCCAGGAAGCGCTCCGGGTTGCGGCTCAGACCGACGACCTCGAAGCGCAAGCCGCGCCGGTGCAGGAAGTCCAGCAGGGCCAGCAGATTCTTGCCGAAGAAGCCGGTGGCGCCGCTCAGGAAAAGGCGCCGACCTGCCAGCGCGTCCAGATCGGGCGCCAGCGGCTCGATGCGGCCGAAGTCCTCGGCCAAAAAGGCCGCCAGGTCGCTCACAGACCGCGGTTGTAGATCAGCTGGCGCAGTGCGGGTGTGCTGGAGTAAGGGCTTTCGAGGTCGTCGATCATCAAAGCGGCATCCGCCTTGAGCTCGCGCGCAGCGCGCTGGCCGTTCATGACCTCGCGGCAGGACAGCTGACCCTTCTGCAGCGGGATGGCCAGGTAGAAGTCGCGGTCCACGCTGTTGTGGTGGAACTCGTAGCCAGCGGGCAGGTCGCGCTTCAGGTAGACGCCGCGCACGAGCTGGTCGAGGTATTCGATTTCGCGCTTGCTGGGAATGCGCTTGGTGTCGCCGCTGGCGCCACACATCTCGCGGGCCTTGTGGAAGGCCTTGAACCAGGCGTCGACCTGATGCGGCTGTGAGCAGTAGGGCGACACGGCAATGCCGTCGGCCTCGATGTCGATGTGGCGCTCCCAGGTGCGCGCGCCCTTCGCATAGGACATCAGCATCGAGTCGCGCCAGTCGCTGTATTCGTGCGTCGAGAAGCCGATGACAAGATCCGGGTAGCGGGCGCGCAGGTAGTCGATCTGGTTGAGCTCCAGCTCGCCGTCCTCCGAGGGATAGAGCGACACGCAATGGTTCAGCGACAGCGGGATGTGGCGGTTGGCGAAGAAGGTGACGAGGTCGTCGATGTCCTTCTCGGACGAGCCACCGGTGGACACGATGACGGGTTTGCGGGTCTTGGCGATGCGGTCGAGCAGGAACCAGTCGTTCAGGTCCGAGCTGGCGACCTTGATGATGGGCAGGTCGAACTCCTCGCAGAGGTCCACGGAGGCCTCGTCGAAAGCCGTCGCCATCGGGATGCAGCCCTGGTCGCGGATGGCGTTGATCAGCGTCGCGTACTCATGCTTCTCCAGCTTGGTGGCCTCGGTCTTCTTGATGTAGCGCAGGTCTTCACGGCCCTTGAAGCTGGGCGAGATGAAGTGATCCACGTCGCGGAACTGCAGCTTGATCGCCGCGCGGACGTTGTTGAAGCGCACGACCTGGGCGAAGGCATTGATGATGGCCAGCCCGCGGTCGACGCGGCCCCAATGGTTGTTGGCCAGTTCGAGAACGAACAGATCGTTGAAGATGCGCTGCATGGAGGTCGCTTTCAGGTTCTAGGATGCCGGCATGACCGCACCGTTGCTGACGATCGCCATCCCGACCTTTGATCGTAACGAGGTCCTGGCACAGACCGTGGCTGCGCTGCTGCCGCAACTCGGGCCAGATGTGAGCTTGGTCATACGAGACAACGCTTCGCCGCGGCCGGTGGCCCAGACGCTGGCCGAGCTGGTCGCGGGCGCCGACGTGCGCATCGTGCGCAATCCCTGGAACATCGGCGGCAACGCCAACATTCTGCGCTGCCTTGAGACCTGCGAGACCGAGTGGCTGTGGATCCTGGGCGACGACGACCTGCCCGATGCCGATGCCGTCGCGCGCGTGCTGGGAGATGTGCGCGCCGCCCACGCCGACCTCGTCGGCGTGAACTACCGCAGCGAGTTGTACGACCGCCGCCTGGACCTGGAGCTGCGCGGCGGCGACGACTTCCTGGCGCGCATGGATTCCCTGTCCAACGTGCTCTTCCTGTCGGCCAGCGTGCTGCGCGCGCCGGCGCTGCAGCGGCATCTGCGCCTCGCCTATGCCTATGCCTACAGCAACATGCCGCATGTGCTGGCCCTGCTGCTGGCGTTGGGGGGGCAGGGGCGCGTACGGCTGTCGACGCAACACATCGCCACCTGGTGCGAGGCCGACGCAGGCAGCTCCTGGTCGGTCGTGAATGCGTCGCTGGCCTTTCCCACCGTGCTGGACCTGCCGCTGCCGCAACGCCAGCGCCGGCTGTTGGCCCGCAAGGTGGAGGCCGACGTGCACCCCGAACTGTTGGGGCTGGCGCGGCAACTGCTGGCGCTGGCCTGCGCGGACGGCGACGCCGCGGCGGCGCGCTGGGCATGGCGCCAGATGCGCCTGCGCCGCTTTGGCGGCGGGCCGCTGTCGGCGCGGCGGCTGCTGGCCTGGCTGCTGGGCTGGCTGTTCGTGGCGCCGCCGCTGGCGCGGCCGGTGGTCGAGGCAGTGGCGCGTGCGGTGCTGGGCGACAGGTCCTCGCGCAACGCGCTGCAGGACCGCACGCAGCGGATCTGAGTTCAGACGCCGGCGGCCCGTCTCGCCCACGCCTGCAGGCGCCGGCCCAGGCCTGGAAAGGCGATGAGCAGCGCCTCCAGCCCGAGAAACGCCAGCCCGCCGGCGCGTCCCGCCGTCATGGCCACATAGCCGCCGCGCCAGGGTGACGCCAGGCCGGCCAGCCAGCGCCGCGGCGAGCGCCAGGGGGAAGGGCGTTCGGCGGCCACCAGTGTCGGCGCCCAGTCCGCAGCATGGCTTTCGGTGTGCACGAGGCCGGCCAGCAGCTCGACCTCGGCAGGTCGGGGCAGCCAGGCCAGCCGCAGCAGGCGCCGCTGCGCCCGTCGGCGCAGGCGTGCAGCCGGTACCGGGACTTCGGTGAGCGCGGCAGCGCGCGCGACGTGGTCGAGCAGGCCGCGGCGGATGGCCTCGGCCCGGGCTTGCGCCTCGAGCTCGGCCCGGCGTGCCGCGCTGTGGCTGTCCAGGCGCGGCTGCACCCGGCCTTCGCCATCGCGTTCATAGCCCAGCACCGTGCCATGTGGAGCCCGGCAGAGGGGTTCCAGCAGCAGCGCGGCCTGCCAGGGGGCTGACTCCGCCAGGCTGCGGCGGCGGTTACCGTCGCCCAGCAGACCCGTCGCATGTGAGCCTTCGCCGCCCCACAGGCCCAGATAGCAGCCGGCCAGGGGCCGGAAGCCCGGCGACGCGGCAAACGCCCGGTTCAGGGCCTGCTGGATGCTGGCGCGCCAGCCGATGTCCACCAGCAGTGTTGCCTCGTCCGCCCCGAGCCGCTCCTGGCTCAGATAGTCGGCCAGCAGGGCCGTCTGCGTGGCGGCGGCCTCCGCGACGGCGGCCTGGAAGGCCGGGTCCCCGATGTCGTCCGGTACGGCCAGCGACTGCAGGTCGTGGAAGGCCAGTACCCTGTCCAGCAGCGCGCCAGGCGCGCGGATCTGCAGTTGCTGCGCCAGCGCTGCCTTGTCGATGCGCTGCGCGGCAGCCAGCGCCGTCGCGCGGCGCGACAGGTAGACATAGTCGAGCGCGGGTTGCGGCCCGCTCGGTCGCGCGCCCAGCCAGCGGCGCATCACCTCGCGCAGCAGGTCGCCGTCACGTGCGACAAAGGCCAGCCGGCTCCAGCCGCGGTGCCGCAGCTCGCGAGTCAGCAGGCGGGCGAATGCGGCGAAGACCGGGCCGAGGGTGTCGTGTCCGAAGCGGTACGCCGCATTCGTGCCGGCCTCGGCGACGGGCTGCGGCGCCGCAGCCGGCTTGCAGTGCAGGGCGGCCATGCCGCAGCCGCGCGGCGACCACACGTCGGCCGTCATGCGGTCGCCCACATGCAGTGCCTGCTGCGCCGGCACGCCCTCGGCCGACAGCACTTGTCGGAACAGCTCGCCGTGGAACTTGTCGGCCGCGTGCTCGCAGGACGCGTAAATGCGGTCGACCTCAGGCATGCCGTGGGCCTGCAACAGCGCCTGCAGCTCCGCGGCGCCGAGATAGCTGTCGGACACGGCGACGATGCGGATGCCGCGCGACCGCGCCGCCTCCAGCAGCGCGCGCATCTCCGCATGCGGCCAGGTCAGGCGGCGGTGCAGGGCCAGCTCGAAGGCGATCAGCTCGCCGGCCAAGGCCTCGGCGCTGGCGGGCAGACCAGCTGCGGCGAACACCGCCGCATACACCTCGCGGCGCGGCACCTCCGGCCGCCCGCCGGCCGTGGCGCGAAGACGCTCGCGGTGACTGGCCAAGGCCGCGTACCCATGCGCTGCCGAGCCACCGGCCACGCCCTCGCGCCGCAGCAGGCGCGGGATCTCTTCGCAGACGGCCAGCAGCACGGTGGCGTCCAGCTCCGGGTCCTGGAACAGCAGCGTGTCGAAGATGTCGACGCACAGCAGCCGCACCCCTTCCAGGGCCTGCAGGCGTTGCGACCACCTCGGGCGGGGCTGCAGAGCGAGTGCGCCGCGCAGCAGCCGCCAGGCCGTGAGGCTGCGTCCGATGTGCATCGTCAGGCGGCGCGACCGCGCTGCTGGCGCTTGCGCAGCCACAGGGCCCAAGGGAGCCCGAGCCCGCCGCACAAGCCCAGATACGCGACGCACAGGCCCATGATGCCGTCGACGTGCGCTCCCAGCGCCAAGGCCGGCAGCACCAGCGCACCACCGACCAGCGTGGGCACGAAGAAAGGCTCCCCGCCGCAGGCTCGCAAGGCAGTGGCGATGGCGGCCACCACGGCCGACGCCACCGTGGCGAGCAGCAGCAGCGCAAACCAGCCGGGAGCGGGCAGGCGTTCGGCCCAGGCCGGCGCGGCCTGCAGCAGCCACAGCCCCACGACCGCCAGCAGGCCGCCCCCGAGGGCAGCGGCTGCAGTCACACGCAGCACGCGTGCGAGCAGGGTGTCGAAGTCCGACCAGCGACGCCCGGCGGAGAGCCGCGCGAACTCGGGCATGCGTGCGGAGGCCCAGGCGGTGGCGACCATCAACAACCCGTTGGTGCAGAAGAAAGCCAGTCCCAGCCGGCCCGCGGCCTGCGGGCCCAGCAGGGCGTAGGCCACGGGCACCAGGCTCTGCTGGCTCAGATAGCCGGCCGTCCAGGAGCAGGCGAGCCGCCACTGCATGGGCCAAAGCGTGCGCTGATGGCGACGGTGGGCCGCGCTGCGGCCCGCGGCCAGCAATGGCGCGGCGGCCTGCAGGCTCCAGGTGATGCCGATGGCGCCGCGCAGTCCCCACATCCAGGCGAGCGACCAGAGACCATGCCCCGAGGCCGCCGCCAACGCCGCGGCGGCGTAGGCCAGCGCATCTTGGCCGGCCCGCAGCCTGGCCACGCGCGCCACCTGCCCCAGCCCTTCCAGCGCGACCGGCACCGCGTTGCCCAGTTGGCTCAACGCGAGACCAGCCAGCGTCGCAAGCGTCACCAGGCGCCACTGCGGCAACGCGTCGATCTCGGATCGCTGGCCCAGCAGCCACAGCGAGGCCGGCATGATGAGCACCAGGGCCAGCAGCGCACTGAACAGGCCCCAACCCATGGCATAGCGGGCCAGCCAGCCAACGCGGCGCAGGGCGGCGGGCGAACCCTGCAAGCGGCCGCCCCGCCATTCGACCTGGCGCATCGAGCGGCCCAAAAAAGCCACCAGCAGCGTGGAACTGCCAGCATCCAGCAGCACCTGCGCGGCCAGCAGGCTGCAGAGGGTGAAGAACAGTCCCGCCTCGACGGGCGACAGGGTCAGCGTCGCCAGCAGAGCCAGCAGGCCGGCGCCCACCACCTGCGTGGCGCGATGCAGCAGGTAGTAGCGCTCCGCGGCGAGCGGATGGTGCAGACCGACGGCGGCCGGCAGGTCAGCGGGTCTTGATGGTGACGGCGTGGCCATTCAGGTTGTAGACCGTGAGCCGGTCCGGCAGGCCTTGCTGTTCGTCCACGAAACGCGTCACGCCGGCCGTCGGCGCAATGCCGTAGTCGTCATAGACGATGGCGCCGCCCACGGACAGGCGCGGCCAGATCCAGTCCGCAACGTCCTTGGCCGACTGGTAGACATCCACGTCGATGTGGCACAGGCGGAACTTCGTGTTCTCGAGGCCCGCCGCCGTCTCGTCGGGAAAGATGCCGCGCAGGATACGGGTGTTGTCCACCTGCATGCGGGCCAGCAACTCGCGCACCACGCCTTCCGACGTATCGGCATGCTCGCCACCGACGTAGACCGGGTCGGCCGTGCCTGCCTTGACGACGCCGCTGAAGGTGTCGCACAGGTAGAGCGGCGCATCGATGCCCGCCAGCCGCGCGCGCCGGCCGATGAGGGCGCCCGTACCGCCGCGCCAGACCCCGACCTCGATGAGGGCGCCGGGCACGTGGCGCAATTCACCGACCAGCGACCACAGCTCGTAGCAGCGATACAGGTCCACCAGGGTGTGGCCCTCAATGCCTTTCATCGCAGCCTGGAAGTCCGCATCGGCGTTCCACGGCGAATACGTCGCGCCCGGCAGGATGGGGCCATGCAGCGCACCGTTGCGGTTGCGCAGGGTCAGCTGGTAGCCCAGCCGGTCCAGCAGCGCGAGGATGGGCTCTCGGATCAGGCGCGGCAGCACTACGCGTCACCCGTGGCTTGCAGCGCGCCGAGGCGAACCTGGGCCAACTCGTCGGCCGGCAGAAAGGGGTGCATGTCGTCCAGCTCCGGTGTCAGGAACTTGCCGTGTTCGTCGACGCGCGACTTCAGCTTGGGGCTGAAGCCCTGGGTCGGGTCGACGTGGATCTGCACCAGCAGCGGACCTGTGCCGCCAATCAACGCCGGCAGGCGCGCCAGATCTTCGGGCTTGGCAATGTCCACAGCCTCGATGCCATAGGCCCGAGCCAGCGCGACATAGTCCGGGCAATCCACGCCCGAGGCGCGGTCGGCGCCGATGACGCGGCCGAAGAAGTTCTCGTGGCTGAGGCGGATGGACAGATAGCCGTCGTTGGCCATGACGACGACGACGAGATTGCGTTGCTGCGTCTTCAGCGTCTGCAGCTCCTGCACATTCATCTGCAGGCTGCCGTCGCCGGCCAGGCAGACGACGCGACGGGCCGGTGCGGCCGTCGATGCGCCCAGGGCAGCCGGCAGGTCATGCCCCATGGAGGCGGCACCGGAGTTGCTGAACAGGCGCTGGCCGCGCTTCAGTCGGCTGATCTGGAAGGGCAGGATGCAGGCCGAGGCATTGCCGCTGGCGACGATGCCGTTGTCAGGCAGGGCTTCGAACAGGGCGGCGACGGCGCGGTAGGGATTGATGACGCCCGGCGCGCTGGTGTTGCCGGCTTCCAGCGCCGGGTAGCGGGCGGCGATGTCGCGGCACCAGGCGGCCCAGGGCGCGAAGCCGGGTGCCTGGATGCCGGCGCGCAGGGCCTGGATGAAGGCCTTGGCGTCGGCGATGACAGTCAGCGTCGGCTTGACCAGCGGCTTGTCGAACTCGGCCGGGTCGATGTCGACCTGCACCACGCGGGCACTCTTGGCGAAGCTGCCCCAGTTGTAGCTGACCTGGCGGATGTTGAGCCGCGAGCCGATGACGATGACGAGGTCGGCGGCCTGCAGGCAGATATTGCCGGCGCGCGTGCCGATGGTGCCGGGGCGGCCGGCGAACAGCGGGTGGTCGCTCTCGATGAGGTCATGCGTCCAGGCCGTCGTCAGCGGAATGCCGCTGGCTTCGACCAGGTCCCGCAGCTCGTCCACGGCGCCTGCCAGGCGCACGCCGGTGCCGCCAAGGATCAGCGGGCGCTTGGCGTCGCGCAGCCATTGCAGAACGGTGCTGACATCCGGCGTGGCCGGCACGGGTGCCGCGGCCGGCTCGATGAAATCAAAGGCTTCCGTGGATGATTGCAGGTCGATGGGGATGTCCAGCCACACCGGCCCTGGCCGGCCATGGGTGGCGAGCGCAATGGCCTCGGGCAAGGCGCGCCCCAGCTCCTCCAGCGAGCCAATCGCCCAGGCCTTCTTGACGATGGGGCCGACCATGTCGGTGATGGGCACTTCCTGGTCGCCGAGCTGGCGCAGGCCCGGCACGGGCGTGTGCGCCAGCGCCGTCACGCGCTTGACCTGGCCGGACAGCACGATCATCGGGATGGAATCGGTGAAGGCGCCGAACACGCCGTTCAGCGCGTTCAGGCCGCCGGGGCCGGTCGTCACGTTGACGATGGCGGGCCGGCCGTCGATGCGGGCATAGCCTTCTGCCGCCATCGCGCAGGCCTGCTCGTGGTGCATAAAGCTGCACTGGAGGTTGGCGTGGGTGGCCAGTGCCTGGTTCAGGAACATCGCGCCGCCGCCGGTGACGGCGAAGACCTGCGACAGGCCTTTCGAGGCGAGATACGCGGCGACGCGCTCGGCCGCGTTCACAGGCCGCCCCCCACGAAGCCAGCAATCTCGTCGGCGGCGTAGTCCAGCTGTTCATCGGACAGACCCGGGTAGAGACCGATCCAGAAGGTGTCGTTCATGACGATGTCGGTGTTGGTCAGCGGGCCGGCGACGCGGTAGTTGCGGCCCTGCATATAGGGCTGGCGCGTCAGGTTGCCGGCGAACAGCAGGCGCGTGCCGATGCGCTTGCTGTCCAGGTGGGTCAGCAGGTCGACGCGGCGCAGATTGGCTTCGGGCTTGAGGGTGATGGGGAAGCCGAACCAGGACGGGTCGCTGTTTGGTGTGGCCTTGGGCAGCAGCAGGAATTCCTGAGCGCCCTGCAGCCGCTCGTGCAGGCGCGCGAAGTTGCGCTTGCGCGCGGCGATGAAGCCGTCGAGCCGGTCCAGCTGCGCGAGGGCGCAGGCGGCCTGCATGTCAGTGATCTTCAGGTTGTAGCCCAGGTGGCTGTAGGTGTACTTGTGGTCATAGCCCTCGGGCAGTTGGCCCAGCTTCCAGCAGTAGCGCTTGCCGCAGGTGTTGTCCTTGCCGGGTGCGCACCAGCAGTCGCGGCCCCAGTCGCGCAGGGACTCGGCAGCGCGGCGCAGGTCGTCGTTGTTGGTGAAGACGGCACCGCCTTCGCCCATGGTGATGTGATGGGCCGGGTAGAAGCTCAGTGTGCCGATGTCGCCGAAGCTGCCCACGAGCCGGCCGTTGTAGGTCGAGCCCAGCGCGTCGCAGCAGTCCTCCACCAGCCACAGGCCGTGCTGCTTGCACAGCCGGGTGATGGCCTCGAGGTTGTAGGGGTTGCCCAGCGTGTGGGCCAGCATGATGGCCTTGGTGCGCGGCGTGATGGCGGCTTCCAGCTGGGCCACATCGACGTTGTAGGTCGGCAGGTGCACGTCCACCAGCACCGGCACGGCGCCGCATTGCAGGATGGGGTTGACCGTGGTCGGGAAGCCCGCGGCGACGCCGATGACCTCATCGCCCGGCTGGATGGCGCGCGCGCCCAGCAACGGTGAGGTCAGGGCCGAGAAGGCCAGCAGATTGGCCGACGAGCCGGAGTTGGTCGTCAGCACATGCTTCATGCCCAGGCGCTCGCCCAGGCGCGCCTCGAAGGCGGCATTGAAGCGGCCGGTGGTCAACCAGGCGTCCAGCGAGGCCTCGACCATCAGCTTCATCTCCGGTGCGCCGACCACCTTGCCGGACGGCGGAACGACGGTTTCGCCAGGCTTGAAGCCACCCGGCGCAGGCGCCGCCGCGGCGTACTGCTCGACGAGCTGCAGGATCTGCTGGCGCAGCTTGATTTGGTCGGGGTTCATGGAAGCGATGAGTAGGAGTCGATCTGCTGCAGCGTCAGCGCCTGCAGGTCCTGGCCACTGCGGTGGGCCTGGTGCCATTGCCAGGTGAGGCGCAGGGCCTCGGACAGCGTGAGGCGCCCTTGCCAGCCGAGTTGCTGGGCGGCCTTGCTGGAGTCCAGCAGCAGCACGCTGGCTTCGTGAACGCCGCTGCCGTCGCCCAGCGTGAGTTCGGGCAGGGCTGCGCCGTCGGCACGGGCATGGGCCAGCAGCAGGCCGGCCACGTTGCGCACGGGCTGGCCGTGCAGGTCGGCGGGGCCGAAGTTCCACGCGCCGCCAAACTGCGCGGGGTCTTCCAGCAGGCCTTCGGCCAGCTGCAGATAGCCCGCCAGCGGCTCCAGCACATGCTGCCAGGGCCGCACGGCGTCGGGGTGGCGCAGGTGCAGAGGCGCGCCGGCGTCGATGGCGCGCAGCAGGTCGGGCACGAGGCGGTCGGTGCTGATGTCGCCGCCGCCGATGACATTGCCGGCGCGCGCCGTGGCCAGCGGCAGCTCGTAGGAGGCCGCATAGCTGGCCGCGACGATCTCGGCGCCGGCCTTGCTGGCGCTGTAGGGGTCGTGGCCGCCGAGGGCATCGGTTTCGCGGCAGGGCGGGCCGAGGTCGCGATAGCACTTGTCGGTGGTGACGACGACGGTGGCGCGCACGCCGCCGTACTGGCGCACGGCATCCAGCAGGTTGGCCGTGCCCATCACATTGGTGGCGAAAGTGCCCAGCGGGTCGGCATAGGACGCTCGCACCAGCGGCTGGGCCGCGAGGTGGAAGACCACCTCGGGCTGGGCCGTGATGAGGGCGTCCAGCAGCGTGGGCGCGTCGCGCACATCGGCGATCCAGTCGGCCTGCAGCACCTGGCGCACGCCGGCCAGGTCATGGAAGCCGCCGGGCTCCGGCGCCAGCGCATAGCCGCTGACCTGGGCGCCCAGGCGCTTCAGCCACAGCGCCAGCCAGCCGCCCTTGAAGCCGGTGTGGCCGGTGACGAAGACACGCCGGCCGGCCCAGGTGCTGGCGTTCACCACAGCTTCCACGGCGCCCGGCCTTCGGCCCAGAGGCGCTCCAGATGGTTGCGGTCGCGCACGTTGTCCATGGGCTGCCAGAAGCCGGGGTGCTCGTAGACGCCGAGCTGGCCGCGCTCGGCCAGCGTCTCAAGCGGCCGGGCCTCCCAGGCGTCGGCATCGGCCTCGATCAAGTCCAGCACCTCGGGCTTGAGCACGAAGAAGCCGGCATTGACGCCGGCGCTCTCGCTCTGCGGCTTCTCGCGGAAGCGCCGCACCAGGCCGGTGTCGGGGTCGACGTCCAGAGCGCCGAAGCGGGCCGGCGGGATGGCGGTGGTGATGGTGGCCGCCACGCCGCGGGCGCGGTGCTGGGCGATGGCTGCGGTCACGTCCACGTCGGCGACGCCGTCGCCATAGGTGAAGCAGAAGTCGGTCTCGTCCTTCAGATAGGCCGCCACCCGCTTCAACCGGCCGCCGGTGCCGCTTTCGTGGCCGGTATCGACCAGCGTCACGCGCCAGGGCTCGGCGTGGCGTTCGTGCACTTCCATTCGGTTGTGGGCCAGGTCGAAGGTGACGTCCGAGCTGTGCAGGAAGTAGTTGGCGAAGTACTCCTTGATGACATAGCCCTTGTAGCCGCAGCAGACGATGAAGTCCTGGATGCCGTGGGCGGCATAGATCTTCATGATGTGCCACAGGATGGGCTGGCCGCCGATCTCGATCATGGGCTTGGGCCGCAGATGGGTTTCCTCGGCGATGCGAGTGCCCAGTCCCCCGGCAAGGATCACGGCTTTGGTCATCGAACGAGTTTAGGTCGACCCAGGGCAATCCCTGGGCCGCCCGTCCGTGGAAAACGTCCTGCTGGCGGGACAATTCCAGCCTTCCGCGGCGAGCTACCGCCCGCCTCCCCGGTTTCACCTGGAACGATTGACGTGACTACCACTTCCCCCGTGGCCGCCTCGGCCACGCCCGGCCGAGCGGCGACCCCGCAAGCCGGTGCAGCCATCCTCGGCCAGCCCAACCAGCTGTTCGTGCTGTTCTTCACCGAGATGTGGGAGCGCTTCTCCTACTACGGCATGCGCGGCCTGCTGGTGCTGTTCCTCGTCACCGAGGTCGCCAAGGGCGGCTGGGGCTGGAGCCGCGCCGAGGCGACGTCGCTGTACGGCTGGTACACGGGCATGGCCTATCTGCTGCCGGTGCTGGGCGGCTATCTGGCCGACCGCTACCTCGGCACGCGCCGTGCGGTGCTGTTCGGCGGCTTCGTCATCGCGGCGGGCCACATCTCGATGTTCCTGAACACGGTGCCGAGCTTCTACGCCGGCCTCGGGCTGGTCGTGCTGGGCACGGGCCTGTTCAAGCCCAATGTGTCGGCCATCGTCGGCCAGCTCTACGGCCCCAAGGAAGACAACGCCCGCGATGGCGGCTACACGCTGTTCTACATGGGCGTGAACGCCGGCGCCTTTTTCGGCATCCTGCTGTGCGGCTACATCGGCGAGAAGGTGTCCTGGCACCTGGGCTTCGGTCTCGCGGGCCTGTTCATGATCCTGGGTGCGCTGCAGTTCTATTTCAGCCAGCACATCTTCGGCGACATCGGCGGCCCACCCAAGGCCGAAGACCGCGCCAAGGTCGCCGCCGCCGCCGCGGCCGAGGAAGCGCCGGCCCATGTCGTGGCCGACCGGCTGAAGGCCATCTTCGTCTTCTCCTTCTTCACGATCTTCTTCTGGTTCGCCTTCGAGCAGGCCGGTGGTTCCATGACCATCTTCGCGGCTGACTACACCGACCGCACCCTGGTCGGCACCAGTGGATTCGTCTTCAAGGTCGTCAATTCGTTGATGACCGTGCTGCCCGCGCTGATCCTGACCTGGCTGCTGTGGAAGCTCAACCGCAGCACCGGCAGCCGCTATCTGCTGGCCAACGGCATGCTGGCGCTGGCCTTTGCCGTCATCTGGGGCCTCGTCATCTGGATGCTGGCGCGCGAATTCGCACTGGAGCAGTCCGAAGTGCCGGCCAGCTGGTTCGGCGTGCTGAACTCCTTCTTCCTCGTCATCCTGGCGCCGATGTTCTCCAAGATGTGGGAGCGGCACTGGAACCCGGCCGGCCCGGTGAAGTTCGGCGTCGGCCTGGTGCTGCTGGGCCTGGGGTTTGCCGCGCTGTCCTATGGCTCGGCCGGCATCCCGACGGGCGCCAAGACGGCCCAGGTCAGCATGGTCTTCCTGTGCCTGGCCTACCTTTTCCACACCATGGGCGAGCTCTGCCTGTCGCCCGTGGGCCTGAGCTACATCTCCAAGCTGGCGCCGGCGCGCCTGCTGGGCCTGATGTTCGGCGTCTGGTTCCTGAACACCGCCATCGCCAACAAGCTGGCCGGCGTGACCGGTTCCTACATCGATGAGATCTCCAACCACTACTCGATGTCGGTCTTCTTCCTGATCTTCACGGCCATCCCGATCGGCGCCGGCGTCGTCCTGATGCTGCTGACCCCGTGGATGAAGAAGAAGATGCACGGCGTCCACTAAGAGGCCGACTGCGCGGGGTCATGAAACCCGTGCGTTACCGCCAAAGCCGCCCGGCCCCGCGCCCGGCGGCTTTTTTGTTCACAGTTCTGCGCTGTTGACAAGGAATGTCAGCAGCCTGGTCGGGCTTTAGGTTTTGGGGTAACAGCGATGGGGCGATGTGCTTACAGTCGCCGGCTTGCATTTGGAGCCCCCCATGTCCAAGAAGAATCTGGCGCTGACCCTGTCTCCCGTCCTCATCGCCCTGTTGGCCGCCTGCGGCCAGAAGCCGGATGGCGCCGGCGGCCATGGGGGCCCTGGCGGCCCGCCGCCCGTGTCGGTGGCCCCCGCCACCCAGCGCGAGGTGCAGGAATTCGACGAGTTCACCGCCCGCCTGGAGGCGCCGGACACCGTCGAGGTGCGCTCCCGCGTCGCCGGCACCGTCGAGGCCGTGCGCTTCAAGGAAGGCCAGGTCGTCAAGAAGGGCGAGCCGCTGTTCACCATCGACGCCCGCGCCTTCAAGGCCGACGTGGCCCGCGTGGAAGCCCAGATCGCCGCCGCCAGGACCCAGGCCGAGCTCGCCAAGGCCGACCTGGCCCGCTCTGAGAAGCTGATCAGCATCAATGCCGTCAGCCAGCAGGAGATCGACCAGCTGCGTTCGGCCCTGCGCTCGGCCGAGGCCAACCAGAAGGCCGCCGAGGCCGCCCTGGTGCAGTCCAAGCTCAATGTCGAGTACGCCAGCATCACGGCCCCCGTCAGCGGCCGCACCTCGCGCGCCAACGTGACGCCGGGCAACCTCGTCGGTGTCGGCGACCCCGTGCTGACGACCGTCGTCTCCAGCGACAAGGTCTATGCCTATTTCGACGCCAGCGAGGCGACCTATCTGAAATACATGCGCGCCGCCCGTGACGGCAGCCGCCCCTCGTCGCGCGACACGCCCAATGCGGTGCAGATGGGCCTGTCCAACGAGCAGGGCTACCCGCACACCGGCAAGATGGACTTCGTCGACAACCGCCTGAACCCGGCCACCGCCTCCATCCGCGGCCGCGCCGTCTTCGACAACAAGGGCGGCCTGTTCACGCCGGGCCTGTTCGCCCGCATCAAGCTGATCGGCAGCGGCAGCTACAACGCCGTCGTCGTGCCCGACCGCGCCATCTCGACCGACCAGACCCGCAAGGTCGTCCTCATCATCGGCCCCAACAACATCGTCCAGCCCCGCCCGGTCACGCCGGGTGCCTTGATCGACGGCATGCGCGTCGTTGAAGGCGTCAAGGCCGGCGAGATGGTCATCGTCGACGGCCTGCTGCGCGCCTTCCCCGGCGCGCCTGTCACGCCGCAGGTGCTGAAGGTCGACGACAAGGGCATGCCCATCCCGGCACCGCCGCAGGGCCCGCCGGGCGCTGCCCCGGCTCCCGCTCCGGCCTCCGCCGCCTCGAAGTAATCAGAAGGCGGTAGCCGCAATGGACATCTCACGCTTCTTCATCGACCGGCCGCGCTTCGCGACCGTGTTGTCCCTCTTCATCTTCCTCATCGGCGCGCTGGCCATCCCGCTGCTGCCGATCTCGGAATACCCCGAGGTCGCGCCGCCCCAGGTCGTCGTGCGCGCCCAGTACCCGGGCGCCAACCCGCGCGTCATCGCCGAGACGGTGGCCACGCCGCTGGAAGAGCAGATCAACGGCCTCGAGAACGTGCTGTATTTCGACAGCCAGGCCACCGGCGACGGCGGCATGACGCTGACGGTCACCTTCAAGATCGGCACGCATCCGGAGGCCGCCGAGACGGCGGTGCAGAACCGCATCAACCGCGCCCTGCCGCGCCTGCCGGACATCGTGCGCCAGATCGGCGTGACGACCGAGAAGGCCGCGTCCAACCTGACCATGGTGGTCCACCTGGTCAGCCCGGACAACTCGCGCGACGCCCTCTACCTGCGCAACTACGGCACGCTGAACGTGCGCGACGACCTGCTGCGCGTGCCCGGCATGGGCTCGGTGCTGAGCTTCGGCGCCGGCGACTACGCCATGCGCATCTGGCTGGACCCGCAAAAGCTCGCCGCGCGCAACCTGACGGCAGGTGAAGTCGTCGGTGCCATCCGCGAGCAGAACACCCAGGTCGCCGCCGGCGTGCTGGGCGCCTCGCCGTCGCCCAAGGGCACCGACTTCCAGCTCTCCATCAATGCCCAGGGGCGCCTGGCCACGGAAGAAGAGTTCGGCAACATCATCGTGCGCAGCGAGCCCAAGACCGGCGCCATGGTGCGCGTGAAGGACCTCGGCCGCGTCGAGATCAGCGCCAACACCTATGCGCTGCGCAGCCTGCTGAACAACAAGGAAGCCGCGGCCATCGCCGTCTTCCAGGCACCAGGCTCCAATGCGCTGGCCATCTCGGACAACGTCCGCAAGACGATGGAGCGCCTGAAGCCCAGCTTCCCCAAGGGCGTGGACTACGACATCGTCTATGACCCGACGCGCTTCGTGCAGACCTCCATCGAGAAGGTCGTGCACACGCTGTTCGAGGCCGTCGGCCTGGTCGTGCTCGTCGTCATCATCTTCCTGCAGACCTGGCGCGCTTCCATCATCCCGCTGGTGGCCGTGCCGGTGTCCATCGTCGGCACCTTTGCCGTGCTGCTGCTGCTGGGCTTCTCCATCAACACGCTGACGCTGTTCGGCCTCGTGCTGGCAATCGGTATCGTCGTCGACGATGCCATCGTGGTGGTCGAGAACGTCGAGCGCAACATCCAGGATGGCCTCACGCCGCACGCGGCGACGGTCAAGGCCATGCAGGAGGTCTCGGGCCCCATCATCGCCATCGCCCTGGTGCTGTGCGCGGTGTTCATCCCGCTGACCCTGGTGCCGGGCCTGTCGGGCCAGTTCTACAAGCAGTTCGCCGTCACCATCGCCATCTCGACGGTGATCTCGGCCTTCAACTCGCTGACCCTGTCGCCGGCCCTGGCAGCCATCCTGCTGCGCCCGCATGACGCGCCCAAGGACGCGCTGATGCGCGGCATGGACAAGGTCTTCGGCCGCTTCTTCCACTGGTTCAACCGCTTCTTCCACCGCCGCTCCGAGGACTACGGCCGCGGCGTCACGGGCATCCTGAAGCGCAAGTCGGTCGCCCTGATCGTCTACGCGCTGCTGCTCGGCGCCACGGCCCTGCTGATGTCGCGCATCCCCAGCGGCTTCGTGCCTGCGCCGGACAAGCAGTACCTGATCGGCATCGCGCAATTGCCGGCGGGCGCCAGCCTGGACCGCACCGAGGAAGTCATCCGCCGCATGAGCGAGATCGCGCTGAAGGTGCCCGGCATCAAGGACTCGGTGGCCTTCCCCGGCCTGTCGGGCGCCGGCTTCTCGGCCGCGCCCAACGAAGGCATCGTCTTCTTCGGCCTGGAGGACTTCGAGAAGCGCACTTCGCGCGACCTCAGCAAGGAAGCCATCCTCGGCAAGGTCAACGGCGCCATCCAGCAGATCCAGGGCGCGCGCATGTTTGTCGTGCCACCGCCGCCGGTCGACGGCCTGGGCATCGCCGGCGGCTTCAAGGTGCAGGTGCAGGACCGCAGCAGCCAGGGCGAGCAGGCCCTGTACGGCGCCGTCTGGGGCACGCTGGGCCAGGTCTACGGCAACCAGAACACCTCCATCGGCACGCCGTATTCCAACTACGACATCAACGTGCCGCAGCTGTTCGCCAACGTCGACCGCACCAAGGCCAAGCAGATGGGCGTGCCGCTGGCCTCCATCTACGACACGCTGCAGATCAACCTGGGGTCGCTGTACGTCAACGACTTCACCAAGTTCGGCAAGACCTACCAGGTCATCGTGCAGGCCGACGCGCCCTTCCGCGCCAAGGCCGAGGACATCACGCAGCTGAAGACCCGCAACGACGCCGGCGAGATGGTGCCTCTGGGCTCGCTGATGAGCGTCGAGCCGACCTTCGGCCCCACCCGCGTGACGCGCTACAACGGCTTCCCGTCGGCCGACATCAATGGCGCGCCCAAGCCCGGCTTCTCGTCGGGCCAGGCCGAGGCCGAGATCGAGAACCTGCTGAAGACGCTGCCGCGCGGCTTCGGCTACGAGTTCACCGAACTCAGCTACCAGGACCGCCTGACGCGCGACGTGACCGTGCCCGTGCTGAACATGAAGGTGCCCACGCTGGCGGCCGTGCTGGCCTTTTCGGTGCTGCTCGTCATCCTCGTGCTGGCCGCCCAGTACGAGAGCTGGAGCCTGCCGCTGGCCATCATCCTCATCGTGCCGATGTGCATCCTGTCGGCGCTGTTCGGCGTCTGGCTGTCGCACTTCCCGCCCTTCATGCAGGCCGGGGACCTGAACATCTTCACCCAGGTGGCCTTGGTCGTGCTCGTGGGCCTGGCGTGCAAGAACGCCATCCTGATCGTCGAGTTCGCCAAGGAGCTGGAAGAGCAGGGCAAGTCCATCTATGACGCTGTCATCGAGGCCTGCCGGCTGCGTCTGCGCCCCATCCTGATGACGTCCATCGCCTTCTGTGCCGGCGTCGTGCCGCTGATCCTGGGCAGCGGCGCCGGCAGCGAGATGCGTCGTGCCATGGGCATCGCCGTGTTCGCCGGCATGCTGGGCGTGACCTTCTTCGGCATCTTCCTGACGCCGGTCTTCTACAGCCTGCTGCGCGCCAGCACCGAGAAGCGGCGTGCCCGCGCGGCCCAGGTGCGCGCGCAGATCGACGCCTCGGCCCATGCCTTCCACCCTGGCATCGATGACGACGCCCCCACGAAGAAGGAGGGCCATTGAGATGCTCGCCCGTCTGACCCCTCTCGCCCTGGCGCTCACGCTGGTTGGCTGCGCCGCGCCCGGCCTGTCCAAGGGCCCGGCCAACCTGGCCCCTGAGAAGTTCGCGCAACTGCCGGCATCCAACCCGGGCGCCGCCACGATGACGCAGGCCTTTGTCGACAGCGCGCAATTGCAGCGCGTCGTCGACGAGGTGCTGGCCAACAACCGCGACCTGCGCGCCTCGGCCGCACGGCTCAAGCAGGCCGAGGCCCTGGCGACAGCGGCGGGCGCCCAGCGCCTGCCCACGGTCGGCCTCGGCGCCAGCGCCAGCCGCCAGCGCGCGCCCAACGACCAGGGCCAGTTCAACAATTTCACCAGCTACGGCGTCAATGCGACGGCCGCCTGGGAGGTTGACCTGTGGGGCCGCGCCGCGGCCAATGCCCAAGCCGCCGGCTATGACGCGCAGGGCGCCGCGCTGGACCGCGATGCCGCCCAGCTCAGCCTGGCCGGCACCGCACTCAACCTGCAGACCCAGCTCATCGGCCTCGGCCATCGCCTGCAACTGGCCAAGGAAACCCTGGTCGTACAGAACCAGCTGCTCGACCTCGTGAAGGCCCGCGTCGGCGCCGGCCGCGGCACGGCACTCGACCAGGCCCGCGCCGAAGCCCTCGTCGCCCAGACCTCGGCCAGCGTGCCGGCCCTGCGCAACGCGGCCTGCCTGACGCGCCTGCAGCTCGACGTGCTGCGCGGCCAGACGCCGGCCGACTGCGACAAGGCCGACAGCGACCCGCTGCCCGCCATGCCCGAGCCCCGCCTCGTCAGCCTCGGCACCCTGCCCGACCCGGCCGGCCTGCTGGCGCAACGTCCTGATGTGAAGGCCGCGGCCTCACGCGCCCAGGCGGCCGCCTCGCGCGCCCATGTCGCCTGGGCCGCGCGCTGGCCCAGCATCGGCCTCACCGGCCAGATCGGCTGGAGCGCCGGCAGCGCCGGTGACCTGTTCAAGAGCGGCACGCAGATCCACAGCATCGCCGCGGCACTGAACTGGAACTTCCTGGACTTCGGCGCCCGCAAGGCGGAAGAGAGCGCGGCTCGTGCCGGGTTTGACGCCGCCGTTGCGAATGCCGAGCAGGCTCAGCTGGTGGCCCTGCAGGACGCCCAGGGCAGCCTGTCGACGCTGCGCGAGACCGAGCTGCAGGCCACGGCCCAGGCCACGGCCGCGGAAGCGACGGTGCGCGCGCGTGAGCTGGCGCTGAAGCGCTACGAAGCCGGCGTGACCGACTTCTATGCCCTGCTCAATGCCGAGCAGGAGCGCCTCGCGGCGGCGGATGCGCTGATCCAGGTGCAGACCCAGCGCGCCGCGGCCCTGCTGGGCGTGCACAAGGCCTTCGCGGCAAGGCTGACGGCAACGCCCTGAGCTGAAGGCGCCGGAGCCATCGGCTCCGGCCGCCGATCAGGCCGCCGCGGCGGCGGCGCCGGCGGAACGATTGCGAAAGCGCCAGAACAGCATCAGCAGGCCGACGACGAACATGCCCAGACCGAACCAGCGCGTTTCGCTGCTGCTGTCCTGCATGTCCGCCAGGCGCACGATGCCCGGCTCGTTGGGCAGATAGCGCACCTTGACCATGGGATCGGCCTTGCCGTCCTTGATGGCCTGGCCCTGCTGCTGCGGCAGGCCGATTTCGGCGCGCACCACGTCACCGGACTCCGTCTTGAAGACGATGTGGCCGCGGAAGCCGCTCTCCGAGCCGCGCTTCTTGCGCCACTCGATGCTTTCCACGCCGGCGATGGTCTCGCGGCCATTGGCCTGCAGACGCTTGATGTCGCGCGCGTCGCTCGCGCCGCTGAACATCAGATAAGGCCCGCCGAGCAGCAGCGCCAGCAGAAAGATCCAGGACCTGAACATCACTCACTCCCTTGGCGCCCACGGGCGGCCGGGCGCGATTTTTGTGTCTGTGAGGCAGCCGCCCCTGCGGGCGCAATTGTTCCAGGCGAGCCCGGCATGGCTCCTCAGGGTCTGCCTGAAGCCGCCCAGGCGACGGCGTGTCGCAGTTCACGAGGCCGCGACGATGCGCGCGGCCAGCTGCATGACGCTGCGCCGGTGCGCGTCGGCCAGCGCATCCGCCTGGGCCGCGCAGGGCAGGGTCAGTTCCACGGCCCCGGCCGCCGGCAGCGCGGTACCGGTCGGCGCATGCAGGGCGGCCCAGCGCCAGCGCGCGCGCAGCGTCAGCTGCAGGCCGGCGCCGTCGGGCCGGGCCAGCCATTCATCCACCTGCACCAGCAGTCGCAGCGACTCGGCGTCGCGGTCGGGCGCCGCGGCGAGAGCCACCGGGTAGGGCTGGCGCAGCCGCCCCAGGTCCTCGGCCAGCAGGCGCGGCAGGGCCTCGCGCAGCGGTTCGGCCCAGCGCGCCTCGGGCCAGGGCCGCAGCCCGGCACTGCCTTCGGCGACCAGCATCTCGTCGCGGTCCAGCAACTCGGGCAGGGCGATCTGCGGGCTCAGCACCCAGGCCCGGTTGTCCTGGCCGGGTTGCGTTCCGGGCGGCAGCGCTGGCGCGCCGGTCAGGCCGTAGAGACGGCGTGGTGGCGTGTCGCGCGTGGCACAGCCGGTCAGGGCGGCGGCGGCCAGCAGCACGAGGTCGCGGCGGTGCAGGGCGATCGGCTTCATCGTGCGGGCTCCCGGGTCGGCGCGTGTGACGGTGTATCGGGTTTGCGGCCACGCAGCAGCGCCTCGGGCTGCGCATCCAGCGTGCTGGCGAGCTGGCGCAGGGCGCGCGCGGCTTGCGACAGGTCGCGCATCGTGCGCTCCGTCTGCTGCAGCAGCGGGCCGTCGCCATCGGCGGCTTCGCGCAGCGAGGCGCTGGCGCGCTGCAGCTCGGCCAGGGTCTTCTGCAGGTCCGGCACCAGCGGGCCCTTGGGGTCGAGCAGCACATTGGCTTTGTCCGCGCCCGCGCCAAGCTTGTCGGCCGCGCTGGACACCTTGTCGCCGGCCCGGTCCACGCTGGCCATGGCGCGCTCGGCACCGCGTGTCAGCGGCGCGGCGCGCTGCTCCAGCTGGGCGGCCAGCTTGCGCGCGTGGCTGGCCGTGGCGGCGAAGTCCTGCATGCCCTGCTTGAGTTCGGGCGAGGCGATCAGCGTGCGTGCCGAGTTCGCGATCTGGCTGAGGTCGTCGAGGATCTTGCGCAGGTCCACGCTTTCGAGCTGGTTCTTCAGCGCCTGGAAGACGGTCGCGCTGGTCGGAATCTCGGTCGCGTCGCCGCGATACCCGCCGTGCAGCACGCCCTTGGGCTTGGCGCGGATGTCCAGGTCGACATAGAGCTGGCCCGTCACCAGGCTCTGCGTGCCGAGCTGGGCGGTCAGGCCGCGCTCGATCAGCGTCGGTAACGCATGGGCGATGTCGCCGTGCGATCGGTGTCCGTCCAGGTTGCGCACGGCGTCGTCATCGAGCTCGGCGACGACGGGGATGGCGAAGCTGTCGGTCTTGCTGTCGTAGTAGACGCGGATCTCGGTCACGTCGCCCACATGCACGCCGCGGAACACCACGGGCGCGCCCTTCTGCAGGCCGAAGACCGAGCCGCTGAAGAACATGACGACGCGCTGCGGCTGCTTGAACCAGTGCTGGCCCGGCAGCAGGATCAGGCCGGCGACGAGGATGGCCAGCGCGCCCACGACAAAGGCGCCGATGACGAAGGGATTGGCGCGGCGGCGCTTGCTGCTGCTCATGCCGCCTTCCTTTCGGTGTCTGCTTGGCCGCGCGTCAGGAACTCGCGCACGGCGTCCGGCCCGTGGTCGCGCAGCTCCTCGGGCGGGCCGAGAGCCGTCGCCGTGTGCGCCTCGACGTCGAGGAAGAGCACGCGGTCGGCCACGGCGAACAGACTGTCCAGCTCATGCGTGACGAGGACGATGGCGCGGCCCATCTCGTCCTTGAGCTTCTTGATGAGGTCGTCCAGCCGCGCCGAGGTCAGCGGGTCCAGGCCCGCCGAGGGCTCGTCCAGGCACAGCAGCGGCGGGTCCAGCATCAGGGCCCTTGCGATGGCCGCGCGCTTCCTCATGCCGCCCGACAGCGCCGACGGCTCGGCGTCGAAGGTGGCCGGGTCGTCCAGCCCGGCCAGGGCCAACTTGAAGCGTGCATTGCGCTCGCGCTCGGCCTCGTCCTGCTCGGTGTAGAGCTCCAGCGGCAGCATCAGGTTCTCGCCGACGGTCATGCTGCTCCACAGTGCACCGGCCTGGAAGGCGACGCCGATCTCGCGCCGCGGCGGGTCGTCGCCATGCACGTCGCGTTCCTCGCCATTCGCCGTCCACAGCACGCGGCCCACCTTGGGTGTCTGCAACCCGATCATGTGGCGCAGCAGCGTGCTCTTGCCACAGCCGCTGGCGCCGACGATGGCCAGCACCTCGCCGGCTTTGACCTCGAAGTTCAGGCCGTGCTGCAGCTCCTTGCCGCCGGCATGCAGGCTGAGGTTCTCGATCTTCATCAGTACCTCGTCGGCCATCACACGTCCAGCCTTTGGAAGATGACCGTCAGCGCCGACGCGGCCACCACCATCCACACGATGGCCTGCACGACGGCTGCCGTCGTCGCCTCACCGACGGCCTGAGCGCTGCGGCCGGCGTTCAGGCCCTGGCGGCAGCCCGCCAGCGCCACCAGCACCGCATAGACGCTGCCCTTGAGCAGGCCGACGAAAAGATCCCAGCCTTCCAGTGCATCGCGCGTGGTGGCCAGGTAGGCTGCGGAAGGCACGTCGTAGAGGCCGACGGCCACGGCCCAGCCCACGGTCAGGCCGGCGATGCCGGCGCACAGCGTCAGCATCGGGCCGGTGACGAGCAGGGCCAGCATGCGCGGCAGCACCAGATGCTCGACCGGGTCCACGCCCAGCGTCGTCAGCGCGTCGATTTCCTCGCCGGCGCGCATGCTGCCGATCTGGGCCGCGAAGGCCGCGCCCACGCGGCCCGCCAGCACGATGCCCACGACCAGGGCGGCGATCTCGCGCACGACACCAATGGTGACGAGATTGGCGATGAAGCTCTGCGCGCCGAAGCGCTGCAGCTGCTGGGCGCCCATATAGGCCACGATCAGCCCCACCAGGGAGCTGACCAGCAGCACGATGGGCAGGCTGCGCGGGCCGGTCTGCTCGATCTGCCACAGCCAGTCGCTCAGGCGCATCGCGCTGCGGCCACGTGCCAGCCGGCCGACGGCGGCAAGGGTGTCGCCGATGAAGACCAGGGTCTTGCGCCACTCGGGGTCTGGCGCTTCTTCTTCATCGTCGGTGGGCTTCTTCGTCGGGCGTGCCTCGCCCTGCGGCAGGCTGAGCTTCAGCAGGGGCTGCAGGCCGCGCGGCAGACCTTCGAGATCGAGCTGCACGCCGGCACGGGCCAGCGGCGCCAGCAGCTGCCACAGCGCGCCGGCCAGGGGCGGCTGCCAGTGCGACAGGGCCGAACTGTCGAAGGCGATCGTCGTGCCCTCGGCCGCGGGCAATCCGGCCGGCGGCTTGGGCAGGTCGACACCCTTCAGGTCGCCGGCCAGCACGAGCAGCCACTGCGGGCCTTCGCCCTCCCAGTGCGCCGCTTCCGCGCCGGTGGCACCGGACGGAGGCAGGGGAGTGGACAGGGCATGGGACATGACGACTCATGCTCTGTCCCGGCTGCGGCTTTACGGCCCGGACGCCAACGGCGCGATTTGTAGGACGGCACGCCGCCACTGCGGCTCTGTCGGTCTGGGCCGACACGCCAACGGCAGCGCGGATGACCGCGCTGGCGCGGTCTGGCGACCAAAGTTGTAGCCAGACCGCTCGACTCAGGAGACCGCGATGAAGTCCACCAATCCGACCCCAGGCGATGGCCTGCAAGGCGAGGGCAACTACGACGCCGCCCGCCGCCACCGCGAGTCCGCCGAGAAGTTCGTGAAGAGCGGCGCCGTCGAGCCTGCAGCCCGCGATGCGGCGCCTCACAGCATCGACGAGGCCCGCGAGATGCGCGACGCCGAAGAGTTTGGCAAGAGCCACGCCAAGCGATGAGCAGGACCATCAACCCCGACGCCGCCCGGCCCGAGGGCAAGCCCTCGCTGCCGCATGAGCGCGACCAGCAGAACACGGCCACCAATGCCAAGCCCGACCCGCAGGTGGATCGTGCCGCGCGCGATCTGAAGCAGGGCCAGGTCGACACCGATTTGCGCGCCACGCCAGGGCTGGACGCCGGCCGCCGCGGCGGCATGGTCAAGGGCGGCGAGCATGGAGCCGGTGATCAGAAGACCCGTCGGGGCAGCTAGCCCGTTAAAGGCGTTCGATGAGCCTGCGACAGCGATAGCTTCGCCAGGCCTCGACCCCTCCGGCAAGCAAGGCCAGCCCGAGAACCACTTGCAGCCCGAGCGCCACCTGGCGTGCGGCTGAAGAGGTGGCGCCGCTTGTGACGAGATAGCAGAAGCCCGCGCCAGCGAGGAGGTAGGCCATGTGCCGGACGCTGCCGGTCGCTGGTACCACCCTTTCGCCCGTGCTGAGGTTCTTCCAGCCGGCCAACGTCTGCCAGTTGTCTGCGCTGCGCAGCACCGCCGTCAGGTTGTCGCCGGCCTGCACACGTGGCCAGCCAGCCACCCTGACGCCGTAGTGCTTACGTCCGCCGGCTTCAAAGGAGAAGTGCGTCGTGCGAGGCCTGTGCCGGGCAGATTCGTAGCGCTGGATGTCGAAGACGCGTTCCAGCGTCAAGGTCAGGACCTGCAAGGTGGGATCGCGATATGCGGGGCTGGCCAGTGTCGCCGCGACCCTCTCAGGCTGCCTGCAGGATGCGCGCAGCGCGCACGTTCTGCCACCAGTTCATCGCCAACACCCCAGTCGCCATCACGCCGGCCACGGTGCCGATGCTCAGCAGCAGGCGCGTGTGGGAGCTTTGGGCGATCGACCAGGCGACACCAGCAGCGCAAGCCATCGCGGCAACCACCGCCAGGGCCGCCGAGCTGCCTGCTTCCAGCATGACCACTTCGCCATTGCTATGGTTCTTCCAGCCGATCAGCGAGTGCCAGTTGTCGGCGCGGCGCAGCACCACCGTCACCCGGTCGCCGACCTCCAGGCGCGGATGGCCGGGCAATCGCACCCAGGAGTGATGTTCGCTATCCGCCACGCAGGAGAAGATGACGCAGGGGGCGTTCTCTCCGTCGCCGGCCTGGTAGTGGACATCGAAAAGCCTTTCTAGCTGGACGGTATGAGCGATCACTTGGACGGGCCGGTCGGTTCGACGTGGAAAAGTGTCTCAGGCTGGCTTCGCTTCCGCGAATGTCGATCGAAGCGCAATCCGGATTGTTGCGTCGCCCGGATGGGGGCTGGCTGGGGACAAGGTGCCACGACAAACTGCGCCCCCACTTCGTGCCGCCCCACCTTGATCTGCACCGACGCGCCTCCGTCCGAGCCCCCTGTTGCCCACTGGCGCCAGCAGTTCCTGCGTGAGCTCGCGCAGCCGCTGCCCTGGGTGGAGGCCCTGTTCGACCGCCAGCCCGACATGGTCTTCTCCATCAAGGACCGCAGCGGCCGCTATGTCTCCATCTCGCAGGCCTGCGCGGAGCGCTGCGGCCTGGTGCACCAGGGCGACGCCATCGGCCGCACCGCGCGGCAGCTGTTCCCGGCCCATATGGCCGAGCGCTACATGGCCCAGGACGAGCAGTTGTTCCGCACCGGCGAGCCGGTGCTGGACAACCTCGACCTGACCTTGTTCCCCAACCGCGAACCCGGCTGGTGCCTCAGCACCAAGCTGCCGCTGCACGACCGGGCGGGCCTCATCATCGGCCTGGCCTGCCTGTCGCGCGACCTGGAGGAGCCCAGCCGCTCCGGCATGGTCGACGCGCGCATGGCCGCCGTCGTGGACCTGATGCTGGCGCGGCATGCCGAGCCGCTCGGCGTCGAGATGCTGGCCGACCAGGCGGGCCTGAACGTCGCGCAGTTCGAGCGACGCATGAAGAAGATCTTCCGCCTCAGCCCCAGCCAGTACCTCACCAAGCTGCGCATCGACGCCGCCGCGCGGCTGCTGCAGGCGAGCGACCGGCGCATCAGCGACATCGCGCTGGACTGCGGCTTCTGCGACCAGAGCGCACTGACCAAGCAGTTCCGCGCACTGACCGGCCTCACGCCGCTGGCCTTCCGCCGTTGGGTGCGCGACATCCGCCCCGAGGCGTGACGCCTTGTATCCGCGCCCCTCGCGGCGCGCCTGGGGCCAACCCGGCCCGGGACAACCCGCGCCGCACCCTGTGAAGCCCGTGATGAAGCCGCGCTGGCCGTCGGTTTCACACCTCGCCGATCGCAGCGAATCCGCACAAGACGGGTCCGTGGGCCGCACGTAAGTTGCGCCCCCGCTGCATCGCCTTATCACCGGCGACGGCGCAACACAGGAGACACCCATGAAGACCTTGCACCGCCTGGCCACGAGCCTGGCGCTGGGCGCGTTGGCCACGCTGGCCGCGGCCCACGACGATCCGAAACAGCAGGCGCCGCGCCCCAGTCAGCGCAGCGCCCTGCCTCCCTCTCCCGAGCAGGCCCAGTACCAGCTGCAGACGGCGCCGCGCGACGCCGCCAAGCTCGTCGCCGGCCGCGTGAAGGCGCTGGCCGCACGGCCCTGCGAAGACATGAGCGTGCTGGCCGGCCTGCAGGGCAGCGCCCTGGCCGACTACATCGCCAATCTGCCGGCCTTCGACTGCCACTACGGCCTGTTCTCGCTGAGCGGCACGCGCGCAGCCAGCGTGTTCAGCGCGGCCAACGTGACGGCCGTGGCCCAGCGCTTCGCGCAGGAGGCGGCCAGCTACGACGCCACCAACATCCGCCTCGTCAACCTGACGCTCTATTTGCGCGCCGGCTACTACCTGGCCAGCGGCGGCAGCGGCCCCGCACTGCCTGCTGCGGTGCGCGACGTCACGCGCAATGCCATCGGCACCCTGATCGACAACGGCCGTCTGATGCGCGCCAACACGCCGGGCTACACGACAGCCGGCGAGGTGATGACGCTGATCACCAACCAGAACGACGAGCTCTACTACATGCCGCGGCTGCGCAGCCTCGTCACGCGCTTCACCAACACGCCGTCCAACCCCAGCGCCGTGCAGGCCTTGTCCGATCGCACCGTCGGCGCCGGCTTCACCGGTGCGCTGACGGTCATGTACTACGTGCACTGGCGCGACGGCGCCGCCGCTGTGCTGCAGAACGACCCCAGCTACACGCAGGCGCTTTACGGCTTCGTGCGCGGCAACCGCGCCGCGCTGCTGGGCACGGCCAACGACTACCAGCTCAACGACGCCTTGCGCGAGGCGCTGCGCTACGGCCAGTACCCGGCGCTGCTGCCCACGGTCAGCCAGGAGATCCGCGACACGCTGGCCAACAGCCGACCGAGCGACAACAGCGTCTCGCTGTGGGCCGGTGCGGCCGAGGCCGTCAGCTACTACGACAACGCCAACTGCGCCAGCTATGGCACGTGCAACTACAAGACCACGCTGGCCGATGCGGTGCTGAAGTTCTCGCAGAGCTGCAGCAGCACGATACGCGTGCGCGCCCAGGCCCTCACCGCCGCGCAGTTCTCCGACACCTGCGGCCAGCTGGCCGCCGAGGAGACCTATGCGCACACCATGCTGAAGACCCAACGCAAGCCTGTCGCCAACGACAACAACAGCGCGCTGGAGGTCGTCGTGTTCGACGACTACGCCAACTACCAGAAGTACGCCTCGCTGATCTACGGCATCAGCACCGACAACGGCGGTATGTACCTCGAGGGCAACCCGGCAGACGCGGCCAACCAGGCGCGCTTCGTCGCCTACAAGGCCACCTGGCTGCCCGACTTCCAGATCTGGAACCTCAAGCACGAGTACATCCACTACATCGACGGCCGCTTCGACATGGTGGGCGACTTCGCGCTGGGCACCTCCAAGCCCACGGTCTGGTGGATCGAAGGCATTGCCGAGTACATCTCGCTGGGCAACAACAACCAGGCCGCCATCGATGCCGCGCGCACGGCCCAGTACAAGCTCAGCGACATCTTCGGCAACACCTACGACATGGCCGACTACGTCAACCGTGCCTACCGCTGGGGCTATATGGCCACGCGCTTCATGGTCGAGCGCCATCGCAGCGACGTGGACGCCAACCTCGCCTTGTTCCGCGTGGGTGACTACGCTGGCTACCAGGCGCGCATGCAGGCCATCGGCACGCGCTACGACGCCGAGTTCGCCAGCTGGGTGGCCTCCGCCACGACGGCAGGCCAGCCGCCGCTGCCCACCGACTCCACGCTGCCCGCCTGCAGTGGCGACACGCGCTATCTCGGCCGCAACTGCACCATCGCGCTGCCCGCGGGCACGGTCAACTACCTCTACCTGCGCCTGCCGGCAGGGGCGAGCAATGTGCGCATTGCCAGCAGCGGCGGCACCGGTGACCTGAGCCTGGCTGTCGACTACGGCCGCTGGCCCACCGCCACCCAATACCTGGCCCGCTCCTGGCAGTCCGGCACGGTGCAAAGCGTCAGCATCAACCAGCCCGGCTCGTCCGACTGGTACTACGTCGTGCTCGGGTCCAAGGATTCGCGCGCCAGCTACAGCGGCGTGAGCATCGCCGCCACCTACGACCTGCCCAAGCCCTGACGCCAAGGGGCGAAGCGCGGTCCTGCAGGGGCGGGCCGCGGCGCCGGTGGGGCCAAAGCCCGCTACGCTGCGGCCCATGTCCCTGCTGCCGCGCCGCTGGCGCCTTCCCTATTTCGCCGTGCTGGGCATCATTGGCCTGCTGCTCAGCATCTCGGCCCTGCAGTCCTACCGGCTCTCAGGCGGCACGCGCCCCTGGGAGCCTTTCCTCTGGGAGTTCAGCTCCGTTGTCGTCATCGGCGCGCTGGCCCTCGGCGTGCATGCGCTGCTGGGCCGCTTGCAGGGCCTGCCCTGGCCGCGCCAGCTGGCGGCGCATGCGCTGGCCATGCCGCTGTTCAGCCTGCTGCACGTCGGCGGCATGTTCGGCCTGCGTTTCGCGGTCTATGGCCTGGCCGGTGTTGGCTATCACCCCGACGACCTCGCCACCGTGCTGGTCTTTGAAGGCGGCAAGGACGCGGTCAGCTATCTGAGCTTCTGCCTGATCTCGCGCGGTGTCTGGATGGCGCAGGCCGCCGCCGCGCGCGCCCAGGAGCTGGACCGCGCGCGACGCGAGCTGGCCGAGGTGAGGCTGGCGCGCCTGGCCGACCAGGTCCAGCCCCACTTCCTGTTCAACACGCTGAACCTGATCTCGTCCGTCATGTACGAGGATGTGGCGCGGGCCGACCGGCTGCTGTGCCAGCTGGCCGACCTGCTGCGCCAGACGCTGGCGGCGCAGCAGCGTGTCGAACACACGGTGCGCGAGGAGCTCGCGCTGGTGCAGCCTTTTCTCGCGCTGATGCAGGCGCGCTTCGGACCCGAGCGCCTGGTCGTGCAGATCGAGGCCGATGCGGCCGCAGCCGAATGCCGGCTGCCGGCCCTGCTGCTGCTGGCGCCGGTGGAGAACGCGGTCAAGCACGACGTGGCGCGGCATCGTGGGCGGGTCACCGTCAGCGTGCGGGCCGAGCGCGTGGGCGAACGGCTGAAGCTCATCGTCAGCAACCAGGGCGACACACCGGTGCCCGAGTCGCCGCCCGATCCCGACGGCGGCTTTGGTCTGCGCAATCTGCGCGAGCGGCTGGCGGCGCGCTATGGCGAGGCCGCGCGTGTCGAGTTCGGGCCGAGCGGCCCGGGCATGGCGCTGGACCTGGAGCTGCCATGCGTGTGCTGATCGTCGACGACGAGCCCGCCGCGCGCGCCAAGCTGCGCCGCCTGCTGGCGGCCGAGCCCGATGTGGCCGAGCTGATGGAGGCGCCCGACGCCCCCGCGGCGCTGGCCCTCGTGCGTGCGCTCGCGGAGCCGCCCGATCTGGCCCTGCTCGACATCGAGATGCCCGGCGGCAATGGCGTGCAACTGGCCGCCGCTTTGCGCGAGGCCGGCGTGCGCTGCATCATCTTCTCGACCGCCCATGCCGAACATGCGCTGCAGGCCTTCGAGCTTGCGGCCCTGGACTATCTGCTCAAGCCCTACACCGCCGAGCGGCTGGGTGCGGCGCTGGATCGCGTGCGCGAGTTGCTGGCTCGGCCCGCGGCACCGGTGGGTGAATGCTGGGTGGAGGGCGAGCGCGTTTCCCTCGCCGAGGTGCAGTGGATCTCGGCGGCCGACAACTACATCGAGCTGCACCTGCCGCCGCGCAGCCTGCTGGAGCGAGCGACGCTGGCCGATGCGCTGGCCCGCCCCGGCTGGGCCGCGCGCTTCCTGCGTGTGCACCGCAGCCATGCCGTCAACATGGCTCATGTGCGGCGCATAGAGAGGCTGGGCAGCGGTGAGGCGGTGTTGACGCTGAACAGCGGCGAGACCGTGCGCGTGTCGCGCGGCTACCGCGCGGCGCTGGACGCATTCGCCCCTTAGATCCCACCACTCGCCCCAGTCCGCTCGCGGTGCAACGCGAGGGCCCCGAAGCTGGCGGCCATGAACACCACCACCACCTCACGCCTGCCATTCCTCGACGGCCTGCGCGTCGCCGCCTTCGCGCTGCTGATCCCGTATCACGTCGGCATGTACTACGTGACCTGGGACTGGCATGTGAAGAGCCCGGCGGCCAGCGACGCTCTCGAGCCCTTCATGCAGCTCAGCTCGCCCTGGCGGCTGGGCCTGCTCTTCCTGATTGCAGGCGCGGCCTGCCAGGGCCTGTTCGCCAAGCGCGGCGCCCTGGGCACGCTGAAGGACAGATCGCTGCGCCTGTTGCTGCCGCTGATCTTCGGCATGGTCGTCATCGTCACGCCCCAGGCCTATTACGAGGTGCTGACCAAGGCGCCCGACGTGCTGCCCGGCGATGGCGGCTACCTGGACTTCTGGCGCTTCTATCTGCACGCCGGCAAGGCCTGCCGCGGCAACGACTGCATGACGATGCCGACCTGGAACCATCTGTGGTTCCTGCCCTATCTGTGGCTGTATGCGGTGCTCGGCGCGCTGGTGGCACGCTTCATCCGCATTCCCGGTGATCTGAAGCTGCCGGCCTGGGCCTGGCTGCTGCTGCCCGCCGTGCCGCTGGCGCTGATGCGTGTCTTCATCAAGCCGCTGTTCCCGATCGAGCATGACCTGGTGCATGACCTCTACAACCATCTGCAATACGGCTGGCTGTTCGCCATCGGCTGGGCCAGCCGCACGCCGCTGGCGGCCGGGTTCTGGGCCGCGGCATTGCGGCTGCGCTGGGCGGCCCTGGGCCTGTCGCTGGCCATCTGGGCCGTGCTGCTGGTCTATGCCCAGCACTACGCCAGCAACGAGCCGCCCGAGGCCATGGTCGTCGCCGCCCGCTCGCTGCGCGGCTCGCTGACCTGGTGGGCCATCGTGGCCTGCTGCGGCTGGGCCCAACGCACCTTCACCCGCGAATCGCCGCTGCTGCGCGAGGCCAGCAAGGCGGTGTTCTGCCTCTACATCCTGCACCAGAGCGTCATCGTCGTGCTGACACAGGCGCTCAAGCCGCTGGGCCTGCCCTGGGGCCGGGAGGCCCTGCTGCTGATAGCTCTGACCTTTGCGATCAGCGGGCTGGGCTATCTGGGCGCACGCCGCGTGCCGGGCCTGGCCCTGCTGCTGGGCATTCAGCGTACGCCGCGCAAGGCGACGCCGTCGGCGCCGCGCGTGATGGGGCAGTTGACGACGATGCCGGTCACGTCGAACTCGACCTCGCCCGAGGCCTGAGCTTCCAGCAGGGCTTCCTCCGAGCGCAGCTCGCGCTGCGGTTTTCCCGGCTTCCAGCGCACCAGCACCAGCCGCCACAAGGGGCTGTAGTTGGAGTCGGGTATGGCCGAACCGACGGCCGCCGGGCCGGAGGCAAAGATGCTGATCTGGGCGCCGTCGGCAAACTTGTAGACGCGCTCGGTCAGCGAGGCACTGCCGACACCGACGGCGCCGGCCAGGCGCGGCACATGGTTGATGCCGGCCTGCGTCGCCATGGCCGCATCGGAAATGTCCGTCGTCACGTATTCGACGCGTCGGCCGTCCACCCAGGCCTGCTCGCGCGGCAGCGTGATGCCGGTGGCGCAGGCGGCGAGAAGCGGAGGCAGCAAAAGCCAGAGCAGGTTTTTCATGGCATGGCAGTCGGTGCGGGCCGGCAGACCCTTACGGTTTGGTCGTGGGTGCTATGGTGCGCCGCCCGTTCAACGCTCGTCCGCCATGATCGAGAAAATCCTGCCTGTCGCGTTGCTGTTTTTCGTCGGATTGGTCCATGCGGCCGACGCACCGCCGCCCGCCGAGCCGGCCTATATCGCTGTGCGACCCATGATTGCCGAGCAGCAGCGCCTGGTCGCGCCCAACGCCATCGAGGTCAGCGAGGCCGTCGAGCTGGGCGGGTTGAAGCAGTGGATCACCATCCGCGGTGCCGACAAGGCCAACCCGGTGCTGATCTATGTGCATGGCGGCCCGGGCGCGGCCGAGATGGGGCGCAGCTGGCCCTACCAGCGCGGTTGGGAGGACTTCTTCACCGTCGTGCAGTGGGACCAGCGCGGCACGGCCAAGACCCTGCGTTCCGGCGGCGAGGCGGCCAACAAGGCCGAGCTGACGCGCGAGCGCATGGCCAAGGATCTGGTCGAGCTGATGGCCCTGGTGCGCCAGCGCCTGGGCGTCGAGCGCGTCGTGCTGCTCGGCCACTCCTGGGGCAATGTCATCGGCCTGGATGCGGCGATGGCCAAACCCGAGTGGGTCAGCGCCTATGTCGGTGTCGGGCCGCTGATGAATCTGCAGGCCAACGAGAAGGCGCAGTACGAGGGGCTGCTGGCCGAAGCCCGCAAACGCAAGGACGCGACGGCTCTGGCTGAACTCGATGCCATCGCGCCCTATCCGGGCGAAGGCGACATCCCCTTCGCCAAGGTCAACGTGGCGCGCAAATGGGTGCAGGCCTGGGGCGGCCTGGCGGCCTACCGCGACAACGCCAACTTCTATTTCCGCGCCGCACGGCTGTCGCCCTATTACGAGTTCGAGGACCGTCTGGCCATCGACGCCGGCGGCCAGCTGTCGGTCCCGGCCCTGCTGCCCGACATGAAGCGGGCCGACCACACGCAGATCCGCGCCACCCGCTTCCCGGTGCTGATGTTCCTCGGCCGCCACGACCTGACGACGCCGTCTTCGGTCATCGAGCCCTGGCTCGCCCAGTTGAAGGCGCCGGTGAAGCAGCTGGTCTGGTTCGAGCACTCGGCCCACCTGGCGCCGCACGAGGAGCCGGGCAAGTTCCTGGTCGCCCTCGTCGAGCGGGTGCGGCCGCTGGCCGTGGGTCAGCGCCAGTAGACCGGGTAGATCCGTTTGCAGGCGCGGTGGTAGAGCACCGCGACGACGACCATCGTCAGCGCACCGAACAGCGTCGGAAAGAGCAGGAAGCTCCACTTCGGTGCGACCAGGAAGACGATGACGGGGTTGGAGCCGGCCGGCGGGTGCAGGGTGCGCGTCAGCATCATCAGCGCCACCGAGGCCGCCGCGGCCGAGGCCAGCGACCACCAGCTCGGGCCGAACAGCGCCAGCGCACCCAGGCCTACGGCGGTGCAGATGACATGGCCGCCGACGAGGCTGCGCGGCTGGGAGAAGTCCAGCTCCGGGAAGGTGAACAGCATCACCGCGCTGGTGCCGAAGGAGCCGAGCAGCAGCAGCAGGCCCAGGTTGTAGGAGGCAAAGCCCAGCACGCCGATGATGGTGAAGACACCGGCGCAGGCGAGGGCGCCGCGGCGCAGGCCATAGCGCGGCGCGCGACTGGGCTGGCGGGCGGTGGCCTGTGCCACGACGCCGGAAGCAAGCTCGCTCATGGAGGTCCTCGGCAGGTCCCGGAGATCTAGCAAGGATCACGCCGGACCGGGGCAAAAAAACAGGGGCAGGCCGGCGGCCACGCCCCTTGCAAACGCCGCCGACACCTCACTGCGGCAGCGTGGAGACTGTGATCAGGCGGGATGGGCGGCGGTGCTGCTGCCCGGGACGGCCTCCAGCTCGCCCGATTCGCGCGCCTTGCGGCCGTAGAAGATCTCGAACAGCGGCGTGGCCATCATGGTCGTCACCACGGCCATCAGCACCAGCATCGAGAACAGGGCCGGGCCGATGATGCCCTTCTGCAGGCCGATGTTGATGATGATGAGCTCCATCAGGCCGCGGGAGTTCATCAGCGCGCCGATGCCCAGGGCCGTGCGGTTGTCTTCACCGGCCATGCGGGCAGCCAGGTAGCAGGCGCCGAACTTGGCCAGCACCGAGGCCACCAGCACACCGGCGGCGATCAGCAGCAGTTGGACCGAATTGATCATGTCCAGGCGCGTGTTCAGGCCCGAGTAGGTGAAGAACATCGGCAGCAGCAGGATGACGGCCAGTGGTTCGACCTTCTTTTTCAGCTCCGCGGCAAACAGGCCCCGCGGCATGACGGCGCCGAGGATGAAGCCGCCGAAGATGGCGTGGATGCCGACGGCGTCCATGATGAAGGCCGACAGGCAGAACAGGGCCATCGTGATGCCCAGCACCGTCATGCTCATTTCGCCCTCGCGCTCGACGATGCGGCCCAGGGGGGCCAGCAGCTTGCGGCCGAACAGCATGATGAAGGCTGCGTAGAGCACGCCGCCGCCAATGGCCAGCACCGCCACGCCCGGGCCGGCGCCAAAGGCCGCCAGCACCAGAGCCAGAACGCACCAGGACACGGCATCATCGAAGGCGCCGGCCGTCAGCGACAGGGTGCCCAGCGAGGTATTGGCCAGGCCGCGCTCGTTGATGATGCGGGCCAGCATCGGGAAGGCCGTCAGCGCGATGCAGGCGCCCATGAAGAGGGTCGCATTGGTCGTCGAGATGCCTTCGGCGAACAGCCCGGGCACCTGCAGCAGCAGTGGCGTGATCAGGAAGGCGATGAAGAAGGGCGCTGTGATGCCGGCCACCGACACGCCAATGGCGCTCTTGGCCTTGGTTGCGAAGTGGTCCAGCCGCAGCGTCGTGCCTACGAGGAACATGTACAGACCCACGCCGAGCTGCGCGCCGGTGTACAGGACGTTCTTCATCTCCTTCGGGAAGATGGCGGCCTGGATCTCGGGCGCCAGCAGGCCGAACAGCGACGGGCCCAGCAGCACGCCGGCGATCATTTCGCCAACGACCTGGGGCTGCCCGAGGAATTTGCTGCCGAACCAGCCGACGACGCGGCAGGCCAGCAGGATGATGGCCAGCTGCAGGAAGAAGTGGATACTGAAGTCGCCCGGCGCGTAGGTCTGGGCGGCTGCTGCCGCGGCGGGGCCATGCTTGGCGAACACGTCGCCCAGGATGGCAGGAAGGTCGAAATCCATGGCTGTTCCTCGTCGTTTTTCTGTCGCCGTCCTGAACCGCGTCGCGATCTTGTACAGCGTTGTCTGCCGTTTTTGGTGAAAGCGCATTCACCGCGTGGAACACTTTGCCAGCCGGGTTTCTGGTGTCCATGGGGTCGAACCGATCCGAGCCTATGTACCTACATCCCAATTGCGCGCTTGAAGGTACGTAGGTACATTCGCCAGACCATGAAGCTCCTCACCAGCCGCGAGTTCAACCGCGACGTCAGCCTCGCCAAGCGGGCGGCGCAGGTGGAGCCCGTCGTCATCACCGACCGGGGCCAGCCCACCCATGTGCTGATGAGCATTGGCGACTACCGCCGGCTGAGCGGCGAGGGAGAAAGCATCCTGGAGCTGCTGGCCATGCCCGAAGTGGTGGCCATCGACGCTGCGGATGCCGCGGCCGACGGCGCCTGGGATCACCGCGAGAACCTGGGCTGAAATGAAATCCAAACAAAGCCACAGAGGCGCAGAGGCACAGAGGCCGTGGGATGAAGGTCTCTCTGTGTCTCAGTGCCTCTGTGGCCGTGTTCTCTTGCCATTTGCGGCTTCGGATTTCACGCAGCACCGCCGCAGCGTCTGCAGGAAGGCCTTCTGAAGTGTTCCTGCTCGACACCGGCATCGTGCTCGAACTGCGCAAGGCCAAGGCCGGGCAGTCCGACGCCGGCCTCGCCGCCTGGGCCGCCGGCCTGCCGCGCCAGAAGCTCTTCATCTCGGCGCTGAACCTGCTGGAGCTCGAGAACGCCGCCGCCCGCCTGGGCCGCAAGGACCGCGCCGCCGGCCTGGTGGTGCGCGAGTGGATCGATGAGCGCGTGATGCCCGCCTTCGAAGGTCGCGTGCTGGCGGTCGATGCGGCCGTCGTGCGCCGCCGCGCCCAGCTGCCCTATGCCAACACCCGCGACGGCCTGCTGGCCGCGACGGCCCTGGAGCATGGCCTGACCTTCGTGACCCACCGCGTCTCGGCCTTCCGCGCCGGCCGCGTCAAGCTGCTCAACCCTTCCGGCTATGTCGCCCAACCCAGCGACGAGGACGAAGACTGGAGCCACGGCGCGCAGCAGACCGGCCACCAGTGGCTCAAGAATCTGTACACGAGAGCATGAACAAGCGACGCATCCTTATCGTGGGAGGCGGCACGGCTGGCTGGCTGACCGCCGCCTACCTGGCCAAGGCCCTGAAGCTGGCGGAGCGCAGCCATCTCGAAGTGACCGTGCTGGAGTCGCCCGACATCAGCAGCGTCGGCGTCGGCGAGGGCACCTTCCCCACCATCCGCAGCACGCTGCAGTTCCTCGGCATCGACGAGGCCCGCTTCATCCGCGAGACCTCGGCGACGCTGAAGCAGGGCATCCGCTTCGTCGACTGGGCGCGCACGCCCACCACGGGCCAGCACCAGCAGTTCTTCCATCCCTTCGAGGCGCCCTTCTACGCCGAGGATCTCAACCTCGTGCCCTACTGGCTGCTGCAGGATGAGGCCAGGCGCCTGCCCTTCGCCGAAGCCATGACGCTGCAGGTGCGCGTGGCTGAAGCCCACCGCGCGCCCAAGCGGGCCGGCGAGGCACCCTATGCGGCGCCGCTGAACTACGCCTATCACTTCGACGCGCTCAAGCTCGCCAAGCTGCTGGCCGCGCGTGCGCTCGAACTTGGCGTCAGGCATGTGCAGGGCACGGTGACCGACGTGGCCCTCGACGCCACCGGCGCCATCGCGCATCTGGACACCGCCCAGCAAGGGCGCTTCCAGGCGGAGCTCTACATCGACTGCACGGGCTTTCGTGCCGAGCTCATCGGCAAGGCCGTGGGCACGAGCTTCAAGTCCGTGCGCCACCAGCTCTTCGCCGATCGCGCCCTGGCCTGCAAGGTGCCGCTGGATGGCAACGCCGTCATGGAAAGCTCCACCATCGCCACCGCCCACGAGGCGGGCTGGCTGTGGGAGATCGGCCTGAACGGCGCGCGCGGCATCGGCTGCGTCTACTCCAGCAGCCACATCAGCGACGACCGCGCCGCCGACATCCTGCGCGACTACTGCGGTGCCGGTCATGAAGATCTGGCCATGCGCAGCATCCCTTTCACGCCCGGCTACCGCGAGCAGCAGTGGGTCAGGAACTGCGTCGCGGTCGGCCTGTCGGCCGGCTTCCTGGAGCCGCTGGAGGCCACCGGCCTCGTCCTCATCGAGGCCGCCGTCGGCATGATCGCGGAGATGCTGCCGCACAGCGGCCCCATCCATGCACCGGCGCGGCGCTTCAACGAGCTGATGACGGCCCGCTTCGAGAACATCATCAACTTCCTGAAGCTGCACTACTGCATCAGCCAGCGCGAGGAGCCGTTCTGGCGCGACAACGCCGTCGCCGCCACCATCCCCGACCGCCTCGCCGGCCTGCTGGAGGAATGGAAGCTGCGCCCGCCGGGTCGCTTCGACTTCGTGCTCGACACCGAGACCTTCGCCTTCTTCAACTACCAGTACATCCTTTACGGCATGGGCTTCGGCACCGACCTCAGCGCCGGTCGCAGCGACTTTCCGCAGACCGTGGACGCCGACAAGCTCTTCGCCAAGATCCAGCGTTTCGCCGACCGTGCCGTGGCCGATCTGCCCAGCCACCGGGCGCTGATCCAGCAGATCAACCGTTAGCCCCTCGTCCAGTCTTGCTCCGGCTGGACGCCGGCAAGCCTGATCGGTCCCCCGAGGGGACGGCGATGCATGCGGCATCAAGCCGCATGCACATCGCCCAAGGCGGGCCGGCTAGGGAGCGGCCCGGCGCTCGGCCCGCAAATTCAAGGCAAGACGCCAGGACGGGCCGGCACCCGGATGAGCACCAAGGCCACCACCGCGCTCAGCGCCAGCGCGGCCGAGAACCACAGCGCCTCGGCGCCGTAGCGGGCCAGCAGCAGGCCGAACAGCCAGGGCGACAGCGCCTGACCGAGCCGGGCCGGCAGCATCAACAGGCCCTGCCGCTGCCCATAGCCCGCGGTGCCGAACAAGGCCAGGGGCAGGGTGCCCTTGGTGATGGTCAACACGCCGTTGCCGGCGCCATGCAGCAGCGCAAAGGGAATGGCCGCGGGAGCGCCCAGCACGGCCAGCAAGGCAGCTCCGATGGGATGCATCAAGGCCGCGGCGCGCGCCGAGAACAAGGGATGAAGCCGACGCAGGAAGCCGAACTCCAGCAGTCGCCCGACGACCTGGGCCGGCCCCACCAGCGCGCCGATGGCGATGAGGGCGCCCGGCGCCACGCCCACGGCGCCGAGCAGCCGCGGCAGGTGGGCTGCCATGGCGGTGCTGACGAAGAGCGTCACCGCGAACACCCAGGCCAGCAGGGCGACCGTGCTGAAGGGTGATTCCGAGGGCTCAGCCAGTGGCTGCGTCGAGCGGGCCTCCATCGCCGGGCGAGGAGGCCTGCCGGCCTGGGGCAGCCAGGCATTCAGCGGCAGGCCCAGCACCAGATGCAGGCCGGCCCAGGCCCAGCAGGCGCCGCGCCAGCCCCAGGCGTGCTCCATCGCGGCCGTCAGCGGCCAGCCGACCGTGCTCGCAAAGCCGGCGATCAGCGTGATGCCGGTGATGGCGCTTCGGGCGTCCTGGCCGTACAGGCGCACCAGCGACGCAAAAGCGGCTTCGTACAAGCCGCTGCCCATGGCCACACCCATGACCAGCCAGGCGGCGAACAGGCCGATGGGGCCGCTGGCCAGGGCCATCGCGCCGAGACCCAGCGCAAAAAGTACGCTGGTCGCCATCAGCACCGGCCGGCCGCCCCAGCGGTCGATGCGACGGCCTGAATGCGGCCCGACGAAGGCCGATACGACCAGGGCCGCCGAAAAGGCGGCGAACACCGTGGGTTCGTCCACACCCAGTTCGACCGCCATCGGCCGCGCCAGCAGGGCCGGCAGGTAGTAGGACGAGGCCCAGGCCAAGGTCTGGGCCATGCCCAGCGTGGTCACGACGTGCAGTCGTGCCGGCGTCGCTTGGTTGCCCTCCTCGTCCATGCGCGGATTCTGATCGACGCCTTGGCGGCGCCCGTCATCGCGCGGCCCTCAGTCCTGGGTGTTCGCAGGCCGCGTGGACTCGAACTGCCGCGCGACAAAGCGCCACACCATGCGCGAGGCATCCGGCCCGTTGGCATCGCTGAAGCGCTGGCGGGCCGCGCCGCCGCTCCAGGCATGGCCAAGTTGGTCGACCTCCACCAGCGTGGCGACGACGTCGCGCGAACGTTTGAACTGCGTGACCCGCATCGGGTAGCGTTTGCCGCGGCGCTGCTCCTGCACGGGCTCCTGCCGCGCGCCGGCGGCCTCGGACCACAGCAGCGCGGCCGAGCCGGCATTGCGGGCGGACACGACGCGGTCAGCGTCGCCGTGGATGACCATCAGTGGTGGCCAGTCGCCCGCCGAGCGCGGCTGCAGCGGTTGGCGTCTGCCTTGCATCGCGCCGATGGCCGCAGCAGGCGTGCTCGCCGTGCCCGGGGGCACGCCCGAGTGCATGACCAGGGCCTTGAAGCGTTCCGGATAGCGCGTGGCCAGCAGGGCGGCCATGCTGGCGCCGGCAGACAGCCCGGCCAGGGCGACGCGTCCGCGGTCGGCCGCGTAGAGCATGCAGACCTGGTCGACGGCCTTCATTATCCAGGCCGCCTCGGTGAAGGCGCGACCGGTCTGCGTTTCGAACCAGTTCCAGCAACCCTGGGCGTTCGCCAGCCGCGGCTGTTCCGGATACAGCACCAGGAAGCGCTCCCGCGTAGCGACGGCATTCATGCGCGTGCTGTCCGCGAAGCTCTTCGCATCCTGGTGACAGCCATGCAGCATGACGAGCAGCGGCAGCTTCTCGCCGAAGCGCACGCCCGCCGGTCGGAACAGGTAGTAGCGGCGCGGCCCGTCGGTGCCCATGACGAGGCCCATCAGCCAGCTGCCGCCGCTCGACTGGGGCCGGTGGCGCTCGCGCAATGGCCGCGTCGCACTGCGGATCAGGGCGGCATTGCGGTTCAGCAACGCCGACCAGGAAGGCTGCTTCATCCCTGATCCAGATCGGCCGGATCCGGATGCTCGCGCAACGCTGCGTTGAGCTGGTCGATCTGCCCGCACCAGTCGCCATCGTCCTGATGCCACTGCTCGCGGATGAAGGCGACCTGGCTCGCTGTCCAGAACGGTGCCTCGGACAGATTCAGCGTCTGCGGCAGCGGGCGGTGTCGGCGGATGAACTGCTTGATGTCGGCCGGCGAATCCGGCAGGCCGAGCTGGCAGAACAAGGCCGTCATGTCGTGGTGCGTGGTGGTGTCCATGGCGCGTCCTTTTCAAGGGCGGTCGGTGATGTGCAGAACTTAGATGGCGACGGCTTCGCGTGGTGTCAGCCGACACCGCGTCCTCACCCTGTCAGCCAAGGCCCACAGCCCCCGCTTCCGCCCGCTGACAGACGGGCGGCGCCTGCAGGCCTAGGGTCAGGGGATTGAAGACTGCTGGAGGTCGCAATGACCTGGAACGATTTCATCGAACGAGCGCAAGCTGCCTGGCCGCACGTGGGCTGGACCGAAGTCCTGCCCGCCCTGCTGGCGGGTGCCCTCACCATCCTCGTCATCAAGCTGGGCCTGCGCTTTGTCGTGCAGCGGCTGCGCACACTGTCGCAGCGCACCAGCAGCACGCTGGACGACGGCGTCGTCAGCGTGCTGGAGCGCACCAACGGCACGCTGATCTGGGTGGTGGGCCTGTTGGTGGGCCTGAACATGCTGCCGCTGGACGACCGCTGGCATGACCGCGTGTCGCAGCTGTGGTTTGCCGTCGTGGCCCTGCAGCTCGGCCTGTGGGCCCAGCAGGCCGTGGCCCAGGTGCTGGCTGCCCAGCAGAGGCGGCACGGCGGCACCGCGGCCCTGTCGGCCTCGGCCACGCTGCTCAGCTGGGGCCTGCGCGGCGCCTTGTGGGTCATCGTGGTGCTGGCCGTGCTGTCCAACCTGGGCGTCAACATCACCGCCTTCGTCGCATCGCTGGGCATCGGCGGCATCGCGCTGGCGCTGGCGGTGCAGAACATCCTCAGCGACCTGTTCGCGTCGCTCGCCATCGCCGTGGACAAGCCCTTCGAGGTGGGTGACTCCATCACCGTCGGCGACGTCACCGGCACCGTGGAGCGCGTGGGCCTGAAGACGACGCGCATCCGCAGCCTGGGCGGCGAGCAGATCGTCATGTCCAACGCCGAACTGCTCAAGCGCACGGTGGCCAACTTCAAGCGTCTGCAGACGCGCCGCGTGGCCTTCAACTTCGGCATCACGGTCGATGCCTCGGCCGACGACGCCGCCGCCGTGCCGCCGCTGGTCAAGTCCCTCATCGAGGCCGACCCCAAGCTCGAACTGGTGCGCGCCCACTTCAAGGGCTTTGGTGAGAGCTCGCTGAACTTCGAGGTGGTGTACCGCGTCAACGACTCGAGCTATGACGTCTACATGGACCACCAGCAGGCGCTCAACCTGGCGCTGATGCGCGAGCTGGAGAAGCGCGGCATCCGCCTGGCCTTCACGACCAACACGGTCAATGTCGTCGGCCTGCAGGCCCAGGCCGTTCCGGCGCCCGCAGCCCAGGCCGCGGTGCGCAAGGGTGCCTCGCCGGACGCGCCCGACGTCGTGCCGGCCGCCGGCTGATCCCGTGATCCACAGTGCTGCCGCCGGCCCCGAGTTGCTGACGGCGGCCATTGCGGCCCTGGTCATCGTCGCCATCGCCGGCGCCCTCTACACCCACCGCCTGGGTCTGTCGCATCTGCTGGTCTTCATGGCGGTCGGCATGCTGACCGGCGTGGACGGCCCGCTGGGTCTGCCCTTCGACGACCACCGCATGGCCGTCACCTTGGGCAACCTGGCCCTGGCGCTGATCCTTTTCGACGGCGGCCTGCGCACGCGTTGGAGCGAGGTGCGCCGCGCCATGCTGCCGGCCGGCTTGCTGGCGACGGTGGGCGTCGCGATCACGGCCTTCATCGTGGCGGGTATCGCGAGGGGGGTGCTGGGCATGCCCTGGACCGAGGGCCTGCTGCTGGGCGCGGCGGTGTCCTCCACCGACGCCTCGGCCGTGTTCGCACAGTTCAGCGCCAGCAAGTTGAACCTGGAGCCGCGCCTGGCGGCCACCATCGAGGTCGAGTCGGCGTTGAACGATCCCATGGCCATGGTGCTGACCATCGGCCTGATCACGTGGCTGACCCCCTTCGGCCAGACGGGCGACGCCCAGGTGACCAGCCTCGCCGACCTGTTGCCGCTGCTGGCCGAGCAGCTGGGCCTGGGCCTTGCTGCAGGTGGGTTGGGCGGCCTGTTGGCCGCCTGGTGGGTGAGCAAGCTGCCCATCACCGACGACCACGACGGACTGGCCGCACTGCTGATGGCGGCACTGGGCTTCCTGCTCTTTGCCGTCACCAACCGCTGCGGCGGCTCCGGCTTCCTGGCCGTCTACGTGGCCGGCCTGCTGGTACGCCACCGGGCCGAGCGCGTCGCCAAGCTGAGCCTGCCGGGCCTGAATGGCTACACCTGGCTGGCCCAGGCGGTGCTGTTCCTGCTGCTGGGCCTGCTGGTCACGCCGCACGAGGTCTTGCGCATCATCGGTCCGGCCCTGCTGCTGGCCGTCGGCCTGATGCTGATCGCGCGGCCGGCTGCGGTGTTCCTGTGCCTGGCGCCACTGGGCTTTGGCTGGCGAGCCCAGTGCTTCGTCGCCTGGTCGGGCCTGCGTGGCGCCGTGCCCATCGTGCTGGCCACCTACCCGGTGCTGGCCGGCCTGAAGGACGGCTGGCGCTTCTTCGACGTGGCCTTTGTCGTCGTGCTGCTGTCGTTGCTGGTGCAGGGGCCGACGCTGGCGCCGCTGGCGCGGCGCCTCGGCCTGGATCGGAGCGATTCCTAGGACACGGGCATCAGCAGGTTGGCGTCACGCGCCAGCTTCCAGCGGCCCTCGTCCTTGCGCAGGACCGTCAGCGTGTGGCCATCCAGGCGCTTCGCCGGCGAGCCGTCGGGTGGCGTGGCGGTGACGCTGAGACGGCTGCGCATGAAGGCCCAGTCGCCCATGACCTGCACCTCCAGGATGTTGCTGTGGCCATCGAACTTGGGCGCCTTGCCGCGCGCCTGGCCCTCGGCCGCCTTGGCGAAGTCGGTCTTGGTCATGGGCGCCCGGCCCGGCGTCAGGAAGACCGCGTCATCTGTCATCAGGCCGAGCACGGTGGCGGTATCGCCCTCGCGCGTGGCGGCCATCCAGGTCGCGACCAGGTCGCGGATCTCTTGTTCGTCGGCTTGCATGGGACACCTTGGCGCACCGGTGCGGGCGCGCTGTTTCAGGTTGTGCCGGCGAGGGAGTCCGCCTGCGTGACGAGGCTGCCCGGTGCGACGCTGCGCGTCAGCCAGACATTGCCGCCGATGACGGCGCCACGCCCGATGGTGACACGGCCCAGCACGGTGGCACCGGCGTAGATGACGGCCTCGTCCTCGACGATGGGGTGGCGCGGCTGGCCCTTGACGAGATTGCCGTCTCCATCGGTGGGGAAGCTCTTGGCCCCCAGCGTGACGTTCTGGTAGATACGCACCCGCTCGCCGATGACGGCCGTCTCGCCAATGACGACGCCGGTGCCATGGTCGATGAAGCAGCCGCTGCCGATGGTGGCGCCGGGGTGGATGTCGATGCCGGTGTCGGCGTGGGCCAGCTCGGCGACGACGCGGGAGATCAGCGGCAGGCCGAGCTTGTAGAGCTCGTGGGCCAGGCGGTGGCTGATCAGCGCGCGCACGCCGGGGTAGCAGAGCAGCACCTCGTCGACGCTGCGCGCGGCCGGGTCGCCCTGGTAGGCGGCGAGCACGTCGCTGTCCAGCAGCACGCGCACACCGGGCAGGGTGCGCAGGAAGCGGGTGGCCAGTGCGGCCGCCACCTCGGGTCCCGGGGCATCGCCGCCGCGCTGGCGGGCCTCGTGGCGCAGCTCCAGCCCGGCCTGCTGGCGCAAGGTTGCCATGGCGGTGCCGATGGTGTGGCCGACGTAGAAGTCCTCGTTCTCGGGCTGCAGCGTCGGCGGGCCCAGGCGCATCGGGAACAGCGCGCCCGACAGGCACTGCACCATGCCTGCGAGCAGCTCGCGCGAGGGCAACTCGCGGCCGTCATCGCCGCGGCGGTGGGCGTCGCGCCACTGCCGGCGCGCGCCGCGCAGGGCTTCGACGACGGACTGCAGTTCCTCGCCGGGGGTGGATGCTTGTTGAGGGTCGGTCATGGCGGTGGGGGCGGTGTCAGACGCCCAAGGATGCCAGCATCAGAAAGGCCATGAAGAGCACGAAGTGGGTCATGCCCTCGATGGCATTCGTCTCGCCGTCGTGGATGTTGATGGAAGCGACGATCAACGACAGGAACATCATCACCGTCTGGGCCGGCGACAGCGCCATCTGGATGGGCTTGCCCGTCGCCAGGGCCAGGGCCTCGATGATGGGGATGGTCAGGATGACGGTCGACAGCGAAGCACCCAGCGCGATGTTGACCACCGGCTGCATGCGGTTGGCCAGGGCCGCGCGCAGGGCGGTCAGGATCTCGGGCGCGGCCGAGATGGTGGCCACCAGCAGCGGCGCCACGATGGGCGGCACACCGACACCGGCCAGGCCCGCGTCCAGCGTCACCGACATGACCTCGGCCAGCAGGCCGATCAGCGCGACGCCCACGGCCATCAGGGCGATGGGCGTGGCCAGCGGTCCGTGCGCGGAGGCTGGCGCCGTCGCGTCGCGCGGCTTGGCGTGCTGGGCATAGCTGTAGCTGAAGAAATAGCTGTGCCGCCCGGTCTGCATGCGCAGGAAGAGGGCGTAGAGCAGCACCATGACGACGATGGTGAACAGCGAATAGCTCCGCCAATGCTCGCTGGGGATGAAGGCCGGCAGCACCATGGAGACGCCCACGGCCGTGAGGATCATCACCACATAGGTGTTGCCGGAGTCGACGTTGTAGGGCTGCTCGCCATGCTTGAGGCCGCCCAGCAGCGCTGACAGACCGAGCAGGGCGTTGATGTCCAGCATGACGGCCGAGTAGATGGTGTCGCGCACCAGCGTCGGCGAGGTCGTGTGGCTCATCATGATGGCCAGGATCACCACCTCCACCAGCACCGCGCTCAGCGTCAGCACCATGGTGCCGTAAGGCTCGCCGACACGCTCGGCCAGTTCCTCCGCATGATGGGCCACGCGCACCGAGGCCAGCAGGATGGCGAGGATCAGCGCGATGGCAGCCGCCAGCGATGCGGCCTGGCCGGCGGCCAGGGCCGCGTGTTCCAGCGGCAGGGCGACGACGGCCGCGAGCGCCGCAATGATCAGGAAGACCTCGCGGCGGAGGAGCGCAAACATGGTGGAGCGAGAGTGAAGGGGCGCCGATTGTAGGAATCGCCCTTTATTGCCTCCAGCGCAGCCACAGGGATTGACCGCCGAGCGCCAGGGCGGCCGTCACCGCCAGCATGGCCGCCATGTGCACGGCCACGGCCGCCAGCGCCAACAGCAGCGAGCCCGAGGCGGTGATCTCGCGCGCCGGCGAGGCGCTCAGGCACAGGGGCACCAGGGCCGGCACCAGCATCAGGCCGCTGCCATGGGCGCTGGCGACCAGGCAGGACCACAGGGCCAGGCCGGCCTTGGCGTGTCGCTTCGCCAGCGCGATCAGCAGCAGCCCGCCGCTCAGCCATTGCCCGGCGTTCATGGAGCCCCCGAAGGCAACCAGCAGCGCCACGCCGCCGACGGCGGCCGCATGCCCGAGCGCGATGGGCAGCAGGGCCCGGCGCGCATCCTTCGAGCACGCGGCCAAGCCCCAGCCGGTCGCGGGGTTGAGCCCGTGCAATGCGCCAGCACCTGCCAGGGCGAGCCAGGGCCAGATGCTCATGACCTTCAGGCCTTGACGCCGCCGCAGCAGGCCGCCGGCGCGGGCGCTTGCGACTCGTAGCGGTCGTGGTGGCGCACCCACTCCATCGTGTAGCTCAGGCCCGCCTCGTCGCGGCCCCGCGGCGTCAGGTCGATGAGGTTGTAGGTTCCCATCATCACTTCCACGCCGCGGCCGAAGGTCGAGTAGGTGTGGAAGACCTGGGCGTCGTCGTCCTTCAAAAAGATGCTGATGCCGGGCGCCTCTTCGTTGGGGAAGGGCGTCATGTGGAAGTTGTAGTAGACGGCGCCATCGACGCGGTCGGCCGGCGTGAAGCTGACGTGGAAGTCGCGGTTGAAGTCGTTGCCGTTGGACGAGGCCCAGGCGAACTGCCAACCCATGCGACGCTTGAAGGCCTCGATCTCGGCCAGCGGTGCGCGCGACACGGCCAGCAGGGCGATGTCGCGCTGGGCCAGGTGGGGCGCCATGCCGTCGAGGTGATCGGCCATGAAGGAGCAACTCTTGCAGCCCTGCTCCCAGCCGGGTGCCAGCATGAAGTGCTGCACCAGCAGCTGGCGCCGGCCCTGGAACAGCTCGCTCAGCTTGCGCGGGCCGTCGGGGGTGTCGAAGACATAGGCGTCGTCGTCCAGCCGCACCCAGGGCAGGGCGCGGCGCTCGGCGGCGAGTTGGTCCTGCTGCTGGGTCAGTTCCTTCTCGCGGGCCAGCAGGGCCTTGCGTTCGGCGATCCAGCGGTCGCGGGTGACGATGGGATGGGGTGTCGGTGCGTTCATCGAAAGACTCCGTGGGGGTGGGAAGGCAATGCAGCGGCTCCACCCGGGCGCGGGTGGGTGTCTGCTCAGGGGGAATCAGCGCTTAGGCGCGCTTGGGTCGGCGCACGGCCCGGACTTTTCCGGTGCCGCCGCCGCCCGCGTAGAACAGGTCGGCGCCGTCGGACTCGAGGCCGCTGACATTGGTGCCGGCCGGCATCTGCAGGCTTTGCAGCACCGTGCCGTCGGCGGGGTCGATGCGGCGGATCTCGCTGGCGTCGTCTTCCCAGGTGCCGTGCCAGAGCTCGCCGTCCACCCAGGTCACGCCGGTGACGAAGCGGTTGGACTGGATGGTGCGGCGGATGGCGCCGGTCTCGGGATCGATCTGGTAGATCTTGCGTTCGCGGTGATGGCCCACCCACAGGCTGCCCTCGGCCCAGGCCAGGCCCGAGTCGCCGCCCTGGCCGGGCGCGGGGATGGACGCGACGACGGCGCCGCTCTCGGGGTCGATCTTGTCGATGCGGGCCTCGGCAATCTGGAACAGATAGCGGCCGTCGAAGGCCGTACCGGCATCGGCCGGGCGGGCAATGCGCTTGCGCGGCTCGCCGCTGGCCGGGTCGAAGGCGACCAGGGCGGGGCCGGTCGCAGCCCAGACGCAGCGACCGTCGTGGGTCACGCCGCCCACCTTGTCGACGCCCTCGAAGGGGCCGTATTCACGGACGATTTCTGCGGCTTGTGTTGCGATGCTCATGGTTTGCTCCTTGCGATGGCTCAACCTTAGCCAAGCGGCAGCGCGGCGGGGAGTAACAAGATCGTCGTGAATCCGGTCAGCGGCGGCGCCAGCCAGCGCCGCGCCCGCGTCTGGCCGATGGCGCGTACCCGGCCGGCGGCCTCCAGTTCGGCCAGTTCGCGCTGCACATTGCGCTGGCTTTCACCCAGCGCCAGCGCCAGGGCCGAAGTCGACCAGGCCGCGCCGTCGGCCAGCAGGGCCAGCAGCTCGCTGGCCTCGCCTTCCATCGGTGGCGCCAGCACGGCCACGTCGGGCGCGCGCAGCGCAAAGCCGCGTGCGGTGGCCTCGATGGCGGCGACGGGTTTGACCAGGGCGCGCAACCGGCCGATCTCGACGCGCAAGCGGGCCCGGTGGGTCTCGTCGACCTCGCGGATGCGGAAGGCGCGGGCGATCAGCGTGTCGCGGTCGGCCTCACCCGGCCAGGCTTCGGCCAGCGTGCGCAACAGCGTGAACAGGATGGGTCGGCGGGCCAGGTCCAGCCGGAGCGCGCCGGCGCGCAGGCCGTGGCGGCAGGCGTCGACGACCAGGGCACCCGAGTCCATCAGCGACGCCACATCCTGCAGCCGCAGCGGTTGCCATTCGCCGTCCAGCAGCCGGCGCGCGGCCGTGTGGTTCAGCGTGGCGGCTGCGTCATCGATCTCGGCCTGCAGTGCTGGCACGCCGCTGCGTGCGGCGGCGTCGCGGCCACGAGCGAGGGCGGCGCTCACCTCGCGCAGGCGCAGCGAACGCAGCGCCAGCTCGGCCGTGGCCAGGGCCGCGACGGCGGCAGGCAGGGCTGGCATGGCCTGGCCCTCCAGCGGTTGGAGCAGCCGGGCCGCTTCGTCGAGGCGGCCCAGCAGCAATTGCTGGCGCGCCGCGATCAGCCGGGCCTGCAGGGCATTGCTGCGGTCGCCTCCGGCTTCAAGCGTGGCCATCGCGGCTTCCAGCAGCCGTGGTGCGCCGCTGAAGTCGCGCAAGGCCAGGGCCACCTCGGCCTCTGCGACAACGCAGCGCGCCTGCGCCAAGGCTTCGTGCTTGCCAAAGCCCTGGGCCGCGCGCTTGAGCAGCTCACGCGCCCGGCCGTGCTCGCCGAGCTGTGCCATGGCAATGCCGCGCAGGGCCAGGGCCGGCGGGTCCTCGCGCAGGGCGACGCGCTTCAGCGCCGTCAGCGCATCTCCGGCGGCCAGGGCGCGTGCGGCGGCGGAGATCAGCGAGTCCACGGTCGGTCTACCTGCCGGTCCGTGGCATCAGCAGCAGCAGGTCGCCGTTGCGGTCCTCGGTGATCCACAGCCGCCCCTGCTCGTCCTGGTCGACGTCGGTGGGCGCGCCCATGGGATGCTTGCCCTTCTGTGCATCCCAACCTTCGATCAGCGGCAGCGGCTCGCCCACGGGATGGTGCTTCTTGTCATCGAAGCGCCAGGCCATCAGCCGGTGGCCGCTGGGCTGGTAGCCATGCCAGGTCATGACCAGGCTGCCCTGCCACTTCGCCGGCGCGCCCTTGCCGTAGAACAGCATGCCCAGCGGCGCGGCATGGGCCGGGATCAGGCGGGCCGGCGCGGTGAAGTCCTTGCAGCTGCCGGCGCCATAGCTGTTGTCCAGCACATCGTTGCCGGTGCAATGCGGCCAGCCATAGTGCTTGCCGGCCTCGACGCGGTTCAGCTCGTCGGGCGGCGAGCCCTTGTCGTACTGGTCGCCGGCCAAGGTGTCGCGGCTGTTCTCGGCCTGCCAGAGCTCACCGGTTTCCGGCTGGATGGCCAGGCCGACGGAGTTGCGCAGGCCCCAGGCCAGGGGCTGGCCCTCCCAGGCCGTGGCGTTCTTGGGTGTGTACTTCCACACCGCGGCCCAGGGCGCCTTGCCGCCGGTCTGCGGGCAGCCCTTGTCGTTGCCCGCGTCGACGCCGTCGAAGGCCTCGCAGTGGTCACTGGGCGAGCCGACGTTGATCAGCAGTGCACCGGTCGCGTCGATGACGAAGGACTTCAGCGGGTGGCGGCCCTGGGCGGGCAGGTCGGCGATGAGGGGGGCCAGCCGCGCGGGATTCAGTTCGACCTGGCTGATGCGGTGCGTCTCGGCCAGCAGCACCCGGCCCTGCGCATCCTTGCGCAGGCCATGCGGGCGGTCCAGGCCCTTCAGCAGCACCGTCACCTTGAAGGGCTTGCCGGGCTCTCGCGTCAACTCCAGCAGCCGGCCGCGGCCGGGGTTCCAGTTGCCCATGTCGGTGACGAGCAGGTGGTTGGGGCCGAGGGCCAGCACACCGCGCGGGCGGCCCAGGTTGGAGGCCGCCAGTGCCAGGCAGAACTCGGGCGCCACCTGCAGTGAGGTGATCGCCGGCAGGCCGTCGCACTGGCCCTGGGTGCGGTAGGCGGGCGGCTCGGCCCAGGCGGGTGCGGCCAGCAGGGCGGCCAGGGTGCAGAGGGCGTGACGGATCGTGAGGCTCATGCGGCCATTGTGTCGGTCCCGGCACTGATACAGCACGCCGCACGCCGTCCCGCGCTGTAGCTTCACGCTGCCGCCGCCAGCCGCTGCAATCGCGGCATGAACGAGCTGCTGCCCTTTGCGACCTACTGCCTGCTGATGTCGGGCACACCCGGCCCCAACAACATGATGCTGGTGGCCAATGGCGCGCACTACGGCTACCGGCGAACGCTGCCGGCCATCCTGGGCACCAACACCGGCGTGGCGGTGCTGACCTTCGCCATGTGCATGGGCCTGGGCGCCGTGTTCGCGGCATTTCCGCTGCTGCACCAGGCGCTGAAGCTGGCCGGCACCCTGTACATGCTGGTGCTGGCCTGGAAGCTGGCCGTCGCGCCCGCCGCAGATGGGCGGCCGCCCGAGCGGGTGGGCTTCGCGCAGGCGGCACTGTTCCAGGCCGTGAACCCCAAGAGCTGGATCCGCGCGGTGACGGTCGCTTCGGTCTTCATGCCGGCCGATTGGAGCCTCGGCAGCGGCGCCCTGTTCGTCAGCCTGGCCGGCGCGCTGATCGGCTTTCCGTGCGTCTCGATGTGGGCGCTGTTCGGTGTCGGCATCTCGCGCTTCCTGTCCAGCCCTGGCCGGCGGCGCGTGTTCAATGCCATCATGGCCGCCTCCCTGGTTGTGCTGGCTGTGCTCCTGTTGCGCTGATGTTTTCTCTGGACCGCGACTCCTCCCTCCCGCTGGCCGACCAGATCGAGCAGCGCCTGCATGCGTTGATCGCCAGCCATCAGCTGCCGCCGGGCGCGCGGCTGAATTCCATTCGCCAGCTGGCTTCGCGTCTGGGCGTCAGCCCCAACACCGTCGTCGTCGCCTACGACCGGCTGGTGGCTGCGGGTGTCATCGACTCGCGCGGCACGGCCGGCTTCTTTGTCGCCGAGGGCCCGGCCGACGCCATGCCCGACGCGGCCCGTGTCGAGGCCGGCGAGGAACAGGAGGCCGTCTGGCTGGCCCAGCAGGCCAACGACCAGCGCTCGGGCGTGCTGCTGGCCAGCAGCGGCGCCCTGCCGGCCACATGGCTGGAAGAAGCCATTCCCGCCGCCGCCGTGCAGAGAGGTCTGGCGCGCGCCCACGCCGGCATGGCATCGCGCTGCCCGCCCCAGGGCCTGCCCGAGCTGCGCGAACGCATCGCGACGCTGCTGCGCGGCCAGGGCGTGGCGGTGGACGCGGGCCGCATCCTGACGACCTATGGCGGCACCCAGGCCATCGACCTGATCTGCCGCGCCTTCCTGCGGCCGGGCGACTCGGTCGCCGTCGAGACGCCGGGTTATTTCCTGCTCTTCGACCGCCTGCGCCAGGCTGGCGTCAACATCCTGCCCATCCCGCGCCGACCCGACGGCATCGACCTCGAAGCGCTTGACGAGGCCTGCACCCGCCACCGCCCACGCCTGCTCTTCATCCAGAGCGTGCTGCACAACCCCACGGGCTGGGGCAGCACGGCCGCCAATCTACACCGCGTGCTGATGCTGGCGCAGCGCCACGACTTCCTCGTTGCCGAGGACGATGTGCAGGGCCACTTCCACCCCGGCACGCCGACGCGGCTGGCCCAGCTGTCGGGCCTGGAGCGCGTCATCTACTACTCCAGCGTCTGCAAGGCCATGAGCCCGGCGCTGCGCCTGGGCTATGTGGCCGCCGAACCGGCTCTTTTGCGCGCGCTGATGCGCGAGAAGATCATCTCGGTGCTGACGACCTCGGCGCTGAACGAGTTCGTGCTGCTGGAGGTGCTGGCCGCCGGCCGCTGGCGCAAGCATCTGGACCGCCTGCAGCAGCGCCTGGCCGCTGCGCGTGGCCAGGCCACGCAGCAGCTGCGCCAGGCCGGCGTGCTGCTGGAGCATCCAGGCGAGGGTGGCCTCTTCCTGTGGGGCGCGCTGCCGGCCGGCGTCGACGTGGACAGCGTCGTCAAGGAGGCCTTCCGTGCCGGCATCCTGCTGGTGCGCGGCGCCACCTTCGCGGCCGATGGCGCGCGCGACCCGCACATCCGCTTCAACGTCGCCTTCAGCCAGCAGCCGCGTGTGGCGCAGTTCCTGCAAGACCAGCTCAGCGCGAGCACCAGCGCGCAACGCGTCCTCGAACGCGCGCGCAGCCGCGTCAGCTGACGCTCACCGCGTCGCCCACGGCGATGCGACCGCCTTCGAGGATGCGCGCCGTCATGCCGCCATGGCCGCGCATCGCTGCATAGCCACCGGGGCCGATGACCTCTTCCATGCGCGAGCAGGGCGCGCAGGGACCGACGATCTCGATCAGCGCCTCGCCGACGCGCACCTTGGCGTTCTTCAGCGTCAGCAGGTTGATGCCGGAGACGACGAGATTGCGGCGCAGGTCGACCGGGTCGATCGGGCCGCTGTGACGTGCAAATGTCGCGATCAGCGGCAGGTGCTCCTGCTGGATCAAGGTGACCTGGCGCGTCGACAGCTCGGCCTCGCCGCGTTTTCCCAGCCGGTCATCGGCCAGGCCGATGCCAGCCAATGCCGTCGTCTGCTCGATGAGGCGGGCCCGGTCACGCGGCGTGCCGCGCACGACGATGGCTTCGACACGGCCCTGGATATGGGCCGGCGGTGTCATGAGGTCGCGCATGGTTTTCATGGATACACATTAGCCCAGCCTGGGCCGGCAAAGTTCACGGACGCCTGCGGCAACGCCGTCAAGCCGCGGGTCATCTCGGCCGAAGATGGGTTCACTCCAGGAGTGTCTGCCGTGCCGCGTCGTCTTTTTGCTGCCCTCGCCCTTGTGTCTGCCGTGCTGTCGCCGACCGCCCACGCCGCCGACCTGACACCGCTGGAAATGCGCTGGCTGCAGGGCATTGCGCCCGTCGTGAGCCACGCCCGCGAGGCCCTGAGCCTGCCGCTGGACATCGTCGTGCAACCCCAGGCCGAGCCCGGCACGGCGCCGCTGGCGCTGGGCTTCGTCGACGGCCGCTGCAAGCTGGTGCTGTCCATGCGCGGCAACCCCGAGGGCCAACGCCAGATCGATGCCATCGACCCGGCGTTGCTGGGCCCGGCCCTGGAATTGATGGCCGCCCACGAACTGGGCCACTGCCGCCGCTACCTCGACGGCGCCTGGCACGGCATGCCGGCCGGCTTCGTCGCCGCCAAGGCGCCGGACGGTCTCGCCCCCGATCTGCAGCAGGCCTGGCTGGACATGCGCTCCACCCGCCGCGAGGAAGCCTATGGCGACCTCGTCGGCCTGGCCTGGACCCGCGCGCGTCATTTCGAGCTCTATGCCCGGCTGCAGGCTTGGCTGGTGGCCGAGCGCTCGGCCGAGCTGATTCCCGGCAGCCACCACGACACCCTGGCCTGGCTTGCCCTGGCGCGCGACCCCGCCGTGCTGGAGGGCCGCACCATGTTCGAAGCCGCCGACCGCGTCTGGGCCAACGGCCTCAAGGACTGAGCCGGCGCCTGGCTTCCAAAAAAAGCCCGACGACCTGGAGGCCGCCGGGCTGGAACGCCTCGGTGTGCACCCCACACCTGGCAACTGCAATGCCGCATGATACTGTTGTTTTGTACAGTATTTTCGACAGCCAAAGCGTGGCTTAGTCCTCATGCTTGATGACGCTTCCCCCAAGCAAGGCCTCGCCAGCGCCGGAGCGCGCCGCTACAACGGACATCCGAAGCTGCAGTCGGAGATGTCTCATGAACGCACATCACGCTTTCGTATCGCTGCTGTGGGCCGTCGTCCTCGTCGGCCTGACCTTCCTGGGCCTGTCCTTCGGCCACGCGCTGAAGCACCATGACCTGGCCCTGTGGGGCCATCACCCGCTGTTCGGGTCGGGCATGGCGGCGCTGATCACGGCCTTGTTGGGCGGCTTCCTGACCTTCGGCCTCAGCGGCCGTCGGCACTGAGGCTTCGCTAACCGGTCATCAGGGCGGTGTAGCGCCGCTGCATCTCCTCGGGCTCCAGCTTCTCGATCGAATGGCCCAGCAGCCAGGCGTGGCCGAAAGGGTCGCGCAGCCGGCATGAACGTTCGCCGTAAAACTGGTCGGTCGGCGGCATCAGCACCGTAGCGCCCGCCGCAGCCGCCCGTTCGGCCATCGCGTCGGCGTTGTCGACATGCAGGTGAATCGTGCAGCCGGTGAAGCCGTCGCGCGGCGGTGCCACCATGCCGTACTCCGGAAACTCGTCGCACACCATCAGCACGACGGGGCCGAGCCGGAGCTCCACATGGCCGATGCGGCCCGACGGCTCGACGAGCCGGAAGATCTCGGTCGCGCCGAAGGCCTGTTGATAGAAGGCGACCGCGGCCTGCGCGTCGCGCACCATCAGATACGGGAACACCTCGTGGATCTCGCTCATGCAAGCTCTCCTTTGTGCGGCACCCGGCCGCGAGGACCGCAGCCTAGGCGGCGAGGGTGTGCGGCGTATTGGATATTTTTTCAGCGCGGCAGGGCCACGTGCGACGGTTGGTCGGCCTGCACAGGCACATAGGCACCGGGGGCCATGCCCGCGACCTGGCGGAACTCGCGGATCAGATGCGACTGGTCGAAGTAGCCGGCACCCGCGGCAATCTGCGCCCAATCGCGCGGCCCGCAGCGCACCAGCGTCGGCAGCAGCAGGCCGAAGCGCAGCACCCGCGCATAGCGCTTGGGCGTGAGGCCCACGGCCTGCTCGAAGCGGCGGATGAACTGGGCCGGCGTGCAGCCGCTGTCGCGCTGCACGGGCTGCACCCGCGCGCCGGCCGGGTCACGTTGGAAAGCTTCGATGGCGAAGGCTGCCAGCGGGTCGGGCAGCGCACTGCTGTGCAGCCGCTGCAGCAGCAAGCCGTCCAGCCGCTGCAGGGCCTGCTGTGGCGATCCCGCGGCCTGCAGGCGCTCGCGCCACTCCCGCGCGGTGGGCCCCCAGACATCCTCGAGCAATTCGGTGCGGTTGCGCAGTTCGGGCAAGGCACCGCCGAAGAAGGCCGCCGCACCACCGGGCTTGAAGTGCACGCCGACGACCGTCGACGGCCCTTCGGTACCGCGCACGCCAAAGCGGTCCGAGGCGCCCTGCACGATGGCGCCGCGCAAACGCCGCGCCTGCACGTCCTGCTCGCTGTCGTAGCGGATCAGATGGTCCTGCAACAGCGGCACCACGATGTCGGCACAGCCGGTCGGCAGGCTGCGTTCGCGGCTGTGCGGCAGGGCGCCGCGCGCGCTGTACCAGAGGCTGTCGATGTAGGGGGCAAGCCGTGGAGACGGCTGGTGGCGGACGAACATGCACCGCCTTGTAGGGCGGATGCCTATCGGATGCAAGCGCCCCGCTGCACGGCGTAGCGCCTGGCCCCACTAGACTGCGCGCCGATCCGCACCCACGTCTGGCGGAGAGGATGCGAGTGGATGGCGAGTTCGGCTTCAGGAGCGATTGCGGGAGACGTCACGGCCAGCCTGCACGACTGCTTCAGCGAGGCACGCAAGCGGCGGTATGAGACGGTGTCGCTGGAACAGCTGCTGCTTGCGCTGCTCGGCAGTCCGCGAGTAGTCGAGGTGCTGCTGGCCTGCTCGGTCGATCTCGCTCGGCTGAGGGAGGGCCTTGAGGCCATCCTCCAGCACGGCACGCCGTTGGTTGCCGGCAGCGCACCGGTGCAGCCCCGGCCCTCGTTCGAGTTGGAGCATGCCCTCCAGCGCGCCATCCTGCGGGTGCAGGCCACCCGCGGCCGTCCCGTCGCTTCGACGGGGCCGCTGCAGGCCGCGAGGCGGGCGCTCGCGCGCTGGATGCCACTCCCTAGCCGGGCGGCCGTGGATGGCGCAGACCTGCTGGTGGCCGTCTTCAGCGAAAAGGAAAGCCCGGCGGTGAGGGAGTTGCAGCGGCACGGCACCACGCACTTCGATGTGACCCGTTACCTCGCCCATGGCATCAGGAAGTCCGATCCCGCGGAGCCCTTGATGGTCGAGGGGCCGGCGCACAAGGACGTCGATGTCGTGCTGTTCAACGACGACTTCACGCCGATGGAATTCGTCGTGAAGCTGCTTCAAGACCACTTCATGTTCGATCTCGGCTCAGCCGAGCAGGTCATGCTGAAGATCCACCGTGAAGGACGCGCCGTCTGCGGCTGCTTCGCCGCCGATGTAGCGGCCAGCAAGGTCGAACTCGTGCGAGCGGCTGCGCATCAGGAAGAGCATCCGTTGCGCTGCACGGTCGAGCCTGTGTAGCCGCACCCCAGTTGTCAGCGATCACGACATGCCGGGCGAGCGAGTTCTCGAGATCTTGGGCTGCCGGTTGAATCACTAGGCCTGCACCAGGGCCTCTCGCCGCGTTGTCGACCGGATGTCATTTCCTTGATGCGTTCTTGCCATCCCGACCCCTAGTCTTGACGAGAACCTGACACCGCCAGTCCTAGATTGGAGTCTCCTTCACAGATGGCACACCAGGGCGTGAGCCAGCTTCATGAGACCGGTACTCATCCTCCAGCACGACAGCACCCAACGACCAGGTCAACTGCTCGACCATCTGACGCAGGCAGGCATCGACACGCGAATCGTGATGCCCGACCACGGCGACTTCGTGCCCCACCAAGCCAGCGATTACAGCGGCATCGTCCTGCTGGGCAGCAACCGAAGCGTGAACGATCCGGTTGGCTGGATTCAAGCCGAGCTGAATCTGGTGCGGCGTGCGCTGGATGCCGACGTGCCGATGCTGGGCCACTGCTTCGGGGGGCAGATGCTGGCCCGCGCCATGGGTGCGCGGGTGGGGCGCGCCGGCTTTGCCAACATCGGCTGGAGCCGCCTGCAGGTCACCCCGGCCGGTCGACCGCTGATGCAGGCCCAGGAGATCACCGCCTTCAACTGGCACTACGAAACCTTCGAGATCCCGGCTCGCGCACGGCGCCTTCTCTATGGCCAGCATTGCCTGAACAAGGCCTTCGTCATCGGTCCCCATCTGGCTTTCCAATGCCACCTCGAGGTGGACGAGGGCATCGTCCGTGACTGGTGCAGCCAGAGCGCCGCAGAACTGGCGCGTGCCCACGGCCCCGCGGTGCAATCGCCAGCCCTCATCCTCAGGGAACTGCCGCAGCGCGTCGTCGAGTTGCGGCGCATTGCCAGGCGGGTCTACAGCGAATGGACGTCAAGGTTGATCGGCCCGGGGTGGCGGCGGGCCGTTGCGGTGAATTGGCACTGACGCGCAGCGCCGACGGGCATCGACGTTCTGCCTGGAAAGCCGCCGCGTTGCCGCCGGCTGTCCTTCATCTTTATAAGTTCTTTATACGAAACCCAGCAAACTGCGGTATCCCCTTCGGGACCCTACCGCATGAGCCTTGATCACAAACGCAGCGGCCTTGCCGCGCTCACGCTGGGTGCCATCGGTGTCGTCTATGGCGACATCGGCACCAGCCCCCTCTACACCCTCAAGGAAGTCTTCCTGCCGGCGACCGGCGTCGCGCTGAACACGCACAACCTCATCGGCGCGACCTCGGTCATCGTCTGGGCGCTGATGTTCGTCGTCACACTGAAGTACGTCATCCTCATCCTGCGCGCCGACAACCGCGGCGAAGGCGGTGCCCTGGCGCTGACCGCGCTGGCGGCGCATGCCGTGCAACAACGTCCCCGGCTGCGCAGCGCGCTGCTGCTGCTGGGTCTGTTTGGCGCGACGCTGTTTTACGGCGACAGCGTCATCACGCCGGCCATCTCGGTCATGAGCGCCATCGAAGGCCTGGAGGTGGTCACGCCCACGCTCAAGCCCTATGTGCTGCCCATTTCGGCGGCCATCCTGGTCGGCCTTTTCGTCGTGCAACGCTATGGCACGGCGTCGGTGGGCAAGGTGTTCGGCCCCATCATCGTGATCTGGTTCGGCGTGTTGGGCGCCATCGGCGTGGTGCATATCGTGAAGCAGCCGCAGATCCTCGCGGCGCTGAACCCGCTGGAGGCATGGGCCTTCCTGAGCCAGCGCGGCTGGCATCTTTTCGCGGCCGTCGGCGCCATCGTGTTGGCGCTGACAGGTGCCGAGGCGCTGTACGCCGATATGGGCCACTTCGGCGTCAAGCCCATCCGCCTGGCGTGGATGGGCCTCGTCTTCCCGGCGCTGGCGCTGAACTACCTGGGCCAGGGTGCGCTGCTGATGGGCGATGCCTCGGCCATCGACAACCCTTTCTTTCGCCTCTTTCCGACCGCTCTGATCCTGCCCATGGTGGTTCTGGCGGCGCTGGCGACCGTCATCGCCTCGCAGGCCGTCATCTCGGGCGCCTACTCGATGACCAAGCAGGCCGTGCTGCTGGGTTTCCTGCCGCGCGTCACCATGCGCCATACCTCGGCCAGCGAGTCGGGCCAGATCTATGTGCCGGCCGTCAACTGGGCGCTGCTGGCCGGCGTGCTGGGCGCCGTGTTCATGTTCGGCAGCTCGTCGGCCCTGGCCGGCGCCTACGGCATCGCGGTGACGCTGACCATGTTCATCACCACGGTGCTGACCTTCTTCGTCATCCGTGACGGCTGGCGCCTGCCCGCGCCGGTCGCCATCGGCGCGACCGTCTTCTTCCTCGCTGTGGACGCACTGCTCGTGGCCGGCTGCGCCATCAAGTTCTTCGACGGCGGCTGGTTCCCGCTGGCCCTGGGCCTGATGCTCTTCGTGCTGATGAGCACTTGGGCGCGCGGGCGCAAGCTGCTGATGCAGAGCCTGCGCAGCGAAGGCCTGGAACTGGAGCCCTTCATCGAGAGCCTGGCCCACGGCGGCGCTCACCGCGCCCAGCGCACGGCCGTCTACACCGTGGCCGACCCCACGCTGGTGCCGCAAGCCCTGCTGCACAACCTCAAGCACAACCAGGTGCTGCACGAGACCAACGTCATCCTCAACGTGCAGTTCCACGACCACCCCAGCGTCGACGCGGCCGACCGCGTCGCGCTGTCGCAGATCGCCCCTGGCTTCTGGCGCGTGGTGGTCAACTACGGCTTCATGGAAGAGCCCGACGTGCCGGCCGCGCTCGCGCTGTGCGAACCCAAGGGCCTGCGTGTCGAGCCCTTCGAGACCAGCTACTTCCTCAGTCGCGAGACGGTGGTGCCGACGCCCGGCGGTGGCATGGCGAACTGGCGCGAGCGCCTGTTTGCTGCCTTAAGTCGCAACTCCAGCGGTGTTGCCAGGTTCTTCCGCCTGCCGGACAACGCCGTGGTCGAGCTGGGAACACGCGTCCAGATATAGAAGGCCATGAGTTCAGAGCGCAAGTATTGGTTCAAGGCCAAGGAAAGTGGCCTGGGGTGGTCCTGGCCTTTGACCTGGCAGGGGTGGCTTGTCTACACCTGCATGTTGACGGCGATCGCGTACTTCTTCGTCACGGGTGAAGACGTTGGACAGAAGATCCTGGGCGCCTGGATTCCGATACTCATCTGCATCCCGATTTGCTGGGCCTTTGGCGAACCGCTGTCGCGAGGCAAACGCGCGAAGCGCTAGACAGGCGCGCTGCGCCAACTCGGCCGCCCCCTTGGCAACGCCTTCGGCGGACGTGAACGTATGGCACCGCACAGACGCAGAGCGCCCACCTCCCTGATGCTTCGATGGCTGATGCAGAAGGTGATCTCATGAACACGCAACGCCCACCCTTTGACGCGACGGGCTCCACTCAAGTTATGAGGGTCCTGCCCGGCTTGCAGAGTTCACTTGCTCGTTCGCACGTTGCGTGGCGAGGTATCGCCGACGAGTCGGGGCCTGAAGCCGCCGAGCGGGCTTCGGCGCTGTGGCGCCAAGCGGTTCACGATTTGCGAGGCAAGCTCGGTGTCGTCGCGGGCGTCACTGCCATGCTGCAGAAGCCGGTCGGCGAAGCTCGCCGTTTTGAGCTGATGGCCATGCTGGATCGCAATGTGACCGGTCTGCGCGAGCTGCTCAACGGCGTGGCTGACCTGGCTCGCCTGGACGCCATGCAGGAGCAACCCGTCATCCGCGATGTCGACATTGCCGCCACGCTCGGTGAGACGTGCAACAGCCTGCGGATCATGGCGAGCGTGCGCGGGCTCCAACTCGAATTCAAAGGCCCGGCAAATCTCGCTGCAAGAACTGATCCGCTGATGGTGGCGCGAATCGCGCAAAACCTCGTGCTCAACGCCATCCAGTACACGCAGGCTCGCAGTGTGATGTTGACGTGCGGTCGTTGTGCCGGTGCGGAATCTGAACACTGGTACTTCGAAGTCGGTGACACCCCCTTCGCCCCGGGCGGCAACGACCTGATGGAGCCAGCATCCCTCCTCCCGACAGCGGCTGGCCAGACCTCCGGCGAAGGCATTGGCCTGTCCATCGTCAGCCGGCTCTGCGGCCTGTTGGGCGGAACCATGCAGTTCGTGCCTGCAGATGGCGCGGGCAGGATGACTCGCATCGAGCTGCCGGCGCGTGGCGATGGTGCACTTGAGACCTTGATGATTCCTGTCGCAGGCCGCGTGGGCACGGTGGCTGCAGGCCCGTGGGCTTCGGCAGGGCGCCAAGGCATCCAGAATCGCCGCGGCCCGTGAATGGCACGCCCCGCCGATCAATGTCTGGACATGCCCGCTGGGCTCGCGGGGCCGGGCTCAGCCGCAAGAACCTTCGACTGGCGAGGCCGTGCGCTGGTGATACGGCCCATCGTGCCGGCCGACGAAGCACGGCACACCGCCTTCTTCGCTCATCTGGCCCCTGAGGATCTGCGGCTGAGGTTCTTCAGTCCAAGGCGCGAAGTGCCGCAAGCTGAGATGCTGCGGTTCGTGCACCCCGACGCCGCCACCGAAGTGGCGCTCATGGCGCTGGCAGCGGGTGCCGACGGCCAGCTGGAGGAAGTGGCCTCATCGCGCGCGGTTGCAGATGCCGGCAACGTCGAAGCTGAATTTGGCATCACCGTGCGGTCCGACCTCAAGCATCAAGGGCTGGGGCGCCTGCTGCTCATGCATCTCATTGCCACGGTCAAGCGTCGCGGCACCCAACGCATCGCTTGCGACGTGCTGCACGAGAACACGGCGATGCGCGCGTTGGCCAGCAGCTTGGGTTTCCACGTCGACGTGCGAGCGCCGATTGGCGGACCCATGCGCTACGTGCGTGTCCTGCGCCCCTGCGTCTGGGGGCCTATGTTGCAGCGTTAGCGCCCCCTGAGTCGAGTCGGGTCACCGGAGGGGCTGGCTCCGGCGTTCTGCCCGCTTGGCCCGATCCCGTTGTCGTGTGGATCGAATGCAATGTTGGGCTCAAGTCCATGGTGTCCAGCGCCGCCCCTGGATCTTCCTCGCCGGCGACCGACATGTTGTCATCCACGGGCGCGATGGCCTGATCTCCAACAGGCGACTCACAGGACAGGGTGAACGGCAGAGACCGCCCGGCGCAAGAAGCGGACATGACCTGTTGTTTGAACAGCTGCGGGGATTCGAGCATGGCTGGGTCAGGCATCGGTGCTGGGGCTTGGGAGGCGCGCGGCCATGCCGGCTCGCTCTTCGAACAGCTGGTCCAGTTGCAAGGTGAGCGCGCTGACCAGCGAGCAAGCCTCGAGATATTGTTCCTGACCCCCGGTGGCCCGCCATGCATCCCGCGCTGTTTCTGCCTTGGCTATGCGGTGGTTGAGAGAATCTACATCGTCAGCAAAAGTCATTGTCGACACCCGTCTGCATGTGTGGGCCGGACGAGACCGGCGAATTGGTCGAAAGCAAGACCAACGGCTCGCAAACATGGTCCAGGTCTTTCTGCTGACGGTCGGTGCGGCCGGACACGCATCAACCCCATTTGTTCGGGCGCGGCCAGCAAGAACTGCCGCCGCCGCCGTCACGGGAATTCGCGCCACCCGAGCCTCATGGCGTGATCGCCACCTTCAGCACGCCGTCACGCTGCTGGCTGAACAGCTCGTAGGCTCTTTCGATGTCGTCGAGCTTGAAGCGGTGGGTCACCATGGCGCCCAGATCGACGCGACGGCTCGCGATCATCGACATGAGCCGGCGCATGCGCTCCTTCCCGCCTGGGCACAGTGACGTGATGATCTTGTGGTCACCCAGCCCTGCCGCGAACGGGCCGAGCGGGATCGTCAGATCGGTCGAATAGACCCCGAGACTCGAGAGCGTGCCGCCAGGCCGCAAGACCCGCAGGCAAGCGTCGAATGTCTGCTGGGTGCCCAGCGCCTCGATCGCCACGTCGACGCCGCGCCCATCGGTAAGGCGCATGATCTCTTCGACGGGATCCGTCTTGCTGGCGTCGATGACGTGGTCAGCGCCCATCTTCCTGGCAACTTCCAGGCGATTCGACAGCCGATCCACACCGATGACGAGTGACGCGCCGCTGAGCTTTGCTCCCGCCGTGGCGCAGAGGCCGATCGGGCCCTGGGCGAACACGGCCACCGCGTCACCAATTCGTACGCCGGCGCTTTCCGCGCCACTGAATCCGGTCGACATGATGTCAGGGCACATGAGCACCTGCTCGTCCTCGAGGCTGTCGGGAACGGCTGCCAGGTTGGCCATGGCGTCGGGAACCAGGACGTACTCGGCCTGGCATCCGTCGATGGTGTTGCCAAACTTCCAGCCTCCCATCGCCTTCCACCCATGGCGCGTGCCGGCGCCATCTTGCGAACTGACACCGCACAGGCATGCCGTGCTCCACCCACTGGGCGTGATGGCGCCGGCAATCACACGTTGCCCCTCGACAAATCCCCGAACCCCGGAGCCGAGTTTCTCGATCACGCCGACCGGTTCATGGCCGATGGTCAGCCCACGCTCGACGGGGTACTCGCCCTTGAGGATGTGCACGTCGGTTCCACAGATGGTCGTCGTGGTCACGCGGATCAGTGCGTCCTGAGCGCCGACGTCCGGGATGGGCTTGTCTTGCAGAACGATTCGTCCGGGCTCGACAAAGACTGCTGCTTTCATCATGGGCATGAGGAAACCTCCGATTCGACGGCGAGCGTGGCCTCGAAGCTGGCCAAGGTCTGTGCGGCGCAGCACGCAGGAGGCGCTGGGCTTGCGCGCTTGGCCTCGCTTCGCCGGACTGTGCGCCGGCGTCCGGCCTGGCCTTTGAGCCACATCAAGGGCGCAGCGATTCGCAGGCCTGCAAGCGCTGATTTCCCGCGCGCCGGGAACGTTTCCCCCCAACCTTTCGCCCCGTGGCGCGGGAATCAATGCGCGAGGCTGGAGAGGCGGCGAATGTGTTCGCGGGCAGCATCGACCGCACCGATTTGGCCACGAGCCCGAAATCGGCAGCGGAAGCGGCATTGCATCAATCCCTATGTTGTAGATGGCGCCTGAGCGACGGCGCGCCGTAATTCCTTCACAAACACACTCAGCAACATTTACGCCCGCGACGAAACATGCTCTCCTACGCTTTGATGATGGTTCGCATGGTGTGGGCCGAGGAGTGCTTCGATGTGGTTGTCCGAGTTTGTGCAGCCGGGCCAAGCCCCTGGCTCCCGCCCGCGTGAACGCCGTCAGGCGGCCTCGCTGTCCAGTCAATGGTTGGGTTTGGTGCTGGAGGAGCTCGACCACGGCGTCGTGCTGCTGAACGGTGCCGGCCGTGTCCTCCACAGCAATCTCGCGGCGCGTGCGTCGCTGGATGACAACCATCCGCTCGAACTGGTCGGCCAGCATCTGCGGGCCCGCCTGCTGACCGATGCGGTGCCGCTGGCCGAGGCGCTGGAGGGCGCCGAGGCGAGCGGCCGCCGCTGCCTGCTGCGCCTGGGCGATGACCGCGCCGAATGCGGCCGGGCCAATGTCGTTGTCGTGCCCTTGAACCGCGACGTCAACCAGGCGGCCGTGCTGCTGATCCTGGAGCGCCGCCAGCTCTGCGGCGACCTGGCCGCCCAGTGGTTCGCGCTGCGCTACCAGCTGACGCCGGCCGAGACCGAGGTGTTGAAGGCCTTGTCCAACGGCGTCAAGCCGACCGAGGTCGCCCAACGCCAGGGCGTGGCCATCTCGACGGTGCGCAGCCAGATCCAGAGCATCCGCGCCAAGAGCGGTGCCGACAGCATCGGCGAGCTGATGCGCCAATTGGCCCTGTTGCCCCCGTTGGTGTCGTCTCTGAGGCCTGCCAAGCTGGTGAACTAACATTCCGGCGCGCCGCGGGCCACAATCCCGCGGCGCAGCCGGATGCCTGACGACACCCTCGACACCGAACTCCTGGCCCTGCCGCCCTCGCTGCGGCTGCTGGCCGCGCGCGGCATGGCGCGCAGCTATCGCAAGGGCATCGTGCTGATCGAGGAAGGCTCGGTCGGCGACAACCTCTACCTGATCCTGTCGGGCTCGCTGCGCGCCTTCAGCAGCGACGCGCGGGGCCGCGAGATCACCTACGGCGTCTACGGCCCCGGCGAATACGTCGGCGAGATGAGCCTGGACGGCGGGCCGCGCTCGGCCAGCGTCATCACCGAAGAGGCCAGCCGCCTCGTCATGGTCACGCGGGCCAGCTTGCTGACGCATATCAGCGAGCACCCCGAGTTCGCCTTCGAGCTGCTGACCAAGGTCATCCGCCGCGCCCGTGCCGCGACGCTGTCCACCAAGCAGCTTGCGCTGAACGATGTCTATGGCCGGCTCAAGAGCCTGGTGGACGACTCGACCGGCGATGGCCGCCACCTGGAGCTGACCCACCAGGGCATGGCCCAGCGCCTGGGCTGCTCGCGCGAGATGGTCTCCAAGCTCGTCAAGGACCTGGAGCTGGGCGGCTATCTGAAGCGTGTCGCAGCGGGCGAATACCAGCGCTTGAAGAACCTGCCGGCACGCTGGTAGCGCCCGAAGGCGCCTAGCGCGGACGCACCGGCAGCGGCGGCGCGACCGGAAAGCGCTGGTCCGGCTTGGGCGCGCGCTGGTAAAGGCCCGCGACCTGGGGCAGATTGGCCTGGATGTCGCGGATGCGGGTGGAGCTGGCCGGGTGGGTGGACAGCCACTGCGGCGGCGCCCCCTTGTTGGCCGCCATCATCTTTTCCCACAGCCGCACCGCGGCGGCCGGGTCATAGCCCGCGCGGGCGGACAGCTCGATGCCAACCAGGTCGGCCTCGCTCTCGTCGTCGCGGCTGAAGCGCAGATTGACCAGCTGGGCGCCCATGCCGGCCAAGCCGCGCCCCACATTGCCCAGGCCCAGCAGAGCCGAGCCGAGCTCGACGACGGCATTGGTCGCGGCCGACTTGCCGACCCGTTCGCGGGCGTGCTCGCGCAGCGCGTGCGCGACCTCGTGGCCCATGATGGCGGCGACCTCGTCGTCCTCGAGCTTGAGCTTGTCGAGGATGCCGTAGAAGAAGGCGATCTTGCCGCCGGGCATGCAGAAGGCATTCAGCTGCGTGCTCGCCAGCAGGTTGACCTCCCACTTCCATTGCCGGGCGCGGTCGTTCCATTCATAGCTGAAGGGAATGATGCGCTGGGCGATGTAGCGCAGGCGCTGGGCCTGCGGGTGCTCCATCGGCGCCAGCGCTCGCTGCTGGCCGGCCTCGCGCATCATCTGCGCGTACTGCTGGCCACCGGCCTGCTCCAGCTGCTCGGCCGACACGAAGCCGGTGAACTTGCTCTTGGGGCCGACGTCCACGCCCTCGCGGGCCCAGGCGGGCATGAAGGCCGCGGCGCCCAGCAGGCCCGTGAAGAGGCGGCGGCCGCGTTGCGTCGGCGGGGCGCAGCGCCCGGCCGCGCAATCGGCGCAGTCGCCGAACATGCGTTTTGGCGGGTGGGTGAACTGCAGGTCGTCGCGGACCTGGAAGGCATCGTCATCCATGCCGGCATTGTGCTTTGCTGCCGATGACCGGCCTCGTAGGACGTGGTCGCCGGCATTAAAGCCGTTTCGGTATCTGCCTACAAAAAGAGCCGCAGTAGCGGAAGCAAGACAAATAGTCGTTTCGCAAGGCATGCAACTCGCATCGCGCACGCGGCAATAAAGTCGCTTCGAACACGGCGAGCAACTTGTGCAGCCCTCAGGGTCGACCGTGGGTGCGCACCACGCTGAGAGAGTCCTAGCGTGCAGACCGGACTGGCCCTCTAAGCGACGGAAAAGCGCAGTTCCAGGCGTCCTCCGTGGGTCTTGCTGGGCACCTCTTCGTCGGGGCAGGGTCAGATGCCGCCGCATGGACGGTTGACACCGTTGGCCGCTGGTCCTTACGATTTGCTCGCGGTTCAAGCCGAACCGGGGGCAAGTTGGCGCCCGTCAGTGCACGCATCGGTCTCATCCGACACGGCAAAGCCAGTTCAATCGCAAGACTCCCTTTCCCGGCTCGATGACCTCCACTTGGGGAGCCGGACAACGCGTGCCGTCCCTCGATGCTCTCCAGGAGTTCATCTATGGCAGCCGCTGCTGCGCCGACGGCGCATCCCCCTTCACCTCATGACCTGCAGGCCAGTGCCGCAGCTCTGTGGACGTTCGTCCATCTCAAGGTCCCTCGCTTCACCTCTGAGGCCGCCCTCAGGGTTGTCGAAGGCCTTCAGGCGCATCCTGACGAAGACCCCAAGGCCCTGGCCAAAAGACTACGCAAAGCGCTGAGCGACGCTGGCGTGGCCCTCAAGCACACGGCGGCTCTCGACGCCGCCTCGCGCATCCTGGGGCGGTCGAGTTGGCACGCCCTTCATCGCGAACCTACCGTACCCAAGCTCAAGCTCACCGTGGTGGCGAAGGCGCCTGAGGAGCAGTTCTCAGCGTGGCACGAGCTGGCGCCAAGGTTGGCGGAGTGGCTGGAGGCTTGGCATCAGGTCAAGCCCACCACGCTGTTTGAAGTCCGCTTCGGGAACGACTTCATCCTGGTCTGCGTGCCAGAGCTCAAGCAGGACAGCACGGCCGGCGAGACCGAAATGATGCCGGCGCTCTCCATCACCCCTATCGGAGACTCAAAGGGTTGGTTGGACGACGCAGGCGCAGCCTTTGAGTTCGTCCGCCGGCGGTTGGAGGAGACTGGCAAAGCCGTCTTGGACGGGGTTGCCGCCCTTCAGGTCTGCGGTCGCCTGGCGCTGGACGTCTCAGGAAGGATGTCGTCTGTGCTGGGACCCGTCGCGCTCGACGATGCCTGCAATTCCGAGCTGGTGCTACTTCGGGAAGACGATGTGCCGGGCAGCGGCTTCGAAATCGCCCGTGGCGACGAGATGACGTGTTGGTCGCAACTTGAGCTGGCTGTGAAGAGCGAGGCGAAGGGCCAGCCGCTTGAAGTCTCTATGGAAGCAGGCGCATGGTGGGTCGGAATGGGGCGCTACGTGTGGCAGCTCACAACCCTTTACCCGGACGACTATGCGCCACGGTCGATTCAAGCCCCACTCACAGAGGCCGAGACCGCAAAGCTCCTGCGGCGCTACTACCTCGCGCGGGGCATCCTCGGCGGCAAGGTGAAGCACCACCACGTCACGAAGCAACTGAAGTACCTGAGCGGTCCTGACGACACCTATCGGGTCGACCTCAATCGGGTCTTCCACGCACTGAACGACGCCGGATACGACTGGGATTCGTTTTGCGCTGAGTTGGGCATCGAGCAAGCCAAGACGCCCGACGTGGCAGTCGGTTTCGTCATGGTGCTGGCCGAGCACCTTAAGCTCAAGGACCCCAACAGGCTCTTCGCCTCGCCGCCCCGAGCGAAGCTGGTCAAGGCCACCGACGACAGCCTCATCCGCTCGCTCATGCCACGTGTGGACTTCGTGCGCTACCGGTCGCCACGCGACCTCGAACCTGACCAAGTCGAAGGCATCCGCGATGCCATTGAGGACTTCAGCGCTTCCATACGGGTGCAAAGGATGCAGCAGCTGGGGCAGCTCACCGACCCCGACGACCCGCTGCCGTACCTCTGCTATGCCGGAGACGGAGACGAGCTGCGACTGAAGCTCGAGGCGCTCGGCCTGGAGATGTACGTCGGCGTGATGCCACACCTCGTTCCTACCGAGGGCGTCATCGAGAAGCTGCCGAACACGTGGTCCTACGCCTTCGGACACGCCATCTACCTGGATATCGACCGCCTTGAGGAGGGTGCATGAGCAAGAAGTCGAAGAAGAAGCCGCAGGCAGCCGCCGCGCTTGCAGGCAACGACATCGCCGTCGAGCCTTCCATGTCTGCTTCACAGGTCCGCCTGGATGACCTGAGAGCACAAGCAGCTGCGCATATCGACGACCGTGCTTGGGCGGAACTCGCGGCGTTGGGCCGCATGCCTTTGGCTGATTTCCATGAAGAGGAACGGCCTCAGGCACGAGTTTGGCTCTTGCGCGCCAAAATTCTTGGGCTCTATCCGCCTGGGACGAAGTCCCTCTACGACCTCGCCAAGCCCGACCGCGAAGAGCTTGCTGGCGCGCTGGATGAACTCACCCAAGTCGTCGACGCACCGCACCGTCAGCCGGAGTTCGAGCTGTACCTTGACACCCTAGGCTGGTCAATTCACGACTGCGCCAAAGCCTTCCGGCACCTGTCGCGCGCCTGCATGGAAATGACCAATGTCGAGTGGCTGCGAAAGCTTCGCGGGAGCGCAGTGAGACTCATGCGGGCGCAGGAGGGCCTTGAGTTTGACGTCACTGCAGCCGAGCAGCAGACGCTTGCCTCGCTTCCGGACCTGACCTTGGCACTCAGCGAAGCCTATGCAGCGGCTGAACAGGGTGGTGCACTTGATGATGAAGGACGTGCGCTCGTCGAGGTGATGCGGCTCGACCTCGACCTGAGGATGGCAGACCCGTGGGACTACGGGCGAGTTTGCGATGCGCTTTTGAGGCTTCCCGGCCCGAGTGAGCGCGACCTCATCGCCATGCATGAGGGGGTCGGTGCCAACGCTTGGCTGACACCGCGGGCGTGGGCTTTCATGTGGGGCCTAGGGCACACGTCCGGCGAGGGCTTTGCTGAACTGCTGCAGCAATTCCCCGACCCACTGGCTTGCGACGCCTGCGAGGGGCTCCGACGCTTGCTATGCGCTCTGGTAGCCGCCCCGGGGGAAGTCGACGAGCATCTCGCTCTCGCCGTTCCGGCTCTGATGCGGTTCGCCGATGCCGACGCCCATTGGTTCGGCGAGCGGCTGACGATGACCGTGGCTGACGAGGTGCGTGACGTGTACATCGGGCTCCAAGGGCTTGACGTGCCGTCTGTAGCGGACCTTCTGCTGCGGCTGTATGAGCATGCGCCCGAAGGCTTCGCCCGACAGGCCGAGCTTGAAAGCCTCTACCGCGTATTCACCGCTAGCACGCAGTACTCCCCGCTGCAGGATGAAGAGCGCGGCGACGAGAAGATGCCAGGCCTTCAGTGGTTGTGCGAGCGGAGCATTTCCTTCCAGTTCGCTGCAGCCTTTGTCATCCAAGGCGTGGCGGGTCGAATGAGGCTTCTGCTCGATGCGATGTGGCGTACGACGGATGCGGGCATCCCACCGTCCCAGAGCTACTACTCCGGCGACCTCGATGAGGAACTTGATGAAGCCGATGCCGAGCCGTTGCTCGAAGCTCTGGGCAGACTTGCAGCAGTGCGCGGGAAGATGCATGCCAACACCCAGCGCATGTGGCTCCAGGTTGCAGAAGATATCTTCGACCCCTTATCCAAGCTTGGCGACAAGGTCCGAATCCGCCTGTTGCCGTTGGCGCGCTTCTTTTGCGATGACCTGCTCGAGAAGGGGCACGCATTCAGGTTGGCCTACCTTGAGCAGGTAGCCGGGGACCCGGAAAAAGCGCTTCGCTACTACCTCGCCTACATTGAGGCCGCCGACGGTGAGCCACCAGCGAGCGCTATCAACAACGCCAAGCTACTCTGGGCGCGCTCCGAGAGCCTCGACAAGGTGCAGCAGTTCATCGACACGCTTGAAGAGGACCTGGCTACTTCGCGCAGTTCTGATGTGGTCCGTCAGCTGCTGACTGATGCGAAAGCACGGCTGGCGGTTCTCAACAAGCGTGACCAGTTTGAGCGGACCGCCGTCAGCCGGTGGCCGACGCTTACCGCGCCCGCACGCAAGCTGCTGAGCGTGTTTGCCACCATCAAGAGCTACAACGGCCTTGCCGAGGTGGCCGAGTACGCGGGCATGGAGCTGAAGTGGGCCGAGCGCCACTACGACAAACTGGTCGACCTTGGAATGCTGCTGACCACAGACACGACCTTCCGCATCAACCCACATATTGCGCCGCTGCTAGAGAGGGAGTCGCAGCACGCTGTGGTCGGCAGAATCGTTCGCGCTCAGGGCACCAGCGCGGTCAAGCAAGTCTTCAACAGTCAGCGCGAGTTCACCATCTACCAAGTCCTGGTGCAGCTCTGTCCCAACCATCTCGTCTTCCCGAACTGCTCGCTGCAGAGCGTCATGAACTTCGACCGCATGAAGGAGTTGGTCAGCGAAGACGACTTCGGGTACTACCTCCGAGCGAGCGTTGACATCGTCGTCGTCTCCTCGACGACCTACCTACCAATGTTGGCCATCGAAGTCGATTCCGTCTGGCACGACACTGAGCGCCAGCAGCGCAATGACGACAAGAAGGACCGTCTGTTCGCGGCGGCCGGCATCCCGTTCATGCGCCTGCGCCCAGTCGGTAGCCCATCAGAGAACACCATCCGCGCGCAGGTTGCCGAACACGTCGATGAGCTCGTGAGAAGCCTTCGCTCCGACTTGCCTGGCTACGACCAGGCGCGTGGCCTGCTGGAAGACCTCTCGGGAGTTCATCGCTAGGTCGCTGCCCGCCTGGCGGGCCCCTTATGCCGGCGCGGAATAGTCCTTTGTCTCGTCCTTCCGGTCCATGATTCGTTTGAACGTGTTGTCCCTGAAGGCGCCGTACCACGCGGAGAACTGCTTCCTATCGGCCGGTGGCGCAAGCTTCTCGTCCAGCGGCTCGCCGTTTGTCACGAAGTTTCCGTTGACCAGCAGATGCACAACCCTCAGCCGGACCTTTTCCTGTTCGGGTGTGTAGAGCTGGCTCCAGTACGAGCTGAAACTGGCTCTGATGAAGTGCAGCGCGACGACGTGGTTCTGCGTGGAGAGCTTCAGCAGCTCAAAGAGCGTGCCCTCTTCCGGATAGTGCGTGTCGATGACCTCGATGATTACGCTGGGCCAACGCATGGACGGAGCAAAGGCGTCGCCCGTTGCAAGTCTCCCGCACAGGTCCGGTTGGATATAGCGCCCATAGCCCACCGGGATTCGAGTGCCTCGCGTGTCAGACCACCACGAATATTGGCCGGCAGCAACGTCCAGCAGCACTTGGCCGTCTGCGGTGCGGACCTCTCCGTCGAACGTGGGGGTGCAGACTACAAGGCCGCGCTCTACGACCTTCCTAATCAGGAAATTTATGCACCTCTTGTGCAGGTCAGAACGAACCTTTGGCTCATCGACCGGCTTCTCAAATGCGCTTACTCGAAATCGCTGGAAGTAGGGACTCGTTGGATGCCTGACAGGGAAGACCTGCTCTTGTATGGGCCCGACTCTCCACAGCACGTCGGCCTTCATTTGCCGGTGTTTCCATTCGATAGCGATGTCAGACTCGCTATATGTTCTGCCCGACTCTCCCTTTGCTGGCATCGTCGCCGTCTTGCTGTTTACCTAACGGTCGAGTGTATGGGACGCCATAGTGCCAATCGCTGAACGTCCAGTACGAGATTGACTCGAAATCGGAGCGACATGGGGCAGCGCTCCATCCAGCGGCGATGTGCGTCGCGACGTCGCAGTCGATTTCTAGAATCGGCTCGCAGCCCTCGATGAGCGCACGCACGTAAGACGCACTGCGCGCGTCCGCAAGCACCAGGTCATAGAGCATCGCCAATGAGCGCGGGGAAGCCTCGGCGCGCGAAGTCAAGTAGGTCCGCACGCTTCGAACGCCGAGCCAACAAAAAATGAGCAGAAGAAGGCCGCCGACCGCTGCGCTCACCGCCGGCCATTGCGCGAGCTGTATGCGGCCGTCCGCAAGAAGGAGGGCCACCAGGGCGACCGGCAGCAGGCAGGCGCTCAAGGCGACCAGGTCACGACGTCCACGTCGGACTTCGAGGCGGCGACGAAATGCCTGGAATTTCACCCAAGACAGGCGAGGCCCGCTTCGGAGCACGAGGGGCTCGAGCCGGGAATTGAGCGTAGGCAGGTCGGCGAAAAGGTGCGAGTACAGCATTGCCGGTATAGCGACGCCGCCGAAGGTAGTCGTCTACCGACGACTGCTCGGACCACTAAGGGCCATCGCTACGATGGACGGCAAAGGGCTGTGTCAACGAGGAGCTGAAACGTGCACCCCGCGTTAGTCGAAGAGTTCAAAAGCGTCGATGCCGTCATCGCTTCGGACGCGCGCACGGCCGGCGTGGACGCCTTCGCCCTGTCACTGCTCAAGGTAGAGCGCCAGGCGCGAAGGTTCGTCACCTACCTTGTCTTCCAGTACCCATGCTTCGGCCGGTCGGACGTCCCCGCGCTCCGCAAAACTCTTTCGGACAGCAAGAAGGTGTACTTTGAGGGCATCCTGCGCGGCTTCGATGCGCTGTACCCCCAACCACTTGAGGCCCTCATAGGCGCCGAGTATGCGCACCTCAAGGCCCGTGTCGACGAAGCTGAGCTACATCGCAACAAGCTCTTCCACGGGCAGCTCACTGAGGAGTCGCTGAGCCGTGCGCAGTTACTCGAATTCGTCGTAGACATGCGCCGCTGGTGCGAGCTGCTTTGCGACGCAGGGCAGCAGGAGCTCGGATATGCTGGTTTCGGCAGCAGCTCGTTCACCAAGTCGCCAGAGCTGACGATGAGCGCCAGCTTCCGCATTCAAATGCAGGGGCTTGCCGACTACGACGCATTCATCAAGACCGTCCTTCGTCGCCCACAGGGCCAGCAGGCTCAGTGACCGACCCCTCGATGGTCGCGGGCGCCGGTGCCCAGCCCAGCTCCCGCGTGATGGCAATTCGAAAAGGTGTCTGAACGTCGGCCGGCGCAGCGCACATGTACTCGCGGGCCCGCGCCAGCGTCTCGGCGTCGAGCTCTCGGAGATAGGCAAGCACCGCTTCGACGTCAGCTGGAACCTCGTCGACAACCCCACGGAACTTTGGGCGCAACGCCGTCCAGACGACCGCGTCAAACCCGCTTGTCGCTGCCCACTCCGCGATGGCCGCCGCGCCGACCGAATACTTGGGTGCGGGACCTGGCCAGAGACCGATGGACTCGACGCCACTGCCCTCGCGTCCAGCAAGCGCCTCCTGGGCCTGCTCGGCGCTTGCATACGACAGCTCAACGAACTGCGTTGGCATCAACGCGGCTCCTTCGACGAGCACAAGCGTCAGGCGCCCGTCCCGCGAAGTCCGTGCGAACTCGATGGGCAGTTCCGGGCCGCCGGACGTCCACGGCCCGGCGCAGTGCAGAACACCCGGCTTCCCAATGAGGGAGCCCCAGCCAATACAACCAATCCTCATGCGCAGAGCTTACCGGGCCGCATCATCCCTATCGTGCCTCCCGCCGGCCGGCATAGCCCGCACCTCATCCAGGCCGTCCACGCCCTTGGCGTCAAGCACCCGCAGCATCGCTGCGACCTTGGGTGTCGGCACTCGCTGACCACTCTCCCACCCCATGACGCTCGCGGCAGAGACGCGCAGTACCGAAGCCAACTCCTTCGTGGTCATGTTCAGCCGCTGAATCCGCAAGGCGCGAATCTGGTCGGCCGCTGGGGCCAGGGGTGCCACCCCAGAGCGTGCTGCACGCGTCTTGCGTGCATTCGCGGGGCCGCCCCTTGCCTTGACGAGATGCGCACGCACTGGCTCCCACGTGCCCGCGGCCATCAGGCGGCTGAAGTACCCCTCAACCACCATCTTTTCCTTCGTTGAGGCCGTCACTGACCGCCAGGTCGCCCCGGTGGACCGCTTGAGCAGGATGAGGTCAACCTTGCTGCGAGCACTGGCCTCGTGCAGCTGCAACCTCCTCGGGTGCTTGAACAGCATGCCGCGCACCGCCTGCCATTCCTCGTCCGTCAGCGGCGTGCTGAAACGGTCATCGCGGATATCTGCGTCGTAGCCCAGGTCCTGCGGTCCCCTGGGTGCTGCCTTGACCCAACTGCTCTTGCGCCTCTCGGGGGAGATTTCCTCCACCTCGCGGATGACAAACCGGCCGGGCACCTTGCCCGCTGCATGGACCTCGGGCGACTCCAGCGGCTCGATGGCGGCAATCGAGATGCGCGTTGCCAACAGCGAGTCCGCGCCAAGCTCATGGCCCACGAAGGACAACAACACGCGGGCCTGGGCAAGCTCGATATCGAAGCGCCCGTCCAGCGCGTGCCGCAGCACGCTGGCCTGCATCCTCCTGGCGCTGGGATAGGTGCATGACCAAAGAATCGCCGCGGCCAACTCGGGAATGTCGTCGAGCGTGCGCTTCTTCCGACCCCCGACGAAGCTGGGGCGAAGCTCACCGCGCTCTTCGACCAAGTAGGACATCAGCTGATAGCCGGCAGGGCTGAACATCGCAGCCCGCTGCTGTCGGTAGGTGCCGACGAGGGCCTGGATGAGGGTCTGCGAAGTGACGAAGACCTTGCGCTTGCCAGCTGTGAGCAGCCAGAAGGACTGGATGCGAGCCACTTCCGACGGGATGCCTGCCAGTTCGGCAATGCCCGCGGCACTGTCCGCGTCCAGGCGCTTGAAGTCCGCGAGGGCGCATTCGGTGTATCGCGAGTACCGACCCCTGGCGTCGACCAGGAGAGAAGCGTCCTCAGCGCCCACATCGCGCAGATTGCCGTTGTTCCACTCGAACAGGCGCGGTGCCGCCCCGGTGTTTCGAATTCCTACTATCCAACCCATGTCCAGCTCCATGCCACCGCTGACGCAGCGAGCAAGGAGCAAGAGGCCAGGGATGGCGTCTTGTTGAAAATCGCGATGGACGGCGCTGCGGCCTTGGCCGACGGTGCCGTCAATGCATCGCCAAAGAAGAACCGGCCCTCTGTTGGAAGGCCGGTTGAAGGTGAGGAAGTGCCTCAGATGTCGAGGTTGTAGCGCTCGGATATCTGTGCCCAGTACTTGTCGGTGATTTCGTTCGGCTCGGCGAACCTAAGCTCACCGAGCGCCAGTGCCTCCCAGTGAGTCAGAAGGTCCGGGTCGTGCTTCTGCAAGTTCCGCAGCCGAACCAATTGGCTCGGGTCCCAGAGTTCATCGAGGATGGGAAGCGCGTACTTCTCGATGAGTGCTTGGTTGCCGCTCAGCACGGCCTGCACCATGCCCTCCATGTGGGCGGATTTGTCGAAGTCAATGCGGCATTTCTTCCGCAGTTGCACGATGAGGGCGAACCGCGTCTTCACGGTGATGCGCAAGGAGAAGGTCACCTTGGGCTCAGCTTTCACCTTCTTGCGTTTCAGGGTCATGGGGAGCGTTCACGAAGTTGTCCTGCTTCGTGTAGTCACCGCTCGACGCGACTCTGAAGGCGTACTACGCCCGGCCTGCTTCCCAGACTTTGACCAGCGCCGCCCACTGCTCTGGGAACGGCCGGCCTGCTAAGCCTGCGAACGCCGCCTCCAACGCCGCCGGCGGGACACGGCCATCGAACCAGAACGCCGGATACCAGAGCCGATGGCCCTTGTACGCAGTCGCCAAGATGCGCCCCTTGCGGTGAAGCACGGGCAGCTCACGCGGGGACATGCCCAGCTTCGACGCAGCCTCCTCGCCGCTGATGAGGTGGCCCCCGTCAATGAGGCCACTTCTGTTGGCAACCATGCCACCCTGGCCAGGCACGGGCAACATCTGGCGCGCCAGCGGCCGGCATGCGTTCCTAGACGTGCGAAAAGCATCCACGGCGCGCTGCAGGCGCGGAAGCGACGACTTCTTGTGCCGGTAGATGCCCCAGCACCCGGCGTCCTTCAACAGCGTCGCCACGGCGGCGCGCTGCCCCCGCTTCGCATAGCCATCCGCGACCTGCCTAAAAGCCGCGGCGAGCGTCTTGTCCTCATCGCTCCGCGACCGCGCGACCATCCCTCTCGGTTTGTGACTGAGGTCAACGGCTGGCGCCGCCAGGAACTGTTCCATCAGGATGTGCTTCAGCGTTCCCGAAGGTGCCTTCAACCGCGCCTGCAGCAGCATCGCCGGCCAGCTGCCGTTGCCCTCTGGGATGAGGTCGCACGCGGCCAGACCAGCCTTTCCAAGGACCGCAGCCACATGCGCGTTCAACCGGCCGATGTCCACGTCACGCTCTGGCTTCAGCCAGCCACGCTCGACGGCGATGTCCCGGTAGTAGGAAATTGGCAACGCCACCGGCTGGTCCAGGCCGCGCCGCGCGAACTCGGCCACGCGAGCGGCTACCTCTCGCCAGAGGTCTCCGATATTGCCCGCAACACAGGGTCTACCTTGGCAGTTCTGCGGAAGGTCGTAGCTGATGCCCTTGCCGGCGATGGACAGCTTCGTTGACACCAGCGTGTCGCCATGGACATGGCAGACGAGGCTGCCTGGTAGCTGGTGGGACAAGCGCCAATACGACTCGCCCTTGGTGCGCAGGTCATCGGCCACGCAGGCTCGGCAGAAGCGCCGGTGTGGGAGGCCCTGGATGGCACTGCGGATGACAGCGCCCAGCGCCTGTCCGCCATGGACGTCGCCGAGAGCGCCATCGACAGCACGCTCCCAAACCTCCCGCTCAGAGAACGCCGTGGCGAACGTCAGCACCGTATGGCCCGCGAGCAGGGCTCTTGGCCCCATGTTGAAGAGGTTGGCCAGGTGGACCAGCGGCGTGAAGCCTAAGAAGGACGCCCCGAAAAGGCGGTCCTCGCCGGTCCACCCGGAGTTGAGCACCTGGCCCATCGGCAGCAGGTAGTGGCGGCATCCTCGAACGAGCGCACTCGAGACGAGTTCGTCTGGGTGCGGACGGTCGAGGAGCAGCATCGGCGAGGCTTAGACCGCGTCGTGCTCAGCCGCGAGAGCGCCAGCTTCGACCAGCCTCTTGTGTACGGCGCCTTCCGCGCCGTCACCCTTCAGGGCGTCGGAGAGTTTGACGAGCCTCCCTGGGGCGGCAAGGTCTGCGGCCTGGGGGGACTGCGCCTCCTTCGCCTTCCTCTTCGCTGCAGCTTCGGCCTGGCGCTTGCGCTGATAGTTCTTCTCGTTCATCTCCGCCGCTACCGCGGCGTAGGTCGGGCCAGCGCGCAGCTCCACCGGTGCGATGTCGAGATGATTTAGCAGCTTCTCCGGGTCCTGCTCCTCGTGGGCCTTGAGAGCCTCGCGCACGGCCTTGAACTGCAGCTTGAAGGTCTCCCGCACGAGCTCCTCGGTCAGCTCTTCGACGCCTTCGTTGATGGCCCTACGCTGCGCTGAGGCGAAGAGCTTGACGACGATGTCCGGATTGCCTTGGGTGAGCTCGAAGAACAGGTCAGCGCGTTCATTGCTCAGCTTCACGGGCTTGCGCACCCACTGGAACTTCCAGAGCTTGCGCAGTAGCGCCTCGAACTCGTTTGGCTTGCGCACGTCGCCGCTGCGCTCGAGGAAGCCCCAGTTCTCCATGCCGTGACCGACCGACCGGCGCTCCTTCGAGAAGCGTCCGTACATCACGTCGTGCAGCTCGTTGGTCCCCACGAGCACCAGTGGAACGCCGAGCTTGTTCGACGCGGCAATCAGCAACTGAATCAGGGGCGTCTCGTGCTCCGGCGCCAGTTGCTCGTGCTTTGCCTCGGTCGGACGCACCTTGCGCTTGAGCTGCTCCTCCGTCGGCTTCTCCTTCTGTGACTCGTCGGCAAGGAGGAGTCCCACGCCATGCGTGTGCAGCAGGGCGGCCGCGTCGTAGATGCGCTCGAGAGCGTTCTTGCGCGACACGTTTCGCAGATACTTCTCTGCATAGCCGGCAAAGGGCAGACGTCGATGAAGCGCGTCGATGATTGCTGTGGCCAGCCCATGCTCGGTTTTGCCACCAGGCGGCATCTCGATGAGCAGCACCGGCACCTGCCACATAGAGTCATGGACGATGACGTCAGGCACCAGGCCGGCAATCAGCTTCAGCGTGGTGGTCTTCCCGCATCCCGAGGCGCCGATGAAGGCAGTCGACAGCTCCGCACCGGAATCCCGGGAGCGAAGCGCGGTGACTGATTTGGCGTCCGGTAGGTCCTGGAACTTGAGCCCGCGCTTCTTCGCCTCGTAGAAGCGTTGCATCGTTTCCCGGTGCTCTGGAAGGAACGGCTCGCGGCCTACGTAGCCTTCCATCATCAGGTCCATCAGCGCGCGGGCCAGAACTGTGGTTCGAGGCAAGGCGACCGCACACCGCCCAAGTCGACCGATGTACGTGCTTCGAACGGCGTCTGGATGGTCTCGCTCCGACTCATCGAACCTAGGCAGCGCCTCCAGCGCCTCAATCAGCTCTTCATTGGTCAGGTAGAACGGCAGCCCCGCGATAAGCGGGTTGCCGTGATATTCAGGGTTCGGGTGGTCTTCGTAGACCGCGTCCACATATCGAAAGGCCAGCGGCGGCCGAGAGCTGCGGTCACTCGAGGTCATCGTCGTTTCCTTCAAAGAGTTTGTTGAGCACGGTGGCCTTCACGCCGACGGGCGCTGCGGCGAATTCGGGGGCGCAGACCACGCTGACTTCCTCCTCAGGAGCGGATACGGCAGGAGGTGTCGGCGTTGCCGTCGGCATGGCTGACGAGGGCACCGGGTCGTCGTCCGTCGGCGCCGGCAGAGCCTGTGCCACTGAGCGGTCAGCGCGCGTGTTGACGGCGCGAGCGGCCGGACCCTTGGTCTTGCTGCGGACTGCCGGCTTGCCTTTGGTCGTCAGGCCCTCGCGCTCGTCCGCCACGGCCTTGTTCAGGCGCAGAGTCAGGTTGGCGTCCTCACCCTCCTTGTCGTTGCACTTGCCATGGGTCGTCAGGCTGGCAACCTCGGCGCGGGTGTAGCCCTTGAACTGACCGGAGAAGTCCGTCAGCTCCGCCAGGAAGTAGCGCGAGGGGTTGAACTTGTCGATGACATAGATGCTGTCGACCAGGCCTGGGTTGTGACGCACCTGGACTTCGAAGACGCCGCGCTTGGCGGCCTGCGTGAACCAGTCGCGCTTGAGCGCCTCGGGGGCCGAGTAGAAGCAGTCACCGAAGCTGATGCCGTCTTGTGTCACCGACGCGGTGTCGGTCAGCAGCAGGTTGAAGCGCACGTCCTGTTCGTCGTAGTGCGACAGCAGGCCCATGTGGGTGCGGACGCTACGCGTGAAGACCTCGCGAGGGATGGGCTGGTAGCCGGCGCGAATCTCAGCGGCCGGCAGCTTGTAGGTAGTGTGGACCTTGCGGTTGTGGTCGATGACGATGCGCAGCATCTGGTTGCGCAGCTGGTCAAGGTTCATCTTCGCGTCGCGGTAGTACTTCTTGCCGCGGCGAATCTTGGTGTTGCGAGCAGGCTCATAGCCGGCGCGCAGGCGCTTCATCGGCACGTGCACGAGCTTGAACGTGCACTCGACCAGACCCTTGCCGGCAGACCACAGAGCACGTGCGTTGGTGACCGACGTGTGCAGGCCGTCGGCGATGGAGTCGCTGGAGTGGCTGACCATCTCGCCGCGGTCGGCGAAGAAGCGCTGGGGCATCAGCCCATGCGCCGGCCAATCCGCCTCGTCATAGGGAATCTTGGCGCGGCGGCAGAGTTCGCGCTTGTCCGCAAAGATGGACAGCACCGCCTGCGTCGCTCCGGCCCACGAGGGCGCGTCAAGCGAGACGTAGAAGCCCACGATAAGGCGGCTGAAACGGTCGACGACCAGATACATCGTCGCCTTGCCAATGATGGTGCGGCCGTCCTCGCGGGCCACCAGCCATACGTCCACCTGCGACGCGTCGATTTCGTAGACGTCGCCGGCGCCCTGGCAGTCCTGCAGCACATGGCCAATGGTGGGCGCGAAGTTGTTGTCGTAGTCCGCGACGCTGTGGCGTGCGGAATGGCGCTCGGAGTCCGTGAGCTCAGCTTCCAGAACCGACCGCAGTTGGCGCTCGGTTGGGCGCTCGCCCAGCGGCATTGGCCGGACCACGCCATCCGGGTCGACGTAGCTGTAGTGCTTCAAGATGAATTTGTCATGCACCTCCTGCAGCGAAACCGTCGAGTCCTCGAGGTAGACGCTGCGCACCATCGCCGCGGCCTTGCTGCGCAGCTGCTTGGTCCAGACGTAGGGCTCGTAGTCCGCGTACAGAGGCTTGCGGCCACGCGGCTTGCCATCGTGGACACTGCGGCCGCACTTGTGGAGGTCCGGGGTCATTGCCTCCGGGGTCATCCCGCCTTGCCAGGCCATGCGTAGCAGCTGACGGACGTGCAAGGCGCTGACGCCGTGCTCCGCGGCGATTTCGTCCACTGCGGCCTGGCGGGTCTCGCGGCTGTAAAGGCGGCTGTCGCGCACGCGGCTGCCGACGATGTTCCACCGTGCGGCGCGGAGTTGCAGCGCTGCATCAGACAGCTTGGTCGGCGCTGCAAGGGCTACCTCGCCCTTCGGTTGAACGCCTGCCACCCGCACCCACTTCTGGGCCTTCGCGGCGGCTTCCATCTCGTGCGCTTGCCAGACCTGCGGGTTGGCGGACTTAGACAGCGTGTCGATGGTCACAACCTGGCCGGTATCCGGCAGCATGTCGATGACGCGCAGCTGCCGGTCGTCGCCGGCTTTCAGCAGAGTGCGAATGGGGTACATGTAGCTCCTTAGGCCGCCTGGAGGCGGTAATGCGCGGCCTCCGGCAGAAGAGAGGCCACCGAGGCGAGGTGAATGGGGCCGCCGGACAGGTTCGGCGTCAGTTCGTGGTTCCAGAGAAGGACCTGCATGACGCGCAGGCTCGTCCCAGGCAGAAGGCCGTGGGTCACGTCGAATGCAGCGCAGTAGTCCTTGACCTGAATGCGGGGCTGTTTCGCGTGGATGTCGACGAGCATCCGCGCCGGCAGCTCATCGAAGATGCCGTGCACGCTCATGACCTCCAGCGGTTTGCGCGCGCCTGCCCGTATCCACTCCAGGTTGCGGATGACCTGGCGGTCAAACGTCTCGTCGGTGACGATGCTGTGCTTCCAGCCGCGGTGCTCGCAGTACAACCGGTGGATGGACAGCTTCTCGAGGACGCGCTCTTCCAACAGCGCCGTCGAGTCCTTGGCGTCAAAGGCTTCGCGATACAGGTTCCCCTGGTCATCGCGGCGCACGACGACCGAGTCGAGGGTCATGACGAAGGGAACCTTGGTGCCGATGAACACTGAGTGCTTGATGCCCAGCACCTTGGCGAAGGCAAGGGTGTGCTCGCGCTCCATGGCGCGCTGCTCCTGAAAGTCCACGAAGTTCTTGCCGTACTCGGCCTTCAGGAACAGCGCTCGCTCAATGTTCGAGAACAGGTTGTGCACACGCCCCGTCTTCACGCTGTAGATGCGGTGCGAGTTGCCCTGCGAGCTGAACGTGTGCACCGTCTCCCAGGGCTTGTACGACGGGCCTTCGCCCGAGCCAAAGCCGGCGCGGATGCGTTGGCGGATATCCCTCTCTTGAACCTTCTTCCGTCTTGGCATGAAGTCTCCTATTGCGGTCGGTTATGGAGTTAGTGCTTTTCGCCGTCGTACGTGGCTTCCAGCGCGAGTTGCTCTTCAAACGCCAGCTCGAGTTCAATCTCGGCTCCGATGGCGCGGTCGTCGCTCGCTGAAAGTGCGTCTCGCCACTCTGCGAGTCCTTCAAGGCAGCTCTTCAGTGCCAGTGCGTTCGGCACCTTGGCTCCCATCTCGTCTGCGTCGAGGTATGAGCGGTCGCCGGTGTAGTTCATCTCCAGCGCCACGGTCTGCATCGCCACATGGCAGTCGCCGACCTTGTCGAAAAGCCACTGGACTTCTTCCAGCGTCAACGTGTTGGGCTTCAAGGTCACCTTGACGTCGGCGTCACCCCAGGGGCACATCGGCGACGACCACCATTTCTCGATGGCCCAGCTGAGCATCGACTTCAGCGGCCAGATGTCATGTTGAAACTCGACACGGAAGCAGTAGGTCCGGCCTTCGGTGCCCGCAGCTGTTGGCTCGGGCAAGCGGTGCTCGGCGTAAAACTCGTCCTGCCGCTGGAGTGTGAGGTCGCTGACGGCTGGTTGGTTGCTGGTGGCGTCGATGGCTTTGGTCATGTCGGTGCTCTCTTCGTGTTCTTGGCGTTGGACGGCGCTGAAGGACGTGTTGCTCATCGCAGGAAGCCGTCGTCGAGGTAGGTCAGGCGGATGCAGTTCATGCAGATGCGCAGGTGGCGTTCGAAGCCATCGGGGTCCTGCTCTGGCGACGGGACATTGCGGACCGCCACGGCGAGGTGAGCGCGGTCGAGCTTGGGCGTCACGCTCCTCACCAGTGCCGGCATCTGGAACATGTCCAGGTATCGGTGGACCTGCTCGGCAAAGGCGGTCAGCAGTGCGGCCCGCGGAGGGCGTGCTGCCAGTTGGGCTTGGGCCTCATTCAGTTGGAGACAGTGGGCGCCGGCGGCAAGCTGGAAGAAGTTCTCGAGGAGCCAGCAGAACTCCGGCAACTCGATGGTGTTCGGACGAAGCGTCAGCCGCAGCGTGAAGCTGTCCGGCGACGTGTTGGTCAGGTGCAGGTCTTGGCCTGCGCGGCCGATGAAGGTGGCGAACTGCCAGACTTCATAGCGCGATGCGAGCTCGACGGTAAACGTGCGGTGCTCGGTGTCTTGCCGTGGCGCGTTGGCGCGGCGGGCGAGGAAATAGTCGTGTTCCGTTCTTTGCGACGGGTTCGAATTCATTGGTCTTGCTCGGTGTTGGGATTGCGCTGTGGGACTGCAGCGATTGATGTGTTGTCTCGTCCCGATTTGTCTTCTTGTTATTGGTGACGCCCGGGGAGGGCATCGGACGCACGATGGCGTCGCCAGGCGGGGAGCCCGGGCCGCTCGACCTCACGGTCACCGGCGGTGCGGTTGGCAGTGCCTTACCTCCGGAGACGAACCCGGGGGCGGCATGCGTTTGGCAGGTTTAAAGAACAGGGCCTTTGTGGGCAGTGATGTAATTCTAAAGAGAGCAATACAGTAGTGCAATAGAAGGCGTTACATTTATGCCGAATCAGGCCATCGACACGGAGAACACAACATGCCCAAGAAAGCTGAGGGAGGCCCCAGGAACTCCGTCTTCAGCGTCCGCCTCCCGGCGAAGTCGCGCTTCGGCATCGAGCTCATCTCGCGCCGGCTGAGGGTGCCCATGACCGACGTCATCGTCGAAGCCATTGCCGATGCACTGAGCTCGGAGAACAGCGGCCTTTTCGTCCACCTGCCGGGTGAGGACTTGCCCGTCTACTTGCTGGCAAGGGTTTGGGATGAGCGTGAGAGCGTGCGCCTGGTCAAACTTGCCCTCGTGCAGCCGCACCTGCTCAATGGGGCGGAAGAGGCGCTGTGGGCGCGCATACGGGCCGAGCCGCGCTATTGGGACAGCAATGCGAAGAAGGGCAGCCTGACCATCGGCGACCTGCGGGCAGACCGGCTGGAGGCCGACTGGCCCGCGTTGAACGAAGCCCCGTAACGGACGGCGCCTCGGCCACAGTCACGGACGCAAAAAATGGGGGAGCGCAAAAGCGTCTCCCCCTGAACAACACAAGTGCTTGAACTTTCGTTCCACCGAGCAACTGTGGCTTCGTATAGGCATCGAACCCCTCGCCCTGAAAACGCGTCCGCACTTTCAGCGCTGAAAGTCTGAAAGGAGCCGCCGTCGGGCGCGGCACTTCCCTCTTTCCGATACCTCGGTCAGAATCGGCTTGCTAACAAAAGACAGCAAGCATGTTCGTCACCTTCCAAGGGCTCGAGGGTCGTGTTCCCGCTCAGGCTCTGAACTCCGGCTTTCAATACTGGGGTGCAACGGTCTTACCGAAAGCGGTGCCGTGGTACCTCGCGAACATCCGTCGCCGCACGACAGCTCGGCAGGAGACGGTCTTCGTGGCCTGCGAGTCGATGCTCGTGGAACTGCTCAACGACCTTGAAGGCGACGCTGTCGTCAGCCTCATGCGCTTCGATGCCGATGACGCGAGCAGCGACTGGAAGATTGCGCGGGTCGAAGAGGTCTGGTGGGACTGCATGCTCGCCGAGGGCGAGCGGCTGTTCTTCAAGCTGTCCGGCGAGACGACGCTGCGGGACGCACACCTGCGGGCCACCGCGGCGAGTGCGAAAGGCTGGATGTTGGCCAAGATTGGACGGGCGCCCCTGCTTGCGGCGTGACCCATGCTGGGCAATCTCCCCTCGCCCCTCCACGTCGTGTATCTGGGCATCAGCGGCGTGCTGCATCCCAGCAGGACGCTCTATGAAGCCCTGGTTGAATGCCTTCCTGAAGAGGGCGGGCACGAGGACTACGAGGCCACGCCCATCCTCGCGCAGGCGCTCAGAGGGTGGCCAAACGCGCGCATCGTCCTCACGTCGACCCGGCCTTGGAAAGAAGGTCTGTTCTCGGTGCTCACCGACCTAGGCCCCGAAGTCGCCAGCCGAGTCCTCGGGTTCACATACGCCGACCTCACCGCCAAGGCGAAGCTCGGTCCTCGCGGGCAGCCGCTCGGCAATGCCGACTACTGGCGGTACTCGAAAGCGGAAATCGTTCGCCTGCACGTGGGCTGTATGCGCCCAGATGCTTGGATTGCGGTCGATGACGACACCCTGCTATGGACCGAAGCTGAGCGTCGTCAGCACTTCGTCCAGGTAGATGGGCGCAAGGGCCTGCTCGACCCCGTGGCGCAAGACCGCCTCATCACGAAGCTGTGGGGCAACTTCGGTGAACCCCAGCGCCTAGCTGGCTAGTCCGGTGTGTGGCGGCCGTATCGGCGCTGGACCCGACCGGCAAGTTCTTCAAGCGTCAGGTCGAGCCCATAGGCGAGCCGGAACAGGACGCTCAAGGTCGGCTGTTTCCGCCCTACTTCCATGAGCGAGATGTAGGGGCGGTCCAGGCCGCTCTTATCCGACAGGTCCTCTTGTGTGCTGCTCAGTTCGGCGCGGCGAGCCTTGATTTCGGCCGCCAGCGCATCGACAAGGCCGGGAATGGAGCTTGGTTTCATCTCCGGCAGGAGTGTTCAGTTGCTGCTGTCTTTTGACACGTGTCAATTGACAGCAGGCGAACCGAAGGTTGCCGTCAAGCTTTTGTAAATCCCGGACCAAGACGGTCGAAACGTAAACAAGCTGAGCTATATTGTCAACCGAACTGTAAACCGCCGTCACGGGAGTAGCGATGGGCACGCCACTAAAAAATCCGCCGGTGTACTTCACCCTTGCCCAGGTGAGATTCAACCCGCTACTCAAGCTGCAGGACTTTCTTCCGCCCATCCAAGAGCAGATGCGGAAGGCTGGATACCCGGACTTCAGCACCCAAACCTCCTTCGTTTTGCAGTTCAGCCTCGATGGGAAGTCAGCGCCGACGCCAATCCCACGTGAGCGCTTCACGTTCGGCTCAGCTGACCGCAAGCACGCGTTCGTTCTGGACCAAGACTCCCTTACGCTGCAGTCCACCCAATACGGCCGGTTCGAGGAATTCAGCAAAGCCTTCACCAAAGGCCTGGCAGTGGTCCACGAGGCCGTCCAGCTGGCCTTCGTTGAGCGGGTGGGGCTTCGGTACTTGGACCGTGTCGTTCCGTTCGCTGAAGACGCCTTGGAGGCCTACTTGCACCCCGAAGTTCTTGGGCTCAGTGCCAGGCTCAAGGGGGCTGTCATGCAGTCGTACTCGGAAACGCTTTCCCAAGTCGACAACATAGTGCTGCGGTCACGGGTCGTGATTCAAGAAGGGGGGTTGTCATTCCCGCCTGACCTATCACCTGGTGAGATGACGTTCGACCCGAGCCCGGTGGTGACCTTCGCTGGACGACACGCTATCCTCGACAACGATGGCGTCATTTCAGATAGGTCGGATTTCGACCTGACCGCCATCAACAAGCAACTCGATGCAATCCACGTGGTCATCGGGGACTCATTTCGAGCGTCTGCGACTGAACATGCTTTCAAGGTCTGGAGCCAGTGATGCCGGGCGCTGCTGAAGCGTACGCAAACCTTTTTCAAACAGTCCCCGCCGTCTACCTGCGAGTGGTGGTGGAGGAGCGCCCGCCGACTCAGTTCCGGATTGGCGACGTGGGCACCGGTGGCCTTGCCAGCGAGACGTTCTTCCGTCTGCGCCATGGCTACAAGCCGTTCCCTCTCGAGGAGCGCGTGGAAGAGCCTTCGGCTGGCCCCTGGGCCGACAGGATGGCGGAGGTCAAGCAGGGATTCGGCCGCACGATGAGCCGGCTCCCCGAAGTCTTCGGCGTGTCTCGCCAGACCCTGTACAACTGGCTCGCCGGCGAGACGCCCAAGGAAGTGCATCAGCAGCGGCTGCGTCAGCTCGCTGCAGCTGCGGCCGTATTCACTGAACAGGGTTTCAAGCCGACCGCAGTGATGCTGGACAAGACCGTGTCCGCCGGGAAATCGCTGCTTGCCCTCCTGCGCGATGGCGCTGACGGCGCAGAGGTTGCTCAAAAGCTCATCCGTCTGGAGAAGCGAACTGCCGAGTCACGCGGCAAGCTCGACATGTTGCTGGCCGGCCATTCCGCGCGTCCGCAAGTGGGCGACATGGGCACCCCTGCCTTCAGCGAGGACGTCTGACCATCAATGCCGCAGGCCGCCCCCGAGTGGACGCGCGATACGCCATGGCGCCAAGGCCACGCGTTGTCCTCGGAGGCCGCCGCTGCATTTGGCCTTGAGCACCATTCCCACCCCGGTGACACGCTGGTCATCGTCATCAGCCACGACTGTGACCTAGCCAACGACAACCTCGAAGTCGAGCCAGAAGTCGAAGTCATCGTCGGGCGAGCGATACCCAAGCCTGACGGGAACTTCGCGTGGGGCAAGACGCCGAAAACGCTGCACCTCGAGGTGGCATGCGACGGCGCGCAAGCGTTCGTTGAACTCCAAGCTCGTCGGAAGGTGGCGCTGCCAAAAGCGGAACTGGCAGCGTTTGCGCCACGAGAAGATTTCGCGCTCGAACCCACCGGACTGGCGGTGCTGCGCAGCTGGCTGGGCTCACGCTACAACCGAGCTGCATTTCCTGACGCATTCAACAGGCGCCTAGAGGCGACCGGCTTCGCTAAGCGACTGGCAAAAATTCTTGCAGCGCACGGCGAGCTCATCTCGTTTGTCTACTTCGACTTGGCCGGGGGCGACCAGCAAGAACTCCCTGACGGCATGCCCTACGAGCTGACCATCGTGCTGGTCTATCAGCCAGGTGACGAACCTCTCGACACAGCGGATGCGGTCGATGACGTCGCCGACAAAGTCAGCGAAGCTGCAGAAGAGAAGCTATCTGGGCAGAGCGGGCAGCCGGCCGAACTCGTAAATTTCAAAAGCTGCTTCGCCGTGTCAGAGCAGGACATCCCGGTAAGTCGGGCAAGGCTGCTGATGCACTGGCGGCTCGAGCACGTCACCCTGAAGGCCGACGACGACGACCTGGCTCCGGTTCAGTTCTGACCTTAGACCGTGGCTCCCTGAGACCTAGTCTGCTGCTCCCTGTGAGGTTAGACCGCGGCTCCCCGTGCCCTGCTGTTGCGCCCTCGGCCTAGACAGTGGCTCCCCGGGACTTAGCCTGTGGCTCCCGCCGACTTAGACGGCACCTCCCTGAGACCTAGTCTCCGTCTCCCTGCCGACTTCCGTCGGTCGAACGTAAGTCCCTTCTACAGCTCCACATCTCGCGCCCTTAGTCGTCGCCGGCCTTGCAGAAAAGAGAAAACAGAGAAAAGAGAAGGCGGCGGCACGCGCGCGTGGATGAGAAAGCAGCGCCTCGGTACGCCGCCAATCAGCGCGTAGCGCGACACGAATTGCAAGGCCGCGGCGCGCCAGAAGAACGACGACGCTGGCCAGGTCGTGAAAAGGCGAAGTACTACTGCCGCGCTGTCTCGGAGAGGTGCCCTTGCAAGTCCGCCTATGAACTGGCCGTAGTCGCCGGCGATAGGCGTGACGCGGTAGAACGCGCCGGTACTTCACGCTTGCCCGTGCCCATCGGCTTCGCCGTCAGCGTGCCTGGCATGGCTAGTCGTCGCTCCCGAAGTCCTGCTCGACCTCAAGGTCGCCCACCGAATAGCTGCCACTGGCCAAATCGGTTTCTATGCTCCACGCAGCAGGCTCCGAATCGAGCTGCACGTCCGAGCATGTCAGGAACGCCTTCAGCTCAAGCTCCGTCTCGTGGGTGACGCTCTCGTTCCCAAAACTGAGCTCTTCTCTGTCGATGGAGTCCCAGATGAAGAAGTCCACTGAGATGTGCACGCTTGCCTTTACGTGTGCTGTGACCTCGACAATCCACGTAGTCCTGTCTTCCGCCGTAGCCCAAACCTTGGTTTGGTCCTCAGGAACTTCATAGCCAGACATGTCGACGGCGTAGACCTCCGCCTCGACCCGGCCCGAGCTTGAGAAAACCTCGCTGACGTCCCAATCGGCCTCGGTCACGTGCTCGCGAAGCTCCTCGGCCAGCTGAGCGCGGAGCGGTGAAGCCGGGTTGGATATGGCCTGCTCAATCTTGGCCCTCAGCGCCTGAGCATGCGCATTTGTGGCGACAAAAAGCTCGGCCAACTCGTCTACGGACTTGACCGCGTAAAGGTGTTCGGAGCCCTCGGCGAAGGCCGCCCAGCCCCCGTCCCCGGAGGCGATGATTCCGGTCGTGTCGTTCTGGATGGCGTGCTGCTCGAGTAGCAGCAGCGACGTCGCATCGGGAAACTCAGACTTCTTGTCGCGACGTTTGCCGAACGGTGCCTTGTCGCCGAAGTAGAGGCCGAAGATTTCAGCTGTCAACGACTCGCCCTGAATCGGAAGCACCGCACCCCTGCAGCGCGCGGCATAGGCTTCGATTTGGTCGCGGAAGTAGGCTGCCGCGGCGCGGCCAACCTGCGGCTCAGCGAAGCTATGGTCTAAGGGTTCGAGAGGCGTCTTCGCGAGCCGCTTCAAGTCACTGGATGCACCCGTCAGCTTGTCGACCGCCTCCGTGACCGGCTGCATGCGATGGCGCACGATTTCCTGCGCCACCACCTCGCTCATGAACAGCTTCATCCATGGTGGCAGCTGGTTCGGCAGTTGGTGCAGCGCACCCTCCTCGAAGTTGTAGCCAGCGGCCTGAATCAAGTCAGTGTCGATGGAGAAGAACGAGACCTCCCCATTCCAGAGCTGTTCGACGGTTGGTTTTCCTTGGGGCATGAACGCGATGCGGATGCTGGTTGCAGGATGCCACGAGCCGAGTCAGTGACCGATGCGGCTATTGCGCCTCCGGTAGCCGAATTTCAGTCAGCTTCCAGCGCGCAAACCCGGTCCGTTCAAGGACGAAGCCGACGCGCTGGTTCTCGGACTGACCCGGCTTGCCGCCATACGCAATCAGCTTGTCCACGTTCTTGCGCTCTGACGTCCACCTCACCTTGTCGGCCTCGTCAACGGCGACGGCGGAGGCGGCCGCTTCCGGTGACCGCTTTGGCATCACCTTGCCCTGCTGCATCGCCCGCATTACCGTATCTGGCCTCACGAACGCGTCGACCATCTTGTCGACGAGGGCTACCGCAAACATGCTGCCCAGCGCCGCGCCTGCCTTGGCGTATTCGTTCTTTGGCTCAGGGTCAGACGCCATCTTGTCCGTGAGTCGGCTGCTGAATTGGCCCTTCAGATTTTCGCGCAACCGCGGATAGTCGACATAGTCATTGAAGGCGTCCGCATCCCCGGCTCTAGCTGCCTCGCGCATCTGGTGCATTGCCAGGAACGGCGACCAGTACCAGTAGGCGCCAACGGCCAGAACCGCGACGACGATGGCGGCTCGCAAGGTATTCGATTTCATGGGCTCCTCCGCTGCTCTTGTGGCGAGCGCTTCCCAGACGCGCCGCGTGAGCTTACGAGGCGTGGCTCGGGCAGCAATGAGGACTGACACGGAGGTCGAGCCGATGGCGCTGCCGATAGCTCATCAACGGAAGTCCCTGCTCGGCATCGACTCGGCGAGCTGCCCCAACATCGGCGTCAGGTCTCGCGCCTTCTTTACGGCCAAGGGCATGACGCCGTCCTGGGACTGACAAGTGCGTTGTCGGCTGGAGCGGCCCCTTCGAAAAAGACGGCGCTTGCAATCATTCATGAATTCCATAAAAATGGAATCATGGAAGAAAACGAAGTGGTCAAGGCGCTATCAGCGCTCGCCCAGCCCCTGCGGCTGCAAGTGTTCCGTGCCCTGGTTGTCGTGGGGGACGCCGGTCTCACCCCGGGCGCCATCCATGAAGCCCTGGGAACTCCGCCGGCCACTTTGTCCTTTCACCTTAAGGAGTTGGTCAACGCTGGCCTGGTTACCCAGGAGCGCGCAAGCCGCAACCTCATCTACCGCGCCAACTACGACCGCATGAATGGACTTCTGGGCTACCTGACCGAGAACTGCTGTCAGGGCGCCGCGTGTGCCGTGGAATCCAACGCCTCCTGCGCCTGCTGACCTGGAAACACCATGCTCGACAACACCTTCAACGTGCTCTTCATCTGCACGGGCAACTCGGCTCGCTCCATCATGGCCGAGGGCCTGATGAACAGCCTGGGCGACCGGCGCTTCAAGGCTTACTCCGCTGGCAGCCGCCCGACCGGCATCGTCAATCCGCTGGCGCTTCAGACGCTGGCTTCTCTGCACATCCCGACCGAGGGGTTTCGTAGCAAGGGCTGGGATGAGTTCGCCGTTGCGGGCTCGCCCATCATGGACTTCGTGTTCACCGTCTGTGACTCAGCTGCCGGCGAAGTCTGCCCCGTCTGGCCTGGCCAACCGATGACCGCGCATTGGGGCGTGCCTGACCCGGCTGCCGTGGAAGGCAGCGACGCCGCAAAGCTCCAGGCGTTCCGGGACGTTGCCATCACCCTCAAGCGCCGCATCGAGCTGTTGATGGCGCTTCCCCTCACGAAGCTGGAGCCGCTCGCCATCCAGCATGAAATCAAACAAATCGGTACTCGCTGAGTCGCTCCATGACCACCCACGTCCTCATCCTCTGCACCCACAACTCCGCCCGCAGCGTCCTAAGCGAGGGGATGCTCAACCACTGGGCTCAGAAGCTCGGCAAGGACGTGCATGCTCACAGCGCTGGTAGCGCCCCAAGCGGTCGCATCAATCCCTTCGCCGTCGAGGCACTGCAGAACGCCGGCATTGACACTAGCGCCTACCGTAGCAAGAGCTGGGACGAGTTCACGACCCCAGAGGCTGCACCGCTGTCCATCGTCATCACCGTCTGCGACAGCGCAGCCGCTGAGCAGTGCCCGGTCTTCTTTGGTGGCAATGGCCAACCGGTCAAGGTCCACTGGGGCTATCCGGACCCGTCGAACGCCGAGGGTGGTGATGAAGGCAAGCGCCGCGCGTTCGAGCTGACCCGCCAGGCTATTGGCTATCGCATGCTGCAGCTGCTGCAGCTGCCGCTGGAAACAATGACCAAGGCGGAGCTGCAAACCGCATTGACCGCCATCTCCGCGACCTGACATGACCGCAGCACCGCAGAAGCTCTTGGCCGAGCTGCTTGGCACGGCCCTGTTGCTCGCCGTCGTCATTGGTTCGGGAATCATGGCCGAGCGCCTTTCCGCCGGCAATGTCGCCATCGCATTGCTGGCAAACACGCTCGCCACCGCCGGCGGCCTCTATATCCTCATCGAGGTCTTTGGCCCCATCAGCGGAGCCCACTTCAATCCCGCCGTGTCGCTGGTGATGGCGATGCGCGGAGAGCTCCCCAAGGGGTTGCTGGTGCCGTACGTCGCGATGCAGCTGCTGGGCGCAATGCTTGGCGCTTGGCTGGCTCACGCGATGTTCGACATGACCATCCTGCAGTTCTCGACGAAGTTGCGGACTGGCACTGGTCAATGGATTGCGGAGGGCGTTGCGACTTTCGGGCTGCTGCTGGTCATCCTGCGGGCACCGGCCGGCCGGGCCTCTGCCATGGTCGCCGCCTATATCGGTGCTGCGTACTGGTTCACTGCCTCGACGTCGTTCGCCAACCCAGCGGCAGTGTTCGGTCGCATGTTCAGCGACAGCTTCGCGGGCATCGCGCCCGTCAGTGCCCCCGCCTTCGTCGTCGCCCAACTTGTCGGCGCCGCCGTCGCTGTGGGCGTGCATCAGCTCCTTCAGCCCAAGACTGTCGGCACCCCGGTTGTGGCGACGGAGAACGCGCCGTCAAGGACAAGTCATGTCTGACCTGCTGTTCCCCGATGCCACCTTCCCGGCGCTGAATGCGGAACTGTTCGATGTGCCGACCCAAGAGCGGCTCACCGGTCCGGCTCCATCGCAGCACCGGCCACGCTTTCTGCTTCTCTACGGGTCGCTGCGCGAGCGGTCTTACAGCCGGCTGCTGACCTTCGAAGCCGCGCGGCTGCTTGAAGCGATGGGCGGTGAAGTGCGCGTCTTCGACCCCACCGGTCTTCCACTGCCGGATGGCGCACCCGACAGTCATCCGAAGGTCCAGGAGCTGCGCCAGTTGGCCGCCTGGTCCGAAGGCATGGTCTGGTGCTCGCCAGAGCGGCATGGCGCCATGACCGGCGTCATGAAGTCTCAGATTGACTGGATTCCTCTGTCCTCCGGCGCTGTTCGCCCGACACAAGGGAAGACGCTCGCGGTGATGCAGGTGTCCGGCGGCTCCCAGTCGTTCAACGCGGTGAACCAAATGCGCGTGCTTGGGCGTTGGATGCGAATGCTGACCATCCCGAACCAGTCCTCGGTAGCGAAGGCATTCGCGGAGTTCACCGAAGAGGGCCGGATGAAGCCATCGTCCTTCTATGACCGGGTAGTCGACGTCATGGAAGAGCTGTTCAAGTTCACATTGCTCACCCGCGACCTGGGGCCCTACCTGGTCGACCGCTACAGCGAGCGCAAAGAGAGCGCTGAAGAACTGTCCAAGCGCGTGAACCAACGGGCCATCTAGGCCTTCCGTCTCAGCTATTGCCGCTTGACCCGCCCTGTCCTTGCTTCTACGATAAATCGAGTTTTCCCGATATTACGATTTATGGTCTCCAAATCCGAAGTCATCGTTGCGCTCGCCGCACTGGCCCACCCCGCGAGGCTTGATGTGTTCCGCTCGCTCGTTCAAGCCGGCCGGGAAGGCGCCACGCCCACCGACCTTGGAAAGTCCGTCGAGCCAGAACTGCCCCAGAGCACCTTGGCGACGCACCTGAAGGAGCTTGTCGCAGCAGGCCTGGTGAACAACGAGCGTGTCGGTCGCAACGTCGTCTACCGCGCCGCCTACGACCGCATGGACGGCGTCATCGGCTTCCTCACTGAAAACTGCTGCAAAGGCTTGCCCGCTGTCGAGACGGCTGGGGCTAGCTCCTGCTGCTGACCACCCTCAACTGTCGGAGTACCACATGTCGACTTCTATCTCTGAACTACCCGTGGCCGTCCTCGGCGCCGGCCCCATCGGCCTGGCCGCAGCGGCCAAGCTTATTGAACGCAAGCTGCCGTTCTTCATCCTCGAGGCCGGTGACGCAGTTGGGGCAAACTTGCTCGACTACGGCCACGTGCGCCTGTTCTCTCCCTGGCAGTACAACGTCGACCCAACCATGGCGAAGCTGCTGGAACCCACCGGATGGACGCATCCGCCGCTCACGGAATTGCCGCTGGCAGGCGAGGTGGCTGAGCGCGTGCTGCAGCCCTTCGCCGAGCTGCCGGAAGTCGCCAAGGTCCTGCATCTGCGCACCAAGGTGCTTCACGTGTCTCGTGAAGGCTTCGACAAGGTCAAGAGCAAGGGACGTGAGGCCGCGCCGTTTGTCATCAGGACGGTTCACGACGGCAGGCCCTTCGAGTTGCGAGCTCGCGCCGTCATCGACAGCACCGGCACCTGGAACACTGCCAATCCCGTGGGCGCCAGCGGCCTGCCCGCCATCGGCGAGCGGGAAGCCGCCGGCCACATCTTCTACGGCATCCCGGACATCCTGCGTCGACATCGCCCTCGGTATGAAGGCAAGAAGGTGCTGGTCGTCGGCGCGGGACACAGCGCAGCGAACTCGCTTCTGCTGCTGGCCGACCTGGCGAAACAGACTCCGGCGACCAAGCTGGTCTGGAGCGTTCGGACGCCCGTGCTGACCCGCGTGTTCGGCGGCGGCAGTGCAGATGCGCTTCCCGCTCGTGGGGCCCTGGGTTCGTCCCTGCGTCGGCTCCGGGACACCGGCGCGCTTGAATTCAACGCGGGCCTGCGCATCACCGAAATCTCCCAGGAGGGCGGAAAGCTGCTGGTCTCCGGCGTCGACCGCGATGGTCAGCCCAAGCACATCGACGGCGTGGATGAAATCATCTGTGCGACCGGCCAGCGCCCCGACCTCGCCCTGACCAGCGAACTTCGGGTCAAGCTGGACCCATGGCTTGAGTCGACGGAAGCCCTGGGCCCGCTCATCGACCCCAACGAACACAGCTGTGGCACGGTTCGTCCACACGGCCACCGCGAGCTGGCGCACCCGGAGCCGGGCCTGTACACCGTTGGCGTCAAGAGCTACGGACGCGCGCCTACCTTCCTGATGGCCACTGGCTTCGAGCAGGCCCGCTCTGTCGTCGCAGCACTCGCTGGTGACATTGAGGCTGCGGACCGCGTGGAGCTGGACCTACCGGAAACCGGCGTGTGCAGCTCGAGCGGCAGCGCGACAGATGGTGCTGAAGGCGGCTCGTGCTGCGGAGTCAGTGCGGCTGAAGTCGCAGCACTACCGCTACCAACGGTCAAGAAGGGCTGTGGGTCGTCGGCCAAGCAGCCGGCGCCGGCTGCATCGTGCTGCGGCGGCCCGCCCAAGGTTGATGAGTCGGCTTGCTGCGTCAAAGACGAAACTGCCAAAGCTGCCGGCGCCCAAGGCTGCGGCTGCAACTGACCGCCCTCTAACAGCACCATGTCGCTAGGGCGCTCTGGAACCATCTCCGCTCTGGGAACGGCCCAGACCTTGGCCTGGGCGTCCTCGTACTACCTGCCGGCCATGCTCGCGGCGCCAATGGCAAGAGACCTGGGCGTCTCGACGCCGACGGTGTTCGCTGCCTTCTCGGTGGCACTTATCGTGTCGGCGCTGCTCGGGCCCAAGGCGGGCGCTGCCATCGACCGACTTGGTGGCCGGCCGGTGCTGATGGGCACAAGTCTGGTGTTCGCCACAGGACTCGCTGGGCTCGGCCTGGCGCAAGGACCTGTCGGACTCTTCGCGGCGTGGGTTGTGCTCGGCACTGGGATGGGCAGCGGGCTCTACGAAGCCGCGTTTGCAGCGTTGGTGCGGCTGTACGGGAAAGACTCGCGGGGCACCATCACCGGCATCACCCTCATCGCGGGATTTGCCAGCACGGTCGGCTGGCCACTGTCCACCTTCCTGGAAGCGCACATCGGCTGGCGAGGCACCTGCTTCACGTGGGCGGGACTGCATCTCCTGCTGGGCTTGCCGTTGAATGCGCTCCTACCTCGCGCGCAGGCGGTTGAGCACGAGACCAACCCCGCCGCTCCGTCGGGCCCGGACAACCCCGGCAGCGCAGCATCCCTTCGCTCGACGCTGGCGCTGTCGTTTGTCTTTGCCGCCACCTGGTTCATCAGCACGGCGATGGCGGCGCACCTGCCTCGGCTGCTGCAAGCCACTGGTGTTTCGCTCGCAGGCGCAGTCCTTGTTGGTGCGCTGATTGGGCCTTCGCAGGTTGCTGCCCGGGTTCTGGAGTTCGGCTTGCTTCGCAAGGTGCACCCGTTGTTGTCGGCCCGGCTTGCCGCTGCGATGCATCCGCTGGGCGTGCTGCTGTTTGTCGTCATTGGCGCGCCAGCAGCGGCGTTGTTCGGCGTCCTCCATGGCGCCGGCAACGGCATCCTGACCATCGCCAAAGGGACGCTGCCGCTGGTCATCTTCGGGCCGCGAGGCTATGGTCACCGGCAAGGGCTGCTGATGGTCCCAGCTCGAGTGGCCCAGGCCTTGGCGCCGTGGCTGTTTGGCATCGCGCTCGACCGTTGGGGGAGCGGTGCGCTGGCGGTCTCGGCGACCGTGGGCGCGCTGGCGGTCTTGGCGTTGTTTCTGCTCCCGAGCATCCCCTCTGCCGTCACCGCAAAAGCACAACCCGCCTCATGAACATCCGTCCCGCCACCGTCGAAGACGCCCAGGCCATCGCCGACATCTACGAACCTATCGTGCGAGACACCACCATCTCCTTCGAGCTCGAGGTGCCGACCGTGGCCGAGATGCGCGCCCGCATCGAAAAGACGCTGCAGGACCTCCCGTGGCTAGTCAGCGAGGACGCCAGCGGTCGGGTGAACGGCTACGTCTATGCCAGCAAGCACCGCGAGCGTGCCGCGTATCAATGGTCGGTCGACACCACGGCCTACATCCGTGAGGACGCGCGTGGGCAAGGAGTAGGCAAGTCACTCTATCGAGAGCTGAGCCGCATCCTGGTCGACCTAGGCTACTGCCAGGCCTTCGCGGGCATCGCCCTTCCGAACCCGGCCAGCGTGGCGCTTCATGAATCCGTGGGTTACCGGCCGTTGGGCGTCTACCGCAAGGTCGGCTTCAAACACGGGCATTGGCACGACGTAGGTTGGTGGCAATGTGAGCTCCAGTCCGTCGCGCAGCCGACCGCGCCGGCACGGTTTCGCACGGTCTGAACGTCCGCGAGCTGGCTCAATGCTTATGAACTGAGCGCAGATGGCTGCTGGGATGCTCGGCACTCGACACGCCGTGCTCTTGTGAGGCTTCTTCCAACCCAGTGAGGATTCCGCACTGGTCAGCCTGACGCGATTCGCCACAGCGAAGCCGCAACTGCTTGAGCTCCTTCTCCAGCACACGCAGCTCCTTGATGCGCTTCGACACGTGCCCGATGTGCTCGTCCAGCAGCGCGTTGACGTCACCGCAATCCTCAGTCGGCGCATCCTTGAAGCGCAGGAGCACACGAACCTCGTCCAGCGACATGTCGAGGCCTCGGCAGTACCTGATGAACTGCAGTCGCTCCAGATGCGGCGCCTCATAGACCCGGAAATTGCCCTGCGTGCGGCCGGGAGCAGGCAACAGCCCCTCGCGTTCATAGAAGCGGATTGTCTCGATGGGGGTGGCTGATGCCGTGGACAGGTCACCAATCTTCATGGGCGTTCTCAAGGCTGGCTTTGGCGGAATTGTAGGGACTTGACTCTGTAGTAGCTACAGGTTGTCAAATGCCGCTGCATCCAGATAAAGCTGCAAGCATGACCACCCACGAGCACCACCACGGCGACCAGCATCATGAGCACGACCATGCTCACGGGACCGAGCACGGGCACGGGCACGGGCACGCCCATGGTCACGCGCACGCGCCTGAGGCTCCATGTTGTGGGGCAACGCACAGCGCTGAGCCCACGGCTTCAACATCGGCAGCGCCCGGAGGCCTCCTACTGCGCATTCCCGCCATGGACTGCCCGACCGAGGAAGGGCAGATTCGCCGCGCCCTTGAGCAATTCGCCGATGTGCGCGGACTGCGGTTCGACTTACCCGCACGCGCGCTGAGCATCGACGCCCCGCATTCGGCCTGGGAACCCGTGATTTCGGCCATCAACAGCCTTGGCTTCAAGACCGAAGCGCTGTCGGCGCCGCCTCCTGCGGAAGACACGGCCAAAGCTCAGCGTGCCGAGCTGACTCGACTGGTTGCGGCGCTGGTCGTAGCCGTCGCTGCAGAGCTGGTCCACTTCATGGCCCCAGAGACGATGGTGTGGAAGGTGGTCGGCATGGCCGTCGCCGCTGGGGCCATCGCACTTTCGGGTCTAGCTGTGTTCCGCAAGGGGCTCTCCTCCCTCCTGCGCGGCCAGCTCAACATCAACGCGCTGATGTCGGTGGCCGTCGCCGGTGCGTTCGCCATCGGTCAGTGGCCAGAGGCGGCGATGGTGATGGCGCTGTATTCGCTGGCTGAACTCATCGAGGCTCGTTCGGTAGAACGGGCGCGCAACGCCATCACGGGGCTGCTCGCGCTGTCCCCGCCCCAGGTGGAGGTTCGCCAAGCCGACGGAGCTTGGACCAGCGTGGACGCCAAGGCGGTCGCCGTCGGCTCCATTGCCCGCGTGAAGCCGGGTGAGCGGTTTGCACTCGACGGTCGCGTGACCGCAGGACAAGGTGCTGTTGACCAGTCGCCTGTCACCGGCGAAAGCATCCCTGTCGACAAGACTCCAGGCGATGACGTCTTTGCCGGAACCATCAACCAGGCTGGCGCGCTCGAGTTCGAAGTCACCAAGGCCGCCAGTGACACCGTCCTGGCCCGCATCATCCACGCAGTTGAAGAGGCTCAAGGCCAGCGTGCTCCAACCCAGCGCTTTGTCGACAAGTTCGCAGCCATCTACACACCGGCCATCTTCGTGCTGGCGCTGGCGGTAGCTGTCGGCACACCCTTACTCATGGGCTGGCCGTGGTTGACGGCTGTCTACAAGGCCCTGGTCCTGCTCGTCATCGCCTGTCCTTGCGCACTCGTCATCTCGACGCCCGTGACCGTCGTCAGCGGCCTTGCGGCAGCTGCTCGGCGCGGCATCCTCATCAAAGGCGGCGTGTATCTGGAAGAGGCCCGCAAGCTCAAGGTCGTCGCACTGGACAAGACCGGTACCCTGACCGAGGGCAAGCCGCGCCTCGTTGCGCAAGCGGCGTTGTCGCAGACATTGCCTGAAGCCCAGGTGATGCAGGTTGCAAAGAGCTTGGCATCCCGCTCTGACCACCCGGTATCAAAGGCCGTCGCGGCTGGCCTGGTCGGTGAACCGCTGCCCGTCGAAGACTTCGGCGCCGACATGGGCCGAGGTGTTCACGGCACCATCAACGGCCGCCAGTACATCCTCGGCAATCACCGCTGGGTGCATGAGCGTGGCCTGTGCTCCGCTGAGTTGGAGGCCAAGCTAGAAGAGCATGAAGCGCAAGGGCGCACGCTGTCTTTGCTGGCAGACCAGGAACGCGCCCTGGGTCTGTTCGCGGTCGCCGACACCGTCAAGGAAACCAGCAGGCAGGCGGTCGCCGACCTGAAGGCTCTCGGCGTGCGTTCCATCATGCTGACCGGTGACAACCCCTCGACCGCGAAGGCGATTGGCAACCAGGTCGGCATCGACGACGTTCGGGCCAACCTGCTGCCGGAAGACAAACTCAAGGTGATTACCGAGCTGGGCCAAACCCTGCAGACGGGCATGGTCGGCGATGGCGTCAATGATTCGCCAAGCTTGGCTGCGGCTACCGTGGGCTTCTCGATGGGTGGCGCCGGCACCGATACGGCCAAGGAAGCGGCCGACGTGCTCATCATGAACGACGACCTGCGCAAGGTGCCCGAGACCATCCGACTGTCCCAGCGGACCTACGCCATCCTTTGGCAGAACATCGTCTTGGCGCTTGGCATCAAGGCCGTGTTTTTCGTGCTGGCCGTGTTCGGCAGCGCGACGATGTGGATGGCTGTTTTTGCTGACATGGGTGCCAGCCTGCTGGTTGTCTTCAACGGACTGCGCCTGTTGAAGAGCTCTCGCTAAGTCCTCGACCGAATGGCTCGCGTTGCGCGGGCCATCTTTTTGCACAAGAACCGAAATGAGTCTCACTAAGACAGTCCATCGCAGCGCCAAGGTCCTCGCCGTCCTCGCTGCGTTCATCTTCTCTGGCGTTTCGCAAGCGTCGGAAGCCGACGTGAAGCGCGTCTGGCAAATCCTCGACTACCTGGCCGTCGACTACGCCGGTGCCGTCAAAGATGGCAAGGTCGTCTCGCAGTCCGAGTACGACGAGATGAAGGAGTTCGTGCTGACGGCGCGAACGAAAATCGAAGGCCTGGAGGCCAAAGGCGAAAAGGCCGCACTGATTGCTCAAGCTACCGAGCTTGAGGCAGCCATCGGCGCCCGAGCTGAGGCGAGCAAGGTCGGCACGTTGTCCAAGGCTCTGGCCAAGCACCTTGTCGCGGCCTATGCCGTCCCGCTGGCGCCGTCGAACGTCCCGGACGTGAGGCTCGGCGCGAAGGTCTACGCCGAGAACTGCGCGAGCTGCCACGGCCTGGCGGGCGACGGCATGGGCCCCGTGGGTAAGGCATTGAACCCTCTGCCCGTTGCGTTCACCAACAAGGAGCGTGCGCGCCAACGCAGCCTCTTTGCGCTCTACCAAGCTGTGTCGCAAGGCATCGCCGGAACTGCGATGCCTGCGTTCGGTCAGCTCTCCGAAGAAGACCGATGGGCCGTGGCCACCTACCTGGGCACCTTCGCGCATGACAGCACCGAAGTCGAGCAAGGCAGGAAGGTTTGGGCCGAAGAGAAGGCGAAAGCCGCTGTCCCCAACGTCGACCGCTTCGTCGGCCTGACACAGAACGACTTGGCCGAGTCGCTTGGCGAAAAGGACGCAAGCGCCGTGATGGCCTATCTGCACGTGCATCCCGATGCGCTGAGCCAGGCGGCAAACGGCAGCCTGGCGCTAGCACGCAAGCAGCTCAAGGACAGCCTGGCCGCGTACAAGGCCGGTGACTTCAAGAAGGCCCAGGAACTTGCCCTGTCGTCCTACCTGGACGGTGTTGAGCCCTACGAGCATGCCCTCGCGGCCAAGGATGGCTCGCTGAAGAGCCAGATTGAAGTGGCGATGAGCGGCTACCGGTCAACCATCTCTGGCAAGTCCCCGGTCGACCAAGTGGCCGCATCGGCGGCCGACGTTGAGCAGCTCTTCACACTGGGTGACAAGGTGCTTGCGGACTCAACGGCGGACTGGACAGCTGCCTTCCTGGGCAGCCTCACCATCCTGCTGCGCGAGGGACTTGAGGCCCTCCTGGTTGTGGTCGCCATGATTGCGTTCCTGCGCAAAGCGGAACGCCCAGACGTCCTTGCCTACGTCCACACCGGCTGGCTGACGGCGCTCCTTGCAGGCGCGGCGACGTGGGGTGCGGCAACGTATCTCGTCACCATCACTGGGGCGAACCGGGAGGTGACGGAAGGGTTGTCGAGCCTCTTCGCTGCGGCAGTGCTCGTGAGCGTTGGTGTCTGGATGCACCAGAAGAGCGTTGCCGGGCAGTGGCAGGCGTATTTGCGTGAGCGCATGTCTGCGGCCCTGAACCGAAAGTCGGCGTTCTTCATGTTCGGCCTGGCCTTCATCGCGGTGTATCGCGAAGTTTTCGAGACCATCCTGTTCTACGCGGCGCTTTGGGGCCAGGGCAATGACCACGCCATCTTGGCCGGCTTGGCGGCTGGTGTCCTGTCCTTGGCAGCAATCACGGTCCTGCTTCTGCGCTTCAGCGCAAGGTTGCCCATCGGCAAGTTCTTCTCCGCCAGCTCCTGGCTCGTCGCCGTGCTTGCGGTCGTTCTCACTGGCAAGGGGGTCAAAGCTTTGCAGGAAGCCGGTTGGATTGCCCCGAGTGCGCTGCCGTCCCCGCGCTTTGAACTGTTGGGGGTGTACCCATCCACCATCGGGCTCGTCGCCCAGGCGGCCGTCCTGGCGTTCGTGCTGGGCTTCTTCCTCTGGCACGGACGCGCTTCATCCGAGGCAGAGCAGCAAGGATGACGACATGCTGCGGGCACTGGGAAACCCGGAGCCGCTAGACTGCCAATGCTGATGACTATCCGTCGCCTCCACCGCCTGACCGCCGCCTTTCTGATGGCGCTGTCGTTCCTGCTGCCGCTCCAGGTCGCCTGGGGCGCTGCGGCCGCGTACTGCGAGCACGAGACGACGACGCAAGGTGCGAAGCACTTTGGCCATCATCAGCACGAGCACAAGGCTGACGCGCACGACGCCGAAGCGAAGAAACCCATGGCGAAGAAGCTGGTCGTCGACAACGACTGCGCCTCTTGCCACATCAGCAGCTCGGCCATAGCCGCCGATGCATCAGCAGGCCTGTGGCCGACTGGCCTCGCGGCCGGCTTGGTCGCCGTCACCTCCGACGCTCATGCGTCCGCGCCCACCAGGGCGCCAGACCGCCCTCAGTGGCGCCGTCTCGCCTAGCCGGCGAGACAGGAGGACTTCCAACCACACCCGTCTCGCCGAATCCCTGGTTTCAACCTATGAGATTCGATGAGAAGAATTCTTTGGCCGCTCGGGCTGGCGGCAGCATTGCTCAGCCCATTCACCGTCCGCGCCCAACTGGCGACAAACACGGCGGCAGACACACTCACCCTCGAACAGGCGCTCGACCTGGCGACATCGCGAAGCTTCGTGGTGTCTGCGGCGCAGCGAGAGCTTGAGGCCCAGGACGGCTCCGTCCGGCAGGCTGGCGCCTTCCGCAACCCGGAACTCGCTGCAAGCGTTGAGGACACCCGTAGCGCGACTCGAACGACAACCACGACGCTGAACATTCCGTTGGAGCTGGGCGGCAAGCGCACCGCCCGCGTCAACGCGGCTCAGCGCTCGCGTGACCTCGCCCAGGTCGAGCTGACCAACGCGAAGGCCCAAGTTCGTTCATCGGCCATAGCGGCGTACTTCGCAGTGCTCGCAGCGCAGGAGCGCTCCAAGCTTGCTGGCAACTCGGCAGACCTCGCCACCAGCGGCGCCCAGGCCGTATCCAAGCGCGTGGCGGCCGGCAAGGTCTCGCCGGTGGATGCCACACGCGCCCAGGTCGACCAGGCCAATGCGCAGCTCGAACTCGCCGAAGCGCAAGCGGAGCTGACGACGGCCCGCCATGCACTGGCCAACCTCTGGGGCGACCCGGAGCCACGGTTCGTTCGCGTCGCAGGCGACATCAACGCCATTCCCGAACGCGCGCCCCTTCCGGAGCTGATGGGTCGGCTTGAGGAGGCTCCGGCACTTCTGGCCGCCCGTACCGAGGTGGAGCGCCGCAAGGCGCTGGTGGATGTCGAGCGCAGCAAGGCGATGCCGGACGTGACGCTGAGCGTTGGCGCGAAGCGCGACAACGAACTGGGCCGAACACAGGCCATCGTCGGCCTGTCCATGCCGTTGCCGCTCTTTGACCGCAACCAGGGCGCGGTCTACGAGGCCAGCAAACGCGCCGACAAGGCGGAGGATGAGTTCCAGGCCGCGCGCCTGCGCGTCCTTGCTGACCTGCAGACGGCGGCAGCCCAGTTGTCAATTGCTCGCACATCGCTGCAGACGCTGCAATCGACGGTCCTGCCCGCTGCACAGCAGGCCTATGACTCGGCCAGCACGGGCTTCGAGGCCGGCAAGTTCGGCTTCCTTGACGTCATCGACGCGCAGCGCTCCCTGCTGCAAGCCCGGGCGCGCTACCTGAGCACGCTCTCCAACGCATACCAAGCCGCCACGGCCATCGACCGCCTGCTCGGTCGCTGAGAACGGAAAACGAACATGGCAATCACAAAGAAACAGCGCGTCGCAATGGCGGTCATCGTCCTGGTCGGCGTCATGGCCGGTGGCGGACTGCTGCTCACCGAACGGCACAAGACGGGCGAAGAAGCCGAACAGGGCGAAGAAGCCGGTCACGCACACAAGGAAGGCGACGACGACAAGAAGGCCGCCCCAGCTGCCAAGGAAGCGCACGAAGAGCATGAGCAGCGCTCGGTCAAGTTGACCGAGGACCAGGTCAGGAAGGCGGGCATCGCCGTGCAAGCCGCAGGCCCGGCAAAGCTCCAGGCCGCCGCCGAGTTCACCGGCGAAATCAGGTTCAACGAAGACCGCACGGCCCACGTCGTGCCGCGCCTCGCAGGCGTGGCCGAGCAAGTCGTCGCCAATCTCGGCCAGTCGGTGCGCAAGGGCGAGGTCCTGGCCGTCATTGCCAGCAACTCGCTGTCAGAGCAACGCAGCGAGCTACTGACCGCTCAGGAGCGCCGCGATGCGGCCCGCGTCACCTACGAGCGCGAGAAGAAGCTCTGGCAGGAGAAGATTTCTGCGGAGCAGGACTACCTGCAGGCCCAGTCGGCCCTGCGTGAGGCCGACATCGCGGTCCGCAATGCGACCCAGAAGCTCGCGGCCGTTGGTGCCACCGGCTCATCGGCAAACCTCAACCGCTTCGAGCTGCGTGCGCCGTTCGACGGCACGGTGGTCGAGAAGCACCTGGCGCTCGGCGAGGCGGTCAAGGAAGACGCCAGCATCTTCACCGTCTCCGACCTCCGGTCGGTCTGGGCGGAGTTCAACGTCGCGCCCAAGGACCTGGCCACCGTTCGCGTGGGTCAGCGTGTCTCGGTGTCGTCGACTGCGTTCGAGAGCAAGGTGGAGGGCACCATCTCTTACGTCGGCGCGCTGCTGGGCGAACATACCCGTACCGCCCGCGCCCGCGTGACGCTGACCAATCCCGATGGCGCGTGGCGCCCCGGCCTCTTCGTGACCGTCGCGGTGTACGGCGAGAACCAGGACGTCCCTCTGACGGTGCCGGCCGATGCGGTCCAGACCATCGAGAACCAGGCCATGGTCTTCAAGGCCGTGTCCGGCGGGTTCGAGGCGGTGGCCGTCAAGGTCGGCCGCTCCGACGGACGAACTGTCGAGGTGCTCAGTGGCCTGAAGGCCGGCGACCAGGTCGCGTCCAAGAACACCTTCGTCCTCAAGTCTGAGCTGGGCAAAGCCAGCGCAGGCCACGAACACTGAACGGGAGGACGGACATGTTTGAACGCATCATCCGCTTCTGCATCGAGCAGCGTTGGTTGGTCATGCTTGCCGTGCTGGCAATGGCAGCCCTCGGGGCCTACAGCTACACCAAGCTGCCCATCGACGCCGTCGTCGACATCTCCAACGTGCAGGTCGTCGTCAACAGCCAGGCACCGGGCTATTCACCGCTGGAGACCGAGCAGCGCGTCACCTATCCCATCGAGACGGTCATGGCCGGCCTGCCAGGCCTGGAACAGACGCGCTCCCTGTCGCGCTACGGCCTGTCGCAGGTCACCGTCATCTTCAAGGACGGCACCGACATCTACTTCGCGCGGCAGCTCGTCAACCAGCGCCTTCAGGAGGCTCGTGAGCGGCTGCCAGCCGGCGTGACGCCGAGCATGGGTCCCATCTCCACGGGTCTTGGAGAAATCTACCTGTGGACGGTCGAAGCAGTGAAGGGCGCGAAGAAGCCCGACGGCACGGCCTACACGCCGACCGACCTGCGCGAAATCCAGGACTGGGTCGTCAAGCCGCAGCTGCGCAACGTGTCGGGCGTGACTGAAATCAACTCCATCGGCGGCTTCGCGAAGCAGTACGTCGTGGCACCCAACCTCGAGCGCCTCGGTGCCTTCGGCCTCAGCCTGGCCGACGTCGTGAACGCGCTGGAGAAGAACAACTCCAACCTCGGCGCCGGCTACATCGAGCGGCGCGGCGAGCAGTACCTCGTGCGCGCGCCTGGTCAGGTCAAGTCCATTGAGGACATCGGCGAAATCATCATCGGCACGGCGCAGGGCCAGCCCATCCGCGTCCGCGACGTCGCCGCTGTGGAGCTGGGGCGGGAGTTGCGCACCGGTGCGGCCACTGAGAACGGCCAGGAGGTGGTGCTTGGCACCGTCTTCATGCTGATGGGCGAAAACAGCCGGACCGTCTCGCGCGCCGTGGACAAGCAGATGGAGGCCATCAACAAGACGCTGCCCGCTGGCGTCAAGGCCGTCACGGTCTACGACCGGACGACGCTTGTCGACAAGGCCATCAAGACCGTTCAGAAGAACTTGGTCGAGGGTGCCCTGTTGGTCATCGCGGTGCTGTTTGCCTTCCTTGGAAACTTCCGGGCGGCGCTCATCACGGCGATGGTCATCCCGCTGTCGATGCTCTTCACCTTCACGGGCATGGTCAAGTACGGCATCAGTGCCAACCTGATGAGCCTGGGTGCATTGGACTTCGGCATCATCGTGGACGGCGCGGTGGTCATCATCGAGAACGCTGTGCGCCGCCTCGCGCACGTCCAGGCGCACAAGGGTCGGGCGCTGACGCGGGCCGAGCGCTTCCACGAGGTGTTCGCCGCCGCCAAGGAAGCTCGTCGACCGCTGCTGTTCGGCCAGCTCATCATCATGGTGGTCTACGTGCCCATCCTTGCCCTGACCGGCGTGGAGGGCAAGATGTTCCATCCGATGGCCTACACGGTGCTGCTGGCGCTGCTCGGCGCGATGGTGCTGTCGGTGACCTTCGTCCCTGCTGCCGTCGCACTCTTCATCGGCGAGCGCGTGACCGAGAAGGAAAACCGCCTGATGGAATGGGCCAAGCGCCGCTACGAGCCGGCGCTCAAGGCGACGCTGGGCAACGCGCCCGTCGTGATGACCTTCGCGACCGTCATGGTCGCCCTGTCCGTCATCGTGGCCACCAAACTGGGCAGCGAGTTTGTGCCCAACCTCAACGAAGGCGACTTCGCCATCCAGGCTCTGCGCATCCCGGGCACGAGCCTGACGCAGTCGGTGGAGATGCAGAAGCAGCTCGAGGCGACGCTCAAGGCGAAGTTCCCCGAGATTGAGCGCATCTTTGCCCGCACGGGCACAGCCGAGATTGCGGCGGACCCAATGCCACCCAATATCAGCGACGGCTACATCATGCTCAAGCCGATGGACCAGTGGCCAGAGCCACGCAAGACGCGCGACGAGCTTCTCGCAGCCATCCGCGAGGAAGCCGCCACGGTGCCTGGCAACAACTACGAGTTCTCGCAGCCCATCCAGCTGCGCTTCAACGAACTCATCAGCGGCGTGCGCTCGGATGTGGCCGTCAAGGTCTTCGGTGACGACAACGACCTGCTCAACGACACGGCCAACCGCATCGCGGCAACGCTGCAGAAGGTGCCGGGTGCCACCGAGGTCAAGGTCGAGCAGACGACGGGCCTGCCGATGCTCTCGGTCAACATCGACCGTGCCAAGGCGACGCGCTACGGGCTGAACATGACCGACGTGCAGGAGGCTGTGGCGACGGCCGTGGGCGGTCGAGAAGCCGGCACCTTTTTCCAGGGTGACCGTCGCTTCGACATCCTCGTGCGGCTGCCGGAAGACGTGCGTCAGGACGTCGAGGCGCTCAAGCGCCTTCCCATCTCGTTGCCGAAATCGGGGGCTGAAGGCCGCGCGTCATACATCCCGCTCGGGGAAGTCGCGGCCCTAGAAGTTGCCCCCGGGCCCAACCAGATGTCCCGGGAGAACGGCAAGCGCCGGGTCGTCGTCAGCGCGAACGTGACCGGCCGCGACCTCGGCTCGTTCGTCGCCGACGCGCAGGCTGCGATGGCGAGCGTGAAAGTGCCCACGGGTTATTGGACCGCCTGGGGTGGGACCTTCGAGCAATTGCAATCCGCGTCGCAGCGCCTGCAGGTCGTGGTGCCGCTGGCCCTGGCCATGGTCTTCGCACTCCTCTTCACCATGTTCGGCAATGCCAAGGACGGTCTCTTGGTCTTCACCGGCATCCCATTTGCTCTGACTGGTGGTGTGTTGGCACTTTGGCTGAGAGGCATCCCGCTGTCGATTTCGGCGGCGGTCGGCTTCATCGCCTTGTCCGGTGTCGCAGTGCTCAACGGGCTGGTCATGCTGTCGTTCATCCGTAGTCTTCGCGAGGAGGGCAAAAGCCTGGACGACGCCATCTGGGAAGGCGCGCTGACCCGGTTGCGTCCGGTGCTGATGACGGCCTTGGTTGCCTCGCTGGGCTTCGTGCCCATGGCAATCGCCACCGGCACTGGCGCCGAAGTGCAGCGCCCGCTGGCCACCGTCGTCATAGGCGGCGTCCTGTCTTCGACGGCGCTGACGCTGCTGGTGTTGCCGCTGCTGTATCGGTGGGCGCACCGACGGGATGACGACGAGGTCGAAGCACCAGTTGCGGCCCCTGTGAACGCCTAAGGAGAAACAAAGATGTCGCACGACCACGCTCACGAGTCCGCAGGCCATGACCACACAGCGGGCGCGAACCAACGCTCGCTGAAGATTGCCTTTGGGCTCACGACGGTGTTCCTGTTCGTCGAACTGGTCGGCGGCATCGTGTCGCAGAGCCTTGCGCTCATCTCCGACGCGGCGCACATGTTCACCGACGTCGCAGCGCTGGCCATCGCGCTTGCGGCCATCCGGATAGCCAAGCGGCCCGCCGATGCCCGAAGGACCTTCGGCTACCACCGCTTCGAAATCCTGGCCGCAGCGTTCAACGCCATGCTGCTGTTCGGCGTGGCGGTCTACATCCTCTACGAGGCCTACCTGCGCATCAAGGCGCCGCCAGAAATCCAGTCGACGGCGATGCTCGTCATCGCCATCGTCGGCCTGCTGGTCAATCTCATCAGCATGCGCGTCCTTCAGGGCGGCCAGGAGTCGAGCCTGAATGTGAAGGGCGCCTACCTCGAGGTGTGGGCAGACATGATTGGCTCGGTCGGCGTCATCGTCGGCGCCGTCATCCTGAAGTTCACAGGGTGGGCCTGGGTCGATTCGGCGGTCGCCATCCTAATCGGCCTGTGGGTCGTACCTCGGACCTGGACGTTGCTCAAGTCGAGCGTCAATATCCTGCTGGAGGGGGTGCCCGAAGACGTCGACATGGTCGAGTTGAAGAAGCTTCTGCTGGCAGTGCCCGGCGTCAAGAGCCTCCACGACCTGCACGTTTGGGCGGTGACGAGCGGCAAGAGCACGCTCACGGTCCACCTTGTGACGGACCCGGACGTGAACGCCGAACAGCAAATCCTTCCCGAAGTGCGCAGGCGCCTGGCGGTGAAATTTGGCATCCACCACATTACCGTGCAGTGCGAACTCGAGCCCTGTGGGCAGACCGACGAGGAAAACCATTTCACAAGTGCCACCGCCCTGCTGGCTCAAGAGCAGGACAAGGGACGCCGCAGCGCCGACCGTCACGACGCCTGAACTATGAGGAAGGCGTCCCCGCGTTGCGGCCAGCCGTTTTACATTCAACCCGCCCGCTGCGCGTCATGATGGGACCATGGGCATTTGTAGCAGTTTGAAGGAGTGGGCCAAGCGCATTAAGCGCGATGGTGTGACGCTGTGGTTCGCGGGGAAGAATCCACGGACGCCTTGGTTTGCAAAGGCGCTCGCAGTGTTCGTCGTGGCCTATGCGTTAAGCCCCATCGACCTGATTCCTGATTTCATCCCAGTCCTTGGCTACGTCGACGATGTACTGTTGCTTCCCGGGCTGATTTGGTTAGCCGTCAGGCTCCTGCCGCCCGCAGTCCTGGCGGAGAGCCGGGTTCAGGCAGATGACTGGATTCGGACCAAGGGGGCGAAACCAAGCAGTCGTGTCGGCGCGGCAGTTGTCGTGTTGCTTTGGTTGGGAGTTGCCGTTGCCGCGTGGTTCTGGGTGCGGCCGCGCCTGTAAGAGTCACAAACCTGCTGACGAGCCGCATCCGCTGGAGGGATTGCGGAGGCAAATTCCCAATGGCTGGCAAACTAGCGGGCAGCGCGGCACCTTCACTCCACTTTGACGGTCCTAAGCCTCAGGGCGTTGCCTATCACGCTAACGGATGAAAGCGCCATCGCGGCGGCGGCGACGACCGGCGACAACAGCACTCCAAAGAAGGGGTAAAGCACGCCAGCCGCTATTGGCACGCCGGCCACGTTGTAGGCAAAGCTCAGGAAGAGGTTCTGTCGGATGTTGCGCATCGTCGCGCGCGACAAGGTCTGGGCGCGAACGATGCCCATCAGGTCACCCTTTAACAGCGTGATGCCAGAACTCTCCATCGCAACATCGGTGCCGGTCCCCATGGCGATGCCCACTGTGGCTTGGGCAAGCGCTGGTGCGTCGTTGACCCCATCGCCCGCCATGGCCACGATGCGGCCTTCCGACTGAAGCCGCTTCACCACGGCTGCCTTGTCTTCAGGAAAGACCTCGGCAAGCACCTCGTCGATGCCCAGCTCGCGGCCCACCGCTTCAGCCGTGGTCTTGCCGTCACCGGTCAACATGACGACGCGGACGCCGGCCGCCTGCAGTGCCTTCAAGGCCTGAGGCGTCGTCGGCTTGATGGGGTCGGCGACGGCTACGAACCCGGCGAGCTTGGCGCCAATGCCTACAAAGATGACGGTCGCAGCCCTTTGACGTTGCTGTTCCGCTGGCGCTGAGAGGGTGCCGACGTCGACGCCCTGTTCGGCAAGAAACTTGGCGCTACCTGAGACGACAGACTCCCCGTCGACCGTTCCCACCACACCCTTGCCGACAGGCGAGTCGAAGTCCGTGACCTGCGAGAGAGCCAGCTTGCGCCCTTGGGCTTCCTGGACGATGGCCATCGCCAGGGGATGCTCGCTGGCCCGTTCCACGCTGGCCAGCATTTTCAAGATATCCTCGGCCGAGTAGCCGCCCGCCGGCTCGATGTGGACCACCTTGGGTCGCCCCTCGGTCAAGGTGCCGGTCTTGTCGACGACAAGCGTGTCGACCTTTTCCATCTTCTCGAGGGCTTCGGCGTCGCGGATGAGCACGCCATGCTGGGCTCCCTTGCCGACTCCCACCATGATGGACATGGGCGTCGCCAAGCCAAGAGCGCAAGGGCAGGCAATGATGAGCACAGAGACCGCAGCGACGAGCGCATAGCTGAAGGCCGGCGAAGGCCCCCACACCAGCCAAGCGACAAAAGTCAAGGCTGCGGCCAGGATGACGGCTGGCACGAACCACCCGGCGACCTGGTCGACCATGCGTTGAATGGGCGCACGGCTGCGCTGCGCTGCCGCCACCATGTGGACGATTTGGGAGAGCAAAGTGTCAGCGCCCACCTTCTCAGCGCGCATGACGAAGCCACCGGTCTGGTTCATCGTGCCAGCAGTCACCTTCGAGCCGGCGGCTTTCGCTACCGGCACGGGCTCCCCAGTCACCATGGACTCATCGACATTGCCCTTACCCTCGGTGACTTCTCCATCGACGGGCACCTTCTCGCCCGGCCGCACACGTAGCAGGTTGCCTACCTCGATGGCATCCACCTGCACCGTCTCGTCGGCGCCGTCGGAGTTCACTTTGACCGCCGTCTTTGGCGCCAAGCCCAGGAGCGCCTTGATGGCGCCGGAGGTCTTTTCTCTTGCGCGCAGTTCCAGCACCTGGCCGAGTAGCACGAGCACGGTGATGACCGCCGCCGCCTCGAAGTAGACCGGCACTCCACCATCGTCGCCTCGTAGCGCAGCGGGAAAGTGACCCGGCGCCAGCGTCGCGACGATGCTGTAAACCCAAGCCGCTCCCGTGCCCAGCGCAATGAGGGTGAACATATTGAGGCTGCGGTTCTTCAGCGAGGCCAAGGCGCGTGTGAAGAACGGCCACCCCGCCCAGAGCACCACCGGAGTGCCCAGCAGCAGCTGGACCCAGTTCGACGTCTGCTGCGCGATGAGATGGTGGATATTGAACAGGTGTCCGCCCATTTCCAGAGCGAACACAGGAGCCGTCAGCGCCGTGCCTATCCACAAGCGCCGAGTCATGTCGAGCAACTCAGGGCTCTCGCCCTGTTCGGCCGTCGCCAGCACCGGTTCCAGTGCCATGCCGCAAATGGGGCAATTGCCCGGGCCCATCTGCCGGACCTGGGGGTGCATCGGGCAGGTGTACTCGACCTGGCTTTGGTCGCCCTTTGGCGCGAGCTTCATCTTCCCCGGCGTGCCAAGAGCATGCCCGTGGTGGCCGTGGCCAGCGTGGATGGCGTGCTCGTGATGATGAGCGTGCCCCTCCATCACCGAGCCGTCAGGCATCACATGGGTGCCCGCTGATGGCTCGGGATGCTGTTGGGCAACGTGGTCGTGAGACTCGTGACTGGAAGACGGCATGGTGCTCTCCGGTTCTGGTTCTCAAGTTTGAACCTTGCCCTTGTTGGAAGGTCAAGGGAGGCGTACACCTGATGGGAGTCAGGCCACCTCAGCGGCGGCAATCCAGATGCCTAGTCCGGCAAGGCAGGCCCAGCAGCCCAAGAACAGGACGCCTTCCTCCACATCGGATGGCTGCCGTACAACTCGACGTGACACGTCAACGCCATGCGGACGCCGTGAACGAGCGCCCGGCCCGCGAGGAGTAGCAATGAGAGCTGGCGAAACCAGCCCGCCTGCGTCAAGGCCTGCCATGCGCTGAGGACGATGGCGAGTTCAGCAGCCTTCGCCCTGTCTGACGCAGCACGCATCGCTACTTCTCGTCGGTGTTCTTGCCGTGCTGGTGGTGACCGCCGTGGTGATGCCCGAACAGGTGCATCAACGGGCAGGCGAGGAGAACCAAGTACGGAATCGCTTGTGTGAGGTGAGTCAGGTGCTCGGTCAGCAAGTAATAAAGGCCGACCAAACCGGCGATGCTCATGAAGATGCCCAACGGTGAGCGCCAGCGTGGCGACGGGTTCGGAGTGTTGTCCATGGTTGTCGTAGCTCCTTGCCCTAAGCGTCGCCGCAAAGCGGGCAACCGAACTTGATGCACGTCAACCCCGGCACGGACCCCACATCGCTTTCAACGGGCCTCGGTCACTCAATGAATGCTGTGGTGACCCATACCGCCACCGAGCAAATGGGCCACCAAGAAGGCGGCCGCTCCGGCAATAGCGACACCACGCAGCCACTTCACCCATGTGGGCACCGGCTCGCCGCTCGACATGCGACCGCTCGGCTTGTAGACCGCCAGAACGGTCGTGAAAGCCAGAGCGGCAATGGCCACCGCCGAGTCGGCCACGAGTTGAACCCTCAGGTCGTGCATGGCCGCCCCAGCAAGGCCGCCTTGAAGGGCTGCGGACGCCAGCCGGGTGGTCGGCAGCATGTGCAGGAGCAGGATGGCCGTGCAAGGCAGTGTCACAAGCAGCTTCACTACCACCCAGTAGTGCTTGAGCATCCCCCATGGAGTCCAAAGGGACTGGGCGATTCCGGTCAGGGGAGATAGGAGGCTGAGAGGGACGATGACCATCCAGCAGACCAGTTCCATCGCCACGTAGGCAGCCTGGACCTCGAACGGCTGTTGACTCTCCAAGCCGACCAAGGCCAGTGCAAGAAAGCAGGCGACGGCGCCCATCCATCCGACCGAAGTCGTGATGTGCGCCGTCAGGGCAAATCGGCGGAGCGGGGCGGACATCTGCATGGCACTCTCCCATTGAGCGGGATAGACGATGCCGATGCGCTAGATGCCCGTCAAGCCCATGAGCGGAACCGGCCTACGGACGCTCCTGTCCGCTGATGCCTTGCGGCTCAGCGGCAGCCGCAGCAGCTGCCGGCCGGCTTGGCTGGCGCCGTGGACGGCGTTGTTGAAACCGGCGTCGGCGTGTAGCCAGCATCCTTGATGGCATCGGCCAGTTCTTCTACATCAGCGCTCGCCGACTCGACCTGCACGCGGTGGGTAGTCAGGTCGATTTGCACCTTGGCATCCTTGTCGGCGGCCTTCAGCGCCTTGGTGATGGTGCTGATGCAGTGGCCGCAGGTCATGTCGTTGACTTCGAAGGCAATCATGCTGTGTTCCTGATGCTGGGTTGTTGGTGACGCAACTTTCAGCTCTCCCACAGTTGGAAGGTCAATGCCATGACGCAGAATCCTTCCCGTCCATGTGGAATATTCAACGTCCGCTTGACATTCCCAACGTTGGAACCTTGACGATGCCAACATTCCACTGCATCTGAGGTCGCCATGAACATCGCTGCACTCCCCAACCCTCAAGGTATCAAGCTGCAGGTGACCGGCATGACCTGCGCCTCGTGTGTCCTGCGCGTTGAAAAGACGTTGAAAGCGGTTCCGGGCGTGCAGGCGGCCAGCGTGAACCTGGCGACTGAAGAAGCGTCAGTCAGCACTGATGCCTCAGTCAGCGCCGAAACGCTAGCTGCTGCCGTCCGTAAGGCCGGCTACGACGTCGCCACCACCCAGTCCGTACTTCAGGTCGACGGCATGACCTGCGCGTCGTGCGTGGCTCGGGTTGAAAAGGCGCTGCTTAAGGTTCCTGGGGTCTCTAGCGCCTCCGTCAACCTAGCCACGGAGAAGGCCACCGTTCAGGTGCTCTCGACCGTGCCGCTCGACGCGCTGAAGGCCGCCATCAACAAGGCTGGCTACACCGCCTGGGAGCTAAAGGACGAGACGCCGAAGCCTGGCGGACGTGCCCCTGACTGGTGGCCCGTCGCAGTCAGTGGTGTGCTTACGGTGCCGCTGGTGGCCCCAATGCTCCTGCAGCTCCTTGGCGTGGACTGGACCCTGGACGGATGGGTGCAGCTTGCGCTGGCGTCCGCCGTCCAGTTCTGGCTGGGTTGGCGTTTCTACAGGGCCGGCTGGAAGGCGGTGCTGGCTTGCGCTGGCAATATGGACCTTCTTGTGGCCCTGGGCACTTCGGCAGCCTACGGCCTCTCCATCTATCTCCTCGTCACGCACGCCCAGCACGGTATGACGCACCTCTATTTCGAGGCGTCCACTGCCGTCATCACCCTGGTCCTGCTGGGCAAGTGGCTGGAGCATCGGGCCAAGCGCCAGACTGCCGATGCCATTCGTGCCTTGAACGCTCTGCGGCCGACCACCGCGCGAGTGCGGCGGGACGGCGTGGAGTCGGAAATCCCGGTCGACCAGGTGGCGGTGGGCGAGGTCGTCATCGTCCGGCCCGGGGAACGCGTGGCCGTGGATGGCGAAATCGTCGAAGGGCGCACCCACGTCGACGAATCGCTCATCACTGGCGAGAGCCTCCCGGTCGCGAAGGCTGAGGGTGACAAGGTGACCGGCGGCGCCATCAACGTGGAGGGCCTCCTGGCCGTGCGCACCACGGCCATCGGCGCCGAGACGACGCTCGCCCGCATCATCCGCATGGTCGAGTCGGCCCAGGCTGCCAAGGCGCCCATCCAGCGCATCGTCGACCGCGTCAGCGCCGTGTTCGTACCCGTCGTGCTGGGCATTGCCCTCGCCACCTTCCTGGGCTGGGTGCTGCTTACCGGCAACTGGGAAGCTGCGCTCATCAACGCCGTCGCTGTCCTGGTCATCGCCTGCCCGTGTGCACTTGGCCTGGCCACTCCAACCGCCATCATGGCTGGCACCGGCGTAGCGGCCCGCCATGGCATCCTCATCAAGGACGCCGAAGCACTTGAGATTGCCCATGGCGTCACCGTTGTCGCCTTCGACAAGACGGGAACCCTCACCGAGGGAAAGCCGTCACTTGCAGCTGTGGTGCCCGCAGAGGGTTCAAGCCGCGATGAGGTGCTCAGGTTCGCTGCGGCGCTTCAGAAGACCAGCAGCCATCCTCTGGCTGCGGCGGTCATGGACAAGGTCCGGGACGAGCGGGTGCCGGTCCCTGAAGCCCATCAGGTCGCGGCGCTGGCTGGACGAGGGGTCGAGGGCGTGGTGCGCGGGCAGAAGGTCTCTCTCGGCAGTACAAGGCTGCTGCGAGAGCTGGGGCTGGACGAAGGAACGGCTGGAGCTGCCGCGCGGCGGCTCGAAAGCGAAGGCAAGACGGTGTCGTGGCTCATCGGCTCAGAAGGGGACCATCGGCGCGTCCTCGGCCTGCTCGCTTTCGGCGACACGGTGAAGGCTACGGCCCACTCAGCGGTGACTCGTCTCCATGAACTTGGCATAAAGACGGTCATGCTGACGGGGGACAACCAGGGCGCCGCACAGGCGGTCGCGAGCCAGTTGGGCATCGACGAGGTGCGAGCTGAAGTCCTGCCGGGCGACAAGGCGGCTGTCGTCAAACAGTTGCGCGACCAGGGCGAAGTGGTGGCCTTCGTCGGCGATGGCCTGAACGACGGCCCCGCGCTGGCTGCTGCGTCCGTTTCCTACGCGATGGCGGGCGGAGCCGACGTTGCGACCGAGACCGCCGGTATCACGCTGATGCGCGGCGACCCGCGACTGGTGGCCGACTCGCTGGACGTGTCGCGCCGCACCTACTCAAAAATCAAGCAAGGCCTGTTCTGGGCGTTCGGCTACAACGTGCTGGGCATCCCACTGGCTGCGTTGGGTTTGCTGAACCCCATCATTGCCGGTGCCGCCATGGCCTTCAGCAGCGTGAGCGTTGTCCTCAACGCACTGACGCTCCGGCGCTGGCGCGCGACGGCCGACGCACCTGCGGCACGAACCACGATTGGATAAGGACCCGAGATGAGCATGAACATCGGCGAAGCGGCGAAAGCGTCGGGCGTATCGGCCAAGATGATTCGGCACTACGAGAGCGTCGGCCTGTTCCCTGAGGCGGCGCGCACCGAGTCCGGGTACAGGCAGTACACCGACAAGGAGGTGTCAACGCTGCGCTTCATCCGGCAGTCTCGGGACCTGGGGTTCTCCATCGAGCAGATTCGCGAGCTGCTAGGTCTGTGGCAGAACCGCAAGCGACCGAGCCGGCAGGTGCGCGCGCTCGCTCAGGCCCACATCGTCGAGCTGGACGAGAAGCTCAAGGAACTGCAGGCGATGAAGGCCACGCTGGAACATCTCGTTCACTGCTGCCACGGCGATGACCGGCCGGACTGCCCCATCATCGAGTCCCTCGCACAGGACGCGCCTGCCGTGCCGCACGCCCCGCACGGCAAGACGGCGGGTCTGCGACCCGGGCGCCAGGCGCACAAGGCCAACTAGGCCGCTGTCGCTGAGAGTCGCAACTTACGGCCGCTGGCTGCGGCGCGTCCGGGCGCTGCAGCCGTCCGTCTGTCCGTTTCACAATCTCAACATGACGACCGTCTTGGCGGAGACCCCGCAACGTATCTTGGGCGCTTCGCTCGCTGGCGCAGGCGTCGGCATCCTGGGCGGACTTATCGGTCTTGGAGGTGCAGAGTTCCGTCTCCCCCTCCTCATCGGGCTGTTCGGCTTCATTGCGCTTCACGCCGTCATCCTGAACAAGGCGATGAGCTTGATTGTGGTGACGAGCGCCTTGTTCTTTCGCATGGGCTCGGTGCCCGCGCAGGAAATTGCTGCCAACTGGCCCAGCATCGTCAATCTCCTTGGCGGCAGTTTGATGGGCGCCTGGTTTGGCGCAGGATGGGCCACGAAGCTCAGCAACCGCCGGCTCTACCAGGTCATCAGCGTCATGTTGCTTGCCATCGCCGCCGTGCTGCTGTTCGCGCATGGCGTCCACTCAGATGGCGCTTTGCTGCATGGTCCAGCGCAGGTCGTGGCAGGGCTGCTGGCCGGCTTTGTCATCGGCGTCGTAGCCGCCGTGATGGGAGTGGCTGGCGGGGAGTTGCTCATCCCGACTCTCATCCTGCTGTTCGGTGCCAACATCAAGCTCGCGGGCAGCCTCTCTGTTGCCATCAGCCTGCCGACGATGGTTGTCGGCTTCATCCGCTTCAGCCGGGACAGCGCTTTCGTGGTGCTCCGAGGCAACCGCCGCTTCGTGCTCGCCATGGCGCTGGGCTCAATAGCGGGTGCGGCCGCCGGCGGACAACTGCTTGGCGTTGTTCCAAGTGCCGTGCTGCTGCCCGTGCTCGCTGCCATCCTGTTCGTATCTGCAGTGAAGGTCTGGCGCCACACGTAGTAGTACGCCTCGGTCGGGCAATTGCGGTGCGTCAGCCCTTCGCGAGCTTGAACTGCAGCTTCAGGGGCGTCGTGCCCTTGTTCGACCACATCCAGCAGTAGGTCTGCTTCAGCGTCGCCTCCAGTGTTCCCTGGTCTTGGGCGACCTGAGCCTTCTTGGCCGGGAAGCGGACTTCCTTGCCCTCGTGATAGTGAACGTTGAAATCGACCGGGCCGGCCGCCTCGAAGGACCAGTCCACCTTGGCGCCTTCAACCAGCTTCTCGCATACCTCGACAAACTTGCCCGGCGGGATGGGCAGTTCCTTGCTGAACTGTCCGGCTGCATCCCACTGGACGGGGACCAGCTCGGCATTCGCGGCGTGTGAGAGGGCTAGCAGCACTGCTGCGGAGAGGAGGGATGGTGTCTTCATCCGGTCAATGTAGGCCGGCGGCCCGTCAGATGACACGAGGCGCTACCCGCTTGACCTTGTCACAGTGACAAGGTTTAGGATGCATAAGTAGTCTCACCTTGAAGACTGCCCAACCGACTGCACTGACCTTTGAAACTCGCTCGAATCTGGCTGCTGCTGTTGCTAGCTGTCCTGCTTCCCATCCGGGGTGCGGTGGCAGGGGCAATGCTGTGCCCGGTCGGCAGTTCGGGCATGCAGAGCGAGATGCGCGTCGGCGAGCACGCTGTTCATCACGGCATGGACCATCATGAAGCCGGCCATGACCACAGCGGCTCAGGCCACCATGAGGGGCACGACCATGAGGCAACCGACAAGTGCAATATGTGCTCGGCGTTCTGCTCGCTGACCCCTTTGCTGAGCGAATTCCCGGCATTGCCCGAGCCTGAAGCGCTGCCTGCTATCAAGTTCCCGGACCTTTCGACACCTGCACCCAGCTTCCTGTCGGACGGCCAGGAGCGCCCTCCCCGAACCATCTGACCCATCAAGGCCTCCGAGGGAGGCCTGACTGGGCTCGCGCGTCCGCTTGGCGGCCGTAGCGAGAGTCCTCCGGCTATGGCGATGCCGAGCCGATGACCCACATGGTTTCGAACAATGAACAACCTCTTTCACTGGCTGATGCCGGCGGCGGTGCTGTGCGCGCCCATGCTCGCGCTCGCCCAGTCCACTCGGCCTGACCCGACCGGCGCCAAGACCCCGGTGCCGCCGTTGCGGTATCAGTCGGCCTTCGCTGACTACAAGCCCTGGCAAGACGCCAAGCCTGGCGACTGGCGTGCGCTCAACGACGCCCTGCAAGGAACGGGCGCTGGTGGCGGGCATGCTGGCCACGACATGTCCGGCATGTCCGGCATGTCCGGCATGTCAGCTCCCGCGATGCCGATGGCTGCATCAGCACCTGCCGGCAAGGCCTCGGCAAGCACACGGCGGTCATCACAAGCAAGGAGGCAAACAATGATGCGATTGACAGCTGCAGCGGCCGCGTCGCTGGTCCTGTCTGGCTGCGCGTCCTTTTCGCCGGACGGCGGCGCCGGCAGGGTCTCCGAGCTGACCAAAGAGCGTACCGGTCAGAACGTGACCATCCAGCGGTCGACGTCGGACGTCGATTCCGTCAGCGCACGGGTTGCGGAGCTGCTCAAGCAGCCCCTTACGGCGGACGGCGCCGTGGAGCTTGCGCTGCTCAACAACCGAGGCCTCCAGGCGAGCTTCTCTGAGCTTGGCATCGCCGAGGCTGACCGGGTGCGCGCAGGGCGCCTGACCAACCCGACTTTCAGTTTCGGGCGCCTGAGTGGGGGAGGCATCACAGAGATTGACCGTTCGGTGATGTTCAATCTGCTCGGCCTGCTGACACTGCCTGTGGCAAGCGAAGTGGCACAGCGGCAGCTTGAGCAGGCGCAGTACCAGGCTGCGTTCGACGCGGTCGGCGTCGCTGCTGAGGCGCGCAAGGCGTTCTTCGGCGCCGTCGCCGCGCAAGACCTCGTCGGCTACTACGAGCAAGTCAAGGACGCAGCCGATGCATCCAACGACCTCGCGCGTCGCATGCTGCTGGCCGGCAACTTCAGCAAGCTCGCCCAGATGCGAGAGCAGGCCTTCTATGCCGATGCCACCGCCAACCTGGCCCGAGCACGCCACCAGGCGGTCGCCGAGCGGGAGAAGCTGGTCCGCGTACTGGGCTTGTCCGGCGAACAGTTGGCTTTCAAGCTCCCTGAGCATCTCCCCGAGCTGCCCAAGACGCCTCTCGAGCCCAAGGACGCCGAGCAGACCGCCATCGAGAAGCGTCTGGACGTCCTGATGGCCAAGCGCAGCACCGAGGCCACCGCCAAATCGCTCGGGCTGACTCGGGGCACCCGTTTCATCAACGTGCTTGATGCCGGCTACGCCAACAAGAGCCAGACTGGCGAGCGCCGGCAGAACGGCTTTGAGGTCGAGTTGCAGCTGCCGCTCTTCGACTTCGGTTCCGCACGCACCGCGCGTGCCGAGGCGACCTATATGCAGTCGCTTCACCGCACGGCCGAGGTCGCCGTGAACGCGCGCTCGGAGGTCCGCGAGTCCTACTCCGCATACCGCACTGCCTTCGACCTGGCCAGGCACTACCGCGATGAGGTCGTCCCGCTGCGCAAACGCATCTCCGAGGAGAACATGCTTCGCTACAACGGGATGCTCTCCAGCGTCTTCGAACTGCTCGCCGATGCGCGTGACCAGGTCACGACCGTGACTGCTGCCATCGAAGCCCAGCGCGACTACTGGATTGCGGAGACCAACCTGCAGACCGCGCTGACGGGCCGCTCTCCCAGCGGCAGCCCCGCCATGGGCCCTGCCAAGGCAGCCGCCGCCGAACAGGGCGGCCACTGAAAGACTCCACGATGAACAACCGCAGAACCTTCTTCAAGACGGCTGGCGCCACCTTCATTGGCGCTGCCGCAGTCAGCCGTGTCGGCGCGGCCTCGCTTCCGGAAGCTGTCATCCAGACGGCGGCCACGACGCAGATTCCACCGGCGCCTCCCAATGGTCGCCCCTTCAATCCTCTGGTGACCCTCAACGGCTGGTCACTGCCATGGCGCATGAAGGACGGCGTCAAGGAGTTCCACCTCGTGGCCGAACCGGTCGTTCGCGAAATCGCCCCCGGCATGAAGGCCAACCTTTGGGGCTACAACGGCTCCAGCCCTGGCCCGACCATTGAAGCCGTCGAGGGCGACCGCGTGCGCATCTTCGTCACGAACAAGCTGCCCGAGGTCACCAGCGTGCATTGGCATGGCGTGCTGCTGCCGTCGGGCATGGACGGCGTAACGGGTCTCACCCAGCCTCCCATCGCCGTGGGCAAGACCTTCATGTACGAGTTCGTGCTGCAGCGGCCGGGGACGCACATGTACCACCCGCACGCCGACGAAATGGTGCAGATGGCCATGGGGATGATGGGCTTGTTCATCATCCATCCCAAGGACCCGAGGCAGTACCGCGTGGACCGCGACTACGGCTTCATCCTCAACGCCTACGACATCGAGCCAGGTAGCGCGACGCCGCGCGTCAACACGATGCTCGACTTCAACCTGTGGACGTGGAACAGCCGCGCGTTCCCGGGCATCGACCCCTTCGTCGCGCGCAGTGGCGAGCGGGTGCGTATCCGGGTGGGCAACCTGACGATGACCAATCACCCCATCCACATGCACGGCCCGCATTTCGAGGTGACGGGAACCGACGGTGGCTGGGTCCCGAAGAGCGCGCGCTGGCCCGAGGTGACGACGGATGTCGCGGTCGGTCAGATGCGAGCCTTCGAGTTCGACGCTGTTGCTGGCGACTGGGCCATCCACTGCCACAAGAGCCATCACACGATGAACGCCATGGGGCACAACGTGCCGACCATGATTGGCGTCGACCACCGCGACGTGGCCGCCAAGATAACGAAGCTGGTGCCCGACTACATGGTCATGGGCGACAAGGGCATGCACGACATGGCCGAGATGGAGATGCCCATCCCGGACAACACGCTGCCAATGATGACCGGCACGGGGCCGTTCGGTGCCGTAGGCATGGGCGGCATGTTCAGCGTCGTGAAGGTGCGCGACGACGTCAAGCGCGGCGACTACTCAGACCCCGGCCCCTACAAGCATCCGGCGGGCACCCTCGCTAACGAATACACGGCCGACATGCCTGAGCCTGCACGCGCGGCGGCACCACAAGCCGACACGAAGACCCTCCAAGTTCGCAAACCCAGCGGCCACCAAGGCCATTGAAGGAAGAGACCCAATGAAGACATTGAACACACTGACCCTGGCAGCGCTGGTTGCCCTCTCATCGGCCGCGTTTGCTCATGGCGATGAAGAGCATGCCAAGCCGCGCAAGTTCGATGCGACCAAGGTGGAGGCGACAGACTTCGGCCAAGAAGGCGACCCCAAGAAGGTGACACGCACCATCAAGGTCGACATGGCAGACAGCATGCGGTTCACGCCAGGTGACCTGACTGTCAAGCGCGGCGAGACCGTCAAGTTCGTCGTCCACAACGGCGGCCAGGTGCTGCATGAGATGGTGCTTGGGACCAAGAAGGCCATCGCGGAGCACGCCGAGCTGATGAAGAAGTTCCCAGAGATGGAGCACGCCGACGCGAACATGGCTCACGTCAAGCCGGGCAAGAGTGGCGAAATCGTCTGGCAGTTCACCAAGGCCGGCGAGTTCCAGTTCGCTTGCCTGCAGCCCGGCCACTTCGAAGCCGGCATGGTTGGCAAACTGACCGTCAAGTGAAGCGTTTGCGCAAACCAGAAAGGAACCAGAACATGAAGCTGACCCACATCCTTGCCATCGCGTCGCTCGCCACAGCTTTTGGCGCCACTGCTCAAACCGCTCCTGCATCTGCAGCGGACCGTGCAGCTCAACAATCGGCTTCGACCGCCGCGCCTCAAAGCGACGGAGAGGTCCGCAAGGTTGACCTGGCCCAGGGCAAGGTGACCCTGCGCCATGGTCCTCTGGAGAACCTTGGCATGCCAGCCATGACGATGGTCTTCAAGGTCGCGGACCCGAAGATGCTGGACAGCCTCAAGGATGGCGACAAGGTCAAGTTCACCGCCGAGAAGGTGAACGGAGCCTTCACCGTGACGGCAATCCAGCCGGCAAAGTGAAGTGACGGCGGCGGTCGTGGTTGCACGGAGTCAATCCTCTACGGCTCCGCGCACCACGCCTAAAGCCACCGCGCTAGACTCAAGCTGCTCATGCCCCGCCAACGCCTCCATCGCCTGACAACCGCGTTCTTCGTGGTGTTGTCGCTGCTGTTCTCACAGCTGGCGTTGGCAAGCTACGTCTGCCCGCAACAGGCAGACCCGGCCGCGATGGCGGCAATGATGGCAGCCGGCGTGCCCTGCCAAGGCATGGACCAGGACCAACCTGGGCTCTGCGCAGAGCACTCCTCTAGTGCTGCGCAGTCCTTCGAGGTCGTCAAGGTCCCCACCCTGTCGCTGCCGATGGTGGTCCAGGTGCTGGAGCTGCCGCTGGCGCTCGACGCTGTCGAGGCGACAACCGTGCCCGCTGCGGCCACGGCCGAGGCCCAGCCGCCTCCGGACCCACTCTTCCTTTCCACGCTCAGACTCCGAGTCTGACCAGCTCCGCCGACTGACAGGCGCCGGTGCGGCACGTCCGCATCCCGGCAACGCCGCCGCTCGTCCACGGAGTTTTCATGCCATCACCACGTTTCCTGCGAGCAGTCGCTATGGCTGCCGCATTGCTGCCCGTCCTGTGCTGGGCAGCACCCCTCACGCTTGACCAAGCCCTCGAGCTGGCAGTCCAGCGGTCCGAATCCGCCCGCGCGGCCCGCGCCGGCGCCACGAGTGCTACCGAAGCTGCTCGCGCCGCCAACCAACTTCCAGACCCTGTCCTACGGGCCGGTGTCGACAACCTGCCCATCTCCGGCGCTGACAGGTTCAGCTCGCGGGACTCGATGACGATGAAGCGCGTCGGCATCAGCCAGGAATGGCTCTCGGCCGAGAAGCGCGCAGCACGTCAAGCCGCTGCCGACGCAATGGTCGGTCGTGAGGCCGCTACGGTGCAGGCAGCTGCGGCGGATGTTCGTCTTCAGGCTGGTCTGGCCTACCTCGACGCGTGGTTCGCGGGCGAGACGGTCAAGCTCACGTTGCTGATGGAGCACCATGCCCACGAGGAGCTGGAGGCTGCACGCGCACGGCTCTCCTCCGCGACCGGCAACAGCCAGGAAGTCCTTGCGCTGACCGGTGCTCGCGGCGTCGCGGAAGACGAGACCGCCGAGGTGCAACAGCTGCAGGCCACTGCCCGTGCCGCACTGGAGCGCTGGGTAGGCACTACCGCTGACGACCTGGCTGCGCCAAGCCCCCTCCCGACACCAGAAGAGCGGGCCTACGTAGTCAGCCATCCCGCCGTCATCGCCGCGCAGCGGGACGCCGAGGTAAGCCGCAAGGAAGCTGAACTGGCCAGGACCAGCCGCAATCCCAACTGGTCCTGGGAGGTCAGTTATGGCCAGCGTGCCGGCTACCCTGACATGGTCTCGGTCGGCGTCAGCATCCCCCTTACCGTCGCGCCCGCACGGCGCCAGGACCGCGACATCGCGTCCAAGCTGGCTCTGACCGAGAAGGCGGAAGCCGCCTTGGTCGAGACCACCCGCATGGCCACCGGCGAATACCACGCCTTGGCTAGCGATGCCAAGCGCCTTGCGGAACGCATCGAACGCTACCGCTCGACCGTGGTCGTCGTCTCCCAGCAGCGCACTACCGCTGCCATGGCTGCCTACCGCTCCAACCAGGTTCCCCTGATGACGCTGTTCGAGGCTCGTCATGCCGAGGTCGAGGCGCAGAGAAAGCTGCTCTCCCTCCAACGCGACCTGGCCAAGACCCAGGCCCAGCTCGCCCTGAAACCCATCCTCGAAGGAGCCGCACGATGAAGCGCGCAACTCTCGTCGCCGCTCTCGTCGCTGGCGGCAGCCTGCTGGCCGTTGGAAGCTTCTACGCCGGCCGTTCCACACAGCCCACCGCCTCCGCGCCAGAGACGCCCACGTCCGCTGCAGAACGCAAGCCGCTGTACTGGCACGACCCCATGGTTCCCGGTCCGCGCTTCGACAAGCCGGGCAAGTCGCCGTTCATGGACATGCAGCTCGTGCCTGTCTACGCCGACGAGGCAAGCGACGGTGGCGTCAAGGTCAGTCCGACGGTGCAGCAGAACCTCGGTGTGCGAACCGCTGTCGTCAAGAAGGCCGATGTGTCCTCGTCGTTCGACGCAGTGGGCACCGTGCAGTTCGACGAACGCCTGAACGTTGCCGTCCAGACCCGCGTTGCCGGCTACATCGAGCGCCTCGCCGTTCGCGCGCCGATGGAGCAGGTTCGCAAGGGCCAGGCCTTGGCCACCGTCTTCGCGCCCGAATGGCTCGGGCCGCAGAACGAGTTGCTTGCGCTGAAGCGTGCGGGCGTCGCCCCGGACTTGATTGCAGCGACCCGCGACCGCCTGCGTGCCATGTCCATCCCCGACGCCCTCGTTCGCCAGAGCGAGGAGACGGGCACCGCGCAGGCCCGGTATACGCTCAGCGCGCCGGCTGGGGGCGTGGTGGCGGAGCTGGGCGTGCGCGAAGGTGTTGCAGTGTCCCCGGGCATGACGCTGTTCCGCATCGCAGGCCTGGAGAAGGTCTGGGCCGTGGCCGAGGTGCCTGAAGCGCAGGCCGTGCGCCTGGTGAGAGGCCAGAAGGTCAAGGCCGAACTGCAGGCGGACGCCTCGCAGACTTTCACTGGCGAACTGAAGGAAATCCTTCCCCAGGTCAGCGCCAACACCCGCACCCTGCAGGCCCGCTTCGAGGTCGACAACCGGTCCGGCAAGCTGACCCCAGGCATGCTGCTGCGTCTGCAGGTCGCAGGCGCCATCTCGTCACGCCTGGTCGTGCCGGCCGAAGCTGTCATCCGCACGGGCACGCGGGCCGTGGCCATTGTTCGCAAGAACGGCAGCGCGTTCGAGCCACGCGAAGTCAAGCTCGGTGCAGACCTTGGCGACCAGGTGGAGGTGCTCGAGGGGCTGCGCGAAGGCGACGAGGTGGTCACCAGCGGCCAGTTCCTCATCGACTCCGAGGCCCGGCTGAAGTCCGTGCTCGGCGCCATGGGCGCCGCGCCAGCAGCATCCGAACCAGCAATGGCCATGCCCTCTGTCTACAGCGCCGACGGGAAGGTGGAAAGCGTCGAAGCCGGCAGCTTCACCATCAGCCACGGGCCGGTGCCGGAATTGAAGTGGCCCGCTATGACCATGGTGTTCCATAGGGTCGGTCCCACGGTCTTCGCAGACGTCAAGCCTGGCGACTCGGTCCACTTCGAGTTCAAGAAGCAGCGCGATGACTATGTGCTGGTCTCGGTCCAACGGACGGGAGGCAACAAGTGATTGCCTCGCTTATTCGCTGGTCGGTAACCAACCGCTTTCTCGTCCTCATTGCCACAGCGTTCCTGGTGGCTGCGGGCCTGTGGTCCGTGTCCCGAACGCCCGTCGATGCGCTGCCGGACCTTTCGGACACCCAGGTCATTGTGCGCACGACCTACCCGGGCAAACCGCCGCAGGTGGTCGAGGACCTGGTCACCTATCCGCTGACCACGACCATGCTCAGCGTGCCTGGCGCCAAGACCGTGCGCGGCTACAGCTTCTTCGGCGACTCGTTCGTCTACATCCTCTTTGACGACAAGACCGACCCGTACTGGGCCCGGTCGCGCGTGGTCGAGTACCTCAACCAGGTCCAGGGCCGCTTGCCGGCCGGCGCGACTGCTGCGCTGGGACCGGATGCGACCGGCGTAGGTTGGGTCTACGAGTACGCGCTTGTTGACCGCAGCGGCAAAACCGACATCGGCCAGCTCCGCGCGCTTAACGACTGGTTCCTGAAGTTCGAGCTGAAGACCCTTCCGGATGTGTCGGAGGTCGCCAGCATCGGGGGCATGGTGCGTCAGTACCAGGTGGTGCTCGACCCTGACCGCATGCGCGCCCTCGGCATCACGCACGCCATGGTTGTCCAGGCGCTGCAGAAGGCCAACCAGTCGTCCGGCGGCTCTGTCGTGGAGATGGCCGAGACTGAATACATGGTGCGCTCGCGCGGTTTCCTGAAGTCGCTTGACGACTTCCGCACCATTCCCTTGAGCGTAGCCGGTGCGACGCCAGTGTTGCTGCGCGACGTGGCCGCGGTCCAGATTGGGCCGGAGATGCGGCGTGGCATCGCTGAGCTGGATGGCGAAGGCGAAGTCACGGGTGGCGTGGTCGTCATGCGCTCGGGCAAGAACGCCCGCACGACCATTGCAGCGGTCAAGGCAAAGCTGGAGGCACTCAAGCCCAGCCTGCCGACGGGCGTCGAGGTCATCGAGACCTACGACCGCTCAAAGCTCATCGACCGTGCTGTCGACAACCTGCGCGTGAAGCTCATCGAGGAGTTCGTTGTCGTCGCCGTGGTCTGCGCGGTGTTTCTGTTCCACCTGCGCTCGGCGCTGGTGGCTGTTGTGACGCTGCCGGTGGGTGTCCTCACCGCGTTCATCGTCATGCACTGGCAGGGCGTCAGCGCAAACATCCTCAGCTTGGGCGGCGTGGCTATCGCGCTGGGCGCCATGGTCGACGCCTCGGTCGTCCTGGTCGAGGCGGCGCACAAGCACCTTGAGCACTTCGAGGACAAGCATGGCCGACCACCGACATTGACGGAACGCTGGGGGCTGGTCACGCAGGCGTCAATGGAGGTGGGGCCGGCGCTGTTCTTCTCGCTGTTGGTCATCACGTTGTCCTTCTTGCCTGTCTTCACGCTCGAAGCCCAGGAAGGTCGCCTGTTCACGCCGCTGGCGTTCACCAAAACCTACGCGATGGCCGCAGCAGCTGGGCTCTCCGTCACGCTGGTGCCGGTGCTGATGGGCTACCTCATCCGTGGGCGCATCCCCAAGGAGACGGCCAACCCCGTGAACCGCTTCCTCATCGCCATCTACCGGCCGGCGCTGGAAGCCGTCCTTCGCTTCCCCAAGGCCACGCTGGCTATCGCGGCGGTGGTGCTCGCGGTGACGGCCATCCCCGTCATGCGGCTGGGTGGCGAGTTCATGCCGCCGCTGGATGAGGGGGACCTGCTCTACATGCCCTCGGCACTGCCTGGCATCTCGGTGTCGAAGGCCTCCGAGTTGCTGCAGCAGACGGACCGTCTCATCAAGACCGTTCCGGAGGTCGAGCGTGTGTTCGGCAAGGCCGGCCGGGCCGACACCGCCACCGACCCGGCGCCGCTGGAGATGTTCGAGACCACTATCCAGTTCAAACCTCGCGAGCAGTGGCGCGCCGGCATGACGCCGGACAAGCTCGTCGAGGAACTCGACCGTGTCGTCAAGGTGCCGGGCCTATCGAACGTCTGGGTGCCGCCCATCCGCAACCGCATCGACATGCTGGCAACCGGCATCAAGAGCCCCGTTGGCGTCAAGGTGGCCGGCGCCGACCTGGCGACCATCGACCGGCTGGCCACGCAAATTGAGCTGGCCGTGAAAGGCGTGCCTGGCGTGTCCTCGGCGCTGGCTGAGCGGCTGACCGGCGGGCGATACATCGACGTGGATGTTGACCGTCCTGCAGCCGCACGCTTTGGGCTGTCCGTGGCGGACGTCCAGGCTGTGGTGTCCACGGCCATCGGTGGTGACAACGTGGGCGAGGTCATCCAGGGCCGCGAGCGTTTCCCCGTCAACGTGCGCTATCCCCGTGAGGTGCGCGACTCGCTGGAGCGGCTGCGTCAGCTGCCTTTCGTCACTGAGAAGGGCGCAACGGTGTTGCTGCAGGACGTGGCTCGCATCTCCATCGAGGAAGGGCCGCCCATGGTCCGCAGCGAGAACGCGCGGCTTTCTGGCTGGGTGTACGTCGACGTGCGGGGTCGCGACCTGCGCTCGGTCGTGCACGAGATGCAGGAGGTTGTCGGCAAACAGGTGGCGCTGCCGCCCGGCTACTCCGTCTCGTGGTCAGGGCAGTTCGAGTACCTGGAGCGTGCCACTGAGCGTCTGAAGGTTGTCGTGCCGGTCACCCTGGCCATCATCTTCGTGCTGCTCTATCTGCTGTTCCGTTCGGCAGGCGATGCCGCGCTTGTCATGGCGGCGGTTCCGTTCTCCCTCGTTGGCGGCTTCTGGCTCATCTGGGTCTTGGGGCACGCCATCTCAGTGGCAACGGCCGTGGGTTTCATCGCCTTGGCAGGCGTGGCTGCGGAGTTTGGGGTGGTGATGCTGGTCTACCTGCAGAACGCGTGGAAACAGCGCCTGGAAGCCGGAGAACCCGAGAACGAGGAGACCTTGCTTGCCGCCATCCGTGAAGGCGCGGTGCTGCGAGTGCGGCCGAAGGCGATGACGGTGGCGGTCGTGATGGCTGGCTTGCTACCCATCCTCTTTGGGCACGGCACCGGCTCGGAAGTCATGACCCGCATCGCCGCGCCGATGGTTGGGGGCATGGTGACGGCGCCGCTGCTGAGCATGCTGGTGGTGCCAGCTGCCTGGTATCTGATGCGACGTCGCGTCCGGTAGATTCGCGACCCTCGGCCTATTAAGACCTCAGGGGAAATGACGTTGGATTGGACTCTTCGACCGGCAGTCGGTGCCGACGCGGAAGTGGTGGCAGCGCATGGTTGCTACCGCGAGGAGGACGCCGCTCGGCGCCCCTCATACGCAGCTTGGGTCCGTCCCCGGATAGCGGCTGGCAGCTATGTTGGCGTGCTCGCCGTCGATGGCGACGTGGTCATCGGCGGTGCCGGCGCAGTGCTGCTGGACTGGGGCCCGACACGTGCAAACCCCGGCGGGCAGATGGCCCGCGTCGTGAACGTGTTCACCGTAGAGAACTGGCGCAGGCGAGGTATCGCTCGTGCTCTGCTTCAGGAGGTGCTGCGGCGGTGCGAAGACCTGGGGATGCGCGAATTCAACCTCGGTGCGACCGAGGTCGGTCGCGAGTTGTGCCGCTCGCTTGGGTTCAATGAATATCCGGCTGAGATGCGGCGCCGGGTGCATGCGAGCACTACGGACTGCAGCAGCCGTTCCTGACGATGCGCGCCATGTCGGCGGGAACCGCCAAGTCCTCAAGGATGGTGCAGTCGACTGCCGGACCACCGGCGCAGGCGGTATCGCAGCTGCCCACGAATGCGTTGAGGCTCGCCTCGAGCGCTTTCAGCTCGTCGAGCTTGCGGCGCACCTCCTGCAGATGCGTCACGGCGATGTCGCGCACCTCGGCGCAAGGCCGGTCTGGCTGGTCAACCAAACCGACCAGCTCCCGCACCTGGTCAATGGAGAACCCGAAGTCTCGGCACCTGCGGATGAACACCAAGCGCCGGACCGTCGTTTCGTCGTAGCTGCGTTGGCCCGCCTCGGTTCGATTCACCGGCGGGAGCAGCCCAACTTCTTCGTAATACCGCACGGTGGGGACCGTCGCACCCGTGCGTCGGGCGACCACGCCGATAGACAGCCTTGCGCTCATGTCGTCATCGTAGGTCAGCCGCACGCGCCAGGGCCACAACCGCAGGCCGACTTGCTGGCTCCCGCATCAGCCGAGGGCAAGAATTGGTCAAACAGCCAGCGAGCCTCTTCGCCGACGCCAGACGGGGCCTCGATGGTTAGCTCGACCGTCCCAGCTGACTCCTGCAAGTCGAAGCGCAGGAAGGCGCAGCACTCCCGTTCCCGGTCGACGATTTGCTCAAGGTCCGGCTTGGCCGCCGGTCGGTACGTCAGTTGGAGCTTGGTACCGGTCAGCTGATGGGAGAGCAGGTTCGCCGATGTGACTTGGCGAATCCAAGCCAGCCGCCGGCCGAGGTCGTCGGACGACAACGTACAAGCAACGGGTGCCTCGTCAGCGGCTTGCATTGCAGGCTCCTCCACAGATGGTCGTCACTTGCGCCTTCCGATGGGCCCGGCGACGCCACCAAACCAGGCCTGCACTCGCGGCGGCAACAGCAAGCAAGGCGAGGCCAAGGGGCGTCAGCTCATCTGCGCAGGCGAGCAGTGCAGAGCCGGCAGCCCCGACGGCAGTCGTTCCCGCAGCCAGTCCGGCGACGCCGCCCAGCAGCGGCACCGCACAGCAAACAGCACACGCCGCCCCAACTCCCAAAACAGCCTTCCAAGGTCTCATCACGGGTCTCCGATGTCGGGGCACAACGCCCACAGTCGCTACCGTATTTGCTCAAGTAGCTTGAGGGTCAAGGGCCTGACGCCGTCGGAGAATCGTTCGATGGAGCTGTTCAAGACCTTCTTGTTGTTCGCAGTGACGGCCGTCGCGGAAATCGTCGGCTGCTATCTGCCATACCTGTGGCTGAAGCAGGGCAAGCCCATTTGGGTGCTCGTGCCGGGTGCGGCGAGCCTCGCGCTCTTCGCCTGGCTGTTGTCATTGCATCCAACTGCCGCTGGGCGGGTCTACGCCGCCTACGGCGGCGTCTACATCGGTGTCGCGGTGGTGTGGCTGATGCTGGTCGACAAGGTTCGGCCAACGACAACTGACTGGGTGGGCGTCGCCGTCAGCCTGGCCGGAATGGCCATCATCATGCTGGGAAACCGTCCCGCGTCTTGACCCGCCTGCATGCAGGTGAACCGCTATTTTTGAAGAGGTACGTGCATTACACGTTGTGTTGCACGTAGCCCGTCAAAAAAATCGGCGGAGTGGCCCCCAGCTTCTCAGGACTTCTCAGCCGTTTTGAGAATCATCGTACGCAACTCGTCGTTGTGCGACCAGCAGGTCTACGGCAGCATCGCGCCACAAAGACGTCTGCCTGGCCGGTGTGGTAAGTCGCAGCGCGCCCGGAGCCGGACGAAAGGTCTGGCGGGCTGAGCCGGCCACACCTTGCTATACCCGCGATGCACGCTCTCCTGACCTCCGCTCAAACTCGTCTTGATGAAGCGCTGTCTGGCCGACTCTCGGACCCAGTAGGCGCCGCAATCATGGCCATGTACGACGCCCTGATGTCGTCGCTGACCATGGAAGAGCGGTTGACGTTCGTGGACCATCCCAATGCAGAAGCTGTGCGGCTCGCGGTGACCCAACTGGCATGGCCGCACGCCGAAGCGGACCAAGCAGTGCAAGTCGTGCAGCTTTACTACGCCCATAACCGTGTCGTCCCATTCAGCGATGCGGTTCGCTTGGCTGGTCGCGCTTTCGAGGCGGCGAGCCAATGAGGAACGACGCTGCCTTGAAGATGCTGACGGAGTACGTCCTCACCGGCTCCATTTCCGTTGACGCCAAGCTGCTTGAAGAGCTTGGCTGCGATGCGGCGGAAGCTGACCAGCTTCTTGCCGCCGAAAAGGTGCGCGAGCTCATGAATCATTACTGGATAACAGACGAGCTGACCCTGGGCAACGCCCAGCGGCTCCTTGCTGAGTGGCGAGCGCGAAACGACCTCGCGTGACAGGTCCGCCGATGTCTGATGAACTCTTGACCATCGCCGAGGCTGCTGTCCGCCTCGATGTTCCTCGCGTGTACGCTTCCATGCTGGCCGATGTTGGCAAGCTGGGCCCTGTGGCCATGCGAGAGGGCGGCAGGGTGGTAGCCGCAACGGCGGTCGACGCCTATCTGCAAGCGCGGGAACAGCAGCATGCCGGCGCACCTTCGCCACGCGAAGCGGCAGCAGAAGCCAATCTCTACGACCTGGAAAGCATTGACTTCAGGCGGGGGCACACCACACCCGCCCAAGGCAATGTCTTTGCCGACCTCGGATTTCCGCCTGGCGAGGCGAAGCAGCTGCTCGACGAGGCCGACGGTCGGCTACTGCGCGGTGTGATTGCCCAGCTCGCAGACCAGAGCAGCGCCGGGGGTGCTGCCGTCGAGTTCGACCCCAAGCCCGTCGACCTCACTGTGAAGCCTGCCGACCTCGACGACTGAAGCGCGAGGTCCGGCACCAAGTCGTCAGGTCCCGGCCGGAGCGCGCGGTCCACATGGCTAGGCGCAACTGGCGGCCACTTCTCACAAGTTCTCAGCTGCTTTGAGATTCATTGCGCGCAATTGGATTCGTGGTTTCCGGTCGTCGCCGCTAGGACTTCTCGCGACTTCTCAGCGAAAGTGAGAAGTTTCACGCCGTGTTCCACGCGACAGGTCCGGTTGCGCCGTCACGGCCGTTCCCTAAACTCGTCGCAATGGACGGTCCCCTGGTTTTTCGAAGCATCTACGTCGACATGGACGTCGATGCGAAGCTGCGCGCGCAAGCCGCGGAAGACGGTGTCAGCAAGGGGGAGATGTGCCGGAGATACCTGCGCGCCGGCCTGGCGCGAATGAACAAGGTATCCCCAATACCGGCAGCGCCGAAAGATGTCAGCCTTGGCATGCGGACTGTCTACCTTGCTGCGGACATGGACGCGGCGGTTCGAAGCTTGGCGCGGGAAGCGCGAGCGTTGCAGACGGACGTAATTCGCTGCGCCATGCGGCGTGGCATGAAGGCGCTAGATGCCAAAGCGGTTCGCCGCCGCGCATGACTTTGGCGCCTAGCGGCCTGGCATTGCTGGCTGCTTTAGTTCACTCAGGCCAGCCCGCGGCAGCTCGGGCGCGGCGCGCCCATTCAAGCTGGCGTCTCACCTCGTCGTCGGACCGAAGCGTGGGTGAGTAGTAGCCCGCCGCGTCTTCGCGAGCGCTGTTGAGGTCGTCTGGTTTCAGGCCAAGCCGCTGGGCTCCCAAGACCGCGGCCTCAACGTTGGGGTGGTCTTCGAAGGAGCCCACCTCGTCCGGGGACAGGGACGCCATCAGCGCAAAGTAGCCAGACTGGAACGCCGCATTTGCAGCGCTGGCGTCAGCGACCGATGCCTGCAGCGCATCAGCGAGGTGGGACCGGCTCAGCTGCTCGAGCACAACATCGCGGGCCTGGCAATTTGTCTCGTCGGAACTGTCCATTCGGCCAGCCTACGGCGCGGCCTGGCCCTGGTCAACTGCAACGATATTGCCTTTTCAAGTGCGTCGGTCAGCTGCCCCGTCTACTACCATCCCCTCGCTCAGCGTGCTTTCGACTGACCCCGGAATTCCCATGGTGGTGTCGGGTCCTCGTCCGCCCACAACCCACGTCGTGCCGCCCGCGCGCTATTTTCAGCGGCAGCGTAGGTCAGACGGTCGGCTCGCAACTGCTCCCTCGAAAACTGCTTGTAGTGCCACGCCATTCCGGCCTCCACCTGAGCCAAACCCACGTCGCGCCCCTCGACCTCCACCTTGCCGACGATTCGACCGTATCGGTCTCGCTTTCTGTACTCGACGACGGCGTCGCGCTGGAACGTTAGCGCGGCCAGGTGTTCTCGCGCCTTGCTTCCGAAGGCCTGATGCTTCTCCGGTGCGTCGATGCCGCTGAGCCGTACGTGATGCTGGTGCTTGTCGCCATCAAGAACTGTGAGCGTGTCGCCATCAGCCACGGCCACAACCTTGCCAGCCAGCGTGTCGCAATAGGCGGAAGTTGCCCAGAGCGCGAGCGACGCAACTAGCACCCACGTCAGCCCGTGAGACGGGCGAAGACGCTGTCCCTTGTGCGTCGTAGCCGGGTGGTTCAGGTGGCTCATGACAGTGCCGCGCTCGAACAGAGCAGTGCCTTCGGGTGCGGCATGGCAAATTGAGGAAACTTGTGTCCTCACTGGACGAGACGTACTTGCTCGCCCTCGATGACCACCTCGCCGCGATGGGCCAGCTTCGCTACAGCCTGTGCGGCGCGCGCCTCCGCGTCGGATGCGACGCGACTCATGCCGAGCATCTTGCAGCTCGTCCGCGCGAGCTCCTGTTGGCTCGTGCTGCCAGCCTGGTCGAGGATGTGTTTCATCAGAGCACCAAGCTCTTCAAGCGCCACTTCGTCAATGTGGCGACGTGAGGCGTCCGAACCGCTAGACACGCGGAAATCGGTCCACTGTGCGGGGTTCGCGTTCGTCGGCCAGTAGAACGTCTTATCGCCATCGACGGTCTTGACGAAGCGCGGCTGCGCAAGTGTACGGAGCCGCTCAACGATGCGCGAGCCGGTGCGCTCGAGTCCCCACGCGCGAGCTACCCGGCGGAACAGCACCGTCTCTAGGACGGGCCCCTCTGCCTCGATGACGGCCGCCAACTGCGTATTCAGCTGATGGGCGGATTGGTACTCGTAGAAGTCCTCGGGCGACCCCGTTGCAGTCGGCAGCGTCGTCACGGAATAGTGCTTCAGCACATTCTCTGCCGGTACCGCAGGCGTGGTGAGTTCAACGTCCGAGGGCAACTCGATGTTTGAGCCGGCCGGCTCTTCGACTTCAGCCACTGCGGGTTCAGGCTCTGCCTCGTCCAGTTCCAAACTGACCAGCTCTTCCAGCTTGGCATGGAGCTTGTCGAGCTCCCGTTGAGGGTCGAGCCACCAGTCCGTCGACCAAATGCGATGGATGCGCCAACCAAGGCTCTCGAGCACGTGCTGACGCAGTCGGTCACGGTCGCGAGCAGTTGCCGCCGAGTGATAGGTGGCGCCATCGCACTCGACGCCCAGCAGGTAGCGGCCAGGGGCCCTGGGGTCCACGACGCCGATGTCGACGCGGTAGCCAGAACATCCGACCTGCGGGTGTACGTTCCAGCCCTTGTCGCGGAGCAGGCCAATGACTGCGGTCTCGAAGGGGCTGTCCGGAGCCAAGCCAGTTGGGACCGCCTGCTCGATGAGCGCACGCGGGCCTCTCTTGGCGAACTCGAGGTAGTTCTTCAGGTCGCGAACGCCTGCAGCTCGAACTCGGCCGAGGTCGATTTGCTCCGGCTTCAGCGTGCTGTAGATGACCACGCCATGCCGCGCCCGCGAGATTGCCACGTTGAGCCGGCGATGACCGCCTTCGCTGTTCAGCGGGCCGAAGTTCATCGTCACCTTGCCAGCGGCGTCGGGCCCGTAAGTGATGGAGAACAGGATGATGTCCCGTTCGTCGCCCTGCACGTTCTCCAGGTTCTTGATGAAAAGCTCTTCGGACACCTTCTGTGCAAGTACCTTGTCCAGCTCCACATTTGACCGGCGGCGCGCTTCAAGCAGCGTTGCGATGAGCGACTGCTGCGTCTGGTTGAAGGTGACCACACCCATCGTCAAACCGCCGCTACCTTCCTTGAGGTAGTGCTTCTCGATGGCGTTCACGATGGCATCGGCTTCGGCGCGGTTCGTCCGGGAGCCGCCGCGGTCGTAGACGCCAGCGACCTGCTCGAATCGAACCGCCACGTCGGCCGTGACGGGCGATGGGAAAGTGACCAGCTCGGAGTCGTAGTAGTTGACGTTGCTGAAGGCAATAAGGCTCTCGTGCTTGCTGCGGTAGTGCCACTTCAGCGTCAGGCGGTTCATGCCCGCGCCCAAGCACTCGTCGAGGATGCTCTCCAGGTCCTCAACTTGCTGGCCGTCGGCCCCATCGCCGTCGTCAGTCGACCGACCAAAGAAGTTCGTTGGCGGCAGCTGCTTCGGGTCACCGACCACAACCAGTTGCTTGCCGCGGGCGATGACGCCGACCGCGTCCCAAACGGCAATCTGCGACGCCTCGTCGAATACCACGACGTCGAACTGGGAGTGTCCGGCGGCCAAGTACTGCGCCACGGACAGGGGCGACATCAGCAGGCACGGCTTCAACTTCGGTAGAAGGGTGGGAAGGCCCTGCATCAGCTGGCGCACCGGAAGGTGCTTGCGCTGCTTCTGGAGCTCGCGGCGCAGCTTGCCCATTTCGCTGTCTGCACCGACGACCGCTGCGGATGCTGAGGGAACTTTGCCGGACAGCGTGGCCGCAATGTAGGCTTGGGTGAGCTTCTGGAACTTGGTGTCCGCGTCGCGGAACTCGCGAATCTTGCGTTCGTGGTCGGCGCTCGAGAACGTGCGCAACACGTTGTCGTTGTCGATGGTTCGCTTGAGCCACCAGCTGCGGTAGCTGTACTCGAAGTGCGCAGGCACGTCAGCCAAACCTACCCTTCCGGCCTCGGCGGCCTCAACCACGCCCTGCAGACCTTGGGCGATAGCTTGGGCGCGAACATTGCGCCACAGGCACCAGGGCTGCAGAGAGCGGCGACCATGCTGCCAGTTGGCGAGCTGCGACAGCACGCGTTCCAAGGCTCCGTCCGCATGGGGTGGCCCAGCGAGCGGAGCTGTCGGCTTCGCAAGGTCTGTCAGGATGTTGAGCTTTCTGTGGAGCTCTCGGTAGGCATCGCGGAAATCCAGGAGCGCGCGTCCAACGGCGCCTGCGGGGCTCAGTGCGGCGCGCTGGTCACCAACCAGAGGATTCAAAGTTTGTTGAATAGCCTGCGCAAGCTCGGCATCCGCACCGGCAACGCGGGCGACGGCTTCCGCAAAGGTCTTGGCCCAAGCTGTATGACCCTCGACGGCCGCCCAATCGGTCTGCACGCCTGTGTATGAGTCTTCGAGAAGCGCCTCGGCCTCGGCGTGCATTCCGCGCAGCACCTGGTCCTCTTCATTTACATCAGCCAGTGGACGCAGCGCTGTATCGACTGCGGACGCCGTAGGCGGCTTGGCGTCTTCTCGTACGGCTGCCAGCTTTGCCAGGAAGGCACGCTTGGCGAACCAGGACTTGGGCCACCACGTGTTGCAGGCCTGGCTCCATTCGCCCTGAAGCTCCATCGCGTTGAGCCTTGCCAGCTGCAGAGTCCAGCCAGGTCCGACCAGACCCCAGTGCTTTTGACGTTCGCGCCCGTGCTTGGCGAGCGTTTGAATTCGCGACCGGACCGCGGTGTCGTGGGCTTGCTTGGCCAGGCCAACCGGCACCTTCGGAGCGGCCAGAAGCACGTCGGCAAGGTGGTCCATTGCCGCGAGGGTTTCCATGCCGTGCCCCGACGAGGCCAGTCCAAGCAGCTTGGCCATGGGCTCGGCCTTGACCTTGAGCGAAGAAGCCGTGGCGGCGGCCGCGGCGACCGCGCCCTCGAACTCGTCCTGCCAACCCGGAGACCATTCGCTGTGCCCGAGCAGCGCCAGGGGATGGTTCTGAAGTGCGGTCAGTGCCTGGCCCAGTGCGGCAATCCGTCTTGTGGTCTCGCGGAGTTTGTCCAGCGCCGTGTGGGTGTGCGTGTTCGGGTCGCTCCACGTCATCGGAGACGGCTGCGTGCCGGCATTGGCGATGCAGGTGCCGATGGCAGAGAAGACGTCGAGTCCGTTCGGATGCTCATGATGGAGCGCGTCGACAAGCCCGTTGAGTTCGGAGCGCAGCGCTGCCAACCGGTCGGCCTCGCGTTCCCATTCACTCGCTGTCTTGGTCCCACTGACCTCCAGGGCCTTGCCGAGCTGGGCAAGCACGTCCGTCTTCTTGGTCTTCGAGGAATGCAGCTCGAGGCAGAACGGCGCGAGACCAACGTCGGTCAAGCGGCGATGGACAACTTCCAGCGCAGCCACCTTCTCGGCCACGAACAGCACGGTCTTGCCCTTGGCCAGACAGTTCGCAATGACGTTGGTGATGGTCTGCGATTTGCCCGTGCCTGGAGGGCCCTCCAAGACCAGGTCTCGGCCGGAGTCGACGGCGCAGATGGCCTCGAACTGCGACGAATCCGACAGCATGGGTGCTCGGATGTCCTGCGGCCGGTATGCGTCATCGAGCCGCGGGCGCTCGGTCAGTTCATCCCGCTCACTGGCGAAAGCTTCGCCCGGATGCTCGATGAGGTGCTTGACGACCCTGTTGTTCTTCAGCTGCTCGGACCGGTCCTGCAAGTCCTTCCACATCAAGTACTTCGTGAACGAGAAGATGCCCAGATGGGCTTCTTCCTTGACCTCCCACTTGGGCAGCTCTCGCGTCGCCAGCCGGAAGGCCTGCAGGATGCGCGGGACATCGACGCCTTTGTCGTCCATGTGCAGCACGTCGAGACCGCTGGTGTTGATTTCGAAGGCACTCTTCAGCAGCTGCAGAAGAGTCGGGTTGATGATGGTCTCGTCGTCGTGTCGCGCAAGCCGGTAGCCACTGCGAACCGACTGACGGCTGAGGGTCACGGGGACCAGCAGGATGGGGGCAAGGTGCACCGCCTCGGCACGGTCGGCCTCCGTCCACTTCAGGAGGCCAAGGGCCAAGTAGAGAGTGTTCGCGCCGCCTTCTTCCATGCCAGTGCGTGCGGCGGTCAAAAGCGACAGCAGGTTGCCGTCTAGCGCATCCGTGCCAACGCGGGCGATGAGTTCCTTGTTGGCAAGCGAATCTCGCGCCATGTCGTCTATTGGCGACCGCCCGGTACGCAGGGCGTGGACTTGCGCTGACCTTGGGTCACCGCCTTCCATCAGCGCCGGCAATGGCTTGATTCGGAACTCGACACCTTCAGCAAGGCCATCCTCTAGGGCCCCAAGGTCGGGTGCGACCAGATGGAGCGTGGTCTTGGTGGTCTTGAAGTTCAGCAGCTTGTTGCGAAGCGTCAGGTCGAGCAGCTTGGCCTTCCACTTCGCCAGGCGGCCTTCCGGGCTGTCCTCCGCGGCAATCTCGATGGGGGCGAGAACCGCCGGGTCGAGCGGCGGAAGGTCGGGTGTCTGTTCGATGTGCTCTGGTTCGGAGGCGTCGTCCTCCTGGACCGCCTTTGCCAAGGTCACCCGGCTGGGCAGCGGCTTGATTTGCACGCCGCGGGCCATGTGTACGTCGACGGCGTAGAGGAACGCGTCTTCGTCCTGAAGGTGCTCCAGGCCTTGCTCGAGTGCGATGCGCAGCGATGGCCTGCGGCTGTGGTGCATCGCCGTGCCGGTGGTCTCGAACGCGAGGAACTCGCCACTGGCGATGCGCTTGCGGACTTCCTGCGCGTCCTCAGTGAGGGGCTGCCCGAACGAGGCTTGGTGAAGCCATACGCCCACCCAGGCGTGTCCTTGCTTGATGAGCACGACGGGGCGCAGGCCGGCCTGCTCCAGGCAGGACGCGAAGAGCATCGCCAGGTCGAGGCAGGTAGCCACCTTGCTCTCCACGATTCGGTCGGGCGTGCGAATCTTCTGGCCGTCGCTGCCGAAGGAAGCTGGCGGCTCCGCGTACTGGAGGTTCTCGGCAGCGATGGTGCTGTAGAGCGCCGAGACTTGCTTCCAGACGACATCGCGGCTCTTGGACTGGTAGCCGTCCATCGACAACTCGGGATGTGACTTCCGAAGGAGCTTGGAGGCCTTGCCAACCAACATGTCGACCGCCGGGTTGTTCGGCATGGAAAAGGCGGCGAGCAGCTCGGGAAGCGCGCGCGTGCCGGCCCATTGGTCGTAGGCCAAGACTTGGATGGAGTGGCGGTGTTGAAGAAGCTCCTCGGTGCCACGGAGTGCGGTGGCCGTGATGGAAGCTGTCATCCCCTCTTGGAGGTCTGACAGATAGCTGTGGTCCGGATGGAGGTCGAGGGGCGAGATGACGCGCGTTTCGCCCGGAGCCAAACGCTCGAAGCGAAGCTTGGTGCCGCGGGCGAAGGAGGGATTGCAGGCGACGACGACTTCGACGCCATCTAGCTGCTCGGGCGTGTCGTTGACGATGCGAAGGGAGCGAACGACGGGCACTGCGTTCTGGATGGACGCGTAGCCCACAGTGGGGTCGGCCTGCAGTTCGACGCGGAGCTGACCACCGGTCGTTTGTGCTGGCTGCGCCTGTTCGAGCGTCTCGTCCATGTTCCCTCCCATGCTAGGAATTGCCCTAGCTTGAAGAAGATGCTAGCTGAGCGACACATCGGAAACACGTAGACTGAACGCGAAGCCCGGCCTCGGCCAGGCCTCCCCGCTTTTCCTCCCTGAGCGGGAGTCCTTCCGTGATGACAGCGATTGGACTTTCTCCCCGGCCCGCGTGCCGGGGCTTTTCTTTGTCCGACGGCAATGCCAGCCCGAGCGCCGGCCTTAGGGGCCCGGTCATGGTCGCCGGCCTTGATGAAGTCGCGTGCCTGACCTACCGTTCAACGGCGTGGCGCTCGCGACGGAGGAACACCATGACCCACCTGATTTGCGCACCGGATGGTTCAGCCTCGGCTTGGCCGTCTGTCCTGACCCATCATCTAGGGTTCGTCGGCATGGTGAACTTCTGCATTGCTGCCAAGCGACCCGTGACAGTGCGGCACGAATGCCTGCGCATCCGCGACACCCTCGAGAAAGCCCTGGCAGATGCTCGAGGTGATGGTGAGAAGCTGGTGGCAATGTGGGCTGACCAGGTCAGCATCGACGGTCATCATTGACGGTTGGGCCTATTTTGGGGTGCCAGAGCCCTACGCGTGCTCTGTGCCCCAGATAACGGAACGTTCAATGTTGAGGCTGGCTCGCAGGCGCTGACCGCTGAGCGGGCTGGACAGCGGACTGCTCGGCCGGCGCGCATTTCTTCTTGTGTTCAGCTGCGTGTTCAAGCTCGACACTGAAGTCCGAAATCGCCGCGTACGTGATGCAGAGACCTGCTACCCCCGCGGCAACCTCGTAAATCTTCGCCGATTGAATCTGCTCGTCAAAGCGCCCTTCAGCCGCTGCCTGCGCAATCTGAAGAATTCCGTAGACAGTGAAGGCCACGAAAGCCGCGCTGAAAGTTGCGCCGGCGCTGTCTCGCAGGTCGGCGACATAGCCAGCCGACGCGAAGAGTGCCAGAAGGATGCCAAGCGCCACTGCGAAGGCGTGCGAGGAAAGCTCGATGAGCGGCTTGGCAATCCATGTACGGAGGAGCTCCGCCATGAAGGACTTCGAGAAGGTTATCGACAGCCCCAGCAGCCCCAGGGCGACGATGTAGAGAGTCTTGTTGGGAAGGCTGTGGTCTACGAATTGGCGCAGCAGTTCAAGGCTGTTCTTGCCTTCGGCCCCGCTCCGCTGCGCGAGGAACACGAGGATTGCAGTGAAGACGAATCCAGCGACGGCAGAGTGCTTGAGCTGTTGCTTCGCTTGTTGATAAATCTCGGTGACTACACCTCCCGACTGCTCGTTGGAAGTGGTTTTTGGAGTGTCTGTCATGTCCCTAAAGTTGTTGACTGTTCTTCGTCGCTGGCACCCGATTGGTGCCGCGGGCTTGGCGGTCGTTCCTGCCGTGGTGGTGTGCGCTGACGCTCTGATGGCGCGCCTGACCGGCGCGGGCCTGAGCGACGCCGCTTTTATCGGAACGAACTTGGTGGGTGTTCTTTCGTGCGCGCTTTGGGCCGCATGGGGCGCAGAGCACGTGGACGTTGTGCCCGGCAAGGCATCCATCCAGCGATAAACCTCGCTACGCCGACGGCCAAGCGGCCTTCGGCGCATGCCCACCCTGCCTGATTAGCGCTTCTTGCTGGCGCCCTTGCGCTTCTTGCCGTTGCGTTCAGCTGCCAGCGACTCCGCCGTCTCCGCGTGCGTCGTGCTGTGCATGTTGTAGCGCATGACCTGGTGTTTCTCATCCCAGGCCCGGCGCTCCTTGTAGACGACCAGCACATTCGAGGTCCGGCCGAAAGTCTCGCTTCTTTCGACTCGCGATTGCACGCAAAAATCGCCGTCCCTTGCAGACGGGAACTTGCGCTCGATTGCCCCGTGCAAGCTGTCATGGAACCCCCAGTTGTTCACGCCATGCCGGAACGTGTACGACTCGGGTAGGCCCAGCTCTCTGGCCAACTTGGGGTCGTCCGGGAGGAAGACAGTCTGGTAGATGCCACCGGTATATGGCACTCGAGGTTTCGGTTCGGGCAGAGGCGGCAGGGGTTCGAGACGGATGTACGAGAACCGCTTCCCCTCGAAGTGTTGTCGCAGCTGCGTCTTGGTGTCGGCGTTTGGTCGCATCAAGCGAGTCCACGCCCTGGCGGCTTGCTGACGCTCGTCGCACTTCGGGGACGCCAGTTCGGGGTGCTCGTCTTGGCGGTCCATCGCTGCGAGCACTTCCAGCAGGGCATGTGCTCGGTGGGAGGCTTCGCGCGCAGGTTCAACTTCGCCGGCGGCGAGCTGGGCCGACAGCTCGCTGAACAGGTCGGCTAGGACGCTGGCTTCCTTCATGTGGCGTGTCTGCTTGACGCGCTTGCGGGTGTTCTTGCCTGCAGTCTTTGACAGCAGGGCTTCAGGGTCTCGTGCGTTCATGTTCTTTCCCTAGATACTGATTCAGCCTTGTGATGTCGGCCTGCCCGGGCTGAGTCGAGCAGGCCTTGTTTTGTGAGCCGAAGAGGCTCAACAGCGGGACCGTCGGCGCAGCATTCGCGCGAACGGGGAGGTGTGCTTCCTCAGACGCTCGAACCGGCCTGGTCCAAGCGCCATGGCAGCACTGCCATCACCTTTCGGAACGACAGGGAAGCTGCTCGCGTAGGTCGCGTCGCGAGTTTCAATGCTTACGCTGACCGTCCTGGACGCCGCCCAGGCGATGTCGAGCACAGTCATGACGTATTCCGCATCCAGCTTCGTCACGTGCTGGCGAACGACGGCGGCAGGGAACTGGAAGTTCTCTGGGCTGATGTCGTTGAACTCAAGGAGCTGGAACGCGTCGGTGGTCCAGTTGCCGACGAAGCAGCACTTCAGGGGTTGGTCGGGGATGCGTTCAAGGACAGTCTTCAGCGTTCGCACCGCACCTTCGGCGAGGTCTCGAGGGAGCGGGGGGAGGACTTCGAAAGTGGCGTCGTTCATGTCGCGGCCTCCTATCAGCACTCGGGGAAGTAGACGAAGTCGTTGCGCTTCTCCAGGGTCTTCTTCCAGCCCTTGGGATTGCGCGTCGTCAGCGGGCGCCTGATGAGGTCCTGAGGGAGGTGGTGGTGAGCGGCGCGGAGGTGCTCGTCCGCCAGCGCCGTAGGCGAGTGCCAGATTTCGAAGGAGAAGAGGTCGAGGCCTTCGAGCAGCAGGTAGTAGTTGTCGGAGGGGGCGAGGTGTCGGAACTGGTAGTTCTGCGGGTTGAACTGCAGGTGCAAGTTGATTGCTCCCAGCGGCCAAGCGTCATCTTCCGGTTCGAAGAACTCGAAGTTGCCGGTGTGCTTGCCGGCCTCAGTAATCACGGTGAGCTCGGTCTCGTTCATCGCGTAGAGGGCTGCGACGATGGTGGCGGGGTGGGTCGTCGCGAGGAGGCGGCGCTCGCCGAGGTAGAGGTCGGCGACAGGGACGCCGTTGTGGTTGCTGAAGAAGGTCAGCGTCAGCTCTTGGTTGTTGGCGGCGGTGTTCTTGGTGTTGCGGTTCATGCTCGGTATTCCTTGAGATGTAGTTCGGCGCCCGCGTCCGCGCATTGGCGGGAAGCGGCGGGCGCTGTGATTTCTTGAATTCAGATGCGTTCGTTGACGCGGAGGTCGGCGGGCACGGCGCGGACAGCTGCGGGCAGCAGGTTCTGGCGGTACCAGGTGACGAGCGACGGGGCTTCCGCCTTGCTCTGCGTGCAGATGCGCAGGGCGGTGGCGAAGCGGCGAACGAACAGCGCCTCGGCGGCTTCGTCCTGTCGCTTGAGCCGGCTCCAGCTGACGCCTTCAGCCAGGGCGATGACGTCGAGCGGCAGCACCTTCTGGTCTGCGCGCAGTTCGGAGGTTCGGTCGCGGAACGTCGGCAGTCGAAGTTCGACGGTGCCGATGTTCAGCACGAAGGCGACGACGCCGAGGGTGATGGCGTCTTCAATCCAGATGGCATGGCCGGCGCATTCGAGGCGTCCGCCGAAGGCTTGGCCGGGCTCAGTGCTGTTCCGGCGCTTCTTGCAAGGGGCGAGGGTGAGCGTCGCGTGGCGGCGCTTCGGCGAAGCACTCGCGGCGTCGCGGTTGGCGGCGGCTGCCGCGGGAACGGGTTGACGGATGACGATGTGGTTGTTGTTGTTCATCGGTGTCTTGTGTTGTTGCGCTCAGCGGAATCGCGAGCGTTGAAGTGGGGTGCTGCGAACTGGGCAGGTGGCTCGCAGTTCGTCAGGGGCGCCCGACTAGGGTCGGGTCTTGTGCCTTCTCGTTGAGAAGGGGATATCGGTCGTCGCATAAGGACGGGTCCGTCGCAGCCGACAGCTATTGTTTTTTTAGTACTCCCTACAGGCGGTTACTCGGCTCTGCGGGTCAATGGGCTGCTAAAAGGTTTTTAAAGAGCATCTGGTTCGAGCGCAGAGCGCAGGACCAGGGAAGTCGCAGACGGACTTCGGGTGTCACGTGTTTGGCGGGGTGTCCTCGGTTCAGAACGAACCGGGAGCGAGGGTTGGGCGAGCTTGCTGTCGTCCAGGGGCCTCTGGTGGCGTGGGGCTTGGTGCCCGTACCGGTGATGCCGCTACGGTGGTTGCCGCAGTGGTGTGAACGAACTCTAGCCGCGCGCTGAGGGGGCGCCGGTGAGTTGGGCGGTTTCGGTGTGACGGATTTCGCAGTTCGCGCGGGTGTTCGGTGGCGCAAACTTACTGCATGAAGCGCGGGAAGCAGACCCATTCGAAGCACCACTTCGTCCCGGAGTTCTACCTGCGCGCTTGGGCCACCCCTGATGAGTCGCAGGCTGAGCGGCTGACCTATTTCCAGTGGATACCTGAGCGGCTGCACGCGGCGCGGATTTCGCCCAAGGGCGCGGCCAAACAGGTCGACCTTTACGCCGGCGTCGACAAGGACGGGAAGAAGACGCAGGCCGTCGAGCAGGAGTACTTTGGACCGAAGGTCGACGACCCGGCCGCTCCGGTCATTGCCAAGATGATTGCCGGCGGGCAGCCGCTCTCGGAGGCTGAGGCCGCCGCCTTTGCGCGATACGTCGTCGCCCAACGCGTCCGGACACCCGGCTACGTGAAGCACGTGCGTGCGGAGGCGACACAGGCGGTCAGCGAAATGGCGGCTGGTCTAGAGGCCGACTACCAGGCGCTTCGCCAAGAAGGCTGGCCGCCCTCCCTGAACGACTTCATCCAGCATCAGATGCCGCACCTGCCGGACTTCCTGGGAGTGCAGAGCCTGCCTCGTCTCATCGAGCAGCCGTCACTGCTTGCCGACATCCTCGAGTTCGAGTGGGGTTGGGGACATCTGGACGCTGGAGACCAGACTCTGCTGACCAGCGACCGTCCTGTTGTGTTCACCAAGGGGCTCAGCGACCCCAACTGCATCGTCGCGTTGCCGCTGAGTCCGCGGGTGGCGGTCTTCGCGATGAAGGACCCGCAGCGGCTGCGGCGGTTGCTGGAGCGCCCGGCCCGGGACTTGGTCGAAGGGCTGAACACAAACGTCGTGATGCAGGCCAAGCACTTCGTCTACTCCCGCGACGAGCTCCAGCGTGCCTTCGTCGAACGGCACTTCAAGAGGCCAGAGGAGCAGGAGGCGGAGGCGTTCCGGCGGCTGCGTCCATGACCTAACTTGCGCGCTCAGACCTGATTGGAGCTCTTGTTCCTTGGTGGGGCCGAGCTGGCGAGGTAGCGCCAGGCTTCGAGGCGGCTCACTTGCCCTTCAGCTTCTCTAGTTGCTCTGCACTCGGCTTTTGGAACTCAGTCTTTGTGCCAAAGGACTTCAAGACGCCGGCCTCCATGGCGAAGGCGGTGGTGTGGTACAGGCCGCCGCCGAACCCTCCCATGGACATACCGACGTCGTGGCCTGCATAAACGTTCTTTTCGCCGGCCAGTACCCATACGGCCTCGAGACCCGCGCTCGCAAGCTTGCTCAGGAAGTAGTCGCGGGAGGCCACACCGGCCCCAGAACCTCGCCAATGCAGCGAGGGGTCCTGCCATCGCAGGTTGCCGCCAGCGTCGACATACTCCGGCGCCTTGCCGCTGCGCAGGTGTAGGTCGAGCACCGTGATGACGCCCGACGAAGGCAGGTAAAGCGCGAACCCTTCATCGACCGAGTTGTCGTTGCTGTTGCCTTCAGCGTTGAGGGACTCCACGATGCCGGCATATGGCGTCTTGATGCCAGCGCTGACGTTTTGCTCCAGCTTGATTGGCTGGGGGTCACGCCACCCATGCTCGCCCAGGAATGGAAGCAGCGTGCCGCTGTCCCACAGGCGAGATGCGTCGCCGCGCTGCCGACCGACCAGTTCTTTGGCCAGCTGTTGGCCCTTGCCCAGCGTCGTGACCAGGCAGGTGACGCGCGACCAGGCGTCAGCGTGGTTGCGCCTGCCCTGACCCGGCACAGTCCAGCGGCGAAAGCCGTACACCGTCAACCAGTTATCCCCGTCGGGGTCGGTCACCTCGATTTGACCGACGTCATTGCACAAGTCGCTTTCGACTTGCACCCAGGCCAGGAGCAGGTCAGTATCGCCAGAAGGCAGTCGTGGTGCAGACGGAGTCCACCATGTGACCGGCGCCGCTTCCCAGCCGGTTTCGAGGGTGCTGCGAACCAGCAGCGATGGGTCCAGGTCGCGCTTCATGTCGCGGCCGCGAGGGCCCGGCTCAAACGCCCTGAGCTTGCCTTCGTCTTCCCACGAGCACATCGCCAAGTTGTCAGTCATCCTTGCCGCGGCCTCAGCGAGCGCGATGTACTGGTACTTCTTGCCGACGCGCTCTACCCGATGCTTGCCCATGCGGTCGTGGCTGATGCTCCCGCTTCTCTCGAATTTTTCGAAGAGCTCTTCGGTCCATCCGAGCTGGTGCGCGCGCTCGCATATCCATCGCCGCACAGGGCCATGGTCGACCTCCGACGGGCGCCTGTTGTCGTCCCGCATGCGCGTCGACTCAAGCAGATGATGTTCCGCGAACTGGACGTACTCAGTGCGCAGTTTCTCGGACAAGGTGTCCTTGAACGCCTCGTTGGCTTGTTGGACTTCGGCCCAGAGGCGCTCGGACTCGCCCGTACTCTTCGCGGTGAGGGAGAAGCGCGGAGGCCGCAGGCGGTAGTCGACCGTCAGCTTGCGCAGCGCGAGGTAAGCCACTTGCTGCTCGGAGGTGCCACTATCTATCAGCTCGGCCTGCCAACGCTCGAAAAGTTCTTTGGTGGTATCGCCGCCAAGGGCGCGCGGCGCGTCAACGATGTCGTGCAACCAATGGCGCAGCGTGTAGTTCCCAAAGTCGCCGTGTTCATTCGTGGAAGAGCAAATCGAATCGCCGTATCCCCGGCCGCGGTACTTCTTGAGTTCCTCATCGCTCACAGGTTCCAGCGGCCAGGCTGACTTGAACTTGGTCCTGCATGCGTCCAGGTCAACCTCGGATGGCAACTGGCCTGCGGCCTTAGCGTAGAGGAGGACGCCCAAGGCATAGTCCCGGGCCATCACGTTCAGCGGCGGCTGCTTTCCTTCGGCAAAGTAATTTTTCCAGACCGAAGCGGCGAGCACACTGCAATGAGCGCGGTCCATACCTTGCATGACCGCTCCATAGCAGGCGGCCAGAAGGCGCTCGGTGATGTACGGGTCATCGACGTCGGCGAACTGGTCGATAAGGGCAGCCGCGTGACTAAGCTTTCCTGCCAGCAGGTTCACCAGTGCCTTGGTGCCACGGTCACGCACAGCACGGTTGCTGGTCGACAGGAACCAAGTCAGGGTGACCGCCGCGAGCCACAGGCGCTGTTCATCGACTTCGTTGGCGTCAGCCTCCCAGGCCCAGTCGATAAGCGAGACGACCGCGCCTCCCTCACTCAAGTCATCCACCGCCAGGAACACGGACCACACCGCGTCTCTTTGTGGCATCGGGCGCGGCCAAAGGTCGTTGTGCAGCCAGTCTGCATTGAACAGGTTTTCGGGTTCGGTGCTGACCAGCAGCATCAAGCCGTAGGCCGAGCGGCCAGTGGCCTCGCAGAGCTTGTTCACCCAGCCGGTGGTTCGGCTTGTGTACGCCTTGGGACTTCGCCATGCCAGCGAATTCTCGAAAGCGTCGCAGAGCGATGGGTCGTCGATGGCCTCCTTGGGCAGCACATCGAAAAGCTCGAGATTGAACTCCTCCGGCAGTTGCACTGCCAGGGCCTCGATGACTCCAGCGAACTGGTAGCTCTCATATGGGTCAAAGTAGGCCGCCAGTGGTGGCCTTCGGAACGAGCCTTCTACGTCAGCGCGGTCAATCTGGCTGATGAGCCGTTTGGCGCGCAGGTGGTCCGACAGGCGCTCGAACGTGAACCTGATGATTTCCTTGTGGGCACCTCCGGGCTGCCACTCGACGTCCTGTGTGAGCACGCCCTCTGACATGAAGGCAGAAAAGAGGCTGCGGTCGGTGTAGCCGCCCGAGTTGTGGACGTCCTCCAGCAGCTTGATGGTGTCTTCGATGGGCAGGCTTCCACCTTCGCCGGCAGCTGCGCACGCTTCCAGGAACTGCTCCAACGCCCTTCGCGGAGTCTTCAGCTCGGGGATGAGCTTCAGCTCCCTCTGAACTTTGTCCGCTACAGCGGTCAGGTAGAAGTCGAAGAGCGCTGTGACTCCGTCCATGCCCTTGGGCAACTGTTTGAGACCCTCGGTATCAAGGTACTCGCAGCAGGTGCGCAGGAACAGTGGGTTTTCGAACTCCCGTGCCAGGTTCGGGGAGCTGGGTCGCGCGATGCCACGCTTGTCTAGGTAAGCCTTTGCTGCGGCTCCGGCGTGGCCGGCAAAGCCGGGGTGGACAACGCGCGCGAGGTCCTTCAGGGGGAGGTAGCGGTAGTACGTGCTGCGAATGGTCAGCACCAGCGCCAGTCTCGGGAACTTCTGGACCTGCCGAATAAAGCCGGGCAGGCGCGTCTCCCAAAGCGCGATGCCATGCCGCTCGTTGAGCGCGTCTATGGCCAGCACGGCCCGGCAGTCGGAGGCTTCAGCGGCGGCGTCGAGAGCGCCCAGGAAGTCAGCGGTTGTTACCTGCGCGAGGTCCAGCTGCCCTCGGATTTGCTCCCAAGGGTCTCCGTCGGTCAGGCTTCCGCTGAGGACCAAGATGAAAGGGCGGCCGGCTTCGAGCTGTTTGTGCCCAAAGTCAGCGACGAGGTGGGACTTGCCGATGCCACCAGGGCCCGAGATGACCAGCTCGCGCTTGTTCATGAGCTGCCAACGCTCGCTGGCTAGCTGCTCGCGGACATGGTCGACCGCCGAGTAGAGGTCGAACAGGTCCTTGCGAGGGAGGTATCGGCTCTTCTCCGGGACCTTGTCCTCGACCTCGGTCAGGGCTTCGGAAATGCTCTCAATGGCTGCGGCCGCCAGGGTCGCCCAACTTTCCATGGGCACCGGCGCTTCCAACGCCGCCGGAGGCGCTCCAAGGCTTTGCAGCAGTGGGTCGCAGGCTCGCCGCACCTCGTCTGCAGAAGACAGCTTTTCACGCGACAAGCTACCAACCGCGCCGTCCATCTTGTACGTAACCTCGGCCGCCCAGGTCGCAGGCGCTGCTAGCAGTTCCGGGTTGCGAGCCACCGCCTGCAAGGCTTGCTGGATGGGCAGCTCCACATGGCTTTCCGGGCTATATCGCTCACCCAGGTTGTGACGTTGCACTTCGAGCTTGTCGCGAAACCAGGCCGAGCTGAACGTGACGGAATCGAACCAATAGCGCGCCCGGCCCGAATACATGGCGTCGTCGCGCCCAAGTCGCTCGCCGATGCTTGATGCGCTCCAGAGCTCAATTTCGAGAGTGCGACCGTTGGCGGCTGCGTCGTCAATGCTTTTCTGGCGCCACTTCTCGTAGCGCTGCACTTCGCTGGCCTTCTTGCCGGACCGGTTGTCACGCAAGTCCACGGGCAGGCAGACGACGAATGTCGCCAGCAGCGGATGGGCGCTGAGTGCGCGCTTCAACGAATCGGCCAAGTCGTCGACTTGTCCGTCCTCGAAGCCGTTGATGAAGTATTTCGCTTGCCAGCCGACCTCGTGCCCGTCCGCGTAGGCGCGGTAGCACTCGAGGCCCTGGTCGGCGCCCGGGCCTTTGCGGATGAACCGGGAGCCCTTCGCCGGGTCCTCCATGGCCGCGAGCTGACAGCAGAGCTCTTCGAAGCCGCCGTTCTGCGAGCCTCGATGCTCCCGAATGCCTTTGAAGTCCAAGCTCACCGCCACACCGCCTCCATCTTTTTCTCGGGCGTCCAAGGATTCATCGGACCACCGCTCCCTGTCGAGGCACTCTACCGGAGGGGCTTCGCTGTCCCGGGCGTCCCGTAGTCTTTGGCGACCACTACAACCTCGCCTGAAACGGTCACCAGACCGCACGCAACCCAGTACGGCAGAACTCGGCGTTCCAGCGCTTGTCGCAGGTCGCGATGGCCCCACCGCGGCTTGACACCAAACTTCGCGGCGACTGAGCCTTCGAGGTCGGAGACAAGGTAGCGGGCGCCGCCACGGCCACGGACCCAGTCCAGGTACAACCTGCTGAGCCAGATGCGGGGGCTGACTAGGCTGCCGCCATTGCCAGGAAGGTCGAGGTCTAGGTAGCGCGGCCAACGGGCCTGCGGAGCCAGCCCAAGCTGCTCCCGTAGGTCCTCAAGGCGCTGCGCCTCCGTGGGTGCGGGGGGCGGCGTCGGAACCAGTATGGGCGGCTCTTGCCGTTGAGGCCGGCTCGGTTCCTGCTGCTGGCGCAGGATGTAGGCCAGCATGGCCTGGTCCGACTCTCGCTCGAGCTCACGGTGAAGAGCCGCCGCTGCATCGGGTACAGCCGGGTGCGCGAGCCAGGTCTTGGTTTCAGGGTCTTCGATGACCGCCTGCCTAACTTCGGCGAGGGTGACGCCGGGTCGGAACAGGCCGCTGAGGTCAATCTCGACGACGCGAAGGCCGGCGTGCTGCATCAGCTCGCGTTTGCGCGCATCGACGGCGTGGGTCACGCGAATTTCAATCCAGTCGACGTCGTCGGCGCGCGATGCCTTCAGGTCCGCTCGCAGGGAATGCGTCTTGGGCGCACCTGCCGGAGCTGAGAACAGGTCAGCCTGCAGGGCGTTTGAAGGCGGTGGCTCTTTGACCTCAAGGGCGGCTTCCGCGTCCACGGCTTGGTAGACCGCCGCCGTGGCCGGCTCCACAACTCTTGTGCGCAGGGGCTTGTGGATGCGGGGCGCTATGCCGTCGCCGTAGACCTCGAGCGCCGGCAGGTTCAGCCGCTTAGCCTGAATGACGGCTTGCTTGCCGGCCAGGTGCAGCGCCGACTCGAAGCCCTTGGCGCACTCGTCGCCAGATTGGTGTCCGAAGTACTGGGTCGTGCGGACCCTGCCCTGGTTGTATGCAACCAGCGGGCGTCGGCAGCCTGGACACAGGCAGCCGCATCCCTTGCCGTTGGGGACGGCCCCAGGCTCGACTAGCTCGTCGGCACGGAGACCGAAGGGGACTTTCAGCACGGTCGTGGCGAGGAGTCCGTGGTCGGGGGCTCAGGGAGCAGCGTCCCGAGAATGCCAGTGGTCGTCACGCTTTGTCGGGCGCGGGTGATGGCGCGTCATCTTCGCCTTCGTCAGGCTTGTCGCTTGGAGCCGCGGTCGGCGCTTCGGGTGCCGTCGGCGGAGCTTGGCTTCGGGATTTCTGGGCCGACGGCGTCGTCAGCACGCAGTAGCGCAGGAGGAGCCACCACGCGTAGAAAACCTCCGGGCCGAACATGGTCTCGTCAGGCATCAATCCATGCAGGGCTTCGTTGCGCAGGTTGCCGCCCAACGTGTCGACAAACACGTCCTGCATCTCGAAGACCGCGTCTTCACCGAACGCCGTCTTTGCCTCCTCAAGTTCGAGAAGGGGCTTGAAGATGCGCTCGGGCTGCAGACCCGTGGGCCCGAGGATGGAGGTGTCGGCGCCCATACCTTCCATCACGTGCCGAAGCATGGCTTCGAACTTCGGCGGCACAAGGTGTGCTGCCAGGAGCATGTCCCCGTCGAAGCCGGTTAGCAGGGCGCGTAGGAAGCTTTCGCCATGGCCTCTCGGGATGGCGGCGCTGTAGCGGATGAGCTCGGCTATGTCGTGCCGTGTCGGGCGATGCTCCTCGCAGATTGCTCGTAGCGCTGGATACAGGATGGCCCTGACATTTGGCTCGCGTCGACTGCGGGCCTCGTGGAACATGCGGCCGCGCAAGCCCTCATTGCTGACGTCCGGGGCGCCCGCGTCCAGCGGCGGAATGATGGCAACGGTGCGCCCGCGGTAGTTCATCACGCTCAGCGGCGTCATGGCCCCCAGGATGGCAACCTGGGCGTCCTTGTGGACCTTGTTCTTGAGGGAGTCGAGGGTTGGTGGACCCACCAAGCTGCAGAGCGTCAAGACGGCATCGCGGAAGGATTTGCCGCGGACGGACTCGATAGCTTGGCGCGTCATATCGGTCACGTCCATTCGCGTAGTGACCGTTTGGAGCTGGGCCAGCGATTGCGTCTGCCATTCGAGCATCCGCTCGTGCATCTGGCCAGCGCGTGCGGCGTCCCCGCCGGCCTGGCGCATGGCTGTTACCGCGTCTCCCATGATGGACGCTGCAGCAATGGCGCCTTGACCCGGTCGCAAGTAGGCGGCTTCGGCTTCGCTGGCAAGCGCCTCCGCGGCTGACCGCTGTTCGCGCGCACAGGAGACGCTGTCGCCAGCTTTGGCGAAGCATTCTGCAGCCAGGGTGTGCGCGTCCTTGGCATGGAAGAACTTGCCCAACGAACTGGCAGCAGTGCCGATGGCGGCCGCGTGGCTCCCCAGCATCGCAGCGTCGCCATGGTTGAACTCAAGCAGGAGGTCGATGAGGCGATGGCGAAGTGGTGTGCCCTCGTCCGGCCGGTCGACCTCCCCTTGTATTTCGGCGAGCACTTCGTCTTTGAGCGAGATGCCGCCTTTCCCGAGACTAGCGGCCAATCGCAAGGCCCGCTCGAGGCGCGCCGCACGCTCGGGCCAGTCGCCGGCAGCGGACAGAAACTTTGATGCAGCGACATAGGCGCGAACGGCACCTTGAGCGGCCGGAAAATGTCGGCCCTGCATCCAGATGACGTCCAGTGCCCTGGCGCGCAACTCAGCGTCTGCAACCTTCTCGGCCCACGGGTAGATGCGAAGGAGCATGTCCTTCGGCAGGTCGGCCGGAATCCAGGACCTTTGGTCGCCGAACACGAACATCGGCCCGTAGGGCTCGTGGGCGTTGGCGTGCTTCAACCCCATTTGGAGCATGCCCTGCAGAAAGCCGAGGCATGCGAACTGGGCGGTCTGCCAGCGCGTCTCGTCGGCGAGCAGCGGGGCCAAGACGGTGCTGTAGGCCATAGCCTCCCGTTCGGTGGAGGTCGACAGGAGCCCCTCGACATCCAGCGATTCCAGAGCTTCCTGCGTGACCAGGGACCAATCCAAGGGCATCTTTTCTCCAAAAGCGGCGCGGCATTTTCATGGGGGTTTGTGCCGCGAGAGGCGTGCCGCGAGGGGAAATTGACCGTGCTGCCCCGGGAGATATTCGGTGCGCGGGGCCTTCAGCCGAGTTGAAAACGACTTTTTGTCGACAGGGTCCTCTTCGGAAACGGCTTTTTGTCGTGGTGAGGCGGAAACCCGCATGGATATTGGATGCTGGCGATTCGCCGGTGCATGGCCTGCGGGTAGGTGGTCCGCCTGCTGCATCTGGACGGGGCGGGGGTACCTGCGAGCGAAAGGGCGCCGCCAAGGACGGCTTCGAGGCGCGCCCCGCTTTAGCATTGACCCCTACCTCAATTCGAAGCGCCTTTATTGGCAGCTCGAAGGCTTGGACTGGCCGCCGCCGAAACGACTTTTTGTCGCCCCGCCAATCGGAAACGACTATTTGTCGAACGAAGCGGCTTTATTGACGGCGACCAGACGGTGCCGCCGGACTGGCGACAATCAGCCCATGGACAGCCAGCAATTCCGCGCCGCTCTGGGCATGTTTGCCACCGGCGTGACCATCGTCACCGTGCGCTCGCCCGAGGGAGGCCTGGTCGGCCTCACCGCCAATTCCTTCAATTCGGTCTCCCTGGATCCGCCCCTGGTGCTGTGGAGCCTGTCGCGCCGCGCCGGCTCCATGCCGGTGTTCACCCATGGCTCGCACTACGCCATCAACATCCTCGCGGCCGACCAGAAGGAGCTGGCCCAGCGCTTCGCGATGCGCGACATCGACCGCTTCGCCGGCGTGGCCTGGCGCGAGGGTGCCGGCGGCGCGCCGGTGCTGGACGGCGCCGCCGCCACCTTCGAATGCGCCAACCGCAGCCGCTACGAGGAAGGCGACCATGTCATCTTTGTCGGCGAGGTCGAGCGCTGCACCGCCCGGGTCGGGGCGCAGCCGCTGATCTTTCATGGCGGTCGGTACTTCACCGAACTTCCGTTGTGAGGTGTTGTCGATTCCACTGAAGGTCGTTCGTCGTCATTGCAGAGGGCAATCCTCTGTCCAACCACGGAAACCATCATGACCAACACCGTCACTCTGCACCGCGTGCTGCGCTGCCCGCCCGACCGCGTCTACCGCGCCTTCACGACGCCCGCCGCCATGGCCAAGTGGCTGCCGCCGCATGGCTTCACCGGCACCGTCCACGAGATGGATGCCCAGGTGGGCGGCACGTACAAGATGTCCTTCACCAACTTCACGACCGGTGGCGGCCACAGCTTCGGCGGCCGCTACCTGGAACTGGTGCCGGGCCAGAAGCTGCGCTACACGGCCGCCTTCGACGACCCCAACCTGCCCGGCGAGATGACGACGACGGTCGAGTTGCGCGCCGTCTTCTGCGGCACCGAGGTGCACATCAAGCAGGAAGGCATCCCGGCCATGATTCCGGCCGAGGCCTGCTACCTGGGCTGGCAGGAGTCGCTGACCCTGCTCGCCCAGCTGGCAGAACCGGAAATCAATCAGTGATCACTTGACACCTGGGGTCTTGACGATGGCCGCCATCGCGGCCTTGAAGCCGGCATCGTTCAGCATCGCGTTCCACTGCGCCATCAGCGCCGCGTAGTCGCCGGTCGAGATCTTCTTGGCGTTGATCGCGGCCGTGATGGCGGCGTTCAGGCGCACCACCTCGTCGTACTTCGCGAAGCCCTTGCCCTTGAGCTGGGTCACCGCGTAGTTGCTGTAGCCCCAGGCGTTGTTCAGGTTGTTCCAGTCGCCGCTGCCGGGCTGGACATAGGCCACCGGAGCGGGGGCCGGCGTCGGTGCCGTGACAGGAGCCGGCGCGGCCTTCGGCGGCTCGACCTTGGGAGCGGGAGCCGGTGCCGGGGTCGGAGCCGGCGCGGGAGCCGGAGCCGTGGTGGGCTTGCCGCAGGTGCCGGTCACATTGACGCGCACCCAGCCCGTGCTCGGCACGCCGTCCACATTGACGACCACCTTGACGTTGTTGGCGCCGGCGAAGAGATAGGGTTGCGTCCAGATGGTCTTGACGACCTTGGGCGTCAGCGCGATCTGCGTGTTCTGCGCAATCAGCGTGTCATTGCTGTAGATGCGGTTGGTGCTGGTCGCGACCGCCGTGTTGCTGACCTCGTCGTACTTGAAGTTGAAGGCGCAGCGGCCCAGGCTGGAGATGAAGGCGTCCGTCTCGCTGACGGTGATCTGCGGCATCGCGCCGGAGGCCGTGCCATTGGCAGAGACGAGCATCGGCGCCGCCTGGGCGACAACGGTCTGGCCGTCGCTCTTGACGATGCGCACGAGGCCGGTGAGCTGGGCCGTGGGGTCGGCCGCGAAGCCTGCCTGAGCAAAGAAGGCGAGGGCAGCGAAGGCGGTGGCTTGGTACTTCATGGCGTGGTCTTTCGGGTTGGTGCAAAGGCTGGGGCTACGAGGCAGTAGCCGGCACCTCCCCGTGTGCCACGCTGCGGACATGTCCTTGTCCGCCTAGGGCGGCCCCGCTGTCTTTTGCTCGGGTTTGAGCACGAAGACCGGTGGCTTTGCGTCCCCGCCTTTCGACGGGTTTGCCGACTGCATGGACGCAAGTGTGCGGATGTAAGCCGTGTTTTGTCCGTGCGTCAGTTCACGAACGGCAGACCCCGCCCGGCGAGCGGCGCGGGGCTCGCGACGAGCGGTTTTTGAAGCTTGCGGGCGGCTTGCGGCAGCGTTTTCAGCGCGCGTGGCCGGCCGGGAAGGCCCGCGGTGCGTGCGTGATGGCTCGCCAACGCCACAGGCCCAGTGCGAGGCTCAGCGCGAGGCTGGCGATGCCGAGATGCAGCAGCGGCGTGCCCAGCTTCTGCTGCAGGGCATACATGCCCCAGCCGGCGAAGATGAAGGCCGTCACCGGCAGCGCGGTCATCCAGGGCGAGGGTGTCCCCATGCGCGCGGGGGCGCGCAGCAGCCAGGCGGTGCACAGCGGCAACGCGCCCAGGCCCACACAGAGCAAGGCTGGGTTGTCGGCGGCCCAGGCCAGCAGGGCCAGGGTCGCTGTCGTCAGCGCCCAGGCGACCAGCATGTGGCGCAACTGCAGGCGGGCGATGGCGCGGTTCTGCGCCGTGCCCTGCGGCATGCCGGGGACCAGCAGCAGCAAGGCCTGTTCGCGACGGCTGTGCCACAGCATATTGGGCAGGGCGAAGGCGGGGTTGAAGCCCATGCTGGCGATGCCGATGGCCAGGCCGAAGGCGCCGCGTTTCCAGTTGTCGTGCATGTCGCCGCCGGCCAGCGCGAAGGCGAGGCTGAAGCTCAGCAAAGCGATGACCAGGCCAATGGCCACGCCCATGCTCTGGCGCAGCCAGTGCTGCTGGCCGTGCAGCACGATCTCGACGCGGCTCATGACGCTGCTCTCCTCGGGCTTGGCACGCGCCAGCACATGCTGCAGCCATCCCGCAGCGATGCGCTCGAAGGGCTGGCCCAGCCATTCGCCCGGCTTGCCGAAGGCGGCCATGCCGGAGCGTTTGCTGCTCATGCCTTCCAGGCCAACACGGCGCATGCGGGCGCGGGCCGCATAGGACGCGCGGTGCGCCGCATCGCCGTTGCCGAACAGCGCGGTGATGGAGGCACCCAGGGCCAGCAGGCACAGGGCCAGCACCGACCAGGGCTGGCCCAGCCACAGCGCCAGCAGCTCGCTCCACAGCGGTGCGAGGCGCTGGTCCAGGCCGGCACCGAAGAACAGCATCGGCGCGAAGCTCAGCACCAGCCACAGCACCCAGTGGCGCACGGCCCAGGCCGCGAAGGCCAGCGTGGCGGCAATGATCAGCAGCGTGGCAGGGAAGGAGGGCATGCGCAGCATCGACAGCCACAGCAGGCCCGCACAGACCAAGGTTGTGAGCGCCCAACTGACCAGCGCGAGTTCACGCAGCTGGCGCAGATGGCCGGGCACGAAGCGCGCGACATGCGGGTGGTTCTGCTCCAGCAGGCTGCCTACCACCATCATCCACAGCGACGACAAGATCAGCACGGCGCTGCCACCCAGCACGGCCTGCCACCATTGCGGCGACAGATAGAGGCTGGTGCAGATGCCGGCGACGGTCAGGCCGATCAGCAGGCGCCGGCCCCAGGGCGCTTCGAGGTCGCGCTGGCGCCAGAAGGCCAGCAGCATCTGGCTGGAAGAGGCGGTGTTCATCAGGTCAGCTCCGCGAACAGGTCTTCGAGGTTGACGGCCTGCGCGTCCAGCGGTGCGGCGACGCCGGCCGGCAGGCGCGCCAGCACGCGTTCGCGGCCAGCTTCCAGCGGCGTGCGCTTCAGCGGCTGGGCGCCCAGGCGCGCGAACAGGCCGGCGAGCTCGGAGACGCTGCCGGTGAACGCGCGCACCTGCTCCAGCAGCTCGTCCAGCGGTGCCTGCAGCGCGATGCGGCCATCACTGAGGAAGGCGAGGTTGAAGGCCACGCGCTCCAGGTCGGACAGGATGTGGGTGGAGAACACGACGGTGGTGCCGCGGTCCAGCACCTGATCGACCAGCTCGCGCAGGAAGTCGCGCCGGCCCACGGGGTCGAGGCTGGCCACGGGTTCGTCCAGCACCAGCAGGTCGGGCTCGTGGGCCAGGGCGCGGATGATGGACAGGCGCTGCTGCTGGCCGCCCGAGAGCTTGCGGATGGGCTTGTCGCGGGCAATGTCCCAGCGTGACATCAGGCCCTCGACCTTGGCCTCGTTCCAGCGCGGGTAGAAGCTCCTGAAGTAAGCCAGCAGCTGGGCGCCCGTGAAGTTCTCGAACAGGTCGCTCTGCTGCGGCACATAGCCGATGCGGGCCCGTGCGTCGTCGTCCAGCCGGGTGACGTCCTGGCCGAACAGCTGCACGCGGCCCTGCTGGGGCAGGCGCAGGCCGAGCAGGGTCTCCAGCAGCGTCGTCTTGCCGCTGCCATTGCGGCCCAGCAGGCCGACGACCTGGCCCGGCTGCAGGGCCCAGTCCAGGCCCTTCAGCACGGCGCCGCCCTTGGGATAGGCGAGGCTGACGCCGGCGAGTTCGGCGGTGGCGGTGTCGGAATGGGGGAAGTGGGCGGATTGGGCAGTCATGCTTTGCTCTCGTCGTCGAGGAGTTGGGTCAGCAGGCCGATGACCTCGGCCGCGGGCAGTTGGAGCTGGCGGGCCTCGTCGGCGGCCTTCTGCAGCGTCGGCCGCAGCAGCTCGATGCGCGAGGCCGAAGGCTGGGCGCGGCTGTGCTGCGCCGCCACCACCATGGACAGGCCGCGTCGGCGCTCCAGCACCCCCTCCATCTCCAGCATGGAATAGGCCTTGGAGATGGTCATGGGGTGCACGGCCAGGGCCTGGGCCAGCTCGCGCACCGACGGGATCTCGTCGCCCGCCTTCAGCTGGCCGGCCGCGACGCGCCGCCTGACCTGCTCGATGAGCTGGCGGTAGATGGGCTCGGTCGAGCCGGTGTTGATCTGGACGAAATGGGTGGGGTCCATCGCTGACTGCCTACGTGTATCAGTACGATAGTACACGTGTACAGCTGGCGTCAAGCCCCGGCCGCGCGGGGGACGGGCGGACTGCGCACAATGCAGGCTTTTGCCGTTTCCGAAGCCCGCCATGCGCCGTCTGCTGATCGCCTCCGCCCTGTCTGCCGTCTTTGCCGCCCAGGCGCAAGTCAAGGTCGACGACCCCTGGGTGCGCGCCACCGTGGCGCCGCAGAAGGCCACCGGCGCCTTCATGCAGCTGACGTCTGCCAAGGCGGTCAAGGTCGTGGCGGCCAGCTCGCCGGCGGCGGCCATGGTCGAGATCCACGAGATGAAGATGGACGACGGCGTCATGAAGATGCGTGCCGTCGAAGCGCTGCCGCTACCGGCGGGCCAGGCGGTGGCGCTCAAGCCGGGCAGCTATCACGTCATGCTGATGGGCCTGAAGGCGCCGATCAAGGCCGGCGAGACCGTGCCACTGACGCTGACCGTCGAGGGCGAGGACAAGCAGCGCACGACGGTCGAGATCAAGGCGACGGCACGCTGATGTATCGCGTGGAAGCCACCGACCCCGACGGCTATGTCGCCGCCTTGGGCGGATGGCAGCAGTCCCGGGTGGTGGCCTTGCGCGCCGCCGTGCTGGAGGCCGCGCCGGGCCTGGACGAGCGCCTGAAGTGGGGCCATCTCGTCTACTTCAGCAACGGCCCGGTGCTGCTGATCCGTGCCGAGCCGACCCGCGTGCTGTTCGGCTTCTGGCGCGGCAAGCGTCTGCTGGACCTGGAGCCGCGGCTGCGTGGCGGCGGCAAGTTCGAGCTGCGCACGCTGGAGTTGCGCGAGGACACGCCGCTGGAGCGGGCTGTGGCCCTGGCCCTGGTGAAGGCGGGCGTCGCGCTGAACGCCGAACTGGGAGACCCGCAGCGGGCAAGACCGTGAAGCAGATGTAAAAACCGCTTCAGTCTGGCCCCAAGCTGCCGAAAAGGCCGGAATCTATCCCTGGAGTCGCCCATGGTCACCACCGTCAACACCCCCGCCCTGGCCGGCCTCCTGCTCCGTCCTGCTGAATGGGCGGACACCAGCGGCAAGAGTCAGCCCAAGGTCGAAGATCAGCAGGCCGCTGTCGTCAGGATCTCACCCGAGGGCGCCAGGCAGGCCGAGGCGGCGGCCCAGGCGGCTCCCAGCACCCAGCAGCTGCAGACCCAGCCGGATGGCGATGCCGGCAGCCAGGTGACGCTGCAGGCGTCCAAGGCGCCTGAGCCCCAGGCAGCCGCCACGGACGGTGGCAATGTCAGCGTCGCGCGCGGCGCGCCGCCCGCCGGTGGCGGCGGAGCTGCCAGCAGCGCGGCCAGCACCTCCAGCACTCGCCAGACCTACGAGTTGGCCGACACCAACCAGGACGGCCAGGTCTCGCCCATGGAAGAGACCGCCTACGAGGCCAGGTTGGCCGCCGAGAAGCAGGCGAAGGCGGAGGCCAGCGCCCCGCGCGCTGCCGAGGCTGGCGCCGCGGTCAAGGCCTACGAGGCCGTCGACCAGCTGGGCGCGGCGGGGGGCTAAGCCCGGGCGGCGTTGGCGGCGATGCCGGCTGACAGTTGCGGCCACAGCGCCTCGGGCAGGTCATGTCCCCAGCCGGGAATCGTCTCCAACTGCGCGCCGGGTATGCGCCGGGCGAGGTCGTGTGCCGCGGCGACCGGGATCAGCGCATCGGCCTCGCCATGGATGACCAGGGTGGGCGCGGTGATGCGTGGCAGGCGCTCGGCGCGGTGGGCATCGGCGGCGATGGCCACCATCTGACGCGCCACGGCCTGAGGCCGGAAGGACCGCTTCACGCCGCGCGCCAGACGTTCGCGCAGGACTTCGGGCTCGGGCGGGTAGCCGGGGCTGCCGATGATGCCGTAGAGACCGACGTAGTGGTCGAGGATGTTCTCGAACTTCTGCTGCGGCGTGCTGGCCGGCTTGGGGCGTGACAGCAGCGCACCGCGCACCCTGAGGCTTTCCTTGGGCACGCTGCGGTCGCCGCTGGTGGTCATCATCAGCGTCAGGCTCTTCAGCCGCTGTGCATGGGCGAAGCCCAGGTGCTGGGCCACCATGCCGCCCATGGAAGCGCCGCAGACATGGGCCTTGGCGATGCCCAGCGCATCCAGCACGCCGACGGTGTCGCGCGCGAGATCGGCGAGCTGGTAGGGCGCCTTGATGGGCAGATGAAGGGTGTGCAGCAGCGCCGTCAGCGGGATGTTGGCGGCACCGAGTTCGTCGAAGGGCTGGCTCAGGCCGACGTCGCGGTTGTCGAAGCGGATGACGCGAAAGCCGCGCTGCACCAGCTCATCGACGAAGCCCTCGGGCCAGGCGATGAGCTGCATGCCCAGCCCCATGATGAGGACCAGCGGTTCACCGTCCTCGGGGCCGCGGATGTCGACTTCGATCTGGACGCCGTTGGCGGAGACCTTCATGGGCGCGGATCAGCCCAGCTCGCTCTGCTTCTCGATGACGCGGGACACCAGGCCGTACTCGATGGCCTCGCCGGTGCTCATCCAGAAGTCGCGCTCGATGTCGATGCGCACGCGCTCCAGCGGCTGGCCGGTCTCCTTGGCGATGACGGCGGCGATACGTTCGCGGGTGCGGATGATTTCCTTGGCCTGGATGGCGATGTCGCTGGCCTGGCCACCGGCGCCGCCGGCGGGCTGGTGGATCATGAAGCGCGTGTTGGGCAGGGCGAAGCGGCGCTCCTTGGGCACGGACAGGTAGATGTGCGTGGCCGCGCTGGCCACCCAGCCGGTGCCGACGACGTTCACGGGCGCGCGCACGAAGCGGATCATGTCGTGGATGGCGTCGCCGCTCTCCACGTGGCCGCCGGGGCTGGAGATCAGCAGCGTGACGGGGGCATCGGACTCCTGCGACAGGGCCAGCAGGCGGCGGCAGGTGGCCTGGGCCATCTTGTCGTCGATCTCGCCAAAGATCATCACGAAGCGGCCCTTGAAGAGCAGTTGCTCTTCCATCTTCTCGGGGGCGTCTTTCTTGGCGGCCTTGTCTTCGGCGGCGAGGGTGTGGTGTTGCATGGGCATATCCGGTTGAAGGCGATACCTTACCGCGAGATGAGGGAAGGGCGCGGCTGAAGGGTCAGCCGTCACCCAGGCGGCGCCACCAGGCCAGGCTGCCGATGACGAACAGCGTGACGAAGCAGCTGGTGCTCCAGACGACCGTGCGCACGAGCAGGTGCGAGGCATAGGCGGGCAGGGTGGTCGCCGTGAGTGCGTGAGCAGATAACGCGCCGACTGCAGCCGCAGCCGCAGCTAAGGCCAGCAACAGCCGGGTCCGGCGGGCGTCACGCCGGGGTGCAATGGCTTGCCGCCGGGCACGCAGCGCGCGCCAGTAGACGACGGCGATGGCCGCCACGCCTGCCGCAGTGCTCAGGTGTTGCAACAGGTTGACGACTCGGAACTGCCGGTCCCCAGCGGCGAAGACCGGTTGCCCCAGCCAGGGCAGCATCTCGACGCCCAGACGGCCCGGATGCGTGAACGAGTCCCACAGCACATGGCTGACCGCGCCGAGCAGGATGGACAGCACGGCCACTGCCAGGCTGACCCAGGCCGCGCGCTCAGGCTGCTGCAACTGGCTCCGAATGAAGGCCCGGTGAGGCTCCGGCAACAGCACGGTCAGTGGCAGCGAGAAGCGCAGCAGCAGTGCGAGCAGCAGCAGGCTCACGGGCATGCAGACCGTGGCGACGCCCTCTGGCGTGTGGCAGAACGCCGACCAGGGGCCGTGCATGCCCACGTAGTAGCTCAGGTCCGGAGACATCGCGCCGAGGATGAGGCCGGGAAAAGAAAGCCAGCGAGGGCAGAGAGACCGCAGCGGCAGGATGGCCGCCGGGTGGGCAAAAGTCCAGGGCATGGTTCAGCCGTCAACGACTCACAAATTCACCATGTCGAATACTGCACCATGACGACGGACTCGGCGGCCGCTGCTGCGATGGCGATCAACGCGACAGGCAATCACCCCGGCTGCACGGGCGTCCTGTAGAACCACCGCCTCGCCCCCTTGGGCTCGAAAGGCTTCCACTCGCCCTCCGGCTGCGCCAGGCGGTCGGCCAGCGCGTACAGCGCGATCGGGTTCACGCCCAGGCCGATGTGGCTGGCCTGGACCTCGATGTTCTCGGCCAGCGGCGAGGGCTCGTTGACGCTGCAGCGCCAGGCGACGACGCCGTCGGTCTTGGAGTAGATGGAGGTCGTCGGCACCGGCGGCGCCTTGCGGATCGCCTCCAGCAGGTCGGGGTCGTTGGACGCATGGCCGCTGACCATCTCGAAGAAGCGCCATGCGTTGGTGGCGCGCGGATGGCCGGTGAAGGGCGTGCCCAGGGTGATGACGGAGCGCGTCAGCTCCGGGCATTCCTTGGCCAACTCGCGGGCATAGATGCCGCCCAGGCTCCAGCCCAAGAGGCTGACCTTGCGGCCGTGGCGGCGGTGCAGCTCGACCAGGTCGGCCTTGGTCTGCTCCAGCACGCCGGCGCGCGGGCCGAAGTTGAAGCCCTGGCCCCAACCCTGCGTGGCATAGCCCAGCGAATCCAGCATGGCGCGCAGCGGTGCCGTGGTGAAGTCATGGGCGCCCAGACCCGGGAAGACCAGCACCGGATGGCCGTCGCCGTGCGGCAGCTTCTTCATCCACGGCATGGTGGCCAGCAGGGCCGCGTATTCCCAGGGGGCGCGACCCTCCAGCATCAGCAGCCAGGCGTTGGGCGCGCGCAGGTCGGACCAGTCGGGATGAGGGGTGGTGGGGGTTTTGTGCCAGCGCCCGAAATGAGGGGACGGGCGCGGCGAACGGGAGGCGGGCATGCGGACAAAAGCGGGAGCGGGCAAAGCAAGCCGATGTTAGCCAGCTGTCGCCTGTTTTCGGGGCGTGCTTGCCCGGGGGCTCGGGTGTCGCGTTGGCGACTTCGCTGGAGCGGGCGAACCGCTCCGTCGCGATCAGGCCGCAGCGGCTGTGCGTCGTTTGGCGGGCGCCTTCTTTGCCACGGGCTTCTTCGCCGCCACCTTCTTGGCCGGTGCCTTCTTCACCGCCGCCTTCTTCACCACCGGCGCGGGCTCGGGCTCCACGACGTCGGCCACCGGCAGGGCCTGGAACTCCATGAAGGCCGCCTCGACATAGGCCGCGAACTCGGCCGTCTCCGGCATGGCCTCGCCGCAGGCCATCAGGCCGATGTCCAGCGACTGGTTGTAGGTCTGCACCGTCACGTTCAGGGCCAGGCCGTGCACGGCGATGGAGGTCGGGTAGTTGGTCAGCATCTGCGCGCCGGCCAGATACAGCGGCAGCTGCGGCCCCGGCACATTGGAGATGACGACGTTGGCGACGACGGGCAGTTTCTCGGCCACCTTGGCGCGGCCGTAGAGCATGGCGCCGGCCTGCATCAGCCAGGGAATGCCCAGGCTGGGGAAGTCGGTCGGCATCAGGCTCTTGAGCTGGCTCATCTGCGCCTTCATGGCCTTGCTGGAGGCGATGACGTGGGCCAGGCGTTCGCTCGGGTCGCTCAGGTGCGTGCCCAGGCTCATGAAGGTCATGGTGGCCTGGTTGTTGGACGTGGTGTCGCCGGCCGCGCGCGTGGACACGGGCACGGCGGCGACCAGGCTCTTGCGCGGCAGCGGGCCGTGCTTGGTCAGGAAGCGCCGCAGCGCGCCGCCGATGACGAAAAGGACGGCGTCGTTGACGCTGGCGTGGTGGCGCTTGCGGGTGCGGTTCAGTTCAGCCAGCGACAGCGTCACGCCGGAGAAGGAACGTGAGTCCGACAGGCTGACGTTGAAGCGGGTGCGCGGCGCCGGGCCCAGGCTGGAGACGGCCTTCTTGCCGCGCACGACGGCCGTCGTCTGCGAGGCGACGCCGGACAGCAGGGTGCGCAGCTTGTCGATGGAGGCGCCCGCGGCCGCACCGCCGGCATAACCCATGGCCATATTGCCGAGGATGTTGGCGGCGCTGGGCAGGGAGCGGGCCAGCTTGACGGTCTGCTTCCACTGCTGGGAGACGGCGGCGCGCAGCATGCCGACGGTGCCGAGCTGGCCGCGCTTCTTGCCGCGGGCGGCGATGGCGTCGATGGGACGCGGCTCGGGGCTCAGGTCCAGGATGACCTGGGCCAGGGCCACGGCGGCCTGTCCGTCGACGGCGGCGTGGTGCAGCTGGGTGTAGAGGGCGACATGCTGCTGGCCGTCGGCGCCGGGCTCCAGGCCGGTGAAGACGTGGAACTTCCACAGCGGCAGGCCACGGTCCAGCAGGACGGGGTGCAGGGCGCCGACCTGGGCCTCCAGCTCGGCCATGCCGCTGCCTTCGGGCAGGGCGATCTCGACGATGTGTTCCTCCAGATCGGGTTCGGCGTCCACCCAGCCCGGGTTGGACAGCCCCAGCGGCATGGCCACGAGGCGGCGGCGCAGGGCCGGCAGCAGCGGCATGCGGGCCCGCATGTGTTCGCGCAGGTCCTCGATGTAGTCGCCGTCGTAGCCCTCGGGCAGCTCCAGCAGATGCAGGGCGCCGACATGCATCGGCATCTGCGGCGTTTCCAGGTAGAGGAAGCTGGCGTCGAGGCCGGCGAGCTGTTTCATCCGCTGTCTCCGGAGTTGTCAGCCCAGCATACCCGCGCTCTCGTCACGAAGGCCCCTAGGGCCGACCCCTCCAGCGACTGCCGTGGAACCGGCTTTGCCGGGCCACTGGCAGTGCCCCCTTGAGGGGGCGGCCGTCAGGCCGTAGGGGGTGGGCTATTCCTCGGGGACGAAGATCCAAAGGAGGATGTAGAGCAGGATGCCGCTGCCGAAGGCCAGGAAGAGCACCACGAAGATCAGGCGCCAGATCCAGGAGTCCAGGCCGGTGATGCGGGCGATGCCGCCGCAGACGCCGCCCAGCCAGCGGTCGATGCGGGTGCGACGCAGGCTGTTGACGGCTTGCACGGCCGGCGCCGGCGCCGCACCCGAGGGAGCTTGCGTATGGCCGCCCAGCACGCGGGCCTTGGCCTTGGCGAACTCCTCGTCGTTGAGCACACCGCGGGCATGCAGGTCAGCGAGCTTGTTGAGTTCTTCGGCGTCGTTCATCTGGGACTCCTTTCGGTGTTGATGATGCGAAGCCTAGCGAGACCGTGCGTAGGTGCGAGCCGCTTGCGACAGTCGGTCGATTCCGTGGGATGCGACCGGCCATTTCAGTGGACAGGCTGTCTGCCCGGTTCGATGTCGACGAACTGCCAGAAGTCCTGCCAGAACAGCGGCCGGTAGTAGCCGGTCATGGCCGGCTGCTCGATGTCGGTCACGATGCGGTGCACGCCGACCTTCCAGGGCAGATAGGCCACGGCGATGCGCTTGGCCTCCTTGAACAGCGCGTCGCGTTCGGGGCCATCGGGCATGGCCTGCATGCGGTCGTACAGCGCGTCGAAGCGGGCGTCCTTGAAGCGCGGCAGGTTCTGCGTGCCCGAGGCCGGGCCGTAGAGGCGCTGCAGAGCCTCCTGGCCGTCGGAGGAGGCGGCCGAGGAGTTCACGGGCCACATCTGGTAGTTGCCGGCCTGCGCGGCCTTCAGGTTCTCGGGCCACTGCTGGACCTTGGTCTGCATGCGGATGCCGATGGCGCGCAGGGCCTTGTCCCACAGCTCGTCCAGCGAGCGGCTCAGCGAGTCCGACTGTGTGTTGCGCGTCAGCACGAAGGGGCTGCCGTCGGGCAGGTCGCGCCAGCCGTCGCCGTCCTTGTCGACATAGCCGTACATGTCCAGCAGCGCACGGGCACGGGCCGGGTCGTAGTCGCTCATCTCGCTCTTGAAGGCCGGGTCGTAGCCGCTGGTGTTGGGCACGATGGGGGCTTGCGCCGGCACGCCCTGGCCGCGGCGCGCGAGGCGGATCTCCTTGTCCATGTCATAGGCCAGCGACAGGGCGCGGCGCAGCGCGACCTTGTCGGGTGTGAGGCCGCCGACGACGGGGTCTTCGAGGTTGAAGCTGACCAGCGACATGTCGGGCGCCAGCGTGAAGATGGCATGCATGCCGCGTTTGGCCAGGCCCGGCGCCAGCTTGCCGCCCGGCGCGGCCTGGGTGATGAAGGCTTCCGGCACGCGCTCGATGAAGTCGTGCTCGCCGTTCAGGAAGGCCAGCCAGCGCGGCTGGTCGGCCTCGATGATGTCGACGACGACGCGGTCGATCATCGGGAGGCGGCGGCCCTTGAACTTCGCGTAGATGGCCTGGGCTTCCCTGTCATCGGCGGCAGGCTGGGCTTCGTAATGGCGTTCGCGGTAGCTCGGGTTGCGCTCGAGCACGATCTGCGAGCTGCGCCGCCATGCCTTCAGCAGGAAGGGGCCGGTGCCGACCGGGTGCTCCATGATGTGGTCGCCGTAGAACTCGACGACCTCGCGGGCGACGACGCCATAGATGTCGTTGCCGGCAAAGATGGCTTCGATGAGGCGCGGCCGCGGGCCGTGGGTCTTGATCTGCAGCGTGTAGCGGTCCAGGGCCTTCACGCCCTCGATCTCGCTGTCATACGGAAAGGGCTTCTTGCTCTTGAGGAGCTGCTCGCGCAGCTCGGTCAGGCCGACGATGGCCTGGTCCTCGTAGTTGACCCAGCCCTGGGCGTTGTTGGCCGGGTCGGCAAAGCGCTTGATGCTGTAGACGAAGTCGGCCGCCGTGACCTCGCGCTTCCTGCCCTTGAAGGCCGGGTCGTCGGCGAAGTAGATGCCCGGGTGGACCTTCAGCGTGAAGGTCTTGAAGTCGGCGCTGACCACGGGCTCGCCGTCGGCGAGCAGCGGCAGCAGCCGCGTCGGCCGCGCCAGCGGGTCGAAGGCGTACAGGGTCTCGAAGATGTGGGCCGTGACGGTGCGCGAGTAGATGTCGGAGATGCGCGGCGGATCGAACCCGGTCTCGGCCACCCTGAAGGCATAGCGCAGCGTCTTGACGGGCTCGGCCGCGTGGGCTGGAGTGCCCAGCGACAGGCAGACGGCGAGCGCGGCGAACAGGTGTTTCATCGCTTGGCTTTGTTCGGCGTTATTTGGCTTTCGGCGGCGCAGCGGTGTCGATGTCGACGTATTTCCAGAAGTCGCGCACAAAGATGTTGCGGCTGTAGCCCTTGACCCAGGGTTGGGCCATGTCGGTCCAGATGCGGTGCACGTGGAACTTGTAGGGCGCATAGGTGACCATCAGGCGCTGGGCCTCCTGCATGACGGCGGCGCGCTCGGGGCCGTCGGGCATGGCCTTCTGGCGTTCGTACAGGGCCTCGAAGGCGGGCAGGTCGAAGCGGGACTTGTTGGCATGGCCTTTGGCCTTGCCGGAGCCCAGGGCCAGATAGGTGTCGCCGTCAGGCGTCGTGCCAACCCAGCCCACGCCCCACATCTGCAGCTTGCCGGCATTGGAGGCCTTGAGCTGCTCGGGCCATTTGGCGATCTTGAACACCATGCGCACGCCCAGCGCGTCCATGTTCTTCTGCCATTGCTCGGCGAGCTGGCGGAAGGTGGTGTCGGGCGACGTGGCGTACTCCAGCACCAGGGGTTTGCCGTCCGGCTGATCGCGCCAGCCATCGCCGTCCTTGTCGGTGTAGCCATAGAGGTCGAGCAGGGCCTTGGCCTTGGCCAGGTCGAACTCGCTCATCTCGGTCTTCAGCGCCGGGTCGTAGCCAAAGGCGACGGCCGGGATGCCGTTCTGGCTCTTGACGGCCTGGCCGCGCCGCACGAGGCGGATCTCCTTGTCCAGGTCCACCGCGAGGTTGATGGCGCGGCGCAGCGCGATCTTGTCGGGCGTGTAACCGCCGACGACCGGGTCTTCCATGTTGAAGTAGGACACCGCCACGTCGGCACGTGGGTAGCGCGTCATGGATATGCCCTGCTTGACCAGGTTGGGCGCGAGATGGTTGTTGGGCATCGCGATGGACGAGAACTCGGGCGGTACCTCCTCGATGACGTCGAATTCGCCGCGCAGGAAGGACAGCCAGCGCGGCTGGGCTTCCTCGATGACCTCGATGACGACGCGGTCCACCATGGGCAGCTTGCGGGCCTGCAGGGCCGCGGCCTCGGCCTTGACGCGCGGGTCGGCCTCGGGCGGCACCGTCTCGGCGTAGCGCACCTCGCGGAAGTTGGGGTTCTTCTCGAGCACGATGCGCGAGCTGCGCCGCCATTCGGCCAGGCGGAAGGCGTTGGTGCCGACCGGATGCTCCATGATCTTGTCGCCATAGAACTCGACGACCTCTCGCGCGACGGCGCCGAGGAAGCCGGCGTCGCTGAACTGGTAGACGAAGCGCGGGTCGGCGACGCCGAGCTTGATCTGGAAGCTGTAGCGGTCCAGCGCCTTGAGCCCCTCGACCTCGCGGTCGTAGTCGAAGGGCTTCTTGGCCTTCATGAGCTCGCGGCGCAGCTCCGACAGGCCCAGGATCTGGGCGTTCTCCAGGATGTAGAGGTTGCCGCTCTTGAGCTTGGGGTCGTAGTGGCGCTTGATGGAATAGACGTAATCGGCCGCTGTCAGCTCGCGCTTGGCGCCCTTGAAGGCCGGGTCGTCGCTGAAGTAGATGCCCGGCTTCACGCGCATCGTGATGGTTTTGAAGTCGGCACTGATCTCGGGCATCTCGGCCAGCGTCGCCGGGCGCAGCTTGAAGGGGCGGGCTCCGAAGTCGTACTCCAGCGGCGCGTCGAGGATGCCGGCGACGACGGCCTTGGAGTAGGTGTCGGTGATCTGCGCGGGGTCGAAGCCGGTCTCGGCCGACTTGAAGGCGTAGCGCAGCACCTTCTCCGGGGACGGACTCTGGGCCTGGGCCGCGGTGGCTGCGGCAGCCAGCAGCAGGACGGTCAGCAGGGAAGAGGCTTTCATCGCGGGGCGCTCGGACGTCGGGAAAGTCGCGCAGTCTAGTGAAACCGTCAAGCCAAATGGGAAGTCGGCTCGCATAGACTCCGCCCCGTTTTCCGATGTAACCCCGCGTCCCGGCGGGGTTTGTGGTTTTAGGAGTCCGCATGGCGGCCTATCTGATCCGACGCCTGTGGCAGATGATCCCGACCCTGCTGGGCGTCGTGCTGCTGGTGTTCTTCCTGTTCAAGTACTTCGGCAGCGACCCGGCCATCATCCTCGGTGGCCTGAACGCCAGCCCGGAGCAGATCGAATCCATCCGCGAGCAGCTCGGCCTGAACAAGCCGGTCTGGGAGCAGCTGTGGATCTTCGTCAAGCAGATCGTCACCTTCGACTGGGGCAAGAGCTGGGCGACCAACGAGTCGGTGGCCAACCTGTTCGCGACGCGCCTGCCGGCGACGCTGACGGTGACCGTGCCCATCCTGCTGCTGGAAGTGCTACTGGCCATCCCCTTTGCGTTGGCGGTGGCGACGGTGCGCGGCAGCCTGACCGACCGCGCCGTCATGATCTGCACGACCGTCGCCGTGTCGGTGTCGCTGCTGGTCTACGTCATCCTGGCGCAATACCTGTTCGCCTTCCGCCTCGGCTGGTTCCCCGTGCAGGGCTGGACGAGCAACCACTGGACCAACCTGACCACCTATGCGCCGCTGCCGGTGCTGGTGGCCGTGGCGGTGTCGATGGCGCCGCAGATCCGCCTGTACCGCAGCTTCTTCCTCGACGAGATCGGCCACGACTATGTGCGCACCGCCCGCGCCAAGGGCCTGACCGAGCGCACCGTGCTGCTCAAGCATGTGCTGCGCAACGCCATGATCCCCATCCTGACCAATGTGTCGGTGCTGGTACCCGGCGTGCTGGTGGGCAGCTTCCTCATCGAGGTGTTCTTCTCCATCCCCGGCCTGGGCCGTGAACTGCTGCTGGCGGTCAACCGCGGCGACTATCCCGTCATCCAGGCGTTCGCCATCTACCTGGCCGCGCTGACGATGACGGTCAACCTGGTGGTGGACCTGCTCTACAAGCTGGTCGACCCGCGCGTGGTGCTGAAATGACCGCGATTTCCAACTCCTCCGGCGGCGTCTGGGCCGCCTCCTGGCGGCGCCTCAAGACCGACCGCGTCGGCGTCGTGTCGATGTGGATCGTCGGCGCCTTCATCCTCCTGGTGCTGCTGGCCGCCACCAAGCTGGTCGCCTCGGGCTGGCAGCAGGAGGTCGGCGTGCCCAATGCACCGCCGACGCTGGTCGGCCCGCAGCCGGCGGAGGACACCGGCACCATCGCCACGCCCAAGGGACCGAATGTCGACCTGTCCGACATCGACCCGCTGGCGCCGCGCTATGCCGAATGGGCGGAGCGTGCCAAGGCCTTCAAGACGGAGCAGGTCGTCAAGGCCGAGACCCTGCCGCTGGGTGGCGATCGGCTGGGCCGCGATGTGCTGGCCAAGGTCATCAAGGGTGCCGAGGTCTCCATCGTCGTCGGCCTGGCCGCCGCCGTCGTTGCCACGCTGATCGGCACCGTGCTGGGCGCCATCTCGGGGTTCTTCGGCGGCAAGGTCGGAGACCTGCTGGAGTGGGTCTATAACGTCTTCACGGCCATTCCCAGCATCCTGCTGATCTTCGCCTTCGCAGCCATCTTCCCGCGCGGCGTGGGGGCTGTCGTGGCCATCCTGGCCCTGACCGGCTGGACCGGCATCTACCGCCTCATCCGCGCCGAGTTCATCAAGCACCGCGTGCGCGAATACGTGCGCTCGGCCGAGGCCATCGGCGCCTCGCAGTGGTCGCGCATGTTCAAGCACATCCTGCCCAATGTGTCCCACGTGGCGCTGGTGCAGCTGTCCCTGCACGTGGTCAGCTTCATCAAGAGCGAGGTCATCCTGAGCTATCTGGGCCTGGGCGTCGGCGTGGACCAGGTGAGCTGGGGCACCATGCTGGCCGAGGCGCAGAGTGAGCTCATCCTGGGCTACTGGTGGCAGCTGGTCGCCGTGACCACCTGCATGGCCGTCTTCGTCACCGCATTTGCGCTCTTCACCGATGCGCTGCGCGACGCCCTCGATCCCAAGCTGCGGGGGCTCGAATGACCATGCTGCTGAGCATCCAGGACCTCCAGGTCGCCTTCCGCATGGGCAAGGTCGAGGGCGTCATGCGGCGCCAGCTGGCCGTCAAGGGCATCAGCTTCGACGTGCCCGAGAACAGCACGGTGGCCCTGGTGGGCGAATCGGGTTCGGGCAAGAGCGTGACGGCGATGTCGGTGCTGAACCTGCTGCCGAGCAATGCCGAGCGCGAAGGCCGCATCCTCTTCCAGGGCCGAGACCTGCTGCAGGCCGGCCTGCGCGAATTGCAGGCCATCCGCGGCAAGGAGATTGCCTGCGTCTTCCAGGACCCGATGAGTTCGCTGAACCCTGTCTTCAACGTGGCCACGCAGATCTGCGAGCCGCTGATGAAGCACATGGGCATGAGCCGTCGCCAAGCCCTGGCGCGGGCCGAGGAGCTGCTCAACGAGGTCGGCATCCCCGAGCCCAAGCGACGCCTGTCGGCCTATCCGCACGAGATGTCCGGCGGCCAGCAACAGCGCGTCATGATCGCCGTGGCCTTGGCCTGCAGCCCCAAGCTTCTCATCGCCGACGAGCCGACGACGGCCCTGGACGTGACCATCCAGCGCCAGGTGATGGAGCTGATGGCGCGGCTCAAGGAGAGCCACAAGATGAGCCTGCTCTTCATCTCCCACGACCTCGGCGTCGTCGGCGAGATCTCGGACCAGGTCGTCGTCATGCGCCATGGCCAGGTGCGCGAGAACGCGCCGGTGGCGCAGATCTTCAACAACCCCCAGGACGCCTACACCAAGGCCCTGCTGGCCTGCCGGCCCTCGCTGACCGAGAACCCGGCACGGCTGATGGTCATCGACGACCACATCGCCGGCCGCGCCGCGTCCACCGACATCAAGGCCAAGGACGCGAACGCGCCCGTCGTGCTGGAAGCCACCGGCCTGCAAAAGAGCTTCTGGCTGAAGGACGGCCTGTTCGGCAAGCGCGAGTTCAAGGCCGTCAAGGGCGTCAACTTCAAGCTGCGCAAGGGCCACACCCTGGGCGTCGTCGGCGAGTCCGGTTCGGGCAAGACCACCATGGGCCTGACGCTGCTGCGCCTGCACGAACCCACCGGTGGGCAGGTGCTGTTCGAGGGGAAGGACCTGCTGAAGATGAGCGGTGCCGACTGGCAGCAGATGCGCCGCCGCATCCAGGTCGTGTTCCAGAACCCCTATGCCTCGCTGAACCCGCGCTTCACCATCGGTCAGACCCTGCGTGAGCCGATGGAGATCCACGGCATCGGCAAGGACACGGCCGAGCGCGAGGCGCGTGCCGTGGCCCTGCTGAAGAAGGTGGGCCTGGACGAGAGCGCCATGGTCAAGTACCCGCACGAGTTCTCCGGCGGCCAGCGCCAGCGCATTGCCATCGCGCGCTGCCTGACGCTGCAGCCCGAGGTGCTGGTGCTGGACGAGGCGGTGTCGGCCCTGGACGTGTCGGTGCAGGCCCAGGTGCTGAACCTGCTGAAGGACCTGCAGGACGAATTCGGCCTCAGTTACATCTTCATCAGCCACGACCTGGCGGTGGTCAAGTTCATCTCCGACGAGGTGCTGGTCATGCAGAACGGCGACGTGGTAGAGCAGGCCCCCACGCAGGCCCTCGTCGCGGCGCCGCGTGAGGAATACACGCGCCGCCTGCTGGGTGCCGTGCCGCGTGGCTACCAGGGCCCGGTTGCCCAGCCCGTCTGAGCGGGTGATTCTTACGCTTGCGTGCAATTTGAACGCTCTCTGACGTGGGATCCGCAACAGCCCGCCAGAACCGCGCTGAAATCTGCAGCACGGAGCTGCCTGCCCGACCGCCTAACGTTTTGATGCATCGAACCCTGGCTTCACGATCCACGCTGTGCGCGGCGCTGGCCGCGTTGGCATTGCTGTGCGCCTGTTCGCCCGGTGATGGACCGGGTGCGCCCACGTCGGCGGCCTCGGCATTGAAGGACGAGGGCCTGGCGCGCGATCTGGAGCGCATCGAGCGCGGTGCCCGCGCCAATCCGGCGCAGCTGGAAAAGGAGCTGCGTGTCCGCGGTGAGAAGCTCGCGCCCGGCGGCATCGCGGAACTCGAGGTGCTGGCCCTGCGCGGCCTGCTCGCCGCCTATGCGCGGGACCGTGCACTGACCGACCAGATCGCCCAGCGCCTGCGCGACTGGCCCGCAGGTGAACTGCGCGCCGCCGCCGCCGTTGCGGCCGCCAGCATCAGTGCCGAATACCTGCGCTCGCACGGCGACCTGCGTGAGGCGCGCAAGATGCTGATGGCCGTCGATGCCGCCCAGCTCAACGCCGCAGCGCCCGTGTTTCGCTGGCGCTACCACCACCAGCTCACGTCCATCGCCAGCGATTCCGGTGAGCTCGACCTGTCGCTGAACCAGGGCCACGCCGGCCAGCGCGTGGCTGAGCAGATGGGCCAGCCCTGGCGCGTCGCCCTGACCCTGGTGGACCTGGCCTTCACGTCGAGCCGCGCCGACACGCCGGCGCGCGCCCGCCAGCTCATCGGCCAGGCCCTGACCGAGGCCCAGAAAGACCCCGACCCGATGACGCTGAACCAGGTCTACACGATGCGCGGCATCGTCTATGCCGACGACAGCGACTCCAGCATCACGCTGCAGGCCAACTCCGATGCGCTGGAGCAGGCCACCCGCGCTGGCGCCGACTCGGTGCGCGCCCTGGGCCTGGCCAACTTCGCCGACTACCACCTGCGCCAGGGCCACCCGGCACGCGCGCTGGAGCTGGCGGAGCAGGCCCTGCCGCTGGCGCGCCGCACACGCAACATCAACGCCGAGAGCGTGGCCCGCTCCAACATCGGCCTGGCCAAGATTGCCATGGGCCGCATTGCCGAGGGCCGCGACGATGTGCGCGCCGGCATCACGCTGGACGAGCAGCAGGGCGCCATGTCCTATGCCTCGGCCGGTTGGGAAGAGCTGGCGGGCTATCTGGAGCGTGCCGGCGACCTGGCCGGTGCCATCGCCGCCTACCGCGAGCACCGCCGCATGGACGAGCGCGTGCTGCGCGACGAGACCCGCAAGCTGCTGCTCGAAGCCCAGGAGCGCCAGGACGCCGAGCAGCGTGCGCGCGACATCGAACTGCTGAACCGCGACAACGCCCTCAAGGCCGAGCAGGTCCACCAGCGCAACCTGGCGCTGGTGCTGTGGTCGGCCATGGGCGGCTGCGTGCTCGTGTCGCTGGGCCTGCTCTACCAGGCCTTCCGGCGCGTGCGCCGCACCAACGAGGCCCTGGCCCACAGCAATGCCTCGCTGAAACGCCAGAGCGAGACCGATCCGCTGACCGGCCTGGCCAACCGCCGCCATTTCCAGGCCGCGATCAAGAGCCTGTCCAGTGCCGAGGGCCTGGCCGCCAGCGTCTTCCTCATCGACATCGACCACTTCAAGCGCATCAACGACAGCTTCGGCCATGCCGCCGGCGACGCCGTCCTCATCGAGATTGCCGGCCGGCTGCGCCAGGCGGTGCGCGACGACGACCTCATCGTGCGCTGGGGCGGCGAGGAATTCCTCATCGTGGCGCGCGGCCGCGAAGGCCTGTTCGCACAGCAGCTGGCCCAGCGCCTGCTCGACCTGGTGGGCAGCAAGCCCGTCGTCTACGAAGGCCGCGAGGTGCCCGTCACGGCCTCCATCGGCTTCGTCAGCCTGCCGGTGCCGCCGCATGGGCTGCGCCTGTCCTGGGAGCGCGCCATCGACCTCGTCGACACCGTCATGTACCTGGCCAAGGCCCATGGGCGCAACAAGGCCTATGGCGTCGAGCGCATCCACGCCGAGGACGCCCTGGCGGCGGCCCAGCTGACGGCCCGCCTCGAGGCCGCCTGGGCCGAGGGCCTGGTCAGCTTGCAGGCCCTCAGCGGACCCAACCGCGCGGCCGACAGCGCCTTCCATTCCGACGCCGTCAGCCGGCCGGCCAACGCATGATCAGGACTGCTGCCCTGTGGCTCGCGCTGGCGGGTGCGGCCGCCAGCGCCGCGCCGGTCACGGCGCCCGACCCGGTGGCCGAGGACACGCTGCTGGCCAACATCACCCGTCGGGCCTTCGATGCACCCGAGGCCATGCTGGCCGAGCTGCAGCAGCGCTGGCCCACCCATGCCGAGCCCGGCCAGCCGCGCGAGGCTGCCTGGCTGATGGCGCGCGGCCGCGTGCTGCTCGCCGCCGGCAAGACGGAGGCGGCCGATGCCGTCGCCGTGCAGCTGATGGCCCGCGAGGACGGCGTCGACCGCAGCTGGCTGCTGCGCGCCCTGGCCCAGGAGCGCGCCGGCAAGTCCGCCACGACGCTGGCCACGCGCGCCCTGGCCGGCCTGGACAAGCACTGCCCCCTCGGCGACGAGGTGCGCGCCGTGCGCGAACTGGGCTGCGACTTCCGCAGCGCCTGGGAAGCCCTGCGCCTGCTGCAGCGCGAGCAATACGCCCAGGGCGCCTTCGCGGTCTCCGAGGCCAGCGTGCGGCGCTCCCTGGAGCTGGCCCGGGCGGGCGACGACAAGCATCTGGCGGCGCTCAGCCACGGCATGCTGGCGGTGGCCCTGCAGGCCCAGGACAAGCTGGACGCGGCCCGTGCCGAGCTGCGCACCGCCGCCACCGAGGCCACGGGCGACATGGTGGCCGGCGCGCGCGTGCGCAATTACGAAGGCGCGGTCGAGCGCCGTGCCCGCGACATCCCGGCCTCCCGCAGCGCCGTCGAGGCCGCGCTGCTGCTGGCCGAGCAGGCCGACGCGCCGCATCTGGCCGCGCAGCTGCGCTCCAATCTCGTCGACTCCTACATGCACCTGGGCCTGCCCAAGGAGGCCATCGTGGCCGGCCTGCGCGCCATGCCGGTGCTGCAGCGCTTCGGCGACCGCTTCTACGAGCGCAGCCTGCACCACAACCTGGCCATCGCGCATATCAAACTGCGCCAGTTCGACCAGGCCCGCGCGGAACTCGCCAAGGTCGGCGAGTTCGGCACCGACCCGGCCGACCTCGTGCCGCGTGCCCGCGAGCTGCGCGAACTGGGCGACACCTGGGCCGAGGCCGGCCAGTACAAGGAAGCCCTGGCGGCCCTGCATGCCGAGCGCGAGCTCAACACCCGCGCCAACGAACGCAACCGGGCCGCGGCGCTGGAAGAGCTGGGCCGCAAATACGACAGCGCCGCCAAGCAGCGCGACCTGGACCTGCTGGCCCGCGACGGTCAGCTCAAGGACCAGCAGATCTCCAACCAGCTGCTGGCCCAGCAGGTCGGCTTCGCCATCGGCGCGCTGCTGCTGCTGTCCGTCGCCCTCGTCGGCGTGACGCTGGTGCGCATGCGCCGCGCCCAGGCCCGCCTGACGGCCAACCAGAGCCTGTTGCAGGCCCAGAGCGAGCGCGACCCGTTGACCGACCTGTCCAACCGCCGCCACTTCCTGGCCGTCATGGACGAGGGGGCCCGCGAGTCCAGGGGCGAGGGTTTTGTCGGCGCGCTGATGATGATCGACATCGATCACTTCAAGAACGTCAACGACTGGCATGGCCACGCAGCAGGCGATACCGTCATCGTCGAGGTGGCGCGCCGCATCAAGGCGGCCGTGCGCGACACCGACCTGGTCGTGCGCTGGGGCGGTGAGGAGTTCCTGGTCTTCGCGCCCGCGCTGCCCGGTGACGACCTCGCGCTGATGGCCGAGCGCATCCTGCGCGGCATCGGCGGCCAGCCCGTCGAGACCGGCGAGGGGCCGCTGCGCATCACCGCCTCCATCGGCTTTGCCAGCTTCCCGCTCGGCGGGACGGCGGGCGCCGGCCTGCGCCTGCATTGGGAGCAGGCCGTCAACTGGGCCGACATGGTGCTCTACAAGGCCAAGGCCGAGGGACGCAACCGCGGCGTGGGCATCAGCGCCGTCGACGCGCCGGACACCCCGGCCCTGGCCGCCATGCTGCAGGACTTCGACGCCGCCTGCATGAACGGCCAGGTCCAGCTCAGACAACTTCCGGGGCCTGTGCAGTCATGAGCGCGCAGGCGCAAAGGCGACGCCTGCTGATGTGGCTGGCGGCTTTGTCGGCCCCATCGGCTTACGGCCAGCCCAACGGCCCCTGGCCGACGCGACCGCTGCGCATCGTCGTGCCCTATGCCGCTGGCGGCAGCGCCGATGTGGCGGCCCGCCTGCTGGCGCCCGAGCTGCAGAAGAGCCTGGGCCAGCCCGTGACCATCGACAACAAGCCCGGGGCCGACGGCAATATCGGCACGGCCGAGGTCGCCGGCGCCAGCGACGGCCACACGCTGCTGATGGGCAGCGTCGGCACCCACGTCATCAACCCGCTGCTGTGGCGCCGCCTGCCCTATGACGCGCTGAAGGATTTCGCGCCGGTCAGCCTGGTCGCGACCGTGCCCCTGGTGCTGGTCATGAATCCGGGTGTTGCGCAAACCCTGGGCGTGCGCACGGTCGCCGACCTGGTGCATGTCGCCACCAGCCAGCCCGGCAGGCTGCACATCGCCTCGGGCGGCAACGGCAACCCGACGCACCTGTCCGGCGAGCTGTTCAAGCGCCTGACCCACACCTATATGCTGCATTTCCCCTACCGCAGCGCGGCGTCGGCCCAGCAGGATGTCGTCGCCGGCAACATGGACCTGATGTTCGATGCCCTGCCCGCCGCGCTGCCGCAGATCAAGGCCGGCAAGCTGCTCGCGCTGGCGGTGACGAGCGCGCGGCGCAGCCCCAGCCTGCCCGAACTGCCCACGGTGGAGGAGGCCGGTGGCCCGGCGCTGAAGGGCTATGAGGCCAGCGCCTGGATCGGCCTGTTCGCGCCCAGTGGCCAGCCGGCCGAGCAACTGGCCCGCCTGCAGCGCGACAGCGTCACCGCCCTGGCCGGCCCCGCACTGCGCGAGCGCCTGACCAACCGTGGCATGCTGGTGCAGGGCAGCGGCGGGCCGGAGTTCGCCGCGCTGATTGCTGCCGAGACGGCCAAGTGGGCGCGCGTCGTCCAGCTGTCTGGCGTCAAAGTAGACAGATAGAGTGAGCCCCTCGCCCAGTCTTGCCTGCTGAACGCGGCAAGCCTGGTCGGTCCCCCGCGGGGACGGCAATGCATGCGGCATTGAGCCGCATGCACATCGCCAACGCGGGCCGGCTAGGGAGCGGCCCGGCGCTCGGCCCGAATACGAACAACTGAGATGGAGACTGCCATGAAGTTGAATCGCCGCCAGGTCACCGTCCTGGCAGGCAGCCTCGCGCTGCCCGCTTTCGCCCAGTCGGCCTGGCCGAGCAAGCCCATCCGCCTGGTCGTGCCCTTCACGCCCGGCGGCACCACCGACCTGCTGGCGCGCGCGATGGCGCCCGAGCTGCAGCAGCGCCTGGGCCAGGCCGTCGTCGTCGACAACAAGCCCGGCGCCGGCGGCAACATCGGCTCGGCCGAAGTCGCCAAGGCCACGGACGGCCACACGCTGCTGATGGGCACCGTCGGCACCCACGCCATCAATGCAGCCCTCTACCCCAAGCTGCCCTACGACCCGGTCAAGGACTTCGCGCCCGTCACCCTGGTCGCGGCCGTGCCCAATGTGCTGGTGCTTAACCCGGCCAATGCCGAGCGTTATGGCATCAAGACGGTGGCCGACCTGATCCGCGTCGCGCGCGCCAACCCGGGCAAGCTCAACCTGGCCTCCAGCGGCAACGGCACGTCCATCCACCTGGCCGGCGAACTGTTCAAGAGCATGACGGGCAGCTACATGCTGCACTTCCCCTACCGCGGCTCGGGCCCGGCCCTGCTGGACCTCATCGGCGGCAGCATGGACCTGATGTTCGACAACCTGCCCTCGGCCCTGCCGCAGATCAAGGCCGGCAAGCTGCTGGCCCTTGCCGTGACGAGCGCCCAGCGCAGCCCGGCCGTGCCCGACCTGCCCACGGTGGCCGAGGCCGGCGGTGCCGCACTGAAGGGTTTCGAAGCCAGCTCCTGGTTTGGCCTGCTGGCGCCGGCGCACCAGCCGGCCGACCAGGTGGCTCGCCTGCAGCGCGAGGCCGCGGCGGCGCTGAACACGCCGGCCCTGCGCGAGCGGCTGGCCGGCCAGGGCGCAGCAGCCGGCGGCGGCAGCTCGGCCGAGTTCGCCGCGCTGATTGCCAGCGAGACGGCCAAATGGGCCAAGGTCGTGAAGACCTCCGGCGCCAAGGTCGATTGATGTCGCTGTCGATCACCTGGCGCGCCGACCTCGTCGCCGGCGCCGTCGTCGCCGTGCTGCTGATTCCGCAGAGCCTGGCCTACGCGATGCTGGCGGGCCTGCCGCCCCAGGTCGGCCTGTACGCCAGCCTGCTGCCGCTGCTGGCCTATGCCGCGCTGGGCTCCAGCCCGGTGCTGGGCCTGGGGCCGGTGGCGGTGCTGGCGCTGATGATTGCCCAGGCCCTGGGCGGGCTGCCGGCGGGCGTCAGCGTCACCGAGGGCGCCCTGGTGCTGGCCGCCGAGGTCGGCCTGGTGCTGGGAGTGGCGGCGCTGTTGAGGCTGGATGCGCTGTCCAGCCTGCTGTCGGTGCCGGCGCTGCGCGGTTTCGAGACCGGGGCGACGCTGATGATCGCGGCCGGCCAGTTGCCGGTGCTGCTGGGCAGCGCGGCAGTGGGCTTCACGCTGCCCGACCTGTTGGTGTCCGCCTGGACCGGCGGCTTCGGTCCGGTCAGCGCGGCCTGGGGCGGCGGGGCGATCGTGCTGCTGCTGCTGTCGCGCCGTGTGGGGGTGCGCCTGCTGGCGCGCCTGGCGCCGCTGCTGCTGCTGCTGGCGGCCATGGTGTTGTCGGCCCTCACGCCGGCGGCCACGGGTGTGGCCCAGGTCGGTGCCTTGCCGTCCCTGGCCTTGCCGCTGGGTCTGCCGCGGCTGGAGGCCGCGCTGTGGCTGCAGCTGCTGCCGTCGGCGGCACTGGTGGGCCTGATGGGCTTCGTGTCCAGCCTGGCGGTGTCGGAATCGCTGGCGCAGCGGCGCGGCGAGAAGCTGCTGCCGGCCGCCGAGCTGCGCGGCCTGGCGGCGGCCAATCTGGTCGCTTCGGTCAGCGGCGGCATGCCGGTGGCGGGCAGCTTCTCGCGCAGCATCCTGCTGCACGAGGCCGGTTCGGCCAGCCGCTGGAGCCTGGTCTTCGTGGCCGGCTTCATGTTCCTCGCCATGCTGGCCCTGGCCGGCCCGCTGGCCCATCTGCCCAAGCCGGTGCTGGCCGCGACCATCGTCGTCGCCGTGCTGGGGGGCTTCTCGCTGCAGCCCTATCGCGAGGCCTGGCGTTATGCGCGCGCCGAAGGCCTGCTGATGGTGGCGGTCACTGTGGCGGTGCTGTGCTGGAGCATCGCGGCGGCCCTGGCCATCGGCGTCGTCGGCTCGATTGCGTTGCTGATCCAGCGCACCGCCCGACCCCATGTCGCTCGCATCGGCCGTGTGCCCGGCACCCAGCACTACCGCAATGTCGAGCGCTACGCGGTGGAGTGCCAGCCCGAGGTGCTCGGCCTGCGTGTCGATGAGAGCCTGGTGTTCACCAATGCCCGCGGCCTGGCCGATGCCGTGCTGGCCCATGTGCGCGAGCATCGCGAGAAGGTGGGGGCGCCGGCCCGCGTGCTGATGCTGATGGCGCCGGTCAACCACATCGACGTGTCTGGCCTGGTGGCTCTGCAGGATCTGCACGCCGCGCTGCAGGCCGAGGGCCTGAGGCTGGAGTTCTCCGAGGTCAAGGGCCCGGTGCTGGACAGGCTCAAGGCGGTGGGCTGGCTGGAACGCTACGACGTCTCTCTCTACCTCAGCCATCACGACGGCATCCAGGCCGGCGAACATGCCCTGAGGCCGAGTCTGGCTGACATGGACGCGCCTGGGCAGCTGTAGCCCGCTTCTGCTACCGTTCTGGCCCAATCAGCGGTCCGCGGACGCCATGAACAACAAAGAGACCTTGCTCGGCATCCGCCGTGGCATCGAAAAAGAAAGCCTGCGCGCCCTGGCTGGCGGCGGGCTGGCGCTCACCCCGCATCCGATCGCCCTGGGCTCGGCCCTGACCCACCCCCACATCACGACGGACTACAGCGAGTCGCAGCTGGAACTCATCACCGGCGTGCATGCCGGCGTCGACGACTGCCTGCAGGAGCTGACCGAGATCCACCAGGCCGTGTACCGCGCCCTGGCTGACGAGCGTCTGTGGGTGGGTTCCATGCCCTGCGGCCTGCCCGCCGACGAAACCATCCCCATCGGCCGCTACGGCAGCAGCAATGTCGGCCGCGCCAAGAGCATCTACCGCATGGGCCTGGGCCAGCGCTATGGCCGGCGCATGCAGACCATCTCGGGCATCCACTACAACTGGTCGCTGCCGGGCGTGTCGACCGAAGGCTATTTCGGCGCCATCCGCAACTTCCGCCGCGAGGGCTGGCTGCTGCTGTATCTCTTCGGCGCCAGCCCGGCGCTTTGCGACAGCTTCGTGCACGACCGCGAGCACGGCCTGCAGCGCCTGTCCGGCCACACCCTCTACCTGCCGCATGCCACCTCGCTGCGCATGGGGCGCCTGGGCTATCAGAGCGACGCCCAGTCCAGCATCGCCGTCACCTACAACTGCCTGGAGAGCTACGCCGCCTCGCTGCAGGGGGCCTTGTCGACGCCCTATCCGGCCTACGAGGCCATCGGCGTGCAGACGCCCGGCGGCGACTACAACCAGCTCTCCACCAGCCTGCTGCAGATCGAGAACGAGTTCTACAGCACCATCCGCGCCAAGCGCGTGATCCGCTCCGGCGAACGGCCCCTGCATGCGCTGCGCGAGCGCGGCGTCGAGTACATCGAGGTGCGCTTGATGGACCTCGACCCCTTCGAGCCCGTCGGCATCGGCGCCGACACCATCCGTGTGCTGGACGCCTTCCTGCTGCACTGCCTGAACAGCGACAGCCCCGACGACACGCCGGAAGAGATCGCCGCCAACAGCCGCAACCAGCACCGCGTCGCCGCCCGGGGCCGCGAGCCCGGCCTGGTGCTGGAGCACTGGCGCGGTGGCGAGCGCAGCCTCGCCGACTGGGCCGGCGAGATCCTGGCCGCCTGCGAAGTGCAGGCCGAGGCGCTGGACGCAGCCCACGGCGGCAACGCCTACCGCAGTGCGCTGCGCCGCGTCGCCGAGCGCCTGCAAAAGCCCGAACTGTGTCCCTCGGCCCGCGTGCTGACCGTGATGGCCCAGGACTTCGATGACAGCTATGTCGGCTTCATCCGCCGCCAGAGCGATGCCACGCGTGCGGCCCTGCTGGGCATGCCCTTCCCGGACGAGCTGCAGCGCCGCTTCGAGAAGCAGGCCGCCGAATCGCTGGCCGAACAGGCCCGCATCGAGGCAGCCGACACGCTGGATTTCGAGGAGTTCCGGCGCTTCTACGTGGCGCCCGAACGGATGGCCGTCTAGATGGCGGTGTCCAGCGCCGCGTAGACCGACGGGCTGAAGCGCAGCCGGTCTTCCTGCCCGCCGGTCGCCCAGTGCGTCAGCTCCTCGGCGGGCATGGGGCGGGCAAACAGGAAGCCCTGCAGCTTGTCGCAGCGCTTGCCGCGCAGCACCTCGGCCTGGCCTTCGGTCTCGACCCCTTCCGCCACCACCTGCAGGCCCAGCGCATGGGCCAGTTCGATGACGGCCTTGACGATGGCGCGGGCGTCGGCGCTGCTCTCCAGGTCCTGGATGAAGCTGCGGTCGATCTTGAGCTGCGACACCGGCAGGCGGCGCAGATAGGCCAGGCTGGAATAGCCGGTGCCGAAGTCGTCGATGGAGAGGGACAGGCCGAGCCCCGCCAGGCGCTGCAGCGCGCGCTCGGTGGCGGCCGCATCGTCCATGGCGACGGACTCGGTGATCTCGCAGGTCAGGTGGCGGGCATCGACCTCATGCTGGACCAGGGCCTCCTCGAAGCGTCGCACCAGGGCGTCGGCCTGGCGCAGCTGCTGCACCGACAGGTTGATGGCCACGCGCATCTGCAGGCCGGCGTCGCGCCAGACCGCGATCTGGCGGCAGGATTCCTTGATGACCCAGTCGCCCAGCGGCACGATGAGGCCGAAGCGTTCGGCCACCGGGATGAAGACGCCGGGGCTGACGGTGCCGCGCTGCGGATGCTGCCAGCGCAGCAGCGCTTCGACGCCGTTGACTTCGCCCTCGAGCGAGGCGATCTTGGGCTGGTAGTGCAAGGCCAGGCGGCCACTGCCGGGCTCGCCGGCCAGCGTGGCGCGCAGGTCGCGCGCCAGTTCGACCTGCTCGCGCACGCCGGCCTGCATATGGGCCTCGAAGAAGGCAAAGCCATTTCCGCCGGCGCGCTTGACCGATTGCGCGGCCGAATCCGCCTGCGCAACCAGGGCCTCGCCCGGCCCGTCGCCGTCGTAGAGGGCGATGCCGACGGAGGCCGACAGCCGCAGCGGCTGGCTGCCCGCGCCGGGCACCTCCGTCATGGGCTCGGCCAGCGCGTCCAGCAGGCGCTGGGCGATCTGGGCCAGCGTGGTTTCGCCGATGTCGCCATCGACCATCAGCACGAACTCATCGGCCGCCAGCCGGGCCAGGGTGTCGTGGCCGCGGGCCAGGCCCTGCAGCCGCCGTGCGGTCTCGCGCAGCACCTGGTCGCCGGCCGCCATGCCGAAGCTGTCGTTGATGGGCTTGAAGCCGTCCAGGTTGACCGCCAGCAGGGCCAGGCGCACGCCTTCGCGCTGGCCGCGGGCGGCGGCATGCTGCAGGCGGTCGTCCAGCAGCTGGCGGTTGGCCAGCCCGGTCAGCGGGTCGCGCAGCGCCAACAGCTGCAGCTCCGTCGTGGCGGCCTGCAGGGATTGCTGCAACCGGTTGGTGTGGCGCTGGCCACGGGCGTCCAGGGCCGAGGTGATCAGGGTTAGCAGCAGCAGCGCGAAGGTGGCGCCAGCGACGAGGTAGCCGAGGTTGTCGCCCCGCAGGCCCTGGGCGCTGAGGCAGACCGAACCGTCGGCAATGCCGGCCGCGGCCATGCCGGTGTAGTGCATGCCGGCCACGGCCGCGCCCATGACGAGGGCGGCGACGAGCTGGCCCCATCGGGCCCAGGCCTGCGGCAGCTGGCGCAGGCCGAAGAAGATGACGAGGGCCGCGGCAGCCGCGCCGGTGGCGACGGCGGCCGAGGCGCCGACCAGGGTCCAGTTCCACTGGATGCCGGGGGCCAGCACCAGGGCCGCCATGCCGGTGTAGTGCATGGCGCAGATGCCCGCGCCCATGCTGATGGCGCCGACCGCCAGGCGCGTCAGAGTCAGCTTCTCCAGTGAGGCGACACGCAGCGCAATGGCCGACACGCCCACGGCGGCCAGCCAGCTCAGCAGGGTGACGGCGGTGTCGTAGCCGACCATGAAGGGCAGCTTCAGCGCCAGCATGCCGACGAAATGCATGGCCCAGATGCCGGTGCCCATGGATAGCGAGCCGGCGATCCACCAGATGCGGGCGACCAGGGCGTCGGGCGTCCGCACGCGCTGGGCGAGGTCCAGCGCGACGTAGGAAGCAAAGGCAGCAGTCAGATAGGACAGCACCACGACCGCCGGGTCGAAGCGCAGCGCGAGAACGGCGGCGGTCATGCCTGCCAGTATGAAAGCCCAACGCAAGATTGGATTACCGCCTCTCGCGCCGGGCGTGAAGGGCTGCCGGAACCGGTCCCCGCAAACCCCAACCGAGCTCATCACTTACCAGTGCGGACTGGCCTCGCGCCCCATCGGGCGCGGACGGGCCTCTTGGCACAGGGCCACAGGCCCCGGCGCCCCAGCGCCGAGCGGCTCGCTCAGCGAGACGCGTGCCAAGTGACTGGCAAAAAAAGACCCGGTCAGCGGACTGCCGGGTCGTGAAGCCCTCGGAGACGAGGGCGTCGTTGGGATGGAATCACTGTAGGGCGGGGGGCTTTGCGCAGGTGGGCAATATTTACTTGCTCTTGCCGCTTCCAGTCAGTTGGGGACAGAGCTTCCCGCTTCGCTCCCAGGTCTATCCCGCAAAATCACGAGCTATGTCCGCCCCTCAGCACCGCGCCCCCGAAGCCCTCAACGAAGCCGATCTGGAGCGCCTGCAGGCCCTGCTCGACGCCCTGCCGGCGCCGCTGGAGCCGCTGGACGTCAGCATGGCCGACGGCTATCTCTGCGGCGTGCTGCTGCAGCCCGAGGCGGTGCCGCTGGAACGCTGGCTGCCGCCGCTGCTGGACAGCGAGGGGCGGCCTCTGCCAGCGCGTATCGACGACGAACTTGTCGCGCTGCTGCGCCGCCGTCACAAGGAATTGAACATGGCCCTCATCGGCCGCCAGTGGTTCGACCCCTGGGTGTTCGAGCTCGACGAGGATGCCAGCCCGAGCGAGACGGTGCTGCCCTGGGTGGCTGGCTTTGCGCATGCGCTGGACGCCCATCCCGGCCTGATGAAGCTGCCCGAGGAGCCGCTGCTGGAGCCGCTGGCCGCCCTCTATCTGCACCTGGACCCGGACGACCTGGAAGACGCGGACACGCTGCTCGAGGAGATCGAGTCGCTGGAGCCGCCGAGTGATCTGGAGGAGGCCGTCGAGGGCCTGGTCAGCGCGGTGTTGATGCTGGCCGACGTCTCCAGGCCTCTCAAGCCGCAGCCGGCGCAAAAACCCGCTGGGCGTGCAGGCCCAGCCCGGTCGCGACCGAAGCAAACCGGTCGCCGCTGACACGCGCCGCCTGCGGGAAACCGGCGGCCATGCCGTCCACCAGCAGGCGCAGGCCCGTCGAGCCGCCCGTGAAGTAGAGGGCGTCGATCTGGTCGGCCTTCAGGCCGGCCAGGGCAACGGTCTCGTGGGCCGTGGCGATGATGCGGTCGAGGTCGGCACGCAGCGCGTCCACCGCGGTCTTCTCGCTCAAGGGCAGCACCAGGCCGGTTTCGATGTGACCGAGATCCACCGTCGTGTCCTCGCCGCCCGAGACGGCGATCTTGGCGCCCTCGGCGCGCGCGGCCAGCTCATGGCCCAGGCGCTCTTCCAGCACCGTCATCAGCCGCGCGTGCTGGCGCACGTCGCTGAACCAGCTCTTCATGCCACGCCACTCGGCCACGCGCAGCGGCGAGTAGCAGGTGTTGATGAGGTGCCAGGTGGCGAGGTCGAAATAGATGCCACTGGGGATCTCGCGGCCGCTCGGGCCCGTGGCGCGGTAGCCGAACTCCTGCAGCAGGCCGGCCAGCTCGATGTGGCGGTCGAAGTCGGTGCCGGCGATGTGGATGCCGTGGCTGGCCAGGATGTCGTCGCGGCGCGCCAGGCGCTGCATGCGTTCGGGGCCGACACGCACAATGGAGAAGTCGCTGGTGCCGCCGCCGATGTCGGCGACCAGCACGATCTGTTCGCCCTTGCCTTCACGGATGGCCTGCTGCTCGAAGTCGAAGGCCGCCGCGATCGGCTCGTACTGGAACTGCACCTCGCGAAAGCCCACGGCCCGCGCGCAGGCCTCCAGCTGTGCCTGGGCTGACGCATCGCGCTCGGGCTCGCCGTCGACGAAGAACACCGGGCGGCCCAGCACGGCGCGCTCGGGTTCGCCGGCCAGGCGGCGCAGGCGCTTCAGATAGCCGGAGACGATGTCCGCATATTTGGCACCCCGGCCCCCCCCGACATCGGTGGTCTGGTCGATGAGGGGCGAGCCGAGGATGCTCTTCATCGAGCGCATCAGCCGGCCGTCATGCCCTTCCACATAGGCCGCCACGGCGGCCCGGCCGAAGGCGCGCGGCGGGCCGTCCGCGTCGTGCGGGCCCTCGGCATAGTAGAAAACCGCCGTCGGCATGGTGCGCTGACCGGGCTCCAGCTCGATGAGGCGCATGCCGGCATCGGTCTGGGGGACGGCGACCGCCGAATTGGACGTGCCGAAATCGATGGCACAGAAACTTGAAGACATGTTCATGACGTCACGCCGTAGCGCCACTTGCCTTGGGGGCTTCACTGACGAGGGGGGCGGATTCTAGGAAGACAATCGCGCGCCTATTCGGGAGATTCAATGAAGACGCGTCATTTCGCACCCCTGCTGCTCGTCGCCGCGCTGGCCGCCTGCAGCCAACGCTCGGAGCAGGACCTGCTGGCCGCTGCGCAAAAGCGCATCGAGCAAAAGGACGCGAACGGTGCCGTCATCGAACTGAAGAACCTGCTGCAGCAGAACCCCGACAACGCCACCGGCCGGCATCTGCTGGGCAAGGCCCTGCTGGAGGCCGGCGACCTGGCCGGTGCCGAGATCGAGCTGCGTCGCGCCTGGGAGCTGGGCGCGCCGCGCGACCAGCTGGCGCCGCTGCTGGCCCAGACCCTGCTGCAATCGGGCCAGGCGAAGAAGGTGATCGGCGAGTTCTCCGACCAGAGCTTCTCCGACCCCGTCGCCAATTCGACGGTGCAGCAGTACCTGGCGCTGGCCTTCCTGTCCCAGGGCAACATTCCTGAGGCCAAGGCGGCCGCCGGACGGGCGCTGGCGCTGCAGCCCGATTCCGAGGACGCGGGCATCGTCAGCGCGCGCATCAAGCTGGCCGGCGGTTTTCCGGACGAAGCCCTGGCCGCACTGGACCAGCTGATCCAGAAGAACCCCAAGGCGGTCAAGGCCCTGATGCTGAAGGCCGAGGTGCTGCTGTCGCGCGGCAAGGTGGAGGAGGCCGAGCCGCTGCTGCGCGAGGTGCTGACCCTGGACCCGGCCTCCTACGACGCACGCTCCCTGCTGCTGCGCCTGGCCTTCGGCAACCAGAAGCTCGACGTGGCGACCAAGCTGGTCGAGGAGATGCCGCCGGCCGTGGCCAAGAAGCCCCAGGGTCGTTTCATGCAGGGCCAGCTGGCCCTGGCCAAGGGCGACGCGGCCAAGGCCAAGGAGCTGGCCCTCCCGCTGCTGAAGGTGATGCCCAACTACCTGCCGCTGCTGCGCCTGGCCGCGGGCGCCCATCAGCAGCTGGGTGAACTGGCCGATGCCGAGAACCTGCTCAACCAGGCCATCAAGCTGGCGCCCAACGACCTGGCCCTGCGCCGCCAGTTCGCTGGCCTGCAGCTGCAGCGCCGCGCACCGGCCAAGACGCTGGAGACGCTCAAGCCCGTGCTGGAGGCTGCGCAGGCCGATTCCGAAACCCTGCTGCTGGCCGGCAAGGCCCAGCTGATGCAGGGCAATTTCGAGGCCGCCGACCAGGCCTTCAGCGCCGCCGCCAAGCTGCGTCCCGACGATGCGAAGACGGGGGCGGCCCTCGCGCTGTCGGCCATCGTGCGCGACAGCGCCGCGCCCGGTGCCGCCAACCGCGCCAAGGCCGATGCGGCCATCAACCAGCTGCGCGACATCGCCGCGAAGGACAGCGGCAGCAACTACGACCTGATGCTCATCAATGCGCTGATGCGGCGCAATGAACTGCCGGCGGCCCTGGCGGCGCTGGACAAGCTGGCCCCCAAGATGAAGGGCAGCCCGGTGCCTGACGGTCTGCGGGGGCGCATCCACCTCGTGCGCAAGGATCTGCCGGCGGCCCAGGCCGCCTTCGAGGCCGCGCTGAAGGCCGACGCCGGCTATCTGCCCGCGGTGCTGGGCCTGGTCACCATCGACATGCAGGCCAACCGTTCCGATGCGGCGATCAAGCGCCTGGAGGCCTTCGTCGCGGCCCAGCAGCATTCGCCGCAGGCCCGCTTGGCCCTGGCGGACCTGCTGCTGGTGACGCGGGCGCCGGCCGACAAGGTCGCCGAGGTGCTGGCCGCCGGTGTGCGCGAGGAGCCGACCGAGCCGGCCCTGCGCCTGGCCCTGATCGACCACCAGCTGCGTTCCGGCGACGTCGCCAAGGCGGCCCAGTCCGCCCAGGAGGCCTCGGCCGCCCTGCCGCAGAACGCCGACCTGCTGGAGCGCCTGGCGCGCACCCAGCTCGCGTCCGGCGACAAGGCCCAGGCCGCCAAGACCTACACGCGGCTGACCGTGCTGGCGCCCACACGCGCCCAGGGCTGGCTGGGTCTGGCCCAGTTGCGCTTCCTGGAGAAGGATGACGCGGGGGCCGAGCGCGAGATCAAGCGCGCCCTGGAAGCCGAGCCGGCCTCCGCGGCCGCCCAGCGCCTGCAGATCCAGCTGGCCGCGCGCCAGGGGCGCGTCGACGAGGCCCTGGCCGCCCTGCGCGAGCGCCAGAAGAAGAATCCGCAGGAGGCCTTCGCGCTGATCGCCGAGGCCGAGATCGAGACCAATCGCCAACGCTACGAGCCTGCCCTCGTTGCGCTGCGCAAGGCCGTTGCGCTGCGCGACGCGGGCGACTCGCCGGCACGTCTGTTTGCCGTGTTGATGCTGGCCAAGAAGCGTGACGAAGCCATCGCTTTCGAGACGCAGTGGCTGGCCGCCCATCCGCAGGATCAGTCCTTCCCGGCGGCCACCGCCGACGTGCTGCTGGCCCGTGGCGAGCTCGAGCCCGCGCTGACCCGCTACGAAGCCCTGCTCAAGCGCAGTCCGGACGCGCTGCCCGTCATCAACAACGTCGCCTGGCTGCGCAGCAAGACCGGCAAGCCCGGCGCGCGCGAACTGGCCGAACGCGGCCTCAAGATCAACCCCGACTACGCCGCCCTGCGCGACACCTATGCCACCGTGCTGGCCAACGAAAAGGACTTCAGCAAGGCCATCAGCGTGCAGCGCCAGCTGATCGGCGACCAGCCCGACCAGCCGTCCTACCGCCTGAATCTGGCGCAGATCCTGATCCAGTCCGGCGACAAGCCGGCCGCCAAGACGGAGCTGTACGAACTGGTCAAGCTGGGGCCGAAGTTCCCGCAGCAGGCCCAGGTCGAGGCCCTGCTGAAGACGCTCTGATCAGGCCCTAGACGGCACCGTAGAAGCCAAAAGCCATGTCCGGCTTGCGGCCGGCGATGAGCTCGGCCATGGCGTGGCCCGAGCCGGCGCCATGGGTCCAGCCCAGGGTGCCGTGGCCGGCGTTGATCCACAGGTTGCGGGCCTTGCGGCTGCGGCCGATGTAGGGGATGTTGGTCGGCGTGCTGGGGCGCAGGCCGGTCCAGTAGTTGGGCTCGCTGGTGTCGGCCACGCCGGGGAAGAGTTCCTCGTAGCGCCTGACCAGGGCCGCGCAGCGCACCTTGGCCGTCGGTGAATCCAGGTTGAGGTCGAAGCCCGACAGCTCGGCGGTGCCGGCGATGCGGATGTGGTCGCCCAGGCGCGAGATGGCGATCTTGCGCGTGTCGTCCAGCAGGCTGACGACGCTGGCGGCCTCGGGCTTCTTCAGGCGCAGCGTGGCCGAATAGCCCTTGGCCGGGTAGATGTTGAGGTGCTCGCCCAGCGGCTTCACCAGGGCCGGTGTGTACGAGCCCATGGCCGCCACGAAGGCGTCGGCCTTCAGCATCTTGCGCTCGCCGCTGCGCGTGTGGGCGATCTGCACGGCCTCGATGGCATCGCCACCGCCGTCACTTCGCTTGAGGCCGAGGATGTCGTGCTCGTAGAGGAACTGCGCGCCGCGCTCGGCGCACAGGCGCGCCAGCTTCTGCGTGAAGACCTTGGCGTCGCCGCTCTCGTCGCTGGGCGTGAAGGTGCCGCCGAAGATGCGGCTGCCAAAGGTTGCCAGCGCCGGTTCGACCTTCAGCACCTCCTCGCGGTTCAGCACGCGGCGGTCCACGCCATGGCGGCGCATGATCTCGGCACCCGAGGCGCCGTTGTCGAAGTCGGCCTGGCTGGAGAAGAAGTGCAGGATGCCGCGCTCCACGCGGTCGTACTCGATGCCGGTGCGCGTGACCAGATCCTTCAGCGAGTCGTGCGAATAGCGGCCCAGCTGCACCAGCTCCTCGACATTGCGTTCGAAGGCCGCATTCGTGCATTGCAGCAGGAAGGCCAGGCCCCAGCGCCATTGGTTGGGATCCAGGCGCGGGCGGAACAGCAGCGGCGAGTCGTCGCGCAGCAGCCATTTGGCAACCTTGAAGGGCGCGCCGGCATTGGCCCAGGGCTCGCAGAAGCTGACCGAGATCTGGGCGCCGTTGGCGAAGCTGGTTTCGAGCGCGGCGTCGGGCTGGCGGTCGACGACGGTGACCTCATGCCCCTCGTCGAGCAGATACCAGGCGGTGGCGATGCCGATGATGCCGGCGCCGAGAACGACGATCTTCATGGCTGTCCTTCGAGTTCTTAGAGAGGTTGCAGGAGGAGTTGTAAACCCAGGACCGTCATCAGCAAAGCGACGAGGGCGTCGATGACACGCCAGGTGTTGGCGTGACGCAGCTTGGGCGCTGCGGCGGCCGCGCCAAACCCCAGCAGGCTGAACCACATCGCCGACGCGACGCCGGCGCCCAGCGCAAAGGCGGCACGCAGCTCGGCCGGCTGGCGTGCACCCAGGCCACCGAGCAGCACCACGGTGTCCAGGTAGACGTGGGGATTCAGATAGGTGAAGGCAAAGGCGGCGGACAAGGTCGCGCCCAGGCTGGAGGCGGTGCCTGTCGCTTCCAGGCCGGCGGCCGGACGCCAGGCGCGGCGGGCGGCCAGCAGCGCGTAGCCGAGCAGGAAGGCCGCGCCACCGAAGCGGAAGATTTCCAGCAGCAGGGGCTGGCCCTGGATCAGCGCGCCCAGGCCGAAGACGCCCAGGGCGATCAGCAGCCAGTCGGACAGCGTGCAGACCGCGACGACGGCGCCGACATGCTCGCGCTTGAGTCCCTGGCGCAGCACCAGTGCGTTCTGCGCGCCGATGGCCAGGATGAGGCCGGCGCCCATGGCCCAGCCCTGCGCGAAAACGGCGGGCGCGGTGGCAGAGGCCAGGGTGGAAGCGGGCATCGGCGGATTCTCTGCAGCAGCCCGCATTTCAAGAAGTGTCATTCATATTCTTCGTCATACATTAGCGAAGCTTATGAATGAGTTCGATCCCGCTGCACTGGACTGCTTGGCTGCCCTGGCCGATGAGCAGGGTTTCGAGCGTGCCGCGCAGCGCCTGTCCATCACGCAGAGCGCCGTATCGCAGCGGCTGCGCTCGCTGGAGACCCAGGTCGGCCAGCCGTTGGTGGTGCGCTCACGGCCGCTGCGCCTGACCGAGGCGGGCAAGGTGCTGCTGCGCTTTGCGCGCCAGTTGCAGGCCCTGCGGGTCGACGTCGCGCGAGAACTGGGCGAGCGCGTCGCGCCCCAGTCGCGCCTGGCGATCGCCGTCAACGCCGACAGCCTGGCGACCTGGGTGATGCCGGCGCTGGATGGCCTCGTGCAGCGCGGCCTGCGCGAGGGCTACGGGCTTGAGCTCGTCGTCGACGACCAGGATTTCACCCACGACAGCCTGCGCCAGGGCGCCGTGCTGGGTTGCATGTCCACGGTGGCCGAAGCCCTGCAGGGCTGCCGCGTGCAGGCCCTGGGGGTGATGCGCTATGTGGCGGTGGCGAGCCCGGGCTTTCTGGCGGCCCAGTTGCCGGAGGGACTGCATGCGGGCAACTTCGCTGACACACCCTTCCTGGTCTTCAACCGCAAGGACGACACGCAGGCGCAATGGGTGTCACAGGCCTTCGGCGTGCGTGCGCCCCGGCTGCGCGAGCGCTTCGTGCCGTCCAGCGAGGCCTATGTGCGCGCCGCCGTCATGGGCTGGGGGGTGGGCGTGGCGCCCGAGATCCAGGTCAGAGGCCTGGTCGAGGCCGGGCAGCTCGTGGTGCTCAGACCGGAAATCAGCGTCGACGTGACGCTGTACTGGCACCAGTGGCAATTGCAGGGGCGGGGCGCGCTGCTCGATCAGATCGGCCAGGCCCTGGCGGAGGGTGCCCGGCTGGCGCTGGGCTGATGGATCAGCGCACGGCCGTCTTGGGCGCCGACGCGGCGGTGGCCGGTGCGGCGGCTTGAGCCAGCAGCTCGTTGGCGCCGCCCTGTTCCGGATGAATGGCATGGGCCAGCCAAAGCGTGCTGGCCAGCACGGCGGCAATCAGGCCGCTGGCGACCCACTTCAACAGTTCAGAACTCATGCACTCAGCCGGGGGGCTTGGGGGTGGCGCAGCTTAAGCGCCGAAGGCCGCCACCCTATCCTGAGCCTTAGGGAGGTGCAGAAAGGAATTGCAAAAGCGCAACGCACCCCCTGGATTGGGGGCGCCGGACCGAAAGGCCCGTCGCTACTGGGAAAAACAGGCGTTGCGGCCGTGCGGTAATGCCAGTAGAGGCAATATTTACTCACAGATGAGGGGTTCGCTTGTCACATGAATCCCGCACACTGGGCTCACGGTGCTGATGTTGTTGTCAGCCCGTCATGCGAGTGAGGTCTGCCATGCGATTCGTTCCAGCGCTGCGTTTCTTCCGCCGTGACGTCGCTGCGCGCAGCGAACCGGATCCCGCTGACCTCGGCACGGCCTTCGGTCTGGATGCCTGCCTGGATGGCACCGCCGTCAGCGAATACCGCAGCCAGGCCCCCAACGATTTCCTCGAGTCCCAATCGTCCCGCACGGTGCAGCAGGACTCGCCGCTGAGCTGGCTGTCGCGCCGCACCGCCGCCTAAAGCTTCGGAATCCGGATCCGGCTGACCATCAGCGAGCCTGACAGCAGGAACATCAGCGCCAGCGGGTGCAGGCGAAAACCGCCCAGCCACCAGACGCCGCCCCACAGCGCGTCGCCGACAGCGCCCTGGGCCGCTGCAAACCACAACACCGCCACGAGCAGCATGGACGTCGGAATCGGCGTGCCCTCGAAATACGCGACCTTGTCCGAGCCGGCGCTGAGCTTCTCGGCCGTCACGTTGTAGCGCGCCAGCCGGCTGACGCCGCAGGCGACGAAGAACACCAGCACGATGCGGTCATACAGCCCCTGCATGCCGCAGCCGTAGGCGATGGCGGCCGGCGCTACGCCGAAGGAGATGATGTCGGCCAGTGAATCCAGCTCGCGGCCCAGGGCCGAGCTTTTCTGGCGCCAGCGCGCGATGCGCCCGTCCAGCACGTCAAACGCCAGGGCCAGCGGGATCAGCGCGCAGGCGTACTGCAGATGCAGGCGTTCGCCGCTCTGCAGAAAGCTCATCACGGCGAACAGCGCGCCCATGCCGGCGCAGGCGTTGCCGAGGGTGAACCAGTCCGCGAGATGGAACTCGCGGATCATCGAAAAGGGCTTGGGCTTGGTGTCCATGTCGGGACCCATTGTCAGCCCTGCTCAGGCCGCCTGTGCCTCGGCGGGAGGTTGCAGTCGCAACCAGGCCTTGCGGGCCAGGTGGCGGGCCAGCAGGCCGACGGGCATCCGCAGCCAGTGCGAGCGGACATACAGCGCCAGCCGGGCCGGCGCCGTCAACGGGCCGTCACAACTGGCGTGCACGGGCATCAGGGCGCGTTCGTAGCAGGCGTCCAGCCAGGCCAGGTTGCCAGGGCGGGCGGCGTCCGCCTGACGCATCACCTCCAGTGGCACGGGTGTTCCCAGCAGCCGGGTCGTGTAGCGCAGGGCCAGGAATAGCGGGGTCGTGAGGCCCAGCACCTGGGCACGCGGTGCCAACTGGGTCCAGAAGGCCGGATCTGCACCGAAATCCCGCAGCAGGGCGTCCAGGTCGAAGAGGTCGCGCAGGCCGTTGTCCAGTTCGCCTTCGTGGAAGAGGTGGGCGGCACTGTGGAGGAACATGGTGACCGGAGCCAGCACGAACAGGCCCGGCAGATCGGCCAGCTCGCGGGCGTCCTCGAACAGGGCGGCCGTGTTGACCTTGATCCGCGCTGTCGGCGGCAGGATGGTGTGGTGCAGGTCCAGGGCCGTCTCACGCTGGCGGTGGCGCAGCGGCGGAATCTCGTGCATCCACTGGCGGTAGTAGCGTCTGTCGTAGTCGCTGAGCTCGTCATCGAAATCCCAGCCGGCCGCGACGAGGCCGGCTTCGGCGGCCTCGATCTGCGCCTTGGGCACAAGCAGGTCGACATCGCCGAACAGCCGGCCCTGCGCCGCTGGCAGGTCGGCCAGCAGATAGGCCGCGCCCTTCAGCAGGATGGGCTGGATGCCCAGGGGCTGCAGGGCAGCACGCAGGCAATCGGCCTCCCAGCGGGTGGCCAGGCGCTGTCGGCGCGCAATCAGCAAGGCGGCGCGCAGATGCCGCACCGGACCGGCCGGCAGGGTCTCGAGCTGGGGATCCAGTTGCGTGGCCAGGCGTGCGATCAGGTTGGCGCGCCGGGCCTGGCGGATCAGCAGGTCCCAGTCGGAAGCGCTCAGCTGCGCCGCCCGGGTGGGATCCAGCAGCAACTCGACGAGCAAGGGCTGTTTCATGACTCGGCCGCCAGACGGTCGAAGACGGCGATGGCGTCATCCAGCCGTGAATAGGTGAAGCCCCAGCAATCGACGCGATCCACCAGGTCGGCCGTCGCCTCGAAGCCGTCGACGCCGTGGATGTCGTAGTTGAAGGCCTGGTCGGCCAGCAACAGGTGGGCCTGGGCCTTGGGCAAGGCCTCCAGGACGGCCTCGGCACCGGGCTCGAAGCTGGGCACCACCACCCAGGCGGGCCGTGCGCCCTCGTGAACGCGCGAGATGGCGTCGCCCGGGGCCTTCATCAGCGACAGCGTGCCCTTGAGGGTGTCGGGGACGGGGGCGGTCATCACCGCGCCCGGTGCGAATGCCTGCATCAGGGCGATGGCCTGGTTCTTCAGGTTGACCGGTCGTGCCAACCCATAGAGCTGGCCGTCGCGCGGGTCCAGCAGGGCGAGCTCGTCGGACAGCAGGCGCCAGCCGCGCTGGCCCAGGGCCGCCGTCAGCGTGCTCTTGCCCGACCCGGGGGGCGCGGGCAGCACGAGGGCGCGGCCACCGCGTTCCAGCACGGCCGCGTGATAGACGACGAAATGGTGGGCGTGGGCCGTGACGGCCCAGTTCAGGCCCCACTCGACCATGTGGAAGGCCTGGGTGGCCGGCAGCGTCGTGAAGGCGGCCAGGCCATCGGTGGAGAAGCGGGCCTGGCGCCGGCCGGCGAGGCGGCGCCACAGCGCGTGCAGGCCGCGGTCGTAGTTGACCGTGAGATGGAAGTCGGCGAACTCATCGTCGCGGCCCAGGGCGAACTCGCCGTAGAGACGCATGAGGTCTTGCGCGACGCGCGGCACATCGGACTGGAGTCGGGCCACGAAAGGAGGCAGGCGCAGCGTCAGGCCAGAGCTGCTCAGCCGTCGGCGCAGTTCTCCTTCGCCGAGGGCGGCGAGGGTGGTGCTCATGCGGCGGTGACCAGGTCCAACCGGGCGAGCTGCTCCAGCTTGGCACGCAGCAGCCGGGCCGCGGCTTCGGCATCGAGGTCGTCAGGCAGGGCGTCGCGCAGTTCGGTCACGAGCGCATCCAGGCTCCAGGCCTGCTGGCGCAGCAGATCCAGCAGCTCAAGGCCGAGGGCATCGACGAGATGGGTGCTGCCGCTGAAGGCGTCGTAGATCACGCCGGCATCATCCCACTCCCGCACGCGCAGGGCGTCCGCGCGGATCAGTTGCCAGCGCTCGGGCACGGCGGAGAGAAGCGAGGCCGGGCGGCCTCGGTCAGGCGCAGCTGTCGTCGGCGCAGGCGACGAAGTTCTTCTTCAGATAGGTGACGATCTGGGCCGGAGTCCATTGCGCACCGGTCGGGCCGATGTAGCTGGCGTCACTGAACTTGACGAGCACATTCGTCGCGCCAGGCTTCAGGCACTTGTTCAGAACGCTGCTCTGCACCTTGAAGTTCAGCCAGGCCACCAGCATCAGCTTCTGGAATTCGCCGCACGTCGTGGTGCCCGGAACGAAATAGCCATAGCTCTTGACGGGATCGACCTTCTGGGGCGTTCCGTTCAGGATGCTCCACACCGTGTCGGAATTGTTGACGTTGGTGATGCCGCTTGCGCCCGTACCGGAGAGCAGCTGGCCGACGGTGTAGTTCTTGTAGTAGCCGGCGGTCTTGTAATTGGCCGCCGTCGTGTCGCGGCTCAGCGGCGACAGGGCCCAGGGGTTGGAGCCGAGGTTGGCGCGCGCCGAATTGTTGATCCAGCAGGACGTGGTGTAGGTCTCGTCCGGGAACAGACGGACGTTCAGGTCCTGCGATCGCGTGTAGGAGCTGTTGGACATGCCCTGGGCGGAACCCCAGGTGGACGCCGTGTTGCAGTGCCAGGCCATGACGGGGCGGCTGGCCAGGGTCAGGGCGGTCGGGACGGCGGCGCCACCCAGCTTGATGAAGCGGCGGCGGCGGGCGGAGGCCAGCTGACGGACGGACGCGTCGACGGACGCCGGCGCCTGGGGCGTCGACTGCGGGTCGTTGATTGGGCGTTCGCTCATGACAGTGGGCCTCGTGAATCCTTCTGCGGGGTGCACCAAAGCGGGGGAAAGGAGTCCGGGCTTTGGGGCGGGCCGATGCTATTTGAGGGCTCGGCGATTTGGATGGAAGTGTTTCACACAAAGCCTTTTGAGGGTCATCTGGGGCCCCCTTGATTGGGTGGGCCCGAATGGGGGACTTAGAGGGTGGCTGACGAAAAGGTGTCACATGCCTTCAGATCGCCCGCCTGCAGGCCCGTCTTGAACCAGCGCACCCGCTGGGCGCTGCTGCCATGGGTGAAGCTTTCCGGCACGACGGTGCCCCGGGCGCGTTTTTGCAGGGTGTCGTCGCCGATCTGGGCGGCGGCATTCAGGGCTTCCTCGATGTCACCCTGCTCCAGCCAGCCTTTGCTGCGCTGCGACAAATTCGCCCAGACGCCGGCGAAGCAGTCGGCCTGCAGCTCCAGCTTGACGCTCAGGGCGTTGGCTTCGCGCTCGGACACGCGCTTGCGGGCCTGGTCCAGCTTCTCGGTCGTGCCCATCAGGTTTTGCAAGTGGTGGCCAACTTCGTGGGCGATGACGTAGGCCTGGGCGAAGTCGCCAGGCGCCCCGAGGCGCTGGCGCAAGGTGTCATAGAAGCCCAGATCGATATAGACCTTGCGGTCGCCCGGGCAGTAGAACGGACCCATGGCCGCCTCGCCAGTGCCGCAGGCGGTCGGCACCTGGCCGCGGAAGACCACCAGCTTGGGCATGGGGTATTGCTGGCCGCCGCGCTTGAAATAGGCGCTCCAGACGTCTTCGGTGTCGCCCAGCACGACCTTGACGAAGCGGTAGCCGGGATCCTGGGCATGGGAATCGGTCGCCGGCGCCTGCTGCGTCGGTGCGCCGCCACCGCCGCCGTCCAGCAGGCCGAGCACTGTCAGGGGATTGATGCCGAAGATCCAGGAGGCCAGCAAAGCCACGACGATGCCCCCCACGCCGAGGCCGCGGCCACCGATGGGCAGACCGCCCCCACCTCCGCCGCCACCCCGGGCGTCCTCGACGTTTTCGCTCTCGCGCTGGCCTTCCCACTTCATGGCGACTCTCCTGCAGATCGCCCCATCCTACGGCCCATGCCCGCAGAAATGCAGTCTGTCGCCCGGGAGCGGCACCGCATCGGCGTGTCGGACAGACTGCCGTCATTGTCCGAACCGGGAAACCCACCATGAAACGATTCGCCCTCCTGATCCTGATGGCCGCAGCGTGCGGCGCTGCCTCGGCCGGCGACAACGACTGGCATCTGCGCATCAAGAAGGAGTCGGACGGCTGGTCGGCCCATTTCAGCGGCGCGATGGACTACGGCAGCGGCAAGAACCGCATCAAGGGTTCGGGCGTCAAGGTCGAGAAGGCGCGGGCGCTGGGCGCTTTCAGCAAGCTGCGCATAGACGGCCCCTTCGACGTCAGGCTGGCCCAGTCCGGCAGCGACCAGGCCACCGTCGTCGCCGACGACAACATCGAGCCCCTGGTCGAGACCGTTGTCGAAGGCGATGCCCTGGTCGTGCGCATGAAGCGCGACGCCGGTTTCACGACGCGTTCGGCGCCGGTGGTGCGGGTCGATGCCCGCGCCCTGCAGGCCATCGCCATCAACGGTTCGGGCGACCTGAGCGCCGATCGCTTCAAGGCCGACACCCTGAACCTGAACATCGTCGGCTCCGGCGATGTGCATTTCGGCCTCGTCGAGCTGAAGGACCTGAGCGTCGCCATCAGCGGTTCGGGCGATGTGCGGCTGGCGGGCCGGGCGGACCAGCAGAGCTGGTCGGTCAGCGGTTCGGGCGACGTCGACGCGCGTGCGCTGACGGGTCGCGCCGCCAAGGTCAGCATCAACGGCTCGGGCGACGTGTCCCTGGGCGTGACCGAACAGCTGGATGCCCAACTGAGCGGTTCCGGTGACCTGAGCTATGCCGGACGGCCGCAGTTGCGCCAAAGCGTCAGCGGCTCGGGCGAGATCAGCCGCCGTTGACGCGCAGCGGCCCCAGAATCGGGCCGTGAACCCAAATGACCTCTGGTGGCAGACGCTGGCCGACGGCCCGCTGCTGCTGGCCCTGTTCGATGCCGGCGACCGCCTGCTGCAGGCCAACGCGGCCTACCGCCAGGCCTGGGGCCTAGAGAGCGAGGCATTGCCGGACTGGATCGAGATGGTCGAAGCCGCCCGGCAAGCCGGTGCCGGCCCCGTCGACGCACCGGAGCGGCGCAGCCGCATGGCGCAGCGGGGCTACGAGCAGGCCTGGCGCGATGGCCGGCGGCTGTGGTGGGTGGAACAGCGCACGTCGGACGGCGGCCTGGCACTGACGGGCGTCGACATCAGCGCGCTGGCCGGTCCGCGGCCCTTGACGGGCCAGCTGCTTTCGACCCAGGCGGGCCGTGAGCTGTTGCAGGCCCTGCTGGCCGACCCGCGCGCCTGGCCCTTGTCCGTCGCGACGCTGGCGACCACGGCGGATCCCGCGGAACTGCTGGCGCGCATCCGCGGCGAGGACGGCTGCATGCGCCTGGAGGATGGCCGGTTGCTGGTCATGCTGCCGTCCACCGGGCCGGCCCAGGCCGCGGCGCTGGGCGAGCGGCTCGGCGCCCTGCTGCTGACCGAGGCCGTCTGGGGCGAGACGGCCGCAGCCCTGCTGGCTAGGGCTTGAGCTTCAGGTCCCGGCCCTGGGCCTGAGCCGGTGCCGGCAGGCCCGCAACGCCGGCCAGCGTCGGCGCCAGGTCGGCCACTTCGACGCGCTCCTTCATCTCGCCCTGGCCGACGTAGCCCGGGCCCCAGAACAGCAGGGGCACATGGGTGTCGTAGTCGTGAGGGCTGCCATGGGTGCTGCCGCCGGGGCGATAGCTGAAGATCCAGCCGCGCTTCAGCACGATCTGCAGCTGGGCGGCGCGCGTCGGGTCGAAGGACTTGCGCATGGCTTCCAGGTAGGGCGTCGTCTTGTCGCTGCCCAGCAGCTGCTCGCGCGTGAAGACGGCGGCTACGCCCGGCAGCTTCAGCAGCTCGTCGCGGGCGGCGGCTTGCACGTCGATGAACTTCAGGCCCTTGTCGGCCGCCAGCTTCTCGTTGAGCAGCAGGCCCGAGGCGGAGAAGGCCCAGGCCAGCTTGTCCACACCGAACTTCGCGGACAGCGCGCCGTTCACGGCGGCCAGGGCCGGGCCGTTGGTGAAGCGGCCGGCATCGCGGCCTTGCGTGGCGGCCCATTCCGGCGTGTCGGTGAAACCGTGGTCGGCCGTCAGCGCCAGCACATAGTTGCCGGCGCCCACTTCCCTGTCCAGGAACTGGAAGAAGGCCTGCAGATGGCGGTCCAGGTGCAGGGTGTGGTCATGCGACAGCCGCGACTCAGGGCCGAAGGCATGGTTGATGTAGTCGTGGCTGGACAGGCTGACCGACAGGATGTCCTGCACGCCGCGCTGGCCCAGCTTCTCGTTCTTCACCGCGGCACGGGCGAAGGCCAGCGTCAGCTCGTCACCGAAGGGCGAGGCCAGCAGACCGCCGTAGAAGCGCGGGCCCGGGCCCTCCATCTGATCGCCGATGACGGCCGGCAGCTTGTTGCCGTTGCCGCTGGCGATCTGCCAGGACTGGCCGTCCGGCACCGAGCGGGCATAGGCTGCCTCGGGCAGCAGCGGTGCCCAGGTCTTCTTGAAGAAGGCGTCGGCCGGCCTGGCGGCGTTGAAGTCCGTCACCCACTGCGGGTGGGCCTGCATGTAGTAGGTGCTGGAGGCGAAGCGGCCCGTCTCGGTCATGTACATATAGGCCGTGCCCTTGTGGCCGGCCGGCAGGATGGCGCCTCGGTCCTTGCCCGAGATGCCGATGACCTTGGAGTCGGGCGAGCGCGTGCGCAGCACATCGCCCAGGGTCTCGACCTTGAGGTTGCGCGGGCTGGTGCCGGACAGCGGCGCCGTGGGGCTGTCGATGTACTGGTAGTCCGGGTCGCCGGTGTTGTAGACCAGCTCGCCGGTGGCCGGGTTGCGCCATTCGTTGCTGATGATGCCGCTGCGCTGCGGATAGGCGCCGGACAGCATCACCGAATGGCCGGCCGCCGTGACCGTGTGGCCGTGGCCGTAATGGGCGTTGGCGAACCAGCGGCCATGGTCGAGGAAGCGGGCGAAGCCGTCGGGCGCCAGCTGGTCACGGTAGCCCGTCACCTGGCGCATCGGCAGGCCATCGATGACGACGAGGACGACCAGCTTGGGCTTGTTTTGCGGTGCCGCGGCGGGTGGCGGTGTCGTCGTGCAGGCGGACAGGGCGGCGACGAGAGCCAGGCTCAACAGGCGGCGACGAGTTTGAAACATGACGTTTTTGTGACAGTGGGTCCGCGAGCTTACGTCGTCACAATGTCTGGCTTGTAAAGCCATGCCTGAGCCGGACTCCCTCGACCCCACGCACGCACTGGATGGCTGGCGCCCGCCGGCGCCGGCATCCATGCCTGAACTGGCGCTTGACGCGCTGTTGCGTCCCGGCGGCAGCGGCGCCTTTGATCCCACCCGTCTGCTGGACGGCTGGCGGCCACCCGCCCCCGCGCCGCTGGATCTCGAACTCAAGGCCCTGCTGCGGACCGGCGCCGGACCGGACGAGGCCAAGCTGGCGCGGCTGAAGGCGCGGGGCTACGAGATGCTGGATGTCGAGGACATCGAGCTGGCCGACCCGCCGGTGCGCCGCGTGGTCTTAGCAGCCCCGGTCCTGGACATCCTGCCGCCGCCTTTGGCCGAGGTCGACCCCGCGCCGCCTGCCGTGATGACGGGCAGTGAGACGTCGGCCGCCATGAATGCGGCGGACGCCATCGACTTGGCGCTGCCGGAAGAGCAGGTCTGGCCCCTCTTCATGGCGGAGGCGCGGGTGGTGGAGGCGGAAATCTCGCCGGAGGCGCCGCTCGCAGCCGCGGTTGCCGAAGAGCGGCCAGCCCAGCCCGCTCCAATCGGATTTCTGAACGACATCGAGCTGCCTGTGGTGTCCGCGCCAGCGGCCGTCGTCGAAGTGCCGGAGCTGGACATGGCTGCCCTCGCGCCGGCTGCGCCGGAGCCCGATTCGCGCCTGCTCACGCAGTGGCAGGCCCAGGCCTGGACGGCCGTGGCCCGGCAGGTTGCCGGCACGAGTGCGGAGCTTTCGCAGACGCCGGAGGGCCCGCGCGTCCAGAGCCATGCGCCGCAATGGCTGTGCGCGGTTTGGCCACCACAGCTTGCCGATGCGCCCTTGGGCCGCTGGCCCGAGTTGGCAGCCCTGGTGGCGGCCGAAACGGCAGCGAAGGCCTTGCAGCAGCTGCTGGACGAACTGCCGGATGAAGCGCCGCTGTGGTCGGCGGATCTGCAAGCCGATTGGGATGTGGTGGCCGAACTCGTGCTGCACCAGGACACCGCGTTGCGGCCGGCCCAGGCGCGTGCGCTGCGCGAGCTGGTCGATGCGGAGCGCCGGCTGCGCCTGGCCCGCTTCGACGAGGGCTATGCCTTGCGCGGTCGCGTGGCCAGGCGGCAGGCATGACAAGCGGCCTGACGCCGCTGCTGGAGATCGACGCCGGCGTGGCCCGCATCACGCTGCGCCGCCCGCGCCAGGCCAACCGGCTGGCCGTCGACGACCTTGGCAGTCTGCGCGCCCTCCTCGATGAGGTGAATAGTACCGAGGCGGTCCGCGTCCTCGTGCTGGCCGGCGAGGGCAAACACTTCTGCAGCGGTTTCGACCTCAGCGCCCTGGGCGCAATCGACGCAGGGGCGCGCTTCGGCGAACTGGCCGATGCGCTGGAAGCCGCACGGCCCATCACCGTGGCGCGGCTGCATGGCGGCGTCTACGGCGGCGCTGCCGATCTGGCCCTGGCCTGCGACTTCCGCCTCGGCGCGCCGGCCAGCGAGATGTTCGTGCCGGCGGCGCGCATCGGCCTGCATTTCTATGCCGGCGGCCTGCGGCGCTTCGTCAACCGGCTGGGCCTGCCCGTTGCCAAGCAGGTGCTGCTGGCCGGGCGCACGCTGGATGCGGCCGCCCTGTTGGGCTGTGGCTATCTGGACCAGCTGCTGCCCGATGTCCAGACGCTGGATGCGGCGCTGAAGGCGCTGACGGACGAACTGCTGGGCATGGCGCCGCTGGCCCTGCTGCCGATGAAGCAGCACCTGAACGCCATCGCCGCCGGCCGCCTCGATGAAAAGCAGCTCGCCGCCGACATCCTCAAGGCGCGTGATTCGGCCGATCTGGTCGAGGGTCAGGCGGCTTGGGCGGGCAAAAGACCGGCGCAATTCAAGGGGGGTTGAAAGCCCTAGGAAGGGGCTTTCGCCACATCGTGGAAAATAGAGGCCTGCGCGCCTGCCCGCGCGCCCCCTTTCTACACACTCTTCGACAGGACCAGCGTGGCCAAAGAAACCACCAAGACCACCATCGAAGCGGATGGTTTGCGCTACCGCTCCAAAGCCCCGGGTTCGCCCTTCGCGGCAACTTCCTCTTTCGGCGCGGCAACCATGTCGTGCTTCCTTTGCGGCAAGCATCGCCCCCGCGCGATGCTCAAGTCCAAGAAGCTGCTGGGCAAGTCCCAGCCCGTCTGCTCACCGTCCTGCAAGGAACTGGACGCGCAGATCGCCGCCAAGTAGTCCGCGATCGACCCCAAGAACGCCGCTGCGGAACTATCCCCAGCGGCGTTTGTCTTGCGGGCCGAGCGCCGGGCCGCCCCCTCGGGGGGCCGACTGGGTTTGCCCGCGTGCAGCGGGTGCAAAGCCGGGCGAGGGGTCAACCTTGCCTGAAGCAGCGGCCGCAGACCGAGCGGTAGCGGGCGTTGCCGCCGATCTCGACCTGGGCACCCTCGGTGACCTTGCGGTTGTGGGCGTCGACACGCATGTTCATGGTCGCCTTGCGGCCGCAGTCGCAGATGGTCTTCATCTCGTCCATCTCGTCGGCCAGGCCCAGCAGCGCGGCCGAGCCGGGGAAGAGTTCGCCCTGGAAATCGGTGCGCAGGCCATAGCAGATGGCCGGCAGATTGCGCAGATGCGCCATCTCGTGGAGTTGCTGCACCTGGCTTTTGGACAGGAACTGGGCTTCATCGATCAGGATGCAGGCGATGCCGGGGCTGTCGCCCATCAAGGCGACGAAATCGGTATGGGCGTCGAACTGCTCGACTTCGCGCTGCGGGCCCAGGCGTGAGGTGACAAAGCCGCGGCCATAGCGATCGTCCAGCTTGGCCGTGAAGATGCGCACCTGGTGGCCGCGTTCCTCGTAGTTGTGGGCCACCTGCAGCAGGGCGGTGGATTTGCCGGCGTTCATCGCCGCATAACGAAAGAAGAGCTTGGCCATGGGGTTGTTCGAAGCGGATCGGCATTGTCCGTGGTGTCGAACCCCATAGATCGGGGTCGGGAAAGCCCGAGGTTTCTGCCTGTTTGGTCAAAAACCTCGGGCTTGCGAGATGGTTTTGTCATCTTCGTCGTGAGTCAATTCACATTTCGTCCCGACCTGTCTGAAGAATGAGCAAAGACACCGTCACCGCGGTCCGCCAGGATGGCTTGCGCTACCAGTCGAAGATCGGCGGTTCGCCTTTCCTCGGCAGCGGACATACCCGCTCCTGCTTCAAGTGCGGCAAGCACCGCGCTCCGGCCAGCCTGCAATCCATCCGGCTGCTCGGCCGCAACGAAGTGGTCTGCAAGCCCAACTGCAAGACCCTGCCCTGAGCCTTTTTCTTCCGTCGACGGGCTGCGCCTGACGCGCCCTCGATCCCGCCATTGACGATGTTGGATTAAATGCATAGCATGATATGCATATCGATTCAGCAGGAGCCGTCGTGGTCGAGGATGTGGTCAAGGAGCTGGGCCATCTGAGCCTGGGCACGCGGCTCAAGCGCATTGGCGAGACGCTGCAGGCCCAGACCCAGGCCGTGCTGGCCGCCCATGGTTTCGAGCAGCCGGCGGCGTGGTTTCCGCTGCTGGCGGCGCTGGATCGCCTCGGGCCGCTCAGCGTGGGCGAGTTGAGCCAGGCGGTGGGCGTCAGCCAGCCCGTGGTCACGCGCTCGCTGAAAGGCCTGGAGGATGAAGGCCTGGTCAGCTCGGAGGCGTCGGAACAGGACCGGCGCGTGCGCCGCATCGGCCTCAGCGCCCAGGGGCAGGCTCTGGTGGAGCGGTCTCAGGCCGAGGCCTGGCCGGCCATCGAGGCGGCCGTGGCCCAGGCCTGTGCGAGCCTGGAAGGCGACCTGCTGGCGCAATTGGCGGCGCTGGAAGATGCGTTGATCGAGGCGCCCCTGATGCAGCGGGTGCCGTCATGAGTGCGCTCGATCGTCCCGTCTGGGCCAGCCTGCAGCACCAGCCGCATTGGGGCGTGGGCGACGAGCATGCGCGGCGCTTCAAGGGCGATATCAACCGCTTTGCCGCGACGCCCGATGAGGCCCCGCCGAGCCTGGCCGCGCTCGCCGCGCTGGTTCAGCCGGGCGATGACGCCGTCTTCCTGGCCCAGGTGCCGCCCATCGTCGTGCCGCCTGGCTTGGTGGCCGCCAAGGAAGCGCTGGGCGTGCAGATGCTGGCCACGCGCGCCCTGGAGGTCGATGAGGGCCTGGAAGTGCTGGGCGATGCCGAGGCGGCCGAGATGCTGGCCCTGGCGACGCTGACCGAGCCCGGGCCCTTCCTGCCGCGCACCCACACCATGGGCCGCTTCATCGGCATCCGCATCGACGGCCGCCTGGCGGCCATGGCCGGCGAGCGCATGCGCTTTCCCGGCCATGTCGAGGTCAGCGCCGTCTGCACCCACCCCGACTTCCGCGGCCGGGGCCTGGCAAGGCGGCTGTCGGCCGCCGTGACGGCCGACATCCAGCACCGTGGCGAGCAGGCTTTCCTGCACGCCTGGACGAGCAACACCGCGGCGATCGCGCTTTACGAAAGCCTGGGCTTCGTCACGCGAACGACCGTCAATATCGCGGTTCTCAAACGCCAGCCAGCTTGACGCCGGCGTCGCTGCTCCAGCCGCCGCCCAGGGCGCGGATCAGCCCGACCGTGGCCTGGTACTGGGCCGAGCGCACCTGCAAGGCGGCCCGCTTGTTGGCGAGCTCGCTGCGGCGCGCGTCCAGCAGTTCCAGCTGGCTGACGAGGCCGTTGCGGTAGCGCGTGTCCGACAGCTTCAAGGCCTGGCTGGCGGCGCTGACCGCGCGGGCATTGGCCTCGCCCTGCTGCTGCAGCAGCGTCAGCGCACCGAGCTGGTCCTCGACATCCTTCAGCGCCAGCAGGAACTGCTCGCGGAAGGCGATGGCCGAACCATCGAGCTGGGCCTTGGCCGTGTTGACACCGGCCTCGCGGCGGCCGCCATCAAAGATCGGCAGCGCGGCGAGCAGGCCGACGCCCCAGGTGCCGGCGCCGCTCCTCAGCAGATTGGACAGTTCGTTGGAGACACCACCGCCCTGGGCCGTCAGCGACAGGCTGGGCCACCAGGCGGCCTGGGCGACGCCAACGCGGGCCTGCGCGGCCTGCAACTGGCTGCGCGCGGCGGCGAGGTCTGGGCGGCGCTGCAGCAGCTCGCTGGGCAAGCCGGCAGGCACGGCAGGCAATGCCGTCGCCCACGCCGTCGGCGCGAGTCGGAAGTTGGAGGCCGGCTCGCCCAGCAGCACGGCGAGGGCCGTTTCCAGCTCCAGGCGGCGGCGATCCAGAGCCAGGGCCTCGGCTTCGTTGGCGGCCAGCTCGGCGCGCACGCGGGCCAGGTCCAGGTCGGCCACATCGCCAGCGCGGGCGCGCTTTTCGGTCAGCGACAGAGTCTCGCCATAGGCCGCGACCGTGCCCCTGACGATCTCGCGTTCGGCATCCAGCGCGCGCAGCGCCAGATAGCCGCGGGCGACATTGGCCTGCACCAGCAGGCGGGCGTCGGCCAGCAGTTGCTCGCGGGACAGCACATCCAGGGCCGCGGCATTGCGCTCGTGCAGCAGGCGGCCGCCCAGGTCCAGTTCATAGGCCAGGCTCAGGCCGGCGTTGTACTGGGTCGCGGGTTGCGGCACCGGTTGACCCGGCGTGGACGAACGCCCGGCACCGGCAGCCAGGCCGACCTGGGGCAGGCGCGAGGCCTCGGCGCCGCCCAGGGCCGCACGGGCTTGCGCCAGGCGGTTGGCTGCGGCCTGCACGCTGGTGTTGGCCGCCATCGCACGGGCGACGAGATCGTCCAGCACGGGGTCGGCAAAGGGCTGCCACCAGCTCGCGGTCAGCGCGGCTGCGCCGTTCGCGGACTGGGCCTTGTAGGCGGCCGGCGCCTGCGGCAACTGGGCCGGGTCCACGGTGCCGACCGAGGCGCAGCCAGCCAGAACCAGGGCAGCGACCAGGGAAGTCAGAGTCGTTTTCATGAGGAGGATCACTTTCCGCGTTGCGGCAGGGCGTCGATGACGGGCTGCGCGTGGTGGGTGGCGGGTGCCGCCGGCGCGGCCACCTGGCCACCGTGGTGGCGCAGCGGCGCATTGCCGGTCAGGCGACGCACGATGACGTAGAACAGAGGCGTCAGGAACAAGCCGAACAGCGTCACGCCGATCATTCCGGCGAACACCGCGATGCCCATGGCCTGGCGCATCTCGGCACCGGCGCCGGTGCTCAGCACCAGGGGCAGCACACCCATGACGAAGGCCATCGACGTCATCAGGATGGGGCGCAACCGCAGCCGCGCCGCCTCCAATGCCGCCTGCATCGGCGTGCGTCCGGCGAACTCCAGCTCGCGGGCGAACTCGACGATCAGGATGGCGTTCTTCGCCGACAAGCCGACCAGCACGATCAAACCGATCTGCGTGAAGACGTTGTTGTCGCCATGGCTCAGGTAGACGCCCGTCATCGCCGCCAGCAGGCCCATGGGCACGATGAGCAGGATGGCGATGGGCAGGGTCAGGCTCTCGTACTGCGCGGCCAGCACCAGGAAGACCAGCAGGATGGCCAGCGGGAAGACCCAGGCGGCCGAGTTGCCGGCGATCTTTTCCTGGTAGGTCAGGTCGGTCCACTCATAGCCGATGCCCGGGGGCAGGGTTTCGGCGGCGATGCGTTCCACGGCGGCCTGGGCCTGGCCCGACGAGAAGCCGGGGGCGGCACCGCCGTTGATGTCGGCGGACAGGAAGCCGTTGTAGCGCAGCGCGCGTTCGGGGCCGAAGCTGGGCGTGACCTTCATCAGCGCGGACAGCGGCACCATCTCGCCCGACGACGAACGCACCTTCAGCGCGCCGATGTCCTCGGCCCGGGCGCGGTAGGCGGCATCCGCCTGCACGCGGACCGAGTAGGTGCGGCCGAACTTGTTGAAGTCGTTCACATACAGGCTGCCGAGGTAGATCTGCATGGTGTCGAACACGTCCGTCACGGCGACGCCAAGCTGGCGGGCCTTGGTGCGGTCGAGGTCGGCGAACAGCTGCGGCACATTGACCTGGTAGCTCGAGAACAGGCCGGCCAGCTCGGGCGTCTTGTAGGCCTTGGCCATGAAGCCCTTCAGCGCCTGGTCCATGGCTTCGTAGCCGAGGCCGCCACGGTCCTGCAGCTGCAGCTTGAAGCCACCCGTCGTGCCCAGGCCCTGCACGGGCGGCGGCGGGAACATGACGATGAAGGCGTCTTCGATCGCGCCGTACTGCGCGTTCAGCTTGCCCGCGATGGCGCCGGCCGACAGGTCCTTGCTCTTGCGCTCGTCAAAGGGCTTGAGGGTCGCGAAGACGATGCCCGAGCTGGAGCTGTTGGTGAAGCCGTTGATGGACAGGCCGGGGAAGGCCACCGCGTGCTCGACACCCGGCGTCTTCAGCGTGATGTCGGTCATGCGGCGGATGACGTCCTCGGTGCGGTCCAGCGTCGCGCCGTCGGGCAGCTGGGCGAATCCGATCAGGTACTGCTTGTCCTGGCCGGGCACGAAGCCGCCTGGCACGGCCTTGAACAGGCCGGCCGTGGCCGCGACGAGGGCCAGGTAGATCACCATCATCACGGTCTTGCGCGACATCAGCGTCTTCACGCCGCTGCCGTACTTCGCGGAGCCGCTCGAGAACAGCTTGTTGAAGCCGCCGAAGAAGCGGCCCAGCACGCGGTCCATGCCGCGCGTCAGCGCGTCCTTGGGCGCGTGGTGGTCCTTCAGCAGCATGGCGGCCAGGGCCGGCGACAGGGTCAGCGAGTTGATGGCCGAGATCACCGTCGAGATGGCGATGGTCAGCGCGAACTGCTTGTAGAACTGGCCCGTCAGGCCGGTGATGAAGGCCAGCGGCACGAAGACCGAGATCAGCGTCAGCGCGATGGCGATGATGGGACCCGAGACCTCGCGCATGGCCTGGTAGGTCGCTTCACGCGGGGACAGGCCCGAGGCGATGTTGCGCTCCACGTTCTCCACCACCACGATGGCGTCGTCGACGACGATGCCGATGGCCAGCACCAGGCCGAACAGGCTCAGCGCATTGATGGAGAAGCCGAAGCCGTGCATCACCGCGAAGGTGCCGATGATGGACACCGGCACGGCCAGCAGCGGGATGATGGAAGCGCGCCAGGTCTGCAGGAACAGGATGACGACCAGCACCACCAGAGCCACGGCTTCCAGCAGGGTGTGGATGACGGACTCGATGGAGGCGCGCACGAACTGCGTCGGGTCGTAGACGATGGTGTAGTCCACGCCTTCGGGCATGGCCGTCTTCAGGTCTTCCATCGCGGCGCGCACATTGGCCGAGATGTCCAGGGCGTTGCCGCCGGGGGCCTGGAAGATGGGCACGGCAACGGCCTGCTTGTTGTCCAGCAGCGAGCGCAGCGCGTATTCGCTGGCGCCGAGCTCGACGCGGCCGAGGTCGCGCAGGCGGGTCACGGCACCGTTGGCGCCGCTCTTGACGATGATGTCGCCGAACTCCTCAGCGGTCTGCAGGCGGCCTTGCGCGTTGACGGACAGCTGCAGGTCCACGCCCTGCAAGCCCGGCGAAGCGCCGACGACGCCGGCCGCGGCCTGCACGTTCTGGCCGCGGATGGCGGCCACCACGTCGCTGGCCGACAGGCCGTGCTCGGCCACCTTCTGCGGGTCCAGCCAGACGCGCATGGCGTAGTCGCCCGAGCCGAACATCAGCACCTGGCCCACGCCCGGGATGCGCGCGAGGCGGTCCTTGACGTTGAGCAGCGCGTAGTTGCGCAGATAGGTCATGTCATAGCGGCCGTTGGGCGAGGTCAAGTGCACGACCATGGTCAGGTCGGGGCTGCTCTTGACCGTCGTCACGCCCAGGCGCTTGACCTCCTCGGGCAGCCGCGCTTCGGCCTGAGAGACGCGGTTCTGCACCAGCTGCTGGGCCTTGTCGGGGTCGGTGCCGAGCTTGAAGCTGACGGTCAGCGTCATCAGGCCGTCGGTGGTCGCCTGGCTGCTCATGTAGAGCATGTCCTCGACGCCGTTGATGGCTTCCTCGAGCGGCGTGGCCACGGTTTCGGCGATGACCTTGGGGTTGGCGCCCGGGTATTGGGCGCGCACGACGACCGAGGGCGGCACGACGTCGGGGTATTCCGAGATCGGCAGCGCGCGGATCGACAGCAGGCCGCCGATGAAGATCAGCAGCGACAGCACGCCCGCAAAGATGGGGCGGTCGATGAAGAATTTGGACAGATTCATGAGGTGCTCCGGCAGCACACCGCCCGCAGGCCGGCTGAACCGGCCCGCCAAGCGGGGTTTCTGTGAGGGAAGGGCTTAGGAGTTCTTGGCGCTGGCCTGCTGGGCCGCCAGTTCGGGTTTGGCGTCCATCGCGACGTCCTTGGGCGCGAGCAGTGAGCCCGGCCGCACGCGCTGCAGCCCGCCGACGACGATGCGCTCGCCACCCTTGAGGCCGCTGGTCACGACGCGCAGGCCGTTGACGTTGGCGCCCAGGGTCACGCCGCGCCATTCGGCCTGGTTGCCCTGGCCGACGACGATGACATAGCGCTTGTCCTGGTCGGTGCCGACGGCACGTTCGTTGACGAGCAGCGCCGGCTCGTTCTTGGCCTGGCCCATGCGCAGCTTGGCGAACTGGCCTGGCACCAGCCGGCCGTCCTTGTTGTCGAAGACGGCCCGCACGCGCAAGGTGCCGCTCTTGGCGTCGACCTGGTTGTCGACCAGCTGCAGGCGACCGGTCAGCGCATCGGCGCTGCCGTTGGCCATCTCGACCGGAATCTTCTCCATGCCGCGGCGGTCGGCCGGCAGATTGGCGAGGGCGCCACTGACGATCTTCTCGTCGGCATCGAAGCTGGCGTAGATGGGGCTGACCGACACCAGGGTCGTCAGTACCGGTGCACCGGCACCGGCGGCGACCAGGTTGCCCTGCGTCACCTCGATCTTGCCGACGCGGCCAGCCACCGGCGCACGCACCTGGGTGTAGCCGAGGTTGAGCTGGGCCGTCTGCAGCGCGGCCTGGGCGGCGCGCAGATTGGCAGCGGCTTCGCGGGCGGCGTTGTCGCGCTCGTCGAAGTCGCGCTTGGCGACGGCGCGTTCCTCCAGCAGCGCCTTGCTACGGGCCAGTTCGCTCTGCGTGTAGGTCACGCGGGCCTGGGCGGCGGCGACCTGCGCCTCCACGCGGGCGACGTCGGCCTGGTAGGGCGCGGGATCGATGGTGACGAGCAGATCACCCGCCTTGACGAGGCTGCCCTCGCGGAAGTGCACGGCCTGCACGGCGCCCGACACGCGGGCCCGCACGTCGACACGCTCCACGGCTTCCAGGCGGCCGGAGAACTCGTTCCAGGCCGAGACCTCCTGGCTGACGACCTGAGCGACCGAGACCGGCGTGGCCTGGGGTGCGCCGGGACCGGGATTGGCCTGGGCCGGGCCCGAGCCGAACTGGGCAAGGCCGACGGCGCCCAGGGCGACGAGGGCGGCGGCTCCGGCGATCAGGCCGGCGCGACGGTTGAAACGAGGGGTGGACTGCATTTTGATTTCTCTCCGAGGGTGTTCAGGCAGGAAGCGACAGCGCGCGGCGGGCCGCCTCGCGCAGGAACTCGTGGATGGGATTGAGCGCATAGCCGGGCGCGACGGCCGGCAGCGTCAGGTCCCTGGCGTTGCCGCCGTGCTCGCGCAGGGCCGCGGCATAACGGCGCGATTCATCGTTGAGCGGATGGCCGGCGGCGCTGAGGATCAGGGCGGGCGCCAGGCTGTTGAGGCGGCTGGCGTTCAGCGGCACCGCATAGGGGTGGTCGGCGCGGGTGCAGTCGCCCAGATAGGCCTGCCAGCCCTTGGCATAGATGCATTCGCAGCCGCCGCATTCGCCTTCGCGCATGGAGGCGCTGCCGAGCTGGGGGTCCAGCATGGGCGAGATCAGCAGCTGGCCGGCCAGCTTGGGCGCATGCTGGTCGCGCGCCATCATGGCCAGGGCCGCGGCGATATTGCCGCCGGCTTCCTCCCCGGCGACGAAGAGAGCCGTGTGCGCCGAACCCGTCAGCTTGGCCGGCTTGGCGGCCAGGGCCTGCAGGGCCTCGAAGGCAGCGCTCAGGCCGGTGGGGAAAGGGTGCTCAGGGGCGAGGGGGTAGTCCAGGGCCACGACGTCGGCGCCGGCCTGGGCCAGCATCTCGCCGCGGGCCTGGGTGGCCTCCAGCGAACCGTCGGTGAAGCTGCCGCCGTGCAGCCACAGCAGCAGGGCGCGGTCGCCGCCTTCCAGCGGCCGCCGCGCGGCGTAGACCTGGGCCACCCGACCCGGCGCGGGGCCGAGACGCAAAGTGGCAGGGGAGGCAATCTTGTCCATGGACCGAAAGATAGGGATCAATGGCTTTGGGATAAACGCCCCTTCGGGTGACTCACTTTTCCTTGCCGTGGAACAATGAAGCCATGGACCGACTCACCGCGATGCAAGCCTATGTCCGGGTCGTCGAGGCCGGCACCTTCACCAAGGCGGCCGACTCCCTGGACCTACCCAAGGCCACCGTCACCCGCCTGATCCAGACCCTGGAAGGCCATCTGCGCACCAAGCTGCTGAACCGCACGACGCGCCGCGTCACGGTGACGCCCGACGGGGCCGCCTATTACGAGCGCGCCATGCGCCTGCTGGGCGACCTGGAGGAGCTGGAAGGCAGCATGAACCAGGCGCGCGTGACGCCGCGCGGGCGCATCCGCATCGATGTGCCGGGCGTGGTGGGCCGCGAGATGATCATTCCCCACCTGCCGGACTTCTACGCCAAGTACCCCGACATCCAGATCGAACTGGGCGTCAGCGACCGCACGGTGGACCTGATCAGCGACAACATCGACTGCGTCATCCGCGGCGGTGAGCTGACCGACCAGAGCCTGGTGGCGCGGCGCATCGGCGAATTCCGCTTCATCACCTGCGCGACGCCGGAATACCTGCGCCGCCACGGCACGCCGGCCCACCCGCTGGAGCTGACGCAATCGCCGCATCGCATGGTGGGCTATTTCTCGGCGCGCAGCGGCAAGGTCATGTCCGACACCTTCCGGCGCGGCGATGAAGAGGTGGAGGTGGTGGGCAACCACATCATTGCCGTCAACGATGCGAATGCCTACCTGAATGCCGGCCTGGCCCATCTGGGCGTGGTGCAGGTGACCTGCTTCATGGCCGGGCCGCTGCTCAAGAGCGGCGAGCTGGTGCGGGTGCTGGAAGACTGGGACGCCGAGGTCGTGCCCGTCTACGTCGTCTACCCGCCGAACCGCCACCTCAGCAGCAAGCTGAGGGTCTTCGTCGACTGGGTGGTCGAGTTGATCGGCCGCGAGGCGCTGGGCGGGCTGAAGCTGCGCTGTACGAACAGCTGAGGCTCAGGCCTTGTCGGCCGGGGCGGTGTTCGACATCGCCTGGCCGAAGTCTTCGACGCCGGGTGCCGGCGCGCTGATGGCCAGCAACATGCCCGCCGCCAGCGCTGCGACGGCCGTCGCGGCGGTGATCAGCGTGGAAAGGGATCGGGTGTTCATGGTGACTCTCCTGGTCGGCCACCTCTTGTTGGAATGGGGTGTGCCGATAGGTTGTCACTGTATGAATTGAGGGCCGCGAGAAAAAGCGGCCCGGATAGAACGGCGAGTTGCGCCAGAAGAAACAATCGTCGGCGCGGAAGGAAGACTCCGCGACACCGTCTGGAAGCTTCCGGGAGGGAATTTGACACTGGGTTCGACTCAACAACCCGGTCAATCATGTCTTCTCGCCGTTGGACTGTCGCCCTCGCCGTTGCCCTGGCCCTGGTGCTCGCCTTTGTGACGCTGGCCGCCAGCGCCCATGCTTTCGAGCACTACCGGTCCATGGTCCCCGCGGCCGCGGCACAGGAGGAATGAGACCCTGCGGCGCGGCAGGTGCCGAGCAACTTACGGCGAGGCAGGCCGGGACACCTCGCTGCCTGGCACGCGGCGCAGCTTGGGCTCGCGGCCCGTCAGCCAGGCGAACAGCAACTGCAGCAGTCCGACCAGCGCCAGGATGCCCGGCAGGACGACGGCCAGCAGGAAGCGGCCCATCAGCTCCAGAAAGGGCAAGCCCAGGGCGTTCTCCGAGTTGCCACGTGAGCTGATCAGGGGTGGGCTCAGCAGGCGCCAGCCCAGGCCGATCGCCGCGGCGAACGACAGCCCCGCTGCGAGGATGAGCAGGCGCCGTCTCGCCTGGGCCGGCGTCTCGCCGCGAATCCAGAGGGCGCAGCCGGCCCACAGCAGCAGGCTGGCCAGCAGCAATCCGCCAGTGGGCACGCCCATGCACAGCAGGCACAGGGCCGCCCAGATGGCGGTGATGGCGCCGCAGAAGACAGCGCGTGGCGTGCTGACCGAGGCGCCTGCCATGCGCGTGTCAGTGGCCTTCTTCGGCGCGGGCCCCGCGCGGAGCGCCGCGGCCGCGCTCTTCCAGCCAGACCTTGGCCGTCGAGAAATGGCCGCAGCCGATGAAGGGCCGGGGCGGCTTCAGGGCCGACAGCGGCGAGGGGTGGTTGGCCTTCAGCACCAGATGGCCCTGGCGCGCGGCTTCGATCAGCGGGGCCTTGGCCTGGGCATAGCTGCCCCAGAGCATGAAGACCTTGGGCGCGGCGTCCTCGGCCGCGGCCTTGATGAGGGCATCGGTCAGCACCTCCCAGCCGCGGTTGGCGTGGCTGGCGGGCTGGCCGTCCTCCACCGTCAGCACGGCGTTCAGCAGCAGGGTGCCACCCTCGGCCCAGCGCACCAGGCTGCCGGTGGGCGGGAAGGGCTTGCCGAGGTCGCGCTGGATCTCCTTGAAGATGTTGCGCAGGCTGGGCGGGAAGGGCACGCCGGCGGGCACGCTGAAGGACAGGCCCTCGGCCTGGCCCGGGCCGTGGTACGGGTCCTGGCCGAGGATGACGACGCGGGTCTGGCTCAGCGGCGTCAGCGTCAGCGCGCGCAGCGGTTCAGGCGGGTAGATGGTGGCACCGGCGGCGGCGCGCTCTTCCAGGAAGGCTTCCAGCTTCTGGCCAATGGGCGAGGCGGCCCAGGCTTCAACGACAGGGCGCCAGTCGGTATCGGGGAGTTGCAGTGGCAGCTTCATCCGAACAAGTTTGCCAGCGCGGCGCCCGGGTCCGGCGCGCGCATGAAAGCCTCGCCCACGAGGAAGGCATTGACGTTGGCCTCGCGCATGCGCTTCACATCGGCTGCGCCGAGGATGCCGGACTCGGTCACCAACAGGCGGTCGGCCGGCACGCGCGGCAGCAGGCCCAGCGTCGTGTCCAGCGTGACTTCAAAGGTGCGCAGATTGCGGTTGTTGATGCCCACCAGCGGCGTCTTCAGCTTCAGCGCACGGTCCAGCTCCGCGCCGTCATGCACCTCGACGAGCACGTCCAGGCCCAGGGCATGGGCCGAGGCCTCGAGGTCGGCCATCTGCGAATCGGCCAGGCAGGCGGCGATCAGCAGGATGCAGTCGGCCCCCATGGCACCGGCCTCCATGACCTGGTACTCGTCGACCATGAAGTCCTTGCGCAGCACCGGCAGCTCGCAGGCGGCGCGGGCCTCGCGCAGATAGGCAGCCGAGCCCTGGAAAAAGCGTTCGTCGGTCAGCACGCTCAAGGCAGCGGCGCCGTTGCGCGCATAGCTCTCGGCGATCAGCCCGGGCTGGAAGTCCTCGCGCAGCACGCCCTTGCTGGGGCTGGCCTTCTTGATCTCGGCAATGACGGCGGCGTGGCCGGCCGCGATGCTGGCGCGCAGCGAGCGTTCGAAGCCCAGTTGCTCGCCCTTGCGGGCCTCGGCCTCTTCACGCTGGGAGGCCAGCGAGCGCCTGGCCTTGGCCGCCGCGATCTCTTCCCACTTGACCTCGACGATGCGGTTCAGGATGTCGGCCATCAGCTCTTCCCCAGCGCCTTGGTCTGCTTGACGAAGGCATCGAGCTTGGCGCGGGCCGCGCCGTTGTCCAGGGCCGCACGGGCCCGGGCGATGCCGTCGGCCAGCGTCGGCGAGACATTGGCCGCATACAGCGTGGCACCGGCATTCAGCAGCACGATGTCGCGCGCCGGGCCTGCGTTGCCGTCCAGCACGCCGATCAGCATCTCGCGCGACTGCTCGGGGTTGTCGACCTTGAGGCTGCGGTTGCTGGCCATGGCCATGCCGAAGTCCTCGGGATGGATCTCGTACTCGCGCACGGCGCCGTCCTTGAGCTCGCCGACCAGGGTCGTCGCGCCGAGGGAAATCTCGTCCATGCCGTCCTTGCCGTAGACGACCAGGGCGTGCTCGGCGCCCAGGCGCTGCAGCACGCGCACCTGGATGCCGACGAGGTCGGGGTGGAAGACGCCCATCAGGATGTTGGGCGCGCCGGCCGGGTTGGTCAGCGGGCCCAGGATGTTGAAGATGGTGCGCACGCCCAGTTCACGGCGCACCGGGGCGATGTTCTTCATCGCCGGGTGGTGGTTGGGCGCGAACATGAAGCCGATGCCGCATTCGTCCAGGCAGGCCGCCACGGCGCGCGGCGCCAGCTGGATGTTGGCGCCCAGGGCCTCCAGCACGTCGGCGCTGCCGGTCTTGCTGCTGACGCTGCGGTTGCCATGCTTGGCCACCTGGGCGCCCGCCGCGGCGGCAACGAACATCGAGCAGGTCGAGATGTTGAAGCTGTGGGCGCCATCGCCGCCGGTGCCGACGACGTCGACCAGATGCGGCAGCGGCCCCAGCGGCACCTTGTTGCTGAGCTCGCGCATGACCTGGGCCGCGGCGGTGATCTCGCCGATGGTTTCCTTCTTGACGCGCAGGCCGGTCAACAGGGCCGACGCGATGACGGGCGACATCTCGCCGGCCATGATGCGGCGCATCAGCGTCAGCATCTCGTCGTGGAAGATCTCGCGGTGCTCGATGACGCGGGTCAGGGCTTCGGTGTCGGTGATCGGCATGTCAGACCTCAGGCGGTACGGCGCTCGGGCTCGTGGGTGTGGAGGTAGCGGGTCAGCAGGTCGCGCGGCGGCGGCACGTCGGCCTGGCGCATCAGCATGCCGACGCCGCCGCGGTGGTAGGCGCCGTGGGTGATGACATGGGCCAGCATCTCGGCGCGGCTCATGCGGCCGGCGTCGCCGTCGGTGAAGCGGAAGTCCAGCACCTCGGCGAGCTGCTCGGGCTTCAGCGAACGCACGAGGTCGACATAGCCGGCGTCGACACGCTCGACCGCGGTGCGCAGCACGTCCAGCGTGGGCGTAGCCTCGGTGTTGGTGCCCGTGAAGCCATGCGGCTCGCCGCGCAGATGGCCAGCGAAGATCTGGTCCACGACGTGGATGTGGTTGAGGATGCGGATGGCCAGGTGGCGGCGCTCCGGATGGAGCTGGGCGTCGACCTTGGCCATCTCGGCGAACAGCTCCCGGTTGATCGAGGCCTTCTGTTCGAACAGGGTAGTCAGCAGGGCGTCCATGTCAGCGCTCCAGGAATTCGCGGGCGGCGGCGATGGCGTGATCGACACCGGCCGCGTCCACGTCCAGGTGGGTCACGAAGCGCAGGCCGATCATGCCGGTGGCCAGCACGCCGCGCGACTTCAGGTGCTCCAGCAGGGCCGGCGTGCGGCCATCGCTGACCTGGGCGAAGACGATATTCGTCTGCGGTGGCGTGACCGTGACACCCGGCAGGGCGGCCAGGCCGTCGGCCAGGCGCTTGGCCAGTGCGTGGTCTTGCGCCAGCCTCTCGACGTGATGGCTCAGCGCGTGGTCCGCCGCCGCCGCCAGCAGGCCGACCTGGCGAAGGCCGCCGCCCACCATCTTGCGCACGCGGTGGGCGCGGGCGATCAGCTCCTTGCTGCCCACCAGCATGGAGCCGATGGGCGCGCCCAGGCCCTTGCTGAAGCAGATGGAGACGGAATCGAAGTGGCGCACCAGCTCACCCACCGTGCGGCCCGAGGCAACGGCAGCGTTGAAAAGCCGGGCGCCGTCCAGGTGCGTGGCCAGGCCACGTTTGTGGGCCAGCTCACAGGCATCGGCCACATAACTCGCCGGCAGCACATTGCCGCTCCAGGTGTTCTCCAGGGCCAGCAGGCGTGTCCTCGCGAAGTGCGGGTCGTCGGGCTTGATGGCCGCGGCGATGTCTTCCAGCTTGATCGTGCCGTCGGGCTGGTTGGGCAGGGGCTGGGGCTGGATGCTGCCGAGGACCGCCGCGCCGCCGCCTTCGTAGCGGTAGGTGTGGGCCAGCTGGCCGACGATGTATTCGTCGCCGCGGCCGCAGTGGGCCAGCAGGCCGCAGAGGTTGCTCTGCGTGCCGCTGCTCATGAAGAGGGCAGCTTCCTTGCCGAGCAGGGCGGCGACGCGCTCCTGCAGCGCATTGGCGGTGGGGTCGTCGCCGAAGACGTCGTCGCCGACCTTGGCGGCGGCAATCGCCTCCAGCATCGCAGGCGTCGGGCGCGTGACGGTGTCGCTGCGCAGATCGACGACGGCATCGCCGCCGTTGCCGGCCGAACCGGGTGCGTAGTCGCTCATGCCTTCAGCTCCAGGAAGTTGCGCAGCATGGCGTGGCCATGCTCGCTGAGGATGGATTCGGGGTGGAACTGCACGCCTTCCATCGGCGTGGCCGTGCCGGCCAGCTCGCGGTGGCGCACGCCCATGATCTCGCCGTCCTCGCTGCGCGAGGTGATCTCCAGCACAGCGGGGCAGGTCGCCTCTTCGATGACGAGGGAGTGGTAGCGGATGACGGAGAAGTCCTTGGGCAGGCCGGTGTAGACGCCGCGGCCGTCGGTCGTGATGGTGCTGGCCTTGCCGTGCATCTGGCGCTGGGCGCGGATGATCTTGCCGCCCAGGGCCTGGCCCATGGACTGGTGGCCCAGGCAGACGCCCAGCAGCGGCTTCTTGCCCATGAAGTGCTGGATGGCCTCCACGCAGACGCCTGCCTCGGTGGGCGTGCAGGGCCCGGGCGAGAAGACGATGTGATCGGGATTCATGGCCGCCATCTCGGCCACCGTGATCTCGTCGTTGCGCACCACCTTCACGTCGGCGCCCAGTTCACCGAAGTACTGGACGATGTTGAAGGTGAAGCTGTCGTAGTTGTCGATCATCAGCAGCATTTAGAAGCCCTCCTCGACGAGTTCGGCGGCGCGCAGCAAGGCGCGCGCCTTGGCCTCTGTTTCCTGCCATTCCAGTTCAGGGACCGAATCCGCGACGACGCCCGCCGCCGCCTGCACGTACAGGGTGCCGTTCTTGATGATGCCGGTGCGGATGGCGATGGCCAGGTCCATGTCGCCGGCAAAGCTCAGGTAGCCGCAGGCGCCGCCGTAGATGCCCCGCTGCACGGGCTCCAGTTCGTCGATGAGCTCCATCGCGCGCACCTTGGGCGCGCCCGTCAGCGTGCCGGCCGGGAAGGTGGCTTTCAGCACGTCGAGCTGGCCGACCTCGGGGCGCAGCACGCCCTCGACGTTGGAGACGATGTGCATGACGTGGGAGTAGCGCTCGATGGTGAAGGCCTGGGTCACCTTGACGCTGCCGGTGCGGGCGATGCGGCCGATGTCGTTGCGGGCCAGGTCGATCAGCATCAGGTGCTCGGCGCGCTCCTTGGGGTCGGCCTGCAACTCGGCTTCCAGCGCCAGGTCGCGCTCGGTCGTCGCGCCACGCGGGCGGGTGCCGGCCAGCGGGCGGATGGTGACCTTGCGGCTGCCGTCGCCGGCGTGCTCCTCGCGCACCAGGATCTCGGGGCTGGCGCCGACGATCTGGAAGTCGCCCAGGTCGTAGAAATACATGTAGGGGCTGGGGTTCAGCGCCCGCAGTGCCCGGTACAGCGCGATCGGCTCGGCCTTGTAGGGCTTGGAGATGCGCTGGCCGACCTGCACCTGCATCAGGTCGCCGGCGGCGATGTATTCCTTGGCCTTGGCGACGGCGGCCAGGTAGTCGGCCTTGGCAAAGCCGCGCGTGACCGGGTGGGCTTCGCTGCGCTGCACGCGCGGCACACTGACCGAGTAGGTCAGCTTGTCGCGCAGGGCCGAGAGGCGCTTCTTGGCGCGGAAATAGGCCTCAGGCTGGCGCGGGTCGGCCCAGACGATGAGGTAGAGCCGGCCCGACAGGTTGTCGATGACGGCGATTTCCTCGGACAGCAGCAGCACGATGTCCGGTGTGCCCAGGCCCTCGCCCTTGTGGGCATGGTCGAGCTTCTTCTCGATGGCGCGCACGGCCTCGTAGCCAAAGTATCCGGCCAAGCCGCCGCAGAAGCGCGGCAGGCCGGCGGGAATCCGGGGCTTGATGCGCTCCTGGTAGGCGGCGATGAAGTCCAGCGGATTGCCTTCATGCGTCTCGACGACCTGACCGTCGGTCAGCACCTCGCTGAGGTGGCCGGTGGCCCGGATCAGCGTGCGGGCCGGCAGGCCGATGAAGGAATAGCGCCCGAAACGCTCGCCGCCAACGACGGATTCGAGCAAAAAGCTGTTGCGGCCCTGGCCGGCGCCGGCGCAGAGCTTCAGATACAGGGACAGCGGGGTTTCAAGATCCGCAAAGGCCTCGCTGATCAGCGGGATGCGGTTGTAGCCTTCGGCGGCCAGGCTCTGAAATTCGAGTTCGGTGATCACGTCTCAAACCTTGAAAAACAAGTTTCAGGGCTTGGCGTGCAGCCCGGGAGGAACACGGGCAACGCGGAATTTGCGCGTCAGGGCGCGCCAAGCAACATCAGGCCAGGGTTGACCAGCGACGCCAGGGCCAGGCTCCCCGGTCGCTCGACCCCGTGATGTACTTCCGCGTGATGAACATGATTTGGTCAGTGTATCAGCCGGGTTTTGGCCCTGACGCGCCATACTTCGGTTCACGAAGATGCCGCCATCGCGGCACGACAACGGAGCGAGACATGCGCGCATTCATCGTCGCGGCCCTGGTGGCCGCGGGCAGCCTGGGGGGGGCGGCGGCCTGGGCGGACACGGTCGAAGTGGCCAATGTGAAGTACGAGACGGGCATGGACCTGGCCGGCCAGAAGCTGGTGCTCAATGGGGCCGGCGTGCGCTACAAGGCCATTTTCAAAGTCTACACCGCAGGCCTGTACCTGACGCACAAGGCCAGCACGACGCAGGAAGTGCTGGCCGCGCCCGGTCCCAAGCGCATCCACATCTCGATGCTGCGCGACATCGACGGCAACGAGCTGGGCAAGCTCTTCACCAAGGGCATGGAAGCCAACGCCCCGCGCGATGAGTTCATCAAGTGCATCAACGGCGTGCTCAAGCTCAGCGAGGTCTTCGCCAGCCGCAAGCAGCTCAACACCGGTGACAGCTTCTCGGTCGACTATGTGCCGGGCCTGGGCTCGACCCTGCTGCTCAATGGCAAGCCCTTGATGACCGAGCCCATCAAGGAGCCCGAGTTCTTCTCGGCCCTGCTGCGCATCTGGCTGGGCGACAAGCCGGCCGACGACGCGCTGAAGGACGCCCTGCTCGGCGTGGCTAAGAAGTCGCGCCGCAGCGGAAACTGACCACCCCTCGCCCAGCCTCGCATCGCTGAACGCGAGCGAGTCTGGTCGGGACCACGCTGCGGCCAGAGCCCGCAGCGCTTCGGCACGCACGGCGAGTCCTCAGGACTCGCCATGTCCGGCCTCAGCCCCCGAGGGGACGGCGATGCTTGCGGCATCGAGCCGCAAGCACATCGCCGGAGCGGGCCGGCTAGGTGAACTGGAGTCGGACACAAGCAGTCCCTGCGGACTGCTTGTGCCTACGGAAGGCCGTGGGCCTCTGGCCCATGGCAGGCCCGGCGCTCGGCCCGCAAAAACGAAATCTCGTCGAGGCGGTCAACGTGCTGCAGCGCCGCCACGGCGCGGATGTCCTCGCCGTGGTTGTAGCCATAGGTCACCAGCACCACGGGACAGCCGGCCGCATGCGCGGCCTCGGCGTCGTTGCGCGAGTCACCGATCATCCAGGTGGCTGAAGGTGGCTGACCCAGGGCCTCGCAGGTCTTGATCAGCGGCAGCGGATCGGGCTTCTTGCGCGCGAAGGCGTCGCCGCCGAAGACGTGGGCGAAGTAGCCGTCCAGCCCCTTGCGCCTGAGCAACTCACGCGCCGGCGCGCCCGGCTTGTTGGTCAGCACGGCCAGCGGCAGGCCCAGGGCCCGCAAACGCTCCAGTCCCTCGACGACGCCCGGGTAGATGGCGGCGTGCTCGCCATTCACGGCGGCGTAGTGCTGCTGGTAGAGCGCCCAGGCCCGGTCGAACAGCGCCGCATCGGCGCCCACATGGGCCAGCGTCGTGCGCACCAGGTGCTCGCTGCCGCGGCCGATGGTGTGCTCGATGAAGTCGCGCGTGACCGGCGGCAGGCCGAGGTCAGACAGCATCCGGCCCAGCACGGCGACGAAGTCGCCCAGGGTGTCGATCAGCGTGCCGTCAAGGTCGAGGATGAGGGCTTGCGGCTGGGTCATGGCTTCAGCACCCCATCGGCCTTGAACATCGCCTTGATGCCCCGCACCGCCTGGCGGATGCGCGACTCGTTCTCGATCAGCGCAAAGCGCACATGGCCGTCGCCGTGGTCGCCGAAGCCGATGCCGGGCGACACGCAGACCTTGGCCTTTTCCAGCAGCTGGCGGGCGAACTCCAGCGAGCCCAGCTCGCGATAGGGCTCGGGGATGCGGGCCCAGATGTACATGCTGGCCTTGGGGCAGTCGACCTGCCAGCCGGCTTCGATGAGCCCCTTGTGGAGCACGTCGCGGCGGCGCTGGTAGCTGGCGCAGATGTCCGCTACGCATTGCTGGTCGCCTTCGAGCGCGGCGATGGCCGCGACCTGCAGCGGCGTGAAGGTGCCGTAGTCGTGATAGCTCTTGATGCGGGCCAGGGCCGCGACGAGGTCGGGGTTGCCGACCATGAAGCCGACGCGCCAGCCGGCCATGTTGTAGCTCTTGCTCAGCGTGAAGAACTCGACCGCCACGTCCTTGGCGCCGGGCACCTGCATGATGGACGGCGCCACATAGCCGTCATAGACGATGTCGGCGTAGGCCAGGTCATGCACGACCAGGATGTCGTGCCTCTTGGCCAGGGCCACGACGCGCTCGAAGAAGGCCAGGTCCACGCACTGCGCCGTCGGGTTGGACGGGAAGCCGAAGACCATCATCTTGGGCTTGGGGTAGCTGCCGCGGATGGTGCGCTCCAGTTCGGCGAAGAAGTCGACCTCGCTGCTGACCGGGATGGCGCGGATGTCGGCGCCGGCAATGACGGCGCCGTAGATGTGGATGGGATAGCTGGGGTCGGGCACCAGCACGGTGTCGCCGCGGTCCAGCGTGGCCAGCATCAGGTGCGCCAGGCCCTCCTTGGAGCCGATGGTGACGATGGCCTCGCTGTCGGGGTTGATGTCGACGCCGTAGCGGCGCTGATACCAATGCGCGATGGCGCGGCGCAGGCGCGGGATGCCCTTGCTGGCCGAGTAGCCGTGGGTGTCGGGTCGCTGGGCGACCTCGGTGAGCTTGGCGACGATGTGCGCCGGCGTGGCCCCGTCGGGGTTGCCCATGCTCATGTCGATGATGTCCTCGCCACGCCGGCGGGCCGCGAGCTTGAGCTCGGCCGTGATGTTGAAGACGTAGGGCGGGAGGCGGTCGATGCGCGCGAAACGGCGCTTGCCGCCGGAGGCGGAAGAGGGAGAAGTCATTGGCGGTCTACGTAAGCGCCCGGAACCGTCCGAGCGACGTGGGCAGCGTGGCGCTGCACCGCGGCCGACTCTAGCGCACTAAGCTCGCCCCATGAGCGAAGTCGAACCCCTGCGACTGAAGGTCGATGCCGACACGGCGGTCTCGGCCCTGTGGCTGCAACCGCTGCAGCCGCGCGCCGCCTATGTGTTCGCCCATGGCGCCGGCGCCGGCATGCACCACAGCTTCATGGCCGAGCTGTCGCAGGCCCTGTTCGACCAGGCGGTCGCGACGCTGCGCTACCAGTTTCCCTACATGGAGAAGGGCTCCAAGCGGCCCGACACGCCGGCCGTGGCCCATGCGGCCGTGCGTGCCGCGGTGGCGGCGGCACACAAGCGGCTGCCCGACGCGCCGCTGTTCGCCGGCGGCAAATCCTTTGGCGGCCGCATGACCTCCCAGGCCCAGGCGGCCGGGCTTCTGCCTGGTGTGCGCGGGCTGGTCTTTGTCGGCTTTCCCCTGCATCCGGCTGGCAAGCCGGGCATCGACCGCGCCGCACACCTGGCCGAGGTCAAGCTGCCCATGCTTTTCCTGCAGGGGACGCGCGACGAACTGGCCGAGCTGGCGTTGTTGAAGGGGGTCGTCCAGGGACTGGGCGACAAGGCCACTTTGCATCTGGAGGACGACGCCGACCACGCCTTCCATGTGCGTGCGCGCAGCGGCCGCAACGACAAACAGGTGGTCCTGGCATTGGCGGCGGCGATGGCGGCCTGGCTTCCCTAGCGCAAGCCCGGGGCGGCGCGTTCGCGCGGCTTCCTAGAATCGGGCGATGAATACCACTGCCGCCCCCATCGTCTGCATTGGCGGCCTCAACATCGACCGCAAGCTCAAGCTGCTGGCCAGCGCCCTGGGCGGGTCGTCCAACCCCTGCGAGTCCCATGAAACCCCGGGCGGCGTCGTGCGCAACGTCGCCGAGAACCTGGCCCGACTGGGCCTGCCCGTGGCCCTGGTCGCGGCCGTGGGCGACGATGCCGGTGGCCGCATGCTGCTGGAGCAGGCCGCCGCCGTCGGCATGGATACGCGCGCCGTCATCCGCCTGCGCCGCCACGCCAGCGACAGCTACACGGCTGTGCTGGCGCCCGACGGCAGCCTGGAACTTGGCCTGGCCGCCATGCCCCTGGTGGAAAGCCTGAACCCATGGGCGCTCGAGGCCAGCAAGGCCTTGCGCGCCACGGCCGCTCTTGTCGTCGCGGATGGCAATCTGCCCACCGACGCCTGGCCGCTGCTGCTGGGCGAGGCGCGGGCCAGCGACATCCCGCTGGTCTGCGTCGCCGTGTCCGAGGCCAAGATGGAGCGCCTGCCGCACGATCTGCAAGGACTGCACATGCTGATCATGAATGCCGGCGAATTGGCCACGATCGCGATCGATCCCTTCGCGGCTTTCGCCGACCTGCATGCGCGCGGCGTGGCCTGCGTGCTGGTGTCGCGCGGCGAGGCGGGCCTGACGCTCAGCTGCGTCGGCGACGGCGTTCGCCACTGGCCGGCGCCTCAGGTCCACGTGGTCGACGTGACGGGCGCGGGCGACGCGCTGTCGGCCGGCGTCTGTGCGTCGCTGTTGCGCGCACCGAACGACTTCGACACGGCCGCCCGTCTGGGCCTGGATCTGGCCGCGCTGACGCTGCAGACCGAGGACAGCGTCCACCCCGACTTGACCCCCAGTTTCCTGACCGACCGATAAATGAACGAACTCATCCAGCTCTCCCCCGAAGTCGCCGCCGCCCAGGCCGACGGCCGCCCCGTCGTGGCCCTCGAATCGACCATCATTGCCCACGGCATGCCCTGGCCGCAGAACCTGGACACGGCCCGCGAAGTCGAGGACGTCATCCGCGCCGAGGGTGCCGTGCCGGCCACCATCGCCGTCATCGGCGGCCGCATCCGTGTCGGCCTGACTCCCGACGAGCTGCAGCAACTTGCCCAGTCGCCCGATGCGATGAAGCTCAGCCGCCGCGACCTGCCCTTCGCCATCGCCACCGGCCGCCTGGGCGCGACAACGGTGGCCGCCACCATGATCTGCGCCCATCTGGCCGGCATCGAGGTCTTCGTGACCGGCGGCATCGGCGGCGTTCACCGTGGTGGCGCCGAGAGCTTTGACATTTCGGCCGACCTGCAGGAGTTGGCGCACACGCCGGTGGCCGTCGTCTGTGCGGGGGCCAAGTCCATCCTCGACCTGGGCCTGACGCTGGAATACCTGGAGACCCACGGCGTGCCGGTGCTGTCGGTGGGCCAGGACAACTTCGCCGCCTTCTTCACGCCCGACAGCGGCCTCAAGGCCGACTTCCGCATGGACGGCGCCGATGAACAGGCGCGCTTCATCCGAGCCAAATGGGCGCTCGGCCTGCACGGCGGCGTGGTGGTCAGCAATCCGGTGCCCGCGGCCCAGGCCATGCCGCGCGAAGAGATCGATGCCATCACGGCCCAGGCCCTGGCCGAGGCGGACGCACAAGGCATTGCTGGCAAGGCCATCACGCCCTTCCTGCTGGCCCGCATCAAGGCCCTGACCGGCGGCCGCAGCCTGGCCACCAATATCGCCCTGGTGAAGCACAACGCCGTCGTCGGAGCGCGGCTGGCACGCGCGCTGCAACGTTAGCGCGCCTCCCGCGCATGAACAGGCCAGCAATCTGCGAGCAAAAGAGGGCAGATAAGCTGGCGTGTTTTTCCCGTCAATCCCCATTACTTTTGGCAGGCCCAGCCTCATGCGCGTGACCTCTCCCCTGAACCTTTGTGGCCTCGTGGTGGCCGTCGCGGCCGTGCTGGCGGGTTGTGGGCGCAAGGCCGATGCCGAAGGGGGCGCAGCGGCGTCGGCGCCGGGCGGCGGCGCCAGCGCGCCGGCCCAGGTGGTGGGCGTCGTCAAGGTGCAGCAGGCCGACGTGCCCATCACCGTCGAGGCCAGCGGCACCGTGACGGCCCTGCAGAGCGTGGACCTGCGCGCGCAGACCACGTCCACCGTCGCCCAGGTCCTGGTCAAGGACGGCCAGAACGTGCGCAAGGGCGACCTGCTGTTCCGCTTCGACGACCGCGCCGACCGTGCCGCGCTGGAGAAGGCCAAGGCTCAGCTGGCCCGCGACCGCGCCGCCCAGGCCGACCTGGAACGCCAGCTCAACCGCGCCAAGGAACTGAAGGCCCAGAACTTCATCGCCCAGAACGCCGTCGACACGGCCCAGGCCAATTTCGATTCGGGCCTGGCCCTGATCCGCAGCGACGAGGCCGCCGTGCAGGCCGCCCAGGTCACCGCGGGCTACAACGAGCTGCGCGCCCCCATCAACGGCCGCGCCGGCATCGTCAGCGTCTTCCCGGGCAGCCTGGTGCAGGCCAATGCGACGGCCCTGCCCCTGGTCAACATCGCCCAGCTCGACCCCATCAGCATCGCCTTCAACCTGCCGGAGACGCAGCTGGGCACGCTGCTGGAGGCCACGCGCGCCGGCCGCCTCGACGTGGAGGCCTTGCCGCCCCCCGGTTCGGCGCGCGGGGCCGCCTCCGTCAAAGGCCATATCACCGTTGTCGACAACCTGGTCGACACGACGACCGGCACCATCAAGGTCAAGGCCGAGTTCGACAACAAGGCCCAGGCCCTGTGGCCGGGTCAGTACCTGCGCGTGCGCGTGACGCTGCGCACCTTGAAGGGCGCCACTGTCATACCGCAGGTCGCCGTCATCCTGCGCGGCAATGAGCGCTTCGTCTATGTCGTGGCCGCCGACAACACGGCCAAGCTGCTACCGGTGCAGTTGCGCCAGGGCATGGGTGAGCAGGTCGTTGTCGAGGGCTTGCAGCCCGGCCAGCAGGTCGTCGTCGACGGCAAGCAGAACCTGCGCCCCGGCACGCCGGTGAAGCTGCAGGCACCGGTCGTCAAGCCCGCCAGCCTGGCCGCTTCGGCGGCATCGGCTCCGGCCTCCGGAGCCGCCCAATGAGGCTGACGGAGCTTTTCATCCGCAGGCCGGTCATGACCGTCCTGCTGAACATCTCGCTGGTCATCGCCGGCCTGGCAGCCTGGAGCCGCATCCCGGTCGCAGCGCTGCCGTCCTACAACACGCCCATCATCAATGTGGGCGCCTCGCTGCCCGGCGCCTCGCCGGAGACCATGGCCTCGTCGGTGGCCCTGCCGCTGGAGAAGCAGTTCTCCACCATCGCCGGCCTGCAGACCATCTCCTCCGTCAACACCCTGGGCAACACCTCCCTCACGCTGGAGTTCGACCCCTCGCGCGACATCGACGCCGCCGCCGTTGACGTGCAGGCTGCGCTGTTCCGCTCGCTGCGCGCCCTGCCGGCCGAGATGACGTCGCCGCCGAGCTACCGCAAGGTCAACCCGGCCGACGCGCCGGTGCTGCTGGTGGCGCTGACGTCGCCGTCCATCAACCTGTCCGACCTGAACGACTACGCGGAGAACCTGCTGTCGCCCGGCCTGTCGACCATCGACGGCGTGGCCCAGGTGTCCATCTTTGGCCAGAAGCGCTTCGCCGTGCGCATCAAGGCCAGGAACGAGCTGCTGAACCAGCGCAACATCACGCTGGAGGAGCTGCAGAACGCCATCCGCGGCGCCAACGCCAACACGCCGGTGGGCGTGCTGGACGGTGCGCGCCAGACCCTCACCATCCAGGCCAACAAGCAGCTGAAGAACGCCCGCGAGTTCGGCGCCATCGTTGTCGCCTCGCGCAACGGTGCGCCGGTCTATCTGCGCGACGTGGCCGATGTGCAGGACAGCTTCGAGACCGTGAAGAGCTTCGGCAGCTTCCAGGGCGAGCGCTCCATCGTGCTGGCCATCCAGCGCCAGCCCGACGCCAACACCGTCAAGGTCGTCGATGCCGTCAAGGCCATGCTGCCGCGCTTCGCGGCGCAGATGCCGGCCTCCATCAAGATGGACACGCTGAACGACCGCTCGGTGTCCATCCGCGAGTCCCTGCACGACGTCTACTTCACGCTGGCCCTGACCGTCGTGCTGGTCGTGATGGTCATCTTCATCTTCCTGCGCCGCGCCATCGCGACGCTGATCCCGACGCTGTCCTTGCCGATCTCGCTGATCGGCGCGCTGACCCTGCTGTTCGCGCTCGGCTATTCGCTGGACAACATCTCGCTGCTGGGCATCACGCTGGCCGTGGGCCTGGTGGTGGACGACGCCATCGTCATGCTGGAGAACATCCACCGCCACATCGAGGACGGCATGGCGCCGTTCGAGGCGTCGATACGTGGCGCCCGCGAGATGGCCTTCACCATCCTGTCGATCTCGATCTCGCTGGTGGCGGTGTTGATCCCGATCTTCTTCATGCCCGGCGTCATCGGCCTGCTCTTCCACGAGTTTGCCGTCGTCGTGTCCCTGTCCATCCTGGTCTCGGCCGTCGTGTCGCTGACGCTGGTGCCCATGCTGTGCAGCCGCCTGCTCAAGCATCACGAGCATACCGAGGAAGGCTGGCTGGGCCGCTATTTCGAGCGCGGCTTCAACTGGGTGCTGGACGGTTACACGCGCACCCTGGACATCGCGCTGCGCCACCGCTGGTGGGTCATCGGCCTGGCCGTCGTCAGCTTCGCGGCCACGGTCTGGTTCTACATCGTCATCCCCAAGGGCTTCTTCCCCGAGGAAGACATTGGCCAGATCCAGGGCAGCACCGAGGCCGCCGAGGACATCTCCTTCACGGCCATGACGCTGCTGCAGGAGCGTGTCGCGGCCATCGTGCAGGGCGACCCGGCCGTGGCCAGCGTGTCGGCCGGCATCGGCGGCGGTGGCAGCGCCACCAACACGGGTCGTCTCTTCATCAACCTCAAGCCCCGCAAGGATCGCGAGGCCATGCCCCAGGTGCTGGAGAGCCTGCGCAAGAAGCTGCGCGTGGTGCCTGGCATCGCCGTCTACCTGCGCCCGGTGCAGAACCTGCAGCTCGGCGGCCGCCAGAGCAAGAGCCGCTACCAGTACACCCTGCAGTCGGTGTCTGCCGGCGAGCTGAACTCTTGGTCGGTCAAACTGCAGGACAAACTGCGCGAGGACAAGCGCTTCCGCGACGTGACCAGCGATTCGCAGCTGCGCGGCCTGCAGGCCAACCTCATCATCGACCGCGAGCGGGCTTCCGTGCTGGGCGTGCAGATGGGCGACCTGCGCAACGCCCTCTACGACGCCTTCGGCGAGCGCCAGGTGTCCAGCATCTATGCCGAGAGCAACACCTACCAGGTCATCATGGAGGCCAGCGACCCCGATCGCGCCAGCGAGGATGCCTTCGACAAGATCTATCTGCGCGGCCGCAACAACGCCCAGGTACCGCTGAGTGCCTTCGCCACCGTGCAGCGCGGCCTCGGCCCCACGGCCGTCAACCACCAGGGCCAGCTGCAGGCCATCACCATCAGCTTCAACCTGGCGCCCAATGTGCCGCTGGGCGACGCCACCGGGGCGCTGGAGGGCTATGCGCGCGAGATCCAGCTGCCGGCCAGCGTCATCACCAGCTATGGCGGCGATGCGGCGGTGTTCAAGGACTCGCAGGGCGGCCAGCTGCTGCTGATCGGCCTGGCGCTGGCCGTCATCTATGTGCTGCTGGGCGTGCTCTACGAGAGCTATATCCACCCCATCACCATCCTGGCCGGCCTGCCTTCGGCGGCGGTGGGCGCGCTGATCACGCTGCAGCTCGCCGGCATGGAGCTGACCATCATCGCCACCATCGGCATCGTCATGCTGATCGGCATCGTGAAGAAGAACGCCATCATGATGATCGACTTCGCGCTGGACGCGCAGCGCAGCCAGAACATGACGCCGGCCGAGGCCATCCGCGAGGCCTGCGTGCTGCGCTTCCGGCCCATCATGATGACGACGTTCGCCGCACTGATGGGCGCCCTGCCCATCGCGCTGGGACTGGGCGCCGGGGCTGAGTTGCGCCAGCCCCTGGGCCTGGCCGTGGTGGGCGGCCTGATCCTGTCCCAGGCCGTGACCCTCTACATCACGCCGGTCATCTTCCTGGCGCTGGACCGCTTCAGCGGCACGGGGCCGGATGTTCGTGAAGTCGCCGACTTCGCCAGCAAGGCGGCCTAGATTTAGCCCACCCCTACCGCGGCGGAGCCGCGGCCCCTCAAGGGGCACTGCTAGTGGCCCGGCAAAGCCGGTTCCACTGCAGTCGCTGAGTAGTTCGGAAGAGGGCGTTTCAAGCCCCGCTGTTCAGCTGAACTTGAGGCGCCCCTCTCGCGCGGCCATCTGCAGGCTGCCTGCGGCGCGCTCGATCATGGCGATGACGGCATCGAAGCCGGCGACCGGGCCGAAATAGGGGTCGGGGATGTCCTCGCCGGCCATCTCCGGCACGAAGTCGGTCAGCAGCAGGATGCGGGCGTGGTGCTCGGGTGCGGCTTTCTTGCGCAGGGCCGCCACATGCTCGACCTCCATGGCCAGCACCAGGTCGTATTGGCCCAGTTGCTCGGGCTCGACGCGGCGCGAGCGCCATTTGCGCTCCAGGCTGTACTTGTGTCGCTCCAGCGCGGCGGCCGCTCGGGCGTCCACCGGGCCGCCGCGCGGGTCGGCGTGCACGCCGGCGGAGGCGATGGTCTTGAATACATCACCGAGGCGGGCCTTGAAGATGGCCTCGGCCATCGGCGAGCGGCAGATGTTGGCGGTGCAGACGAGGAGGACGGCGGCCATGACGTTCAGGCGGCGAGTTGTTGACGCATGGCGTCGATGACGGCCTTGTAGTCCGGCTTGCCGAAGATGGCCGAGCCGGCGACGAAGGTGTCGGCGCCTGCGTTGGCGATCTCGCGGATGTTGTCGATCTTGACGCCGCCGTCGATCTCCAGGCGGATGTCGCGGCCGGACTTGTCGATGATCTCGCGCACGCGCTGAAGCTTCTGCAGCGACGACGGGATGAAGCTCTGGCCACCGAAGCCCGGGTTGACGCTCATCAGCATGATGAGGTCCACCTTGTCGATGACCCACTCCAGCACGTCCAGTGGCGTGGCCGGGTTGAACACCAGGCCGGCCTGCTTGCCTTCGCCCTTGATGAGCTGCAGCGTGCGGTCCACATGGGTGCTGGCATCGGGGTGGAAGGTGACCATGTCGGCGCCGGCGCGGCAGAAGGCCTGGGCCAGGCTGTCGACGGGTTGCACCATCAGGTGCACGTCCAGGATGGCCGGCGTGCCGTCGGGCTTGACGGCGTGCTTGCGCAGCGCCTCGCAGATCATGGGCCCGAACGTCAGGTTGGGCACGTAATGGTTGTCCATCACGTCGAAGTGGATCCAGTCGGCGCCGGCGGCCAGCACGTTCTTCACTTCCTCGCCCAGGCGGGCGAAGTCGGCGGACAGGATGCTGGGGGCGATCAGGTGTTGGCGTGCGGCAGGCATGGGCCGCATTCTAGGGACGGACCCTAGGCGCCCAGCCCCCGGAAGCAGTGGTCCACCAGCCAGGCAACCACCTGCTCGTCAGCGTAGCTGCCGCCCGCGCGCAGTGCGCCCAGGACGGGGTCGCAGGCGCGCGCGTACAGCATGTACAGCACCAGCTCAGGCGGCAGCGCCCGGTCCAGCCGGCCCTCGGCCTGCGCCTCGGTGATCCAGGCACCCAACTCGTCGGACAGCTGGATCAGCCGGTCCGTGTAGGCCTTGTCGGCCATCAGCACCGAGCGCAGCGACGAGCTCTGCGCCGGCAGCGCCGGCATCTGGCCCGCGATCTGCTGCTCGTAGGCCCAGCGAGCCAGGGCCTTGAGACGGGCGACAGCGTCGAGTTCGGAGCCGCGCAGCCGTGCCACCTCTTCCAGCGCGCGATCCAGCACGCGCACCATGGCCGCGGCTGCCAGCTCCTCTTTGGAGGTGAAGTGCTTGTAGAGGCTGGCCTTGCCAATGCCCACGTCGGCGACCACCTCGTCCACCGTCATGGCTTCGAAGCCCTTCTCGGCAAGCAGGCGGTTCACCGACGCCACGATGGCCTCCTCGCGGGCGCGCAGCACCTGTTCCTTGAAGCTCGGTCTGACCATGGGCGCATTCTAGGCAGGCCGGTCCATGGCGGACTTGCAAGTCGCTTACAGAACGAAGCAATTCGTTAATAGACCATGGTGTTGACTTTGGGAACTGAGTAGTTCACATTCTGCACCGTGCAGTCTTGATCGATTTACCGATGCGACACAAGTTCACGCCAGCGCTGCCGCGGCCCCAGCCGCCGCCCAGCGGCCAGTGCCGCTTGCCAGGGCAGCGCCCGGGCGGCTGAAGGCCACCACTTCTTTGCTTCTTTTCGTTGCGGCGCCCCGCGAGGCGCCGTGGTTGGTCTCGTTCCCTCGTTTTCAGGAGGTTCCCATGCTTGTCACGACCTGGTTGAAGCGCCTCGGCCTGGCGCTGATGTTCAGCGGCCTGAGCGCCTGCGGCGGCAGCGATGCCGAGCCCGACATCGTGCAGACCGCGCAGGCCGACGCCCGTTTCAGCACGCTGGTGGAGGCCGTCCAGGCGGCCGATCTGGCCGGCACGCTGGCCGGCCCCGGCCCATTCACGGTTTTCGCGCCCACCAACGATGCCTTCGCGGCCCTGCTGGCGGAGCTGGGCATCACCAAGGCCCAGTTGCTGGCCGACAAGGCGCTGCTGACCCAGGTGCTGCAGTACCACGTGCTGGCCGGACAGGTCCCCAAGGCTGCGGTGCCGCTGGGCAAGCCCATCACGCCGCTGCAGGGCGGCATCTTCAAGGTCGACGCCGTCGGCAGCGACCTCGTCATCACCGACGGCCGCAACCGCACCGCCAAGATCACGGCCACCGACATCCATGCCAGCAATGGCGTCATCCATGCCATTGACCGCGTGCTGCTGCCGGCCAACAAGACCATCGTGGCCACGGCCCAGAGCGTGCCCGACTTCAGCATCCTGGTGGAAGCCGTCGTCGCCGCGGGCCTGGTGGACACCCTCAATGGCAACGGACCCTTCACGGTGTTCGCACCCACCAACGCCGCCTTCGCCAAGCTGCTGGCCGAACTCGGCGTCACCAAGGAGCAGCTGCTCGCCAACAAGCCGCTGCTGGTCCAGGTGCTCACCTACCACGTGCTGCCCAGCCGTGTGCTGAAGGCGGAGGTGCCGGTTGGTGCGCCCATCGCCACGGTGCAGGGCCAGACCTTCACGGTGGACTCCAGCCTCGCCATCACCGATCAGCGCGGCCGCAAGGCGAGCATCACCGCCACCGATGTGCTCGCCCGCAACGGCGTCATCCACGTCATCGACACCGTCATCCTGCCCAGGCCCTGAGTTTCTTCCCCGGGCCCGTCGGGCCCGGTCTTCACTGCCCCCCCGGTACAACCCCAGGAGTTCTCCCATGAAGCGTTATCTCGCCATTTGCGCCCTGTCCCTGCTCTCGGCCGTCGCCCAGGCCAAGGACATCGTCGACACCGCCGTTGCCGCCGGCAACTTCAAGACGCTGGCCACCGCGCTGCATGCAGCCGGCCTGGTCGACACCCTCAAGGGCCCCGGCCCGTTCACGGTGTTCGCGCCCACCGACGCGGCCTTCGCCAAGATCCCCAAGGCCGACCTCGATGCGTTGCTCAAGGACAAGTCCAAGCTGACGGCCGTGCTGACCTACCACGTCGTGCCCGGCAAGGTGATGGCCAAGGACGTCAAGGCCGGCAAGGTCAAGACAGTGCAGGGCAGCGAGCTGACAGTCAGCACGAGCGGCGGCGTGATGGTGGACAACGCCAAGGTCACGGCGACGGACATCGCCGCCGACAACGGCGTCATCCACGTCATCGACAGCGTCGTGATGCCGAAGTGAGCGGCCTAGCCGGGACGGCGGAAGGCCTCGCGGGCCTTCTGCGCTTCGGTCCAGTGGTGGCAGCCGGGCTGGTGGTCGTTGATCAGGCCCATGGCCTGCATCAGCGCATGCATTGTGGTCGGGCCGACGAACTTCCAGCCGCGCTTCTTCAGGTCCTTGGACAGGGCCTCTGATGGCTCAGACGTGGCGAGGTTGTGGGCCACCGAGTTCTTGGGTGGCTCGAAACGCCACAGGTAGGCGGCCAGCGAGCCTTCGGATGCCACCAGCTCCACGCAGCGCCCGGCGTTGTGGATGGCCGCCTCGATCTTGCCGCGGTGGCGCACGATGCCCGCGTCGGCCAGCAGGCGGTTCACTTCCTTGTCGCCGAACTTCGCCACCTGGTGGTAATCGAAGCCGGCGAAGGCGGCGCGGAAGGCCTCGCGCTTGTTCAGGATGGTCCGCCACGACAAGCCGCTCTGGAAGCCTTCCAGGCAGAGCTTCTCAAACAGCCGGAAATCGTCGGCCACCGGGCGGCCCCATTCCTCATCGTGGTACTTCAGATAGATGTCGTCACCGGGCGCGGCGGCGCACCAGGCGCAGCGCGGCCGGCCGTCGGGGGGCAGGTAGAGGGGGCGGGGCGGCATGGGAAGTTCTTCCTTGCGATGTGCTGAGTGTCCATGCGGGCGGGCCACGATGTGTCAGCTGGCTGCTCGCTTGCGGGCCGAGCGCTGGGCCGCGATCGAGTCGGCCCGCTTGGGCGATGTGCTAACGGTACTTTTCGGCGAGCTGGCGCAGGGTGCCGTCCTTCTCCAGCCTGCGCAGGGCGTGGGTCAAGCGCTCCTCGTAAGCGGCGGGCAGGTCGGCGCGCAGGGCCAGCCATTGCGGCTCTTCCTGAAAGACGGTGCGGCCGAACTTGACCTTGTCGCCGAGCTTGCTCTCGGCGACATGATGCTGCAGGTTGATGTCCTGACCATAGATGGCGTCGGCCCGGCCCAGCGTCAGCATCTGCAAGGCCTCGCGTTCGGAGCCGACCTCGGCGACGGCCACGTCGGCCGCCAGCAGGCGGCGCGCCAGCGCGGTGCCGCGCATGACCAGCACGGGCTTGCGTTTGCTCCAGGCGGCCAAGTCGGCCAGGGTGTCGGGGCTGCGCGGGTCGTCGGCGCGCTGCAGCACCACATGGCGGATGGTGTAAAGCGGCACCGCGGCATAACGCCACTGTTTCTCGCGCTCGGGCGACTTCAGCAGGCAGAAGAAGGCGTCGACCAGACCGTCGGCCAGCAGACGTTCGACGCGCTTGAGCGGCACCGGCTGGTCCAGGCCGGTGAAGCGGATGCCCGGGTCCTGCTTCTCGACCGCGCGCAGGATCTCCAGACACAGCCCAGGCCGGTGAGGGCCGCCCTCGGGGTCGTACTTGACCGTCGAACTGGCCTGCTGGACCGTGCGCAGCGTCAGCTCCTGGGCCGACGCCGCCAGGCTGAGCAATGCCGTCAGCAGGCAGAACAGCCGGCGCAGCACTTAGGATCACGCATCCGGAAGAACATGCGCCGAGCATAGCCCCAGGGAAGCGCCGAGAAAGTCCTTCGCAGCGCGCGTATCCCGCATCAGGGCGCGCACACTCGCGAGAACCTGCCCAGCGCTTCCGCCGACAATCACCCGATGGCCAACCCCCGTTTCAGTTGCAGCGTCGCCGTCCAGGCCCTGCCCGAGCAGACTCATCTCGAGCAAGGCCTGTACGCCTTCAGCTACACCATCACCATCGAGAACACCGGCGACGTGCTGTCCCAGCTCATCGGCCGGCACTGGGAGATCACCGACGCCCGCGGCCAGGTGCAGATCGTCGACGGCCTGGCCGTCGTCGGCCACCAGCCGGTGCTGGCGCCGGGCCAGAGCTTCCAGTACAGCTCCTGGGCCCAGATCGGCACGCCCCAGGGCACCATGCGCGGCCGCTTCCTGTGCGTGACCGAAGGCTGCGAGATCTTCCACACCGACGTCGAAGAGTTCCTGCTCGCGGATTCGGCCAGCCTGCATTGACCTGGGATCTCACCGCTCTGCTGAACGCGGCCGACCCGCAGGCCGCGCTTGCCGAGCGCAACCTGTGGCTGGTGCGGCTGCTCGAATGGCTGCGCCATGCGCCGCGTGAAGAGGGCACACCCCGGCCCATCGTCAGGCTCAAGCACCTGCTCAACGTGCTGGAGCGCCACCCCGAGCATGCCTACAAGTTCGCGGGCGTCATCGCCGGCGTCTGGAGCGACGTCGATGCCGTCAGCCTGTTCGCCGAGGTGGGCTTTGCGCCGCGCATGGCGTTGTGGCACGAATTCCTGGCCCGTCTGCGCCGCCGCGTGCTGCCGGCCACGGCCGACACGCGCGACCTGGCGGCCCTGTTCGAGCTGCTCTTTGGTGACGAAGCCGACGAGGACTGGATCGCGGCCATCGACGATGAGCTGCTCGGCCGGCTGAGCCTGCTCTTCGTCGCGGCGCCCGACGGCGGCTGGCGGGTGGAAATGCAGGCGGCCATCACCGTGCTCATCAGCAGCGTGCATGCCGCCGGCCTGTCCGGGTCGCTGCGCGTGCGCATGGACGAGCTGCTGCTGCAGGACCGGCCCTTCCACCAGTTGCCCGCCGCCTGGGAGGCCGTGGAGCGCGCGCTGCAGCAGCGCGAGGACGACGTGCTCGCGCCGTTGATGCAGTTCCTGCACGCACTGCTGGACCGCTGCCGCGCCGCCGCGCTGACAGTGCCCGAGCATCTGGAGGTCCATGGCGTGTCGGTGGACCTGATGTTCTCGGTCGAGCAGCTGACCGCGCGCCTGGACCGCATCGAGGCCCTGCTGGCCTGCCTGGTGTCCCACGAGCCGCAACGCGAGCTGCTGCGCCTGGTGGCCGGCCTGGTGCGCGTCGTGCACGAGAGGCGCAGCCTGCGTACGCTGTTCGCCCGTCACTACTCGCTGCTGGCGCGCAAGGTGGCCGAGCGCAGTGCCGAGACCGGCGAGCACTACATCACCCGCAGCCGCGACGAATACCGCGACATGCTGAAGCGCGCGGCCGGCGGCGGTGCCGTCATCGCCGGCACGACGCTGCTCAAGTTCCTCATCGCCCTGCTCGGCTTCACCGCCTTCTGGGGCGGCTTCTGGGCCGGCGTGAACTATGCGGCCAGCTTCGTCCTCATCCACCTGCTGCACTGGACGGTGGCGACCAAGCAGCCCGCCATGACCGCGCCGGCCATGGCGGACAAGCTGCAGCACATCGACCGCGATGAGGGCCTGGAAGGCTTCGTCGACGAGGTGACGCATCTCGTGCGCTCCCAGGTGGCCGGCATCATCGGCAACCTGGCCCTGGCCGCGCCCCTGGTGCTGGCCGTGCAGGGCCTGTGCTGGCTGGCCTTCGGTGCACCGCTGGTAGGCCAGAAGGACGCGGCCTATGTGCTGAAATCGCTGAACCTGCTCGGCCCCTCGCTGCTGTTCGCCGCCTTCACCGGCACGCTGCTGTTCGCGTCCAGCCTCATCGCCGGCTGGGTGGAGAACTGGTTCGTCTTCCACCGCCTGGACAGTGCCATCGCCTGGAACCCGCGCATCGTCGCGACCCTCGGCCACGCGCGCGCGCAGCGCTGGTCGCGCTGGTGGCGGGCGAACATCTCGGGGTTGACGGCCAATACCAGCCTGGGCCTGATGCTGGGCCTGGTGCCGGCCCTGTTCGGCTTCTTCGGCCTCGGCATCGAGGTGCGCCATGTGACGCTGGCTACCGGCCAGCTCGCTGCCGCCGTGGGCGCACTCGGTGTCGGCGTCATGGCGACCTGGCCCTTCTGGTCCTGCGTGCTGTGCATCGCCGGCATCGGCATGCTCAATGTCGGCGTCAGCTTCTTCTGCGCCTTCAAGGTGGCGATGCGTTCGCGCGGCGTGCGCCTGGCGGACCGCAAGCGCGTCTACGCGGCCATCCGCGCGCGGCTGCGTCGCCAGCCGCTCAGTTTCCTCGTGCCGCCGCGCTAATCCTCTTTGCGCTCGCCCTTGTTGCGGCCCGAGAACATGGTCCACCAGATGATGAAGACGAATATCAGCAGCGCGCCGAGGGCTTCGAGGACAAGGAGCAGCATGGGATGGTGGGCGCGTGGCGTGTTGGCGGTGATTCTAGGAAGCCTGGCCGCCTGCTCTTCGCCGCCGCTTCAGCAAGCTTCCGAGCCGACGCCGACCGTGCCGGCCACGCCACGCTCCACGCCGCAGCGCTGGGTGGCTGTCGACTGGAAGGAGCTGCCCGGCTGGGGCAATGACGATCTGCTGGCCGCTTGGCCGGCCCTGCTGGCCAGCTGCCAGCGCCCCGCGCCCGGCTGGGCCGAGTTCTGCGCGCGTGCCGCGTTGCAGTCCCCCGCGGACCCGCTCGAGGCCACGGTCTTCCTGATGAAGCATCTGCGCCCCTGGCGTTTGAGCGCCGACGGCGGCGAGGCCACCGGGTTGATGACCGGCTATTTTGAGCCCCAGCTCACCGCGAGCCGCAGCCGCCAGGGCGCCTTCCAATGGCCCCTGCATGCCTTGCCGGCCGACCCCGCACTGCGCCGCACGCCGCGTCGCGACATCGACGCCAACCCGCGCTTCGCCGCGCTGGAGCTGGCCTATGTTGACGACCCCTTCGCGCTGCTGCAACTGCAGATTCAGGGCTCGGGCCGCCTCGTCATGCGTGACGCCAGTGGCGCCGAGCGCATCAGTCGCGTGGCCTACGCGGGACACAACGACCAGCCCTTCCAGTCCGTCGCGCGGGCGCTGCTGGACCGTGGCGAGGTGAGTGATGCGACACCGCGCACGCTGAGCGACTGGGCGCGCCGCAACCCGGCCAAGGTGCGCGAGGCGCTGGCCGTCAATCCGCGCGTCGTCTACTTCCGCGAAGAGGCCCTGGCCAATGCCGGCCTGGGGCCGCGCGGCGCCCAGGGTGTGGCGCTGACGCCGGGTCGCTCCGTGGCCATCGACCGCAACCACATCGCGCTGGGCACGCTGCTGTGGGTGGACAGCAGCGAACCCATGTCCACGACACCGCTGCGCCGCCTGGTGCTCGCCCAGGACACCGGCAGCGCCATCCAGGGCGCCGTGCGGGCCGACTTCTTTTGGGGCTGGGGCGACGAGGCCGCGCTGCTGGCCAGCCGCACCAAGCAGCCCTTGCGGTTGTGGGCGCTGTGGCCGGAAGGCGCTACTCCGAAACCTTGACGCCCTTCCAGAAGGCGTAGCGGCCCTTGATCTCGGCCGCCGCCGGCAGCGGGTCGGGGTAGTACCAGACCGCGTCGGTATTCATCTCGCCGTTGATCAGCAGGCTCAGGTACTTGGCCTCGCCCTTCCAGGGGCAGCGGCTGACGTGGTTGCTGAAGCTGGTGTACTGCTTGTTCAGCGACTCGGGCGGGAAGTAATGGTTGCCCTCGACGACGACGGTGTCGTTGCTTTCGGCGATGGTCACGCCGTTCCAGACTGCTTTCATCGCAGGTCTCCGTGAAAATGGGTTGGATGCGACGCTACCACTCCCACCTTGGCCGTGACATCGTCGTCACCGGCGGCAGCGCCCGGGACCTCGAGCCCGGGCAGTTCGGCGTGCTCGCCATCGACGGCGGCGCCGGGGGCTGGTCGGTCGTGCACAAGGGCCCGGACGGCGAGGTGGTCGAGCTCAACAACGAGATGCACTTCGAGATGCCGGAGGCCGCCCTGGCGTTTGCGAAGGAGCTGATCGAGATGATGGCGGCGCCGTGAGTACCGCGCGCATCGTCGCCGCCTGTGTCGCTTGTACCCTCGTGGTGGCGTATGCCGCCTTCGCGATCCCGGCGATGTTGCGGTTTCAGGCCTATTGCCGCCGTGTCGCCCGGCTGCTGGGCCGCGAAAAGGATCTTGACCACCCGGCTTGGGTCGATGATGGAGGGATGACCCCATTCGACCATGAGCAGTTGGACGCGCTCGACCTGGGCAGCTACAAGCAGCTTGCTGATCCCGAACTGGTGCGGCTGGGCGATGAGTTGGCGAGCAAGATGCTCTGGATGAGAGGACTGGGCGTGGCCTTGGTGGTGACCATCATCTGCCTCGCGTCCTGGGTACGCTGACGCGGGCGCCACCTGCAGATCTGGAAGGACGGCATGAATGCATCGCAGGAACTGACGCTCTACGGAGCCGCGGCCTCGGGCTCCGTCGCTGTCGAGGCCACGCTGACGCTGCTGGGACTGCCTTACCAACTGATCGAAGGCGCGACCTGGGCCGAGGCCGCCGCGCGCGATCGCGTCGCGACCGCGAACGCCATGCGCCAGATCCCGACACTGGTACTGCCGGGTGGCGAGGTCATGACCGAGAGCGCGGCCATCTTGATCTACCTGGCCGACCTGCATCCCGAGGCGCGGCTGGCGCCCGCGGTCGACGACCCGAAGCGACGGCAGTTCCTGCGCTGGATGACGTATGTGTCATCGGCCATCTATTCGCTGCACTGGATCAAGCCGGACGTGAAGCGCATCGGTGCGCCCGAGAGTGCGCGAGATGCCGTCGTCGATGCCGTGCATGAGCGCATTGCCTTCTGCTGGTCCCACATGGACAGTCAGCTCACGCCCGGTCGCTATTTGCTCGGCGAGGAGCTGACGGTGCTGGACGTCTATGTCGCCGTCATCTCTCGCTTCGGACCCTGGCGGGAGCGCTTCTACGCTGCCGCGCCGCGCATGGCGGAGGTGATCCGCCGCGTCGATCAAGAGCCGCGGCTGGCGGCGTTGTGGCGCAAGCGATTCCCGCAGGACTGATTGTCGGTTCCTGTTGACCTGTTCTACGAGCAGGCTGCCAGCTGCTTCAGGCGGGACAGTCGATACACGTGCCTTGAAAAGAGCAGGTTGGGGATCGAAGGCCAGCACCGTTTTCCCCACAATGGCGCGATGAAATCCCTGATGCCCACGGTGCTGGCCCTGCTTTGCCTGGGCGGCATGTCCCACTGCCTGGCGGATGCCGGTTGCCGATTCACGCCGACCCTGGAATGCCGCGCCGACAAAGGCTGCGCGCAACGGACCGTGCCGATTGCCGAGTCGCTGGTGCTGGTGGAGGACGAGGTCGCCACGCCCTACCTGATGCTGTGCTTCGAAGGTGCAGCGAATCAATGTCTGAAGGGACAGGCCACGGTGCGGCGCTCCACCGAGCACGACCGCCTGGCATCGTCCATCCTGCTCAATCCGGAGGGCCAGGGCGGTCTGCCCAAGAAGATCTTCGCGACCTTGATGTTCTCCTGGACGGGTGAAGCCCAGCACCGCGCTGCGCTGTATCCCGTCACCGGCGGCAAGAGCCCGCCGATGTACCTCTCCGCCGGGGACTGCAGCGGTGCAGGTTGACATGCCGGCCCAGCGCTTCAACGTCTTTGGACGCCTCTTCGACATCGAGCGCCGCGGCGAGCAATGGTCGGTCCTTTACGTCGGCAACGACGGCAAGCGAGCCCCCGCGGGCTTTGTCATTCCGGAGTTTGTGGCGGAAGAGGAACTGGAGCAGTTCCTGTTTGACCTGTTCCATGAACAGGCCGCCTACAAGAAGGGCGGCATTTCGCGGCTGGCGCGCTAGACCTGCCCACCCGCCTTCGCTCCCTTGCCCTGCAGCACCGGCGCATCCGGCATGCCCAATAGATCGGCCGCCAGCGCCTCGGCGACCTCGATGCCATCGACGCCCGCGCTCATGATGCCGCCGGCATATCCGGCACCTTCGCCGGCCGGGAACAGGCCGCGCACATTGAGGCTCTGGTAGTCGCGTCCGCGGTTGATGCGCAGCGGTGAGGAGGTTCGCGTCTCCACGCCGGTCAGCACCGCATCCGGGCGGTCGAAGCCGCGGATCTGGCGGGCGAAGGCGGGCAGGGCCTCGCGGATGGCCTCCAGCGCATACGACGGCAGCGAGCCGCGGCCCTTCTGCTGCAAGTCGGTCAAGGTGACGCCCGGCTTGTAGCTCGGCGCCACGTCGCCGAATGCCTTGCTGACTTGGCGCTTGACGAAGTCGCCCACCAGCGAGCCGGGCGCCAGATAGCCACCGCCGCCCAGCTCGTAGGCCCGGCTTTCCCAGATGCGCTGGAAGGCCATGCCGTCCAGCGGGTTCACCGGGCTGCCGTCCTTCTTGCCGTCCTGGCGGTAGTCCTCGGGTGTCAGGCCGACGACGATGCCGGCGTTGGCATTGCGCTCATTGCGCGAATACTGGCTCATGCCGTTGGTGACGACGCGATCCGGCTCGCTGGTGGCCGCGACCACCGTGCCGCCGGGGCACATGCAGAAGCTGTAGACCGAGCGGCCGTTCTTGGCGTGGTGCACCAGCTTGTAGTCCGCCGCGCCGAGGATCTCGTTGCCGGCGGCAGCGCCGAAGCGGGCCGCGTCGATGAGGCTCTGTGGATGCTCGATGCGGTAGCCGATGGAGAAGGGCTTGGCCTCCATCTGCACGCCGCGGGCATGCAGCATCTGGAAGGTGTCGCGGGCGCTGTGGCCCAGGGCGATGACGACGTGCGTCGTATCTATCTGCTCGCCCGACTCCAGCTGCACGCCCCGCACGGCACCGTCTTCGATGAGCAGGTCCGTCATCTTCTGCTGGAAGCGGATCTCGCCGCCCAGGGCCTCGATGTCGGCGCGCATCTTGATGATCATGCTGACCAGGCGGAAGGTGCCGATATGGGGCTTGCTGACGAACAGGATCTCTTCCGGCGCGCCGGCCTTGACGAATTCGGTCAGCACCTTGCGCGTGAGGTGGCGCGGGTCGGAGATCTGGCTGTAGAGCTTGCCGTCGGAGAAGGTGCCGGCGCCGCCTTCGCCGAACTGCACATTGCTCTCGGGATGCAGCTTCTGCTCTCGCCACAGGCCCCAGGTGTCCTGGGTGCGTTCGCGCACGGCCTTGCCACGTTCCAGCACGATGGGGCGCAGGCCCATCTGGGCCAGGATCAGCGCCGCGAACAGGCCGCAGGGGCCGAAGCCGACGACGACGGGGCGCGGGCCGGCGTACTCACCCACCTGGGCCAGGAAGTGATAGCCGGTGTCGGGCGTGGTGCGGATCTGGTGATCGCCGGCAAAGCGGGCCAGCACGGCGGCCTCGTCGACGCCGTCGGCCAGTGTGCAGTCCAGCGTGTAGACCAGCTGGATGTCGCTGCGCTTGCGGGCGTCATAGCCGCGCCGGGCGATGTGGATGCCGGCCAGTTCGGTATCGGCCAGCTTCAGCCGCGCCAGCGCGGCGGGGCGCAGGGCCTCTTCGGCATGGTTCAGCGGCAGGCGGAGTTCGTTGATGCGGATCATGGTTTGGTCGATATCTAGCCGACAAAAACAAACAGGCCCCGAGGGGCCTGTGTGCGAGGGGATCTTCAGGCACTCGGCCCGATGATCAACCCGAATGGGGGCGCTTGCCCGGGTTCTTCTTGGAACGGGTGTGCGAACCACGCTCCAGGCTGCGCAGCTGGCCCTTGCCGGCCGTGAAGGTCACGCCCTTGGGGGCGGCGGGACGGGGCGAGGCCTTGCGGTCCGCTTCGGTAACGATCTTGTTGCCCATGATGGCTCCTAAACAAAAGCCCACAGCAGGGGCAAAACGTCGAAAAACGAAGATTTTAGCCTGTCTGGGCCAGCCAGGTCTGGAAGTCCGGCAGGTCCATGGGTTTGGCCAGCAGATAGCCCTGGATCAGGTCGCAGCCGCAGGCGGTGATGCAGTCCAGTTCGGCCTGGTTCTCCACGCCCTCGGCCGTCACGCTCAGGCCCAGGCCCTGGCCGACGCCGACGATGGATTTCAGCAGGGCCTGGCGGCGCGGGTCGGCATTGACGTCCTGCACGAAGCTGCGGTCGATCTTGAGTTCGTCCACGGGCAGGTGCTGCAGATAGGCCAGTGACGACTGCCCGGTGCCGAAATCGTCGATGGCCAGGCTGACTCCCCAGGCCTTCAGCGCATTCAGCACGGCGATGGGATCGGTGCCGCTGGACATCAGGCCGGTCTCGGTGACTTCCAATTGCAGCTGGCTGGGGTCGACGCGGTATTCGGCCAGCAGGGCCGCCAGGCGGGCGGGCAGGGTCTGGTCCTGGATGTCCAGCGTCGAGATGTTGACGGCGATGCTCATGGGCTCGCGGCCCTCGGCCTCCCAGGCGGCCAGGGTCTTCACGGCGCGGGCCAGCATCCAGTCGGTGATCTGGCGGATACGGCCGCTGCGCTCGGCAAAGGGCACGAAATCGCCCGGCGGCAGCCAGCCGCGCTGCGGGTGCTGCCAGCGCACCAGCGCCTCGGCGCCGGTGATGCGGCCGGTTTTCAGGCAGCGCTTGGGCTGCAGGAACTGGCGCAGCTGGTCCTGCTGGATGGCGGTGGCCAGGTCGGACAGCAGACTCAGATGCAGGGCGCGGGCGGCCTCCGCACTCGGGTTGAAGACGGCAACGTCCTGGCGCAGGCGCTTGGCCTCGAACATGGCCTGCTCGGCGCGGCGCAGCAGGGCCTCGGTGTCGGTCGCATGCTCGGGCCAGTGGGCCACGCCCAGGGACACCGACAGGTCCAGGGACTGGCCCTGCCAGCTGAGCTTGTGCTCGACTTCCTCGCGCAGCTGGGACGCCAGCGCCGCGCCATGGTCCAGCCTGGCCACCGGCGCGAGGGCGGCAAAGGTGCCGCCGGCCAGGCGGCCATAGGCGGCCACGCCCTCGAACAGGCCTTCCAGCTTGGCGGCTGCGCCCTTCAGCAGCGCGTCGCCGGCGTCGAAGCCGAGGACGCTGTTGACCGCCTTGAGGCGGTCCACGTCGATGCAGATCAGCACGGCCTGCTGCTCCCGCTCGGGCAGGCCGGCCAGCAGGCGGTCGCCGTCGGCGATGAAGCGGGCGCGCTGGGGCAGGCCGGTCAGCAGGTCGACGTCGGCCAGGCGGCGCAGCTCGGCCTCACGTTCGCCGACGGCCTCGGCCATGGTGTTCATCGCGGCCGCCATGTGGCCGAGTTCGTCGGCGGAATCGACGGCGATGCGGTGGCCGTACTGGCCCTGCGCGATCAGTTCGGCGCCGTCCTCGGCCTGCTTGAGCGGGTTGATGATGGAGCGCGTGACGCCCACAGCCAGCAGGGCCCCGGCGACCAGGGCGCCGATGCACAGGGCCAGCACACCGGCGCGGTCGACGTCGATCTGGTCGCGCAGCTCGCGCGCCTGGGCCGTGCCGGCGCGCTCCTCGCTGGCGGCGAGCTGGTGGATGGCGCTGACGAACAGCGACAGGGCCGATTCGGTATCGCTGCCCAGCAGGGCGCGGGCGGCCTGGAAGTCGTCGCGCTCGATGAGGTTGCGCACATCGACATAGCTGGCGCGGTAGTCGGCCAGGCGCAACCTCACCTCGGCCAGACGCTCGGTGCGCGGGCCCGGTGGCAGCACCATGGCCAGGCGCTGCATGGCGTCGTCCAGGCGGTTGTTGGCCGACGAGATCTCGGGATAGGCCGAGACGCGCAGTTCGGCGTCGGGGCTCATCAGCACCAGCAGCTTGCGCGCGACGGCCTCGGCATTGCGGTTGATCTCGTTGACCGAGTCGCGGATGACGGCCTGGTCATCGACGATCCGGTTCAGCGCGTCCGACAGCCCGGTGAGGCGGTAGATGGACAGGGCCGCGAGGCCCAGCAGCAGCAGCAGCAGCAGGCCAAAGGCCAGGCCCAGGCGAGTGCGGATGCGCAGCCGCCGCGACAGCCTGCTGATGGGCCTGTTGCGGCTGCTCATGGGCGGGCGGGCACCTCGGAGCTCATCATGCACCCTTCGCGCTGCGCGCTTGCTCGGCCATTGCAGTGGCCAGCGCGTTCGTCAGGCTCGCGATGCCCTGCATCGCAAGTCCGGTCTCACTCCCGCCAGGCGGGAGCTGAGCGCCTTCGGGCGGCCGCGCGGCGCTCACTCGGCGCTCCAGCGCGTCAGCAGCAGCCGCGCGGTGGCCACGTTGGTGGCGCAGGGCACATCGTGCACGTCGCAGGCGCGCACCAGGGCGTTGATGTCGGGTTCGTGGGGCTGGGGCGTCATGGGGTCTCGCAGGAAGATGACGCCATCCAGGTCGCCCACCGCCAGCCGGGCGCCGATCTGCAGGTCGCCTCCCATGGGGCCGCTGAGCATGCGCTCGATGGTGAGGCCATGGGCGGCGTTCAAGCGGGTGCCCGTCGTGCCGGTGGCCATCAGCTGGCAGCGTTGCAGCAGCGGCAGGAAGTCGGCCGCCAGGGCGATCATGGCGTCCTTCTTGCCGTCGTGGGCGATCAAGGCAAGCTTCATGGTCGGAAGGGCCTGGGAGTTCTGCAAAGCATTGACGTTACACGCAACAGGTGACCGCAAACGCGCAAGACTTGGCACATTGCCACTCTGGCCACAGCTGTTACTCGACGTACCTGCTGCCACCCCCTGGCAGCCCAGCGGTGCAGCATCGCCAATCTATCCTCCCAACCTTGCAAAAAGACACCATGAACTTCCGCCAGCTCCACCAGGGCCCCGGGCTCCTGAAGATCGCCAATGTCTGGGACGCCGGCAGCGCCGTGCTGGTGCAGGCACAGGGCGTGCCCGCCCTGGCCACCACCAGCGCCGGCCTGGCCTGGGCCCTGGGCTACCCCGACGGCAACCACCTGCCCATCGACGAGCATGCCGACGCGCTGCGCCGCATCGCCCGCGTGGCCAGGGTGCCGCTGTCGGCCGACAGCGAGGCCGGCTACAGCGACGACCCGGCCACCGTGGCTGACAACATCATGAAGTTCGCCGCGGCCGGCGTCGTTGGCATCAATCTGGAGGATGGCAGCGCTTCGCCGACCCTGCTGTGCCGCAAGATCGAGGCCATCAAGACGGCGGCGACGCGGGCCGGCGTCGACATCTTCATCAACGCCCGCTGCGATGTCTGGTTGAAGAACCTGGCGCCCGGCCGGTCGGTCGAGGAAGTGCTGCTGCGGGCGCGCGACTACACGGCGGCCGGTGCCGATGGCCTGTTCGCCGCCGGCGTGACGGCCGTGGCCGATATCGAGGCCCTGGTAGGCGGCCAGCCCCTGCCGCTGAACGTGATGGCCAGGCCGACCCTGCCCGGCCTGGACGAGTTGCAGCGCCTGGGCGTGCGCCGCATCAGTGCCGGCAGTGCCATTGCCGAGGCGGCCTGGGGGCGGGCGCAGCGGGCGGCGGCGGGCTTTCTGGCCGAAGGCGCCGGCAGCGAGTTGTTTGAAGGCGCCGCGCCCTATCCGCAGATCAACGGTGCCTTGACTGCCGTGAATTCGGCTCAAGGCTGAAGCGACACCCGCAGCTGCAGTTCGCGTTCGGGGCGACCGGTGGCGTCGGCGCTGCTGATCGTTCCCTTGGGCGCGGGCGAGGCCCCACCGCCGCTGCGAGCCACGGTCTGCCAGCGCTCCATCGGCAGCTCCAGCGTGGACTGGAATTCGTGGCCGTCGTCGTCGACGCTGAACTCGACCCGCACCGGCGCCCGGCCGCCGGCCCAGGTCGGCGTGACGGCAAAGCTCTGCGTCCGGCGACGTTCGCCGCTGCGTGGGTTGGCATAGACCCGCTGGGGCGTGCGGGTGGCGGGGTCGAGTTCGACCAAGGTGTCGACCCATTGCAGGGGTTCGCTGGTCGTCAGGCGGGTGCTGGCGCGCTGGCCGTTCAGCACCTGCACGCGCTGCCCCGGCTGAGGTGCCGCCTGGGCCGTGGACGTGACGACGCCCGGGCCGCGCGGCGACACCGCCCCGGCGGTGCCGACGACGACGGCGCCGTCGCGCACGCCGGCCAGGGCCGCGGGCGGCAGGTTGCTGTCCACCCAGCGCAGCTCGACAAGCAGGGTCACGGCCGGTGGCGCGGCAGCCGCGGCCAGGGGCAGGCAGGTGAGCAGCAAGGCACGGCGCTTCATGCGCCGGAGCTTAGTCCCGCGCCGGCTTCAGGCTGGCCGGCAAAAGCCGCGGTCCGAACAGGTTGATCGCCAGACCGGCCAGCACCAGGGCCGCGGCGACCAGCTTCCAGCCGGGCAGGGGCTCGCCCAGCAGCAGGCTGGCCGAGCCCATGCCGAACACCGGCACCAGCAGGGCCATGGGCACGATGCGGCCGGCCGGATGGCGGGCCAGCAGCCAGCTCCAGACGCCATAGCCGAACAGGGTGTTGCCGACCGACTGCCACAGCACGGCCGCCCAGGTGCCCAGGTCCGAAGCCGCCAGGCCAGCGGCCACGGCCTGCGGTCCATCGATCAGCAGGGCCAGCACCAGCAGCGGCGGCACGGCGAAGGCGCTGCTCCAGACCACATAGGCCAGCATGTCGATGCGGCCGGCCCGTTGGGTCAGCAGGTTGGCGCAGGCCCAGCAGAAAGCCGCCGCCAGCACCATGGCCAGGCCCAGCCAGGTCGTCGTGCCGTCGGTGTGCGAGGCGATGACGATGACGCCGCCTGCGGCCAGAACCAGGCCCAGCCAGGTGGTTGCCAGCACGCGCTCGCCGCGCAGGCGTACGGCCAGCAGCAGCGTGAAGAAGACCTGGGTCTGCACCACCAGCGAGGCCAGGCCCGGCGAGATCTGGCTGCGCATGGCCAGATACAGCAGTCCGAACTGGCCCACGCCGATGAGGACGCCGTAACCCGCCAGATTGCCCCAGCCCACCTGGGGCCGGCGCAGGAAGAAGCAGGCCGGCACCAGGGCGAAGGCGAAACGAAGCACGGCCAGCGTCAGCGGCGGCAGCGTGTGCAGGGCGTATTTGATGACGACGAAATTGCTGCCCCAGACGGCGACGACGGCCAGGGCGAGCAGGAAGTGGCGAAGGGGCAGGGAAGCGGTCTGCGGAGCGGAAGGCATGGACCGCAGCCTAGTCCATGGTGCCGGCGTAACGCCTCAGCAGTGCGGGAAGCACCTCCACGGCTGCGGGTCTCCAGGCGCCCATCAGGCAGACCTGTACCCAGTTGCGTTCGCGCAGATAGGCGCTCTGGAAGGCGATGCGGCAGCCGACGCGGTTCAGGCGCTGGCCCAGGCGCTGGGCATCGGTGCCGGGCGGCAGGGCTAGGGTGATGACACCAGGTTGGGCCTGGGGTGCAGCCACCAGGGCGGGCAGGGCCATGGCCCGGAAGGCTTCGCGCAGCTCGGCATCCGCGGCTTCGGTGGCCTGCCAATGCGCGGGCCAGTCGATGTTCAGCGCGGCCTCCAGCGCCGCCACGGCATTGGAGCTCTGGGTCGATGCCACGCCGCCCGCTTGCGCGATGGCGCCGAGGTCCAGCGCGGCCGGCAGGTCGCCGCCCGATGCCAGCTGGCCGTCGTGCAGCACCAGGGCCAGCCCGGCATAGCTGCCCAGGGCCTTGCCGCTGACGCTGCTGGCCAGCCAGACGCCGCTCAGGTCCAGCGCCTGCAGGCCCAGGGCACTGACCGCGTCCAGGCAAAGTGCGGCGCCGACCTCGTCGCAGGCCTCGCGCAGCAGTTCGGGCGCATTGCGCATGCCGGTCGAGGTCTCGCAGACCACCGCCCAGACCCAGGCCGGGCGCTGTTCGGCCAGCGCGGTGCGCAGTTGCCGCGCATCGATGGCTTCCCCCCAGCCCAGCGACAGGGTGCGATGCGACAGCCGCCAGCGCCGTGCATGGTCGGCCAGGCGCTCGCCGAACTCGCCATTCGTGATGACCAGGCCCGTGCCACCGCGCCGGGCGATCTGCCCCGCGACCGCGTCGTTGGCCAGGGTGCCGCCACCGGGCAGCAGCAAGACGCCGGCGCAGCTGCTCAGGTGCTGCAGCCGCTCGCTGATGCGCTGAACGCGCCGCAGATGTTCCGACGAGCGGTGTGACACTGGCTCGCCGCTCCAGGCCGTGCGCACGGCGGCCGACAGCGGCACCGGTCCGGGCAGGAAGGAGGCGGCCTCTTCGCCGGCGCTCAGCTCCAGGTGGGCGACGCGCTCCGCATAGTCGGGCAGGCGCAGCCACATCGGCTGGTAGACGGCGTCGCCGCTGCCCACGCGCGGGCCGAAGGGCTGGAAGCCGAGATGGGCGTAGAGCTTGAGCTCACGCGTCGTGCCCGAAATGACGGCGAGGTCGCAGCCCTGGTCGCGAAACTCGCGCCCCAGCACGCCCGCCAGTCGCGCGAACACGCTGGCCTTGCGCCAGTCCGGTGCCACCGCCAGCAGTCTTACCTCGACCGCCTGCTGATGCTCGGGCAGGTGGGCATCCAGGTTGGCCAGCTTGGCATCCAGCGAGAACGGCCGCCGTGCGCGGCCGGCGACCATGCCGACCAGCTGGTCGCCTTCCAGCGCGATTGCATAGGTGTTCTCGTCGTGGAAGCGGTCCACCAGCCGGTGCTGCGGGTTGGGCGGATGCTGGGGAATCTCTTCGACGAAGGTGCGGTAGTTGAGGGCGTGGATGGCCTCGAACTCGGCCGCGGTGCTCGCAATCTTGTAGACCAATGGCATCGGCCCATTCTGGCGCAGCGTCAGCGGCGCCCTGCCCCCTAGTCGATGCAGGTGCGGTTGCGCCCTTCGGCCTTGGCCTTGTAGAGCAACTGGTCGGCGCGCTCCAGCGTCTGGGCCAGCGTTTCGCTGCGGCGATGGCCGGTCAGGCCGATGGAGACGGTGATGGCCACCTGCACGCCGCTGCCCACATCGATGCGCAGCGCGGCCGTCTGCTGGCGCAGCCTCTCCATGCCGGCCACGGCCGGTGGCATGGCGGTTTCGGGCAGCAGCACGATGAACTCCTCGCCGCCCCAGCGCGCCAGCACGTCGGTGCCACGCATGGCGGTCTGGCCGCCCTGGGCGAAGGCGCGCAGCACGGCGTCGCCCGCGGCGTGACCATGCTCGTCGTTGACGCGCTTGAAATGGTCGAGGTCGACGAGGGCGATGCAGAAATCGTGGTGGTGGCGCAGCGCGCGCAGCAGCTCCTGGTCCATCAGCGCCTGCATCTGGCGGCGGTTGGGCAGGCCGGTCAGCTCGTCGCGCGTGGCAATGGCCTGCAGCTGGGCCAGGGCGCGGGCCAGTTCCTCGCGCTGATCCGACAGGCGCCGGCGGATGCGGCTCAGCCGGGCGGTCAGCACCGCCACGGCCGGCAGCATGCAGGCCAGCATGACGAAGTGGCCGATCTCGACGGCGGGCGGATAGGCCTCGGGCCTGAGCACGGCCATGACGCCCATGACGCCGCCGAACCAGACCAGGGCGAAGAGGCTGAGTTCGTAGGCGCTGCGGGCGCGCAGCTGGAACATGCCGAACATCAGGATCAGCGTCAGCACCGGAAAGCAGGCGCCGCGCAAAGGACCGGCCTGCGCGTAGCCGAGGGCCGCGGCGCTGATGGCGAAGGCGATCTGCTCGCGGGTCAGCGACGGGTCCGCCGCGCGCAGCGACCAGCCGCTGCGGATGGCCGCGTAGATGACGGCCATGCCGCCCAGGGCATAGACCGTCCAGGCCCACATCGCCAGGCCGCCTTCGCGGCCGGAGACCCGCACCGCGTAATGCAGCATGCCCACGCTGATGACCATCAGCGCCATGGCCAGCGAGGTCTGACGCAGCCTCAGGCGCTGCGTGGAATCACTGCCCAGCCAGAGGTCGCTCAGGCGTTGAAAGGGGGACATCGCCATGGGGCTAGCCTAACCCTTTCAGGTGCCAAGCCTTGCCTGACGCTGTCGCGCCGGGTTCAGTCCTTGGCTGCGATGGCGTCGACGACGGCCTTGGCCTCCCGCAGATCCAGGCCGGACTGCTGGCGGTACAGGCGAATGGCGTCGATGCGGCGCTTGGGATCCCGCGCCAGTTCACGGACCTCGCCGCTGGGATCGGTGCCGTGGAGCAGGCCCGCCTGATGCATGAGCCGGGCCTGGTCGGCCTGCAGCTGCGAGAGGCGCCTTTCGACGCGGTGCAACGAGGCCATCAGGCCGGCCACGGCGATGGCCAGCAGCAGCAGTGCGAATTCCAAGAGGTTCTCCAGCGGTGCTACCGCAGATTCTGCGGTGCCAGTCTGCGGTAGCTGACGTGACTGTTCACGTCCTGGCGTCGAGGTGGCCCAACGGCAGCACGCCGCTGGCCTTGACCTCGCCCAGCGAGAAGCTGGTGTGGATGTCCTTGACGTTGGGCAGGTTCAGCAGGGTGTCGATGGAGAAGCGCGAGAAGGCGTCGAGGTCCGTCGCCATGACCTGCAGCTCGAAGGTGCCGGCGCCCGAGATGTAGTGGCAGGCGATGACCTCGGGCAGCTGGCGGATGGCGTCTTCCAGCGGCTTGGTGGCGGCGCCGGCGCTGCGCTCGGCGTCCACGCGCACGAAGGCCAGCACACCCAGGCCCAGCTTGCGGCGGTCGATCTCGGCGCGGTAGCCGGTGATGTAGCCCTGGTCCTCCAGCCACTTGACGCGCCGCCAGGTCGGCGCGGCCGACAGGCCGATGCGCTGGGCCAGCTCGGCGTTGGACAGGCGGGCGTCGGCCTGCAGCTCGGCCAGGATGGCGATGTGGTGGCGGTCAAGGGCTTCCGGGGTGGCGTCTTCAGTGCTCATGGTTTGCCCTGATCGGCGAAGTGGCGATGCAATTCAGACGAATTTTGCATCTTCAAGAAAGGAAATTGCCGGCTGACTCGATTTGGAGCGCAAATGAGAAAGCACTGCTCCCGACCATTTCCCTACACTGCCCGGTCCGGCCATACTGGCCCATGGCCCGCGCGGCCGCCTCACAAGGGCAGGTCGAACGGGTCGCCATCCAGGAGCTCTCACCGATGAACGCCCCGCTGCCCGAACACATCCTGAAGGCGCTGCAGACCGTCTCCCTCGACGACAAGTACGCCCTCGATTCCGGCCGTGCCTTCATGAGCGGCGTGCAGGCCCTGGTGCGCCTGCCCATGCTGCAACGCACGCGCGACGCGATGGCTGGCCTGAACACCGCCGGCTTCATCAGCGGCTACCGCGGCTCGCCGCTGGGCACCTATGACCAGGCGCTGTGGGCGGCCAAGAAGCACCTGGCCAAGCAGAACATCGTCTTCCAGCCGGGCGTCAACGAGGAACTCGGCGCGACGGCCGTCTGGGGCACGCAGCAGCTGGACCTCTTCCCCGAGAAGGCCAAGTTCGACGGCGTGTTCGGCCTCTGGTACGGCAAGGGCCCGGGCGTGGACCGCTGCATCGACGTGTTCAAGCACGCCAACATGGCGGGCACGTCCAAGCACGGCGGCGTCATCGCCATCGCCGGCGACGACCACATCGCCAAGAGTTCGACGGCAGCCCACCAGAGCGACCACGTCTTCAAGGCCGTCGGCTTCCCGACCTTCTTCCCGAGCAGCGTGCAGGACATCCTGGACATGGGCCTGCACGCCTTCGCCATGAGCCGCTTCTCGGGCGTGTGGGCGGGCATGAAGACCATCCAGGAGATCGTCGAGTCGTCGGCCTCGGTCAGCGTCGACCCCGACCGCGTCAACATCATCCTGCCGGAAGACTTCCAGATGCCGGCCGGTGGCCTGCACATCCGCTGGCCGGATCCGCCGCTCGAGCAGGAGTCGCGGATGATGAATTACAAGTGGTACGCCGCCCTCGCCTACATCCGCGCGAACAAGCTGAACTACAACGTCATCGAGGGCAAGAACGACCGCTTCGGCCTCATCACCAGTGGCAAGGCCTTCAACGACACCCGCCAGGCGCTGCACGACCTGGGCCTGGACGACGACACCTGCCGTCGCATCGGCATCCGCCTGCACAAGGTCAACGTGGTGTGGCCGCTGGAAGCGCAGATCACGCGTGACTTCGCCAAGGGCCTGCAGGAGATCCTGGTCGTCGAAGAGAAGCGCCAGATCATCGAATACCAGGTCAAGGAAGAGCTCTACAACTGGCGCTCCGACGTGCGCCCCAATGTGCTCGGCAAGTTCGACGCCGGTGACGGCGGCGAGGGCGGCGAGTGGAGCGTGCCCAACCCCAGCAACCACTGGCTGCTGCGCCCGCAGGCCGACCTGACGCCGGCCATCATTGCGCGCGCCATCGCCAAGCGCCTGAAGAAGCTCGGCGTGGACAGCGACATCGTGGCCCGCCTGGATGCCCGCCTGGCCGTCATCGACGCCAAGGAAAACGCACTGCTGGCCGAGACCCAGACGGCCGGCGGCGCCGACCGCACGCCGTGGTTCTGCTCGGGCTGCCCGCACAACACGTCCACCCGCGTGCCGGAAGGCAGCCGCGCCGTCGGCGGCATCGGCTGCCACTACATGGTCACGTGGATGCCGGGCCGCAACACGGCCACCTTCACGCAGATGGGCGGCGAAGGCGTGCCCTGGACGGGCCAGGCGCCCTTCACCGACGAGAAGCACATCTTCTCCAACCTCGGCGACGGCACCTACTTCCACAGCGGCAGCCTGGCCATCCGCCAGAGCATCGCCGCGGGTGTGAACATCACCTACAAGATCCTCTACAACGACGCCGTCGCGATGACCGGCGGCCAGACCGTGGGCGAGCGCCCCGAGGGCCACACGGTGCTGCAGATCATGAACAGCGTGATCTCGGAAGGCGTCAAGAAGCTGGTCATCGTCACCGACGACCCGGCCAAGTACGAGGGCGTGGCCCTGGCGCCCGGTGTCACGGTGCACCACCGCGACGAGCTGGACGACATCCAGCGCCAGTTCCGCGAGATCGAAGGCACGACGGCCATCATCTACGACCAGACCTGCGCGACCGAGAAGCGCCGCCGCCGCAAGCGCGGCAAGATGGTCGACCCGGCCAAGCGCGTCGTCATCAACGAGCTGGTCTGCGAGGGCTGCGGCGACTGTTCCATCCAGTCCAACTGCCTGTCGGTGGAGCCGCTGGAGACCGACTTCGGCCGCAAGCGCCAGATCAACCAGAACACCTGCAACAAGGACTACTCCTGCGTGAAGGGCTTCTGCCCCAGCTTCGTCACCGTCGAGGGTGGCGAGCTGAAGAAGCCCAAGAAGGAAAGCCGCAAGAGCCCCTTCGACGCCGCGCTGCCGCCGCTGCCGCTGCCGGTCATCCCGAATGCCGAAGAGGCCTGGGGCATCGTCGTCGGTGGGGTGGGTGGCACGGGCGTCATCACCATCGGCCAGTTGCTGGGCATGGCGGCCCATCTGGAAGGCAAGGGCGTCATCACGCAGGATGCCGCGGGCCTGGCCCAGAAGGGCGGCGCCACGTGGAGCCACATCCAGATCGCCAACGAACCCGAGGCGATCTACTGCACGAAGGTGGGCACGGCCGAGGCCGACCTCGTCATCGCCTGCGACGCCATCGTGGCTGCCAACAAGGCCACGCTGGCCGTCATGCGCGAGGGCCGCACGTATGTGGCGCTGAACACGCATGGCTCGCCGACGGCGACGCTGGTGAACGACGCCAACTGGAGCTTCCCCGGCGCCGCCTGCGAGCAGGCCGTGGGCAACGCCGTCGGCCGCGACCATCTCGGCTCCTTCGACGCCGAGGAAGTGGCCGTCAAGCTGGTGGGCGATTCGCTCTACACCAACCCGCTGATGCTGGGCTACGCCTGGCAGCAGGGCCGCATCCCGCTGAGCTATGACGCGCTGATGCGTGCCATCGAACTGAACGGCGTGCAGATCGACAACAACAAGATCGCCTTCGAATGGGGCCGTCGCTGCGCGCATGACCTGAAGAGCGTGCAGTCGCTGTACGCGGCCCAGGCCGTCATCCAGCTCGTCAAGCGCCAGAGCGTCGACGAGATCGTTGCCAAGCGCGTCGACTTCCTGACCGGCTACCAGAACGCCGCCTATGCGGCCGAGTACAAGGCCTTCGTCGACAAGGTGCGCGCTGCCGAAGCCAAGCTGGGCAGCAAGACCACGCTGACCGAAGCCGTCGCCCGCTATCTGTTCAAGCTGATGGCCTACAAGGACGAGTACGAGGTCGCCCGACTGCACACCGACGCCGCCTTCATCAACAAGGTCGCCGGCATGTTCGAGGGCGACTACAAGCTGGTCCACCACCTGGCGCCGCCGCTGCTGGCCAAGAAGAACGCCAAGGGCGAACTGGTGAAGCAGCCCTTCGGCAGCTGGGTGCGCCCGGCCTTCGGTTTGCTGGCCAAGATGAAGGGCCTGCGCGGCACGGCCTTCGACATCTTCGGCCACACCGCCGAGCGCAAGATGGAGCGCCGCTGGATTGGCGACTACCGCGCCGGGGTCGACAAGGCCCTGGCCGGCCTGACGGCTGAGTCACTGGCCACCGCCGTCGAGCTGGCCCGCGTGCCGGAAGACATCCGCGGCTACGGCCATGTGAAGGAGCGCCACGAGAAGGCCGCCAAGGCCAAGTGGGACGCGCTGATCGCGAAGGTCTGATCCAGCCCCAGCCTCACGCAAGCCCCGCAGCCGCGGGGCTTTTTCGTTCAGGGTCTGAGCGTGGAGTGCTGCAGCACGATCAGCCAACGGCCGTCGACGCGCTGGTAGGCAAAGCTGTAGCGCGCCGGCTTTTCCTTCGTCACGCCGTCGACCTGCTCGATGAACTCGTATTCGCCGGAGCGCACGGCCGTTTCGCCGAACAGCTGCAGATTGCCGATGATCCAGCGCATGCGCGCCGTCGGCCGCTGCGCCATCTGGTCGAAGAACACTGGCAACTCGCTGCCGTCCAGCGGCACGGCGATGTATTCATCGTCGGTGATCAGCGCGCCCGGCGCATAAAGCTGCTGCAAGCGTTGCGGATCGCGGGCGTTGTAGGCCTCCTTCCAGTCGTCCAGCGCTTGCATCAGCTCGCTGACGCAGCTGTTGCCGGGCCTGTCGCAGGACAGGGGTGGGGTCACGACCAGCTTGGGCGTTGAGCAGCCGCTGCCCGCCAGCATCAGCAGCAGGCAGGCCGCGGCAGCCAGCGGGCGGCGCGTCTTGGGGATCATGGCCATGTCGAACTCCCTGGTTTTGTGACGCGGATTGTGAATCTGCCCGTCGCGGGGCATTCCCTGAATGGGCCATGCCCGTGGTTTGCCTAGACTGCGGCCCTTTCCACAGGGAGATACAACGATGAAGACCATGCTGCGCGGCCTGCTGGCTGCATTTGGCCTGTGCGCCGGCCTGGCCCACGCCGCTGACGCGCCGCCGGAGAATCCCGCCTGGGCCGAGGCCAAGGCCGTCGCCAAGACGGGACCCGCCGACGTCGCCATCGCGGGCCAGGCCATGCTGCATCTGCCTGCCGACCGTGTCTTCATCCCCCAGCCTCAGGCCGGCAAGCTGCTGACGGCCATGGGCAACCCGGGCCAGCACACGGAGCTGGCCGGGCTGATCTTCCCCAAGGGCGATGCCGAATGGTTTGCCACGCTGCGCTACATCGCCTCCGGCTATGTGAAGGACGGCGACGCCAAGGAATGGAAGGCCGACGAGCTGCTGGCCAGCTACAAGGAAGGCACCGAGGCCAGCAACGATGAACGCAAGAAGATGGGCGTGGCGCCCATCGAGATCACGGGCTGGGCCGAACCGCCGGCCTATGAAGCCACGCAGCATCGCCTCGTCTGGGCCATGAGCTCCAAGGAGAAGGGCGCGCCGAGCAATGCCAACCTGGGTGTCAACTACAACACCTACGCCCTGGGTCGCGAGGGTTATCTGAGCCTGAACTTCATCACCGACCTGAAGGACCTGCCGGCCCAGAAGCCCGACGCCAAGGCCCTGCTCGGGGCGCTGGAATTCGACAAGGGCAAGCGTTATGAGGACTTCAACTCCGCCACCGACCATGTCGCCGAGTACGGTCTCGCGGCCCTGGTCGTCGGCGTGGGCGCCAAGAAGCTCGGCCTGCTCGCCGTCATCTTCGCCTTCGTCGCCAAGTTCGCGAAGCTCATCTTCATCGCCGTCATCGGCTTCGGCGCCGCCATCACCAAGTTCTTCAAGCGGGACAAGCCCGCCGCCTGATGCTCAAGCTTATTGCACTGCTGCTGTCGGGCGCCAAGCTCGGCAAGCTGCTGACCACCGGCGGCACCATGCTGATCTCGCTGGTGGTCTATGCCTGGATCTATGGCTGGCGCTATGCGGCGGGCTTCATCGCGCTGCTCTTCGTGCACGAGATGGGGCACTTCATCGCCGCGCGCTACAAGGGGCTCAACGTCGGCGCGCCGACCTTCATCCCCTTCGTCGGCGCCTGGGTGGAGCTGAAGGACATGCCTCACGACGCGCAGACCGAGGCCTTCGTCGGCTTGGCCGGGCCCATGCTCGGCACGGTCGGCGCCACGGTCACCTATCTGATGGCGCGCAGCTGGGGTGCCGACTGGCTGCTGGCCGTTTCCTACAGCGGCTTCTTCCTGAATCTCTTCAACCTGATTCCCATCTCGCCCTTCGACGGTGGCCGCATCACGGCCGTGTTGTCGCCGCGCATCTGGCTGCTCGGCGCACCGCTGCTCGTCGCGCTGTTCTTCTGGCGGCCCAGCCCCATGCTGATCCTGATGGCCTTGATGGCCTGGCCCCAGCTCGTCAAGGCCTGGAAGCATCGCAGCGACAGCGTCGAGGCGCAGACCTATTACGCCGTGCCGGCAGCCGTGAAATGGGAGTACGCGACCTACTACCTCGTGCTGGCCGCCTACCTCGCCGTCATGTGCCACGACGTGCACGAGATGCTTGCCGCCACACGCGGTTGAGCTTCGCGGCAGGCGCAGGATGCGCCACCTAGACTGGGCGTCATGCCCCCTTCTTCTCGGCCGCTCTGGCCCGGCCTGTTGCTGGCGGTGCTGGGCGCCATCGGCTTCTCCGGCAAGGCCATCATCGTCAAGCTGGCCTACCGCTACGGCGTCGATGCGGTCACGCTGCTGATGTGGCGCATGCTGCTGGCCTTGCCTTTCTTCCTGGCCATGGCCTGGTGGGCGGGGCGGGGCAAGCCGGCGCTGACCCGGCAGGACTGGCGCGACATTGCCGTGCTGGGCTTCACCGGCTACTACCTGGCCAGCTATCTGGACTTCGCCGGCCTGGCCTACATCTCGGCCAGCCTCGAGCGCCTCATCCTGTATCTCAACCCGACGCTGGTGCTGCTGCTGTCGGTGCTGTTCTTCCATCACAAGCTGCAGGCGCGCCAGGTTGTGGCGTTGGCCATCAGCTATGCCGGTGTCGTCGCCGTTTTTGCGCATGAGCTGAGCTTCGAGGGCGCCAGCACGGCCATCGGCGCGGCCCTGGTGTTCGCCAGCGCCGTCAGCTATGCCATCTATCTGGCCTTGTCCGGCAAGGTGGTGCAGCGCCTGGGCTCGATGCGCCTGGCCGGCCTGGCCAGCAGCGTGGCCTGTGCGCTGTGCATCGGTCAGTTCCTGGTGCTGAAGCCGCTGTCGGCCTTCGCGGTGCCCGAGCCGGTGCTGTGGCTGTCGCTGCTGAACTCCACGGCCTGCACGGTGGCGCCGGTGTTGATGGTGATGCTGGCCATCGCCCGCATCGGCGCGCCGCTGTCCTCCCAGGTCGGCATGGTGGGCCCCATGAGCACCCTGCTGATGGGCTATTTCATCCTCGGCGAGCCGATGAATGCCTGGATCGCCGTCGGGACGGTGCTGGTGCTGGGCGGCGTCTTCCTCGTGGGTCGAAAACCTGTCCCACGCTGAACAGGATTGACCCCTGAGGGATGGAAGTGTTCAAAATCGCTGAATATTGGCGACAAGGGCCATGAACCGAACCCCGGTCAGCGAGGAACACACTGCATGCCCATGACGAGCACCACCCGTTACACCCCCGTCGCCATCGCCCTGCACTGGCTGCTCGCGCTGGCCATCGTCGGCGCCTTCGGCGTGGGCCTGTACATGACCGGCCTGCCGTTCTCGCCGACGCGGCTCAAGCTCTACAACTGGCACAAATGGGCCGGCGTCACCATCCTGGCCCTGTCGGCCCTGCGCCTGCTGTGGCGCCTGACGCACCGCCCGCCGGCCGACATCCCCATGGCGGCCTGGCAGTTGCGCGCCGCCCATGTGACTCATCAGCTGCTCTATGTGCTGTTCTTCGCCGTGCCGCTGTCTGGCTGGGCTTACAGCTCGGCGGCGGGCTTCCCCATCGTCTGGTTCGGCGTGCTGCCTCTGCCCGACTTCGTGGGCAAGGACAAGGAACTGGCCGAGACGCTGAAGCAGGTCCATCACCTTGCCGCCTACGGCCTGGGCCTGCTGGTCGTTGCCCATGTGGCCGCGGCCCTCAAACACCATTTCGTCGACCGTGACGGCCTGCTTGCCCGCATGGGTGTCGGCCGCGCCTGAAAGAGGAATCCATGAAACGACTGTTGTCTGCCCTGTTGATCGCCACCAGCGCCCTGGCTGCCCAGGCCGCCACGCTGCAACCCGAGAAGAGCGAGCTCAGCTTCACCTTCAAGCAGATGGGCGTGCCGGTGGACGGCAAGTTCAGGAAGTTCGAGGCCCAGCTGGACTTCGACGCCAAGAAGCCCGAGGCCGGCAAGATCGCCTTCACGGTGGACCTGGGCAGCGTGTCCCTGGGCGATCCCAGCTTCGACGCCGAACTCGCCAAGACGCCCTGGTTCGACACCAAGCGCAACGGCAAGGCCACTTTTGTGTCCAGCGGCATCAAGGCCACCGGCCCCGGCAAATACGACGTGGCCGGCAAGCTGACCATCAAGGGCGCCGCGCGTGATGTCGTCGTGCCCATCACGCTGGCCTCCGGCGTGGCTGCCGGCAGCGTCGCCATCAAGCGCCTGGACTTCAAGATCGGTGACGGCGAATGGGCCGATACCTCCATGGTGGCCAACGATGTGACCGTCAAGTTCAAGTTGTCTTTCGCTGGCCTGTAACCTCCCACCTCTTTTCCCCACCCCCCCGGAGACCTCCACGATGAAGAAAGCCCTGCTGCTCGCCGCCCTGATCGCCGCCGTTGGCGCCGCTCAAGCCCAAAGCGCCACCTATGCCATCGACCCCAGCCACACGGCGGTCACCTTCGAAGCCAAGCATTTCGGCACCAGCACGCTGCGCGGCCGCTGGGACAAGAAGGAAGGCACGGTCACGCTGGACAAGGCCGCCAAGACCGGCAAGGTCGAGTTCACCATCGACATGACCTCCCTCTCCACCGGCACGGCGCCGTTCGACGGCCACCTGAAGAGCAAGGACTTCTTCGCGGTCGAGGAGTTCCCGACGGCCAAGTTCGTCGGCGACAAGTTCACGTTCAACGGCGACAAGGTGGCCAGCGTCTCGGGCGAGCTGACCATCCGTGGCAAGACCAACCCGGTCACGCTGACGGCCACCGGCTTCAACTGCTACGAGAACCCGCGCCTGAAGCGCGAGGTCTGCGGCGGCGACTTCGAGACCACCATCCAGCGCAGCCAGTGGGGCATCAATTACGCCCTGCCGGCCGTCACGCCGGACGCCATCCGCCTGCTGGTCCAGGTCGAGGCCATCAAGCAGTAAACCCACTGCCCTCCCTCTCCAAGCCCGCCTCTGGCGGGCTTTTTGCTGGGCGATCCGTGAACCAATCCCGCGACCTTCACACCCCTGTCACGGCCGGCCGCGCGGACTGTCGCGCTCCCATGCAGTTCGTCCCCCACCCCGGCCGGCGTGTCGCTTCGGCCCCACGGCGCCTGGCCCGCCTGCTTACAGTGGCCCCAACGACGACAAACCGGCCATGACTCCCTCCTTCTCCCCCAGCCCCCAGCAGCAGCTCTGGATCGAGCGTTGGCAGCGCTTCTCCGCCGCGGTGGTGCGCTACTTCCACATCTACGCCGGCTGGCTGGTCGGCATCAGCTGGAAGCGTTTCGTGCTGCTGTCGCTGGCGCTGCTGATCGGCGTCAACGTGCTGAAGAACCTGCCCCCCTTCACCTGGCGCATCAGCGAGCAGGTCGAGGACCATGACCACGGCGCCGAGCGCCGCAAGGCCAAGGCCGAGGCCGAAGCCCGCAAGGCCGTCGAGCAGGCCCGCAAGGCCGTCGACAAGGCCGGCAAGAAGGAAGGCGACAAGGGCGTCCACTACGAGGTCAAGATCGACGAGCGCGGCGTGCGCATCCAGCCGGTGCGCCCGGCTTCGGCGGCCAGCGCCGTCGACGAGGACGGCGAGCCCAAGGCCGACCCGGCCCCGGCCATCTCCCTCGACTTCCCCAAGAGCGCCCGCCCCGAGGACATCCGTGCCGCCATCGACCAGGCCAAGGAGCAGCTGAGCCAGCTCAAGCAGGAGGCCGAGGAGGTCAAGGACGCCCAGGAGGCTGCCGCCGAGGCCCAGGCCGCGCTGCAGCAGGCCGCCGAGGAGGCGAAGGACGCCCAGAGCCGCCGCCGCGTCACCATCGTGCATGCCGGCGACTCCCTGGTCGACCTGGCCATCCTGTGGATCCTGGCCTCGGCCGTCATCAAGGCCATGTACAAGGGCCGCATCCAGGCCGAGGTCAAGGCCGCCCAGGCCGCCGAGAACGCCGAGAGCGAGGCCCTGAAGCGCCAGGTCATCGAGGCCCGCATGGCCGCCATGCAGGCCCAGGTCGAGCCGCACTTCCTGTTCAACACCCTGGCCAGCATCGACCACCTCATCGAGGTCGACCCGCCGCGGGCCAGCCAGATGCAGAAGAACCTCATCGCGCTGCTGCGGGCCTCCATGCCCACCATGCGCGAGGCCAACGCCACCGCCACCCGCGACCTGGGCCGTGAGCTGGCCGTCATCCGGCCCTATCTCGAGATCCTCAAGGTGCGCATGGAAGAGCGGCTGCAGACCGAGATCGACGTGCCCGACGGCCTGCTGTCCGCCGAATTCCCGCCCATGATGATCCAGGGCCTGGTCGAGAACGCCATCAAGCATGGCCTGGAGCCCAAGGCCGAAGGCGGCAGCCTGAAGGTCAAGGCCGAGATCGTGCACGGCAAGCTGGCCGTCACGGTCGCCGACACCGGCCTGGGCTTCGGCCGCGCCGCTACCAGCGGCACCGGTGTGGGCCTGGCCAACATCCGCGAACGCCTGCAGCTGCTGCACGGCGCCCGCGCGAGCGTCACCGTCACCGAGAACCAACCCAGTGGCACGGTCGTCACGATCACCGTGCCCTATCGCAGCCGCAACGACGAAGGAGCCTCAGCATGAAAACCTTGTTCAAGATCCTCTTCATCGGCACCGCGCTGATGGTCCTGGTGGCGATGTTCGGCGGCTTCGCGCTGCTGCACCACCACGGCGGCCCGGACATGCACATCGTGCTGGACGACGGCGACATCTTCCTCGGCGGCAGCGACTTCGGCGACTGGCTGGGCGCCAGCATCGGTCTGTTCGTCGCCGGCATCGTCTGCGTCGTCGTGCTGCCGCTGGTGCTGCTGCTCGGCGTGGCCCTGCCGCTGGTCATCGTTGGCGGCGTGCTGACCCTGGTCGTCGCCAGCCTGCTGGGCGTCGGCGCCGTGCTGGGCTCGCCGCTGATCCTGCTCGGCCTGCTGCTCTTTGTCGTGCTGCGCAACCGCAGTCGCGCCAACACGGCCAAGTCGACGCCGGTCTGAGCTAGTAGCATCGTCGGCCATGAGCAATGCACCCATCCGCGCCGTTCTGGCCGACGACGAAAGACTGATGCGCGAACAGCTTCGCGCCCGATTGACCGAAGTCTGGCCCGAGCTGGACATCGTTGCCGAGGCCAAGAACGGCCTTGAGGCTGTCGAGCTGACGAAGGAGCACAAGCCTGACATCGTCTTCCTCGACATCCGCATGCCGGGCCTGACTGGCGTCGAGGCGGCCCGCCAGATCGCCCAGCTGCCTGACGACGATGACTGGCTGGTGCCGGAGATCGTCTTCATCACGGCCTACGACCAGTATGCCGTCGAGGCCTTCGAGCAGGGCGTGGCCGACTATGTGCTGAAGCCCGCCGAGCGCGAGCGCCTGCAGCTGACCGTGGCCCGCATCAAGAAGCGCCTGGCCCAGCGCGAGGGCCCTGCAACCGACTTCAGCGACAGCGCGCCGGTGCCGCTGCAGCAGTTGCTGCACAAGTTGTCCGGCCAGATGAACCCGACGGGCAAGCCGGCCTATCTGCAGTGGATCCAGGCCACTGTCGGCCAGGCCATCCAGATGATCCCGGTCGAGGACGTGCTCTTCTTCATCAGCGACGAGAAATACACGCGGGTGCAGACGGCCAAGGTCGAGGCCCTGATCCGCAAGCCCATCAAGGAGCTGGTGGACGAGCTGGACCCGCAGGTCTTCTGGCAGATCCACCGCTCCACGCTGGTCAATGCCCGTGCCATCGACGGCATCACGCGCGACTTCCGCGGCCGCCAGCTGGTGGGCGTCAAGGGACTGACCGAGAAGCTCGAAGTCAGTCGCAGCTACACCCACCTCTTCAAGGGCATGTGAGTACCTGGGCCAGACTGCGCGCCCAGCCCGCCGGCTTCTGGCTGGGTGTGGGCCTGGTGGCGGAAGCACCAGCCGCGGTCATTGCCACCCTGCTGCCTGCAACGCTGCGCGAGCCGATGATGGCCGCGGTGTTCACGTCACCGGCCTGGGCCACGGCAGCCATTGCCGCCTGCCTGCTGCTCTACGCAGGCACCGCATGGGCGGCGATCAGGCTGGGGCTGGGCGGCTGAGCCGCCAACGCCTTATTTCTCGACGAAGGCGCGCTCGATGACGTAGTCACCGGGCGTCGTCGTGCTGCCTTCCTTGAAGTTGCGCACCTCCAGCATGGCCTGCATGTCCTTCAGCAGCTCGGGGCTGCCGCACAGCATGATGCGGTCGGTCTCGGGATTCAGCGGCGGCAGGCCCAGGTCGGCCTGCAGCTTGCCGGTCTGGATCAGGTCGGTGATGCGCCCCGTGTTCTTGAAGGGCTCGCGGGTGACCGTCGGGTAGTAGAGCAGCTGCTCGCTGGCGAACTCGCCGAGGAACTCGTGCTGGTGCAGGTCCACGCTGACATGGTCGTGATAGGCCAGCTCGTTCACATGACGCACGCCGTGCACGAGGATGACCTTCTCGAAGCGCTCATAGGTTTCAGGGTCGCGCACGATGCTGATGAAGGGCGCCAGGCCCGTGCCGCTGCCCAGCAGATAGAGGTTCTTGCCCGGCAGCAGGTAGTCGATCAGCAGCGTGCCGGTGGGCTTGCGGCCGACGATGATCTTGTCGCCCGGCTTGATGTGCTGCAGGCGCGAGGTCAGCGGGCCTTCCGGCACCTTGATGCTGAGGAATTCCAGCTGTTCCTCGTAGTTGGCGCTGACGATGCTGTAGGCGCGCAGCAGCGGTTTGCCCGTCTCCAGCTTGAGGCCGATCATCGTGAAGTGGCCGTTGGAGAAGCGCAGGGCCTGGTCGCGCGTGGTCGTGAAGCTGAACAGGCGGTCGGTCCAGTGGTGGACGGTCAGGACGGTCTCTTCGTGGAAGGCACTCATGTCGGTCGTTTCGGCGGACGGTTTGGCGGGTTAACCCCCGGATTTTCACCGGGAAGTGATATGCGGGCGTCGCATAAGGGTCAACAGCCGGTTTCGATGCGCAGAAGCCTCGCCCCGGCGCCCTCGGCGCATTTGACGTCCTCGGGGTTGTAGAGGGCGCAGGCCTTCAGCGACAGGCAGCCGCAGCCGATGCAGCCGGTCAGGCGCTCGCGCAGCTGCTGCAGGGCGGCAATGCGCTCGTCCAGCAGTGGGGCCCAGCCGGCCGACAGCCGCGCCCAGTCGGCCTTGGTGGGGGTGCGGCCCTGGGGCAGCGTGGCCAGGGCCGCCTTGATCTGCGGCAGCGTCAACCCCACCACCTGGGCGGCGCGGATGAAGGCCACCCGGCGCAGCACATGGCGCGGGTACTGGCGGTGGCCACCGCTGCTGCGACTACCGGCGATCAGGCCCTCGGCCTCGTAGAAGCGCAGCGCGCTGGCCGCCACGCCGGCGCGCCTGGCCAGCTGACCGATGGACAGCGGTGCTTTCGCGGGATCGGGGCTTGACTTCAAGTCCACTTGAACTTCGAGCATGGCGCCATATTCCCACAACCGAGGCTGCTCATGCTGATGAAAACCGCAACGCCGGCTCCGGCCACCCTCGCCCAGCTGCACCACCTGCTCGACGCCGGGGTGGCGCTGTCGCCCACCTACCGGGGCCGCCTGAGCAACCACCTGCCCATGGCCCAGCAGGCCCTGTTGGAGCTGGGCGCCTCGGCCGCCCGGTTGCAGGCCTGGACGGAGGCCTACGAAGCCCATCTCGAGCCGCGTGTCTGCGCCCGCCCGGCCAGCGTTGCTGTCGACCGTGACCTGGGGCGGCCGGACAGCGAGCCCGCATGGCAGGCGCATTTCGCCTCCCGCATCGCGTTGACAGGGAGCGCCGCCACGCTGCGCGAGGCCTTGCCGCTGCTGCTGCCCGGCGCGGGGGCCATCGCCTTCCATGGCCTGATCCGTGCCGGCCATGCGGTGCTGGCCGGCCACGAGGGCGAGCTGGCCACGGGCCTGGCGCACTGGGCGGCGCATTTCCTGCCCTTGCCGACGACGGCCGACGGCCCGCGGCTGGAGCTGGCCGACTGGCTGCATGCGCTGCGCCAGCTGCCGCGGCCCGCCTACCCGGCCGGCAGCCTGATCACCGATCGCATGGAAGCCTGGGGGCACACGCCGGACTTCGCAGCGGTGGCCGGGCGTTTGCGCCACGGGCCGGACACGCTGCGCGAGCTGGCCCTGCTGGCCGCGCGCACCTACGCGGCGACCGGCAACTTCACCGTGCTGCATCTGCTGACCGGCAGTCACGCGCTTGTCGTGCTGGAACCTTGGTGGCCAGCGCCCGAGCTGGCGCGCGGCTTCAGCGTCGCCGCCGCGGCCGGCTTGCTGGCCAGCGGGGCCGAGCTGGCTCTCACGCTCGACCGCCCGCCCAGCCGCCCCTGGCCTGCGCTGATCGCCGCTGCCTGCGAGCAGGACGATGCCCACGTCATCAAGCTCACCCATGCCGCCTGGCGCCTCGGGCGGCGCTGGCCTGACCCGGCCTGGCGCCGTGCCGTGGAGCGCGCCATTCCATTTTGATGGATGCAATTTCCAGTAAAAGAGAAATTCCAGTAAACTGGAATGCATGGATATCACGCAACGCATTGGCCGCCGCCTTCATGAACTGCGCGCGGCCGCCGGCCTGTCGCTGGACGCGCTGGCGCAGAAGAGCGGCGTCAGCCGCTCCAACATCTCGCTGATCGAGCGCGGCCAGAGCAGCCCGACGGCCGTCGTCCTCGACAAGCTGTCTTCGGCCCTGGGCGTCAGCGTCGCGTCGATGTTCGAGGCCGGTGCGCCGCCCGCTGCACCGTCGCCGCTGGCGCGGGTGGTGGACCAACCCATCTGGAGCGACCCGGCCTCGGGCTATGTGCGCCGCAATGTGTCGCCTCCAGACGTGTCACCGCTGCAGTTGGTGGACGTCGTCTTCCCCGCCGGCCAGCACGTGTCCTTCGAGACCTCGGAGCGTGACGCCGACATCCACCAGCTGGTCTGGATGATCGACGGCGTCATGCAGATCGGCCACGGCAGTGAGCAGTGGGAGCTGAACCCGGGCGATTGCCTGGCCATGCGCCTGGACGCGCCCATCCGTTTCCACAATCCTGGAACCCAGCCGGCGCGCTACCTCGTCGCCCTCACCGGAGCGACGCCATGGCGCTGAGCATCGCGGCCGTCGACCCGGATGACGCAGACGCCCGCCGCCTGATCGACGCCCTGTCGGACGCGCTGCAGGCCATCACCGGCGACAGTGGCCGCGGCGGCTTTGCGGCCGGCGACGTGCGTGGCCCGCGCAGCCGTTTCGTCATGGCACGCGGCGAAGATGGCCAGCCGCTGGGTTGCGGGGCCCTGCGTCCACTGCAGGGCGATGTGGCCGAGCTCAAGCGCATGTATGCGCGCCCGGGCTCGCGCGGCGTTGGCGCGGCGGTGCTCGCTCACCTGGAGCGGGCTGCTCTGGGACTGGGCTATCGCGCGTTGTGGCTGGAAACCCGCGCCGTGAACCTGCGCGCGGTGTCGTTCTACGAGCGGCATGGCTACCGGCGCATCCCGAACTTCGGCGGCTACGCGGGCAACGCCGCGGCCGTGTGCTTTGGCAAGGAACTGGACATGAGCACGATCATGGAACTGGACGGCGAACAGGCCGCCGCACGCGTGGACGAACTGGCCGAAGTGCTGCGTGACTGCGTCGAAGGCGGTGCGTCGGTGGGCTTCATGCTGCCGCTGGCAGAGGGGCGGCCGGAGGCCTTCTGGCGCAAGGTCGCCGCCGACGTCGCGGCCGGCCAGCGCCATCTCTTCGTTGCCGAGGACGGCGATGGCCGCATTTGCGGCACGCTGTCCCTCGTCATCGACATGCCCGACAACCAGCCGCATCGAGCGGACGTCTCGAAGATGCTGGTGCATCGCCGTGCGCGGCGCCAGGGGCTGGCGGAGAGGCTGCTGAAGGCGCTGGAGGCCAAGGCGCGTGAGCTGGGCAGGACGACGCTGGTGTTGGACACCGTCACGGGCAGCGACGCCTCGCGGGTCTATGAAAGATTGGGCTGGCAGCGCGCCGGCGATATCCCGAACTATGCGTTGATGCCCGACGGGCCCTTCTGCTCGACGACCTACTATTTCAAGTCGCCCTGAACCCGATCCCGCGCCGCTCACGCACCTCGGGCTTGGCGCGATGCTCGGCTTCCAGCTGAGCCAAGAACTCATCCGGCGCGAACGCCTCGCCCAGGATCTCGACCTGCTGCCGGACGGCGGCAAAGTCGCCATGCGTCAGGCAGTCCATCGCTACCAACCTTGAGCGCTGCTCGTCGGTCGGCGCGGCCCCGGCTTCGCGTTCGAACATCGTCAAGCGCTGCTCGGGCTTCAAGGCCTTGAAGCGGATCTTGAAGGCAAAGCGCCGCAGCGCGGCTTCGTCGAGGTCGTCGAAGAGATTGGTCGTGCAGATGAAGAGGCCGTTGAAGCGCTCCATGCCGGCCAGCATCTCGTTGACTTCGCTGACCTCGTAGTTGCGCTCGGCATGCTTGCGGCTGCGCAGGAAGCTGTCGGCTTCGTCCAGCAGCAGCACGGCGCCTTCGGTCTGCGCCGTGTCGAACATGCGGGCCATGTTCTGCTCGGTTTCGCCGACGAACTTGCTGGCGATGTCGCTGGCGCGCCTGACCATCAATGGCCGGCTCAGGGCCTGGGCGATGTGTTCGGCCAGGGCGGTCTTGCCGCTGCCGGGCGGGCCATAAAAGCAGAGCTGGCCTCGGCCCTTGCGGCGCAGGGCCTCGACGATGCGCGGGATCTCGAAGCGGCTTTCGCAGTTCAGCAATTCCAGCGCATAGCTGGTGACGCAGGGGCGGGCGAGGCTGGCGCCGTCGTCGCGGCCCAGGGCCTTGTCGGCGTTCAGCAGCTGGCGTTCGATGAGTTTCTCGGCGTCATCGGCCGCACCGGCCAACTGGGCAAAGCGCACGGCGGTGCGGATCTGCGCTGGCGTCAGGCCTGGGCGCTCGGCCAGCTTGGCAACAAAGGTTTCGCTGACCTGGACCTCGCCGAGGGCCTTGGCCACCAGGCCCTTGCGGGCGCCGGGCGGCGGCGACTTCAGCTCCAGGTGGTACTGGAAGCGGCGCCGGAAGGCCGGGTCGATCTGCTCGATGCGGTTGGTGACCCAGATGACGGGCACCGGGTTGGTTTCCAGGATCTGGTTGACCCAGGCCTTGCCGCTGACCGAGTTGCCGACGCCGCCTTCGCCGCTGGCGTCCAGCCGGTTCAGCAGCGAGGCCGTGTCGCTGGACAGTGGCGGAAAGACGTCCTCGACCTCGTCGAACAGCAGGGCCACATTGGCGCTGGCCTTCAGGAAGACCTGGCTGATCTGCAGCGAGCGGTAGCGGTCGCGGCCCGACAGCGAATTGCCGTCGCGGTCGGCGTACTCGACCTCGTACAGGTCCAGGCCCGCTGCCGTGGCCGCCACCTTGGCCAGTTCGGTCTTGCCCGTGCCGGGCGGGCCGTAGAGCAGCACATTGACGCCAGTGGCATGCGTGGCGACGGCGCGGCGCAGCAGGCCCTGCAGCAGGTCGAGGTCTTCGACGACGAACTGGAAATCAGACGGCACCAGCGTGCTCTGCGTGGCCGGCCGCGTGAACACGGCCATCAAATCGTGAGGGCCCTGGTATTCGCGCATCAGCACCGGCGGCAGCTGGTCGCTGACCTTCATCAGGTCGGCCAGGTCGGTAATGTTGTGCTCGGAGATCAGGTTCTCGACCATGCCGATGCGCTCGAGGCGCGAACCGGCGCGCAGGGCCTCGGCCACCTCGCGCTCGTCCACGCCGGCGACCGCCGCGATGGCCGCAAAGGCTTCCTGCGCCGTGTTGACCTTGAACTCGACCAGGGCGCCGCGCAGCTCCCGCTGGTATCTCGCCAGCGTGCCGTAGAGCAGGATGGCCCGCTCCGCGGGATTGAGCTGCAGCAGGGTGCCAAGGGCCGCGATGTTCTTCTCGACCAGTGTCGACTCGCGCTTCAACTGCCGGTCCAGGTGCTCGCAGGTCGTCGCGAGCAGGGCCATCATGTCCTTGGGCGCGTCCTTGACGTACTCGTCGAGGTAGAAGAACAGCGTCGCCTCGGAGAACGGACCGCTCCATTGGCCGAAGCGCTCGAGAAAGGCTTCGTCGCCGAGGGCTTCGTGGCCGCGCCACAACTCGTTGCCGGCGCAGCGCTGGCCCAGATAGCCGCGCAGCCTCTGCAGCACCCGGGTGGGCCAGACGAGGTGGCGGCCGGTGAAGGACAGCAGGCCGTTGAAGTCGCGCCGCAGATTGAAGCGGCCGGCGTGCCTGACGGTCAGCGTCAGCACGAATTGCGAGCACATGCGGTCCAGCACCGGAGCGCTGTCCAGGCCGGGCGAAGGCAGCACGCGGGCAGGTGCCCGGGAGGCTGTCTCAACGGCGGCTCGCTTCACCATTCGATGGGCTCCTTGCTCAGCCTGTTGCGGCTGGCGCTGACCCATCTTGTATCAGGCTTGGCGGCAGATCAATGCAATCTGGGCCCCCAAGAGTGTTCAGTGCATCACGACCGGCTGCTGGCCCATCACGGCGTAGCGCTCGATGAACTCGTCGAGTTCGTCCTCGGACGGCTCGCCGTCGTCGATGAGGGCCTGCACACCTTGCTGGAAGGATTCGGCCAGGGCGCCCTCGATGAAGATTTCCTTGCGGGCGAACTTGTCGACGATCTCGAAACCACCGCGATTGAGCTGCGGCCCTGCCTCCACCGCCTGCAGTTCAATGTGCGGCACGTCGAACTGGACGACGATGAAGCTGTCGGAGTTGTAGAGCATGTGCATGGAGTTCTCCTCAGGGCTTCAACTGCGGGTGGGGCCTGGCGTTTCAAGCCCCGCTTGCTTTAATACTGGCAGAACGCCCCGCTGTTCGGGTCATCCCATGCGCTGACAACGTGTAGGAAGCGTCAGGAGTTCACGTCGGACAGACGGATTTCGAAACCGCGCGTTTCAGGGTCGCCCTGGCGCAGCCGCACCGGCCAATAGCCGCGGTTGGGGTCCAGCCACAGCTCGACGCCGGGGTCGCGTTCACCGAGCGGCAGGCGGCGCAGATGCAGCATGCCGGCGTCTTCAGGCGCCGAATTGACGGTCTCGAAGACCCATTCACGCAATTCGCCACGCAGGCCCGCCACCCAGACGCGCCAGCGTCCGCCCGGCGTCGGCGCGGCCTGCACCAGGGCGGCCAGTTGCAACCACCACGACAGCCGGTCCTGGGTGCCCTCGGGCAGGTCCAGCTGGGCCGGGCTGGCCGAAAAGCTGACCCGCCGGCCTTCGGCGTCGAAATTGATGGCTTGGCGGTCCTGGCCGCCGCGTTGCAGCGCAAAGCGTTCCGGCGCGAGGCCGGTGCTGCCGGTATGGCCCAGGCTTTCCATGGCCGGCAGCGTGCGTTCGCCGACACGGCGTGTCAGGCGCAGGCTGTAGCGGCCATCGTCCTGGGGTTGCCACTCCAGCTGGGCCTCACCGTCCTGGCCGCCCTGGCGCAGCCGGTACTGCCAGGCGGCCGGCCCGGCCAGGCGCAGCAGCGGCGCGTCCGGTGCCTTGGTTGGAGCTTCAACGGCCGGGGCGGGCGGCCGGGGGTTGGGACGGGTCGAGCGCGCTTGAGGCGAAGGCGAGGTGGGCGGCGCGGGCTCCGGCGGGGCCACGGGTAAGGCCGGCGGTTGCAGCAAAGCCACGCTGATGGCCCGGGCCGGCTGTACGGTGGTGTCCTCACGCGCCCGGCCGCCACCCAGCAGCGCCGCATGCGCGAGCAGGCTGGCCGCCAGCGCAAGCAGGGCGGCGCGGGGGGAGGGCAGGCCGGCGCGCATCGCACAATGCTGCCATCACCCCGGATCTTTCCCCATGAAACTCGCCAGCTACGCCGACGGCTCGCGCGACGGCCATCTTGTCGTCGTGTCGCGCGACCTGACCCAGGCCCACTACGCCACCGGCATCGCCACGCGCCTGCAGCAGGTCCTGGACGACTGGGGCTTTCTCGCGCCTCAGCTCGAAGACCTCGCCGTGCAGCTCAACCACGGCAAGCTGCGCCACGCCTTTGCCTTCGAGCCCGAAAAATGTGTCGCGCCCTTGCCACGCGCCTATGGCTGGGCCGTCGTCGACGCCGAGGGGGGCGCGCGCCGTGAGGCCGGCCAGTTCCAGGGGCCGCACCAGCCCTTGAGGGCGCCGGCCGCCTGCGAGTCCGCCCTGGTGGCCATCAGCGGCGATCTCGGCGCCGCCAGCGATGCGGCTGCGGCTCTTGATGCCTTGCGCCTGCTGAGCTTTGCCGCGGACTGGCGCCTGGAGGGCGAACTGATCGCCACCCACTGCGCGCCGCTGGCCGTCACGCCCGATGAACTGGGCGAGGCCTGGGGCGCGGGCCGCTTGCAGGCCCGCCTTGTCGCCCTGCACAACGGCGCCAGGCTCGAACCGCGCGACGTGGTGGCCGCGCCGGGGGCGGCACTGGCCCGCCTGGCGCGGCTGCGGGCCCTGCGTGCCGGCCAGCTCGCCGGCGTGGCCCTGGGCGGCCTGGAGCTGCCCCTCGCGCCCGGCGACAGCCTGCGCCTGGACCTGAAGTCCGCCGACGGCCAGCACAGCCTGTTCGGCGCCATCGACCTTGACCTCGCACCGCCGCCCGCCCTCCCATGAGCCAGCCCATCATCATCGACACCGATCCCGGCCAGGACGACGCCATCGCCCTGCTGCTGGCCGCGGCCAGCCCCGAGCTGGAATTACTCGGCGTGACGACGGTGGCCGGCAATGTGCCGCTGGCGCTGACGACGCTGAATGCGCGCAAGGTCGTGGAACTGGCCGGCCGCCGCGACGTGCCCATCTGCGCCGGCGCCGACCGGCCGCTGGACGTGCCCCTGGTGACCGCCGAGCATGTGCATGGCGACACCGGCCTGAACGGCGTCGAGCTGCCCGAGCCGACGCTTGGCCTCGACCCCCGCCATGCCATCGACTTCATCATCCAGACCCTGCGCGAGCGCGAAGCCGGCACGGTGACGCTGTGCCCCCTGGGGCCGCTGACGAACATCGCCCTGGCCCTGCGCCAGGCGCCCGACATCGCTTCGCGCATCCGCCGCATCGTGCTGATGGGCGGTGGCTGCTTCGAGGGCGGCAATGTCACGCCGGCAGCCGAATTCAATATCTATGTCGACCCCCAGGCCGCCCATGAGGTCTTCACCAGTGGCGTGCCCATCACCATGGCGCCGCTGGACGTGACCCACGAGGCGCTGACGACGGCGGCCCGCATCGAGGCCATCCGCGCCCTCGGCAACCGCGTCGGTCCGGTCGTCGCGGCCTGGATGGAGTTCTTCGAGCGCTTTGACGAGGCCAAGTACGGCCAGGACGGCGGCCCCCTGCACGACCCCTGCGTCATCGCCTGGCTGCTGCGCCCCGAACTCTTCACCGGGCGGGACTGCAATGTGCGCATCGAGAGGCACAGCGAGCTGACGCGCGGCATGACCGTCGTCGACTTCTGGGGCGTCACCGGCCTGCCCGCCAATGCCCACATGCTGCGCCACGTCGATTCGGACGGCTTCTTTGCGCTGCTGACGGAGCGGCTGGCAAAGCTCCAATAGACCCATTCCTGATGGGTAAATCCCCGTCGACATCATTTATGTCCGGATGTAAAAACAGGCCCTGAACAGGGATTGACCCGGTAGAGAGCATCGCTCCGCGGGGCTGCATCCAAGGCGATGCAGACGAGGAGAGACAGGTGCCGAGCAGAGAAAAGCTGCTGGAGGTGATCGCCATCCAGACCGAGGTGGCCCGACTGGGGCTGGACCTCGGCGGGCTGATGAGCCTCGTCGTGCAGCGCACGCTGACCCTGGTGGGTGCTGATGGTGCGGCCGTCGAATTGGCCGAGGGCGACGACATGGTCTATCGCGCCGCGGCCGGCATGGCGCGCGGCAGCCTGGGCCTGCGGCTCAAGCGCGGTGCCAGCCTGTCGGGCCTGTGTGTGCGCGAAGGCCATGTGCTGCATTGCGACGATGCGCTGACCGATCCCCGGACCGACCGTGCCGCCTGCGAGAAGCTGGGCCTGCGTTCCATGGTCGTCGTGCCGCTGCGCCACAACGGCGAAACCGTGGGCGTGCTCAAGGCCATGTCGGCCCAGGTGGCTCATTTCAATGACCGCCACTTCGCCCTGCTGGAGCTGCTGTCCGACCTCGTCGCCGCGGCCATGTATTTCGCGACCCGCTACGCCCCGGGGGAGCTCTTCCACAAGGCCACCCATGATGGCCTGACCGACCTGCCCAACCGCTCCCTTTTCCTGGACCGGCTGCGCTCCTCCCTGGCCCAGGCCGTGCGCGACCGCCAGCCGCTGGCCGTGCTGATGCTGGACCTGAACGGCCTCAAGCCCATCAACGACACCCATGGCCACCGCGTCGGCGACGCGGCCCTGCTGGAGTTCGCCGGGCGGCTGAACGCCAGCGTGCGCCAGTCCGATACCGCGGCCCGCCTCGGTGGCGACGAGTTCGGCGTGCTGCTGCGGCCGTTGGCCCCCGAAGGCGGGCTGGAGGCGACCATCGCGCGGCTGCGCCAGCAGCTCAACGGCAACTTCCATTTCGAAGGCCGCAACCTGCCGCTGGCGGCCAGCCTGGGCGCGGCCCGTTTCCCCGAGGACGGCAACGATGTCGCCCACCTGCTGGAACTGGCCGACCAGCGCATGTACCACCAGAAGCGCGACATTCAACGGGCCTTGCAACACGTCGCAGCCTGAACGGGCAGTGGCAAGATGGTCTCCCCCCGACCGGAGACCGCCATGCAACGCCGCCTCGTCATCGCCACCGCCCCCGCTCTCCTGCTGCTGCGCCCGGCCTGGGCGCTGAACCTCAGCGAGGGTGATGCCAATGCCGGCATCCGCACGGCCCTGGAGCGCGGCGCCAACTCGGCCGTGGCCCTGCTGGGCAGGCAGGACGGCTTTCTCGGCAACCCCCTCGTCAAGATCGAGCTGCCGGGTTATCTGAAGGACGCCGCCAAGCTGCTCAAGGCCACCGGCCAGGGCCACAAGCTCGACGAACTCGTCACCGCCATGAACCGCGCGGCGGAAGCCGCCGTGCCGGCCGCCAAGCCGCTGCTGGTGAAGGCCGTCAAGGACATGAGCGTCGACGACGGGCTGAAGATCCTGAAGGGCGGCGACGATTCGGTGACGCAGTTCTTTGCCGGCAAGACGCGTGAACCCCTGGGCCAGCAGTTCCTGCCCATCGTCACCCAGGCGACCGAGAAGGTGTCGCTGGCCGACAAGTACAACGCCGTCGCCAAGAAGGCGGGTGGCTTCGGCCTCGTCAAGGGCGATGAGGCCAACATCCAGCAGTACGTGACGGCCAAGGCCCTGGACGGCCTTTACCGCATGATCGGCGAGGAGGAGAAGAAGATCCGCCAGGACCCGGTCGGCACCGGCAGCGCCATCCTCAAGAAGGTTTTTGGGGGCCTGGGCTAAAAGCCGTGAGCCTTGTGCCACTCGGCGAGTGACATGGCCGGGTACTCGTCGAAGCGCGGATCTTTCGCGTGGCCTTCCACCTCGACCCAATCCGCCTTGGAGCCCACCATGCAATGCACATGTTCGGGTGGCGTCGGCAGCGGCGTGTCGATGGCGCTGGCGTGCGGGTGCACGAGTTCCGGCCAGGTCGGGTCCCACAGCCACAGCGCGCTGCCGCACTTCACGCAGAAGTAGCGCCGCGCGCTGCTCTTGTGCTTGCCTTTGCCATTCTTGTTGGCCAGCTTGGCGCGGTAGATGCGCAGGTGGCGCTTGCCCTTGACCTTCATCGTGTGCGTCAGCGCACCGAGGTTGATCGCGAAGCCGCCGGCACCGGCCGTCTTGCGGCAGATGGAGCAGTAGCAGCGCATGAAGGGGGCGGGCGAATCCGCCTCGACCGAGAACTTGACGCTGCGGCAGTGACAGGAGCCTTCGAGATGCATTTGCTGGCCTTTGTCGAGGGATGCGTGCAAGGGCCCATGATGGCCGACAATCCTGCCCCTTGCCTGTTTGCTGCCGCTTCGACGGCTTTGCGATGAATTCCGATCTTCCTGATCCCGTCACCCCGTCCGAAGAACCGGCAGCCGCTGCGGCTGCACCCGTGACCGTGCCGGAGGCGGCACCCGTGACCGTGCCGGAGGCGGCACCCGCCACCGAGAGCACGCCCGAGGTGCCCGCTGACGCCGCGCCGGTTGCTGCAGCGCCTGCGCCCGCTGCACCGGTGGCAGACGCCACGGCCGAGCTCAAGGCCCTGTTCCCGGCCCTGTTCACCGGCAAGCCCAAGCCCGTCAAGCTGCGCATCCAGGCCGATATCCAGGAGCGCGCCCAGGGCAAGTTCAGCAAAGCCCAGCTCAGCGCCTTCCTGCGCCGCTACACCGGCAGCACGGGCTATCTGATCGCGCTGACCCAGGCCAAGACCCGCTTCGACCTCGACGGCCAGCCCGCTGGCGAGATCACCGAGGAGCACCTCAAGGCCGCCCAGGAAGAGCTGGCCCGCCGTCGCGGCCTGAAGCAGGAGCGCGAGCAGGCGGACCAGGAGCGCCACCAGCTCGAAGCCCAGCAGCGCCGCAACCGCGCCCAGCTGCTCTGGGACTTCGAGCGCACGACGTTGACCGAAGCCAACTTCTGCGTGCTCAAGGGCACGACGCCCGAGGAGCTGCCCGGCCTGCTGGAAATTGCGCGCAAGGAGCGCGCCGAGGCACCGCCGGCCCCGCCGCGCGAAGCCCGTCGCGATGGCCCGCCGCCTCGCCGTGACGACCGTCGCCCTGGCGGCGGTGGGCGTCCGGAAGGTCGCAATGAAGGTCGCCGCGAGGGCGGCCGTCCGCCGCAGCGCCAGGGCCAGGGCAGAAAGCCCGACCAGCCGCGCCGCGATCAGGCCGCCAAGCCCCAGGCGCCCAAGCCTCCGGCAACGGCCGAGGCCCAGCCGCCCAAGGACCAGACGCCCGAGTAATCAGGCCGAGTAGCGCTGCTCCAGGTAGGCGAGCAGGGTGCGGATGGTCTGCGCCTCGCCGCCCACCGGGCGGCCGGCGCGCGGGGCGTCGTTCCAGGCGAACAGGTCGACGTGCAGCCAGTCCTGCTGGGGCGGCAGGAAGTCTTCCAGGAACAGCGCCGCGTTGATGGCGCCGGCCAGCGGGCTCTTGCCGGTGTTGACGATGTCGCCGATCGTGCTCTCGATGCCGGCGTGATACGGCGCCCACAGCGGCATATGCCACAACGGGTCGTCCAGCTTCAGGCCCAGGTCGACCAGGTCGCGGGCGGTGTCCATGTGCTTGGCGAACAGGGCCGGCAACTGGGCACCCAGGGCCACGCGGGCGGCGCCCGTCAGCGTCGCCAGGTCGATGACCAGGTCAGGCTTGCCCTCGGCGGCGTAGGCCAGCGCGTCGCAGAGGATGACGCGGCCCTCGGCGTCGGTGTTGCCGATCTCGATGTGCAGGCCCTTGCGGGTCTTGATGACGTCGCCGGGGCGGTAGGCATTGCCCGAGATCGAGTTCTCGACCGCCGGGATCAGCAACTGCAGCCGCACCGGCAGCTTGAGAGCCATGATCAGCGTCGCCAGGCCCAGGGCATTGGCGGCGCCGCCCATGTCCTTCTTCATCTGGCGCATGCCTTCGCCGGGCTTGATGTTGAGGCCGCCGGTGTCGAAGCAGACGCCCTTGCCGACCAGGGCCAGCTTGGGGTGCTTGGGGTTGCCCCAGTTCACTTCGATCAGGCGAGGTGAGCGCGTGCTCGCGCGACCAACCGCATGAATGCTGGGGAAGTTCTTCTTCAGCAAGGCGTCGCCGACGGTTTCGGCATAGGTCGCGTCGTACTGTTTGGCCAGGGCCTTGGCGGCGGCGGCCAGTTCGGCCGGGCCCATGTGCTCGGCCGGCGTGTTGACCAGGTCGCGCGTCGCCGCAATGGCGGCGGCCAGGGCCAGGCCGCGCTCCGCGTCGGCACCCGACTTCAGCGTCAGCGTCGCCGGGGCGCGCTTGGCGGGCTTGTAGAGGTCGAAGCGGTAGCCGCCCAGCTCCCAGGACATGGCTGCCGCCTCGGGCAGCAGGGCCAGGCCGGCTTCATCCAGCTTGTAGACGCCTTCCGGCAGGGCCAGCGGCAGATGGCTCAGCGCGAAGGGGTGGGCCGCATGGGCGACGCCGGCGAACACCTGGGCCAGATGGCCGTCGGCGCCCGGCACCAGGGCGTGGCTGTCGGCGGCGCCGACGAAGCCGACCGTCGCCAGCCAGGCCCGGGTGGCCGCGGGCAAGCCGGCGGCCAGGGCCTGGAAGGCGGCGCGGTCGACGACGGTGATGGGGGTGGCCTTGGCCGGGAGGGTCTTCTTCAGCTGGACGGTCATGGCGAGTCCTGGAATTCCAAAACCGGCATTGTCGGCACAGCCGGTGACCGCAGGCCACATCTGCAAAGAAGTGTGTTTTGGCTGTCAACCGGCCCCGCCGGACCGCCGTTGTGCCTCCCAATCGCGCCCCTCTCGGCGTGAGACGGCCTCCAAAAGGCCAGACAGCATCATGAAGATCCAGCCCCGTACCGAACACCAGCCGCGCCGCCTTCCCCTCCCGGAAGCCGCCTGGAGTGCCGAATCCGTCGAAAAGGGCCGCAAGCACGAGGCCTTCGACACCGGTTTCTACAGCGGCGAACGCCGCGGCCTGGCCCGCGCCCAGCGCTTCGACCGCAAGCGCTGATTCGAAAACCCCCTTCTCGGCCCACCGTCCACCCCCTGGACGGTGGGCTTTGTTTTGCCCGATCGGGAAATCCTCCCGAAATCGCCGGCACGACAGCGCCGAGAATGCGCCCCCATGAAAGCCGCCCGCCGCTCCATCGCCTTCTTTTCCGGCCTCCTGCTGTACTGCTTCGGCGCGGGCGCGGCGATGAAGTACGCGAGCACAGGCCTGCCGCGCCAGGTCTATGCCCAGCTGGGCGGCCGCAACAGCCTGCCCGTGATGCTCGGCGAAGCACTCGCCATCGCGCTGCTGCTGTTCGTCGTGGCCCTGATCTGGGGCTATCTGACGCTGCGTCCCCAGCGCCGCCGCCACCGCCCCTATATCGCCTGGATGATGTCCGGCGTTGGCGTGGCCTGGGCGGGCTGGCTGATCTTTGGCGCCTTCAGCTTCGCACTGAAGCCGCGGGCCTATTCCGCGCCGCTGCAGAGCATGCTGCTGTCGTCCAACGCGGCACCGCTGTTCGGCGCGCTCAACATCTTTGGCGTCGTTTTGGGCGTCTGGCTGGCGGGCCGCTTGGCAAAGCGGCGCCAGATGAAGCTGCCCAGCACACGCTCGCGGCGCGGTTCCGGTGCGGAAGAAGCCGCCGCCGATGCCGGCACGGACAGCACGGTGTCGACCATCGCGCCGCACTCGGTCTCGCCGCCGGCGAACTGAGCCGGAGCGACCATGCCCCGCGCGGTCTGCCCGCGCTGTGAGCGCCCGGCCTCCACCTGCCTGTGCGCGACGCTGCCGGCGCGGCTGGCCGTACGCACCGAGCTGCTCATCCTGCAGCATCCGGCCGAGGCCGGGCATGCCAAGAACACCGCTGCCTTCCTGACACTGGGACTGAACCCGGCGGCGCGGCTGCTGCGCGGTGAGGTCTTCGACCCCGCCCTGGCCGGCCCCGGCACGGCCCTGCTCTATCCGGGCGAGGGCAGCACCGGCACCGGTCCGGTCGAGCGTCTCATCCTGCTGGATGGCAGCTGGCGTCAGAGCCGCCGCCTGCTGGCCGCCAATCCCTGGCTCGCCGGCCTGCCGCGCGTGGCCCTGCCCGAAGCACCGGGCCGCTACGCCATCCGTCGCGGCCATCGGCCCGGTCAGCTGTCGACTTTCGAGGCCGGCCTGCATGCACTGGCCTTGCTCGAAGGCGAGCCGAAACGCTTCGAGCCCCTGTGGCAAGCGTTCTTTGCATTTGTTGATGCGGGCCTGTCACGACGCGGGGAAAGCGGTATGGCCTAGGATTTCGGGATGTTCTCGTTCCTGCGCCCCATTTCCGTCGCCCTGCTGGCGGCCCCCGTGATCGCCTTTGCGGCAGCCCCCGAGGCCGCCACCGAGCATGTGAAGGCCCGACTGGTATCCAGCCAGGCGACCGTGGCGCCCGGCCAGCGCTTCACGGTGGCGCTGGAGCAGAACATCAAGTCGCACTGGCATACCTACTGGCTCAACCCGGGCGATTCCGGCCAGGCCACCACCATCGATTGGACGGGCGCCCAGGCTGCCCCCATCCAGTGGCCGACGCCGGGCATCCAGGCCATCGGGCCTATCGTCAACTACGGCTACGAGGGCCGTGTGGCCCTGCTCGTCGATCTGACCGTACCCGCCGATGCCAAGCCCGGCACGCGCTTCAAGCCGGCGGCCGAGGTGAAGTGGCTGGTCTGCAAGGACGTCTGCATCCCCGAGCAGGTCAGCCTGGGCCTGGATCTGCCGGTGGCTGCCGAAGCCAAGGCCGGCGCCGATGCGGCCCAGATCGAGGAATGGCGCGGCGCCATTCCCAAGCCGGCGAACTTTGCCGTGCAGCTCAAGGCCGCGCCCCAGGGTGTGCGCCTCAGCGGCCCGACGGCAGGGGTGACCAAGGCCTATTTCTTTGCCGACACCTGGGGCGCGGTGGCCCACAGCGCGCCGCAGGCCTTGAAGGCCGAAGGTGGCGGTTGGGTGCTGGACATCCCCGCGGGCGACGAGCCCGTGCCCGCCGGCAAGCCGCTGTCCGGCGTTATCGTGCTGACGACAGGCGCGGGCGACCAGGCCTGGGCCCTGTCTGCGCCCATGCCTGAAGGCGCCGGCAAGGGTCCTGGCCCGGCCGACCTGAGCGCTCCCGAAGTTGGCGCAGCGCCCGCCGCGACCCCTTCGCCCGAAAGCGATCTCGGCCTGCTGCCCGCCCTGGCCCTGGCCCTGGTCGGCGGCCTGATCCTGAACCTGATGCCCTGCGTCTTCCCGGTGCTGTCCATCAAGGCCCTGGCCCTGGTGCGCGAGGGCAACCACAAGGCCGAAGGCCTGGCCTACACGGCCGGCGTGCTGATCAGCTTCGCAGCCCTGGCGGCCGTGTTGATTGCACTGCGTGCCGGTGGCCAGCAGGTGGGCTGGGGCTTCCAGTTCCATTCGCCGGTCTTCGTCCTCATCGTCAGCTATCTGCTTTTCCTGGTCGGCCTGAACCTGTCGGGCTTCTTCGACGTGGGCGGCAGTTTCACCGGGCTGGGTTCCAACCTGGCCGCCAAGCAGGGCCTGGCCGGCAGCTTCTTCACCGGCGTGCTGGCGGCCGTCGTCGCCACGCCCTGCACGGCGCCCTTCATGGGCGCGGCCCTGGCGTTTGCGCTGTCACAACCGGCCGCCGTGATGCTGGCCGTCTTCCTGGCGCTGGGCCTGGGCCTGGCCTTGCCTTTCCTGATCCTGGCCTTCTGGCCCGCGGCGCAGCGCTGGCTGCCGCGGCCGGGTGCGTGGATGGACAAGTTCAAGCAGTTCCTGGCCTTCCCCATGTATGCCGCCGTCGTCTGGCTGCTGTGGGTGCTGGCCCAGCAGGCCGGGCCCGACGGCGTGGCCATGGCCTTGGGTGGGCTGGTGCTGATCGCCTTTGCGCTGTGGCTGCTGCGGGCTGGCCAGGGCTTGTTCAACCGGGTGGCGGTGGTGGCCGCCTTCGTGCTGGCGCTGGGCGTCATCCACTGGATCAAGCCGGTCGAGGCGGCCGATGTGCCGGTTGCCGCTACCGGGTCGACCATCGAGGCCTACAGCGCCGATCGGCTGGCCGAGCTGCGCGCGCAGAACAAGCCGGTCTTCGTCAACATGACGGCGGCCTGGTGCATCTCCTGCCTCGTCAACGAGCGCGTTGCGCTGTCGCGACCCGAGGTCAAGGATGCCTTCGCCAAGGGCGGCGTGGCCTATCTGAAGGGCGACTGGACCCGCGAGGACCCCAACATCACCGCCGTTCTGAAGGCCCATGGCCGCTCCGGCGTGCCCCTCTACCTCTACTACGCACCCGGCGCCGCCGAGGCCCAGGTGCTGCCGCAGATCCTCACCCCCGGCCTCGTCGTCGAGGCCATCTCGCTGCCCCCCACCGCTTCCAGGAGTTCGACATGACCTTGCTTCGCCGCAGCCTGCTCGCCGCCCTGATCCTGCCCGCGCTGGCGCATGCCAACGCCAACGTCGACGCCCCCGCGCCGACCTTCTCCGCCACGACGGCCGACGGCAAGACCGTCAACCTGGCCGACTACAAGGGCAAGACGGTGGTGCTGGAGTGGACCAACCACGACTGCCCCTACGTCAGGAAGCACTACGGCAGCGGCAATATGCAGACCCAGCAGAAGGCGGCGACCGCGCAGGGCGTCGTCTGGCTGCAGGTGATCTCGTCGGCGCCGGGCCAGCAGGGCTTTGTCGACGGTGCTGCGGCGCAGAAGCTCAATGCCGACCGCGGCGCCGCGCCCACCGCGACGCTGCTCGACCCCAAGGGCGAACTCGGCAAGCTCTACGGCGCCCAGACCACGCCGCACATGTACGTCATCAAGGCCGACGGCACCCTGGCCTACAAGGGCGGCATCGACAGCATCGCCACGCCCGACAGGAACGACATCGCCAAGGCCGAGCCCTACGTGACCGAGGCGCTCGCCGCCGTGGCCGCCGGGCGCAAGGTCGAGAAGGCGTCGACGCGGCCTTATGGCTGCAGCGTCAAGTACGCGAGCTGATTAGAAGACCGACAGCCCCGTCTTCGCGACAAACAGTTCCAGCGCCCGGCGGCCGAGCAGCGAGTTGCCGGTCGGGTCCAGCGCGGGCGACCAGACGCACAGGCTGAGCTGGTCGGGCACGATGGCGACGATGCCGCCGCCGACGCCGCTCTTGCAGGGCAGGCCGATGCGGAAGGCGAACTCGCCGGCTGCGTCATAGGTGCCGCAGGTCAGCATCAGCGCGTTGACGCGCCGCGTCTGCGCTTCGCTGAGCACCGGGGTGCCGGCCAGCGGATGGCGGCCGTCACGGCACAGAAAGCCGGCGGCGCAGGCCACCTGTTCGCAACTCATCGCGATGGCGCACTGGTTGAAATAGACGTCCAGCACGGTGTCCACGTCGTTGTCCAGCGTGCCAAAGGCCTTCATGAAGTTGGCCAGCGCGGTGTTGCGAAAGCCCGTGTCGGCTTCGGACCGCGCGACCTCGGCGTCGATGTGCACGGCCTCGCCGCTCAGCCGGCCGAGCAGGGCCAGCAGCTCGGCCTTGGCGTCACCCTGCGACACCAGCCGGTCCGCCACCGCGATGGCGCCGGCATTGATGAAGGGATTGCGTGGGATGCCGCGCTCGCTTTCCAGCTGCACCAGCGAGTTGAAGGCGCTGCCCGAGGGTTCGCGCCCGATGCGGTCCCACATCGCCTCGCCGAGGGCGCGGATGGCCAGGGTCAGCGAGAACACCTTGGACATGCTCTGGATGGAGAAGGGCGTCGCGCTGTCGCCGGCCTGCGCCGTCTTGCCGCCCACGGTGCGAAGCGCCATGCCGAACTGCAGCGGCGACACCCGCGCCAGAGCCGGGATGTAACTGGCGACCTTGCCACCGGCCGTGGCCAGCTGCGGGCGCAGTTCGTCATTGATCTCGTCGAGGATGAGCTGGAAGTTCATGGCGGAGATTCTGGCCTTGAGAATGCCGTCCCATGCAAGCCTTGCTCGACGCCATTGCCGCGACTGCTGACCTTCCCACCGACGCCCAACGCCTCTTCCACGGCCGCGGCGGCCGTCATCCCGGCTGCGAGCATCTCGCACTGGACATCTATCCGCCCGTGCTGTTGCTGACCAGCTTCAAGCCGCTGGCCGACGAGGAGCTGGCCGCGGCCGGCGCCGCCATCGGCGCGCGCTGGCCTGACGTTCCCTGGGTCTACCAGTGCCGCGGCGAACGCGCTGAAACGCGGCTGATGGCCGGCAGCGTGCCCGAGCCCCATGTCGTCCCGGAAGCTGGCACGCGCTATGTCGTCCACCTGATGCGCGGACAGAACCACGGCCTCTTCCTCGACATGGCCGAGGGCCGGCGCTGGGTCAGGGAGCAGGTCCAGCCCGGTGCCAAGGTGCTCAATCTCTTCGCCTACACCTGTGCTTTTTCGGTGGTTGCGTTGCAGGCCGGCGCATCCGAAGTGGTCAATGTGGACATGGCCTCAGGTGCCCTGGCCATCGGCCGCACCAACCATGAGCTGAACAGCGTGAAGGCGGGGGCCAGGTTCCTGGCCCATGACATCTTCAATTCCTGGGGCAAGCTGACCCGCGGCGGCCCCTATGACCTCGTCATCTGCGACCCACCGAGCTTCCAGAAGGGCAGCTTTGTCGCGACCAAGGATTACGCCCGGCTGGCCAAGAGGCTGCCGGCGCTGCTGGCGCCGGGCGGGCTGGCGTTGTTGTGCCTGAACGCACCGGAGCTCGACCTCGCCTTCCTGCGCGACGCGGTGTCCCAGAACGCCCCGGAGCTGGATTGCCTGGGGCGGGTGGCCAACCCGGCGGTATTTGCCGACGTCTCCGACGACCGCGGCCTGAAGGTCTTGGCGTATCGTGCGCCGGGCCTGACATAGATCAACAAGCCAAGGGGCCGCGTCGCTCCGGGGAGGAAGTCAGATGAAGTCGCAGATCCTGGCCGCGACCTTTGCGGCCGTCCTTTCCATGCCCACCTGGGCGAACACCTGGGACGAGCCCTGGCAGGAGACGGTGGCCGCCCGCGCGACCAGCTTCGGCCTTTTCAAGGTGGAGAAGGTCAAGGGAACGACGGCCACGGCGGTGCTCACCCGGCACTTGGCTGGCGAGCCGACGCCGTCAGCCGTGGACATCGGCGGCTATTCGCAGCTGAACGTGACGTCGGCGTCTTCGGACCACTGGGAGCTCTGGCTCAAGCCCGGCAAGTCCTACTACCTCTACCTCGTCAAGGGCGAGAAGGGCAGTTGGCAGCTGCTGACGCCGTCGGCGGGCACCGACCTGCTGCGGGACAACGGTCTGGTGGAGGCCAGTTACCGGATCAGCATGCACAAGGCCCTGCTGCCCGTGCCCATCTACGAGATGACGCAGGCCTGCATCTTCCAGCGGCTGCACGCCCAGGCCTGCAATGTCGAGCCCGTCCAACGATTCATCGACCAGCAACTGGCCGGTGAGCCCGCCAACCCCGACGCGGCCAAGGATCAGGCCGAGCTGGACCGGTTCTTCATGCAGCACGCGGCCATGGAGACGGCCGCCGCGCTGCAGTACGCTCCGGCCGGGATGGATCTGGGCAAATATATCGGCACCCCGGCGATGCACGTGCAGTTCTCGGCGCTGAAGCTGCTTGCCGCGACGCAGAAAGAGTCGGCACCTCAGCAACTGGCCACCTTCTTCTGCGCAGGCAAGGCGGAGCCGATGTCCAGGGCCTATGCCCTGCTGCTGCTGCAGACGCAGCGCATGGTGAGCGCCGCGCCGACGCTGCAGGCCTGTCTTCAGACCCTGCCGGGCGACGGCCAGTACGCGCTCACGCCCGTCATGGACCCGCGCATCGGCACGCGCTTCCCCTACAACCTGAAGTCGTCGGCCGAGAAGCTGCTGGCGGAGTGGCAGGCCAACTAGCGACGGTGTCAGGCGAGCCAGTCAGGACAGCCGTCCCAACTGCGCCAGCAATTTCGCCCGCGCCGCCGGATCATTGACGGCCTCGGCCAGCCGGTTGAAGAACACTGCACGGCTGTCCGTGCCGCTGGCGGCGCGCTTGATCAGCACCTTGGCGATGGGTCCGACATGCTGGGCCAGCAGGACTTGCGCCTTGTCCATGACGGCTTCGTTCAGTGGGCCGCCGATCATGGTGCCGCCGACCGAGCCGGCCGTTGCGCCTCTGGAGCCGCCCGCGGAGGGCGATCCGGCCGTGCCGCTGCCCGCCGTGCGATGGTGGTGGCCGCCAGTGACCAGGCTGGCCTGGCCCAGGAAGGCGTCGCGGGCGCGCGGGTCGCTGACCTGCTCGGCCAGCTTGTTGTAGAGCTCGTTGATGTCGTGGCACTCGCGCGCGGCGCGGCGCACCAGCACGCTGGCCAGGGGGCCGACATGCCTGGCCAGGGTCAGCTCGGCCTGGTTGAGCTGGGCCTTGTCCCAGTGCGAGGGCGTCGGTGCGCTGGCCGTGCCGACCGAACCGACCGAGCCGGGCAGGGACGTGCCGGACAGCGATTGCGGTGCATGGGTTGGCGTGGCCAGCGGCTGGGCAGGCTTGGCGCGCGCCGGCGCCAGCATGACGGTCTTTTCCCAGGACGACTCATCAATGACGCGGCCCACGCCGGCGGTCAGGGCCTGCTTGAACTCGTCGGCCGTGGCGTAGCGGTCGTCGGGGCGCTTGGCCAGGGCGCGGGCGATGATGGGGTCGAACCAGCCCGGGCGCTCCACACCCTCGACCGTCGATGGCGGCTGGGGCATGTCGTTGACGACCTTGTACATCAGCGCTTCGGTCGTGCCGGCGAAGGGCGCGCGGCCGGTCAGCAGCTGGTAGAGCACCACGCCGGCGCCATAGATGTCCACGCGGCGGTCCATGGGCTTGCCGAGGAACTGCTCGGGCGCCATGTGACTGGGCGTGCCCACCATGTAGTGGGTCTGGGTGAGATTGGTGCTTTCGATGCGGGCGATGCCGAAGTCGGCCACCTTGAGGCGACCGCCGGCCGTCGTCATGATGATGTTGGCCGGCTTGATGTCGCGGTGCCAGACACCCTTGTCGTGGGCGTGGTCCAGGGCGTCGAGCAGCTGGCTCATGATGCCGGGGATGTCGGTGTCGGTGAAGCGGACCTTGGCGCTGAGGTAGCTCGCGAGCGACCGGCCCTCGACGAACTCCATCGCGATATAGGCGACGTTCTCGTCGCGGCCGAAGTCGTAGACGGCGACGATGCCCGGGTGATGCAGCCGGCCGGCGGCCTGGGCCTCGTTGCGGAAGCGCGAGGCCGGCGCACCGGGGCTGTCGTCGTCGGCGTCGAGCTGGGTGCGGATGGTCTTCAGCGCGACGGTGCGCTGGATGTCGGGGTCGAAACCCTTGTAGACGACGCCCATCGCGCCTTCACCGAGGACCTCGGTGATGCGGTATTTGCCGAGCTTCTGCGGGTGCTTGGAAGGTTCAGGCATCGAGCAGTTTCATCGCTTGCACCACGCTGGCGCGCATGCGGGAGAAGGAATCGGACAAGGTGGCGATCTCGTCCTTGCCGCCGGTGGCGAACTCGGGTGCTTCCAGGTCACCCTGGCTGACGCGGTCGGCCAGGGCCGACAGCTTGGTGACGGGGCGCACCACCAGCATCCACACCATCAGGTTCAGCACGATGCCGACGGCGACGAAGACGCCGATCAGCGAAGTGATGAAGACCTTGAAGGTCTGGTCGGCGCGCTGCAGCGGCACGCCCAGGGGCACGGAGACGATCTGGGCGCCGATGACCTCGTTCAGGTTCCAGCCGAAGCCGTTGGCCGGGCCGTACTTGGCGACCATGGTGGCGGGGGCGGCCTCGACGCTGCTGTGGCAGGCCAGGCAGGCGGGGTCGGTGATGCGCAGCGGACGGGCAATGTAGAGCGAGGGGCCGGCGGGGGTCTCGCGTACGCCGGAGGTCTCCTTCAGGTCGGCCGCACTGCGGAACTGGCCGACGATGTCGACCTCCCAGCTGGTGGCGCGATCGCGCGGGTTGGTCGGGTTCAGCGTCGCCTCCTTGTAGGCGAACTCGGGATGCTTGGACAGCAGGGTGCCGAGCACCTCGGTGGCCGAGTAGCTTGGCACCGTCTGGGGCAGGAACTCGTTGGCCATCTGCGAGGCCAGCAAGGGTTTGATCTGGGTGTTGGTGTAGGCGCGCACGGCCAGCGCCTTCTCCATCAGCATGCGCGCGCTCTCGACGACCTCCTGCTGGGCGTTGTTCTGCAGCAGGTTGCGGGCGATGTAGCCGCTGAGGGCGATGCCCAGGCTCATCACGAGCAGATAGACCAGATTGAATTTGGCGAGCAGTTTCATGATGGATTTTTCCCCGAGGGCGGCAATGTTAGTGCGGCGGTATGGCTGAGTGGCTTCGTGCTTGCGCGCGGTTCCCGGTGAATTCCGCACAAAAAAAGGGCGCCCGAACGAATTCGGGCGCCCTGATGAGGCTTCTGGATGCATTCGGGCCGAGCGCTGGGCCGTTCCCGAGCCGGCCCGCTCGGGCGACCGAGCCGACGGTGGCGCCGATGCCAAAATGCGCGTCCGGCATCGCGGCGATGTGCTTGAAGACGATGGGCAGGCGGACCGCGTTCTGAAGCTGGCGTTTGGCCGCTTCCTCGACGGGTACCCCCTGCGTCCACATCTTCAGCGGGACGCCGCCGGGGACGTCCTCGTGGATGTGTTGGGGTTGCATGGTGATTCCTTCTTGCGTCACTGCACCATGCCTTGGCGAGCAGCTTCCGCGTAGTTCTTGAGGTCGGTGTCGTTCGGGTCCACGGACCGGATGAACGCCACCACGGTGTTGTCGATCTCGCGCTGCCGGTCGAGATGGCGCATCTGATGACCGATGCCGTGCAATGCAGCCAGCTGCACCGCCCGGCACGGCATCTCCAGCATGTCGCGCAGCACCTGCCAGACGGCTTCCTGCCAAACAGGCTGGGCTCGCACATGCCAGAACGTCGGCCAGACGTCGAACCACATGAACGACACATGATCGAGGCGACTGCCCGAGATGCCGCCGGGGCCCTTCAGGTGGGCCAGGCGCGGGCCTATGCAGTCGCGCCAGAGTGCCGGCATGGCACGCATCATCTTCATGGCGTCGTCCAGCGGCACGCTGGGGTCGATGGCAGCGAACGGCACATCGCTGATCGAGTTGTTCATCACATAGTCCAGGCCCATGCCGACCTGCTCGTCGCCGTAGCCGGCCAGATCGCTGCCGGCGTTGGCAAACAGCGCCGTCTGGACGCGCGTCCATTGCAGCGGGGTGGCGTCGAATTCCGGCTCGTCGGGGTCCCAAGCCCACGTCGCCGAGGCCGTTGCGGGAACTTGGCGGTCAAACAGATAGCGCAGCGCCGCTGCGTAGAGCTCGGGCTCCAGCCCGATGCCCTGGGGACTCCAGTCCTGCGGGGGCGTTTGGCGGCGTTGTTGCGCGGCTGTCGATCGTTGGGTTTTCATGCTGCGATCCGGTTGGGCAGTCAGGCCACGTGCAGTGCGCCGCGCTTGATGCGCCTGCCCACTCGCTCGATGCGGCGCCAGCCGCTGTTGTCGTTCAGGGTGATCCAGCGCCTTTCCTCGGCGCGGTAGAACCAGTCCTTGTCCTGCTGGTAGTAGACCTGCGCGCCGCTGGCTTCCCAGATGTTGCAGATCTCGTTGCTGTGCGCGTGCACCTCGTCGAAGTCGGTCGTCGCCTTCTGGCCCATCTCGCTGTAGCAGGCATTGAGCTGCAGCAGCAAGGTGTTCACGTCGGCCGGCATGCGCTCGGCGCGCAGGCCGATCTTGACCGCCTCGTCCAGCAGGATGGGATAGCTGTGCGACGGATAGTTGCCGTTCAGCGCCATCGAGATGGCCTCGGCCTTCGCGGCGTCATCGATGTGATACGCCAGCAGTTCGCGGCACAGCATCAGCGACAGCGATTCGGCGCGGTCCACCGCACCGATGACCAGCGGGTGCACGTATTGGAACAGCGACCTGTAGGCGTTCTCGGGCGGGGCCTGGTCTTGGCCCTGCTCGTCGCGCCACAGGCGGATGACGCGTTGCAACTCGTTCTGGCTGACGCTGACGCGGTCGTTGTCGCGGTCCACCGGCGAGAGCGCGTGATTCAGCGAGGTGTCGACGGCCGTCAGGTAGGCCGTGGGACCCATCTGGATGCCGTCGCAGCCCAGGGCCACCATGGTGGCGGCCGAGGCGCACTCGAGCGGCACCAGCGCAACCAGGCGGCGGCAATGCTGGCGCAGCAGATTGACGAGGCGCAGCGAGGTCTGGCCGCTGCCGCCGTCCGACTTCAGGAAGAGGTAGATGGTGTCTTGCTGGCCGAGGCGTTCGAGCACGTGATACAGCGCCACGACGTCGTTGGAGCAGACCGAGCCGCGCGGGCCGTTCCAGTAGCTGACGAGCGGGCCGCCCAGCTTGTCCGCCAGGCGCTGGATCAGCGATTGGGTCTGGCTGAACAGCACGGGAGGTTGTTTGACCGGCACCTCCAAGGCCGGCAGGGTTTCGTTCTTCATGATGTTTGAAAGGGTTGAAGCCCTGCCGGTCTCCCGGCAGGGCGGTGCTCAGCGAAGCTTCACCAGCCCGTTGAGCACCTGGTCCAGACCTCCGAACACGGAGATCTTGTCGATGCGCTCGGCCACGCGCTCCAGCGTCTCCAGCTCCTTCAGGCGCAGGGCGACGGGGTTGTCCTCCATCACCTTGGCCGTGTTGAGCAGGGCACGCGTCGCCGCGGTTTCCTCGCGGCGACGGATCACGTTGGCTTCAGCGGCCTTGCCGGCCTCCACCACGTGGGCGAGGATGGTCTTCATCTCGCCCGGCAGCACGATGTCCTTCACGCCCACGCCGTCCAGTTGCAGGCCGAGGCCGGCCAGCTTGGGCGCAACGTGGGCGGTCACGACCTCGTCGATGACCGACTTGTTCTCCAGCAGCTCGTCCAGCGTGCGGGTGCCCACCGCCGCGCGCAGCCCGAACTGCAGCTCGCGGTAGAGGTGGTCCGCCGGCTTCGGCAGCGCCTGAAAGGCAAGCAGCACGTCGGTGTAGCGCCAGTTCGCCGAGAGGTTGAGCCGCAGCGCGACCTTGTCACGGGTCAGGATTTCCTGGCCCGTCACCTCCAGCGCCTGCAGACGCAGGTCCACCAGCTCCACCGCCACGTTGCGGCCGAACTTCCAGAACGCGTGCGCGCCCGGCTCCAGCAGCCGCTCGACCTTGCCGTCCACGCGCAGCAGGCCGGCGCCGTGTTCGGGCACCTCCACCTGCAGGACGCCGGCCAAGCCGGTCACCGTGCGCGGGCGCAGTTGAGGCTGGGCCAAACGGGCGGCAACGGCGGCGGGCAGCTCGGCCGAGGTGCGCAGGTCGATGACTTCGACCTGCACGTCGACCAGGCCGCGCCAGTACAGGCGCCGCGTGGACGGCGGCAGGACCTCGACCAGCACGCCGTTCTCGCTGCGCAGGCCAGCCTGGTGTTCGCTCAGCTCGACGCGCAGGAATTCCGCCTCGACGACTTCCGGCTCCTTGGCCATCAGATAGTCGGTCAGCGCGTGGACGAAGGCCGGCGCACCGATGTTGAAGAGTTCGAGATACAGCTTGTCCAGGCCGGCGAACAGCCAGTGCGTGCCGGGTTGCAGCACACGTTCGAAATCGCCATTGCGCAGCAGCAGGCCGCGCTCGTTCTTCTTCACAGTCACACGCTTGATCGTCATGGTGTTCTCCTTGTGGTGACGCGTGTTGTTGATGGGATGAGGGTGCCGTTACAGGGGCCCGTGCGGACGTCGGATGCCAGGACCCGGAGCCGCGGTGCGCGTCGAACGCCCCCTCCCTGAAGGCGCTCTCGGCTGGCCGTGGATGCGAAGTCCCGCTGGTCCGGCGCACAAGCGCGGGCCGCTGATGCGCGGTCCGGCCGGAGCCGGGGCGCACGTTCGGCGGGGTGGTCTTTCGACCGGTTTGGTTTTGGAGTGGGAGTCGAACCCACGACACACGAATTGAGAGTTCGTTGCTCTACCGTTTGAGCTATCCAATTGCCAATTGGCGGAAAAGAAGGGACTCGAACCCAACCCTTGCGGGACACCATGTCATTCCCAGATCAACCGATTCCGGCAGGGCGGCATACGCCGTGGCGACGGGCGGACCCGGCCACGGCGCACCGGTGGGGCGTGGGAACCCCGGCCTGTGAGCCTTTGCCTTCCTCGGCGGATTCGTTGACGCCTCAGCTGAGGCGGGATCCTTTGGGCAGGCGCGCGGCCAGCCAGTCGTGCACGTCGGCGCGGATGTGCCGCCCCTTGAGGATGAAGTCCTCAAAGCGGCTCGGCACAAAGGGCGCAAACAGCAGCGGCATGCGCGCCTCGTCCGGCGTGCGGTCGGCCTTGCGCGAATTGCACGCGCGGCAGGCCGCGACCGTGTTCATCCAGCTCAAGGGGCCGCCGCGGCTGGCCGGCAGGATGTGGTCCACCGTCAGCGCACGGGCGTCGAAACGCTGGCCGCAGTAGGCGCAGGTGCAACGGTCGCGCTTGATGAGCTTGGCCTTGCCGTAGGTCGGCACGACATCGAAGAGATTGAGCCTGGACGCGCCGCGCAGGGCGACGATGGGCGGGACCTCGATGCGCGACTGGTGACCGGTCGTGGTGTTGAAACCGCCGCGCAGCACGGCCAGTGGTTGCTCACCGGCGGACCAGACGACCGCGTCGGTCGCGACCAGGCAGGCGGCCTGCTCCACCGAGATCCAGGCCTGGGGCAGGCCGGTGATGTCCAACTGCAATACGTCGTGCATGCTGACCTCCTTTCTTTTGGGCTGGGCACGATGGATGAAATGGGTGGAAGGGGCGGCAGGACTTGAACCTGCAACAGACGGCTTCAAAGGCCGCTGCTCTACCGTTGAGCTACACCCCGGCAGAAGGCGCGCTAGCGCCGATAGTGGTGGCGGATTGACGCCGTCGAAAGCAGCCGCTGCTCAGGCAGCAGCGCTTGAAACGACCTCCGGGAGCCGCAAGGGCAGGGGTCGTTCCGGCCGAGTTTCTCGACCAGTTCCTTGTGGCCGTGCACGATGCGATCGCCGCGCTTGACCTGTGTTTCAGACGGGGAGCCCTTGCGACGCTTGCTCATCGTCTCGAAAGCTGTGGGCTTGGGTTGACTTCTTTGTCTTCATGATGTCCTCCGGTGGGGCGTTGTGACTATGTGGTTGGTCCCCTCGGTCCGAGTCGAACGGACACGCCTCGCGGCCCCGGCTTCTGAGACCGGTGCGTCTACCTATTCCGCCACGAGGGGACGATGCGCTTGGGGGTGATCGACCGGATTCGAACCGGTGATGCCAGGGTCACGACCTGGAGCCTTCGGCCTCTAGGCGACGACCACCCCCAAGCGCACGTGAGAAAAATGGCGCCGCCGGCGGGTTTCGATCCCGCTGCCTCTGGTTCGACAGACCAGCGCTCTTCCGATTGAGCTACGGCGACGTAGAGATGGTCCGAACGGCACGACTTGAACGTGCAACCCCCTGCTCCCAAAGCAGGTGCTCTCCCTGGTTGAGCTACGCCCGGACTGAAAAGGGTTGTCGGTGACGGGTTCCGACGCCGCCCAATCGTTGCGGCCGGTTTGCGCCCCTCGAAGCGTGAGTTCGCCAAGAGGCTTCGTTTGATTGGCTGGCCATGCAGGACTCGAACCTGCAACCTTCGGTTTTGGAGACCGTTGCGCTGCCAGTTGCGCCAATGACCAAGGGAACTGGTACCCCGTGCGGGAGTCGAACCCGCCTCTTCGGCTTGAAGGGCCGAGGACCTCACCGGAAGTCCAACGGGGCCAAGTGATGGTGGTGGAAGCGGCCGGCATCGAACCGGCAACCTTCTGCTTGCAAGGCAGGTGCTCTCCCTGTTGAGCTACGCCCCCATGAGTTCGTCGGTCTGCAACCCCTGCAGACCTTGTGGCGCCTCGTGGACGACTCGAACGTCCAACCTCCGGCTTCGTAGACCGGCGCTCTCATCCATTGAGCTAACGAGGCGAGAAAAACCATCTCGGCTGTGTCCACACGCGACGCGGCTGGTTTGCGCAAACCAGAGGTGCGTCGCTGCACGCGACAGGCGGCCGCCCGAGCGCACATGCACACCGGGCCGGCCGGTGCTTGTGCGTGGGCACACCCGAGATGGGGCAGGGCGGCCGAGGAACGAGCCTCGGCGCCTGCCAGTTTTTGAATGCAGTGCCGGCCGTGGAGCCGGCGCTGCATTCGGTGCGAGTTGTTAAGGAGCAGGCGCTGCGCAGGCGCAGCGGCGTCGGGGCAGCCCCGGCGCTGTGTTCGTTTGAACGGTGGAAAAGGAAAAGGCCCGGTTCCTTGGCAGGAGACCGGGCCTCGAATGAGCGTGGAAGGTCGGCGTCAGCCGGGTCCTTCACCCGATAGGTTGGTGTCATCGATCTCACGGTCGTAGCCGTGTGCATGGGCGACCGGCGCGGGCTTGCCCGCCAGCTGCGATCCCTGGGCCTGTGTCAGCCACATGGCATCGCATCGGCTCAAGGAGCCGGCGAGGTCGATGACGGTGACGAGATGGCGGTTCATGGCAGGGCGCGAAAGCGGTTCGGTCGTTGGTTGAGGGTGGCGGAGAAGCTCAGCTGTGATGAGCGAATATGCGTATTGTTAAGAATCTTCACGTTACCGTCAACACCTAGAATGCCTGTGAAGTGTTTTCACAACACCGCTTCTCGACTCAGCCCGCCGTGTCCAGCCCCGCCACCATCCGCCGGCTCAACGCCCTCGCGTTGTTCCAGACCTTTGCCGAAGAGCGCATCAACGCGGGGGATCCGCCCAAGGGGCTCGAGGCTGCATGGGCGACGCGCATCGGCGTCAGCGGTGCGACCTGGTCCATGGCCAAGAGCGGCGCTCGGCCCATCGGCGACAAGCTGGCGCGGCAGATCGAGCACCACTGCGACAAACCCGCCGGATGGATAGACGAGGAGCGTGAACCGACGGGCCTCACGCCCGCCGAGCAGCAGTTCCTCTCGCAGGCGCTGAAGACCTATCGCGGCACCAACAGCGAGGGTCGCAAGAAGCTGCGGCTGCTGTTGAAGGAGTTCGGCTCAACGTAGGCCGAGGCGCGTCAGCTTCTTGATGAGGCCGACCCGCGACACGCCGAGTTGCCGCGCTGCCTCTGATTGATTGCCGCCCGCAGCACTCATGGCGTCCTGGATCAGGCGGCGTTCCAGCTCGTTCAACGCGGCGTCAAGAACACCGGTGGCTGCAGTCGGTTCGACGCTGCGCGGTGCCTCCGAGCTGTCACCCGCGGCCAGCCGCAGCAATTCGGTGTCGACTTCATGTTGCTCGGGCAGCAGCAGGGCGCCGGCCGATTCGACGATGGCCTTCAGCTCGCGCACATTGCCCGGCCAGTCGCGTGCGGTGACCCAGGCCAATGCGCCGGCCGAGAAGCGCGCCTGCGGTGCGCCACGCTGCAGGAAGCGCGCCGCCAGCAGCGGCACATCGGCCATGCGTTCGGCCAGCGGCGGCGTGCGCAGCACCACACCCTTGAGACGGTAGTAGAGGTCTTCGCGGAAGCTGCCTTCGCGCACCATGGCCTCGAGGTCGCGGTGCGTGGCGGCAACGACGCGCGCCTCGGCCTGCTTCTGCACGCGGCCACCCACCGGCACGAAAGTGCCTTCCTGCAGAAAGCGCAGCAGCTTGACCTGCATGGCCGGCGGCATCTCGCCGACCTCATCCAGGAACAGCGTGCCGCCATGGGCCGCCTCGACGAGGCCGGGCTGGTCGCGGTAGGCGCCGGTGAAGCTGCCCTTCAGATGGCCGAAGAGTTCGCTCTCCAGCAGCTCGGCCGACAGCGCGCCGCAGTGCACGACGACGAACGGGCCGTCGCGGCGTGGGCTGCCCTCGTGCAGGGCGCGGGCCACCAGCTCCTTGCCGGTGCCTGTGGGGCCGAGCACCAGCACGCTGACGCGCGTGGGCGCGACGCGCCTGACCATGGCGCGCAGCTGCTGCATGGGCGGCGTCTGCCCGACGAGGCCAAGGTCGTCGGCGCCCTGTTCGGCGCGCAGCTTCACCAGCTCGGCCTCCAGGCGCGACTTGCGCAGCGCGCGGGCAACGACAAAGCGCAGCAGGTCGGGGTCGATGGGCTTGGTGATGAAGTCCCAGGCGCCCAGCTCGGCCGCGCGCAGGGCCAGTTCATGTTCGCCGTGGCCCGTCAGCACGATGACGGGCACGCTGTGCAGGCGCGGGATCAGCTCCAGGCCGCGCTCCGGGTCCATATGCGGCGGCATGGCCAGGTCCAGCAGCACCAGCTCGGGCCGCTGCTCGGCAAAGCGGGCCAGGGCAGCGTCGCCGTCTCCGGCGATGTCGACCTCGTGACCGAGGCTGCGCAGGAAATTGCCGCCCAGCCGCTGGAAAGCAGCCTCGTCGTCGACCAGCAGGACGCGGCCGGTTTCAGGGTTGGATGGGGTCATGGGGGAAGCTCAGCGTGAAGCAGGTGCGCCAGCCTGGGCGCTCGGTCAGTGCGGCCGTGCCGCCATGCGCGGACATCACGCGCGCGACGATGGCCAGGCCCAGGCCCGTGCCGCCGGGGCTGCGCGAGGCAAAGGGTTCGAACAGCCGCTCGCGGATGGCCTCGGGCACGCCCGGGCCGTTGTCGCAGACATGCAGGCGCAGGCCATCGGCATCGCGTTCGGCGTCGACATGGACGGCGCCGCCGCCGGCCGTGCGGCCGTTCTCGACCAGGTTGGTCAGGGCTTGCTCGACACGGCGGGCGTCCAGCAAGGCGGGCAGCGGGTGTTGCAGGCCGGCACCCAGTTCGGCCTCGGGCGTGCGCTGCGTGACCCGACGCACCAGCTCGGTCACGTCCACCTCGGCGGTGCTGAGCTTCCAGGGCTTGGCGTAGTCCAGCAGGTCGCGCGTCAGATGGGCGATGCGGTCGACCTGACCGGCCACCTCGCGACGCGTGTCGCTGTCCGCTGTGGCCACGGCCATGGAGATGATGTTGAGCGGGTTGCGGATGTCGTGGGCGACCGTCGCGGCCAGGGCGCCCAGCTCGGCCAGGCGAGCCTGCAACTGCCGCTCGCGTTCGCGCGCCGCCAGCTGCTGGGCCTGCTCGACGCGTACGGCGGCTTCCAGCACCAGGCTGGCGAAGAGCTCGGCCAGATGGCGCTGGCCCGGCGGCGCGGCCGACCAGCCGTCCAATTGCAGCCGCCACGGCGCGCGCCGGCAGTTCAGCCGCGGCAGCGTGGGTGCGCCTTCGGCATCGAACACGACCTCGACCGGCGTGCCCAGGCGCCGGCTCAGCAACTGGCCGGCGACACCGCCCAGCTCGGCCAGGGTCTCGGCCGGCAGCAGGGCCTCGCGCCAGGCCTGCAGGTCGGCGGCAGACGCTTCGCCGCCCGGGTAGATGAGCCGCTGCACGAAGCGCCTTACCGGCCCGCTCAGCGCCAGGCAGCCGGCAGCCACGGCCACGCCACTGAGCCAGCGCGACTCGAAGGGCAGCAGCAGCGGCATCAGGCCGACGATGCCGACACCTACGGCCAGCAGCAGCGTCCAGACCAGGGCGCGGCCGGCCCAGGCGTTGGCGACGAACACACCCCAGCGCAGCACGCCGTAGACCAGGATGACCGGGTAGAGGGGCAACAGCAGCAGCGGCACGGGGAAGACCGGCACCTGCAGCAGCACCAGGCCGTAGCCGCTCAGGCACAGCAGCCCCCACAGGCAGGACGCCGTGACGGCCGCGATCTGCTGCCGCGCGGGCGGCTTGGCGAGGGCCAACCCGCGCAGCAGCACCGCCACGCCGGCAATGCCCAGAATGATCCAGGCGACGCTGGCCATCCAGCCCAGGCGGCCGGCAACGAAGATCCAGCCGACGCTGTCGCTCCAGGTCAGATGCCCGGGGTGGCCCAGCAGCGAGCACAGCGAGGCCAGTGCGCCGAGCCCATAGGCCGTCGCTACGCCGACACGGCCCAGCGGCACGCGGCAGAACACCACGCAGAAGTGGAAGAAGAAGGTCGAGACGAAGGGCGCCATCGACACCAGCCGCAAGGCCACGGGCTCAGCCGCCGGGCCCCACCAGTTGGGCAGCTCATTGCCCGTGATCCAGACCGCGATGCCGACCAGGAAGGTCGCCAGCAGGCGTCCGCCGGCCACCCGGTCCGACCACCAGAGCAGGACGCCGGCCAGCACCAGGGTCTCGAAAAGCGAGAACCCGAGGGCGAAGCGGATCAGCAGCATGGGGTGTTAACGAAGTTGACAGAAGGGGTGGGCGGCACTGTATCCGAGGTATGCGATTGACGGTCCGGGCTTCAATGAAATCAATTACTTAGCTTCTGAATCGGCGCTGGCACGCTTGTCGCGATAGAGGGGGTATGAACGCTGCCAGCCCTCTCGACCTCTCCGCCCTCATCGGCCCTGCTGCCTGGGCCCGGCTGCCCGCCGCCGTGCAGCGCCGTTTTTCCGCCGGCCACCCCGAAGCGACCTATCGCGGCCTGATGGACATGCGCTGCTCGCGCCTGGGTCGCGTGCTGGCCTGGCTGGTCAAGCCGCTGCGCAGCCCGCTGGCCGCGGCCAATGCCAGCGGCGTGCCGACGACGGTGCGTGTGAGCGCCGTGGGCGCCGGTGTTGTCTGGGAACGCACCTTCGAAGACGGCGTCGGCCGCGTGTTCTCGACCAAGGAACTCGACGCCAACGGCCGCTTGCAGGAGCGCACCCGCGGTGGCCTGGGCATGGCGCTCGACGTCTTCGAGCACGACGGCGCCCTGGTGTTCCAGAGCCATCGCTACTTCCTCGACATCGGCGCCCTGCGCCTGGTCATGCCCCGCTTGCTCAGCCCCGGTACCTGCCGCGTCGAGCACCGTGACCTGGGCCACGGCCTGTTCCGTTTCACCCTCTCCATGAGCCATCCGCTGTGGGGAGAAACCTTCCACCAAACCGGCGTGTTTGTTGACCCCTCGCCCAGCTTGCCGGGCTGAACGCCGGCAAGTCTGGTCGATCCCCCGGGGGGATGGCGATGCCTGCCGGATTGACCGGCAGCCACATCGCCCAAGGCGGGCCGGCTAGGGAGCGGCCCGGCGCTCGGCCCGCAAATGCATACAACCAAGGAAACGACATGAACACCCTCTTCACCCTGCTCAGCGTCCAGGCCGTCATGGGCGCCTTCGACAACCTCTGGCATCACGAGCTGCAGGCCAAACTGCCGCAGCGACCTTCTGCCCGGCGCGAGCTGGCCCTGCACACGGCCCGCGAAGCCATCTACGGCGTCGTCTTCATCGGCCTGGCCTGGTGGCAATGGCAAGGACTGTTCGCCGCCCTGCTGGCCGCGCTGCTGGGCGCCGAGGTTGTCATCACGCTGGCCGACTTCCTGGAAGAAGACCGCAGCCGCAGCCTGCCGGGCTTCGAGCGCGTGCTGCACACGCTGCTGACCATCAGCTACGGCCTCTTCCTGGCTCTGCTCGCGCCGGTGCTGTGGCGCTGGGGTCAGCAGCCGACGAAGCTGCTGCTGGTCGACAACGGCTGGTGGGCGCCGCTGCTGACGGCCTACGGCGTTGGCGTGGCGGCCTGGAGCCTGCGCAACCTGATCGCCGTGCGCCGCCTGGGCCGCATGACGACGCCGGCCGCTCAGCCTGCCTCGATGCGCCGCCAACCCGCCGTCCTCGTCACCGGCGCCACCGGCTTTGTCGGTCAGGCCGTGGTGGCCGATCTGTTGCGCGACGGCCGCCGCGTCATCGCGTTGTCGCGTGACCTGCGCCAGGCGCGCGGTCTGTTCGGGCCCGGTGTCTGGGTGGTCGATAACCTGGACGCCATCCCGTCCGAGACCCGCATCGAAGCCATCGTCAACCTGGCCGGCGCCCGCGTGCTGGGCATGCCCTGGACGGCCGCGCGCCGCCGCTTGCTGATGGGCAGCCGCGTTGGCATCACGCAGCGGCTGGTGGCGCTGATGCGTCGGCTGGAGGAGCGTCCCCGCGTGCTGGTCAGCGCCTCGGCCGTGGGCTTCTACGGCGCGGTCAACGATGGCACACCCTGCACCGAGGCCAGCCTGCCGAAGCCGGGTGAGTTCCAGTCTGACCTGTGCGCCGCCGTCGAGCATGAGGCGCGCCGCGCCGAGGCCCTGGGCGTGCGTGTTGTGCGGCTGCGCTTCGGCGTGGTGCTGGGCCGCGAGGACGGTGCCTATCCGATGCAGGCGCTGGCCGCACGGCTCGGTTTCGGTTCGGTGCTGGGCAGCGGCAGGCAGCCGGCCCCCTGGCTGCATCGCGACGACGCCATCGGCCTGATCCGCTTTGCACTTGAACAGAACGAACTGGCGGGTCCCGTCAACGCTGTCGCACCTGACACGCCACAGCAAGCCGAGCTCGCCCAGGCCCTGGCCACATCCTTCGGCCGCCGCGCCTGGCTGCGCATGCCGGCTTGGCCGCTGCGCGCCCTGGCCGGCGAGATGTCGACGCTGCTGCTGGACGGCCAGAACGTCGTGCCCGCCGCGGCGCTGGCCGCCGGCTATCGCTTCCGCCACCCGACGCTGCAGGACGCCTTGGCCGACCTCGCCGCGCGGCATGATGCCGGCCATGAATCCCTCGCCCATTGACCGCTGCAACGACGGCAGCGCCCGACCGCCGCGGCTGCGCCGCGACATCAACCTCGGCACCCTGGCCGAGCTGCCGCGCGCCTCCACCGGCTGGCGCGCGACGCATGCCGAGCAGCTCGCCCTGCTGAAGGCCGACGGCCACGAGGCCGTGCAGATCTGGCAACCGACCGCCGAGGCGGCCCAGGCTGCGCGCGATGCCGGCCTGGCCGTCACGGGCATCTGCCGCGCACTGACCCCGCCAGACGTGGACAGCATCGTGCGCGAGCAGCGCGACCTCGGCTGCGAGATCACCACGCTGCACGTCGGCCATTCCTTCGAGACCGATGCCGAGATGGATGCGCTGGCCGCCGCGATGCTGGAGGCCTCGGCGCGCCACGGCCACCCGATCTATGTCGAGACCCATCGCGGCACGATGACGCAGGACCTGCGCCGCACGCTGGACCTGGTTGAACGCTTTCCCGAGCTGCGCTTCAACGCCGACCTGTCGCACTGGTACACCGGCCACGAGCTGACCTATGGCGGCGAGTTCTACGACCGCGCCGCGCGGCTGCAGCCGGTGTTCGAGCGGGTGCGCTTCCTGCATGCCCGCGTCGGCAACCCGGGCTGCATCCAGACGGGGCTGGACGATCCGGGCGACTACCTCGGCCATTTCCGCTGGATGTGGCAGCGCTGCTTCGAAGGCTTTCTGCGTCACGCCCAGCCCGGTGACTTCCTGAGCTTCAACGCCGAGCTGTTGCCGCAGCGGATGGGCGCCGACTTCTGGCTGCACTATGCCCAGCCGCGCCGCGAGCTCATCGGCGACGCGCTGGGCGGCGAGCCCAGCGATCGCTACGACGATGCAGCCCGGCTCTGGCAGATCGCCAGCGACTGCTTCGAAGCCGCGCGAGCGGCTACAGCGGCTACTTAGCCGCCGGTTTCTTGTCGAAATCGCCGGCCCAGGACCAGTTGGCCTTGGCCGGGTCCATCCAGCGCTTGATGGCGGCGTTGACCTGGGCCAGCGTCAGCGCCTCGCCGCGAGCGTCCAGGTCGGCATTCCACTTGAACTGGCGGCCGCGCTCCAGATGGCCGGCGATGGCGCCCGCGACGGCGCCGTCCTCGCTGCGCCAGGTGTCGGCCTGGGCCTTCATGGCGCGTTTGGCGGTGTCCAGCTCGGCCTGGGTCAGGCCGTCGCGCACCAGGCGGGCCAGCTCGTCGTTCAGGCCGGCTTCGACGCGGGCACGGTTCTCGGGCGCAAAGATGGCGTAGACGTCGATCTGGGCGCGCGGCTCAAAGCTGGATGCGTTCAGCCAGGCGCCGGCGCCGTAGGACACGCCGTCCTTCTGGCGCAACCGGGTCAGCAGCCGCGAGTCGAAGCCGCTGGCGCCCAGCACATGGGTGGCGATGCGCAGGGCGGCGTAGTCGGGGTCGTCGTCTGTCATGGGCAGCAGCAGGGCGCCCAGCACCATGGCATTGGCTTTGTCCTTCAACGCCGTGTTGAGCTTGAGGCCTTGCACGGCAGGCAGCGGCGTGGTCAGCCGGGCATAGGCCTGGGGCGCTGTCCAGCTGCCGAACAGGCGCTCGACCAGCGGCTTGACCTCGGCGGGGTCGAAGTCGCCCACCAGCACCAGCTCGCCATGGGCCGCGCCGAAGAAGTCGCGGTGGAAGGCCTGCAGTTTCTCGGTGGTCAGGCCCTTGATGGCGGCGATGTAATCGGGAAAGCCGAGGAAGGCGCGCGGGTCGTCGGCCGGGTAGGCCGCGGCCAGGGCCTGCTGCAGGGCCTGCGGCGCCACGCCCTGCGGTTGCTGGGCCATCTCCTCCAGGTTGGTGACCTGCTGGCGCACCAGCTGTTCGACTTCGCTGGCCGGGAAGACGGGTTCGCGCAGCACCTCGGCCATCAGCGTCAGCGCCTCGGCGAGCTGGCCGCGGCGGCTGCCCAGCGACAGGCGCGCGCCGTCGGTGGCGCCGCTGCCGGCATTGAAGCGGGTCTTGAGGCGATCGAAGCTGTCGCTGATCTGGGCCCGCGTGTGAGTCTTGGTGCCCAGTGCCAGCGCCTCACCGACGAGGTTGGCCTCGACGCGCTTGCCGCGCAGGGCCTCCAGCGTGCCGTACTGCAGGTTCAGCGCCACCTCGACCGTCTCGCCGCGCGAGCGCTTGGGCACCAGGGCGACCTGGAGGCCGTTGGGCAACTGGTAGCGCTGGGTGCGGCGGTCGAAGTTGGCGGGGCTGGTGTCGAAGACTTCGCCAGCGGCGACGGCGGCCTTGGGCACGTAGTCCTTCAGGGCGTCGGCGGCCGGCACGGCCTGGGCCAGCGGCGTGCGCACCGGCGCCGCGGTGGCGAACAGGCGACCCAGCGAGCGGTTGCTGGGCAGGATCCACTTCTGCAGCGTCGCGTTGACCTCGTCCAGCTGGGCGGCCTCGATGCGGTTGCGCATCAGGAAGAGCAGGCGCCAGTCGCCGGCGGCAATCGCCTCGGACAGCGTCACGCACAGCTGCTGCGGGTTGGCCATCAGGTCGTCGAAGCGCTGCGTCCACTGCGTCTTGGCGCGCTGCAGCTCTTCAGCGGTGATGGGCTCCTTGGCCAGGCCTTCCACCGTGTCGACGAGCAGCTGCTGGGCGCGCTCGACGTCGTTGTCCTCCTTCAGCACCAGGCCGAAGTTCAGCAGCCCCGGCTCGGCATTGCGGCCGGGCCAGCCGAAGGACTGGGCCGCCAGGCCAGGCTCGACCAGGCGCTTGTGCAGGCGGCCGCTGGGCGTGTCGGCCAGGGCCGTGACGGCGATGTCGAAAGCCGTGAAGTCGGGGCTGGCCAGCGGTGGGATGTGATAGCTGACGAACACCCCCTGGTTGCCCGAGGGGCGGCGCAGCGTGACGAGGCGCTCGCCCTCCTGCACCGGCTCGATGGTGTAGGTGGGCGGCAGCTTGCGCGTGGGCTTGGGCAGGGCGCCGAAGACACGCTGCACCTCGGCCAGCGTCTTGGCGGGGTCGAAGGCGCCGGCGACGATCAGCGTCGCGTTGTCGGGCTGGTAGTGGCGCCTGTAGAAGGCCTGCAGATTGGGGATGTCGACGTTCTCGACGTCGGAGCGCGCGCCGATGGTGCTGCGGCCATAGGAATGCCACTGGTAGGCGGCGGCCTGGGTGCGTTGCACCAGGATGCCGAAGGCGTTGTTCTCGCCCGCTTCCATCTCGTTGCGCACGACGCTCATCTCGGTGTCGAGGTCGCTCTTCAGCACCTTGGCGCCGGTCATCCGGTCGGCCTCCATGCGCAGCGCCCAGCTCAGGGCCTCGGCATTGGCCGGGAAGGTCTCGAAGTAGTTGGTGCGGTCCGGGCCGGTCGAGCCGTTGAACTGCATGCCGCGCTTGGACAGCTCGGCGCCGACGTTGGCGAACTGCTTCGTCGTCTTGAAGACCAGATGCTCCAGCAGATGGGCCATGCCGGTCTCGCCATAGCCTTCGTGGCGGCTGCCGACGCGGTAGGTCACGTTGACGGTGACGGTGGGCTTGGTGGCGTCGGGGATCAGCAGCACCTGCAAGCCGTTGGGCAGGCGGTACTCGCGGATGCCTTCGGCCTCGCGCACCGGCGTCGGCGTTGCTGTTGGCGCCGCCATGGCGGCCAGCGGCAGGGCCAGAAGGAGGGCGGCGTGGCGGGGGTGCAGGCGCATGGCTGGGGGCGGAGGCTAGGGGCCGGCCAGCATAGCCACGCCCCGCGCCACCGGACTCAGACCAGGGAGGTGACTAATGCCACGTTGCTGCCGCCGAAAGCGAAGGAGTTGGACATCGCGGCCCGCGGCCGCACGTCGCGCGCGCCATCGGTGACGAGGTCGACCTGTGCGCTCAGCTGGCTGGTTCGCACATGGGCGCTGGGCGGCAGTGCCTGGCGGCGCAAGGCCTGGACGGTGGCGACCAGCTCCAGCGCACCGCCCGCGCCGATCAGATGGCCGTGCAGGGCCTTGGTGGCCGACACCGGCACGGCGCGCGTGCCGAAGACGGCTGCGATGGACTCGGCCTCGACGGCATCGCCGACCTCGGTGGCCGTGCCGTGCGCGTTCACGTAGCCGATGTCGGCGGGCGACAGGCCGGCATCGCGCAGGGCCGCGGTCATCGCGCGCACCTGGCCGGCAGCGTCGGGACGGGACAGGTGCACCGCGTCCACGCTGTGGCCGTAGCCAGCCAGGGCCGCCAGCGGCGTGGCGCCGCGCGCGCGGGCATGGGCTTCGGTCTCCAGGATCAGGGCCGCGGCACCTTCGCCCAGCACCAGGCCCTTGCGGGCGTCGTCGAAGGGGCGGCAGCTCTGCTCGGGCTGTTCGGCGTCCAGAGGCGCCATCACGCCCATGGCCTGCCAGCCCAGGGCGCTGCCGATGTGCAGCATGGCCTCGGAGCCGCCCACCAGGGCGATGTCGGCGCGGCCATTGCGCAGCAGCCACAGCGCCTCGCCGATGGCCTGGGCCGAGGAGGCGCAGGCGTTGGACACCGCCAGCTGGGCGGCGCGCAGCTGGTGGCGCATGGCCAGGTGGGAGGCGGCCGAGTTGGCCATCACGCGCACCACCGTGTAGGGATGAACGCGTGGCGGGCGGGCCGTGAACATCTGCTGGTAGGACGCCTCCATGGAGACCGAGCCGCCGAGGCCCGTACCCCAGGCGATAGCGGCGCGATCGGGGTCGGGCGCTGTGGCGGGCAGGCCGGCCTGGGCCCAGGCCTCGGCGGCGGCCTCCAGGGCCATCAGGCTGTGGCGGTCATACAGGTTGCGCTGGGCCGGCGCCAGGCCGTGCGCCAGCGGCACAGTCACGGCCGCGGCGGCAAAGGGCCTGAGGGCGTGCTCCTCGCTGCCCGGCTGGGCCGTGATGCCCGAGCGGCCGGCCAGCAGGGCGTCGGCCAGCGCGTCCGCCCCGGCGCCGAGGGCGCTGACGGCGCCGAGGCCCGTGATCCAGACGGACATCAGGCCGCGAGCGGCTGGGCCTTGGCCGCAAGCAGCTCGTCGACGAGGGTGGCAAGGCCGGCCAGCGTCGGGTTCTGCAGGGCGCGATCGTGCTCGATGCTGACGTGGAAGTGGTCTTCGACGGTGAACATGAAGTCCACCAGGCCGAGGGAGTCCAGGCCCAGCTCCAGGAAGGGCGTGTCGACCTTGTCGTTCAGGGTTTCGGCACCGAGTTCGCGCTGGGCGATGGTGCAGAGTTGTTCAAGCGTGTTGCTCATGTCGAGCTCCGGAAGTCAGGGGGGAGAGATGCGCCAGCGGATGCCAGCGCAGCAGGAAGTCGCGCACCGTGCGGGCCACGACGACGCGTTCGTTGTCCAGCGTCAGCATGTGATAGCTGTCGTGGAACCAGTGCACCTCGGGTGGGCTGCCGAGGCGGTCCTGCAGTTCGTGGACGGTGCGCGGACCGGCCACATCGTCTTCGGTGGCATGCAGCACGACAGCCGGTGCCGCAAGCTGCCCGAGACGGCCGCGCACGTGGCGGATCAGCCGCGTGGCTTCGTACAGCGAGGCGGCCGACAGCCGCGCGGCGCCGACGGCCGAGACCTTGTCCGACGCCATGGCCTGCTCGACCCAGGCGCGCAGGCGCTCGTTCTTGAGGCCGAAAGGCGTCGTTTCCTTGAAGCTCATGCGCCGGCGCAGGATGGGCAGGTAGGCCAGCGGCAGCAGGCGGCGCCAGGGCGAGACGTTCCAGCCGTCGAAATGCAGGGTCGTGGAAATCAGCACCAGGGCCGCGGCCGGCCGCCGCGCGGCCAGCGCCAGGGCCAGCACCGCCCCCATGCAAAGCCCGCCGACGGCGACGCGGCCATGCTCGGCGGCGAGGCGATCGAAGGCCGCCTCGGCTTCCGCCAGCCAGTGTTCGAAGGGCGGTACGGGCAGCTGCTCGCCGGTGGCGCTGCTGACGCCATACCCGGACATGGCCGGCACCTCGACGACATAACCCACTTCACGCAGCGACTTGGCAACAGGGGCCAGTTCCAGCGGGTTGGCACAAAGGCCGTGAAACAACAGCACCGCGGGGCGGCGCTCAACTAACGCTTCCATGGCGGGAAGTGTCGAAAACGGGGCCGTCACAGCCATGACTCCGGCCTTGCCAGGAGCTGACGCCGGGCCCCGTTAACACTCTGGAAACAAGGTGCGCGACAGGCATGCGTCAGCAGGGCGGCCGCTATCGAGCCATACTTCCACACCATGCGCATCCTGCTCGTCGAAGACGACGAACAACTCGTCGAAACCACCGCCCGCGCCCTGCGCTCGCAAGGCTGGGTCGTGGACTGCACCTCACGTGGTGAACCCGTGCCGCGCTCGCTGCGCGAGGACGCCTACGACCTTCTCATCCTGGACATCGGCCTCGCCGGCATCGACGGTTTCGAGACGCTGCGTCGCGTGCGCGCGGAGAGCATCGCCGTGCCCGTCCTCATCCTGACCGCCCGCGACGCCGTCGAGGACCGTGTGCGCGGCCTGGAAGGCGGCGCCGACGACTACCTCGTCAAGCCCTTCGCGCTGACCGAACTCGTCGCCCGCGCCCGCGCCCTGGTGCGCCGCAGCCAGGCCCGCACCAGCAACCAGCTGCAGCTGGCCCGCCTGCGCATCGACCAGGAGGCGCGCCGCGCCTACATCGACGACGAGCCCCTGGCCCTGTCGGCCCGCGAATGGGATGTGCTGGGCTTCCTGATGGCGCGCTCCGGCAAGGTCGTGCCCAAGGAACACATCGCGCTGGCCAGCAATGCCTGGGACCAGGGCGTCAGCGACAACGCCATCGAGGTCTGCCTGTCGCGCCTGCGCGCCAAGATCGAACCGGGTGGCGTGCAGCTGCGCACGGTGCGCGGTCTGGGCTACCTGCTCGAAGAAATCGGCTGACCTTGGCTGAGGGCCCGCGCTCCAGCCTGCAGCGCCGCCTGTTCGGCTGGCTGATGCTGCCCCTGCTGATCGCCCTGCCGGTGCTCGGCACGGCGCTTTATGAACAGGTCAGGCACAGCGCCCAGAGCTGGCTCGACGAAGGCCTGGAAGACACGGCCCTGACCCTGGCGGGCCAGATCGACCTGCGCGGCGGCGATCCGCGCATCGAGGTCAGCGCCACCATGGACCGCGCCCTGCGCTTCGACCGCCAGGACGATGTCTTCTATCTCGTGCTGTCGCCGCGCGGCGACGTGCTGCAGGGCGATGCCGGCCTGACCGAGCTGCAACCCCGGCTGGCACCGCAGGCGGCCGGCCATTCCTATTACGGCGACGTGAAGCTGCGCGGCCGCGAGCTGCGGCTGGTGCAGCTGGGCCATGACTGCGGCAGCGGCGCCTGCCAGATCCTGGTGGCCGAGACCCTGCACAAGCGCGACGCGCTGCAGCGCGAGATCGGGGGCCTGGTCGCGCTGAACGGCGTCAGCCTGGCCCTGCTGCTGGCTCTGGCCGGCTGGTGGGCCATCCGCCAGGGCCTGGCGCCGCTGACGGGCCTGAGCGCCGAGCTGGAGCACCGTGACCTGCACCGCCTGACGCCATTGGCGGCCAGCCTGCCGCGCGAGCTGGTACCGCTGCAGGCCGCCTTCAACCGCCTGTTCGAACGCCTGGCCCGCGCGGCCGGCGCCCAGCGCGAGTTCCTGGCCGATGCGGCCCACCAGCTGCGCACGCCGCTGACCTCGCTGCAGACCGAGATCGAGCTGGCCATGCTGGAGCCGCATGACCAGCGTGTGGACCCCATGCTGGAGCGGCTGCGCCAGCGTGTCGTGCGCAGCGCCCGCCTGGCCCAGCAGCTGCTGTCGCTGGCACGCACGGAGGATCGCAGCGTCGATGTCGACCAGCGCATCGACCTGCGCGACATCGCCACCGAAAGCGGCCAGGACTGGGCCCACCGCGACCTGCCCAGCGGCGTGGACCTGGGCTTCGAGCTGGCCGACGCGCCGGCCCTCGGACATTCCTTCCTGCTGCGCGAGCTGCTCGAGAACCTCATCCACAACGCCGTCAGCTATGCCGGCGCGGGCGCCCGCATCACGGTGCGCTGCGGCAGCGGGCCCGAAGGCCCCTGGCTGGAGGTGGAGGACAACGGCCCCGGCATTGCGCCGGCCGATCGGCCGGCCGCCATGCAGCGCTTTCGCCGTGGCGACAGCGCCACCGGCACCGGCAGCGGCCTGGGCCTGGCCATCGCGGCCGACATCGCGACCCGCCACGGCGGCCGGCTGGAGCTGCTGGACGCCCACGCCGGCCCGGGGCTGCGCGCGCGGCTCAGCCTGCCGCCGCGGCTCCCGGATCCAGCCCCAGCTGCTTGAACAGGTTCATCGCCACGACGACGCGCCGTCCCGGCGTGGCCGGCACCTCGTGCATGGTGATGCCGGGGAACATGATCAGCGTGCCCGGCCGCGGCTGGTAGGCGCTGGTCTTGGAGAAGACCAGCGGCGCACAGCCCGGCTCGGCCTCCAGGTAGACGACGCAGCTCAGGTCGGCCGGCCAGTGGTTGTGCGGGGCCGTGTAGTCGGCCTGCTCGTAGATGGCGCCCCAGCAGTGGGTGACCAGCAGGTCCAGGCCGAGTGAGTCGAGTTCACCCGACCAAGCCTTGGGCGCCGCGGCCTTGGCGATCTCGACGACGCTGGCGCACAGCGGCATCAGCTTGGCATTGAGCATGTGGCTCTTCCACGGGCTCATGTAGGCCGCCTTGACGTTGGACTCGGGCGACTGCGGATGGCTGATGCGCAGCTCATCGATAGCCTCGCGCGCCAGCTGCAGCCGGTCTGCGATGGGGCCCAGCTCGGCAATGATGACCGGCAGTTCGGTCTGCACGCTGGCGCCGACGACGTGGACGGAAGACGACTCGCTCATGCGGCGATTTTGGCGCGCGGCTGAGCGCGTCGTCGCACCGATGTCAATGGCGAAGCCGTCCCTGTTTCAGGGGCCGTGTCGTCACGGGGGCGCAACCTGCCTTGGTCAGGCTAGCGTCCCTGGCGGAGCCTCGCAGTCCCAGCGCTCCGTCAGCCCCGGCGTCCGCCGGGTTCATTCGCTCTCCACCAAGGAATTGAATTGAAGAACGCACTGATTGCGACGCTGCTGCTGGGCCTGGCCCTGGGCGCGTCGGCCAGCGAACAAAGCATCTGCACCGGCACCAACAAGGGCGCCTTCCTGACGGGCACCGTCGTCAGCGCCCCGAAGTTCGCCGCCGCCACCCAGACCATCCAGGGCATCAAGCTCTCGCACACCCGGCTCAGCCTGCGCGCCGACCAGGACGGCAAGACCTATGACGTGGCCATGGACAACGTCTATGCCGTGGACTACGTGAAGAACTCCAGCGCCATGCCGGCGTCGCTGGCCGCCATCAAGGTCAACGACCGCCTGGAGCTGTGCGGCGCCAAGTACACCAGCGGTGTCGGCATCCACTGGGTGCACAGCAACTGCGGCGACGTGCCGACGACGAGCGCGCCCAACGGCTGGGTCAAGAAGTTCTCGTCCAGCGGCAGCGTGGGCAGCAATCTCGAGCGCAGCCAGACCTATTGCTATCTCTGGGATTGAGGTCGGCTTGATCAAGACCTGGCACGCAGCAGTCGGCGCTTTGGCGCTGCTGGCCTTGCTCGGCCTGGTGGCAATGCCGGCACCGCCCGCCGACGTCGCCACCGCGCCCGAGCAGCGCGTGCAGGCCTTGCCCTTGCCCACCGTGCCGCCCGCTGTGGCGGCACGGCCCGTCCTTGCCGGGCCCGTGGCGGCGGTAGCGCCCGTTGCACCCAGCGAGCTGGACGGTCAGGTTGCCCAGGCCCGTCGCGGCGACAGGCGCGCCGGCCACGCGGCCTATCAGGCCCTGTCGGCCTGCGTCGCGCCCGAGGCCGAGCGTCCCGCCTTCTGCCGCGGCCTGCCGGCCTCCCTGGTGCAGGAGAGGCTGCGCTTTCTGGCCGATGCGGCGCAGGCCGGCATCGCGGCCGCGCAGATCGATTTCTATATGCAAGGGCCGGATGCGGCCCAGGCGGTCGACGCCGATGCGCTGCAGGCCTGGCGTACCGAGGCCCTGAACGGGCTCAAGGATGCTGCCGCGCAATGCGAGCCGCTGGCCATGGGCCTGCTGGCAACTCTCCATGATTCCGGCGAGCTGGCGCCGCGCGACGCAACCCTGGCCGTGGCCTATGCGGTTGCCGAAGCCCGGACGCGCCACCGTCCGACCAGCGACGAGCGCCTGCGCGATCGCCTCGCCGAGCCCATCACCGATGCCGAGCTGGCCGCCGCGCGCGCGCAGGGCGAGCGTCTGGCGGCCAGCTGCCGCTGAGCCCTCAGCCGAGCGACTCGTACAGCGCCTGCATCTCCTGCGTCAGCTTGTGGCGCGCGTCGAGATGGATCATGGGCCGGGACAGCTCATGCGATTCCTTGACCTTGACGCTGCTGGACAGGTAGGGCTCCAGCACCGGCAGGCCCTCGTCCAGCAGCTCCTGCACGACGCGCTGCGGCAGCGAGGCGCGGGCCTGGAACTGGTTGACGACGATGCCCTCGACGGACAGCTCGGGCGCATGGTCGGCGCGGATCTCCTCGACGGCCTCCAGCAGACCGTAGAGGGCGCGGCGCGAGAAGTCGTCGCAATCGAAGGGGATGAGGCAGCCCTGGGCCGCGATCAGGGCCGAGCGCGTGTAGAAGTTCAGCGCCGGCGGTGTGTCGATCCAGATCTCGTCGTATTCGTCCGCCAGTGGCAGCAGCGCGTCGCGCAGCTTGTAGATCTTGTAGCGGCTCTCCAGCTTGCTGTGCAGCTCGTCCAGCTCCGGGCTGGCGGGCATCAGGTGCAGGTTGTCCCAGGGCGTCTCGGTGACGAAGTCGGTCGCGGCGGGTGGGCGCACGGCGAACTTCAGCGTCGACTCGAAGAACTCGGCCGAGCCGGCGGCGCCGTCGTCCAGCGTCTCGCCCATCAGATAGCGGCTGGTGTTGCCCTGGCGGTCCAGGTCGATGACCAGCACGCGCTTGCCGGCGGCTGCGGCGATCGCCGCCAGGTTGCTGGTGATGGTGGACTTGCCCACCCCACCTTTCTGGTTGAACACGACTCGCCGCATCGCCACTCCTTGCTGCTGGATGCGGCGATTGTGCACTGCACAAAAGTCAGCCGACGGCGGTGTTTTTCAGCGGGTGCGGGATGCCGTCATCACCGTAGCTGCGCATGACCTGGGCGATGACGACCTGGTAGCCCTTGAGCCAGCGCGCCTGGGCCTGCTTGGCCTCGCGGTGGTCGGGGTGCTGCATCAGCTGCTGCAGGGCCTCCATGGAGTCCCAGTAGTAGACGTTGGAGATCAGGCCGGTGGCGGCGTTCTCCCAGGCCTCTTCGCCGAGATAGCCGGGAATGGAGCGGGCGACCGCGGCGATGCGCTCGTCCAGCGCGAAGAAGTCGGTGTCGTAGTCGCCCTTGGCGAAGGTGAAGGTGGAGGTGTACATCAGCTGAGGGTGGAGAGGGCGCGCTCGACAAAGCGGCGCGGCACCGTGGTCTTGGGCACGCGCACCGGGAACCAGGAGCGGATGTCCTGCTCGATGCCGATGCCGTGCATGAAGTTGTAGAGGCCCTTCTTCAGGCCCTGGCCCAGGCCGTCGTGGTCGGTGGGCGTGGGGTCGACGAAGGCGATGTCGTTCTTCGCGAAGCGGCCGTCGGCGGGCAGGGGCTGCAGCGTGACGCCGTATTCGGCCGGATTGAGGCCGACCGGCGAATGCACTGTGCAGGCGAAGCGGTGGAAGAAGCCGCTGTGGATGCAGCCGTTCTCGAACAGCTGGCGTACGTACTCCAGCGCATCCACCGTGTCCTGCGTCGTCTGTGTCGGGAAGCCGTACATCAGGTAGGCGTGCACCAGCACGCCGGCATCCGCAAACGCTTTGGTGACGCGCGCCACCTGCTCGACGCTGACGCCCTTCTTCATCAGCTTGAGCAGTCGGTCCGACGCGACCTCCAGCCCGCCCGAGATGGCGATGCAGCCGCTGTCTGCCAGCAGCTGGCAGAGCTCGGGCGTGAAGGTCTTCTCGAAGCGGATATTGCCCCACCAGGAAATGGCCACGCCTCGGCGGATCAGCTCCTCGGCCAGGGCCTTCAGCGCCTTGGGCGGCGCGGCCTCGTCGACGAAATGAAAGCCCGTCTGGCCGGTCTCCTTGACGATGGCTTCTATGCGGTCCACCAGCACCTCGGCCGAGGCGGCCTCGTAGCGCGAGATGTAGTCCAGGCTGACGTCGCAGAAACTGCACTTCTTCCAGTAGCAGCCGTGCGCCACGGTCAGCTTGTTCCAGCGTCCGTCGCTCCACAGCCGGTTCATGGGGTTGAGCATGTCCAGCAGCGACAGATAGCGGTCCAGCGGCAGGCCATCCCAGGTCGGCGTGCCGACGTCGTCGAAGGGCACGTCGGGCTCGACGAAATTGGTGTACCGAACTGTTGGCCCCCGCGTTCGAGGCTGCGCCTCGCCCGTCCCCCCGAGGGGGGCGAAATCGCCTTGGGGCGGCCCGGCGCCGATTTCCTGGCCCTCATCGCGCCAGAAGGTCCGCACCAGGCGCGTCTTGGAGCGCTTGCCGGCCACGTGCTCCAGCAGCGCCAGCAGCGGCCGCTCGCCGGCGTCCAGCGTCACATAGTCGACGAAGTCGAAGACGCGCGGCTCGGCCAGTTCGCGCAGCTCGGTGTTCACATAGCCGCCGCCCAGCACGCAGACGACTTCGGGCCGCGCGGCCTTGATGCTCTGGGCAATACGGAGGGCCGCATAGACCGAGCCGGGGAAGGGCACGGACAGCAGCACGACGTCAGGGTTGTGCTGCTCCAGCGCGGCCAGGGTTAGCGCATGCAGGGTGCGATCAACAAGGTTGGGAGGTTCGCCAAGCGCCTGGGCCAGCGGGTCGAAGTGGGCCTGGGCCGCGGCGAGCGACTCCGCATAGCGAACGAACTCGAAGCGCTCGTCCACCGCGTCGCGCAACACGTCGGCCAGGTCGTTCAGGAACAGCGTGGCGAGATGGCGGGCGCGGTCCTGCAGGCCCAGGGCGCCAAAGGCCCAGGCGAGTGGATCGCCGCCGTCCTCGTCGACATAGTTGTCCAGCGAGGCGAAGCGGGCACCTTCGGGCAGGAAGGTGCGGGTGTTGATGCGATGGGCCAGCGTCGGGTCACGGCCCTGCAGGAAGCCGAGGACCCGTGGAGCTGCGGCGGCTATTGCCGGGAACTCGCCGGCAAACCAGGCCGTCTGCGGCGTGCGCTTGGCTTCAGGCAGGGCCTGCACGGCCTCGCGGATCTGCGTCAGGCCGGCGGGCGAAAACAGCTCCAGCACCAGCGTCAAGGCCAGGTCCACCTGTTGTGCGTCGACGCCGCGCGAGCGCAGGAAGCCGGTCAGATAGGCGGTGGACGGGTAGGGCGTGTTCAGCTGCGTCATCGGGGGGATGACGGAGAGCACGCGGGGGGACGGGGACTGCATGGGCAGCATTGTCCGCGGCCTGCGGATCTGCTACCTCAGCAGCCTGCTCAATTGCACTGATGGATCTCCAACTGGCCACCCTCTCCCTGGAAATGCCATCCGGTCAGTCCAAGCGATGTGCGTACCAGCAGTGGGACATGGTCCGGAAAAGTCTTGGCGGGAAGCGCCCCGATGACGAAAACAGTGGATCCCTTGGGTGCAACTGCGACGACGGCGCCCTTTTCCGGGCTTGCGTAGATGGTTATCGCGTCGAGCGCAACCTTGGATTCCGCCCCGATGAAATGGATGGGCTGGGTGACTTCTTGAATGGCCTGCCCTTTGACTTCGAACTTGCGAAGAATTCGGGGCCCGCACAGGCTGATCTCGCGCTGACGCAGGTAGATGTTTCCATTGCCGGGGAAATACCAGACGGCTTCGTCCAGGCCGTAAACAGCGATGTCCTTCAACGGGGCGCCGGTCTTGGCGTCGACAAGCCTGACCCACGAGGGAAAGCTGGGTTCTTCCTGCGCTTCAAGGCGGATGCGGAGCTGGGGTGCGACCTGAACCGTGGCAATCCTCCCGCTGCCCCAGTGCTTGTTTGCCGGATTGGCGGCCTCAAAGCGCGCTGCTGAATCCGCGTGAATGAGGGGGAAGACAGTCGGTCGACCCAGGAATGGATCGAAATCCAAATCGATGGCGGCGCTCTGCGCCTGTGCATGTATTGGCGATAGGCAGCAAACCGATGCCAGCCATGCCGCGATCAGTGCTCTGTTCTTCATCTCTGGTGCACGTTCTTGTCGGACGCCCTGGTTCGGGCTGCGCCCGTTCAGGCGCCCAACCACCCCGCCAGCTTCTCCGCAATCATCAACGTCGGCGAATTGGTATTCCCGCTCGTGATGGTCGGCATGATGCTGGCGTCGGCCACGCGCAGGCCCGACACGCCGCGCACGCGCAGCCGCGAGTCGACGACGGCGTAGACGTCTTCCTTGCGGCCCATGCGGCAGGTGCCGACGGGGTGGAAGATGGTCGTCGCGATGTCGCCGGCCAGGCGGGCTAGGTCCTCGTCGGTCTGGTACTGCGGCCCGGGCTTGTATTCCTCGGGCTTGAAGGCGGCCAGGGCGGGCTGGGACACGATGCGCCGCGTCAGCTTCAGGCTGTCGGCGGCCACCTGCCGGTCCGCATCGGTGGACAGGTAGTTGGGCTTGATGGCGGGGGCGACCGTGATGTCGGGCGAGGTCGCATAGACCGCGCCGCGGCTGGTCGGGTTGAGGTTGCAGACGCTGGCCGTGAAGGCGTTGAAGCCATGCAGGGGCTCGCCGAAGGCGTCCAGCGACAGCGGCTGCACGTGGTATTCCAGGTCGGGCCAGGCCCGCTCGGGGTTGCTGCGCGTGAAGGCGCCCAGCTGCGACGGCGCCATGCTCATGGGGCCGCTGCGGCGCAGGGCGTACTCCAGGCCGATGGCCGCCTTGCCGAACAGGGAGGCGGCGCGGGTGTTCAGCGTCTTGGCGCCCTGCACCTTGTAGATGGCGCGGATCTGCAGATGGTCCTGCAGATTGGCGCCGACGCCGGGCAGGTCATGCTCGACGGTGATGCCGAGCTTTTGCAGCAGGCTGCCCGGACCCAGCCCCGAGAGCTGCAGGATGTGGGGCGAGCCGATGGCGCCTGCGGCCAGGATGACCTCGCCGCCGGCATTCAGCCAGGGCTGCTCGATGCCGCGGGGCGTCAGCACCTCGACGCCGCTGCAGCGCAGGCCGGCATCGTCGTGCAGCAGGCGCAGCTTGCGCACCTGGGCGCCGGTCCACAGCTCGAAATTGGGGCGGCCGAAGGCGGTCGGGCGCAGAAAGGCCTTGGCGGTGTTCCAGCGCAGACCCTTCTTCTGGTTGACCTCGAAATAGCCCACGCCCTCGTTCGTGCCGGCATTGAAATCGCTGGTGGCCGGGATGCCGGCCTGGGTGGCTGCGGCGGCAAAGGCATCGAGGATGGGCCAGCGCAGGCGTTGCTGCTCGACCCGCCATTCGCCCTTGCTGCCGTGGATGTTGGCGAAGCCTTCGGGCGCGGTCTTGGGCTTGTCCAGCCGCCAGTGGCTCTCGTGCTTGCGGAAGGCCTTCAGCACGCGCTCCCAGCGCCAGGTGTCGTCGCCGGTGGCTTCGGCCCAGTGCTCGTAGTCGCGGCTCTGGCCGCGCATATAGATCATGCCGTTGATGCTGGAGCTGCCGCCCAGCACCTTGCCGCGCGGGTAGCGCAGGCTGCGGCCGTTGAGCCCGGCCTCGGCCTCGGTGTTGAAGCACCAGTCGGTGCGCGGGTTGCCGATGCAGTAGAGATAACCGACCGGGATGTGGATCCAGTGGTAGTCGTCCTTGCCGCCGGCCTCGATGAGGAGGACGCGCTTTTCCGGATTGGCGCTGAGCCGGTTCGCGAGCAGGCAGCCGGCGGTGCCGGCGCCCACGATGATGTAGTCGAAACCTTGACGGGCCATGGAGCGCTGACGGAGCGTGCGAGAGGGCTGCGGGATGCAGCCCCTAGCGTACGTTACTCGGCGGTCGCAGCGCTCAGGCGATACCAGTCAAGCTTGCGTGTGAGTGTCATCACGGTGGCGAGCACGGTGAAGAGCAGGATGGCGCCGATGGCCAGGGCGGCCTGCTCGCGGCTCAGCAGCACATAGAGGGCGCCGTAGAGCAGGGCGATCCCGCCGCCGAAGGCCGCGCCGCGCAGCCAGCCGCCCAGCATGGCCGCGGCGTACTGGGTCAGCACCGCGGCCGCGGCGCCGGCAGCGATCAGATAGGCCACCAGGAAGGGCAGGTGCTCCGACAGGCTGAGCAACAGCAGGAAGAACAGGCTCAGCGCCAGGCCGACGAGCAGGTATTGCACCGGGTGCACGCGCCGGCCGGTCAGCAGTTCGGTCAGGCCGACGGTGACAAAGGTCAGGGCGATGAACATCAGGCCGTACTTGATGGCGCGGTCGCTCATCACATAGGGGTTCACCGGGTCGATGAGGTCGACGGCCAGGCTGTCGAGGTTGCCCTTGCCGGCGACCACGTCGGCCACGGCGCCGCTGGCCAGCTCGGTGACCTGCCAGCGCGCCTTGAAGCCGTCGTCGCTGACGTCGCTGCGCGTGGGCAGGAAGCGGCCGCCGAAGCTGGGATGCGGCCAGGCGGATTCCAGCGTCACCGTGGTGTCGCTGGCCGTGGGCACGACGGCCAGGCTCTGCGTGCCGGCCAGGTCGACGACCAGCTTCAGGTCCAGGCGTTCGCCCGCCTGGGGCGGCTGGATGACGGCGTGCAGGCCGGCCGTGTAGGCCGGATCGGTCGTGCCGGGCCTGACCGTCAGCGGGCGGCCATCGCGCGTCAGCTCGACCTTGCGCAGGCCGCGCACATCCCGGGCCGAGAACATGGCGACGAGGTCGCCGCATTCGACATGGCCGCCGACGTTGTCGGGCTTGGGCGTCAGGCCCGAGAGGTCATCCCAGCGCGCCAGCGTGGTCAGCTTGCCGGCATAGGTGTTGATCTTGAACAGGCCGCGATGCCGCGGCTCGGGCACCAGCTCGCCGCTGAGCTGCAGTTGGGCGGGCGTCAGGCGGTGGGAGAAGGTCCGGGTCTGGACGCCGTCCTTGTAGGGCGCCCAGGTCTCGGTGCATTGGCGCACGAGGATGGGGCCGAGCAGGGTCTGCGCGCCGGCCAGCGACTGTTCGACGTTCTGCTCGGCCTCGGTCTGGCGTGCCTGGCGTTCATGCGCGAGGCCGCGGATCTCGCCGAGCACAACGACCAGCAGCAGGGTGACGACGGCCAGGATGACCAGCTTGAGGAGGAGGGGGTGCTTGTTCATGCCGCCAGCATCGCCAGCGGCGGTGATGGCATGAAGGGCTGCGTGAAGCCAGCGTGAAGTCAGCGCGGCAGGATCAGGGTGACGCGCAGGCCCGGCTCCGCCGCCTCGAAAGCCAGCCGCCCGCCATGCAGTTCGGCCACGCGGCGCGCGATGGCCAGGCCCAGGCCCGAGCCCTTGACCAGGCTGCCGGGTCGGGCTGTCGAGAAGAAGCGCTTGCCGAGCTGGGCGAAACCGGCCGGCGGCACGCCGGGGCCGTGGTCGCGCAGGGCCAGGCGCACGGTCGTCGGCGTCGCGCTGACGCCGAGTTCCAGCGTCGAGCCGGCAGGCGCGAAGTCGATGGCGTTGACCAGCACATTGCCCAGGGCCAGCTCCAGCAGGGCTGTGTCGGCGTCGACGGCCACGTCCTCGCGCAACATCCAGACGATGTTCAAGTCCTTCTGTTGCAGGCGCGGGGCCTGGCGATCCAGCTGGCCTTCCACCCAGTCGACCAGCGCGATGCGTCGGCGCTCGCCCAAGCCCACCTGGACCTCCAGCTGCGACAAAGCCAGCACGCGCTCCACCAGGGTCTGCAACCGTGCGGTCTGGTCCAGCACCTGGGCGGCAAAGCGCTGGCGATCGGCGGCGGGCAGTTCGTCCTGCAGCAGCTCGCCGCTGGCGCGCAGGGCGGCCAGCGGGCTCTTCAGCTCATGGGTCAGCGCGCGTACATCGTGTTCGAGCTGCTCGCGGCCTTCCAGGCGGCGGCGCATGTCGTCCATGGCGACGGCCAGGTCGCCGAGTTCACCCGGCACGGCGGGAAGCGTCTGAGCCTGGCCGGCCTGGGCCTGCTGGGCGAAGCGACGCAGCCGCCGCACCGAAGCCACCAGCCACAGGGTCACGCCTACGCCGACCACCAGGCTGGTGGCCAGCAGCGCGGCACCGGCCCAGAAGACGCGGCGCTCGGCGCGGTCGATGAAGGCCTGCACGCTGGCCACCGGCTTGGCCACGCTGACCACACCGAGGGTGCGGCCGTCCTTCAGCACCGGCGCTGCGACGACGAGGATGGTGCTGCGGTCATCGCCCGAATAGCGGGAGGCCCGGGCGCCGTAGTCGCCGCGCAGCGTCAGAGCCACATCGCGCCATTGCGAGTAGTCCTTGCCCACGGCCGAGGGTTGGTCGGAGTCGAGCACGACACGGCCATTGGCATCGGTCACGTAGATGCGCAGGCTCAGGCTCTGCTTGCGAACGCCCCAGATGGCCACGTCGACGTCGCGCTTGGCATAGCGCTGCAGCTGGGCCGCAAGGCGGCCGTCGGGTGCCGGCGCTCCGCTGGCCAGTTCATCGGTGGCCACCTCGGCCAGCAGATGGGCGGTGTCCACCATCAGGTCTTCCATGACCTCGCGCACGCTGGGCTTGACCTCGGCCAGGAAGACCTTGAGCAGCAGCACGGCGCTGAGGCCGGCGATCAGGAAGAAGCCGAAGAAGACCCGAAGACCGAGGCGCATCAGGGCTCCAGGGAGTACCCGAGGCCGCGGTGGGTCTTGATGGGATCGCGCGCTGGCGCGACCTCGCGCAACTTGGCCCTCAGCGTCTTGATGTGGGTGTCCACGGTGCGGTCGCCGCTGTCGGCGCTGGTGCCCCAGACGGCGTCCAGCAGGCTGTCGCGCGAATGGATGCGTTGCGGCGCCTGCAGCAGCTTGAGCAGCAGGCCCAGTTCCAGCTTGGTCAGGTTGAGCAGCTGACCGTCCAGGCGCACGCGCGAGCCGTCGACGATGAAGCCCGGCGCGGGCGGCGGTGCGGCCTGGGCGCGGCGCAGCAGGGCGCGCACGCGGGCCACCAGCTCGCGTGGGCTGAAAGGCTTGGCGAGGTAGTCGTCGGCGCCCAGCTCCAGGCCGAGCACGCGGTCCATCTCCTCGCTGCGCGCGCTGAGCACGATGACGGGCAGGCGAGAGAGATGCGAAAGAGGCCCAGCGCGCAGCTCGCGGCACAGGTCCAGGCCATGGCCGTCGGGCAGGCCGATGTCCAGGATGAGGAGCTCGGGCGCCGGCGTCTGCTTCAGGCGTTCGCGGGCTTCGGCCAGCCAGCCGCGGTGCTCGACGGCAAAGCCCTCGCGCTGCAGCGCAAACACGACGGTGTCCGCGATGGCGGGGTCGTCCTCCAGCAGCAGGATGGTCAAACCCGCCAGCCTTTCGCCAGGGCCGCGACGAGGCGTGCAGCCTGTCCCGGCTCGCGGTTCAGCGGCAGGGCCTGGCCGGCCCACAGGCTGATGAAGTCGGCTTGGCCGGCCTTGGCGGCGGCCTGGCGCAGGGGCCGGCTGGCGGCATTGGGCTGCGGGAAGGCGGGCAGGACCACACCGTCCAGTTCGCGCGTGACGCGGTTGGCCACCCCGCGCGCCAGGCGGCCGGAGAAGGCGCGGGTCAGCGTCGAATCGGCATCGCGGGCCTGCAGCAAGGCCTCGCGGTAGACCGGCGACAGCGGGCATTCGTCGACCAGCAGGAAGGCCGTGCCCACCGTCACGCCACTGGCACCCAGGGCCTGGGCCGCCGCGACGCCGCGCGCATCGGCAATGCCGCCGGCGGCCAGCACCGGGATGTCCAGCGCATCGACCAGCTGGGGCACCAGGGCCATGGTGCCGATCAAGGCACCTTCGGGCGTGCCGAGGAAGCCGCCGCGGTGGCCGCCACCCTCATAGCCCTGGGCCACAACGGCATCGACGCCGCTGGCCTGCAGCATCAGGCCTTCTGCCACCTGCGTCGCCGTGCCCACCACCTTGAAGCCTTGGGCCTTCAGCGCCGCGACGCGCGCAACACCGGGGTCGCCCATGACGAAGCTGATGACGGCGGGTTTTGCGGCGACGGTGGCTTCCAGCTGGGCTTCGAAGTCTTCCTCGAAGCGTTCGGGCCGCGTCGGCGCCGGCAGGCCCAGCTCGGCATGCCAGATGGCCAGCCGGCCGAGGTAGGCGTCCAGGGCCGCATCGTCGCGCAGCCAGGGCTGGGGGCAGAACAGGTTGATGCCGAAGGGGCGGTCGGTACGGGCGCGGATGTCGGCGCTGATCTCGCCGATGCGCGCCGGTGTCAGATAGGCGGCGCCCAGCTGGCCGAAGCCGCCGCCGGCGCTGACGGCCGCAACCAGGGCCGCGCTGGAGGCCTCGCCGGCCATGGGCGCCATCCAGATAGGAGGCAGGTCGAAGAGGGCCACGGCGTCCCCTAGCTTATAGAGCGTGCGGCCAGCACCGGGAAGAGTTTGATGAGGCCGTCGCTCAGCAGTTCGACCGCCAGGGCGGCCAGGATGAGGCCCATCAGCCGCGTCATGATGTTGATGCCGGTCTGGCCCAGCACCTTGGCGATCTTGCTGGAGGCCGAGAACACCAGGAAGGTCACGCCGGCGACGACCACGCCGTAGCCGCACAGGATGGCCAGTTCCCACCAGACGCGGGTCTTGTCGGCGTAGATGACCATGGTGGAAATGGTGGCCGGGCCGGTCAGCAGTGGGATGGCCAGCGGCACGACGGCGATGCTGGCGCCCGCGTCGGCCTTGGTGTTGCCCTCGGACACGTCTTCCTTGCGTGCCTCGGCCGGCTGGGCGTTGAGCATCTGCAGCGAGCTGATCAGGAGCAGGCAGCCGCCGCCGACCTGGAAGCTGGCCAGCGAGATGCCGAAGAACTCGATGATCTTCAGCCCGAACAACGCGCTCAGCGCGATGACGATGCCGGCCGTGCTGGCGCTGACGAGCATGGTCTTGCGCCGCTGCGTGCGCGAGAACGCGGAGGTGAAGTGGATGAAGAAAGGCACCACGCCGACCGGATTCACGATGGCCAGCAGCGCGACGAGGGGCTTGTAGATATCCATGGCGGGCAATTGTGAGTCAGCTGTGAGCCAGCTCCTTATCATCCGCCGCGCGGCCGCTGTCCGAGGTCTTTGCGAGCCTTCGCCGGCAAGCACTCCGGGGCAACCCCGGGGGTCTTCAATCTCTCGTCCAACAGGGCGTGAGCCCCATGGCGCCAAAGCGCCATCCCGCTCACGCATCACCCGTCGCTCGGGCAGCGTGCCGCGCCTTTCGCAGGGAGAAGACAGGGTGGACAGCGCCCGCACCATGACCGCCCGGGCCCTGGCCCACGCGATGCTGGCCGGCTCTCGCCACGAGGAAGCCCTGGCGGCGCGCATGGCCGTCTGCCTGGATCAACGGCCGCCCTGGCTGGTGGGCCTGGCGCAGGCCATGGCGCGTGTGCCAGGCGAGGTTTGGCAGCGCCTGGACGTTGCCACCCTGAGCGAGCGTGTCGAAGCGCATGAGGGCTTTGCCAAGGCCTGGGCGGGCAAGACCCGGCCCGAGGCGCGCCGCTGGCTGCTGCGTTCGCCCGACCAGCTGGCGCCGGCGCCCACCGGCCTGGAGCGCCCGCACTGGCCCACGGTGGGTGCGCTGGCCCTGGGCCTCGGCATGACGCCTGCGGGCCTGTGGCGGCTGACCCTGCCGGCCGACTGGCAGCGCCGCCGGCCGCTGGCGCAGCAGCACTATCGCCAGGCCCCGGTGCCCAAGCGTGGCGAAGGCGCCGGCTGGCGCCTGCTGGAGGTGCCGGCGCCGCATCTGCGCGCGGTGCAGCGCCGCCTGCTGACGCAGTTGTTGAACGGGCTGCCGCCGCATGAGGCGGCCTTCGGTTACGCGCGCGGCCGCTCGGTCGTGCAGCACGCCGCCCTGCATGCCGGCCAGGGCCGGGTCTTGCGCTTTGACCTGAGCGACTTCTTCTCGACGGTAAGCGCCGCGCGAATCCACGCCCTTTTCAAGACCCTGGGCTACTCGACGGCCGTCGCCCGCTCGCTGGCGGCGCTGTGCACGACTTCCGCACCCGAGGCCTGGCTGAGCGCCGAGCCGCGCCTGAGTTGGCCGCAGAAGCAGCGCCTGCGCGACGCCCATCTGCCCGAGGGCGCGCCGACGTCTCCGGCCCTGGCCAACCTCTGCGCTTTCGGCCTGGACGCGCGCCTCAGCGGCCTCGCCGGGAGTTTCGGGGCACGCTACAGCCGCTATGCCGACGACCTGGTCATCTCCGGCCCGGCGTCGCTGCCGCTGCGGGCGATTTCCGCTTTGGTCGCGGCCATTGCGGCCGACGAGGGCTTCGTCATCCATCCGCGCAAGACCCGCAGCCTGGGCATGGCGCAGCGCCAGTCGGTCTGCGGCATCGTCGTCAACCAGCGGCCCAATCTGCCGCGCGACGAGTTCGACCGGCTCAAGGCCACGCTGCACCGCTGCGTCGTCGACGGGCCGGCGGGCCAGAACCGGGAAGGCCATGCCGACTGGCAGGCCCATCTGCAGGGGCGCGTCGCCTGGGCGGCTCAGCTCAACCCCGGCAAGGCCAAAAAACTCAGGCTTCTGCTCGATCGCGTGGACTGGTCGCGCTGAGTTCGCGCAGATAGTCCAGCCCGGCCGCGCCGCGCGAGCCCCACCAGCTCAGCAGTTCGCCGTCGACGAGCTGCACCCGCGCCTGCGGGCACAGGGCCTGGGCCTCGGCGACATGCGTGGAGTCGAAGCGGTAGGGTTCCGAACTCAGCAGCACCCGATCGATGTCGTGAAGCCAGGCTTCGTCGCCGGCGAGCGCCGGGTAGCGGCCGGCCCCGTGCTCGCCGCCGAGCACGCCCGGCCAGGTCTGCCAGCCGGCCTCGGCCAGCAGGGTCGAGATATAGGTGTCGCGGGCCACCGTCATCCACGGCTGGCGCCAGATCAGGTAGAGCACTTTCTCCTCCCGATGCGCTTCGCGGCGGCAGCGCTGCAGGGCGGCGGTGAACTCCGTCGACAGGGCGGCGGCGCGTGCATTGACGCCGGGCTGGTCGGCAAAGGCTGCGCGCAGTTGCTCGAACAGGGCCAGGTTGTCCTCGGGGCGGCTCGGATGGGTGACGATGACTTCGGGCACGAATTGCCCAAAACCTTGGAGGATGGCTTCGGCCGTCTCGCGCCGGTTCTCATCCACATTGACGACGACATGCGTCGGCGCGATCTTCCTGAGCTTGTCCAGGTTCACATCCTTGGTGCCGCCGACCTTGGGGATGTGCCCGACGGCCTCGGCCGGGTGGATGCAGAAGCCGGTGCGGGCCACCAGCCGTTCGCCCAGGCCGAGGGCGACCAGCGTCTCGGTGGCACTCGGCACCAGGGAAGCAATGCGTGGCGCCATCATTCGAGCTCCGTCACGGCCAGGTAGACGGCGCAGCAGCCGCGCAGCCAGACCAGGGTGGGCAGCACCAGGGCGATGGCGAAGACGACGCCCCCGCCGATCAGCGCAGCCAGGCCGAGCGACCCGCCCTCCAGAGGCACGCCGGTGGCGCCGAAACCCCGCGGCCCCAGCCCCATGACACCGGCCAGCAGCTGGCGGGCCGGCAGCTCGACGCCGGCGCCGACGATGGCCAGGCCGGCCACCAGCCGGCTGCCGCTGACGACGACGAAGCTGACGGCCGCCGTGGCCAGGGCTGTCAGCAGGTAGACGGCCGCCATCAGCAGGGCGGTTTCGGGCAGGCCGTGGCGCACCCGCCCGCGCAGGAAACCCAGCACACCACGGCTGCGCCGACCGGCCCAGACGGCCGGTCCGGCCAGCGGCCCGACCAGCACGACGAGGACGAAGCTCAGGCCGCCCAAGGCCAGCACGCCGGCCGGCAGCACGAGGGCCAGCAGCGGGGCGCCGACAAAGGGCCAGCGCGTCGCCCACAGCAGGCCGGCCAGCGCCAGCACGACGGCGCCGGTCGGCACCAGGCAGGCCAGCAGGGCCAGCAGCACCCGGTGGGCGCTGCGCAGCGAGTCGGCCAGGGCATCCTGCGGGTCGCGGACCAGCCGGCCGCGCGCCTGGTCCATCAGCATCAGTCCGGTTGCATTGACGCCAAAAAAGGCGACAGCCAGGGCCAGGCCCAGCCACAGGGCGCTGAGCAGGCTTTGTTCACGCACCATGGCCGACTGCGCCATGGCGACCAGCAGGCCGGCGATGCAGAAGCTGGTCAGCAAGGCGTAGAGCGCGCGCAGATTGCGCAGCGCATCGACGCTGGCCAGAACTCGGGAGAGGGCGGAAATCAGGTTGAGCGTCATGGTTTCGGGCGGGCGCGGCGATGGTATCGATGACGGCACCGTGATGGATCGCAATCGCCAGGGTTTGTGCTAGCTCTGAAAAACAACACTTGACGGAGTGCCTCCCAGCAATCTTTGACCCCGGCCACCATAATCAATTGCCTGTGTCTGGACGCCGCACCTTCGCTTGAATGGTTCACGATGGGTTGAAGCTCCACATGGTTTTTTGGTTTTGAGAAGAGAAGGGCTTCCCCATGGGAAACAAGCTTTACGTGGGCAACCTCGCCTACAGCGTGCGTGACGAATCTCTGCAAGAGGCATTCGGTCAGTTCGGAACCGTGACCTCCGCAAAGGTCATGATGGATCGTGAAACCGGTCGCTCCAAGGGTTTCGGCTTCGTGGAAATGGGCTCTGACGCTGAGGCGCAGGCTGCCATCAACGGCATGAACGGCCAGGCCCTGGAAGGCCGCGCGATCGTCGTCAATGAAGCTCGTCCTCGTGAAGAGCGTCCGGGCGGCTTCGGTGGCGGCGGTGGCCGTTCCGGCGGCGGCGGCTACGGTGGTGGCGGCGGCTACGGTGGTGGCGGCGGCTACGGCGGCGGTGGCCGTTCGGGCGGCGGCGGTGGTGGCTACGGCGGTGGCGGCGGTGGCCGTTCCGGCGGTGGCGGCTACGGCGGCGGTGGCGGCGGCTACGGCGGTGGTGGCGGTGGCCGCTCCGGCGGTGGCGGCGGCTACGGCGGCGGCGGTGGTGGCTACGGCGGCGGTGGCCGTTCGGGCGGCTACTGATCCCCCGACCTCGCAAGAGATCTGAGCAAAGCGCCCTTCGGGGCGCTTTGTCATTTCTGGACTGGAGGGCTCTCTCCAGTTCGCGGGCCGAGCGCTGGGCCTGCCATGGGCCAGAGACCCATGGCCTTGCGTAGGCACAAGCAGTCCGCAGGGACTGCTTGTGTCCGACTCCAGTTCACCGAGCCTGCAAGCCTGGACGAGGGGCCTCAATACGCCAGCGTCGCCTTGGCGAAGACCTCGTTGGCGCGCACGGCGCCCGGCTGCTCGCGGGCCCGGCTCAGGCCCACGCTGATGACGCGGGACAGGCCGATGCGGTGCTGGAACATCAGGGACAGCACCCGTCCGTGGTCGTCCTGCGCGGCCAGGCTGGCCACCGGGTCGTCGCGGCGGTTGAAGTGGGTCTGCTGGTAGATGAGGCGCAGCGACTCGCGCGGGCTGAAGTGCAGCACGACGAGGCTCTGGGCGCTGCGATCCGTGAAGGCGCGCCGTCCGTCGGGGGCGTCGACCCAGCCGAGGCCGAAGCGCTGCTCGAACTCCAGCCACAAGCCTGCAGGCAGCGGCAGCCGCATCTGGGCCACGGCCTGCCCCTGGGCGCCCAGGCCGACGCGATCGGCATCGAAGTCCAGGCGCCGGCCCCATTCGACCTCGACGTCGACATAGTTCAGCACCTCGCCCGGGTTGGACTCGAAGCCCAGCAGCAGGGTGCGCGTCGCATGCTGCTGGCCGCCGCTGCGGGCGCGGTGGCTGTCCAGGCCGACATGGCCCCACACACCGGTGTTGCGCGCCGCCGCAAACCAGAAGCCGGGCTGCACCAGGCGGTCGACGACTTGGCCGCCCGCCACGCCGAGCAGCGGGTCGGCCAGCGTGCGTGTCTCTTGCAGCTTGAGCTGGACCTCGTGGTCGTGCATGTCGATGCCGGCGAACTCGCGCGGCCCCAGGCGCAGCACGCCGAAGGCCGAGGCGCGGCGCACGCCGCTCTGGCTGACGAAGCCGTTGTCGTTGGCGAAGCGCGGGCTGATCTCCTCGACATTGACATTGGCCGACCAGTCCGCGTCACGGTGGCGCCAGGCCAGCCAGCCGCGGTGGCCACGCTCGCGGCTGACGCGCTGCACCTGGCCGTCGGCGTCCAGACCCAGCGTCGTGTCCGACAGCAGCAGATGGCCGCGCCACTGGTCGCTGTCGCCGGCCCGCCAGACGCCGTCGCTGCCGATGACCTGGGTGTTGAGGCCATGGCCGAAGTCGCGCAACGACACCAGCCCCGCCAGGCCCAGGCCATCGAACTGCATGCGGCCGCGGGCGAAGCTGGCCTGGGAGTCGCGCGGCTGGGCGCCGCTGCGTGTCGCGAAGGCCCCGGCGCGCAACACCACGCCGCCGCCCGCATCGCGTAGATGCAGTGCGGTGGCCTCGGCGCCGGCACCGCGCCAGGTGGCGCGCAGGCCCCAGTCGGGATCGGTGATGGCGCGGGTGTAGAAGGCCGCCAGGCTGCGGTTCTCGCCCGACTCGTCGGGCTGGGTCGGGCCGACGACGTCGGCGCTCTCCAGGAAGAAGGGGCGCTTCTCCGGCACGCTGAGCGCGAAGCGGGTGTTGCCGGCGAGCTGGGGCGCATCGATCTCGACCTGGGAGAAGTCGGGGTTCAGCGTCGCGTCGATGACCCAGTCGGCGCGCGGCCGCCACTTGAACTCCGCGCCCAGGGACGTCCTGCGCGCACGGTGGCTGCCTTCGGCCTCGCTGATGTCGCGCGTGCTGCGCAAGGTGAGCTCGGGCCGAAAGGCGATGAAGCTGCGCTCGCGCACCTGCAGGGCGAGGTCGCCCAGGCCTTCCAGCGGCTGCAGCTCGGCGATGAAGCTCAGCGCGTCCTTGGTCAGGGCCGGCGAGCTGACGTTCAGCGTGCGGTCCTCGCGCGGGATGTTGCGCGCCACCATGACGCGCCAGGGCGCTCCGTCGGCATGGGGGAAGCGCAGCGCAGCCAGCGGCCAGCGCAGCTCGATGCTGTAGCCGTCGGGCAGCCGCGTCGACGCGGCTTCGATGTCGAAGTCGGGGGCCGAGTCCTCGCTGTCTTCCTCGGCGGAGAACAGGCCGTCCTCGACGCCGCCGGCGGCGCCGACGCGCACGTATTGCGCGGCACGGCGGTGGCCGACCGGGTCGATGAAGACGGCGACGAAGTCCTGGTCGGCCTTGACCTGGTCGCGCCGGGTCAGCGGCGCGCGGATGCGGCCGGGCTCGGGGTCCCAGGCGCGGATGCCGAAGACCAGGGCGTCATCGGTGACGAGGACCTGCACCGTCGTGCGCCAGCGCGCGGCCTGCTTGTCGGTGGGCAGGAATTGCGCAAAGCGCTCGTAGACCGGCGCGCGTTGCCAGGCGGCGTCGTCCAGGCGGCCATCGATGACGGGCGCGGCCTCGCCGACGGCCAGGCGCAGGGCGGTGGGATGCTGGAGTTCGGGCGCATTGGCCCAGGCAGGCAGGGCCAGCGTGCACAAGCCCAGGGCAAAGCCCGAGCCGAGAAGGCGAAAGGTCATGGAAGTCGTCCGAGATCGGCTGCCGCGCCAGGCGGGCAGCAGGAATCAGGTGGGCGTGCGCGAAGCGCAGCCGGCGAGCGGCGCTGACACGGTGTCAGCGCGCGGGCACTAGCAGGGGTGAAGCACCTTGGCCATGATGTCCTCCTGGGCTGCGTCGGGCAGCTCTCGGTACGAAGGCGCGCAGTGTAGCTGCGGCTACTCGCTTGCGCGCTTCTTGCGCGGCCGGCTGCCCAACGCCCTGTCATAGAGCCAGTTGGGCAGCAGGCGCAGGACCTTGGCCAGCACGCCCATCTGCCACGGGATGACGCGGTAGCTGACCTCGGCACGGATGGTGCGCACGGCCTGGTCGGCGAAGTCCTCGACCTGCATCAGGAAGGGCATGCTGTAGCGGTTGCCGCGCGTCAGCGGCGTGTCGATATAGCCCGGCAATATCGTCACGACACGCACGCCGAAGGGCCGGCATTCGCCGCGCAGGCTCTCGCAGTAGGCGACGACGGCCGACTTGCTGGCGCAGTAGGCGCCATGCCCCGGCAGGCCGCGGATGGCGGCGACGCTGGCCACGCCGACCAGGGTGCCCGAGCGGCGCTCGTTCATCGCGGCGACAAAGGGATGGAAGGTGGCGGCCAGGCCGACGTTGTTGGTCTCGAAGGTGCGGCGCATGACCTCGAGGTCGTCGAACTGGGTCGTGTCCATGCCGATGCTGATGCCGGCGTTGGCGATGACGACGTCCGGCAGTCCCTGGGCCGCGATGCATTCACGGCCGATGCGGGCCATGGCGTCGAGGTCGGCCACGTCGGCACCGTAGACCTTGAAGCGCGTGGCGTCGAGCTTCTGCTCGGCGGCCCAGCGCTCGACCTCGGCGGTGCGGCGGGCCACCAACGCGAGGTGGGCGCCGTCGCGGTAGTAGCGCAGGGCCAGGGCCTGGCCGATGCCGCTGGAGGCGCCGGTGATGAAGACCAGTTCGGTCATTTGCCGCCTTTGGAGGTGATCTGGCCGTGCGCTTTGCCGGTGAAGTGGACCTGGCCGGTCAGATGCCGGTATTCGAAGTTCTGCGCGTTCAGCGTCGAGCCGCCCTGGCGGATGGTGACTGGCAGGTGGGAGCGCAGCACCTCGCTGTTGGACAGGGCCTGCAGGAATTCGCCGCGCATCTCCAGCTGGGCCGGCGCGTTCTCGCCGGCACCGGGCGGCAGGCGGCGCAGGTGCACGTCGCCGAGCAGCTGCATGTCGCTGCCGTCGCCATTGCTGAGGGCCCGCTTGGCTTCTGCGATGGCCAGGCTGCCATCAGGGGCGATGGCGCGCACGCGGGCCTGGTCGATCTCGACGGTGTCGGTGTCCGGATAGTGGCGCAGCTCGGCGCCGGCAATCTGCACATGCAGGCGGCCATCGGCACCGATGCGCTGGATCTCGAAGTTGGCCATGCGGTAGTCGGGCACATGGCGCGGCGCTGCGATCTCACCGGGCGCGTCGAGCAGCGGCGTGTTCTTGACCAGCCACCAGGTGCCGCTGGCCAGCAGCGCCATCAGCAGCAGGGGCAGGTAGTTGGACAGCAGGTTCTGCGCCCGCCACAGCCAGGGCCGGGGCTTCTGGCGGGCCGGAGCCGGCACCGGCAAGGTGACCGGCGTCACGAGGTCTTGCCTCCGTCCAGCGTGTCGTGGTGGGCGTTGAGCAGGCGCTCGTAATGGCCCGCGGCCATCAGCAGCACGTCGCAGTACTCGCGCGCCGCGCCGTAGCCGCCAGCGGCTTTCGTGACGTGGTGGGCGATGGCCAGCACCTCGGCGTGGGCGCCGGGCGGGGCGCAGGCGAAACCGGCGCGCAGCATCAGCGGCAGGTCGGGCCAGTCGTCGCCCATGACGGCGACCTCGTCCCAGCTCGCGCCCAACTGAGCCAGCAGGGGCTCGGCCACGGCCAGCTTGTCGCGCGCGCCGTAGACGGCGTGCTGCAGGTCCAGGTCGGCGACGCGGCGGCGCACGGCCAGGCTGTCGCGGCCGGTGACGATGACGGGCGTGATGCCGACCTGCTGCAACGACTTCAGGCCATGGCCGTCCAGGGTGTTGAAGGCCTTGAACTCTTCGCCGTGCTCGCCGATGTAGATGCGGCCGTCGGTCAGCACGCCATCGACGTCGAAGATGGCCAGCTTGATGGCCAGGCCGCGGCCTTGGGCCTTGACCAGGAGTTCGGGCGGGAAACGCAGGGCGGGTCGCATCTAGATGACTTTGGCGCGCATGAGGTCGTTGATGCTGATGGCGCCCAGCAGGCGCTGCTCGGCATCGACGACGAGGACGACGGTGATGCGCGCGGCTTCCATCAGGTCGGCGGCGTCGACGGCGAGAGCCTCGGCACCGACGGTGCGCGGCTTGGGGTGGGCGACCTCGGCGGCGGTCAGGGCGCGCAGGTCGCGGCCTTGCTCGACGAGGCGGCGCAGATCGCCGTCGGTGAAGATGCCCTGCACGCGGTCCTCCGCATCGACGATGACCGCCATGCCCAGGGCCTTGGCGCTCATCTCGCGCATCAGGTCGGTGAAGGGCGTCGTGGCGGCCACGCGGGGCAGGGCATCGCCGCTGCGCATCAGGTCGCGCACATGGGTCAGCAGCTTGCGGCCCAGGGCGCCGCCGGGGTGGGAGCGGGCGAAGTCCTCGGCCTTGAAGCCACGCGTGTCGAGCAGGGCGACGGCCAGGGCGTCGCCCAGGGCCATCTGGGCCGTCGTGCTCGCGGTGGGGGCCAGTTGCAGCGGGCAGGCCTCCTCGGCCACGGCGCTGTCCAGCACGATGTCGGCGTGAGCGGCCAGGCTGGACTGCAGGCGGCCGGTCATGGCGACGATGGGCACGCCCAGGCGCTTGAGCACGGGCAGGATGGCGTTGAGCTCGTCGCTCTCGCCGGAGTTGGACAGGGCCAGCACGACGTCGCTGGGAGTCACCATGCCCAGGTCGCCATGGGCGGCCTCGGCGGGATGGACGAAGAGGGCGGGGGTGCCGGTGGAGGCCAGGGTGGCGGCGATCTTGCGGCCGACGTGGCCGCTCTTGCCCATGCCCATGACGGCCACGCGGCCGCGGCAGCCCAGCATCAGCTGCACGGCGCCGGCAAACGCGTCGCCCAGGCGGGGGGCCAGCTCGGCGAGGGCGCGAGCCTCGACCTCGAGGGCTTGGCGGCCGATGCGCACGGCGCGCTCGGCGGCAAAGACGGGAGAACTCATGGGGCCAGTGTAGGCGGCACGTTGGCACCGTGACGTCCAGCCGCGCGGCCCTCAATCCGGGCTTGCACGGGTCAGCCACCAGCAAGCCAGTGCCCCGGCGCCCCAAGACAATGCCGGCACATGCAGACCAAGCTGTTAGAACATCAACCCATGCGAGTCTCCGCCCTGCCTACCGGCGTCGTGATGCTGGCCGTGGCCCTGTTGGCGCTGCTGGCCTGGGATCTGAGCCATCTCGACCTCTGGGCCATGCGCCAGGTGGGGGATGCCGGCGGCTTTGTCATGCGCGAGGCCTGGGTCACCCGGGTGTTGATCCACGAAGGCGGCCGCCTGGTGTCCTATGTCACCATGGGTTTCATCGTGCTGATCAATCTGGCCCCCCGGCTGCTGCCGGCGCTGAGCCGGCAGGAGAGGCGCTGGTGGCTGGTGACGACGCTGGTCTGCCTGGGCGTCATCTCCCTGATGAAACGCTTCAGCCTGACGAGCTGCCCCTGGGACCTGACCGAGTTCGGCGGCGCGGCCCAGTATGTGTCCCACTGGGTGCTGGGCGCGCGTGACGGTGGCGGCGGGCATTGCTTCCCCTCCGGCCACGCGAGCGCGGCCTTCTCCTATCTGGCCGGTGGCTGGGCCCTGGCCCGGGCCTACCCGCGTGCCGCGCGCGTCTGGCTGTTGACCTTTTTGCTGCTCGGTGTCGTCTACGGCGTCGGGCAGATGCTGCGTGGTGCCCACTATCCCAGCCACACGATGTGGACGGCCTGGATCTGCTGGGCCGTGACCTTGGTGGCGGCCCATGTGGGCCCCTGGCGGCTGCGCCGTCCGGTCATGGGCTGAAACAAGTCCCGCGGTCCGCAAAGGGTTTCCACAGAGCCGGTGTGCGGGCGGCAGTCCTAGACTCGCCGCACAAATCGCACCACGGAGGAGACACCCGTGCAGCGGACCGACATCTCGGACCCGGCCTATTTCCACAAGGTCGTCGATTGCCAATGGGCCTGTCCGGCACACACGCCGGTGCCCGAATACATCCGGCTCATCGCCCAGGGCCGGCATGACGAGGCCTATTGGGTCAACTGGGTCAGCAACGTCTTCCCCGGCGTGCTCGGGCGCACCTGCGACCGGCCCTGCGAGCCAGCTTGCCGGCGCGGTCGTGTGGAGGAAAAACAGGCCGCCAAGCCCGAGCCGGTCGCCATCTGCCGGCTCAAGCGCGTCGCGGCCGACAACAAGACCGACGAGTTCCGCGCCATGCTGCCCAAGGCCGCAGCGAAGAACGGCAAGCGCGTGGCCTGCGTGGGCGCGGGGCCGGCCTCACTCGCCGTTGCACGTGACCTGGCCCTGGAGGGCTATGCCGTCACCGTCTTCGACGGCGAAGCCAAGCCTGGCGGCTTCATCCGCACCCAGATCCCGCGCTTTCGCCTGCCGGAGCGCGTCATCGACGAGGAGTGCGGCTACATCCTCGGCCTGGGCGTGGAGTGGCGGGCTGGCCAGCGCATAGCGTCGATGAAGGCGCTGCTGGCCGAAGGCTGGGACGCCGTCTTCGTCGGCTGCGGTGCGCCGCGTGGCCGCGACCTGCAGCTGCCGGGCCGCGAGGAGGCGCGGGCTCAGGTCCATATCGGCATCGACTGGCTGTCCAGCGTCAGCTTCGGCCATGTGACGGCCGTGCAGCCGCGTGTCATCGTGCTCGGCGGCGGCAACACGGCCATGGACTGCTGCCGTTCGGCACGGCGCCTGGGCGCCAGCAGCGTGACCGTCGCCGTGCGCAGCGGCTATGCGCAGATGAAGGCCTCGCCCTGGGAGAAGGAGGACGCCGAGCACGAGGGCATCCCCATCCTCGACTTCCATGTGCCGCTGGCCTTCGAACACGTGGACGGCAAGCTCACCGGCATGCGCTTCAAGAAGGCCCAGACCGGCGAGGAAGTTGTCATCCCCTGCGACGAGGTGCTGATAGCCGTCGGCCAGGAGAATGCTTTCCCGTGGATCGAGCGCGAAGGGCCGGACAACTGCGGCATCGCCTTCGACGAGCACGGCCTGCCGGTGCTGGATGCCAAGAGCTTCCAGTCCTCGCTGCCGCACGTGTTCTTCGGCGGCGACGCGGCTTTCGGCCCGAAGAACATCATCACCGCGGTGGCCCACGGCCACGAAGCCGCCGTCAGCATCGACCGCCTGCTGCATGGCGAACCCGTCACGCAGCGCCCGCCGCCGCACGTCAACCTCGTGTCCCAGAAGATGGGCATCCACGAATGGAGCTACGACAACGCCATCACGCTGGACCTGCGCAGCAAGGTGCCCTGGGCCGCGGCCGAGAAGGCCCTGGCCAGCATCAAGGTCGAGGTGGAACTGGGCTTCGACGCGGCCACGGCCTTCAAGGAGGCCCAGCGCTGCCTGAACTGCGACGTGCAGACGGTGTTCGCGCCCAAGCTCTGCATCGAATGCGATGCCTGCGTGGACATCTGCCCGATGGACTGCATCACCTTCACGGCCGATGGCCCCGAGCTGCGCGAGCGCCTCAACGCGCCGGCGCTGAACCTGGACCAGGCCATCTATGTCGAAGACGGCCTCAAGACCGGCCGCGTGATGGCCAAGGATGAGGACGTCTGCCTGCACTGCGGCCTGTGCGCCGAGCGCTGTCCGACGGGGGCCTGGGACATGCAGAAGTTCTTCCTCGTCACCGCCAAGGCCGGCGCTTCCTGCCGCGACCATGCGACGCGCAAGGAGGCGGCATGAGCAGGATAGAAGCCGTCAACGACTTTGTCGTCAAGTTCGCCAACGTCAACGGCTCGGGCTCGGCCTCGGCCAACGAGCTGTTCGCGCGCGCCATCCTGCGCATGGGCGTGCCGGTCAGCCCGCGCAACATCTTCCCCAGCAATATCCAGGGCCTGCCGACCTGGTACGAGGTGCGCGTCTGCGAGGCCGGCTGGCTGGGCCGGCGCGGCGGCGTCGACCTGATGGTGGCCATGAACCCGCAGACCTGGGCGCAAGACCTGGCCGAGATCCAGCCCGGCGGCTACCTCTTCTACGACTCGACGAAACCCATGCCGCCGAGCGCCTTCCGCCCGGACATCCACGTCATCGGCATGCCGGCCACGGCCATCTGCAACGCCACCTACGACGTGCCGCGCGAGCGCACGCTGTTCAAGAACATCCTTGTGCTGGGCGCCTTGAGCGAGCTGATGGGCATTGAGGCCGCCGTCATCGAGAAGCTCTTTGCCGAGCAGTACAAGGGCAAGGAGAGGCTGCTGGACTCCAACGTCCGCGCCCTGCATGCCGGCCGCGAGTTCGCGCGTGACCATCTGTCGGTGCAGCCCTTCGGCCTCAAGGTGCAGCGCGCCGATGCGGTGGGCGACAAGATCTTCATGGAAGGCAATGCGGCGACGGCCCTGGGCTGCGTTTACGGCGGTGCCACCGTCTGCGCCTGGTATCCGATCACGCCGTCGTCGTCGGTGGCCGAGGCCTTCGAGAAGTACGCGGTCAAGTTCCGCACCGACCCCGCGACCGGCGAGAAGCGCTACGCCATCGTGCAGGCCGAGGACGAGATCGCCTCCATCGGCATCATCACAGGCGCGGGCTGGAATGGCGCGCGCGCCTTCACGGCCACCTCGGGCCCCGGCGTGTCGCTGATGACCGAGTTCCTCGGCCTCGCCTACTTTGCGGAGATCCCCTTCGTTGTCATTGACGTGCAGCGCGGCGGCCCCAGCACCGGCATGCCCACGCGCACCCAGCAGGCCGATCTGCTGTCCAGCGCCTACGCCTCGCATGGCGACACCCAGCATGTGCTGCTGCTGCCCGAGGACCCGCGCGAATGCTTCGAGTTCGCGGCCGATGCACTCGACCTGGCCGAGCGCCTGCAGACGCCGGTCTTCCTGATGAGCGACTTGGACATCGGCATGAATCAGCGCCTGTGTGCGCCGCTGGCATGGGACGACGAGCGCCGCTACGACCGCGGCAAGGTCATGACGGCCGAGCAGCTCGAAGCCGGCACGCCCTTCGCCCGCTACAAGGACGTCGATGGTGACGGCATTCCCTGGCGCACCCTGCCGGGCACGCATGCGAGCAAGGGCGCCTACTTCACGCGCGGCACCACGCGCAACGAGGCCGCCATCTACTCGGAGCGGGGTGAGGACTACATCCGCAACGTCGAGAGACTGCGCGCCAAGTTCGCCACCGCCGCGCTGCTGGCGCCCCAACCCCTGGTGCGCGCCGCAGCGCAGAAGACGCGGCTGGGCGTCCTCTACTTCGGTTCGACGGCGCCGGCCATGGACGAGGCGCTGGCGGCGCTGACCGAGGCCGGCATCCACATCGACGCGATGCGGCTGCGGGCCTATCCCTTCGCGCCCAGCGTGGCCGAGTTCATCGCGGCGCACGACGCCGTCTTCGTCGTCGAACAGAACCGCGACGCCCAGATGCGCCGCATGCTGGTCAACGAGTTGGAGGTGGCGCCCAGCCAGCTCATCAAGGTGCTGCACTACGACGGCACGCCCATCACGGCCCGCTTCATCACCGACGCGATCACGCGCCATGTCCACGCGCTCGCCACGGCGCCCAGGAGCGCCGCATGACCTATCTCGCCAAGCCCAAGCTGCATCACCCCAGCCTGACGAAGAACGCGGTCGGCTACACGCGCCGCGACTACGAAGGCAAGGTCTCGACGCTGTGCGCCGGCTGCGGCCACGACTCCATCTCCGGTGCCATCGTGCAGGCCTGCTGGCAGCTCGACATCGCGCCGCATCGCGTCGCCAAGCTCAGCGGCATCGGCTGCTCCAGCAAGACGCCCGACTATTTCCTCGGCGCCAGCCACGGCTTCAACACCGTGCATGGCCGCATGCCCAGCGTGCTGACCGGCGCCTACCTGGCCAACCGCGAGCTGCTCTACCTCGGCGTCTCGGGCGACGGCGACTCGGCCTCCATCGGCCTGGGTCAGTTCGCTCATGCGATGCGCCGCGGCGTGCGCATGGTCTATATCGTCGAGAACAACGGCGTCTACGGCCTGACCAAGGGCCAGTTCAGCGCCACGGCCGACAAGGGCTCGGTGGCCAAGAAGGGCGCCACCAACAACGACACGGCGCTCGATCTGGTCGGCCTGGCCCTGCAGCTGGGCGCCACCTATGTGGGCCGCAGCTTCTCGGGCGACAAGGCCCAGCTGGTGCCGCTGATCGAAGGCGCCATCCGCCATGGCGGCGCGGCCTTCATCGACGTCATCAGCCCCTGCGTAGCCTTCAACAACCATGCCGGCTCGACGCGCAGCTACGACCATGTCCGTGCGCACAACGAGGCCTTGAATCGCATCGACTTCATCGACCTGGCCGACGAGCAGGTCGTCGAGCACTCACCCGACGTCATCGACGTACCGCAGGCCGACGGCACGTTGCTGCGCCTGCGCAAGGTCGCACCCGACTACGACCCCACCGACCGCCTCGGCGCCATGAACGCCATGCAGCTGCGCGCCGCGGCCGGGGAGATTGCCACCGGCCTGCTCTATGTCGACCCGGCGGCCAAGGACTGGCATGCAGCCCAGCGCACGACGACCGAGGCGCTGAACACCCTGGGTGAAAAAGCACTCTGCCCCGGCGCGACGGCGCTCGCAAAAATCAATGCGGGCCTGAGATGATCCGGGCCATGCGCTCGTTCCAACTCACCTTGCTCACCGCCACCCTCCTCCTGACCGCCTGCGCCAGCTCCAGCCAGGATAAGGTCGCGACGGCCGCGACCACGCCGCTGTCTGACCTCAACGTCGTCCGTGCCGATATTCCCGAGGTGTTGAAGGCCGCGGCGGCCGCGCCTTATGCGATGCCGGCCGACGCCAGCTGCGGCGGCCTGGCCGCCAGCATCCGTGCACTGGATGAAGTCCTGGGCCCCGACCTGGATGCGCCCCATACCAGCGGCAACCCCGGCCTGCTGGACCGCGGCGAGGACGCCGCCACCGGCGCCCTGCAGCGCACGGCCGAAGGCGTCATCCCTTTCCGCGGCTGGGTGCGCAAGCTCAGCGGCGCCGAGCGCTATGCGCGCCAGGTCAGCGCAGCCATCACGGCCGGCGGCGTGAGGCGCGGCTATCTGCGCGGCCTCGCGACGGCCAAGACCTGCACGGCCGCGCCGCCGAAGGCGACCTGAGCGCGGCGCGAACACAGTCCTTTGCTGAGCGAGAACACTCAGCAATCTTGTGACTATGTGGCGGCAAAGGGGCGTCGGCAGACTCGCCGGCGATGCCTGCTGCCCGCCTTCTCCACCGTATTTCTCCCCGCACCGCTGTGCTGGCGGCCCTGGTCCTGCTGCTGTGGACGGTCGTCGGCGCGACCTGGTTCCTGCGCACCTATCTGGGGCTGGTCACACCCGACCAGGTGCTCTATCACCTGCAGAACGGCGGCCTGGACTATGCCGACCCGCGCATGCTGTGGCGGGCCTGCCGCTGTCTGCTGGCCGTGCTGGCCCTCACGACCCTCAGCCTGCTGCTGCTGAGCCGCATGAAGCGCTGGCATGGCCGGCTGCTGCTGGCCCTGCTGGGCACGGGCGCCGTCGTGTCCGTCAACGCGACCGTGTCCGACCCCTGCCAGCCCGAGCCCGATGGCGGCGACTACCTGGCCCGCCACTATGTCGACCCCCGCCAGGTCCGTCTACAAGCGCCCGCCGAGAAGCCCGATGTGCTGGTCGTCTTTGTCGAGTCCCTGGACGAGGGCTACACCCACCCACGCGAGCCCCACGCGGCCCTGCTGCCCAAGCTCACGCGCATGCAGGACGATTTCCAGACCCTCGGAGAGCTGCGCAACCTCAGTGGCGCGAGCTGGACCGTGGGCGGCATGTTCAGTGCGCTGTGCGGCCTGCCGCTGCAGCCCGTGGGCCTGATGAGCCACAACTCGCTGGAGTACAGCCGGCGTTTCTTCGAGAACGGCGTGTGCCTGACCGATCTGCTGGCGCAGCAGGGCTGGGACATCAGCTTCTATGGCGGCGCCTCGCTGAAGTTCGCCGGCAAGGGCCGCTTCCTGGAGGACCACCATGTCGCCCACCGCTTCGGCGCCGAGCAGTGGCAGCAGCGCGGCGTCAAGATACCGGCCGCCGGCTGGGGCCTGCTGGACAGCGATCTCGTCGAGCTGGCCTGGGCCGACATGCAGCGCCCGCGCAAGGCCGAGGAGGCGCGCGTGAGCCTGCTGCTGACCGTCGACACCCATGGCCCCTCGGGCGCGCATGACCGCGGCTGCATTGCCGATGCCGTGACCGACGAGGATGACGACGACTCTGCCGATGTGATGCGCGAAGCCCTGCGCTGCACCGACCGCGTCGTGGCCCAGCTGGTGGAGCGCTTTGTCGGCAACCGCGACGGCCGGCCCAAGGTCGTGTGGATCATGGGCGACCACCTCAACCCCGAGCCCATGCTGAACGGCGAGCTGCAGCCCGAGCCGCATGGCCGCACCGTCTTCCACGCCCTGGCCCGCTACGACGCCCAGGGCCGCGCGCTGGCCGCCGACGATCTGCAGCGCGAGTTCACGCATGTGGACATCCTGCCCACGCTGGCCGAGGCCATCGGCCTGCGCTGGTCATCTCATCCGCACCGCCTGGGCCTGGGTACATCGCTGCTGGCGGGGCCAGCCCATGCCACGCTGGCCGAGCGCGACGGCATGGCCGTCGTCAACGGGCGGCTGTCCTGCCGCTCGCCGCTGTTCCAGCGGCTGTGGATGAAAGCGGTGTGAGCGCGGTTCAGCGCTCCATCTTCACCGCGTCCATGTCGCGGATGTAGAAGACGCCGTCCCATTGCGCGCCCAGGCCGAGGCCGGTGCCCAGCGGGATGCCGTAGCCGAATTCCATGCCGCGGGCCGGCAGACCGATCTTGAGCCTGCGCGGCGCGTTGAGGAAGGCAAAGCCGGCCGGGTCGCTGGCCAAGGCCGCCTCGAGGCTGCGCGGATAGGCCGGCGGGATGAGCTGTGTCTCACCCGAGGCGAATTCCATGAAGCGGCCCTGCAGGGCCGTGGTGTTCAGCACGTAGTAGTCGCGACCCAGCTTCTGGCCGAGGATGTCGCCGGCGTAGCGATGGCTGTCGTCGAACTTGACGCCGCGTGCCACATGGATGGTGTGGGCCCAGATGACGGCCTTGCGGCCCGGGTAGAGGCGCTGCAGCTGCCACAGCACGTTGTTGGCCATCTCGTGGTCGCGCAGATAGTCGCCGTGCCAGAAGTTGGCCGCCTGGGCCTGCAGGCCGGCCAGGCTGCGGCACAGCAGCTCGTCGCCGCCGGCCTTGCACAGCGTGGCCTTCAGCCGCGTGGCCACGGCGTTGAAGCTCTTCTCTTCGGCGACCGACGGCGGCGTGCGGTCCATGCCCATCAGCTGGTCGGCCAGACGTTCGAACACCGGCCAGTCGGCGACCTCGCCCGGCAGCGCCGCGCGCAACCGCTTCGGCAATTCGCCGCGGCTGGAGGCCCCGCTGAGCTGGCTGTCGATGCCCGACAGCAGCATGGGTTTGGGTCCGGCCTGGGCCTCGTCCAGATAGCGCAGCAGCGTGCGGCCGGCGTCGCTCTTGGCGTACATGTAGAAGACGTTGGCGGGCGCCAGCGCGTCCAGCTTCTCGCCGCGCTGCATGGCCTGCTGCAGCAGGGCCACGTCGAAGACGCCGCTCTCCAGCAGCAGCACGTCGAAGCCCCTCTTCTCATGCAGATAGCGCACGAGACGCGTCTTCAGCTCGAACTCCTGGCGGCCGCCGTGGGTCTGCTCGCCCAGGGCCACGACGCGGGCCTTGCCGACGGCATCGCCAAAGGCCTGCAGCTGCGCATCCGTCAGCTCGGCGGCGGTGGTCGCCGCCATCGGCTTCATCTGGGCGCGCACCCAGTCCATCGACCCCTCTTCGGCCGCCGCCCGAACGCCCGTCACCACCACCGTCAGCGCCGCCAGCGCCAGCCATTTCCTGCTCATTGCCACTCCTTTTGTGGCGGGCAGGATAGCCATTCACAACTGGTATCTAGACTCTCAGGACAGGCCCAGGCTGGGCTCTTGGGAAGCCTCATCCACAGGCTTGGCTGGTATGGTCGCCAGCGCCAGCTCGGCGCTGTTCAGGGCGCCTTCAATGAAGCCCTGGTAGTCGGAATAGGCCTCGCCGACGATGTGCAGATTGCGCGCGCCGCTGCCGAAGTCGAAGGCCTTGAAGGCGTCCATGACCTTCCACGAGCGCACCCCCGGCTGCCAGCCGTGGTTGGCCGCGCCATAGGGCGCTCGCGCCCAGTCGCGTATGCCGTAGGTGATGATGGAGTTGCGGATGTACTGGCTGGTCTCGGCCAGGCTGAGGTCGCCAAAGATGCGCTTGGCGTTGTCGGTCAGCTTCAGCGCCGACTCGGCATTCGCGTCCGCAGCGCGCTTCACGTCGCGGGCCACGAAGAGGGCGAAGGCGTCGACGATGCGGGCGTTCTGGTCCACCTCGGCGCGGTCGTGGCGGTCACCGTCGATGACGTAGTGGCGCCAGAACTCGGTGGACGGGCGGTCCATGTAGAGCAGCACCATGCCGTGGCCGTCGGCGTCGGCTTCGGGGGCGCGGCGGAAGTAGTGGATCTCGCGCGTCGGCATGCAGTTGGCGTACTGCTGCGGCGCCTGGCCATAGCTCCACCACGGCGTGTTGCAGACGAAGAAGACCTTCAGCATCGGGAAGCCGTTGACGCTGTCCAGCTGCGAGGCGATGTGCTCGGGCAGGTGGCGGGTCAGCTTCAGCAGCGGCAGGCGCGGCAGGGCCAGGATGAGGCGCTCGGCGCGCAGCGTCAGCGGCCCGTTCTGCGTGGCCACGTCCAGGGCCAGCGTCGGCTTGCCCAGCTCCACGGGCTGCACGCCCCTCAGCTTGTGGCCGCCGGCCAGCGTCACATTGGCATGGCCGCGCAGGCGGGCCAGCAGGCCCTCGGTCAATCTGGCCGAGCCGCCCTCGATGCTGGCGAGCTGCTGGCCCACGGTCTTGAGCGCGCGCAGCCACCAGATGATCCACTCGGCCGCGTTCAGGTTCTCCGGGATCATGTGATAGAAGGTCCCGGTGTCGCGCAGCTTCACGAGAGCCCGGTGGCTGAGGATGCCCTGGGCCGACAGCGCGTTCCAGAAGCCCATGTCCCACAGCGGCTGCCCGTGCAGCTGGGCGTGCTTGCGCAGCCGCATGTAGTCGGCCTCGGTCAGCGCGTCGATCCAGGCCTGGTCGTCGGGCGAACGGCCCATGATGAGCATGATGCCGCGCTTGAGCATCTGCAGCGAATTCAGGCCGCGCTCGGCTTCGGGCAGGTCGAGGTCGTCGTTTGCGGCCTGGTCGGAGGAGGGGCCGGAAAAATCCAGCAGGCCCACGCCCAGCTCCGCGCACAGGGCCGCGAAGCGCGGCTGCAGCGTCGGCTCGAAGCGCATCGGCCCGTACTCGGCGATGAAGCCGTCCATGTCCTCGGTCTCGATGCGCCCGCCCCAACGGTCGGCCGCGGCTTCCAGCACCAGGATGCGGTGGCCGGCGTCGGCCAGGCGCAGCGCGCAATACAGGCCCGACACGCCGCCCCCGGCGATGACGATGTCATAGGTCGTCATGGATGCTCCACTTGTATGTACAACTGGAGCGAAGCATATCGGAGCTGCCGCCTAGAACCTCTGCACGCCGCGCCGCTGGATCTGCGACGACATGACGATGGAGGTGCGCGTCTCGCCGTATTGGTTGATGCTGGAGAGGAAGTCCTCCAGGTCGGGCATGTCCTTGGCGACGACGGTGAACAGGCAGGAGTCGGCGCCCGTCACATGCAGGCACTCCAGCACCTGGGGCTTGGCCCGCAGCACCTCGATGAACTTCTGCTTGTAGGGGTGCTGGGTGGTGATGGCCACCACGGCTTTGATGACATAGCCTAGGGCCTCGGGCGCGACGTCGGCGTGATAGCCGCGGATGAGGCCGGCGGCCTCCATCTTCTTGATGCGCTCGGCGGTGGCGGGCAGCGACAGGCCGGCCACTTCGGCCAGCGTCTTCAGCGAGGCACGGGCGTCTTGCTGCAGGGCGGAGAGCAGGCGCCAGGATTTCTCATCGACCGTCGACATGGGAATTCACCTTAATCTTTCAGGCTGATCTAAAAGTTTGCCTGAAATGAGGCATTCAATCTCGTGATCCGACTGCATAGACTTTCGGGCATGGATACCGCGACCCTCTCCCTCTTCCTGAAGTCGACCTTGATCGGCCTGTCGATCGCCGCGCCCGTCGGGCCCATCGGCCTGCTGTGCATCCAGCGCACCCTGGACCACGGCACCCGCGTGGGCCTGGCGACCGGCCTGGGCGCGGCGGTGGCGGATGCGCTGTACGGCGCCATCGGTGCCTTCGGCGTGACGGCGGTGATCACCTTGCTGACCGGCGCGCACACGCTGCTGGCCGTAGGCGGCGCGCTGTTCCTGCTGTGGCTGGCCTGGAAGGCCTGGCATGACGCTCAGGCCAGGCAGGCGGCCGCGGTGCAGGGCGGCGTCAAGGGCTGGCATGCCTTCGGCGGGACCTTTCTGCTGACGATGTCCAACCCCGCCACCATCCTGTCCTTCATCGCGGTGTTCTCGTCGCTGGCCACCGGCATGGGCGCGGTGTCGCCGGGCTGGATGATTGCCGGCGTCTTCGTCGGGTCGGCGGCCTGGTGGCTGGTGCTGGTGGGCATGGTCGGCCGACTGCGCGAGCGGCTGCAGATGGTGCATCTGCGCTGGATACGCCGCGGCTCGGCCCTGCTGCTGGCCGGCTTCGCGGCCTATCAGCTGGCGTCGCTGGCCTGAGGTCCGGCCAGCAGCCGGTCCAGCGCATCGGCGATGTCGCGCGCGCCACGCGGCCGCACGACGCGGGCGACCTCGCGGCCGTCCTGCAGCATCACGAGGGTGGGCCACAGCTTGATGGCGAAGGAGCGCCCGAGCGGACGGCCGCGGCCGTCCTCGATCCGCAGATGGCGTGCGGGTGGCTGGGCCGAAATCGCGTCCTCGATGGCGGGCTGGGCCGCCTGGCAGATGCCGCACCAGTTGGCGCCGAACTCGAGCACGGTGCTGCCCGGCATGGCGTCGACTTCGGCACGGGCCGGCTCGTCGCTGGAATAGGGAGAAAGAAGGCTCATCGAAATCTCCTGGGGCCGTTTGCCGGTCCACGGCAAACCCGGTGCCCGGCGCGCTCAGGCCTCCTGCGAAGGGTGTTTTTCCGTGCGCCCATCGGCGTGCCGGGCGAAGCGGCCGCCCTCGTCGCCATGCACCGGCGCCGGGTCGCTCCAGGGCCAGCCGCCGAACTGGGTGCGGCGGTAGTCCTCGAAAGCCTGCCGCAATTCCTGCTCGGTGTTCATGACGAAGGGGCCGTACTGGGCCACGGGCTCGCCGATCGGGCGGCCCTGCAGCATCAGCAGTTCCGCCACTTCGTTGCCGTTGACCAGCGTGACGGCGCTGCCGGCCTTCACCTCGATGGCCGAACCCGCATCCACGGCCAGGCCGTCGATGCGGATCTGGCCGCCGGCGAAGAAATAGAGTTTGCGGCGCGTGCCGTCGCCCGCAGCCGCCGGCAGCACCCATTGCGCGCCCGGCTCCAGGCGCAGCGTCCACATCGCGAGGTCGGATTGCTGTCGCGCACCCCAGGAGTCCGGCGGCGGCGCCAGCGGCTGCGTCGACTTCCCGTCCACCGTCAAGGCGCCGGCAATGCAGACGACTTCGGTGGCACGGCCGCTCTCGTCGGTGAAGCGGTGCCGCGGGATGTCCTGGGCCCAGAACATCGTGAAGTGGGGCTCGACCATCTTGCTGGCTGCCGGCAGGTTGAGCCAGATCTGGAACAGCTCCAGCGGGTTGGGGCGATCGGTATGCAGCAGCGGGAACATCTCGGCGTGCACGATGCCCTTGCCCGCCGTCAGCCACTGCACGTCGCCACCGCCGAAGCGTGCGCCAGCGCCCAACGAGTCGGAGTGGTCGATGCGTCCCTGGCGCACGATGGTCACCGTCTCGAAGCCGCGGTGCGGGTGGGCCGGGAAGCCCGGCACCTGCTGGCCGTGATACATGCTCCAGCCGCCCTGGCCCGAGAAGTCCGAGCCGATCTGGCGTCCTCTCAGCAGCGCGGCATCTGGCCCGTAGCGGCCATTGCCCTGCGGATAGGCGTCGTCGTGGTGGACGCAGAACAGGAAGGGGTCCAGCGTCTCCCAGGGCATGCCCAGGGGCGCGATGGAGACGATGGCGGGCGGGCGGGAGGTGTTGGCGGTCATGGTGGGGTCTTGAAGGCTCCCACCCTAGCGCGAGTTGGGTGCCCTTGCCGACGAAGTATCTTTGCTTCAGCTGGCAACGGCGCGCAGCAGCAGCCAGACCGGCAGGCCCAGATACAGCGCCAGCAGGCCCAGCCTTTCCAGCCCGGCACGCGCCGCCAGCGTGTGTCGCGGGCGCAGCCAGACGGCCGCAAGCGAGCCCATCTCGATCACCGCCCGCAAAGCCGCGGCGCACAGCACCACGCCGGCTGTCCATGCCGCCCACCACAGCGCGAAGGCGCCCAGATAGGCGCCCAGGCCATAGGTGTAGAACTCGCCGAAGGCGCTGCCGTAAGCAATCTTCTGGTGCAGCTGGAAGGCAGGCAGGGCGAGCAGCAGGGGCAGCAGCAGGAATTTGAAGGCCGGGCGCGCCAGCCGTCCCGTCGTGATTCCGGCGCGGCTGCGTGCATAGCTCCACCAGGCATTCGCCCGCGGTGGCTCGCTCGCAGGGCGACCCAGGGCATTCGCCAGCGCCCAGGGGTCGCGCAGGGCAAGCCCGTAAGGCCAGCGGCTGCCGGAGTGCAGGCGCAGCGCGGCGCCCGGGCCGGGCAGCGGCAACTGCCAGGGCTCGATGGCGGCAATCTCGCCCAGCGCGATCTCCAGCTGGTGGGTGCCACGTGTCAGCACCAGCCTGCCGTCGACCAGCGCGGCAACTGCCGTGCACAGACGCAGCACGGCCCAGGCCGCCGCCTCGGGAATGAGACACAGCGCCATGAACAGCCGCAGCAGTGCCAGCGTGTGCGTCTGCAGCGTACCGTCGCCCCACAACACGGCCGCTCCCATGACGAGGGCGCCGCCGCGGGAGATCAGGCGCAGCAGGCCGGTGACGACGCGTGCTGCAGGGGGCAGCACGGCGAGCCGGGCGGGAAGCGCAGGGGGCGCTTCTGTCGGCACCACGCCGGGCCAGCGGCGCAACAGCGACAGCACCACCAGGCCCGCCAGGAAAGCCGCCGCGGCGCGCCCAACCCAGTCACCCCAGGCGACCATCAGCGTCGGCGCCGGGTCACGCGCCGGCAGGTCGCCGATGACGAGGGTGCGCTCACCCATGCGCGTGGCGGCGATGACCTTGCCGCGGGCATCGATGACGGCACTGAAGCCGTTGGTCGTCACGCGGAACTGCGGCAGCCGGGTCTCGATGCTGCGGAAGGCGGCGACCGCCTGGTGCAGGGCGGCGCCTTGCGCGTCGTCGGTGAACCACGAGTCGTTGGACATCGTCAGGATGACCTGCGCACCCAGCCGCGCGCCGGCGATGGCGAGGCCCGCATCGGTATCGTCCAGGCAGATCAGCGGCAGCACCGGCACCTCGCGGCCGTCGGCAAGGCGCAGTGGAAAGACCCGCGCGCCCGTGCCCGCGCGCCAGTTGCCGGCCCCGGGCAGCCAGTCACGCATGGTGGCGGTGTCCAGCCAGCCGGGCAGGTATTCCGTGAAAGGGAAGAGGCGCGTCTTGCGGTACAGGCCCGCCAGGCCGCTGCGCGGCTGCACGAAGGCGGCGGCGTTGTACTCGCCCTCGTCATCGCGGTCGTAGGTGCCGAAGACAAAGGGCACGCCGGCCGCATCGATGATGGCCTGGATCTCTGCATCCAGTTCGGCGCCGGCCTCACTCTTGGGCCGGCCGAAGCTGGTGGGGTAGACGGTCTCCGACCACAGCACCGCGTCCACGTGCTGGCGTTCGACAGCGTCGTAGCTCATGGCGAAGTGGGTGTCCAGCACCTCGCGCACGACGGCGCCGGCACCCCTGTCGCGGCGCAGACCCTCGTAGTTGGTGATGTTGGACTGCACCAGGCCCATGCGCAGTGGCGGGGCCTGTGTGGAGGGTTCGGCTTGCAGCGCCGTGAAGCCGTAGCTGGCCAGCAGCAGCGGTCCGACGGCGGCCAGTGCCAGTGGCGCGATCAACGCGTGTCCGCGGCGCGCCAGTGCGACCGTGAAGGCCTCGTTGGCCAGCAGCAGCACGACGGTCAGCCCGGCGGCCCCGCCCAGCTCAGCGGCCTGGCGCAGCAGCGGCGCGGGATAGAGGCCATGGCCCAGGGTGTCGCCCAGCATGTGGGGCCAGGCCCATTCGGTGGCGACCCAGCTCGCGGCGCCCGCGAAGGCCGCCAGCACTGGGCCGAGATGGCGGTGCGCCAGATGGCGCACGACGGCGAAGACCAGGATCTGTGGCTGGAACAGCGGGGCGGCGATCAACAGCAGCGCCAGGCCCGCGCCTGCGCCGATCTGGGTGTAGGCGCCGAAGGCGGTGCCGAACCAGTAGAAGACTGCACCCGTGTAGGCGACCGACAAGGCCCAGGCGCTGAGCAGCGTCGGGGCCAGGCGGGTCTCGTGGTCGAGCTGGCGCAGCCAGGGCACGAGGGCGACAAAGCCCAGCACCCAGGCCGGGCCGCCGCGGGCGTAGAGACCGCACAGCAGCGCGGCCAGGGCAATGCCGGCGAGGCGGCTCAACGCGGGCCGTCCACCGGCGCGGGCACGACGATGCGACGGATCGGCAGCCCGGTGGGCGCAAGTTCGGGTGTCACCACGCGGTCGGCCGGCACGGCGACGTTGCGGCCGAGGATGACCAGGGTCTGGACATCCGGCGAGAACATCAGGATGGGTTCGATGCGCTGGCCGTCGTCGGTGGCCTGAAAGTGGCGCACATAGCCGGACGGCAGCTCGAAACCGTCGGGCACGGCCAGGCCCACGATGGGCGGGCGCGTGCCGGGCGGGTTGAAGGCGCCCAGGCCGGTTTGCACGCCGGCCGCATGCAGGCGCTGGATCACTTCAGCCATGGTGGGGCGTTCACCTTCGTTGACGTAGTCCGCCAGGTCGGGCGTCTGGTCGCCATTGGGGTCGCGCAGGCGCGGGATGCGGGCGACGGGTGCGGTCGCAGTCATGACCACGGCGACAGCCTGAGACGGCGCGCTGGCCGGGGCTGCGGTTGAGACAGCCGCCGGTGTTGGTTGAGCTGGCACTGCCGCGGTCTGCAAGGATGTGGGTGCGTCGGCCGCCGGCCACCACCAGGCGAACCCGCCGGCCACCGCGGCGAGCACGACCACCAGCACCCAGATCGGTGGGCCCCAGGCTGGCTTGCTGTCGCGCCCGCGTGTCATGCAACACCCAACAGGTCAGGGAGCCGCGGGGTTGGACGTCGAGATCGCCCAGCCCATGCGCTCATGCCCGTACTGGTTCCAGATCGGGTTCTTGCCGTTGCTGATGGTGGTGTAGCGCGCCGCGCCCGAGCCCGTCGTGCCGCCGAAGATGCCGGCCGACACCGTGCCGCCGCTGTAGGTCGGGTGGGTGTCGTCGGACTGGATGTAGTCGTAGCTGCTGCTGCTGGACACGAACTTGGCATTGGCGTCGCGCAGCGTCGACTTCAGCGTCACCGTGATGCGGGTGACATAGCTGGACTCGCTCTCGCCGGGGACCCAGCGCAGGGCTTCGGAGTCGATGACGCCGTCGCCATTGCTGTCGTAGTCGGCGCCCATGTACTGCGCGAAGTTGTCTGCGCAGTTGAAGCCCTTCTGGCGCGCGTATTCGCACATCCAGTAGTTCATCGTCGCCAGCTTGGGCAGGAAGCGGTCGCGCATGTTGACCGTCGCGCCGGTGCCCGGGTCCTTGCAGCTGCTCTGCACGTTGTCGGCGTTGTAGCCGGGGTAGTGCAGGTTGGAGATCTGCTTGAGCTTGACGCCCGAGTACGCGTTGGCGTTGACGAAGTCCATGGCCGCGGCCACATAGGTCTTGCAGCTGTTCACGGCGGCGTCCATGCCGCTGTAGTTGCAGGTGCCGGTCTGGCTCTTGAAGGCGGAACGCGCCTGCAGGCCGTCGTTGCCGCACATCTCGAAGGTGACGACACGCGTGGACGCCGCCTGCATGTAGGACTTCTCGGCCACGATCTTGTTGTTGTAGACGTCGGAAGCGACGGCGCCGGACTTGGCGCGGCGCACGCTCTCGATGCTGGCATTCCATTTGGCCGCCAGGTATTCGGCGTCCACCGTCGGCGCTGAGTATTTGGCGGCGTTCAGCACCGAGCCGTTGTAGCCGGCGTAGATGGAGTCGCCATAGGCCACGACGCGGTATTTGGCGGTGCTGCCCGCCCGGTCGATGGTCCATGACACGTTCTGCGTCAGGGTGCTGGCGGCAGCCGGTGCGGCGCATAGAACCGCCAGCAGCGGCAGGCCCAGTCGGCAGGTGGTGCGGCGCACGGCGGCGCCCAGGGAAGTCCTCATCTGTGTCTCCTGGCTTGTGTTTTGCGAAGGGAACCAACAGAGCGTCCGGCCACCCCATCGGCAGGCCGGAACCACGAACAACGGCTTCACGCTAGCACCGCGACTGCAGGGTGAATCGGGGACATTCCCTCTGTGTGCGCTGCAGCAAGTGGGACGGGAAAGCACGGGTTCCCCTCGCCCAGTCCCGCCGCGCTGAACGCGGGCGTGCCTGGTCGGTCCCCCGGGGGGACGGCGATGCTTGCGGCGTCGAGCCGCAAGCATCGCCAGGCGGGCCGGCTCGGGAGCGGCCCAGCGCTCGGCCCGAAATACGGGACTCAATACACGCCGTTTATCGTGAACGCCGTATGCGGAACCAAGCAGCGGCGCGCTCAGTACAGCCGGATCGCCGTGTCGAAGTGCCAGGTGCGACGGATCTCGATGACGTCGTATTCACGCGCCAGGGCGGGCGTGAAGGCCGGGTAGTTGGCCTGGCTCTCGATGACCTTGCGGATGGCCTCGTCCAGGGCCGGCACGCCGCTGGAGCGGTAGAAGCTGACCGACTCCACGGTGCCGTCGGCGCGGATGGCCACGGTGACCAGCGGGTCGGTGTAGGGCTGCTTCAGCGTCTCGCGTAGTGGCTCCAAGGCCTGGTTGTTCTGGATCTTGCGCGCCCAGGCCTCGGCGTAGAGCACCATCTCGGCATTGGCGTCGGTGCGACCGAACAGGCGGCCACGGCGGGCACTGCTCCAGGATGAAGGCAGGTTGTTGGGGGCCTGGCGGGCCGCGTCGCGCTTGGCCGCCTCCTCGTTCAGTTGCTGGCCGATGGCGCGCAGCCGGGCCTCGCGCAGCTCCTCGGCGGCCTTGGCTTCGGTCAGCCTGGCCGCCGCGGCTCGGGCGGCTTCCTGGCGAATGGCTTCCTGACGGCCTGCTTCCTGTCGGGCGGCCTCCTGCCTGGCCGATTCGGCAGCCTGGCGAGAAGCCTCTGCTTTCGCCGCGTCCTGTCGCACCGCCTCCTGGCGCGCTGCCTCCTGCTTGGCGCCTTCAGCACGGACGGCTTCGACGCGGGCGGCCTCTTGCCGGGTCGCCTCTTGTTGCGCTGCAGCACGGCGTTCCGCCTCGGCGCGGGCGGCTTCCTGCCTGGCGGCGGCCTGGCGCTGGACCTCGAGACGCTCGGCCTCGAGTCGCGCAGCCTCGGCGCGGGCGGCGGCCTCCTGTCGCGCGACCTCCCTGCGAATCGCCTCCTGGCGAGCGGCTTCCTGCCGTGCGGCCTCCAGGCGTTCAGCTTCAGCCAGCCTTTCCGTCTGCTGTTGAGCCTGCTGCTGGGTCTCGCGTTGGGCGCGGTCGAGCTGGGCCAGCTCCGAGACACGTTCGCGGGCCTCGCGGTCCAGCGCTGCGCGGCTGGTGTCCTCCCGCTTCAGCGTCGTCAGGGTGCTGGAGGCGGCGGAAAGCGCGGCGAAGACGGGGGCCGAGGCGGGCAGGGCGGTGGGCACCGCCCAGTTCGTCTCGATCGGCTTCTCCACGGCGATGACGGCGGTGGCCGGCGTCGGTGCGGGGGCGGCCAGCGTGGGCGCGTCCGGGACGGCGGCCGCCTCGCTGCGCGGCGTTGTCGGCGTTGTCGGCGACGTGAGGGCTGCGACAGGCTCGGCAGGCGCAGGCGGCGGCATCTCGGCCGCCGGCGTGACCAGCACGACGCGCAGCTCGGGCGCTTCGGCGCGCCGAGCCTGCCAGGGCAGGCTGAGGCCAGGCAGGCCCAGGCCTTCGCCGCCAAAGGTCAGGCTCAGCAGCAGGGCGTGCAGGACCAGCGAGACGCCCCAGGCCAGCCAGGGGCGGGCCGGCGCACGCCGCCGCGGCCAGGGGACCAGCGTCGGCACGCGGCTGGGGTTGCTGGACCAGCGGCTCAAGCCGGCCCCATCCCATGGGGGCGATTCAGCTCGGGAAGGGCCAGGCAGCGCATGCGCCCATTGTCCGCAGGCGCGTCGGTTGGTGCCCGACCCCGAAATGAGGGGGGTGGCATGTCGCAACCCGGCCCGCCATGGCGTCTGTTCCATACACGCCTGCGAAATCGCCCCCCGGAGGTCCCATGAAACCCCTGCTGCCCACGCCCCTGCGCCTGCTGACCCTGGACGCGCTGTTCTCGCGCCGACGCCGGGCGAGGGTGGAGCCCGTGCTGGTGCAGGACACCCGCATGCCGGACGACGCCGAGCTGATGGCCCTGCAGGAGATGGCGAGCACCCAGATGGGGCGCATCGCCGCCGAAGTGGCGCTGGAGGAGGGCAGCCGCCGCCAGTACGCGGCGCGCGACGAAAGCGTCGTGCTGGAGCGGCGCTGAGTCAGAGCGGTGTGATCAGTGCTGCACCGCGCTGCAGCGCGTCCACATTGGCGATGAAGTTCTCCACCGTGGCGCGGATGGACTGCGGTGACCAGCCGGCCACATGGGGCGTCAGGATGACGTTGTCGAAACCGATGAGCTCTTGCGGGGGGCGGGGCTCGCTCTCGTAGACGTCCAGGGCCGCGCCGGCGATCTGGCCGGCCTTCAGAGCGGCCGCCAGCGCCGCCGTGTCCACGCAGCTGCCGCGCGCGATGTTGACGACATGGCCGCCAGCGCCCAGGGCCGCCAGCACTTCTGCATTGACGATGTGCCTGGTGGCTGCACCACCCGGCGTCGCGACGACCAGGTCGTCGGCCCAGGCCGCCAGGGCCGCCACGCTGTCGAACCAGGGCAGGTCGCCGGCATCCTCGCGCGGGCGGCGGTTGTGATAACCGACCACCATGCCGAAGGCCGCCGCGCGCACGGCGATCTTGCGGCCGATGCCGCCCAGGCCGATGACCCCCAGGCGCCGGCCCTTGAAGTTGGGGAACAGCGGCAGGTCGTCGCGCCAGACGCCGGCCCGCAGGGCCACACCCTGCTGGGGCAGGGCGCGCACGCTGGCCAGCAGCAGGGCCAGGGCATGGTCGGCCACGCAATCGTCGTTGGTGCCGGCGCCATTGCAGACCCGCACCCCTGCCGCCTTGGCGGCCGCCACGTCCAGGTTTTCGTAGCCGGCGCCCTGGGCGGCCAGCAGCTTCAGCTTCGGGCAGGCGGCAATCTCGGCGGCCGTGAAGCCGACCGTGCCGTTGGTCAGCACCAGCTCGAAGCTGGCGCCGCGGGACGCGATGGCCGCGGCGCGCGAGGCCGGGTCTGGGGCCTCGGTGACGGCGAAGCGCTCCAGCAGCAGGGCCTTGTGTTCGGCGGCGATGGGGACGAGGAGGAGCAGGTTTTCGTTCATGGGGCAACGGCGTCAGGAATCCGCTCATGATGCCGCGCCGAGAGCTGGCCGACTTTTGTCATCTGTCGAGGCCGACGCCTCCGATCGAGGGATGCCAAATGGCCCGGGTGGGCGGAGCACCCACAATCCGCCCCACTTACAAATTTCCCGTGCCTCTCATGAAACGACTGCTGCTGCCCGCGCTGCTCGCGGCCACCCTGGTGCCTTTCTCCGCACAGGCTGCCGGCGAAACCCCGCTCGACGCCCTGCCCTACACGCCCAGCCTGGACGTGACGGCCATGGACCGCAGCGTCGACCCCTGCGAGGACCTCTACAAGTTCGCCTGCGGCTCGTGGACGAAGACCAACCCGATTCCCGCGGACCAGTCGCGCTGGTCGGTCTACGCCAAGATGGCCAACGAGAACCAGCGCTACCTCTGGAGCGTGCTGAACAAGCTGGGCCAGCCGGGCGCCGAGCGCACGCCGACGCAGGCCAAGCTGGGTGACTATTTCGCCGCCTGCATGGACGAAGGCGCCGTGCAGGCCGCCGGCCTCAAGGGCCTGCAGCCGCTGCTGGACCGCATCGCCGCGCTGAAGGACAAGAAGGCCCTGCCGCCGCTGCTGGCGGAACTGCAGCAGGCGGCCGGCAACAGCCGCCTCTTCTTCGGCTTCAGCTCGGGCCAGGACTTTGCCGACGCGACGCGCCAGATCGCCTTCGCCTCGGCTGGCGGCCTGGGCCTGCCCGACCGCGACTACTACCTGAAGCGCGACAGCAAGACGCTGAAGATCCGCACCGCCTATGAAGCCCATGTGGCCCACCTCTTCGAGCTGCTGGGCGACACGCCCGAAGCCGCCAAGGCCGGTGCCCGCAGCGTGCTGGCCACCGAGACGGTGCTGGCCAAGGCGTCTCTCAGCAAGGTCGACCAGCGCGACCCCTACAAGACCTTCCACGTCGTCGACGCCCGCGGCCTGAAGGCACTGATGCCCGGCTTCGACTGGGCCAGCTACCAGGCGGCCCTGGGCACCGCGCCCTGGCATGCCCGCTACAACGTGACCGAGCCGGCCTTCTTCAAGGCCCTCAGCGCGCGCCTGGGCAGCATGAGCGTGGCCGACCTGAAGACCTATCTGCGCTGGCAGCTCGTCAGCAGCCTGGCCCCGGTGCTGGACAACGCCTTCGTGCAGGCCAACTTCGACTTCTACGGCCAGACTCTGCATGGCACGCCCCAGCTGAAAGCCCGCTGGAAGCGCTGCGTGCAGCTGGTCGACGTGCAGCTCGGCGAAGCCCTCGGCCAGGAGTTCGTCGCCCGCAACTTCACGCCCGACCTGAAGGCCGCGACGGTGCAGATGACGGACGAGATCGAGGTGGCGATGGGCCGCTCCATCGACAGCCTGACCTGGATGAGCGCCGAGACCAAGGCCCGCGCCCACGAGAAGCTCAAGGCCATCGTCAACAAGGTGGGCTACCCCGACCGCTGGCGCGACTATTCCGGCTTTGCCGTGCAGCCGGGCGACCTGCTGGGCAATGTCGTGCGCGGCAATGCCTTCGAGGCCAAGCGCCGCCTGGCCAAGATCGGCCAGCCGCTGGACCGCGGCGAGTGGAGCATGACGCCGCAGACGGTGAATGCCTACTACGACGCGCAGATGAACGACATCAACTTCCCGGCCGGCGTGCTGCAGGCGCCGCTGTATGACGCGGCCCTGGACGAGGCGCCCAACTACGGCAACACCGGCGGCACCATCGGCCACGAGCTGACCCACGGCTTCGACGACGAGGGCCGCCAGTTCGACGCCCAGGGCAATCTGAAGAACTGGTGGACCAAGAAGGACGGCCAGGAATTCGAGAAGCGCGCCGCCTGCGTGGTCGACCAGTACGCCGGCTACACCGTCGTCGACGACATCAAGATCAACTCCAAGCTGACCCTGGGCGAAGACCTGGCCGACCTGGGTGGCCTCATCCTGGCCTGGGAAGCCTGGAAGGTGCACATGACCGGCAAGACGCTGGAGAACCGCGACGGCCTGACGCCCGAGCAGCGCTTCTTCGTCGGCTTCGCGCAGTGGGACTGCGCCGACGCCCGCCCCGAGGCCCTGCGCGTGCAGGCCAAGATCGACCCGCACTCGCCGGCCCGCTGGCGCATCAACGGCGTCGTCGTCAACATGCCGGAGTTCGAGAAGGCCTTTGCCTGCAAGCCGGGCGCCAAGCTGGTGAAGAAGGCGGGGGAGCACTGCAAGGTGTGGTGATCCTCGTCGCGTGATCGTGACGGGCCGGTGAGAGGGCGCCTTTCGCTGGCCTTTGCTTTCCCAGCGCGTCGATGCGTGCGTTGGTCACGGAAGGATTCTTCCGCTCCCGAGCGTCCCGCAATCGTCGATCCAGGACCTGAGTGCCTCCGCGTTGGCAGCGTTTGTCGCGCCTGCTGGCGTCGATTGGCGATACCCCGCAAAGCCGCCGCCAAGCGCGCCGATGTCTTCCCACAATGAGCTCGCGCACCGGAACCCGTGGCAGCGGTTTGCCGCAGGTCAAGCGCTCAGGAGGTAGACGATATGCATCGACGAAAGATGGTGGGTTGGGCAGCGAGTCTGCCGCTGGCGGGGTTGTCGGGGTGCATCACCACGGCGATGCACCAGGACTCGACCTACTCCGAAAAACTCCAGGGCGTGCTGATATCGGCCGACAAGAAGTCGCTGGTGGTAGTGGGCGTCCAGTACCACTACGTTTTTGCAGCGCCGGCGCAGGTGGCTGCAGCGCTGGACCCGCAGCTGCAGCCGGGGATCGAGGCCGCGAGCTTTCAGGGCTTTCGGGTCGGCCCGGACAACAGGATCCAGGGGCAGCTGATCTTGCAGACACGGCGCGATGCCAGTGCTTCGCAGTTGCAGGCGGCCCTGCAGGCTGGCTTTCAGGACAGGGGCGGTCAGCTGGCCATAGAAGTCCTCATGACCGGCCAGCGCTACGCGGTCCGCAACGAGATGCCTCTGCCCTTGCAGAAGCTGAACCGGGACTACTACGTCTACATCACCGAGGACACCTCGGATGCCAAGAAGTTCCTGAAGGCCGCGGCGACGCCGGTGACCGTTGCAGCGGACGGCGTCCTGTTCATCGGGGCCGTCTTGCTGTCGCCCCTCTGGTTGCCATTGCTGATTGCGAAACTCTGATGTGCACGCAGCGAGCCCTCGCGGCTCTTCATTCCAGCGCGTACATCCGCCCGTCGGCACTGCCGATATAGACCACGCCGTTCGCCACCAGCGGTGTCGAGAAGAAGGAGCCCACGGCCTGCTGACGCTCGGCGCCCTGGGCCATGCCTTCATGCCAGTTCGACGCATACAGCAGCGAGCCGTTGAAGCGCTTGTCGGCCGTCAGCACCCAGCCGCGGTTGGCGCGCGAGGCCTCGGTCTGGAACTCCCACAGCAGGGCGCCGCCGGCCTTGTCGCGGGCCTGCAGCACGCCGTTGAGCACGCCCACCAAGACGACGTCGCCGGCGATGGTGGGCGAGCCAAACACATAGGCCTGCACGCCGTGCTCGCGCACCAGCTGGCCGGTGGCGGCGTCCAGTACCTTGTAGAGCGCCGTGTCCGAGGTCGCGACATGCACCTGGCCGGCGCTGACCGCCGGCGAGCTGTTGACCCAGCTGCCGTTGGTGTTGTGGTTCCACAGCTCGCGGCCGGTGGCGGCGTCGAGCGCATAGACATGGCCGTCGCGGCAGCCACTGAAGACCACGCCGTTCACCACCGCCGGCGAGGACTGGAAGCCCTGCTGGTTGTGCATCAGCGGATCGACGCCGGCCTGGAAGGCCCAGACCTGGGCGCCGGTCCTGGCGTCCAGCGCGTAGAGCTTGCCGTCCCAGCCGCCGACATAGATGCGCCCGTCGGCATAGGCCGGCGAGGCGTGCACGACGTCGCCCGTGCGCTGCTTCCACACCAGGGCGCCGCTGGCCGCGTCCAGCGCATAGACGTGGCCGTCGCTGCTGCCGAAATAGACGCGGCCCTCGGCCACCACGGGGCTGGACAGATAGGTGTCGAAGGGGTCGGCGAAGGTCTGGGTGCGCGGCAGCGAGCCGTGCAGGCCGCGCGCCTCGAAGCGGCGCTCGCCTTCGGTCGCGAATTTCCACAGCAGCTCACCGGTGGCGGCATTGGCCGCGTAGAGCCGCCCGTCAAAGCTGAGGGCATAGACCCGTCCGCCTGCCACTGCGGGTGTGGACGACACGGGGCCGTGGGTGGCCAGCATCCAGCGCTGGCGTCCGCTGGCGGCGTCGACGCTGTAGAGGTTGCCGTCGTCACTGCCGAACAGCAGGGCGCCTTCATGCCAGACCGGCGAGGACACGATGCGCTGCCCGGTCGGGAAGCTCCACTTGACGCGCTTGAACTGGCGCGGCGCCTGGGCCTGCAGCACGCCGGTGTGGGCGGCATCGCCGCGGTACATGCCCTGGGCCGCGGCCGGCAGGGCTGTCGTCGCCGCCAGTCCGAGGGCGATCAGCAGATGGCACTTCATGGCTTGGCTCCCGCGACGTCACGACGCAGCACGATGGCGGCTTCGAAAGGGCCTTGCAGCACCTGGCCTTCGATGCGATCCGCGGCATGGCGGCCCTCGATGCGGTAGTTGGCCGCGCTGGCCTTCAGCGTCAGGAACTCGCGGCCCTGCACGACGTGGTCGACCTTGAGTTCGGTGCGGCGCTTGCCCACGACGACCAGCTCGCCTGCGCCCAGGCCCGCCGGACCGTTGGCGAGCGTCAGCGTGACCTCGCGCGGATAGCCGCCGAGTTCGTAGCGGCCGATCCAGCGACCGAGCAGCTCCGGCGAGAGCGCCGTGGGTGCGACGGGCAGGTCGACCTGGGCTGCACCGGTGCGCCGCAGCTGCAGCGCTGCACTCAGGCCGGATTGCTGCCACTCCCCCACCAGCGTGCCGTCGGCTTGCCAGCGCAGGTTGACCCTGGGGGCTTGCTCGGCGGGCGGGTTGAAGGCGGCCGCCAGGCTGAAGCCCAGGCCCTTGTCGTCGGCAGCCAGCGCCTGCAGAGGCGCGCCCTTGACGCCGCGCCCCGGCAGGATGACCGAGCCCTGCAAGGCGCCAGTCGACGCACTGGACAGGTCGACCACGAGAGGCAGGGGCGCGCCGGGAATCTCGGCCACGCCCTCCCAGCGCCCGCCGGGATCGGGCGCGGCCTGGGCGGCCGCCATCCACAGGGCCGCCGATAGCGGCAAGGCAATGCGTTTCAAGGGCTGCTCCATCCGAGGGGATGGGCGCACCTTAGCCAGCGTCGGGCCCGACGCCAGACGTCATGGATGCATTCAGGACAGCAGCTTGATCAGCGCATCCGGGTGGATGGGCAGGGCCGCGAGTCCGGCCACGCCCATCAGCATGCCGAAGAAGGTCGGCACCAGCGACACGAAGAACAGGGGCCACAGCCCGGTCAGCGCCGTGACGGCCAGCATGGCGATGGCCACGGCCAGCAGCGCGTCGGACAGGTCGAACTGGTCGTCGCGGTAGTTCAGCGAGTCGTAGGTCTGCTGGGCGGCCTCGGCCTGGGCCTTCAGTTCGTCGCGCTTCTGCATCTGGTCGGCCGCCTTGGCGCGGTAGCCGGCAATGGCCTTGTCGTAGTCGGCTCCCTGTGCGGCAGGGGCGGCGAGCTTGGCAAGTTCGAGCTGCGTGGCCGTGGATTCGGCGACGTCGGCGCGGATGGTGCGCGACTGGAAGTAGGCCCAGTAGTCCAGCTTGTCGGCCTGGGCCTGCTGCATGGCCTGCACGATGTTGTCGTCCTTGACCTTGCAGATGCCCATGAAGGTGGCGAGCACGGCCACCGTGATGGCGACGGCGGCGTTCAACCGCGCGGCACGGCGGTCCTTGGCTTCGGCGGCGCGGTCGATGACGTCCTTGGGATCGAGATCCATGGTGGTGATGGCGATGTGGTTGGCGGCAGCACTATGCGCGCGGCGCGGGCCCTGTCTGTGGCAATCTCGCGGCCTTCAGTTCCTCTGCAAGCCGAATGAAAGCCAGTAAGTTGTTGTTGCCCCTGCTGTTCGTCCTCTGCGCCCAGGTGCAGGCGGAGCCGGTCAGCTTCTCGCTGGCGGCACCCCAGGCCCGCCAGGTCTTCCTGGCCGGCGAAATGACGGACTGGGACAAGGGCAAACGGCCGATGGTGCGCGGTGCCGACGGCATCTGGAAGCTGCAACTGGACCTTGCGCCCGGCCAATGGCTTTACAAATTTGTCGTCGACGGTCGCTGGGTGCACGACCCCGCCACGCCCGACCACGATGCCGACGGTCAGGGCGGCCAGCACTCCTTCGTCTTTGTCGGCGAAGGCGCGTGGACACCGCCGACCACGGGCCGTGGACGCGTCGAGTCGCATGAAGTGCCGTCCGCCGCTTTCGGTCGCACCGACAAAGTCAATGTCTATCTGCCGCCGGGCTTCGAGCGCGGCCAGGACCTGCCCGTGTTGACGCTGCTGCATGGCGGCGGCATGGACGCCGACCAGTGGTTCCGCACCGGGCATGTCGAGCGTTATGCCGACCGCCTCATTGCCAGCGGCCGCGTGAAGCCCTTCGTCATCGTCATGCCCAGCAACAACGGCCTGCGCTATGACGGCGCGGCAGGCCGCTTCATCGTCGACGAGCTGCCGGTCTGGCTGAAGGACCGCTATGGCCTGGCGCCGTCGCGGGCGCAGTCCGCCGTGGCGGGCATGTCGCTGGGCGGCTATGGCGCCGTCAAGCTGCCGCTGGCCGCGCCGCAGCGCTGGGGCTATGCCTATGCGCTGGCCGGCTGGTATCCGGACGAGCTGATCGCCGACGTGAAGCGCGCCGGCCGCATGCCGGTCGAGCTGGTGCTGCGCTGCGGCACCGATGACGAATTGATTGCGGGCAACCGCGCCTTGATCGCCACGCTGCGCGCCCAGGGCCAGGCGACCGACTACCGCGAAGACCCCGGCGCCCACACCTTCCATTACTGGAGCCAGGTGATGGCGGAGATGCTGCAGGGCGTGGACGCCTATTTCGCCAGGGCTCGCTAGGCCTGAACGACGTTGCGGCCCTGATGCTTGGCGCGATACAGGGCCGCATCGGCACGCGCCAGCACCACGGCGCAGCTTTCGTCGTCACGCTCGCCCTCGGCGATGCCGAAGCTGGCGCTGAGCGGCCAGTCCTGCTCCAGCCAGCGCAGCGGCGCCTCGTCCACCAGCATGCGCATGCGCTCGGCGACGAGGGCGGCGCCGGCGAGGTCGGTGTCGGGCAGCAGCACGCAGAACTCCTCGCCGCCCAGGCGGCCGAAGCGGTCGACCTCGCGCACGCAGGGCTGCAGCTCCTGCACCATCTGGCGCAGGGCGGCGTCGCCGGCGGCATGGCCCAGGGTGTCGTTGAGCTGCTTGAAGCGGTCCATGTCGATCATGACCAGGGCATAGCCGCGGCCGCGCCTGAGCCAGGCATGGGCCTGGTCCAGGGATTGGTCGAAGGCGCGACGGTTCAGCGTGTCGGTCAGCGGGTCGCGCTCCAACAGTCGCTCGATGCGGTTGATGAGGCGCATCAGCACCAGGAAGGCCAGCGTCGCGTTCTGCAGCAGGGCCAGCACCAGGGCCGTCCACAGGAAGGCGAGGTTGAAGTCGGTGGGCACGCGCATGTCGGGCGTGCGGCCGGGGTTGAGGAAGGTCTCCAGGCCGCGTGCGGCCATCAGGGCCGCGATGAGGAAGAGGGGCAGGGCCAGCGGCGCCGGCGTGCGGCGGCCCGTGGCGTTTTGGCTCAGGCTGCGCCACGCCATGAAGCCGGCCGTCAGCGTCAGGCCGGCACCGGCGAAGTTGACGATGCGGGCCTGCCAGCGCAGATCGCCTTCGTAGGGGATGGCCAGCAGCAGCAGGGCCGCGGCGACCACGACCCCGGCGCCGGGTTTCCAGGCCAGATGGCGTGTCGTGATGCCGGGCACGGCTGCACCCAGCAACGCGAAGGAGGCGATGGCCAGCACATCGCCAGGCCAGTAGGTGAAGGCGTCGGGCAGCACGCCGCGCAGGGCATGCAGGGTCAAGGAGCCGGCCGCCGCCCCGTTGGCACGGGCCATGGCCAGCGAGGCCCGCGGTGCGATGCGTGCGACCAGGGCCAGAGCGATCCAGACGAAGGTCGCCACGCCCGCGATCAGGATGATGGCGGCCAGCAGAGTCTGGGTCTGGGCGGGCGTGATCATGCGGTGGCCATCTCGCCCGTCAGTTCCGTGGCGCAGACGCGGTTGCGGCCCTCGGCCTTGGCGCGGTAGAGCTCGGCATCGGCGCGCGCCAGGCCGATCTCGCCGCTGGCATCGCCGGGCACCGGCAGGGCGACGCCGAAGCTGGCCGACAGCGGCAGCTCGATGTCCTTCCAGCGCAGCGGCTGGCCAGCCAGGCTGCTGCGCAGCCTCTCGGCCACGATAGCGGCGCTGGCCAGGTCGCCCTGGCCGGCCAGGGGCAGCAGGGCGCAGAACTCCTCGCCGCCCAGACGGCCGAGCTGGTCCACCTCGCGCAGCGCCGCCTGCCAGATGCGCACGCAATGCTGCAGGGCCGCGTCGCCGGCCGGGTGGCCGTGCTCGTCGTTGATGCGCTTGAAGTGATCGATGTCGATCATGGCCAGCGCGAAGCCACGGCCGCGCTGCAGCTGGGCCTGGGCCTCCGTCAGGGCCTGCTCGAAGGCGCGGCGGTTCAGGGCGCCGGTCAGCGGGTCGCGGTAGGTCAGGTGCTGGATGCGCTTGATGAGGCGCCAGATCATCAGCGCGATGAGGCTCAGCGTGATGGCAGCGGTGACGACGAACCACAGCACGGCGCGGGCCGGCGTGGGCAACTCGCCGCTGAGGATGTGGTCGTCCCAGCCCGGCACCAGCAGCAGTTCGGCGGCATGGGCCAGCGTCAGCACGGCCAAGGCCGCGAAGGGCAAGGTCATGCAGACGGTGACGACGCGCGACAGCTGGTCGCCGATGCCGCGCATGATTTCCCGCACCGCCAGCAGGGCGAGTGCCGACACGCTGAGCGTGCTGGCGACCTGGGGCGCCAGGCCGGAGCCGCTGGCCAGGCCCAGCGCGATGCCGACGGCACCGAGGCCGGCGATCCAGTTGATGTCGCGCGGGCGCTGGCGGCTGCGCAGCATGCGCCTCAGGGCGTGAAGCAGCAGCAGCATGCAGGCCAGCAGACCGAACTCGGGGGTGGCCTGGCGCAGCAGATCCGGCCAGCCCGTCATGCAGTCGCCGCAGCCCTGGGATGCGATGCGCACCAGGTGGCCCGCGGCCATCAGCCGGCCGGCGCGCGGCGCGATGCGAAAGGCCTGGGCGAGGGTCAGCCAGGCCAGGGCCGCCATCAGATTGAAGAGGGCGCTGACCTTGAGGACGGTGGGGACGTCGAGGAAATCCATGCAGCTGGCAGTTGTGGGAGCGCTGACCAAGTCCTCGCGCGCATCGCATCCCTGCTTTGGGCGGTCTGCGGCGCCGCAAACGCGCGTCATAGCCAGAGCTATGACTGCGCTTTGCGTCTGGCAGCCCATCCCAAACCAGGGCGCGCTGCATCACGGGGACTTGGTCAGCGCTCCCGGCCGCGCATCTTCTCCGACAACGCCACAATGCCGGCATGTCGGCTTGGGTATTGATCACCGGAGGCTCGCGAGGCATCGGCGCCGCGACGGCGCTGCGCTGCGCCGAGGCGGGCTGGGACGTGGCCATCAATTACGCCCAGGATAGCGACGCGGCCCAAAAGCTGGCGGCCAGATTGCACGGACTCGGCCGCCGCGCGCTGACGCTGCAGGCCGATGTGGCCGACGCGGCGCAGGTCGCCGCCATGTTCGAGACATTGGACGCCGCCGGCGGCCGCCTGGCGGGGCTGGTCAACAACGCCGGCATCGTGGCGCCGGCGGCGCGGCTGGAGGCCATGGCGCCCGAGCGCTGGCGCCGCCTCTTCGACGTGAATGTGATGGGCACGCTGCTGTGCTGCCAGCAGGCCGCCAAGCGCATGAGCACGGCCCGTGGCGGCGCGGGGGGATCCATCGTCAACCTCAGCTCGCGGGCATCCGAGTTCGGCTCGGCCGGCATCTATGTGGACTACGCCGCCACCAAGGGCGCCGTCGACACGCTGACCAAGGGCCTGGGCCGCGAGCTGATCCTCGAGGGGATCCGCGTCAACGGCGTGCGGCCCGGCATCATCGAGACCGACATCCATGCCACCAGTGGCATGCTGGAGCGCGGCCAGAGCCAGGTCAAGGACATCCCCATCCAGCGCATGGGCCGTGCCGAAGAGATCGCGGAGGCGGTCGTCTGGCTGCTCAGCGATGCATCCAGCTACACGGTGGGCACGCTGCTGGACGTGGCGGGCGGTCGTTAACGTTTCTCGACCAGGCTGGCCTCGATGCCGGCCTCGTCGCGCAGCCGCGCCGCCGTCGCGCGCGCCTCGTCCGCACTCGGGAAGGGCCCGGCGCGCAGGCGATGCAGGCCGCCTTCGCGCACGACGGTGAGCAGCGGCAGCAGCGTCAGGTCGGCCTCGGCGATGCGCTGGCGCAGGCCTTCGGCGCTGTCCAGTTTGGCGAAGGCGCCGAACTGCAGCCAGGTCCCCGGGCCGGTGATCGCGACCACGGCCGTTGTCTCGCGCTGCGGCCCGCCCGGCGGCGTTTCGGGCACGAAGACGGGCGGTGCGTCATCGGGCTTCTGGAATTTGCCGGCACGGATCTCGGCATAGGTGATGCGCCTGACCTCGACGGCGCCCACGCCGCGCAGCAGGTCGAGCTTCAGGGCGGCCGTGTAGCTGAGATCGATGATGCGGCCCTTGTGGAAGGGCCCGCGGTCGTTGATGCGCACGATGACCTCGCGGCCATTGGCCGGGTTGCGCACGCGGGCATAGCTGGGAATGGGCAGGGTCGCATGTGCGGCCGTCATGGCGTACATGTTGTAGACCTCGCCACTGGCCGTCGGCCGGCCGTGGAATTTGCGGCCATACCAGGAGGCGAGACCCTTGTCGGCATAGGGGGTGTCCCCGACGATGGGCTCGTAGCGCTCGCCGCCCACCTCATACGGCTTGTTGGGGCCGCCGCTGCGCACGGCCTCGATGCGCGGCAGGGCGTCGGGCACCTTGGCCAGGTCGGGCGGCGGGTTGGGCAGGGCGCCGTCGCGGTCGATGCCGACGGGCGCCGCCGAGCCGGGGCCGGCCGGACGCGTCGTCGAGCATCCGGTCATCAGGGCGAGCAGCAGCAGCGCCAAGGCCAGCCCAGTATGCTGCGCGCTGTTCCTGCAATGTCGAAGCCATGCCATGAGCAATTTCGTATTTCCTCCGGCCGAGATCCCCAGCGCGGCCGTGCGCGGCACGGATGCGCGTTACGCGGTCAGCCGCATCTTCTGCGTCGGCCGCAACTATGCGGATCATGCCCGCGAGATGGGCGCCGACCCGACGCGCGAGCCGCCCTTCTATTTCACCAAGCCTGCCACGGCCCTGACGCCGTCGGGCTCGACGGTGCCGTATCCGACCGAAACCAAGAACTACCACTACGAGATGGAGCTGGTGCTGGCCATCGGCGCGCCGGTGTTCAAGGTCTCGCCCGAAGCGGCCATCGCCGCCATCTGGGGCTATGCCGCGGGCCTGGACATGACGCGCCGCGACCTGCAGGCCGCGGCCAAGGCGGCTGGCAAGCCCTGGGACACGGCCAAGGGCTTCGACCAGTCGGCCATCCTCAGCGATATCGTGCGCCGGAGCGAGCTGGGCAGCCTTGAAAAGGGCGCCATCACGCTGGCTGTGAATGGCGTCGAGAAGCAGCATGGCGACCTGGCCGACATGATCTGGAACCAGGCCGAGATCGTCTCCAACCTGTCCCATCTCTACCACCTGCATCCCGGCGACCTGATCTACACGGGCACGCCGGCCGGCGTCGGCGCCGTCGTTGCGGGCGACGTGCTGGTGGGCCGCATCGAAGGCCTGGGCGAGATCCATCTGACCGTCGGTCCGGCGGAGTGAGCGGCAGCGATGTTTTCCACTGAAGAGACCCTCGCCCAGGCCCGTTCGCGCAATATCCACGAGGCCCTTGCCGAGGACATTGGCAAATGCGACTGGACCGCCCTGCTGGTGCCCGCGGGCCGGCGCGTGGCGGCCCAGGTGCGGGTGCGCGAGGCTGCGGTGCTGTGCGGCCGCGACTGGTTCGACGGCGTGTTCGCCGCGCTGGACGCGACGGCGCGCATCGAGTGGCTGTATGACGAGGGCGCGCTGATGACGGCCGACAGCATCGTCTGCCGCATCGAGGCCGATGGCCGCGCGCTGTTGAGCGCGGAGCGGCCGGCGCTGAACTTCCTGCAACTGCTGTCGGGCACGGCGACCGTCACGCGTACCCACGTCGACGCGGTGGCCGGTGCCAGCCCCAACGCATCGGGCTGCGCCATCCTCGACACGCGCAAGACCGTGCCGGGCCTGCGCCTGGCGCAGAAGTACGCGGTGCGCATCGGTGGCGGCCAGAACCAGCGGCTGGCGCTGTATGCGGGCATCCTCATCAAGGAGAACCACATCGCCGCGGCGGGTGGTGTGGGTGAGGCGCTGCGCGCGGCCCAGGCGCTGAAGTCCGGCGTGGAGATCCAGATCGAGGTCGAGACCATCGCCCAGCTGCACGAAGCCCTGGATGCCGGCGCCGTTAGCGTGCTGCTGGACAACTTCAGCGAGGCGCAGATGCGCGAGGCCGTGGCTGTCAATGCCGGCCGCGCTCTGCTGGAGGTGTCGGGTGGGGTGGAACTCGACCAGCTGCGCTGGATCGCGGCCACCGGCGTGGACCGCATCTCCATCGGCAAGCTGACCAAGGACGTCAAGGCCACCGACTATTCGATGCGCGTGCTGGGCTCAGCCTGACGACGCTGAAATAGGCGGGCCGAGCGCCGGGCCGCTCCCTAGCCGGCCCGCTCTGGCGATGTGCTTGCCGGTCGAGGCGGCAAGCATCGCCGTCCCCTCGGGGGACCGACCAAGGTAGTCCTTGGGCGAGGGGCTTTTGTTCAGGCGTCGATGTCGAACCAGGGTTCGTTGGGCAGGTCGTCGAAGACCTTGCGCAGGCCGGCGCTCCAGCCCTTGCGCAGGGACTGGAAATAGGCGTCGTCGCGCTCGATGCGGTGGGGCGGCTTCATGGCCATCTCGAACTGGTTGGCGCGCAGCATCAGCATGTCGATGGGCAGGCCGACCGACAGATTGGACTGGATGGTCGAGTCGAAGCTGACCAGAGTGCATTTGGCGGCCTCGTCCAGCGGTGTCGTATCGAAACGGATGACGCGGTCGATGATGGGCTTGCCGTATTTGCTCTCGCCGATCTGGAAATAGGGCGTGTCTTCCGTCGATTCAATGAAGTTGCCCTGCGGGTAGACGTGGAAGAGGCGCGGTCCCTCGCCCTTGATCTGCCCCCCGATCAGCATGTTGGCGCCGAAGTCCACGCCGTTGTGCTGGTCGGCGCTGTCGCGGTTGACGACTTCCTTCAGCGTGCGCCCCAGCAGCACGGCGGCGTCGTAGAGGGTCGGCACGTTGAGCAGGTGCTCGCCGTCGGCATGGAGGCGCTGGTTCAGCAGCGAGATGACGGACTGCGTCGTCGCCAGATTGCCCGCGGTCAGGATGACGATCTCGCGCTGGTGCGGGATCTGGAACTGGTACATCTTGCGAAAGCTCGCGATGTGGTCGACGCCCGCATTGGTGCGGGTGTCGGACGCGAACAGCAGGCCCGCACGCAGGCGCATGGCGACGCAATAGGTCATGGAGTGGTTCCGGCGAATGAGCTGGAGCCCATATTACGGCTGGGCTGCGATGGCAGGCAGCCCAGGCCGCGCAAGGCGGTCTCGACGGCATCAATCAGCGGCGTGTGCGGCTCGTGGCCCAGCACTTCCAGCAGGCGCGTGTTGTCCATGCGCACCGGCCGCTGCCACAGATAGCGCATCTCCTGCATCTCCTTCAGGGTGGTGACGAAGGGTGAGGCGAGCTTCAGCAGCCACCAGGGCAGGGCGGCGATGCGTGGCTTGCGCCCATGGCGGGCAGCGACGCGCTGGATGGCCTCGGCCATCTGGCGGCCGGTGGCGTCCCAGTGGCCGGCCATGTGGAAGCTGGCGAAGGCGGGCAACTGGTCGCGCTTGGCCAGCAGCTCGACCATGGTGCGGGCCACGTCGGGCAGATAGGCCCATTGGTGGCCGACGCCGGGTGCGGCCGGGTTGCTGATGGCCGTCACCGGCTTGCCGGGCTTGATGAGGCCTTGCGAGAACCAGTTGTTGCCGGCGCGGGGACCGAAGAAGTCGCCGGCGCGCACGATGAGGACGCGCATGCCGCGTTCGCTGGCCGCGCGCAGCCGGGCCTCCATCTCGACGCGGATGCCGCCCTTGCGGGTCACGGGGCGCTGGGGCGATTCCTCGCGCAGCAGCGGGAAGGCGTCGGGGCCGAAGTTGTAGACCGTGCCGGGCAGCACCAGCGTGGCCTGCCGGGCCTGGGCGGCGGCGATGGCGTTGTCCAGCATGGGCAGCACCAGACGGTCCCAGTCGCGGTAGCCGGGCGGGTTGACGGCATGGACGATGACGCTGCAGCCCTGCGAAGCACCGGCCACGTCGATGGCGTTCAGGGCGTCGCCGCGCAGCCAGTGGATGCCATCGCGCATCTCGTGCCCGGCCGCCTGTCCGCGCTTGAGGGCCTTGACCGTCCAGCCCGCGTCGCGCAGCTGGCGCGCCACCTCGCCGCCGATGCCACCGCTCGCGCCGAGCACCAGGGCCGTCTTGTTGCTGCTGTTGTCCATGCCGTTCTCCAAAAAAGAGTTGATGGGATGGATTCTGGGAACGAACGACCCTGTTGAGAATTGCTGAAGATGATGTCGAAGTTATACATTTATGCATGGCTTCAACCTTGCCCTGGGATCTTCTGCACACCTTTCTCGGCGTGCTGCGGGAGGGGTCGCTGTCGGGCGCGGCACGCCTGCTGGACCTGACCCAGCCGACCGTGGGCCGCCATGTCGCCGCACTGGAGGCAGCCTTGGGCCAGGCCTTGTTCACGCGTTCGTCCACCGGCCTGTTGCCGACTGAGGCGGCCCTGGCCCTGCGCGGCCATGCCGAGCAGATGGAAGTGGCCGCGGCGGCGCTGCAGCGGGCTGCCACCGCGCGAGGCGACGAGGTGCGCGGCACGGTGCGCGTGACGGCCAGCGAAATCATCGGTGTGGAGGTGCTGGCGGGCGTCTTCGCCCAGCTGCGCGAGGCCCATCCCGGCCTGGTGCTGGAGTTGGCCCTGAGCAACCAACTGCAGGACTTGCTGCGCCGCGAGGCCGACATCGCCGTGCGCATGACGCCGCCCGAGCAGGGCCAGTTGATCGCACGCCGCATCGGCAGCATCGAGCTGGGCCTGCATGCGCGCCCCGACTACCTCGACCGCCACGGCAGGCCAACCAGCTTTGCCGAGATGGCGGGCCACACGCTGGTGGGTTTCGACCGCGTGACGCCCTTCATCCGTGCCGGCGTCAAACGGCTGGGCGGGCTGAGCCGCGACAGCTTTGCGCTGCGCTGCGACTCCGATCTGGCCCAGCTCGCGCTGGTCCGCGCCGGTGCGGGCATCGGCGCTTGCCAGGTCGCGCTGGCGCGGCGCGAGCCGGTGCTGGAGCGCGTGCTGGCCGACCATTTCACGTGGCCGCTGGAGACCTGGGTCGCCATGCATGAGGACCTGCGCCAGAACCTCGCCTGCCGCACCGTGTTCGATGCCCTGGTGGACGGACTGACGCGCTATCTGAACGGTTGAGCGTCAGCGGATCGGGCTGGAGGCCGGCCAGGGCGGCGGCGCTGAGGCGGGCGGGAAGGATGGCGGTGCCACGGACGGCGGCATTGGCGAGGGTGGCAGCACGGCCGGTGGCGTCGTTGGATCGCCGGGGCTGCTGGCGGACTCGGCCGGCGGTGCTGCCGTGGCGGGCGGTGCACCGGCAGGCTGCGGCACGGGTTGGCTGCAGGCGACCAGCGTCGCCATCACCGCGCCGGTGGCTGCCACCCATGGCCATGGGTTGCGCCTGAGGCTGTCGCGGGGCATGGCTTGCTCCTTGGATGCGGGCGTAGTGCCGGAGTCTTGATTGGCGCAGCCAGCCGCTGCCGCGCCCATCGGCTGGCGCCTATCCCCCTGTAGGAGAGCAGGCGGCCGGTGCCGACACCGGTCCGTCCTGCCGGCCGACAGAGAGCCGGCGGTGCTCTGCCTAGGCTTGGACTCCAGTCAAAGCCCAGGAGCCGATATGCAAGACGACAGCCGCAACCACGACCGTGACGTGAGCACCGAAGAGGACCTCAGCGGCCCGGCCGCCGCGCAGAAGATTGCCGACCTCGTGAAGGCCGGCAACAGCTGCTTCTTCTGCACCCTGGGCATAGGCTCGCAGCTGCATGCCCGGCCCATGACGGTCATCGAAGTCGACGACGGCGGCACGCTGTGGTTCTTCACCGAGATCGACAGCCTGAAGAACATCGAGCTGGACCGCGATCCGCGCGTCACGCTGTTCTTCAAGGAGGGCGACAACGGCGGCCACCTGAAGCTGGACGGCAACGTCGCCCAGGTCACCGACAAGGCCACCATCCACCGCCTGTGGAGCCCCAAGCTGCGCGCCTGGTTCACCGAGGGCGAGGACGACCCGCGCATCTGCGTGCTGCGCGTGGACCCCATCAGCGGCGAATACTGGGACACCCGCGGCGGCAGCCTGGTGGCCGGCTTGAAGATGCTGTTCGGCGCCATCACGGCCCAGCGCGTCGATGAAGGTGTGCACGGGCATCTGAAGCTCTGAGGATGGGCGCGGCCCGCTCCCGCAAACAAGAAGGAATCAGTTCCATGTAACAAATTGCGTCGCCGACTAAACCGAGGCCCTGCGCTCTGGATAACTGCTTTGGGTATCCAACAAAGCACAGGGAAGCATCATGGTTTCGATCGTGACGGGTGGCGGCGCGGGACTGGTCAACAGTTCCAAGGACGTGTTGGGCGGTGCGGGAGAAATCGGCAACGCGGCCTGGGGTCGAGCGGGTGAGCGGGTCACCGTCAACGCGGCCACGGGCAACCTGGTGGTCCAGGACCGCGACGAGTACCTGGTGGGCATGGGCCCGGACGTTGACCTGCTGCGCACCTACAACAGCCAGGGCGGCTGGGAGGGCGACAGCAACGTCGATGGCTGGCGCATCGGCTACTACCGCCGCGTGTCCAACGTGGGCGGGAGCCTCAAGCGCATCGATGCGGACGGCCACGAAGCAATCTATTCCCTGGATGCTTCGAGCGGCAAATACCTCACGTCCGAAGGGTCCGGCCAATTCGACAGCCTGAGCTTCAGCGCCGGCGTGTGGACCTGGACCGACGGGGACACCGGCACGACGGAAACCTATGCCAGCGTCGATCAGGGGGTGACCTACCGGTTGACGCAGGTGACCGACACCAACAACCGCGCGGTCAAGATCCTCTACGACGGCAATGGCCTGATCAGCACGTTGTCAACCTACAAGAACGCCGCGAACAGCACGGCGGACGAAGTGGTGACGCTGAACTACAGCGGCACGCAGCTGAGCAAGATCACCACCAGCTACAAGGATGCGCAAGGTGTTCAGCAGACACGCAGCGTGACCAGCTATGGCTACACCAATGGTCGGTTGAGTCTCGTCACCACCGACCTGACTCCGGATGACGCGACCGACAACGCGACCAAGCCCGACACGCTCTACACCGTCAGCTATGCCTACGACGGCAACGGACGTCTGCAGGCCATCACGCAAAAGGACGGCAGCACGCAAATTGTGGACTACTGGGCCGATGGCCGGGTCAAGTCCATCAAGGATGACCAGAACCGGCTCACGGGCTTCGTCCACGACACCGCCAATCGCATCACCACGGTGACCGATCCGCTGGGCCAGATCACCCAGCTCAAGTACGACACGGCCAACCAGCTCCTCGAGATCAGTGGCGCATTGCTCGGCGGTGGGAGCCTCAAGCAAAGCTACTCCTATGGCAGCACCGGTGATGTGCTGACCAGCACCAACGCCAAGAACGAAGTCACCACCTACGAATACGCGAGCGGCGGCAAGCTTTTGCGCAGGACCGACGCGGCGGGGAATGTGCTGGAGCGTACCTACACCGCCAATGGCCTCGTCGCCTCAGAAACGACCTACAGCGTCGCCGATACAGACGGTGCGGCCGGTCCGCTCAAGGCCAGTGGCGCGCGCACCACCAGCTACTACTACGACGCCACCACGCGGCGGCTGTGCTACACGATCAACGCTGACGGCACGCTCTTGCGCTACAGCTACGACAGCTACGGCAATCTGACGGATCGTTTCGACCATTCGGCGCAGTTCGCCTTCAGCGGTGATCGCAACACCTGGTCAGCGGTCCAGGCCTTCATCGACAACGCCTTCAACACGGATGTCGATGTCCACCGCCAACGCTACACCTACGACGCGCGCGGGCTGCTCGCGTCCGTGCAGGGCTATGACAGCGGCAAGTTCGATTCTCAAACCAAGGTGTTTGTCGGCGGCGCGGTCCTCACCACGGACTATTACGTCTATGACGCCTTCAACCGGCTGCTCTCCAAGAAGGACGCCAACAACAAAGGCATCACCTATCTGTACGACGGCCTGAACCGGTTGACCCAAAGCGTGGACGCAAACAACGCCATCACGCTCTACACCTACGACGACACCAATCGCAAGACCTCCGTCAAGCTGGACAACGGCCTGACCACGGTGCAGATTTTCGATACCCAGGGCCGCCTCGTGTCCAGCGACGTGCTCGGAGCATCGAGCCAGGTCGCGCTGGGCGCCACCAAATACTTCTACGACGCCGCAGGCCAACTGCGCCGCGTGCAGGACGCCACTGGCGTCTCCAGCCATGTCCTGTATGACGTCAGTGGTCGCAAGAGCGCCGACATGGCCGCCAACGGCCAGCTCACCGAATATCTCTACGACGCCGCCGGCAGGCTCATCCAGACCGTGGCTTACGCCAAATTGGTGGACGTGGCCAAGCAGGCCCTGCTGACCGATGTCCTGGGGCGGCCCACCAGCAAGACGGTGACCGATATTCGCCCGGCGGTCGATGGCGACGATCGCATCACCACGTTCTACTACGACGCCGCAGGACGCCTGACCGGCACCCTGGATGCCGACGGCTATCTGACCGAGAACACCTACGACGGTACCTCGGCGTTGACCACCCAGCGCCGCTACAGCAATACGGTCGCCGTCACGCGCCTGGACGCCAGCCTGGGGACGACGCGCGATGTTTCGCTACTCAAGCCGGCGCCAGTGGCTGACGCTGTGCGCGACCGCCTCACCCGCAATCTGTATGACGCCTTTGGCAAGCTTGCAGCGCGGGTGGATGGCGACGGTGGCCTGACCGTCTGGAAGTACGACGCCGCCGGCAACATGCTGTCGCAGCTGCGCCGCTCCCAATTGCTCGGCGACACCGATCGCACCAATGGCACGCTGGCAACCCTGAGCGCACTCGCGCCGCTGGCCGACGACGAGTTCACCCAGTGGATCTACGACGGCCAAGGCCGCCAGATCGCCATGCTCTCCGCCGAGGGCTATCTCACCGAGTATCGCTACGACGGCACCGGCCGTCCGAGCGACACCGTGCGCTACCTCACCCAGGCGCGCAAGCCCCTGACCGGGACGAGCCTGAATCTGATCAATCGCGCCGACCTGGGCACGCTGCGCCCCAGCCTGGGCACGCCGCTGACCAGCACTATCACCTACAACAGCCGCGGCCTGCTCGAAACAGAAAAGGCGGTCGATGGCACCATCACCTTCTACGACTACGACCAGCTGCAGCGCCTGAAGACCAAGACCCTGGCGTATCAGACCACTGGGGCGCGCAGTCAGTCCATCGACTACGACGACTGGGGCCGGGTGCTGGGCACCAAGACCGTCGGAGACGCGACCAGCGCCACGACGACCTACGACGCTGCCGGTCGGCGCACCAGCGCCAAGGATGCGCGCGGCAACACGACCTTCTTCTATTACGACACACAAGGCCGCCAGGTCTACGCCATCCTTCGTGATCCCATCCTGGGCGGCGAAGTCACCGAGACGATCTACAGCAACTTCAACGAAGTCCAGGTCACGGTCACGCATGCGAAGCGGCTGAGCGCGGCCGACAGCGCTGCGCTCGCAGGAGGAAAAACCGACGGTGCCCTCGACGCCAAGGTGGCTGCGTTGTCAAACGCGGGTGTCGACAACCGCCGCACGGTGAGCTACAACCGCCGAGGCTTGCTTCAGCAGGCCATCGACGCGCTGGGCTACAAGACCGACTACCGCTACAACGGCTTTGGCCAGCTCAGCCAGGAAATCCGCGACGCCGACGCAACAGGCACGGCCAATGCACGTCGCCTGACGCTGGACCATGGCTACGACCGCCGCGGCGACTTGACCCGCACGGAACGCAGTGGTGCTGGGCTGGCCAACGGCGTGATCACCGGCAGCAGCTTCGACGCGCTGGGCCGGCTCTCCACCTCGACCGATGAGCTCAACCGGCTTACGCAGTACACCTATCTGCGTGACAGCGGCGGCGGAACGGGGCGCAAGCTCACGATAGCTGGGCCGGCAGGCACCGCTTCGACGACGTATGACGCGCTGGACCGTGTGCTGACGCGCGTCGACCGCAACGCGAACACCGTCACCTATACCCACGACGCTGTCAATCGCACGCTGACGGTGAAGACGGCCGAGAACATCCAGACCGTCACGGAATACAACCGCACCGGCGAGGTCTGCAGGATCACGGATGGCGCGGGTGCGACCACCACCTATGCCTACGACGCCCACGGCAATCTGCTTGCCGTGACCGATGCGCTGGGCAACCTCACGCAGAACGGTTACGACACCAACGACAACCTCGTCCAGGTCATCCGCGGCCTCAGGGCCAACGCCGGCGGCAATCCGATCAACGACGGCAGTGCCACCACCACCAGCTACAGCTTCGATGCTGCCAACCGCGTGCTGACACAGACGGTGGATCCGCTGGTCAATGGCGTCGGACTGAATCTTCAGACCCGCTACGAGTACGACGGCCAGGGCCGCAAGCTCAAGATCACTGACCCGCGCGGCACGGTCTCCACGCAAATCTTCAACGCCAAGGGCGAACTCACCGACGTCATCATCGACGACGCGAACGGTGGGCTCAAGCTCAAGACCAGCTACAGCTATGACGCCGAGAGCCGCGTGCTCACCGTTATCGAAGGCGCCGGCACTGCAGCGGCCCGCAAGACCGCCTACGCCTACGACATCCTCGGCCGGCGCCTCTCCGAAACCGTCGACCCCGAGGGCCTCAAGCTCAAGACCAGCTACGAATACGACGCGGCCGGGCGTCTGACCGTCAGGCGCGATGCGCTGAACAACGTCATCGCTCGCTATACCTACGACGGTGCCGACCTGCTGCGTTGCAGCGTCGATGCCCTGGGTGCCGTCACGCGGTACGTGTATGACGGTGAAGGGCACATCAAGGGATTCCGGGTCTACGCCACGCCGCTCGCCGCGGGCTGGGCGAGCAAGACCTACGACGAGCTCAGCGCCGCACTGGACGCGCTGTCCACCAGCAGTGCTGATCTGCTCTACGTCAATGGCTATGACAAGGACGGCCGGCTCATCTACAGCGTCGATGCACTGGGGCAGGTGACCGAGCGCAAGTACGACGGCGCCAACCGTGTCGTGCTGGAGCGGCAGTACAGCCGCAGCGTCAGCGGTGTCGTGGTGGCAACGACGACTGCGGTGATTGCGGCCCAGGTAGCCGCGGTCAAGGACGACACCAGGGACCACGTCATCCGCTATGCCTTCGACAAGGCCGGCAACCAGCGCTTCGTCATCAACGCCGAAGGCTATGTGAGCGAGTTGCGCTACGACGCGGCCGGCAGGGTTGTGGCCAGCGTGGATCACGAGCAGGCCTGGACGGCAAGCATCAACGCGGTGCCGACCGAAGCGGATCTGATGGCGACCTACTCGCCTGCCAGAACCGAATTCAATACGGGCCTGGAAGGCATCAGTGGAGCTGCGGGGCTGTGGGAGGCCGGGCGGTTCAAATTGGTCAGCGAGCCTGTCTCGAACGGCGGCTGGGTCTATTCGACCAGCAGCAAGAAGATGCCGGTCGGATCGGTCCTCAAGCTCGAATACCTGCCGGTCCAGATCCAGCAGATGCCCCACATCATGCTCAAGGATGGCGCGGGCGGGCTGGGGCGCGTGGCGGTCATCTTCAAGAACGACGGGCATGTCTACGCCCAGCGACGTCAGCCGGTGACCGACGTGAAGACGGAGTTCGACCTGGGCACCTACACGCCAGGCAAGACCTATTGCATCGAGATCGACTCCACCGCCACCGGCGGGCGAATCTTCGTTTACGAGAAGGGCACAGCCATCGCCAGCGGCATGAGCACGACGCTGACGGAGCCGACGATGAATTGGCAGTCCGTTCAGCTTGAGTTTGCCGTGCAACGCACGCCCACGCTGCAGCCGGGCCAGACGATCAGCTATGTCGACAACATCGAAGAGCTGCCGCCCGTCAAAGGCCGCGTCACCCAATTTGCCTACGACGCCGCGGGCCGGCAGCGCTTTGCGGTGGACGCCGAAGGCTATGTCACCGAGACGCGCTACGACGACGCCAATGCCCGCAGCACCACGCTTCGTTACGCCAACCGCCTGAGTGGCGCCAACGCCTACAGCCCTTCGACCTACGCGCCGGCGCTGAGCGCGTTCACCGCGGCGCTGTCCGGCCTTGGTACCGCCACCAGTGTGGTCCAGGAACTTGACCGCGCCGGGCGCGTGAGCCTGCAGACCGACGGCAACGGCGTGCAGACCCAGTTCACCTATGACGCCGTCGGCCGCCTGCAAACCGAAGTTCAGGCCAGCAACATCGCCGGCCAGTCCAGTACGACGCGCTACGTCTACAACGCCGCCGGCCAGCGCACGGCCCTGATCCGTGGTGACGGCACGGCTCTGGCCAGCACCACCCGCTACGAATACGACAGCTTTGGCCGCTTGTGGCACGAGATCGATGCCCGCGGTGTTGCCCTGGCCGAAGGAACGGGCGCCTGGGAGGTGGTCGAGCGCATCCGGCTGGGCGTGTCTTCGACTCCCGCCTCACTCAGCGCCAGTGACAAGGCGGCCCTGCTCAAGGCCTACACCACCGAGTACGCCTACGACGCCGACAACCGCGTCATCAAGATCACGGATGCCCTGGGCGGCGTCTCCCAGACCGATTACGACAGCTTTGGCAACGCCAGCGTCATCACCGATGCGCGCGGCTACAAGCGCTACCAGGTCTACGACAGGGGCGGACACTTGGTGCAGAGCATCGATGCCGAGCGCTACCTCACGGTGTACGGCTACGACGCCTTCGGCAATCTGACCAGCACCACCCGCGTGGACGCGAAAGTGCAGGGCACCCTCGCTGCCGGCCAGGCCGTCGTCCTGGCCAGCGCGGCGCCGAGCAATGGTGTCTACGTCCTCACCAATGCTGCGAACGACCACACCACCGGCCGCCTGTACGACCGCAACAGCCGTCTGCTCAAGGAGACCGATGCGGAAAACTACACCGAGGGCACGGACGCCCTGGACGCCTACGGCCAGCGGCTGGCCGTCAAGAACAAGCTGGGTGCCACCGTCACCTACAGCTACGACCGGCTCGGCCGCGTGCTGACCGAGACCCTGCCGGTGCAAGCCAAGGACGGCGCAGGCGTGCTGCGCGACGTCGTCAACGAATACCAGTACGACAGCCGTGGCAACCGCATCGTCAGCATCGAAGCCAAGGGGCTGGTCGAGCAGCGCACGACGCAGATGCGCTATGACGGAGTCGGCCGACTGACCCTGCGCGTTGGCATGAGCTACACGGCGGTCGCGGCCGACAACACCAACAGCACCGTGATCCCGGCCGACGCCTGGCATTACGACGCGCGCGGCAACCTCATCGAGCAGATCAGCCACGGACAGCTCGCTGCAGATGGCATCAATGTCCTCAACGGCAAGCGTTCGGTCGCGTATTACGACGTGCTGGACGAGAAGACAGCGGAAGTCTCGGCCGATCGTGTGGCCTCCACCTTCAGCTACGACCGTGCCGGCAACCAGGTCGCGCAGACCGTGCTTGCGACCCGGATCGCCAGCACCTACACCCTCGACAGCGCCACTGCGCCGACGGCGGTACTCGTCACCAACGCTGCGGACGATCGCACCCTGCGCATGCGCTATGACGCGCTCGACCGCAAGGTCGAAACGTCCATCGACAACTTCTATATCTGGGACAGCGGCGCCGTTGATCCCGCCATCAGCAATCTGCAGCGTCGGAACATCGTGCTGCAGCAGTTCTTCTACGACGCCACGGGGAATCTGGTCGAACGCAAGGATGGACGCGGCAATTCCAGCTTTGAATACTTCGACGGCATTGGTCGGTGCCTGCTGGCTATCGATGCTGGCGGCGCCGGCATTGCCTGGGAATACAGCCGCAGCGGTGCCGCGGCCAGCCGCGAGACCCACTTTGCGGGCATGCTGCCCGGCGGCTATCTCCGCCAGGCCTCCACTCTCGCCGGCGCGAACGGCAGCAATACCGCCGCGACGCTGATCGCCACTTACAGCGGCTTGTCGCTCAAGCCCGGCGAGCAAAACCGCATCGTCACCTATGCCCTGGACAGGCTGGACCGCACCCTTGAAAAGCGCGTTCTCAACGTCGCCCAAGATTACGTCAGCTCCAACGGCACGCGCACGCAATCCACCAGCGACGCCATCACCCAATACGCCTACAACGGTTTGGGCGCGGTCAAGCAGATCAAGGAGCTGGCCAGCGTTGTCGGCAACACGCAAACCTGGGAGCAGACCGACATCGGCTACGACCTGCTCAACCGCGAGATCCGCCGCGAGACGCCGGCGTTCGTGGACTTCGAGAATCAACAGGTCCGTCCCACGACGGATACCGAGTACGACGGCCTGGGCCAGGTCATTCGCAGCATCAAGCGCGGCAAACTCGACAACACCGAAGCCGATGACCGCATCACGCAGTACCGCTATGACGCGAACGGCCTGCTGACCCAGGTTACCGACGCTGCTGCGGCCATAACGCGCTATTCGTACGACAGCCTGGGCAATATGTCCCGGCGCACCAGCGTCGCCGTGCACCGCTCTGACGGCACCGCCCGCGACCTCGTCAAGACCTACGGCTATGACGCCGCGGGCCGTGTCACGGTCGAATCCGACCTGGACACCGGCGAAATCCGCAAGAGCCGCTACAGCGCCTTTGGCGACGTCATCGCCAAAGGCCTCGGCGACGGTGAAGAGGAGTTCGCCGAATACAACGTCCTGGGCAAGGTCAGCAAGACCAATGCAGGCAACGGCGCCATCAAGTTCTACGTCTACGACGCCTGCGGCAACCTCACCCGCGAGATCTTCACCAATGGCGGCGACGGCTTCAGCCCGATGACGATCGACGAGGCGGCCACCGGCGTCCGAACCTACTACCGCGTCAGCCTCTACAACTCGCGCAATCTGCTGGTCAAGACCATCGACCCGCAGATTTCCCTGCTGCAGCCCGGGGCCGAATTGAGCCAGCTGTACACCAACAAATGGGTGAGCGCCTGGGTGCCTGGTGCCACTGTCGCCAATTCGTATGCGCTGCCCGACATTACGGTGTCTGGAACGAATGGCGCCGTGCCGATGCTGAACCTGCGGCTTCCTGGTGCCGTCAGGGTGAGCACGGGCGGCGGAACAGCCCTGTCGATCATGTTCAGCACCTATGTCCTCGACGGCAGCGGTATGTGCTCGATTGACGTCAGCGGCTTCAAGGGCGCCGGCACCAAGACGTTCCCGATCCAGTTCTACGACAACTCCCAGTACGGCGGAGATGGGGCCATGAAGGGGGGCGGCGTGAGCTTCAGCGTTGATGCGGCCGGCAATGTCAGCGCCTCGCTCATGTACGGGAATGAACCCGTCACCTACCGGCCCGCCGCCCTGCAATGGGCCGACATCGGCCCGGCGGTGTATTCCTTCAACTTCGTCGATCCGGCCACGGGGCAATCGCTGTACAGCGCGACCGACATGCCCGGATACAGCCCTTTTGCAGAATTCACGCCCCCGCCGCGCGGCGCCTTCCTGGAGATGCCCAGCTTCCTGCGTCCCGCGGCAGGCCAGCCTGCGAGAAACTTTGACATCCTGTGCAACGTGGGCGGTGGCACGTCCGTCATCCACGCCAGCTACACCAGCGCCGGCACACTGAGCATCAGCCAGGAAGCTGGCGCCCGCCCTGGCCAGATGTTCTTCTACATCAAGGGCCGCAACGTCCCGAAGGCTCAGCTCACCATCGACGGCCGCAGCGTGACGGCCAACGGCACTTATTTCCCGGCCACGGGCGCCAGCTTCGGATACACCCAGTTCACCTTCGACGGCGGTGCCTTCGACTTCTCATCCGGGGAGAAATATTTCAAGCTGCAGGGGCAGGATGCCGCTGGACAGCCGCTGCGAGACGAGTTTGGCGGCCTCATCGCCCAGAGCGGCAAGGTGGTCTTCAGCAGTGCCGACCGGCCGCCCGAAGTGCTGAACCAGTTTTACTACATCAACATCTCCCCGAAGGTGGTGATCAGCCGGCTGCAGGACTTCAATGCCTTCGGTGAAGTCAGCGAGGAGCGCGACGAACGCGTCGGCGAGCGCATGCTGGCGGCCATCAATGACGACCGCAAGTCCAAGGGCCTTGCCGCGCTGACGGCACTGAGCGCCGAACAGCAGGACGCCGCGCGCACCACTTTGCAATACAACGTGCTCGGCCAGCTGGTCGCCAAGATCGACCCCGAGACCTTTGTCACTGCGGCCAACGGCTACCGCTACAGGGCTCGTCCGATCACGTCCTACGGCTACGACTTGCTGGGGCGGCATACCACCACCACCGATGCCAACGGCAACCTCAGCCGCATGGGCCACCTGGCCGGCGCGCGTGGCGAAGAAGGGGCCAGTCAGTTCGAGTTCGATGCGGCGGGGGGTACAGCGGCTGCCTTCGATGCCACCAAGGGTGGCATGGTGCAGACGCAGCGTGACATCTTCGGTGACGTGCGGCGCCTCATCGACGCCGAACTCCATGTCACCGAGCAGTCCTACGACAACATGGGCCGCCTCGTCACGGCCACGCGCAGGAACGTCCAGCGCTTCGATGCCCTGGGCGCCAAGCTGGCCCGCACCGACTTGATCGACCGCTACGAATACGACGAATTGGGTCAGCGCATCCGTGCCACCAACGCACTGCAGGCCTCCAACACCACCGACTACGACGGCCTCGGCCGCGTCACCCGCACCGTCAGCGCGCAGGGAGCCGTCGTCACCTACAAGTACGACTACTACGATAAATCCGCGCAGCGCATCGCCGCGATGTACAGCCCGTGGGCCAGTCCCCAGTACAGCGGCGGCTACATCAAGACCACGACCTTGGCCGACGGTCGCACCCTTTCTGACGCCGTCGAATATTTCGGCCATCTGGTTCACCATGAGGACATGACGGGTGCCTTTACCAACTACAACTACGACAGCGCCGGTCAACTGGCCTTGCAAACCGGTTCCTACGCCTATACCGAGTACCGCTACTACGCGAACGGCTATATCAGCAGCATTGCTGACCGCACGTCTGGCACCGGTTCGTCTTACGGTTATGACAACTCCGGCAACCGCGTCAGCGAAAGCCACTACGCCGTCGACTATTTGGGGCGCCGCGACGCGAGTCTCGACTTCCAGTCCCAGGACAACACGATCGTCCGCGATGAACTGAATCGCATCATCCGGGTCTACGACCCTCAATCCGATGGCAAGTCCGGCCGGCTCGACGTGCACTATGAATACGACGCGATGGGCAACCGGCGCCTGGTGGACTCCGTCTACTTCGACGGTGCCGCGGGTCTGCTGGACCGTCAGACCTATTGGTACGCCTACGACGCCCTCAACCGGTTCACCATTACCAAGGGCCAGCTCAACACCACCGACAACAGCAGCGCCAGCAACGCCCGCTTCTACAGCGCGCGCCGCGGCAGCAGCGTGGATGACAGCACGGTCTTCGTCGTCGCTGGCGTAGAGGGCACGGTCATCGGCTACGACAAGATCTCGCAACGCATCAGTGCCGACTACACCTACAACGGTACCGCCATCGCCGAAACCTATGCCTACAGCGACGACGGCTATCTGCAACTGACGCGGCAGAACGGTCAGCTCAAGACCTCGCGCGAGCTCGATGTACTCGGGCGCACCACCTTCCAGCATGACCTGCAAAGCGGCGCCACGCCGGGCAGCACGGTGGCGCTGCGGCACACCCAGTCGCTATACGACAGCGACAACCGCCTGCTCAAGCAGCTCTACGTCGACGACACCGACGCGGCGCGCAACTATGTGCTGAGCTATTTCTACTACGACCGCCCCGCCGACGTTCGCGCCAAGACCGACGCCGTCAGCGCCAGCACGAGCGCCACTGGCTTCGGTGCCCTCGCCAAAACCACCCTGCATCCCGGCAACGTCGCGGACGCCAGCCAGGACACCGTCACGACTTACAGCTACCTCTACGGCGACGAGGCCCAGCAGCTCAAGATTACCAAGGCAGCGCCCGGCGTCACCGCGGGTGTCACCGACTTCTTCTACGACGGCAACGGCCACCTCAAGAGCACCATCGATCGCATCTCCGGCGCCACCAACACCTACTTCACCACTGCCGATGGCCTGGTGCTGTCGCGCACCCGCACCCAGCCCAACGCGCGCACCAGCCACCATGCCTTCTTCTACGCCGACACCAATCGCATCGGCGACGTGGGGGACACGCCCGACGAGATCACGCGTGTGAGCTACGCCGAGCAGCTCGCGCTGAAAGACGTGCGCCGCCAGAACCCCAACGCCAAGGGGCGCACCTACGCCGTCTTGTTGAATTCAGGCTCGTCGTCTGAGTTGAAGTATGGCTCGACGGCGGACTTCGATCAGAACTACGAACCCATCAACGACGACTATCCAGGTCACGCGGCCAGCCTGTACACCGTGCAGAGAGACAACGAGAGCCTGGCCAGCATCGCTCGCGACCTGTGGGGCGATGCCTCCATGTGGTACCTCATCGGCGACGCCAACCGGCTGAGCAAGGGCGCGGTACTCAAGCGCGGGCAGTCGCTGGTGATCCCCAACAAGGTCACCAACATCCATAACAACAGCGCCACCTGGCGGCCTTACCAGCCGGGAGAGGTGATCGGGCGCACGGAGCCGACGTTGCCCACCCAGCACCTCTACAACAAGGGGCCAGGCGAGCAGGAGCGAAGGCCGGGGTTCACGCCGCCTTCGTGGTACCACGGCAGGTATGGCGCCTTTCTCGAGGGGCTGACCAATCTGCACTTTGCCCAGGACGTCGCCAGCCTGAACGCCGCCCAGGCCAGCGCCGCCGCCGCATTCCAGGCGACTTACGGCTTTGGGAATGCTCGGCTGGGTGAGAGCGGCGGGCAAAGCCCGATCAAGAACACATACGCGCTGCCGTCCACAGGTGGTCTGGGGTCGGGTCTGGGCGCCGGGATGAGTGCGGGAATGAACTGGATGAATTTGCAGCTGAGCACCAGCTACAGCTTCACGGGGTCACTCGCGGGGCAATTGGGTAGCTTGGGTCTCGGGGTCAAGCTGGGCGGCGTCGGCGTTGAAAGCCAGGGCTTGAGTTCGGTTATGCCGAGTGCATTTGGCGGCAGCCTGTTGCCGCCTGCGGACAATGCGACGAATGCGGAGCTCATGGCCTACCAACTGCAGCGTGCTGGCTTCGGCGGCGAGGTTCAAGACGTGGCCAGCCAAGTCGTACTTCCCGGTCTCAGCTACCCCGATGGCTCCGGCTGGGGGCGTGCCGCGCCGTGGGAAAAAGCGGGAGCGCGCAACTGGACGACTTGGGGCCAGCGGGAGTACATCACCGAAGGCGGCCTCAAGTTCACAACCAACGTGTTGCCGGCGGTAGAGATAACTGGCAAGTCAGTCGCCACCCTGGCACTGGACGCCGCGCCCGTCGTGCGGGAGTTGGCAGCGCCGATATCGTTGACGCGCATCGAACTTGCTGCCCCTTTCACTTTGGGGTTTGGCTTTGCACCTGACTCCTCATTGCCGGACGCGTTGCCCACCGTGGCCATGGCTGTGCAGGAGCTTAATGATGCCAAGGCCATCGAAGGCACGTTGAACACCACCAGCGAGGCCGTTGCTGCTGCATGGCGCGGCGACTTGGCGTTGGCGCGCGCGCACTGGAACTACGAGCCCTCGCCCGAAGCGCGGGCAGCCATTTACGAACGCATCAATCCTTCGCCTGATCCACGCTTCGCGCGAATTGATTCGATTCGCAATTCAGGCTTGGCGGGAATCGTATCTCTAGCCGGCCACGCAGCCGGGGCGAGCAGCACGACTCTGGATCGGCTGGCCCAGAGCGGGGAATTGGCAGAGGGGTCATTCGGGCAACTGAGCGGGTTCAGGCTGCCTCGCTACTCGGGCGCGAATACCTATGCGTCTCCAGCAAATCGGAGGCCGCCGGCCGGCGCCACGCAGGACGCACTGCGGGCTTATCTGGATCAAAAGTTCGGCCGTGTTGGAGATCTGAATGCTGATATCACCGCGCGCGCCGATCTTCAGGCGGAGATGGACCGCTTGGCCCGAGAAGGGCACGCGCCCGGCCGGCATGGACCGCGAGTGACGGAGCGCGCGCTGGACAATCGAGTGCTTTACGAGTACGACCCGATCACAGGAAAAACCACCGATTACTACACGCGAGGAACACACAAGGTTGGCCGCAACGCGACCAAAATCGTGACAGGACCAGCCATGCTGCAAGCCGAAGCCTATGTGAGGGGGACGCCGGAGTTCGCGGTAGCCGAGGCTAATGCAAAAGCGCAGGGCCAGAGCCGCATGGTTGTAGAAGGGATTCCCCTGGAATATGCTCTTGGCGCACACTATTTGACTGTGGTTTTTGGAAAGGCGCGCGTGGGCTCATCCAGCAACCCAGTTGGCACGGTGCCTATCGACTTCACAAACGGCACCCTGACAGCAATCTTTAGAAAAACCCCAGGCGGCTATTGGAATCTTCATACTATGTACCCGGAGCCACAGTAATGCTTGAAAAAGATCGGCGCGAACAATTTAAGGCCGACCTTCGCGCATACTGGATGTGTGAGGGGCGTGATTTGCGAACCGGTTCGGATTTGCTCGAATACTTGCGGAGCCCGATCGCGCAGATCAGTGAATCCGACTTCAAATGGCACCTCGCGGACGCGATCCTGAACCAACGGTTCTCTGTGGAGGAGTACGAGCGGCTGACAGATCTGGACTTTGAAACTCGTGAGCAAGTGGCGGTCGATCTGAGCGAGTTGTGGTGCTTGATGTTTGGCGAAGAGGTGATCGCGCTACCGTCTGCGGCGGTCTGATGCGGCGTTGGCGCGCGCAGGCTCTGTCCGGCCCACACGCTGCGACGCCGCGTTGGCAGCTTGTTAGCGTCCGCATCGCCCGCTGCTTCTCGGGGTGCCGTGATGTTTAGGACACTCTTAAAACACCAGACGAACAAACGCCACCCAAAGGTGGCGTAAGTCATTGATCCATCTGGCGCGCCCGGTTGGGATCGAACCAACAACCCCTGCCTTCGGAGGGCAGTACTCTATCCATTGAGCTACGGGCGCGAAGCCGTCCATTCTAGCAGCGGGCTTCCCATGAGACGGGGGACCCATGGGGGCTGCCTATAATTCGCAGGTTTTGTGTCCCGCAGGGCGGGGCGCAGCCGAGACGAACAAGGACCGACAAGAGGAATCCATGAGCGCCAGCCACGATCACGACCACGACGACGCCCACACCGGGCCGATCAAGACCCCCAAGCAACTGGCCTGGGCCGTTTTCTTCTCGTTTGTCGTCCCCGTCGTCGTCATCATCATGCTGGCCAACTACGTCAGCACCGACACCAAGCCGGCCGCTGGCACCGAAGCCCTTGAGAAGCAGGCTGTTGCCGCGCGCATCGCGCCGGTCGGCCATGTCGAGGTCAAGGACGTCAACGACGTCGCCGCGATGAAGACCGGCGAGCAGGTCTTCCAGGCGCAGTGCTCGGCCTGCCACGCCACTGGCGCCGCCGGCGCTCCCAAGATCGGCGACGCCGCAGCCTGGGGCCCGCGCATCAAGAGCGGTTTCGACGCGCTGGTGCACTCGGCCCTCAAGGGCAAGGGCAATATGGGCCCGCAGGGCGGCGGCGACTTCAGCGACTTCGAAGTCTCGCGCGCCGTCGTCTACATGGCCAACCAGGGTGGTGCCAAGTTCGACGAGCCCAAGATGGCCGCGCCGGCCGCCTCGGCTGCTCAGTAAGAGCGATCAAACTCCGCAAAGGGCTGCTTCGGCAGCCCTTGTCGTTTCTGGCTCAGGCTGGATCAGGGCAAAGGCTGGCGCACGAAGCCGAAGCGCTGCGGCAGCTCGCTCGACAGGAACTCCTGCGGCGCCCAGCGGCCTTGCTCGACGGCATCGGCCGCCAGGCTCATGTCGGCCGTGTGCACCAGGCCCAGGCCGAGATCGGCGAGCAGATAGAGCCGCCCGGCCTCGTCCAGCCAACTGGACTGCACGGCGGCCGCGGCGCCGGTGTGGCCGAGCACGCGGCCGTCGGGCTGCAGGCGCCAGACCCACGGCGTCGCTTCCAGCTCGACATAGACGCGCTGCGGACCGTTCTGGAAGAACCAGCAGCCGGCCTCGTCCGAGGCGTAGTTGCGCTCGATGAAGGCACGCAGCTTGTCGTGAGTGATGCGGCTGCCCTTGACCTCAGGGAAGGGGCCGGCGTGCTGGATGCGTTCGTCGCGCATATACCAGTCGCCGCGTGCATCCAGGGCCAGCCAGCCGTAGCAGTGCGGCACGTTGGGCCACTTCTTCAGGGCGGCGCGGACGATGTCATCCATGGCGTGACAGCCAGTCGCAGACCTGCTCCGGCATGGTCAGCAGATGCCCGGGCAGACGCCCGGCCGGGAAGCCGACATGGCCGCCATGGCCGGGCTGCCAAAGCGTCACATGCGGGCCGACCTCGGCGGCATGCGGCAGGCTGTCCCCGGGCACGAAGGGGTCGTTGCGCGCGTTCAGCACCAGGGCCGGGATGCGGATGCGGTGCAGATGCGGCTTGGACGAGCCGCGGGTCCAGTAGTCGTCGGCGCTCTTGAAACCGTGCAGCGGCGCGGTGAAGAGGTCGTCGAACTCGTAGATGGTCGACGCGCGCTTCAGCCGGTCCCCGTCGAACAGGCCCGGGTGCTGCTGCAGCTTGCGCAGGGCCTTGGGGATCATGGTGCGCAGGAAGCGACGCGCGTAGACCTGCTTGTTGAAACCCCGGTCGATGGCCGCGCCGGCGGCATGCATGTCGATGGGTGAGCAGACGGAGCTGACCGCGTGCGCGACATGGGCCGCCTGCGTGCCCGCCTCTTCGGCCCAGCGCATCAGCGCATTGCCGCCCAGCGACACGCCGGCAACGATGAGCTTGCTGCCATGGCGTTCGCGCAGGCGCTGCAGGATCCAGCCGATCTCTTCATAGTCGCCCGAGTGGTAGGCGCGCGGGCCGCGGTTCAGCTCGCCCGAGCAGCCGCGGAAGTGGGGCAGGGCCATCTGCCAGCCGCGCGCGCGGGCCACGCTGGCGAAGGCGACGCTGGAATGGCTGGTGCGGTCGCCCTCCAGGCCGTGAAACAGCACGAAGAGCGGCGCGTCGGCCGGCGCATCGGCCAGGAAGTCGACATCGATGAAGTCGCCATCCGGCGTGTCCCAGCGTTCGCGCGTCCAGTGGGGCAACGGGCCGTCGTGCTGGCGGCTGAAGAGGGCGGGCCAGATGGTCTGGGCATGGCCGCCGGGCAGCCAGCGGGGGGCGCGGTACTGCATGCGCCGACTCCTAGTGCAGCGTGCCGGCGTCGGCGACGAGCTCCTGGACGTCGCCCGCGCTGCCGGGGCTGGCATGGTGCAACACCAGGCGCCAGCCCAGCGCCGTCTTCAGATAGACATTGGTCGCGATGACCCAGGACTGCTGGGCCTCGCCATGCAGCTGCACGCGCTCCAGCACATGGTGGATGGCGCAGTCGCCGCTGTGCAGGCGGCGCACGCGCTCGGGATGCACGCTGACCGCGCCGCGCTGGAACACGGCCTCGAAGGCGGCGCGGATGGCGGCCAGGCCGACGATGCGCGGACCGCCTGGGTGGACGCAGGCGACTTCCTCGTCGTCGGCCCACAGGGCCATCAGGTGGTCGAGGTCAGCATGCTGCAGCGCCTCATAGAACTGGGCCTCGGTGTCGTCGGGCGAAGCGAGCAGGGCGGCGGTCTGGGCGGCGGAGCGGGGCATGGCGCGATTGTAGGAAGTCGGCCGACCGCTACATTGCCGGGGTCATCACGCCGCCCCAACCCTGCCCATGTCGCTGTTCAAGACCGTTGCACCCTTGCTGCTTGTCCTGTCGTTGACGGCCTGCGGCGGTGGCGGTGGTGGTTCGACGCCGGCCCCCGACCCGACGACCGTGCCGCCGCTGGGCACCCAATGCCTGAGCGGCTCCGTCGCAAGGCTGGCCCTGCCGACGACGGCCAGCGCCGGCCGCAACCAGGAGTTGGCCGTGGTCGCCTGCCCGGGCTCGCGGCTGGACACGGTGCAATGGCGCCAGACCGATGGCGCCGCGCTGGCCCTCAGCTCAGCGCGCTCCCAGGCCCTCAGCCTCGCGCCGGCCGCGGCGGGCCGTTACGCCTTCAACGTCGACTTCACCGACGCCAAGGGCGCCAGCTACAGCGGCTCGGCCGAGATCAATGCCACGGCGCCCGGCGCATCGACGCTGCTGATCCGCGGCGAGCCCTCGGTGTGGGCGGGCGGCCAGACCTCGTTGCGCGCCTGGGTCGACGGCCTGGCGGTGGCCGACTACGCAACGGGCCGCGTGCACTGGAGCCGCGTCGACGGCCCTGAGGTCAACCTCGGCGACAGCAACCAGTGGCGCGTCATCTTCACGGCGCCGGCGGTGACCGAGGACAGCCTGCTGCGGCTGCGCGCCGAGGCCACGCTGGCCGACGGCCGCAGCCTCACGCAGGAGTTCAGCCTGCTGGTGCAGGCCACGCCGCCGGCGGCCGCATCGCCGCTGTTCGGCAGCGGCAACCTGCCCTCGCGCGTCTACCCCTATGTGGCCGGCGGCGCCCACGTGGCCGAGCTGCGCGAATGCATCTACACGCCGGCCCTCAGCAACAACAACCTCTGCACCCTGGGCCGCCTGTCGATCCTCGGCACCGAGACGCGCGGCGAGCTGCCGACCGTGGAACAGGTGATGGCGAGGGTGCTGGTGTCCAACGACTGGATGGGCCAGCGCTTCGAGGCCTTTCTGCGCGAGCAGGACACCAACGGCGACTTCCGCCGCCTGCTCAATGCGACGACGGCCATCGTCATCGGCGGTCGGGTGCGGCCGGCCTTCTACTGGAGCGCCACCGGCGCCATCTATCTCGATGCCGACTACCTCTGGCAGACGGCCGCCGAGCGCGACACGGTCAGCGAGGCGCCCGATCCGCGCAGCGACTACGGCAGCGACCTTGCCTACACCATGCTGTGGCGCTATGTGCAGGGCAACAAGTCGGCTGGCGGGCGCACCTCGGTGCTGGAGCGCGCCTCGCGCGACAGTGCAGCGCTGATCCCCAACCTGGGCCGCCTGCTGTATCACGAGCTGACCCACGCCAACGACTTCCTGCCGCCGCGCGTGCAGTTGCTGCTGAACACCGGCCTGCGCGTCTACGAGGCGGTGCCGTCCAACACCGCGTCCGAGCAGTTGCGCAGCCAGCTGCCCTTCTATTCGCAGGAGATGGTCGACCTCGGCCGCGTGCAGTTCTTCGGTGCGGCGTCCACGGCGCTGCAGCGCAGCTACCAGCCCGCTGACATCGTGCGCTTCTTCAGCAGCGATCGCGTCACCGACGACTACAGCTATTCCTGGCCCGCCGGCCAGAGCGTGCCGCGCGAGGACACGGCCATGCTGGCCGAGGAGGCGCTGATGCAACTTCGCCATGGCGTGCTGCGCGACGTGGCCGTCACGCCGCAGCTGGCGAGCGGGGCGTCGAGCGCCGACCTGGTCGTGAGCTGGGGCCAGCGCGGCCGCATCGGCGATGCGGCCATCAAGCCCCGCGTGGCCCTGGTGCTGGCCCAGACCATGCCCTGGCTGCCGGCCGGCTTCACGAACGGGCTGGCGGCGCCGACACAGCTGCGCGCCGGCCTGAGCTGGGGACAGAACCTCGACCAGGGCGCGCTGGCCCTGGGCGTGGTGAAGCCGCTGTCAGCGGCCGAGCGAGCGCTGGAAGCCGACCTGGACAGCCAGCGCCGCGGCAGCCGCAAGGCCGCCGCGCTGGCGCGTTAGTGCCCGCTGGAGAGGACTTCGCCGGCTTTCAGCTTGTAGGCGGTGCCGCAGTACGGGCACTGGCCCTGGCCGCTGTGCGTCAGGTCGATGAAGACCTTGGGATGCGTGCTCCACAGCGGCATCTTGGGGTTGGGGCAGAAGACGGTGCCGTTGTCGTTGCAGTCCTTGGCGGTCACTTCGACAGTGGCGGCGGGCGTGGTGGTGGTGCTCATGTTGTTTGCTCTCAGACGGCGATCAGCAGGCAGTGAGCCATTCGGCGTACTTGGGGTTGCGGCCGTTGACGATGTCGAAGAAGGCCGACTGGATCTTCTCGGTGATGGGGCCGCGGGAGCCGCTGCCAATCTCGACGCGGTCCAGCTCGCGGATGGGCGTCACTTCGGCGGCCGTGCCGGTGAAGAAGGCCTCGTCGCAGATGTAGACCTCGTCGCGGGTGATGCGCTTCTCGACCAGCTTGAGCCCGAGGTCCTGGCAGATCGAGAAGATGGTGTTGCGGGTGATGCCGTTCAGCGCGCCGGCCGACAGGTCGGGCGTGTAGACGACGCCGCCTTTGATGACGAAGAGGTTCTCGCCCGCGCCTTCGGAGACGAAGCCGGAGGCGTCCAGCAGCAGCGCCTCGTCGTAGCCGTCGTCCGTGGCTTCCATGTTGGCCAGGATGGAGTTGGTGTAGTTGGACACCGTCTTGGCCTGCGTCATCGTGATGTTGACGTGGTGGCGGGTGTAGGAGCTGGTCTTGACGCGGATGCCGCGCTTCATGCCGTCCTCGCCCAGGTAGGCGCCCCAGCTCCAGGCGGCCACCATCAGGTGGACCTGGTTGCCCTTGGGGCTGACGCCCAGCTTCTCAGAGCCGATCCAGATCAGCGGGCGCAGATAGGCGCTCTTCAGGCCGTTGGCCTTGACGACTTCGCGCTGGGCCTCGTTGACCTGCTCCTGCGAGAAGGGGATCTTCATGCGCAGGATCTTGGCGCTGTTGAACAGACGCTGGGTGTGCTCCTGCAGGCGGAAGATGGCCGTGCCGTTGACGGTGTCGTAGGCGCGCACGCCTTCGAAGGCGCCGCAGCCGTAGTGCAGGGTGTGGGTCAGCACATGGATCTTGGCGTCGCGCCAGTCGACGAGCTCGCCGTCCATCCAGATCTTGCCGTCGCGGTCGTGAAGAGGGGCGGGAACCATCGGGTACTCCAGAGGCTGGGTGAAAACCGGTGATTTTACGAAGAGCCGCTGCTTCGGATCAGCCGCCACTCGGCGAGCTTGCCTTTCTTCAGCACCACCTCGACCGCATCGCCGCCGCCGTCGCGCCAGACAAAGGTCTCCGGCGCCTGCTTGACGCCGAGGCTGCCGGCCAGCTTGATCAGGTCGACCAGCTTCATGCCGGCGTGCAGCTTGCTGTTGAGCATGACGGCGTTGGCCACCGAGCCCAGCGGCGCGGCGCCGGCCATCTTCATGACCCGCATCAATCGCGAGATCTGCAGCAGCAGCCAGAAGATGATGCCCGTCGTTGCGAAGATGACGCCCTGCCAGCCGAGCAGGGCGCCGCCCGCGATCAAGGCCAGCAGCGCCAGCCCAACGCCAATCCACGGGTTCATGCCTGCAGATCCTGGCTGGGGAAATTGAGAAGTGCGCTCATGGCGCACATGCTAGGGCCTGTTAGCCCTACAGCCGTGTCACTTCCACGCTGTCGGCCGAGCGCTGCGTCGGGCCGTGGTAAACAGCCTCGATGTTGTTGCCGTCGGGGTCCAGCACGAAGGCAGCGTAGTAGCCCGGGTGGTAGTGGCGAGGGCCTGGCCCCCCATGGTCGCGGCCGCCGGCGGACAGCGTCATTGCGTGGAAGCGCCTCACCTCGTCTTCGCTGCGCGCCTGGAAGGCCAGGTGCACATGCGACACCCGGCCCTCGGCCTTGTCGACATAGAACTCGTCGGCGAAAAAGCAGCCCTCGGCTTCACCGAAGGCCTCGAGCCTGCCGATGGCCTCCAGCGCAGCGCGGTAGAAGCGCCGGCTCGCCGCCAGGTCGCTCACGCGCAGATGCACGTGGTCGAGCAGGCGGCCGCAGTGGTCCATGTCGATGTCAGTAAGTCGCGCCGGACTTTGCGGGCCGAGCGCCGGGCCGCTCCCTAGCCGGCCCGCGCTGGCGATGGGCTTGCGGCTCAATGCTGCAAGCATCGCCGTCCCCTCGGGGGACCGGCCAAGGTACTCCTTGGACGAGGGGCTTCATTTCGTGACCTTGAGCAGTACGCAGCGCACCCACTGACCCGACTCGAGCGCGTCCTTGTGGCCGTTCAGGAATTGCTCGGCCGTGGAGTTGCGGGCCGTGAAGCACATGCCGTGCAGGATGCCCATGCGCGGCACGGGGCGTGACCATTTGCGCTCGACGACGCCGTTGAACCAGGAGACCTGCTCGTCCTCGTCATCCACGTCGGCGCGGCCCAGCAGCAGCACGACCTCGTACTTGTCCTCGGTCAGCGGCTCGGCGGCGCTGGTCAGCACCTGCAGGCCGCCGTCGCTCATGTTCAGCACCAGGCCGGCCGGGCCCTGGCTGAACTGCACTGGCTTGAAAACCCATCCCGGCAGGGAGTCGGCGTCGTGCTGGGCGGCCAGGAAATCGGTGCGGGCGTGCTGCCTGAGATTGGCGGGATCGGTCATAGAGGCTCCTCCGGTGCAAGACCCAATCCTAAGCAGTCTTTGGCAGGGCGAGCACGAAGGCAATCCCGCGGCCCCCCAATCCTGTTTCGATGCGTACCTGGCCGCCCAGGCGTGCTGCCGCCTGCCGCACGATGGCCAGGCCCAGGCCGCTGCCGCTCACCTGCTGGCCCGGCGCCCGCCAGAAGCGGTCGAAGGCACGCTCGCGCCATTCCTGCGGCAGCCCCGGGCCGTCGTCGGCGACGCGCAACTCCAGGCCGCCGGTCGCCGCCTGCAGCCCGACCTCGATGCGACCACCCGCCGGCACATAGCGCAGCGCGTTGTCCAGCAGGTTGTGCAGCACCGACTGCCAGGCCGCCAGCGGCAGCGAAGCCTGCAGCGACTCGGGCGCGTCCAGCGACAGCTCCAGGCCGCGCGCCGCGGCCGTATCGTTGGCCGAGGCCAGGGCCTGCTCCAGCAGCGGCACCAGGTCGACCCGCTGGCTGGGCGCCGGGCCGGTCTCTTCGTCCAGCACGGCCAGGTCCAGCAACTGCTGGCTCAAATGCGATGCGCGTTGCAGCATCTGCACCATGGCGGCCTCGGCCCGTGCGCGTGCCTCGGGCGCATCCGAGCGGGCCAGCACATGGGCCTGGGTCGTCACGGCGGCCAGCGGTGTGCGCAGCTCGTGCGCGGCCTCCTGCACAAAGCGGCGCTCGCCCTCCCGCTTGCGACGCAGCTGGGCCAGCAGGGCTTCGAAAGCCTCGGCCAGCGGACGCAGCTCACGGTGGGGCGGCTGCACGCCCAGCGGGCTCAAGTCCTGGGGCACACGGGCGGCCAGGGCGCGGGCCAGGCGGCGCAGCGGCGACAGGCCGGTCCACAGCGCGATGCCGACGGGCAGCATGACCAGGGGCAGGGCCAGCACCAGCTTGTCGAGGATGTCGTCGGTCAGCCGCCACAGCAGCGGCGCCAGCGGCTCGACCGGCTCGGCAATGACCAGCTGCCAGGGCCCGGCAGGCTTGATGACAACCCAGTGCGAGACGCCGTGCACCGTCTGCTGGGTGACAGGCTCGGGCCCGGCGGCGAAGGCGTCCGATGCATCGGCCGGATAAGCGGCGCGCACCGCGCCCGAGGTATCGCGCAGCTGGTGGATGACGGGGCCGGGCGACTGGCCGGTGCGGGACCGCCAGCGCTCGTTGATGCGGGCCAGCGAGGTCATCAGCCGCGCCGCATCGGCCGCGTCGGACAGGGCGGCGAACTCGGGCGCCTGCAACTCGGCCCGGTTGCGGATGGCTAGGTCCTGCACATAGGACTGGCGAGTCTCGAGGTAGTCGTGCAGCAGCAGCACCAGCAGCACGAGGACGAAGGCAATCAGCAGGGCGCCCGCGGTGCGGCGCATCAGGCTGGGCTCGCGCAGCCAGACCGTGAGCTTCATGCGATCAAGGCGTAGCCCACGCCCCGTGTCGTGCGAATGCGCTCGGCGCCGATCTTCTTGCGCAGATTGAAGACATGCATCTCGATGGCCGCCGCGTTCAGCGGCTCGCCCAGGGGCTCCAGCTTCTGCGCGATCTGGCTCTTGGGCACGACCTTGCCGGCCGAGCGCGCCAGTTCCAGCAGCAGCTGGAACTCGCGGCGCGACAGGTCCAGGGCCGTACCCGCGAGCTCGGCCGTGCGGGCGGCCGGGCGGATGCACAGCTCGCCCAGGGTCCAGACCTCGCTGGCCTGGGTAGCACTGCGCCGCAGCACGGCGCGCAGGCGCGAGACCAGCTCCTCGGTGGCGAAGGGCTTGACCAGATAGTCGTCGGCGCCGGCGTCCAGCCCGGCCAGGCGGTCCTGCAGGGCGCCCTGGGCCGTGATGATGAGGATGGGCAGGCGGCTGTCCTGGCGGCGCCAGCGCGCCAGCAGGTCCAGGCCGCTGCCGTCGGGCAGGCCCAGGTCCAGCAGCACCGCGTCGGCCAGGGGCTGATCGAGACGCGGCGGCGCATCGGCGGCACGCCGCCACCACTCGACGCTGAAGCCGTGCAGCTGCATGGCCTCGAGCAGGGCGCGGCCCAGGTCCAGGTCGTCTTCGATCAGCAGCAGATGCATCTAAAACTGGTAGCGGACGGTAGTGGAGATGCCGTGGGTGACCGATCCGCCCTTCTCGCGGTTCATGCCCAGGTGCTCCCAGGCCAGGCCCAGGTGCCAGTGGTCGGCGAGTGTCGTCTCGACGCCGATGCTGCCGCACAGGGCCGTCGTCGAGCCCTTGGTCGCCCGCGAGGCCGCTTCGCCGGTGCCGGTCAGGCTGCTCTGGTTGCGGGCCAGGCCCAGGCGGCCGACCAGGGCCCAGCGCTCGCCGAGGGCAAAGCGGCCGCGGCCGGCCAGCAGCCAGCTGTGGCCATGGGCCGTCAGCTCGCCGTCCTGGCTGCCGAGGCGGTAGCGGTTGCCAGGGGCGCCGTGGCTGGCATAGCCGGTCTCGACGGCCCAGTGCTCGTCGAACTCATAGCCCAGGCGCACCAGGGGTGACAGCACATGGCCCTTGGCCGAGCCGTCGTGGGTGGCGCCGGGCACGGTCAGGTCGTAGCGGCGCGCGAGGCTGCCGACTTCGGCATAAAGGCCTTCGGCTTGTGCGGCGGAGGAGATCAAGAGCAGGGAGAGCAGGAGTCGCATGAACGGCCCGGTGAAGTGATGACCGGGTCATTCTTGAAAAGCCAAGCTTTGGCTTTCCCAAATTTCAGTTCAGGCCGCGCAGCACCTCGATGGCCTGCTCGACGCGTTCGACGGCATGGATGGTCAGGCCCTCGATGGCCTTCTTGGGCGCATTGGCCTTGGGCACGACGGCGACACTGAAGCCCAGCTTGGCGGCTTCCTTCAGCCTTTCCTGGCCGCGCGGCGCGGGCCGCACCTCGCCGGCGAGCCCGATCTCGCCGAAGGCGATGAAGCCCTTGGGCAAGGCCCGACCCCGCAGCGAACTCTGGATGGCCAGCAGCACGGCCAGGTCGGCGGCCGGCTCGCTGATGCGCACGCCGCCCACCGCGTTGACGAAGACGTCCTGGTCGCCCGTGGCCACGCCGGCATGCCGGTGCAGCACGGCCAGCAGCATGGCCAGGCGGTCGCGGTCCAGGCCGACCGACAGCCGCCGCGGGCTGACGCCGCCGCTGTCTACCAGGGCCTGCAGCTCCACCAGCAGGGGCCGCGTGCCCTCCAGCGTGACCAGCACGCAGCTACCCGGCACCGGCTCGGCGTGGGTGGACAAAAAGATGGCGCTGGGGTTGGCCACGCCCTTGAGGCCCTTCTCCGTCATCGCGAACACGCCGATCTCGTTGACGGCGCCAAAGCGGTTCTTGATGGCGCGCACGAGGCGGAAGCTGCTGTGCGTGTCGCCCTCGAAATACAGCACCGTGTCGACGATGTGCTCCAGCACCCGCGGGCCGGCCAGGGCGCCTTCCTTGGTCACATGGCCCACCAGCACGATGGAGCAGCCGCGCGCCTTGGCCGTGCGCGTCAGCTGGGCCGCGCATTCACGCACCTGGGCCACCGAGCCGGGCGCCGAGGTCAGCTGCTCGGAGTACAGGGTCTGGATGGAGTCGATGACGCAGAAGTCCGGCTCTTCGGCCTCGATGGTGGCGAGGATCTTCTCCAGGCCGATCTCGGCCAGCACACGCACCTTGTCGCCGGCCAGGCCGAGGCGGCGCGAGCGCATGGCGACCTGGGCGCCGCTTTCCTCGCCGGTCACGTACAGCACCTTGACGGTCTGGCTCAGCGACTCGACGGCCTGCAGCAGCAGCGTCGACTTGCCGATGCCCGGGTCGCCGCCGATCAGCACGACGCCGCCGGCGACGATGCCGCCGCCCAGTACGCGGTCCAGTTCCTCCTGGCCGGTGGGCGTGCGGTCGTAGTCGCTGGCTTCGATCTCGGACAGCGTCGCCACCGGCTGGCTCTTGGCCAGGGACTGGTAGCGGTTCTTGGCGCCGCCGCTGGGCTCGGCGGTGCCTTCCACCAGCGTGTTCCAGGCGCCGCAGTGCGGGCATTTGCCCAGCCATTTGGCGTTGGTGCCGCCGCATTCGGTACAGGTGTAGATGCTTTTGCTTGTGGCCATCAGCGCATTGTCAACTGGGCTCTCCAGCGTCCCGACGTCGCTGCCTCGTGATCAAGGCGCCAAACGTCAGCCCCGATAGGCCGTGAAGGGCCATATAGATGAACATCCGGTCCGCATAGGGCCCGTGATCGAAATCTTCCTCGGTGGGCGAGAACCGATAGTCCACCGGGTTCGCCATGATGTGGCCGATGGGCCAGGCGCAAGCCGCGGCGATGGCAAAGAAGCCGAGCGCGTTGCGCAACCCCAGGCGATAGGCCAAGGCCATCGCCGAGCCCGCCAGGCCCAGCGAACGGGCGAATTCAGCGAAGTCAAACCAACCCGACGCCCACCACGGTGAGGGGATGTGATCCGCGCGCCAGGGCGCATCGAGCCAGAGCGTGGCCGCAGCGGTACCCAGGAGGCAGGCGAGGATCAGCGACCTGAGTGGCGGGCGATGCCTGGCTTTGCGAGGGCTCAAATGCACATAAGCAGCGGCTGACATCCAGCCCAGGGCCAAAGGAAGCGCGGCCACAGTGATCAGCAAGGGGATGAAGGAGTCCATGGGTTTGCCAGGTGTTGGACCGAGTCAGGAGGGACGGACCCAGAGGGCCAGGATCAGCGCCGCAGCGAGGGCGCAGGTGGCCGAGAAGCCGAACGCCACGGTCGCCGACAGGCCTTCCCAAAGCCCGCCGAACAGCAGCGAGGCCGGCAGCAGCATCGCGCCCATGGTCAGGTTCAGCCAGCCGAAGGCCGTGCCGCGTTGCTCGGGCGGGGCCAGGTCGGCCAGCAGCGCACGTTCCACGCCTTCGGTGGCGGCCATGAAGATGCCGTAAAGGCCGAACAGCAGATACAGGCGCCAGCCTGGCTCGGCCCAGACGGCCATGCCTGCGTAGAAGGCGGCGTAGGCGATATAGCCCGCCACCAGCAGGCGCACGCGGCCAACGCGGTCAGACAGCCCGCCCAGCGGCACGGCGAACAGCGCCGCCACGCCCGACACGGCCGCCCAGAGCAGCGGCACTTGAGCCTCGGCCACGCCCAGTTCCCTGGCGCGCAGCAGCAAAAACATATTGCTGGAATTGCCCAGCGTGAACAGCGCGACGACGACGAGATATCGGCGCAGCGGCGCGGGCAGGTCGCGCAGGGTCCAGCTGAAGCGAGGCGGCGCGGCGGCCGGTGGGGGCGCCTCCTTCACCGCCAGCGTCAGGGCCAGGCAGAGCAGGCCCGGAATGATGGCCCACAGGAAGACCCGGCCCAGAGGCACACCGGCGCTGAGCAGGGCCCAGGCCAGCAGCGGGCCGATGACGGCGCCGGCGTTGTCCATGGCGCGGTGCAGGCCGAAGGCCAGGCCGCGCTGGCCGGCACCGATATTGGCGGCCAGCAGGGCGTCGCGCGGTGCGGCGCGTACGGCCTTGGCGATGCGGTCGGCCAGGCGCAGGGCCAGCAGCATCGGCCAGCCGGCCACGAAGGCGATCAGCGGCCGCGCCAGGCCGGCCAGGCCGTAACCGGCGACGACCCAGGGTTTGCTGCGACCGCTGCGGTCCACCATCACGCCGGCCCACAGCTTGAGCAGGCTGGCCAGCGCCTCGGCCACGCCTTCGACGAGGCCGAGCACCCGCGGTCCGGCCATCAGCACACCGCTCAGATACAGCGGCACGAGGGGGTAGACCAGCTCGCTGGCGCTGTCGTTGACCAGGCTGATCAGGCCCAGCAGCCAAACGCTGCGCGGCAGGGCGAAGAGGGCGCGCAGCATCGAGGGGGCTAGTCGATGACGATGCTCTGCCGGCTGACCCGGTAGCGCAGGTAGTAGTGCTGGTTGTAGATGGCGGCCAGCGTGCCGTCCTCGCGCATCTCGCGCATGGCCTGTTCCAGCCGCGGCAGTTGCGCCAGCAGTGGCGAGGCCTTGGCGACGGCGATGGAGCGCGGCGTCGGGTCGGGCACGCGCAGCGGCGCCAACTCGATGTCGCGGCGCAGGCCGAGTTGCTCGATCAGCACCAGGGCCTGGTCTTCGGGCAGCAGCACGACGTCCACGCGGCCCAGCATCAGCTTGCGCAGCGAGGCCTCGTTGTTGGGGGCGGGGTCCTTGGCGAGGCGGCTGTCTTCGTCGAAGCGGTCGAAGTATTCGCTGCCCTGCTTGATGCCGATGCGCAGGCCGAGCAGGTCGTCGTAGCGGCCGATGCGCCGGGCCTGGCCGGCCCGCGTCAGGAAGACACGGTCACTGGTGTTGCGGCGATAGGGCGTCGCGAGGTATTGCAGATAGCGCAGCCGCTCCGGCGACTGCTGCACGCCGATGACGAGGTCGGCCTCGCCGCCTTCCAGCATCTTCAGGCAGCGCTTGAGCGGGCAGTCGACGATGGCCAGGGGCCGGTCCAGGCGCCTCGCCAGCTCGCGCACGATCTCGGTGTAGGCGCCGCCGTGTTCATTGCCCTGCCGGGTCTTCCAGGGCTCCAGTTCGCTGAAGGCGAGGCGCAGCGCCGGGGCCTGGGCCCAGGCGCAGCAGGTCGCCAGCGCGAAAGCGGCGGCGACGACGCGAGGGAGCCAGGCGGACAGTGGGCGTGCAGGCATGGACGCTTGCAGTCTAGGCCGCCATGCCCTGACTTCCGATGCCCGATTGCGCTGCGTGCTAAAACCTTCGGCCCGCGGCGCGCCCTGATGCCGCGGCTTGGAGGTAGTTCATGGAGTTCTCGGTCTGGTTGGCTTTTTTCGCGGCGTCCTGGGCCATCAGCCTGTCGCCCGGCGCGGGCGCGGTGGCGGCCATGAGCGCCGGCCTGAGCCACGGCTTCAAGCGCGGCTATTTCATGACCTTCGGCCTCATCCTGGGCATCCTGACCCAGGTCATCTTGGTCAGCGCCGGCCTCGGCGCGCTGATCGCGGCCTCGTCGCTGGGCTTTGCCCTCGTCAAATGGGCCGGCGTGGCCTACCTCGTCTACCTGGGCGTGCAGCAATGGCGAGCGCCGGCCAAGCCACTGGTCGCGGCCGATGACGGCTCGGCCGCCCAGGTCACGCGCCGCCAGCTGGTGCTGCGCGGCTGGGGCATCAATGCCGTGAATCCCAAGGGCACGGTCTTCCTGCTGGCCGTGGTGCCGCAGTTCCTGGACCTGCATGCCGCGCTGGCGCCGCAATACCTGGTCATCGGCTCGACGCTGGCCTTCACCGACCTCGTCGTCATGGCCGGCTACACGGCCCTGGCCGCGCGCGTGCTGGCGGCCCTGAAGAGCGAGAGCCACATCAAGACGCTGAACCGCGTCTTCGGCTCCCTCTTCATTGCGGCCGGCGCCCTGCTCGCGACCTTCAAGCGCGCGGCCTGATGACGGCAGGAGACAAGTCCGGCCGACTGCCCACCTGGTTCCTCTTCCTGGCCCCGGTGCTGATCTGGGCCAGCACCTGGCACGTCATCCTCTACCAGCTGGCCTCGCCCGTGCCGGCCCTGACCTCGGTGGGCTGGCGCTTCGCCATCGCTGCGCTGATGCTGGCGGCTTTGGCGGCGTGGAAGGGCACGTCCCTGAAGCTGCCCCGCTATGCGCACGGCTATGCGCTCGGTACCGGCGTCATCCAGTACGCAGGCAACTACTGGGCGGTGTACGAGGCCGAGCGCCTGGTGCCCAGCGGCCTCGTCGCGGTGCTGTTCTGCCTGATGGTGTTCATGAACGCCCTCGTGGCCTGGCTGCTGTGGCGCCAGCCGGTCAGCCGGCGCTTCCTGGTCGCCTCCAGCGGCGCCGTGCTGGGCGTGGCGCTGATCTTCTGGCCTGAGATCGCCTCCACCGGCGCGCGGCCGCAGGCGGCCCTCGGCCTGGGGCTGAGCTTCTTTGCCGTCGTCGTGGCCGTCATTGGTGGCTTCTTCACGCTGGTGCTGCTGCGCCGCGGCCAGCCGCTGCTGCCGGTGCTGGCCTGGAGCATGGGCTATGGTGCGGCCTTCCTGCTGTTGATGTCGGTGGTGATGGGCCACGGCTTGCCATTTGATGGCGCCTGGAGCTATGTCGGCAGCCTGGTCTATCTGGCCGCCTTCGGCTCGGTCATCGCCTTCACGCTGTACTACAAGCTCGCCGAGCGCCGCGGGCCGGCGCAGGCGGCCCTGGTGGGCGTGCTGGTGCCGGTCATCGCCCTGGTCGTGTCGGCCGCGCTGGAGGGCTGGCAGGCCACGCCGCTGGCGGTCGGCGGCATGGCGCTCTGCCTGGTCAGCCTGTTCGTGGCAACCCGGCCGCAGCGCTAGAGGCCGTCGGCAGCCGCCTCGGCCTGGGCGCGTGCCGACTGCTTCAGCGCTGCCAGCGAGGCCGGGTCGGTCAGCGTCGGCGCGACGACGATTTCCCGGGCCACCTCGATGCCGACGAAGCGCAACCAGGCGCGCATCGCCGCCTTCTGGGTCTCCAGATGGTCCTGGGCCGAGCGCCCATCGACGCCGTAGTTGCTGGCGCTGCTGTAGACCAGCACGGCGCGCTTGCCGGACAGCAGCGGCCGGTAGCCGGTGTCGCGTGACCAAGCCCAGTTCTGGCCCGGCAGGGTGATGACGTCGATGTAGTGCTTGAGCCGATAGGGCAGGCCCAGGTTCCACATCGGCAGGTTGAGGATGTAGTGATCTGCCGCGTTGAAGGCCTCGGCCAGGGCCACGGCGCGGGCCCAGTGGCGGCGCTGCTGGTCGGTGGCCTGCTGGCTGCGCAGCACGGCGAACTTGGCCGCGATCATGTCGGCGTCGAAGGCCGGCAGGTCGAGCTGCCAGACGTCGGCCAGGTTGATCTCGGCATCGGGGTGGCGCTGGCGGTAGCGGGCGACGAAGGCGTCCGCGATCTCGCGCGAGTGCGAAGGGATGCTTGGCGAAGCCTGGATGTGAAGCAGCTTGTTCATGTCAGACCTCCAGCCAGCGCAGGCCGGCGATGCCGGCGACGATGAGGGCCATGCAGGCGAGCCGCGCCGGCGAGGCGCTGTCGCCATGCACCAGCACGCCCAGCAGCGCGACGCCGACGGCGCCGATGCCGGTCCAGACGGCATAGGCGGTGCCGGTCGGCAGGCTCTTGATGGCCTGCGTCAGCAGCACGATGGACGCCAGCGCGGCGAGCAGGCCGATCGCACCGGGCAGCGGGCGACTCCAGCCGTTCGACGCCTTCAACGCCGCGGCCATGACGATCTCGACCAGCCCTGCACTCACCAAAATAACCAAGCCATGAGGCCTCTCCAAGTTGCGATGGAATCACTGTGGAGATGCAGGCGCAGAATGAGAAGTACGCACCTTTTGGTAACCAGGAAATCCAGACCATGGCCGACACGCCTTCCGGCAATGTGCTGAGCGCCAGCTGCCCTTCGCGCGCGGCGCTGGAGGTGGTGGGCAGCAAATGGGCGCTGCTCATCGTGCCGCTGCTGGCCCAGCAGCCGCTGCGCAACAACGAGCTGCTGCGCCAGGTGGGCGGCATCTCCCAGAAGATGCTGACCCAGACGCTGCGCGAGCTGGAGCGCCATGGCCTGGTGCAGCGCATCGATCACCAGAGCGTGCCGCCTCATGTCGAATACCGGCTGACCGGCCTGGGTCAGTCGCTCAGCGAGGCCCTGGTCGTCATCGATCGCTGGGCCGAAAGCAACTTCGCGGCCGTCGCCTCGGCGCGCATGGCCTTCGATCGCCGGCGCTAGGGCCGAGCCCCATCGATCAGCAGGCGCAGCGCGCGATCGAACACCGCATCGGCATCGCCGCGCACGTTGGCGAGCCAACCGGCGGCCAGCAGCGGGTACTGGGATGCGTCGGGACCATCCAGCGTGGACGAGGGCGGCGCGTCGACGGCCTGCGCCGACTGCTCCTCCAGCACCCAGCCGACGACGAATCGCCCCACCGACATCATCAGCAGCGTGGCCGGCCCGGGCTCGAAGCCGGCGGCGCACAGGCGCTGCAGGCGCAGCTCGATGGAGCCGCGCTGGGCCTCGCCGGGCCGCGTGCCGGCATGCAGGCGGGCGCCGTCGCGGTAGGCCAGCAGCGCATGGCGGAAGCTGCGGCCGTCTTCCATCAGCCAGTCCTGCCAGGCCTCGTCGGGCCCCGGCGTGGCGATGGCGCGGCTCTCCTGCATGACGGCGGCCGACATCGCGTCCAGCAAGGCCGCCTTGCTCTTGAAATGCCAGTACAGCGTCGGCGACTGCACGCCCAGGCGCTCGGCCAGCTTGCGCGTGCTCAGGGCGTCGATGCCGACCTCGTTCAGCAGTTCCAGGGCGGCGCGCAGCACATCGTCGCGGTTGAGTCGGGCGGGGCGGTCGGAAGTCATCTCTAGCAATGATAGAGAACTTCATGCACAATGCTCTCTATCAACGATAGAGATGTATTGATGAATCGAGCCTTGACCGTCATCCTGATGACGCTGCTGCTGGACGCCGTGGGCATGAGCCTGGTGTTCCCCATCCTGCCCGGCCTGCTGCGGGAGCTGGCCGGCGCCGACGCCACCACCTACCACTACGGTGCCCTGCTGGCGGTCTATGCCGGCATGCAGTTCCTGTTCTCGCCGGTGCTGGGGGCGCTCAGCGACCGCTTCGGCCGCCGGCCGGTGCTGCTGGCGTCGCTGGCCGGCGCCGCCGCCGACTATGTGCTGATGGCCCTGGCGCCCAACCTCGCCTGGCTCTATGTCGGCCGCGTGCTGTCGGGCATCACCGGCGCCAGCATGGCCGTGGGCACGGCCTACATCACCGACGTGACGCCCGAGGCCGACCGCGCCAAGCGCTTTGGCCAGATGGGCGCGGCCATGGGCCTGGGCTTTGTCGTCGGGCCGCTGATCGGCGGTGGCCTGGGCGAGTGGTCGCTGCGTGCGCCTTTCGTCGCGGCGGCCGTCATGAATGCGCTGAATCTGGCGATGGCCTGGTTTGCCCTGCCTGAATCCAACCAGAACCGCACGACGAAGCTGGACGCATCCAAGTTCAATGCCTTCTCGGCCCTGCATCGCCTGGAGGGCAAGACGGCCCTGCTGCCGCTGGTGGGCGTGTTCGCCGTCGTGGCCCTGGTGTCGCAGGTGCCAGGCTCGCTGTGGATCCTCTACGGCCAGGACCGCTATGCCTGGACGGCCTGGGTGGCCGGCCTGTCCCTGGCCTGCTATGGCGGCCTGCATGCCGTCTCGCAGGCCTTCGTGACCGGGCCCATGGTCGAGAAGCTGGGCGAGAAACGCGCCCTGCTGGCCGGCATGGCGGCCGACGGCCTGGGCTTTGTCGGCATGGGCGTGGCGGTCGCGGGCTGGATGCCGTTTGCGCTGCTGCCGCTGTTTGCCATCGGTGGCCTGGCCTTGCCGGCCTTGCAGGCCATGTTGGCCCGCCAGGTGGACGAGCAGCGCCAGGGCGAACTGCAAGGCACCCTGGCCAGCCTGACCAGCCTGATCGGCATTGGCGGGCCGCTGGTGGTCACGGCCGGTTTCGCGGCGACGCAAGGCAGCTGGCCGGGCTGCGTCTGGATCATTGCCGCGGCTGTCTATCTGCTGGCCCTGCCCCTGCTGTACAGCCGGCGCGCCCGCACGGCTTAACAAACCGCCACGTTCCTCCGGCTGGGAAGCGCTACCCTGCGCCGTCCTCAAAAGGGAGAACACATGCCCATTGCGTTGAAGCGCCTCTGCGGCGCCTTTGCCCTCGCCAGTGCCGCGCTGCTGGCCCATGCCGCCGACAAGGGTGCGCCGCCGACCGCGGTCAAGCCGGTCACCGACAGCTACGGTGAGCTCAAGGTCAGCGACCCCTACCGCTGGCTGGAGAAGACCGGCGACCCCCAGGTCAAGCAGTGGAGCGCCGCCCAGGACAAGCGCACCCGCGGCTATTTCGCCAAGCTGCCGGCGCGCCAGCCCATGTTCGACTGGCTGATGAAGCAGGCCTCGGCCAGCTCCAGCGCCTATTACGGCCTGCATGCCACGCCGGGCCAGTTGTTCGCCCTGTACAACCAGCCGCCCAGGCAGCAACCCATGCTGGCCGTGATGGGCCAGGACGCCGACCCGTCCAAGGCCCGCATCGTGCTGGATCCCAACACGCTGAACCCCAAGGGCACGACGGCCATCGACTGGTTCGTGCCCTCGCCGACGGGCAAGCTGGTGGCGGTGTCGATGTCGGAGAACGGCAGCGAGGACGGCTCACTGCATATCGTCGACGTGGCCACCGGCAAGGATGTCGACAAGCTCATTCCGAATGTGCAGTACCCCACCGGCGGCGGCAGCCTGGCCTGGCGTGAGGACGGCACGGGCTTCTGGTACACGCGCTATCCCGGTGCGAACGAGCCGGCCGAGCGCCAGCACTTCTACCAGCAGATCTGGTACCACCGCGTCGGCGACGACCCGGCCCAGGACGTCTATGTGCTGGGCAAGGACTTCCCGCGCGTCGCCGAGATCGCGCTGGATGCCCGACCCGGCGCGCCCGGCGTCATCGCGTCGGTGGCCAATGGCGACGGCGGCGAGTTCGCCCATTACCTGATCGCCAAGGACGGCAGCGCGAAGCAGATCACGCGCTTCGAGGACAAGATCGTCGCCGCGGCCCTGGGGCCGGACGCGCTCTACCTGATCTCCCGCCAGGGCGCACCGCGCGGCAAGCTGCTCAAGCTGGGCCTGGACGATCTGACGTTAGCCAAGGCCCAGACCATCGTGCCCGAGTCCGAAGCGGCCCTGGAGCCCGGCGGCGAGTTGGGCGCCGGCAACATCACCATCACCAAGAACGCCATCTATCTGCGCGAGATCGTCGGCGGCCCGTCGCGCGTCGCCATCTACGGCCTGGACGGCAAGCCGCGGGGCCAGTTGCAGCTGCCCGAGGTGGCGACGGTGGACGAGTTGGCGGTCATGGACGACGGCAGCCTGCTGGTCGCGGTGAAGACCTATCTCGAGCCGCCGCAGTTCATCCGCGTCGACACCGACAGCGGCCGCAGCAAGCCCACGGCCCTGCGCCAGACCAGCCCGGTGTCCTTCGGCGACGTCGAGGTGGTGCGCGAATTCGCGACCAGCAAGGACGGCACGCGCGTGCCGCTCAACATCGTGCGCAAGAAGGGCTTCAAAGCGGATGGCAGCGCGCCGCTGCTGCTCAATGGCTATGGCGGCTACAACGTCAGCCAGGTGCCGCGCTTCCTGGGTGCGGCCACGCGGATGTGGCTGGACGCCGGCGGCGTCTACGTCATCGCCAATCTGCGCGGTGGTGGCGAGTTCGGCGAGACCTGGCACACGCAAGGCGCGCTGACGAACAAGCAGAACGTCTTCGACGACTTCGCCGCCTCGGCGCAATACCTGGTCGACCAGGGCTACACGTCCAAGGCGCGCATGGCGGCGATTGGCGGCAGCAACGGCGGCCTGCTGATGGGGGCGGTCTTCACCCAGCACCCGGAGCTGTTCCGCGCCGTCGTGTCCATGGTCGGAATCTACGACATGCTGCGCGTCGAGCTCGACCCCAACGGCGCCTTCAACGTCACCGAGTTCGGCACGGTCAAGAACCCCGAGCAGCTCAAGGCCCTGTACGCATACTCGCCTTACCACCACGTGCAGGATGGCGCCAACTATCCCGCCATCTTCATGGGCACCGGCGAGACCGATGGCCGCGTGAATCCCATGCACTCGCGCAAGATGATTGCCCGGCTGCAGGCCGCCGCCGGCTCGGGCCGGCCGGTGTTCCTCAGCATCAACGCCCATGCCGGCCACGGCATCGGCAGCTCGCTGTCCATCCGCGTCAACCAGACGGCGGACATCTACAGCTTTTTGTTCGACCAGCTCGGGATGAAGTACCCGGGTCAGTAGTCAGATTTGCTGCGCCGACCGGCCTTCACATCGCTGCGTTTGGACTTGCCCTCCAGCCGCCGCTGCTGCGAGCCATAGGTCGGCTTGGTGGCCCGCCGCGCCTTGGGCACATGGGCGGCGGCCTGCACCAGTTCGATGAGGCGGGCGACGGCGTCGGCGCGGTTGCGCTCCAGGCTGCGCGAGTCCTGGGCCTTGATGACGACGACGCCTTCCGCCGTGATGCGCTGGTCGGCCCAGTTGAGCAGCCGCGCCTTCACGGCCTCGGGCAGGCTGGAGGCGCGGATGTCGAAGCGCAGATGGACGGCGTTGCTGACCTTGTTGACGTTCTGGCCGCCCGGGCCGCTGGCGCGGATGGCGTCGAACTCGAGTTCGTCCGGGCGCGGCTGCCAGTTGAGTTCAGGCATTCCTGACCGGCACGCGCGGCGTGATGGCGCACATCAGCTCATAGCCGATGGTGCCGGCCGACTGCGCGACCTCGTCAATGGGCAGGCGCGATCCGTGCGGGCCTTCGCCCCACAGCGTCACCTCGCTGCCAAAGCCGCTGGCGGGCAGATCGGACAGGTCCGCCGCGATCATGTCCATGGACACGCGGCCGAGCGTGCGGGTGCGCTTGCCGTCGATCAGGATGGGCGTGCCGGTGGGCGCATGGCGCGGATAGCCGTCGGCATAGCCGCAGGCGACGATGCCGGCCCGCGTGACCTTGTCGGCCGTGAAGGCGCTGCCGTAGCCGATGGTGTCGCCGGGCTGCATCTGTTGCACGGCTATGACCTTGGAGCGCAGCGTCATCGCGGGCTTCAGGTCCCAGTAGGCGGCGTCGTGTTCGGGGAAGTCGGGCACGCCGCCATAGCTCATGATGCCGGCGCGCACCCAGTCGGCGGCCGTGCGGCCGGGGTGGCGCAGCGTTGCGGCGCTGTTGGCAATCGTGCGCTCACCGGCCAGGCCTTCGGTGACGGCCTCGAAGGCGGCCAGCTGGTGGGCGATGCCGTCGACACCTTGCCGCAAGCTGTCGGCGTCCGAGAAATGCGTCATCAGGCCGATCTCGTCGACCTGGGGCAGTGCCTCCAGGCGGGCATAGGCGGCGCGGAAGGCAGCGGGCGTGAAACCGAGGCGGTTCATGCCCGAGTTGAGCTTGAGGAAGACGCGGTGCGGCTCGTGCGTCTTGTGCATGGCCAGCCAGTCGATCTGCTCCTCGCAGTGCACCGAGTGCCAGAGCTTCAGCCGTGAGCACAGCTCCAGGTCGCGCGGCTCGAAAACACCTTCCAGCAGCAGGATGGGGCCGCGCCAGTCCAGGGCGCGCAGGCGCTCGGCCTCGGCCAGGTCCAGTAGCGCGAAGCCGTCGGCGGCGCGCAAGCCTTCAAAGGCGCGCTCGATGCCATGACCATAGGCATTGGCCTTCACGACGGCCCAGACTCGGGCATTGGGAGCTTGCGCTCGAGCGCGGCCCAGGTTGTGAGCGAGCGCTTCGGCGTGGATCAGGCATTCGATGGGACGTGGCATGCCGGCATTTTGGCCCTTGCAGCGACCTGATTCGGCACAAACTAGGGGCGTGCTATAAACCCGCGCCGCACCCGATCGGCAGCCTACTCAGAGACAGTTCAGGATTGCGCCTCGCCCGATGAAACGCGGTTTCTACACCATCATGTCGGCGCAGTTCTTCAGCTCTCTTGCTGATAACGCGCTGTTCGTCGCCGCCGTCGAGCTGTTGCGTTCCTCCGGCGCCGCCGAGTGGCAGCGCGCCGCCCTGGTGCCCATGTTCGCCCTGTTCTACGTCGTGCTGGCGCCTTTTGTCGGCGCCTTCGCCGACGCGGTACCCAAGGGCAAGGTCATGTTCTTCTCCAACAGCATCAAGGTGGTCGGCTGCCTGATGATGCTGTTCGGCGCCCATCCGCTGGCGGCCTACGCCATCGTCGGCCTCGGCGCGGCGGCCTACTCGCCGGCCAAGTACGGCATCCTGACCGAACTGCTGCCGCCGTCCCAGCTCGTCAAGGCCAATGGCTGGATCGAGGGCCTGACCATCACGTCCATCATCCTGGGCGTGCTGCTGGGCGGCCAGCTGATCGGCGACCGCGTCTCGCATCTGCTGCTGGCGATCGACATGCCGATGGTGGAAACCGGCATCGACACGCCGCCCGAGGCGGCCATCGCCAGCCTCGTCGGTTTGTATGTGCTGGCGGCCCTGTTCAATCTGCGCATCCCGCGCACCTCGGCGCCGCTGCAGCCCTTTGCGCACAGCTTCCTGGGCCTGGTGCGTGACTTCTCGGCCTGCAACAGCAAGCTCTGGCAAGACAAGCTGGGCCAGATCTCGCTGGCGACGACGACGTTGTTCTGGGGTGTCAGCGGCAATCTGCGCTACATCGTGCTGGCCTGGGCCGCGGCGGCCTTGGGCTATGGCACGACGCAGGCGTCGTCGCTGGTCGGTGTCGTCGCCATCGGCACGGCGGTCGGCGCCGTCGTCGCCTCGGCCTATTGCCGGCTCGACCGCGCCACCTCGGTCATTCCGCTGGGCATCGCGATGGGGCTGCTGGTCATCTTCATGAACCTGATCACCAACGTCTGGGTGGCGGCGCCTTTCCTGATCCTGCTGGGCGGCATCGGCGGCTATATGGTGGTGCCGATGAACGCGCTGCTGCAGCACCGCGGCCACAACCTGATGGGGGCCGGGCGCAGCATCGCGGTGCAGAACTTCAACGAGCAGGCCTGCATCCTCGGCCTGGGCGCCTTCTACACGGCCATGACGCGCTTTGGCATGTCGGCCTTCGGCGCCATCACCATCTTCGGCGTGGCCGTGGCCGGCACGATGTGGTGGGTCCGGCGCTGGCACCAGCGCAATCTGGTCGAGCACAAGGCCGAGGTCGAGCACCTGCTCGACCTGGCTCGCACCGACCACCTTCCCCAGGACCGCTGACCGGCCCTGGCCGGGATCAACTGGCGGAGCTGCTGCCGCGGCCCTTGCGGCCCGTGGGGACGGGGATCAGGTGCTTGCCCTCCAGCACCATCTCGATGGCCTCGCTCCAGGCGCGCGCGATCTTGAAGCAGCCGCTGTGGTTGAGGTGGATCTCGTTGTGCCAGTCGCCGCTGATACCGGTGGAACCGGGCGCGGCCAGTGCCAGAGGCACGGCGGTCGAGTCGAAGATGAAGAGGCCGGGGAAGGCCTCCTTGTCGGCCGCCATGCCCTTCAGCAGTAGGGCCAGGTGGAAGACCATCAGCCGGCTGACGGCGGCCCAGTCGGCCGCGGGCACGCCATAGGCCTTCAGGGCCGGATACAGCCAGGGGCCGCTGGCGCCCAGGTCGTCACCGCCCTCGGCGCCCGCGGGGCGCGGCATGGGCACGGCATAGCAGTGCATGAAGACCGGCTTGCCCGCCGACGCGCCCTGGTCGCGCAGGCTCAGCAGGTGCTTGACGTTGGCGCGCATGTACTCGGCATAGGTCGCCCAGCCGGGCTCGGAGAAGTAGCGCGCGACGCCGGCCGATGGCGGGCCCCATTCGGTCTGGCGGCGCAGCAGGCGCAGCTCCAGCGGGATGGGTTCGCCGTTCCAGTTCATGGCCGGCGTGCGTGCCGCGGCGATCAGGTCATTGCCGCCGACCGACAGCAGGATGCCGTCCCAGGTCGGCGCCTCGGGACCGGTCAGCAGGCGCACGAAGTCGGGGCTGGATTCCAGGTCCACCATGTGCGACAGCGCGTTGCCGGTGCCGGCGCAGTTCACGGCCGCCGTGTTGGACTTGAAAACCAGCTCCTGTAGCAGGTTGGCGTGGGCGTTGAGCTTGGCGCGCGCATTCGAGAACCACGAGTCCCCCTGGGCCAGCAGCTTCCAGCGGAAGGTACTGAAATCGGGCGGGGTGCGTCCGGCCAGATCGGCCGGGGTGAAGCAAGCCAGGTGATCCATGAAGGGGTTGATCCGAAGTTGCTGACCGTGCGGCGCCCCGTCGAGGCGGCGATCGAAGTTCGCGCGATTGGAAGGCCTGCCGCGCGGGCGGCGCCATGCTACAAACCCTCGGGGCCGCCCAGGGTTAGCATGGGCGTCCTTTCTAGGGAGGAAGCCCATGAGCGAGAGCGTCTTCGACTTCCAGGCCGTTTCCATCCGCGGCGAGCCGGCGGACCTGGCCTCACAGGCCGGCAAGGTGCTGCTCATCGTCAACACCGCCAGCGAATGCGGCTTCACGCCGCAGTTCAAGGGACTGGAGCAACTCTGGGAGGACTACGGGCCCAAAGGCCTGGTCGTCATCGGCTTCCCGAGCAATGAATTCGGTGGACAAGACCCCGGCAGCAACGACCAGATCGCGTCTTTTTGCGAGTTGAACTACGGTGTCAGCTTCCCCATGATGGCCAAGGTCAAGGTCAATGGCGCCGAAGCCCATCCGCTGTGGAAATTCCTGAAGAGCGAGAAGCCCGGCTTCCTGGGCACCGAGGTCATCAAGTGGAACTTCACCAAGTTCCTGATCGGCCGCGACGGTCAGGTCATCAAGCGCTATGCGCCCAATGACCCGCCGGACAAGCTGCGCGGTGACATCGAGGCCGCACTGGGGAGCTGAAGCCCCTCGCTCAGTCTCGCCCAGCGGGCCGGCTTGGGAGTAGCCCGGCGCACGGACCGCGATGCGCCATCACCCGCGATCTTGGCGCCACAGCCAGCGGCCGCGGCCGCGCCTGACCTGGCCGGCCTGCTCGGCGGCGCCCAGCAATTCGTTGGCCGTTTGTCGCGACACATGGGCCAACCGTGCCAGTTCGGCCTGCGTGGCCCGCACTTCCACCCAGCCTTTCCCGGCCGGCGCCCCGCGCTCCCGGGCCAGCTGGGCCAGGGCCAGCTCGAAGCGCTCCGCCGCGCCCTGGTGGCGGGCCGCCTGCAGCAGGCGCAGCGTGCCGTCGTAGCGGCGGGCAAACTCGGCCAGCAGCGCGCGCGCAAAGCCGGGCACCTCATCCATCAGCCGCGTGTAGGCCTCGCGGCCGAACACCAGCACCTCGCTGGGCCCGCGCGCGATGGCTTCGTATTCCGGGGGTTGGCCGGCGGCAAAGGCGGCCAGGCCGAACAGGCGCGGCGGGCCGACGTTCTCGATGACCGACACGGCGCCTTCGGCCGCGGTGAAGCGGGTCTCGATTTCGCCGGCTGCGACGGCATAGAAGGCCGTCGTCTTCTGGCCCTGCACGAACAGGCTGCGGCCGTCGGCCAGGCGTCGCCTCGTGATGACCGCGGCGATGTCGGCCGGCAGGGCGACGCCCGGGAAATGGGCCTCGAAGACGCGTTGCAGGGCGGATTCTTGCGGCATGCCGCATTGTCGGCTGGCCGACACAAGCCGCGGTGCCGCCTGCCTATGCTGGCTGCATGGAAAGTCTCCAAGACCTGTCGGCGCTGCTGACCCAGTTTGGCCGCGAGGGATGCAGCCAGGAACCTCTGTATGTCGCCCTGTGCGCTGTCGCCGCCGCGGACGACCGCGCCCTGGCGCTGCTGGCCGAGGCGCCGCCCGAGCAGCGCAAGGTCAACCTGCTGCTGGCCGCCCTGCACGAGCGCGTGCTGGCCGGCGCCGCGCCCGAGTTGGCCGCCTACTACCCCAGCGCCGGCGGCCACCGCCCGCCCGACGCCGGCCTGGCTGCCGCGCTGTCGGCCTGCCTGGCGCGCGAATGGCCGACGCTGCTGCACCATCTGCGCCACGGGGCAACCCAGACCAACGAGATTGCCCGCTGCGCCGCCATCCGCCCCGCGCTGGACGCGGCGGCGCGTGCCACGGGCGCCCGCCACCTTGCGCTGCTGGACCTGGGCTGCAGTGCTGGCCTCAATCTCGGTGTTGACCAGTACGTGCTGCGCTACCGCGGCGACGACGGCCGGGTTCACGAGCGCGGGCCGGCCGCCGACGGCCGGCGTGCCGAGATCGAGTCGCGTTGGGTGGGTGCGGCGCCGCTGCCCGAGGCTGCCGACTGGCGGCTGACGCTGCGCCACGGCCTGGACCCTGCCCCCGTCAATCCGGCCGATGCCGAGGGGCTGCGCTGGCTGCAGGCCTGCCTGTGGCCCCATGACGCCGCACGCCGCGAGCGCCTGGCGCGGGCAGCCGCCCAGGTCGCTGCCCTGCCCGTCAGCATCGTCCAGGCCGACGACTGCATCGCCGCCATCGAACCTTGGCTGGCCCGCCTGCCGGCCGGTGTGCAGCCGGTGCTGCTGACGAGCTGGGTGCTGTACTACTTCGGCGCGGCCGACCTGGCTCGGCTGCGCGCCACCGTCGACCGCCTGGCCCTCAGCCACGGCCTGGTGTGGATCTGCGGCGAGCTGCCGCATCTCAGCGCGCAGGACGTGGCCGCGCCCGCCTTGCCGGAACTGCCGCCGGGCGAGGTCGCTTCGTCAGCCACGCTGTGGACGCTGCGTCGCGCCGCGGCGGGCAGGCCCCTGGAGCAAGCCCTCGGTTGGTCTCATCCCCATGGCCGTTGGGTGGCTTGGGCGGCGGCCTGTTTGCACCCCTAGTACTAGGGGCGTAGCTTGCAAATTAGGGATGTCGGGATACTTTGCAGTTTGTAAAGCGGCGTGTTGAGGTATTGATTCAAGTGTTTGATTTGTATGGATTTTGTTGATTGGCACGGTGCCTGCTTAGGTGCGGCGACCGGATTGCGGATTCGTCATGGGCGGCTCCAAGAACGTCAGGGGGGATTTCCTCAATACCGGCAAGACATTCCTCAACTTTTCAACGAGCAGCCTATGTCCATCATTTCCCGCTTCATGCGTGGCGCCCTGGCCTCCCTGGCCCTGGCTACCGCCACCTTCTCCGCTTCTGCGGCCCCCACCACCCAGCTCGGCTTCCTGATCGACGCCTCCGGCAGCATCGGTTCGAGCAACTTCCAGACCATGCGCCAAGGCTATGCCGCCGCGCTGGCCGGCCTGCCGACCGACGGCAGCATCGAAGTCACCATCTACACCTTCTCCTCCGGCACCACGCAAGTCGTGGCCCCGACGGTCGTGACCGGTGGCAGCCTGGCCGGCATCATTGCCGCCGTCAACGCCATGGCCTACCCCGGCAGCACGACCAACACGTCGGCCGGCATCGACGCCATCACGCGCGCCATGATCGGTTCGTCCAACTACAGCGCTGGCCTGAACTCCATCATCAACATCGCCACCGACGGCGTGCCTGATTCGCAGTCGGCCGCCCTGACCTCCGCGGTCAACTCGCACAACGCCGGCATCGACGCGATGACCGCCGAAGCCATCGGCAGCGTGGACATCACCTTCCTGAAGAGCCTGGTGTTCTCGCCGGTGACCGGTCCTTGCGCCGGCTGCGGCGTCGAAGTGACCAACCCGAACAACCCGATGACCAACACGCCCTGGATCCTGCGCGTCAGCCAGTTCAGCGACTTCCCCGTCGCCATCAACGCCAAGGTGCAGGCCATCATCGTGAACCACGTGCCGGAACCCGCCTCCGTCGCCCTGGTCGTCATGGCCCTGGGCCTGGCTGGCGTGAGCCGCCGCAGCCGCAAGGCCTGAGCAGCCTTCGTCCGTCGTTTCGACGGATGATCGAGACCGGCCTCTGGCCGGTCTTTTTCATGGGCGCTTCGCGCCGTTCCTGCCACCGAAAGTTCTTCATGCCAAATATCGTCTTGCGCACGCTGGCCATCGGCCTGCTGGGCCTGATCTCCGCCGGCGCCCATGCCGACTGCAAAACCAAGGATCGCAGCGAGCTGGTGGCCGTGGTGCTGTGCAGTGCCAACACCGACCTGGCAGGCCTCAAGGCCGCGGGCGCGGCGGCCTGCAAGGACAAGCAGGTCTGCAATGCCTGGATCTGGGAGGACGCCAGCAAGCTGCCGCCCAAGGCACCCGAGGCCGACAAGGACCTGCCCAAGAGTTCCAGCGGCGCGGCGCGCGCCATCTGGATCAACGACGCCCAGCATCTGATGGAGTTGCGCAAAGCGCGCTGAGGGGGTAATCGGCGGCCCGGATAATCGCGGCTCCCCAACGGAGTCAGCCCCATGTTCGAGCACGTCGACGCCTATGCCGGCGATCCCATCCTGAGCCTCAACGAGGCCTTCCAGAAGGATCCTCGCGCCGGCAAGATCAATCTGTCCATCGGCATCTATTTCGACAACGATGGCCGCATCCCCATGCTGCCCTCGGTGCGAGCCGCCGAATTGGCCGTTGTCGAGGCCGCCGGTGCGCGGCCCTATCTGCCCATGGAAGGCGCCGCCAACTTCCGCAGCGCCGTGCAGGTCCTGCTGTTCGGCGCCGAGCATCCCGCCATTGCCGCCGGCCGCATCGCCACCATCCAGGGCGTCGGCTCCAGCGGCGGTCTCAAGGTCGGCGCCGACTTGCTGAAGCGTTATTTCCCGGACAGCAAGATCTATATGTCCGACCCGACCTGGGACAACCACCGCGCCGTCTTCGAGGGCTCGGGCCACAGCTGCGAGACCTACCCCTACTACGACCCGGCCACCGGCGGCGTGCGCTTTGACGACCTGCTGGCGGCCTTCAAGGCCTTGCCCACCCGCAGCGTCGTGCTGATGCACGCCTGCTGCCATAACCCCACCGGCGTCGACCTGACGCAGGACCAGTGGCGCGCGCTGGTGCCCATCATCCGTGAACGCCAGCTGCTGCCCTTCCTGGACCTGGCCTACCAGGGCTATGGCGACGGCATCGTTGAAGACGCCTTCGCGCCGCGCCTGCTGGCCGACGAGGGCCTGAGCTTCCTGATCGCCAACAGCTTCTCCAAGAGCATGAGCCTGTATGGCGAGCGCTGCGGTGGCCTGAGCGTCGTCTGCCCGGACGCCGACCAGGCGGCACGCGTGCTGGGTCAGATGAAGTTCATGATCCGCCGCAACTACTCCAACCCGCCCATGCACGGCGGCCAGATCGTCGCCAAGGTGCTGACCGATCCCAAGCTGCGCGCCCTGTGGGAGGCCGAGGTCAAGGAGATGCGCGAGCGCATCCAGTCCATGCGCCGCCAGCTGCACGATGTGCTGGTTGCCAAGCTGCCCGGCCGCAACTTCGACTATTTCCTGACCCAGCGCGGCATGTTCAGCTACACCGGCCTGACGGCCGAGCAGGCGGAACGGCTGAAAACCGAGTTCGGCGTCTACATCCTGCGCTCCGGCCGCATGTGCGTGGCCGGGCTCAACACCCGCAACGTCGAAGCAACGGCGGAAGCCATGGCGGCGGTGCTGGCGGGCTGAGCCAGCCATGCGTCGGCGCGCAGGGACCGCGCCGACTGCGCCATTGAATACCCCAATGCACTCACCGCGCTGATCCACAACCGGCCGGAGGTGCAGGGCCTGGTCACCGTGCCGATCAAGGGGGCCACCGACCCGGTGGTCAGTGGCGTGGCCTGCCCGCGCACACCCTGGGGCCTGGCGGCCATGCTGCGTGAAGGCCTGCTGGCGCAGATGCCGAGCGATGTCGCGCGCCAGTACCGGCAGGAGATCGACGCCTTCTTCAGCCTGAGCAGCCAACCCACGCCCGAGCTTTGACGCCTGCGCCGCCGCCTCGCCCTGGCCATCTCCGCGATGCCCGTGGGTTATGGGTGGCGCCCTGGCTTTCATTGGCGAGAGGCCAGGCCCTCTCTTAACCTGCCGCGCAACTCAAGGGTCTCGCGGACAGGATGAAGCATTGCGTGGTGATTGGCGGTGGCGTGGTGGGCCTGACCACCGCGTGGGCACTGCTGGAAAGAGGCCATGCCGTCACCCTCGTCGAACGCGACGGCGAGGTGGCCCAGGGCGCCAGCCGGGCCAATGGCGGCCAACTCAGTTATCGCTATGTGTCGCCGCTGGCCGACGCCGGCGTGCCGCTGAAGGCGCTGCGCTGGCTGCTCGACCCCGACGGCCCGCTGCGCTTCAAGCCCGAGGCGAGCTGGGCGCAATGGTCCTGGCTGATCGCCTTCCTGCGCAACTGCCGCGGGCCGGTGAACCGCCGCACCACTGAGAGGCTGCTGGCCCTGGGCGCCTACAGCCAGGCCTCCTTCGCGCGGCTGCAGCGCGAAGCCCAGCTGGGTGACAGCATCGCGCTGCGCTCCCCGGGCAAGCTGGTCGTCTACCGCAAGCCGGCGGAGTTCGCACGCGTTGCCGCCCGCGTGAAGGGCAGCGGCACCGAGCAGGCCCTGTCGCATGACGATTGCGTGGCGCTGGAGCCGGCGCTGTCCGACACCGAAGCCACGCTGGCCGGCGGCATCTTCACGCCCGGCGAGGCCGTGGCCGACTGCCATGCCTTCTGCACGGCGCTGTACCAGCGCCTCAGCCAGAACGAACGCTTCCGCGGCCGGCTCGCCGCCTGCGTGGAGGGCCTGCAGCTCGACGGCCAGGGCAGCGTGCTGGGCGTGCGCACCGACCTGGGCAGTTTCGCCGCCGATGCGGTCATCCTCGCCGCCGGACTGCACAGCCGCGCGCTCGCGGCCAGCGCCGGCGTCGAGCTGCCGATCTATCCGCTCAAGGGCTACAGCCTGACCGCGCCCATCAACGGCGTGCACCGGCCGCCTGAGGTCAGCGTGACCGACTTCGAGAAGAAGATCCTCTACGCCCGCATCGGCCAGGAGCTGCGCATCGCGGCCATGGTCGACCTCGTCGGCGACGACCTCAGCCTGGACGCCGGCCGCCTGGCCTCGCTGCAGCGCTCGGTGCGCGCCACCTTCCCGCATGCCGCCGACTACGACCGCGCCACGCCCTGGGCCGGGCTGCGTCCGGCCACCCCGAGCGGCGCACCCATCCTCGGCGCCAGCGGTGTGCCCGGCCTGTGGCTCAATGTCGGCCATGGTGCCCTGGGTTTCACGTTCTCCTTCGCGACAGCCAATATCGTGGCTGAACTCGTGTCTGGCCGCGCCAGCCCGTTGCCGCTGGAAGGCTTGACGCTGTGACCGACGACGCTCTCGCCCAGGCCCTGCTGGCCCTCGTCCGCGCCCAGCATTTCGAGCAGACGGCCGACGGCCTGCGCGGCGGCGAGCCGCTGGATGCGCCGCCCAGCATCGACCTCGCCGTGGCCGTCTTCCCGCGCGGCGGCGCGGCGCCGGTCTGCGCCAATGTGCTGTTCTCGCGCGAGCTCCGCCAAGGCCTGGTGGCGCGCTTCGACCCCGTGAGCAGTGCTGTCGCCAACGTCGCTTTCCACGCCGACGTGCGCGATGACAAGGGCGATTCCTACGCCTGGCTGCCGGGTGCCGACTGGAGCCGCATCGCCTTCCCCGCCTGGTTCGGCCAGGGCCCGCGCTTCGTCGCGCCCTATCCGGCGTCGCTGCTGAAGATGATGGTGGCCATCGGTGTCGGCCAACTCGTCGACGCCGGTCGCAGCGACTGGGCCCTGCCGCTGGCCTACCAGGGCAAGACGCGGCCGGTCGCCGACTGGCTGTTCGACATGATCACCGTCAGCAGCAATGAGGCAACTTCGGCCCTGGTCGCGCACCTGCACGAGCGCGGCGCCATCCGGCGCGAAGGCGGGCGCGAGGTGCACAACGAGATGCACGAGGTCTTCAAGGCCGCCGGCCTGTCCGGCCTGATGATCGCCAACACGCAGGCCGATGGCGGCTGGGGCAATGGCGCCGGCTCGGGTGTCGGCCAGATCCAGATGACGGCCTGGGATGCGCTGCGGCTGATGTGGCGGCTGGACGCGGATGCGCCGGCCGTGCCTCCTCTCGTCAGCCCCGCCAGCCGCGACGTCATTCGCCATGCGCTGGACGCACAGAAGCTGCACCACAACCTCAGCAGCGAATCTCTGCGGGCACTGCCCGGCTGGGTGCCAGGCATTCCGGCGCGCTTTGCGCACAAGACCGGCAACACGCAGAACTACACCAGCGATGCCGGCATCGTGCATGACGGTGAGTTGCACTATCTGATCGCGATCACGACCAGCCTCGGCATGCGCTATGCGCCCCATCCCGACGCCTCGACGACCTGGAAGGTGCCGGCCCTGGGGGCTGCGGTGCACGCATGGCTGAAAACGAATTCCTGATCCCGCCGCTGCGCCCCGGCGCCAGCATCGCCGTCATCGCGCCGGCCGGGCCGCCCAAGCCGGGGCGGCTCGATCCCGTCGAAGGTTGGCTGCGCGAGCGCGGCTATGAACCGCATCTGCTGCCGAGCTGCTTTGGCCCCCCGCCGCTGGACTTCCTGGCCGCGCCCGACATCGTGCGCCTGGCCGATGTGCACATGGCCTTTGGCGACCCGCAGTTCGACGCGGTGCTGGCCCTGCGCGGTGGCTCGGGCTGCATCCGGCTGATGGATGGCATCGACCTCGGCCTGCTGGCGCACACGCGCAAGCTGCTGATCGGCTACAGCGACCTGACCGTGCTGCATGCGCTGCGCACCCAGGCCGGCATTCCCTCGCTGCACGCGCCCATGCCGGCCAGCGACTGGGGGTTGCCCGGCGCCGAGGCCGACACCGGGGCGCTGTTCGAGTGCCTGGCGCGCGGCTGGCGTGTCGGTGATGTCGTCGGCCAGGCGGTGCCGCATGCGCTCAGCCATGGCGGCCGTGCGCGCGGGCAGCTCATCGGCGGCAATCTCGCGATGTTCTGTGCCCTGCTGGGCACGCCCTATCTGCCCGACGTAGAAGGCACGCTGCTCTTCATCGAGGACATCAGCGAAGAGCCCTACCGCGTCGATCGCATGCTGAGCCAGCTGCGCCTCGCGGGCGTGCTGGACCGCATTGCCGGCTTGCTGGTCGGCAGCTTCAGCGGCGCCGAAAGCCCGGATGCGGTGCTGGCGGATCACCTGCCCCAACTGCGCTGCCCCGTGCTGGCCGGCTGGCCTTCGGGCCACGGCCAGCCCAACCGGCCCTTGCCGCTGGGCGTGAGGGCCGAGATGGACGTGGCTGCCGCAACCCTGACGCTCGTCTGAAAAAAAGCCCCGCCGGAGCGGGGCTGGGAAACCGGCTTCTGAAGCCGGCAGGGAGTTACCAAAACTTGTAGTTCACCGTGAACTGGTAGGCGCGGCCGCGCGGGTCGGCCACGCGCGGCTCCCACGAGCTGCCGGCGCCGGTGTTGCCGTCGTAGGCGGCCGAGAACGGCGGGTCGTCGTTCAGCAAGTTCTTGATGCCGAAGGTCAGGCCCAGGTTCTTGATGCCGGTGTAGGTGAGGCTGGTGTTGTAGGTGATGTACTTGGAGACGTTGGGGCTCCAGTTCGGTGGCGTGACGCTGCCGTTGGCCACGCCGGGCAGGACGGCGTCCTTGTAGCCGGCGCGCCAGAGCTGCTGGAACATGCCGCTCCAGTCGCCCTCGGCGTAGATCACGGTCATCGCATGCTTCCAGCGCAGGCCCAGGTCGCCGGCGCGCGTGAAGACGCCGATCTCGCTGGCGCCCATCGGGGCGCTGGTGATCAGGCGCGAACGCTTGTCGAGCAGATAGCTGCCCTCCAGCGAGCCGGTCAGGCGGCCGGCGCCGAGCGCGGTCGAGGCGCGCAGCGACACGTCCACGCCCTTGGTGATGGTTTCGCCGGCGTTGACGTTGCGGTTGTCGATGGCCTGCAGCGTGCCGCTGCCGTCGCGCAGGAAGTTCTCCGGGAACAGGGTGTAGTTCTTGAGCAGGTCAGCCAGCGCGATGGCCTGGATGGTGCCGGTCTTGCGGATCTGCCACCAGTCGGAGCCCAGGGCCACGTCGGCGGCCGGCGACCAGACAAAGCCCCAGGTCCACTGCTTGCTTCTCTCGGGACCCAGCGTCGGCTTGCCGCCGGTCAGGATGACGGGGGTGATGGAATCGCAGCCCGCCTTGGTCGGGTCGACGACACCGCCCGCGCACTTGCCCGGGTCGACCAGGTCCTTGCCGGCATAGGTGGACTCGGTGATGCCGTTGAAGAGCTGGTTGAAGGTCGGTACGCGGAAGCCCCGGCTGGTGGACGCGCGCACCAGCAGTTGCTCGAAGGGCTGGTAGCGCAGCGAGAACTTCGGGTTGGTGGTGCCACCGAAGCCGGTGTAGCTGTCGTGACGGACGGCGGCGCTGGCCTCGAAGTTCTTGAACACCGGCACCAGCACTTCGCCGAACACGGCCTTGATGTCACGCTTGACGGTGTCCAGCGTGTTCACGCTGTCGAAGGGCGCGTTGAAGATGGCCGACTGGGTGGCGAGGTCGGTGGCGTTGCCGTTGAACTTGTACTGCTCCTTGCGGATGTCGCCGCCGATGGCGGCCATCACGTCGCCGGCCGGCAGCTTGAAGACCGGGCCGCTGGCCGTGAAGTCGGCCTGGCGCAGCGTGAACTTGCCGCCGTACAGGGTCACGCCGTCGGCGCGCACGCCGTCCAGCGCCGTCATCGCGGCGGCGGTCTGGCTGCCGTCCGCCGAGAAGGGGTTCAGCGTGCCGTTGTTGATCAGGGCCGCGAAGGGCTTGCCGTAGAAATAGCCGTGCGTGAGCAGCGAGGTGGTGTCGCTGGTGGCCTGGGAGGCGCCGGTCTTGTAGTCCCAGCCGCCGAACAGCGGGCCCTCGGCGCCGACCAGCACGCGCTGCGTGTCGGCCGTGGTCTCGATCTCGCGGTTGCCGCAGGGCATGCAGCGCCAGCGCATCGCCAGCGGCAGGCCGCGGTTGGCGGCCAGCGTCGGGAAGGTGGCCACCAGCGCGTTGAACACCGAGTCGTAGGCCGCGCCGGTGCTGGGGTAGGCCAGGTTGAAGAAGGGGCTGGTCGCGGACGTCGAGCTGGAGATCTGGTTGGCCGAGAAGCTCTTGTCGCTCACCACGTGGGCGCCGACATACTCGGCAAACACCTGGTGCTCGCCCAGGGCAAGCGTGCCCCGCAGCACGGCGTTGGTGGACTTGACCGGCTGCTGGATGACGGCGGCGCGGCCGGTGTCCCAGGCGCAGCCCCACTTGGCGTTCGGCGTGGCCCACAGCACCTCGTCGTAGGCGGCCTGGCCGGGCACGGACGAGCAGCCGGCCTGGCCGGGCAGGTCCAGCACATTGATGCCGTTCATGGCCACCGTGGTACCCGGCTGGATGGGGCCGGTGCTGCGGCCGGTGGTGTTGAGGTTGTCGCGGCTCAGCGCGTTGTAGAGGCTGGAGATGGCGAAGACGGTGGCATAGGGCGTGCCGCGCGTGTCCACCGACAGGCCGCGGTCGGGCTGGAAGGTGTTGACGAAGTCGCGCTGGTCGCCGCGCAGCATCTTGGCGTCGCTGAAAGACAGCGAGGCCAGCACATTGAACTTGTCCTTCTCGATGTTGCCGAAGCCGCCGGTCAGCTGCACACGGCTGATGGCGCCGCCGCCGGCCTGGGTCACGTCGGTGAAGGCCTGGGCCTCCAGGCCGGCGTAGTCCTTGCGCAGGATGAAGTTGATGACGCCGCCGATGGCGTCGGTGCCGTAGATGGCCGAGGCACCGTCCTTCAGGATTTCGACGCGCTCGATGGCCGCGAACGGGATCTGCTGCAGGTCGACGACGCCGCCGTTCAGGCCGTGGGCGGCGACGCGGCGGCCGTTGAGCAGGATCAGCGTGCTGGCGGCGCCCTGGCCGCGCAGGTTGGCGGACGAGGCGCCGTTGTTGCCCCGGGCCTGGCCGGCCACCACGTCGGCGTTGGAGGCCAGGTTGTCCAGGCCGTTGCCGTTGACGCTGAGCGTCGCGATCAGCTGCTCGGCCGACACGATGCCCTGGCGCTCGATGTCCTTGCGTGAGATGACCTGGAGGGGCAGGGCGCCTTCATCCTTGATGCGCTTGATGCTGGAACCCGTCACTTCGACGCGCTCCAGCTTGGCCCCATCGTTCTGAGCCAGCGCGGTGCCGGCATGGGCGGCCAGGCCGATAACGGCCAATTGGGCGACCAGACGATTCAACTTCATCTCAACGACTCCTCATGTGATTCGATTGCGGCCGATGTTCGCCGTCGCGCGCAGGCCCGCCCAGGGGGCGGCACCCCAGGTGTTGCGCGGTTTTCAATGAATGCTTGTGCGGCGCACATAACCTGCGGGAATGCGTGTCCGTCTGAAAGCACGCCACCGGTGCGCGGCAGCCCCTCTACAGTGCCGGCGGAGGTTTTTTCATGCGATTGATCACCGAGGCCGAAGTCGCGGCCACGCTGGACCCGGACAGCGCCGTCGCGGCCTTGCGAGCCGCTTTTGCCCAGCACGGCCGCGGTCAGGCCCAGGTGCTGGCACGCCACCGCGCCACGACCCACCACGAGGGCGCCGCCCTGGCCATCAGCGCCATGGGGGCCATCCTGGGCACCGATGGCGAACTGCCCGCCGTCCTGGGCACCAAGGTCTATTCGGCGCGCAACGGCAAATACAACTTCCTTGTCAGCCTGTTCTCGGCCGACACCGGCGCCGCCCTGGCGACGCTGGAGGCCAACGAGTTCACCCGGCTGCGCACCGCTGCGGCCAGCGCCGTGGCGGCCGACCTGCTGGCCCTGCCCGACGTGAAGACGCTGGCCGTCTTCGGTGCCGGCATCCAGGGGCAGGCCCATGCCGAGGCGCTGGTGCGGGTGCGCCGCTTCGAGCGAATCCTCGTCTGCGCGCGTTCGGGCGGCGAGGCCTTTGCCGCCGATCTGCAGGCGAGCCTCGGCCTGCCGGTCCAGGCCGTCGATGCGGTCACCGCCGCCAGCGAAGGCGACATCATCGTGACGGCCACACGCTCCGCGACGCCGCTGTTCGATGGCGCGCTGGTCAAGCCCGGCGCCTTTGTCGCCGCGGTGGGCTCCAGCACGGCCTCGGCGCGGGAGCTGGACGACGCCTTGCTGGCGCGTGCCGCCCTCATCGCCGTGGAGTGGCACACCGCCGCCCAGCAGGAAGCGGGCGACCTCGTCCAGGCCGGACCTGGCGTCATCAGCGAGCGCGTCGTCGAACTGGGCGAGTTGCTCGTCAGCCCGCGGCCGCGTGGCACCCAGGACATCGTCGTCTACAAGAGCGTCGGCATCGGCCTGGAGGATGTGGCCCTGGCCCGCTTGGTGGCCCATCGCCTGGGGGCGTGCTGATGGTGCGCTTCGCCTTGCTGACCGCCGCCCTGCTGCTCGCGGGCTGCGCAACGACCGCCGTCCCCGACCCCGTCCAGGCGGCGCTGGACAAGGCCGGCTTGCCGGCCGACAGCCTGGGCTTTGTGCTGCAGCCGCTGGACGGTTCGCGTCCGGCGCTGCAGCGTCGCGCCGACGCCGCAATGGCACCGGCCTCGACGATGAAGCTGGTCACGGCCACGGTGGCCCTGGACCAGCTCGGCATCAACCATCGCGGCCGCACCGAGCTGCTGGCGGCGTCGGCGCCGATCAACGGGATCATTCAGGGCCCGCTGATCCTGCGCGGCGGCGCCGACCCCGATCTCGACTGGCCGGCGCTGTGGTGGCTGCTGCGCCAGCTGCGCGAGAGCGGCGTTCGCGAGATCCGTGGCGGCCTCGTCGTCGACCGCACGCTGTTCCAGCCCACGCGCTTCGACATCGGCCTGCCGCCCTTCGACGAGGCGCCGGAGTTCGACTACAACGTCATTCCCGACGCCCTGCACCTGAACGGCAGCCTGCTGGACTTCGAGCTGCAGGCCGCGGCCGACGGTGTCACGGCGCGCCCGCTGCCGGCCCTGACCGGGCTCAGCGTGGACGCGAGCGCGATGACGCTGTCCTCGCGGCCGTGCAAGGACTGGGACGAGTACTGGAAGCCCGCCCTCGTGCAGCCCGCTGGCGACGGCTGGGCGCTGAAGCTGCAGGGGGCCTTCCCGGCGAATTGCAGCCAGCGCGCGCCGCTGCAGATCGTCGACCGGCAGTGGCTGGTCACCCATGCCGTGCGTCAGCTCTGGGGCGAGCTGGGCGGCCGCATGGGGCCGGGCGATACGCAAGGCGCCGCGCCGGCCGGCGCCGTCGTGCTGGCCACCCACCGCGGCCGGCCGCTGGCCGAGGTGCTGCGCGGCGTCATGAAGCGCAGCGACAACGCGCTGACCCGCCTCATCTATCTGCAGCTGGGCGCCCAGGCGGCACAGCCGGGCGAGGCGACGCTGGCGGCGTCCGAGCGTGTCGTGCGCGACTGGCTGAAGGGGCATGGCGTCGACACGGCCGCCCTGGTGCTGGACAACGGCTCGGGCCTGTCGCGCAGCGAGCGTGTCAGCCCGGCCCTGCTGGCCGGCGTGCTGCGCGCGGGACAGCGTGGCGACCACGCGCCGGAGCTGCTGGGTACCCTGCCGATTGCCGGCGTCGACGGCACGCTGTCGCGGCGGCTGAAGGACGGCCCTGCCGCCGGCCAGGCACGGCTCAAGACCGGCACCCTGCGCGACGCGGTCGGCCTGGCCGGCTTCGTGCCGGATGCCCAGGGCCGACCCTGGGTCTTCGTGGCCCTGCTCAACGACCCGGACGCCGCGCGCAAGGGCCGGCCGGTGCTGGACGCCCTTGTGAACTGGGTGGCGACCCAGCGTTGATCGCCTATCCTCGTCGCCCATGAGGGTGAGCATGGGCAAGCGATGGGCGGTGGCCGGCCTGGCGGGCATGGCCACGCTCGCCTCGGCGACGGAGCTGCGCTTCGTGGCCGAGCCGTTGCCGCCCTACAGCTACGAGATCGAAGGCAGACCCGCCGGGCCGTTGGTCGACGTGATGCAGGCCGCCTGCCTGCGCCTGGGCTGGCGCTGCAGCGTCGAGGTCCTGCCCTGGCGGCGCGCGCTGCGCATGGGCCAGGCAGGCGAAGTCGAGGGCGTGTTCGCCGTCGTCACGCCGCCGACGACGCGGCCCAAATTCCATGTCTCGCCGCCCGTCATCGATGCGCGCTATCTGCTGTTCGCGCGCGGCGCCAGCACGCTGAATTTCGACGGCGACAACCGCAGCCTCGCCGGCCGCGTCATCGGCGTCTACGGGCCTTCGGGCGCGCAGGACGCGCTGACCGCCCTCATCCACGAGGTGCCCGGCGCGCGCGCCGAGATCGAGACCGACAACCGCACCGTGCTGCGCAAGCTCGCCGCCGGCCGCTACGGCGAAGAGGGCCTGGCCCTGGCCAACGAGGCCGTCGCCCAACAGCTGATCCGCGAGGACGCGCTGACCGGCCTGCGTCCTGCGGGCGAGGTCAAGAGCTTTGGCTATGCCTATGGCCTCAACAAGCAGCGTGTGGATGCGGCCACGGCGGCGACCTTCGCCAAGGCGCTGCTGGAGCTGTGCCGCAGCGGACGCACGGCGGAGCTGCTCAAGCCCTATGGCCTGAGCGCGTCGGCCTGCGTCAGGTGACGGCCGCCTGCAGCAGCCGCATCGTCCCCGCCTCCGCATCCATCTCGGCCGCCGCACCCACCGGCACCGTCAGCTTGCGCTTGATGTGGCCGATGGCCGCGCCGCGGTAGACGGGGATGTTGAGGGGCAGGAAATAGTCGTCGAAGACCTCGTCCAACGTCAGGCTGCCGTAGCCCTCGCCGGGCTCGCACTTGGTGAAGCGGCCCAGCACGACACCACTCAACTGCGACAGAGCGCCGGCCAGGCGCAGCGTGGAGAGGCAGCGGTCGATGCGGTAGATGTATTCGTTGATGTCTTCCAGAAACAGGAGGGCGCCGCGGCAGTCGGGAAAATAGGCCGAGCCGGCCATCGACGCCAGCACGGTCAGGTTGCCGCCTACGAGCCGGCCCTGGGCCTTGCCGGGTCGGATGGTCGTCGTGCGTTCCTCGCGGGCGATGAGGTCGTCCATCGGTTTGACGACGGGGTTGCGCAGCGTGGCGGCTTCGGCGTTCATGACGATGCTGCGGAAGCTCTGCACCGAGTAGTCGTTCCATTCCGACACCGCCACCGGGCTGTGGAAGGTGACGAGGCCGGTCTGGCGGTGCAGGGCGTTGACCAGGCAGGTCAGGTCGCTGAAGCCGCCGAAGAACTTCGGCTTGCGGCGGATCAGCTCGTAGTCCAGCTTGTCGACGATGCGGTTGCAGCCCGAGCCGCCGGTCACGGCCAGGATGCCGGCCACCGTGTCATCGGCAAACATGGCGTTGATGTCGGCGGCGCGTTGGGCATCGGTGCCGGCAAAGGGCCCGCGCCGCGCTGCGACGAACTCACCCAGCTTGACCTTGAAGCCCAGGGCCTGGACCACCTCGATGGCCATCTTCAGCGGCTCGCGCTCGAAGGTGGCGTTGGCGGGGCTGACCAGGCCAAGGGTGTCTCCCGGGCGCAGCCGCGGGGCCAGCAATGCCCCTCCGGCGGCCCGCGCGGGCGAGGCAGCCGCCAGCAGGCCGGCCGTGGCGGCGCTGAAGTGCAGTAGTTGACGACGTGCAAGGTTCATATCGTTTGCAAACAGTCAGAAATGAGGGGTCAACCGCATACTCGGTCGCGTGGACTCGTCGACCTTGCGCGGCATTGTGTCCGCCGTGGGGGCGGCCGTGAGGCGTCATGTGCTGCCGATTGCTGCAGGCCTCATAACCGCGGCGGCCCAGGCTGATGCCTGCCCCGAGCGCCTGCGCATCGCCTTCCCCGAAGGCCCGGCCGAGCCCTTCATGCGTGGCCAGGGCGAGGACTTCCTGCGGCCGCCCGGGCTGCTGGTGGACTGGGTGCGCAATGCCCTGCGCGAGCAAGGATGCCTGGAGAAGGCCGAGATGCTGCGCCTGCCGGTTCGCCGCCTGCGCAACATGATCGAGGCCGGCCAGGTCGACATGGTGGCCGGCGTGGGCGAGGGCGGGCCCATCGCGGCCCTGCTGGCCCTGCCACCGCGGGAAGGGCGGCGCGGCGAGTTCGACTACAGCCTGGGCGCGGTCGAGTATGTGCTGTATGCGCGCCGTGGCAGCGGTATTGCCTGGGATGGGCAGTCCCTGTCCGGCCTGTCGATGGACGCGCGCGTTGGCGTCACTGCCAGCACCCGCACCGAGATGCTGGCCAAGGAGCGCGGCTGGTCCGTGGACGCGGCGCCCAGCCATGAAAGCGCCCTGCTCAAGGTGGCGGCGGGCCGCACGCCGGTGCTGCTGATGCACAGCTATTTCGCGGACGACAGGCTCAAGCACGACCCGCGGCTGGCGGGCCAGATCGAACGCCTGCTGCCGGCGGTGGAGAGGCGGCATCTGTTCGTCGGCGTGGCACCGGCCATGCTGCAGGGCAGCAAGGACTTCACGCTGCGGCTGTGGCGGGCTCTGTGCAAGGAGTCGGCCGCGTCCAAGGCCGACGGCGCCTGCCGGCCGCCGCCCTAGCACCGTGGCGCTGTCATCAAGGTGAATCTTCCAGGGTCTTCGCAGGATTGACGCTGTGGCCATGGCCTCGCTATGTTCCGCGATCTCGCGAAGAACAAGAGAGGAGCACCTCATGACGCACCGCCTCATTGGCCTGCTGTTGGCGCCGTTGGTACTGCTGGCCGGCTGCGCCGGCAACAGCCCCCGAGCCAGCCTGGAAGACACCAAGAACTGCACGGCCATGCTGGCCGGAGGCTTCCGCAAGGTGGCCGACGAGCGCGCCGAGCGCTTCAACGGCAAGGTCGGCGAAGAGGTCGCCCGCTGCCGCGGCAGCGACAAGGCCGCGGCCTTTCGCTACACGCCCTATGTCGACTGGACCAACTACTGGGCCACCGGCGACAAGTCATCGCTGCTGCCGGGCACGACGGGCGTCGATAGTCATTTCAGCGCCAATGGCCGCGGTGTCGACGGCGCCCTGCTGGACCTCGAGTACCAGCGCATGGAGCTGATCAAGTTCAACCTCTTCGACAATTCCGGCAGCTTTGCCGACTACGCCAACGGCCGCGAGGGCGTGGCCGGCGCGGCCATCAAGACCTGGCCCTCGATGCGCTTGCCGGCCGACTCGCCCTTCTACAAGGCGGTCGGTGGCGACGGCGTCCAGCTCTGCCAGGGCGATCTGATCCGCTGGCGCCAGCTGGACGGCATCTGCAACGACATCCGCAACCCCAAGATGGGCTCGGCCGGCGCGCTGTTCGCGCGCAATGTGCAGTTCGAGGCCACCTATCCCGACATCAGCGACGACCAGCTGGCGCGCAACCGCCACGGCGACCGGCTGTCGCTGCTGCAGCCCGACCCGCAGCTGATCAGCCGCAAGCTTTTCACCCGCGCCCAGAGCGACCCTGCCAAGTGCCGCGACGGCGAGGGCCTGCCGGGCAATTCGGTGGACGCCAACTGCGACTACCAGAAGGCGCCCTTCTTCAATGTGCTGGCGGCTTTCTGGATCCAGTACATGACGCATGACTGGTTCTCCCACATGGAGGAGGGCCGCAACCAGAACCAGTGGATGTCTGTCGGCTGCACCGGCGACTCGGCCAAGCTGGGCTGCCGGCCCGGTGACCGCATCGACCGCGCCTTTGTGGCCGACGCCGGCGCACCGCCGCGCTACCAGGCCGCCGATGGCAGCAAGCCGCTGGCGCGCGCCTTCCGCACCCACGCCAACAACAACACCGCCTGGTGGGATGCCTCGCAGATCTACGGCTACAACGCCGTGTCGCGCCAGCGCGTCAAGCGCGACCCGGCCGATCCGGCCCGGCTGCTGATGCAGCCCGGCGCGCGCGCCGGCGCCGGCGAGGCCCAGGGCCAGCTGCCGGTCTTCGCCGCCAACGACCCCATCCTGCCGCAATGGGCCGGCCAGGGCGCTGCCGCCTTCCCCGACAACTGGAGCATCGGCGTCGGCTTCTACCAGACGGTGTTCTCGCGCGAGCACAACGCCTTCGTCGCCGAATTCCGCCGCCGCGCCGCGGCCACGCCGGATGGCGACTCCGGCCTGCGCGACCCCGCCAATCCGACGGCGGTCATCCGCTACCGCGAGGTGTCGCCCGATGTGCTGTTCGAGGTCGGCCGCCTTGTCGTCGCCGCCGAGATCGCCAAGATCCACACCATCGAGTGGACGACGCAGCTGCTCTACGACGAGCCGCTGTACCTGGGCATGAACGCCAACTGGGGCGGTCTGTTCGAGGGCCATCCCATCGTCGAGAACGCCCTCGAAGCCATCGTCGTGCAGAACTACGGCAAGAGCACCGACGCCAAGAAGGCCGGCCAGTGGTACTCGGCCCTGGCCTCGGGGCCGGGCATCTTCGGCCTGGGTGCGCGGGTCTACAAGGACGACAGCTTCTTCGCGCGGCATGACGCGAAGAAAGACGACATCTGGAACCTGGCCAACCCCGAGCATGTCAACGGTGGCGTCAACCACTTCGGCTCGCCCTTCAACTTCCCCGAGGAGTTCGTCAGCGTCTACCGCCTGCACGCCCTGGTGCCCGACCTCATTGAGCTGCGCCACTGGGACAGCGACCCCAACCGCATTGCCGCCAAGGTGCCCGTCATCGAGACCTTTCGCGCCAAGGCCACGCCGGCCCTGAACAACGAAGGCGCCGCCGACTGGGCCTTGTCCATGGGCCGCCAGCGCCTGGGCCTGCTGACCCTGGGCAACACGCCGGCCTTTTTGCAGAACCTGGCCATCCCGCGGCTGCAGTCGGCCACCGGCAAGATCGACGTCGCGGCCCTGGACATCATCCGCGACCGCGAGCACGGCGTGCCGCGCTTCAACGAGTTCCGCCGCCAGTACGGCCTGCGCCAGCTGACGAGCTTCGACGACTTCATCGACGCCCACCTGGCCGCCGACTCGCCCGAGCGCGCACGCCAGCAGAAGGTCATCAACGACCTGCGCAGTGTCTATGGCCAGCACAAGTGCGATGCGAAGAAGATCATCACCGCTGCGCAGAAGAACCTGGATGGCAGTCCCATCAACGACTGCCTGGGCAAGCCCGACGGCAGCGTCGTCGACAACATCGAGGACGTGGACACGGTGGTGGGCTGGCTGTCCGAGTTCACGCGGCCGCATGGCTATGCGATCTCGGAGACGCAGTTCCAGGTCTTCATCCTGAACGCCTCGCGCCGCCTCTTCAGCGACCGCTTCTTCACCAGCAGCTTCCGCCCCGAGTTCTATGGCCACCTCGGCATCGAATGGCTGCTGAACAACGGTCCCACGGGCAAGCAGTTCGAGGCGAAGGAGAGCAACGGCCACCGCATCGAGGTTTCGCCCTTCAAGCGCGTGCTGCTGCGTACCGTGCCCGAGCTGGCGCCGGAACTGGCCCATGTGACCAATGCCTTCGACCCCTGGGCCCGCGACCGCGGCGAGTACTACGGCCTGGGTTGGCAGCCGCGCAAGGGAGCGGAAAGCGACCCGGCGTTCAAATAGCCTTGTCAGGGGCTGGAGCGGTCGCTTGCAACTGACCTTTGACGGCCGGTGCTACGGCCCCTTGTTCCCCAACTTGTTCTTGCGATCGATCTCAAGCTTGAGCTGGCCAATCCGCGTCTGGTAGGACGGCTCGGTGGGGTTGATGGCCGCGGCAGCCTCATAGTCCTTCAGCGCCTGGACGTACTGGCCACCCATCATTTCAATCAGGCCGCGCACCGCGAGGAGGTAGTCGTCCTTGGGCTCGATCTCGAGGGCACGATTGATGTCCGCCATGGCCTCGGGGTATCGCATCTGCACCCGGTATGCTCGTGCCCGATCGCGCCAACCATAGGTGTGGCCTGGCCTGGCGCTGATGACCTTGTTGAATTGATCGATCGCGCCAGCGTTGTCTTCCATGTCGTACAGCAGCGTGCCGTACTGGTAGTTGACCATCCATGAGTCTCCTTTGGAGACGGCTCGCACCAGGTAGGTCTTCGCCTCCTGCTCTCTGCCTTGACGCCTGAGAAGTTCGCCAATGTCAGCATCGACCCAGCCCTCCAATGCCTTGAGATCGGGCATTCGGGCATAAGAGGGCTTCGCGTCTGACACCACCTGGGCCATCTCTTCGTAGCTTCCGCCCCAACGCGGCCGCAGGCTGTGCAGCAGGAATTCCCGGAGGATGAAGCTGTCCGGATTGATCTTCAAGGCCTGGGCGTAGAGCGAGCGCTTCTTGAGCCCGCCCTCCGTCATGTCGATCTCGATCAAATAGCAATACGCCACGACGAGCCGCGGCATCTTCATGATGGCCAGGTCGAGATCAGCCTTGGCCAGCGCAAACCACGCCGCCATGTCCCTGAACTGACTGGCGGACGTCTCTTTGGCATAGCCGCCACCGCGGCTCGTCCAACCCAGTTTGATGCGGTACGTGCCGCGAGCGAGATAGGCGAAAGGGTCGTTCGCCCGCTTCGCGACCCATGCGTCCAGCGGTTTCTCCAGCGCCGGGTCAGCGCGGTAGAACTCGTCGGAAAGCCTGCGAAACGCTGCCTCCGTTTTCCGGTCTCGCTCATAGGCCGAATGTGCTTTGCTCAAGAGCGCCGAGGCTTGCTCGAATTTCTCTGCCTTGACGAGGGGGATCAAGCTATCCTTGAAACGCTCATCGATGGATGGGGCGTCCTGCGCCTTGGCCAGGGGTAGCCCCAGAAGTGCGGTTAGCAAGAGCATCGTCGCCGAAAAAAATCGTACGAGCGCGCATGAAGGCCATTCGGCCGAGCAGCCAAGATGCCGCTGTGAAAAATGCATGAAGAACACTCCCTGTTGGCTTGGATGCTGAAGGCGGGCGCTTCTGTCGAGCTTGTCCCGCGGCAGCGTACTCTCGAGGCGTTTCAGGCATGGGTCAGTTAGCGTTTTCCCGTCGTGGCGGCCATGCAAGCTGGTGAAATGTCGTCATGAGCTCAGACCTGCCCCCGCTGCCCCACCTCGCCCCCGGCCGCTACCGCCACTACAAGGGCGGCGAGTACGAGGTCCTGCATGTGGCCCGCCACAGCGAGACGCTGGAGATCGTGGTGGTCTACCGGCCGCTGTACAACGACAGCGGCTGGTGGGTGCGGCCCTTTGACATGTTCACCGGCACGCTGGAAGTCGACGGCGTCGTGAGGCCGCGCTTCGAGCGCATCGGCTGACCGCGCGACGCGCATGCCTTCCATCATCTCGCACGCCGTCGTGCCGCTGGCCCTCGGGCTGGCGCTGGGGCCTCGATTGATCCCGCGGCGGCTGATGGTCGCGGGCATGGTGGCGGCGATGCTGCCCGATCTCGATGTGCTGGCCTTCCGGTTCGGCATTGCCTATGCGCATGAGCTGGGGCACCGCGGCGCTTCGCATTCGCTGGTGTTCGCGCTGCTGCTCGGCCTGCTGGGTGCAGCCGCGGCGCCATGGCTGCGGGCGTCGAGGCGGACAGCCTTCCTGCTCATCTTCGCGGCCGCAGCGTCTCACGGCCTGCTGGACATGTTGACCACCGGCGGGCTCGGCGTCGCCCTGGCCTGGCCGTTCACCGACGAGCGCTTCTTCTTCCCGGTCCGTGTCATCGAAGCCAGCCCCCTGAGCCTGCGTCGCTTCTTCGGGCCCGCCGGTGCGACGGTCGTGCTGTCGGAACTGCTCTGGGTCTGGCTGCCCTGCGCGGTGGCAGTCCTGGCCCTGCATCGGGTCAGGACTGCACGGCCACCTCGCTGACCACCTCGGCGATCAGCGAGCGCAGCCAGCGGTGCACCGGGTCGTGGCGATAGCGCACATGCCAGGCCATCTCGACCGGGAAGCTGCCCAGATCGACCGGCGCCGGTAGCACCTTGAGCCGCGCGTCGCCCTCCAGCCGGCGGCAGATGAGATTGGGCAGCGTCGCGCAATGGTCGGTCACCGCCACCATCTCGGGAATGGCCAGGAAGTGGGTCACCGAGACCGCGACTTCGCGCTTCAGGCCCTGGCGCTCCAGCGCCTGGAACAGGCCCACGCGCAGCCGGCCCGGCGGCAGCATGTTGACGTGGCGCAACTTCTCGTACTGCTTCTTGCTGAGGCTGTTGCCGACGGTGGGATGGTCCGCCCGCACCACGCAGGCCAGGCCCTCGTTCATCAGATGCTGCACGACGACGTTGTCCGGCGGATCGACGAAGCGGCCCAGGGCCAGGGCGGTGCTGCCCGAGATCACGCCGGTCTCGGCCAGGTCGGTGCCATAGGGCGTCAGCCGCAGCCGCATGCCCGGTGCGCGCTCATGCAGCCGCGCGACGATGGCCGGCATCAGCGCGAACTCCACATAGCTGTTGGGCGCCAGCGTGACGAGCTGGTCGGCCTTGACCGGGTCGAAGGCCTGCTGGCCGAGGATGAGGCCGTCCAGGCTGGCCAGGGCCTCGGCGATGACGGGCGCCAGCTCCAGGGCCTTGGGCGTGGGCTGCATGCCGTAGCGCTCGCGGATGAAGAGCGGGTCCTGCAGCAGCGCGCGCAGCCGGGTCAGCGCATTGGACAGGGCCGGCTGGGTGATGCCCAGACGCTGGGCCGCCCGCGTGACGCTGCGCTCCTCCATCAGCGTGAGGAAGACGGGCAGCAGATTGAGGTCGTAGCGCACCCAGTCATATTGCCGTGTGAATGACTGGAATTCAACGGATAAATTGGATGAATTGAGGTGCGGCGCCCATCATTGCTCCATCCACCCAGGAGTCACTCATGCAAAGCCTCTTCACCCCCACCCGCATCGGCGCCATCGCTGTTTCCAACCGCATCGCCATGGCGCCGCTGACCCGCTCGCGTGCCGGCATGGACGGCGTGCCCTCGCCGCTGGCCGCCGAGTACTACCGCCAGCGCGCCACCGCCGGCCTGCTGATCGCCGAGGCCACCAACATCTCCCGTCAGGCGCGCGGCTATGCCTACACGCCGGGCCTGTACAGCGACGCGCAGGTCGCGGCCTGGAAGCAGGTCACCGACGCCGTCCATGCCGAAGGCGGCAAGATCGTCGTGCAGCTCTGGCATGTCGGCCGCATGTCCCACACCAGCCTGCAGGCCGGCGGTGCCGCGCCCGTAGCGCCCTCGGCCATCCAGGCCGGCGGCCAGGTCTTCACCGAGGCCGGCTTCGAGGCGCCGTCCATGCCGCGGGCGCTGCAACTGGAAGAGATAGCCTCGTTGATCGACGACTACCGCCAGGCCGCCCGTCGCGCCAAGGACGCGGGCTTCGATGGTGTCGAGGTGCATGCCGCCAACGGCTATCTGCTGGAGCAGTTCCTGCGCGACAGCACCAACCACCGCACCGACCGCTACGGTGGCTCCATCGAGAACCGCGCCCGGCTGACGCTGGAAGCGGTGAACGCCGTCGCCGGTGTCTGGGGCGCCGACCGTGTCGGCCTGCGCCTGTCGCCGCTGTCCACCGCCATTGGCGACACGCCGCTGGACAGCACGCCTCAGGCGACCCACGAATACCTGGTGCGCCGCCTCGGCGAGCGCGGCCTGGCCTATCTGCATGTCGTCGAAGGCCAGATGCACGGCGACAACGCCACCTCGGCCATCGACCTCGACGCGCTGAAGCAGTCCTTCGGCGGCGCCTACATCGCCAACAACGGCTACGACCGCGAGCGCGCGCTGGCGGCGACGGCATCGGCCCAGGCCGACATGGTCGCCTTCGGCCGCGCCTTCATCGGCAACCCCGACCTGGTGGCCCGGCTGCGCGACAACAAGCCGCTGTTCGATGCGCCCTTTGCCGGCTATTTCGGCGGTGGCGCCGAGGGCTATACCCAGTTCACCGAGGCCGCCGCTGCGGCCTGACAGGAGCAAGACACCATGGCATTGAAAGACATCCTCCCCGGCAGGCTCGGTTTCGGCACCGCGCCGCTGGGAAACATGTTCCGCGACATCCCCGAGGCCGAGGCCCGCGCGACGGTGGACGCCGCCTGGAACGACGGCATCCGCTACTTCGACAACGCACCCTTCTACGGCGCCGGCCTGGCCGAGTTGCGCATGGGCGAAGCCCTGGCCGGGCGGCCGCGTGAGGGCTACGTGATCAGCACCAAGGTCGGCCGCCTGGTGCTCGACGAGGTCGAGGACGTCAGCGCCCGCGACCTCGGCGAGAAGGGCGATGTCTTCAAGCATGGCCGGCCCAACCGCATCGTCAACGACTACTCGGAAAGCGCCACGCTGCGCTCCATCGAGGACAGCCTCAAGCGGCTGAAGACCGACCTCATCGACATCGTCTGGGTGCACGACGTGGCCCAGGACTTCTACGGCGACGAATGGCTGTCGGTGTTCGAGAGTGCGCGCAAGGGCGCCTTCAAGGCCCTGGACCGGCTGCGCGACGAAGGCGTCATCAAGGCCTGGGGCCTGGGCGTCAACAAGGTCGAGCCCATCGAGCTGCTGCTGGACCTGGAAGGCCCCAAGCCCGATGGCTTCCTGCTGGCCGGCCGCTACACGCTGCTGGATCACTCGCGTGCGCTGCAGCGGGTGATGCCCAAGGTGGCGGAGAAGGGGCTGGGCATCGTCGTCGGCGGGCCCTACAGCTCGGGCGCGCTGGTCGGTGGCCCCAACTTCGAGTACGCCCCCATCCGGCCGGCGATGCGCGAGAAGATCGCTCGCATCAAGGCGATTGCGGATCGCCACGGCATCAGCATGAAGGCCGCCGGCCTGCAGTTCGCGCTGGCCCATCCGGCGGTGGGGGCCGTCATTCCGGGTGCCAGCCAGCCTGGCCGCATTGCCGAAGACCGTGCGGCCCTGATGGAGAAGGTGCCGGCCGACTTCTGGCGCGAACTGCGCGCGGCGGGTCTGGTCGACCCGATGGCACCGCTGCCCTGATCCGGAACTGCTCCATAGTTGGGGCAGAGAGGATGCGGGATGAACGAAGAAGCGCAGGCGCCGTCCGCAGTGGAAATGCCGGCGTCCAGGGGGCGCCTGGCCTGGCTGCACGAAGGCGCACGCGTGCTGGCGTTTCGCCTGCCGCGCTGGGAGGGCCTGGACGCCAAGCCGGCGACGGTGGCCGTGCTGCTGCTGGCGGGCTATCTGATCGCAATGGTCGTGCCGCGGGTCCTGCTGGGAGGATCGGTGCGCTTCCTGTGGCAAGGCCTTCTCAGCGGCTGGATGGGGACGGCCGTCGTGGCATGGCTGTGCTGGCTGGCGGCGAGGTCGGGCGCCAAGGCTGAGCGAGCTGACGCCGTGAGCACCGCCAACCTCTTTGCCGTCCTGCTGGGCGCGAGCCTGGCCCTGGGTCTGGGTGTTGGCATCGTGCTTCTGGGCCTGAGAGCCGTCCTGGGTCCGGGAAGTGAATGGCCCACCGCGCTGTCGTGGACCGCCTGGCTGGCGCCCCTGGCGTGGAATTGGCTGGCGCAATTGACCTTGCTGTGCCGGGTCGCCGGTCCGGGACTGCCGAGGCTGGTGTTGGCCTTGTTCCTTTTCGTCCCGCCGCTCGTCAGCGGCTGGCTGGCACCGGTGCACTTCTGGTGGCCCGAACCTCCGGCCGTTGAGGAGGCCGAGGCAGAAGTCGCCGAGATCGGGTTGCCGCTGACCGACGAGTCCATCGGCCAGCAAGCGCGGTTGTTCGACGCCGCGATGCGAGCGGTGAGCCCGCCGCGACGCGGGCGGGTCAACGTCTACGCACTGACCTATGCGCCCAATGCCTCGGAGGATGTCTTCATGCGCGAAAGCGCGGTCGTGGCGCGGACGATGCGCGAGCGTTTCGGTGCAGATGGCCACCTGATGGAGCTGGTGGCCAACCGCGCCACCAGCGATACCCTGCCGTGGGCCACGCCCGCGAATCTGCGCGGCGCCATCGCCCGCATGGCCGCGGTGATGGACCGCGACCGCGATGTCCTCTTCCTGCACCTGACCTCGCATGGCGGGCGCGACGGCAGGCTGGCCAACGACACCTGGCCCTTGAAGACCGAGCCCGTCACGCCCGAGCTGCTGAAGCGCTGGCTGGACGAGGCCGGTGTGCGCTGGCGTGTGGTCTCGGTGTCGGCCTGCTACTCGGGCAGCTGGATAGCGCCGCTGGCCGGTGACGGCACGCTGGTGATGACGGCCGCGGATGCCGAACACACCTCCTATGGCTGCGGCAAGCGCTCGGAGCTGACCTTCTTCGGCCGCGCCATGTACGAGGAGGCGCTGCGCAAGACCTGGTCCTTCACCGAGGCGCATGCCTGGGCCCGCCGGGTCATCGACACGCGGGAGAAGGAGGCGGGCAAGAGCGACGGCTACTCCAACCCGCAGATCAGCGAGGGCTCTGCCATCCGGCCGGTGCTGGAGCGGCTGGCCGAAGAGAGGCGCGCGCGCTGATCACGCCACGCGAGTCCAGTCCATCGACCAGTCCATCGCCCAGGTCTTGCCGCCGTCACGCGACGCCGCCTGCTGCCAGCGGCAGCTGCTGGGCGTGATGCGGTCCCAGACGCTGCGGTAGAGCACGGGTTTGCCGTCCTCTTCGGAGGCTTCCTGGAAGATGCCGGCGCCGCCTTCGAAGCTGCCGGGCAGGCCTTGCGCGCCCAGTTCTCCGGACGCGGCATTGACCCAGAAGTCCGACCACTGCGCCTTCTTCATGTCCAGCAGCCGCAGGCCCATGCCGCTGAACTGGCGCGCCGGGATGCGCAGCTCCTCGACGCTGCAGATGCCGGCCAGGATGGCGTGGACGGTGGCCTCGCCTTCAAAGACATCCCAGAAGTCACCGTTCGTGCCGGTGCGGCGCTTGTGGTTGAGGATCTTCCAGCGACCGGTCAGGAAATCGAAGTCACCAGGCTTGCCGCGCGTGCGGGTGGCGGGCAGAGCGGCGGTCATGGCCGGACCGGCCTGAGGTTCGGCAGGCGTTGCCGCGGCGGCGGTGCCGGCCAGGGTCATGGCTGCGGCGGCCTGCAGCAGTTGGCGGCGATCGGGGTCGGGAGTCGTCATGGGCATCCTTGTTGAACAGGGTGGGCGCATGGTGCTGGCCATAAGCTGACAATGCGCGTCATGTTTATTGACGGCACCTTGAGATGCGCGCCAGCCGGCTGTTGTCCATCCTGATCCTGCTGCAGCTGCGGCCGCAGATCACGGCGCCCGCGCTGGCGCGCGAGTTCGAGGTGTCGGTGCGGACCATCCTGCGCGACATCGATGAGCTGTCGGCCGCCGGCGTGCCCGTCTATGCCGAGCGTGGCCGCGGTGGCGGCTTCAAGCTGCGCGAAGGGTTCGCGACGCGGCTCAACGGCCTGCTCGGTGACGAGGCTCAGGCCCTGCCGCTGCTGGGCCTGCCGGGGGCCGCCAGCGAGCTGGGGCTGGGCGGCGCCTCGAAGCGGCTGAGGCTCAAGCTGCAGTCGGCCCTGCCGGGTGAGTCCGCCGCGCTGGCGGGGCGGCTGCAGGCACGGCTGCATGTGGACCCGCTGGACTGGTACCAGGGCGGCGAGCCGGCGGCGCATCTGCCGGCCCTGGCCCAGGCGGCGCTGGAATGCCGCGTCGTCGAGCTGGACTACTTGAGCTGGAAGGGCGAGCGGCATTGGCGCGCCGAGCCGCTGGGCGTCGTGCTCAAGGGCGGCAGCTGGTACGCCGTCGTGCGGGCCGGTGCGCGCACGATGACGCTGAAGGTTTCGAATGTGCAGGCGCTGAGCGTGGCCGACGAGAGCTTCGAGCGGCCCGCCGATTTCGACCTGGCCGGCTGGTGGCAGGCCTCGCTGCAGCGCTTCGAGCACGAGTTGCGCCCCCAGACCGCACTGCTGCGCGTGACGGCCGAAGGCAGGCGTCGCCTGGCCGAAAAGGGCAGCTATGCGGCCCAGGCGATCGCGGCGTCCAAGGTGGACAGGCAGGGCCTGGCGAGCGTCAGGCTGCCCATCGAGAGCCTGCAGCAGGCGGCGCGGCTGGTGCTGTCGCTGGCGCCCGAGGTCGAGGCGCTGGAGCCGCCCGAGCTGCGCGAGCAGATCGTGGCCTGGGGCTCGCAGTTGGCGCGGCGGCACAAGGCGCAGGCATAGTGGGCCGCATGCACATCGCCCTCGAATCACCCGACCAGCCCGACGTCATCGCCCTCATCACCGAGCTGGACGCCTACCAGGACTCCCTCTATCCACCCGAGGCACGGTATGCGCTGGACCTCAGCGTGCTGATCCAGCCCCATGTGCTGTTCGCTGTCGCGCGTGATGCTGCCGGGCAGGCCGTGGGCTGCGGCGCCATCGTTCTCGGTCCGGAGTTCGGCGAGCTCAAGCGCATGTTCGTCAGCCCGCGCGCCCGGGGCGGTGGCGTGGCGAGGCGACTGCTGGATCTGTTGGAGACCGAGGCCGCGGCCAGGGGTTGTCGAAACATCACGCTGGAGACCGGCCCCTATCAGCCCGAAGCCCTGGGCCTGTACGCGGCCTGCGGCTACCAGCGGTGCGGGCCCTATGGCGACTACGCCGACGATCCGCTGAGTGTCTTCATGCAGAAGTCTTTCTGACCCTCGACATGCAGGACTCCATGCGCGCCGTTGCGCTGATTTTCGGTGTCGTGCTGCTCGCCATTGCGGCGGTGCTGTTCGGTCAGCTGATGGCCGGCGAAAGCGAATGGGAATGGCCGGTCGCAGTCACGGTCGGGTTGTCAGGCCTGGTTGTGTTCATCGCGGGGTTGTTTACGCCGCAAGGGAAGCTGCTCAGGCCGGTCGAAGGCGACGGGGTTGACCTGCCCGAAGTGGAGTTGCCGGCTTTCGGTCCGGATGACTGAAGCGTGCCTGCGGCGTGGCAGCGCAGCTCAAAGCACCCGCGGCAGATCCCGCCTGACCGCCACGCGGTCGCCGAAATCGAAATGCCACCACTCGGTGGTGATGCCGTGAAAGCCGGCCTCGCGCATGGCCGCGCGCAGCCAGCCGCGCTCAACGAGGTGCTCGGGCTTCAGCGCGCCCTGGGCGAGGTGCTCGGCCTCATGGTCGGGGTGGGAGGCCAGCGTCATCTCGTCGAAGCCGCTGCCCATGTCGACCTCGCGGCCTTGCGGGTTCAGCAGGGTCAGGTCCACGGCCATGCCGAAACTGTGGATGGAACCGCGCTCGGGTTTGGCGAGATACATCGTCAACGGCGTGCCCTGCAGTTCGTCCCACAGGCGCTGCTGCACACGCTGGGGGCGCAAGGCGTCCAGCACCAGCAGGCGGTAGCCGGGGCGGCGCTCGGCCAGCCAGGCAGCGGCGTGCTCAAGGGCGTCCGCGGCCTCGCGGCGCAGCCAAGCGCAGTCGATGCCGGCGTAGACCGAGTGGCCGACAAAGTTGTCGGCCGTGGCATAGCGCAGGTCCACCGCGATGCCGTGTTGCAGTGTGTCCAGGCGCCGGAAGTCTGGGTGCGCGGCAATGTCTTCAATGCGAATCATGGCGAAGGGCAATTGAGCCCGCGTGAGCGGCCTGCGGGCATGTCGTGCATGACTGAGTGACTGCCGCGGAACCGGCTTTGCCGGGCCGCTGGCGGTGCCCCCTTGAGGGGGCGCGCGAAGCGCGTAGGGGGTGGGCCATCAAGGCAGTCTTGCCAGATGCTCGTGGGCGGCGGCGGTGATGAACTTGACCAGGCGGCGCGAAGCCTGGCCCAGCGGCGCACTGGCGGCGCTGAGCAGGAAGAGCTGTACCGGTACGGCGGGCAGCAGGGGGCGCACGCGGACCTTGCTGGCGTCGGCGCTCGCGGCGGTGAAGGGGTCCACGAGCGTCATGCCGACACCGGCTTCGACGAGGGCGCGCGCGAGCTGGTAGGTCTGCACGGTGATGCGGCTGGCCAGCGGCTGGCCCAGGGCCTCGCCGGCATGGTGGAGCAGGCCGGCCAGCGGGTCGTCGCTCTGCAGGCCGACGATCTCGGTGCGGATGTCGGCCAGGCCCAGCGGGCCTTCGCCCCGGGCCTCCGGGCTGCCGAGCGGGCACAGGGCCACCATGGTGCCGCTGGCGATGGCTTCGGCCTTGATGCCGGGGTGGCGCGGGTCCTGCAGCGACAGGGCCAGGTCGGCCTCGCCCAGCAGCAGGGCCGACACTATTTCTCGAGTGTGGTGGGTGGCCAGCGAGCAACTGGCGTTGGGATAGGCCTTGCACCAGGGCGTCATCGCCGCCGGCACGATGGCCATGGCCAGGGCCGGCGTGGCGACGAGGCGCACCTGCTCGCTTTCGCCACTCTTCAGGTTGGCGGCCAGGCGGCGGATGCCGACGAGATCGCGATTCAGCTTGTCGATCTCGACGAAAAGGCGCTGGGCTTCGGGCGTCGGAAAGAGCTTGCCGCGCACGCGGTCGAACAGCGGCATGCCGAGCTGCAGCTCACAGTGCTGCAGCACCTTGGTCACGGCCGGCTGCGAAATGTGCAGCAACTGGGCGGCACCGCTGATGGTGCCGGCCTGCATGATGGCGTGGAAGACCTCGATATGACGAAGTCTCATTTCCTGTAGACCCCTTCGAAATCGACGCTGCCATTCGGCGCCATCTTGAAGCCGACGACGTCCTTGCGGATGGGGATGTAGACGGTGGAGTGGGCCATGGTGATCCAGGGCCGCTCGTGCTTGAAGATCTCCTGGGCCTTCTCGTACATGGCGTTGCGCTTCTTCTGATCGGGCGTCGCGCGGGCTTCGTCGATGAGCTTCTCGAACTCGGCGTTGCAGAACTTGATGCCGCCCTTGCTGGTCGCGCAGCTCAGGTTGGGCGTCAGGAAGTCATCGGCGTCACCGGTCTCGCCGCTCCAGCCGCTCATGTAGACGTTGTGCTCGCCGTTGTTGGCGCGCTTGAGGTACTCGCCCCACTCATAGGTCTTGATGTTGGCCTTGACGCCGATCTTGGCCCAGTCCTGCTGGATCAGCTGCGCCATCAATTGGCCGTTGGGGTTGGTGGGCCGCGTGACGGGCAGGGCCCAGAGGTCGATCTCGAAGCCGTTGGGATAGCCGGCCTTGGCCAGCAGGGCCTTGGCCTTGGCGGGATCGAACTCGTTCTTCAGCTTCTTGTTGTAGCCGGGGATGGCCGGCGGGAAGGCGCTGACGGCCTGCATCGCATCGCCGCGCGGGAACAGGGCCTTGAAGATGGCGTCGCGGTCGACGGCGATGTCCAGGGCTTCGCGCACCTCGCGCTTGTCGGTCGGCGGCTTCTTCAGGTTGAAGCTCAGGTAGGAGATGTTGAGCGCCTGGATCTTCTCGATGCTGATATTGGGGTTGTTGGCCAGGCCGGCGATGTCGACATCGCGCAGGGCCGCCGTCACATGGCATTCGCCCGCGGCGATCTTCTGCACCCGCACATTGGGCTCGCGGCTGATGCTGAAGACCAGCATGGGCGTGGGCTGCTTGCCGCCCCAGTAGTCCGGGTGGGCCTCCATGCGCAGCACGTCATCCTTGGCATAACTTTTGAAGCGGAAGGGCCCCGTGCCGACCGGCTGCACATTGATCTGTGAGGCCTTGCCGTCCTTCAGCAACTGGGCGGCGTACTCGGCGGACTGGATGCCTGCCCAGGCGAAGGCGAAGTTTGCGACGAATGTCACATTGGGCTGACGAAGCCGGAAACGAATTGTGCGGTCGTCGATCTTGTCGATGCCCTCGATCACCTTGGCCAGGCCGAGGTTCTGCGGATAGATGAAATTTGCCGGAAACGCCTTGTTGAACGGGTGGTTGGGGTCGATGAATCGTTGAAAAGTAAACAGCACGTCATCTGCATTGAGGTCGCGGGATGGCTTGAACCAGGGGGTGCTGTGGAACTTCACGCCTTCCCGCAATTTGAAAATGAAGCTCTTCGCGTCGGGAGAGATTTCCCAGCTGGTGGCCAGCTTGGGAATCAATTCCGTCGTGGGTCGTTTGAAGCCGAGCAGGCCGTCAAACATCTGGGCGCCGACGATGTTGGTGCTAGCGCTGTCCCACATTCCTGGGTCAAAGCCCTCCGGACTGGCGTCTGCACAGTAGATCAGGGGCTTGCCCTGGGCCTGCGCCGAGGGCGCGCCGACGAGCGCGAAAAGGGTCAGCAGGGCGGCGTGCAGGGGCTTCATGACAGGGGGTTTTTCAGAGGAAGAACGGGCGGGAATTGTTTGGACCGCGACCCGTCGAGACAAGGGCAGCAAAGGTCGAATGACATAACCCAAACTTATACCCTCCGGCACCCCTAGTTCGTAACGTTTCGCCACGGTCCGGTCAACGGCTGCCTTCAGAATTCGCTCCGCCCCTAGGCCACCCCCCTAGTACCGAAGTGCAGCGACCCCCGCTGCAAAGGATTGCTTTGCCATGACCGACCCCCAACGCCGTAAGTTCCTGCAGTATTCAGCCGCCCTGGGCGGTGCCGTTCCCCTGGTCGGTTGTGGCGGTGGCGGGAACGAAGCCGCTGCGGCCACGCCGGACCTGCCGACGGCCGACCCCGCCCTCATCAAGCTGCCCAGCACGCCGGTCTCGCCGACGCCGGTTCCGCCTCCCGCGCCGGCCCCGACCCCAGCACCTGCGCCATCGCCCATCCCGGCCGCAACGGCAACGCTGGGCCTGTTCACTGGCGCGATGCAGTTCAGCCTGATCAGCGCCAAGTCGCAGACCAAGGCCCCCTTCTGCCTGGGCTTTGCCTTCAAGCGCGGTGACATCCCGGCCGGCAGCACCGTGGGTTCCAATCTGTCCGATCTGCAGGTCACGCCGCGCACGACCTGGCCCGACGGCTCGCTGAAGTTCGCGCAGATCGCCGGTTTCGCCGCGCTGACGGCCAACACCCTGACGACGGTGCGCCTGCGCCGCATTGCCGCCGACGCGCGAGTCATTTCGGCGTTGACGCTGGCCGACCTGAAGAAGACCGGCATCACGGCCGAGGTCGGTGCCGGCGCCCTGGGCACGGCCAGCTTCGGCGCGGCCGATTGGGACGCGCCGCTTTCGACCTGGGTCAGCGGCCCGCAGATGTCGTCCTGGGTGTTCCGCAAGCCGGTCGGCAGCGACGCCCACCTGACGGCGTGGCTGGAAGTGCGCCTGTACGCCGGCGGCGCCGTCGAGGTGCTGCCGTGGCTGGAAAACGGCTATCTGATGGTGGACGGTCCCACCAACAAGTCGGCCACCTACAGCTTCAAGATCAATGGCACGCAGCGCTTCTCGGCGGCCATCGACCTGCCCCACCACACCCGCACGCCGCTGATCAGCGGCACGGCCCTGTCCTATTGGCTGGCCGACGATCCGGGCGTCACGCCGCGCCACGACCTGGCCTATCTGCAGGCCACGGAGCAGGTGCCGACCTACAGCGCCCGTGTGGACGCCAACGCCGGTGTCGCCAAGGCCCTGGTGGCCACGTTCTCGCCGCTGGACAAGGGCAATTTCAACTATGACGGCGACAGCATGGCCGCGACGGGCTACCAGGAGCCCATCGGCCTGCTGCCGCAGCATGACGTGCTCTACCTGACCTCCGAGCACCCCAACACCTATGCCGCCGTGGTGCGCAACGGTTTTGCGTCGGGCCGCTGGTCCATCCACTACCGTGACGAAAAGACGCAGCGCCCCATCCGTTTCTCGCAGTACCCCAACCTCGTGCTGCATGGCGACAGCCGCGTCAACGACCTCGGCGGCTCCACGCGCAGCCAATACACACCCAAGCCCACCGGCACGCTGACGCCGCGCTGGGACTGTGCCCACAGCCCCTCGATCGGCTACATGGCCTATCTGGTGACCGGCCGCTGGTATTTCATGGAGCAGGTGCAGTTCGTCGCGACGCTGAACTATCTCGGCAAGTCCGACAACAGCATCATGCGGCGCGGTGCCCTGGGCCTGGTGCAGGCTTGTTTCGGCGGCTGGCAGACGCGCGCCTGCGCCTGGCAGTGGCGTGCCCTCACCCAGGCCCTGAACGTCACGCCGGACAACGACACCGCCCTGCGCCAGGAGTTCATCAACTCCGTGCAGTCCAACATCGACGACTTCCACAGCGTCTACGTGGCCCAGCCCAACAACCCCTTCGGCTGGATCCTGCCGGGCGAGGGCTACGACAACGAGATGCAGTCCGGCGCGCCCTGGCAGCAGGACTTCGTGACCGCCGCCTTCGGCTTCTCGCTGGCTTTGGGCCTGCCCCTCTCCACGGCCACAGCGTCCAAGCACGATGCTTTCTTCCGCTGGAAGGCGCGCAGCGCCGTCATGCGCCTGGGCCCGAAGACGGGCTTCTGGTACGTCAATCCCGCGCCCTACACCATGAGCATCACGCCCGTGGCCGTGCCCGACTATCTGGGCGGCAAGGGACCGTGGTATCCGACCGATGCCGCTGTCTATGCGGCGACCTATGCCAGCGTGCCGGCATGGCTGGGCAATCTCGAAGGCAAGCTGGCCGCCGAGTTCCTGCCCGGCGACCGCGCGGCCCTGGGCAATCTGACGACGGCCCTGGCCTACGCCGTCCGGCACGGCGTCAACGGCGCCGCGACCGCCTACCAGCGCCTGATCACGACCAGCAACTACCCTGCGCTGCGTGATGCCTTCAACGTCAACCCGGTCTGGGCCGTTTCGCCGGCCCGCATCACGCCGGCCTGGATGGCCAGCAAGGCGATCGGCGAATGGTTCGAGATTCCCGATACGGCGGGTGCCGGCGGCGCAGCCATCGACGCCTTCAGCGGCATGGCCATCAATGAGCTGACCAGCGAGATCCTCATCGCGGCGGCCGGCGGGCACAGCGACTCCGCCGACAACCGCGTGGTCTCCCTGTCCCTGGCGGCGGACACGCCGAGCTGGGTGACGCGCCTGGCTCCGAGCAAGACGGTGGCGCAGAACGTGGCCTATTACACCGATGGTCTGCCGTCGTCGCGCCACCTGTACAGCTCGCTGCACTTCGTGCCCCAGCTCAACCGGCTGATGCTGTTCGGCGCCTACGCCACCTACGGTTCCGCCTGGGCCTTCCCCAAGATCGACGGCTTCAACCTCGACACCAACAAATGGGACGCCGCCGGCACCTGGCCGGAGATGCCTTCGGGCCAATATGGCGCGACCGCGATCCGCTCGACCGGCGAGATCGTCAGCACCGGCCTGAACAAATGGTCGCCGGTGGACCGCAAGTGGACCGACCTGGCCGCCACCCGCATTGCCGACTCGGCGCGCTGGCCCATCGCCTTCGACGCGCGTCGCGGCCAGCTCTTCAGCCTGCAATGGGGTGACGGACAGGGCTTCGATCCGCAGCGCATGGTGTCCAGCCGCATCCCGCTGGGCAGCAACCAGCAGATCGCGGTCAGCTTCAACCCCAGCGCTGCCCTCACGCAATGGCTGGCCGAGAAGCCCACCTACGCGGCCCTCGATTACGACATGGACAACGACCGCTTCCTGTTCTACGGCGGCCAGGGCAACGCAGCCGGCCGGGTCTATGTCATCACGCCCAACGACTCCAATGTGTGGGACATGAGCCTGCTGAGCGTCGGCGCCGGCAGCGTGAAGATCGCCGCCACGCCGGACAGCGGCGTGCACAACCGCCTGCGCTACATCCCCGCCCTGCGTGGCTTCGTGCTGCTGGCACGCAGCAGCAGCAACCTGTACTTCATGCGCACAGCTTGAAGCTGAGCGGCAGAATCGGTCCACCATGTGGACCGACTTCCGACCGCTAACCGTTCAGCGAGACGGCGTCACGCTGTTCGCCCGCCAGGGCGGCCCGTCGGACTCCGGCAGGCCGCCCTTGCTGCTTCTGCACGGCCATCCGCAGACCATGGCCATGTGGCACCGCGTCGCACCGACGCTGGCGCGTGACCGCCGCGTCGTGCTGATGGACCTGCGCGGCTATGGCGACAGCGACCGTCCGCCGGCCGGTGAGGGCAGTGCGGCCTATGCCAAGCGCGAGATGGCCAAGGACGCCGTGACGCTGATGCAGTCCCTCGGCCATGAGCGCTTTGCCGTGCTGGCCCACGACCGTGGCGCGCGGGTGGCCCACCGCCTGGCGCTGGACCACCCGCAGGCCGTCACGCGGCTGCTGCTGCTCGACATCGCGCCGACCCTGGCCATGTACGAGGGCACCACCGAGGCCTTTGCGCGCGGCTACTGGCACTGGTTCTTTCTCATCCAGCCCGCGCCGCGGCCCGAGCGCCTCATCGAGGCCGACCCCGTCGCCTATCTGCGCGAGGGCATGGGCAGCAAGGGCGACTTCTTCGACAAGCGTGCCTGGGCCGAATACGAACGCTGCCTGCTGCGCCCCGGCTCTGCGGCAGCCGTCTGCGCCGACTATCGTGCCGGGGCCGGCATCGACCTGGCGCACGACCGCGCCGACCGGGCCGCCGGCCGGCGCGTCAAGCAGCCGCTGCGCGTGCTGTGGGGCGCCAAGGGCATCGTCGGAACCTGCTTCGAGCCGATGAAGCTCTGGCAGGCCGCAGCCGATGACGTGAGCGGCCGTGCGGTCGACAGCGGCCACTACATCGCCGAGGAAGTGCCCGACGTGGTGCTGGCCGAAGCCGCAGCGTTTTTTGGAGACGAGTGATGCAGAAGATTGCCGTGATCGCCGGGGACGGCATCGGCCAGGAAGTGATGCCCGAGGGCCTGCGCGTGCTGCGCGCGGTGGCCGAGCGCTTCGGCTTGCCGCTGCAGTTCGACGAGTTTGCCTTTGCCGACTGCCGCTACTACGAGCAGCACGGCCAGATGCTGCCCGACGACTGGAAGGACCAGATCGGCGGGCATGACGCCATCTTCTTCGGCGCCGTCGGCTGGCCGGCCACCGTGCCCGACCATGTCAGCCTGTGGGGCTCGCTGCTGAAGTTCCGCCGCGAGTTCGACCAGTATGTGAACCTGCGCCCGGCCCGCCTGCTGCCCGGCGTGCGCTCGCCACTGGCGGGGCGCTCGCCTGGCGACATCGACATGTGGATCGTGCGCGAGAACACCGAGGGCGAATACTCCAGCGTCGGCGGTCGCATGTACGCCGGCACCGAGCGCGAGATCGTGCTGCAGGAGACGGTCATGAGCCGCATCGGCATCGACCGCGTGCTGCGCTTCGCCTTCGAGCTGGCCGCCGCGCGGCCGCGCGCCAAGCTCACGTCCGCCACCAAGAGCAATGGCATCGCCATCACCATGCCCTACTGGGACGAACGCGTCGAGGCCATGGCGGCCCAGTTCCCCGGCGTGGCCGTCGACAAGTTCCACATCGACATCCTCTGCGCCCACTTCGTGCAGAAGCCTCAAGCCTTCGACGTCGTCGTGGCGAGCAATCTGTTCGGCGACATCCTGTCCGACCTCGGCCCGGCCTGCACCGGCACCATCGCCATCGCGCCATCGGCCAACCTGAACCCGACGCGCGAGTGGCCCAGCCTGTTCGAGCCGGTGCACGGCTCGGCGCCCGACATCGCGGGGAAGGGCATCGCCAACCCCATCGGCCAGATCTGGGCCGGCGCCATGATGCTGGACTTCCTGGGCCACCGCGCCGCCCACGACGCCGTCATGGCGGCCATCGAGGCGGTGCTGGCCGACCCGGCCGCGCCAAAAACTCCCGACCTGGGCGGCCAGGCCTCATGTACCCAACTGGGTGAGGCCATTGCCAAGGCTGCGAAAATCGCCGCATGAAGTCCATCGCCTACACCCGTGCCCAAGGCCTGCCGGCCATCCTCCAGAACCGCATTGCCGTGCTGGACGGCGCCATGGGCACCATGATCCAGCGCTACAAGCTCGGCGAGGCCGACTACCGCGGCGAGCGCTTCAAGGACCATCACAAGGACCTGAAGGGCAACAACGAGATGCTGATGTTCACGCGGCCCGACGTGCTCAGCGAGATCCACGAGCAATACCTGGCCGCCGGCGCCGACCTCATCGAGACCAACACCTTCGGCGCCACCTCCGTGGCCCAGGAGGACTACGACCTCGCCGGGCTGGCTTATGAGATGAACGTCGAGGCCGCCAAGCTGGCCCGCGCCGCCTGCGACAAATACTCGACGCCCGACAAGCCCCGCTATGTCGCCGGGGCGCTGGGCCCGACGCCGCGCACGGCCTCCATCAGCCCCGACGTCAACGACCCCGGCGCTCGCAACGTCGATTTCGACACGCTGCGCGCGGCCTACTACGAGCAGGCCAAGGGCTTGCTGGAGGGCGGCTGCGACCTCTTCCTCGTCGAGACCATCTTCGACACGCTGAACGCCAAGGCCGCCATCTTTGCGCTGGACGAGCTGATGGAAGACAGCGGCGAGCGCCTGCCCGTCATCATCTCGGGCACGGTGACCGACGCCTCCGGCCGCATCCTGTCCGGCCAGACGGTGACGGCCTTCTGGCACTCGGTGCGCCATGCACGACCCATCGCCATCGGCCTGAACTGCGCTCTGGGCGCGACGCTGATGCGGCCCTATATCGAGGAGCTGTCCAAGGTGGCCGGCGACGTGGCGGTCAGCTGCTACCCCAACGCCGGCCTGCCCAACCCCATGAGCGACACCGGCTTCGACGAGACGCCGGACGTGACGGCACGCCTGGTGGGTGAGTTCGCCCAGGCCGGTTTCCTGAACATCGCCGGCGGCTGCTGCGGCACGACCCCCGACCACATCGCGGCCATCGCCAAGGCCGTGTCGGCCTACAAGCCGCGCGTCAGCGGCGAGAAGTTCTTCAGCCAGATGCTCACGGCGGCTTGACCGCCGCTTGTTCAGACCTTGCGGCTTGACCGCCGCTTCCCCAGGCCTGGCGGCCTGAGCCTTTCAGCTGTCGGTCTGATCTCGGCGGCGCAGCAGCAGCCACAGGCTGACCAGCCCTCCCATCGCCCCCAGGGCCGCCGTCACTGCGGTCAGCACGAGGCGCAGCGGGCCGTGCATGCCACGCGAAGGTGCCACGGCGTAGACGCCCCAGGCGCCGATCAGCGCGAGAGGCCAGCTCAGCCACTGGACCTGGGAACGTTCGAAGCTGCCCAGCAGCAGGGGCGACAGCAGGTTGAGCGCACCCAGCCACAGCGCCGCTTGAACCAGGCCTGAAGCCGCCTGGCTGCCGGTTGCACCAGCCTCAGTCTCGGCATGGGCGGCCTGGCCCGCGCGCGCGCGCCGCCGACGTTCTGACAGCAGGGCCACCAATTGCCCCGGCTCCGCCATGCGTGCGGCGAGGGCGGCGGACTCCTGCTGCTGGCCCGGCAGCATGACCGCGCCTGCCGCCTCCGCCACGCCGCGCTGATGCGCCAGCCGCATCAGCGCGTCCGCGGCCATCCAGTCCTGCGGGACGGCATTGCCGCGCCGATACGCCATGGCCAGCAGGAAGGCTGCCTGGCCGTGGCCTCCCTCGGCCGCGCGAGCCAGCCAGCGCAGGCACTGCCGCTGGTCCTGAGGCCGTCCGTCGCCGCGCTCGTAGCAGGCGCTCAGCAGGAAGGCCGCCTCGGCATGGCCCGTCTGCGCGGCCTTCTCGTAGGCGTCGGCCGCCTTCAGCGCGTCGCGCTGCCCCAGGGCGCCGCTGATGTGCATCTGACCCAGCAGCAGCCAGGCCTCGGCGTCTCCCGCGTCGGCCTTGCGCTGCAAGCCCGCGATGTCGAAGCCGGCGTTCGCGGAGGGCTCCGGGGGTGTGGTGTCCGGGCTGCCCGACCGCCATTGCGCAAGGCGCCGGTCCAGCACCGGCCTGAGCAGGTCGAAGTTGGCCCAGGTGTCAGGCACGCTGCAGATGTCGTCGGCGTCATGGCCGGTGCTCGGGATCTGCTTGTCGAAGGCCTGGGCGTAGTCGTCGTAGAAACGCCGGCCGTAATAGTGCGATGCGAAGGCATTGCCTTCGGCGTTGAAGTCGGCGTCCGTCAGCTTGCCATCGCAAAGCCGGGACAGGAACTGGCCTCCCGTGATCTCGCGCGCCCTGAGCCGGGCAGTCTCGGACGCGCGGCGGCTCCCACCTTCATCGTCGCGCCCCAGGCCGCTGAGTACCGCCCAGGCCAGGTACATGCCAATATGCGTGTGGGCCGCCGCCTTGTCGAGGTCGGTCTCGAAATTGAGAAAGAAGTACTCCGAGTCGTCGTATTTCATGCGGGACACAGCGCGGCGGCAACCGCGCGAGTGTGCCGCGTATCAGGGGCGCTTCAAGAGGCTTTGGGCGCGCTCGCCGCCGGCCTGGCGCTGCGGCGCGTGCCGTCGCTGTAGTCGGCAGGCGGCTTCATCAGGGCCGGGTCGGGCTCGCCGCGCTTGATCTTCTCGAGCCGGTAGTTCTGCTCGCCCTGGCGCGGGTCGGCGTCGCGGCTCTGCACCGTCAACCCCAGCTCGGGGCTGCGCCAGACCTCGCGGCTGATGACGATGGGTTTCTCGTTGCCGATCTTGCCGGCCTCGATGGTCCAGGTCGTGCGCTCGCCGCTGACCTTGACGCCTTCGATCTCCTTGGCCGCCAGCGCCGTCGTCGTGCCGCCCTCGCGCGGCAGCATGGGGCCGGGCAGCAGCAGCGGGACCGGCGGCACGGGTGGCACCGGTGCCGTCAGCGGCGAGGGCGGCGTGGGCATGGTCGGCGGGGCGGGCAGTTCGCTGGCGCGGATGACACGCAACTCACGGCGACGCTCGGGAGCGCTGGCGCCCGGCACGGGCGGCACCGGCGGCACGACGACTTCCTGCTCGATGACGATGCCCGGCTCGCCGGCCATGGCCCGGGCGCGCACGCGTTCGGCGTCGACGCTGCGGGCCCGTTCGGCCACGCGGGCGCTCCATTCCTTCCAGCGCGCGGCCTGCTCCTTCATGCGCTCGCCCCAGTCACGCATCGAGGCCTCCCAGGCCGCCTGCGCGGCGGCGTCGCCACCCTGGGCCCAGCTGGCGCTGCCGCGCAGGCGCTGCACGCGCTTCTGGTCGGGATAGATGACCCAGGCCTCCTTGGCCACCGGGTCGTTCAGGTAGACGACCTTGGGGCCGCCTTCGCGCTGCACCTCGCGCCGCGTGCGGCCCTCGCCGTCGCGGCAGAGCTGGCTCTGCTGCTTGCGCACGATGCGGTTGCCGTCGCCCAGGGTCTGCACGTTCTCATGCACGGCCGTCGCGCAGTAGGGCGCGCCCTTGACGACGCGCTCGCCCTCCAGCTCGCGGCCGGCAAAGGCCAGGGCTTGGTCGCCCAGGGCGATGCGCACCGGCAGGTCGGATAGGGCCAGCTGCACGCTGCGCTCCACCTCGCGTTCGATGTCGCGCTCGTTGAGCCGGTCGGCCTCCAGCGCGGTGGCCGAGGCGGCAATGGCCAGCAGCGTCAGGGCGGTGAGGGGTTGCTTCATGTCGTTCTCCGTCGTGTTCAGTTCAGGATGCGCACGGCCAGCACCTGGCCGTTCGGGTTCAGCATCAGCTCGGCATGCACGGTCTCGTCGGCGCGCGCGGCGTCGAAGGGCAGGCCCAGCAGGGCCAGGCGCTCGCGCGGCAACTCGGTGGGCTGCAGCCAGACCGCGGCGTTGCGGCCGGCCTCCAGGGCCTGGCGGAATTCAGGCTCGGGCACCAGCGGAATGAAGCCGCTGCCGCTCGGGGCCGCCCGGGCGGTCTGGGTGCCGGGCGGGTCCAGCAGCAGCATGGTGGTCAGCAGCAGCGCCGCCGTGGCGCCGAGGGCGCCACCGCCCCAGGCCAAGCGGCGCAGCCAGCGCGGCTCGTGGGTCTCTGCCGTCGCGGCGGCAAGGCGGCGGGCGCGCTGCAGGTGCTGCTGTTCGGTCAGGCGGGCCAGCAGGGCGGCGTCTTGCGCGGCATCAGGCTGCAGGCGCGCGAAGTCGGCGCGGGCGGCGGCCAGCCAGGCCGGGGTGTCGTTGGGGTTGCTCATGGTCGTTCTCCCATGGCCAGCAGGTCGGCCAGGCGCTGGCGGGCGCGGTGCAGGCGGCTGCGCAGCGTGTCGGTGCTGATGCCGGCGATGGCGGCGGCGTCCTCGTAGCTGCGCTCCTGCAGGTCCACCAGCACGATGGCCTCGCGCTGCGGCCAGCTCAGGGACCGGATGGCGGCCCACAGGCCATCCTGCTGCTGGACCTGGTTCAGCCGGGCATCGCTGGCCGGCATGGGGTCGGCGTTTTCGTCGGCGTCCAGGGATTCGTCCAGCGGGATGTGGCGTCGCGCATCGCGCCACTGGTTCAGCAGTTGGTGGCGGGCCATGCCGGCCAGGTAGGCGCCCAGCGAGCCGCGCCCGGCGTCGAAGGCTTGCGGTCCGCGCAGCAGCTGGGCAAAGGCCTCCTGAACGGCGTCCAGGGCCGTCGCCTCGTCGCCGGCCAGGGCCAGCGCATAGCGATAGACCGATCCGCTTTCGCGCCGGTAGACCAGGGCCAGGGCCTCGGCATCGCCGTCGGCCACGCGGGCCAGCAGCGCGGCCTCGTCGCCGAGGGCGGACGCAGCCGGCGCGACAAAGCCGAGGCGGGTGAGCCAGCTCATGTCGGGGAGCATGGGGAAAAGGCCTGCAGGACTTGCATGGTCCTATTGAGCGCGACGAGACCTGGTCGTTACTCAGGACAAACCCGTCGTCACTTCCGGCACGGGCGGCGTCCTTGCTCAACCCTGCATCTCGGGGTGTCGGAGCGCTTTACGGCGGCGCCCGCAGTCCAGCGGCTCCAGGGCGGAGAGCTGGCTCCCGTGAGGGCCAAGTTGTTGATTCATTTTGAACTAGGGGGGTATCTCGCGAAGCTAGGGGGTGGGTGGCCCGCAAATTGCGTCCTGCCCCTTCCGGAGGAGCCAGCAGTGCTCGCGACCGCACACCAATAACGAGGGAATCCCATGAAGACGAATCTGAAGAAGCTGGCCGCCGCCTCGGCCATCGCAGCCCTGGCCCTGGCCTCGCAGTCGGCCCATGCCGGCTACACCTTTGTCGGCAGCTGGTTTGTGGACAGCGGCCCCAACTGGTCCGCCACGGACGCCAGCGGCCACTACACCACCAAGGTCTATTCCGGCCGCGAAGCCGCCGCCGCGATGTTTGGTGGCAACGCCTCCGACTACGTGATCTCGACCCAGGGCAGCGACGCTTCCCTGATCGACTTCAAGGCCTGGATGGACGGCTGGGGTGATCCCGTCACCTACGGCACCAGCGGCAATGCCGCAGCTGATGACCTGCACATCGACGTTGACGGCGATGGCCTCTACGCGATCCCCGAGGACACCGGCAACGCCTTCTCGGCCTGGGTCAGCGACCACCGCCTTCACCTCGAGAACTTCGCCTTCCGCGTCGATGCCACCACCGTGCCGGAACCGGGCGCCCTGGCCCTGGCGGGCCTGGCACTCGCCGGCCTGGCAGCCGCTCGCCGCAAGCGCGCCTGATTCCAGGAACGCTTTCGCAGTCAAGGGCGCTTCGGCGCCCTTTTCTTTTGCCGGCAGCGCGGCATGATGCGGCCCTTCCGCCAGGAGAACCGCCGCATGCTCAAGCTGCAGGGCATTGACCACCTCGTGCTGCGTGTCGTTGACCTCGACGCCATGCTGCGCTTCTATCTCGACGTGCTCGGCTGCTCGATCGAGCGCCGTCAGGATGAAATCGGCCTGGTGCAACTGCGCGCCGGCCACTCGCTGATCGACCTGGTGCCGGTGGACGGCAAGCTGGGCCGCATGGGCGGCGCGGCGCCCGGTGCCGAGGGGCGCAACATGGACCACTTCTGCCTGCGCGTCGAGCCCTTCGACGCAGCCGCCATCCGCGCACATCTGGCGGCCCATGGCGTCGAGGGCGGCAAGACCGAGAGCCGCTATGGTGCCGAAGGCGAGGGGCCGTCCATCTACCTCAGCGACCCCGAGGGCAATGTCGTCGAACTCAAAGGTCCACCGGGAGTCGTGCCATGAAACCCCTGACCCGTGCCATCGTCTGGGGAGGCCTGCTGGCCGGCACCGGAGATCTGGTCTTTGCGCTGAGCTATTACGGCATGAAGCTGCGCGTCTTCCAGGGCGTGGCCGCAGGCCTCGTCGGCCGCGAGGCCGCCTTTGCCGGCGGACCCGCGACCTTTGCGCTGGGCGTCGCGCTGCATTACGGCATCGCCCTCATCTGGGCGGCCATCTTCTGCGTCGTGGCCTTGCGGTTGCCGGCCCTGCTGCGCAATGCGACGGCGGCCGGCCTGGCCTACGGCTTCGTCGTCTATTTCGGCATGAACAACGTGGTGCTGCCGCTGTCGGCTCTGCACACGCCGTTCTGGCCGCCGAAGCTGGATGCGGCGGCCATTGCGGCGCATTGCTTCGTGTTTGGTTTCCCGATCGGTCTGGCAGCACGGCGAGCCTTGCTGGGCGGGCCTAGAACGCTGACTACAGCGGGCCCCTGATCAGCTTGAAGCTCACGACGCCCCGGGGCGCAGCGTCGAACATGAAGCGCGCCTGCAGGAAGTCCTCGCCATCGCCAGGCACCGGATATTCCTGCCCGTTGACGAGGGCCTGGCCCGAGCGCGCCAGCGCCTCCATGGCGCTGGCGGCCGCCGCCAGATCGAAGATGGCAGCGGGTTTCAGCGCCGCCAATTGACGCAGACCTTGGGCGGCCGCGAGCAAGCGAGAGGAGTTCGCTTGTGCCGGACGCAAGCTGAAGCTGAGGACGACGTACTCGCAGCCGCCATGCTCGACGCGGAAGCGGTCGCCACTGCGGAGGGTGAAGCTCTCGACGGCTTCATGCGTGTTGAGGCGACGGAACTGCCTGGCTTCGACGCCATGGGCCGAGGGAAGCAGCGGTTGGGGTTCGCTGCGCACGCAGTCCTGGGCCGGAGCCTGTGCGGCCGCCATGCCGGCCACGACCCACAGACTGGCGGCGAGAAGAAGTTTTCGCATATCCACATGCATCCCGTGATGATGCACGGCGCAGCCGTGCGTTCGCGATGCGACGACGCAAGCAGAATGCGTCCCATGCCTGCTTTGCCCACCAAGCTGCCCAACACCGGCACCACCATCTTCACCGTCATGTCGGCCCTGGCCGCCGAGCATGGCGCCGTCAATCTCGGCCAGGGCTTCCCGGACTTCGGTGCCGACCCGGCCCTGCTGCAGGCCGTCACCGACGCCATGGCTGCCGGCCACAACCAGTACCCGCCGATGACCGGCGTGCCGGCGCTGCGGCAGGCCATCGCTGCCAAGCTCAACAACCTCTACGGTTCGGCCTATGACGCGGACCGCGACATCACCATCACGGCGGGTGGCACGCAGGGGCTGATCACGGCCCTGCACAGCTGCGTCGGCGCGGGCGACGAAGTCATCATCATCGAGCCGGCCTACGACAGCTACGACCCGGCCATCCGCCTGGCCGGTGCCGTGCCCATCGGCGTGCCGATGACGCTGGACTACCGCATCGATTGGGCCGCCGTGCGCGCCGCCATCACGCCGCGCACCCGGGCGCTGGTCATCAACACACCGCACAACCCGAGCGGCCGTGTCGCGACGCAGGAGGACCTGGTCGAGCTGGCGCGCATCGCCGAGCAGCACGATCTTTTCATCGTCAGCGACGAGGTCTACGAGCACATGGTGTTCGACGGTGCGCCGCATGAAAGCGTGGCGCGCTACCCGGGCCTGAGCGACCGCAGCTTTCTCGTCAGCAGCTTCGGCAAGACCTTCCATGTGACGGGCTGGAAGGTCGGCTTCGTCGCCGCGCCGGCGGCGTTGTCGGCCGCCTTCCGCCGCCTGCACCAGTACACGGTGTTCACGGTGCACACGCCGACCCAGCATGCGATTGCGGCCTACTTGAAGGACCCGGCGCCCTGGCAGGGCCTGAGCGACTTCTACCAGGCCAAGCGCGACGGTTTCCGCACCGCCCTGGCCGCCACGCCGCTGAAGCTGCTGCCCTGCGAGGGCACCTACTTCCAGACCGTGGACTACAGCGCGCTACCGATGTACCGCGACAAGACCGAACTGGACTTCGCCCGCTGGCTCACCACCGAGATCGGCGTCGCGGCCATCCCGCTGGCGGTCTTCTACCAGCGGCCGCAGGAGCGGCGGCATGTCAGGTTCTGTTTTGCGAAGCGGGACGAGACGCTGGCGGAGGCGGCGAAGCGTCTGGTGAAGCTGGGCTGAGGCAGCCATCCGGAGCCGGATTCAGGCGTAGACATCCAGCAAGTTACCGGGCGTCGAGAGGGACGGGGGACTGGCGGGCGGTGAGGCCGGCGGAGTGGCGCTCGCTCCGGTGTTTTGCAGCTGCTCCTTGACCGCGGCAACGCGCGCACTGAGCTGAGCGATCTGGGTTTGGCCGCTCTGTGTCTTGGCGGACTCGCAGTTGACGCAATCGGCGAGCTGCTTCCGCAGCACGGCCAGCTCCGGGCTGGCAACGATGCTCCGCCCGCCAGAGCCCACCGGGCTCACGCCACCGATCGCGCCCACCATGACAGGCCTCCGGAATGCCGCGCGACGGCGGCCTCTGAACAGATTTTCGGCATCCAGTGAGGCGAGCTGAAGACCTCGCTCAGGGGGGCGGACGCTGCGTGGTGGTCTGAACGACCTCAGCCCTCAGGCGTGAAGCTGACCGTGAAGCTCGCCGGCGGGCTGATGGCGTCCGAGGAGAACGACAGGAAGATGTAGTTCGGACCGACAGTCATGCCGTCAGGGCAGACGCGGTTGACCGACAGCTGGGAAGACGAGATGGCGCCGGGAGGCAGGCATTCGCCCTCCACATGCCGGGTCAGGCCCGTGGTGCTCAGATCGCCGGTGGTGGGATTGAGGGTGACGCCTGCGGGCAGCGACTGGCCATCGAAGACCCGGAACTTCGCATTGGCCATGCAGCCTGCGGTAATGCCGGTGACCTGCAGCTTCCAGGTCTTGGCCTCGCCCAGCTTGTAGCTCAGCTGGCCGTGGGTGGGCTGGGGCGCCGTGGTCTTCAGTTCGGGCGAATAGACGAAGGCGAAGCTGCCGCCGTCGAGGGCGCAGCCGGAGCCGCCGCCGCCACCGCAGCCGGCGAAGATGCAGACGATGAGGGCCAGGGCCAGGCCGGAAAAGAATCGCGGCCAACGGAGGAGGGATGACAACATGAGGAAGTACTGCTGAAAAGTGCCGCTGTCCCGGTTGTGGAAGCGGCGGGCAAAACCCACGATTGTCCCGCGGCGCCGGCGGAAGTCGCCATCGCCCCGTTGTTGCATCCGTCAAATCATGCCGATCGCAAGGGGCAGCTCGCTCCAGTTTCGGGCGTGGCGTCGAGGCGCTTTGCCAGCTCGGCGCGCAAGCCCCGCAGGGCCGCGATGCGCGCATCGATGTCCGCCAGCTTGATTGCCAGCGCTGCCCGCAGCGCCGGGCCAGCCTCCTCGCCCTGGGCCAGCAAGGGCATGTCGGCCGCGATCTCGGCCAGCGTGAAGCCCAGCTGCTGGGCCGTGCGCACATAGCCCAGCCATTGCACGGCCTCTTCGGGGTAGTCGCGGTAGCCGTTGTCGGCGCGACGCGCCTGCAGCAGGCCGCGCTTCTCGTAGAAGCGCAGGCTGTCGCGGCTCAGGCCGGTGAGGGCGGAGAGGGTGCCGATCTTCATGAGCGATTAGGCGAGAAAGTGCTTGACCCTGGAGTGTGGTCCAGGGTCGAGCATGACGGCACGTTCTCATTTCGTGCCTGCTCATGCCTGCCTTCAGCACCCCTTGCTTCCAGCGCGTCGTCTGGTTCAGTGCCCTCTACGACTTCATCGTCACGGCGCCTTTCGCGACGCCCTGGAGCTTCGAATTCAACCGCGACCGGCTCAGCGTCATCAACCAGGCCCTGGGCGGCCAAGCCCTGCCGGTCTTTGATGTTTTCCAGACGCTGTTCGCGCTGCTGATGGGCAGCATCGTCCTGGTCTGGGCGGTACTGAGGCTGCGCGGGCCGACGGTGCAGTTCGGCCGCTATGACGCCGCCGGGCGGGTGCTGTTCAGCCTGTGGATGGCCTGGGCCTGGTGGCAGACCGGCGCGCCGGTGCTGCTGCTCTTCATGCTGCCCGAGCTGAGCTGGGCGGTGGCTCAGGCCTGGCGGGTCCGCAGGGCGACATGAAAACGCCCGTGGCGTCGAGCGAGGCCACGGGCGTCTGCGGGCTCAGGGGCTCAGTACTTCGGGCACCAGGGCAGCCACAGGCCGCAGGTGATATTCGGTTGAGCCGGCGTGCTCTTGGCCGCAGCAAAGCTGGGCACCGAGGCCACGGTCATCAGGGTCGCTGCGATGATCAGGCACGTCTTTTTCAGCATGGGGTCTCCTTGTGGGATTGAATGTGGGCAAGTCGCCCGCACGCATTCTGTGAAGGGCCGAGGGCTGCCTGTCTCCCAAGGATGAACGTTAGTATTCCCTGCCAAGCTAGGTGTTGGCCGAGGCTCGCATCGCCTGCCTAGCGCGGTCGCAGCTGCACATCGACGAAGCGCATCGCAGGTCCCAGGACGCGCTCGGTGCCGGGCAGCACGCGCACTTCGCTGAAGGCCTTGCTGGAGCCACGCAGGCGCTGCAAGGCGTCTTCGGGCTTCAGCCCGTTGATCAGCCCGAGCTGCGCGATCCACGCGCCGTCCCGCCATTCGGCCCTGTTCACACTCGCATAGCTGGGCAGAAAGCGCTGCAGTTCCTGCTCCACCCACAGCCGGCTGGGCTGGCTGGTGGCGCCCGTCCCTTGAGGCAGCACCACCTCCACGAAGTAGGCGTAGCCGGTCTGTATCGGCGAGACCGGCACCTCGTAGGCGACTCCGGCCGCCCGCAGCGTGTCTTCCAGGCGGGCCAGCTCGGCAGGTGTGGCCTGGACCTTGGCGCGCAGGGCCGCCTCGTCCGCCGTCACATCGGCGAGCAGCAGGCCGGTTCGGCCCAGCAGCTGGCGCGCCTGCTTCACGCCGGCAGACTCCGCGGCCGCGGCCGCGGGCGCCCGCGAAGTTGGGGGAGCGTGCGAAGGCGCGGGCGCGCGCGCGGGCGTGGGCGTGGGCGCGGATTCCAGCGCGGATGCCGGCAGCTTGCCGCGCCAGGCCACGATGCTGGCGCCGTTCCAGAGCAGCCGCTCGGTGACGGACTTGCGCGACCAGGGCAGTGGCACGTCGATCTTGGCCGAGTCGTAGCTGTAGATGCGGGCGGACTCGCGGCCCTTGAAGCTCACCTCCACCTGCAGGCCGATGCCGTCCGCGCCCGGCGCGATGCGGACGGTGGAGCGGCCTTCGAAGACGCCACGACTGGCCTCGACGGCGCGGGCCATCACCAGCCAGCCCTTCTCGCAGCGGAAGTCCGCCGGGCTGTTCAAGGCCCATTCGATGGCTTGCCTGGGTCGGTCGGTCGCCGGCGGATCGAAGCTCAAACGCAAGGGTGAGCCCGAGCGGGCGCTGAGCGTGAGGTTGCCCCCGACCGTGTCGGTGCGGTCCGTGCCGAGGGCGCGCAGCGCGTCCCCGACAGCGGCAGCTTCTCCCTGGAGGGTGAAGCTGCCTTCGAACTGCGGGCAGGGGGCGGCCAGGGCCGCGAGCGGGCTGGCCAGCACCAGCGCGGCGAACCTCACGGCGACGCGCAACTCAGCCCGCTCTTTCGAGCATGGCCTGCAGCAGCACATTGCACCCGGCCTCGATGTGCTCGGGCTTGGCGTCCTCGATCTCGTTGTGGCTGATGCCGTCCTTGCAGGGGATGAAGATCATGCCGGCCGGGGCCAGGCGGGCCATGTAGACGGCGTCGTGGCCGGCACCGGAGACCGCGCGCATATTGCTGTAGCCCAGCGTGTCGGCGGCCTTCTGCACGGCGGCGATGCAGTCCGCGTGGAAGGGCTGGGCCGGGTAGGCGCTGACCGGCGTGATCTCGATGGGCAGGCCGCTGTCGGCGCTCAGCTTGGCGGCCACCGCGCGGATGTCGGCATCCATCGCTTCGCACAGCGCATCGGTCGCGTTGCGCAGGTCGATGCTGAACTTGACGCGGCCGGGGATGACGTTGCGGCTGTTGGGGTGGACCTGCACCATGCCCACCGTGCCGCGGCCATGCGGCGGATGGCGGTGGGCACAGGCGACGACCTCCTGCATCAGTTTCGTCGCGACCTGCAGCGCGTCCTTGCGCAGGGCCATGGGCGTGGGGCCGGCGTGGGCCTCCATGCCGGTGACGACGCAGTCATACCAGCGGATGCCCAGCACGCCGGTGACGACGCCGATGGTCTTGTCGTGGTCCTCCAGCACCGGGCCCTGCTCGATGTGGGTCTCGAAGTAGGCGCCGATGGGGTGGTCGCCAGGCACCTGGCTGCCGATGTAGCCGATGCGCTCCAGCTCGCCCTTGACCGTCTTGCCTTCGGTGTCCGTCGCCGCGTAGGCGTGTTCCAGCGTGAAGGCCTTGGCGAACACGCCCGAGCCCATCATGACGGGCACGAAGCGCGAGCCTTCCTCGTTGGTCCAGAAGGCGACCTCGATGGGCGCCTCGGTCTCGATGCCGTGGTCGTTCAGCGTGCGCACGACCTCGATGCCGGCCAGCACGCCGTAGTTGCCGTCGAACTTGCCGCCGGTGGGCTGGGTGTCGATGTGGCTGCCCGTCATGATGGGCGGCAGGCTGTTGTTGCGGCCTGCGCGGCGCATGAAGCCATTGCCGATCTGATCGATGGTGACCGTCATGCCAGCCTCGCGCGCCCAGCGCGTGACGAGGTCGCGGCCCTGCTTGTCGAGATCGGTCAGTGTCAGGCGGCAGACGCCACCTTTCTCGGTCGCGCCGATCTTGGCCAGCTCCATCAGCGAGTCCCAGAGGCGCTGGCCGTTGACGCGCAGCTTCGTGATGTCGGTTTGGGTGGTGGGCATGTCCATGGTGGACTCCTAAGGATTCAGTTCGGTGCCGAAGCGCAGCTTGTTGTGATCGGGGTCGACGAGCAGGAACTCGCGCACGCCCCAGGGCATGTCTTCGATGGGCTTGAGCGGCTTGACGCCCTTGGCCGTGAAGGCGGTGTAGAGCGCGTCCGCGTCGGGCACCCAGAAATAGACGGCGCCGCCGGGCGCGCAGTCGCCGGCGTGACCGCTCAGGAAGAGGGTCTGGCCGTCGCGCGTGATCTGCAGAAAGAGGGGCAGGCCGGGCTCGAATTGGTGCTGCCAGTCGACGCTGAACCCCAGTTGATCGATGTAGAAGGCCATGGCCTTTTTCGCATCGGTCATGCGCAGCTGGGGAACGACGGTTTGCATGTCAGCGCGCGACGGCAGTGGGCTGCAGGTCGGCGGCGCGCTTGGCGGCCGCATCGAACTGCGGGCCGAAGGGCGGGCGCTTCAGGTAGCGGCCCTTGCCCTGCTCGGCGCGCAACTCGCCACGGGCGAACACGACGCGGCCTTGCGCGATGGTGTGGCTGGGAATGCCGCGCACGGTGCGGCCCTCGAAGATGTTGAAGTCGTTCTTGGAGAACTGGGTCTTGGCGCTCAGGGTCTTGATGCCGGCCGGGTCCCACAGCACGAGGTCGGCGTCCGACCCTTCAGCGATGACGCCCTTGCGCGGGTACATGTTGAAGAGTTTGGCCGCGTTGGCCGAGGTGATGGCGACGAACTCGCTGGGCGTGAGGCGGCCGGAGTTGACGCCGGCATCCCACAGCACCGCCATGCGCTCCTCCACACCGCCGCAGCCATTGGGGATCTTGGCGAAGTTGTCGATGCCCGCGGCCTTCTGCGAGGCACAGAAGGTGCAGTGGTCGGTCGCTGTCGTGTGCAGCTGGCCGCTCTGCAGGCCGCGCCACAGGAACTCCTGGTGGATCTTGGGCCGGAAGGGCGGGCTCATCACATAGGCCGCGGCCTTGTTGAAGTCCGGGTCGCGATAGACGCTGTCGTCGATCAGCAGATGGCCGGCCAGCACCTCGCCATAGACCCGCTGGCCGCGGGCGCGGGCTCGGGCGATGGCCTCGGCGCTTTCGATGCAGCTGACGTGCACGATGTAGATGGGCACGCCCAGCACGTCGGCAATCGCGATGGCGCGGTTGGCGGCTTCGCCCTCCACCATGGGCGGGCGGCTCATCGGATGGCCCTCGGGACCGGTGATGCCCATCTTGGCGACCTCGGCCTGCAGCAGATAGACCAGCTCGCCGTTCTCGGCATGCACCGTCGGCATGGCGCCGAGTTCGAGGGCGCGCTTGAAGCTGTTCACCAGCGTCTCGTCGTCGCACATGATGGCGTTCTTGTAGGCCATGAAGTGCTTGAAGCTGTTCACGCCTTCCTCGCGCACCAGCGTGCCCATGTCGGCGTGGACCTGCTCGCTCCACCAGGTCACGGCGACGTGGAAGGCATAGTCGGCCGCGCTCTTCTCGGCCCAGCCGCGCCACTGCTGGTAGGCGTCCATCAGCGGCTGCTGCGGGTTGGGGATGACGAAGTCGATGATGCTCGTCGTGCCGCCGGCCAGGGCTGCCGCGGTGCCGGTGAAGAAGTCGTCCTGCGTCACCGTGCCCATGAAGGGCAGCTGCATATGGGTGTGCGGGTCGATGCCGCCCGGCAGCAGGTACTGGCCGGTGCCATCCAGCGTCGTCGTGCCGGCCGGGGCCTCGCGCGCGGCGCGTTCGCCGATGGCCGCGATGCGGCCGTCGACACAGAGCACATCGGTGCGGGATTCGGCGTCGGCGTTGACGACGATGGCGCCGCGGATCAGCAGGGGAGAGGAACTCATGTGGCGCTCCTTGTGAGCGGTTGGGCCTGGGTCTTGCCGGCCATCATGACGCCATAGACGATGGCGGCGAGGGCCAGGCCGGCGAACCAGGCATAGGTGTAGATGGCCTTGAAGGCGGCGCCGACCTCGGGGAAGGCGGCCGGGAATGCGGCGTTCAGGAAGCCGGGGATGTTGGGCGCGACACCGACGACGAAGGCGACGACGGCGGCGATGTTCCAGCCGCCGCGGTAGCTGTAGCGGCCGCCTTCGCGGTAGAGCTCATCGACGGCCAGTTCGGTCTTGCGCAGCACGTAGTAGTCGACGATGAGGATGCCGGCCACGGGGCCCAGCAGGGCCGAGTAACCGATCAGCCAGGTGAAGATATAGCCCTCGGTGGAGGCCAGGATCTTCCACGGCATCATCGCGATGGCGATGCCGGCCGTCAGCATGCCGCCGGTCTTGTAGCTGATCTTGCCCGGCGCCAGCGCCGAGAAGTCGTAGGCCGGGCCGACGAGGTTGGCCGCGAGGTTGACGCTGACGGTGTCGATCAGCAGCACGATGAGGGCGATCAGCACGGCCGCGCCCGTCATGCGGCTGGCCACGTCCACCGGGTCCCACAGCGCCTTGCCGTAGATGACGACGGTGGCCGAGGTGACGAACACCGCGAGTGCGGCCAGCAGGCCCATGGGCGCCGGCAGGCCGATGGCCTGGCCGATGAGCTGGTCGCGCTGGCTCTTGGCGAAGCGCGTGAAGTCGGGGATGTTCAGCGCCAGCGTCGCCCAGAAGCCCACCATGGCGGTCAGCGAGGGCCAGAACACGGCCGAGAACTGGCCGGCCTTCCTGCCGCCTTCCACAAACGCCGAGGGCTGGTCCAGGATGGGACCGAAGCCGCCAGCCTTGTCCCAGGCCCACCACAGCAGCAGGAAGCAGATGACGATCTTGATCGGCGCCGTGTAGGTCTCGAGCTTGCGGATGGCGTCGATGCCGTGCACGACGAAATAGAACTGCAGGGCCCAGAACAGCAGGAAGCAGCCCAGCTGCGTCGGATTGATGCCCAGGCCCGGCAGCGGGTCGCCCGTCAGTGGATGGCCGACCAGCACACCGGCCAGGGTGTAGATCATCTGGCCGCCGAACCAGGTCTGGATGCCGTACCAGCCGCAGGCGACGAGCGCCCGCAGCAGGGCCGGCAGCCGCGCCCCTTGCGTGCCAAACGACGCGCGGGCCAGCACGGCGTACGGGATGCCGTACTTGGCGCCGGCATGGCCGATCAACAGCATGGGCACCAGCACGATGAGGTTGCCCAGGAAGACCGTGCCGACCGCCTGGCTCCAGCTCATGCCCGACTCGATGAGGCTGGCCGCCAGCGTGTAGGCGGGGATGCACATGACCATGCCGACCCACAGCGCCGCGAAGTGATACCAGCGCCACGTTCGCTGGGCAGCCGTGGTCGGGATCAGGTCCGGGTTGCTCAGCGTCGGGTCGGTCATGGGCAGCTTCCTTGCTAATCAGGTGTTCTGCGGGAAAGCAAATTGCGGGCCCTTGGGCAGGCTGTCCGGCCAGCGCTGCATGACGGCCTTGTGCTTGGTATAGAAGCGCACCGCCTCGGGGCCGTAGGCGTGGTGGTCGCCGAACAGGCTGCGCTTCCAGCCGCCGAAGCTGTTGAAGGCCATGGGCACCGGCAGGGGCACGTTGACGCCCACCATCCCGACCTGGATGTGGTGCACGAACTCGCGCGCCACATGGCCGTCTCGCGTGAAGATGGCCACGCCGTTGGCATATTCGTTGGCCTCGATCAGCGCCAGCGCCGCGGCCAGGTCGGGCACGCGCACCACGCAGAGCACCGGACCGAAGATCTCCTCGGTGTAGCAGCTCATGTCGGCCGACACCCCGTCCAGCAGCGTGCCGCCGACGAAGAAGCCGTCCTCGTGGCCAGGTACGCGGTAACCGCGGCCGTCGACGACGGCCTTGGCACCGGCGGCCACGCCTTCGCCGATCAGTCGCTCCACGCGCTGCTGCGAGGCGCGCGTGATCAGCGGGCCCATTTCCATGCCGGCACCATGGCCCTCGCCGATCTTCAGCGCGGCGACCTTGGGGGCCAGCGCAGCCACCAGCGCATCCGCGGCATCGCCCACTGCAACGGCCACCGAGATGGCCATGCAACGCTCGCCCGCCGAGCCATAGGCCGCGCCCATCAGCGCGTCGACGGCTTGTTCGAGGTCGGCATCGGGCATGACGACCATGTGGTTCTTGGCGCCGCCCAGGGCCTGCACGCGCTTGCCATGGGCCGAGCCGACCTTGTAGATGTGCTCGGCCACCGGCGTCGAGCCGACGAAGCTGACCGCCGCGATGCCGGGGTGGGCCAGGATGGCGTCGACGATGTCCTTGTCGCCCTGCACGACGCTGAACACGCCGTCGGGCAGTCCCGCGTCCTTCAGCCATTGCGCCATCAGCAGCGACGCGCTCGGATCGCGCTCGCTGGGCTTGAGGATGAAGGCATTGCCGCAGCCGATGGCCAGCGGGTACATCCACATGGGCACCATGGCCGGGAAGTTGAACGGCGTGATGCCGGCGACGACGCCCAGCGGCTGGCGCACGCTCCAGGCGTCCAGGCCGCGGGCGACCTGCTCGGTGTATTCGCCCTTCAGCAGTTGCGGCATGGCCGTCGCGAACTCGATGTTCTCGATGCCGCGGGCCACTTCACCCAGCGCGTCGGGCTTGGTCTTGCCGTGCTCGCGCACGAGGGCATCGGCCAGCTGGTCGCGCTTGTCCTGCACGATGGACAGGAACTTGAACAGCACGCGGGAGCGGGCCAGGGCCGGCGTCTGCGCCCAGGCCTTGGCGGCCTTGGTGGCGCTGGCCACGGCGGCGTCCAGGTCGGCCACGCTGCCCAGCAGCAGCTTGCCCTGCACGGCGCCGGTGGCGGGGTTGTAGATGTCCTGTTGCCGATCGCCGTTGCCGCGGTTGATGGCGCCATGGATCCAGTGGGCGACTTCGTAGTGACTCATGTCAATTCCTCAAACAGCCTTGGGCCGTGCATGCCGTGGCTGGTAGACGCCGAGCTTTCCGCCGCCCGGCAAGGTGATGCGGGTGAGCTGGCCCCAGTCCAGGGCCTTCACGGGTGTGTACGTGATGCCGGCCTCGGCCATGCGGGCGACAAAGGCCTGCACGTCCTCGCACATGAAGTAGAACTCGTGGCTGCCGTTGCCAAAACCTTCGCCGTCCGGATGGAAGGCCAGCTCCGACGGCGGCAGGCTGAAGATCAGCCAACCGCCACCCACATCGACATTCGGCAGCTGGAGCACGTCGCGGAAGAAGGCGCGATCGGCTTCGGGGTCCCGGCTGTAGAGGATGGTGTGGGCGCCGATCAGCATGGGGGCAAGCTCCGTCAGGTGCAGCTTCGCATCGGATTGTTGGGATGCGTGGTCCAGTTCGCATAGCTGCCGTCGATGACGCGGCCCGTGCGGGCATCCGTTTCGCCGGCTTCCAGCTTGCGCATCGTGATGGTGCCAGGGACGGGGCAGATCGACACGCAGAGATTGCAACCGACGCACTCGGCATCGTTGACCTCGAAATGGCGCTGGCCGTTCTTGGTGGCGAAGATGGCCTGGTGGGAGGTGTCCTCGCAGACGACGTGGCAGCGGCCGCACTTGATGCAGCTGTCCTGGGCTATGACGGCCTTCTCGACGTAGTTCAGGTTGAGCTGGTTCCAGTTCTTCACCGTCGGCACGGCGCGGCCCTGGAAGTCCGCAATGCTCTTGTAGCCCTTCTCGTCCATGAAGGTGTTCAGGCCGGAGCACATGTCCTGCACGATCTTGAAGCCGTAGACCATGGCTGCGGTGCAGATCTGCACCGTGCCGCAGCCCATGGCGATGAATTCGGCGGCGTCGCGCCAGGTGGTGATGCCGCCGATGCCGCTGATGGGCAAGCCGGCCGTGGCCGCGTCACGCGCGATCTCGGCCACCATGTTCAGCGCGATGGGCTTGACGGCCTGGCCGCAGTAGCCGCCGTGGGAGCCCAGGCCGTCGGTGACCGGGCTCATGGTCATGCGGTCCAGGTCCACACCCATGACCGAGTTGATGGTGTTGATGAGGCTGACCGCATCGGCGCCGCCGTTCTTGGCCGCGCGGGCCGGGAAGCGCACATCGGTGATGTTGGGCGTCAGCTTCACGATGACGGGCATCTTCGTGTGCTTCTTGCACCACTCGGTGACCTGCTGGATGTACTCCGGCACCTGGCCGACGGCCGAGCCCATGCCGCGCTCGCTCATGCCGTGTGGGCAGCCAAAATTCAGCTCCACGCCGTCGGCGCCCGTATCGGCGACGCGCTCCAGGATGGCCTTCCAGCTGGGTTCGTTCACCGGCACCATCAGGCTCACGATCATGGCCCGGTCGGGGAAGTCGCGCTTCACGCGCCGGATCTCGTCCAGGTTGGTCTGCAGCGGCCGGTCAGAGATCAGCTCGATGTTGTTGAAGCCGATGACGCGGCGGTCCTGGCTCCACAGCGTGGCATAGCGCGGGCCGTTGACGTTGACGACCGGCGGGTCCTCGCCCAGGGTCTTCCAGACCACGCCGCCCCAGCCGGCCTCGAAGGCGCGGCGCACGTTGATCTCCTTGTCGGTCGGCGGCGCCGAGGCGAGCCAGAAGGGATTCGGGCTCTTGATGCCCAGGAAGTTGCTGCTCAGGTCAGCCATGGCTGGCCTCCTTGTCGAGGTGGCGGACGGTGGCGAGGCCCAGGGCCTTGTCGATGGCGATGGCCGCGCGCTTGCCGTGCTCCACGGCTTCCACGGTCAGGTCGCGGCCACCGTAGCGGCAGTCGCCGCCGGCCCAGACGCGGGCCAGGCTGGTCTGGCCATCCGCATCTGTCTTGATGCGGCCGCCCTGCAGTTCGATGCCGTTGCCGGCCGGTTCGGCCTGATAGGTCTGGCCGATGGCGCGCAGCACCATGTCGGCCTCGAGGAAGAACTGCTCGCCGGTGTCGACCAGCTTGCCGTCCTCCAGCTTCGTGGCCGCGAAGCGCATGCCACGCAGCGCGCCGCCCGCCGCCTCGACGGACAGGGGCCGCGCCCAGCAGCGGATGGTCACGCCGTTCGTTTGCGCCCAGTGCTGTTCGTGTTCGGATGCCGACAAGCCGTCCATGCCGCGGCGGTAGACCATGGTGACCTGCTCGGCGCCCAGCAGCTTGCTCTGCACGGCAGCGTCCACGGCCGTCATGCCGCCGCCGATGACGACGACCTTGCGGCCCACGGCCACCTGGGCCGGGTTGCTCTGGCGCAGTTCGGCGATGAAGTCCACCGCGTCGCGCAGGCCCGGCAGCTCCGGCTCGGCAATGCCGAGAGTGTTCACGCCGGCTAGACCCAGGCCGAGGAAGACCGCGTCGTATTCAGAAAGAAGGCCGTCGAGGGTGATGTCGCGGCCGAGTCGACAGTCCAGTTTCGGCGTAATGCCGCCGATGGACAGCAGCCAGTCGATTTCCTTCTGCGCGAAGCCGCCGGCGACCTTGTAGGTGGCCAGGCCGTATTCGTTCAGGCCTCCCAGCTTGGCGTTGGCGTCGAACAGCACGACGTCATGCCCGCGCCAGGCCAGGCCATGGGCGGCAGCCAGGCCGGCGGGTCCGGCGCCGACGACGGCAATGCGCCTGCCCGTCGGCATGCCGCGCTCGAACAGCGGTTTGGCTCCGGGATTGGCGAAGTGACCCTCAACCGCGTAGCGCTGCAGCAGGCCGATCTCGACCGGCTTGCTCTCGTTGGTGTTGCGCACGCAGGCCTGCTCGCACAGCACCTCGGTCGGGCAGACGCGGGCGCACATGCCACCCAGCGGGTTGGCCGTCAGGATGGCTTCGGCCGCGCCGCGCACGTTGTCCTGCGCCACCCGCTGGATGAAGCTGGGGATGTCGATCCCCGTGGGGCAGGCCGTCTGGCAGGGCGCGTCGTAGCAGTAGTAGCAACGCTCGGCCTCGATCAGCGCCTGGGTGCGGTTCAGCGGCGGATGGGCGTCGGCAAAGTTCTGAGCGTAGTCATCGGGCGTCAGTCGCCCCGATTTCATGTCGGCAAGGTCCACGGGAGTCTCCCAAGACAAAACAGTCAAACATTACTACCCTGTAAAAATTGACCGAAGCGTAAAAACCCGCAGGGCCGGCTTGGTGCACGCCGTCAGAATCCGGCCCATGACAGATACCGCCGCCGTGACGCGCACCCCGCGCGCCGCCACCCTGCGCAAGCAGGAGGCCATCCTTGCCGAAGCCGAACGCCAGTTTGCCCGCTACGGATTTGAAGGCGTCAGCCTCGACAGCATCGCGGCCGTGCTCGATCTGTCGCGCCAGAACCTGCTCTATCACTGGCCCAGCAAGGAGGAGCTCTACCGCGCCGTGCTGGACAGTGTGATGGGCGAATGGATGGCCAATATGACGGCCATCGCCGAGGCCGACGAACCCGAGACGGCCATCCAGACCTATGTGGCGGTCAAGCTACGTTTCAGCCGCGAGCGGCCCAGCGGCAATGCCGTCTTCACCCGCGAGATCATGGCCGGCGCGCCGCGATACCAGGATGTGCTGAAGGCCCAGGTCATGCCGCTGCTGCATGCCGACGTCGAGCGTTTCGAGCATTGGGCCGACCAGGGCCTGATCCGGCGCATGGACTTCACCCATCTGATGTTCCTGATCTGGTCGTCCACCCAGGCCTATGCCGACCTGGGGCCTCAGTTCTCTCTCTACATGGGCAAGCCGCGACTGGATGAAGCCGATTTCGAGCGCGCGCGCCAGCTGATCACCAGCCTGATCTGGCACAGCCTCAAACCATGAGCACGCGCCGCGCGGCTCTGGCCGTGTTGATGATGGTGGCAGCGACCGCCGTGCAGGCCGCACCGCCGGCCAGGCTTCTCGCCCAGCTCAAGGCCCAGTCCGATGCCTGGGACCAGGCCATCGTCAGGAAGGACCGCACCGCCATCGAAGCCAACATGGCTGCGGACTTCCGCCAGATCGACGGCCGCGGCAATGTCGAAACCAAGGCCAGCTTCGTCGAAGGGCTGGTGTCGCCCGATCTCGTCATCGACCCCTACACCGTCGAAGACTTCGAGGTGAGGGTCTACGGCGACACGGCCCTGCTCAGCGGCCGCACGCGCATGACGGGCAAGTACCAGGGCGAGGCTTTCAAGAGCCACTACCGCTACATCGACATCTACGTGAAGCGCGGCGGGGCCTGGAAGATCGTCAGCGTGCAGATCAGCCGCATCCCGGAACCCGACAAGGCGCCCTGAGCCACCCGGCAGGGGGATCGCACCACTTTGTGTGCGAGGCCAGGGCCAGCCGGCCCTAAGCTGAAGCCATGTCCCTGCACAAGCTGCTGAGCAGCACCATCGCCAGGCGGCGCACCGTCAACCCCGCCTACTCGCTGCGCGCCTTTGCGCAGTCGCTGGGCGTGCACCACGCGACGCTGACCCGCCTGCTCGCCGGCCGCACCGTGGCGAAGAGCGCCTGCGTGCAGCGCGTCGGCCGGCGCCTGGGCCTGTCCGACACCGACATCCAGCAGCTCGGCCTGGCCGAGGCGCGCCGCGGTGTCTGCCGCGCCATCACGCGGCACGACTTCCGGCCCGACTCGCGCTGGCTGGCGGCCGTCACCGGCCTGCCGCTGGATGCCGTCAACGTGGCCCTGCAGCGGCTGCTGGTCGATCGCGTCCTCGTCATGCGAAGCCGCGGCGACTGGCAACTCCAACCTCCCACCGAAAGCACGCGATGAACGCACCCCTTGCCGCCCCTGTCACGCACTGGCAGATCCTCAGCACCGACCCGGCCCGCACGGCCAGCTTCTACGGCCGCGTGTTCGGCTGGCAGATCAGCGCCGACAACGCCATGGGCTACCGCGAAGTGGCTGCGGCGCCGGGCGGCATCCGTGGCGGCATCTGGCCCCTGCCGCCGGGCGCGCCGGGTGGCGTGCAGCTCTTCATGACGGTGCCCGATGTGGCGGCCTGCGTGGCTGCCGCGGCGGCCCAGGGCGCCCAGGTCATCGTGCCGGTCACGGCCCTGCCGGATGGCGACGTGATGGCCGTGCTGCTGGACCCGCTGGGGCAGGCTTTCGGCCTGGTGCAGGCCCACGGCTGATCAGGGGCCGGGCTCGTCCTCGGCCATGACCCAGCGGCCCTTGCCGGCGCGCTTGCCGGCCAGCATGGCCTGGTCGGCGCGGGTGATCAGCGTGTGGCCGTCCTTGCCGTGGCGCGGGTACATGGCCACGCCGATGCTGATGCCGACCCGGGCCTCGCCGCCTCCCGGCAACGGGAAGGGCGCCTCGAAGGCGTCCAGCAGACGGTTCAGCGCATGCCTCTCGTCGCTGAGGCCGGCGAGCTGGTTGAGCACCAGCACGAATTCGTCGCCGCCGATGCGCGCCACCACGTCGTTGATGCGCACATTGGCGAGCAGGCGCTCGGCAGTGGCGCGCAGCACCGCGTCGCCGGCGTCGTGGCCCTGGCTGTCGTTGACGGCCTTGAAGCCGTCCAGGTCCAGATAGCAGACCGCCAGCCAGCGCTCGTTGCGCTCGGCGTCGCGCAGCAGCAGGGCCAGGTTCTCCAGCAGCAGGTGGCGGTTGGGCAGACCGGTCAGCAGGTCGTGGAAGGCCTGGTGGCGGGCCTGTTCCTCGCTTTGCTTGAGGGCCGTGATGTCCAGCATCAGCCACAGCGACTCGCCGTCGGGCAGGGCCGTGCCGCTGAGGTCGATCCAGATCGCGCTGCCGTCCTTGCGCCGCATGCGCAACTGGGTGCGGTAGCTGCGCAGGGTCTCGAGCTGCTGGTAGGCGCGGCCGACCAGGGCATAGGACTCATCGTCGAGATAGAGCAGGCGGGCCGGCTGGCCACTGAGCTCGCCGGGCGCATAGCCGAACAGCAGGGCCAGGGCGGCGTTGTGCCAGATCTCGTGGCGGTCGCGCATCCGCGTCATGCCGACCAGGTCGTTGTCCAGCAGTGCGCCGCGTTCGGCGGCCAGCAATTCGACACGGTTGCGTTCCCTGACCTGGCGGGCCTGGGCACGGTAGATGACGACCGAGAAGGCCAGCAGCAGCAGCTCCAGCAGCAGCAGCAGCGCGGCCAGACCGGTCACCTCGCGGCGCCAGCCGGCGAAGAAGTCCTCGGTGGCCAGGCCGACCAGCAGCAGCAGGGGGTAGTCGGGCACGGCTTCGTAGGCGGTGACGCGCTCCACGCCGTCCAGCGCCGTGCGCGTGACGAAGCTGCCGCGCCCGCGGTCCTGCGCCAGCGCGGCGTGCAGTTGGTCGGACACCTTGGTCGTGCCCGTGCCTGCCTCGGGGTTGGCGTCCAGCAGCGAATGCCGCGCGATCAGTTGCAGCGTGCCCGAGCGCAGCGTCACCGCACCCTGCTCGCCGACGTCGGCGCGCCTGAAGTCCTCGCGGAAGCGGTCCGTCTTGATGCTGGCATAGACCACGCCCTGGAAGCTGCCATCGGCGCCCGTGCGGGCGCGCGCGATGACCAGACCCCAGCCGCCGATGATGCGGCCGCGCTGCGGCTCGGACACCACCGTCTTCGTCGGCTCGGCCTTGGCGGCCTGGAAATAGTCGCGGTCGGCCATGGACACGGCCGGCCGGTCGCCGGGGTTGAGCACCAGGCCGTTGGCGTCGGTCACGCGCAGCGCGTCGATGGTGGGGACCAGGCTGCGCTGTTCCTCGGCGACGCGCGCCAGCGCCAGCGGGTCCGGCGCCAGCCCGTCCAGGCGCTTCAGCGTGGTCTGCAGGCTGTTGTCCACCAGCTTGAGGCCGGCGCTGACGCTCTGGCTCAGGGTCTGTGCGAGATTGGCCGCGGTCTGGCGGCCGCGCGCCTCATGCGACTCGTAGCTGGCACGCGCCACCAGCAGGGCGACCAGGACCACCACCGCCAGGATGACGAGGTTGCCAAGGATGAGATAGCGCTTGAAGCGCAGCAGGCTTGCGGAGATGCGCCAGGGCATGCGAAGGCAAAGGAGGGGCCGGCCGCACCATGCTAGCCCAGCCCGCAGGCCTCAGCGCCAGCCGGCGTCGCGTGCGGCGCGCTCCTGGTCTGCGTTCAGCGCCTCGCCGGCCATGCTGGCGTCGATGGCGGCCAGCACCGCGGGCGGCAGGGGGCTGGCGGCCTGGCGCATGCCGGTGCCGGCAACGGTCGTGGCCGCCACCTGTTGCAGGGCCCAGACGCCATCCGTTTCGCGGCAGGCCAGGCCGGCCGAAGCGGTGGTCGAGAAGCTGCGGCAATAGCGGCCGTCCTTGGCCTTGAAGCTGATCTGCAGGGCAACCGGGCCGCTGCCCGCGCTGGCGAGCTGGCCCTCCAGCGCCCGCGCGACGCTGCCGGTGGCCACCATGCGGCCGCCGTCCAGCCCGTCGCCATCGGACGGCGCCAGCCGCGTGCCGATCAGCGTGCCCATCACCAGCGTCGCGGCCATGCCGCCCCAGGCCATCCAGTTCGACATCGACCGTCGCTGTGCACGCACGGCGCCCAGATCCACGACCTGCGCGGTCGGTTCAGCCAGCAGCGCCTTCAAGCGGTCGGGCACCGGTTCTTTCAACACATCGTCAAAGGCGGCGCCCATGCGAGCGCGTTCCGCCTTCAACAGATCGTCATCACTGCGGCTCATGGCCACTCTCCCAGCAATTCCTGCAGCGCCTCGCGGGCGCGGGCCAGGCGGCTCGTCACCGTGCCGACCGGCACGCCCAGCGTGTCGGCCGCTTCCTGATAGCTCAGGCCTTCCACCAGCACCAGGCCGACGATGGTCCGGTGCTCGTCGCTCAACTTCGCCACGGCCTTGCGCACCAGGATGGCGTCGAGCTGCCCGCCCGAAGCCCCGTCGTCGCCGACATGCTCGCCTTCCTCCTCGGGCAGGAAGGTCTGGCCGCGCCTTTCGCGGGCCCTCAGTTCATCGATCCACGCGTTCTGCATGATGCGAAACATCCAGCTGTCCAGACGCGTTCCAGGCGTCCACTGGTCGGTGCGGGTCAGGGCCTTCTCGATGGCGACCTGCACGAGGTCGTCGGCGTCTTCGGGGGAGTGGGCCAGCGTGCGGCCGAAACGGCGCAGCCGCGGCAGCAGGGCGGCGATCTCCTGGCGAAGTTCGGAAAGGTTTTGAGGCATCGATACCGGAACAACGGACGAGGCATGGATTTTCTTCCCAGCCTCGCTCGTTATCCTCACAGAACGCCATGAAACAAGCCGTCTTTGTCCTGTCCATCACTGCCGCGCTGGGGGCCCAGGCCCAGTTGCGCCTGCCGCAGCTGCCCGGTGTGCAGCGCCTGCCCGGCGTGGTGGACCGCGTCGTCGACCGCGTGACCCAGCCATTGCCCGAGCTGCTGTCGACGACAACCCAGCTCGTCGACCTGCGGGTCACCCAGGTGCGAGACCTGCTGCAGCGCCACCCCGACGTCGTCGAGACCGATCCACGCGGCGAACTGATCCGCCGGCGCGAACTGGTGCTGCTGGCACCCAGCGAGGCGGCACTGGCAGCTGCGGCTGCGTTGGGCCTGGTCAAGTTGCGTGAAGAATCCTGGCCCGAGCTGGACCTGCGCGAGGTGGTGCTGCGTGTGCCGGCGGGCCTGGACACGGCCGAGGCGCTCGACAAGCTGCGCGTGGCCCAGCCCGATCTGCAGGCCGATTTCAACCATCTGTATTCGCGCAGCGGCGAGGTGTCGGCCGCGGCGGGCGCACCCCTCAAGCAGACGGGCGCTGTGCGCGTGGGACTGATCGATGGCGGTGTGGACCGCAGACACCCCGCGCTGCGTCACGCGGCCGGCCCCAGCTTCGGCTGCGGTGGCACGGCGATCTCGAGCGAGCACGGCACGGCCGTCGCCTCCCTGCTCGTCGGCCTCGACCGGGGCTTCGCCGGCGCGGCCGTCAAGGCCGAACTCTTTGCCGCCGACGTCTATTGCGACAAGCCCGACGGCGGCTCGGCCGAGGAGGTGGTGCGCGCCCTGGCCTGGATGGCGCGCGAACGCGTCGCCGTCATCAACCTCAGCCTGGTCGGGCCGACGAACCGCCTGCTGGAGCAGGGCGTGGCGGCCCTGGTCAAACGTGGCCATCTCATCGTCGCTGCCGTGGGCAATGACGGGCCGGCGGCGCCGCCGCTGTTTCCGGCGTCCTATGCCGGTGTCATCGGCGTGACGGGCGTCAACCCGTCGCGGCGTGTGCTGCCCGAGGCGGCCCAGGGGCCCCAGGTGCTGCTGACCGCGCCGGGCGCGGACATGGCCGTGGCGCGCAGCGGGGGCGGCTATGGCATTGCGCGCGGCACTTCGTTTGCGGCGCCGCTGGTGGCGGGGCTGCTGGCGGCCGAGCTGCGCCAGCCCGATCCGGCCGCAGCGGCGGCCGTCCTCGAGCGCCTGGCGGCATCGGCCGTGGACCTCGGTGCTCCGGGCCGCGACCCGGTCTATGGCCGTGGCCTGGTGGCCGAGGACCTGCGCGTCGTGCCCGAAGAACTGCAGGCCCGGCAACGGCGCTGAGGTCTGTAAGGGAAGCGGTCGGGCGGCGACTGACTTGCCTGTCGCCACTGCTCCAGCTTGCCATGCCTGCGCTGTCTTCCGTCCGCCATTCCGGCCTTGTGGCCACACGTCGCCTCTGCCTGTTGGCGCCGCTGCCTTGGTTGCTGCCCGGTTGCGGGGGAGGGGGCGACGGCGGCGCTGCCGTCCCGTCGACCTCGCCGATGTCGATGGCGCCCGAGCCCGATGCCGTGACCTACCGCGCGACCTTGAGCACGGACTGGGCGACGTCGAATTTCCCGACCTGGTTCCCCGCCAACCGGCATTTCTCAGGTCTGGTGGGCGCCGTGCATGACGCCTCGGTGAGTTTCTGGCGGGACGGTGGCTTGGCGACCCAGGGCATCCAGGACATGGCCGAGCGCGGGCAGAAGGCCGCCTTGCTGGCCGAGGTGGCGCAAGCCCAGCAGGCCGGTGCCGTGAGCGCAGCACTCAGCGGCGCCGGCATCGGCACGGCGGAGACGCAGGTCTCCATCGAATTCGTGCTGACGCAGCGACACCCGCTGCTGACCCTGGTGTCCATGGTGGCGCCCAGCCCGGACTGGTTTGTCGGCGTCGCCGGCCTGCCGCTGCAGAAGGACGGCCGCTGGGTGACGCGACTGAGCCTGGCGCTGGAGGTCCATGACGCCGGCACCGACAGCGGGCTCAGCTTTGCCTCGCCGGACCTGGCCAGTAACCCCCATGGCCCCATCCGCCTGCTCAGCAGTGCGGTGGCCGACACCGATCTGGACGCCGGCCTGCATCGCGTCACGCGCGCACCGCTGGCCAGCCTGCTGCTGGAGCGATTGGGCTGACACAAGGCGTTGCATTTCGATCGGGAAGGATTTCGCGGCGGCCGTCGTTGTACTCAGTGAAAGGGCCGGAATGGCTGGCTCTTCCGCAACGACACCCGGAGATCCATCATGTTTGCAACCCGTCGCACCCAAGTCTTCCGTACCACGCTGAGCGTTGCCGCCATGGCGGCCGGCCTGCTCGCTTCCACGGCCCATGCCGGCCTGCTCGGCGGCGGCGGTGGTCTCACCGGCGGTTTGACCGGTGGACTGAATGGCGCCCTGTCGCCGCGCCAGCTCGATGTCGGCGGCAAGGCCGGTGGCAATGCGAGCGGCTCGGCTGACGGTTCTCTCGTCAAGGGCACGCTGGACAAGACCAAGGGCACCGTCGGCGGCGTCAAGGACACGGCGACCGGCGCGGTCGGTCAGGTGAAGAGCGCCGGCGAAGGCGCCAAGGATGCGATTGGCAACACCGCCGGCAGCGCCTCGGGCAGTGCCGACGGCAGTGTCAGCGGCGCGCTGAACGGCACGGCCAACGGCGTCAGCGGCAGCCTGGCCGGCCAGGGCAGCGGCATGCTGAATGGCGCGCTGAAGCAGGGCGACACGCCGGCCGCGACGACGCCCGCCGCGCCTGCCACGCCCACCACCGCAGCACCGGCGGCACCTGCTGCCCCCACGGCTTCGACGACGCCTGCCAAGCCGGCTTCGCCGCTGGCCCTGGGCGGCAACGCGACGGGCAATGCCAGCAAGAACGAAGTCGGTGGTGGCGCCAGCGGCCAGGCCACCGGCCGCAAGGGCCAGGCCGAGGGCAGCGCGTCGGCCAAGGCCTCGCGCACCGACAACGGCGTGGCGGTGAACACGGCGGCCGATGGCTCGGCCAAGCGCTGATCGGTTCTGGGTGACGAGGGCGACCTGCGGGTCGCCCCTTGCCTTCAACCGCGGCGCTTCAGCCGGTAAAGCGCCACGCCGCTGCACAGCACCGTGAAGCCCAGCAAGATGGCCACCGCCATCTCCGGTGCGATCCAGCGGAACTTGTCGACGCCGCCGGCGGCGAAGACGAGCTGGTCCAGATGGAAGTGCGGCCAGAACACGGTCTGGAAGTGCATGGACTTGGGCAGCGGGAAGAACACGCCCGACAGATACAGCCCCGGCAGATAGGCCAGGTTGGCATAGGCCGGTGCGGCGGAACCACTGGTCAGCGCGCCCAGCATGACGCCCAGGGCGCAGAAGGGGATGGTGCCGGCGACGAGCACGGCGCTCATGGCCACGAATTGCGCGCCGCTCAGATGGGCCTGGCCCGTGACGGCAGCCAGCACGAGGATGGGCAGATAGGCCAGGGCGCCGCAGGCCACACCGGCGACGATCTTGGCCGTCAGCCAGGCGCCGGGCGGCGCGGGCTGGGCGCGCTTCAGGGTCAGCAGGCCCTGCTCGCGCTCCATGGCCAGGTTGGGGCAGGTGGCGAACAGAGCCGCCATCGTGACGGCCATCACCGAGAAGCCGCCGAACATGAAGCGGCCCGCGTCGGGGTCCTTGGCGACGGCCTCACCGGCCACCGCGAAGGCGAACAGCAGATAGGTGGCCACCGGCAGCAGGAACATCGGCAGCGCGAAGGCTGGCATGCGCAGCAGCCGCACCAGCTCCAGCCGGATCTCGAGGGCGTAGACCGCCCGTGTGCGGCCCATGGGCATGGGATGGGTCAAGGCGGTCATGCGGCCTCCCGGGTCAGTTCGTTGAAGGCTTCGTTGAGCCCGGCCTGTTTCACTTCCAGGCGCGACAGCAGGGGGTCGGTGGCGAGCAGGCCGCGCACGACGCTTTCAGCATCGATGGCGACGATGGCGAGTTGGTCGTGGTCGCAGCTGACGTCGACAACGCCCGGCCACTGGCGGACGTCGCGCATCGCCACCGCGGTTGTGCAGCGGATGTGGCGGCGCGAGACCAGGGCGCGCATCTCGTCGACGCTGCCCGAGGCGATCAAGCGGCCCTTGCCGAGCACGGCCACGCGCGTCGCCAGCGCCTCGGCTTCTTCGAGGTAATGGGTGGTCAGCAGGATGGAGCAGCCCTCGCGCAGCAGGCCGCGGAGGGTGGCCCACATGGCTTCGCGGGCCTGGATGTCGAGGCCGACGGTGGGCTCGTCCAGGAACAGCACCCGGGGACGGCCGCAGATGGCCAGCGCGAACTGCACCTGGCGCTTCTGGCCGCCGGAGAGCTTGCCATAGGGGCGCCAGGCCAGGGCTTCGATGCCGGCGCGCTCCAGCGCCTGCTGCACCGTCATCGGCCGCTCGTAGTAGCTGGCCGACAGGGCGACCAGCTCATGCACCTTCAAGTCCTTGGGCAACTCGACGTCCTGCATCATGACGCCCAGACCCAGGCGTTGCTGCAGCTCCGTCGGCGCGCCGCCAAGCAGCTGCACTTCACCCGCATCGGCCTCCTGCAGGCCCAGCCACAGCGAGATGGCCGTGGACTTTCCGGCGCCATTGGGGCCGAGCAGGGCCAGCAGTTCGCCGCGCTTCAGGTCCAGGTCGATGCGGGTCAGGGCTTGGAGTGGGCCGTAGCGCTTGGACACGCTGCGCAGCGAGGCGACGATATCGTTTGGCGGCGCGGCCTTCTCGACCGGCGCTGCAGCAGCCGCACGGCGCGGATAGGCCTTGCCGTTGAGCAGCTTGCCGATCGGCGTCGGTCGCACCAGCCAGTGATAGCTCAACAGCAGCAAGGCCAGGCTGAGTGCGACGATGAAGGGGTACTTCAGGCTCCAGTGCAGCGGCCAGTCGCCCACCCAGACCTGCAAGCCCGCGACCAGGGGCAGGTGCACGAGGTAGATCCAGTAGGACGCATCGGCCATGTAGCGAACCGCCGGGTGATGGCCCGACAGGAAGCGCAGCGCAACCCCGGTGATGGCAAAGCTCCAGGCCCAGCTCGACGCGACAAAGGACAGCGTGAAGATCAGCTTCGGGTTCTCGGGCATGCCGAACACGGGCTGGGTCTTCAGCACGTAGAGGCAGACGGCCGAGGACGCGATGGCCAGCGCCAGATGCATCGGCCAGCGCGAGCGCAGGGCGGCCAACGCATCGGGCGCGCGCTGCACCAGCCAGCCAAAAGCGAAGGCGACGCCATAGCCGACGGTGGCGGGCAGTTGCGGGATCAGCGACTGGTCGGGCGTGGGGATGCCCATCACGGGCAGCCACATCGGCAGCGACAGCAGGCAGGCGGCCAGCGGCAGGCCCAGCATCAGCGCGCCGGCGGGCCAGCGCAGGGCGCCGGTCGTGAGCTTGTCGATCCGGCCGCGCAACTTCTGGTGGGGGTCCAAGCGCACGACGAGGCTGCGCATCAGCAGGGCGCCTGCATACAGCCACAGCAGCTGGTAGAGGAACCACAGATGCGTCAGCGGAAAGGCGCCGGGTGTCTTCGGCATCTCCGGCATGGCCGGCGGCGCATCGTGAAAGACCTTCTGCAGGCCGAGATACCAGACCCCGGCGATGGCCGGAAAGATCAGCAGCCAGCCGACCACCAGCGGCACGGCGATGCGCTTGCCGCGGTTGGCCCAGAAGCCTCGCATGCCGAGCCGCTGGTGCAGCTGCCGCGCGAAGAAGCCGGCGATGAAGAAGAACAGCGTCATGCGCAAGCTGTGGGCCACGAAGCTCGCGTCGGCGAGGAAGGGGCTGGGCGAGTTGTCGACCATGGCCCAGAGGCCGGGCGGCATGCCGGGGATGAAGGACAGCGTCGCGTGGAAGGCCACGCCCAGCAAAAGGGCAAAGCTCCGCACTGCGTCGAGGGCATGCAGCCTCTCGCCGTTGGGTTGGGGATTCATGGGGACTCCTAGAGGAAGTCGCGCCGTCGCGCGGCGATGAGCAGGGGCAGGGACAGGGCGAGCAGGATCACGGCCAGCTCCGCCGCGAGGACCTGCCAGAAGGCGCCGTTCCAGACCGGCGCTGCGGCCAGCATGTGCTGGCCGATCTCGGGAATGCGGGGGATGCCCATCATGAAGAGGGACACCGACATATTCGTCAGCACGATGACGCCGGCCATGCCCGCCTCGGACTTGATGTGCAGGGTGGCGCAGAGCACCAGCGCGTAATTGGCCAGCAGATAGACGCACAGCAGCACGCCATAGGGCAGCAGGCCATCGGCGATGCCCGGCGCGATCAGCACCAGGGCGAGAGCCCCGCCGCTCAGCACGGCCCAAGGCAGCAGGAAGCACAGCAGCAGGCCCAGCAGCTTGGCCAGCACATAGTCGGCCGGCGCGATGGGCAGGCTGAGCACGAAGAGCAGGGCGCGCTCCTTGCGCTCGTTGGCGACGCCGAACAGGGCCAGCATGACGCCCAGGGCGATGATGGCCGTCAGCCAGACCAGGAAGCCGAGCTGGAACAGGCCCTCGCCGCCGGGGGCGACGCCCAAGCTGGCCAGGCCGGCCACCGTGACGGTGACGAGGAACCAGCGGTTCAGATGCAGCTCCTTGACGATGAGCTTGCGCGTGACGGGGTTCATAGGCCGCGAGCCTCCCGGCTGTGCATGACGGTGGCGACGAAGATCTCTTCCAGGCTCATGCGCTGCACCGTCTGCGCCGGGGCGCCGAGGCGGGTGAGGAAGTCGTCGGAAAAGCCATCGATGGTCAGCGTGGCGAGGGCGCCGTCGCGTTCGCAATGGACGATCTCGGGCAGGTCCCAGGCCGTGCGGTCACTGCGCACCTGCACGCGCCGCCAGCGCTCCAGGAAGTCTTCCTTGTCACTCGAGGCGACGACGCGGCCGCGGTCGATGAAGCTGATGCGGTCGGAGATGCGCTCCACGTCAACGGTGTTGTGCGAGGAGAACAGGATGGAGCGGCTGTCGTCGCGCAGCACGTCCATGAACTCGGTCAGCAGCTCGTGGCGGGCGACCGGGTCCAGGCCCGAGGTCGGTTCGTCCAGCACCAGCAGGCGCGGCCGGCGGGCCAGGGCCAGCAGCAGGGCGGCCTTGATGTGCTCGCCGGTGGACAGCCCCTTGACCGGCTGCTCGGCGTTCAGGCCGAAGCGCTTCAGCAGCTGGGCCGCATAGGCGGCGTCCCAGCCCGGGAACATGGAAGAGACCCAGCCCAGATGCCAGCCCAGCGTCGCGTGCTGGAACAGGCGCATGTCGTCGCTGACAAAGGCCACCTGGGCCTTGGCCGCGGCCTGCTCCTCGGGCATGTTGTGGCCGAGCAGGCGAATCTCGCCGGCCTCCGCCGCCAGCAGGCCCATCAGCAGCCGGATGGTGGTGCTCTTGCCGGCGCCGTTGGGGCCGACCAGGCCCATGATCTGGCCCTGCTCCAGCTCCAGCGACACGTCTTCCAGCGTGAAGAAGCGGAACGCCTTGCGAACGCCGTGCATTGCGATGGCCGGGGTGGCGCTCATTCGGTGGACTCCTGGGGATTCAGCGCGTGGCGCAGTCGTTCGATCAGTTGGGGCTCGTCCAGCCCCAAGGTGCGGGCAATGCGGCTGGCGGCGGCGAGATGGCTGTCCAGCTCGGCGCGCTGCCCGGCCTGGGCCAGGTCCTGCGCGTCGGCGATGAAGGAGCCCTTGCCATGTCGGGTCACGATGACACCCTCCGTCTCGAGGTCGAGATAGGCGCGCTTGACGGTGATGACGCTCACCCTCAGATCAGCCGCCAGCGCGCGGATGGACGGCAGTTCCTTGCCCGGCGGCCAGTCGCCCGCGGCGACGCGCTGGCGGATCTGCTCGGTGATCTGCAGATACATGGGCCGCGCATCGGCCTGGGAGATCAGGAGTCCACTGTGCATTGTGTATATATAGTATGTGCACAGTTGGGCGAAAGCAAGCGCTGGAATGCAAAAGGCGGCCCGAAGGCCGCCTTGCTAGGTCGAGTTCTCGGCCGGGCCTAGAGCTTCAGCAGGGCTTCCAGATTGACCCGCAGCTTCAGTTCGGCCGGTGCCAGGCTGGCCGCGATGGCCTGGGCGGCCAGGCGGGTGTCGCGGGGGACGGGGTTGCTCAGCGGGCTGCCGCTCTTGCCGATCAGCGCGGCGACGAGGGGCTCGTTGGCGCTGAAGCCGCGCTTGAAGACCAGGCCCACTTCGCCGTTGGCCAGGCGCACGATGCTGCCCGGCGGGTAGAGGCCGACCGTCTTGATCAAGGCCGCGCCGGCCTCGTCGGGCTGGCCGAGTTCGTCGAGGAAGACGGCGCGTGCCGCCGCGGCGCCGCTCATGGCCTGGCGGCTGCGGCGCGGCGACAGGCGGGCGCCGAAGATGTCGATGCGGCGCAGCAGGCGGGCCAGCTTCTCGCCCTCGCTGCGGCTACCCAGCGGGCCGGGGCCGGCCTCGTGGTGCAGCCGCACGGCGGCCAGCCAGACGGGGTCCTGGATGCCGACCTGGGCCAGGCGCTGGGCGGCGCGGTCGCCGTGCGCGGCCAGGGCCTGGCGCTGGGCCGGCGTGGCGGCATCGAGCTGGCTGGCCATGCGGTCATGGGCCGCCGTCGCGCCGTAGTTCATGGTCAACGCGGCGCCCTGCAATGAAGCGCGCAGCTCGGCCGACAGCTGCAGCTGCTGGGCGACCAGGTCGCTGAGCAGCAGGGTCAGCAGCGCATGGCGGGCGCTGTAGTCGCCGAACTCCTGGCTGCTCTCGAAGATGAGCAGCATCAGCGTCGAGTCCGGGTGGGCGTGCAGGCGCTTCAGCGCGCTGTCGCGGATCTGTGCGAGCCGGGGCTGGAAGTCCGCCGGCTCCGTCTCGCGCAGCAGGCTGTGGATGTGCATCAGCAGGTCAGACCAGGCCTCGCGCGGGCCCAGCTCGACCTTGGGTTGCGCCGCCGGCGTTTCCAGCCGGAAGCTGCCATCGGCCTTGGCGATGTCCGACAGCGACACGTCCTGCATGACCATGGTGTCCAGGCGGTGGGCCAGGGCGCGCTGGTATTCCATGGTGTCGGAGGAATTCACCCAGGCGCCGCCATCGATCAGCGTGCGCACCAGCGGCGAGTCTCGCAGCACCTGGCCGCGCGCGAACAGCAGCTTGCCGGTGGCGTCGAAGAGGTCGTAGGGCAAGGTCATGCCCAGCCGCAGGGTGCGGGCAGGCAGGGGGATGAGTTCGGAGGCCATGGATTGCGGCATTCTCAACGGCCTTCGGCATTGCCGAGGTGTTCTTGAGCCACGGCGAAGGGGTGGCTGCGTAGAATTCCCGGCTCATCCGAGGAGCGCTGCGACGGGTTCAGCACCTGCCAGGCTCGGATTTCCAACGGCGCTCATCGAACCTCCGCACGAGTCCGTCGATGACCACCGCCCCGCCTCCCCTCAAGCTCTCCGGCCTCGAGCCCGTTGCCATCGACGCCGGCAGCCTGTTCGTCAACATCGGCGAGCGCACCAACGTCACCGGCTCGAAGGCCTTCGCCCGCATGATCCTGGCGGGCCAGTTCGAGGACGCCCTGGCCGTCGCGCGCCAGCAGGTCGAAAACGGCGCGCAGGTCATCGACATCAACATGGACGAGGCCATGCTGGACAGCCAGGCGGCCATGGTGCGCTTCCTGAACCTGATCGCCGGCGAACCCGAGATCGCGCGCGTGCCCATCATGATCGACTCCTCCAAGTGGAGCGTCATCGAGGCCGGCCTGAAGTGCATCCAGGGCAAGGGCATCGTCAACTCCATCTCGCTGAAGGAGGGCGTCGACGAGTTCAAGCGCCAAGCCAAGCTGGTCAAGCGCTACGGCGCCGCTTCGGTCGTCATGGCTTTCGACGAAAAGGGCCAGGCCGACACCTTCGCGCGCAAGACCGAGATCTGCGAGAGGGCCTACCGCATCCTCGTTGACGAGGTGGACTTCCCGCCCGAGGACATCATCTTCGACCCCAACATCTTCGCCATCGCGACGGGCATCGAGGAGCACGACAACTACGCCGTGGACTTCATCGACGCCACGCGCTGGATCAAGCAGAACCTGCCCGGCGCCAAGGTCTCGGGCGGCGTCAGCAACGTGAGCTTCAGCTTCCGCGGCAACGAGCCGGTGCGCGAGGCCATCCACACCGTCTTCCTGTACCACGCCATCCAGGCGGGCATGGACATGGGCATCGTCAATGCCGGCATGGTGGGCGTCTACGACGACCTCGACGCCGAACTGCGCGAGCGTGTGGAGGACGTGGTGCTGAACCGCCGCGCCGACGCCGGCGAGCGCCTCATCGAGATCGCCGACCGCGCCAAGAGCGCCGGCAAGGACGACTCGGCCCGCCTGGCCTGGCGCGCCGGCGATGTGAACCATCGGCTGTCGCATGCGCTGGTGCATGGCATCACCGACTTCATCACCGAGGACACCGAGGAAGCCTGGCAGGCCATCTCGGCCGGCGGCGGCCGGCCGCTGCATGTCATCGAAGGCCCGCTGATGGCCGGCATGAACGTCGTCGGCGACCTGTTCGGCCAGGGCAAGATGTTCCTGCCCCAGGTGGTCAAGAGCGCCCGCGTCATGAAGCAGGCCGTGGCCCACCTCGTGCCCTACATCGAGGAAGAGAAGCGCCGCATGGAAGCGGCCGGCGGCGACGTCAAGCCCAAGGGCAAGATCGTCATGGCCACGGTGAAGGGCGATGTGCACGACATCGGCAAGAACATCGTCACGGTGGTCCTGCAGTGCAACAACTACGAAGTCGTCAACATGGGCGTCATGGTGCCGGCCCAGGACATCCTGCGCAAAGCCAAGGAAGAGGGCGCCGACATCATCGGCCTGTCCGGCCTCATCACGCCCAGCCTCGAGGAGATGCAGCACGTCGCCGCCGAAATGCAGCGCGATGACTACTTCGCCTCGCGCCACATGCCGCTGCTGATCGGCGGCGCGACGACCAGCCGCGTGCACACGGCCGTCAAGATCTCGCCCCATTACGAAGGCCCGGTCGTCTACGTACCCGATGCCTCGCGCGCCGTCGGCGTCTGCACCGAGCTGCTCAGCGACGACCGCGCCGCGGCCTATATCGCCGAGCTGAAGGCCGACATCGAGAAGACCCGCGAGCTGCATGCCAACAAGAAGCAGACGCCGTTGGTGACGCTGGCCGCTGCGCGCGCCAACAAGGCCGTGCTGGATCTGAGCCGCGTGCCTGCGGCGCCGAAGTTCACCGGCCGCCGCGTGCTGAAGAACCTCGACCTGGCGGAGCTGGCCCGCTACATCGACTGGGGCCCCTACTTCCAGACCTGGGACCTCGCCGGTCCCTACCCGGCCATCCTGGACGACGCCGTCGTCGGCACCGAGGCGCGCAAGGTGTTCGCCGACGCTCAGGCCATGCTGAAGAAGATCATCGACGGCCGCTGGCTGCAGGCCCATGCGGTCTTCGGCCTCTACCCCGCCGCGCGCGTCAACGAGGATGACATCGAGATCAAGAGCGAGCCGCCGATGACCTGGCGCGGCCTGCGCATGCAATCGGAGCGGCCCGTCGTCGAAGGCGTGAAGCGCCCCAACCGCTGCCTGTCCGATTTCGTCGCCGAAGACGGCGATCACATCGGCCTGTTCGCGGTCACCGCGGGTCTGGGCGTGGACAGGAAGGAAGCCGACTTCCTCGCCAGCCACGACGACTACTCGGCCATCATGCTCAAGGCCCTTGCCGACCGCCTCGCCGAGGCCGCGGCCGAGTGGCTGCACGAGCGCGTGCGGCGCGAGTTCTGGGGCTATGCGCCTGCGGAGGGCCTCAGCAACGAAGAGCTGATCGCCGAAAAGTACAGCGGCATCCGCCCCGCGCCGGGCTACCCCGCCTGCCCCGACCATCTGGCCAAGCAAGACCTCTTCAAGGTGCTGGCACCCGATGAGATCGGCATGGGCCTGACCGACAGCATGGCGATGACGCCGGCGGCCAGCGTCAGCGGCTTCTACCTGGCCCATCCCGACGCGGCCTACTTCAACGTCGGCCGCATCGGCGACGACCAACTGGCCGACTGGGCCGCGCGCTGCGGCCTCAGCGAGGCCGACGCCCGCCGCGCGCTCGCGCCGCTGTTGGGTTAGGTCGACATCCCTAGGTCGAAGCGGCCTCGTCCTACAGGGCGGGCCGCGTGAGGGCGGCATCCTGCGGGTCATACCAACCACGCCGGAGGCCCCATGTCGACCCCCACACATTCCGTCAAGTCCACCCAGATCGTCGCCGGCGTTGCTGTCGTGCTGGCGCTGCTCGGCGGCGCCTACGCGGTGGGCCGGTCGCACACGGACAGCGGCGAAACCGTTGCAGCGACGACGCAGCAGCAGTCCACGGCCCAGCCGGCGCGCCTTGCGAGTGCCGACCAGGTGCGCCAGGCACAGCCCGCCCCCATCGTTGAAACCCCAGCCCCGCCGGCCCTGTGCAGCAACTGCGGCCGCGTGACCGACGTGCACACCGAGTCCCGTCGCGGCAAGGGCAGCGGCGTGGGCGCCGTCGGTGGCGCCGTGGTCGGCGGCCTGTTGGGCAATATGGTCGGCGGCGGCAATGGCCGCAAGCTCGCCACCGTGGCGGGTGCCGTCGGTGGCGGCTATGCCGGCAACGAAATCGAAAAGAACCAGAAGACCTACACCGTCTGGGTCGTGCAGGTGCGCGAAAGCGATGGCCGCCTGCGCCGCTTCGAGCGCAGCGCCGATCCGGGCCTGCGTGTCGGTGACGAGGTCAGGCTGACCGAGAACGGTTTCGCCCGCGCCTGAGACGCGCGGCGAGAGACAAGAGACAGGGCGGGTTCCAAGGAGTGATGCAATGAAGTTGTTGATTGCCACCGCCGCTCTGGCGGCCGCCCTCTCATCCACCATGGCCCGTGCCGAAGACGGCCCGGCACCGGTGCTGTCCATCCCCACGCAGGCCCAGCGCGATGCCCTCTGCAGGGACTGTCTGTGGGTGCAGGAAATCCATGCCGAGACCCGCGAGGGCAAGGGCAGCGGCCTGGGCGTGGTCGGCGGTGCCGTCATTGGCGGCCTGCTGGGCCACCAGGTCGGTGGCGGCGCCGGCAAGAAGCTGGCCACCATCGGCGGCGCGGCGGCCGGCGGCTATGCCGGCAATGAGGTCGAGAAGAACGCCAAGAAGTCCACCGTCTGGATCGCCCAGGTCGTCGACCGCAGCGGCCAGATGCGCCGTGTCGAGATGGGCTCCGACCCCATGCTGACGGCCGGTGACACCGTGCGCGAACGCGACGGCATGCTGATTCGCATCTGACGCGGCTTCTTCAGGGCGTGTGCAAGCGGTACCGGTTGCGACCTTCTCCCTTGGCCAGGTAGAGGGCCTGGTCGGCACGGCCCAGCAATTCCTCGCCGTCGACTTCGCCATCCGTGCGGATGGCGATGCCGATGCTGGTGCCGACCTTCAGCGCGCCGACGGAGGTCGCAAAGGGCTGGTTGATGGCCTCGATGATCTTGCCGGCCACGATCTCGGCCTCGGACGCAGCGCGCAGGCTCTCCAGTACGACGACGAACTCATCGCCCGCCAGTCGCCCGACGAAATCGGTGCCGCGCACCTGGCCCAGCAGGCGGCGCGCAAACTCGCGCAGCACCTCGTCGCCGACGCCATGGCCATGGCCGTCGTTGATGAGCTTGAATTTGTCGATGTCCAGAAACAGCAGGGCTGCAACCGCCTGGGCGCGGTGGGCGCGCTTGATGACGGCGGCCAGTTGCTCGTTGAAGCAGTAGCGATTGGGCAGGCCGGTGAGGGCGTCGGTGCGGGCCAGCGCGGCGAGCTGGCGCTGCAAACGACGGTGTTCCGTCACATCGGTGCTGAGGGCATACAGGCCACGAACCGACCCATCCTGCGCACGGTCCGGCAAATAGAGGTTGTGCAGGGAGCGCGCCACGCCGGCAGCGGACGACTCGATATCGAACTCGACGCGCTCTCCACCCAGCGCCCTGGCGATGTGATCGCGGCGCTGCGCATACAGCGGTGCCGGAATGGCATCGGCCACGGTCTTGCCGATGGTGGCGCGATGATCCAGCCCGGTCCATTTGCTGAAGGTCTCGTTCAGGAACAGCAGGCGCTCGTCCTTGTCGATGTACGAGATCATGACGGGCAGGTTGTCCGCGATGTCGCGCAGCCGCTTTTCGCTCTCGGCCAGCAGGGCCTCGGCCTGGCGGCGCTCGGTGATGTCGAAGGACACGGAATAGAAGCCCTGCACCTCGCCGTTGGCATCGACGTCGGGCACATAGCGCTGCACGAAGTAGCGCGTCTGGCCATCGCGGGTCACGAAGGACTCGAACTCCTGCGGCTGGCCTTTCAGCACCGCGTCGACATGCGGCTTGGCGATCGCCCACACCGCCTCGCCGCGAATCTCGCGAAAAGTCTGCCCCATCAGTTCGGCCACCGGCCGCTTCATCACGCGTTCCACCGCGAGGTTGCCGAAGTCGGCGCGCATGTCCCGGTCGAAGTGGGACACCACGACGGGAATGTTGTCGGTGATCTTGCGCATGCGCTGCTCGGCCTCGCGCAGTTCGTCGGTGCGGCGCTGCAGGGCGAGGGTCATGGCGTCGAAGCGGCGCTTCAGCGTGCCGAGCTCGTCCTGGGTCGTGCTGCCGAACAGCGGCACCGGTTCGCCGCGCTCCAGCGCCTCGGCGGCCGCGGTCAGCCGGGCCAGCGGGCGCAATACGCGCCGCACGCCGAGCACGGCCAGGCCCACTATCAGCAGACCGAAGCTGGCGATGGCCGCCATGGTGACGCGCTCGTGCACGTCTTCGGCATCGCCGCGCGCGTCGCCGGCGTTGCGCGACCAGCGAAAGGCCGCGTCGGCCATGGCCTGTGTGTCGCCCAGCAGCAGCTCGAAGGCCTGGTCGCGACGGCGGCGCTCGAAGTCGCTGGCCGGCGCGGCCGCGGTCTGCAGGGCGCGGTCGAAGAGCACGGGCAGACGGGCCGCCGCATCCTTCAGCAGCGCCAGCTCGGGCTGGGACTCGCCTTGCGGACCCGCGGCGTCGAGCTCGCGGGCGATGTTGGCGTGCCAGCGCTTCCATTCCGACACCGACAGCTCGTCGCGCTCGCGCTGGAACACATAGGTGACGCCCACCAGGCCGGCCACGTCGCGCGCGACCTGCTGGGCGCGTTGCTGCTGGACTTCGGCGTGGTCCTCGGCGGCGGTGGCCATCCACATCGCCGCGATGGCCGACACGCCGACCAACACGGCGACCACGCCGGCTGCGATGAAGAGGGAGCGGATCTTCATGGGCAGCGGGGCATCAGCGGGCCAGGCCCACGGCATTGGGCAGCACGGCGCGCAGCGGACCGGCATCGATCAGGGCGCGGTAGTCAGCGGGCCTGCTGCCGCTGGCATGGCCCTCGCGCAGCGCCCAGCCGGCCTGTGCCTGCAGGGTACGCAGCAATCCCTCTTCCAGCGACAGCACGGCATGGGTGCGCTGCATGGACCAGCGGGCGAAGGCCGGATCGACACCCAGCCGGCTGACAAAGACCAGCTCGGCCCGGCGCGGCTGGGCGCGGATGATTTCGCTGGCCTTGTGCAGGGCCCGGAGGACGCGTTCGATGTCGGGTCGCCGCGTCTTCAGCACGCCGGCCTGGGCCACGAGGTTGAAGGTCTGCTTGTAGTCACCCGTCTCACTGAGCACGACGGCGTCCACGCGCGGGCTGTGGGCGGCTGCGTAGGCAAAGGGCTGGAAGACGGCGATGGCATCCACTTGAGCCGCCACCAGCGTGTCCAGCGCCGCCTCCGGCTGCAGGGCGACCTGGATGACGCTCTGGGGATCGACGTTGTGGGTCAGCAGGACGCTGTCCAGGAAGTACTGCGCGGACGTGCCCTTGACGACGCCGACGCGCTTGCCGACCAGGTCGCCCGGCGCCTGGATGCCGGCTGAGCGACGGGCCACCAGCTGGACGTCGCTGGTGGTGCTGGAGAAGGTGGCGACGACCGCGAAATCGGTGCGCGCCAGCGACTCGAAGGCGATGGCGGTTTCCGAAGCCGTGCCGAGATCGGCCTGGCCCTCGGCCATCAGCTGGAGGCAGCGGCGGCCACTGGGAGCCTCGATGGCCTTGACCGACACGCCCTCGGCCTCGAACAGACCTTCGGCCAGTGCGACGAAAACCGGCAGCGAATGCGGTGAGCGCGACACGGCGACCGTCAGCGGCGCGGCGACCGCTGCACCGGCCAGCCATGCTGCCAGGCTCAGCAGCCATCGGTAGTTCAGCCAGGGCAAGCGCATGGTGGAGGGCCTCTCAGCGTGCCAGGGTGACCGCGTTCGGCGCGATGGACTGCAGCGGACGTGCGTCGATCAGCTGCTGGATGGAGGGGGCAGGCTCCGTCGACTTGCCGTCCTGCCCCAGTTGCCAGCGCACCTGGCTGAGCATGGTCGTGGGCAGCGAGGCATGCAGGGCGATGCGGTACTCCTGCTCGGCCATCAGGCGCTGGGCGACGGAAGGGTTGACCTTGAGGCTGGCCGCGAGCAGGGCCTGGGCCTCGGCGGGAGATTCCGCGATGGCGTGCTGGGCCCGCAGCAAGGCGCGCAGCACCTTGTCGAAACGCCCCCTGTCACGGTCGACCGCGCGGGCCTGGACCGCGATGCAGAAATGCTGGGTGTAGACATGGGCAGAAGGCAGTCGCACGGCGTCGGCGGCCAGCTTGTCCTCGATGCGCCCGGCTTCCGGCTCCCAGACGACGGCCGCGGCTGCCTGGCCCTGCTGGACGAGGTCGCCCAGCGCGGCGGGTTCGGCGAAGCGCAGCTTGACGCGTTCCGGGTCTATGCCCTGGTAGGTCAGCCAGCGGTCCAGGAAGTACTCGGCCGAAGTGCCGGCCACGGTGGCGATGCGCTTGCCGGCCATGTCGGCGCTGGAGCGCACGCCGGCGCGCCGGCTGGCGATGAGCTTGATCTGCGCCGTCGACTCGCTGATGGAGGCGAGGATGGCGACCGCCGGCGTCTGGGTCGCCGTCATCGCGACGGCAAACTCGGCGCTGGCGGCGATGTCGGCGGCACCCGAACGCAAGGCAGCCAGGCAGGCCTTGCCGCTGTTGCAGGGAATGCGCACCACATCCAGGCCCTCGGCCTGGAACAGCCGCTGCTCGATGGCCACCAGAAGCGGCAGGGACACCGGGCCGCTGGGGACGGCGATGCTGATCGTCGCGGCCTGCGATGGTGTCGTTAGGCCCAGCGACAGGGCAGTGCACAGCCCGATCGTCAGCGCGATCGGGCGCATGCTCAGCCCGCCTGGCCGGGCAGGCCCCGGCGCAATTGGATGGCCTCGGCGACATGGGCATTGCCGATCGTGGCGGCCGCGGCCAGGTCGGCCACCGTGCGGGCCACGCGCAGCACGCGATGGAAGCTGCGCGCCGACCAGCCCAGGCGCTCGGCCGAGCGCTCCAGCAAGGCCTTGGCGGCCGGGTCCAGCACGGCATGCTCGGCCAGTTCCTGGGCCTGCAGCTGCGCATTGGCCACGCCCTGGCGTGCCACGGCCCGCTCACGCGCAATGGCCACGCGCTCGGCGACGGCGGCGCTGGGCTCGCCGGGTGCCAGGTCCTGCAGATCGCGCGGCGGGATGGCCGGGACTTCGATGAGGAGGTCGAGGCGGTCGAGGAAGGGCCCGCTGAGGCGGCCCTGATAGCGCGCCACCTGGTCGGGCGTGCAGCGGCAGGCCTTCAGGGGGCTGCCGAGATGACCACAGGGGCAGGGGTTCATCGCCGCGATGAGCTGGAAGCGCGCCGGGAACTCGGCCTGGCGGGCCGCGCGCGAGATCAGGATGCGGCCGGTCTCCAGCGGTTCGCGCAGGGCTTCCAGGGCGGCGCGCGGGAATTCAGGCAGCTCATCGAGGAACAGGACGCCATGCTGGGCCAGGGAGATCTCGCCGGGCCGGGGGGGCGAGCCGCCGCCCACCAGAGCCACGCTGGAGGCCGAGTGATGCGGCGAGCGAAGCGGACGCTGGCCCCAGCGTGCGATGTCGAACTGCCCGGCCAGGCTGAGCACGGCCGCAGATTCGAGGGCGGCCTCGTCGTCCAGGGCCGGCAGCAGGCCGGCCAGGCGCTGGGCCAGCATGGACTTGCCCGTGCCTGGCGGGCCGACCATCAGCAGGCTGTGCCCGCCGGCCGCGGCGATCTCCAGCGCGCGCTTGGGACCGGCCTGGCCCTTGATGTCGGCAATGTCGGGCAGGCCGCGGGCGGCTTCGCGGGGCAGGGCGGCGGCGCGCGCCAGGGCTTCGCCCTCGGGCTGCAGGGCGGCGACGACGTCGAGCAGGTGAGAGGCCTGGCGCACCCGCAGGCCGTCGACGAGGGCGGCCTCGGCCGCGCTCGCCTCGGGCAGCAGCAGTTCGCGCTCGCCACCGTCCTGGCGCAGGGCGAGGGCCATGGCCAGGGCGCCACGCACTGGGCGCAGGTCGCCCGCGAGTGACAGCTCGCCGGCGCATTCGAAGCCCGCCAGCCTGGCGGCATCGATCTGGCCGTTGGCCGCGAGCAGGCCCAGGGCCATGGGCAGGTCGAAGCGCCCACCCTCCTTGGGCAGGTCGGCCGGTGCCAGGTTGACCGTGATCCGCTTGTTGGCGGGAAAGGACAGGCCGCTGTTCTGCAGCGCCGCGCGCACCCGCTCCCGAGCCTCCTTGACCTCAGTGTCCGCCAGGCCGACGACGGTGAACGACGGCAGGCCGTTGGCCAGATGGACTTCCACGGTCACGGGCGCCGCGGCCAGGCCGTCGAGGGCGCGGCTGTGGACGGTGGCGAGGCTCATTGGATGGACCGCTCCGGCATGGGGACTCCCAGGGGTTGCGGGCCAGTCTAGCCGCCGGTCTGGCGGCAGTCGGCCCGGGGCTTCTCCCATGGATGCACTACGAAGGTGCGGTGCAAATGGTGCAAATTCCCAATTTGGTGCAAACGCCTGGCTTGGGGGTGCGTCCGGCCCAGATTCGTGCGGCGTGACAAGGTGTGACGCTTGGCACGGAAGCTGCAAATACCCCGCCGGACCGTATCCCACCCCAATCACATTCACTCAGGAGCTCCGCCATGAAGTTGTCCCCTTCGCTGATCGCACTCGCGCTGTCCGCGGTCGCCCTGCCCGCGTTCGCCGATGAGCCGGCGCCGGATCCGCTGTCGTTCAACGTTGGCGCCGTCAGCGAATACCGCTATCGCGGCATCTCCCAGACCCGCCTGAAGCCGGCCCTGCAAGGTGGCATCGACTACGCCGCGCCGAATGGCTTCTACGTCGGCACCTGGGCTTCGACCATCAAGTGGATCAAGGATGCCGGCGGCGATGCCGGCGTCGAGATCGACCTTTACGGCGGTTACAAGACCGAAGTGGCCAAGGGCCTGACCCTGGACTTCGGCCTGCTGCAGTACTACTACCCGAGCAACAAGCTCAACCCCAGCGCCAACACGCTGGAGGTCTACGGTGCCGCCACCTTCGGCCCGGTGACGGCCAAGTACTCGCACAGCACGAGCAATCTGTTCGGCTTTGCCGACAGCAAGAACTCGGGTTATTTCGACGTGACGGCCAACTTCGACCTCGGTGACGGCATGACCCTGTCGCCCCACGTCGGCCACCAGACCGTCAAGCACAACTCGGCCGCTTCCTACAGCGACTACTCGCTGACCTTCGCCAAGGACTTCTCCGGCCTGGTGCTCAGCGGCGCCGTCATCGGCACGGATGCCAACAAAGTGGCCTACGCCAGCCCGGTGAACGGCAAGTTCATGGGCAAGACCATGCTGGTCGTCGGCATCAAGAAGACTTTCTGATCACTGGAGAGAGCGACATGAAACTGATCACTGCCGTCATCAAGCCTTTCAAGCTCGACGAGGTGCGTGAGGCCCTGAGCGCCATCGGCGTGCAGGGGCTGACCGTGACCGAGGTCAAGGGCTTCGGCCGCCAGAAGGGCCACACCGAGCTGTACCGCGGCGCCGAGTACGTCGTCGACTTCCTGCCCAAGGTCAAGATCGAGGCCGCCGTGGGCGACGAAGTCGTCGAGCGCGTCATCGAGGCCATCGAGTCCTCCGCCCGCACCGGCAAGATCGGTGACGGCAAGATTTTCGTGTCGCCGCTGGATCAGGTCGTACGCATCCGCACCGGCGAAACCGGCAATGACGCGCTCTGACGCGTCGCACCCCCACCCGTTGGAGACCACTCAAATGAAGAAATTCCTTGCCGGCCTTGCCCTCGCGGCAGCCGTGCTGGTGCCGGCCGCGGCCTGGGCCCAGGATCCAGCCGCGTCGGCGCCCGCCGCCGTGGCCACCGCCGCTCCCGCGGCGGCTTCCGCGGCCGATGCCGCCCCTGCTGCCGCTTCCGCACCCGCCGACGCGGCTTCGGCTGCCGCGCCGGCTCCCGTGCCCAACAAGGGCGACACCGCCTGGATGCTGCTGTCCACCCTGCTCGTCATCATGATGACGGTGCCGGGCCTGGCCCTGTTCTACGGTGGCCTGGTGCGCAGCAAGAACATGCTGTCGGTGCTGATGCAGGTCATGGTCGGCTTCTCGCTGATCGTCGTGCTGTGGGTGCTGTACGGCTACAGCTTCGCGTTCACCGAGGGCAACGCCTTCATCGGGGGCACGGATCGCCTGTTCATGAAGGGCATCTGGGACAACGTCGCAGGCACCTTCGCCACCGGCGGCACCTTCAGCAAGGGTGTGCCGATGTACGAGATGGTGTTCGCCGCCTTCCAGGCCACCTTCGCCGGCATCACCGCCTGCCTGATCATTGGCGCCTTCGCCGAGCGCATCAAGTTCTCCGCCTGTCTGGCCTTCCTGGTGCTGTGGTTCACCTTCAGCTACCTGCCGATCGCCCACATGGTCTGGTTCTGGATGGGCCCGGACGCCTACACCGGCAAGGAAGTCGTCGACGCGATGAACGCCAAGGCCGGCCTGATCTGGCAGTGGGGCGCGCTGGACTTTGCCGGCGGCACGGTGGTGCACATCAACGCCGCTGTCGCAGGCCTGGTGGGTGCCTTCATGGTCGGCAAGCGCGTCGGCTACGGCAAGGAGCAGTTCACGCCTCACAGCCTGACGTTGACCATGGTCGGTGCCTCGCTGCTGTGGGTGGGCTGGTTCGGCTTCAACGCCGGCTCCGCGCTGGAAGCCAACGGCTTCGCCGCGCTGGCCTTCATCAACACCTTCGCCGCCACGGCTGCTGCCGTGCTGGCCTGGTGCGTGGGTGAAGCCCTGCTGAAGGGCAAGGCCTCCATGCTGGGTGCTGCCTCGGGTGCCGTCGCCGGCCTCGTTGCCATCACGCCGGCCGCCGGCAACGTCGGCATCGGTGGCGGCATCGTCATCGGTGTCGTCGCCGGCTTCGCCTGCCTGTGGGGTGTGTCGGGCCTGAAGAAGCTGATCGGTGCGGACGACTCGCTGGACGTCTTCGGCGTCCACGGTGTCGGCGGTATCGTCGGCGCCCTGCTGACCGGTGTGTTCAACAGCCCCGCCCTGGGCGGACCGAGCTCGGTGGCCGACTGGGTCACGGCCGGCATGACCACGCCCGAGGCCTATTCGATCGCCAGCCAGTTCATCGTCCAGGCCAAGGCCGTCGGCGTGACCATCGTCTGGTCGGGCATCGTCTCCCTGATCGCCTACAAGCTGGTCGACATGACCATCGGCCTGCGCGTCACCGAAGAGGAAGAGCGCGAAGGTCTGGACATCTCGTCGCACGGCGAAACGGCTTACCACAAGTGATGTGAACCCCGGGGCCGGCACGCGCCGGTCCTGGTTCACGACCAGCCGCCCCCCGGGGCGGCTTTTCTTTTGGGCGCCCGGACCGGCCGCTATGCTGGTCCGTCATGGATGTGATCACCCTCCTGGGGGCGGTACTGGTCAATGCGCTGCTGATGAGCCTGGCGCTGGCCGTCGGCGTGGGCCTGCGCACCCGCAGCGGCCTGCAGGCCTGGCAGTTCATGCTGCTCGGCCAGGCCCTGGGCTTCGGCCTGCTGATCGGCGCGACCCTGGCCGCGCCGCGCCTGCTGGCGACGCTGGGCGTCATGACGCTGAGCGGCTCGGCCTCGGCCACGGTGATCACCGCCGCGCGCTTTCTCGGGCTGGCCGTGTCGCGGCGCTGGCTGTGGGGCGCGCCGCTCGGGCTGGGCGTCGTGCATGCCCTGGTCTTCAGCGATCTCGGCGTTGCCACCGGCCTGACCAACCTGACCATCGGCGCCCAGATCATCTGGGCCAGCGTGCTGCTGCTGCGCGGCGCGGATGGCGTGCGCTGGCGCTGGCTGTGCGGAGGCGCCGCCTTGGCCAACGGGATCATGACGCTGGCCCGCGGCTGCCTGGTGCTGGGCTGGCCGGAGATCTACCCGCGCTTCCTGACGCCCAACCCGCTCAACATCGGTTCGATGCTGCTGCTCAATGCCAGCCTGGTGCTGGGTACCATGGGTTTCCTGCTCGCCCACCGCGATGCGGCCGAGCAGGCCCTGGTGAGGCTGGCGTCCCTGGACACGCTGACCGGCCTGCTGAACCGCCGCGAATGGATGAGCCGCGCCGGCACGGCCCTGGGCGTGGCGGGCGAGTCCAGCGTGCTGCTGATGCTGGACCTGGACCACTTCAAGCGCATCAACGACGAGCGCGGCCACCCGGTGGGCGATGAGGTGCTCAAGCTCGCTGGTGAGGTACTGCGCGGCGAACTGCGCGCCAGCGACCTGGTGGGCCGCTATGGCGGCGAGGAGTTCTGCCTGCTGGTGCGCCACTGCGATGCCGAAGCCTTCGCCCGCCTGGACAGCCGCCTGCACCAGGCCATGCGGCGGCGCTGCGAAGCCACCCTGGGGTTTGTCGTCGACTTCAGCGCCGGCGCCATCCGCATCGAGGCCGGTGAAACCCTGGCCGCGGCCATCAAGCGTGCCGACGACCAGCTCTACCGCGCCAAGCATGCCGGACGGGGGCGCACATGCTGCGCCGACGGCGTCTTGTGATCCTGCCCGGCGCCCCCAAGTGGAGCGCCCTTCCGGAGTTTGCGATCATTCGGCCATGGTTCCCCATCTCATCACCGCCCTGAACGGCCCCATCAACGAGCTGGAGGCTCGCATCCTGGAATCCATGCCCGCCACGGAGCGCTGGTTCAGGCTGGAATGGATGGAGCACACGCCGACCTTCTACGCTTCGGTGGACCTGCGCAATGCCGGCTTCAAGCTGGCGCCGGTCGACACCAACCTCTTCCCGGGCGGTTTCAACCACCTGACGCCGCAGATGCTGCCCCAGGCCGTGCAGGCGGCCATGGCGGCCATCGAGAAGATCTGCCCCGAGGCCCGCAACCTGCTCGTCATCCCCGAGACCGGCGCCCGCTGCAGCTTCTACCTGGAGAGCCTGGCGACGCTGGCGCGCATCTTCACGCAGGCCGGCCTGAACGTGCGCTTCGGCACCCTGGACACGGCCGTCACCGAGCCGACCGAGCTGCGCATGGCCAATGGCGAGGTCCTCGTCATCGAACCCCTGGTGCGCAAGCGCGGCCGCCTGATGCTGAAGGGCTTCGACCCCTGCACCATCCTGCTCAACAACGACCTGTCCGCCGGCACGCCGCCGCAGCTGATGGGCCTGCACGAGCAATACCTGCTGCCGCCCCTGCACGCCGGCTGGACGGTGAGGCGCAAGAGCCAGCATTTCCGTGCCTATGACGAGGTCGCCAAGCGCTTCGCCAAGCTGCTGGGCATGGACCCCTGGCTGATCACGCCGATGTCGCAGAGCGTCGACCTGCATGGCAAGAAGGGCCTGGAGGCCCTGCAGACGGCGGCCGACGCCCAGCTGACCAAGGTGCGCCGCAAGTACAAGGAATACGGCATCAACGAGAAGCCCTTCGTCATCATCAAGAGCGACGTGGGCAGCTATGGCAAGGGCGTCATGACGGTGCGCGACGCCAAGGACATCGAGAGCCTGGCCGAACGCTTGCCCGAGAACCTCGGCCAGCTGGTCATCGTGCAGGAGGGCGTGCCCACGCACGAGCGCGTGCACGAGGCCGTCGCCGAGCCGGTCGTCTACATGATGGATCGCTACGTCGTCGGCGGCTTCTACCGCGTGCATGCCCACCGCGGCATCGACGAGAACCTCAATGCCCCTGGCGCCAGCTATGTGCCGCTGGCCTTTGCCGAGTCGCCGCACCTGCCGCGACCGGGCGAAAAGCCGGGCGCCAGCGCGCCCAACCGCTTCTACATGTACGGCGTCATCGGCCGGCTGGCCATGTTGGCCGCCAGCTACGAGCTGGAGGCGACGGACCCGCAGGCGGAAGCCGAAGCGGCCTGAATTGAAGCCCCTCGCCCAGTCGCGCAGCGCTGAACGCGCACGCGCCTGGTCGGTCCCCCGAGGGGGCGGCGATGCTTGCGGCGTCGAGCCGCAAGCACATCGCCAGAGCGGGCCGGCTCGGGAGCGGCCCAGCGCTCGGCCCGGCATGTTCCGTTCCGTGCGCCTGGGTGCCGCGAACGCGGAATGGTCAGCGGAAGATAGGGGTTGCCCCGGCCTGGTCACTTTCGGCAGGGCGCCTGCTTTCGCCTAGGCTGCCGGGTTTTCGAGCTTCGCAGCCTTCCCATGAAAGCACCCCGCCTGGCCGCTCTGGCCCTGACGCTGTCCCTGGCCGGCCTGGCCGGCGCCGCCCCGCATTCCGGCCTTGATCTGACCGGCATCGACAAGGTCGTCCGTCCGCAGGACGACCTGTTCCGCGCCGGCAACGGCCACTGGCTGGCCACCACCGAGATTCCGGCCGACAAGTCCTCCTTCGGCATGGTGGCGCAGCTGCGCGACCTGTCCGACCAGCGCGTGCGCGCCCTCGTTGAAGGCCTCGCCAAGGCCAAGCCGGGCTCGGCCGAACACAAGCTCGGCGCCTACTACGCCGGCTTCATGGACACGGCCGCCATCGACAAGGCGGGCCTGGCTCCGGTGAAGCCGCTGCTGGACAGCCTGAACGCCGTGCAGACCCGCGGGCAACTGGCCGCCTGGCTGGGGCAGCACAACGGCATCGTCGACCAGCCGCTGACGATGAGCGTCGATCCCGACTTCAAGCAGCCCGGCATCAACCGCCTGACGCTGAACCAGACCGGCCTGGGCCTGCCCGACCGCGATTACTACCTGAAGGACGACGCCCGCATGGCCGCCGCCCGCACGGCCTACCAGACCTATCTGCAGGCCCTTGCCAGCGCCGCCGGTCTGCCCGACGGTGCCGCCGCACGCGCCTATGCCCTCGAGCAACGCCTGGCGGAGGCCCAATGGCCCGCCGAGGAAAACCGCGACCCGCAGAAGATCTACAACCCCATGACGTCGGCCGAGCTGGCCGCCAAGGCGCCGGGCCTGGACTGGACGGCCCTGCTGGCGGCCGCCGGTGTGCCGTCGCCCGACCGCGTCATCGTGGCCCAGCCGCCCTATGCTGCCGCCGCCACCAAGCTGCTGGCCGAGGCGCCGCTCGAGGATTTGCGCGCCTATCTCGCCCTGCGTGCGCTGGACGCCAGCGCCGACGTGCTGCCGCAGGCCTTCCGCGAGGCCCGTTTCGCCTACCGTGGTACGGCCTTGAGCGGCGCCAAGACCGAGCAGCCGCGCTGGCAGCAGGCGGTGGCCGACGTCAACAACGCGCTGGGCGAAGCCGTCGGCGAGACCTATGTGAAGCGCAATTTCCAGGCGGCCGACAAGGCCCGCATGCTCCAGCTGGTCAACAACCTGCTGGCGGCCTATGGCGAATCCATCGACGGCCTGACGTGGATGACGCCGGCCACGAAAGCCAAGGCCAAGGACAAGCTGTCCAAATACCTGGTCAAGATCGGCTATCCCGACGTCTGGCGCAGCTATGCGGCGCTGGAGGTCAAGGCCGGCGACCCGGTCGGCAACCGCCAGCGGGCCCAGCGCTTCGAATGGCAGCGCCAGGCCGCCAAGGCCGGCAAGCCGGTGGACAAGCGCGAATGGGGCATGACCCCGCAGACCGTCAACGCCTACTACAACCCCACCTTCAACGAGATCGTCTTCCCGGCTGCCGTGCTGCAGCCGCCGCTGTACAACACCCGGGCCGACGACGCGGTCAACTACGGCGCCATCGGCGCCGTCATCGGCCACGAGATCAGCCATGGCTTCGACGACGAGGGCAGCCAGTTCGACGGCGACGGCGCCCTGGCCAACTGGTGGACGGAGGCCGACCGCCAGGCCTTCGAGAAGGTCGGCGAGCGCCTGGTGGCCCAGTACGAGGCCTACGAGCCCATCCCCGGCAAGCATGTGAACGGCAAGCTGACCCTGGGCGAGAACATGGCCGACCTGTCGGGCCTGCAGATCGCCTACAAGGCCTGGCTGCGCTCGCTGGGCGGCAAGCCGGCGCCCGTCATCGACGGCCTGACCGGTCCGCAGCGCTTCTTCATGGGCTGGTCGCAGGCCTGGCGCGAGAAGATGCGCGAGCCGCGCCGTCTGCAGCAGCTGACGGCCGACCCGCATTCGCCGGCGGAGTTCCGCGCCAACGGCGCCGCCATCAACCACGACGGCTTCCACGAGGCCTTCAAGACCCAGGCCGGCGACAAGATGTTCAAGCCCGCAGCGGAGCGCATCCGCATCTGGTGAAGACCGCACTGCTCGCGCTTACGCCTGCCCCCCATCAGGCGTCAAGCCGGGCTTGTGTGGTTTTTGTTGCACTGCACAAAACCCCAAAACCGGGCGCAGAATCCCCACTTTCGAACAAACGCCAGCCCAAGCCGCTGGCCTTCGTGAAGTGAGTTCTTCTCATGCGGCCCGCAGCCCCTCGGCGATGGCGGGTCTGACCCTCGGGGCTCTCGGAGTGGTCTATGGCGACATCGGCACCAGCCCGCTGTACGCCCTCAAGGAAGTCTTCCATGGTGGCCATGTCGCCACCACGCCGGACAACATCCTCGGTGTGCTGTCCCTGCTGTTCTGGACACTGACCATCGTCGTTTCCGTCAAGTACGTGCTGCTCATCCTGCGCGCGGACAACAACGGCGAAGGCGGCCTCATCGCCATGCTGGCCCTGGCCACCAATGCCGTGAACGACAAGCCGCCGCTGCGCCGCACCCTGCTGCTGGTGGGCCTGTTCGGCACCGCCATCTTCTTCGGCGACGCCGTCATCACGCCGGCCATGACGGTGCTGGGCGCCGTCGAGGGCATCGATGTCTACGAGCCGCAATTCCACGACGCCATCCTGCCGATCACGCTGATCGTCATGGTGGGCCTGTTCGCCGTGCAGCGCTTCGGCACCGGCGGCATCGGCAAGGCCTTCGGGCCGGTCATGCTGACCTGGTTCGCCGTGCTGACGGCCCTGGGCCTGCCGCATATCTTCGACAACCCGCATGTGCTGGCGGCCGTCAACCCGCTGTATGCGCTGAAGTTTTGCCTGGAATACCGCTGGGTCGCCTTCGTGGCGCTGGGCGCCGTCGTGCTGGTCGTGACCGGCGGCGAGGCGCTGTACGCCGACCTCGGCCACTTCGGCAAGAAGCCCATCCGCATCGCCTGGTATGGCGTCGTCATGCCGGCCCTGGTCATCAACTACTTCGGCCAGGGCGCCATGCTGCTGGACAACCCGGCCGGCGTGCAGAACCCCTTCTTCCTGCTCGCACCGGGCTGGGCCGAGATCCCGCTGTTCCTGCTCGCCACCGCGGCCGCCATCGTCGCGTCGCAGGCCCTGATCACGGCGGCCTTCTCGGTCACCAAGCAGGCCATCCAGCTCGGCATCCTGCCGCGGCTGCGCGTGCTGCACACGAGCGTGCGCGACACCGGCCAGATCTACGTGCCTTTCATCAACTGGGGCCTGTTCGCCCTGGTCGTCGTCGCCGTCGTCTTCTTCGGCTCGTCCACCAAGCTGGCCGGGGCCTACGGCGTGGCCGTCACCATCGACATGACGATCACGACGGTGATGACCTTCTTCGTCATCCGCTACGGCTGGAAGTACCCGCTGGCCCTGTGCATCGCAGCCACCGGCATCTTCTTCCTCATCGACGTGACTTTCCTGGCCTCCAACCTGCTGAAGATCGCGGCCGGCGGCTGGTTCCCGCTGCTGATCGGCATCGGCATGTTCACGCTGATGCTGACCTGGAAGCAGGGCCGCAAGCAGCTGTCCGACAAGCTGCGCGAGGACGCCATCGAGCTCGACACCTTCCTCGAGGCCGTCTTCATCAACCCGCCGACCCGCGTCGCCGGCACGGCGGTCTTCCTGTCGTCGGAGAAGGGCTCCACGCCCAACGCGCTGCTGCACAACCTCAAGCACAACAAGGTGCTGCACGAGCAGAACGTCTTCGTCACCGTCAAGCACCATGAGGTGCCGTGGGTTGGCTTCGAGAAGCGCTGCGAGGTCGAGGCCCTGGGCCATTGCTGCTGGCAGGTGGCCCTGCACTTCGGCTTCAAGAACGAGCCTGATGTGCCCGAGGCCCTGGCCCTGCTGAAGAAGCACGGCGTGCAGCTGGACGACATGGAGACCAGCTACTTCCTGAGCCGCGACATCGTCATCCCGACCATCGGCTCGGGCATGGCCCTGTGGCGCGAGAAGCTGTTCGCCAGCATGCACCGCAATGCGGCCGCGGCGGCCGACTTCCTGCACCTGCCGACCAACCGCATCGTCGAACTCGGTAGCAAGGTCGAGATTTGAATCTGGCCACGCCGGAGCGCCGCCTGGGTGCCCGGCACGCCGCCGCCCTGTGCGTCGGCATGGTCGTTGGCGCCGGCATCTTCAAGACCTCGCCCATGGTGGCGCAGTCCCTGCCCGAGGCCGGCCAGCTCTACCTGGCCTGGGCCCTGGGCGGTCTGCTGTCCTTTGTCGGCGCGCTGTGCTTTGCCGAGCTGGCCGCAGCCTTCCCCGATGCCGGCGGCGACTATCACTTCCTGAGCCGCGCCTATGGCCGGCGCCTGGGCTTTCTGTTCGCCTGGTCGCGCTTCGCCGTCATCCACACCGGGTCGATGGCCCTGCTCGGCTTCGTCTTTGGCGACTATCTGTCGCAGGTCGTGGACCTCAGCCCCTGGCTGGGCACGCATGCGAGTGCGCTGCTGGCCGCGGCGCTGATCGTGGGCCTGACGGGGTTGAACCTGCTCGGTGTGCGCGTGGGCCTGGGCACGCAGCTGGGCCTGACGACGCTGGTGATCGTGGGCCTGCTGTTGCTCGGCCTCGCGGCCGGCGCTCAACACGTCACTGGACACCCGCCCGCCACGCAAGGCGCCGCAACGACAACGGCCGATTGGGGCACGGCCATGGTCTTCGTCTTCCTGGCCTATGGCGGCTGGAGCGACGCAGCCACGCTGTCGGCCGAGATGCGCGACGACAAGCGCGGCATCGTCCGCGCGCTGTTGCTGGGACTGGGCGTTGTCATGGCCCTCTATCTGCTCGCCAACTGGGCTTATGTGCGTGTGCTGGGCCTGCCCGGCCTGGCCCGCAGCGAGGCGCCGGCGGCCGAACTGATGCGCGTCGCTTTCGGGCGCGGCGCCGAGCTGCTGATGGTGGGCGTGGTGACGCTGACGGCCCTGTCGGTCATGAACGCCATCCTCATCGCCGGCCCGCGCACCACCTACGCGGCCGCGCGCGACCTCGCTTCGGAATGGCGGCTGGCTCACTGGAACGCGCGCCGCGGCACGCCCAGCGCCGCCGTCGTCGCAACGGCCTTGGTGGCCCTGCTGCTGGTCGCCCTGGGCGACGCCACGCGCGGCGGCTTCTCGACCATGGTGGACTATCTGTCGCCGGTCTACTGGGCCTTCCTGGTGCTCAGCGGCGGCGCGCTGATCGTGCTGAGACGACGCGAGCCCGAGGCGCCGCGGCCCTTCCGTGTGCCCCTCTACCCCTGGCTGCCGCTGCTGTTCAGCGCCTGCAGCTGCTATCTGCTGTGGGCCAGCCTGGTCTATGTGAAAGCAGGAGCCCTCATCGGCGTGGCCGTGCTGGCGGCGGGCGGTTTGCTGCTGCTTTTGCTCAAACGCTAGCCGCCGCAGAACAGGCGCCGCTCGATGCGCCCGTCATGCACATGCACGAGCTCGCCCTTGGCCAGCGGCTGCCAGGCCTCGGCGTCGTCACCCAAGGGTTCAGAAGCAATCGCCCAGCCGCCCGGCTGGGGCTTCAAGTAGAGGCTGGGCGGCTTGTCGTCGCTGGCCCAGCGCACGGCCCAGAGCTGTTCGCCGTCGGCCAGGGCCGCCGAGAAGCGCAGCGGCGTGGTGATGCCGCGCACCTCCATCTCGTCTACCGTGTCCAGCAGCACCTGGCGCGTCGCCGCCTCGACCGTCGCACCGGCCTTCACGCGGCCCATGATGAGGAGGAAGAGCAGCTCCGAATCCGTCGCACCGCGGCGCAGGTCGTAGAGCTCGTCGGACAGCTGGGCCTCCATGCCGCGGCGCAGGCGCGGGAAGTCGCCGATCTGGCCGTTGTGGATGAAGAGATAGCGGCCGAGGTGGAAGGGGTGGCAGTTCAGCCGCGACACGCCGCCGCCGGTGGCCGCCCGCACATGGGCCATGAAGAGGTGGGAGCGCACATTGGCGCACAGGGCCAGCAGGTTCTCGTCGCTCCAGGCCGGCATCACCTCGCGGTAGACGCCCGGCGTGTCGCGCTCGCCATACCAGCCGATGCCGAAGCCGTCGCCATTGGTCACCGACTTGGCCTGTTCGGCCTGCAGGCTCTGGCGCACCAGCGAATGGCGCGGCTTGCAGACCAGGTCTTCCAGATAGATCGCGTCGCCCGAGTAGGCCAGGAACCGGCACATCCGTGTGCACTTCCATCATTGAGGTGGCGGCTATGCTGGCTGCATGCGCCGTTTGCTGCAAGATTTTTCGCCGTCCACTGTTGTTGCGGGCTTCGTCGCCGTGCTGGTGGGCTACACCAGCTCGGTGGCCATCATCTTCCAGGCCACGGTCGCCCTCGGTGCCACGCAGGCCCAGACGGCCTCCTGGCTGTGGGCCCTGGGCCTGGGCATGGGCCTCACCAGCCTGGCCTTGAGCCTGTGGACGCGACAGCCCATCCTGACGGCCTGGTCCACGCCCGGCGCGGCCCTGCTGGCCTCGACCTCGGGCGTCGAGATGCCCGAGGCCATCGGCGCCTTCATCATCTGCGGCCTGTTGATCGCCTGGTCCGGCGCCAGCGGCTGGTTCGAGAAGCTGATGGATCGCATCCCCGTGGCCATCGCCTCGGCCCTGCTGGCCGGCGTGCTGGCCCGTTTCGGCCTCGACGCGGTGACCAGCGCCAAGACAGCACCCGAGATGGTGCTGGCCATGGCGGGCGCCTATCTGCTGGGGCGGCGCCTGTGGCCGCGCTATGCCGTGCCGGGCGTCCTCATCGTCGGCGTCGCCGTGGCCTTGGCCCAGGGGCGGTTGAGCTTCCTCGGCATCGACACCCACCAGATCTTCGTGCTGCCGGTCTGGACGGCGCCGGCCTTCAACTGGCATGCCGCCATTGGCGTGGCCCTGCCGCTCTTCATCGTCACCATGGCTTCGCAGAACCTGCCCGGCGTAGCGGCCCAGCGCGCCAGCGGCTACCAGACACCGGTATCGGCCTCCATCGCCGTGACCGGCGCGGCGACGACGTTGCTGGCGCCCTTCGGCGGCTATGCCTTCAACCTGGCCGCCATCACGGCCGCCATCTGCATGGGCCGTGAGGCGCATGAAGACCCGGCGCGCCGCTACACGGCCTCCATCGCCGCGGGCCTGTTCTATGTCCTCGTCGGTCTGGCGGGCGGCGCCGTCGCCATGCTGCTGGCGGCCTTTCCGCGCGAACTCGTCGCGGCCATTGCCGGCCTGGCCCTGCTGGGCACCATTGCCGGCGCTCTGGCCACGTCGCTGAAGGACGAGGCTCATCGGGATGCGGCCATCCTGACCTTTCTGGTCTGCCTGTCCGGCATCAGTCTTTTCGGCGTCGGTGCGGCCTTCTGGGGCGTCGTCGCCGGCGGTATCGCTACCGTGGTGGCGAGCTGGCGGCGCGGGGCGCCGCGGTCTCCCTGAGCGCGGGCATAACGTCACGCTGCGGGACATCCCGACCCGCGTTCAAGGGTGTGGCACCGCTTTCATGACCTCGATCTGTCGATAATCTTGCGCGAAGCTGTCGATCCGAGGTGGGTCGGCGCATTGCCCGAGACCACCGGCCGATCCGGGAGCGCCTTGAATCCTTCCACCGCGTCAGACGACTGCTCCAGCCTCCCGCCGCCCAGTGGACTGCAACTGCTGGGCCGCATTGCCGGCCATGCCTGGCAGCAGACCCGTGTGGAAGGGCCGGCCGATGGCCTGCGCGTGCTGCTGGGCGCCGGCCGCATGCTGGGCGAGCGTGAGCAACTGGCCGAACTGCTGGCCATCCCCGCCTTTGCCGCCCTGATGGACGTCCAGCCGCGTGCGGATGCCTTCTTCTTCATCAGCCACCGGCACTTCCTGTCGAGCGGCTTCGAGACCGCGCAGCGCATCGCCTGCGTGCTCGAACATTTCCGGTTCGAGCAGGCGCATTTCGCGCCCGCGCTGCTGCCCCTGCTGCATGGCGAAGGCCTGAGGCTGTGGCAGCACGAGATGGGCGTGGAGATCCGGCTGCGTGCCAACGCCGCCACCCGCCATGAAGGGCCGCTCAGCCTGGTGCTGCTGGGCAGCGGCGAGACCCTGCACGAGCTGTCCTTTGCCTGGGTGGATGCGACCCATTTCGGCGCAGATGCCGGTCAGGGCCCGGTGCTGTTCGCCACGCGCAACCAGTCCCTGCATTCCGATGCACCTGGCCTGGCGCGCTTTCGGACCGACTTTCCACAGAACTCGCCGGCCTATTTCGCCCTGGCGGCCCTCAGCGGCCTGGCCACGGCGCTGCAGCAGCCGCGCATCGTCGGCGTGCGCGATGCCTGCCAGATCGCCTACGAGCCCTGCCATGCCGCCGGCTTCAAGCGCTCCTATGACGACTTCTGGCTCAGCTTCGGCGGGCAGCCCCTGGGGCCGCATGGCTTCGAGATGCCGGTGCCCGCGGCCGTGGCGCCGCTGGAGCAGCTCAAGGCCAGGCACCGCGCCCGCGCACGCCAGCGGCGCGAGCACTGGCGCCGCATCGCCGAGGCCGCCCAGGCCGCGCTGAGCCCCTACCTGAAGGTCTGAGGGCCGCGCTGTGCAACACTGGCCGGCGCTGATCTGACAGGCCCGACCCATGAAGCTGCTTTTCGTTGCCGACCCTCTCGACACCTTCAAGACCTACAAGGACTCCACCTTCGCGATGATGCGTGAGGCCGCTCGGCGCGGCCACAGCCTCATCGCCTGCGAAGTCGGCCAGCTCGTCTGGCTGCGCGGCGGCCGCGTGACGGCGCGCGGCGCCCAACACATCACGCTGACCGGTGACGCTCACGACTGGTTCAGGGTCGAAGCCACGACCGATGTGGCCCTGGCCGATGTCGACGCCGTGCTGATGCGCAAGGACCCGCCGTTTGACAGCGAGTTCTTCTACGCCACCCACCTGCTCAGCCAGGCCGAGCGCGAGGGCGCCAAGGTCTTCAACCGTGCCAGTGCGCTGCGCGAACATCCCGAGAAACTCGCCATCCTCGAGTTTCCGCAGTTCATTTCGCCGACCCTGGTCACGCGTGACCCGGCCGAGATCCGCGCCTTCCACGCCGAGCAGCGCGACATCATCCTCAAGCCGCTGGACGGCATGGGCGGCATGGGCATCTTCCGCGTCAAGGACGACGGGCTCAACCTCGGCAGCATCATCGAGACGCTGAACAAGGACGGCACCCAGACCGTCATGGTGCAGCGCTTCATCCCGGCCATCGCCGAGGGCGACAAGCGCATCCTCATCATCGGCGGCAAGCCGGTGCCCCACTGCCTGGCGCGCATCCCGCAGGGTGGTGAAGTGCGCGGCAACCTGGCGGCCGGCGGCAAGGGCGTGGCCCGCCCTCTGACCGCGCGGGACCGTGAGATCGCCGAATACCTCGGCCCCATCCTCGCCGCGCGCGGCCTGCTGTTGGTGGGCCTGGACGTCATCGGCGAGAACGTCACGGAAATCAATGTGACCAGCCCGACCTGCTTCCAGGAGATCACGGATCAGAGCGGGTTCGACGTCGCCAAGATGTTCATCGATGCACTGGAAGAGTCCCTGGCATGAAACGTAGAGAATTCGCCGCCCTTGGCCTCAGCGCCTTCGCACTGCCGGCCTTCGCCCAGGACGCCGGCTTCGGCAAGCTGACCGAGAAATTCCTCGAGGCGCTGTGGCGCCAGGACCCCGATGCCGCCATCGCCGCCGGCCGCTTCGAGTTCGCATCGCAAGTCACGCTGCCGAGCAATGCGCAGCGCGAGCGCATGCGGGGCTTCCTGAAGCAGTGGCAGGCCGAGTTCGAGCGCCAGCCCGAGGCGGCGCTGAGCACCAGCCAGCGCATGGACCGCACCATGCTCATCGCCAAGCTGCAGAGCGATCTCTGGCGGCTCGATACGCTGCGCGAGTGGTCGTGGAACCCGGCCGAGCACAACCCGGCGGCGCCGCTGGACCTGCTGCTCAACACCGACTACGCCGCGCTACCGCAGCGCCTGCAGGCCCTGAAGCCGCGCATCGCGGCCCTGCCGGCGTTCTACCGCGCCGCGCGCCTCAGCCTGGACGGCGTCACGCGCGAGCACACCGAGCTGGCCATCCAGCAGGCACCGGGCGTCATCGGCGTGCTGGACGACATTGCCAAGCGCGCGGCCGAGGCCGGCCAGGCATCCGCCTTCAGACCGGCGCTGGCCGCGGCGCGCGCTGCCGTCGAAACCTATGTGGCCCATCTGAAGGGCCTGCTGCCCACGGCGCGTCGCAGCTTCCGCCTCGGCGCCGAGCTCTACGAGCCCAAGTTCGGCCATGACATCCAGTCGGCCCGCACGGCCAAGGAAACCTATGAGCTGGCCCAGGCGCGCCGCGAGGAGGTGCTGGCCAGCATGCAGACCCAGGCCGCCGCGCTGTGGCCGACGGTCATCGGCAGCGAGGCCCCGCCCGCCGACCGCTTCGCGCTGATCGGCCGCGTCATCGCCAAGCTCAGCGAAAGGCATGTGGCGCGCGAACGCTTCGTCGACGAGATCCGTGCCCAGATTCCGCAGCTCGAAGCCTGGGTGCGCGATCACGACCTGTTGAGCCAAGACGCCAGCAAGCCCCTGGCCGTGCGCGAGACGCCCGAATACCAGCGCGGCGTGGCGGGTGCCAGCATCGAGGCGCCCGGCGCCTACCGGCCGCAGGACCGCACCTACTACAACGTCACGCCGCTGGACGACCTGACGCCCGAGCAGGCCGAGAGCAGCCTGCGCGAATACAACCACTGGATCCTGCAGATCCTCAACATCCACGAGGCCATCCCGGGCCACTACACCCAGCTCGTGCATGCCAACCGCGCACCGAGCAAGGTCAAGGCCCTGTTCGGCAACGGCGCCATGGTCGAGGGCTGGGCTGTCTACGGCGAGCGCATGATGATCGAGAGCGGCTACGGCGCCTCGCCCGAGATGACGCTGATGTGGGGCAAATGGCATCTGCGCTCGGTCACCAACACCGTGCTGGACTACAGCGTGCACGTGCTCGGCATGAACGAAGCCGATGCCGTGGACCTGCTGACGCGCCAGGCCTTCCAGACCGAACGCGAAGCCAAGGAAAAATGGCGCCGCGTGCAGCTGACGTCGGTGCAGCTGACCAGCTATTTCAGCGGCTACAGCGAGATCTTTGCGCTGCGGGAAGCGCTGAAGGCCAAGTCAGGTGCGGGCTTCAACCTGAAGGCTTTCCACGAGCAGTTCCTGAGCTATGGCAATGCGCCGGTCAGGCTGATTGCGGCGGAGATGCTGCGCTAAGTTGGTGACGATTCGATCGTGACCGCGCCCGAGGCAGAACCGTCGGTCTGTCCGACCTGCGGTCATCAATTGCTGATCACAGAAAAGAACCAGCGGTGCCCGCGCTGCCTGACGGCCGTCGAAATGGGAAGACTCGCGGATGGCACAGCGCCGGTTGCTTCCGAGCCATCACAGAGCAGCGGCTGCATGGCCGCCGTGCTTGCGCTTTTGTGTTTGGGCGGCTTGCTGTTGTACGGACTCCTGTCCTCTATCTGCTTCATTTGCAAATAGGTGGGGCGCTTGCGTGCTGTCGCCAGGATCAAAGCCTGAACCGGTCATGCACCCGCGGCGCCGTCGCCGCGGCATCGTCATTGCGCCAGACCGGCCCCGGCGTCGATGAGCGCCGCCAGCGCCTTGGCACGCGGTCGATGGCGATGAACCAGGCCATCAGCCCGCCGTCCGGTGCCACGCGAAAACGCAGGAATCCCTTGTGGTCCTGCCCGTCCAGGGCCGAGTAGGCGTTGTTGGTCAGCAGGCCCAGCCGGCACATCAGGGCGAGGTAGCCGCCGAACAGCGCCGAGCCCAGCACGGCGCCGCCGATGAAGACGCCCGTGCCCACCAGCAGCGAATGCAGGATCAGCGGCAGTGACTGGTCGCGGTTGCCCAGGCCGCCCCACAGGCTGACGGCCTGGTGCATGAAGAACTCCAGGCTGAACACGGCCACGACGTGGACGAGGGCGTGCACGGCGCCCATGCCCCAGGTGACGGCCCAGCGCGAGGCCGCGCTCTCGTCGGGCGACAGCTCGTCCACGGCCTCGCGGCCCATGGCCATGCAGGCGAAGGCCATCAGCCCATTGATCAGAAAGCCGAGCGGGCTGAACACCATGGCCTTGAGCCACAGGGCCAGCACGTCCAGGTATTCGCCCGGCGCATAGGCCCACAGCGGCTGGAAACCATCGGCCTTGAACGACCAGGAGAAGGGGCTGGAGTTCAGGTAGGCGTTGAACCAGTACAGCGCGCCCAGCAGCAGCGCGAAACCGAAGTTGCCATTGCCGCCGTGCAGCCGCGGCAGGAAGGCGAAGAGGTTGTGCCAGGCGCGACCTCGCGATGCCTGGGCGGCCGGGTAGACGGTGGCCTCCTGGCGTTCGAAGCGCTGGCCCTTGGCGCGCCGGCCCGTCAGCCCGACCTTCAGCGCCGGCGTCTCGCTGCGCGGCTCGGGCGGGATGCAGTCCTCGGTGTCGAAGGCCTGCAGGCGCACGGGTCGCGTCGTCGTCTTGGTGTGGGTCGGGTGGGTGAAGGCGCCGCCGCAGCCGCAGGTGACCAGGCGGCCATCGCGCGCCAGATCCTCGGAGTCCCAGCGCATGTAGTGATGCAGGTCGCCGGCCAGCCGCAGCCGGATGCGGCCGCGCAGCAGGCCCTCCAGGCGCTGGTAGCGCTTGGGGTGGCTCTCGTCGGCACCGTCGCCGATGGGCCGGGTCCAGTAGGGCTCGGGATAGATCAGGATGACCTTGTCTTCGGGGCCGATCGCGGCCGGCTTGCCATGGCCGCCGATGGCCAGGGTTTCGAACTGCTCGTACTGGTCGCGGTCGATGTCGTGGGTCAGCGCGAAGTCCAGGGCCAGCACCCACCAGCCGCCGGGCAGCCTGACGCAGAAATAGGACTGGCGCTGCGGGATGTCGGCGCCCAGCAGCGGTGCCGAGTCGTAGCCGCGCACGAAGTAGCGGCTGAAGGTGGAGGCCGAGTCCATCCAGTCGTGGTTCTGCGGTACGGCCGCCAGTGTCAGGCGCCGGCCGCGCACCATGGTGTCGGCGAAGTCGTTGCGGACGGCCTCGAACATCTCGACGAAGCGATAGCGGTAGTCCTCGGTGCTGGCGGCCGGGTAGGCGAGGTCGCCGCCGAAGAGCAGCAGTTGGCCTCTTGGGAGTGTCTGCAAGGCCTCGCCTTCGAGCTTCAGCTCGGGCGCGAGCGCCGCGCTTGCCACCGCATAGCTCGCATTGCCGCCATCGCCGGTGTCGGCGATGAAGTCGAACCAGAACTCGCCGTCGGCCTCAGGCTGGCTGCGGTCGATGACGACGAGGGGCAGGGACTGGCTCTCGCGGCCATCGCGGTTGCGCAACTGGTCCAGCGACGACAGCACCTGCTGGGCGGCCGTCCACAGCACGCCCGGTTGGTACCAGGCGACGGGGTAGCGGTCATGCGGGGGAACGGAGCGGCCGAGCTTGAGTTGGGGCATGGGCCGCGATGATCGTCGCGGGCCAGGGCTGGATCAAGTCGTGCGGACGCGGTGACCGGCGGCGGCCTTGTAGCGGTTGATCTCTGTGGCGACCTCGGCGGGGTCGATCACGTCTTCCAGCCGCGTGAAGCCCTCCGGCGCCAGCGCCTCGACGCGGTCCAGGATGGCGTCCAGCCCCTCGCGGCGGTTCATTTCGACGATGCGGGCACACAGCGGCCGGCGCTCGTCCTCGAACGCGGCCAAGGCCGTGCCGAGATCGGCGTGATTCGTCAGCGCGTCGGCCAGGGCCCGGGCGTCCATGATGGCCTGGGTCGCGCCGTTGCTGCCGATGGGATACATGGGATGCGCCGCATCGCCCAGCAGCGTGGTGGGGCCCAATTGCCAGCGCGGCAGCGGGTCGCGGTCCACCATGGGCCATTCCAGCATCTGCTCGGCGCGGGTGATCAGCGCGGGCACATCCAGCCAGTCGAAATGCCAGCCGCCGAAGGTGGGCAGCAGGTCGCCCAGCCTGCCGGCCCGGCTCCAGTCGGCGCGGTCGGGCGCGGTCAGGCCGGGCGTGGCTTCATGCACGCGACGGTCGGCAATCCAGTTGATGAGCTGCAGCCCGTCGGCGCGTGGCGCGCCAATCGGATAGACGACGAACTTGGCCTGGCTGTGGCCGGCCTGCACCATGGTCTTGCCGTCGAGGAAGGGTGGCGCCCACGAGGTGCCGCGCCACATCATGACGCCGCGCCAGCGGGGCGGGCCTTCGTCAGGCGCCAGGCGCTTGCGCAGGGCCGAATGGATGCCGTCGGCGCCGACGATGAGGTCGGCGGCCTGTTCGCGCGGGCCGTCGGCCGCTTCGATGAGGGCGACGTTGCCATCGCGCACGCCGACCACGCGCTGGCCGCTCAGCACAGTCACCTTGGCGCTCGCCTCGCGCCACAACCGCATCTGCAGCTCACCGCGGTGGATGCTGAACTGCGGATGGCTGTAGCCGCCCGCCAGGCCGCGCGGGTCGCGATGGATGGCCTGGCCATGCTTGTTGGCAAAGACCAGGGCCGAGGTCTCGACGGCCATCTCGCGCAGGGCCGGCAGCAGGCCCAGTCCGTCCAGCACGCCCACCGCATGGGGCAGCAGATTGATGCCGACGCCCAGCGGCTTGGGCTCTCGAACCGACTCCAGCACGGTCACCTCGTGGCCGCGCGCCTGCAGGGCCAGTGCTGCCGTCAGCCCGCCGATGCCGCCACCCGCGATGAGGATCTTCATGGTTTCAGGGTAAGCGAGATGGTTGCTCTATGCAACAAAAACTAAGCTGACCTTGTGACCAAGACCGACAGCCAAAGCGACATCACGCCCGAAGGCCTGATGCTGCCCGTGCCCGGCGTGGACTACGGTCCGCTGGAGGGCCTGCTGGGCTATGCGCTGCGCCGTGCGCAGAACGCGCTGTATCTGGACTTCTACCGGGCCACGGCCGAGTGGGACGTCAGCCCGCAACGCTTTGCCGCCCTGGTGCTGATCGCCCGCAACCCCGGCCTGCGCCAGGGCTTGCTGGGCCAGGCCATGGGCCTGCACCGCAGCGGCGCCTTGCGCCTGACCGACTGGCTGACCGCCCAGGGCTGGGCCGAGCGCCGCGACGCGCCGGACGACGCCCGTGCCTGGGGCCTTTACCTGACGCCCGCCGGCAAGCGCCGCCTCGTCAAGCTGGAGGCCGCCGTCGCCGGACACGATCGCGCCCTGGTCGCCGCCCTCGGCGACGCCGGCATCGCACTCAAGGCCGGGCTGGAGCGCCTGGCCTGGGTGGCCACCGCACAGACCACCGACCCCGACAACAAGCCCAGGAGACTCAAACCATGATGGACCGACGCCACCTCCTCGCCGCGCTTGCGGCTGTACCGTTTGCGGCCCGCGCCCAGGGCCAGCCGCCGCGCATCCTGGTCGGCTTCCCGGCCGGCGGCTCGGTGGACACCACGGCCCGCCGCTTCGCCGAATTCGGCCGCGGCAAGCTGGCCGAGACGGTGCTGGTCGAGCAGAAGGTCGGCGCCGGCGGCCGCATCGCCATCGCCGGGCTGAAGGACGCCGCGCCCGACGGCCAGACGCTGCTGATCAGCCCGTCGTCGATGTTCACCATCTACCCGCACGCCTACCGCAAGCTGGCCTACAACCCGGCGACCGACGTCATTCCCGTCGCGCCGCTGGCCCTGTCCACCTGCGGCTTTGGTGTCGGCCCCATGGTGCCGACCACGGTCAAGACCCTGGCCCAGCTGGCCGACTGGTTCAAGGCCAACCCCGACAAGGCGGCCTATGCCTCGCCGGCCGCCGGGGCCATGCCCCATTTCCTCGGCAACCAGTTCGAGCATGCGGCCGGCCTGAAGCTGACCCACGCGCCCTACCGTGGCGCCGCGCCCGGCATGCAGGACCTGATGGGCGGCCAGATCGCCTCGGGCTGCTTCTCCATCGGCGACTTTCTGCCGCACCTCGCCTCGGGCCGTGTGCGCCTGCTCGGCGTGACCGACAAGACGCGCTCGCGCTTTGCGCCGGACGTGCCGACCTTCGAGGAGCAGGGCTTCAAGGGCATCGTCGGCGTGGAGAGCTATGGCCTCTTCGTGCCGGCCAAGACGCCGCAGTCCGTGGTCGACAAGCTGGCCGACGTCGCCCGCAATGCCGTGCGCGAACCCGGTGTCATCGAGGCCCTGGGCAAGCTGGGCTTCGAGCCGCTGAGTCTGGCGCCGGCCGACTACGCCAAACGCCTGTCGGCCGAGCGGGATTACTGGGGACCGGTGGTCAAGGCTTCCGGCTTCTCGTCGGACGATTAGCATCGGCGCTCCACAAAATGGAGCTGCCTGAATGCCCTGGCGCCAACTGGCCCTCTCGCTGGCCGTCTGCCTGACCCTGAATGCCGCGCAGGCGGCGACCGACACGACCCGACTGCAGGCGCTGCTGACCGAGCAGCAATACGCCGCGGCGCGCACCGATCTCGATGCGCTGCTGCGTGCCAGGCAGCCCGATGCGGCCGAGCGCGATGTCATCTACCAATGGCTGTTCGCCCGCGACGATGGCGCGGCCATCGATCGCCGCACGCGCGGCGCGCTGACGGATGTCAAGGCCGAGGCCATCGACCTGCTGGCCGCCGGCCGCCTGGCCCTGGACCGGCGCGACTTCGAGCGCGCCAAGGCCTGCTTCGAGCGCGCCCTGGAAAAGGCCACGCGCCCGGTCGACAAGGCGCAAGCCCTGCGCGGCCTCGGCCAACGCCACTATCAGCTGCGCGAGTTCGACGCGTCGCTGCAGAAGCTGGAGCAGGGCTTGGCCGCGGAACGCACGGCCGATGGCCTCGCCGCCCTGGCCGACACGCTGATCCGCCTCGGCCGCACCGAGGATGCGATTGCCGCCGCCGAGGGCGCCGTCGCGCTGAACCGCCATCACGAAGCCGCCCACTACCTGCTCGGCAATGGCTATGTGCGCGAGAACTACAGCCAGCTCGCCGCCCGCCTCGGCGACGCGTTCCCGCCGCTGCTGGCGGAGGTGAGGCGCGCCTCCGATGCCTTCGAGAAGGGCGACTTCGACGCCGCCGTGCAGATCAGCCTCGCGGTGCTGCAACGCTGCCCTCAACTCGGCCGCGCCCATGCCATCGCGGCCCGGGCGCTGGAGTCGCAGCGCTTCCTGATCGACGTGCACCGGGCCGACTACGAGCGGCGCTTTGCCGCCTTGCCCATGCCCCGGGTGCCCGGCATCGAGCGCTATGTGCTGAACTGGAAGGCCCTGTCGCCGCGCCACCAGAAGCGCGTGGCCCTGTCCGTCGCACCCTGGAAGGCCTTCATCCCCGTGCTGGTGGAGGGCGGCGCCACCCACTTCATCAAGCCGATGTGGATGCGCCTGTCCGAGACACCCCAGGCCCATGCGCTGAAGGATGCCCGCATCGACTACGACTCGCGGCTCTGGGACGACGTGCGCGGCATGGGCGGACACTTCACCGTGACCGGCATCGAGGACGTCGAACGCAGCATCTTCGACCGCTACAACACCGTGCTGCACGAGCTGACCCACCAGGTCCACGGCGTGCTGACGGCCGACCAGGCGCGCGGCATCGAGACCCTGTACCAGCAGGCCAAGGCGCGCGAGGCCAAGACCCGCAACGGTTTTTTGTCGCGCTATGCCGGCGGCTCGGTCTGGGAGTACTTTGCCGAAGGCGCCAATGCCGAGGCCTCGCCCCGGCGCGACGCCTACGACGGCCGCGAGATCGTGCGCGAACGCCTCATCGCCATGGACCCGGCCCTGCGCGCCGCCATCCTGCGCTTCTACGCCCAGCGCGACACCAGCGCCAGCCTGCCCGTGGCCCTGGTCAATGCCGGCAACCAGAAGCTGGAGGACGGCAAGCTGGCCGAGGCCAGGCCGCTGTTCGCCCGTGCGCTGAAGCTCGCGCCGACCGACGAGCGCGCGCTGACGGCCCAGCTCAATGCCCTGGCCATCGAGGGAGATGGCGCCGCTGTGGGCGAACTGGCCACGCGTGCGCTGGCCGCCCATCCGCACAGTGGCGCGCTGCGCGCCGGTGTGGCCGACGCTCTCTGGCATGGCGGCCGTCCGCTGGCCAGCGAAGTGCTGCCCGGCCTGGCGCGCGACGTCGATGCGCTGAAGGGCGAGGACCGCTTCCGCGTCGATCTGGCCCTGGCCGACTACCACCGCCGCCTCGGGGATGTCGCGAAGGCGCAAGCCGCCTACCAGGCCGTGCTGGCCTACCAGGGCGACCAGCCCGAGGCGCTGTGGGGTCGCGCCGCCACGCTGGCCTTGAACAGCCAATGGGACGAGGCCTTCCAGCAATACGAGGCCGTGCTGCGCCTGCGCACCGGCCTCGTGCCGCTGCGCCGCGACTACGCGCTGGACCTGCTGCGCGCGGGCCGCGCCGACGCGGCGCGAGCGCAGATCAAGGAGGCGCTGATCCTCGATCCCAACGACCCCGACACGCTGGCACTGAAGGGCTGGCTGGCCCTGGTCGATGGCGACGCCGCGGCGGCGAGCCGTGACGCCGACCAGGCCCTGAAGCTCGGTCCCTGGAGCGATCTGGCCGTCATCGTGAAAGCCGCGGCATTGCAGGCCCAAGGCCAGGGTGATGCGGCGTCGGCGGCGCTTGCGCCGCTGAAGCAGCGCATCGCCGGCAACGCGCCGCCGCAATACGTCTACCGGCCCGAGAAGTCGGGCTGGTTCTCGGTGCATGAGCTGCCGGCCAGCGAGCGCCGCGTCATGGAGCTGCTGCTCAAGTGAAGTCTTTTCTCAAGCGCCTCGAAGCCGCCCACCTCAACGGGCTCAGCGTGGCGCTGGGCGTCGCGGCCACCCATCTCGTCGTCGGCGCGCTGTTCGGCGAGACGGCCGGGCTGGCGGCCGTCGGTGGGGCCGTCTGCGCCAGCCTGACGGACCTGCCCAACCCGCCGCAGCGTGTGTTGCCGCGCGTGCTGCCGGCCGCCTTTGCCGCGGCCCTGGTCACGGCGCTGGTGGGCTGGACCGATGGCTCGCTCGCGCTGACGGTCGGGTTGATCGCCATCGTCACTTTCCTGTCGCTGATGGCCCTGGCCTGGGGTCTGCGTGCCGGACCGCTGTCTTTTGCACCGGTGCTGGCCATGGTGTTCGCCATGGCCTGGGACCGCACCGCCGGCGCCACCTCGCCGCTGGAGCACGCGCTGTGGGTGGGCCTGGGCGGCTGCGTCTACGCGGGCTGGGCGCGCATGAGCGCCGTCGTGCTGCGCCACCGCCTGCGCCAGCTGGCTCTGGCCACGGCCCTGCGCGCCACCGAGAAGCGGCTGCGCTCGCGGGCCGAGCGCATTGCCGGCGCGGTGGGCGGAGCCGAGGCCCGCATCCGCGCCTCCATTGCCGACGATGTCGTGCTCGCCGATGCCCTGCAGGCCGCTCGAGACCAGGTCTTTGCCGCGCGCCGCTCGCCGCGCAGCCGCCGCCAGACCGACCTCGTGCTCGGCCTCATCGAGCTGCGCGACCTGCTGCTGGCCAGCCGCCTCGACACCGAGCTGCTGGGCCAGGACTTCCCGGGCCGCCAGTGGCGGGCCGCGCTGGCTGACACCTTGCGCCATCTGGCCGACGTGCTCGCCGCCCTCGCCAACACGGTGGCCAACGGCGCGCCCTTGCCCGAGGTTTCGGCCGAGGCCTGGCGCCAGCAGCTCGCGGCCCGCCTGGCCGATGTCAGCGCGCCGGCCGGCGACTCGCGCAACCATCTCGTGGCGGCGCTGCAGTCACGCGTCGGCCACATGCTGGACGACGTCAGCGCCATGGTGGCCCGGCAGGCCGCGGCAGACGATCCCGACAGCCCCTGGACGCCCGAGCGCCTGGCGCCTTTCGTGTCGCCCGAGGGCTGGCCGCTGGCGGCCCTCAAGCCCCACCTGAACCTGCAGTCCGGCGTCATGCGCCATGCGCTGCGCTCGGCCCTGGCCCTGTCGCTGGCCTACTGGCTGGGAGCCCTGCTGCCCTGGGCGGCCCATCCCTTCTGGCTGATGCTCAGCGTCGCCGTCGTGCTGCGCGGCAACCTCGAACAGACGCTGTCGCGCCGCAACGAACGCATCATCGGCACCGTACAGGGCTGCCTGCTGGTGCTGTTGCTGGCCCATGTGCACTGGACGCCGCTGCTGAGCCTGTGCTTCATCGCCGCGGTAGGCACGGCCCACGCCTATGTGAACCGCCGCTACCGCGTCGCCGCAACCGCCGCGACGCTGATGGCCCTGCTGCAGCCGCTGATGCTGGCCCCTGGCAGCTCACCCTTCGTCGTCGAGCGTCTGGCCGACACCTTCATCGGCGCCGGCCTGGCCTGGCTGTTCAGCTTCGTGCTGCCTTCGTGGGAGCGCGCCGCCACGCCGCGGCTGGGCGCGCAGCTGCGCGGTGCGCTGGCACGCCACGCCGGCAACATGCTGCAGTGGCAGCCCAGCGCCGACGCCCAGCTGGCCCAGCGCCTGTCGCGCCAGCAGGCTTACAGCGCGCTGGCGGCCCTCGCGGCCGCCGCACAACGCACCCGTGTCGAGCCCGAGAGCGTGCGCCTGCCCGAGGCCGAGATCGAATCGGCCCTGAGCCATGGCTACCGCCTGATGGCCCTGCTGGGCGCCGTGCAGCACCAGGTGCAGCGCCGCAGCGCGAAGCTGGATGCGGCCAAGGCCGAGACTGCCATGCCGCTGGCGCGCACCGCCTGTGTCGACATCCTCAAGGGCGAGCCCGCCACGGGCACCGACCCGGCCGAGATTCCCGATGGCGATGCCGGCGCCTGGCCCGAACATCTGGGCCAGCAGGACCTGACACCCTGGCTGCTGAGGCGCTTGCGCCTGTGCCGCCATGAAGCGCGCGAACTCGTCGCCGCACTGAATCAACTTCAACCCTCTGCAGGAGAAGCCTCATGAGCATCCAGACCCGAGCCGCCGTTGCCTGGAAGGCCGGCCAGCCGCTGACCATCGAGACCCTGGATCTGGAAGGGCCGAAAGACGGTGAGGTGCTGGTGGAGGTCAAGGCCACCGGCATCTGCCACACCGATGACTTCACGCTGTCGGGGGCCGACCCCGAAGGCCTGTTCCCGGCCGTGCTGGGCCACGAGGGCGCGGGCGTCGTGCTCGAGAGCAAGGTGCCCTGGCTGAAGGCAGGCGACCATGTCATTCCCCTGTACACGCCGGAATGCCGGGAGTGCAAGTTCTGCCTGAGCCGCAAGACCAATCTCTGCCAGGCGATCCGCTCGACCCAGGGCAAGGGGCTGATGCCCAACGGCACCTCGCGCTTCTCGCTGAACGGCGAGCCCATCTTCCACTACATGGGCACCAGCACCTTCGCCAATCACATCGTCGTGCCCGGCATCGCGCTGGCCAAGATCCGGCCCGACGCGCCCTTCGACAAGGTCTGCTACATCGGCTGCGGCGTGACGACGGGCGTGGGCGCCGTGCTGTTCACGGCCAAGGTGGAGGCTGGGGCCAATGTGGTGGTGTTCGGCCTGGGCGGCATTGGGCTCAACGTCATCCAGGGCGCCAAGATGGTGGGCGCGAACAAGATCATCGGTGTGGACATCAACCCGGCGCGCGAAGCGATGGCGCGGCAGTTCGGCATGACCGACTTCGTGAATCCCAAGGACGTGCCGAATGTCGTCGACCACCTGGTGCAGCTGACCGATGGCGGCGCCGACTACTCGTTCGAGTGCGTCGGCAATGTGCAACTGATGCGCCAGGCGCTGGAATGCACCCACAAGGGCTGGGGGCGCAGCATCATCATTGGCGTGGCGCCGGCTGGGGCGGAGATTGCGACAAGGCCGTTCCAGCTGGTGACGGGGCGCAAGTGGGAAGGGTCGGCGTTTGGCGGTGCCCGCGGCCGCACCGATGTGCCGAAGATCGTCGATTGGTATATGGATGGCAAGGTGCGGATCGATGAGCTGATCACGCACAAGTTGCCGTTGGAGCGCATCAATGAAGGGTTTGAGTTGATGCGGCGGGGGGAGTCGATTCGGTCGGTTGTTGAGTTCTGATAGGTTGCTTTTGCGTAGCGTGTGTCTGCTCGTTGCATTGCCGGGAGTCCGTCCCGGCGGCCGGGTAACTTTCTTCTGCGGGGCCAGAAGAAAGTCACCAAAGAAGAGGCCCTGAGTTCACACCAGCACCACGGGCCTTCGCTGCGCATGACAAAAGCCGCTTGTTGAGCGGGAAGAAGCGACCCGCTGCGCTCTCGCTGCTGACCCTATCGCCAGCACCAATCACCGCACCAGCGGGCCGATGAACGCGCGGCTGCACGCCGGGCTCACGAGAAATGCCAAATGCAGCGTCGCTCGGGCGACGCGGCTGTTCGGTATTTCCTGATGAGCCCGGCGTGCAGCCGGCGTTAACGGTGGTGAA